>NZ_CM136997.1:0-3166108 GCF_054476235.1 Dysosmobacter sp. Phy
GGGAGCGCATCAAGCAGTCCCTTGGCTGGCGCAGCCCCATGGACTTCAGGCGCAGCCTGGGGCTGACTTGTTGATTCGTTTCCATATCATTTGGTCCAACTTTTCGTCCGCAGGGCCTTACGCCAACGGATGCAACTACACCAGGACCTCCAAAGCCCTGGGGTATGTGGATCGGGAGCGGCTGCGTCAATGGGTGCTGGAATCCGGCCCACCGGAGGGACAGCCTTGTATCTCCAGGCAAAGTGCCGTAAAATGTACACCAGAGCAGAAGCGCGAAGCCGTGGTGGAATTCTGCGCCAGAGGCGGTGGCGCTGAAAAGATCGCAAACAGATACGGAGTGAGCCACTCCAACCTGTATTTCTGGCGGGAAAAGCTGTTTGCCGGGGAGTGTACAGATGAGATGAAAAAACCGGAGGAACCGCTGAGCGAGGCGGCACTGGAGGCATTGCGGGCGGAAAATGCCGCGCTGGTGGAAGCGGTGGAGTCTCTGCGGCGAGAGAACATGGAGTTGGAGAAGACCCGCCACCGGCTGCAGCTGGAGGTAGATGTCCTGAAAAAGGCGGACGAGATCCTAAAAAAAGAAGAGGGCGTCAATCCAAATAACCTGAGCAACCAGGAAAAAGCCGCAGTGATTGACGCCCTGAGAAACGCATATCGGCTGAAGGAACTGCTGGACTGCCTGCATCTGTCCAAAAGCAGTTACTTTTATCAGGAACGAGTGTTGAACAGACCGGATAAATACCAAAACCTGCGGCAGGAGATCCGGGAGGCCTTTGCGGCTGTGAATGGCTGCTACGGCTACCGGCGGCTCCACGCCGTCTTGAAAGGCCTCGGACGCAGCGTGTCCGAGAAAGTCATTCGCCGTGTAATGAAAGAGGAATGCCTTGTGGTCCGAAACATCAGACGCCGGCACTACAACTCTTATCTTGGCGAGATCAGCCCGGCGGCGCCCAATCTTATCAACCGGGATTTTCATGCGGAAAAGCCAAACGAGAAGTGGCTGACAGATATCACGGAATTTCGTTTGCCTGCAGGCAAAGTGTATCTTTCCCCGATCATTGACTGCTTTGACGGCATGGCGGTGACCTGGGCGATCGGGACATCTCCCAATGCCCGGTTGGTCAATTCCATGCTGGATGCGGCGATTTCCGGGCTGCGGGAAGGGGAACGGCCCATCCTCCATTCGGACCGGGGCGGGCATTACCGCTGGCCGGGCTGGATCCAGCGCATGAGAGCAGCCGGCCTGCGGCGCTCCATGTCGGCGAAAGGCTGTTCTCCGGACAACGCTGCCTGCGAGGGATTCTTTGGGCGGCTGAAGAACGAGATGTTCTATGGAGTTTCCTGGGAGGGCGTATCTCTGCGGCAGTTTATTTCCATCCTCGACAGTTATTTGCACTGGTATAACCGGGAGCGCATCAAGCAGTCCCTTGGCTGGCGCAGCCCCATGGACTTCAGGCGCAGCCTGGGGCTGACTTGTTGATTCGTTTCCATATCATTTGGTCCAACTTTTCGTCCGCAGGGCCTTCCGTACAACCCCTGCGACAACTGCCGCATCCCGCCCAAGGAGAAAAAGGAGATGGCCATCATCCCGCCGGAGAAGCTGGGGGTATATCTCAGCGAGGCGGAGAAGTACGGCGTCCTGCCCATGTTCTTCCTGGAGCTGTCCAGCGGCCTGCGGCGTGGGGAGCTGCTGGCGCTCCGGTGGGATGACCTGAATGTGAAGGACCGCATCCTCTCGGTGAGCAAGCAGGTCGCCCGCATCGACGGGGAGCTGGTGGTGACGGAGCCGAAAACTAAGAACTCCGTCCGCAGGGTGGCGCTGTCCCAGCAGGCGGTGGACTTGCTGGTACAGGAGCATGAGCAGCATCCAGACAACCCCATCCTGTTTCCGTCGCCCCGCACCGGCGGCTACTGGAGCCCGGATGCGGTGTCCAGGATCAACCGGAAACTGCTGGCGCAGGCCGGCATCGAGGAGCGCGTTCGCTTCCATGATCTGCGCCATACTTTTGCCACGATGGCCCTCTCCAGCGGCGTGGATGTGAAGACCCTGTCCAGCATGCTGGGCCACTACAGCGCCGGGTTTACCCTGGACACCTATACGCACATCACCAACGAGATGCAGAGGGGCGCGGCGGAAAAGATCGGCGGCTTCATGGAAACGGTCACGGCCAAACCGGAACCCGAGCCGCCCGACCCGCCGGAGGAGAGCCGGTGCAAGGTGATCCCGTTCGAGAGAGTGGGATGAAAGGGAGTCCCTATATGCACAGACAGAGTGCATCCCCTGTGGATGCACTCTGTCTGTGTTTCGTATTTACCACACCTGGTTATCGGATCTGCTTCACCATCAATCCATGGCGGTTGCAGTAGCAATACAGGTATCCACGCCCTCGGAGACGAAATCTGCACTCTGCGTTTCCTTCCGGGTACAGCTTGATCATCTGAAACTTTTCGGATGTCACATAGGCCAAAAAGGAAATGTAGTGGGATTTTGTCATGGGATGATGGACGGTGATGAAGTGCTCATCTTCTACCGGCTCGATTTGGATCTCATGATGTTCATCCGGCGCTTCAGCCTCCAAAGCCGGAAGAGATACACCGCAGCAGCTGATGACCGTATCCCCCAGGGTGTGGATCACGTTGCCGCAGATGGGGCAGACGTACAGCTTGGAGCGGAGCAGATTGGCGGATCTGTTTTGATTGATGACAGCATCGCCTTTCATGAGTTCCATGACGGAGACACCCAGGGCGGCGGAAAGCGGTTTGAGGAGCGAGATATCCGGCAGCCCTTTGGCGGTCTCCCACTTAGAAATGGTCTTGCTGCTGACATCGATCTTATCTGCAAGTTCTGCCTGCGTCATCTTTTTCTGCTCCCGCAGCTGCTTGATGGTGTTGCCGGTGACATATAAGTTCATGAGTTTGGTCTCCTGTACAAAGGTTTTATCGAGATTATAGCAGGAGGGGCGCGGCTTCACAACCTACGCAGCGTAGACATACAGCCAGAAGCGGCGGAGAATACCGGCGGCTTCATGGAAACGGCCACGGCCAAGCCGGAACCGCCTATAACGCACTAAAAAGCAAACCTCGCCATATTCAACCAGCAGTTCAATGACAATTGATCAAGTTTGGAGTATGCTTGACCCATCAAATCGTTCCGCCGGGGAGTGACATAGGGAGGTATGATCCATGAATATGAAAGATGCGTTTCGATTCCAGAATAAACTGAAAGCTCTGATGTGTGAGGCCACTGCCATCCTTCAGGACCGGCGCAATATCGTCAAGGTCAAGACCACTCATCTTCGGAGCAAGGTCATGTCCGATACTCAGGATGCCGTAGTGGAGGAAGCTGCTCCCAGCGAGTATGCCGGCCACGCCAACGAGGTAGCCGCCTTCCTCATGTCCCTGCTGGAGGAGCGGGAGAAATTGTGCCGGGCTATCCACGCCGCCAAGAACGCATTGGATTTGGATATGGACAGCGAGGTGGGCCTGAACCGGCAGCGTCAGGAATTGGCTGAGGTATTCCGCCATATGACCATGCTCCGCAACAGTGAAAAGACCATTACCGGCGGAGGCTCCGGCTTCCGATTCAACGGCGAGGGAAACCAGGTCTCCTACCGCTGTGATGCCACGCAGGTCACAACCATCGACTTTGACCGGAACAAGATCCGAGGCATGGCCACGGCGCTCAGCAAGAGGGCTGACGAGATCTCCATGTCCCTGGACAAGTGTCTGGTCAACACCGAGGTATCCTATGAGCCGCCCTTTGACATAAATGACAGCTTTGAGGACATCCTCAGCGATTTTATCGAAAAGAGTACGGCTGCATAAATGCCGTCACCACACCTTCAGGTGTGGTGGGCGTGGCAGAATGGATAGGCAGTGATGATCGGTTCAGGCGCAGATGAATTATGATGCTGCGCATTCCCCGGCAAAGAATGGACTGCATCTGATGAATGCAACATGAGCTCATAACTCATTGTGAAAAGCTCGTCAGTCGCCTCCATCCTCGTCCACCGAAATACTGCCATTTCTAACACATATCCATTGTCAAAAGCAGAATTCGACCTTATCCTTCTCTGATACTTGCCATAATGGCGTGATATTCTATTTATGAAGTCGCTTGTTCACACAAGGGCTGCAGTCGTCCAGTAGGATCGCGGCAGGCCTATGGTCACAGGCGGATAAGGATCTAAGCAGTTTTGAAATTCTGCCATGCCCACTGTACCTGAAGAAAGTTCCCCATAAAAAGACCTGAGCAGCAGGCGGCTGCCTGCTGCTCCCAAGAAACGATATGAGAAGTGGAGATGATGATCTCGTTCATCGGCACCTGGAGCAAAGCGCTCAGTGCATAGAGGTTATCTACACTGGGAAGGCTCTGGCCCCGCTGCCATTTGTAGATGGCTTGCGGCTCCTCAAATCCGAAATAGTGCTGGAGATCTCGGACTGTCAGGCCGCGATCCTTCCGGAGCCGGCAGATATTCGCCCCGGTAGCCACGGGATCGATGACAGGAAACTGAATCATGGACATATGGATCGCCTCCATTCATCAGGATGATCTCCGCCTCAGCGGAGTACTTCAGCATACCTGATATGTTCTGAAATAGCAAGCGATTTTTGCCATTCGTAATGAGATTGTTATAGAAGAGTCCATGATTGAAACACCCACAGTGCTATCAGCATATCAACTGGCTATCACTGTGCCATGCCCTCTGGGGTGATTATACCAAGACAAAAAAAGGAGATGATCAGCTGTGACGCAGTTGGTTCCATTGGACAAACGCAGTAAGAAAGCCCAGCGGGAATACCACGCGAAACAGCGTGGCTCCTGGCACGGGGTCAACCCTATCACCCGAGCCGTACAGAACAGGAAGACTTATGACAGAGCAAGAGTTAAACAAGCGGATCGCCGAGATCTTGGGATCTACTAAAAACGAGCCCGGGTGCGGTCGACGTTCTGGCCGCCAATATCGCCGCACCCAGTGTGTCAGGCACTCAGACCATCTTCTGTTTTTGATTCAACACAGCAGGTATGCACCAAACATGGGGTATATCAAGGGAGACTATGAGAGATTAAGAACGTTACTTCATTCTGGACTGCATGTTCAGTATATGAAGTCCAGCAATTGTCAACGGTATCTGAAGCGAAGATCCAATCGAAAGGTCCGTAAGTATTTCGACCTATCGAAGAAGGGCAACCAGTATCGCAAAGTGTTCGAATACTGGTGGACGCTCTATTGAATTTAAGATTGGTCAAAGATTGACTTATAGCAAGAGAAATCCTGCTTCACGACCTACACAGCGTAGACATACGATCAGGAGTAGCCGACAACGGGACCGATAGAAACGGCAAAATGCGGAAGTTTCCCCGTTAGGGATGGGTTAGGGATTTGGCTGTTTCGGCAGCCATCCTCGCTCATGTGCCTGCCGCTGTTTTGGCCCTTGAATCACCACGAAACAGCAAATAGCAAAACCGCAAAAATCGAACAAAAAACGCAGAAAAACCGCATAAATAGGCGGCTTTTCTGCGAAATTTGGTCCGAGTGACAGGATTCGAACCTGCGGCATCCTGCTCCCAAACGGTTGAACTAAATTTTTTCTGTGTGTTTACCGGCATTTCCGGTCCTTTCCGCTCGTTTTCGCGTACTCTTCAAACCTCTTAAATCCACTGTTTCCACGTGCTCCAGAGCTGTCTGTGGTCAAACATGTGGTCAAACGCACGCTTCCCGCCAGCCCCGGCGTTCCTTGGCCGGTCCTGGCGGGAAGTGTTTTTTCGCCCCTCTGATTAGTGGCATTGTACCTCTGCGGATGATTCATTGCAACGGTTTTCTTTGCCGGTTTCAGCGCCTCCGCTTCCTCGGTTTCGCACCGGAAGAGAGCGCCGTTTTCAGGGGAAAAACCGCCCAGTGTTTGCGTCGCTATATCAAAGAATAGGGCGGTGGGATTTTTCGGCAGAGGAATGGTAAATTTTTCTAGCTTATGGGGCCAGGCCGGTCAGTCAAAGCCCTTAAAATACGGGTTCTCTTTCAGCATACCCAGCAGCTTCTCCTTCAGCTCTGGCTCTCCGAACCAGTCGCAGGCCTCCAGCAGAGCCTCCTGCGCGCGGCCCACATAGGCGCTTTGGAACAGCTGCCTCGCCAGACCATCGTCCGACTTCAGCATCTGCATCAGCGGACTCTGGACGAACTGGTCCTGCAGGAGATCCTCCATATCCCAGCCCAACAACTGCTGGGCGACTTCCGGGTCCTTGAGCTTCTCCCCCACCGTGTCCAGCAGCAGCCGCATCATCCTGATGGCCGCCTTTGGGTCTTTCTCCCCGGTCTTGGACAACAGGTCCTGGGTATCCATATCCTCCAGCTCCTCCGCCGTCCAACGGCTCACCGCCTCCGGGAAGGCCGCGATCAGCAGGTCCCGGCAGATCCACTCGTTTTTGGAGAAGTCCCACCGCCGCACCATGTCCTCCAGTTCGGCGCGGGAGAAGCCGGACGGAGATTCCTCGTCCTGAGAAGTGTCCGCTACGGTGACGGTAAATCGGATGGAAGGCGCCGTGGCCTGCGCCAGCTTTGCCCGCTCCGAGGGGCGGAGCGAGGAAATCGGGCCGTAGTCCCTGCACCAGCCGCACTCCCAGCTGTTCCCCCGGATCCTCACGGGACTGCCGCAGTGCGGGCATCGAATCGTCATGGACAATACCTCCTTCTCTGCTGCCATTGTAGCGGGGAATCGATTTTCCGGCAAAGCTTATCGGCCCAGCAGCCAGGCAATACCGGCAGCTGTGCGCTCCGCGGCATGTTCGTAGTGATTGCCCGGATTCAGCTGAAACGCCGTGTCGATCCCCTTGTCCTGATAGAACGCCCGGATCTCCTCTGTGTTCTGTCGGACACTCCGCAGGATCGGATTTCGGGTCTTGCTCTCCTTATCTCCCAGGGAAAAGTACATGCAGTCTGGCCGGCATTTCGGCTCATGGGAGAGGATGTACTCCTTCATTCCGGGAAACCAGAGAGAACCGGACATGCTGCCAACGCGGGAAAACAGGTCCGTCCGATAGATGGCATACAGGGCAAACAGCCCAGCCAGAGAGTATCCGACGATCCCGCGCCATCGGGGTTTTCCGGGTAGGTCCTTCTCTGCCGTTGGGATGATCTCCTCGGTCAGCGGCCGCAGATAATCGTCCGCTCCTCCGGTGAACGGTGCGGCGCTTTTGAAGGCAGGGGAGCTGTCCCAGGGCACCATGTCGTGGTTCCAATCCAGATCACTGACGGCCACCAGTGTGAACGGCGGGCAGCCGGCAGCCTGCGCAGCTTCGAATATCTTCCGGCCCTCACCGGAGAAGGTGTTGAGGTAGATGGTGGGAGCTCCTGATTCGCTACACGGAAAAATAGAGATGGTCTTGTTGTTTGTTGTTAAGGTGTGCATTCAGTATCACTCAGTTTCTACCTATCAGATTTACAAATGTTTCTATTCTTCATTTTTATTGTACAGCGTCTGGATGTTATCTGCAATGTTATGAATGGATCTTAATCTTCAGGGTGCGGCAATCCAGAAATTAAGTATTGGTCAAGGAATGCAGTCCATGGTTTCTACCAATAAAAATTTGCTCTTGACAGCACCTGAATATTGTATATATACTAAAAGCGTACACGAGAAAAGTAAAAATGGTAGGCCTGCTATATATCATTACCTTCGGACGATATATATGCTCAGGCTGAATTATTGTAACTATCAACGGTTCTCTTGTACACACAAGAGAACCGTTTTATTTTTGTCTAAGACAGGAGGTTTTCTGTATGGATGCGGCATTTTTGCGGAAAATATTTGCACTAATTGCAAAAGGAATCGTGGAGAAGGAGCACCTTTTACAAAAAGAACCTACACGGTATCCTTTCAGTAAAGCATTGCAGCATGGCATAAATATGTTTTTAGCTGCAAGCTATCAAATTGGTGGTGTGCGGGATATAACGCAATATGCGGACGAGGCTGCGTTCCTTAAATTTTTTATTACCAAGCCTGTTTTTGAATGGTTTGATAAATGGGATCCCAATGTAATCAATTCTTTAAACTTGATAGAAGAGCCATTTTATAGTTATGGGGCGTTCGCGTATCAACGGAGTGGAAATTTGTATAGTCCCAGTTCTGAATGCTATGAGTATTTGGAATCCCAGGACAATGATATCATGGACGGAACCGACGAACGTGTTCTTTATGAGAAAATCATTGTTTTAGGGCAAGAAACTTACTGTCGGATCAGAAGATACATCATTGAGCATCCAATCATATCTATTGATGAGCGACGAGCCATGTCATTGGAATTGGCTGATGATCCAGCTGCCATGGAGTCATTTCAATTTGCGTATGAAGAAATTGGGGAGAATAGTTACCGGTGCCCTTGCTGTGGATGGACTATGACACATGGAAAGTACGGATACATTTGTCATTCATCTCACTGTACGGATACAATCCCAAATCTGACCGATGATATGAAACTGGATGCTTCTGGTGGCGGGCTTTATCGTTTGAAAAAAGGTATCATGCGGTACTTTGCAGCGCCTGGCAAACTGGAACTTGATATCGTTGCGTTCTGCCAAAAGAAAAACATTCACTGGGTGCTGTGGCCTCAACTGGATCGATATGATGTAGAAATTCAATTTTCTGATGGAGATGTGTGGGAAATTGATGCGAAAGCGTATCGAAATCCAATTGCGCTGCGAACAAAAATTCTGAACGACAATGGCTTCCCTACAGGGGATTATGCGAGAGGATATTATGTAATTCCCAATGAATACACGGCAAATCAAAAAAACTACACTACGATTATCAACCGCGCTTTGAAGGACCAGGAAAATGTAATGTGTGTGACATTGAGGGCCTTAAAGTCTGAAATCAGCAAAAAGGAGGCTGCGTGCCATGAAGAATAATGATCGGAATACCTGGTATGCACCTCTTTCTGCTCAGTTTCAGCTCATCGAAGAAGCCATGCCACTTTCTCGCTTTGCAGCTATTGAGGCAGTTTTGTATTTACTGAGTCTAACCGCACCGGATGCCGATCCGGCAAAAGCATATCTTTTATTTACGCAATATCAACTGATTGGTACAACTCATTGCTCTGACTTAGAACACACGCTGCAGCAGGCTCGATTCAAGCTCGGATACTATCGCTCTCAAAAGTATTGGCAGGATGACTTGCGAGAATATCGGAAGAAGCGTTACGATGCAGTCCGCGCATTTTCCATTCAACAAGTTGATGAGAAACGATCTCTCTCAAAAGCAATCGGGCCATATCCATATCCGTACGAAGAACGAGCAAAGGAATGGGTACGCTTTTGGCCGGAGCGCGTTGAAGATTTAAAGGCACCCACTTATGCGGAAACTGGAACCTACCGCTATCAGTACAGTTTGGAAAGTGGGGATTCCGAAACTGTTCGTGTCAAACTGAATTGTGCAGGAGTAGATACTGCATGGTCAGATCCAGTTGAAAAAAGTTGCCGGCATCCTATCACGATTTCTATTAAAGAGCTGTTGAGTACTGCGGAAAAGATGGCTGAAATATGCCCAGGAGATCCTTGCTTCACAATTCTTAAGACAAATATTCTGAAGGAAGTTAACGGCTCCACCGTTCAACCATGTTCGGAACTTACAATCCGTGAAGTGGTCAACATGGTAGGTATGGTGGGTGCAGGGAAATCAACATTGATCAAGGTGTTGTCCTTCTGGTTCCATCAACATGGTCTGCGTATGGCTGTGGTTGTCGACACGGTCGCTGAGACGTTAAGCTTGCAAAAATATTTATCCTCCCTCGGAGTTGCGGCAAGTCCTCTGATTGGCCGCAGCGAGAGGATGAAATATATCAACCAAGTCTCACAACCAGATGAAATTTGTTTGTCTGCTTCATATTCTCAATACTTAACGCCTGCTTGTCTGATTGATGGAATGGATGAACAACATGATGCAGCGATTGTCTTTGGTAAAGAGCCATGCTATTCGCTCAAAAAAGGCAATCAGCATTATCTTTGCCCATATTTTGAGCAGTGTTCAGGAACAAAAATGTTTCGAGACTGTTATACGGCTTCGGTGGTAGTCACAACAGTTGCAGGCTTTGCAGCGTCGCGGGTCGGTACTGCACGGGAAACTTTTCTGGAATTGGCAATGCGTGATTTTGACTTGGTTGTGTTTGACGAAAGTGACCGGGTTCAGAAAACACTGGATCATTTCTTCATGCCGGAAACCAGTTTTAATAACTATATTCGCGAGTGCGCCGAAGACTGCAGTGCATACATGAAATTAAGTAGTAAGCATCGGGAAGAGAATTTAGCTGCACAGCGATATGATGAGATGCAACGCCAAAGTGTTACGGTACTAAGCTGCATTGTAAAGTCCCTGCACCATGAACTGGGAGCATGGAGAAAAATTACGTATGGTGATCCGTTCTCTGCCCTCACTTTGTTGGATGATCTATATCAGACAGAAACGGAATTTAAGATTCCGCATACCGTTTATCAGGCAATTTATAACTTGATTGATATGCAGGACGAGGAGAGAATTCGGCAAAGCACCTTGTGGGCGGTACTGGACAGTTCCTGCAAGAGTACTGATGAGTTTTTCTTTGATCGGATGTATCAATTGTGGTTGACGGAACTCGGTGAGACTTTTCCACGACCTGAGAAAAATAAAGTGAGGAAGATCCAGGATGCCCGGATCAAACTGATTTTGCGATTAATTTACTTCGACCACTTTATTCGTGGGCTGAGTGATGCGTATGAGGCCAGTCATGAGACTTCCTATGGGCAAAATGAGCTGTTTGGTTTTTTGCAAACTCGTTTCCGGCAGCAACAGCATTTTCTTCCCTCTGCGTTGTGCGGCAACTTGTTTGGGCTGAAGAAAACGGATGAGGAAGATATCATTTTGTTCCGCCAATTTGCCTTTGGAAGAAGCCTGATGAAGGACTTGCCCTATTTAAGGACGGATCAACATGGAAATCCTGCCGGTCCCCATGTGATCCTCTTGTCCGGTTCCAGCTGGGCAGAAGGTTCTTATGAGTATCATGTCAATAGGCCTGTGAACTACATTTTGGAAGCAGATGCCGAAAAAAGGATGTTTCTGGAAAAAACGCGCTTCTTTGAGTCCGGCTTTCTCGAACGTATCTCTGGTGCTGGAGATGATCAGAGGATGGCACAATTGCGTTCTGTTACACAAAAGGCAGTTGACTTGATTGTCAGAGAATATGAACGCAAAGCCGGGAAAATTTTACTGGTTGTCAATAGTTATGCGCAGGCGTTGGAAGTACAGCAGACACTGGAAACCGCCTTACGAAAAGCAAACTGTTCGGCACGTACTTGCCGCATGATCGCCGATGCCATTAATGCTCCTAGCGGCGAAGACACAGTCCGGCGCGGAGAGGTCAGTCGTTTTGCGCAGATGAATGCAGATATTTTAATTGCGCCTGCAATGGCAATTGAGCGTGGACACAACATTGTAGATGAATATGGACATTCTGCGCTTTCGGCTGTGTTTTTCATGGTTCGGCCCATGGCAGTTCCAGACGATATTCAGCAGAAGGGCAGTAAACTGAACGGACTCGTAGAATCCCACTGTAAACGAGAAGCTCAAGAATCTCTGTTTGCATATGATGCGCGAATTCGCCAATTTGCTGCATGGCAATGGAACAAAATGTGTAAGACCAAGGCTTTTGGCATTGCAGAACTGAGTGAGGATGAGAGAAAAGATGTAGTCGCTACCCTTTTCGTGCTGATTTTACAGATTTTCGGTCGATTGGCACGCGTTACGGATATAAGCAGACCTGCACCGCATGTCTACTTTATTGACGGTGCATTTCGCCGCCGCCCTGAAAAAGTAGAGGATTTTGACTGCCTTTCTGAACTGGGTCAGTATCTCGAAAAGCTGATGACACAAAAAGAAAGTGCAGAAATTGCCAAAACACTTTACGCCCCCTTTTATCAAGCTTACAGAAAGGATATATCCTATGAACAATAAAATTTATCCTTTGGCATATACACTTGCTCCAGGTCAAAGCTGTACCCTTTATTACCTTGGGTTTCCAGAACACTGGAAAGAGGCGTTACTGGAGATAGCGCGCAAAAATAACCCGCGGTTCAAGGATGAATATGGCCTTCCCACAAATGCATTGAAAAAACTGGTAGAAAGCTGGATGGAGGGCATTATCGCCTTGGCACCGCTGAAAAAAGATAGTATGGATGGCCAGTGGCTCACTTCCTGCTATCCATATTCTGAGGATGATATTCGAGTTCTTTGTGAACTGATCAAGGTTTGGGTAAAGGGGACTTATGTAACATCACCTCGCATTTCTCCGTTAGTCAAAAAATTAGCCTCTGATTTTTGCAAAGAAATCAAATCAGATGCCTTTTTTGATCTTCAAAGTAGTTCCTCAGTATGCCTCACTTTTGAAAACGGAACTGTGGGCGAAGAGGCGTATCAAGCTGTTCCTCTTTTAGTAATCAACCACTTGTTGGGCAAGGAAATCATTCTGCATGGTCAAACACTCAAACTTTGTTACGCCACAAAAAATCAGTTGATTAGCTGTCCTCTCTCCGATCCGAATAGCCATCATCAATATTCTTTTGTATTTGATTTTTCAGTGCAAACTTCCCCACCGAAAAGAAAAGCTCTACTTCTATGCCAAATGAGCATTCGACGCTGGATTCCTGATTCCTTGAAAAAAGATCGCGAACCAATTTTGAAAGAGAATATCAATGCACATATAAAAGTTGGAGAGAACAAATACTGTCAGGTTCAGATCGCGTATAATTATAATTCTAAACAGGTAGATTGGAAAGAACAGGACAAGGAATGTTACAACATTTGGGGATATGACCAATTACCGCCTGCTAAAGATGTTTTGTCAGACCCAACAGCATATACCACCCACATTATCCTGCCCTATAAAAATGGTATATGGGGAATGAAGAAGTCCAAAATTGGAACGGGAGTCTCAGTAGTGGATAAGGCTTCCCTTTACCGATCTATTTTTAGTTTGCTAAAAGAGCGAGACATAGTATGTGAGCAACCTGTGGCAACGCGTGTCTCCCTTAAGAAACAAAAATTTTCGAGTTTTCGTCATCCACAGGAATATGCAAATTCAGAAGAATTCCGCCAGTGGGTGAAGAAGTGCGCTGAGACAGATGAAATCAACTTTGAAATTTATGGCCTATTGAACGATCCCGTGCAGCAAGAATTATTGAATCAGATCCAAGCCAAAATTGAACAAGATTTTGGCCCCAACACCCAGACATCCTGTATGCAAATCCATTGCATGTGCAAAGATGTTGGAAACTTGACCGATGCCATGCCGGATGACAGAAAAGAAACAAAAATCCAATATTGTGATGAGATTGTAGACGCGATTGGAGAAACAGATGTTGTAACTGCATGCATTTTTGTCTTACCCGGGCAGGATCAGTATCCCAAAGGAGATCCAAAACAAGTACTTCGGAACGCATTCGCCAAAACAGGCCGCGTTGTGCAGTTTATAACCCCAGAAGAAAATAGTGGATACAGCAAAATACAAAATGCAGTATATGACCTCTATCGTCAATTGGGTGTTGTGACTTTGCTGGATCCAACTAATAATCATCCTCTTCTAGCCAACACTCCTTGCATCGGAATGCATCTTTGTACCCAGGTCCATGGCATTGCAAATAAAGCGCAGTTTCTCCCTCTTTATGTTGCTGTCAATATCCCCGAGGGAAAAACAAGAGTTTATTGTGATGCTTTTTCCAAGCGAGGAGTTTCTTATAGAGAAGCCTGCCTGGAAATGGCCAAACTTTTCTGGGATAGCAATTTGGAGCGGCGTTGTGTTGATGCAAGTCGTGTACCAGCAAAGCAAAAGCTAATTGAACTAAAAAATCATTCTTACGACCAAGAAGACGGTGTTTTGCTTGTTGTACAGTCCGATGGAACTACACGTCATCTATGGGGGGGGATTTCCGATAAAGAAATTGGACGTTATGAAATAGTTGAGCCGTATTGCCCCACGGAAATTAATGTTGGAACGTCGAAAAACCCGCATATGCTGTCTCTGGTTAATTCTGGCGTGAGGATTATACGGATTCGAAGTAACCAGGAAGTTCCCGATTATTACACAGATCTCAGCAAAAAATCTACTGATGAACGACTGCAATTGACTTCTTCCTCCGGCATATTCCAATACGGTGATGTATATTGGGGAATCCATGAAAAGCCCAATGATTTCCAATACACAAAGAGCTTTACGGAGTCAAGGATTGATCATCCGAAGCAGCGATTTGCCGAAAAAGACATGATTGAATTGTATCCTCTGCAACTTCAACCAGGTGACAAAGCGGAACATTGGGTTTTCTATACCAATGCATTACGTCATATACCGATCCAATATGATCAGTCACTTGTCCTTCCCCTCCCATTGCACTTAGCAGAAGGCCTGGAAGAATATCTATTTGACGCATAAAGTATGTTGCCTGATTAATACTTGTCGAATACTGGAAATAAAGGTATACTGATCACATTATAAGTCACTATTTCACCATTTGTAACTACACAGGTAGAAAGAGTGTTTGACATGCTGCCTCCCGGCCTCTATGAACAAGTCATCAACACCGCTCTAAACCGCGAGCTTACGGAGATCCCCGACGCCCGCAAATCGGTTGCGCCCATTGACAGGGCGGAAGCCTCCAAGGTGTTGGCGCAGTATCTGGCAGACGTGGTGGAAAAGGGCCTGGAGAATGTGCTGGACAACGGCGGGGATATCTCTGCGCAGGTCGGCCTCGCCAACCAGATCGTAGAGCTCATCCAAAACACAACCCAAGAAGCTGACTTTGCTGCGCTGAGCGTCGACCAGCGGGCAGAGCAGCTTCTTGCGCTTTTACGGGAGCAGGACCCCCGGCTGGCGGTGGGCAAGACGGCTGCCGACCTGAGCCGGCCGGAGACCTCCATCGCTCGGACTTCTCTTTTTACCGGAGCTCCCCATGAGCCTCAGATGGTCACAGAACTAAAAAAGGAAATCGCCTCTGCTGATCGCATCGATTTGTTAGTGTCTTTCATTAAGTGGAGCGGACTGCGCATGATCATGGAAGAACTACGAGAATTTACCCAAAACGGAGGCCAGTTACGGGTAATCACTACGTCCTACATGGGAGCCACCGATATAAAGGCCATCAACGAGTTACACCAACTTTCTAACACGCAGATTAAGGTAAGCTACAACACTAAAGCGACTCGCCTTCACGCAAAAGCTTATATATTTTCACGGAACTCTGGTTTTACAACGGCTTATGTTGGCTCTTCAAACCTCTCCAATGTCGCTCTCACAAAAGGCTTGGAATGGAATACCAAAGTTACCAAACGAGACTTGCCGGAAACTATCGACAAGGTCTGTGCTACTTTCGAGTATTATTGGAACGACCATGAATTTGAGTACTACTCCGAAGATCAGAAAGAACGGCTGGCCCGGGCGCTGAAGGCGGAAAAATACTTCGACGCCAACAACGCCGAAGTGTACACCATGGATATTACGCCCTACTCCTACCAGCAGGAGATTCTGGACAAGCTGGAGGCGGAACGTACCGTCCGGGGCTATACCCGTAATCTGGTAGTGGCCGCCACCGGTACCGGAAAAACGGTGATCTCCGCTCTGGACTATAAGCGCTTCTGCAAGCAGCATCCCGGAAAGGTCTGCCGGCTGCTCTTTGTAGCCCACCGGGAGGAAATTCTGCGTCAGAGCCTGTACGCCTTCCGAGCAGTCCTGAAGGACGCCAATTTCGGAGAGCTGTTTGTTGGTAACTACCGGCCAGAGGGTATTGACCACCTCTTCCTCTCCATCCAAACTTTCAACTCACAGGATTTCATCACCAAGACCGCTCCGGATTTTTACGACTACATCGTGGTGGACGAGTTTCACCACGCAGCGGCGCCTACCTATCAGAAGTTGCTGTCCTACTACCAGCCCCAAATCCTGTTGGGCTTGACAGCCACCCCGGAGCGTATGGACGGCAAGAGTGTGCTGCCCTACTTCAACAACCGGATTGCCGCGGAGATCCGGCTGCCGGAGGCCATCGACCGCAAGCTGCTGTGCCCCTTCCAGTATTTCGGCGTCACCGACACGGTGGACCTGAACACCTTGAAATGGAGCGCCGGCGGCTACGACAAAAATGAGCTTTTCAATCTCTACACCCTCAGCGGCGCCGTGGCCAATCGCCGCGCCGATCTGGTGGTGTCCTCCCTTCTCAAGTATGTGACCGACATCGACGAGGTGAAGGGCCTGGGCTTCTGCGTGTCCATCGAGCATGCGGAGTTCATGTGCCGCTATTTCAACGATCACAGGATTCCATCCATCTTTTTGACCGGTAAATCCTCCGACGAGGAGAGAAAATCCGCCAAAGGGCGGCTGGTAAGCGGCGAGGTTCGCTTCATTTTTGTGGTGGACATTTACAACGAGGGCGTGGACATCCCGGAGGTCAATACGGTGCTGTTCCTGCGCCCCACCGAGTCCTTGACCATCTTCCTCCAGCAGCTGGGCCGTGGCCTGCGGCTTGCGGAGGATAAGGAATGTCTGACCGTACTGGACTTTATCGGTCAGGCCAACAAACGGTATAACTTCGAAGATAAGTTTGCCGCCCTGCTGTCCAATACCACCCGCAGTGTAACCCGGGAAATCAAGGACGGGTTTGTCTCCGCTCCCAAGGGCTGCTATATACAGCTGGAGAAAAAGGCTGCCAAGTACATTCTGGACAACATTCGCGCTTCCTATGGCAATACCGCCGGGCTAGTGTCCCGGGTGGCCAGCTTTACGGAGGACAGCGGTTTGGAATTGACGTTGGCAAACTTCCTGGACTATTACCATCTGGACCCCCGGGCAATTTATAAGTTTTCCTCCTTCTCCCGCATCTGCGCTCGGGCGGATGTGATTGCGGATTTCAGTGAACCGCTGGAGGAGGTGCTCACGAAAGCGCTTGGCCGGTTTGCCGTTGTAGACTCTCGGCGTTGGATCCGCTTTTTGCTGGATCTGCTGCCGCGCCTGGACGATGAGGACTTTGCGGCGCTGAGCGAACTGGAGCAGCGGATGCTGCAGATGTTCTATGTGACCGTTTGGGGCAAGGTTGCAGAGAGTTGGACATTCGATGAGGTACTGGACAACCTGTATGCTCTCTCGGATAGCCCTGTGTTGCTGGACGAGCTTTTGGACCTGCTCCGCTATCGGTATGAGCAGATCGACTTCATTGACGAGCCCGTGGATCTGGGCTTTGACTGTCCGCTGGACCTCCACTGCACCTATACCCGTGACCAGCTGCTGGTGGCACTGGATTTCATGAAGCCGGCAACAGTGCGTGAGGGTGTGAAGTGGCTGCCGGAGAAGCAGTTGGATGTGTTCTTTGTGACGCTGAACAAGGCGGATAAGGACTACTCGCCTACCACCATGTATAACGACTACTCCATCAACGAAAGCTTGTTCCACTGGCAGAGCCAAAGTACCACAGCAGCAGACTCTCCCACCGGACAGCGGTACATCCATCACCAGGAACGCGGGAGCAAGGTGCTGCTGTTTGTCCGGGAATTCAAGGCGGACCGGGTCACAGGAGGTGCGGCGGCCTACACCTTCCTGGGAACGGCCAACTATGTGAAGCATGATGGAAGCCGGCCCATGAATATCACCTGGAAGCTGGATCGGCCAATTCCGGCGAAGTTTTTGAAGAAGACCAATAAATTGGTGGTGGGATAAATGACTGAGGTAGTCGCCGCTCTGATCTGGGATCAGGATAAGTTTATGATCTGCCAGCGTCCGGCTCATAAGGCCAGGGGGCTGCTGTGGGAGTTTGTGGGCGGCAAGGTGGAACCGGGTGAAACAAAAGAGCAGGCGCTGATCCGGGAATGTCAGGAGGAACTGGCCATCACGCTGGATATGGGCGAGGTGGTCATGGATGTGGTCCACGAATACCCCGATCTGACAGTCCATCTGACGTTGTTCCATGCCACCATCCGGGAGGGCACCCCTCAGAAGCTGGAGCACAATGACATCCGCTGGATCACGGTGGACGAGATTGACCAATTTGCGTTCTGCCCGGCGGATGACGAAATCTTGAAAAGACTGAAACAGGCCTTTTAAAAGGGGATACAGGAAACATGAAAGTCGATTCTTTATGTACCGCCTGCGAATCTACATTGGATCTTGCGTCTGCATCGTTGAGTCCGTCATATTATTATGATTCACTTCCATATTGCATTATAGATGCCGTATTTTCCATTGGAGTAAAGTATACAAGTACTCAAAATGTAGTAAAAAGCTACTGTACTTATTATGGACTACGGGAATATAACACGGAGCAAGATCACTACGGCGACACCCACACTGTTTCGCAGCTGATTGAGCATATTGAATCAGTTGGAATTGAGAAAAGCGCTGATGTCATTTTCAAAAACCATCAGCGTACATCGTCTCGCAGTGGGATCCTCAAGGCTGACGCAGTGCTTCGATTTGCCAGAGTACTGCAAAAATATGGGATCGAGACATTAGCTGATATAACTGCAAAAGGGATTCCCTTTGAAGCGGAACAAGAAATACTACGGATTCCGGGCCAACAAAGTGGATTATCCCTTCGGTATTTCTACATGCTTTCGGGAGATGATTCACAGGCCAAACCCGATCGCCATGTGCTGCGATTTCTAAAAGAGAACACGGGTAATGATTATTCCATTCCGCAGGCGCGGGATGTGCTTGGAAATGTGGTGGAACTTCTCAAAGAGAAGTATCCCAATTTGACTGTGCGACTTCTGGATTATTCGATTTGGGACTATATGGCACATCATCGGAAAGCTAAGAGTACCAAGCAATACCACAAGCTCGTCCGCGACCGCATTCCGGAGATCATCGAAGCCGATGGGAAAACCTGCGTCTGCGAAACGCTTTCTGACGAGGACTACCTGTCTCTCCTGGACCAGAAGCTGAACGAGGAACTTTCTGAATACCAGGAGAGCAAATCTCTGGAGGAACTGGCCGACCTTTTGGAAGTCATACAGGCTGTTGTGAAAGCCCGTGGCTGGACGGTGGAAGGTCTGGAACGGGTGCGGGCAGAGAAAGCCACCAAACGGGGCGGATTTGAGAAGAAAATTCTGCTGAAGGAAGTGCTGGAATGAGCGAAACAACAATCCAGGATTCAGTCGCAGCAAAAATCAAAGCACTTTACGAAATATCTCACGATCTGGAGGAACTATTCCCCGGACGGCATTATACGCCGGATGGCCATATGATTGGGAGCATCGGAGAGGCCTTGGCTGCCAGCTATTATAACCTGGAACTCTTCCCCGCCTCAGCAGAAACGCACGATGCCAAAGCACCGGATGGCCGCCTGGTGCAGATCAAAGCAACACAAATCAACCGCATCTCTCTTTCCAGTAAACCAGAGTGGCTGCTCGTGCTGAAGATACATAAAAACGGCACTTTTTCCGAGGAATACAATGGACCCGGCGAACTGGCCTGGGAACATTGCGGGAAACTGCAGAAAAACGGCCAGCGGCCCATCTCCCTGGCAAAACTGCGGGAACTCCAGCCAGAGGTCCCGCAGGCTGAACGACTAATGCGAATGATGTGAGGTGACCTCCATGCCTACCTACCGCTCCGCCTCCGGCAGCAGTGCTGAAGACCTGTTCATTGAACTGTTCTCTGACACCTTCGGCGCTGAGAAAGCCGGCTACCTCTACTCTCAATATCCCTTCTCTGACATCTACCAGAACAGCCGGTTTGCCGACTTTTTGATTGAAAACGGCGGACGGAAGGTTGCCATCGAGATCGACGACGAGGCCTCCCACAACCCCAAGCTGATCTCCCAGAACAAATTCTACGATGACCTGCTCAAGCAGAACAGCATGATCTACCTGGGCTGGGATGTGTACCGCTGGGCGGTGCGGCAGATGCAGCAGCAGCCGGAAACCGTAAAGGACGAGCTGCGGGTATTTCTGGGACAGCACCCCAGCTTCAAGGAGATCGAGGACTATCTCCCCACCCAGCGGGGCAAGTCCCTGGACGGCTCCAAACTGGAACTGAAGGAACACCAAAAGCAGGCCCTGGCGGCTCTGGAGGAGATGCGCTGCAACTTCGAGACCATCGCCCTGCTCTACCACGCCACCGGCACCGGCAAAACAGTGACCGCTGTCATGGACGCCAAGCGGTTCGGCAAGCGCACGCTGTTCCTGGCCCATACGGTGGAGCTGGTGGATCAAGCCACCAAGACCTTCCGGGAGCTGTGGCCCCGGGCCACGGTAGGCCGCTATGTGGAGAGCATGAAGCAGGGCAACGCCTTTGTAGTCTGTGGCAGCATTCAGAGCGTTGCTCTGAATCTGGAGCGGTTCAAGCCCGATGACTTCGGCTACATCATCGTGGACGAGGCCCACCACGCCTCCGCCGATACATACCAGAAGGTTCTGTCCTACTTCACGCCGGAATTTACCCTGGGCCTGACCGCCACGCCGGAGCGTGCCGACGACAAGAATATCCTAGACATTTTCAAGAACACCGCCCACAAGCTGGACATCCAGACCGCCGTGGAGATTGGCGAGCTGGTGCCGGTGCGGTGCATCCGAATCCACACAAACATCGACCTAACCAAAGTGCGGTTCAACAGCGTCCAGTACAACATCCGGGATCTGGAGAGCAAGATCTATGTGCCGGAGCGCAATCAGCTCATCGTGGACACCTGGCTCCAGTATGTAAAGGACAAGCGGACGGTCATCTTCTGTGCCTCCGTCAAGCACGCTCAGGAGATCGCCGGGCGGCTGCATGACGCTGGTGTGGCCGCTGAGGCGGTGTCCGGCGAGATCAAGGCCAGCGACCGCCGGGAGGTGCTCGCCCGGTTTGAAAAGGGCGAGACCAAGGTGCTGTGCGCCTGTGACCTGCTCAACGAGGGCTGGGACTGTCCGGCCACGGAGGTGCTGTTCATGGCTCGCCCCACCATGTCCAAGGTACTCTATACCCAGCAGCTGGGCCGCGGGATGCGGCTATCCCCTGGCAAGGAGAGCCTGATGGTGTTTGATTTCGTGGACAATGCCAGCCAGTACAACATGCCCTACTCCATGCACCGTCTGTTCCGGCTGAAGGAGTACAAGCCGGGCGCTCTGGTGTTGGGCACCAAACAGCAGAAAACCGCCGAACAGGGGCTTTATGACAAGGGCGAACGCCCGGATGCCCTCATCGACTGGCCAGTGGACGCCCTGGACTACGAGCTGGTGGACATCTTCAACTGGCAGGAAGAGGCCGCCGGAATGATCTCCCAGATGGAGTTTGTCCGCCGGGTGGATGTGCAGACGGAGACCATCGAGCGGTATGTCCGGGATGGCCTGCTGGTGCCCGATCTGGTGGTGCCTATGAGTGAGCACCGGACCTTTAAATATTTCAAGGAGGAAACTCTCCAAAAATATGCGGAGCAGTACGGCTGGACGCTCATTGACGACTCCAACCGCAAGAACCTGTTTCTAGATATGGTGCGGCAGATGGACATGAGTTATTCCTATAAGCCGGTGCTGCTCAAGGCGGTGCTTTTGTTTGCTGATGATAAAGGTCGGGTGAAACTCAGCGACATCGTCACCTACTTCCGGGAGTTCTACGAGGCCCGCCGGGCGGCAGGGATGGTGGTGGAAAAGGCCAACAGCATCTACGCCAAGGGTGGCTACACCGACGCCCAGGCCCAGCGGAATATCCTGTCCAACCCCTTCAAGCGTTTTGAGGACATGCAGATGCTTCACCATACCAAAACCCTGGGTGTGATCCAAGTAGACGAGTCCGTCTGGAAGAAGCTGACTCGGGAGGAAAAGCAGGAAATCGAGCGGATTTGCGACGAGAAGCTGGAGCAGTACTATGGCCGATTCCAGGTCGCACAAACGGAGGGTGACCTCAAATGAATCAAGAGATATTGAAAAAACTGAAAAGTACCCCGGAGCTGTCACCGGATGTACACGACGGCAGCTATGAACTGGTGCGTACGATTGTATCCGCTTATCGTGATGTGGATGAAGCCACACTGGACTACCAGGATCTCAATGCCATTTATCTCATGTGCATTGGAACATGGCGGCATAGCTATGACAAAAAGCATGAAGCTGTCCATGCAACGCATCTGCCCGAGGTTCGCAAGCAAGAATTGGATCATTTGATTGATGATCTGAAAAGCCGGGCGGACGCTGGCGTGTACAAGTACCAGGAAAAAGCTGTCTCCGGAACAGGCCATATTGGAATGTTTGGTACTGGATTCTACTCGTTCCAGAGCAAGACAGATATCCAATCCGTGCGCGCTTTTATCAGGATGTGCGTGGATATTCTGGATATGACGGACGATGAGGAGATGTTCCAGCGTGCCGCATCAGTGCTGACGAAATCGTTTCGCGGGATGCAGGCCGCGGCAGCCTCTGTGGTACTGCACTGCTTAAGACCGCTTACCTTCCCTGTCATCAACAGCAATGTGGGCAGTGAGGATATTTTTGCGGCACTGGGGATCGAGCTAAAATCTCGGGGCAAACTGGAAACTTATGTAGATAACTGCCGGAAAATCAAAGATTTCCGAGATGCTAATTTCTCTTTCAAAAATTATCGGATTCTGGATATGGCGGCATGGGAGCTGTCTGCTGATCCCATCCGTCGTGTTGTCAGCCAATACAAGGAATCCTTTGCCACCTGGTTTCCGGAAGAAGCGTATAAGTGGCGGGCAGTCCAATGTTTCCAGGAGCATTGGAATCCAGAGAGAGCCGATTTTGCAGAAATGCTGAAGGAAGCCTTGGCGCAGGCGAGTAATCTGATGGACACCAATTACTCCTTTCCTCGCAAAATGATCACATTTTTTGCGGAACAGGAGCCCGATACGGTTCGATCCATGTTTCAGCAGCTTCTGGCTCCCGGAGCAGATATTGTTGAGCAAATCCAAAACTTTAAGCAAAGTGCAGATGCCCTGTTAGCCAAGTATCAGTTCAAAGAAAGCATGAAGCAGCATTATCAAGGTGACCGCACCATTTGCACCTATCTGTTTTTTGCGCAGCCCGACCGGTATTTCCTCTATCAATATGGGAAACTTAAGGCTTTTCTGGAAGAAACGGGCTTGAATGACACCTGCAAAAAGGGAGACACCCAGAATATCCTCATTTATCAGGAGGTTGCCAACCGGGTCCGCTCCTGTGTTCAGCAGGACAGTGAACTGCTGAATATGTTCCAGATAAAACGAACCGAGTTGGGGCGTGAATATTATCCAGACGCTGAACATCATCTGTTAGCCGACGATATCATCTACTTTGGAAGCCAGTTGAATAAAAGCGATTATTGGCCCTCCTTGGCAGAGTATGACCCGGAAATCAGTACAGAACAGTGGCTGAAACTTCTTGCGAACAGAACAGTCTGCACAGTGGAAAATTTGCAGATTCTGAAAGCCATTCAACAGGCAGGCGGAGAGGCAACTTGCAAGCAGCTGAGTCTGAAATTAGGAGATACTTCTGCCCATTATAACGGCAGCATGGTTCAGCTGGCCCGGAGAGTACAGGAAAAAACCGACTGCCCTCTGGTTCAGAGTGAAAACAATGATCAGAAGTGGTGGCCCATCCTGTTTGTGGGCCGCACAGCCCTCCAGGATCAGCCTGGTACATACTCCTGGAAGCTCCGTGACGAATTGGAAGATGCGCTGGAGCTTCTGCCCCAGAAAGAGGTGAACAATCCCATGCCGTTTGCGAAGAATACGATCCTCTATGGCCCTCCCGGGACGGGAAAGACCTACCAGACGGTTAACTATGCCGTGGCAATCATAGAGGGAAAATCATTAATAGATATACAGGCAGAAAACCACGAAGAGATCCTAAAGCGGTATCGGCAGTATCGGCAGGATGGTCGGATCGAGTTCACAACCTTCCACCAGTCTTTCGGCTACGAGGACTTTATTGAGGGAATTCGTCCGGTTTTTGCGGAGGACAAAGCAGAGGACTCCGGCGACATCTCCTATGAAATCGCCGATGGTATATTTAAAAAATTCTGTGCGGCAGCACAGCCCCCTGCAGTGGATCCAAATCAAAACCCCTATGGTTTCTCAGAGGCTCCAACCATTTGGAAAGTATCTCTTGCCAGCACAGGAGACAATCCGGTTCGAGATTACTGCATGAAGCATGGTTGTATTCGGATTGGATGGGATGAATACGGAGAAAGCATCACAGATGACATGGACTACCATGTAGGCGGAAAGACTGTGCTAAACGCATTTTTGTCCAGAATGCAACCTGGAGATATTATTCTTTCCTGCTATACCGCGCATTCAATTGATGCGATCGGTGTTGTAACTGGAGAGCCTGAATGGCACCCAGAGTTTGAACACTATAAGCGGCTGCGAACCGTTAAATGGCTGGTACAAGGGAAAAACATTGAGATCACCGAATTCCGCTTGGAAAAGAGTTTGACCTTGTCCACTGTTTATCGACTCAATACCACGGTTGCAACTGTGATAGGTGTTCTGAACAAGAACGGTTTTTCCGGCACGGCTCCAGCGAAGGGTACCAAAGGGCCTTATGTATTTATCATCGATGAAATCAACCGAGGAAATATCTCAAAAGTTTTTGGAGAGCTTATTACCCTGATTGAGCCGTCCAAGCGACTGGGGCAGAGCGAAGAATTGCAGGCCAGATTGCCCTATTCTCACGAAGAATTCGGAATCCCCGATAACGTCTATCTGTTGGGCACTATGAATACGGCGGACCGGTCCATCGCTCTGTTGGATACTGCCCTACGGCGGCGGTTCAGTTTCGTGGAAATGATGCCCGACAGCAGGGTTCTGGATGGCATAGAAGTTGAGGGTTTTTCCATCAGCGGCCTACTTACCACATTGAATCGCCGGATTGAGGTATTGTTTGACCGGGAGCATACGCTGGGACATGCCTTCTTTACACCTCTGCGTCAGTCTCCATCTATTGATACCCTGGGCAAGATCTTCCGGGATAAAGTCGTTCCGCTTCTTCAGGAGTACTTCTACGACGACTATGAAAAGATCTGTCTGGTGCTTGGGGACAGAAAGCGTCCGGAGCAGCAGCAATTTTTCAAGGTCGAAACCGCGGATTTGCAGGGTTTGTTCGGTGTGGAGCCTGAGTTTGAGGTGAATCCTACCTATCATATCAATCTGGATGCTTTCTCTAATGTAGAAGTATACCGGAATCTCTGACTGGCGTATTCCATCGGGAGGTGAACTCCATTGAAACAATATACCATCCGGGAATACATGGGGTTTACCCGGAATGGATCACCACGGTCAGGCATGATCTCTCTGCCGGAACACGCCTTTGATCAGCTGGAGCAGTTCATTCTCTCCAATCGGGATGAAGGCTCCGATACTCAGCCGCTGGAGTTAATGAGCCTAAGCGCAAAGCCCGGCGTTGGCAAGGTAATCACCGCCAAAAACTATGTGGGGGTTATCGCCACCAGAGACGGAACAGAAATTGAGATTCTGCCCAAACTGACGCTAGCGGGAGACGATAGTGACGAGGCAATCCGCAAAGTGTTTCTTACCATGCTGCGAACGGTTCAGGAGGCGCCTTTCAAGACATTTCGTACGGCCCACCTGAATACTTCCCGTATGCGTTTGCTGGATCTATTTGTGCGCATGTTTCTGGACGAGGCCCATCGGCTGATTCAACGCGGCTTAAAATCTGATTATACGGTAAGGCAGGACAACGAAACCTGTGTCCATGGAAAAATCGTATTCTCGGAGCATATCCGAAAAAATTTGCTTCATCGAGAACGAATCTTCGTGGAGTACGATGTATTTAGCGTGAATTGCCCGGAAAATCGCTTGGTGAAGTCTACAGCGCTCTACTTGCAGCGTCACACCATGGATTTACAAAACCGCAAGGATCTGCGGATCGTGTTATCCCTCATGGCACAAGTCCCGGTGTCCCAAAATGTGGAGCAGGACTTCCAACGCTGTGGCCAATCCCGCTCCATGGCGGACTACCAGCGACTTCTGGAGCTGTGCAGGGTGTTTTTACAGGGGAAGAGTTTTACTGCCTTTTCCGGCGGTCAAGCCGCGTTAGCGCTCCTCTTTCCCATGGAGCGCGTGTTTGAAAGCTATGTGGCAGCGGTGCTGCAGCGACACTTGGACTCCAGTCAATATCGTGTTCATGTGCAGGCAAAGGGCAAATATCTCTTTGAACTGCCGCGGAAGCAGTTTGCCCTGCGACCGGATTTGATAATCGAAGATTTAAATAGCGGTGAGCGGACTGTATTGGATACCAAGTGGAAGCTACTGTCTCCTCAGTGGTACAATTTTGGGATCTCACAGGCTGATATGTACCAGATGTACGCATATCAGAAAGAATACGCAGCGAAACAGACGGTGTTGCTTTATCCGAATTGTGAAGCAATGGCAGGGCAGGAAAGCCCTCTCTGCTATTCTTCTTCCAGTGGTAGTCTGGTCAGAGTGCAGACATTGCGTTTGGATTCTCCAATTGCCATGGCAGAGGCAGTAAAACATCTGTTAGATGCAACACCTCAGCCTTCATAACAGCAACTACGGCCAATCAATTAGTAAGAATGGGGAAAGGAGGTTTGCGATGGACAGTAACGAATATATGCTCCTGATCAAAGGTCAGGACAAAACTGACTCCGTCGCCAGCTTCCGTTTTCAGGATGGTATGTGCGAGGTGGTCTATACAGGTTCCCCAAAGGCCTACCGTTACCACGCCGAAAAAGTACAGCTCCTCAAAGTACGAAGCCGAATTGATCCCTCTCAGTTTATCATTACAGTGGACGGGACCCCTCTTTCGCAAGTCGATCAGATCCTGGATTTTGGGTCCTTTTACCGCTTCCTCAGGACGGGGAAAAAAGCCCTTACATACCCCAAGGGTCAAGTGGAACTTCAGAAAAACTGCCTGACGAACCAGAAACAGGCTGGTATTTTTGAATACTTCAAAGAAACCGCAGCAGCAGTCAGTCTGGTGACTGAAGACGGACTCAATATCCTGAACGCCCAGTATAATCGAATTGAAAGTGTCAGTGACACAACCGTCCTGTCCTGCTATCTGGATTTCTCCAAGAAGCCGACAGCGTGGGCGCTCCCTGATGCGATCATCTATCCCTTTGGCCTGAATCAGAGTCAAAAAACAGCGGTGGAGAATGCCCTTTCCTCCCAGGTCAGCATCATCCAGGGGCCTCCCGGTACCGGAAAGACACAGACTATTCTGAATATCATCTCCAATGCGGTTCGGAATGGACAAACGGTAGCCGTTGTCTCCAATAACAACTCCGCCACTTTGAATGTGGCGGAAAAGTTGGAAAAGAAGGGGCTCTCTTTCCTAACTGCTTTTCTGGGAAGCCGAGCCAATAAGGAGCATTTCCTGGAGGCGCAGACCGGCCAATACCCCGATATGTCAGATTGGGTTCTGGCACCGGAGGCGAAGTCACACCTGGACCAGGAGGTAACTGCTCTCTCCAAAGAACTCAGCGAGATGCTCAACGGGAAAAACCGCATTGCCGCCATTGAGCAAGAGTTGCTCCAACTGACGCCGGAGCAGCACTATTTTGGAGAGTACTACAGCACTTATTCCCGGGCACCGAAGGATGAGGTAAACGGGCTCTCCTCTCAAAAGATTTTGTCCCTCTGGTTAGAGTACGAACAGCATGCCCAGCAGGAGAGTAAATTAGGCCTGCTCCAAAAGATATTCATCCTGTTTCGCTTCAATCGCAGTGCGCTGAAAGTATTTCTCCAGGCGCCGGAACTGGTAATCCCGTATCTACAGCGGCAATTCTACGTGGTGCGACGGCAAGAGTTGACGGAAGAGCGGACTCAGCTGGAGAAGAAGCTGGAGCAGTATGCCTTTGACGAAAAGATGGCGGAGTTGACGGAAAAGTCTCTTCGGTTATTCCAAGCGGAGCTGAGTGAAAAGTTCCATTGGAAAGAGCCTCGCCAGTGCTTTGAGATGGGGGATTTTCGTGGAAAGTCTAAGGAATTTAATCAGGAATATCCAGTAATTCTGAGTACGACCTACTCCATCAAAGGCACTCTAAGCTTTGAACATACCTACGATTATCTCATCGTGGATGAGGCATCCCAGGTGGATTTAGCCACTGGCGTACTGGCCTTCGCCAGCGCCAAGAATATCGTGATTGTCGGCGATCTCCAGCAGCTCCCCAATGTGCTGGACAGCCAGAACATCCAAAAAAGTGAGGAAATCTGGGGACGGTATGCTCTCCCAGAGACTTACCATTTCTCCGCCCACAGCCTGCTCTCCTCCGCCATTGCCACATGGCCGGAGGCTCCTACCGTTCTTCTGAGGGAACACTACCGCTGTCATCCCAAGATCATCAATTTCTGCAATCAGAAATTCTATGGTGGGAATCTCATCGTCATGACAGAAGACCACGAGGAGCCGGATGTCCTGACCATGTACCGGACAGTGCCCGGCAACCACGCCCGCGGTCACCTGAATCAGAGGCAGATCGATGTGATTCGGCAAGAGGTCCTTCCCAGTCTGGAGAGACAAGGTTATAGAAGTATTGGAATCATCACGCCGTATCGGGATCAGGTGGCGGCAATCCAAACGCAGCTGGGTAAGGAATTGGAAGTGGCTACCGTCCACAAGTTCCAGGGTCGAGAGAAGGACGCCATCGTTCTGACCTCTGTGGATAATGTCATTACGGACTTTGTGGATGATCCCCGGATGCTGAATGTAGCAGTATCCCGGGCGGTCAAGTCCTTGACCGTCATTACCTCACAGGACCCGCAGAACGACCGAACCAACTACGGCGATCTGGCACGCTATATCGAATACAACAACTGCGCAGTGATTGAGAGCACGGTCTACTCTGTTTTTGATCTGCTCTATCAGGGATATGCCGAACATCGACGAGCCTTTCTGAAACGGCATGGGAGGATTTCCGAATACGACTCAGAAAACCTTGCCTACGCTGTGATTCAGAATATTCTTCAAAAAGCAGAGTTTTCGTTTGTGGATTGCGCAGCCCATGTTTCCTTGGTCAACTTAGTAAAGGACTACTCCATGTTGACGGAGGAAGAAACTGTGTATGCCCGCAATCCCCTGACCCATGTAGACTTTCTCTTGTTCCGCCGAATGGACAAATCACCTCTGCTGGCGGTTGAGATAGACGGCACGGCATTTCATGCTGCCGGAAGCATCCAGACAGGCAGAGATAAAAAGAAAAACCGGATTTTTGAACAATGCGGCATCCCGCTGCTTCGGATTCGGACAGATGAAAGCAGGGAAAAGGAACGCATAGAACAAGCACTCCTGGCAGCAGTTTCTAACAGCTAACGAAACACCGACATCACTCTGAGAGGAGGAAACGTGAAGGATGAACGTCATCTGCTTCGGCGACTCCAACACTTACGGCTACGACCCGCGGGGGTATTTTGGCGGGCGGTATGACGCGGACTGCCGGTGGGTGGACATCCTGGCTGCGGAGACCGGATGGACCGTCTCCAACCTTGGACAGAACGGCCGGGAGATCCCCTCCTCCACCCCCTCCTTTCTTGCCGGCACGGATCTGCTGATCGTCATGCTGGGGACCAACGATCTGCTCCAGGGCCGAAGCCCGGAGCAAGCCGCCGGAAGGCTGGAACGGTTTCTCTCCGGCGTCTCCCTGGATCGAAGCAGGATCCTGCTGATCGCACCGCCGCCGGTGACCCTGGGCGAATGGGTCCCCAGCCCGCAGCTCATTGACGGCTCCCGCGCCTTTGCCCGACTCTGCCAGACTCTGGCGGAGCGAATGGGCATCCGCTTTGCCGACGCCGGGAAATGGGACATCCCCCTGGCCTATGACGGCGTCCACTTCACGGAGCAGGGCCACAAAGCCTTTGCCGCCGGACTTCTGGAGGAACTCAGATGAAACGAATGATCCCCCTGCTGCTCTCCCTCCTGCTGCTGGCCGGATGCGGCGAGAATGCCGCCGACGGTGCCTACCAGCAGATCACCCAGGAAGAGGCCAAAGAGATGATGGATACCCAAGAGGTCATCATCCTGGATGTGCGGGAGCAGGACGAGTACGACAGCGGCCACATCCCCGGCGCCGTGCTGCTGCCGGTGGGTACGATCAATGAGGAAACCGCCGCCGGAGTGATCCCCGACAAGGACTCCACGGTGCTGGTCTACTGCCGCAGCGGAAACCGCAGCAAGACCGCCTCCTCCGCGCTGGCGGACCTGGGCTACACCAACATCTGCGAATTCGGCGGCATCAACACTTGGCCCTATGAGACGGAGCCTTGAGGATACCGCCGCGAGGTGGCCAACATGAAACAGATGACCTGGGAAGATTATTACGAGGGCTTCTATGACTGGTCGCCCGGCACACAGAAGAACTACACCTACCGCCTGTCCGATTACGGATCGGCGGACGAAGTGTGGGAAGTGGCGCAGGAGCTGGCCTTCCAGGACGAGGCCTTCGCCGCGAGATTTCTGGAGAAGGCGCTGGCCACCGGCGTCCGCTTTACGCCGGATCAGGTGCTGGAGATGGTGGGCACGGTAGAGGAGTCTGTCCTGGGCAAAATCGCGGAGCAGACGGACGTGCCCTTTGACCGGGAGCAGCTGGAAGAGATCTACATGATGATCGACGACGATTCCTTCCGGAAGATCTCCCGGCGGGCGAAGATCGATGTGTTCGATGACGAGCCTGCCGCCCATGAACAGCCGGAACAGGTCCGGTACATCCTCCCGAAAAAGAAAAAGGCAGGCCTCTTCACAGCGCTGGCCGCCCTCGCGATGGGTTCCGCGCTGGCTGGCCGGGGCAGAAAGAAGCACGGCGGGCACTGCGACGGCAACTGCGCCAACTGCCCGCCCCACTACGGGTATCGCTATGGCCGCTGGTACTACGGGAAGGGCCATCAGTACGGCTGCGAATTCGGAGGCAACAAGGGAGACGGAAGTCTGTAAGAACACTGCAGCTGCGTCGCTATATCAAAGAAAGGGCCGGCAGAGCTTTGTAGCTCTGCCGGCCTTCCTGTCATCCGCGCCCTTTTTCCGTTCTTCGTTTTGTCCCTTAGAATAAGCTCAGCCGCTTCACAAGTTCTTCGAAAGTCATTTCTCCGCGCTCCACCTGATCGGTCATTTCCCGTGCCCGGGACATGATGGCGTTCCACTCATCATCATCGAGTTGCCCCCGATTCTTTCTCTGCTTCAATCGGTTGTATATCCGGTAATACTCTCTCTGTGCCTGTGTGCGCTCGGCACTGCGCCGCAGCGCTTTCTGGTGTGCGCCCACCTTTCTGCAGGTACGCACTGTCTCCCCCGGCGCAATATTATTGCAGTAGCAGGTGTTGTACCCGGCGGTAAGCAAAAAATATTTGCCACAGTTGTGGCACTTCCGTGGAGCATTGCCAACGGTCAGTCCCCGATAGAACTCAATTTGCAAAAAGGATATCAATCCTGTCGGACCAGAAAACCTAGTCTGCTCCGCCAGGATGATTTTGCCCTTGTCTGTGGGAGACTCCATGGGAACAAATTTCACTTGAACCGGAAAACTGTGTTTGGGGGACGACACATAGATATCTCTCCCCGTTGCTTCCGCATCGCTGTAGAATCGATAGACCCCTGTTGCATAAGCTTCCGAATTTCTTCGCTCCAAGGGTTCCAAATATGTGTCCAGTATCTGCATAGTTTCTTTTTGGAAAACCCGCAGTAAATCCATAACACCTGCAAGGTTGCGCAGATGCTGGCCAACTTTGTCCCGTTGGGTGACAGAAGTCTTTCCAAGGGATTTCCAAAACGTTTCTGGCAACTCAACATTCCGAGAGATTGGCTGTGACCAATCAATGTGCAGATCCCGATAGACTGGCAGTCTGGATACAAGAATCCAGACTGCTTGCATTTTCTCCTGTGCGATCTGCACGGAGTTTTTGGTGTCCTCTTTCCTCGCGCGCCGTATGGCACGGTAAACATCCTGCAGCGCCCGGTCAATGGCAGACAGTTCCTCTTCCCCAATATTCAGAATGTCCACGACACACTGTCCGGTTGGATATGCCTGCTCACCAATGTAAACATGATCCTCATGAAAAAGGACCGAAAAATCATCCAGACCGCTTTTGAATTTGCGCTCATCAGCAAATCGATCATCCATCCTGTCGGCCTCCCATGTTGTACCCGATAAATTTTTAAATTTCCATGAACTGGTTAAAACTTATTGAATCTGCTCCCATTTTCTGTTATGATCATTGTACCAGATGGAATTGAAAAAGTCAATCGGAGGATACAGACATGAAAGAATCAATCCACAAAAGCTACGACGACCTGCCGCTGTTTCTCAACGCGAGGACGGTGGCGCAGGTGCTGGGGGTGTCGGTTGCCAGCGGGTATGAACTGATGCACGAGGCCGACTTCCCCACGCTGCGGGTGGGCAGCCGCATGGTGGTGCCCCGGGAGCAGTTCATCCAATGGGTGAACGCCCACACGAAAGGGGGTGGCGGCTGATGGCATACATCCCCTACCGGCGCGACCCCAGCGCTTTCCGCTTCCCGCTCCCCAACCGGATCTGGAAGCACCATCTCAAGTACCCGGACTTCTCCGTGCTGGCCTATCTCCACTACCGGCATCACCGGGAACTGCCCGGCAGGGCGTCGGTGGCGGAGCTGACCGGCACCCTGGGTCTGAAACCCGGCGCCGTCAGGCGCATCCTGGATGCGCTGACACGGCAGGGTCTCGTCACACCGGACCTGGTCCCGGTGGTCGGCAGAGAAAAATATTTCTCGCTGCCGGATGAGGTCTTCTACCTGAACCTGGGAAGCGCGGCCATCGCCGTCTACGCCTTCCTGCTCTATCGGGAAAATCGGAAGACCTATCAGTGCACGCTCAGCTACAAGGCCATCGGATATGCCATCGGCGCCAGCAACAACACCGTGCGCAAGTACGTGCTGGAGCTGGAGGCGGCCGGACTCATCGCCACCGCCCGCACCGTGGTGGTGGGCGCGGACGGAATGGAGCGCAACGGCTGTCTGCGCTACACGATCCTGCCGGTGCAGAACGCAGTGGAGCTGCGTGACCGGCAGCGCCTGGCGGCGCTGGATGCCGCCGTGGAACGGCAGAGGGTGAAAGAACGCCTGGCCGCGTCCGCCCGGAAAGGAGGTCCTGTCGCATGAGTCTCTTCACGGAACTGACGGATGCGGTCCTGGAGCAGGATCCCAATCTGTCTCTGGAGTGCTTCCTGTCCGCCAGGCGGTACATCCAAACCCGGTGGCGGGCGCTCCACGGAACGCCCATGCCGGAGAACGCGCTGACGCTGTTCCTGACAGACCCGTCCCGCGGCGATCTCACGGAGGAGCAGAAGTCCCTCGCCCGCAGCAGCTACGAAGCGGTGCGCAGATGCTACCGGTGCGCCGCCTGGGATCTGCTGCTGTACAACCAGATGCTGCGGGAGGGCGTGGTCCATGATCTCCGGGAGTTCCGCAGCCTGCAGCGGCGGCGCTACGCCGCCGGAGACGGCGGACGAGAAACGTGCTGTGAGGCCCTGTGTGCGCCCGACCCGGCCTCCCCCATCCCCGGCACCTGAAACGGGGCACGAGGGCGTGTGATGCGGCTGTGGGGGCAGGGGGACCGCTTTTCGCGCTCCCCCTCTCCCCCTCGGGATCCGGCCCTTTTGGGGCCTTTTCCCCCGGCCGAAATTGGGACAAGATAAAGGGGCGTACACCTAAAGGGTACCCTTCCGCCCCGAACACGCCGGACCCGCAACGCGGGCCGGTGGTACCACCCACAGCGGCGGTTTTGACGGTTTGGTACCAAACAGGGTGCTCCTCCTTTGAACGGATCGGGAGACGGCAGCGGATTGCGGGCCGTTTCCAGGGTGGTCAGAACTGGTACCGGAAGGAGGACCGGAAATGTTGGAAAAACGAGTGAAATCAGGGCTCGCGGTGACGCCGCGGCACCTGAAACTGTGCGATGACAACCTGCGGCGGGCCGGCGTCGGCTCCCGCAACGACTTCGTGGAGCAGGCCATCGAGTTCTACTGCTCCCATCTGATCTCCCGGGAGCTCTCCGCGATGGGCGGAAAGAGCCAGGTGCCCATGGAGCGGTTCGAGACACTGAGCCGTGCGCTGGGCACGGGACAGTACAAGCTGTCGGTGGAGGTGGCCATCATGACGCGCATCCTGGCGCGGATGGCGCAGGTGCCCGACAGCGAGGTGCGCTCCATCCAGGCGGACTGCGCCCGGGAGGTCAAGCGCCTGGGACGCGCGCCCACGTTCCTGCAGAGCGCCCGCCGGGAGCGGGACGGTCTGACGGCGGACGACAGCGCGCGCTTCTTCGCGGATGACAACGCGGAGGACGACGATCTCACGTAAAAGCAAATGATAACTTTCTCTTAACTCCGCCGCGTCCCTCTGGCTATTCCGTGCGCGAGCCGGTATTGTGTGTTGCTGAAAAGGAGGCGGCACACATGAACGACTACATGAAAGCACTGCACCAACGGTTCTTCCGGGAACCGGCGTACCCGGAGATCCGCCGGGAGGCGGAGACGCTGCGTCTGGCGCTGCGGGAAAAGCTGGACCGGGAGGACCGGGAGGCGCTACTGAAACTGGCGGACCTGGCCATCGAACTGCGGGAGGAGATCTCCCTGGCGTCCTTCACCGCCGGGTTCCAGCTGGCTCTGGGGATCGCCGGAGAACTGACGCCCTACTGCTTCGAGGACGACGAGGAGGAGCGCGCCCTGCGTCGGCTGGAGCGGGAAGCGCGGTGAGGATGCGTCGCTATATCAAAGAAAAGGCACCGGGACCCGGCGCCGCGCAGACAGGAGGTGAATCGGAATGAGCAGACGGCGTCCGGCAGGCGACGGCATGGTCCGCAAGCGGGAGGACGGCCGCTGGGAAGGACGCATCGTGGTGGGCCACAAGCAAAACGGCGCGCCCATCTTCCGGTACGTGCTGGCCAAGACGCAGAAGGAACTGCTGGCCAAACTCCACCGGGACATGGAGGTCTATCAGGACGCGCAGCTCACCGAGGACAGCCGCATGACCCTGGGCGAGTATCTGGACCGCTGGATGGCGGAGTACGGTGCCCTCACCCTGCGGCCCAACACCCTGCGCAGCTACGAGCAGTACATCCGCTGCTACATCAAGCCGTACCTGGGCGGCAAGATCGTCTCCCGGGTCACCCGGCCGGACATCCAGCGGCTGTACACCAGGCTGAAACGGGAGGGCCGCGTCCACGACCACCCGGAGTTCGGACACGAACTGTCCGACACCATGGTGCGCCGCATCCACGCCATGCTCCACCGCTGTCTCAAAGACGCGGAGCGGGACCACATCATCCCCTGCAATCCCACGGACGGTGCCTCCGTGCCCAAAGCCTGCAGCAAACCCAAGCAGATCCTGGACCGGGCGCAGATGGACGCCTTCTTAAAAGCGGTGGACGCCAGCGAGGTCTGGCGGGACTTCTTCTACACGGAGCTGACCACCGGACTGCGGCGGGGCGAGATCTGCGGGCTTATGTGGCAGGACTTCGACGAGAGCGCCGGGACGCTGAAGATCCTCCGGTCGGTGAATGCGCCCAAGCGGGGCGAACTGGAGATCGGCGAAACCAAGACCAGCCGGAGACGGCGGATTATCCGGCTGCCGCCCAGCACCGTCCAGCGGCTGAAAGAGCGGAAGAAGCACGCGGTCAGTCAGTGGATCTTCCCGGAGCCGCTGGCCCCGGAGAAGCCGGTGCGTCCCAGCGCCGCCTACTACTGGATGAAGGTGCTGCTGAAGGAGGCGGGGCTGCCTCACATCCGGTTCCACGACCTGCGTCACACCTTCGCCACCCACGCCCTCGCCAGCGGCGTGGACGCCAAGACGCTCTCCGGCATCCTGGGTCACACCAACGCGTCCTTCACCCTGGACACCTACACCCACGTGACGCCGGACATGCAAAGAGCCGCCAGCGACGTGGTGGGCGGCTTCCTGGAAAATCTGCTGGGAGAGGAGTTGAGACCGTGGCAAGAAAACGCAAAAACGGAACCGGCACCGTAAGGCAGCGCAAGGATGGCCGCTGGGAAGGCCGGGCCGTGGTGGGCTATGACGACAAGGGCCTCCCCCTGACGAAAAACGTGCTGGCCAAAACCAAGCACGCCTGTCAGGAAAAGCTCACGAAGCTCCTGGAGGAAGTGGGCGGCACGCGGCCGGAGAAGATCCGCGCCGACATACCCTTCGGCGAGTGGATGGACTTCTGGTATCAGAACTACATCAAGCCCGGCCTCCGCCCCACCACGCAGAGCATCTATGAGAGTTCTATCTACCTGCATATCATCCCGCAGCTGGGGAAGATCCCGCTGTGCCAGCTGACGCAGAAGGACCTCCAGCAGTTCTACGCCTACCTGAAAAAAGAGGGGCGGCTGGTCCGCACGGAACTCTACGGGACGGGCCTCTCCGACCGGATGGTGCGGATGTGCCACGCCAAGTGCCGGGCGGCGCTGGACCAGGCGGTGCAGGAGAATCTCATCCGGACCAACCCGGCGGCGGGCTGCAAGCTGCCGCCCAAGCGGGGCCGGGAGATGCAGGTACTCTCGCCCAAGGAGCTCCGGCGGTTTCTCCTCCAGGCCAAGGCGGACGGATATTTTGAACTGTTCCTGCTGGACCTGTGCACCGGCCTTCGCCGCGGGGAACTGATGGCCCTCCAGTGGTCCGACCTGGATCTGGACGCCGGAACGCTGTCGGTGAACAAGCAGGTCTACGCGGTGAACGGAAAGATGCAGCTGAGCGTCCCCAAGACGAGGGCCTCCGTTCGCAAGCTGGTGCTGCCGCCCGCCGTGGTGGAGGTGTTCCGGGAATACCAAAAGACGGCGGACTCCCGCTGGCTGTTCCCCTCCCCGGTGAAAGAGGATGCGCCCCTGACGCCGGACGAGGCGGCCAGACGGCTCCACGGCATTCTGGAGCGGGCCGGGTGCAAGCAGGTGCGCTTCCATGACCTGCGGCACACCTTCGCTACCATGGCGCTGGAGAACGGCATGGACATCAAGACCCTCTCCGCCATGCTGGGGCACGTGTCGGCGGCCACGACCCTAGACATCTACACCCACATCACCGGCGAGATGCAGAGCGAGGCCGCGGCCAAAATCGACCGCGGCCTCGGCAACGAGGTACAGGAAAACGATCCGGAACCGTCCCGGCAGGAACCCTTCCAGCCGGCGGCGCGGCGCACCCGGAAACCCGGCACCGGCTGCATCAACGAGCTTAACGACCATCTCTTCGAGGGGCGCTACACCCCCACCTGGCCGGATGGGACCAAGCACTCCAAGTGCGTCTACGCCCACACCCGGGAGGAGTGCGAGGAGAAGCTGAAAGCGCTCATCCAGCAGATGAACGCGGAGCGGCAGACGGCCCGGGACCGGATGCGTGGGATCGCCCCGGAGAAGCTCACGAACTCGCAGAGAAAGATCTGGATGTACATGAAGCTCCACCCCTGCGAGACGAATTACAGCGCCATCGCCAGGGGAGCGAAAGTGACCCGGCATACCGTGGCGAAGCATTATGAGGTGATACAGAACATGCTGGTGTAGTGGAGGCAGCAAAGAAAAAAGCGTTACCGATAAGGTGCATATCCTTATCGGTAACGCTTCTGTTTGGATGAATGCGAGATAGAATTTCAGTCGAGGAAAAATGAATCAATGTCCTCAGTGGACGAAAGGATCTCCGATTCCTTCACCCCAGCGGCCTCTGCAAGAAGGATCGAGTGCAGAAAGGCAGTGCGGAAATCGGGATCGAAGGCATGGTCGATCAATGCGTAGAACTGCTTGCTCTGCGTTTCCAGTTCCGCCAGATATTCGGCGTATTGTTTCTCCAGCTCTTCGTCCAGGCGATATTGGGACTCGATGAACTGGGTGACCAGCGCCTGTTCTTTCCGGTAGAGCATCATCCGACCGTACTCAAAAGCGCAGGAAGCAAGCGCCTGCGTAAACTCGGCAGTCTGCTGACCGCAGAACATGGAGGCGGAGGAAGCGATCAGCTTGACCATGGCCTCGAGGGAGATCCACAGGCAATCCTCTGTATAGTTCCCCTCTGAGAGTTTGCCGTCCCGGAACAATGCCTCCCTGTCATGCAACTCATCAGCCAGTTTCTCAATGGCCTCGACGGTTTCACAAGACGCAAATCCCTGGATCGACGCAGCGGAGGCGCGTATGCACTTTTCATACAGTTGAAAGACAAAGATGCTGTACTGCTCTCCATCGAGGAGGACAGCATACTCCGACACTGTATGGGCGAGTTCTTCCCAGTCCTCTGCATCGAAGGAAGACGGATTTTTCCCGCCCGCAATTTTCTTCAACACCCCGAGCGTCAGAACGGTCGCTGCCTTTACGCCCGTCACACTCGCCGCCTCCTCCTTTTCGGATAAAGCGGTCAAGTGTTCCTGCATGGATTGAATCAACTGCACCGCCTGCTGGAATTTTTCTCCGGCGGGCGTTTTCATAAGTTGCTCCAGCGCAAGCTGCACCGCCTGCTGTTTGAGATACCCGTCCATTACGCCTCACCCACCGTTCTTTCAAACATGGCAGACAGGGCTTTTGTGTTGTTGACGAGTGCGCCGAGGAGCTGCTTTTGCGAATCATCGAGCGTCAAATAGTCCGCGCCATACAAGGAAAGCGATTTCGTCAGCATATCATTCAGGCCGGTGCGGATTCCTGTGGTCTCGGTTAATATCAGGCCGATTTTCCCGTCCAATTCACGAACGGACTCGATGTTCTCTTTGACCGCTTGGATCTCCTCGTTCTTTTGCTTGTTCAACTTCGTTTTCTTGGATGTAAAGAGCAGGATGGAGGACAATAACGTCGCCCCGGCGATCGACCAGCCCACCGGCCCGGCCAAGGCCAGCAACGCACTCCCGGCTGTCATTCCTCCGCCGCCCGCTGCAAGAGCACCTCCGCCCAGCCAGGCCAGTGCAGCATTGGTTGCAGCCGCGCCGGAGAGCGTTGAGATCGCGGCACCGGTAGAGGCGGTGCCAAACGTGGTGGCGACCCACATCGCAGCAGTAGGGGCCATGAACGCAACAGACGCGCCTGCGGCAAGACCGGCTCCTGCACCGGCGGCTGCTTTCCGCGCTTCCTGCAGTTCACGGTCGGCAAAGTCCCGCGATTCCGTAAATTTCTTGCGGCTGACAGAAATCTCCTCAAACTCTGCATCAAAGCTCTTGGGACGGTTGGCAATGCTGTTGACCAAGCTTTCCACAAAGGAGATCGAATCGAGGGAGCGGCACCGCTCAATGTACAGCTGCACACCTTTATCGTTCATGATGGTGTAAGCGTCATTGTACTCTGTGACAGACTCCTGAAGCATACGATCCAACTCAGTAAGCTTGTCCGCGATATCATCTTTTGCCGCAACCGCCGCGTCTTTGAGTTCGCCGGCTTTTTCGACCAAGTTGCTGGTGGCCTCGGTTGCCTTATCCTTAAGGGTATCGACATCAATGGTGGAAAGGCCCTTTTGAGCCGCCGCCTTTAAATCGGAAAGCGTTTTTTTCGGCACTTTGGGAGACATGGTGAATTCCTCCTGTTTTAGTTAAATCTTGGCAATGGGCAAGAATGCTGCGTCACGCCAAAGAGACCATGTTTTTTTCGCGAAACAGGGCATACGGTGGCGAAGTGGAATGAGATGGTATACGGGGAAATTGATAAGACTGGAGTCAGTACCCTTCACTGCCAACCATAATGGGATACTGTCTCCACAAATAGAACAAGAACCCAGAATTATTTATATTGTTGCTCTTAATCGCGCAATTCTTTCCAAATATCTTTGATTTTCCCACAGATCGTGGGCCAGTGGTCACTAAGAATTGCATAGTAGTTTTTGTCCCGCTTCAGAAAGTTTGTTGCAGTCAACGTGCTATCATAGCGGCTAGCCATAGAAAAACTTGTAATTCCCGCATCAATGACAGCCATGAAAAGCGCATTCAAAAAAACGTCACACCGGTTCTTTTCTGCAAATACGTTTGGCGGAATCAGGTACGTAACACCATCGAGATCAGAAAAAACATCATACAACTTGGTATCATTGCTGTTATCCCTGCACCCGGTTGTAAACACAGTATCCAAATCCTGATCCTGTAAATTTCCCTGCTGATATCTGGATGCAAATGCAGCAAACGCAATGCATATCGTCCGAGCGTTATGGGCAAAGGAGATTCGCTCATTGGAATTCGGTACAGAGCTGTTATTCCGGTCAAAGTCTTTCAAAAATGTATTGCGAAAATAATAATCAATATACAGCAAATCCCTGCTCATTTTTGCGATTTGCTGTTGATCACTGTTAAATATCTTGTCGTAATATTGGGGCAGGTAAAGCGTAGAGGGCTTGGATCGACTGGTACAGGGAATCTGGAACACCGCAGCAAGGCATAACTTGCCAATCTCAAGTAAAGAGGAATTCAGATATGGTTCCTTATAGTTTTTGGGAATGCTTTCTCCACGTTTCGTCTGGTAGAAGACACCCACATCACGCATCGCCTGTGAAAAACGCACTTGCTCTGGTGCATTGGCCTTCAGATCCACAGGCTTAATTGGCTTCTGGGTATTTGTTGCTTTGGCAATGGACAGACTGAACGCGGTTTTTTCGTCCTCAGTCGTCCCCTCAGTGCGGATAATCTTACAGGGCAGGAACAGGTCATGACTTTCATCAATATGGCGGCTTTTTGCCAACATGTAAGTAGTTTGGCCACCGTTGATGATGGAAAAGTTTCTTAACTTCACTTCTCGTCCGTCAACGTTAAAATCGTCGCAAACAATGGTAATTCCATTATTTTTCTGCCAAAACGATTCCGGGCAATTATTGATGGTATCTTCTATACCTTTATCGATATCACGTCCTGCAATATGATAGCGCAAATTCTTTGCCAATAGCTGCAAGTTGTACATCGCGTACAGAGTTTTGATAGAAAACGCGGAAGCATTAACAATGACCGCATCATCTCCATAAACAAGGCAGTTTCCGGCCTGATCAATTCTTATTTTTCCCTGCTCTACCATAGGTCGACGGGATTCAGATTCGACAATCTCTTCTTCCACATCTTTTCCAAAGAACAGGGAAATTTCAAATCGGCTAGAATCTGTAAACAATCCCCGGAAATTTTTTTCAATACGCGCCCGATTAATCCCAGACTGGGGCGCACTGGTGTAAAAGACAAAATGAATCTTGGATTCATCCCCAACTTCTGCATTCAGCGTCAGGAAACGCCGCTGTACTTTTGCGTTGACCTGCTCGTAATGGCCCTCACTCATATCCTTATAAAATGAAGCCATTTTTGTCATTGCATTGATAACATCATCAGAGGAGATGCTGGTGTAAAATTTGGACTGGGCAATGATCAGATCAGACTCCTCGGCGTTTGGGTCCGTTACAAGGACATCTACTCCTCCATCATACTGTCCATCTACAATAATCTCCTCGAAATCGCTGTCATTCAACGTCAGCGCAGGATTTTTATACAGGTGTGCTTTTACGCACAATGCAGAAAACACATAGTCATCGCTCTTCGTCCGCAATGAAGGATATGTATTTTTCATTCCTAGGATCTTGTCCTGTATTACCCGGTAGGAGTCGTGTTTTGTTGCCATAATGTCCCTCCCTTTACCAAATATGTCACATTAGAGGGAATTATATCATTTCATGTTGAAAGTAACAAGATCCAACCGCCATTTACTCTTCCCCCAGGCAACCGGGGATGATCCTTTTTCCAGGCAAAGGGGATGTTCTCGTCCCTCCCGGCGCAATATACGATGGGGCTTAAAATGAAGCTACAGCCATATCAACTGCGGGCTTGCAGGTAAAATTCGGAAGAATACTCAAAAGCCACCTCAAAAAAACCAGTCTTAATATGTAAATCAAGACTAACCCACATCAAAGCGACAGATGTCGGTTCTGCTTGCCTATTCGTACCGAATAGCATATAATATTCCCGAGGTGATGTACCTTGGAGAAGCGCACTGCGAAAGTGAATATCAGCGCCGCCGGCGGGACTGCGGCGAAAGGATCCCGGACCTGCAAGGTCACGTTGCCCACCACCTGGCTGGAGGCCATGGGCGTCAGTGAGTCCCGGCGGGAGCTGGAACTCTCCTTCGACGGAGAACGGATCACCCTCTCCCGCCCGGATGCCGCCTCCAACACAGGACACGACGTCCGTACCTTCCGCTTTTACGACGGTCAGCGGCTCTGCACCACCATCCGAGCAGACTTCACGGTGGAGACTGTGTCCGCAGAAAACCATGTGGCCGATCCGGTGAAAACAGCGTTCGGCAACAATCCCCGTCCCTCCTGGGCCGACTTCCAGGCCTTTCTGGAAGAGCGCTGCGTACCCCGTCAGCGGGCCGGGCTGCGGGAGTATCTGGAGGCCATCGGCGTGGCGGAATATGACCCTCTGCAGATCATCCGGAAAACTCAGGGCCGCATGGCAGAGGATCAGCAGTGGCTGGAGGTGCTGCCATGAGCATTTCTCTGGTATCGGATCAGAAAATCGCGGAGACATCCTCCAAGGGCAATCAGGAGAAGTGGTACGACTCCAGCACGGATAGTTGGTACAAGCTGGACCAGTTCGGCTACGAAGCCCTGGCGGAGACGGTGATCTCCCAGCTCCTGGAGCGGAGCAATATCGAGCGCGACACGCCCTTCACCTTTCTCCGCTACCGCATGGAGACCCTGCGGGTCCGCGGACAGGAGCGGACCGGCTGCGTCAGCCCCAATTTCTTAAAAGAGGGCCAGTCCATCATCACGCTGAACCATCTGCTGAGCCGCTGCCTGGGAATGCCTCTGCGGGACAAGCTGGCGCGGCTCCCCAGCGACAGGCGGCGGATCGCTTACCTGGCAGAAGCCACGGCGGACTGCACGGGCCTCACGGACTTCCCCCGGTATCTGACGTTGCTCTTTGAGGTGGACGCACTGTTCTGCAACGACGACCGGCATCTCAACAACATCGCCGTCCTCCAGGAGAACGGTACTTACAGCTACTGCCCCATTTTTGACAACGGGGCCGGGCTGCTCTCCAACACGCAGCTCTCCCGCATGGACATCGAGCCTGCCGCACTGATCGCCGCGCTCAAGGCGCGGCCTTTCCTCACTACCTTCACCCGCCAGCGCAACGCCGCCCGCAGCCTTTTCGGGCCGCAGCTCCGGATGCCGCAGCTGACTGCGGCGGAGATCCGAGAGGTGCTCTCCCCCGCGCTGGAATTCTATCCGACCAGGGACCGGGGCGCTATCACCGACCGGGTCACGGCGTGTATTTTGCTGAGGCAGAGGGCGAAATAAAAACGCATACCTAACCATTCGCTTGCCTTTCCCCATTAATGCTTTCTAAAATCCCACTCAAATTATTTCTACTAAAGTTTCTGGCGGACGCGGTTTTGTCAGTTTGACAATCAAAAGAGCCCTTTTTTGTTAAGGGTTGAAAGATAGTTGTCCGACCGCTCAAATGAGTGGTCGGACAATTTAACAGTTCAAATTTCGGATTCGGATGGCACATCGTAAAAACGAAACTGATAGCAAATGCAAACAGAACAGATGTTGCATATTTTAGAGAAATATGGTATAATGGGCTTTGGCAAAAACACAAAAGCCCCTTCTGTCGAGGGGCGTTGACATAATGTGAACTTTGCGGCACATGCATAGGATACCACATTAGAGCCCGGTTGTCAACAAAAAATGAATAATTTGTGAAGGGGGTTAGTGAAGACAGTTTGTGTTTTTGTATTCTTAAAAATCGCTGCAGCCGGTTCAGCGTAGAAAGAAAAACATAATGATTATTCGTTTCGCACTCTTCAAGGATGGCAACACCGTGAAGAAAGTCCGCCCAGAGGATATTCTTTCTACTGAAGAATACTGTGAGAAGTATCGCCACCACCTCTTTTGTTGTGAAGAGGGCTGCGAGGCCCAGATTGAATTGGCACATCGCAATGGTCAGCCGTATTTTCGGACTTGGCGCAACAGCAAACATGTAGAAACCTGTCGCTTTGCGTTTGAGAATGACCCAACAAAGTTTTCTGTTCAGGCGGCAGAGTCCGTGCTGGTCCGTGTTTCTTCTGGACACAAAAGGAAATCTCTCAGTTACGCTAATAAAAAGCGAAAGCAGGATGAGGGAACTCTGCCTGTAACACCACGCCCAACTAGTCGACTCAGACCCATCCGTCCAGTTATAGAACGCGATGGCACTCGACTGGTTGCTTCCGTTAACCTTGATGCTAGACTAGCAACAATTCGTGAAAAGGAACCAGCAATTCCGGCCAGAAGATGCACAGACATTACATCTGACGATGTTACCCGTTACATTAATGTCTACGGGCGGGTAAATCGCGCGGAAGTTAAAGAGGATAGTGTTCGACTCTTTTTTGATACGCACGGAGGCCCGACTGTCAGTGTGTTGTTCTTCAGCCGTTTCCGGGACAACTCTCATCAGCACTATGGTTGGGTTGAACGAATTGCTCGGCTAATCATTAACGGGGACATCACCAATCTACCGGTCAGTTGCATCGGTGTCTGCGAACTCAAGGAAAACCACTATGAAGTTCAGGTCATGGATGAAGAGTCTGTTAGCGTCGGTGATACATGGCTATCTGTGTTTATGCGTGATTTGGCTGTTGCTTAAACAACTTTGGCTGAACTTGTGGCCCCCTACTCATAGGGGGCCACAACTTATAAAAGCAAATACCGTACAATATAATTCTGCAAATGTTCAAAAATAGTCGATTCATCTGGAAACCGAAAATTGTAATTCATTTCAGGAAAATTGGTTGGAGGAAAATTAGGATAGTAAAAATGGTTCAAAACCAAGGATCACATTAAGGCAGCCTGTGCTCTTACTGTAGCCAAGCATATAATCAATGTCTAGTTTTTCAATTTGATGTCTTGACACAAAGGCCCCCACTACTGATAGCATCCCAACGCACTCTCGAATGCGAGATCCAGCCGGTGTATCTGCGAAGAGATTTGTAAAAAAGCGGAGTGTCCGATTTCCGGACACTCCGCTTTCAGTATTGCGTGGTGATCTCGCCCTCGCCGATCCCGTAGAGGCGGCGGAACTCCTCCAAGTCCCCGGGGGTGCGGATCAGCATGATCTCGGTGAAACGCCCGGTGCGGAGGTCCCGAAAGCCCGCCACCTTCTCACCTGTGCAGATGCTGGCGTGGATCACGGGCGCCTGGGTCTCCCGGTCGTAGGTGCGTGTCTCCCGCTTTTTCCTGAAAAACATCCCGCATCCCTCCTCAAGTCTGCGCGTCGGTCTCCCCGAGAAACTCCTCGATGGCGGCCACCGTCTGGGCTTGCTGCTCCTCCGCGGAGATCGTGGCGGGCAGGTCCCCCTTCTGGGGGCCGTAGTTGCCGAACTGGGCGTGGTTGCCGCCTTCGATCTCCACAATGTTCTCCGTATAGTCGATGTGGTCCTCCACGCTTTGGTTGAGGGAGCCGTAGACGGTCAGGGTCTTTTCCGGCGGGTAGTCTCCGTAGATGTAGGCCCCCAGCAGGATGAGGCCGTCCACCTCGTCCGGGTGGCTTGCGGCGAACTGGGAGGCCATGGCACCGCCCATGGAGTGCCCGGCCATGTACCAGTGCTGAATATCCGGGAACTGCTCCATGACATCTTCCGCCGCGTTCGCGTCAAAGATCGCCATGCGGAAGGGCATGTGGACCAGGATGCAGGTGACGCCGGTCTGCCGGACCTTCGTCAGCAGGGGCAGATAGGCCTCCGCCTCCACCTTGGCGCCGGGATAGAAGATGACGGCGGTGTCCGTGGGGTACGAGGGCGAGAGGATCGTCAGGTCGTCCTGCACCGTGATGGTGCTGTCCTGGGCCAGCACCTCCAGGGCGATCTCGTCCGCCCGGTAATAATCCGACACATACCAGAAAAAGGCGCCCGTCAGGACGGCCAGGACCAGCAGGAAAATTCCTCCCGCCAGCAGCCACTTTTTCTGCCGGGACATTTGCTGAACCTTCATGGCCGCTTCCCTCACTGCTCGTCCTGGGGAAGATACCCCCGGATGGTGTAGCGGCGGCGAGCGGCCGTGGCTTTCCCGTATTGGATGGCCTGTTTGGGACACTCGTTGATGCAGCGCTGGCATTGATAGCACTGGGTCGCCCAGACGGGCTTACTCTCCCGGAGGGTGATGGCGTGAGCCGGGCAGTTCGCGGCGCAGAGGCCGCAGCCGTTGCAGCTGTCACCGGCGAAGAAGGGCTTCGCGCTGCGGGCGAATCTGTTGAATCCGTAGTTGACCAAGCCGGATTTGAGACCGGCCATGGCACCCTCATGGACCCGGTACACCTTCTCCTGCCGCCGGATCTCCCCAGAGATACGCCCCAAATCTTCCCGGGCGGCGGCGATCTTTTTCAGGATCTCGTCCGCGTCATCGGTGTCCGAGCCAACGATGTAGTTGTTGGGCATCACCAGGCTGTAACTGCTGCTAAGCGGGTACAGCCTGGAAAACCGCTTCATGGCGTGGCCGGCGTCCTCCCCGCAGGTACATACACCGAAGGTGAACGCCTGTGTTGCAGGCAGTTTCTTCGCGAAGTCCGCCATGAGTTCCGGCACGCCCCAGGCGTAGATTGGAAAGACGAAGCCGATCTGCCGGGCATCCGCCAGATCCGGCAGTTCGTTCAACTGCGTAATGTCACAGGCCGTATCGTCCGTGAGGCGGGCCAGCTGCCGGGCCGCCCACGCCGAGTTGCCTGTTCCGGAAAAATAGAAGATCATCGGTCGTGCTCGCTTCCTTCCGTCCCGCGGCTTTACAAATGCCGCGCTTTTGCTGTTCTTGCCTCCATTATAAGCGGAACTGCGCCCAAGCACAACGGAAACGAAAGGAAACCTGCGCAGACAGGTTCTGTCCAGCCGACGGAAAAGACTTCCGGGGAAATCCTTTGCCTTCAGCAAAAGTCATTCCTGTTTTTCACATTTCCAATGATTGAGTTTTGGCAGCTGGGTTTTAAAATAGGTCCTGACTTGTTCTGGAGGCCAGGTTTCATTGGACATGTGGCGCTCCAGAAAGTCTAACAGCTCGTCGAGACTTGTATAAACAAATTTTCCGTCGGCATAACACCACTTGCAGTATTCCTCATTGAAGGTGCCGTCCGGCTCCCGGCTGATATTGGCATCCTCCAGGGGCATGCCGCAGCACTGGCAGATCAGCTGCCTGGGGGACCCCAGCAGCGTATTGATGGAGACATCGAACAGCCGGGAGAGCAGCTTCAAGGTCTCTGTGTTGGGCACTGTTTCGCCGGTCTCCCAGCGGGAAACCGCCTGACGGGTCACATGTACTTGTTCCGCCAGCTGCTCCTGGGAGAGTCCATGCTTGGTGCGCAGGTCCAGAAGGATTTCTTTGGTATCCATGTTGATCACCACCTCGTCTGGATTGTACCACTGTGGACGCAAAAAGCAAAGCAACCGGCAGTTGCTGGCTCATCCTGCGCTCACATGCTGAGGCGAAATTGCGCGATCAAAAAGAATTCAGAAACTGTTCATTTCTCCCGCGGCGTTCTCTGGTATCATGAGGCCCACTCTCAGAATTCAGCCGCGGAGGTATCTATGGAATTTACCTGTCACACCAAGTACGATCAAAAGGCGCTGACCGCCATGGCCCGGGCGGTCCGCAAGACCGTACGGGCCAAACGGAGCCGCACGGTCCGCATCTGGGCCTGGATCATCATTGCCCTTCTCGCCGTGTCCCTGTGGCTCTCCTGGGGGAACGTCTGGCAGACGGCGGCAGACTGCGCAGTGATTGCCGCCCTGCTGGTGATCGGCTGGAAAGAGGACGCCATCAACGGCTATTTCGCCAGACGCAGGGCCCTGCCGGGCACCGATGCCGCCGACACCGCCTTCTATCCCGACCACTTCCTGGTAAGGACCGCTGCGGCGGAGTCCAAGTGGCAGTATGACAGGATCCTGGCCCTGGCGGAGACCGGGACGCACCTGGTCTTCGTCATGGGAAAGGACCACGCCCTGGCCTTCGAGAAGGCGGCGCTGGAGGGCGGCAGCCTCCCGGAATTTCGCCGTTTTCTCGAGGAGAAGTCCGGGCGGAACATTCAGAACATCGGAGGATAAAGTGGAATGAAGAAAGGCTGCAAAATCGCGCTGGTAGGCGGTCTGGCCGCGGTGGTCGGCATCGCCGCCTGCTGGAAGTGGATGATCCGGATGCCCCTGGGGGAGTTTACCCGGTACGCCCTCTACATGGCGGTCCTGGACGATGAGATCTGCCGCAACGAGCTGGAGGGAAATCAGATTGGAGATCAGGTCATCTCCTTCGCCCCCAGAGCCGAGACCCTGCAGGAGCGCTACCGTCTCTTTCTGGAACTGAACCGGACCAAGGACCGCGAGCAGCTCCAGCAGGAGATCGCCGACCTGGAGCAGCGGCTCCAGGAGTCCCGGCAGTACGCGGGCCGGCCAAAGGAGCATCTGGAGGTGGAGTTCGCCGACTAGGGCAGCCGGTGAAAGCCGGTTTCCGGGGCGATCCGGACGCAGTGATTGCGTCGCTATATCAAAGATAAGGGCCGCCGAAGATCCGTGGATCTTCTGCGGCCCTTGTTCTCATTTCGGGTCCTGTTCCGGGTATTTGCCGTAAGCGCCTGTCCAGTGCTCCGCCGCTTTCAGGAAAGCGGCGTGGCCGTGGGCGCGGATGTATTCCAGCGCCTGCCGGTACTTGCCGTATTTGTAGCCGGAGTGGTTGAGGAAGGATCGAATGACCTCGCAGCGGTCGTATTCCTCGCAGTCCCCGCAGGTGACATGGCCTCTGGCCAGGCAGCACTTCTTCATCCTGCACTTTGCCCGGCTCAGGTCCCGGGAGCCGTCCAGATACCCCGTCTTGCAGCCCTTGCAGGTGTTCCGATACTCCCGGCAGGTCCCGCAGTACGCGCCGCAGCAGCCGATCTCCTCTGTTCCGCTCATGGAAAGGACCTCTTTTCTGTGATTTGCCGGAAGGCTACATCAGCGGGGCCAGCGGTTTCAGGACGACTCCGCAGAGCCAGCGGGAGAAGCTGCCCTTCCGGATGCTCTCCCGGGTCACCATGCGGCACTTGCTCCATGTATCCTCGAAATCCTCCTGGATCTGGGGGATGCAGGGGACGTCCCGCAGATAGGCCGCGCACTCAAAGTGGTGGTAGAGGCTGCGGTAGTCCAGGTTGATGGTGCCCACCACCGCCTCGGCGTCGTCGCTGACGAAGACCTTGGCGTGCACGAATCCGGGGGTGTACTCCCCGATCTTCACCCCGGCGTCCAGAAGCGCCGGGTAATGGGTGAACGCAAGGGCATACGGGAAGGACTTGTCCGGGATGCCCGGCAGGATCAGCCGCACGTCCACGCCCCGCTTGGCCGCAAAGGTCAGGGCGGACTCGAGCTCGCCGTCGAGGATCAGGTACGGGGTCATGATGTGCACGTATCTCTGCGCCCGGTTCAGGATGTCGATGTACAACTGCTCCCCCCACATGGTCGGCGTCCACGGGACAGTCCCCGTAGGGGATGACGAAGCCCTTCGCCTCGGGAGAGGCGGCTGCCGGGATTTCCGACACGATGGAGAAGTCCGGCGTCTTTTCATCCAGATTCCACATCTGCAGAAACATCAGGGTGAAGCTGCGGGCGGCCTCGCCCTGCAGCATGACGGCCGTGTCCTTCCAGTGGCCGTGCTTGACGATGCGGTTGATGTACTCGTCCGCCAGATTCACCCCGCCGGTGAAGGCGGTGTGGCCGTCGATCACCAGGATCTTCCGGTGGTCCCGGTAGTTGTAGTGGGTGGAGACGAACGGGGCGATGGGGGCGAAGGGCTTGCAGCGGATGCCCAGTTTCCTCAGCCGTTTCGGGTAGTCGCGGGGAAGCGTGGACAGCTCGCAGGTCCCGTCGTACATCACCCGCACGTCCACCCCCTGGGCCGCTTTGCGGGCCAGGATCTCCAGGATGCGGCCCCACATGAGGCCCTCGTCCACGATGAAATACTCCAGGAAAATGAACCGCTCCGCCTGTTCCAGCTGCCGCAGCAGTTCCTCGAACTTCTTCTCGCCCAGGGGGAAATAGGTCACAGCCGTGTTCTCGTAGACCGGGAAGGAGCCGCACCGGTCCAGGTAGCGGGCGAGCGACGCGGCGCCGGGGGCCTGCTGCTCCAGCCGCTCCATGGTTTCGGCGGGGGTGGTGAGCAGGTCCTTGGTCTGCTCCATCATGTCGGCGGCCCGGTTCCGCAGGGTGCGGTGGCCCAGGTCGCTTTGGGTAAACAGGTACATCAGGGCGCCGAACACCGGCAGGAGCGTGATGACCAGAAGCCAGGTGAGCTTTGCCGAGGCGTCCAGCCGGCTGTTCAGCAGATACAGCACCATGGCCACGGAAAAGAGGACCGTGCCTCCGAATATGTGGGGGAGAAAATCTCCGAACCAGCGGAACACGCCGAACAGGGCCAGCACCTGCAGCGCCAGCAGCAGCACGATGATCGCCGTCCGGCTGAACACGATGGAAAGGACGCCTTTCCGCCCGGCTTTCAGCGGAGAGAGCCCCTTGTTCTCCTGCGCCGCTTTCTCAGGATCCATTCTCTGATAACACCTCTTTATCCAGCGCCGAATATCGTTTGGTCCATGAACCCCGCGGAGCGCCTATCTGCCCCGCTCCTCCTGCGGGAGTTTGACGTTCGTCAGGATCAGCTCCAGGCCCAGCAGTACGATGTGGGAGGAAAATTTTTCAAACGGGTCGAACAGGAGGGCCAGCGCCAGCACGATCCGGATCGCCGCTTCCGCGGCCAGGAGAAGCGCCGGCTGGTGGCGATACATCCGCCGCAGCGCCTGGTCGATGGTCCCGGCTGCTTTCCACAGGCCGATGATCCCCCAGACCACACCCATCAGCCCCACGGCCTCGGAGCCCGCGCACAAAAACGCGACGCCCATGACCGCCAGGATGATGTCCGGGCCGATCCCCTGGGATTCGTCCTCCAGGAAGCGCTTGTCCCGCAGGTAGACCGCGCCGTGCACGATTCCCGCGATCAGCATGATGCCGCCCAGCAGGAAGGGCAGTACACCCGCCACATGAGAGGGAAAGAAAATGCAAAGAGCGCCCACGAGCAAAAACGCGGCCGACGGGATCCTGCTGATCTGTTTCATGGTATCCCCCTTCTGTTATGGGACGCCGGGTGCGGGATCGCTCCTGTCCGCGCCGCCCGGCCAAAGTCGCACGTTGTCCAACATCCAGTATAGCAACGAATCGGTGTTTTGTCATCCGTTTTAGGAGCGGCGGTGGGAAAGAGTCGGGGCAACTCCCGGCAAGCGGGGATGCCAGCGGAAATCGGCCCGTGTAAGTGCGGAAAGCGATAAGGGACAGAGGCCCCATGCCTCCGTCCCTCATTTTGTCTCGGCTCAAATCAGCCGGTCATTTCAGCTTGGCGCCGTCATGGAAGGCGTTACCCACCTTCTCGCCCAGCACGCAGTATGCGTTGTGGATGGGGTCGAAGGTGATGGGCCGCAGCTTGTCCGGGTCGATCTTTCCGGCTTCATCCAGCACGGACTCGTCGGCACTCACGTTGACGATCTCCCCCACCAGACGGCAGCTCTCCGGGTCATAGCTCACCAGGCGGCACTCCACCGCCATGGGCAGCTCGTCGATGAGGGGCGCGTCCACAAATTCCGACTTGGTGGTGTGCCAGCCGGCCTTCGCCACCTTGTCCGCCACCTGATTGCCGGACTCGATGCCCACGTAGTCGCAGGCAACCATCTGCTCCACCGTGGCCATGCTGACGGTAAAGGCTTTGCGTACCAGAATGTTGGCGGTGGTTTTATGGCCTTCGCTGATGCACATGCTCAGTTCCTTGTCCTCGCTGATGCCGCCCCAGGCCGCGTTCATGGCGTTGGGGGTGCCGTCTTCATTGTAGGCAGCCAGAATAAAGACCGGCTGGGGATAGGTCCAGGGCTTGGCTCCAAAATTCTTGCGCATGGCGATTCCTCCTTGTGATATTCCGAAGTATAAGTGTCTTTGGGGCTATTATAGCACAAGTTCAAACTTTGGGACATGGGGAGCGGTTGCCGTCTTTCAAGCGCTGTGTTATGATAAGAAACACTTTCCCCGGCCGACCGAACCGGATTTGACGAGCAGAATGGAGAAGCGTATGAGAGAAGTTGACCCCAAAAGCACCTCCCGGGCGCTGGCCTTTGAGCTGTGGATGAAGGCCCCCATGCCCATGGTGACCCTGATGAAGACCCTGGATGTGACGGCACTGGTGCGCCGGAGCCGGAAGCGGGGCAGCAAATTCAATATGCTCCTCTGCTGGTGCATCGGAAAGGCGGCGGCCGGGATGGAGAACTTCTATCTCCTTCCGGTGGGCGACAAGCTGATGCAGTATGACCGCCTGGCCGTCAATACGGTGGTAGCCACCCGAAACGGCGGCATCGCCACCTGCGACATCCCCGTCTCCGACAACCTGGAGCAGTTTGACCGGGACTACCGGACGCTCACCGGGCAGGTCCGGGAGAGCGGAGAGAGCTATGAGCTGGGCGAGGACTACATGGTCATCGGCACCTCCGCCCTGGCGGGGTACGAGATCGACGGCGCGGTGAACATCTACGCCGGGTGCTACAACAACCCCTTCCTCATCTGGGGCAAGTATCGGAAAAATTGGCTGCGGGCCACCCTGCCGGTGTCCTTCCAGTTCCACCACACCCAACTGGACGGCGTTCCCGCGGCGGAGTTTCTGGAGCGGCTGCAGCGGGAAGTAGGTCATCTTTGAACATTTCGCCTGACGCTGTCATTTCGTCGGCAGAAAAGCCGCTGGCCGGTTTCAACGGAGGACAAAAGGAAATCGAGCGGCAGGAACAGCGGAACAGGCCTGAGCTGTGAGGAGGAATCGGGATGAATCAAGGAAGAATCATTGTGATTACAGGTTCGCCGGGGACCGGAAAAACGACCACCGCGTCTATTGTCGCGAAAGAATCCGATCTGGCGAAATCCGTACATATGCACACGGACGACTTTTTTCACTATTTGAGCAAAGGCGCGATCCCACCCCATTTACCGGAGTCCAACGAGCAGAATGCCGTTGTCATAGAAGCTTTCCTGGCAGCTGCAAAGCGATATGCCAGTGGCGGGTATGATGTCATTGTGGATGGAATTGTGGGTCCGTGGTTTTTAGAGCCGTGGCGGGCTATCGTTCGAGAGGGGTATGAGGTACACTACATCGTTCTGAGGGCCAGCAAAGAAGAAACCATGCAGCGGGCCGTGGAACGCTCAAAACTGGACAGGAAAACGAATGTTGCCCTGGTGGAAACCATGTGGGAGCAGTTTTGCCGTCTGGGGATCTATGAATCAAATGTGATCGAAACGACAAGCCAGTCTGTCCAGGAGACGGTTTGTGCTGTAAAAGAAAAAATCGCCAGTGGAACCGCGCTGCTGTCTGATTGACGGCAACGCTGCGCCCGCTTCCTGCGGGATGCCGTGGTCCACTGGGCAAAGTAAGACGCAGGAGCGGCCTCCGGTGAAAAGCCGGAGGCCGCTCCTATCTCATGCTCTTTTCCGCGTCAGGAAAACGCCCACCGCATTGACAAAATTGGGGGTGAGGTTTCTGATGTGGGTATTGACATCCCGACTACCTTGCATTACAATATAGCAAACGCCTACCTTGCAAAGCAAGATAGTGGAGGTGATCCTTTGATCCCATCTCAAATGCTGAAAGGGACGCTGGAAGGCTGTGTGCTGGCCATTCTCCGCCAGGAGGAGCGCTATGGCTATGAAATCTCACAGAACCTGGAGCGTTACGGATTCGGCAGGATCCCGGAGGGGACCGTTTATCCGCTGCTGCTGCGGCTGGAAAAGCGCGGCTCCATCACCGCCAGTTTCCGGGCCTCGCCGGAGGGACCCCAGCGAAAATACTACGCTTTGACCGACCTTGGTCAAAAGGAACTGAAGGAATTTTTCCGCAACTACCGGGAACTGTCCCGGGCAGTGGATCAACTGATTGAAATGACAGGAGGGTGTCCCCATGCGCAGGAAGACGAAGCTGCTTTTGGAGGAGAACAACCGGGCGAAAGAAGCTCTGAGTGAAAAAGGGCAGGCGCTGCTGACCGATATTGTGGTATATCTGCGGGGTTCCCGGATCAGCACCTGGGAGCAGGAACAGGTGCGCCGGGACATCACGCAGATGCTGCGGGACGCGGAAGCCCGGGGCGAGCAGGCCGAAACGGTGATCGGACCTGATCCCAAGGAATTCTGCGACAGCATCATTGCGGAACTGCCGCCCATGCCCCGTTGGGAGAGCCTGCTGTGCATGCTCCGGGACGGTCTGCTGGCCGCGACCATCCTGACGGCCATCTGGCTTGGATTCGGTGTCTTGGCGGGACTGCTGGGTGCTGGAAGCTGGCCGGGGCTGACACTGACCGTAGGACAGCTGATTTCCGGTGCGGGGATCTTACTCACCGCCTGCGGCGTGGTCTACTGGATCTGCCGGCGCTCTTTCTCCGTAGGGCAGAAAAAGGGACCTTGGCTGCTGCTCTTCCTGGTCCTCTTTGCGGTGCTCTGTGCGGGGATTTTTCTCCGCCAGCCTGTTGCTGTCCTGCCGGTCCCGGCGGCGGTCGGTGCGGTAATCGGTCTGTTTGCTGTCTACAAGCTGATGGATCTTCGCCTGGATTAACCGTTTCAAAGGAAAGAAGAAAGGATGCGCCTGCTTCCTGCGGGATGCCGTGGTCCACTGGACAAAGTAAGACGCAAGAGCGGCCTCCGGCTTTTCGCCGGAGGCCGCTGTCTTATGCTTTTTTCCGTGTCAGAAATACGCCCACCAGCGCCGCGATCAGGATGAAGGGCGCCAGCCGGACAAAGCCCCATTCAAAGGCGTGGAGGACCACCCCCATGACGGCAGTCTCCGGGGCGCTGTAATCCCAGCCCAGGTAGGGGCTGTTCACCGCCGCCAGGACTCCGCCCACGGCCAGGATGCCCACGCACACCGCGACGAGCAGCCAGTGGAGGGCCGAGCGCCGCATGGCCTTCCTCCGGGCAAACTGCAGATTGATGATCTCCAGCTTTTCCGAGAGGGCCTTGATCTCGTCCGCCTCCGACTCCGCCACCGTCTCCCCCAGCAGGGTGCTGACGGGCGTCTCCAAAGCCTCCGACAGGGCGATGAGCAGATCGGAGTCCGGGACGGACAGGCCCTGTTCCCATTTCGAGACGGTCTGCCGCACTACGTTCACCTTGACGGCCAGCTCCTGCTGGGAAAGGCCCTTGGATCTCCGGATGGCTTTGATGTTTTCATTGAGCATAGGGACTCACTCCTTTCGCCCCCATTCTAGGCAAAGCGGCCCGTTGCCGCAAGCAACGGAGAGTAACATGGCCTGTTTTCCGGGCCATCCGCCCCAAATGTTTGCGTCGCTATATCAAAGATAAGGCAGGAGACGGGAGCGCGTCAAGGCCGCTTTTGGAAAGCGAAAGTAAATCCGTATAAGTGCGAAAGGCAATGAGAAGTCCGTTTTTCGATCAAACAGGTCGGAAAACGGACTTCGTTCACTTTGACGGCAGCGCAGGGGTTGACAAAAAAAGTATTTCCACTATACCTTACCAAAGGTAACTATATGGAGGGGACGATATGGAACCGAAAACGATCAAAGCGCTGCTGGATGCCTGCTATCTGGCCAAGCGCATCCGGGATCTGCTCCCAGCGCTGCCCCAGGGCGTGACGCCGGCGTATATCACGTATCTGGACGTGATCCAGACCCTGCAGCAGCAGGGCAGGCAGGTAAAGATCTCTGACATCAGCGACACGCTGAATCTCCCCCGGCCGGGCGTGACCCGGACGGTGAAAGAGATGGAGGCCAAAGGCTTCCTCTGCAAGCACGCCTCCCCCAGCGACGGACGCATCACCTATATTTCCGTCACCGAGGCGGGAAAGCAGCTGTCTCAAATATACAACGAAGAATATTTTTGCCGTCTGGCGCCGCTCCTGAGCGATATTTCCCAGGAAGACGCCGGCCGCACCATTCAGACCATTCAAAAATTCTATCGTGTCATGTCGGAAGGAAGCGTTTGTGTTGGATAAGAAAAACTCGGATTTTACCCAGGGCAATATTCTCAGGAAGCTGCTTTTGTTCATGGTCCCCATTCTCGGCGCCCTTATATTGCAGGCGGCATACGGAGCGGTGGACCTGCTGGTCGTGGGCCGGTTCGGATCCACGTCTGGCCTCTCCGCCGTCTCTACGGGAAGCCAGGTCCTGAATCTGGTCACATTCGTCGTGACGCAGCTGGCCATGGGCATTACGGTTTTGATCGCGCGGTACCTGGGTGAGAAAAAGCCGCAGCAGATCGGGCCCGTCCTGGGCGGAGCCGCTCTTGTATTTGCATTGATCTCGGTGGTGCTGTGCATTGTTTTGGTCTGCTTCGCCCGCCCCATCTCTGTGCTGATGCAGGCGCCCGCAGAATCGCTGGATCTGACCGTAAGCTATGTGCGCATCTGCGGAAGCGGCATTTTCTTCATCGTTGCCTACAACGTGCTCTCCGCCATTTTCCGGGGACTGGGCGACAGCCGGTCTCCGCTTCTGTTCGTCCTGGTGGCCTGTGTGGTCAACATTTTCGGAGATCTGCTGCTGGTAGCGGGATTCGGAATGGACGCAGCGGGCGCGGCCCTGGCCACGGTCATTGCGCAGGCCGTCAGCGTGGTCTGCGCGGTGGTATTGCTCTTGAAAAAGGAGCTTCCGTTCACCTTCAGCCGAAAAGATATCCGGCTGAATCCCCAGTGCCGCAAATTCCTGGCCGTCGGCTTGCCCCTGGCGCTGCAGGAGTGCTTGACGCAGCTGTCCTTCCTGGCGCTGTGCGCCTTTGTGAATCGCCTGGGTCTGGAGGCTTCCTCCGGGTACGGCGTGGCCAGCAAGATCGTCAACTTCGCCATGCTGATCCCCAGCGCCCTCATGCAGTCCATGGCGTCCTTCGTGTCTCAGAATGTGGGCGCCGGCAATCCCAAGCGCGCCAAACAGTCCATGTTTACCGGGATCGGTGTGGGTCTTTGCTTCGGCTGCGTGGTCTTTGTTCTGGTCCTGCTGAAGGGCGATGTGCTGGCGGGCTTCTTCTCCACCGATGCGGCGGTCATTCAAAAGGGCTTTGAATACTTGAAAGGTTTCGCCCCGGAGACCATCGTCACCGCCGTCCTGTTCAGTATGGTCGGTTACTTCAACGGAAATCAGCAGACTCTTTGGGTCATGATCCAGGGGCTGGTCCAGACCCTTCTCGTCCGCCTTCCCATGGCGTATTTCATGAGCATTCAGCCCAACGCCAGCCTGACTAAGATCGGCCTTGCCGCCCCGGTATCCACGGTGGTCGGGATCATTTTGAATGTCGGATTTTACGTTTATTTCACCCGCCGGCAAAGCAGGCAGGATCCTGCGATCAGCGTGGTCAGCAGTAAAGACTGACAATACCAGCCGCGCCAAAGGCCGTTCGCTTGGCATGGCGGGTTTCAATCGAAAGGCAGGCTGTGATTGCATGCCCTGTACGGCACGAGTTCTCTTTTGGAATCGGGAGACTTGGAGCGGCGATGCATCAGGCCGAGCAGCAAAACAAAGCATGAACAAGGCGGGAACATCTATGATGATGCTCCCGCCTTTGTTTCATTTATGTTATTTTCATTAATGTGAGTAAAATACAACATTCTGTTTCAATATGATTGAACTTCCGATTGACTATGGGTAGGATTTAATCATTACTTCGTTTTCTAAAAAACCGATAGATTTGTGACCAAACACCTGTGTCCCGCAATATTAAAGATGACGGGCCGTTAATCAGGTATGTGAAAAGAGATGATGTTGTGGTTGAGCACGAGGCATTGAAAAAATTAAAGCACAAGGACGAAAATGCATTAGAGTGGTTTATTGATCGCTATGCAGCTTATGTCAATACCATTATTTTCAACATCATCGGTCTTTCCGCGTCTGCCGCTGATATTGAAGAGGTCTCCTCTGATGTTTTCTTTACGCTGTGGGTGAACGCAAAGAACGTTTCGCCTGGAAAAGTGAAAGCATATCTCGGAGGCGTTGCCAGAAACAAATCGAAAGAGTACACCCGAAAAATGGGTACAGGGGTATCGCTTGAAGATGATGTGATCCTCATTTCTAAAGAAAACCTGGAGCAAGATTTTGAGGAACGAGAACAGGTCAGGTTTATCAGAGAAGCTATACTTGCCATGAAAGATCCGGAGCGGGAGATTTTCCTGCGGCACTATTACTATTATCAGCCCATCACGGAAATTTCGAAGGAAATGGGTATCAATGCATCCACAGTAAAAATGAAACTCCACCGAGGCCGAAAGGTGTTGAAGGAAAAATTGATAAAAGGGGGGTATTCCATTGGAACTGAAACTATCTGACATGATGGATCAAGTGAAAGATGTCCAGATTGATATTGGAGAAAAAGACGTTGCCTCCGTTGAACGGATCAAGGAGGAGACCATGAAGAAGATTCACAATACAAAGGCCCATCTTCCTACCGCAGGAAAATTCTCTAGGGTCGGGGTCATCGCCGCCGTCATTGCCGCAATCCTTTGCGTTACTGCTGCCGCTACCGTCGCTGTTAAGTGGGGTGGCTTTGCATTCACGGGAAGTATGAGTGCGGCGGAGATAGAAGCGTTACTCAACGACGCCGAGAGAACCGCATCAAGGAAACTTGTAGAGAGAGATGGAACGGTTCATTATATTGATGCCGACAACAAGGAAATCCTTGTGTTGTCCGCCGATGAAGCGAAAGCATATGAGCAAAAGCGGCAGGAAGAACACGCCCTGTCTGTGGCGGAAAGCACTTCCCTGGTGGATGTCTGTACGATCCCGTTTATGCCGAATCTCATCACAGAAATGGCTGTGGACGATGACGGGAGATTTGCTGATTTTGCTTTTGGAAATGCAAGCATGATTTTGCTCCATCCCGCTAGGAAAGATGGTTTTGATCTCATGGCCGGGGATATTGTGACAATTACGCTGATTGCAAATGATTCGTGTATCCTCGAATTTGGGGAATTTAAGAATGGTGAATTTATTCGGGCAGAAGCTGTTACCGCACAGCAGCACAGCTGCACATTTGAAATCGAAGAGGCAGGCACGTATTGTTTTTCCGTCGAATATTGCAGCTCCGATGCAAGTTCTTTTACAAATTGCATGATTACCGTCGAATAACGAGGTGCATCAACTCGAAATGTAATTTGGGTTAATTGAATAGATTTTGAGCCGATAACCAGTCCGCCTTGTGCTGTGGCTATCGGCTCTTGTCTGTGCAGAATGGGAAATCGGTGTGAAAAACAAATTCCAGTCGCTTATTTATACGATGTTTTCTACAGAAATGATAAATCCGAACACATTACCCTTTTGGATAATGTAGTTCGGATTATCATTGTTTGGTCCGAGTGGGGAGACTCGAACTCCCGGCATCTTGCTCCCAAAGCAAGCGCGCTACCAACTGCGCTACACCCGGTTATGAATTTTTTCCAGTTGTGGTCAAACATGTGGTCAACGCCGATTTTTGACCAGTTACCGGCGAGGAGAAAAGTGCCGTCAAGTCTACTGTCCCAAGGCTTCCCGGGTTTTCCGGGAACTGCGGCTCGAACCTGTGCCTCACGCTCCCAAAGCAGGCGCGCTACCAACTGCGCAACACCCCGATATGAAATTATGGAACTGCCCGGGCGGTTTCTCCCAAAGCAAGCGCGCTACCAACTGCGCTACACCCGGTTATGGATTTGTTTTATCTGTGGTCTTTCATGTGGTCTTGGCCGTTTTTTGACCATCGGCTTTGCGGAAATGGTTCCCGCTTCTGCTAGTGTCTCAGCGGGTTGTGGGCTTAGGCTTTTTCTCTCATGGATGGGCGGAGGATGCTCCCAAACTGCGCGCAGTCTTGTTCCGGAAGATCCTGCCGGCCTTCCGCTCTCTGCACAGAGTTCCAGATGGGCGGCTGTGTCCCTCTTTATTTTACCGAAATATCCTCCAAAGTCAAGGAGAACCCTTTCGGACGCTTCAGCGGCTACTTCCCTTCCTCAGGCTTCGCCGGGGCCCTGGACGGGCCCCGGCGGAAAGAAACGCCGTTTATCCGACCACACTCTTCCGGCAGACCTTGACGCCGGCGGCGGCCATGGCAAACACGAACCAGAAGATGCACATGACCCGGGGATAATTCCACAGATAGTCCGCCAGGCCGCAGACCATAGCGCCGCACAGCGCCGCGCAGGCGGCGCAGGTGATGGTCCGGGCGGCGGAGGAGGGGCAGTGGCGGACCGTATGGGCCGCCCGCTTGATGTTCCAGAGCATACCGCCCACAAAGCCGATCACGCCCAGGATCCCCGCCTCGATCCACACCTGGAGGTAGAAGTTATGGGCGTGGACGAACGGTGCCTCTGCGTGGTAGAGATTGAAGTCCCGGATATAGGACTGGACCGCCGCAGTGCCAAGCCCCGCGCCGGAGATGGGAGACTTCTTGATGACCTCCAGAGCCGCCTCGTACAGGGGGATGCGGCTGGCAGTGGAGCTGTCCGTCGGGTTGGCGATGGTCAGGATCCGGTTCCAGATGGTATCCGGCAGCAGGGGCACCGCCAGAACGCAGGCAACGGCAAAGGCCGGGATTAGGCGTGGTTTCCACAGAAACACCATCACCACCATGGCGCAGGCACCGCCCACCCAGCTGGCCCTGGAGTAAGTCATGCCCAAGGCCACAACGCCTACCAGAAATACGCCGCCAGCCAACAGTTTGGAATAGACATGCCGGGAGCAGAGGATCAGGGCCAGCACCAGGGGCAGCAGCAGGATCAGCACCTCGGCGAAAGTGTTGGGATTGTCGAAATAGGACTCCACCCGGCCGGGCATCCCCTCGTTGAGAGCCAGGTCCACATAGGACTCGTTGACCTCCACTCCCTGGATCCGTTGATAGACCGCGTACAGGGACGACACCAGCACGCAGACCCCGCCGCCGGCCGCCAGACGTTTCAGGTCCTCGCTGCTGCGGACGGCGCTGACCGTTACCAGCACGCACAGGGCGGCGGAGAAGTGGTAAAACAAAAACCGCAGGGACTGCCCCGGCGTATAGGAGAAGGCCACCGCCAGGAACACCGCACCGAACAGCAGCACCGGGTAAAAGCCCACCAGTCCCACATCCAGCCGGAACCGTTGGCGGGGCATGGCACCGGCATAGAACAGCACCAGCAGCAGGGCAAAGCCCATGAGGCTGTATGCGTTGTTCCAGCGAGAAAACGGGATCACCCACAGCAGCATGATGAGCCAGGACTGAGCAATGGCCGTCTCGTGGCCCATCTCAAAGGCCAGCCGGGCGAAAACGCTGTCCCGGAACGTGCGGTGCAGAGCCAGATACAGCCGGTGCAGCAGCCAGGCCGGGAAATTGACCAGAGCCCGCAGCAGCCGACACAGGAGGCTGTCCGGCCAGGAGCGGGCCACGGCCCCCTCCCGGCACAGCACCGCCAGCACCCGGCTGCCGTCGATCTGACGGTTGCACCAGGCGCCCACGGCCGCCAGGCAGCGGTGGACCGTGCTGTCCATGTACACGGTGTACAGGGTCATGCACAGGGCATACAGTTGACTTTCGCGCAGATACTCCATGAAAAACTCCTTCGTGATGTGCTCAGATGCGGTTTTTCAGCCGATACAGCTGGGTCAGCAGGAAGAAGTGCCGTCCCCGGACCATCCGGACCACCATCTGCTTGTTGGGCGTCAGCCCCACGGGCTCCAGCGTCCCGATGGCCTTCGCCATGTCCGGCCGCTCACACAGCTCCCGGACCGCCCGCTGCCGCTGCCGGATGGATTTCCGGCTGCCCTTGGCGTACTCATTGCCAATGGCGATCAGCAGCCCCGCCCAGTTGGAATTCTCCCTCCACTGAGGGCGGAGATCCTCCAGGCAGTACTTCTCCACCAGGCCCTCCTTCCGCTCCATGAAGCGGTCAAAGACCTGCTGGAAATCCTTCATATACTTATGGGTGGCGGAGGCGGGGTTGAGGAGATACCGGTACAGAGGCTGGTCCGTCACCGCCAGGGAGCGGGCGCAGCAGAAATACTCCATCAAAAACAGCTCGTCCTCCAGGTAGGCCCCCTCAAAGCGGATATGGGCAGACCGGATCACCTTGGCGGAGAAGAGATAGCGCCAGATGAAGCCGTTGAACACCGGCGCCGCCAGCCGTTCGCCCAGCAGCGGCGCCACGATCTTCTCCCGGATCTGCGCCTTGTCGTAGACGCCGGCCGGCAGCACCTGCTCCGGCCAGCTGGTCCCGTCGGGCCGCAGGTTCAGATGGGCGCAGGCCGCCGTATCGGTCCCAGCCTGCTCCCGCAGGCACCAAAGGGTCTCCAGCGTCCGGGACTCGAAGCCGTCGTCGGAATCCAGAAAGGCGATGTACTCCCCCTTCGCCGCCTCCAGCCCGGAGTTCCGGGCGGCGCTGACGCCGGCGTTTTTCCGCTTGTGGATCACCCGGACCCGGTCGTCCCGAGCCGCGAAGCCGTCGCACAGGGCCGGGGAATTGTCCCGGCAGCCGTCGTCCACCAGCAGCAGTTCCCAGTCGGAAAAGGTCTGGGACAGGACGCTCTCCACAGAGGCTTTCAGGAATTTTTCCGCCTGATAGACGGGCATGATGACGGAAATGCTGGGCATAGCACCGCTCCTTCCATCTGTTTCGTAACAGGTGTATTGTACCCTATTCCCCCCGGAAGGTCAACGGCTTTCCGCCGCCGGGGGGACCTCCGGCGAAAAAAGCCCGCCGTCCCGTGAGGACGGCGGGCCTTTGCGCAGTGAAGCAGCGGGGCTTTACTCCGCCACGGCGGCCTTCAGGGCCTCGGTCCGGTCGGTGCGCTCCCAGGTCACGCCCAGGTCCTCCCGGCCCATGTGGCCGTAAGCGGCCAGCTTGCGGTAGATGGGCTTGCGCAGGTCCAGATCCCGGATGATGGCCGTGGGCCGCAGGTCGAACACCTTGCGCACAGCGGCCTCCAGCTTGTCGTCGCCCACGGTGCCGGTGCCGAAGGTATCCACCAGGACGCTGACCGGCTGGGCCACGCCGATGGCATAGGCCAGCTGCACCTGGCAGCGCCGGGCCAGGCCCGCCGCCACGATGTTCTTGGCCACGTACCGGGCGGCGTAGGCCGCGGAGCGGTCCACCTTGGTGGGGTCCTTGCCGGAGAAGCAGCCGCCGCCGTGGGGGGCGCTGCCGCCGTAGGTGTCCACGATGATCTTGCGGCCGGTGAGGCCGGAGTCCGCCGCGGGGCCGCCCTTGACGAAGCGGCCGGTCGGGTTTACATAATACTTGGTGTTCTCATCCAGCATGGAGGCGGGGATCACGGCCTTGGCCACCTTCTCGATCATGTCGGCGCGGATCTGCTCCAGGGTGGTGTCGGGGTCGTGCTGGGTGGAGATGACCACGGTGTCCACCCGGATGGGGCGGTCGTTCTCGTCGTACTCCACGGTGACCTGGCTCTTGCCGTCGGGCCGCATGTAGGGGATCTCCCCGCTCTTGCGGACCTGGGCCATCTTCAGGCAGATCTTCTGGGCCAGGGACAGGGGCAGGGGCATCAGCTCCGGCGTCTCATCGCAGGCGTAGCCGAACATCATGCCCTGGTCGCCGGCGCCGTGGCTCATCTCGGCGTCCTCCCCGGTCTTGTTCTCCAGGGACTCGTCCACGCCCATGGCAATGTCCGGGGACTGCTCGTCGATGGAGGTGATGACGGCGCAGGTGTCGCAGTCAAAGCCGTACTTGCCCCGGTCATAGCCGATCTCCCGGACCACCTCCCGGGCGATCTTGGGGATATCCACATAGCAGGTGGTAGTGATCTCGCCCATGACGTGGAGAAGGCCCGTGCAGGCGGTGGTCTCGCAGGCCACGCGCCCCATGGGATCCTGCTCCAGAATGGCGTCCAGCACCGCGTCGGAGACCTGGTCGCAGACCTTGTCGGGATGCCCCTCGGTCACGGATTCGGAAGTAAAGAGATAGTGTCTTGCCATGTTGTTTACTCCTTTCGTAGTGGTCCCTCTCAAGAGCACGAAAAAAGCGCGTTTCGACGACGAAACGCGCAAAAGGTCACTTTTTCGCTCCTCATCTGTCGGTATCCGCCGGATTTGGCACCTTGACCCGCAGTCAGGTTGCCGTGGCTTCATCGGGCCGTTCCCTCCGCCACTCTTGATAAGGGATATGAAATTGTGCTACTATCTTATCAGGTTTTGGCGGATTGTCAAGATGCTGCGGGCGGATTTCCCGGAAAATCCGCGGAAATTCCGCTGTTCAAAATTTATACATGACTTTTTCCGCCGTTCCGGGTATAATGTTCCACATACGTTTCATTTCCGCAAAATGGGGGTTTTTTCGTTGAGGAAGATCTGCAACGCCATCGACCGGTTCTGCCTGTATCATCCCCGGTTCGGGATTCCGCACCTGATGCGCTACGTGGTGTTCATCACCGCCGCCGTCTATTTTCTGGACATGTTCTCCCAGAGCTACGCCAGCTATATGCTGTATTTCAACGCGAACCTGATCCTCCAGGGGGAGCTGTGGCGGCTGGTGACGTGGCTGTTCATCCCCGACGGCACCTCCGTGCTGTGGGTGCTCATCAGCTTCTCCTTCTACTACTTCATCGGCGAGGCCATCGAGAGCTACTGGGGCCCCGCCAAGTTCACCCTCTTCTACTTCACCGGCGCGCTGCTGATGGTGGCCCTGGCATTTTTGTCCCTTCTGTGGTCCCCCTTCCCCATCGTCTCCAGCGGCTACCTCAACCGGGTGCTGTTCCTGGCTTTCGCCACGCTGTACCCCACCGCCCTGGTGCGGGTATATCTGATCCTGCCCATCCAGGCCAAGTGGCTGGCGCTTTTGTATGTGGTGCTGACCGTCTACGATCTGGTCCGCGGTGGCCTCACGATGCTGGTGTACTTCCTGCTGCCCCTTCTGGGCGTATGGATTGCCTACGCCCTGTTCTTCTGGGACCGGATCGCGGACCTGCTGGCGGAGTTCGGCGTGGCCGTCCGGCATCAGAACTCCTCCCAGACCATCCACTTCAAATCCGCCGTCCGCCAGCAGAAGAAAAAGGAGGCCGCCCAGGGCTACCGCCACAAGTGTGAGGTCTGCGGCCGCACCGATGCGGACTTCCCGGACCTCCAGTTCCGGTATTGCTCCAAGTGCGCCGGATACCACTGCTTCTGTGAGGACCACATTTTCAGCCACACCCACTTCACCCAATGAGTCCTTCCCCGCCGGAAAAATTTCCGGCGGGGGCTTTTTTTCGCCCTTTTCCCTTCCCTCCCGCTGTCGGGTGCGGTATACTGAAGTGGAAAAGATCGCCCTTCAGGGCGGAATGGAGGGGAGCCCATGGAACTGCGTCAGAGCGGCCCCGCGCTGTGGACAGAGCTGGCCGAGGCCTTTGAAGAGAAAGAGTTTTTACGCAAGCTTGGTATGAACCGCGCCGATGCGGAACGGGTCTTTGCCTCCGCAGACTGGCGCGGGATCGCCGCGCCCTTCACCCCCATCCGCAGCCGAATCTCCTGCGCCGGAGCGGTGGACGCCTTCCGCCCTCTGCTGATGTCCCTGGCGCCTGAGCCGCCGGAGGGCTGGCTTCGCTACGCCTATCAGGTGGCCCTGTCCCTGCTGTATCCGGCCGCGGACCACAGCCACACCTCCGCCCAGTGGGACGGGGCGCTGTGCTTTCTGCAGTTTTTGCAGGTGCTGCTGCGCGCCGAGGGGCGGGCCCTGCCCTTCGACCCCTGGCTGGACTTCGCCTTCTGCTCTGAGGAGGAGCTCAGCGACAGCGGCGTGGCGGAGGAGTACCGCCGCTTTCTGGCCCGGTTCCAGGGAGAGTACATCTACGAGCTGCTGCGGATGAGCACGGAGGTGACCCCCTTCAAGACCCTCAACCACATCGCCGGGGTCCACCACGTGGCCATGACCGTGTCCCGGGCCTTCAAGGCCGGCGGCGGATTGATCGACCTGGGGCTCATCTCCGGCGCCGCCCTGGGCCACGACATCGGCAAGTTCGGCTGCAAGCCCGGCGAGCGGGTGCCCTACCTCCACTACTACTACACGGATCAGTGGTTCACCCAGCGGGGACTGACGGCCCTGGGCCACATCGCCGCCAACCACTCGGTGTGGGACCTGGAGATCGAGAACCTGTCCTCAGAGTCCCTGGCCCTGGTGTATGCCGACTTCCGGGTCAAGCAGACCTATGACGGCGAGCGCCGGGAGACCGCCTGCCTCTACTCCCTGCAGGAGGCCTTTGACGTGATCCTCAGCAAGCTGGACAACGTGGACGCCGCCAAGCGCCGCCGCTACCAGTACGTCTACTCCAAGCTGCGGGACTTTGAGGAGTACATGGTCTCCTTCGGCGTGGACACCACCCTGGCCACTACCGGTCGGAAACCGCCGGAACGGCAGGACCCGGCCCTGATGACGCCGGACCAGGTGGTGGTGGCCCTGCGGCGCACCGCCGTGGATCACAACATCCGCCTGATGCACCGGCTGGGCCGGGAACAGCTCTTCGGCAACATCCTGGAGGCTGCCCGGGGCGAGAAGGAGCCCGCCCGGCTGCGGGCCTACGTGTCTATTTTCGAGGAGTATTTCACCTACTGGAGCGCCGGGCAGAAAGAGCAGACCCTGGACTTTCTCTACGAGCTGCTGATGGTGCCCGACGGCGATATTCGCCGCCAGGCCGCCGCCCTGATCGGCCGGATCCTGGCCACTTTCCGCTCCGGCTATAAGAAGGAGCCCCCCGCCGACGCCGCCCCGGATCCGGAGGAGGACCGCCCCTTCCTGCTGTGGCAGGAGTATCTGGACAAACTCATCCAGCCGGACCACCGGCTGACCCCCCGGCAGATCAGCATGATCCGCTACCAGGCCAAGACCGTGGTGGACGCCCTGCTGGTCAGCTGCTCCGACGCTGACGCCCCCCGCTTCGCCGCGGAGCTGTTCCGGCACTACCGCCATCCGTCGGCCACGGATCCCGACGCCGCCTTCGCCCTGCTGGACACGGTGCTGAACCTGCCCCTGGAGCGGACGGAGGAGGCGGACCGGAAGCTGCTGGTGGACTTTGCCGCATGGTGGCTGTCCCACGGGGGCCTGTCCCAGAAGGCGGCGGCGCTGCGGCTGTTCCAGCACCTGCTGATGGCCCTGACCCCCGGGTCCCGGATCCGGGCTGCTGCCGCGTCCGCCGTGGCCAAGGCCGACTGCCAGGGCAGCACGCCGCTGCTGTTTTTGCAGGTGCGGCTGGGGGATCTGATGGGCCTGGAGCTGTCCGAGCAGCGGTGCCAGCTCAACCACGGGGACACCATCAGCAACGTCTTTCTGGACAATCTCAAGACCGCCACGCCCTGGGTGCTCAAAGCCGTGGGCGTGGAGTACCTGCTGGACCAGGTGGAGCAGGGGAACCGGGCCAACGTGCTGCACATCGCCACCCATTACTCCAATCTCATGAAGGTCAGTGAGAACGTGGTGGTCCGCCGCATGGCCGGCGCGGCCCTGCTGGCCATCGCCCCGGCGCTGACGCCGGACCGGCGCAACGAGATCGCAGTGGAGCTCAGCAAGGCCCTGGAGACGGGCCAGGCCGAGATCTCCCAGTACATCCCCGTGTACCTGGGGCAGTTCGCCCTGTGGCTGACTCCCCGGGAGCTGGACGAGGTGCTGGACCAGATGCAGCAGCTGCTCTCCTCCGCCAGCGGCGGCGTGGTGGCGGCGTCACTGTCCACCGTGGGCGCCATGCTGGAGCATTACGCCGTCTACGCCAGCCGCTTCGGCGAATCGGAGACGGTGCTGGAAGCCCGGCGCAAGCGCATGGCGGGCATGCTGCTCAAGGGCCTGGCCTCTTACCGTCAGTCCGTCCGCCAGGAGGCCCTGCGGATCCTGGGCGAGGGGCTGTTCGCCTCCCAGGTGCTCTCCTACGAGGACAAGACCACCCTCTTCATCCTGATGGCCAAGAAGATCCTCTTTCTCATCAACGAGCAGCCGGAGCAGGAACTGACCTTCTTCTACACCGCCGCGGCCCTGAGCCACATCTACCGCTTCATCGTCACCCACCGCATCGAGTCCGGCCCCTTCCAATTCCATATTCCGGAAAAGGCCGCCTTCTTCCCCGGCACCTTCGACCCCTTCTCCCTGAGCCACAAGGGCATCGTCCAGGAGATCCGGAACCTGGGATTCGAGGTATATCTGGCCATTGACGAGTTCTCCTGGTCCAAAAAGGCCCAGCCCTCTCTGATCCGGCGGCAGATCGTCAGCATGTCCGTGGCGGACGAGTTCGACGTGTACCTTTTCCCCCACGATATCCCCGTGAACCTGGCCACTCCCGCCGACCTGGACCGTCTGCACCGGATCGGCGGCGGCCGGAAGCCGTACCTTGCGGTGGGGTCCGACGTGATCGCCAACGCCTCGTCCTACAAGGCGGCGCCTACCCCGGGCTCCGTCCACTCCCTGAATCACATTGTGTTCCGCCGCTCCAGCGACGCCGAGGGCCACGAGATCGACGCGGACCTGAGCCGGATCACCGGCGAGGTCATCGAGCTGCAGCTGCCCACCCACCTGGAGGACATCAGCTCCACACGCATCCGGGAGAACATCGACCTGGGCCGGGATATCTCCAATCTCATCGACCCGGCGGTTCAGGACTTCATCTACCGCAACGGCCTGTACCTGCGGGAGCCCCAGTACAAGCAGCTGCTGCGGGCGGGCTACCTGGACTTCCGGTTCTACCAGGAGCCGGAGGCGGCGCTGTGGCAGGAGCTATCGGAGGCAGTGGCCGCCGACCGGGGCCAGATGGTCCCGCCGGACCCCCGGGACAGCGTCTGCGTCCTGCGGGACACCGGCCCCCGGCCCCGGGTGCTGGGCTTTCTCACCGTCCGAACCGTCAACTCTGCCGGTCTGTATGAAGCCCTGGGCGACACTCAGCTGGCCGACTACGTCCGCCGCCACACGGCGGGACTGGTGGGCCTGCTGACAGGGCTGTACACCGTCCGGTCCGCCGGCGGCAACTACGATGGGGGCCAGCTGCTGCTGACGGAGGTGCTCTCCCGGGCCATGAGCCGGGACTGCGGCTATGCCGTCTGGCACGCCCCGGCCTCTGCCGCCGTGCTGGATCTTCTGGAGCGGCAGGGCTTCCGCCAGGCGGAGGTCCGCGGCCGCCTTCCGCTGCTGCTGGTGGATATGCGCTCCCCGGCGGTATTGGTGCAGAACATCCCCACCACGCTGAAAGAGCCCTTCTCTTCGGACCGGAAGGTGTTGGAGGCAGTGCAGTCTGCTCACGCCCGGTTCCAGAGGGCCATCACCGACCTGTACCCGGGGATCCTGGTGCTGTCCCTCAACGCGGAGGTCATCTACCACCGGCTGGTGCGGAAGATCGTGGAGCTCAACGGCGTCCCCGCGGAGCCCACGGTGCCCCGGGTGCTGGGCCCCAAGATGTGCGTGCCCTTCGGCAAGATCCTCCGGGGCAACGCCATCCCCAACACCGTCACCAAGACCATCCACACAGACAAGGTCTTTGCTCCGGATCTGCGGTCGTTCAACATCGAGGCCTTCCCGGGCTACGCTCCCCTGCCCAGCCAGATCCGTACCATCCGTTCCTTCCGGCGGCCGGTGATCCTGGTGGACGACCTGCTCCACTCCGGCAACCGCATCAACGCCCTGGACCCCCTGTTCCGGCAGGAGGGGCTGGAGATCGACCGGGTGCTGGTGGGATTGCTCTCCAGCCGGGGCAAGGACCTGATGGCCGCCAAGGGCCGGGCGGTGGACAGCGTGTATTTCGTGCCCAACATGCGGGCCTGGTTCGTGGAGTCCACCATGTATCCCTTCATCGGCGGCGACACCGTGGGCGGCGCCACGGCCTCCGTACCGGGGCTGACCCCGTCGGTGAATCTGATCCTGCCCTACGCCTTTCCCCGGTTCTACAAGGAGTGCGGCCGGGAGGCGGTGTTCCAATTCTCCCGGACCTGCGTGGAAAACAGCCGGGACATCCTGCTGACCCTGGAAACGGCGTACCGGGAGCGCTACGCCCGGAACCTGACCCTCTCCCGGCTCAGCGAGGCGGTGATCCTGCCGCTGGCCCCGGACAAGGGGGCCTGCCTGCGCTACGACCCCAATCTCCCCGCCTCGGCCTGCCTGGAAAACGACCTGGGGATGCTGCTGCGGATGCGGGACCTGCTGGAAGGGGAGGTGCCCCGTGGATGAGCGGGCCGCCCAGGTCCCGCCGTCGGTTCGCCGTCTCTGCGGGCGGGCAAACTGAACCAAAAAAGGAGACTGTTCCTCCATGTATTACTACGATCACCGGGGGCGGCTGGCCGCCTCTCCCCTGCCGGACCTGCCCCTGCCCAGAGCGGAGGCAGGCGTCCCGGCGCTGTTTCTCACGGCGGAGGACCCCGCCCGGGGCCGCACCGTCTGGCGCCCTACGGCCCCCCACCACCTGACCGCCCCGGCCTCCGCCGCCTGGTTGGACCGGACCGCCGGGGCGGGTATTGCGCTGCCGGGGCACGTCCGCGCCGCCCTGGATGCGGGTACTCTCACCGCCGTCAACGTCCGCCACCCCCGGTGGGAGGCGGCCCTGGACCGGCTGGCACCGAAGCCCGGGAAAAAGCGGGTCCACCTGCTGGCTGTGGGCGACGTGGGCGGCACGCTGCTGACGGCGCTGAAGCTGCTGGGCGGCGACTGCATCTCCGCCGTGGGCATCTGCGACCTCAATGAAAATGCCGTGGCGCGGTGGACCGCCGAGATGGGCCAGATCGCCTGGCCCTGGGACTATGGCGCGCTTCCGGAGGTGGAACCGGTGACGGCGGACCGCCTTTTTGACTGCGACGTGTTCCTCTTCGCCGCCACCAAGGCCATCCCTCCCGTGGGCAGCGCCGTCGCCGACGTGCGCATGGCCCAGTTCGCCGCCAACCGGCCCCTGGTGGAGTCCTTCGCCCGGCAGGCCCGGGCGGCACGGTTCCGGGGCCTCTTCATCGTATTGTCCGACCCGGTGGACCCCCTGTGCAAGGCGGCGTATCTGGCCTCCAACACCGGTCCCGACGGCCGGTGGGACGGCGGCGGCCTCTTTGCCGAGCAGGTCCAGGGCTTCGGTCTGGGGGTCATGAACGCCCGGGCGGCGTACTTTGCCAGGCAGGCCCCCCGCTTTGCGGATTTTCTCTCGGAGGGCCGCAGTTTCGGCCCCCACGGCCACGGGCTGGTGATCGCCAACTCCGTGGAACACTATAATGACGAAATGTCCCGTGCCCTGACGGAGCAGGTGGAGACCGCCAACCTCCGCATCCGGGACCTGGGCTTCAAGCCGTATGTTGCCCCGGCGGTTTCCTCCGGCGCCATGCAGCTGCTGCTGACCCTGCGGGGCCAGTGGCGCTGCGCCTCCCTGTGTCTGGGCGACGTGTGGTTCGGCGCCCGCAGCCGCCTGACGGCCCAGGGCACAGAGACGGAGTGCCTCCCCCTGCCACTGGCCCTGCGGGCGCGGCTGGAGGAGACGGAGGCGCTGCTCAAAACCATCATCTGAGAGAGGAGGCGCCGTCCATGGCGCGGGAACTGACGCTGATCTGCCCCGGACCGGAGAGTCCGCGGCTCTCCGCGCTGCTGTCGGCAGTGCGGAAGGCGCATCCCTTCCAGCGGGTCTCCTGGATGACGGACGACCTGCGGGACCGCCGCCTGCTGATCGCGGCGGCCATCCCCCCCAGCGGCGTCAACCTGGAGCTGTACCAGCTGCTGGCCTTTCTGCGGACCCACCCGGGGTGTCTGGCAGGCAGCGCGTCGGGCGTGGTGATCGACGGCACCGGGGACCTGTACACCAAGGCGGCGGGCCGGGATCTGGTGCTCTCCGCCTCCCGGGCCGGATGCGTCTTTCCCGGGCGGCCCCTGGTGGAGGCCACCGGCACTCTGCGCAACTTCACCGTCCAGGCCCGAAACGCCGGGTGCGGTCTGGAGGAGGCATATCAGCTGGCGGTGGCCGACCTGATGGACCGGGTGAGCACCTTCTCTCCGCCCCTGCGGCGGCGGCCGCAGCTGCTGGTCCTCCACGCCTCCAGCCGCGCCACCTCCAACACCCTGGCTCTGTGGGGCGCCGTCCGGACCCACCTGGAGGACCGCTGTGACATCACGGAGGTAGGGCTTCGCAACGGCACCATGGAGGACTGCGCCGGATGCCCCTACACCACCTGCCTCCACTTCGGCGAGCAGGGGGACTGCTTCTACGGCGGCGTCATGGTCCAGGAGGTGTATCCCGCCGTCCGGGAGGCGGACGCGGTGGTGCTGCTGTGCCCCAACTACAACGACGCCCTCTCCGCCAACCTCTCCGCCTGCATCAACCGGCTGACGGCGTTGTACCGCACCACCTCCTTCGCTGACAAGGCAGTGTTCGCCATCGTGGTCTCCGGCTACTCCGGCGGGGACATCGTGGCCCGGCAGGTAGTCTCCGCCCTGAACATGAACAAGGGCTTCTGGCTGCCCGCCGATTTCTGCATGCTGGAGACCGCCAACGACAAGGGCGAGGCCATGGCCCTGCCAGGGATTGGAGCGCGGGCAAATCAGTTTGCCATAAATATATTACGTCAACTATCCGTGTAAAGAGAGCGGGCCCCACAGGGCCCGCTCTCTCTGTCTTTCAAAAAAAGGAAAAACCTTGCGCAACGGAAAGGAAGCGCGTTGCGAGAGGACCCGAGGCGGGGTTCCTCGAGATGAATTGCCGCAAAGCGGCAAGAGAGGGCCTCCTGGGCCATTCATTTTCCATCATAAGTTTTTTGAATTATTGAAGAGGCAAAAAACTTGCCCAGCGTGTCGAATAGCCTTTTCGGCACGCTGAGAGCGGGCCCCGCGGGGGCCCGCTCTCTTTGTTCCATCTGTTTCAGCCGAAATAGGAGTGCGTGCCCTCCTGGATCTCAAACTCCGTCACCACGTTCCCGGCGGCGTCATAGCCGATGGCCCAGGCATGGCGGCTGGAATCGTAGGGCCAATCTGTTATGATATGGGAGAGCAGGAAGTGGCGATGGCCCTTCCACTCCAGAAAGTTCTCCGGCTCTGCCGTCAGACGGGCCGCCTCTTCCCAGCGGGCGGTCTGTGTGGTCTCATCGTAAATCTCTCCCCGGACGCTGACCGTCACCGTCTCGATGGCGGGGTCGTCCACCCGGCCGTAATAGCAGCACACCGTTCCTGCCTGTTCATCCCGGTACATGGTCATCTCCCCGGCGTAGAGGGGCGCTCCCGTGGTGCAGTCCAGGGACCAGCCAAAGCCGCCCGTCCAGCCGTATATGGTCAGGTACGTATCGGCGATGGTGACGGCCTTTTCACTTGTGGTCAGGTACACCAGGTGGGTCCGGTGGATTTCCGGTGTCCACAGCCGGTCCAGCACGGCGCCGTGGGGCGCGCCCTGGCGCTCCTCCACCTGCCGGATGCCCTGGATGGGCAGGAGAAAGCCCATCTGCATGAAGTGATTCACCGCCAACAAGGCGAGCAGAAAAACGGCAAACCGCCGGGCAACCCACCGTTTCCGGAAATACACCTTCTCCCGCTTGGGGATTTCCTGTTTCTTCATGGCGTCACCTCCGGCAGGGGGATCTCTACGGCAACGGCCTCCCCGAAGCGGTCATAGCACAGGGTGATGAACGTATCGGACGGCTCCACCGGCACATAACGCAGCTGATAGTCGGCGCCGTTGCTGCCATGGCCGCTGCCACCCGGCAGCCACTCCAACATCTCACCCCGCTGGTCCTCGATCCACACGCTGGGCAGCAATTGGTCAGATACCACGCCGCCGGGCAGGCGGTCGTAGGCGCAGAGAAACACCCCTGCCGCCGGTGCGCCCTCCCGGGTCAGCCGGGACACTCCGTAGACCCGCACCACATCGCTGCCAACGGGCACCCGGATATCCAGCTGTTTCTTGACAGCCGAGGAGACCTCCTCCGGCTCCAGAGGCGCTGTTCTGGCCCATACACTGTCCCAAAGATTCCCCAGGATACCCAGGCCCAGCAGGGCCTGGATGCACAGTACCGCAGTCAGCACCACCGCCGCCCGGCTCAGCAGTACAAAGGGCCATCCGGTGTACTGTTTGTTCAGTTCCCGGCCTACCTCCTTGGGGTCCCCCATGGCGGCCAGAGCCCGCTCCTCCGCCAGCGCCGGGTCGTAGCCCAGCTCGATAAGCCCTTCCATGTGGTCCTCGATGTGGCCGTCGATCTCCGCACGGATGGCCAGTTTCTCGTCCCCGGTCACACGGCGCAGGGCGGAGAGCACGGTATCTATGTAAGTTTTCCGGTCCATGGGTGTCTCCTCTTACCAGGGCCAGTGCGCCTCCTGATCTGCAAAGGAATCGTATTCCGCCGCCACGGCTCCGCTGCCGTCGTAGGCGGTCGCATGGAGATAGATCGGCCCGTACAAGGCATCCTCTGTCCGCATAGCTTCCTCCACATCTGTCATCAGCAGCGCATAGCGGTATCCATCCTGCACGGTCCACGCATCCTTTGTGGTCGTCAGCCGGGTCAGCTCCAATCTGGCCCGCTCCCCGCTCTCCTCCTGCCACTCGCCCGGAGCCCAGATGGACACGCTCACTGTTTCAATGGCAGGATCACCCATCCGCAGAAATCCCTTGGCCAGATATCCTGTTCCCTCCAATGTCACGCTGCCGCTCAGTACCGGATCATGGCAGTCACAGGCGTAGTCAAACTGCTGCCTCCACCCGGACAGCAGATGAAACGACGCGCCGGAGAGCAGTACCGTATGGTCCTTCCGGGACATGCTGACCAAAATTCTCCCTCCGTCGCTCCCGGTGTACCATTCCCGGCAGACAAGATCCGTCGGCCCAGTGTTGCTGGCCTCCTCCGCCAGACAGCGGGCCTGAAAGGGCAAATAGGTGTAAAGCCGGAAAACGCTGGTGAAGCACACCAGAGCCGCTAGGAGAAGCCCCCACCGCGCAGCCCTTTTCCTGCGGGTGAGCAGTCTTTTTTTATGACGCCGCATCTGCTTCCCACTCCTCCCAGCACAGCGGGATCTCCACCCGCACATCGTAGCCGTTTTTCTGGTAGCAGGCCACAATGTACGCATCGTCCCGCGTCACCTGAATATTGCCCCAGTCGCAATATCGCTGGTATCCGGTCAAGCCCTCCGTTTGTTCTTTCGTCTCCGTGGTAAAGGCCAGATCCCACAGCAGGCTTTCCGAGGGAACACCCAGCCAGCGCCGGTCGTAATTGCAGGCCCAGACGCTGGCCCAGGCCGTTCCGTCCTCCTCAAACGCCATGACGCCCACCCGGTAGATATACAGCACGTCGCTGCCCACCTCTGCCCGGATATCCAGGTCTTTGGTGTAGACATGCTCCCCATCATTACTCGCAAGCACATACCGATAAACCGCCTGCTCCGGGTCCGTGCGGGCGGCAATATTCCTCCAGATCAGCTCCACATCCGATATGGTCACAAGGACGATCACGAAAAGCGCCGCCGCCAGCGCCATGGCCGCCCGGCTCAGCAGCACCCAGCCCCAGCCGGTATACTGTTTGTTCAGCTCCCGGCCCACCTCCTTCGGGTCCCCCATGGCGGCCAGGGTCCGCTCCTCCGCCAGCTCCGGCTCGTAGCCCAGCTCCAGAAGGCCCGCCATGTGGTCCTCGATGTGACCGTCGATCTCCGCGCGGATGGCGGCGCGCTCACGGCTCGTCACACGGCGCAGAGCGGAGAGCACCGCGGCCGTATAGTCCTGCCTGTCCATGGCATCACGCCAGGCTCAGCCCGGCGCTGGACCGCAGCACCGCGTTGACCGCGCCGGAATACGCCTTCCAGGCCGCCGCCTCCTCCTTCAGGGCTGCCTCCCCCCGGCGGGTCAGATGGTAATATTTCCGCACCCGGCCGGTGGGGGCCTCCTGCTGGTACGCCTCCACATACCCCTGCCGCTCCAGACCGTGGAGCACCGGATAGAGGGTCCCCTCCTTCATCTCAAAGGTGTGGTCCGACCGGCGGGCCAGCTCCAGGATCATCTGGTAGCCGTACATATCCTCTCCCGCCAGCAGGGACAGCACCAGCAGCTGTGTGTGCTCAATGGGCTTTTTCCGTTCCATAGGCTGCCTCCTTCCAAAGCTGATACCTAGTTTCTCTATTTAAAATTATACATAGTGATACTAGGTATGTCAAGCGGCAAAAACGCGGGCCTGCCGGCCCGCGCTTTTATTCATATGCATATGTATTTTTCTCAGGGGACGGCTGCGCCCGCATTTGCCTCCAGGCCCAGCAGTTCCAGTCCGTGAGCGCTGAGATAGGGGATCAGCTGCTCGTAGGTCAGGTGATACACCTGGGACCCCATCACATAGGCGGCCAACTCATAGGGAGAAAACCCCACCGTCATACCATCCTCGTCAAAAGAGACGGCGTAGCTGCTCCAGCCGGCAGTGATCTCCTCATAATTGGGCCAGAAAAACGACTCTGCCGTCAGGTCATTTTCCGCCGCCACCAGGCGGCTCTGGCGGAGGATCTCCTCATAAACGGCGTCGGAAAACGCCTGGCCGTCCGTTGCCAGCGCTTCCGCCGTGAAAAACTGACCGGTGGTCAGGTCGAAATTCCAGGACAGCAGCACGGTATTGGGATGGGCGCCTCCGGTATAACTGTAATAGGCCGCAGACACGCTGACCATACAGTCCGTCTGATATACCGTGCAGTCCATTTCCATATTATACGCCGACGGCCACTCCAGGCCGGTCTCCTGGCGGAAAGCATAATCCTCCCGGGCAAGATCGGTCATGTCCTGAAACTCCGTCTCCACGGTAGCCGGGCCAAACTTGGCGTTGAACACCTCCGCCGCGGCCACGGCCTGCTTCTCCTCCTCGGTGCGGCCCTGTTCCAAAGCAGTACCGTCCCGCCGGAAAACAGTCATCACCGGGTACTGGAAGCGGCAGGTCACCAGCTCCGTCCCGTCATCGGCCTGAACCGCATTCTCATAGGTATCAATTTCGATCTGATAGGCGAGGCTCTCCGGCGCCGCTTCCGACAGCACGACATGCTCTTCCAGAGAGTGCTCCAGGTCCACCGCGGACTGGCCAGCGGAAGGCGCCCTTCCGGCGCAGGCCGTCAGGGTAGTGAGCACCAAAAACAGTGCGATGATCGCTTCCATAAATGGGGTCTCCTTTCCTCAGCAGGGTGGGGGCCCTCCCAAGATCACAGGTCCTTCTCTCCACTCCCCGCCGCCTTGAGCGGCAGACAGAGCGGGATAGGCCAGGGTATACAGGTCCGTGGCCCGGGCTTCCAGCGCCAGCAGGCGCCGGGCCTCCGGTCCCAGGGTCCGCACATCGGCGGGCTTGGTCAGAATGGGAACAGAGGCCTCTCTGCGCATGGCGGAGAGCAGACGGCGGCCGGTATCGTTGGCGGCCAGGGGCCGCAGATAGGGCACCGCCGCAGGCACGTCGGCAGGGGTCAGGCCCAGGTAAGCCCACAGCACCATCCGGCGCAGCCGGGCATAGGCGTAGCGCTTGGTCTTGGCGGCAGACAGGATCTCCGCCACCGAGACCGCGGAGCGGGACGCCTCCCAGAGGCGGCGGCACAGTCCCTCCCGCCCCTGGTCCAGGGCAGCGAAGTCAGATTCGGTCATGGTCCGCAGCCGGGCCAGCAGGGCCCGCTGGCAGGTCTCGGCGAACACCGGCGCGCGGCCGGCAGCGGCCTCCTCCCGATAAACCTTCGCCATGGCGGGAGGCAGCAGGGACAGGGCCCGCTCCGTCTCTCCGTCCCGCAGCAGCGCCCGGATGGCGGAGGCGGAGGGGTGAGCGCCGGGCTCCAGCGCCCCGTCGTGAACACTGCCGGTCCGCCTGACCGTCAGGGGACGGATGGAACTGCGGCGGCGCAGCAGCGCCTTGCAATACTCCACGCCCAGGATATTATTGGCGGTCTCCAGCAACACCGCTTTCTCCGGCCCCAGCAGGGCCGACACAGCCTCCTGGCGGCAGGCGGCGTAGGACCGCCCAGAGTCCAGGCGGCGCCGCAGCGCGTCGGGGTACTCCGGAGACAGCAGGCAGGCGGCCAGCTCCATCAGCGGCTCCGCCGCGCCGCACTCACTGCCGAAGGCCAGATCCGTCACCACGCCGGAGGCGGAGAGCACCTGAACGCCGCCGTCGGCGAAGGTCTCCGCCGAGGAAACGGCCCAGGGCAGGGGCAGTTCCAGCACCAGATCCGCGCCGCTCTCCACGGCGGCCCGGGCCCGCTGGTGCTTGCGCAGCAGGGCAAAGTCTCCCCGCTGGACGAAGTTCCCGCTCATGGCGCAGACGATGGCGGTATCCGGCCCAAGCCGCCGCCGGGTCTGGGCCAGCAGATACAGATGTCCGCTGTGCAGGGGATTGTATTCTACGATCATACCCGCAGTGCGCACAAATTTCACCCCAATCCAATGACAAAAAAGTGACATTTCGGTAAAAATGCAGGTTGCCTCCGGGGAAAACTTTGTTATAATAGGTATTGTGAGGGATTCCGTCCGCCGAGGCGGAGAATCCTTTCCGTCATTATTCTATATCAGAACGGGAAAAACCGCAAGGATTTCCCCAAAAGGTGCAGAGGAGTCGTGAAATTATGAACATTCTGGTCATCAACGCAGGCAGTTCCTCCCTGAAGTATCAGCTGCTGAATCCCGAGACCGGCACCCTGCTGGCCAAGGGCCTGTGCGAGCGCATCGGCATCGACGGCAAGTTCACCTACAAGCCCCAGGTAGAGGGCAAGAAGGTCCTGGACGCCATCGATGTGGCCATGCCCACTCACTCCGAGGCCATCCAGGCCGTACTGGACGCGCTGGTGGACAAGGACAACGGCGTCATCGGCTCCATGGCGGAGATCGACGCGGTGGGCCACCGTGTGGTGCACGGCGGCGAGGCCTTCAACAAGTCCGTGCTCATCACCGACGAGGTCATGAAGGCCCTGGAGGACTGCATCCCCCTGGCTCCTCTCCACAACCCCGCCAACATCACCGGCATCAACGCCTGCACCGCCGTCATGGGCAAGGACGTGCCCCAGGTGGCCGTGTTCGACACCGCCTTCCACCAGACCATGCCCGCCAAGGCCTACATGTACGCTCTGCCCTATGAGTACTACGAGAACGACAAGGTCCGCCGCTACGGCTTCCACGGCACCTCCCACAAGTACGTGGCCGGCCGCGCCGCCGCCATGCTGGGCAAGAAGCCCGAGGAGCTCAAGCTGATCTCCTGCCACCTGGGCAACGGCTCCTCCGTCACCGCCATCGACGGCGGCAAGAGCGTGGACACCTCCATGGGCTTCACTCCCCTGGCAGGTCTGCCCATGGGCACCCGCTCCGGTGATCTGGACGCCGGCATTCTCCAGTACCTGATGAACAAGTATCAGCTGAACATCGATGACATGCTGAACATCCTCAACAAGAAGTCCGGCGTGCAGGGCGTCTCCGGCGTCTCCTCCGACTTCCGCGATCTGGAGAACGCCCACAAGGAGGGCAACGAGCGCGCTGGCCTGGCCGTGGATATGTTCAACTACGGCGTCAAGAAGCTGATCGGCGCGTATGCCGCCGCCATGGGCGGTGTGGACGCCATCATCTTCACCGCCGGTGTGGGCGAGAACTCCGCCTCCCAGCGCCTGGCCATCGCCTCTGATCTGGAGTTCATGGGCGTGAAGATGGACGCCGAGGCCAACAACGTCCGGGGCAAGGAGGTCGTGATCTCTGCCGCCGACTCCAAGGTGAAGGTCCTGCTGATCCCCACCAACGAGGAGCTCATGATTGCCATGGACACCGCCGCCATCGTCAAGGGCTGATCCTTCAAACACGGCAGGTCCTCCCTGAGCATTCAGGGAGGACCTGTTTTCATCTCAACGCGTAAGGAGGCGCCGCCATGCAGCGCAACACCCTCTCCATGGTCCACGACTTTCTCCGCCATACGGTCCGCCCCGGCGCCCTGTGCATCGACGCCACCGCCGGCAAAGGTCGGGACACCGCCCTGCTGTGCCGTCTGGCGGGGCCGGAAGGCACCGTACTGGCCTTCGACATCCAGCCCGCCGCGGTGGAGCAGACCCGCATCCTGCTGGAGCAGGAGGGTCTTTCTGCCCGGGTGATCCTGGACAGCCACGCCCATATGGAGCGCTACGCCGCCCCCGGCACCGTGGACTGCGTGGTGTTCAACCTGGGCCGTCTCCCCGGCGGCGACCCCGCCGTCTTCACCCAGGCGGACACCACCCTGGCCGCCATCGACGCGGGGCTGCGGCTGCTGCGCCCCGGCGGCGCCATGGCCATCGCCCTCTACTACGGCGGCGCCAACGGCTACGGTGAGCGGGACGCGGTCCTGGCCCACCTCAAAACCCTGGACGACCGGGCCTTCTCCGTTCTCTGCTGCGACTGGACCAACCGGCGGGGCGATCCGCCCATGCCCATTTTCCTTTGGAAAGAGGGGTGACCTCCCCGCAAATCGCCGTTGTCCTCTCCGGACAGCTGTGGTATACTGAGCGAAACTGAAACGACAGGAGCACTGCCCTATGAAAAGCGTCAAGCCCGGCCGGGGCCCCTCGGCCATGGGAGCCGTTGGCTCCCTGTTCGCCGCCGTATTCGGCGTCATCTGGACCATCGCAGCCGCCTCCATGGGAGCGCCGGTATTCTTCTGTCTCTTTGGCGTGGTGTTCGTGATCCTGGGCATCGTTCAGGCCATCTACAACTTCAAAAACGCCACTGGTGAGAACCGCTACTCCGCCTTCGACATCGTGGACAGCGCCGAGGAGCCGGATCCCCTGGACCGGCACTTCCACCTGGACCGCGGACCGGAGGACCTTCCGGAGGGCAGCGGCGAGGACGGCGACTTCCGCTTCTGCCCCTACTGCGGCGCCCGCTTGGGCAGCGGCTTCACCTTCTGTGGCAAGTGCGGCAAGCGCCTGCCGGAGGAACCCTGAGGAGGACCACACATGAAAATCGGACTACAATTCGCCATGCCGGCGGAGCTCCACGCTCTGCCCGGTGCCCGGGACTGGACGCCGACAGAGACTGTCTCCGGCGTCCCCATCTTTCATCCCGCGCCCGGGATCGTGGCCTGCGCCGGGGGCGTCAGCAAGGTCAACGCCGCCATGGCGGCAGAGCTGCTGTGCCTGCGCTATGGCGTGGACCTGATCGTCAACGCCGGCGTGGCCGGGTGCTTCACGGACCTGCCCACCGGCTCACTGGTGGTGGTGTCGGACTTCGTCCAGCACGATGTGGACACCACCGCTGTGGGCGACCCCATCGGGCTGGTCTCCACGGTCAACCAGGTCTCCTTCCCCACCTGGAGGCCGGAGCGGTGCGCAGCGCTGCTGAAGGAGGCCGGATTTGACGCCGTCACCGGCCGGGCCGCCACCGGCGACTGGTTCGCCGTGAAGGGGGACCGGGCCGCCTGGATTCGGGACACCTTCTCCCCCCTGCTGGCGGAGATGGAGGGCGGCGCCATTGCCCAGGTGTGCCTGCGCAACGGCATAGGCTGCGTGTCGGTGAAGTCCGTCTCGGATCACCTCTTCAGCGACACCCAGTCGGAGGAATACTTTGATTTCGGTCAGGCGTTGGAAAACCTGGGGCGGGTGGTCCTGCCCCTGGCCCAGGCCCTGCAGAAGGAGGAACTTTGAGATGGAACGGATCGCCAGCTTCACCGTGGATCACAACAAACTGCTCCCCGGCCTCTACCTGTCCCGCCGGGACGGGGACATCGTCACCCTGGACCTGCGGTTCAAACGCCCCAACACCGGGGACCTGCTGAGCAACAGCGAGATGCACTCCGCGGAGCATCTGATCGCTACGCTCCTGCGCAACTCCCCCCAGAAAGAGGCCGTCATCTACTTCGGCCCCATGGGCTGCCAGACGGGCTTCTACTTCCTCTTCGACAGCCGCCTGCTGGATCTGGCGGGGGCCGTGGAACTGGTGAAGGCCGTCTTTGCCCAGGCCGCCGCGTACCAGGGCGAAATGCCCGGCAAGAGCGCCGCGGAATGCGGAAATTATGTCAATCTCGATCTGGACACCGGCAGGGCGGTCTGCCGCTTCTACGCGGAATTGATCCGGAACTGGACCGTGGAGCAGCTGGCCTACGACTGACCGGACGGGGGCCTTTTTGATGACGCACACGTCCTGCGATATCGCCGATCTGGTCCGCTTTTACGGCGGAGACATCCTCTCCTCCGGCAGCATGGAGACGGAAAAGCTCTTTTTCCAGCACGGGGACGTCACCGTGTTCGCCCACTCCTTCGCCGTGGCCTGCCTGTGCCTGTATCTGGTCCTGCTGCTGGACCTGCGGGTGGACCGGCGGGCCCTGGTCCGGGGCGCTCTGCTCCACGATTACTTCCTCTACGACTGGCATGTGCCGGACCCCAGTCACCGGTTCCACGGCTTCTCCCACCCCCGGCGGGCCCTGGAGAACGCGGAGCGGGACTTTCCGCTGGGTCCCATCGAGCGGGACGCCATCGTCCGGCACATGTTTCCCCTGACCCTGGCGCCGCCCAAATACCGGGAGGGCGCCCTGATCTGCGCGGCGGACAAGCTGTGCGCCCTGTGCGAGACCGTGTCCGCTCTGGGCCTGCTGGCCCGGCTGACCTACGCCAGGCCCCGGCGCTCCGCCCGCTAAAAAAACGCAGCCTCTCCCAGGTGGGAGAGGCTGCGTTTTTTATGGTTCCGGCTCCACGGTGAAAACGTCCTCAATGGGTACGCCGAATACCTTAGCGATATTCCACGCCAGCACCAGAGAGGGGTTGTAGCGGCCCTTTTCCAGATTGCCGATAGTCTCCCTCCGGACGCCTACCAGCCTGGCCAGATCTTCCTGTTTCAACCCCAGCCGGGCCCGGTGCTCTTTCATACGGTTACGGATCACGGTCCATCCCCCAGCTCTCCCGGAACCCATACAGGGCCGTCAGCAGGGCAAACACCGCCACGGACACCGCCCACCCGGCGGCACAGCCTGCGGCCAGGGCCCGCCCGGGATTGCCGCCCAGGGCCAGAGTCCCTATGGTCACCGCCATCACGGCTAACATCCCAGCCACAAAACCCAGCGCGGCAGCCCGGGTCAGCTGTGCCTCTGCCATCTCGTCAGAAGGCAGGAAGAAATACTGAAAGTCCACAGCAAACGCAAAAAAAGCCAGGAAACTCCGCTCTTCTGTAAAGACACCGATGAACCCCAATAGGGATAACAATCCCAGAGAGCCATACAGATATTGCTTTTTCATATTGACCTCCCGCTTCGTTATGTGGTATATTTATCGCTTTATGAGAAAATTATACCATATTCCAACAATCTGTCAAGGGGCTGCTTTCCGCGCAAACGATATTGGCGTGACAAGTTTTCCGGTTCGTGATAGGCTGGGATCAGCAAAGCGCAAAAGGAGATGGCGCACATGGCATCCGTCGGCAAGCACATCCGACATCTGCGAACTGCCAGAGGGCTGACCCAGGAGCAGCTGGCAGAGATGCTGTTCGTCACCCGTCAGACCGTCTCCGTCTGGGAGACCGGCAGGGCCCAGCCGGACCTGGAGACGCTGGAGCGGATCGCGGCGGCTCTGGAGACCGATGTGACGGAAGTCATCTACGGCGTGTCCCGGCCTCAGGCTTTGGGGCCGCTCAAGTGTCGTTGGGCCATGATCGGCGGCATAATAGCCATTATAATAGTTTTTGTATTTATTATATTGTTCAAAAACGGCACCTACGGTGCTTGGCGGTATGGGTTGTCCTCTCAGCTCAGCAGCGCCGACTACACGCTTTCGTACAACGAGGTTCCCGGCAGCTGGTCCGTGAAGCTGGATCTGGTGGATCTGGACAGCAACGCCGGAAAGATCCTCTATGAGGATGAGAGCGGCTGCCGGATCCTGGTGGATGTGGTGGATGAACACGAGGGGGCCTACCGGGTCTGGTTCCGCTCATACGGCGTATGCGGATGGAAAGGCGGGACGCTGGTATCCGGCTGTCAGACAGTCCCTGCAGAGTGCTCCTCCGGACAGGATGCCCCTCTGAGGCAGACCGCCGTGAGCGGCGAGGACAGCTTCTGGACTTGGGAGACCTATGCCTCCATGACAGCCGCCGTGGACGGAGCGGACTACCCCTGTACCTTGGCCGGAGAGAGCAGTCTGATTTACAAGAATGGCAATCAGTTCGGCTTCCATCTGAATCCCCGGAGATCAGATGGGGAACCGGTCGATATCGGCGGACTGGAGCAGATCACGGTCACTGTCTCCGGACTCACCCGTCTCTCCACCCAACGGATCGCCCATTTCTGGGATATAGGCTGATTTTTCCGCATTTTTCTTAAAAATCCCGTTGACAATTCTCACTTTCACTGATATACTTGGTAAGCCGCTTTGAATGGGCTTGAAGTGTCCCACCCGGACCGCCCCCGACAGCGAGCCCGTAATGAAGGAGTTGAAATCAGAGAATGAACGCTATCATCGTGACCGGCGGCAAGCAGTACAAGGTGGCCGAGGGCGACGTGGTCTACATCGAGAAGCTGGACCAGGAAGCCGGCGACACCGTGAAGTTCGACCAGGTCCTGGCCGTCATCGACGGCGAGAAGGCCACCTTCGGCACTCCCGTTGTGGAGGGCGCCAGCGTGGAGGCCAAGATCGTCAAGAACGGCAAGGGCAAGAAGATCCGCATCTTCAAGTACAACGCCAAGAAGGGCTACCGCAAGCGTCAGGGCCATCGTCAGCCCTACACCAAGGTCGAGATCGCCAAGATCTCCGTCTGATCGGGAACATGACCACTGTCACATTCCGCATGGAGGGCGACCGGATCACCGGGTTCGATGTCCAGGGCCACAGCGGCTACGCTGAGGCCGGGAGCGACATCGTCTGCGCCGCCGTCACCAGCGCCGTGCGCCTGGTGGAGACCACCGTCAACGACGTGATGGGTCTGGCGGCCTCCGTGAAGATCCGGGAACAGGACGCATCCATCTCCCTGCGGCTGCCGGGAGGCCTCTCCCCCACCGCCGAGAGCACCTGCCAGACCCTTCTGGCGGGCCTGATGGTCTACTTCGCCCAGCTCCATGACGAATACCCCGACAACATCGAAGCTCTGGAGGACGACTGATGTCCTCTCCATCTAAACTCTGAAAGAAAGGATGGTTCGTATCATGATTCGTATTGGTCTTCAGTTCTTCGCCCACAAGAAGGGCGGCGGCTCCACCAAGAACGGCCGTGATTCTCAGGCCAAGCGCCTGGGCCCCAAGCGGGCTGACGGTCAGTTCGTCAAGGCCGGCAACATTCTGGTCCGCCAGCGCGGCACCCACATTCACCCCGGTGTGAACGTGGGCATCGGCAGCGACGACACGCTGTTCGCTACCGCCAGCGGCGTCCTCCGCTTTGAGCGGCTGGGCAAGGACCGCAAGCAGGCTTGCGTCTACGAGGCTGAATAAGCTGTGAGCGAGGGTCCGGACGAATGGTCCGGACCCTCGTTTTTTCTCTCCTTTCCGGCCCGGAAGAGCTCCCGCCCTTGACGGAGTATAGGTTTTCGGGTAAAATAGGTGAGATTTGGAATACTGTTCTCAGAATTTACAGAGATTTGAGGTAGCAATATGGCGACTTCCTTCATCGACAAGGCCCGGATCACCGTCCGGGCAGGCAACGGCGGCAACGGCGCGGTGGCCTTCCACCGGGAGAAATACGTGGCCGCCGGCGGCCCCGACGGCGGCGACGGCGGCAAGGGCGGCTCCATCATTTTGCAGGTGGACGACAACATGTCCACCCTGATGGACTTCCGCTACAAGCGCAAGTACGTGGCCGAGAACGGCGCCGACGGCATGGGCGGCCGCAAGTCCGGCAAGGACGGCGCCAGCCTTACCATCAGGGTTCCCCGGGGCACCCTGGTCCGGGACGCCGAGTCCGGCGAGATCATCAAGGATATGTCCGACAGCGAGCCCTACGTCCTGTGCAGGGGCGGCCGGGGCGGCTGGGGCAATATGCACTTCGCCACCCCCACCCGGCAGGTGCCCCGCTTCGCCAAGGCGGGACTGCCCGGCGAGAGCCACGACGTGCTGCTGGAGCTGAAGCTCCTGGCGGACGTGGGCCTGATCGGTTTCCCCAACGTGGGTAAATCCACCCTGCTGTCCGTGGTGTCCAAGGCACAGCCCAAGATCGCCAACTACCACTTCACCACCCTGTACCCCAACCTGGGCGTGGTGTGGGTGGAGGAAGGCGTCTCCTTCGTCATGGCCGACATCCCCGGCATCATCGAGGGCGCCAGCGAGGGCGCGGGCCTGGGCCACGACTTCCTGCGGCACATCGACCGCTGCCGCCTGCTGGTCCACCTGGTGGACGTGTCCGGCAGCGAGGGCCGGGACCCGGTGGCGGACTTTGACGCCATCAACGCAGAGCTGGCCCAGTACAGCCCGGACCTTGCAAAGCGGCCCCAGATCGTCTGCGCCAACAAGTCCGACATCCTGGATCCCGACAGCGACAACCTGACCCGCCTGCGCCAGCACGTGGAGGCCCAGGGCTACACCCTGCTGGAGATCTCCGCGGCGGCCCATCAGGGTACGGCGGAGCTGGTGAAGAAGGTGGCCCAGATGCTCTCCGTCCTGCCGCCCGTCACGGTATACGAGCCGGAGTATGTGCCCAAGCCCCCGGTCATCGACGCCTCCGCCCCGCTGGACATCCAGCGGGCGGACGACGGCACCTGGCTGGTGGAGGGTCCCTGGCTCCAGCGGCTCATGGCCAACGTCAACTTCGCCGACTACGAGAGCCGCATGTGGTTCGACAAGACCCTGCGCCAGTCGGGCCTGTTCCAGCAGCTGGAGGACATGGGCATCCAGGACGGGGACACCGTGTCCATGTACGACTTCGAATTCGAATATCAGCGGTAACGCAACCGGTCCGGCGCCAATGGCGCCGGACCGGTTTTCCACCATTTTCCTGGCAAAATGTGATAAATTTTTCTTTGTATTTTTGTGAAAGCGCCACGAAAAAAATTTTGGTCCTTGACAAATCGGTCTGTTCCGCGTTACACTCACCCCAAGTTCACAGCAACAAACCGATGACGCGGACGAGTACACGGGATACCGCCTTTCCAAGAGAGCTGCCGGCGGTGGGATGGCAGCAGAGGAGGCCCCGCCGAATGGACCGCCGAGGGCGGACTGAACGCCGGAAGGCCAGTAAGGACGACGGGCTTTTCCCCCGTTACCAGGGAAAGACGTGTGACGGCACGTCGCCGAGCGGGCGAGATCTTCGCCAAATTGGGTGGCACCGCAGAAGTTTTCAGACTTTTGTCCCAAGGAACCATTGGATGGGTCCTTGTGGGACGAAGGTCTTTTTTCTTTCCCCCAGGGACCCCGGAATCGAAAGGAGAATCCCCATGACATTCGAAAAAATCCCCTACAAGATCTACCTGTCTGAAGACGAGCTGCCCCGGAATTGGTACAATGTGCGGGCCGATATGAAGAATAAGCCCGCTCCCCTGCTGAACCCCGCCACCGGCGCGCCCATGAACTATGAGGGCCTGCGCCCCGTGTTCTGCGACGAACTGATCCGCCAGGAGCTGAACAACGACGACCGGGAGATCCCCATTCCCCAGGAAATCCGGGACTTCTACAAGATGTACCGGCCCGCCCCTCTGGTCCGGGCCTACTGCCTGGAGGAGAAGCTCCAGACCCCCGCCAAGATCTACTACAAGTTCGAGGGCAACAACACCTCCGGCTCCCACAAGCTTAACTCCGCCATCGCCCAGGCCTACTACGCCAAGAACCAGGGCCTCAAGGGCGTCACCACCGAGACCGGCGCCGGCCAGTGGGGCACGGCCCTCTCCATGGCCTGCTCCTACCTGGGGCTGGACTGCCAGGTGTACATGGTGAAGGTCAGCTACGAGCAGAAGCCCTTCCGCCGGGAAGTCATGCGGACCTATGGCGCCGCCGTGACCCCCTCCCCCTCCGAGACCACCAACGTGGGCCGGGCCATCCTGAAGGCCCACCCCGGCACCACCGGCTCCCTGGGCTGCGCCATCTCTGAGGCCGTGGAGGCCGCCGCCAGCCAGGAGGGCTACCGCTATGTGCTGGGCAGCGTCCTCAACCAGGTGCTGCTGCACCAGTCCATCATCGGCCTGGAGGCCAAGGCGGCCCTGGACAAGTACAACGTGACCCCCGACATCATCATCGGCTGCGCCGGCGGCGGCAGCAACCTGGGCGGCCTGATCTCCCCCTTCATGGGTGAGAAGCTCCGGGGCGAGAAGGACTACCGCTTCATCGCCGTGGAGCCCGCCTCCTGCCCCAGCTTCACCCGGGGCAAGTTTGCCTACGACTTCTGCGACACCGGCATGGTCTGCCCCCTGGCCAAGATGTACACCCTGGGCAGCAACTTCATCCCCTCCGCCAACCATGCCGGCGGCCTGCGGTATCACGGTATGAGCCCGGTGCTGTCCCAGTTGTACCACGACGGGTACATGGAGGCCGTGGCCGTGGAACAGACCAAGGTCTTTGAGGCCGCCGAGCAGTTCGCCCGGGTGGAGGGCATCCTGCCTGCCCCCGAGTCCAGCCACGCTATCCGGGTGGCCATCGACGAGGCCATGAAGTGCAAGGAGACCGGTGAGGAAAAAACCATTCTCTTCGGCCTCACCGGCACCGGCTACTTCGACATGGTGGCCTACGAGAAATTCCATAACGGCCAGATGCAGGACTACATCCCCTCCGACGAGGAGCTGGCTGCCAGCTTCGCCCAGCTGCCCAAGGTCCCTGGTCAGGATTGAGCGGAAGCCGATAAAGAAAAACGCCCCCGCGCCGATAGCGCGGGGGCGTTTTCGTGATGTTCAGCGGTCCTTCCGGATCCATTTGCCCAAGGTCTGGCACAGCAGGGAAAAGTCAATGGGCTTGGAGACATGGGCGTTGATGCCGGCGGCAGTGGTGGCCGCCACATCCTCGGCAAAGGCGTTGGCCGTCACCGCGATGATGGGGATGTCCGCATCCGGCCGGTGCATGGCCCGGATCCGGCGGGCGGATTCGCAGCCATCCATCTCCGGCATCTGCATATCCATCAAAATCGCGTCGAAGAAAAAGGGTTCAGAATCCCGGAAGAGCTCCATGGCCTCCCGGCCGTTCCAGGCCTGGGTGACCTGGACGCCGTTCATGTCCAGCAGCTCTGTGGTGATCTCCATATTCACCTCGTTGTCCTCCGCCAGCAGCACCCGCAGCCCCTCCAGAGATACCGGCTCCGGCTGCTCAGCAGGCGCGGGGGCCTCCTCCGGCGCATCGTAGCCGGGGGCTTCCTCCCGGGCGGCGGTAAAGGGCAGAATGATGGTGAAGGTGGTTCCCTTGCCCGGCTCGCTCTCCACCCGGATCTCACCGTTCATCTGGGTAATAAGGTTTTTGGTAATGGGCATCCCCAGGCCCGTCCCCGTCACCTTCCGGGCGCCGAAGCGCATCTCCCGGGAGTAGGGCTCAAAAATGTGGGGCAGGAAATCGGCCTCCATTCCCATACCAGAGTCCGACACCACCAGCTTGTACTGGGGCGCGCCGGGGCTTTCCAGCTGGGTCAGGGAAACGGAGACCGAGTCTCCGGGAGAGGTGAATTTCATGGCGTTGGACACCAGATTGTTGATTACCTGGCCGATGCGGAAGGGGTCCGCCAGGACCCAGGAGTCCCGCACCTGTACGGAAACAGAGAGTGTCTTATCCTCCCGCTCCGCCTGGAAATGGAAGGCGTCCATACAGTTTTCCACGCAGGCTTTCAGGTCGATCCACTGGTTGTTCAGGATCACCTTTCCCTGTTCCATCCGGGACATATCCAGAATATCGTTGATCAGCTCCAGCAGCTGTTTGCTGGAGTAATGGATCTTCTCCAGATACTCCGCTGTCTGGGCCGGGTCACCCGCGTGCTGGGCTGCCAGCTGGGAAAGGCCGATGATGGCGTTAAGCGGCGTGCGCATGTCATGGGACATACTGCTGAAAAAGCTCTGCTTGGCCGCCTCGTTCTGGCGAGCCAGCTCCAGCGCGTCCTGCAGGAGTTTTCGCTCCCGCAGCTGGCCCTGCTTCTCCTCCTCCACCTCACGGAAGCTGAGGACCACCTCCTCCGGTGCCAGGGACTCGTCAAACAGCACCCGCACGCTGACCCATCGATACTCCTCTCCAAAGCGGCGGAGAAACTCTCCGCCGAAGTCCCGTACACGGCGGGACACCAGAGACTGGATGCTCTCCCGGGAAAAGCTGCGCATATACTCATCATAGGCCTCCGGCTGGATGACCTCTCCGATGACACGCTGCAGATCCTCGTAGCTGCCGGTTTCCGGCAGGCGGGCGCGGACATAGTCGGAGCCCTTAATGGTCTCGTAGGTACCCTGGCCGTAGTCCACCCGATAGAGGGCATAGTAAAAGTTGCCGAGCACCCGCACCGTCTCGTTGGTACGTTCCATCCGGGCATTGATGCGGACATCCCGCCAGGTCATGGCGGCCACCATCAGCAAAAACAGTGCAATGATGGCGGCAAAGGCCAGATAGAACCAATTCATGCTGCTGAGGATATTGGAATAGGGACTGGTGACGATGGAGTACCAGCCGTTGTCCATCACAGTATAGTAGACCGCCCGGTGCTCACCGTTGGAATCGGTGATGAAATCGTCATATGCCGCCAGATCACCGTTTTCGATCTGCTGAATCAGTTCTCCCAAATACCGGTGCATCCCATCGTCATCCACATCCAGATCCGCGTGGCAAAAGATGACGGTACCCTCTCCGTCGCACAGGAAAAAGGAGTCTCCGGCGGAAATCTCCTGGTCGGTGAAACGGAAGGCAAAATTCTCCGGAAACACATCGAAGGCCAACACCGCTTCAGCCGCGCTGCTCTTCTGCGCGGCCGTGATGACAGGCTTTTGGAAAATCGCATCCGTATAGACATTGGTGAAAATGGCCTCGCCGTCCGCCGCTACGGCCTTTTGATACCACTCCGTACTGTAAACATCGTAGGTATCGTTCCCCTCCCAGGGATTGGCCGCCAGGATCTCGCCGTTCAGCACCAGATAGGGGTCCACGACGCCTTGTCCCAGAACGGCACCCAGCTGCTGAAAGTAAAGGTCCATCCACTCCAGCAGCTCCTCGGGACTGCTGCCGTCCCGTACCTGCTTATCCAGAGAGGCGGTACCGAAGGACAGCAGCGTCTCAAAAATCGAGAGATTGTTGCTCGCCTCCGCGGCGTAATTGCTGGACAGCGCGATCCCCATGCTCTGGGAATTGCGCAGCAGCGCTGTCCGCAGCAGCAGTCCTCCAGCGGAAGCCATCACCACCAGAATCAGCAGCCCCGCCAGATTCAGCCGCATATCGTGCAGGACCCGCTTCCAGCGGGCCTTTTTCCGCCTCATCAGCTGTTTTCTCCAATGGCGCGGACCACCGACTCATAGGCCCGGTCAATCTCCGGCATCAGCCCCGCCGCCTTGTCCCAGTCACCGGCCCTCAGGGCCTCCACCTGGCTCGTCAGCAGCCCGAACAGCTCCGGCATGGAGAGGTTGCCGCTCACGCCCTTAAGCGTGTGGGAGGCGGTCAGGGCCGCGGCCGGATCCCCGGCCGCCACGGCGGCGGAAAGAGCCGCATAGTTGCCGTCCGCCAGGAATTTCTTCAAAAATCGCTCCAGCAGCGCATCGTTGCCCATAAACCGCTCCAGTGCGCCGTCCACATCGATACCGGCAGCCGCCAGCCGCTCCTTCTTCAACGCGTCCATCGGTCTCCTCCTTTACAACTTATCTCTTTGGTACATCCGCTGCAGTTCCTCTTCCACAGAGAAGAAGCGATCCAGCAGCTCAGGATTGAACACGCCGCACTCCCCGTCCCGGATCATCTGCAGCACCCTTTCCCGGGGAAAGGCGTCCTTGTACACCCGCTTACAGCTCAGGGCGTCGTACACGTCCGCCAGGGAGACGATCTGGGCCCCGAGGGAGATCTCGTCACCCTTGAGTCCGTCGGGATAGCCCCGGCCATCCCATCGCTCGTGGTGGTGGCGGGCGATGTCGTAGGCGTAGTGGTAGACACCGTTTTCCCGCAGCTGGGGAATCTTCTCCAGCAGGAATCCGCCCTGGGTGGTGTGGGTCTTCATAATCTCGAACTCCTCCGGCGTCAGGCGGCCGGGCTTGTTCAAGATCGCATCGGGAATTGCAATCTTCCCCACATCGTGCATGATGGATGCCTGGGCGATCTGCTGAATCTGCTCCTTGCTCAGGCCCGCTCCCAGGTCCGTGTCCGACAGCAGGCTCTTGGTGATGTCGTGGATACGGCGGACGTGCTGGCCGGACTCGCCATTGCGGAACTCGATGGCGGCGGCCAGGGACTCGATCATGCCCTGGTTCAGATCGATGATCTTCTGCGCCTGAACCAGCAGCTCCGACTGCTGCCGCTCCACCACGTTGCCCAGACGTTTCCGGGCCCGGAACAGCTCCACCACGGAGTTGACCCGCCGCAGCACCACATAGGGCACCACCGGTTTGCTGATCACATCCATGACGCCCAGGCGGTAGGCCTCCTTCATGGTGGCATCGCTGGCCTCGGCGGTGATGAGAAACACCGGAATTTTTTCCAGCAGCTCCGCCGCCTGCAGAGCGCGCAGCACCTCCAGCCCGTCCATCTCAGGCATTACCACGTCCAGCAGCACGGCGCAGTAGCCCTCCGGGTCCGTCCGGATCTTCTCCAGACCGATCCGGCCGTTTTCCGCTTCCTCCACCCGATAAAAGGCAGAAAAGAGGTTATCCAAAATTCCCCGGTTGATCTCATCGTCATCGATCACCAGTATCGTATCAGGAATCATCGCACACTCCCCGCTTCCACAGAATCCAGGGCCCAAAAACAACCTTCCCGGGTCCTTCCGGCCGTGGCCGGAACCGCGCCGCACATCCGGAGACTCCACCTCCAGGCAGCGCCGACTGTCTATTTTTTTATTGATTATATCAGGCCTGGACGGTTTCAACAAGACACTTCTTTTTTCCGCCCGCAAACGTATGGCCGCAGCCAAATTCCCCGGACCCGCTACACGCTCATAGCCAGATGCCTCCCGTCAGAAAAGGCGCCCTGAAGCAAACGGCATCAATGCCCTCTCCCGGCATCTGCGCAGACTGAGCTGCGATGTACCAAGTTTCAGCACACGCAGCCATCGCCCAGACGCTGATATATGTTCATCCTGCCTGCAGCGGGATAAGCAGTCAAACGCCGGGGGTATGCATCCCGGCGTTTGGCAGCGGATCATATTTCACGGGCAGGTCATCCGGCCCGATCACGGAATCTTCGCGGGCTCCCCCACAGCAGGACGGAACCTCCGGTACACGCAGAAGGACACCAGTACCGTCAGCGTATCTGCCGTCACCTGGGACCAGACGATGCCGAACATTCCAAAGAGATGATTGAGCAAAAACAGCATGGGGATGTTGAATACCAGCCACCGAACCGTCCCCAGGAACAGGGAGATCCAGCCCTTCCCAAAGGCCTGGAACAGATAGACGGTGAAAAAGCTCAAAAACATCAGCGGCGTGGCCAGCACCCGAATTCGCAGGAACTGCGAGGCAAGGGCCACCGTCTGGGCATCGGAGATAAACAGATGGGCAAACTGAACAGCGAACAGCTCGTAAAGCGCGATGCTGATTCCCGCGACGACCAGTCCCAGCCGGCAGGACAGCCGAACGGTATCCTCCATCCGCTGTTTGTTTCCGGCGGAGTAGTTGTAGGCCACCAGGGGCAGCATACCCTGACAGATACCGATGCCTACATTCAGCGGAAAGCGCTCTACCTTCAGCACAATCCCCACGGCAGCCATGGCCAGATCGTTATAGGAAACCATCAGCTTATCCAGGATCACATAGTCCAGGTCAAAGAGGAACGTGGCAACAGCAGAGGGGATCCCCACACCGAAAATGGCCCGGACGCTGTCCGGCCGGGGCAGCCCCGCTTTCGGAGAAACAGTGATCACCGATCCGCGCCCCATCCGGATCAGCACCGTCACGAAAAAGAGGAAGGCAGTACAGTTGGACAGGCACGTGGCAAGCCCCGCTCCCAGCACCTCATACCCCTCCGGCATCAGGATAAACATGAACAGCGGATCCAGGGCGATATTCAGAAGGCCGCCCAGAATAATCCCGGCGCTGGCCGCCCGGGAGCGTCCCACGCTGCGGATCAGATTGGCCAGCACATTGGAAAGCACTGTCGGAACGCCGCCGGCGACAATCACGCACAGGGCGTACTGCCGGGCATAAAGATACGTATTTTCGCCAGCGCCAAGCAAATCCAAAAGAGGATCCATAAAAGCCGCGACCGACACCGCAAACAACGCAGAAACGGCAAACCCCAGGTACAGGGAAAAAGCGCTCACCCGTCGGGCCTCCCGCTCGTCACCCCGCCCCAGCAGACGGGAGATCAGGGATCCCCCGCCTACGCCAGCCAGACCCGCCAGGCACAACGTGAGGTTGAATACCGGCAGGATCAGCGAAGTTCCCGCCACCATGTAGGGGTTGCCGGTCTGTCCCACGAAAAAGGTGTCCGCCATATTGTAGATCAGAACGATCAGCTGGCTGGTCACCGCCGGAAGAATCATTTTCCGCAGCGCGGTTGGAATGGGATCGTTTTGAAAGATATCCTCCCGGGTGGAGGACGCATTTGCCTGCACGATACAACACCTGAACTTTCCCACGGCCATGCCGTCTGCCAATGTTTCCCCGGCACACCGTTTTTGATGATTTTCCTTATTGCTTATCATATCACACAAATGGTAAACCTGCCATCCCATCCGTTCCAATTTCTACAGATACGAATGTGCCGGCGGTATCTTCCCGCCGCCTGCTTTGCCGAGGCCGTTTCCAGGTTTGGAGCGGCCTCTTTATTTCCGGAGGTCCCATACCAAGCGGAAAGAGCTTTTCCCCGCAAGCCCTCCCCAAACGCCCGCCGAAGGCCAGCCGCTCCGTGCACAAAACATGCCTAGTACAAATATGACATTTTCCAAATACGGCAGCGTCCCACTGCTGCCCAGCGAACGGCACTGTTCCAAAATCACCAGCGAAACAAAAGGAGTAATCGTTTCCTTCTGCGGATCCCAAAAGAATTCTCTTCCGTATCCGTCCGTGGGCAGTCCTGGTCAGGAGCGTGCGCGGCAAAGTTTGTTATCAAAAAAACAGGGAATGTATTATTTGAAATCGGTATTAACAGTTCCCTTGCAGATTATGATATGATTTGCACAGAGAGAAGGGCAAGAAGCTATATATTTTTATGCAACAAGACGAAACGAGGGTGTGTTCACGGGAAAACAGAATCGTAGAGGAGAAAAATTATGGATAACACCTTGAACAAGAAAGGCAGAGGCACCGCGCTGATCCCGTTCCTGGTATTTGTGGTAATTTACCTGGGCGCCGGCATCATCCTTCAAAGTCAGGGCGTGGAAATGGCCTTTTATCAGTTCCCCTCCGTAACCGCCATGTTCATCGCCGTGCTGGTGGCATTCGCCATGACCAAAGGCGCCATCAACGAGCGGTTCCGCATTTTCGCCAAGGGCGCGGCCAATGAGGACGTGCTGACCATGCTGATCATCTACCTGCTGGCCGGTGCCTTCTCCAGCGTGGCCGCCGCCATGGGCGGCCGGGACGCCACGGTCAATCTGGGCCTGTCCCTGGTCCCCGTTCATTTCCTCACCGCCGGTGTGTTCATCATCTCCGCTTTCATGGGCACCGCCACCGGTACCTCCATGGGCACCATCAGCGCCATCGTTCCTATCGCCGTGGGCCTGGCCGACAAGGGCGGCCTCAGCGTCCCCATGATGGTGGGTGCCTGCGTGGGCGGCGCCATGTTCGGCGACAACCTCTCCATGATCTCCGACACCACCATCGCCGCCACCCGCTCCCAGGGCTGTGAGATGCGCGATAAGTTCCGGGTGAACTTCTATATTGCGCTGCCGGCCGCCATTATCACCATCATCATCCTGCTGATCGTGGGCCGTCCGGAAGTGGTTCCCACCATGGAGGCTCTGGAATACAGCATCATCAAGGTGGTGCCGTACCTGCTGGTGCTGATCCTGGCTCTGGTAGGCATGAATGTGTTCCTGGTGCTGACCATCGGCATCTTCGCCGCCGGTATCATCGGCATGGCCACCGGCTCCCTGGATATCTTCGGCTTCGCCCAGAATATCTGGTCCGGCTTCACCGGCATGAACGAAGTGTTCTTCCTGACCCTCTTCTGCGGCGGTATGTCCCAGCTGGTCATCCACAACGGCGGCATCTCCTGGCTCATCTATATGCTGCGCAAGATGATGAAGGGCAACAAGTCCGCCCAGGTGGGCATCGCCGCCCTGGTCTCCCTGGCAGACTGCGCCACCGCCAACAACACCGTTGCCATCGTGCTCACCGGCAGCATGGCCAAGGATATCAGCCGGGAGTATCAGGTGGATCCCCGCCGCACCGCCTCCCTGCTGGACGTGTTCTCCTGCGTGTTCCAGGGCATCATTCCCTACGGCGCTCAGCTGCTGTCCGCGGCGACACTGACCACCGCCTGCGGCATTGCCATGAACCCCACGGAAATCATCCCCAACCTGTGGTACTGCTGGGTACTGGCCGCAGTGGGCATCCTGTCCGTCTTTGTTCCCTTCGCCGACAACGTCTGCCGCCGCGATCCCTGGAACTGGGAATATGATGTGGCAGAGTCCGGCGTGGCCGCCAAGAAGGCCGCCATGGAGCAGGAGACCGCCGAGTCCGCTTCCAATTCCTAAATACGCTTCAACGCCGGCCCAAAAGGCCGGCGTTGTTTTTTCCCTTTTCTGCTGTGCCGTGCTCCTTTATCCCTCACTCCGGCACAGGGATCGGTGAACTCGCTCTGTAAAGGCAATGGACTCCGCGATGGATTGATCCAGAAGCCCGACAAACCGGGCGGCCTGGGGTGAGATCTTGCTGCTGCGGGACCGAATCCAGCCAAGGCGCATACAGGTCTTTCCCGCCAGCGGGATAGTCACCACTGCCTGGCTGGTCAGCCGCTCCACCAAAAGACCGCTGCCGGTGGTGAAGGCGTCGGTGTTGGCCAAAACGTTCATCATGGTGGCACGGTTGTTGACGCTGATCTGCTGAGCGGGCTTTTTCAGGGAAAGCGTCTGGTACTCCTCCGAAAAATCCGTCCCCACGCCCTGGTTATGCTCAAAGGACACGTAGGGATAACCCGCCAGGTCCTCCTCACTCACACCGTCCCGGTTTGCCAAGGGGTGCCCCTTGCGAACATAGATGCAGGGGGACACAGCGGCGATCTCGCGAAACTCCAGCTCCCGGGCGTCCAGCAGCCGGCGGATAATCTTCTCCGTCAGTTCCGTCAGGAAAATGACGCCGATATCCGCCCGGTGGTCATAGACATCATCGATCACAGCGTCCATACCGGCCTCCCGGATGGAGAAGCAGTAGCGGTTTTCCTGAGCGCTCTGAAGCATCCGCAAAAAGGCGTCCTCCGTGAAGGGATAGCGCTGGGTGGAGACGGAAAAGCGGACGGGCGCCGCCGCGGCGGAGGCCTCGCCGTACAGGCTCTCGATCCGCTGCTTCTGCTCCAGGAGGGAAACGGCGTAGCTGAGGAATTCCTTGCCCTCCGGCGTGAACTCCACGCCTCGGTTGCTGCGGGTGAAAAAGCGGATTCCCAGCTCCTCCTCCAGCTCCCGCACGGCGGTGGAAATACCGGACTGCGATAAAAAGAGTTTGTGGGCAGCCTTATTGATGGATCCGCACTTGGAGATCTCCACCACATATGTAAGCTGCTGGAATGTCATATGCGTCCCCCCATAACTGGTGTTCCTCCACCCTTTCTTCCAGCTTTTACTATACTCCAGCGATCTGGTCTTGTCAAACAGTTATCAAAAAAAGCGTGAACAAATTACGCAAATACCGTACTAACACTCTTTCAAAGAGCGTGCTAGAATATAGTTGAAAACAACAAAAACTCATGCTCGCTTTGCAGTATTTCTGTCTGTATATGCCATCGTTTTTTATTTAAAACACCCTTTGCTCTTCTTCTCTTCTCAACTTACCCCTTCAAAAGCAAACTGTATTCAATCGCGGAAAAAGAATAACAACAGCCATCACGCTGTCTGACAGTGCGAGTCGCCGAGAAAGGACGGTACGTATATGAACAAGAAGAACCTGGGCTTTGCCACCCGTCAGATCCACACCGGAAAGGTCTCCAACGACGCCGGCGCCCTGTGTGCCCCGATCTATCAGACCTCCACCTTTGAGTTCGAGACCGTGGAGCAGGGCGGCGCCCGCTTCGCCGGTCAGGAAGCCGGTTACATCTATTCCCGCCTCGGCAACCCCACCGTCGGCATCGTGGAGGCCAAGATGGCGGAGCTGGAGGGCGGCGAGGACGCCCTGGCCACTGCCTCCGGCATGGGTGCCATCTCCACCGCCATCTGGAGCAGTGTGGAGGCCGGCGATGAGATCGTGGCCTGCGACACCCTCTATGGCTGCACCTACGCCCTGCTGAACCACGGCATCTGCAAGTTCGGTGTGAAGGTCACCTTTATCGATATGACCGATCTGGAGGCGCTGAAAGCCGCCCTCACCAGCAAGACCAAGGTGGTCTATCTGGAGACTCCCTGCAATCCCACCCTGAAGATCGTGGACATCGCCGCCGTGGCTCAGATCGCCCACGCCTACAACGCCGATATCAAGGTCATGGTGGACAACACCTTCTGCACGCCTTACCTGCAGCGGCCTCTGGAACTGGGCGCCGACGTGGTGGTCCACAGCGCCACCAAGTACTTAAACGGCCATGGTGACGTCATCGCCGGCGTCGTGGTGGGCAGCAAGGACTTTATCGGCACCTGCCGTATGTTCGGTCTGAAGGACATGACCGGTGCGGTCATGAGCCCCTTCAACGCCTTCCTGATGGCCCGGGGCATGAAGACCCTGGACATCCGCATGGAGCGCCACTGCGCCAACGCCAGAAAGGTGGCGGACTTCTTCGCCGGCCACCCGGCGGTGGACAAGGTCTACTATCCCGGCCTGGACAGCTTCCCCGGCCACGAGATCGCCGCAAAACAGATGAAGCTGCCCGGCGGCATGATCTCCATTGAGCTCAAGGCCGACAAGGCCGCCACCGCCGCTGCGCTGAACAAGCTGGAGCTGTGCGTCATCGCCGTCTCCCTGGGCGACGCCGAGACGCTGGTGGAGCATCCCGCCACCATGACCCACTCCACCTACACCGCCGAGGAGCTGAAAGCCGCCGGCATCTCCGAGGGCCTGGTCCGCATCAGCGTGGGTCTGGAGGATCCCGAGGACATCATCGCCGACTTCAAGGCAGTCCTGGATACGCTGGTCTGATTGAATTGCATTTTTGGAACTCCCCTTCCACACAGGGAAACCGCGCCGCAAAACAGCTGTTTTGCGGCGCGGTTTCCTGCGTCAGTCCGATCTCATGCCGTCCCAAGCGGCCGGCACCATCTAAAAGGCATCAGCGCATCTCCCCCGCCCAGCGATCCAGGTATTCCTCCAGACAGAGGCCCTGTTCCATGATCGTCCGGGCGGCCTCCTCTCCCACATAGCGGTAATGCCAGGGCTCATAGCCGATGCCGGTGAGATCGCTTTTATCCGTGGGATACCGGAGGATGAACCCATAGGCGGCGCAGTTGTCCATCAGCCACTGCTGGACGGGCGTGGTCTCCTGCCGTTGGCCCAGCAGCTGATACCCCGTATCCACAATGTCCACTGCCAGGCCGGTCTCATGCTCGCTGGTGCCAGGCCGGGCCACCCAGCGGGCCGCCTCGTCCCCGGCATCCTCCCGGGAATACCCCTGCGTCAAAAGACTGTCCATCTTGTTTTGGAACAGCTCCTCCTGTTTGTCCCGAGTGCGGTAGGACGAGCAGATCATCGGCTCCAGCCCCTCCGCCCGGCAGTCGTCCATCATCCGCTGCAAGGCAGGGTACACCCGGCTGTCCACGGCGTGACCGCCATACAGCTCTGTCAGCTCCGGCACCTGAAAATCCTCCGGCAGCACATGGGCGGCATTCACCAGCCGCAGCTCCCACGTCTCCCCTTCCGGCAGGCAGCCGCCTGAGGGCTGCTGTTCCTCGGAACTGGACTGCAGCAGATCGTCTGTGGTCCCGATGGCCGGCTCCTCCATATGTATATTCCGGGCTGCGTTCTCCTCCTCCGCAGCCCGGGCAGAGCCCAGTACGAACCCCGCGCAAAACAGCGCCAGCCCCAGCAGGAGCAGCAGGAATTTTCTGTACCAGCGCCGGCGGCAGGAGGAGCCGGTCCGTCGGGCCACATGGTATTCCCGCTTCGGGATAGGGGCGGGACGGGATAACGGGACGTTTTTTGGGGGCCGGGACATGGCGGACACACCTTTCAGCATGAAATTTCGCCTTTCACTCTACCGGTCCTTTCCCGCAAAATCCCCGCTCTTTTGCATCAAACTCCCATCATCTTCCCAAGTTCCCGCGAACATGGTGAGCAGCCTTCCTTTTCGGAGAAAAACTTTTTTGTCCGCCCGTTCGTCTATAAGACAAAGGCCGGAAATCCGGCTATCCAAACAAGGAAAGGACCATATACCATGCGTAAACATCTGAGCAAAATATTTCTGCTGACGGCGGCATTGTGCCTGCTGCTGGCCGGCTGCGGCCAAAGCGGCCAGAACGCCGAAACGCTTCCGGAGAACTCCACCGAGCAGAGCGAACAGGCCGAGCAGCCCGCCCAGGCTCCAACCGGAGAGGCGGAGGGCGACGAACCGGCTGCGCCTGAAGAGACGCCGGAAACCGATGAGCAGACATACACCGACAATTTCTCCGTGGACCAGGCCGCCGCAGAGGCCTTTGCCCAGAAGATCCAGGCAGTCGTTGCGGACAAGGATATGGAGGGGCTGGCGGATCTCATGATGTTCCCCAACTACGTGGGCTTCCCGGAGGATGCGCAGTTTGTGGAAACCCGGGAGGATTTCCTCGCTCTTGATCCCAGCCAGGTCTTTACAGAGGACCTGCTCACCGAGGTCAGCACAGCGGATATTTCCTCTCTGGAGCCCAGCCAGGCTGGCTTCGTTCTCTCCGCCAGCGGCCGCCCCAACATCGTCTTCGGCGTGGCCGAGGGCAGCCTCGCCATCGTAGGCATCAACTACTGACGCATTCCCCGTAAGGGCGGGAAAGGCGCCCGCCTCTGGCGGGTGCCTTTTTCCTGTGCGTGTCCGCCGCCCTCCGTCGGGCATGATGCAAAAATGATGGGAGAGGAAGCTATCTTATCAAAAAAGGAGGTGCGCCGATGAACAAGATCCTGATAGCCGAGGATGAGGCGCCCATTGCCGATCTGGTCCGAACCGTGCTCACCGACGCAGGCTACCGCTGCGTCTGGGCGCCGGACGGGATCCGGGCGGCGGACCTTCTGGAACAGGAATCCTTTGATCTGGCACTGCTGGACATCATGCTGCCCGGAGCGGACGGATACGAGTTGCTGGACTACTGCAAGACACTGGAGGTGCCCGTGATCTTTCTCACTGCCCGGGGTGAGGTGGAGGACCGGGTCCGGGGACTGCGCCGCGGCGCCGAGGACTACCTGCCCAAGCCCTTCGCCCTGCCGGAGCTGCTGGCCCGGGTAGAGACGGTGCTGCGCCGCTGCGGCAAGGCCTCGCAGCTTCTGCATCTGGAGCCGGATATTGAGATCGACCCCGCCGCCCGGATCGTCCGCAGGGCCGGTCAGCCTGTGGCCCTGACAGCCAAGGAATTTGACCTTTTGGTGTTGTTCGTTCAGAACAGGAATGTCGCCCTGTGCCGGGACCGGATCTTTGAGCGGGTGTGGAACGAGGAATATCTGGGGGACAGCCGCACCGTGGACCTCCACGTCCAGCGGATGCGGAAGAAGCTGGGCCTGGAAGAGCGGCTGACGGCGGTGTACAAGGTAGGCTACCGATTGGAGGGGTGAAGTCTTGCGGCTTTTCTGGAAGCTGTTTTGCAGCATGGTGGCCATGACGGCCCTGGCCTGCTCCATCAGCGGCTTTTTGCTGATCGACGGCCAGTTCCGCTCCGGGCTGGACGCTCAGGCGGAAATAGCAGTGACGGAGCACACCATCCTCCGGCGTATGCTGCTGCGGGAGATGCAGTTTTCCCGCAGCTTCAGTCTCGCGGACGTAGCCCGACTGGCCAAGGACTCCGCCGCCTCCCTCAGCCGCGGCGGCATCTCCTTCCGCCTCAGCAGAGAAGATGGGCAGACGCTCTCCGGCATCGCCCCGCCCGCCACATCGGCACTGACCTCCTCCCTGTCGCAGACGCAGCTGGGATGGGAGGTTCTGCGGGCCGGGAGCCGGTTTTACCTGCACACAGCAAGTCCCCTGGAGGCGGAGGACGGAACGCTCTATCTGGAGACCTGGCGGGACGCGGGCGATCTCTTCTCCGCCAGGCAGGCCCAGTACAACGCATTTTCCTACCTGCTGCTGGGGCTGATCCTGGCCTCGGCGCTGGCCGCTCTGGCTGTCAGCGCCTGGATCACCCGCCCCTTGGGGCGGCTGTCCGAGGCAGCGCGGCAGATGGCCGCCGGGGAGCTGTCCCGGCGGGTAGCTGTCAGCAGTGACGACGAGTTGGGCCAGCTCTCCCGGGATTTCAACCTTATGGCGGAGCAGCTGGAGCGGCACGTGGGCGAGCTGACAGACACTGCCCGTCGGCAGGAGGACTTCCTCCACGCCTTCGCCCACGAGACCAAGACGCCCCTGACGTCCATCATCGGCTATGCAGAGCTCCTGCTCTCCCGTCCCGCCCAGCCTCAGCTGGTACGGGAGAGCGCCGGTCATATCTTCCGGGAGGGGCGTCGGCTGGAGAGCCTGTCCCGCAGGCTGCTGGACCTGTTCGTTCTGGAAAAGGGCAGCTTCTCTCCCCGCCCCACTGAGCTGGCGCCCTTTTTGGAGCGGGTGGGCGCAGTCCTGCGGCCGACGCTGGAGCAGGCGGGCATCCGCCTGGAGATCCGGGCTGTCCCCGGCACAGCGGAGCTGGAGCCGGATCTGATGGAGTCCGTGTGCCTGAATCTGCTGGACAACGCCCGCAAGGCCGTGGGCGCAGAGGGCCGCATCCTTCTGGAGGGCGCTCCCACAGCCGGCGGCTACCGTATTCAAGTGTCAGACAACGGAAGAGGGATCTCCCCGGAGGACCTGGGCCGGATCACCGAGCCCTTTTACATGGTGGACAAATCCAGATCCCGCGCCCAGGGCGGCGCCGGGCTGGGTCTGACCGTATGCCAGCGGATCGTGGCGCTCCACGGCGGCACGCTGACCTTCGAGAGCACTCCGGGTAAAGGTACCCGGGTCAGCGTTGATCTGAAGGGAGGGGACGGCGGTTGAGATCGTTCAAAGCATGGGGTCTGCCGGTCCTGACCGGTCTGGTCGTGCTGGCAGCGGTACTGCTGCCGCGGCAGCTCTCCATTCTGCGGGACCGGGGAGAACTGGCGGCTGTCCACGTAGAATCCCTGTCGGAGGAGGATCTGACTGTCCGGGAGATCCCCCTGCCGGAAAAGCTGAAACTGCTGTGGCGGGCCGTTCAATACCCGGACCTGGAGGTGTTTTCCACCTCCCAACCCCTTCCGTCACCAGGAGCACAGGCGGCGGAGCAGGCAGAAGAGATATTTTTTCAAAGCGTGGAGACACTTGCGGACTGGGGTGTTTTACCGGCAGGCTACGACCTGGAGGCACTGACCTTCCAGGGCGGAAGCCGGGCAGTCTATGTGCGCTCCGACGAATATCAATCTGTCAGTATGCTGTATTTGCAGGGCTCCTCTGCCCATCAGGACAGCTTCTGGATCGTGGTGGATGAAGAGACCGGTCTTCCGGTGTGGTTCGACTGCAATCTGCGCTCAGCAAAGAAAGCACTCCCCTCATCCGAGGAGCTGGGGCTTCGCTTTTTGAAGGGTCTGGAGCTCGAGGCGCAGCAGCGCGGCCCTGCGCTATGGGAGATCGACGGCACCGGGGGGCTGATATACGCCGCCCGCACAGAAAGCCTGTATGGACGTATCTGTGTAGAACCGCTGGGTTTTTCCGGAAAGCTTTTCAGGGAAGACCGCGCTTCCAGCTCCGACGCCCCGCTGTCGGAGAACTGGTGATGGCGAAATGATGCAAAAACGCGGCCACTTTGCGGCCTGGGTCTTGTAAAGTAAAGATACCAAGAAGGAAGCGTCTCCGGAACGGAGATCCGTACAAACAGAAATGGAGGAATCGACCATGAAGAAAAACGGCTATCAGATGCTTGTGCTGCTGACGCTTTTATGTTCCATGCTGCTTCTTTCCGCCTGCACCGCAGAGGCGGCAGCCGGAGAGGAAGCTGCCGCACCCGCGGCGGAGGAACAGACAGAGCCAACCCTGGAATCGCTCCTGGGCGAGGACTATGTCGATTATCTGACAGAGACCATCACCATGCAGATGGGCAACCGCATGGACAAGGACCCTGAGGTCCGGTACTTCCCCATTGAGGACAACGCACCGCTCAGCGACTATGTTACCATCGACGAGAACACCGAATTTGAGGTGGATGACGAGGGCAACCCGGTGATCATCTTCCCGGCAGGGACGGTCACGGACGAGGCCAACGGCGTGCAGAGTTTCCGCGTCCCCAAGCTGTACCAATAAGAATGTACACGGAGGCCTCCGGCATAAAGCCGGAGGCCTTCGTGTGTCTGAAAGGCTTCTCCCACTGCGGCAAACCGCTCCCCTGTCATGGAGCGCCCAGCCCCGTCAAGAGAAGAATTGCTGCCCGGAGCGGTACACGGCGTGCGCGGCAGGCGGAACCGGCGCCGCCGCAGCAGACCCACAGCCAGGGCGTCCCTTTGAATGGCTCCGCGTCCCCATTCCTTCGCAGCCATTCCCCTCTCCACCAGGAGTCGGGAGCTTTGGCACCCACACGCTGCCCCCCTTCAATCATCATCCGCACCATACACCGGCGCCGACAGAAGGATCGCCCATATTCCGCTTTTCAGCAGAATATGGGCGATCCAAACTCATTTCATTGAAACAAACGAAGCCCCGGCAGAAGCACCGACACTTCCGTCTTTCCGCACGGCAACATATTCGATGACTTCCCCGCTATCGCGCCGGAGCTGTTCCACCAGCTCTCTTCCCCGGTCCTCGCCAAGGGCAAAAAATGCAGTGGAGAGCAGATCCGTATACACCGGTCTGGAGGACACGATGGAAACGCTCTTCAAGGTCAGAGGAATGGGATACCCCGTCTTTGGGTTCAGAAGATGGTGATATATGACCCCATCCTTTTGAAAGCTGTGCTCATACCAGGAGGATGTGGCGATTCCCGTATCCATCAGCTCCACGGATCCAAACACCGTGCCCGGATCATCCGGGTCCCGGATCGCCACTTTCCATGGCCGGAGCGCTCCGTTTTCTCCTCTGCGCGCCCCCATCACAAACAGGTTCCCACCATAGTCCAGCACCGCCTGGCGTACGCCGCCCCTGCGGAGACGGTCCACAGTCAGCCCCAGGGCAAATCCCTTGCCCGCAGCACCGGGATCCAGTCCTACATCCGGGATGTCAAACGACACCGTGCTGCTCCCGGGGTGCAGATGGATGTGCTGATAGCCCACCCGGGCCAGCGTCTCCCGGATCTGCTCCGGGGTAGGCACCTGCGGCGGCTCCGCCAGAAAATCCCACAGCTTGATCAGCGGTCCCACCGTCAGATCAAAGGCGCCGTCTGTCAAACGGCAGATCTCCAGATTCTGCTCCAGAAAGCGCAGCAGCGTCTCGGAAACCGGCGTCGCCTCTCCCGGGCGGATATCACGGCACAGGCGGGACAGTTCAGACTCCGGATCGAACATACTGAGTGTGCGTTCCAGCTGGTGTGCTTCTTCCTCGCACTGATCCAGCAGGCCCTCGCTTCCATCGGGGAGTTCAGCCGTGATCCGGCAGAGCGTATCATACGCCAAGAATGCCCGCATATGTTCCATAGCGTGTTCCCTTTCCGCTTCGGTTTACTTCACAACGCCGTCCTTGCGCATTTCCTCCAGCACCACCTTGGCCATGCGCAGGTAATTCATGAAGGCAGGATACATGGGACGGTTCTTGGGATCCATGTCCAGATGCTCCCGATCCGGGTTGGGATCGTCCCAGATCATGCCCATGTCCTTGCCGGCCGCATGGGGCAGGCCGGTCAGATCCAGCATATTCTGCGTGGCGCAGACCTTCTGGTTCAGGTTGTCCATCTGCGTGCGGAAGCCCACCAGGAAGGCATGACGGTCCCAGCCGGAGGGGAACGGATCCTCATAGGTGGGGCAGTCGTATTTGGACTGGCGGTAATACTTCTTCAGCTCCGGATGAACGATGTCCTCCTCATTGTCAGCAAAGATCTCGTCAAAGCGGCAGGAGATGATCTTGCCATCCTCTACCACCACCTTCAGCCAGCCGGTGAGGCCGTAGCCGTAGTCCTCGGAGTAGCTGTACAGCTTCTTGCCGGAGGGCTTGTCCAGCTGGGCGTCCAGCTTCGCCGCAAAGGTCAGCAGCTTCTTCACACTGCCGGAGGCGCTGGCCACCAGGTCAAAGTCGCCGCTGAGGCTCTGCTTTTCCATCATCTGCTGCTCTACGTACTGCATGCCCATGGTCAGCACGGAGCCGGCCTTCTGCATGCGGGGCTTGGTGTACTGCCAGAAGCTGTAGCTGGAACGGCGCTTGGAGATATCCCGGTAGAGGTGATTGTAATAGGAGGGCGCCGTGATCTCGTTGAGCTCCACGAAGATCAGCTTGCCGTCGGCCTTCACCGCTTCCACGATACCCAGATGGCCCGGATCGGCGGGGAATTCTCCCTCTACGCCGGGATAATAGGGCGGGAATCTCTCCTCGATGCGATAGTAGTCGCCCTTCAGCATCCCCTTGGGGGGCTGTACAGACCAGACAGGCTTCTTTCCTGCGTTATCCATTGTTCGTTCCTCCTTACTTCAGGATGCCGTCCTTGACCATTTCGTCATGGACGACTTTGGCCAGACGCAGATAGTTGTTCCAAACGGGAGAGCGGGGCCGGGTGACGGAGCGGGCGGTCGCGTCGCTGTTGGAGATCAGCGCCACGTCATCCTTGTGGGGCTTGTCCCAGACGACGCCCATGTCCGGGCCCTCCACGCAGGGCAGGCCGGAGATGTCGAACATATCCTGGGTCTGGCAGACCTTCGCGTTCAGCTGGTCAGACAGATCTTTGAAGCAGACCAGCCATGCGTGCCGGTCCCAGCCGGAGGGGAACGGATCCTCATAGGTGGAGGAGTAATATTTGGACTGGCGGTAGAACTGCTTCAGATCGTCATAAACGATCTCGGAAGTGTGGTCAGCAAAAATCTCATCGTAGAAGCACTTGACGATCTTGCCGTCCTCCACAACAACTTCCAGCCAGCCTGTCAGGCCATAGCCAAAGTTCTCATTGTAGCCGTAGTAGCGCTGCTTTTTGTGGTTGGGATCCTTCATCTGCGCAGAGATGACATCCTTCAAGCCGATCATGTTCTTCATGGAGAAGGAGGCACCGGTCAGCAGATCATAGTCGGCGTCCAGGTCCTGCTTTTCCAGGATCTGATCCTCCACATACTTGAAGCCGTTGGCCAAGACACGGCCATAGTTCACGCTGCGGCGCTTGTCATGGAAATCCTGGAAGAACTGGAACTCGGTATAGCGCTTGTTCAGGCCCTGGAAATGACGGACATAGTAGTTGTCCATGGTCGTCTCGTTGAACTCTGCATAGGCGATCTTGCCGGCATCGTCCTTGACCACCTCCAGCTCGCCCTTATGGCCCTTGGCGCCCCAGCGGCCGCTGTAATACAGCTCGGCGTGGTAATAATCGCCCTTGACCATGCCCTTGTACTGGGGCTGCACGGTCCAGTCGATCAGCTCGCTCTCATTATCCTCATGCCAGGGGCCCAGGCCCAGCCATCTCGTCTTGTCGATCATTTGAATCGTCCTCCTTATAAGATTTATTTTCTGCCTTCCTCGGCAGGATCATTGCGCAGGCTCACTTTCAGCAGCCGGAAGCGCCCCCGCCCGGCAGCAGGCGCAGAAATGTCCGCTGCCGAAATCTCTCAGAGCCAGATCCCGGCCGGTACATCCCTCCTGAGCGTACAGGCACCGCTTGGCAAAGCGGCAGCCGGGCTCCGGGTTGATGGGGCTTTGCAGCTCGCCGATGAGCTTTACCCGCTGCATCTTCTGACGGCTGCTGGGCACAGGAATGGCCGACAGCAGCGCCTGGGAATAGGGATGGAGCGGATTGCGGAACAGCTCCGCAGACTCCGCCGTCTCCACCAGCTGGCCCAGATACATCACCGCGATCTTGTCAGAAAAGAACTTGACCACGGAGAGGTCATGGGTGATGAAGAGATACGTCAGATCAAATTCCGCCTGCAGGTCCTTCAGCAGGTTCAGCACCTGCGCCTGGATGGACACGTCCAGAGAAGAAACCGGCTCGTCGCAGACGATGAACTGGGGTTTGAGGGACAGGGCCCGGGCGATGCCCACCCGCTGGCGGCGGCCGCCGTCCAGCTCATGGGGATAGGCGTTGAACAGGCGCGCCGACAGGCCCACCACGTCCATCAGCCGCGCCACCTCGGCGTCCAGCTCCGTGCGGCTGCGGACCTTTCCGTGGATCCGCAGGGGCTCCCCGATGATCTCGCCAATAGACATCCGCGGGTTCAGCGAGGAAAAGGGATCCTGGAAAATGATCTGAAGATCCCGCCGCAGGTCATGCAGCTTCTGCTTGTTCATCTTGCAGATATCCTGGCCGTTGAAGAGGATCTCTCCGCTGGTGGCCTGATGCAGTCCCAGGATCAGCCGGCCGATGGTGGACTTTCCGCAGCCGGACTCGCCCACAAGACCCAGGGTCTCTCCCCTTCGGATGGAAAAATTCACGCCGTCCACCGCATGGAGGGTGCCGGTGGGACTCTTGAAGTACTTCTTCAAATCCCGGACTTCCAGGATCACGCTCTTATCTTCCATGTCGCACCTCCTCCATCAATTCCGGAGACTGGAAAACACCCTGATGGGCCAGGCAGCGGACCAGATGGGTCCCGCCAACCGAGGTCATTTCCGGCTTTTGGGCACGGCAGGCGTCCGTTGCATAGGGACACCGGGGGGCGAAGGCACAGCCCTCCGGCAGCTCCGTGGGATCGGGCATCTGGCCCTGAATGGGCTTGAGCTTCTCCGCAGTGCTGTCCAGAGACGGAATCGATCCGAACAGGCCGATGGTGTAGGGATGATACGGATAGTCAAATACCTCCGCAATGGTGCCGCTCTCCACGATCTCGCCGGCGTACATGATGGCTACCCGGTCGCACACCTGGGCCACAACGCCCAGGTCGTGGGTAATCAGCAGCAGCGAGGTCCGGAGTTTTTCCTTCAGATCGCTCATCAGCTCCAGCACCTGGGCCTGGATGGTAACGTCCAGAGCGGTGGTGGGCTCATCTGCCAGGATCAGCTCCGGCGTACAGGCGATGCTCATGGCAATGACCACCCGCTGCTTCATGCCGCCGGAGAACTGGTGCGGGTATTCGTCATAGCGGGCGCGGGGAATACCCACCATCTCCAGCATATCGCCGGCCTTTCTGCGCCCTTCCTCCTTGCTGCACTTTTCGTGCTGGTGGATGACCTCCGCGATCTGGTCGCCCACGGAGTAGACCGGGTTCAGGCTGGTCATGGGGTCCTGGAAGATCACGGAGATCTTGCTGCCGCGGATCTCCCGCAGGCGGGCGGGCTTTGCCTGGAGCATATCCTCGCCCTCAAACCAGATCTCGCCGTCCACGATCTTCCCGGGGGGATCTGCGATCAGACGCAGGACCGAAAGGGCCGTGGTGGTCTTGCCGGCGCCGGTCTCTCCCACCAGGCCCAGGCTCTCGCCCTTGGCGATGGTCAGGTCCAGGCCGTTGACCGCGTAGACCACATCTTCATCCGTGTGATATTCCACCCGCAGACCGCGGATGTCCAGCAGCGCATCCGTCTCCTGGGTCTGAGGGGCGGGCTCCTTCTCCGGCAGAGGGGTTTCCATACGAGTTTTCTCTTCCATAAGGCGTCCTCCCTTCTCAGTTCTTCAGCTTGGGGTCCAGCGCATCCCGCAGACCGTCTCCCAGCAGGTTCAAGGAGAGGATGGTCAGCATAATGGCGATGCCGGGGAATGCGCACACCCACCAGGCGGCCCGGAAATACTGCCGTCCGGTGCTGAGCATGGAGCCCCACTCCGGCGTGGGCGGGCTGATGCCCAAACCGATGAAGCTCAGGCTGGCAATGGCCAGGATGGAGCCGGCAATGGACAGCGTGGCCTGAACGATGATGGGGGCCATGCAGTTGGGCAGGATGTGCTTGAGGATGATGCGCTTGTCGCTGGCGCCGATGGCCCGGGCGGCCTCGATGTACTCCTCGTTCTTGATGGTCAGCACCGCGGAGCGCACGATCCGCGCGAAGGGCGGAATATTGGAGATACTGATGGCCAGCATCATGTTGGTGACACTGGTGCCCATGGCCGCCACCAGGGCGATGGACAGCAGAATGCTGGGGATCGCCAGAAAGACGTCCATGATGCGCATGATGACGTTATCTACCCGACGGCTGCCATAGCCGGCGATAGCGCCCAGCAGGCCGCCCACCACGGTGGCGATGGCGATGGTGACAAAGGCCACCGGCAGGGAGATCCGGGCACCGTGGACGATGCGGGCCAGAATGTCCCGGCCCACCTCGTCAGTGCCCAGCCAGTGCTCGGCAGAGGGGGGCTTGAGCTTCAGCGCCGCGCTCTGCTTGACCACCAGGGTCTCATAGTCAAACAGCAGGTCGGCAAAAATAGCCAGGAGGATAATGACGGCCAGAATAACCAGTCCCACCACGGCCATTTTGTTCTTTTTCAAGCGGCGCCAGATCGCGGCCGCCTGGGATTTCTTCTTGTTTTTCTTGATTTCCGCAGCCATCCGCTCACCCCTTTACCGTTTTGTACTGGGCCCGAATACGGGGATCCAGGAATGCGTACAGAATATCGATGCACAGGTTGATGATGGTGAACATGGTGGCCAGCACCAGCACACAGGCCACCACCACAGGGGTGTCCTTCAGCTTGATACAATCCACCAGCAGCCGGCCGATGCCGGGCCAGGAGAACACCGTCTCCACCAGCACAGCACCGCCCAGAGAAAAGCCGAATTGCAGACCCACAGTGGTAACAATGGGGATCATGGCGTTGCGCAGGGCGTGGCGGATGGTGATGACGCTCTCCTTCAGGCCCTTTGCCCGGGCGGTACGGATGTAGTCCTGCCGGATGGTCTCCAGCATGGACGAGCGCGTCATACGGGTGATCATGGCCAGAGAGTTCGCACTGAGGGTGATGGCCGGCAGCACCAGGGCGCCCCAGGTCTCAAAGTTCGAGGACGGGAACCACCCCAGTCCCGCCGCGAAGATCACGATCAGCATCAATCCCAGCCAGAAGTTGGGCATGGACACGCCGAACAAGGCGCCCACCATGGAGATGTTGTCCACTGCCGAATACTGATGGGTGGCAGATATGACGCCCAGCGGAATGCCGATCAGGATGGCGAACAGCATGGCGCAGGCAGAGAGCAGAATGGTGTTCGGCAGCCGGGCGGCGATCTCTGCCGCCACGGGGTTGCCCGTATCATAGGAGGTTCCAAAATCCAGCTGGACCGCGTTGATCACATAGCGGCCGTACTGGACCAAAAACGGATCATCCAGGCCCAGCTCCTCTTCCAGAGCGGCGTAAGCCTCCTCGGAATAGTTATCACCCAGCATCATCTGTACCGGGTCGCCGGGCGTAAAACTCATGATCGTATAGACGATGAAACTGACGCCCAGCAGCACAGGGATCAGCATGATCAGCCGTTTGAGAATAAAACGGTACATCTGTCACTCTCCTTTTCTCTGTGACACAGTTTGCACAAGCGGGCGGCGGCTGCTGCCGCCGCCCGCTGTTCCGGATATCCGGAAGCGCTTATTCAAAATAAGTGCCGTTGATGTAGTGAGACTTGCCCGGATAGAGGCCGAAGCCCTTCACGTTGGACTGCATGCCGGCATTCAGATGCTCAACAGCCAGAGGAACCAGGGGAGCGGCGTCCGCCACGATCCGCTGGATCTCCGCGTACAGCTCCATGGCGTGCTCGGTGTCAGTGGTAGTACTGGCCTCGTCGATCATGGCATCCACCTCAGGCGTGGCCCAGAAGGAGCGGTTGCCGGAGGGGCCGAAGGCCTCGGTGTGATACATGGCGCGCAGCATGGAGTCGGGATCGATGGAGGTCTTGGACATGATGTACATGTCGTGGGCACCCTCACCGGTATCCGCATAGTACTGGCCGTTCTCCATGGTCTTGACCTCAGCCTCGATGCCCACCTGGCGCAGCTGCTCCTGGATGACCACAGCGGAGTCCCGCATCACCTGGCTGTCAGAGCACCAGAGGGTGGTGGAGAAGCCGTCGGGATAGCCAGCCTCGGCCAGCAGCTCCTTGGCCTTTTCCACATTGTAGGAATACGAAGAGCAGTCGGAAATATAGCCGTCCACGCTGGGAGGCATCATGGTGTAGTTGGCCAGGGTAGCCTCGCCGCTGAACACCAGGTCGATGTAATCCTGGGGATTGAGGGCATAGGCGATGGCCTGACGGACCTTCTGGTTATCGAAGGGCGCCTTCTGCACATTCACGCCCACATACCACACAGTGGTGCTGGGAGAGGTCATGGTAGTGACAGTCTCGCTGCCCTCCAGGCTCTCCAGATCGGTAATACCCAGATCATAGGCCAGGTCCACCTCGCCGGTCTCCAGACCAATGGTGCGGTTCAGAGCCTCGGGGATGGTGCGGAAGATGATGCGCTTGATAGCCGGAGCGCCGCCCCAGTAATCCTCAAACGCCTCCAGCACCACATCGCCGCCAAGCTCCCAGGAGACAAACTTGTAGGGACCGGCACCCACGGGATTCTTGTTGAACTCCTCGGGGCTGGTATCCGCGCTCTTGCAGATGATGGACGCCGCATCCAGCGTCAGGCGGGGCAGCAGAGCGTTGAAGGGCTCAGAGGTCTTGATGGTGACAGTATAATCATCGTCGCAGGTAATGCTCTCAATGATCAGGTAGTTGTAGTTCACACCCGGGTTTGCCATGCAGCGCTCCAGGCTGTATTTGACATCCTCGGAGGTCATCTCCTCGCCGTTGTGGAATTTGACGCCCTTGCGCAGATGGAACACCGTCGTGGTCTCATCCACCACGTCCCAGCTCTCAGCCAGACCAGGCACCAGATTCATGTCGTAATCCAGCATGACCAGCCGGTCGAACATCTGCGTCGTCACGCGGAACGTGGCGATGGACGCCTGTACCATCGGATCCATATAGGTAGGCGACTCAGGGACAGCAACAATCAGAGTATCCTTTTGACCGGCTTCAGCGCCATCGGCATCCCCGGAGCCACTCGGAGTGGTCGTGCTGGAACCGGTCGGGCCGCAGCCTGTCAGCGCTCCACAGAGTAGGACCATTGCGGTGAATAATGCGAAAATTCTCTTCTTCATTTTCATCGTGTTCCTCCTATACGATCGTTGTATTTATGAAACCGCCGCTCCGGCGGTCACATTCCCACACACCGTCAGCCGCACACACCGTCAGATCTCAGCGCGGCTTCCACCTTCCGTGCCAGAGTCAGGTAGTTGTCCCATTCCTTGGCTCGCTTGGGTTCCTCTGTAAAAGGAAGCCCCGTCAGATCCGTCAGGGACTGCGTACGCACCACCTGCTGTACCAGCAGGTCGAAAATACTGTTAAACCCGGCGCCGATGGTGGAGATATAATCCGGAGAATGATATTTGGACTGCCGGTAATAGGGCTTGAGCTCCGGATCCGGGATGTCCTCCTGACGGTCCGCGAAAATCTCATCATACGACAGAGAAACGATCTTCCCGCTCTCCAGCACGACCTGAAGCCGGCCGGTAACGCCCGGCTCCACCTGTTCCGCATAGCCGTAATACCGCTGACCGGAGGGAGTTTCCAACCGTTCTGCGATCTCCTGCGCCAGAGGAAGCATAGACCGCTTGATACTGTTGGAAGCGCCGGTAAGCAGATCGAACTCGCCGGTCAGCCGGTTTTCCGCCACCATCTGCGCCTCCAGGTGGGTCAGACCATTGACCAGCACAACGCCCGATTTGGCGGTTCGCTCCTTGGTGGCCTGAAGGAAACCGTAATCCGACAGCCGCTTGGATACGCCCTGATAGCGCTTGATGTAATAGGTGGGGTTATTGATCTCGTTGAACTCCACCATGCGGATCCGCCCATCCTCCCGGACCACCTCCAGAATACCGTGGTATCCCTTGTCCCCGGGGAAATGAGGGGCGAACCAGTTTTCCGCCCGGTAATAGTCGCCTTTTACCAGTCCCATCGGCGGCTGAACGGTCCAGAACAACTGGTCCAGTATGTTCACTGTCTTTTCGCGCTTTTTTTCCGCCATATCTGTATCTTCCCTTCTTCTCTCCAGCTCCGCCGGAAAAGCATTTTCCCAGGCTTGAAATCAATATTGGGGACAACTATAATAATGAAGATAGTCGAAGTGCGCAAAAGGCGAGCCCTTTTTGTCTTTTCCCGGGTTTCATTATAGCATAGGGGCCGTCCAAACAGATTATACGAAACTCTGGTAAGCAATCGCAATTTGAGATACCCTGCGCAAAGGAGCGAGATACAGATGAACACCGAACACCTGACTTATATTTTGGAAGCATTTAAATGCGGATCTGTCAACAAAGCGGCCCGAAATTGCTATATCTCCCAATCTCATCTCAGCTCCATCATCAAACATGTGGAGAACGAAATCGGCTATTCACTGTTTCACCGAACAGCCAGCGGAATTGTCCCTACGCCGGAGGGGCTGGTTTTCATGAGCCATGCGGAAAAAATCGTCACAGAACGAAACAATATTCAAAATATCCCGGAAGCCATGGCGGAAGACGACAGTCTTTCCATCGTCTGTGCCCGCTCCGCGTTTGTCCTTCAATGCTTTTTTGATTACAAGCAGCGCTATCCCAACCACAACAGCACACATGATAAATTTCTGGAGGCAGGTCTGCGGGAAAATCTGAAGAACATCGTGGCGCGCAACTGCCGCCTGGGCATTTTGGTCATGTTTGAGCAGATCATCCCCAAATATATGGATCTGGCAGATCAATACAATCTGGAACTGACGATCCTTCAGCACTCTATCCCGGTAACCGCCTTCATGTCAAAAAATCACCCGTTGGCAACGGCGGAGAATATCTATATTGATGATCTGGCAAAATACCCTTTTATTGCCGATGCCCATATTGACCACGACGATACACTGGAAATCCTCGGCCTCCACAGAAACACAGATCTGCTGTATATCTGTGACCGGGGGACCATCTTTGACGCCGTGTGCAAGGGAAACTATATTTCCATCGGCATCAGCATTCCGGAAAAGGATGCGCAGCGGCTGAACTGTGTCTGCCGCCCTATCGCAGACGGCGCCCCCATGTCCGTGGGCCTCCTTTATTCTCAAACATTGGCCCTTCGACCTCAGGAAAAGCACTTTATCCGTTATTTGAAGGAGCAGCTCCACAGGCGCTATTCCAGCAGCAGATAACGGCTTCGCACGTTCTCATTCTCCCATGTGGCAGCTCCCAGCCATGCCGCACACAGGATATCTCCCGACAGTCATTCCGCCTGCTCCGCGAGTTGCAGATACAGGCGCCGCCGACAGCCTGACCCCCAAATAACGGACAGCCCGGAACACAGATCAGCGCACCGGGGAGGGCCATAGCCCTCCCCGGTGCGCTGTAAACTTTCAATTCATAAGCCGCATACAGATTTGATAAGCAGCCTCTAAGTCAGACAGTCCACTCATTGCCCGGCGCCGCTCCGGACGGCTTGATAACTTCGGATAAAGGCAAGCGGGTCCTCCCGCCGGAGGTCGATCTGGTCGTTTTCCGTACCCAGAAGTATATACAAAGGTTTCTCGCCCGGAGTAAAGCTCCCGATCCAGACAGAGAATGTTTCATCAATAGGATAAACCCGTATGTAAAGGCCGGATCCAACCTCTCTGGAATCATATAGTTCAAAATCCTCCCAGGACAGACTCTCGCCCTTCTCCGACAGGGTTCGCACATCCTCCAGGGTCAGCCGGGGCTTTCCGGACTCCCCGGCAGGGCTGTCCGAATCGCTTTCAGGCCATTCCAACAGCTCCATGAGGGCACGAATACCGGATGCGGAGTTCCCGGTCTCCGCAAAGCTCTCATACCCCAGAGACTGGAGATAGGCGTCGTTTTCAACGCTGGAGCCCGCATAGCCGGCGGTCCCATCAGACCCGGCGCATCCGATGTTGACCTCTGACAACTCCGGAACCAAAGCCAGCATCAGATCCGGAACGGCGTTCTGCATCGTCCGGAAAGCATCCTCGTCCGTCACCGCGTCATACCAGATCACAATTCCTGTCTTTGCATAGGGCGGGAAAGTATTTGTACCGCCAGGCCAGTACGCGCCGGTATGCATGGCCGTCAAAAACTGCGGTTCCTCTGCCAGGTCGTAATACTGCAGTTCGTAGTCCCCGCAGGCAGATGCCCCCATGGCATCCAGCAGCGTGCGGAGCGCCGCCTGAGCACCATAGTCCTCCGGATCACGCAAAGTCTCCACCCGCAGGTCATACAGCATCTGAGCCAGGTCCAGCGGCAAATCCTGATAGATCTCCGCAGTCTCGGAAGAGATCGCCAGCCGGTACTGGATCACCGTATCATTGACCTTTGCCAAACTCCAGCCGTCGTGGTAAACACAGATTGCTCCATCCGTCTTCTGAGAGAACAGCACGCTGTACAGCACCACACTGTCCCCTGCGTCCAATGAATAGGTTGCTTGGGACTGGGCCACTTGCAGGGTGCCGGAGCCTACCACACTGCCCATCCCGGTATACCGAGTCCGGGGCAGCTGGTCCGTCCGCTCTTTCGTTGCTCCGTTTTCCTCACACCAGGTGGTCACCTCTCCGGAAAATCCTCCGGAGGGGAGGACCGACGACTGGGCCCGCAGGGTAAAGGTGCTCCTGTGGGGCATCTCATCCCAGTCATCCTCCTGAAATCCCTCAAGCAGTATCGGCTCACCTGAAATCAGCCGCCCGTCCTGGTAGATCTCCTGGTAAACCGCATAAGAGCGAACCGGCGCTTTCAGCGTCATCGTCACTTCCACACCGTTTCCCACCGCTTTTGTGTTGACCGTACTCCTGCTGTCGGCATTGGTGCCGCACACCACCGCCAGAACAACCACCACCGCCACGGAAAGGATCACCAGCCAGAGTTTGGGCTCCTTCCACCGCAAAACATTCTTTACCCGGTCCCGGGTGTCCCCCTCGCCGAAGGCCAGGGGCGCTCCGGCGATGATCTTCCGCCCGGTGGCCAAGCGCAGGAGGGATGCGGAGTAGTCTGCCCGGACGGCCTCGCCCAGCTTCTTCATCACCGCCTCGTCGCAGCTCATCTCCATATCCCGGCCCAGCAGCACGAACATGAGCCACACCAACGGGTTGAACCAGTGAAGGCAAAGAGCCAAAAACGCCAGCAGCTTCACCACATGGTCCAGCCGCCGGATGTGGTGGCGCTCATGGAGCAGGATGTACCCCCGCTCCCCCTCCGGCAAGGCGGAAGGCAGATAGATTTTCGGCCGAAACAATCCCAGCACGAAAGGCGTTTCAATGTGGTCCGCCAGATAGACCCCCTTTTCCAGAGGCACCGCCCCCACCAGCCGCCGGCGCAGGCGGAGCAGGGACGCCACGCCGTAAATCACCATGGCAGCCGTACCTGTCATCCAAAGGATGGTGGCAATGGCCATGGGAGCCTCCAGGGGATCGGCCACCATCTGCTCCTCCCCCCGAGGCAGAGCCTCCGTGATAGACTCGCCCACTCCGGGCACCGGCAGTGTCACCGATGGCTCTGGATTATGGACCACGTCCCGGGGTACATAAGCCGCCGCACTGGTGTGGGCTGTCACCTCCGTCACCGGCGTATCCAGCAGTCCCATCAGGGAGATGCCCGCCGTCAAAGACACTGGACACAGCAGCCGGAACAGCACCACCAGCCACAGCGCGTAAGAACAGGCCCGAGGCGCCCGCCGCAGGGCCAGCCGGGCCAAAAGGACCAGAACGATCACGATGCTGGCGGTCAGCGTCATGTTCAAAATGATGGGCAGCAGCTCATAAGCAAGGAAATCTCCCATCACTCATCCCTCCCGGTTCTGGTCGATCAGCCTTTGCAGCTGGCAAATCTCCTCCTCGGACAGCTTCTTCCGGCTAGTGAATGCGGCGAGAAACGCCGGCAGGGACCCATCGAAGGTCTCCTCCACGAACCGCTCCGACTGCATGGCGTGGAATTCCTCCCGGGAAACAGCAGCTGTGACGGTGCCGCCATCATTGCGGAACAGCCCCCGGTCGCAGAGTTTTTTCAGCACCGTGTAGGTGGTGGACTTTTTCCACGCCAACTCCTCCCGGCACAACTTCACCAGTTCTCCGGAAGTCAGAGGCTCGTGGCTCCAGATCAATTCCGCAAAGCGGCTTTCAATCATCCCCAGTTTTATTTCCTCCATACCGATCTCCCTTTTAGGTCTATTGATAATAGACCTATCTTTTGAAGAAAGTCTATCACAAATAGACCGCATTTGTCAAGCCGCATACCGCTGTCAAGATCAAGAGAGAAACTTGAGGCAAATACAGTGCGCCGGACAGTCCCTCTTTTCCGCCCGGCGCACTGCAAATCCTGTTGTCTATCCGGCAAAAGCTCCCTGGCCAACCATTTTCAAAGTCGTTCCCGAGCCGTTTCATCCGGTCATTCGCACAACGCGCATTCGCGCTGCCATGGAGGAATTCTCCAACGCATTCATCCCCCGCGCTTTCCGCCTAGACCGGTATGCAGGCCACCAGTTCGAACCGTCCGGCTTTCACACCGGCCTCCAGAGTTCCGCCATAGCGGCCGGTGATCTCCCGCATACCGGGCAGACCCAGGCCGTGGGCGGTTTTGTCCGCCTTGGTGGTAGCGAGGTCCGGCGCCACTGCCTCCCCCAGAGCGTTTTCCACCCGCAGCATAAAAAGGCCCTTCTGGACCCGGCACCGGACCGAGACGGTCTTGTCCTCCGCCCGGACCGCCGCCTCCATGGCGTTATCCAGAGCGTTGCCCAGCAGGGCCGTCAAGTCCAGGTCGGAGAGGGGCAACTGCTCCGGCAGGGTCACGGAGAAGTCCGGGGTGAGGCCCACCTGCCGCATGGCCTCCGCCTTGGCGGTCAGGACGGCGTTGGCGGTGTCGTTTTCACAGATCCTCCGGGCGCCGCTCAGGGCCGGGGAGCCGGCGAGCTCTTCCAGGTAGGAAAGCGCCCCTGCTGTGTCCCCCTGCTCCAGCCGTCCCCGGACTACGGTCAGGTGGTTCCGCAGGTCGTGGCGCAGCGTCCGCACCTGGCGCTCCTGCTGCCGCAGGCCCTGATAGTAGACCTCCCGCACCGAGGCCAGCTGGCTGGCCTGTTCCAGTTTCTCATGGTCCGAAAGCACCAGCACCGCCCGCAGCAGCATGACGGAGGTCAGCAGTACAAAGGGCAGCACCACCAGTCCCAGGTTCATGGCCTGCACGTATGCCGCAGGGGAGTCGTATTTCGTGTACGTCAGCAGCACCACCGCCGCCAGAGCGCAGAAGGGCATGGCGGCAAGACCCAGGGTCAGCCGCCACAGCCGGGGCGACAATGTCACCGGCTCTGCCGGCAGACGGCGCCGCAGCAGAAGGTACAGTCCCCCGAACACCACCGGCCGGGCCAGCCGGGTCACGACGTCATAGTCGTCCAGATCCCCCAGGTAGGTGTCCAGCAGAGCGCACACCGACATCACCAGGCAAAACACGATCAGGCTCATGGCGAGCCTGCCCACCCGGTCGCCCCGGGTGCACAGGAAGAACACCGCCAGAAAGACCGGCAGGGTGTAGAGCAGGTTGGGGTCCCCCACCCAGATCACCATGCCGCTGCTGCCGGTAAAAAGAAGCAGCAGAATGACCCGCCACCACCATCTTTTCCGCATAGAGAGGAAGGGCACGGACAGCCGGCAGATCACATACCCATTGAACAGGGCCAGAACGTACCAGAGCCCGCCTTGCAGCAGCTGTCGCAGAAATTCCAGGAATCGTCCTCCCATTTCCTATTCCTCCAGCTCCGCCCGGGTCAGGGCCAGCAGGGCATCGGACAGGCAGGAGCGGCTGATGGGCAGACGGGTGCCGTCAGTCAGCACCGCCTCGCTGCCCTCCACCCGATCCACTGCCGCCGCCCGGACCAGATACCGCTGGTGGAGCCGGACGAAGCCGCTTCCCACCTCCGCCGCTACGGCATCCAGCTTTCCGTAAAAGGTGTACTCCCGCCCCGCCGTGACGCACTTCACCTGCCGCCGGTCGGAGACGAAGTATAAAATATTGCCGATAGGGATGCGGTAGTGGGTGTCGCCGCTGCGGCAGACATAGGCCCTGTCCAGCTCCCGGTACAGCGCCGCCTGGGCCCGGTCCAGCACCTCCTCCAGCTGTTCCGCCTTGGGCGGCTTCATCAGATATCCCAGGGCCCCCACGCTGTACCCGTCAAAGACATGGTCGGCATAGCCGGTGACGAACACCATCTGAAGCCCGCCGTCCGCGGCCCGGAGCCGCCGGGCGGTCTCCATGCCGTCCAGCTCCCCCATCTCCATGTCCAGAAACACCAGATCCAGTTCCCCGGCGTGATGCCCCAGCCAGCGGAGCAGTCCCTCGCCGGAGGAGAACTCAAAAAACTGCCCCTCTATCCGCCGCCGCTCCAGCACCCGCTCCAGGGCAGAGCGAAGCACCAGCCGGGCGTCGTAAACATCATCGCAGATGCCGATGCGCAGCATCCGTTTCCCTCCTTCTTCTCAGGCCCCGCCTTTGGGCGGGGCCTTTTTGCGGGCCTCACCAGCCCGGCGCTGGGGCTATTTTACCATGAATGCCTCGTTTCTCCAAACCAAAGTTGACAGAAAATGCGCCGTTTATGACATCCCGGCAGCGAAACATTCCAAATTTGACATCCTGCCTGCCGGGAATGACGGCCCCGTTTGCGGCGGTCATCCCGCCGCGGTAAGCTGGGATCAGCAAGGAGGGAACCAACATGACCAACACCATCGCCGCACCCCGCTCCAGAGTTTGGAGCATTCTCACCACCCCACCGGCACTACCCCAGGAGGGCCCCCGGCTGAAAACCAATCTGGATACAGTCCTTTTGAAGCTCATCGCCATCGTCTCCATGCTGATCGACCACATCGGCGGCGCCTTCTTCCCGGAAATCGGGATCTTCCGCTGGGCGGGCCGACTGGCCTTTCCCATCTTCTGCTACTGCCTGACAGTGGGCCTGCTGTACACCCGGAGTGTGAAGAAGTACCTGCTGCGGCTGGGGATCTTCGCCCTGGTGAGCCAGCCTTTCTATATCCTGGCCTTCCACCCGGTATCGGCGTTCTGGGAGAACCTCACCAACTGGAACATCTTCTTCACTTTGTTCCTGAGCCTCCTGGCCATAGCCGGGCTCAAGGAGCGGAAATGGTGGCTCTTTGCCCTGGCGCTCTTCGCCGTCAGCTGGTGGAATTTCGACTACTCCGGCACCGGCATCCAGCTGATGCTGATCTTCTACCTCTGCCGCAACCACCCCAAGGTGGGCGCGGCCCTCTACTGTCTGAGCTATCTTCCGGCTCTCTGGACCGGCTGGCCGGAGGACCCCCTGTGCCTGATGGTGGGCGGATGGAGCGTGGATTGGTCCATCTTCGCCATCCTGGCAGCTCCGCTGATCTTCCTGCCCCTGCGGTCCCGACTGAAGATCAACAGGTGGTTTTTTTACGGTTTTTACCCCGCCCATCTGGCGCTTATCGCCCTGGTGCGGAATCTCAAGTGAATTCTGAAAGGAATGACCACTATGCTGACAGTGAAAGACCTGCGCAAATCCTACCAGGTGGGAAAAAACACTTACGAAGTGCTCAAGGGCGTTTCCCTGGAGGTGGACAAGGGGGAGTTCGTGGCAGTGATGGGTCCCTCCGGGTCCGGCAAGACCACCCTTCTAAATTGCATCTCCTGCTACATTCCCTCGGACGCCGGCAGCATCCTGCTGGGTGACACGGAGCTGGCCCAGCTGGATGAGGATGCCCTGGCCCAGGTGCGCAACCAGCAGCTGGGCTTTGTGTTCCAGGACTTTTTGCTGCTGGACGGTCTGACGGTCCGGGAGAACATTTTGCTGCCGGCCATCATCGGCGGCGCTGTCTCCGCCATGACGGAGGCCCGGGCGGACCAGCTGTGCGACGTGTTCGGCATCTCCGCTATCCGGGACAAGTACCCGGTGGAGATCTCCGGCGGCGAGAAGCAGCGCACCGCCGTGGCCCGGGCCCTCATCAACCACCCCCTGCTGATCCTGGCCGATGAACCCACGGGAAACCTGGATTCCAAATCGTCACGGGCGGTGATCCGCTCCTTTGAGCAGGCCAGGTCCGTTCTGGAAGCCACCATCTTCATGGTGACCCACGACTCCTTCGCCGCCTCCTTCTGTGACCGGGTGGTGATCCTCCGGGACGGCGTGGTGTGGAGGACCCTGGAGAAGGGTTCCCTGGAGCGGAGCGCATTTCAGGATCAGCTGCTCCAAGCCATCCGGGACATGGGCAAGGAGTGAGACGATGCGGACATTTACTCAAGTGTACGCCGCCCTGCGGCGGAAAAACAAGGGACAGTACGCCCTGCTGAGCGGCTGCTGCTTTTTCTCGGTATTGCTGATCACCGCCTATGTGTGCATGATGCGCTCGCCCACCATTCTCTCGGTGCTGCCGGAGGGGGGCGACAGCCGCAAGCAGGTGATGATGGTGTTCGTCCTGGCAGTCATTGGCTGCGCCGTGTTCACCACTTACGCCGCCGGACTGTTCTTCCGGCAGAAATCCCGGGAGACCGGTGTGTTTCTGGCGCTGGGAGCCTCCCGCCGGCAGCTGAAGGCGGAGCTGCAAAGGGATCTGACAGCCATCGCCTCTGGCTCCTGCACCGTTGGAGCCATTTTGGGAAAGCCTCTGGCCTGGGGACTCTGGCAGATATTCCGAGCTCTGGTGGTGGACACAGAGGAGATGGATCTCTCCTTTGACCCGGCAGCCTACACCTATGCCTTGGCCTTTGCGGCCTATGTGACCGCTATGCTCTTCTTTCTGGGAGGCCGCTCCATCCGCAGGACCAACATCATCGACGTGGTTCAGGAATCCCACACCTCGGAGCCCATCCGGGAGGTAAAGCGCTGGTACGGCTGGACGGGCATCGTTCTGGCGGCTGTGGGTGGCTTCTGCGGCTATATCGCCCCGGCGGTGTTCATCCGTGGTCTCCACTGGTATCCTCCGGAGGGCCTCACCGCCGTTTTCTACCTGCCCGCGCTGGCGGGGCTGTATATGATTTTGCTCCACACCGTAGCCAACGGCTGGGGCGGCAGTCGGCGCAGGTACAAGGACATCATCTCCGTATCCCAGATGCGTTTTCAGGGCCGTCAGACCGTGCGGAACATGCTTGTGATGACCGTGCTCATCGCCGGGGCTTACTTTGCCGCCTTTTACGCCCCCATGCTGGGCACCGGCACCATGATGAGCTATGATGCCCGGCCGGTGGACTATGCCTATCACTTCCGCGCCGACCAGGACATTCCTCAGGAGGACGAGGTCCGCTCTCTGGCGGAGGAATGTGACGTTACCATTGCCTCTTGGACCCAGGTCCCCATGGCCCGGCTGGCAGTGGACGGAACCAGACATGTGGAAACAGAAGGAACCCTGGGCACCACTTGGGAGAGCGTTTACTATGAGCAGGCCGAATCCGGTCTTTTCCTCTCCGAGTCCGCCTACAACGCCCTTACCGAAGGAGATCTGGACCTGCGGCCCGGGGAAATCGCGGGGATCATGGATGCCACTGGCGACGGACAAGGCATTTTCGGTGGAGAGGTCACCCTGGTCACCAACCCCATCACCGGGCATCACTGGCGGGTGACCATGGCGGAGGACCTGCGCAATGACCTCCTCTTTGGCCGCTATGTGGTGGACGACGCCGACTACGAGGAGATGACCCGCGGCCTCCCTGACGACTGGCGGGAGGAGATGGTGTTCTTCAACGTAGAAAACGACGAGGAGACCTATGACTTTGCCAAGGCCCTCTTTTATGAGATCGTGGACTGCTCCGGTCCGGAAGTCGCGCTGTATGACAGCTTCGATCCCATTGTGCGGGAGATTGAGCTGACTGAGACCGGGGAGTACTTTCTGGACCCGGAGACCTGTGAGAAATATGGCTTTACTCCCATCGACTACGGCCAGAGGGACAGTTCCAACTTCCGGCTCTACTGGCAGTACATGCCCCAGTTCCGGATACTGGACAAGGCGGACTTCGTCAAGACTACGGCGGTATTCCTGGTGCTCTTTCTCTTTATCGCCATCGTGTGCTTTGCCGCCGTCATCGTCATTGCCTTTACCCGCTGCCTCACCATCGCCATCACCAGCCGGCAAGTGTATGACGACCTGCGTCACCTGGGCGCGTCAAGGGAATATCTGTTTCGTTCTGCCCGCAGCCAGGTACGCCGGGTGTTTCTGGTTCCCGTAGTGACCGGCACCGCCTTGATCTACGGATTCTACATCATGATCATGTATTTCAACGACAGCCGTCTGACCGCAGGAGAGGCCGCCGGGCTTGGCAGCTGCCTGCTTCTGGTCCTGATTGTGTCTGTGGGGCTCTACGGAGTCTATCGCCTCACCCGCCGCAGCGTCTGCCGCAAATTGGGTATTTATTTATAGTAATCCTACGCCATTTCCAAAAGCAGCTCTGCACCACGTCTTTTTCGCTTGACGTCTATAATATGAATAGAACAACGGTGAGACCTTTCGTTCATTTTCCTCTTTTTCTATTTGTACCAGTACAATTATGCTTACAAAGTGCCGCAGGTTCTATCGTCTGACGTGCCATCTCTATTTTCATTCTCAAATGCGATAGTCTTTCCGGAAACATTGGCAGATCGATAAAATATATAAAATTCCATATAAAATTTCAAGTGACCAATTCAATAACTTCACCTGGCAAAATTGCTAAATTAACAAAAGTCAATCTCAAAGAACCTCTTTCCACATCGCCGCATCTACAATGCAGGCCATATTAGAAATCGGATTAAGTTTTTTATTATATCAAATGCCATTTCAAACAGCCAAAAAATTTCAAAATCAGCAAAAGGACAACACTTTTCTGGAGGAAATATTTCTAGTCAATTTTTCTCCGCATTAAAATGGCATTAATGTTGCAAAAAGCCACTCTATTTCATTTATTAAGCTCTGCAAAAAGTAATATTCTTGAAGCACTGCAGTGATCAAGATCTGTGCTCGGATTCGTCTCAAAGGCTGAAAAGTCCTGCTAATTGAAGGAATAAGCGCTTTTGGCCCTCCAACAAAATATGCTTTAACGCACACGCTATATTTGACGGACTTTGCTTCTTCCGATTAAGCCATATCACATTTAATTATTTTAATTATAATAATTTACGGTATAAGTGCGGCGATCAACATGCAGTTGCTCAGTGCGTATTTCTTAATCACTTCATCAGGATAACTATAATTCCACTCGTCCGGGGCAGACGGGTCTGCCCAAAAATGCCGGCAGTCCATCACCCCGTCTTAATTTCAACATAAGAAGCCCCCGGCACCCTTGTGCCGGGGGCTTCTTATGCGCGCCAGAAAATGCAGACAGCACGGCGAAAGGCCGACCTTCCCAAAGCGACCCCGCCCTCAGAAAGGAACGATTATTTTCAACTGCAATCGCACCGACCGCTCAGCAAACCCAGCCGAGAGTTCAGAGATGCGAGCAGTTCATTGGTAATGGTACCACAGCATTCAGCAATTTCCCAAGCGGTGATCTCCTGGCCTCCGTCGCGGCCAATCAGGGTCACCACATCCCCAGGGTTGACCCCAGGCACCTCCGTCACATCCAGAAACAGCTGATCCATGCACATCCGCCCCACCATGGAGCACCGGCGGCCGCGGATCAGGGCTTCCCCGCCGGTTTGTGACAGCTGCCGTGGCAGTCCGTCTCCGTAGCCGATGGTGACCACCGCCAGGATAGTTTCACGCCGGGCCTGAAAGACAAGGCCGTACCCTGCCCCCTCCCCGGGGGTCAATCGCCGCACGGAAGCCACCCGGGCCCGCAGGGACAGCACCGGCCGCAGATCCGGCCAGGCGGCTGTGGGCGAGCCGTCGCTGGGCACACCGTAGAGGATGATTCCCGCCCGCAGATACCGGCAGGGCTGGGGCGGCAAATTCAAAAGACCGTAGCTGGACTGGATATGGACGGCACCGAGGTCATAGCCGGCAGAGCGAAGCCAGCCCACCGCCTGGTAGAAACCGTCCAGCTGCCGTTGGGTATAGTCCTCATCGCCCTTTTCCAGGCTGTCGGAGACGCACAGGTGAGAGAACACCCCGTCAATACGCAGATTCTTCTCCCGAAACAGCCGGCCCAGGGCCTCCCGGTCCCCTGCCGGGACACCCAATCGGTGCATGCCGGTGTCCAGGCCCAAGTGAACGCGGACAGGTCCCCGGGCCGCCAGGGCGTGGCCGTGGGCCTCGTCCGCCACGGTCTGGGTCAGGCGCCAGCGGCGCAGCAGCGGGGTATCCTCCGGGTCCGTCCAGCCCAGGATCAAAACGGTCCCCCGAATCCCCGCTTTCCGCAGGGCGATGCCCTCGCTGAGGCAGGCCACGGCAAAGGCCCGGACCCCCGCCCGCTGCAGCCGCCGGGCGATCTGTACCGCCCCGTGGCCGTAGGCGTCCGCCTTGACCACCGCCATCAACTCCTGCCCCGGAGCCAGGCACTTTTGCAGCACGACAGCGTTGTGCGCCAGCGCGTCCAGGTCGATCTCCCGCCAGGCCCGGGCCATGGGCCGGAGCGGCCGGGGACGCAGTGTCAGGATCAGGCCGGACAGGACCAGTGTCAGCAATGCAGCGGCAGTGAAGTGGATCAGGCTGTTCTCCACCATCCAGCATTCCCACCCCAGTGCTCCGGCAGCGCCCCGGACCAGCACGATGCACCACGGATGCAGCAGGTAGACCAGGGCGGACAGGTACCGCAGCTCCCGCCGCTGTCCGCCGTTCAGCTCCAGCAGCCAGGCGAAAAGGCATCCCATCACCAAGGGCAGCGCAAGGTACATGCTGTCATGGCGCTGGACGCCCAGGCTCTGCAGCCAGAAGGCCTCGGCGGTCATGATGGCCAGACCGGCCAGGGTCCCCAGCGCGGCCGTCCGCCGGGAAAGCCGCACTCCCGCCGCGCCCAGCAGGAGAAACAGCGGCACATAGAACAGGCCGTTCCGAGTGTAGGTGAACACCTGAAAAACGGCTCCATACAGGCTCTCCGCGCCGGGGATCCGCGCCGCCAGGCCGTAATAGCTGTCGCCGCCCAGGCCGATCAGATACAGCGCCCCTGCCGCCGCCAGACCCGCCCGAAATCCCAGGCGGCGGAGCCCTTTTGCAATGGGCACGCCCAGCAGGAGGGCCGGAAAATACCACAGGTGATAGAAGGTGCCGTCGGTCACGAACTTCCAGAAAAAGTCCGGCGTCACCTGCCCGGCGTAGAGGTTCAAGGGCAGGTACAGCGCCGCCGCGGCGGCATAGAGGAGCGCCGTTTTTTTCAGCAAGCGCCGGGCAGACCGCCAGCCAGACCGCTCCAGAAAATACCCGCTGATCATCAAAAACAGCGGCACCGACAGCCGGGCCAGCACCCTCGTCAGGAAAAAGTCACCGGCGGCGGTGAAAGAGGACAGGGGCGAGGTGTGGTTGCACACCACCAGTACCGCCGCGGCCAGCCTGGCCCAGTCCAGCGCTGCCCGCTTTTCCATCTTCATGCGGGGCACCCCCAGGCGGTGACAATGAAGCCGCCGATATTGTCCCCGGAGACCTGGCAGCAGCCCTCCGGCAGCTGGACCTCCGTCTCCTCCCCGGCGCAGGGCACATAAAACACCTGGGCCAGTTGGCCGCCGGGCAAGGGGCAGCTGCGCTGCCGCTGCCGCAGGAAATCCGGGTATTCCTCCAGGCACAGTCCGTTGGCATCCATCAGCAAAGCGTGGGGGGTGCCCACATAGCGGAAGTGCCAGGGCTCCCGGGCAATGCCGGTGACGCTCTCCTTGCCCCGCTGATACCGCTCGATGAAACCGTATTTCGCCGCCGCGCGGCGAAAGGCGCCGCAGACGCCGTCGTAGGGGAAGGCGGGGCGGATAAAGTCGATGTGCCCTGCGGCCTTTCCCAGGTCAATGGCCAGGCCGCTCTGGTGCTCGCTGCATCCAGGGAAGGCCACGTATTTCCGGGTGAAGTCGACTCCGCTCTCCGCCAGGGTATCATCCCAGATGGCCTGCTGCTCCGCCCGGCTGCGCCAGCCGGAGACCGGCACGATTTCGCCCCGGCCGCCCACGCTCTGGACGCAGGCGGCCAGCAGCCGGGCAGTGCGGCGTTCCAGAAGGATATGGGGATGCAGGCTGTCCGGCGCTGCCAGGTCCGCCGGGGCGGAGCGGAGGGGATGGTCCCGGTTGATGACCAGCAGCGGTCCCTGAAACACCTGCCGCCGGTGAAGGATGACCGTCCTCATGCTTCCACCCCCAATTCAATGATCCGGCTGACCAGTGTGGTGAACCCCCAGCCCGCTGCGGCCATCATGCTGGGGTAGCGGCTGTGAGGCGTGAAGCCGGGGATGGTGTTGACCTCGTTGAAGATGATCTCCCCCTCCGGCGTCAGGAACAGATCCACCCGGGCAAAAACCCGGCAGTCCAGAGCCCGATAGATCACTTTGGCGGTCTCCTGGATCCGCGCCGCCTGCTCTGGGGAGATCCGGGCGGGACAGTGGATGGCGGAGGTCTTGAGGGTGTACTTCTCCTCGTAGTTAAAAAAGCCCTGAGACAGCTCGATCTCATCCACGGCCCCCACGGTCAGGGCGTCGTTTCCCAGAACGGCGCAGCCCACCTCGAAGCCCGGCACCGCCTCCTCCAGCAGGATCTCCCGGTCATGGGCGAAAGCGGTTTCCACCGCCGCAGTCAGCCACTCCGGGCTGTCCACCCAGCTGACGCCGAAGGAGGACCCGGCCCGGACGGGCTTGACGAACAGCGGATAGCCCAGTCCTTCTGCCGCAGCAGCGATCCGGTGGAAGTCCGCCCCCCGGCGGAACAGGATGCTTCCGGGCACCCGGACTCCGGCCAGGGCCGCCAGCTTACGGGCCCGGTCCTTGTCCATGCACAGGGCGCTGGACAATGCTCCGCAGCCGATCAGAGGCACACCGGTCAGTTCCAGCAGGCCCTGCACCGTGCCGTCCTCTCCGTTTTTTCCGTGGAGGATGGGAAAGGCTGCGTCAAAGGTCAGGCTGCCGCCGGAGCCGTCCAGCACCAGCAGGCGGCCAGTCCCCCGGTCCAGCGACAAGGTACAGGGAACGGCTTCCGGCCGGCTCTCCCAGGTGCCGTCCACCAGATGCTCCAGAGGACCGGCATACCACAGCCACCGCCCTTCCCGGGTGATGCCCACCGGCAGAGGCGTATAGCGGCCGGGATCCATGTGGGTGAGAACGCCATAGGCGGACTGGAGGGAGACCTCGTGCTCCGTGGAACAGCCGCCGAACAGTACCAAAATCGTTTTCATGCAAAATACCTCCCGAAAGCGGAAAACCGCCTTGCTTTGATACGCTGATGGTACCAGAGCAAGGCGGCGGGAGTATTCTGCTTTTCCTGTGAAGTTCCTGCGAGATCCCTGTGAAATTCTTGTGATTTTCTTACGGTGCCGTCTCCAGGGGCAAGGTGACGGTGAAGGTGGTCTCGCCACCGGCGCTGCGGGCGGTGATGGAGCCCCCGTGGAGCTCCACGATCTCCTTGGCAATGGCCAGGCCCAGCCCCGCGCCGCCGGAGGCAGAGGAGCGGGCGCTGTCCAGACGGAAGAACCGCTCGAAGAGGCGCGCCAGCTTTTCCGGCGGAATGTCCGCCCCCCGGTTGGCAAAGGCCAGGACGGCCCGGTCTCCCTCCGCCCGACCGGTGATGGTGACTTCCGTGTCCGGGAGGCTGTAATGGCAGGCGTTTCGCAGCAGATTGTCCAGGACCCGGGCCAGCTTGTCCGGATCGCAGGGGCACACCAGCTTCCCCGGCAGCTCCAGGCGGCAGGTGAGGCGGGCCTCCGCCAGTTGGGGGGCGAATTCGCTGGCCACCTGCTGGACCATTCGGACAAGGTCCGTGGGCCGCGTTTCCAGCTCGATGTGAGAGAGGTTGAAGCGGGTGATGTCGAAGAATTCGTTGATGAGGTCCTCCAGCCGCTCCGCCTTGTCCAGGGCGATCCCGGTATACCGCGCCCGCAGCTCCGGCGAGATCTGGGGCTCATCCCGCAGCAGCGTCAGATAGCCGATGACGCTGGTGAGGGGCGTTTTCAGGTCGTGGGCCAGATACACCACCAGATCGTTTTTCCGCTGCTCGGCGTCTTTGGCGGCCCGGGCATCCCGAAGGGCCTGCTCCCGGGCGGCGTTGAGCTGGACCTCCGCCTCCGCCAGGGCCTCCGGCAATACGATGCGCTCCTCCGTGGGTCGGGCCAGCTGCTCGGCGGCGTCGGTCAGAGCCTCCAGTTGAGCCACGGGCCGGGCCACGAAGAAGTAGCTGATGAACACCCATCCGATCAGCACCACAAAGGTGCAGACCAAGACGATATTGTCCCGCACCCAGGTCAGCAGCCGATAAAGAGGGCCGTCATACCAGGTGAAGGAGCTGCATACCAACAGCCCCAGAAAAGCCAGCAGAATCACCACCGCCACCCAGGCCATCAGCGCCAGAAGATAGATCCCCCAGGCCCGCCGGGCCCGGCTGCGTCCCTGCTCGGAGAGGCCTTTATATCGTGTTCGCTTACTCAATGGTATACCCCACTCCCCACACAGTCTTGATGAATTTCGGCTTCCGGCTGGGCTCGTGCATCTTCTCCCGCAGCCGGGCAATGTGGCTCATGACGGTATTGTTGCTGTCCATATAGGCCTCGCCCCACACCGCCTCGAACAGCTCCTCACTGGAGACCACCTGTCCCCGCTTCCGGCACAAATACCAGAGGATGGAGAACTCCAGAGGCGTCAGAGACAGCTCCTCACCGTAAAGGGTGCACTTATGGGTGGTCTGGGAGATCTGAAGGCCCCGGAAATCATATTCCGCTGTTTCCCGGGCCGCTGTCTCGCCGGAGTTATAGCGGAGGTACCGCCGCAGCTGGGTTTTTACCCGGGCCACCAACTCCAGGGGATTGAAAGGCTTGGTGATATAGTCGTCGGCCCCCAGGGTCAATCCCATGATCTTGTCCATGTCCTCCACCCGGGCGGTCAGCATCACGATGGGAAACAGATGCTCCTCCCGGATCTTCTGGCACAGGGTGAAGCCATCCATGTCCGGAAGCATCACGTCCAGGATGGCCAGGTCCAGCCGGGTCCTCCGCACACAGGCCAGGGCGTCGGCAGCGGTATAGAATTTGTGGACGGTATAGCCCTCGTTGCTGAGGCAGAGCTCTACCAGATCCGCGATGGCAGTCTCATCGTCCACCACCAGAACATCTACGCTCATAGCAGTTCCTTTCTCCCATAAAAAATGTGAGAAATATTATAACACGATATGCCTTAAAAGAGAAGCCACGGAAAAACGCCATGTACATCCCGATCTCTCGCGTCCCAAGGGATACATCCCGGCAAAGTGTCCGCGGGACCAAATTGAGCAGCATTCCCGCCTCCCGCCGCTCCTCACCGGCGGCATACAGCTAAGAGGGGAACCGCGCGGCACACGGTTCCCCTCCGGAAGCATCGGACTGAACAAGCTCACCAGTTTAGAAATTCAAAAGTCCCACACAGATCTGTTGTTTACAATATCCATTCCGCTTCCAATCCACTGCGGTGCAAATACTTTCAGGCGGTTTTAAAAATCAGCGGATCAGAGGCTTTCTGAAACGTGCTTGTTCAAATCAGCTCGCGTTTTCTCTGTCCGCGGCAGGTCACCACGCAGAGAATGATACTGACTGTCAAAAGTCCGGCAGCCACCGCCGCCTCCGTTCCTCTGGGCATCCAGGGGCCGTTCTCCCAGATTCGCCGAAAGCAGAAGGGCCGGTCCAGGAGCCAGCTGCCCAGCACCGCTCCCACCGCCGCAAACAGCGGCAGAGCCTTGAGCAGCATGGCGATGTAGCTGCCGCTGTACTGAGAGAGGAACACCGTGAGGCCGGCAGCCGCCAGGGACAGCGCCAGGATCAGTCCCGCCAGCACGAAAAGATAGGTCCCATAGGTCCAGTCGAACCAAGGCGAACCCCAAGCCCAGATGCCGCCCAGGCCGCAATCGCGAAACCGCAGAGGCTCCTGGGCCAGGAATGGAATAGCGTAAACCAAAAGATTGACGGCTGTCAGCACCAATGCGGAGCATAGGGCGGCCGTCATCTGGGTAATCAGAATGGCCCGTCCCCGGCGGGAGGTCCACTGCATGGCCCGGGTCCTCCGCAGCCGGTCCCGCACCAGAGTGGGGCAGAGCAGCAGCACGATGCTCAGAACACACCACACTGCCAGATCCTTTCCGTACTCCCAGGTGGATTCCTTGACGGAATCCGGAAGCAGCCCATGGGCCCTCTCCGGTTCAGCCATCTGCTCCTCCCGATGGATCATGGCCTCCGGCTGTCCCTCTGCCTTCCTGCCGGAGATCACCAAGGCGTTGTGCTCTTCCTGGGTGTCATACAGCTCCATGGTATACTGGATCTCTTCAATGATATACCAGTTGGTGCCGCCGTACACCCGTTGGACCAGGGATTCCCGGTCCATGTCCGCCTCACCGCCGGAATCGGAGGTATCCGCGTGATAATCCTCCAGAAATTCACAAAAAGCCTCGTAGTCCGTCAGGCCCCCCTCGGCAGCCTCCGGGATGGCGGCGATCTGTATGTCGAAGGCCGCGATCTCCTCCGCCAGCTGGCCGTCCAGCTCCGCCCGCTCTTCCGGCTCCAGCGTGGGGCCGTATTCCTCTACCCACTCCGAAGCCAGCTGGAACTGGGCCTGAGACGCAGGGCCGTTGCAGAAGTATTCGATGTAGAACTCCGGGAACATCCAATAGTACACCGCTCCCAGCAGCAAGATGGCCGCCAAGATACCGGGACGCCAGATCTTCCGCAGTTCCCATGCCAAAAGTCTCATGTGAGCACATCCTTTCTCCGAAAACGGCGCAGAGCCAGGGCCGTCCCGACACCGAGCAGCAGCAGATCCGCCGCCACGGCGATAGTCTCCTGCCAGGGCAGCACCGCGTTGAGGCCCAATTCCGTAAACCAGCCGCCGCAGCAGAGCCACACGACGATGGGCTGAAAACAGGAGAGGACATATCCCACCCACAGCTTCAGCTCCCCCAGCGTCGAGGTGAGCCCCAGGCCGCCGAAGCACAAAATCCCCGCCGCCAGCGCCGCCAGATACGGACTGCGGACCAGCGTGCCGCAGAGGGATGCCAGCAGGGAAAACGATGCCGTCAGAGCAGCCCCCAGGGCCAGAGCAGCCGCCAGATACCCGGCTACGGTAAAGTCCCCCCAGGTGAGGAAGGGCCGGATCAGCAGCATGTCCGAGAGGTAGTTGAACTGGCTGGAGACGCTGGCGTCCCAAACGCCGCCGTAGCCGAACCGGGCAAAATACAGCCCCAGGGTGGGCGCGGCCACCAGGATCAGGAACATCGGGGACGCCGCCAAAGATGCCAAAACCTTGACCTTCCGTAGCTGCCGCCCGGTCTGGGAGGCGCAGGCCAGGCCCTCCGTCCGGTGCATCCCCTCGTAGCCCAGGAGGTACAGCGTCCCCAGCATGGCGGCGATGGATGCCTCCCCCAGAATGGACCGCATCAGCGTCCCGAAGAGGAACTGGTGGCTCCCCTGGGTGGCGGGCCCCGCGTACAGGTCCATTCCGGCGCCGATCTGGGCCAGATGGTCCACCCGGGCGGACAGCGCATCGTATTTCCAGGCCATCCACGACACGGCCGTGGGGGAATTTTTCACGATATCCGTATAGAATTCCTTCAAAATACCGGTGTCGTAGGTCTCAAAGACATTCTCCAGGCCGGTGACGGATTGGAGCAGGACGCTTCGGTTCTCCGTCTCCGGCAGGGCCGACAGGCCATCGCAAAACGCCTGATCCACCCGCTGGCCCAGGCGGGCGGCATCCGCCGAAGCCTCGTTGAAAAAAGCCCGGTCCCACTCCGAGAGGGTACAAATCAGCAGGGCGTTGAACAGAAGGCTCAGCGCCAGAAAGGCCCACAGGGCCGGCAGGCGGAAGAGTTTGCGCCACTCATGCACGGCGAGGCTCATGACTGGCCCTCCCGGTAGATGGCGAGGAACGCATCCTCCAGCCCCGGTGCCGCGGGAACGGCACCGGCAGGCGGGTTCTCCGTCAGGATCCGCAGTACCGGCCCCGCCTCGCTTTGTCCTTCGCTGAGCAGGAACTGGTCCGGCCCAAGCACAGTCCCCGCCGGAACCTGACAGACCTTCCCGTGGAACCGGGCGCAGATATTGGCGGGGGTATCGCAGCAGTAGAGCCGGTGGTCCCGGAACATGACGATCTGCCCGGCGATGGTCTCCACGTCCGAGACGATGTGGGTGGACAGCAGCACGATCCGGTCCTCCGCCAAGGAGTGGATCAGGTTCCGGAACCGCACCCGCTCCCGGGGGTCCAGTCCGGCTGTGGGCTCATCCAGGATCAGCAGCCGGGGATCGTTCAGCATGGCGGAGGCGATGCCCACCCGCTGGATCATGCCGCCGGAGAACTTTCGGAGCTTCCGGTCCCCGTCCGCCCCCAAGCCCACCAGCTCCAGGAGGCAGCTGATCCGCTCTTCCGCCTCCCGCTTGGGGATACACTGGAGCGCGGCCACATACCGCAAAAACTGCCGGGGGGTGTAGTTGGGATAGTACCCGAACTGTTGGGGCAGATACCCCAGCAGTCCCCGGTACTCCGCCCCCAGAGCCAGGATGTCCTCCCCATCCCAGAGAATCTGCCCCTTTGTGGGGAACAGGAGGGTGGAGAGCATTTTCATCAGAGTGGTCTTTCCGGCGCCGTTGGGGCCCAGCAGGCCGTAAACGCCGGGGGAAAAGGTCAGGGAAATATCCTCCAGAGCCGTGAACGCTCCGTATCGCTTTGTCACGTGTTCAACTGAGAGCATAAATGATTCCTCCTTCCGTGCGCCGGCAGAAGCGGCGCAGTTCCGAAACATACAGAGCCAGAGCAGCGGCGGTGAGCAGGCAGAACAGTACAGTGGGCACTCCATTGAGCCACCTGGCGGCCCGTTCCCACAGCAACGGAATAATCCCCAGCGCCGTCCAAGCCACCGGGGCTGCCAGCAATCCCGCCATCCCCCGCAACCGCAGGCAGTAGAGAGACAGCACTCCATACAGGCACAGGCTGGAGACGGACAAAGCCACCATCCAGAAAAGGGAGACGATTCCCTCCGCCAGATACCACAGCAGCAAATTGGCCGGCACGCACACCAGCACCGACGCACTTCCGAATACCAGCATCCGCAGGGCCGTCATGGGCCGAAGGGACACCCGGCAGGTCTGCCGCCACTCCAGTGTGCCGGACTGGGCCTCCTTCCAGGCCGTCAGCAGATGGAGCGCGGCGTACAATGCCGGGGACAACAAAAACAGCACTGGGCCCAATGGGCCCTGCCGGGCCGCCGCGGCCGCCGCCGGCAGCAGGCACAGCACCAGAGCCAGCGCCGAGAGGAACAGGCAGTCCGCCGCACCGAAAAACAGGGTCCGCAGGCCCACCGTCTGAAGGATTTCCGTCAGCGTGTGCCAAAGCCCCGTCCGGGGCGGGAGGCCTTCATCCAGAATGCCGGCCACGGCAGCATCCTTTTCCGCGGCGGTTGGCATGGGGATCTCGTTCCAGCGGTCATCCATGTGGATCAAACTCCTCTCTCAAACGCTTCAGCAAGCGGTAATAGCGGGATTTCACCGCCGCCTCCGGCTCCCCCACGGCAGCGGCGATCTCCGGGAAGGACTGCTCTGCATAGAGACGCAGACGGAACACCGCCTGGACCTGGGGCTCCAGGCCGGAGACAAAGCCTTCGATCTGTTCCAGCAACGCCCGGTCCTGGATCCGGGCGGCGAAGTCCTCCTCCGACGACACCTCCAGATCCTCCAGGGGCAGGGGCGTCAGGCGGGAGCGGCGGCGGGCGTCGATGACCTTGTTTGCGGCGATCCGATAAAGCCAGGTGCGGAACGTCCCCCGCTCCGCCCGATAGGCGGGCAGCGCCCGCAGCATGGCCAGGAAAATGGACTGGGTCAGGTCCATGGCGTCCTCTTTATGGCCGGTCTGGCGGTAGACAAAGCGGTAGATCTCATCGTAGTGGGCCCGGATCAGACGATCCGCCGCCGTCCGGGAGCCCCTGCGCTGTATCTCCCGGATCCATTGCTCTTCCACTGCCTCACCGCCTTTCCGACTGTATATTCGCACAATAGGGTACCATCGTTTCAGAAAAAGGAGAAGATTTTTTTACCGCAGTCCAGCGCTTGCTTTTGAGCCAAAACGAACCGAAGGAAGAAGCCACCTCATGGGGAAAAATATAGAATCCTCCAGAGGGCGGGAAATATGGCAGGGTCATTTTCCCGCAGAAAAACAAAAAATCTACATTTTGGTTCAAATCATCAATACATAAGGGAGTGTCTCAAGTTGAATCTCCGGCCTCTTTTCAGCCTGTTTTCCTTTCAGTAGCCGAGCAAATTGTGTAACGTATCAGTACAATAATCTTGTCTCGTAAAGAACTTCACACTTTACTGCCATATTTTTCGCCGTGCCGGTCCAAAAACATTGCAGCAAAGCACGCAGTTCATGATGAACATCAGACAAACCGTTGATAATGACAAATTAACGATGCCGTTTCAGAAAGATTTAGACAACTTTGGCAGGTATCAGGCAACAAGGCCGCGCAAAAGCGAGATCAACTGCAACAGCATGCCGCAGATCATCCCGCTCAAGTCTGAAACTGCGATAAAGTAACATGTCTCAACAAAAAACGCCCGTATTTCGAGAAAAAGCTCGAAATACGGGTGTTTTTTACGGAGTAAGTTTTCGTACAGCCTCCAGCAGGCTTTCGTCGCCGCCTACATTTCCAGGGAAAATCACATATGGCATTTCGGGGAACTTGCTGTCTTTTCCAGCCCGCCAGACTGGGATACCCGGCAGGATCTGCCCCATAACAGTAGCCTTGTGCAAGGATAGCCCGCGGGTAGCTACATCACTGGAAGTAATCCCCCCCTTTGCAATGATGAAGTTTGGGCGAATTTTCAGGTCCGCGATAATTTGCACCAGTCCCTCGGAGATCCGGGCAGCCAACCGCAGTTCCTCTTCTTTGTCCGCAGCATTGAGGTCCAGCCGCTCTCTGCGCGTGTAGATAACGACGCTTTTTCCTTGAGAGATTGCCGCATCCGCTGCATCGCTCACCCGCCGGATCTCCCGCTCAAAAGCCTGCGTGTCCAGTACTAGATGTTGATTGAACTCCAGCGGAGTAATCTCGGTTCCAGCCAGCAGCTGTTCCAGTTGGCGAGTTGTCTTTTTCACATGGGATCCAACAATCACAACACCGCCGTTCCGGTTTTCCGTATCCGCCAGTTCCTGTCGCGTCAGCACATGGCCTGTGCAGCCTGCCAAGACCCGCAGAATAGAAGAAGCGGTGCGCAACAGGAAGGTTTTTCCGTCTTCAATGGCCCCTAACAGCTCCGGTACAAACCGCTCCACATCCTCATAGGAGATCGCGTTGACCACGATCTTTTCAAAGTCTGCCGCCTGGCTCAGCATCTTTCCTATCTCTCTGTCTTTTCCAGTCCGCAATTCCGCCAGAGTCACATAGCGAACGGATTCCGCCAAGCAAGCCCCGCCGGTCTTTTCCTCTATCCACTGCCCTAGGTGAGAACTGTGATAACCGAAGGTCTTATCTGCAGCAAATTCAGATTCTCCCACCGGCTTCAGTACACCATTTTCCTCCAGATAATGAATGTTTTCAGCAGTGTAACGCCCGCCTTCCTGGAAAAAGGGGCACAAGATTTCCCCATCCACATACTGCCCGTGACGCTCCATCACCCGGCGCAGCGTCTCAGTTTCCAGAGGATAATGTCCCCGTAATGTGGAGTCGCTCCGGGAAACCAAGAGGATCTTCCTCCCGCAGGTCTTAGCGGCTTTTAATAGATTTTCTGACAACTCCTCGTGCAGCGCCCGGGAACGGGCGGCAGTGAGCGCGCGGGAATTGGTCAGTATAAACAGCATTCTCGGTTTTCGCTCCAATTCCTCCTGTAGAAGGGATTGCTCCCAACTAGTCACCACCGGCACATTGGATACAGTCTGGGTTCCCGTAGGATCGTCATCCAGCACCACCACCGTACGGTCAAATCGTGAGAGGGCGTTTTTCAAAGCCTGTTCCAGCCGTGTTTTCTCATAAGCGGGATACTGTTCCCGCACCTGTTCGATCGTCTGTCCTTTCCACGAAACCATATGTGTCATACCTCCTCGCGCCAGCAGACGTTCTGGAAAAATTTAGTTCTCCGCAGAGATCGCGCGGAGGACCGGAAAAAACTGCGGATTACTTCGCAGGGTGATTGACCGGATACTGCGGACTCTCGCCGGTAAGCGTATCCATAATTCCCTGGGCGCTATCCATCCCCATAGCCCGCATAGCAGCATCGCTGAGAGCTGCGGTATGGGGGGTCACAATCAGGTTATCCAAGCTCCACAGCGGAGAATCGGTTTGCGGCGGCTCCGGTTCAAAAACATCCAGCGCCGCTCCTGCGATCTTCCGGAAACGCAGCGCCTGATAAAGTGCCTCTGAGTCCACAACGCCTCCCCGAGAAGCGTTAATCAGAACCGCCTCCGGCTTCATGCAGGCCAGTGTTTCGGCATTAATCAGGTGGTAAGTATCCGCCGAAAGCGGTGTATGCAAAGAGACCACATCCGCCTGCCTCAGCAGCGTTTCCAGCGGCAGCAGCTGGATCCCGAAGGTTTCAGCCTGCTCCTGGGACATGTAAGGATCATACGCAATAAAATGAACATCGAAGCCAGAGAGTTTCTGGTGAACCAGCCGTGCGATCCGTCCGTAGCCCACCAATCCTACGGTCTTTCCCCGCAGCTCTCTGACAAGGCACTTACTGCGGATAGAAAACTCTCCCGACCTAGTGGCTCTGTCCAGTACCACTACATCCTTCAGCAGTGCCAGAATCAACGCCGCTGTGTGTTCCGCTACTGCATGAATGTTGGCTGTGGGCGCATTGACCACCTGAATCCCACGGGCAGTTGCCGCATCCACATCGATATTATCCACACCGATGCCGTGCTTTGCGATAACACGCAGCTGCGGCAGCGCATCCATAACCTCTGCATCCACACGGGCCACCCGAACCAGCATGCCAGCACACCCGGCAGCTTCCTGGGCCAAGTGATCCGTGCTGCTGCCCTGGATCACTTGAAAGCGCGTCCTCAAAAGCTGGACTGCATCCTGATGGATAGGTTCACTGACAAACACTTTTTCCATATGTTCTCCTTTTCTGCAATCACCTTTCGACGGACTGTTCCCGCTTTCGGGAGCGAAGTTCCTTGCGTACCGCCAGCACGATGACCAGAACAGTGATCAGCAGAAACACCAGACTGATGGGATGAGTAAAGAAAGGAACAATGCTGCCATCGGACTGCATCAGGCCACGGCGCAGATTCGTCTCGATCATGGGTCCCAAAATAAAGCCCAGAATGATAGGAGGCAGCGGAAAGCCTCCCTTTTCCAGCAGATAGGCAACCACACCGAAAAACAGCACGGCCCAGACGTCAAACAGCCGGTTGTTGACACCAAAGGCACCCACAACGCAGAGGACCATAATAACCGGCAGCAAAATGTGCTTCGGAACAGTCAGCACGCGCGCAAAAATTTTAATGCCCAGATACTCCATGACTAGCATGAAGATGTTAGCGATCAGACAGGCGGCAAAGATACCATAAACTAGAGGGCCGTTATTCTGAAACAGCAACGGGCCGGGGTTTAGGCCATGGATCATCAGGCCTCCCAGCAGCATGGCCGTAACAGTGTCTCCCGGAATACCCAAGGTCAGAAGCGGGACCAGAGCACCGCCGATGGAGGCATTGTTGGCTGTCTCCGAGGCTACGATACCATCGATGACGCCCGTTCCGAATTTCTCCGGATACTTGGACTGATTCTTAGCCGCCGTGTAGGCCAGGATGTTGGAGGTACCGCCGCCGATACCCGGTAGGATACCGATTCCTACGCCAATGGCAGAAGAGCGGATAAGGTTGCCGATCTGGCTTTTGAATTCCTGCAGGGTAAATCCGAACCCCTTGATGTGAAAGTCCTGCAGGACCTTACCTTGAGGCTCTCCACGCCCCATGGCCGCCTTGATAATCTCGGAGATGGCAAACAATCCGATGAGCACCGGAAGAATATCAAAGCCGGCATCCAGCGAGTGGAAGCCGAAGGTCAGGCGAGGAATGCCGTCAATGGGCGCAGCACCCACCATGGCAAATGCCAGGCCGATCGCTCCGCTGACTAGGCCCTTGACCACCGAGCCGCTGATCAGGCTGGCCATCATGGAGATGGAGAAGATACCTACGGCAAAATACTCATAGTAGCTGAAACGCAGAGCAAAGCGCGCCAAAGAGGGTGCCACAAACATCAGCACCGCAACGCCGACCAGCGTTCCTAAGAAAGAGAAGAAGATACCGACACCAAGCGCCTTGCCGGCCTGGCCTTTCGCAGCCAGAGGATAACCGTCAAAGCAAGTGGCCACGGAGGCGGGGGTTCCAGGGATTCGCAGAAGGATAGCGGCCACCAGACCACCGGAGATACCTCCGATGTAGAGTCCCAGCAACAAAGCCATGCCGTTGATGGGATCCATGCCGTAGGTCATGGGCAGGCACAAAGCCACCGCCATAGTGGCAGAAAGCCCCGGAATCGAGCCAAAAATAATCCCCAGCAATACGCCACCGGCGATTAGGGCAATGCAGAGCGGGTTACCAACCTCCGAAAAACCAGTCGCGATCAAAGATAACATGTTCCGTCCCCCTTAACCCAGAATGCCACGCGGCAACATCAGATAGAATACGCGGGTAAAGAGCATATACACGCCCACTGCCACAATGGCAGAGATAATTACAAATAAAACGATGTCTTTTTTCTTCCTGTGACTGTCGTCTGCCAGTACGATCATCTGTACTATGAGATAGACAAAGGTGGAAAGCATGAAGCCTACCGGCTCCAGACAGAAGATATAAACTGCAATCAGCGCCAGCGTCTCCAGCATACAGCGGGTTCCTGGCGTAAGCGTTTTAGGGCCGCGCTCTTCAGTAACCTCAGCTGGCAACCGTTTTGCCTTTTTCAGACCATCCGTCAGCAGAATCAGCCCCAGCACGCCCAGCAAAACCGCATCCATTTTTGGAAAGAAGTCCGCCTTGATGAGGTTGAGCGCCAGAGACTTTATCGTCAGACTGGCAAGGAACAGTAACGCCGCCAACAAGATGACAATTCCGCCAATGATGGCGTCTCGATATTTTCTCAGCAATCGAAGACCCTCCTTTTGCTTATGACGATGAATTCATTCTGCGAAGAAGAGGGGGCGGACATCGCCCTGCCCGCATCCTGCCGGGTATGTCCGCCCCGCTCATACAGTTCTTGGCTGCAAATGCACAATTATGCCAGCAGTTCTGCAGCGTACTTGTCAATGATCTCTTTTGTAGAATCCAGAAGAGCACGTCCTTCCTCCGCATCCGTGTAGAAGGGGGTCTGCCGATAGGACTCCATGATGCTCTCAGCATAAGCAGGGTCTTCGCTGACCACTTTGCAGGCATCGGCGAACTTCTGGACGATCTCATCCGGGGTATCTTTTGGGAAGGCAAAGAAATAATACTTCTCCAAGTGCACATCCACGCCCTGCTCCACGGCGGTGGGAATGTCCGGGAAGCCATCGCTCCGCTCGGAGTTCACCTGACCCAAGGCCACAAACTCTCCGGTTTCCAGATAGTCCTTCACGGTGCCATAGGCGTTGATGATGATGTCGATATGACCGCCAGCCAGTGCTGCTACACGGTCAGAGGCGCCGCCGGCATCCACGAAGGAGACATCGATACCGGCATCCTGCATCTGCTTGCCGTTGATATGGACCATAGTGCCGGTCTCAATGCCCATCTTCACTTCACCGGGATGTTCCTGGGTATAAGCTTTGAGTTCTTCCAGATTGGTGTAGCCAGCATCCTTGCGAGCCACAATGATTTCGCCGGGGCCCTTGCCCACCACACAGGCCAGCTTGAAGTCATCCAAGCCGAAGTCCGCAGTACCAATGGCTTCATTGACGTTCATGGCCGTATGGAAAAACAGGGCCGTATAACCGTCAGGATCAGAGTCCTTCACCTGCCGACTGGCAATAGATCCGCCGGAACCGGTGACATTGCTGACTACCAGAGAGGTACCCAGTTCCTCTCCAAGGCCTTCCAGATAAGCGCGGGCGTTGAAGTCCGTATCGCCGCCGGCACCGTACGGCACAATAATGGTAATGGGTCGGGTGGGCCAATCTGTTCCGGAAGCGGACTCCGAGGTTTCCGTGGTGGTGTCAGATCCCTGGGTATCGCCAGGAGTTGAGCCGCATCCGCTCAGAAGGACCGCGCACAGCGCGCACGCCAGCAAAAGAGAGAACAGTCGTTTCATCACAAATACCTCCACCTTTTTTGATTTTGTTTTTATCGTTCGGGATATGTCTCCCGGAACTCTCGGACATTTTTCAAAGCCGTGCTGCCAAGGATGCCGCCGTCGGCAAAGGCAATCACCAGCCCATACCCGCGGTCATACTTTTTCTTTGCATCTTCCATGCCGCTTGCCACTGTGGCCAAGAACTTTCCGGACCCGATCACGGCGCTCTCCACCGTGCGGATGGCCTCCAGGACTTCCGGGTGGGAGGGGTCGCAGAAATGTCCCATAGAGGTAGCCAGATCCATAGGTCCGATAAAGATACCGTCCAGTCCCTCCACCTGTAGCAGGGCATCGATATTGTGGACAGCCTCCATCGTCTCCACGGCCGTCATCACCAGGATCTCGTCGTTGGCGTGCATCAGGTAGTTGGAACTATTTATGCCGAAGCCGGGGGCACGCGGGCTGGGAGCCACCCCCCGGACGCCCTGGGTGGGATACTTGCAGTAGGAGACCGCAGCTCTTGCCTCCTCCGGTGTGTTGACATAGGGGACTAAAATCCCATAGACTCCGGCATCCAAGATTCGCTTGATGGTCACCATGTCATTCCAGGGGGCTCTTGCAAAGGGCACGACAGGGAATCTTCCCATGGCCCGTAGCTGATCGATCAGACTGAGGATATCATTGGGCCCGTGCTCCATGTCCACCATCAGGACATCTGGCTCCGCTTTTGCAAAAATCTCTGCCGCGTAAGGGCTGGCGGTCTGCAGCCAAGCGCCCAGCACCTTCTTCCCGTCCTTGAGCAGGTGCTTGACCGGATTATAAAATGTCTCATTTAAATGCAGCATATCTTCTCCTCTCCGCCATTGCGGTCACAGACAGACCGAAAGGCCGTGTTCTTGTGCCAGTGTCTTCAATTCCTGATACAGGGTCTCCGGCAGAGGGATTCCCTTTTCCAGACGTTCCTTTTCGCAGGCCGCTTCGATCTCTCCCGGCAATACCAGCGGGCGGCCCGATACAGTGGGGATGCTACGGACATAGTTGCGGTACTCGGTCATTCTAGTCCGGATTTCTTCCTTGCTCAGCAGCCTGGATAGATCTACTGCCATAAACATGTGACAAGTCTGGCTGGGCTCCGTGGGATCCTTGAACATATTGCGGATATGATTCTGGAACGCACCGCCTGTCATCACACCGCACAAAATATCGATAGCGTAGGCCATTCCGAGGCCTTTGAATCCGCCCAGCGGGAGGAAATAACCGTCAAAACCCTTCTGCGGATCATCGGTGGGGTTTCCGTCCCGGTCGGTGGCCCAGTCCAGAGGAATGCGCTCCCCCTTAGCAATCGCCATTTTCAATTTGCCTCCGGCCACCACCGATAGTGCCATATCCAGCATAAAAGGAAAGTCACAGTATGTAGGGATTCCCACCGCAAAGGGGTTGTTGCCCACAACGTTTCCAGCCGCGCCTGGAGCAGTGACACCAGGTTTGACATTGGTTGTGGAAAATCCCAACATTCCACGGTCTACCGCCATCTGACCATACAGAGCGGCGGCGCCAAAATGATTGCTGTTACGCACCAGCACCATGCCCAAGCCGTATTCCTGAGCCAGTACGATGGCACGCTCCATACCAGCTTTGCCGGCTGTGTAGCCGGAGGCTCCGTCGGCATCCAGCACCTGTAGCGCACGCTCTTCTTTCACATACCGCATATGCGGCGCCGTGTTAATCGCACCATTCTGAATCCGCCCCAAATAAGCGGCTGTGCGCAGGACACCATGGGAATCCACACCGCGCAGGCTAGCCTGTACCAGCCCTTCTGCGTGGAGGTCGGCCTCCTCTCTGGACATCCCAGCGCGCTGGTAAAGCTGTGTAATCAAATTCCACAGCACCTGGGCTGGCACCATATGCGAATCAGACATGAGCAATCCCCTTTCCATTTCAAACGTATTTTGTTCTATGCAAATGCAAATCATAATATTTTGCAAATGCAAGCAATTCAATCGTTTACGTCTTTTAACAAGATTTAGTCACACAAAAGCACAAATATCATTTGTGCTATCAATAAATTTTTGACAATTTTGACTGCTCTTTGGTTTAAGTATAACAAGTCTAATTGTTTTTGTCTTTAGCTCGAATAGATAGGTTTTTGTATTAAATTATTATTTCACAATAATTATGTTGCAATAAGTATAATTTAGTGCAATAATTTATTTATATTGAGTGTAACAGATTAAAACAAAGGAGACTTCTATGAATGCAAACATCCAACTGGTCTGGACGTTTATGCTGGACTATACCCGGGGGTGGGGCGTACGTCGGCACGACCACGACTACTTTCAAATGTATTTCTGCTTAGCGGGAGAGGGTTCCTTCTTTTTGGACGGGAAAAATATCCTCCTGCGGAAAGAGGACTGCCTCATCATTCGTCCCAACCAGGTCCACGAGCTCTACCCGATCACCACCGGCCAGTTCCGCATTATTGACACGAAGTTCTTTATTCATGATGATGCCCTGTATCAGTCCATTCTGGATATGCCATCTGTGATGAAGATAACCGATTCCACCTTTCGGGAACTGCAGCAGAACATGCGCGGGGAGTGGGCTTCCGGCGCCCCGTATTCCCGCGCTATGGCAACGCTCCTTTTCGAGCAATCTCTTTACCTCTACTTGCGGCACGGAACGGCAATCTCCACAAACACGCCGTTCTACCACACTTTGGAACAGCGTGTATCTCAGCTTACAGGATTGGAACGTAAGATTGCCGACTACCTCTCCGAGCACTACTGTGAGGAGATCACGCTGGATCTGCTGGCCGACCAGCTACGCTACTCCAAAAACTATCTTTGCAAGGTGTTTAAAAGCTCTACCGGCTTTACTATCAGCGAATATATCAACTTCTTGAAGATCCGTAAGGCGTATGATCTAGTCTGCTGTACGGACCAGAAGCTTTCCGAAATTGCTCAGAGCTGCGGCTTTACCAGCATCCACTATTTTTCCAGAGTATTCCATAAATTTGTTGGGTCCGCGCCTTCACATGTCCGTGATCGCGACCGCAATTCCTTAGATACCGACATCCGCCTCCACGGCACGTTTCAGTACCGCTACTACACACCCGATGTATGAGCAAATCTGCGGTTTTCGGTGACAGTTCTGCAATCAAAACGCAAAAGAGACTGGGCAACCATTGAATTGTTGCCCAGTCTCCTTTTGTGAATTTTTCAGATTAGTCTATCCTGCTGTTACATCATTTCGCTATCTGCTCCGCCATGCGGATCAACGTCTTCTGATCCAGCGTCCCCCGGAGGCAGTAGTTGAGACCGGAATCCGAGTCCGTCCACACCAGGATACTGATGGATTTGAACTGCAGCCCAGGGATGGATGTGGGAGCCACCGTCACGCTGCCAAATAGAGATCATACCAAAAAGTAGACTCTAAAAGCATTCTACGCGAAAACTCACTGTATTTTCCTTATCTTGCAAAGCATATCTTTACACGCCAAGTATTTCAGGCAAAACTCCCCCCGTATTTCGAGAAACCCGAAATACGGGGGGAGCTGGTTTAGCCCAGGGAAAAGGGATTCTCCCCTGTTTCCACAGGAATGATTTTATGAGAAATCACGTCAATTAAGCCGCGGTCTGTGAGCCCTAGTTCGGGAACCGTTGGCAGAGAGATGAAGCTGAGCGTCATAACAGGCGCATTTCCGCGGCATCCCAAGCGTTTCACCGCGGCGTTCATGGCGTCCAGCTCCGCAATTACTTCATCTGCGGTGCGCTCGCTCATCAAACCGCCAATGGGGAGCTGCATTTTCTTCAATACGGTCCCATTTTCCACTACGCATAATCCGCCCTGCATATCTGCAATGCAGTTTACTGCGGTGGCAAGATCATGGTCATTCGTTCCCACGGTGACAATATTATGGTGGTCGTGGGACATGGAATATGCCAGAGCTCCGCTGTGAAGGCCAAAGCCTCGGACAAAACCGATGCCGATATTTCCGTTTTTTCCGTATCGCTCCACCACCGCCAACTTCAAAACATCTTGGTCGGGGGACGAAAGGATTTCTCCGTTGCACACCGGGAGCACCGCTTGGAACCGGCGGTTGATGATCTGCTGGTCGATGAGATCGATAACAGTGACCGCAGTTTCAGACGATGCCGTTTGCGTTTCCTTCCGAAAAGATGCGGCTGTGATGTCCTTTTTCAGCGAAACGGTATGCTTGATCCACTCCGGATAGGACGGAACAGGGCACTCAACCGTTAAACGCCGGTTTTCAGAAACCAGCTTTCCTTCAAAGTAAACGCGGCTGGGGACCATAGAGGAGAGATCCTCTACCAGCAAAATATCAGCCAAGCGTCCCGGTGAGATAGAGCCGATCTCATCTTCCAGCCGGAAATGGCGTGCAGCATTGATGGTGGCCATTTTTACAGCCTCGATGGGGGGGAGCCCCAAGGCAATGGATCGTGCGACATTATAGTCGATATGCCCTTCCCTGAGGATCTCTCCTGCGTGCTTGTCATCTGTGCAGAACATCAGGTTCTCGAAAGGAAGATGCTGCTGCAAAGCACCGCGGATAAGTGCATCCAGATTTCGTTCTGTGCTGCCTTCACGAATCAAAACGCGCATTCCGGCGCGCAGACGCGCCAGCATTTCCTCAGTGGTTACACATTCGTGGTCATCGGAAATTCCAGCGGATGCGTAAACATTCAATTCTTGTCCCATTCGTCCGATCGCGTGGCCGTTGACGATTTTCCGCCGCTGCAGGGTCTCTTGAATTTTTTCCAGATACTCTTCCCCTACCGACAAAATTTTTGAGGGGTCCAATTCTCCGAGACTTACCGCTTCGGGCCAATCCATGATCTCCCGCACTTGCTGGGGCCCTAAGTAGGCGCCTGTCGTTTCGAGCCCCGGTGCCGTTGGGACGCGGGAGGAGACCTCGATGAGCATTCGGTAAGGCAGATGGCAAATGCTCTCCAGCATAGCCTTGAGCCCTGCCCCCCCTGCAACATTTGCAATTTCCATCAGGTCCGCACATAGCGTGGTCGTCCCCGCCGGTACCACCAGGCTTGCCAGAGCTTCCGGGGAGAGCATCGTGGATTCAAAGTGCATGTGTGTATCGATGAACCCGGGAACGGCATACTGACCACAGCAGTCAACCGTTTCCATCGCCTCCAGGGTGGCGTTTGGATCGATGGAGACGATACGTCTGTTATGAATGTAGATGTTAGTGGTGTATATTTCGGAAGAAAAGACATTTACCAACCTGACATTCTTCAGCATCAGACTGCAGGGAAGCGCTCTCAGTCCCGCTCGCACGGTGTCTCTTATTTCCTCATAGCTGCGCAAAATGGATCCCTCCTCTGCAATTCCAAATAGTTTCCGATGGGAGACGGCGGTTAATTCCAACAGCCGCGGTGGGCCTTTAAAATTGCAGCCTCTACTTCAGGAAATGGCCCAAACACACGGATTTTCTTCTGCCCATGAGCCAGAATTTCCCGGCAGGGGAGATCAAAGGTGGGATTTTGTTCGTTGTTTCCGGTCAGTTGGAGCAGCTTTCGCTCTTCCATTCCGTAAACAATGGTTCCGATATTTGCCCAGTAAATAGCGCCCGTACACATCGCACAGGGCTCCACAGACGTACAGAGTGTGCAGTTCCACAGGAATTCCCGGCTGTACTTGTGAGATGCTCTGGCTGCCAGGGAGCATTCCGCGTGGCCAGTACAAATCTTTTCAGTAATTTCAATATTCGCCTGTTCTTCGATAATCGTGCCATTTTCGTCGATCAGCACCGCTCCGAATGGCGTGTTGCCGGCAGCTCTGGCCTGCTCAGACAATTCGGCTGCCCGCAACAGATACGGAATGTAGTCCATGTTAGAGATTCTCTCTTTCGTATGAAATATCAACTTGTGTGGGATGAAGCAGATTGTCTAATACAGGGCACCGCTTCTCCAGCTGCTCTCGCCATCGGATGATTTGCGCCTCATCTGCATCGCAGGCAATATGCAGGACGATCTCAATGCGATGAAATCCAGATCGTCTTGCATTTGAACGCCCCAGAAAACAATCGGAGTTGATTTGCCCGCGTATAGTTGTTTCGAGTTTTTGAATGGAAAACCCTTCTTCACTGGAAATCTGACATCCGATGGCTGCAATGCATCCTGCAATGGCCCCCAAAAGGTATTCCACTGGGCTGGGCGCAGAGTCCGCCCCCTTGAATTGCACAGGCTCATCGATAAAAAACGTGTGCTGGCGAACGGTGACCTGTGTCATCGGAGTCGCACAGGAAACGGCCTTCACCTCAATTGTACTGCTGTCCACTAGCCGTTCCCTCCCAGGCGGTCCAAAATCAACGTGCGAAAATACTCCACACCATACAGCAATGCGTCCTCATCCATTTGATAACCGGCATTGTGATGCTGTACACAACAGCCTTTTTCTTCGTTCCTTGTCCCCAATTCCACAAAGACCCCCGGGCAGCGCTCAGAAAACGCTGAAAAGTCCTCGCCGGGCATCACGGGATCGATCCGATGTGCCCGCTCGTCCCCAAAGTGAGTCTTGATTAGTTCCTCCACCCGAGCAGTCAGGTCTTCATCGTTAAACACGGAGGCATAGCCCAGAGAAAAGCGGAAATCATAGGATGCGCCATAGGCCGAAGTGATTCCGGATACCCGCTGCTCGATCAGCTTGGGAAGATTTGCACGCAATTCCCGGTTGAAGCTGCGGGTAGAACCCGTTATGTGCATAGACTCCGGAATGATGTTGTATGCGTCCCCGGCTTGAACCGCACAAATTTCAACCTTGAGCGCTCTATACTCAAATCGCTTCCATATAGCGCGAAGCCACTGGTAATTGCAGCTGCTATTCACATCCGAAAAATGTTCTGGCATCTTCTACTTCAGATTTTCCCTTTTATCGGGCCAATTTGTTGTGATTTCCCAGCAAAGGCAGCCGCTCTTTTGATTCCTTATAAGCCGCAAAAATTTGCAGCCGATATGTTTTTCTTCGGAAAGCAATCCCCATTGACCTTTTCACCATTGCTCAGAATACTGCGATTCGTCCTTCTCTTTTGGAACCTCGTCCGCATTTTCAGGACGCCTGCCAGCAGCTGCTTCTAAGGGCAGGTTTTCTACCACCTCATGGCCGCATTCCTCAATGCCTCCGCCAACGCTCCCTCTGCTCTTTCATCTCAGCTATCGACTCTTCCGCGAAAAAACATATGCCGAAATAACTCCCCCACATCTATTTACCGGCTTTTACTTTTGCCCCTCTGAATGGTTTCATCAGCCAAACGCCCTGATGCGATGCGTACGATTGTTGTGTACATCCTTCCTCATATGCGCGCGTATCTCTTTCCCACCGGGTCAGTTTTGTCCGCAGGTCTGCTTTCCATTGGTCAGCAGCCGATCAACTAACAGCTACAGCCCGTCCCGTTAAATAGCTTGATGCTGCAAGCGGCCAAATGCTTTTGACTCTTTGCGCGCCGTTTTCTTAAGGTGCAAAAGTTAAAAATCCCGACCTCCTTCAGATGATCTATGGGAATCTATCTCACCTCTTGGTATAGCTCAGAGCACGTCATGGCTTCCCTGATTATTTCTAATAAAGCAGCTAAGCGACTTGACGAAGATCAGGCTAATCCCTCCTCTCTGGCAGTTTTTCAGAAACCTCCGATAATCCGGGCGGTTTTTCGCGTGCAGCCTCGATACCTGGCAGCCACGAACCGCCACTTAGGATTGCTCTGAATGAAAGCTGTATCATACGCGGTCTGGTTTTCCATGCTTGAGTTTTGTTCCTCCTGATTCGTGCTGGTGCGGCAATGGACCGCAACCCTCAGCTGCTGGTCCCAAATGGTTTCGTCCTCCCCCGCCCCTCAGGTAATTTCAAAGCCTTTCTCCGCTCCCAATATGGCCGTTTGTCTCTTCAAAGAAGGATGTGCTTGCGCATGTGCAGAAAATCCGCACGGTTCTTGCACACCCTTTTCGCGGGAGGTATGCTATATTACAATTACTTACAATTTTTCCTTTGAGCGAGGTGCGCGATATGCAGCTGTTCAGTCAATACCTGCGGGATCTGCTGCAGACCAAGGGGCTGACCGTGTCAGCCCTGTCCCGGCTGTCCGGGGTGGAGCGGACAGCCCTGTCCAAAACGCTGACGGGGCAGCGGGTACTGCCCTATGCCGCGCTGGACGATCTGATCTACCACCTGCGCCTGACGCCCGGGGAGGAGAGGCGGCTGCGGTCTTATTACGACGCCCAGTTTGAAAAGGAAGGTCTCCGGCAGTCCCGGGAGATCGTGGGCAGGCTGTTTTCCAACCTGGCTCGGCTGGACTTCACCGCTCCCGCCTTTGAGGAGAGCCGCCTGCTGCTGGATCTGGACGGCTATGCCGGACCGCGCTCCATCTTCTCCGGCGCCTCCAACGTCCATCCCCTGCTGCGGATGATCCTCTCCCAGGAGCTGACCCGGCCGGACGCCCGGGTGGAGCTGACGGTCCCGCCCACGGACATCTTCCTGAGCGACGAGCTGCTGCGCCGGTATCTGGACGGCCGCATGGGGGCACAGGTCCGGCAGATCATCGCCTTCGACGCCTCCGGAGCAGCGGAGGATATCAATCTGCACAATCTGGAGTGCTTCTGCCGGGTCCTGCCCATCTGCCTGCTGTCCAAGCGGAACTATCACCCCTATTACTACTACGACAGCATCGCCGCCCGGTACACCGACCCCTTCCCCTATTTTCTGGTGACCCACAGCTGCGCGGTGTGCCTGTCGGAGGACGGCTCCCAGGCCATGCTGCTGCGGGGCACAGACCAGGTGGAGCAATACCGCCGCCATTTCCAGTCCCTGCTGGAGCGGTGCCGCCCCCTGACCCAGTACACGGCCGACCCGGTGGAGATCCTGGAGTCCTACGACGCGTCCACCGATGCAGACGGCTTCTACATGGTCATGGACCAACCCTGCTTCGGCCGGTTCTACGACGAGGCCACCATCGGCCGGTACCTGCGGCCGGAGCTCCCCTTCTACGACCGGCTGGAGGCGGTGGCGCAAAAGCGGTTCGGCCGCCTGCGAACGGCGGAGCAGTTCTACACCATCTTCACCCGCAGCGGGCTGGAGCGGTTCCAGGCCACCGGCTCTCTGGACGATTTCCCCGTGGCCTTTGTGGCCCCCTTCCCGCCGGAGCAGCGGCGGCAGCTGATGCTGGCCCTGGCCGGGCATATCCGAAGCGGTGACATCACCGGACGCATTCTGGAGACCGGAAGCTTCCCAGACTACCTGAGTATGACCACCTCCCGCCACTCCGGCATCGGCTTTTTCACCACGGAGCGGTTCCCCCTGCAGGACGGCTTCTGCTCCATTCAAATCCGGGAGCCCAACCTGTGCCGGGCCTTCCACGGGTGGGTGACGCATCTGCCCAGCGATCCACAGGTGCTCAGCGCCCGGGAGACGGCAGAGGTGCTGGAGCAGATGGCCCGGAGCGGTGCAGGCGCTGACATTTGAGACCTTGATCGACATAGGAGGAGAGATGGATATGAAGAAGATCTGGTGCTGGATCACCGCACTGTCTCTGGTGCTGGGGCTATGCACCCCCTTCGGCGGACTGATGCCGCCGGCGGCCGCGGAGGAAGCGGCGGGAGAAACCGTCTCCGGCACATACGAGGGACTTGGCTGGAGCTATGATGATGGCGTGCTGACCCTGTCCGGCGGCCCCCTGCCTTCTGCGCCGGCGGAAGGAGCCTCCTTTCCCTGGATGGACTATGCCGGGGACGTCTGGCGGCTGAACCTTGCGGATGTTGCCTTGGTCCAACGGGGCGTCTTTGACGGTCTTCCGGCACTGGAATGGATCGTATTCCAGGGAGAGACGCCTCCGGAATTTCGGGACACGACCAATGACTTCGTCTCAGAGTATTTCGCTGGACGCCTTTACTGCCCGGACACCTGGGGGCCGGTCTACCAACAGGACCCCTACTGGTTCGCGCCCTATGATACCGACCGGACCGGCGATTGCGGTGCCTGGCAGGACGAGAATGAGAGCGTCTACGGTGCAAATTTGACCTGGACCCTGGCAGGGGACACCCTAACCATCACCGGGTCGGGTGAGATGGCAGACTGGGGACTGGGTACGGACACCCCCTGGGCCTTTTATTATGATGAGATCCGCCATGTGGTCATCAATGACGGCGTCATCAGCGTGGGAAACTGCGCTTTCGGCCTGGACAGCGACAACCGCCCCAGGAGCATGCCCAATCCGACTTCCATTTTCTACCCCATCGAGACCGTGGACCTGGGCAGCACGGTGCAGCGTCTGGGGTGCTACGCCTTTGCCGGCTGCCGGGAGCTGACATCCATCGAACTTCCCAACTCCATCAAAGACATGGAGTTCTCCTTCTCCGACTGCACCGGACTGACGGAAGTAACCTTTGACCCGGATGCGGCAGTAGCCCGCCTGTATTACGCTTTTTCCGGTTGTACCGGTCTGACTTCCGTGGAGATCCCGGCCAGCGATCCGGACTATGACCCGGATGGGTATCTCACCTATTCCGGTGCCTTTGAGGACTGCACCAATTTGACGGAGGTTACTTTCCGGAATGACGCCATGCTGGTGGACAACGAGATGTTTTCCGGCTGTACCAGCCTCACCGCGGTGCATCTCCCCGGCTCAATCACCAAGGTCGACGCTTTTGCCTTTTGGGGCTGTGAAAACCTGGTGGACATCTATTACGACGGCTATCCAGATCAGTGGACCGCCATCGCAGCGGAAGGCTGGAACGATGACCTGCCGGAGACCGTCACTGTCCACTATCTGGAAGACACAGAGTCTCCCCATATCTCCGTGACGGATGGCGGGGTGCACAACACGGACTTCCAGGTCTCCGCCTTTGTAAAAGACAATCGGCCGGAAATCACGGTGAAATGCGAGTACTCCGTCGATGACGGCTTGTCCTGGCAGGCCGTAGGCTCCGAGAGGTCTATCCATAAAACCTCCGATACGCTCTCCTGGACGGTGCCGGTAACAGGACTCTCCGACGGGATTTTGACCGTGCGCGTCACCGCCACCGACTATGCGGGCAACCAGTCCACTTATACGGTGGAACACATTCTGGACTTCACGCCCCCGGAAGCGCCCACCGGCCTGGCGGCGGAAGTCAAGAACTCCACCACGATCTCCCTGACCTGGGATATGCCGGAGACGGCGGCGAACATCCATCACTTCTGGGTCTATTGCAGCACGGACAATCATACGTTCACCCGAAGAGGCGGCCCTTCCTCCAACGGCTTTACCGCCTCCGGTCTGGAGCCGGGGCAGACCTATTATTTCTATGTCTCCGCCGTGGACGCGGCAGGCAATGAGGGCAATCCCGGCGAAACCGTCACCGCCACCACCTGGAACGACACTGCCTCGCCCTCCGTTCCGGTCATCACACCGGCATCGGACAGCACCATCGGCCCCCGGCAGACCATCAAAGTCTACGCCAGCGATGAGAGCAGACTGGATCATGTGACCGTGGAGCGCCAAAAGGAGGGAGAGACCGCCTGGAACACGCAGGACTTCTCCCTCTCCGAAAAATCCGGCAGCGTTTCCTTCACCCTGGAGGGCCTGGAGAGCGGGACCTACTCCTTCCGGGCCATGGCGGTGGACAGCTCCGGCAATGAGAGCGAATACAGTGAGACGATCTCCTACACCCTGGACGCCACCCCGCCCGCTGCGGTCAACGTGACCGCCCGGGTCTCTCAGGCCGACAGCCAGCAGGTGGAGCTCTCCTGGACCTCCGGCGGTGAGAAGGACCTGGCGGGCTTCTACCTGTATCGGATCAGCAGCAGCGGCTCCTCCACCCGGATCGGCTCTGTCAGCGCCCAAAGCGGACAGACCGATTACACCTTCACCGACAAGCTCTCCTGGTCCCAGTGCGGTCAGAGCTATACGTACCGCGTAACCGCCACGGATCACTACGGAAATGAGACGCCCGCCGTCTCGAACGCCGTAACGCCCCAGGCCCCCGTTGATACCCAGGCCCCCACGGCGGTACTCACCGCGCCGGAGGCCGCTTTCCAGGGGGACGCGCTCTCCTTCAGCGCCGCCGGCAGCAGTGACGACCGTGGCATCATCTCCTACGCCTGGGACTTCGGCGACGGCAAGACCGCCTCCGGAAAATCCGTCACCCACACCTATGCCGCTGGCGGGACCTATACGGTGACGCTGACCCTGCAGGACAGCGCCGGGAACAAGACGGTCAAGACCCAGACCGTCACGGTCACGGCAGCGGCGGACAGTACCCCGGTGACGGTGACCGTGCTGGACCAGGCCGGTACGCCTCTGCGCTCCGCCCAGGTGGTCTACGATCTGGGCGGTGCCAACACCTCCTACTATACCGACAGCAGCGGTCAGGTCTCCTTCCACACAGCCGACAGCGGCGCGGTGGAGATTGGCGCCTATGCTTCGGACTATCTGCCCGGGGCCAAGAGCGTCACCCTGGTCCACGGCTACGAAACAGAGGTCACCCTCCGTCTGGAGGCGGCCCCCCTGGTCACCGGAACCCTCACCAGTTCGGAGCTGACCTATGGGGAGATCAAGGATCTGGGCATCGACACCAGCGCGCCGGAAAACCAGAATGTCTATAAATTTGCCGCCCAGATCAACATCGGCGGGAATCTGACACAGTACACATACTACCTCAATGACGCCGCCGGCTTCGTGGGCCCGGAGATCCCGGTGGAGACAGTGACGGTGGGAGACTCCGACTATACCATCCGCCCCCATGTCGTTCAGGTGAAAGAGGAACCGGACGAACCGGGACAGCCGTCCACGGTGGAAACCATCTCCTATGTGACCGTGTTGCGCCTGCCCGGAACGGTCTCCACGCTCAAGCAGTTTTTTGAAGCGGAGCTGACCGTCCTCAACCAGGCCGGGAAGAGCTTCTCTTTCACCGGCTGCACCGCCGAACTGGACATCCCCGACGGCCTGACCCTGATCCCCACGGCGGAAAGTGCTGAGCAGGCTTCGGAGATCCTCACCTCTCCGGGGAATCCGGCAGGCACGATCCCCGGGCAGACCAGCGCCACAGCCAGATGGATCCTCCGGGGTGATCGGGCCGGGACCTATCAGCTGGAAGCCTCCTTCAACGGGACCCTGGACGGCTTCGGGCTGCCCATCCACGCGGACTTCCAGTCGGAGAGCAGCATCGAGGTGCGCCAGGCCAGTGAACTCAATCTGAACATGTTCGTGTCCAACACCATGCTGGATCGGACCATTTATGTGGATCTGGAGCTCTCCGGCAGCGGAGGCACCGTGAATCTGCCGCAGATCACCCTTGGGGACTATACGCCCTCGGAGATCGCCGTGCGGGAGGCCGACGGCACCGAGGTGGTCCGGACCACGCAGGTGAATCCGCTGGAACCGGGACAGGTACTGGTCTACCGGTACGTCATTCATCTTGAGGAGGACCTGCCGCTCCTGTTTATGTGCAACATTCTGGAAGGTCAATTGGCAGCCGACGGTCTGACCGCCAACGTCTCCACCCGGAATATCACAAAATTCAAACTCTTCTCCGGCGATTTCAACCTGACGGAGATGGGCGTGTTCTGCGCGGCCCTGCCGCCGTTTGAGGACCCATCTCCGGAGCTGAGCATGGAGGCCGACGCTTTAAACTTCTGGAAATTTATCTTCAACACGAAGAATGACCCCGCCTCCGACGATATGTACTACCGCATCCTGCGGGGAGATCTGGATGATTTCGACGGGACTCTGGAGGAACTGCGGATCTGGATCCTCTCCATGTGCCAGTGGGTGCGCGCCCGGCTGAACGGCTATGTGAAAGAGAGCAGCGAAAAACTGGGCTTCCTGACCCAGGAGATGACAGACCTGATGTGGGAAAAACTGGAGGGCGCCGGAGTCACCGGAGGCGATGCGCTCCGGGAATACGGAGTAAACAAGGTGTTCAGCTCCGTCAAGGAGGCGTTTCGCAGCATCGAAAAATTTCCGGAGTTCACCTCCATCGTGAACGAGACCACTTCCGCTACGATCCAGGCCTATCTGGAAGAGGTCCAGTCCATCGCGGTCAGCGCCCACGAAATCAAGGGTATCTACGATAAGATGAACGCCATTGTGGAAAAGATGCAGCTGGCAATGGATACGCTGGGCATCATACTGGAAAGCGAATACACCGCCCGGTATGCATACTTCAACTTCTACCTCAATGAGCGCATCGACTATGCCCATCCCGGCGAAAGCATCTTCCGGCTGCTGCTGGATGCCAAGGCTCTGGAACTGAAAGACACCTACTGGCCCAGCCAGACGGTGGATACCGTCACCTGGATCACCGGCGCCGAGAGTTGGATGGACCATACCAATGACATCGAGCGCTGGGCTGAGCAGCTCTACCAGCTGGAAGTGGTGGCTACATACTATGACGAGGCCATGGACGAACCGGTGATCCCGGATGAGCCGGAAGATCCCGGCCACTCCGGAGGAAGCAGCAGCTCCGGTGGAGGATCCTCCTCTACCGGCAACAAGACAGAGACCACCGTCAATCCCAACGGCTCCACCACAACTACCGTTACCCGGCCCAACGGAACCGTCACCGAAACCACCAAAAACCCCGACGGCTCCCAGAAAGTAGTGGAGTCCCAGCCCGACGGCACCGTGACTACTACCGTCACCGACAAGGCCGGCAACCAGACGGAGACTGTGAAACAGCCTGACGGCTCCAGCGAGACCACCGTGGCCAACACCGACGGCTCCGGCTCCGTTACCACCGTCAGTGAGGACGGCACGGTGGCGGCCAGCGTGACCCTGCCTCTCAAGGCCGTTGAGGAGGCCGCCCAAACCGGCGAGGCCATAGCCCTGCCTATGCCGGAGCTGCCTGTCACCACTGATCGGGACAACGCCCCCACCGTCACTGTGGACCTACCCACAGGTACATCTGCCAAGGTGGAGATCCCCGTGGCAGACGTCACCCCCGGCACCGTGGCCGTGCTGGTGAAGGAGGGAGGCAGCGAGGAGGTCATCAAGACCACTCTCACCACAGAAAATGGCGTAACCGCCACCCTGGGCGATGGTGACACGGTGAAGATCGTGGACAACAGCAAGACCTTCTCCGATGTGAACGCTTCCTACTGGGCCGCGGATGCCATCGCTTTCACCACCAGCCGGGAACTGTTCACCGGAACCACCCAGACCACCTTCAACCCCGCCGGCACCACCAATCGCCAGCAGGTGTGGATGATCCTGGCCCGGATGGACGGCGACACCCCTGCTGATATGGCCGCGGCCAAGGCCTGGGCAGTGGACAGCGGCATCTCCGACGGCTCCGATCCCACCGGCTCCATCTCCCGGCAGCAGCTGGCATCCATGCTGTACCGCTATGCCGTGAGCCGCGGCCAAGGCTTCGCCGGCCAGTGGGCCTTCCTGCTGGACTACCCCGACGCCAGCCAGGTGTCCGGCTATGCCTATGATGCCATGTGCTGGATGACCATGCATGGCATCATCGGCGGCACTGCCCAGGGCACTCTGGATCCCCAGGGCCCGGCCACCCGGGCGCAAGTAGCCACGATCCTGCAGCGATTCGTGGAAACCATGAACGGATAAAATCTCTCATTTAGACACAGGAAAGCTCCCGGCTCCTCAGGAGGCGCCGGGGGCTTTCTGCAGCTCTGAGGATCGTAAGGCTCCACCTCGGCGTGCCGAAACACCAAGGATCTGCGCCGCCGCACGCAAAGAGGCGGATTATCTTTTATGTTTTACAATGATTCTTTCTTCATTATGCTTATTCTTTAGCGCTCTTCAGGCGGATTTTCTCTGTGTTCTCCGAGCGGAACCGTGGCTGAAAACGTGGACAAAGGGGTGGGGGAACAGAGTAGAGGAGGGGCCTCTATGGTGCCCCTCCTCCATTTTTTGGGGTGATCTCAGTCCACGGTTAACAAAGGCATAAGGATCCGCTGTTTTTGGAAGCACAGTGCATAGAAAAAACGGGAGTCGGAAATGTCTTCCGACTCCCGCCTTTTCAACAAGAGATCATTAAGTATTGTGCGCAGTTGGTACCTGCGTGGCACTGCCATCTTAATATCGATGACAGTGCCACTCTGTGCTGCCTATTGATACAATGTTATGATCGTTGTTCGAACATTGCATGAGCCGTCTCTGCAATCTGAACGAGATCCACTCATACTTTTTCCAAAATGATTGCGGTAAAATTATCCTGTTGAGGCAAATCCTTTTTTGTCACCGCCGCCCGCAGGGCGCGGGCCGCTCTGGATGCATCTCCTTGCAGACACCTGGCCATTTCCTCCTGTGACAGCGCCCGATAGATACCGTCACTCACAAGCACCACCTTATCCCCGGCACAGAGGGATACTGGCTCCGGGTTCCACTCCACCTTTCGCGGAAAGCCTCTCCCGATAAAGCTAGTCAGATTTTCCCGGCGGGGATCCTGGTCCGCCTCCTGCAGGGTCATGTCTCCCTGCAGGGCAAGCAGGGTCAAGTCGTGGAAAAAGTCATGGTCCCGGTTGAGCTGGATCAGCCCGCCGCTGCGCCACAGATAGATCCGGCTGTCTCCCACACTGAGCCAGGAGAGTCCGTTTCCCTGGATCAGCCCCATCACCAGGGTAGAGCCGCTCTGAGCCGTCTGTCCCTTCTGCAGATCCTCCACCTGCTCCAGCGCTTGCCGGAACAGAAGCTGGAGCCGCCTGGCGGGAGTCGCCTCATCACTCGGAGTGAAACCTTTTCCAAGCGCATCGACAAGGCTCCGGCTCACCTGACCGCTGTCCACCAGACCGCCCATACCATCCGCTACCGCTGCCAGCACGCCGCCCTCCGGCGCCTCCAGGCCGGCAATACAGAACGCATCCTGCTGTTCGTCCCGGGCTCCCAACTCGTGGACGCTGGCAGTGCGGAGTCCACCGCCGACGGACGTCCGCCGGGCGCTCCCGCCAGGATGTCTGTGCCGCATCCACAGCAAAAGCACCGTTATTCCCAAGGTCACAAGCACGCTGAAGGAAACGGGCAGCAGAGCACCGGCACCGGGTGATGCAGCGGGAGGCGCAACCACCTGGGTTTCTGAAAATAGAATCTGACCTTCCTGACCCGCCGCAGTTTCTTTCTCGGCGAATCCAACCTTCTCAGGCAAAGGCTCCTCTCCGGGCAGAGGCTCCCGATCCTCCTGATGGCCTCCGTTCTGAGGAGAGGAGATGTCGGTTTCGGCAGGCTTCTGAGGGGCGGCCGGGGGCTGCTCCTGCACCGCATCTCCATCCTCGGTCTCGCCGCTCTCCGCCTGGCTTGCCTCCTCCTGGGAGGATGCCGGGCCGACTTCCGGCTGTGCTGTTTCAGCCTCTCCGGATTCCATCCCTCCGGCACCGGCGGAGACGGCTTCTTCCCCGTCAGGTGTTGTTAAAGATACGTCAGCGCCGGGATCTTGCGTATCTTCTGCCGCTTCATACTGGGCGAGTACAGCAGCCTTCTTCGCACTGCTGTACAGGATCTGATCTGTCATAATCCGGACCTCCTTTGCCTTGTGCCGCGGGAATACATTGGCTGCTTCAACCATATCATGGGCGGCGCGGTCTCGGTTCAGATGGTTTCCCCTCTCTCTTCGGGAAACAAAACGGCCAGCACCGCCTCCATCCGCTCCCCCATAGCCTCATCCTGCCGCAGGGCGCTGTTGAGGGAGTAGAGCACCAGCCAATCATAGGCGTTCCGGGGGTCCAGGGTGGGCATCCCGCAGTCCTGCAGCATCAGATTCACCCGCCACCAGTGCTCCTCAAACAGCTCCTCGGGCGAAAGATAGTCCTCATCCAGTTCGTCATAGCTGCCGTCCACCACGTTCTCCGTCACCAGGTACAGCAACAGCAGCAGTTTTCTTGGCACATCCTCTCTTCGGGCACAGATGTTTTTCAGCTTGGTGGCATTGGGCCAGCCCTGCTTCAGCATCCGTTGGATTAAGGTCAGGTCCCGGCGGCGGCTTCCAGAGGGCATGTGCAAAGTCAGGTAGGTGTCCATGGCCCGCTGAATAGAGTAGCGCTCTTCCCCCGCACCGGGGGACAAAAGGGCCCGAAAATATCGGTCAAAATAGTCCCAGGCCCGCCGGTGGAGGGTACCGAAGGCGCCCAGATAGGACTCGTACAGCCGGGAAAATTCCCCGTCGTCCCGAACATCGGAGAAGATGGACACCATCTGCCGGGTATCCTCCATCCCCCGCCGTTCTCTGGTCGGATGCCGCTCCGGATCAGGCAAGGAATGGTAAAGGCTGACGGCCTGGCGATAGGAGGTCCCCTTCCGCAGGCAGTAGGCGTAGGTCAGCTCTCTGCCGTTTCGGTAGTGGATGCCATAATCCGTACACATTCCCAGTAAAACAGAGGTCTGTTCTTCATCCAATTCCAGGCCGAAGGCTATGCGGAACAGGTCCTCCCGGTCGGTGGGCGCGTTTTTCCCCTGCTCCCAGTTGCGGACCCGCCGGGCCACCGATTTGGGATCATCTCCCGGCTGGCACAGCGCCTCCGTCACCCGGTCTCTCAGATCACCGGCTGGATACAGACTCCGCAGGGTGTCCCAAAAGCCTCTCAGGCGGATCTTTCCCGCCAGATACTGGGCCGCCATGGCGGGCGTCATATCCGCCGCTGACAGCCGGTTCACCTCCAGGCCGGATTGCTCGGTAAGCTCGATGCGCATGGCGTATTCCTCCGTTTCCGCCAAATGTCTTGTCCTTTTGACCCCGATACCGTATACTGAATCTATCAAAAATCCACAGGGAGGTGGCGCCGTGTTTCCCAAAACCACATACCCCGATGAGATGCGTGCTCTGCTCCTGACCGCTTCGGAGGGAAATGCGCTCCCCCTGTGGCAGGCCGTCCCTTTGACAGCTGCACTGGCTGCATTGCCTGCCGGGACCCTCCGGGACTATTTCCCACTGCCACAGCCCCCGGAGGAACAACTGCGGAGAACTGCCTCGCCTGAGGAGACGGGGGCCGTCTACCGGCTGTGCGCGCTGCTGGTCCGCCTGCTGTCTGGAAAGGAAATGCCGGAAAGGACAGGCCCGTCAGACCGCCGCGCTGTCCTCCGGACGCTGGCTGCAGAAGCCTGCCCTGCCGGAGAGGAGGCCTTGTTCCGCCTGCTGGACCGGGGGCTGCGGCTGGAGCCCACCCGCCGCTTCCCGGACAGAGACGCTCTTTTGCCTGCTCTGAGGGAGGCAGAGGAGGAGGTGAACGCCCGGGTCCGGCCCGGCCTGTGCTTCCGGGGAACTGCGGGGGTGTTTGCCGGAAAAACGCTTCCCTTGGCCCCGCCGCTCACACTTGGGCGGCAGCCGGATCTGTGCCAGCTGATCTTTCCGCCGGATACCCGGGGCGTGAGTCGCCGCCACTGCCGGGTGGAGTTGGTGTGGGGAAGTGTGCTCATCACTGACCTCCACTCACGGTATGGTACCGCCGCAGGGGGGAGAGACCTTTCGCCGGGCTGCCCCTCGCCCCTCCTGCCGGGACAGTCCCTGGCTCTGGCCGGAGGCGCGCAGGCCTTTGTGCTGGTTCGTGAATAAGCCAAACGGGCGGGGAAGGTTTCCCCGCCCGTTTTTTTAACACTCGGCTTCCAGCGCGGCAATTTTATCCTGGATCTTTGCACGGGTGGTGTCTTTGGGATCGTCGGTGTCCAGATACCGATTCCACCAATAGATGGCCTGTTCTGGGTCCCGGGCCGTCCCCACACCATCTGTGTAGGCTGCGGCCACGTCGTAGTACACCGAGGCTCCGTAATTTTCCCGAGCCAGCTCCAGATTCAGCTGAAATGCCTTCTCATGGCTCTGGGGTACCCCGGTGCCGAACTCGTAGCAGACGGATAGCAGCCGCTTGCCCAGTGCGTTGCCCAGGTCCGCAGCCTGCTGGTAGAGCTGGGCGGCCATCTCATATTCGCGGTCCTCCTGGGCGTCATTGCCCAAGCTACACAGCTGTTCCCCCAGCTCCCCTCCAGAGAGATATTCCAGCGTGTGCATCTGTCGGTATGCGTCGGCGGCCTGGGTATACTGACCGTTAGCGGCATAGTTCTCCGCCTGAGCCGTGAGTTCTGCCTGCGTCGGCTGAGCGGTTGGCTTAGGTTCGGCCTGTTGGGGGGGCTTTGCAGGCGCAGGCTCCTGCGGCATCGTCTGATTATTGGATGCCGGCGGCGGGACATTCTGTTCCGGCTGAGATGGTTCTGATTCCGAAGGCTCCGCCGCATCAGAAAGGATCTCTTCCTGCTGCGGCATCGCCAAACTATCCCCCGGGACCTCTTCCGATATGTTCGTCTGTCCGGCGGTCTGTGAATTGACCTGATTGCCCCCCTGCTGCTCAACTCCTGCCGGCAAAGCGGCTCTCTGGCTGCCCATCAAAGGCAGGGCCACCGCCAAGGTGATCCCCGCACAGATCACCGCAGTCATCGCAGCGATCATCCCGCGTGAGAATTTTCTGCCATACCGCCGGGCATTGCCGGAGGCTGCTTCTCCGGCAGCACCGCCGTCCGAATCCGTTTTCTCTTTTTGCTGATGAAAAAATTCCGTGTGTCCCGAATCCTCAGACGGTTCATCATCCTCGTGCCAGGGCTGTCCCTCCAGCGTGACGCCATACAGCGCCCCGTACAGCTGCGACATGCTCTGCCAGCGGTTTTGGGCCCGAACGGCAAGACCTTTTACCAGTGCCCGTTCCTGCTGCTCTGTCAGCTCAGCGCCCAACTGGGTGGGCGGCGTCAGGGCGTCCTGATCGCCGTCCTGCCGCTCCACCGACCGGGGCGGGACCTTGCCGGTCAGGCAGTAGTAGATCGTGGCGCACAGGGCGTACACATCGCTCCACGCCCCCTGTCCCCGGCCCACATACTGCTCCCGGGGGGCAAAGCCGTGCTTCAGCGTCACAGTCTGAGTAGGCTGTCCCTGGATCTCCTTGGCACAGCCGAAGTCCATCAGCTTTACTTTGCCGCCGGGAAGGCACATCAGGTTATCGGGACTGATGTCCCGGTGAATGATTCCCGCCTGGTGCATGGCCTCCATGGCCCGCATGACCGGGCGCAGCAGCTCCAGCAGCTCGCCCGATGGGATCTGCCCCAGCCGGGCGGTGCGGTCCTTCAGCGTTTCTCCCTCCAGGAACTCCATCACGATGTAGGCAGTGTTGTTGTCTTGAAAATGGTCCAGCACCTGGACAATCTCCGGGATATTTTCCAATCTGGCCATGGTCCGGGCCTCTTTGAGAAACTGGGACCGCCCCTTATCATAGGCATTCTGGTAGTTCTGGGTATAACAGGTGACGCTGAGGGAGAGGGTGGTCTCACGGCTGACCAGACGGGTAGGGAAGTACTCCTTCACTGCCACCCGCCGCTCCAGATTGGCGTCCATTCCCAGGTAGGTGATGCCGAAACCACCTTCTCCCAGCAACCGGCCTACCACATAGCGGCCTTGCAAAATACTGCCCGGCGGGAGATGGTGGCTGGCGGGCCGGTACCCCGCCGCGTTCCTTCCACAGCAGGGACAGCTCCCATCCTCTTTCAAATGGTGCACGCAATAGGGACAGATGCGTTCCATTGGTATTCCTCCCGTTTCTCCTCATCCGCCCTGCAGTTCATGGAGCAGGGCCTGGGCGTCGCTTTCCACATATCCGGCACCATATTCCAAGCATTTGTTGAGCCATTCAATAGCCGTCTGGGTACTCTGCGGAACACCATTGCCGTCTGCGTAGTACTGAGCTACAAAATAGCAGGCCGGACCGTCCCCGGTGTTGGCCAGCTTGGTCCACCACTGGCAGGCCTTTCCGCTGTCCTGACTGACATAGTGTCCATAGTCGTAGCAGTAGGCCACAGCAGCCATGGCCTCCTTGTTGCCCATATTGGCCGCCTCCACATAGAGGTCATAGGCCGCCTTGATCAGGGGAGAGCTGTTGTCTCCGTAGGCGGTATCGTACCATTCCGACTCCGCATCTCCAGCCACTTCTGTCAGGCAGACGGCCAGTTTGCTGCCGGAAATATAGCCCAGTTCCTTCATCTGCCGGTAGAGGTCTGCCGCATTGCTGTACCGGCCCTCCGCCGCCGCAGTTTTCGCCTGGCTCTCCAGTTCTGCCTTGGTGGGCGTCGAGGTTTTTTCCGGCTCCGTCTGGGCCGGAGGAGCGGTCTGCTGAGTGGGCTGGCTCTGTTGCTGCGTGGGCTTGGTGTCCGGCGTTGTATCGGCAGATCCGGTCTCCCCTTCATCGGCGGAGGGGTCTCCCTCCTTGGACTCTTCCCCCTCCTGTTCCTGAGCGTCCTCTGAAATGCCGGGCAGAAGACCGCCTGCAGACTGCACCTCATCCTGGGAAAGGAGACCCTCCTCCGCAGGAATATCGGAGGTGTCGCCGCGTTCCCCTCCCGACAGGATCACGCTGCCGCCGTCGGGATCGGGGCTGCTCTCCGGTGCGGAGAGCAGGCCTCCCCCCAGAGCTGCCGCTGTGATGACTGCCAGTGCGCAGCAGGCGGCGATAACGCCACGCGCTCTTTTGGAGATCCGCTTTTTCTCGGGTGCGGGCGGCACCGTATCCTCTATCTGCGCATCATCGGAAAAGCGGGATTCCTCACTTTTCACATACTCGGTTTTTCCTTCGGTTCGCCCATCCTGTCCGGAGGGCTCCTCCCAGGCCGTCCCGTCCAGATTGACACCGTAGAGGGCCCCATACAGATCCCCGATGGTCTGCCATCGGTCCCGGGTCCGGAGCGCCATTCCCTTGATCAGCGCCCACTCCTGCCGGGACGTCAGATTTACGCCCAGCTGGTTGAGGGGAAGCAGCGGATCCAGCTCCCGGTCCTGGTCCTTATCCCGCTCCAGAGCAGCCGGGGGGACACGGCCGGTGAGGCAGTAATAGATGGTGGCACAGAGGCTGTAAAGATCGCTCCAGGGGCCTTGACCGTGGCCTGTGTACTGCTCCAGAGGTGCAAAGCCCTGCTTGAGGGTGACGGTCATGGTCCTGCCGCCCCCGATATCCTTGGCACAGCCAAAATCCATCAGCTTCACCCGGCCGTCAGGAAGGCACATCAGGTTGTCGGGGCTGATGTCCCGGTGGATGATCCCTGCCTGGTGCATGGTTTCCATGGCTCCCATGACCGGGCGCAGCAGCTCCAGCAGCTCACCCGATGGGATCCGCCCCAGCCGGGCGGTGCGATCCTTCAGCGTCTCCCCCTCCAGAAACTCCATCACGATATAGGCGGTATTGTTTGCCTGGAAGAAGTCCAAAACCCGAACGATCTCCGGGATATTCTCCAGCTTGGCCATAGTTCTGGCCTCTTTTAGGAACTGCTCCCGGCCCTTTTCATAACAGGACTGTCCGGCATCGGTGTAACAGGTTACATCGAAGGTGAGAGATGCCTCCCGTTTGACGAAAGCAGTGGGGAAGTACTCCTTCACCGCCACACGCCGCTCCAGCTCCGTATCCAGCCCAAGGTAGGTGATGCCGAAGCCTCCCTCCCCCAGCACCCGGCCCAGAAGATACCGGTCATGGAGCCGTGTACCGGGAGGAAAGTGGTGGGACGAGGGCCGGTAGGCTCCCGGTTTCTTCCCGCAACCGGGGCAACTTGTTTCCTCCGACAGGATATGCATACAGTAGGGACAGATCCGCTCCATCTCACTCACCTCTCCTAGTTACTTACCGCCACATGTACGGTCACATGCTGCCCTGGTCCATCTGATCGAGATAATATTGACAGGACGTGTTACCCGCATCCGCGCCTTTCTGGAACCACTTTCGGGCCTCATCCCGGTTTTGTCCCACACCTCTGCCGTTGAGATAGCAGGTGCCGACCGCCATGTATCCGTTGGAATCCCCCGCCTGTGCCGACTTCATCGCCCAGGAAAATGCCGTGGCGTCACTCTGGGCCACCCCGTTGCCATATAAATAGAGCAGATACAGGCTGTACATCGCTCCACCGTTTCCCAGATCCGCCGCTGTCTGATAAATCTGCAGGGCCTGCCGGAAATCTTCCTCCGAATAAAAATCATAGGCAATGGCGCACATGTCGCCGGATGCCCGGGTACTACCCCGCTGGTGAGCGTCGTTTAGAACGCTCAGGGCAGAATCCAGATCTCTTCGCTCCTCCCAATACTCGCTCCCTGCCATGGAGAGCCAGTCTGCGGCATCCGGATGCCCTTTGTCATCTGCCTGGCGCAGCCGCACCACAGCCGTATCATAATCATCGGCCATATAGGCATCCACGCCGACGTTGAAAAGCTCCTCTGCCGTCAGCTCGGACGTCTGGGTCTGGGCCGCCGGCGGGCTGCCTGTACTGGTCTGCCCGGAGGGCTGTTCCTCTGCCGCAGAGGACGATGCGGTCCCGTTCTGCCCCGGCCGGACCTCCGCAGGCTCAGGATCCTGCTCCGTCTGTCCGCCGGGCTCCTCCGGCTCCTGCTCCGTCTCGTTTCCCGGCAGCATGGGAAGGGTGCCGGCCTCCTCCGCATCCTCTGCCTGGTCCTCCGTTCCCACGGTCTGGACCTCGCTTGCATCCCCGCCAAAGACAGGCTGCCCGCCGCCGGCATCCGGCAGGGAGGGCGACACCGGCATCCCGCCCAGCGCCGCCAGGGATACGCCGACCGCCGCCAGGCAGGCTGCCGCGCCGATCCCCACCTTGGCATACCTGGGCATGCTCTTCCGGCGTGCAGCGGGCTCTTCTTTCCGCTGTTCCAGGTTGTCCTTGGATTCTAATTCGTCCTTCTGGGCCACATACTCCGTCCTGCTCGCTTCTATCTCTTCAGCCGTCGGCTCCTCCCAGGCGCTGCCGTCTGGCTTTACGCCGTACAGCGCACCGTAAAATTCCTCCGCACTCTGCCAGCGGTCCCGGGTTCGGACAGCCAGCCCTTTGAGCAGGGCACGCTCCTGCTCGGGCGTCAAAACCGTGCCCAGAGAGGTGGGCGCTGTCAGCTCATCCGCCTCTCCGCTCCGCTCCACCGCTCTGGGCGGGACCTTCCCGGTCAGGCAGTAGTACAGAGTGGCGCTGAGACTGTATACATCGCTCCAGGGCCCCTGACCGCGGCCCGTGTACTGCTCCAGAGGGGCAAAACCGTGCTTGAGCACCACTGTCATGGTGCGCCCCCCCTCCAGCTCCCGGGCACAGCCAAAGTCCATCAGCTTCACGCCGCCGTCCTTCAGCACCATCACATTGTCAGGACTCACGTCACGGTGGAGGATTCCCGCCCGATGCATGGTCCCCACGGCGGCCACCACCGGTCTCATCAGGTCCAGCAGCTCCTCCGCCGGGATAGGTCCCCGGCGGGCCACCAGCTCCTTCAAGGTTTCTCCCTCCAGAAATTCCATCACCAGATAGGCTGTGTTGTTGGCAGAGAAAAAGTCCATTACACGGACGATCTCCCGCGCTTTGTCCAGCCGGGCCATGGTTCTGGCCTCCTGCAGAAACTGCTCCCGCCCCTTTTTATAAAAGTCCTGCCCTTGGCTGGTGTAGCAGGTCACCCCTAGGGAGACGGAGTTCTCCCGCAGGACAAAGGAAGTGGGGAAATATTCCTTTACTGCCACCAGACGTCCCAAATTCTCGTCCAAACCCAGGTAGGTAATACCGAAGCCGCCCTCTCCCAGAACACGCCCGATCCGGTATCTCCCTTGAAGAAGGGTGCCCGGCGGCAGATGGTGTACGGAAGGGGTGTACTCCTTCGGGTCTTTTCCGCAATGGGGGCAGGGACGTTCTGCTGCCAGGGGCTCCATACAGTAAGGGCAGTAGCGTTCCATCATTTTCACCTCTGCAATACATGAATACAGCAATCCATCTGATTTCCGTCTCTCTATTTGCAGGATAGCACAAGGACTATCCCCTCAGTCCATCTGGTTTCCCTGATCCGCTCCCGCAGCGCCGCCGTCCGGCCCGGGATCAGGTCGCGGCTTCTTTAAACCATGGCGGAGGACTGCCGGGTCAGGAACTCTTCTACTCGGTAGCGTCTGTTGAGCACAATCCCCGGCCGCAGTGTATTCCAAGGGGTGTTTACACCTTGGCCTCCAGGGTGAATCGCTGCTTTTGAGAGCCAAGGGTGAAGCTGTCGCCCACCTTCAGTTCCACCGGCTGATTCGGTTGCAGGCGCGTACCGTCGCTCAGGAATGTACCAAAGGAGGAGCCCAAGTCGGTGAGCGTGGCGCCGCCGTCGGTCAGCCGCACTACACAGTGTCGGCCACTGACGCCTGTGGTGTCAGCCGGAAAGACCAGGTCGTTCTGGTCGGGCAGCCGTCCCAGTCGGAGAGCACCTTCCACTGCGAAACGGCGGCCTGCAAAGATGCCCTCAGTGCCCACCAGACGCAGTTGAGGAAGAACGTCCGCCGGCATGGTTCTTCCGATTGGGTCCGCAGGAGCGGTCTTGGGAAAGACGTCCGCAGGAGCGGTTTTCGGATAGGCGGCATTCTGAATGGGACCGGAATTCGCTGCTGCGCCTCTGGTCGTCTTGGTGCTGACCTTATGAACCGAAACCGCACCTTTTCCTCCGCGGAGGATCACCAGCGCCGCCACCGCAGCCGCGGCGACCACCGCCAGACAAATCAGCACGGTAGGCAGCAGGCTGACGCTGCCCTCCCGGTCGGTAACGAGTGTGTAGGTAAAATCGTGGAGGACGCCGATTTCAATGAGGTTGTCCAGACGGCTGATCACATAATCCACCTGAACCGCCAGAAAGATGTTTTCCTGCATGCCATAGGTATTCAGGCCTATGACATATCCCTCCTCGGTGATCAGCGGGCCGCCGGAGTTTCCGTGATTGATCGTCGCGTCGATTTGGATGACATCGGTGTCGGTTTCCTCCATGTGTGCCATACGGGAGATGGTACCTGTGGTTACCGTGACGGCATCCACCACGGCATTGTAGTCATTGGTCACCTGGTCGCTGGCGCCCGGAAAGCCCAATGCATAGATCGGTTCTCCCGGCTCCGCCAGGCCGGCGGGCATCAGCGAAAGGGCCACCCGCTCCGTCACCACCCGCTCTGCCCGCAGAATGGCGTAGTCCGGATATCCGCCGGACTCATAAACCACATCACAGCGCACGGAATGCTCTGCATCCAGCTGAAAACTGGTCTCCGGCTCCGGTGAAGCATTCCACTCGTCATCCAGCAGGATGTATACCGCCTCTGCTCCTGCTGTCACATGCTGGTTGGTCACAAAAACAGAAGAGGCCTTTCCCGCCTCGCCCACCGCGAAGCCGGAACCGACATTTGCTGAGCCGTCCGGCTGGACGGACAGAATGCGCACCACGCCGTTTCGGGCCTGGGACACGGCACTCTTTTCCGCCGCTTGGGCTGGAAAAGCCATCAGGGTACACAGCAAAAGAGCCAAAATTATGGAAATAGAGTGTTTCTTTTTCATTGTCTCTCCTCCTTTGTCATCCTACGGCAGCGCCGTGTCAGGTCTCTTCTTCCACGCGGAAGCCAATTTTCCTGGAACCCAGATAAAAGCATATCCCTGCCTTTATGTCCGCGGAGGTCCCGGACAGCTTTTTTCCGTCCTCCAGCAGGGTGCCGAACGAGGAACCCAGGTCCGTCAACCGCAAAGTTCCGCCGCTCCAGGTCAGGGAACAGTGATGACTGCTGACACCGCCGGTATCCGGCGGGAAGGAGATAGCACAGGCAGGATCCCGGCCAAAGGTGAGCCCCTGAGACGGAATCTCACGCGCGTCTCCCTGGGTTCCCGGCAGCGGTACTACCCGGAACCTTGGGAGGGCAGAGGCCTCCTCTCTGTACTCATAAGGTCCCACATACTCGGTCTTGCCCATAGGCTGCACCGGCCGAATGTGTTCCGGAGCCGACTTTGCCACGGCAGCTGACTCACGGATCTTCCGGCTTTTCAGCAGGGCAAACGTGATGATGCCGCCTGCGGCAGCCACTGCTGTCACGACCAGGATCGTGCGAAGGATATCAGCCCATCTGCGTTCCGATTTGGCTTGTTCCACCAATTCCTTCACATCGTTTGGAGTCTCCACCGTGCTGAAAGAGACGCTTCCGGAGGAATCTTCCGGCGCCCCGGACGAACCGTTATCCGGCGTACCGCCTGTGTTGTCCCCAGTGGACGGAGTTTGTCCCCCGCCCGTATTCCCTGTATCCAACGTGCCGATCCCATCTGCCGACGGCATGATATAGCCTGATGGAAGGGCTCGGTAGCTGCCGGTGTAAAATCCAATCACTTTATCGTCATTGGTCATGAGAACGCCGATCGGGTAGATGGCATATTCACTCAGGGAAGCATCACCTCCATCCTCCAGAGAGAGGACGGTGTAGCCTTTCTGTGTGGTCAGATCCGTAATGCGGACGCCACGGGAAAAGAAATAATTGGAGTCACCCTTTTTCCCAAGGCCCACAACGGCCAGGGTATCTTTCGTGCTAATACCGTCCAAGGTTGCCAGGGACGGCGCAGTACAGGATTCAATTCGGCTGTCCAAGCGGAACACCGCGATGCCGCTGTCCGCATCTGAAGCGATCAGCTCTGCTACGGTGCTGCTGTCGGTGTCCTTTGCGTCGGTCACTGCATAATAGGTGGCACCGTCTGTCACATCATAGCTGGCTACAGCCCACGTGTCCTCGCTCCCGTCACCGGCCTGAACCTGAACGCCGATACCGGCAGACACGATATTCTCCGCCTCCGCATCTACACCGTATACCCGGACGAGACAGTCATAATAGGCAGGACCGTCTGCTGCGAATGCTGATAGAGACATACTGAGGAGCAGCAGAGCGAACACGACACAGCCGGCCGATCTCAACATATGTTTCATGATAGGGTCTCCTTTCGTATCCTTTTCCTCTGCCACCGTTATACCATGAACAACTGGGCCAAGGTCCAATGCATTTCCCCTCCGATTGCGCGCGGTCAATATCCCCACAGATGGCGTATAATTGAAATTATTATATCATTGCCCCTTTGCCTTTTGTTCCCAAGAAACATAGGAACGGCCCCCACCCATCGGGTGGGGGCCGTTCCTATGTTTCTTGACGAAGCCGCTCTTTGGACTCAATGGACCGGGGGAAGTAGGCAGAAAACACATGGCGCAGTTGCTGTTTATTCTGAAGGCCCAGTTTGTGCAGTATGCTGGTCTGCTGGTTGGCAATGGTTTTTTCAGAGGAACGGAGGGTGACCGCGGTACCCAGCATGTACTGAAACACAGCCATCTCAGCCGGAGTCAGACTTTGCAGAAGCGCGGAGCAAATCAAATGAGCCTGGGGTGTCACTCCTTGGGCCGTTTCCCGGATGGTCGGCAGCAGGAGAGGAAATTGACTTTTCAGCACATAGGCGGAGGCAAAGGCTTTTACGCTGGCCTGCACCACGGTAGCCGGGTCCTCATAAGAGGTTAACAAAATCACCTTTGCCTTGGTGGCCAGCCGGATGCGGCGGGCTGCCAGCACTCCCTCCATGGGGTCTGCTGGCAGCGCCAGGTCCATCAGCACAATGTGAGGGCCGACCTGAGTGGCGGCAAGGAAAGCATCTTCTCCATCCCTGCAGCAAGACACCACTGCAAGATCCGCCTGCGCAGACAGAGTTTGCTGGATCAAATATTGAAAGTCAGGATCATCCTCTACCACTATGATTCGGACTTGTTCCATCCCCTGTCCTCCTTTTCTTCCGCTTCACTGGAAAGAGCAGGGAAAAAGTGCTTCCCTGCCCGGGTTGGGACGATGCCCGGATACTGCCGCCGTGCGCGCTCATCACATTCCAGCAGTAGTACAGCCCCAACCCCAGATTTTCTCCTCCCGTTTTTGTGGTGTAATACGGTTCAAAAATCTGCTTTATTGTCTCCTCGTCCATCCCGCGTCCATTGTCCGTCACGGAAATGACAGCACCGCGCTTGTGGGAGAGATTCCGATAGGCAAGTACTACCTTACCGTTCTTGCCCGCAGCATCCAACCCGTTTACAATTAAATTGCGCAAAACCTCCTCCAAGTGGGCCGGATCGCAAAGCAGCGGCTCAGTGTCACACGTATCAATTTGAACGCTCCCCCTCTTTTCAGCAGAGACATTGAATTCCTCTGCCAAACTATGAAGAAGCTCTGGAATATCGCACCCCTCCGGTAGAAGTGTGATTTTTTCGGAGTAGAGCTGTGTCCGGCTGATAAACTGCTTGAGGTGAGCGGCAGACCGGCGGAGGATATCCACCTCTCGGGCGGATGTTCCCTGAGAGGCCAGGAAGTCAGTGCACCACTCAATTTTTGACAGGTCATTTTTCAGCGCATGGCCCACATACTGGGCATTCTTCTGCAGCACCCGATTCCCGTTGTTCCAGTCGTAGATTTCCCGCCGGAAGCGGATTCCCCATATTCCATCCCGGAACGCATGATAGAGGAAATAGATCAAGACGAACAAAACTACAATTAAATTGATCTGCCAGAGCTTGCTGAAATTGGGAATGCCCAGGGCGTGATAGGGGAAAGCAGATACCAGCCAAAACCACAGCGGCACCAATAGGCTGGCCGCCGCTAAGCGCCGCTGGCGGAAATGCGCGCTCATTCGTTCTTCCAGCAGAGCATGAAACATCACACCGGTGCCAATCAGTCCATAGCACCAGTTATAGATCCCTACGGTCAGGCAAAAGGCCGGGAGATGCTGGAAAGCAATCGTCTGGGTACAGGGAAAAATAATGGAAAGCACCAATGCCGGTAAATATACCAGTAGCCGCAGACAGCGAAACAGACGAGCGTGTGTTTGATCCAGATGGTGGAAGTACAGGCAGAAAATCAACACCGCTGGCATGGACAGATAATAAAATACTGCGCTGAGCAGGGAATACAGCGTTTCCGAAAATCTGATTGTCCAAATTCCTTTCTCAACCAGAATTGGCCCCAGCGTATAAAACAGATATTCCTTCAATGCGCCCACACTGAAGAGCATCCCGCTGCAAAAGCACCAGATATTCAGCCGGCTTTTTGTGTTGGATCCCAAAATCATGCCAAAAATCGCCCAGATCAAAATGGTAAGCACAAGCAGCAATTCGCCTGGAATCCCATCGGTCAAAATATGCATCGCAGGCTGACGATCCATGCCGAACTTCCTCCTTCCTCTCACATTGTTTTTCTTTACTTTACCATAGTTATACAGGCCAAGTCATCATACTCCCAAGAAATATAGGAATATATCAAAGAGGCGGTTAATCTGGACCACCTCTATCCCTTCACAGATACCCCAGGTACTACAAGTCCTTCTGCTCCTTTGTGGAAGTGCATGGAGCGCGAAAAGCCAGATATAAGCGACTGGTCAACATGAAAGAAGTTGTCTACAAAAACTGTGACAAGCTGCCGCTGTTTCTGGATGCGGAAACGGTGGCGAAATTGTTAGGCGTGCCACTATCCAGTGCTTACAGACTCACGCACGAACCAGGCTTTCCGGTATTGCTTGTCGTCAGCCGCATGGTGGTGCCTGAAGAGCAGCTCATCCAATGGGGGGAGCATACGGTGGAGCGTGAAAAAATGAATTTCTTTTTCCAGCAGCGCGACCCGAAACAAAACCGCTTCTTACTTCCAAATGATATCTGGAGATAGGAACTGAAGCCCAAGCATTTGCGATCTACGCCCATCTCTGCTATTTACATATCCACTACAGCGAAAATGCATCACCCAGTACGGACGAAAAATCGCATCCAAACTGCACTTGAGCGAAGATATGGCTGCGGAGCAGATTGCTGTACTCAACCGTCGTGGACGGCTGGACCTAAAGATGTCTCCGGTGTTCAAAAGTACCGACCCACCAACAAGGATTCTTTCTCTTTGTCAATGAACTGTTCTTACTGAGCATCGGTCATGGTGCGGTCGCGGTCTGCGCCTGCCTGCTCTACTGGGAAGACCGCACGCACACATCAGTGCCATCCCGGCTCCCACACTCTCTCAGATGCAGTGTATCTTGCCGCCACCCTGTGATGAAGCGCATCACGAAGTTGACGGATGGGCAGTGGATGAAGCGGACTGGCAACAACCTGTCCGCCATCCTGGCAATCCAGGCGGCAATAGACCATTGCTGCCTGAGCAAATGTTCCGACAGATGAAACAGGCGCCCATGCACCAGTGAGGTAAAGCGCTGTGGCCGCCGCACCAACTCAGGCACAACTGCCCGCAGTGCGGGCAGTTTCAAGGTGTTCCGGGATCGCCGGAAATGAGATCAAAAGAAGGGGGAAATGGGAATTCAGCGGTCGTTACCCCCATCGCTTACGCCCACAAGCAAAAGCAGAGGGTTATCCCGGAGATTTGCCGCTTTCCTCTGCCGTCTCGAAAGAGGGACTTTTGGGGAGGGTAAGCCTTGCGTCGCTATACCTAAAGAAAAGAGCCGAGAAAATGACTGCTCAAGGCATTCTCAACTTTCTGATGCCCCGCTGATTTGTCCCTAGCTATTTCTTGCGAGTTAAGGTATTGCGCCGCTGAATAGCTGAATAGAGGAGGCGACACACAATGGAAGGTTGCAGGATGGCGCTGCACCAGCGGTTCTGTAAGGAGCCGGAGTGTCAGAAGGTCAGAAAGGGGCTGGCGGCAGTTCATCAGGGCCTCCGCCAGGTGCTGGACCGACGGGAGTGGGAACGTCTGCTGAAACTGGCGGACCTGGAGAACGAGCTACAGGATGAAACCTCTTTGGAGAGTTTCCTCTCGGGATTTAAACTTGCGCTGGGCATTGCGGCGGAGCTGGCGCCCGCCTACTCCCTTGGCGGTGACGAGGAGCAGAGGGCCTGTGAGAAGCCCTCCGACGAAGGAGGGAGAAATAATGGCAGAAAAGCGGGCCAACGGCGAGGAAAATATCCGCAAGCGGCAGGACGGACGTTGGGAAGGCCGATATACTGCCGGGTACGACCAGGACGGCAAGCGGATCATCAGGAACGTGCTGGGCAGGACCCAGGCGGAGGTCAAGAGCAAGCTGTCTGTGGCCATTGCGGAGAGCCATCAAACGGACGTGCCCCGCTCCGGGAAATACACGGTGGCGGAATGGCTGCGTCTGTAGTTCGAGTTGCACGCCAAGCCCAACATCCGCCCTTTCACAGCAGGCTACTATCACCGGGCTATGGAAGAGTACACCATTCCCCGAATCGGAACCACCAAGCTGAACAAGTTCACCAGCCGGGAGACCCAGAAGCTGCACAAGAATCTGCTGGAAAATGGGCAGCTGCGGAAAAAGCAGAGGAAGAAACATCCTGGTCTCAGCGGATCTACGGCGCGAGGTGTCCACGCCATGCTCCACAGTGCCCTGGACCGGGCGGTGAAGGAGCGGCTTCTGATTCGAAACCCTGCCGACGGGTGCGTGGGATCCAAGGCACAGCATCAGGAAATGTAAATTCCTACATTCATTTGTTTCAGCTTTTTGATGGAGCTAATAGTTTCCCGGGCATCTCTCCCAAAGCGGCTGAGTGATTTGACGAGGATCAAATCGATCTTTCCTCTCCGGCAGTCTTTCAGGAGTTTCCGATAGCCTGGACGGTTTTTCGTGTGCAGCCCCGATGCTTGGTCCGCGTAAACAGCCACGAATCGCCACATGGGATTACTCTGAATAAAAGCTGTATAATACGCGATCTGGTTTTCCAGGCTTGAATTTTGTTCTTCCTGATTTGTGCTGGTGCAGCAATGGGCTGCAGCCCGCAGCTGCTGGTCCCAAATAGGGCGGTCCTCCTGCGTCTGGGGAATCTCGATCACTTGGTGAAACATAAGAAGCCCTCCATGATCCATACTATCGACCAGTCTATCATGGAGGGCGGGAAAATGAAAAAGCTACATTCTGATTCAAAGAATCAAAATGTAGCTTTTAACATGGAGCTAGTGGGGTGACTCGAACACCTGACCTGCTGATTACGAAACCCATTCCGACCGCAAGCCCTTGCGGGGCAATGCTTTAAGACCGTTTTTCAGGAAAACTCAGCAGGTCAGGGAACTTTTCAGGGCACTGCCTCTCCCCTCTTTTTCACCCGCGTGCGTCGCGGCGTGGGTCGAGGGAAAAACAGACGGATCCTCCGGCGCAGAATATCCGCGTCGGAGGATCCGTGCAAAAGAAGGGAGTGTGGCTGCAACGGCGGTTTGACCCGCCCGCATTTTTACACGTTGTCGTAAGAGAGGTATCCGCCGGTGTAGCCGATGTGGTCGAAGCACTCCTTCCACACGTTCCACCAGGTGCCGTCCGTCAGGAACCACTTGGGATCCACCTTGATGACACCCAGCGCGATCCGCATGCCCTTCTTCACGTCCGCGTTGGACAGCGGCATCCGGGGCTCCACGCCCGCCGCGCCAGCGGGATCCACGCAGTACATGCACGTCAGATCCGGCACGGTCATCAGATCTGCATAGCCGGTCCCGGTCTTTTTCTGCAGCAGCAGGTTCTCGTTCTGGAAATTGACCCGGTAGCTGTCGGTGCCGTCGGTGACATCCAGCGTACCGTAGTCGAAGCCGCCGTGGGTCTCCACCCGGATATCGGTGACCTCGCCCACGCAGACCACCTTGGCCTGGACCAGCCCCTCGCTGACCAGCATCTCAAAGAGCTGCTCCGCCGGGCAGTTGGCTCTGCGCATGATGGCGCCGATCTTCTCACACAGGGTGATGGAGCCGGTGATGATCCGCTTTTCGATGTCCTCCTTGTTCACCAGCCAGCCGGAGATGCCAACCATGTTGCCGAACTCGCCGCAGATGTCCCGGCCGATCTTCTCTGCCAGAGGCGCGTTGTGGGGGTCCGCCAGCTCCACAGTGATCTTGTCGTTGACGCCGTTGGCCAGGGCAATGGGGGTGGTGGGGCAGCCGTTGACATGGAGCAGCAGCGTCTCCAGCGCGGGGACGGCCCGGCCGGCGCCGTCGGCGTCCACCGTGGGGAATCCGGTGATCAGGGACAGCAGCAGCGGGAAGAAGATGCTGAAGCCGCCCAGCTCCACGGGGATATTGTACTGGAGGTCCTTGCCGTAACGGGCCGCCACTTCCTGCAGCAGCGTGAAGGCGTTGGCGGCGTATTTGGAAAAGTCCACGCCCACGATGGCGGCGGGCGCGCCCATGCCGGCGGTGGCAGCTGCGTAGGTCCCCTCGGCCATGTCACCGGGCTTAATCAGGTTCACCGCCAGCTCCGTGCCCGGGTGATCCCGCTTGTAGGCGTTGAGCAGATCCATGCCGCTGGAGATGGAGCCGCCGCCTCCGCCGCCCATCAGCGTGGCGCCCCAGATAATGTCGATCATTCTCTGTTCCGTCAGGATGTTCTTTTCCGCCATGTTGCACAGCTCCTTTTATAAATTTTGGAATTTCTCGAATGAAAACCATGTATCTTCCGAACGCGTCCTATCTTTCCGGCGGCCGCATGTAGGTGATGCGGCTCTGCTTCAGGTGCATCCTGGCCTCCAGCTCCAGCAGCATCACCGCCGCCTGCGCCGCCTCGATCACAGGGATCTCATAGCCCTTTTCCAGAAGGCCCGCCTGCACGTCCTCCGCCACGTTCACCATGGCGGTGCAGCCCAGGGAAACCGCCTGGGCGCCGTCCACGCGGATGGCCTCCTCCGTCTCCGCGATCAGCGCTGCCACCACCTTATCGTGCTGCTGCAGATCCTCCACGGGGATGTCGATGCTCCGCACGCAGCAGACCCGTCCGTCAAAATGGGATTTGGCCACATTGCCCTCAATCAGAGGCAGCACATTGTTCATGACGGTGATGACGGCAATCTTGTCCGCAAGTCCCATGGCCAGGTGCAGGGAGGGCTCGAACCCGCCGAACACCGGGATGTCCACGTACTCCCTGGCAGCCTTCACCGCCGGATCGCCGTAGCAGTTGATGAAGATGCCGTCGCAGCCTTCCTCTTCCGCCTCTTTACACAGGCGCAGGACATCCGGCGCGGAGATCGCCTCATCAAACTCACACTCGATGGAGGGCGGGCCCACCGCGATCTGGACCGTCCGCAGTTCCGTGTCCGGCTGCAGGTACTTTCTGGTGTACTCCACCATTTCAGGCGTGATCACGTCTCCGGTGACGGGGATGATGTTTTTGATGACAATGCCCATGCTCATACCTTCCTTTCCCTGGGCGCAGCAGGCTGGAACCCGTCTCTTATTTTGCGGGGGCCGACTTCTCGGGATAGATATTGCCCAGCTCGTCCTCCACGAAGTCGCCGCCGATATAGATCTTGTCGCTGCCCTTGAAGGCCAGGGACAGAACCAGATAGACCACTCCGGTCACCACGATGGAGTTGATGGCGGCGATGCCCCAGGTGACGGTGAAGCCCACGGCCGCGCCTGCGACCCAGGCGATCAGCGCCACGATGTTGCAGAAGTGATGCCGGGTCCCCTCTCCGTAGTGGTACTCGCCCTTCTTGATGACGAAGTAGTCCACGATGACGATGCCGGCCACCGGCGGGATGGCCGTACCCAGCCAGCCCAGGAAGGTCAGAAAGTAGGCGGTGATGCCCAGGGTGCTCAGTGCGATGCCCACCACGCCGAAGATCGCCGTCAGCACATGCTTGTTGGTCTTGGGGATGATGGTGGTCAGAGCCAGGGTGCCGAAGTAGAGGTTGCCGTCGTTGGAAGTCCACTGGGCGAACACCAGGATCAGCAGAGACCAGTAGCCCAGGATCTGAAGCAGCGCGGTGGGGACGTCCCCAGTGCCGCAGGCGGCGCAGGTGATGTAGCCGGCCATGGTCATGAACACGTTGGCCACCAGGAAGCCCAGCACGGAGCCGCCGGTGGTGGCGCTGAGACTTTTTCCGAACCGTGAGAAGTCGGGCTGGAGACAGGCTCCGAAGGCGTAGCCTCCCACCACGGCCACCACAGCGGTGGAGAGGGTCATGCCGGAGTAGGAGAGGGTGATGTCGTTGAACGCCGACAGGGAGCCGATGCGAACGATGGCCAGGATGCAGGAGGCGATGCACATGACGAGGATCAGGGGGCTGGCCCAGTTGGAGAGCCACTCAATGCCCTTGTACCCCACCAGCGCGGTGGTCATCATCAGCAGGCCGCCCCAGACGCCGGCCACGGTGGAATTGGTGATCCACCCGGCGCCCGGGAACATGGCGTGGATGGTGTCTCCGAAGAAGGTGGCCTGATAGCCGAAGAAGCCCACGGCCACGAACAGCAGCATGACGGAGATGATGTAAGAGCCGATGGTGCCGAAGGACTCCCGCAGCAGCATGGACAGTCCCACGCCGGTCTTGGTGCCCACCCAGCTGAGGAAGCCGCCCAGAACGGCCAGGATCGCGGAGCCGCAGATTGTCGCCAGGAACGCCTCGGACAGGCTCATGCCGCCCACCATGCTGGCACCGATGTAGATGCCGGACAGGGCAATGATCTGCCCCACAAGGGTCGCCACAACGCCGTAGTTGCTGCGGCGGAACTCCTTGGGAACAGGTGCTGTCGACCAGTCGTTTTGAACCAATTTCGCGATTCTCTCCTGATTTTCCACTGATTTTCCCTCCTATTCACAACTTAGGTTACGTTTGATTATAGAGAACTGCCGCGGAAAAGTCGTGGTCGGCGGAGACAGTTTCAGGAGGCGAATTTGAGCGCCAGCGAGAAAGGGGGCCGTCTTCCTGTCAAAAACGCACAAAAAGCCGCCTCCCCTTTTGGTGGGGAGGCGGCGCAGGGTGCTTGAAACAGGGTGGGTTTTCCTTTGGGGCATCAGATCAGCCGTTCCAACACTTTCACGATCAGTTCCGCCGTGATGCGGACGCTGTCGATGTCGCAGGTCTCGTCAGGGGAGTGAACGCCGGTCAGGGAGGGGCCGATGGCGATCATGTCCAGTTTCGGGTTCTTCTCATAGAATGCCCCGCACTCCAGGCCGCCGTGGACCGGCTCCACCACCATATCGGCGCCGGAGATCTCCTTGTAGACCGCGCAGGTGACGGGTACCAGCCGGCTATGGGGATTGACACCCCAGGCAGGCGCGTGGTCGCCCTGGGTATAGGTGAAGCCCAGGGCCTCCGCGATCTGCCGGGAGGCCCGCAGAATCTCCTCCGCCCGGTAGTTCACGCAGCTGCGCTCCATGGCCTCCAATACGATCTCCTCCGGTCCCACGGTGAGCAGGCCCAGGTTCTGGGAACTCTCCACCAAAGAGGAAACAAAGGGGCTCATGGTATTGACTCCGTTAGGCAGAGACGTCAGCAGCGCCAGCAGCGCGTTGCTCACATCGGTATCCAGCCCCGTCGCCGCGGCGTCTCCCTGCCGGACCGCATACACGTAGCCGGGCTCCTTCTCCCCAAAGGCGCTGACGAAGTCCTGCTCGTAGGCCGCTAGCAGATGGACCGCCTTCTGCGCCAGGTCGGACGGCACCAGGACCGCCGCCTGCGCCGCCGCTGGGATGGCGTTCTTGGCCTGACCGCCGGAGAAGGCGGCGATCTTCACCGGGATGTCCGCCTCCGTGAGGCGGGAGAGCGCGGAAGCCATGCATACCAGGGCGTTGGCACGTCCCAGGTTGATCCCCACGCCGGAGTGACCGCCCTGCAGTCCTTTCAGAGTGACCTCCAGCGTCACGTCGCCGTCCGCCGCCGGGATCCGGGCCGCTGTCCGGCTGAGGCGGATGAAATCGCAGCCGGCCGCGGAGTTGCACAGGGAGCCCAGCCACTCCCAGTCCAGATTGATGAGGTAGTCCCCGTCCAGGTACTGGGCCGGCATATCCACCGAGGACATCCCGTCCTCCTCGTTGACGGTGAAAATGACCCGGAGCGGTCCGTGGCGCAGGGTCTCGTCCTGCAGTACGTAAAGGCAAAGGGCTATCCCGATGCCGTCGTCCGCACCCAGGCTGGTACCCTCCGCCCGGAGGACCTTCCCGTCGCTGACGACCTTGATGGGATCGCGGAGCGGATCAAAGGCGACACCCTTCGCCGCCACGCAGACCATGTCCATATGGGCCTGGAGGATGACCCGGGGCGAACCTTCGCAGCCCGGCGCGGCGGGTTTGTCGATGATCACGTCGCCCAGTTCGTCGCAGGTGACGGACAGGCCCCGCTCCCGCGCCCAGTCTGCCAGGTATTTCCCGATCTTCTCCTCGTGGTGGGACGGACGGGGGATCTGCGCGATCTGATCAAATTCCCAAAGGATGATGTCCAACGGCGTAGCATGGCTCATCGTCTGATCGACCTCCTCATAATTTGGTAAGTCTACTATACGCATTTTCGCGGGAAAAGTAATGGTCTGCGCGGTCAATCTTTCCCCCGCATTTTCATCCGTACCGTCAAAGCAAACGCCGCAGAGCGTTCACTCCGCGGCGTTTACCGTCACTGTCCGACCTGGAAATCCCGCAGGCGCCTGATTGCCAGGGCCAAATAGAGATAGTAGGTGGCCGGCATCTGGGTAATGTCGTACCCCAACCGCCGGTTGATCTTGTTCAGCCGGTATTTGACCGTGCTCTCATGGACGTGCAGCACGGACGCGGCGGCGGAGGTGCTCTTGTCGGCGTCGATCAGGTAGGCGCCGAGGGTCTCCCAGGTGTCTTTTTCATCCTTCTGTCCGGCCAGCGGGGCCAGCACGGAAAGCGTATGTTCCAGCGCCGCGGCGTCACCCTGCATCAGGCTGTGGCAGGTCTCGGCAAACAGGAGGTCCTGATGGGTGATGATGCTCTTGTGGGGATAAATGATGCAGGCGGTGGAGCAGTACTGCTCGATCAGCATATAGGCCCTGCGGGCATCCAGAATGGAATCCAGGCCGCCGCACCAGATCAGGACCGTGTCGGGATGGGCGCGGCCGAACTCCGCCATGAAGTCCTGGGCCAGTTCCCCGTCGATGCCCGGATACGGGGCGTCGTTCATGAAGGCCACGATGCCCTGGTCAAACACATCCACGATGGCGGTCTTCTTGGCGCCGCGCAGGTATTCTTTCACCTGCTGCTTCTGCTGGGAGACGGCGTCCTCCGAAACGCCGACCACACCTTTGGGCAGGATGGCCCACATGATGCGCAGTTCATGCAGATCGATGCGCAGATTGCCGGCGATCCGATAGATGTCCCGGTTCTGCTCGTTAAGGATCATCCGGACCAGATCGTCGGAGCTTCCCTTCTTCAGATTGCTGCGCCACAGGTTATAGGAGGTCTCAACGACCTCTCCCGCCTGCTCGCAGAAGTCCCCGTTCAAGCCGCCGGCCTCCGCCATCACATACAGGCGCAGATCCATGTGATGTTTCGTATCCAGGATCAGCTGCCGGACCTCATACTGCTTGTCGTGGTAAGTAAGGCTGGCCGGAAATTCCCCCGGGGCGTCCGCGCAGTCCCGGAAGCCGTCGATCAGTTCCTGGGCCAGCGACGTGGGCCAGATGGCCAGGCCCTGCTCCCTGCCGTCGCTGTCCAGCAGGAGGAAGGAGTAGCGCAGGTGGTCGCTGAGGATGCGGAGGATGCCGGAGGCGGTGCGCTGCCGCTCCCGCATGGCGGAGATTTGCTTCAGCAGCAGCGGCACGAAGCGGGTGGCCTTTTTCCGCTCCTCAAAGATCTTTTCCAGCACCTCGATGATGACCTCGTTGTAGCGGAGGCTGTAATTGTTCACCGGCATAACGATCAGCGGGAAGTCCAGTTCATTGGCCGTGGCGATCAGCTTTTTGTCGATGGTCTTGACGTAGTAGCCCACGTAGTAGAGCACCAGCGCGGACTCCCCCACTTCGTGCAGCCGCCGGATGGCGTTGCACTGGGCCTCCACGTCATCCATGACCGAGGTAAAGGCGGTGATGATCAGTTCGTTTCCCAAAAACAGGGGATCCGCCATGGCAAACACCCGGGCATACTCCAGCACGGAGACGGCAGATACAAATTTATCCAGTCCCCCGTGTCCGGCGATCACATTCGCCTCCTGCAGGGACGGCAGTTTCAGGCAATCGGAAACTGTGATACTCATGGCAAATCCCGCCTTTCGCTTTCACTTCTCCCGAGAATTATACAATGATTTTTGAAAATGTGGTAGCTTTTTTGGAATTCCACAGTCTGATTTTTCCGGCGGGTGCGATCTGCTCAGAGCGGAAAGAAAATGAGCCGCAAACGCAGCGCAAAGGAATACGCCGTTTGTCGCGGCCCGTGAAGGGCTGTGTGAGGCTTTGGCGGAGGGGGCAGCACCAGGGGCGCTGAGGAGGTCACGGGCCGTGTGCGGCCTGTGTGAGCGAAGGTTGGCGAGAAGGTTTTGCGAGGGTATCTCCAGAGGGGAAAACAGCTTGGGAAACGGTACCAGAGCAGCAGTTTTGTGGGTCAAATCCGGCGGTTTCGGCCGGCCGAAAAAAGTACTAGATAAAGGGAGGTGGTCGCTAGCGACCACCTCCCGCCCACAAAGCCCCGCAGTGCGGGGCTTTCCGGGATTATGGTACCGACGTCGGTTTTCGAGATTTTCAAAATCAAGGTGGTCGGTCAGGCAAAAAATCCAGTGTTTCCAAGCGGTTGCGCCGTGTCGGTCCGGTACCAATATTTTTCCTCTCCGAAAATAAAGTAATTGCATCGCTAATCAAAGAAAAGAGCGGGGGAAAATCGCCGCCTGAGCAGTTCTTAACAAATTGATAATTCCGCTCTTTGACCCTGGCTATTCTCCGCGAGTTAGGGTATTGTGTGTCGCTGAATAGGGGAGGTGACACACCATGAAGGATCACATGATGGCCCTGCATCAGCGGTTCTGCAAGGAGCCAGAGTGCCGGGTGGTACGAAAGGATCTGGAGGCGGTCCATCAGGACCTATACCAAGCACTGGACCGCCGAGGGCAGGAGCAGATGTTGAAGCTGGCAGACCTGGGAAACGAGCTGCGGGATGAAACTTCTCTGGAGAGTTTCCTCTCTGGATTTAAGCTGGCGCTGGGGATCGCGGCGGAGCTGGCTCCCTCCTACTCCTTCGATAATGACGAGGAGGAACGAGCCTGCGAAGCCCTCCGGCAAAGGCGGGGTGAGTGATGGCAAAACGACGGGCCAACGGAGAAGGAAACATCCGCAAGCGGAAAGATGGCCGCTGGGAAGGACGGTACACCGCCGGATACGACCAGAACGGCAAGCGGATCATCAGGAACGTGCTGGGCAGGACCCAGGCGGAGGTGAAATCCAAGCTGTCCGTGGCTATCGCAGAAAGCCAGCAGCTGGACGTGTCCCGCTCCGGGGAATACACCGTAGCGGAATGGCTGCGGATCTGGTTCGAGCTGTACGCAAAGCCCAATATCCGCCCCTCTACCGCAGGGTACTACAAAAGAGGGATCGAGCAGTACACTGTCCCCCGGATCGGAACCATCAAGCTGAACAAACTCTCCAGCCGGGAAATTCAGAAGCTGTACAAGGACCTGCTGGAAAGCGGACGGACGCGGAAACAGCAGAAGAAAAAGAAGCCAGGGCTCAGCGGCTCCACTGTGCGTGGTGTCCACATCATGCTCCACAGCGCCCTGGACCGGGCGGTAAAAGAGCGGCTGCTGATCCGTAATCCCGCCGACAGCTGCGTGGTGCCGAAAGCACAGCACCAGGAGGACCTGAAAGCCTATCTGGACGCAGCGGAACGGCGAGGCTCCCTGGCCATGTTCTATCTGGAGTTGGTCAGCGGCATCCGCAAAGGCGAGCTGGTAGCCCTGCAATGGGCGGACCTGGACGTGGAGCAACGAACCATCTCCGTCAGCAAGCAGGCTACCAAAGACGAGGAGAACCACCTGATCGTTGCCCGCCCCAAGACTGAGAATTCCGTCCGGCTGATCTCCATCCCCCAGGAGGCGGTGGAACTACTGATGAGAGAACACGCCAAGCACCCGGACAATCCCTGGCTCTTCCCCTCCTCCCGCACCGGGGCCATGTACCACCCGGATTCCGTGGCTACCCTCCACCAGCGAATCCTGAAAGACGCCGGCTTGGAGCATCTTCGGTTCCACGATCTCCGGCACACCTTCGCTACCCTGGCTCTCCAGAACGGCGTGGACATCAAGACCGTGTCCGCTATGCTGGGACATTACGACGCAGGATTCACTCTGCGGACCTACACCCACACCACGAGGCAGAAGCAGGACGAGGCAGCGCAGACCATGGGGAACCTCATGGCACAGGTGCGGTAACACCCCATCACCTAAACAGAACAGCGCACCGGTTGGGAAGCCGAACTTCCCCGCCGGTGCGCTGCGTTTTTTGCGTGGTGTGGGTCTGCGCGTGGGTCTATAACTTGCCGCCACTCCGCCGTCTCTGAAAACCAGAACTTTTTGCACAGCAAAACACCCCGAAAACCATCGTTTTCGGGGCGTCCTGTGTGTAACCGCTACAATCTAGATTTCCTATTTCTCGCAAATTTGCTTTCTTTCCGTCGGCCAAGTTCACACTCACAGTTCTATCTGCATATCTGCCGTGCGTTTGATTTGTCCCTTCATCTTCTGCACTTTGTCAAAGGTCTCCTGATCAATGATCGGCTCATGAGCATTCTCCACCAGGTACATCTCCTTTTGCCCTGTGTTCTTCACCTGCTTCCCCGTCAAGAAATCCGGCGTGTAGGTCTTCTGCATCAGCACTTGGCCCACATATTTTTCATTGCTCAGCATCCGGTCAATGGTGGAGGTACTCCACTCCGTCTTTCCGGTGACCGTCTTGATGCCGTGAGATTCCAAATACTTTTTGATCTTCCGCACACCGTTTCCCTGGATGTAGAGCTCAAAAATCTTTCGGACGATCTCGGCCTCCTCCGGTACGATCTGCAGCACTCCATCCGGCCCCTTGGTATACCCCAGAAACTGCCTGTGATTCAAAATGGTTCTCCCGCTCCGCATGCGATTCTGAATGCCAAATTTGATGCTCTCGCTGCGAGTCTGGCTCTCTGCCTGCGCAAAGGCAGCATACAAATCAATCACGCTGTCTGGTGTCTTCATGGTAAAGATACCTCCTAACTCAATGTAGATTCCTACATTCATTTGTTTCAGCTTTCTGATGGTGGCAATGGCTTCCCGGGCATCTCTCCCAAAGCGGCTGAGTGATTTGACGAGGATCAAATCGATCTTCCCTCTCCGGCAGTCTCTCAGGAGCTTCCGATAGCCTGGACGGTTTTTCGTGTGCAGCCTCGATGCTTGGTCCGCGTAAGCAGCCACGAATCGCCACATGGGATTACTCTGAATAAAAGCTGTATAATACGCGATCTGGTTTTCCAGGCTTGAATTTTGTTCCTCCTGATTCGTGCTGGTACGGCAATAGGCTGCAACCCGCAGCTGCTGATCCCAAATAGGGTGGTCCTTCTGCGTCTGGGGAATCTCGATCACATGCTGAAACATAAGAAGCCCTCCATGATACATACTGTCAACCAGTTTATCATGGAGGGCGGAAAAATGAAAAAGCTACATTCCGGTTCAAAGAACCAAAATGTAGCTTTTAACATGACCTAGTGATACAATCTGAACACCTAGTTAAAAAAGCCTTGCGGCGCAAGGCTTTCAGGGTTCGGCACAAATCCATAGCAGCGTTTTTGTGTCAAATTGAGGTATTGGAATTACACCCAAAAGGCATTCAGTAAAATTCAAGCTTACAGTTTCATTTTCATTTCTACCGTGTGCCTGATCTGTCCCTTCATTCTCTGCACTTTGTCAAATGTCTCCTGGTCAATGATCGGCTCATGAGCATTCTCTACCAGGTACATTTCCCTTTGCCCAGTGTTTTTCACCCGCTTCCCCTTCAAAAAAAACGACGAATAGGTCTTCTGCATCAGCACTTGGCCCACATATTTTTCATTGCTCAGCATCCGGTCAATGGTGGAGGTGCTCCACTCCGTCTTTCCGGTGACCGTCTTGATGCCGTGGGATTCCAAATACTTTTTGATCTTCCGCACACCGTTTCCCTGAATATAGAGATCAAAAATCTTTCGGACGATCTCGGCCTCCTCCGGTACGATCTGCAGCACTCCATCCGGCCCCATGGTATAGCCCAGAAACTGCCTGTGATTCAAAATGGTTTTCCCGCTCCGCATGCGATTCTGAATGCCGGATTTGATGCTCTCGCTGCGGGTTTGGCTCTCCGCCTGCGCAAAGGCGGCATATAAATCGGCTATGCTGTCCGGTGTTTTCATAATATCCCCCCACACTGTTGTAAAGCCTCCACCACTTTCACAATCTTGCAGTACTGTTCTTCCTTTTGCCGGTCCCAGTAATGCAGTTGCATCTACTTTCAAAAGCGGGATCTAATTGCTCACGCTCATTCATCCAGCGCACATGTTAGATACTCAAGCAGTCCTTGACAGCCCGCCGTCACATCTCTCCGGGTGGCCTCGAAATTCCCAGTGTACCATGGATCGGCCACCTCCTGGGCCAGTCGGCCAGCATACTCCGCCAAATGGCGGATCCTTTCCGCTGGGTCGCAGCAGAAAATACGACGCATATTGCGGACATTGGCCTGGTCCATGCCGATCAGCAAATCGCAATCTGCATAGTTGCAGATCGTCATCTGTTGGGCCGCGTGGCCTTCGCAGGAGTTTCCTTGTTCCGCCGACTTTCGGTGGGCCGGCGGATAATCCGGATTGCCGATTGCTTCCCGACTGGTAGCAGCTGCGGAAATGTAAAACGACTTCCCCATCGCAGACTTTTCCGCCAGATTTCTCATTACAAACACGGCCGTTGGTCTCTTGCAAATTATGCTGTGACTTGCAAGAAGAATCCTCGTTACCCTGCCTCTCCTGTTCCGGTTCGTCACAGTCAATATTGCCTGTGCCTGTCGAAACAACGAAATCTGTTTGCTCATGTGCGGAATCGCTGATTTGCCGCAGCAGCTCCGCCTTTGACCATCTAAACTGCAAGGCAGCCTGGAGATACCAGTGCCGCTGATCCATGCACAAATCCGCCTCCATGATAACCACGTTCTGCGTCCACCCAATCAGGAGAGCCTCACGCAGAATGTCAGGTGCAGTTTCATAGGTCCGGAAAAATTCCCGCATCCGACGGAGATTCTGCGGAGAAAACCCAGAGTTGTCGGGACACTTGACCGCAAGATACTCTGCTGCCGCCACAGCGGCTCCTTTTTCTGTTCTGGCGCTGACTAGTTTCCCGATTTCGAGATACAGCTCCATCTGCGGCAGGTTTCTTCCAAGCGCCTGATCCAAACCAGTGTACATTGCGCTGTAATCAACGGGCTTTCGGATGTTCATGGACTTCTCCTTTCCGGCGCGGTGCGCCTTATTCTGCGATTCACGGCAAAGAGAAATACGGCATATCTTTGCCGCACTTCTCTTTGCCGTGACTTTATATGACCTGCACGATTGGTTCCCAGAGCAGGATATGCTTATTGTCGATTGCCTGATTGCGGTGGTAGTGCCCAAACAGCCAGTAATGATACCGGGCCTTTTCCCGTATCTCTTGGAGGAAATCCGTGAGAGGGTCCGCCTTATTGCGAGGATTGATGGCCAGGGCAAGATTAGTTGGGGCACAGTGGGTTATGATGTAATCTATCGCCCAATCATGTTCTTCGAGACTATGCCGAGCCCTGGTATACTCCTCCTCTGAAGGAAGTTCCTCCGGCCACCATGACTCCCCCAATACCCGGTACCGCCGTTTCCCCTGTGTCTGGAGCATCATGAGTTGGGTCTTAAAATCTGGTGCGTTTGGGTCCAGGATTCCATCTTCCACATCATGGCTCCTGGCCCCGCCCATGGTGAAGAAGGTATATCCTTCGAGCTCAAACACCTGCCCACGCGCAAGGTGCAGGATGTTGGGCCGTACCCGATGCACCATACCCCCGTGCCACATTTCAGTTGGTAGGTCAGCGAGAAGTGCGTAGTTCTCATGGTTCCCGTCTACCCAGAGGGTCGTCCACGGTTTGTCATTCAGCCAGTCCAACCAATAATTCTCCTCCTCGGAATCTTCCCAGAGCCCCCCGAAGTCACCGCAGATGATAATACAATCGTCACGGGTCATACTGTTTTGTTCGGGGAAATATTTTCTTCCAAACCTGCGGAAGGTTCCGTGGCAGTCTCCTGTGGCATAGACGCTCATGCCGTTACACTCCTTTCGGCTCCTTCCAACGCCTGCTCGATCTCCGCTCCGCTGCGGAATGTCACTCTGATCCTGGTCTGGTCCAGCACCGTCACCTTCTCCAACAACTGATAGAGCACATCCTCTTTCCACTCTGTGATCCAGGCCGCAGTCTCCGACAGCGCTGCCTCCGCAGCCTTAACTCGGCGGTACATCTGTTCATTTTCACGGTGGAGCTTCTCCACCTGCGTCCGGCGTTCCTTCAATTCCGCCATGGCGGTGGAGATACTGCGGAATCGCTCGGCATTCTCTGTGCTGTCTGCAGAGAGAGAAGCTTCTTTCAGCAGATGATCGAACTGTTTCGACAGGTTCTCCAGAGCTCGGTCAATATCGGAGATGCTTAATCCTTGGCCAGGGACGGGGAGCATTTCCTGTCTCATCGCATCAACCAGCCGGTTTTTCAGTTCATCCTGACTGGACATCATCTGATTGACAGCGGATAAAATCGCCTCTTTCAGCACTTCTTCATCGATCGTGGCGGAGTGCTTGCAGTATTTCGTTCCATAGGTTAGCCGGCTGATGCACCGCCACACTGCCCGCTGATAGCCCTTTCGTGACCAAACGCATCGGCGGTAAGCGGTTCCGCACTTGCCGCAGAAGAGGAGGTTGCTGAGTATGTACTTGCCGCTGTACTTGCACCGGCCCGTTGGCGCGCTCTTTCTATTCCCTCCGGTGCGGGCTCGCCGGCGGGCAAGCTCCAACTGCGCGGCATCGAATTCCTCCCGGCTGATGATGGCCGGGTGATGATTTTGAATGAGATACTTCGGGAGCTGGCCCGTGTTTTGGATAACCTTTTTGCTGATGCAGTCCCGAATAAAGGTCTTTTGGAGCAATGCGTCACCGCAGTATTTCTCATTGGTCAGGATACTCTGAATGCGGGCAGGGGTCCACTCTGTCTTTCCTGTGACAGTCAGGCAGCCCTTTTCTTCCAGAGCTGCTTTGATGGTGCGAAGAGTATCTCCTGCCAGGTACCGCTGGTAGATGAAGCGAACGATCTCTGCCTGCTCCGGCACGATCACGGCCTTTCCATCCGGCCCGCGCTCATATCCCAGCAGCCATTTGTAATTCAGCAGTACATGACCGGAACGCATGGCCTGCCTCATCCCCCACGCGACGCGAGAACTGGTGTTCTCGCTTTCAGACTGCGCAAATGCACCATAGAGCGTAATGAGGAATTCGCTCTCCGGGTAGATGGAGTTGATGTTCTGCTCCTCAAAGATGACCGGAATTCCCAGGTTCCGAAGTTCCCGCGTGTAGTTAAGCGTATCCACCGTGTTCCGTGCAAATCGAGAGACTGATTTCGTGAGGATCATGTCGATTTTTCCCTGCCGGCACTGCCGGATCATCCGCAGGAAACCCTTGCGTGAGCAGGTTGATGTTCCAGTCTTTCCCTCATCCGCAAACACATCTACCATCGTCCATGTCGGTTCTCCCATAATTTTGTCGGTGTAATAGTCACGCTGATTTTCATAACTGGAAAGCTGTTCTTCATCGTCGGTAGACACCCTGCAGTAGGCTGCCACCCGCAAGCTTCGCTTACGTTCTTGCTCTTGAGCCGTTTCCTCCTTTGCGGGGATCATAATGACATTTGGGGCAATTTCTTTCATTTCAAAGCTACTCCTTTCACTAATTGTCGGTTTTTCAGCAGAACACTGACTACCCCATCAATGTATGTGACTTTTCGGACGCTCTCACGGAGCAATTCCTGATCCAGTTTTGTTAAAAGGCTTTGCCCCCGGAACAGGTTTTGCAGACGTTTGGTCTCATATTCCTCAACTCCGATAACATTCAACTGCAGCGAAGCCAGATGAACCGCCATAGAGCGGATCTGTGCTTCATCCACTGGCGGTGAATGAAGCGCATCGTCCATCTGCCGCCGGAGTGCGCTGATCTCTGTATTGTCTTTTGGTCCCGCTGCAAAGGAGATCCTATCGGGTTCTTCAATTAAGCAGTTCAGGATTCCTATCACCTGCCCCTCCACCCAGGCGGGCGGCGTACTACCGCATAGGCGCCGCAGTTCTTTTTGAGCCGGAGTCTGGTAGTGGGGCGGCAGTCGTTCCTGTTTGGAAACCTGCGATGCATCAAATTGTTCTTGCTTCAGGATCTGGGGAAATCCTCCCTCTCCAATGTATCTCCTGTCCTCCAGAATACGAGCCACCATATTCTTGTTCCAAGGCTTTCCGACATCATAGGGAATCCCTCGCTCCTGAAGGGTTCCCACCAAGGTGCCGTAGGTCGCGCCCGCAAGATATGTCTCAAAGATCCATCGAACCGTCTCTGCTTCGCTCTCATGAAGAACGATTTCTCCATGTTCGATTCGATACCCAAACGGCTGTTTTCGAATGCTTCTCACTACCGCACCGTCCTTTCTATCCGCTCTGTGAGCTCCAGTCCATTGATCAGGCGGAACCGCAGACAATCTACATTTTCCACGATGATTTTCTCAACAAGCTCGCTGAACAGTTCCTCATCGAACTCCGGAAGGAGTTCCGGCCCAGATTCCAGAGCGTCTGTAATAGCCAAGGTCTGTTGGATCGTCTGATCCTCCTCGGCCGCCAGAAGGCGCTCTTTTTCCAGCTTTGCGGTGCGGAGCTGTTCAGCCAACCTGTCGCGTCGTGATATAAAGAGATCAGGATCGACAAGCCCTTGCTGTTTCAGCTGGGCCAGAAGTCGATCCTGACTGATAATGTCCGCGATTCTGTCATTCAGTTTTACAATGTCCATACTCCATAGCATTCTTGCCTCTCGGGCTGCCTGGAGATCCTTGAGGAGCTGCTTAAGAATATTGATCCCCTGATGGCGGAGCTTATAGTACATACTTAAGAACGCCGCCTTAATCTGCTGTTCGGGAATCCGAGCAGTTTGACAACGTTCAGGGTAGCGGTTGTGCGTTTGACAAATCCAGCAGACTGATGTTCCATCAATGCTCTTTCTTTTGAACGTTGAACCACAGGTCTGGCAGATTATTTTCTTGGAAAACACGTACTTTTCTTGAGGCTGCGGATGTAAAGCCTCCCTCCGCCTCTCCAGAAGTTTTTGTACTTGTTCAAACGTATTTCGGTCAATGATAGCGGGATGCGAGTTTTGGATGTAGTATTTCGGATATTTTCCATGATTCTTAACGATTCGATGAGGAAGGGACTTTGTTGTATAGGATTTCTGGACCAGTGAATCTCCGACATATTTTTCATTGCTCAGAATATAGCCGACTGCGGTCATCCCCCAGCGAGGTCCCCCTGCTCTGGTAGGGACTCCATATCGAGATAGATCCTTAGCTATACTTTCCAGGCTCTGCCCTGACAAGTATTGCCGGAAAATATACCGAACGACCTGCGCCTCATTTTCATTGATTTCTAATTTTCCTTTGACCAAATCATAGCCAAGCGGTGCGTTGCAGGTGATGAACTTTCCGGCCTTCATCCTCACCTGATAGCTCCATCGCATCCGTTCGGAAATGGCTTCGCTTTCCTTCTGCGCAAGCATTGCGAAGATGGCTGTCAAAAGTTCACCGGATAATTTAGAGGTGTCAATCTTATCTTCTTCGAAGCAGACCACAATGCCCAGTGATTTCAGTTCCCGAATAGCCTCCAGGCTTTCTTTGGCGTTTCTGGCAAACCGCGAAGAGGATTTGACCAGGACTTTATCAATTCGTCCCCGGCGGCAGTCTGCCAGCAGCCGCAGGAAATCGTCTCTCTTTTCTGTCGAAGTCCCTGTGATTCCTTTATCCGCATATACATCAACAAACTCCCAGTCAGGATTCTGGTGTATCAGTTCCGTATAGTGGGCGGACTGAGCCGCAAAGGAGTGGAGCTGATCCTCGGAATTACTGCTGACGCGGGCATAGGCAGCTACCCGCAGCTTCCGTGTTCGTTCCTGGCTGACAGCGGGGATCGCGATTACCCTCGGTGCCTGATCCAGGGCCAACGACCCGACCGCTTTGCGCTCTCTGCTCATGAGTCCCCCTCCTCTTTTCAGCAACACACACTACCACACTCCTGATCAAATAGCCATACTTAAAAGAGATGAGAAAGCCCGAATCATTATATGAAAATGACAATGTCTGCGCCGATATCCACCTTGAGTCGAGCTGCAATTTTTCTCGCCTCTGCCCTGCTGATGAGTCCCGCATTCTTCAGGATCTGGAGCATATTTATCAACCCCAGATAATTGACATTGGCATCCATTTGAAGCTCCTTTCTGCGAAAAAGCAAAGGAATCGTGTTCCTTCGCTGACAGTAATCATTGAATCAAGGGGCTGCTCCAGATAGTTTCGGAGAACAATACGGCGTTCCATTACTCTGGAGCAGCCCCTATTATGTTTCTTATCGTACAGCGCTGTGCTGTACCTTTTCCGGCTCTATTCGACACTACTTCCCGAGCCGCGGGCGACATACGAACCGGCGGCTGGCGCCGCCCTCCGGGAATCTCACCCCTCCGAGGATCGCTCCGAGGTGCCCCCATCAAAATGGCTGGACACAGAGTACCATTATAGGCTTACGGGATCATTGCGAAACAGCTTGCCAAAGCTGTTTTGGGCTGGGTGGACCCGCTCTGCACCTTTCATGGCCGTCGTCTTTTATAGATCTGCAGAGAGAAGATATTCTTTCCGCAAATTCTACAGGTGGTCCTCGCGCACCCGCCGTATCGCTGCCTCCCCTCGTCAGGGAGCCCATAAGCTGACGTTAGTTCGCTGCCGGATCTGACTGCATGATACACAGTATTTTTCAACGCCTCATGAAATGCCATCACAGCTGAGAATGAAAATATAGTCTGTGCGTTAACCGAAGGATTTGCTAAACTGAAAACAGCAGGCGTAGTCCGGTTGCACCTTGGTGGATTTTCACCCCGTTTGTTCAACGTGGACGAGTTGCCCAAGAGAACAGCAGTATGTTGCGTCACGTAAGTGAAGAGCACGAGTAGCAAAGTTCGGATAACCCACCCGGGCAATTCCCAGCCTGCATAATTCAGGGAGGGATTTGATGCAAGACATATTGACCTGCGCCATGGGACTGGATATTCATCGTGACGTTATTGTTGCCTGTCTTGCCAAAGGTGAGCTGGGCACCGATCCGGAAATCGAGATTCGCTCCTTCAGCACACTTATCCCGGAAATGCGGAAACTGCGGGATTGGGTGTTGGAAGCAGAGTGCCGCTATGTCGCTATGGAGAGTACCGGGATCTACTGGCAGCCTATTTACGAAATGCTGGAGCCATGTTTTGATGGGCAGATCAGCATTCTGGTCGTGAATGCCCGCCACATGAAGAATGTGCCTGGGCGCAAAACGGATATGAGGGACGCGCAATGGATCGCCACATTGCTCCGTGCCGGATTACTAAAGGGAAGTTTTATCCCAGATAAGACCTTCCGGGAACTGCGGCATCTGACCCGGTATCGTAAGAGCATCGTTCGCGACATTACCGCCCAAAAGAATCGCATCGATAAATTTCTGCAAAGCTCCGGTTTCCGCTTCACAGCGTTTCTGGCGGACGCATTTGGCGCTTCCGGGCGAAACATCATCCGTCATCTCATGGAATACGGAAATATTTCGCGGGAAGCTCTGGACCGGTGCCTGAAAACGCAGACCCGGAAACGTATCGACGAAATACTGATTGCCTTGAACGGTTCGCTTTCGGAGCACCAGCGCGGCTTTCTTCGCATGATATTTGGGCACTTGGAAGCGCTTGAACAGCACCGCCATACTGTGGAGGACGCTATTACGAAAGAGATCACAAAGCACGAAGAGGCATTGAGCCTCCTGTGCTCCATACCGGGCATTGATGTAACTGCGGCAGCGGCCATTATCGCGGAGATTGGTACCGATATGAGTGCCTTTCCGGATTCACAGCATATATGCTCCTGGGCCGGTTTGAGTCCCGGTAACAACGAGAGTGCCGGAAAACGCAAGAGTGCTCACATTAACAAAGGTAATCCGTATCTGAAGAGTATGCTCTGCGAGGTGGGATGGGTCATCTCCGGAAAACGAAGCTTGTACCTCTCCGGTTGGTACTGGAGGATAAAACAGCGGAAGGGCGCTAAACGTGCAACGATTGCTTTGGCTCGCAAACTGCTGGCGCTGATTTACACGATGTTGAAGACAGGTTCTCCATACAACGAAGACTGTTTTGAGATCCGCAGAAAACAAAGTGAGCGCAAACGGGCCAGCCGTATGGTGAACGAACCGCAAAAGCTGGGGTACTTTGTGGTGGCACCAGGCTGAGTCCCACTGCTCCATACTTCGGCCGGCGACAGGTTTTGGCCTGCCGCTTTTTGTGCTGCGATGGTTTTTCATGAGGCGTTGAAAGCCTGTTTGTCAAGGTTCACACCCTCGCTACTTATTTTCGTAGCAAGGTGCATGAAAACCAATTTCTTTGGTCTTGGCTTCATTGTACAACTGGGCGTCTGTGCGCGACAGAAACATAATGACAGGTTTCTTGCCCTCTTTGTCAGGTTTAGAGTTCTGCTTCCAATTCAGACAGGAAAGATATCACTCTTTGAAGGGCCTGCTTCTTATTTCCGACTTCTTCGCCAAGAAGAAGGTAATCGAGAGAAACACCAAAACATTTTGCCAGATCAACAGAAAATTCAATTGATCCGGTTCGCTGGCTGTTTTCGATTTTCACGATGTAAGTGCTTGTCACATTTATTTTTTCAGCAAGCTGTTCTTGGGTGAGTCCACTTTTTTTACGCAGGCTCTTGATTCGGGTGGCATAAGCATCTCTTTCAAAACCCATTCATGCTTTCTTCCGATCTGTGAAATATAAGCGCAAACCAAATTTCAGTTCGGAGGGTCTCGACACCCTGCAGGAAAATTACAATATAAAAGTGATTTACCGCTTTTACACAAAAGTATGGAGTCGGCAATCTGTTCAAGAGCTACATTAAGAAGTCCAGGGAGAGGGTCGGGGACAGTAGTCGGAGGTTTTTCATCCTTTCTGACTTGTCTAACCTGCGCATCCCGATATTTTCTTGATTGCCTCCCTCGTGCTGTTCTGAGAGCAGTGTGACCCGGCTTGACCAGGCGGAACAACTTAATGCGGCAGTTGGTGCCTACCATGTCGCATATTTCCTTTCGCCCGCTCACGCGGCCGGCACACAGACAGCCAGCATCTCCTCCTTCTTAAAAATGTTTTGATCTTCGGCAAATGCGGCTGCCTTGCCGATACTATGATTCAGTTTTATTGACTCCAAATACATCGAACAGTGTATCGCGTTACACCTAATAGGAGAATTGTGTCGCATTCAATGAAAAAATGATGTAATGTAGAATATCTTTGAGGTGAATTGCGATGTATGACTTCTCCTATCCACTGGGAAATGCGGTGAAGAGTACACGTTATCAGCGCGGCCTGACACAACTTCAGGTAGCAGACATGGCTGATATTGATGTGCGAACTGTGATGAATATTGAAAACTACAAGGCAAATCCTAAAATGGAAGTGCTGTACCCTTTAGTTCGCGCCCTTCGTATTGATGCCAGAACCATTTTTACCCCTGAGCTGCAACGAGAAGCTCCAGCGCTTCAACAGCTTCGCTTAATGGTAGAAGAGTGCAATGAACAGGAGGCAGAATCTCTGATTCCTGTGATAGAGTCTGTTCTCTCTGCACTTCGAGCGAAGGACACCATAGAGATTGGATAGAAAACATAAAAAAAGCAGAGCCTGCTGATCCCTTCATCCGGGAAAAGCAGGCTCTGTGCTTTAAGCATCTGGCTCGTCGCTCAATACCATCTTCAGTTTTACCACATTGACCAAGTACTCTTTTTTACACTTTTGGCAGTAAAGCGGGAATTTTACTAAAACAGTTTCTTCATATACCTTGACTTTTGTTTTGCTGCCGCATTGTGGACACCCTATCCACTTGGATTCATGCCGCATAGAAATCACCAATTCATTTTATTAATACGAGTTCAATAATTACATCTGATTTTTCTTCACTACCGTCCAATCATACTATGAAAAAGCCGCCAATTTTGCAAGCAAATAGGTCAGGGAACTGTCATAGAAGACGAAATCATCTGCCAAACCGACATTTTTTGCCTCCACGGCTACTTTGCGTACGACAGCTTGTTCCGGCCTGACCAGGAACAAGATCTTTATGTCCTGTTCGTTCTGCCGGATAGACCGGCAGATATCAACTGCCTGCTCCATATCCGCTTGATCTGCAATATCCAAGATCACTACATCAGCATGGAAAATATCAATGCCAACGACAGCCTGTGAATAATTGAGCTGGGCAGCCCATAGGAAATCAAGCTCCGGCTTTGATTGAAAGGACGCCGACAATCCCTGCCCGAGCATCTTATTGGATGATATAAATAGAACTGTTTTCATGATCGGCACCTTCTATCCAAATGCAAATGTTTTCCTGATTGATTTCGATGGGTATCCTGCCCCTCAGTCACACGATAGGATTCCTTGGTGAATCCTCCCTTTGGTTTACGCCCACGGGTCGGCGGCTTTTGGGGTGCGGACACCGGTGAGCAGATACTGCTCCCAGAGGAACCATTTTCCGTCGCTGCCACGCTGACGCAGCTTGATGGGGCGGGGGGCGTCCGCGCCGCCGCAGGGGATGAACAGCTTCATATAGCCCTGCTCCTCACCGGAGACATGGTTGCTTTCGACTCGGATGGTATACGGCTGTGCAGGCGTATAGTTGTTGTCAGGAGTGGAGCCCACAAAGTAGGTGAATGGCAGGTAGGTTTTTCCGTCCCGGAACCGGTCGTTCAGGAAGGAGAGGTCCTGCCCGTTCAACGGGCGCGGCCCCCGCAGCCAGTTGAGCATCTCCTGGCCGATCTGCCGGTCGGCAGCATAGGCGCACAGGGCCAGGACCGTCAGCGCCGCCGTCTGAAAGGGGGTGGCAAGGGTTGCCTCCGGGAGCGCCTGCATCTCAGTCAGGCTCTCAGGGAGCGCCGCGAAGGTGAAGGTTTCACTTTTGTTTCCGATGGATGTGGCTGCCGTCATAACGGTATCCATGGCAGAATTTTTCAGTTTGTCGAAAATGCTCATGCAGATTCTCCTTTCGCTCCTATAAATGCCCTGTTTTGCTCCTCAGCCATAGGTGCGCACCAGATCTAGGCAAATCATCTCTTCACCAAAGAAAGGCGGGCACACGCCGGTTTCCCAATCCTGCTCAATGTAGAGGTAATCGCCGGTGGGATCGATCCTCACCGGGAAACTCCCGCTGACAGAGTCGCCCATCCCGTCAGATAGCTCCAAACGAAGGCAGCCGTTCTCCATGCGCCAGATGCCGGTGTAAGCAAGTGTGTACTCCTGCCCGCCCTCCGGCTGGTGGTAGAGATTGACGATACCTTCATAGTCCGGCTCAGTACTGTCCCCCCAGCTGATTTCCATGTCCCAGTGTTCACAGGACCAGTTGGTGTAGGCCAGCTCCCAGGCCGTGGGCGGATCCCACCGGATGTCCCCGGGGAACTCCCAGTCATCGGGATAGTCTAGCCCGGTCACATCTCCCCAAATTGCAAAATCCAGCAGGATGGGATTCTCCGGATAGCCAGGTATACTGAGAGCATCGTATTCATCTACATCCGGAAACCATTCGCACATCGGGCCGTTGTCCGGCTCAAGGGTGATATGGACATCGGGTAAGGGGTGAGAATCATCCAGGTTTTTGAAGATCAGCACAGGCCGGGCACTTCTTGCCTGATAGAGGACCTCATCTGTGACCTCCCCCACTTCGAATTGGGAAGGCACCCATGTGATATGCTCTACGGTCAGCATGGTCGTTTCATCCCGGGGGACGATGCAAAACAAATCGCCGTAGCCCGGACCAAGGATATGTTCGGCCGGTACATGCAGCAGAAACGGCATCGCCTCGACCAATCCGGCACAGTTTTCCCGCAGCCAGTCGGACAGCGGGGCAGAGTCCCCCTGCTCCCGGTAGCCCAGGTAGGCCACTGCGCCGGCGTACTGGTCGTCGAATGCCATGGTGTCATACAACAGCTCCAGAGACTCCTCCGCCGGCTTCGGATCAACTCCCACACCAGAATCCTTTTCTCCCTTGCTGCCGGAAAGGGTTCCCGCCGCGCCGCCCGTTTCCATTTCAACGGGCGGTGTGTCTTTTCCTCCGCAGGCAGTCAGGCTCATAGCCAGCGCCATACACAGAAACACCGGCAGGAACCGGCGCCGGATCAAATGCTTCATGACGCGGCCCCCTTCTCAGAAGCTTCCGCTGCGGCCGCTGCCGCCTCCGCCGCTTTCGCTGCAGGTGCCGCCGCTTGAGCTTTCCTCCTGAATTTTGGTGCGCGTCTCGGTGGTGTGGGTATATTGGTCGTACTGCTGTGTGAGGTGCAGCCCCCCTTCAGTAAGGTACGCATTGGCCTCCTTCTTTTGACGGACCGACTTCATACCGCGCATGAGCCAGATACAGACAAGCCCTGTCGGCAGGCAGGCAAGAACCGCAACTGCAGGAAGGTACTCCCAAAAGTTCTCCCAGTAGGAAAGGCGCACCGGGTCGCCCGCATCGGCTTTGGTCAGAAATTCGTCACAGGCGTCCAGATAGTGGGAGATACCTCCGTACCAGTCATTGTCCCCAAAGTCGCCCAGGAATTGTTCCTCCAGCTTTTCCTGACCGAAATCGTCGAAGGCATATTCGGCATACTCGCCGTAGACGAACATGGCATAGTTCCGCTCCTCCATACTGAGCAGAACAATAATACCATCCCGGTCAGTTCCGAAACCGAGCTCACTGCCGTGGTAGAGCTGATAGGTGACCTCATATACACTGCCGTCTCCATAGTCCGTGAAATCATCTACCAGGGCGAAGTAGACACCGCAGTGCTGGCGGTTGGAAATGTCCGCGGCCCGGGCCTCCAGTTCCTCCCACTCCTCATAGGTCAGGAGGTCGCTGATATCAAACACGTACTGCATCCCGACGCTGTCGGGCTCGGACGCTTCGGGTATTTCCGGCACTTCCGGCGGTGTTGCCGGTGTTCCGGTGCCGGGGGCGTCCGGCGGGCAATTTGTAAGGATATAGTCCTCCGCTGCCTGCGCCATGGACTCCACCGCCTGGGTCAGCGCCACGGCGCTCATGGTGATGTCCTCGCCGTTCCAGGCCCGCTGGGCCATGGATGGTTCCACCGCGGTGCGGATGGCCTCAGCCAGAGCCTGGCTGCTGCCGCGATCTTCGCTCAGATTGGCGTAAATACACCAGCCGTCGGCAGGCATAGCGTAGGTGCCCGTGTCCTGCGGCTCCATCAGGATGGTCAGTGTAGCGCCTTCCTGTTCCTCTCCATAACCGTAACCATATCTGTCAAAGATCCCGGCGGCGGTATCGGAAATACTGTCATAGCTGGTCTGGGTCAGTACATCCACCCGCAGGTCGATTCCCAGTTTTTCCGAAAGCTCCGGGAGGGTCTCTTCGCCCTGCATGGTCAGCACAGCCGAGCCCAGCTCGTCCGTCTCATCATAGATCACGCCATATTCCGTTGCAGCCAGAGCCGGTATGCAAAGGGACAGGGCCAGCAGGAGAATCAGTGCAAAAATGGAGATTTTTTTCTTCATATCTGCTCCACCTTCTTTCTCACAGTACCAAGAAGACCGCCAGCACCGTGCCCAACACCGACAGAGGGGCGGCTATGGCAGCAAACAGGCCCCAGAACCTGCCCCAGCTGACGGGCAGGTCGCCCACCAGCTTGCCGGTTTGTCCGTTCATGGCAAAGAGGAAGTCCTTGCCCTTCCATTTGGTGTTCAGCATCCAGACAGGCATCAGCGCGTAATGCACCTTGCCCCGTTTCAGATTGACGCTGTCATGGATCAGTGTGCAGGTATGGTAGCCGGTTACCGTGTTGCGCAGTGCTGAGGACAAGGTTCCCTCACAGCGCTGGTCCGCCCGCTGCCGGCACTGCTCCACGGTCACATCAAATTTATCGGCCAGAAATCCGGGGAGATAGGCGGTGGAAAAGGGCTTTAATTCCTGATAGTCATAGGGCTCGATGGAGTCCATGTGATCGTCCGGCATCTTGCTGGAGGCGTCCACCGGTATTTTCTCAAAATTGACCATACCGGCCCGGTAGACGTCGTAGTGTTCGGTCTCGGTGATCTCATAGTCGCCGGAGCGGTATGTATGGGAGCGGGTGGCTTCGTAATAGGCGTCGCCCTCCGCCTCGCCGTCAAACATCCAGAAGGGGACATAGATCCCCTGGATCTCCTGCACATGGTTCTCCTGGGTAAATCTTTTGGGTAAGAGAATTTTACCTTTATAGTGGTTTTTAAGGGACTTGACAGCGTCCTCTTTGCTCAACTTGAACGGGATGATAAAATCCGGCCGCAGCTGTCCGGAGAACTGTCCCGGCACCACGGTGGGGTTGCCGCAGTAGGGACAGGATGTGGCCGCCGTGGTTTCATCGCAGATGAGCTCCGCACCGCAGCTGGGGCAGCTGTAGGCCCGCATACTGTCACCCTCCGCACCCCAGTCCTCGGAAAAACCGGATGTGTCCCACGAATCTCCGTCCACGAAAGATCCGCCTTGCCCGGCACTTGCGCTCTCCGTCGCCTGCTGGGCTGCCGCTGCCTTTTCTTCCTTCTCTGCGTAAAGCGCCTCGATCTCCGCTACATCGTAACTGGCGCCGCAGTATTCACACTCCAGCTTCCCGGACACTCCCACAAAGTGGAGCGGACCCGTACAAGCCGGGCACTGATAATTGGTTACCTGTGTTGGCATCGAAATGCCTCCTTTCCATACCGGTGCATAAGGCTCCATGCCGGAGCAGACCGGGAACAGCCCGGAATCCGCAGCAGTTCACCAGTCCGGGCTTTCGGTGAGCCAGCTGTCCAGCGTCAGGATAGACAGCTGCGATTCATATTTTGGCATAAAGGGCAGGCTGACACCGTTCTCTCCTGCGCCCAACACCATCTTCTCACCGCTGTAGTCGATCACAAGGGGATACGTATCCGAGATATAATACGGGCCGTCTGTGACGCCATAGTTTTCGCCGCCCACCAGGGACAGGCTGATGGTCACATAGCTTGGCCCATCCATGACGGATGTAATCGTCCAGTAACCGCTCCACATCTCTTCAAAGAGATCCGAGCCCTCGTACTGCCAATCCAGTCTGACACTTCCGCCGTTCTCATCCTCAGGGAAGAACCACAAGTAATAATTTGCAGTACGGCCCGTATCCCACGCCGCTGCCTGCACCGTCCAGCAGCCCTCAAGTCCGGGGGCGTAGATCCCGCTCCAGCCGTCTGCCAGCCACGGGGCAAGTTCAGAAGGCACGCCCCGCCATCCGTATTCCGTAAAGTCGAAGGAGAGGTAGTCTCCGGTTTCCGATATGCACGGCGCAAGATAGCTCATGGCGTCGAAGGACGGCCACCATTCGCAGCAGTTCCCGCTGTTGTCGGTGATCCAGACCTGTGTGTCGGCCTCATAGGCAACGCCGTCCAGATTGGCAAAGAGCAGCACCGGTTCCCCGCTTTCCGACCGATAGCAGACCTCAGTGTTCTCGTAGGTCTTTGTTTTCTCATTCCATTGCATACGGTTGATGCTAACACTCGCGTTTTCATCCACCGGCACGATGCAGTACAGATATCCCGTGCTGCCGATGATATGATTTTCGTCGATCTCTGCAAGGAAGGGATATGCCTCCAGCATGGCCTGGTCTGCCGCTGACAGCCAATCGCCCCCCGAATCTTCTTCCACATAGCCCAGATACGCTGCACCGAACATGGTCTGGGGAAAATCGATTCTGTCCCGCAGCCAAGCAAGAGATTGTTCCGCTTCCTCGGAAAATCCCGCCTGCGCCGGCTGTGCATCCGATCCCCCGGCCCCCGGGCGCGGCTTTTCCGGCGGTTTCTTATCGTGTTTACCAGGCGGAGTCTCTCCGTCAACGCTTATTTCTGCCCATAGTTGCTTCATTTGCGCACAGGCACAGAGAGACAGCATCAGAACCAGTGTCAGAAGAAACGCGATCACTCGTTTGGATGTCCTTTTCATAACTGCTCCTTTCAAACGTCATCGCTCCATACTATTGCGCAAACGGGGATCGCTCCGCCCCAAATGGGGTGGGAGCGATCCCCATTCTGGTTGTTATCCGATGCTTGCCGGCATGGGCTGGCCTGCTCCGATCAAGGGCAGATACCAGTCGTCATAGTAGTAGGGGAGATCTTCCTCAGCCACATCATCCCAGTAGGTACCCCACGGGCGCAGGTAGATGTCATAGTAGAATTCATCGTCTCCGTTTTCATAGTAGCCGTCGATGTGGATCATGTCCGGGTAATCCACCAGGCCCGGGTCCACGATCCAGTCTGCGTGTTCCAGGGCAATATCCGTGAACCATCCGCCCTCGGACATCATAGTGCCAAACTCGCCGGTCCCGGCTTCATCCAGGCTGACCGAGGCCGATACCATGGGCTCGGACTTTGTGTAGTCCTCATCCCATAGGGTGACGGTGCCGATGCCGTCCTCGCCGATGTCGATGGTGCCGCAGATGTCCCACCAGTCGCCCTCCATGTCCTCGTAATAGCCCCAGCAGCCGGTCATCATCCACCAGCCGTACCAATCGCCGTTCCACCAGTCGAGCAGCTGGCCGCCGCTGGAGGCGCCGGTGCCGCTGCCGGAAACACCGGAACCGCTGCCCTTGCCGCCGCCGGTCAGCGAGGCTGAGCCGCTGCCTGCGGATGCCCGGCTGACGGTGGACAGATCAATGGTGATGGAGTCGTTTTTGTCGCCCTCCATCTCCTCGAAAGTCACCTCTACCTCGCCGGTGGTATCATCCAGCTCAAAGGCCGTCTGAACCTCAACCGTGGCGCCGGGATCCACATTCTGATACTGGCTGTCGTCCACGTACTCCAAGGTTTCCTCGTTGAGATAGACTACGGCCATCTCCAGCTCTGTATCATTCTGGATAGCCGTTTCGTAAATGGACCAGAAATAGTCGGTGGTTTCCTCACTGTTGTTGGTGAAGTCCAGCGTCAAAACCAGGGCGTCGTTTCCCTCATAGTCCGTCATGATACTTGCGCCCTTGTAAAGAAGCTCAAAATCTCCCACTGTAAGTAAATTGGGATCCTCTGGCTCATCCTCCCCTTTGCCGCAGGCTGCAAGGCTGAGCAGTATCAGACCAGCAAGAAGCATGCAAAACAGTTTCCTCCGTTTCATGTTCAACCCTCCTTAAAAGCCGCTGAGCTTGAACGCCACCAGTTCCATGGCGGACTCGTCTGCCCGGTCTTCGGTCATAATCGCCAGGATACTGCCGTCGGCCAGCTTTGCTCCACAGCAGAACCAAGGGTAACTGGTGCCGAACAGATCACTGTCATCCGCCGCGCCGATATAGGTGCCGTCCTTGGTCCAGAGCACCACCTCACGCATATTTCCGTCCAGGGCCAGATAGCCATTTGCCGTCTCCGTAACAAAGGTGATGCTTCCCAGGCTGCCTCCGTCGGAATCCGCCAGGGTCAGCTGCAAGTTGCCTGCCGTATCATAGACAAACACTCTGTGTTTGCCGTCGCTTACGGAAGAACCGCTGACATAAATGTGGTTCTCATCCACCAGCAGATGGCTGATAATATCCACCTCTTTGAACACGATAGGCGCCGTTGCCACCGCACCGCCGGAGAGGGTGACCTTCTCGCACTCCGGGCCGGAGAACCAGCTGATGCCCCAGGTCCCGGACGGGTGCATGGCCACATAATCCGGTCCGTTATAGGACGCTGTCTGCGCACCGTCCTTCCAGCTGATCAGCGGCTCCAGGAAATCCGAAAGCCAGATCGTTCCGGTGGTATCGGCGCAAATCCCTTCGTATTCTGTATCCAGGGCGATATCCTCTGCAAATTTCAGGGATGTACCGTCGTAGTCATAGCGTTTCAGCGCGCCGTCCACCAGGAGGAACGCCTGATCCCCGGTGACAGCAGCGGCATGGTCGAAGGTTTCCTTGGTCACGATGCAGTCCGTGATGGGGAGCCACTGGCTGCTGAGCGTGTAGGTCCCCACCATGACGCTGTGAGGCTGGGCGGAGAAGGGTTCGCCCTCCCAGTACCAGGGACCGTCCTCGTTCCCGGTATCCTCCAGGTTGAACGTCAGTCCGGACAGCAGCTTATCCACCCGCGCGTCCTCGTACTCGCCGATGATCTCCAGGAACACGGTGGCACTGGCACCCTCCACGCGGCTGAGATACCGCAGGCAAGGAGAGCCCCAATAGTTCCCTTCGGCTTCAAGACAGTCAATGCCGCCGACGGGAGTAAAATCATAGGCTTGATTGACCGCATATTCGTACTCGTCAAAGCCGTAACTGGTGAGATAGTCGCGGAAGTACTCCGGATCTTCCACGGAAACTCGGATCTCCGCATTGATGATGTCCGAATCGCCTGCTTCATTGGGAATCGTCAGGATGATCTTGGAGTATGTTTCATCATCATAGAAATCGTCCTCTTCATAGACCCAGCCGTCCGCCTCATCGTAAGTAAGATCCCACAGATTGGCATTGATCGTCTTTGGGGACTTCGCTTCAGAAGATACTTCCGGCTCCGTTTCCTCCGGTGCCGGCTCCGGCGTTTCCGGTTCAGGGTTGCCGCAGGCAGTGAGGCTGAACAGCATCAGCGCCGTAAGAAATAGGCAAAAGATTCTCGCCTTTGTCTGTTTCATCATTCTCTCCTCCAATTTGGTCAGGCATATGCATAGTTGCTGATTCCCGGCGAATCAAATGCGATCCCCTTTTACTGCTTCCGGATGTAGTTTCCGTTTTTGTCAGTGAACTTTCCGGTGGCGATCTTGATCAGATCAATGAGGGTTCCGATGCCGAAGATGCCCAGCGTCAGCGTGTAGAGGATGCCCGTGCCGATCTTGCCCACATAGTAGCGGTGTACGCCGATGCCGCCGCAGAACAGGCACAGCAGCAGGGTGATCATCCAGTCCTTGGACGCTTCGCCGCCGACAGGAACCGCGGGCGCGACATAGTCCTCCACTGTCTCGCCGTTGAGGATCTTCTTCACAGTCTCGGTGACGGTGTCGATATAAGCGCCGCGCTCCGTGGCAAGGCCCACGGTCGCGCCCTTCACGCCCTTGCGCAGCACGCTGTTCTTATCCACGCGCATGCCGCCCACAGTCGTCGTGCTTTCCGAAATGACGGGCTGGATGCGGATGTGTGTGCCGTCTTTGAGGAAAAGCCAGAGGCCCACATCCAGGTTCGGCTCTTTTTCAAAGGCGATGCGCTGACCGGGGATGCCGCCTTTGAGCTTGAACGGCATCTGAAATGCTGCCGCGCGGGCATTGAGCTTCTCCATGATTTCTTCCAGCGTGGTGGAATAGGAAAGATCAAATTCACGGGGATTGGTTGCGAATGCAGCCTCTTTCATGCTGTCGGTAAAGTTTGACATAGTTTTTCTCCTTTCTTGAATCGGGTGGTTGAGCAGGAACGTGTTATGGTTACACACCGGTTATGGTATCGATGGGAATGTCTTTTCGGTCGGGAGAGCGATGCTCATCCGTTCACCGCGCCGCCGCAGAATTCGCAGCAGCCGCTGGCGTCCGGCGTGGTGGTGGCTCCGCAGAACGGGCAGGTCACCGCTGCCTTGGGGGCTGCGGCAGCGGCCGCTTCCTCCCGGGCCTGCTGCCGGACCTGGAGCAGCGCATCCCGGATCTCGCGGCCCATCTCCTCATATTGCCGGTATTCCACACTGGCGCGGACCTCCTCCGCGTTGGAGGTCAGGGAACCGCCTCTCATGCCGCCGAATCCTCCGCGCATACCGCCGCGGGGTCTGCGCATGGCGTCCGGCCCATCCAGCAGCGTCTCTTCATCGTTATCCACAGCGCTGCTGTTCAACTGGAACCGGATTTCGTTAAAGTAGGGATTGTTGACGTTGATCACGATGAAGAAGTTATAGGAATAGGCGTACCGCCTGGGATTGAAGCTCTTCCGCTCCCCATCCTGATCCTTGTATTCGATTTCCGTTTTGCTCTCGTCGATGTCCAGCTTGCAGCCGGTCACATCGGAGAAGGCCAGCACGTCCGGGTTGGCCTCCGCCAGATTTTTGGCGGAGGTGACCATGAACAGGCCCGCATCCTCATCCAGCAGCACTTTGGTGCGCTCGCCCAGAGTCCGGGTGGTGCGGAATGCGGCGACTTTTTCCTGATTCGCCTCCCGGTAGGCCAGCTGCTCCTGAATCTCCGCCACCGTGCTCTGTCGGCGGTCACTGAACCAGGGAGAGAGCTTGGCGGCGCAGTTTTTGCAGAGGTTCCCGTCCTCCAGCTTGCGGTTGCCAAGCAGCCCGATCTCACCGCCGCAGACCGAACACTCCTTCTTTTCAAACAACTTTCCAAAAAGTCCCATAACCCTCGTTCCTTTCTGAATTTGATTAAGTATCGATGGTATTCCTCACCTGCGTCGCGCCGTAGGCATACAAGCCCGGCAGCAGCAGATTGAGAACCAGGCTGGTGATGCTGAAGGATGCTCCGCCGATGAGCCCCGCGATCATGGAGCCGATGCTGATTCCGGCAATGAAAATGCCCCACTTGATGCAGCCGGCTGCCTTCTGGGGATCGCTGCAGGCGCCCAGCCCCTTGATACCTGCGATGAGCTGAATGACAGAGGCCAAAGTCACCAGAATAGAGCTGGCATAGAGCAAGCCGGTGCCCTTTGCGCTTCCCGACAGCGCTGCCAGGGTGCTGATGCTGAGGAGGGCAATCACACCCGTGATTGCAGCGATTATGCCGCCGACGATCATGAGAATGGACGTTACCTTCAATATTTTCTGTCCGTTCATTCGCAGCACCTCCTGATTTTGCTTTTACAAATTGGTTTGCGTATGATGGCTGTTCATCTCCATCAAAAAATGGCCTTTGGAGAAGAGCGCGCCGGACGGTCCAATGCGGATGTGGGTTAACCCGGCGGGTCATACCGGGGGATCTCCCGCCCGATGGGGTCGGCCAGTTCTTTCAGCAGAGCTACCAGCGTCGAAATGCGTTTATCGTTAGGAGAGGCGTACTTTATCCTCTGCTCACCCTCTTCGGTGTCCCAGATGAGGGTGATGCTGGAGGAACTGACTTCGTCCTTCACGCCGCCCAACCAGCGTCCCATGCTGCTCCACAGGTCTATCCTTGGCTCCGGCTTCGGCTTCATCAGCGGGTAAAGCTCCAGGACGACCTGCTCCACATCGGCCCACTGCTCGGCAGTGATGGGGACATTCTCTTTTTCGAATCGATCATGCCAGCCCACGCCCTTCGGCGGCTCCTCCGGGTAATAGAAGGTTTCCACGATGGCTTCCGGCGACAGCCAGATAAAGAAATCCTCTCGGACGGTCATGCCGCCGGAATCGCTGTACATGATGCCGGTCAATGTGCCGGGCGGCAGGGAAGACTCCTTCTGCATTGATGAACCGCCCCCTAGCTGCTTGAGATAGAGTGCTCCTGACAACAGCAGGATCAGGGCCAGGGCTGCGGCGCAAAGCGCCGCGGCTCTTCGGCCTTGCTTCATCCCTGGAGATCTCCGTCGTCAAAGGGATCGCCGCACTCCGGGCAGAACTTGGGGGGATGTGACGGGTCAGCCGGCTCCCAGCCGCACTTGTCGCACTTGTACTGGGGTACCCCGGCGGGCTTTTTCGCCCCGCACTCAGCGCAGAATTTGCCCTTGTTCACCGCGCCGCAGGTGCAGGTCCAGCCGTCCGCCTGCGCCTCCGGCTTCTTTGCACCGCACTCCGGACAGAACTTCCCGGTAGCCGCCGCCCCGCATTGAGGACACGTCCAGCTGTCTCCGGCAGGCTTTGGCTCCGGCTTTTTGCTGCCGCAGTTGGGACAGAAGTTGCCGGTGATGCCGCTCTGGCCGCAGGTGCAGGTCCAGCCGCTGGGCGCGGGCGCAGGGGCCGGGGGAGGCGGAGGAGCAGGCTGCGCCTGCTGCTGGGCACCCATCTGATAGAGGTTCTGAGCGTTCATACCACCCATCTGTCCGGCCATTCCCATACCCATAAAGGCCATGGCGGGACCGGCATTGGGATTGCTTGCCGCGGACTGCATGGCGCTGGCCTGTGCGCCTACCAGATGGGCCGCCGCCCGGGTGGGATCCATGAAGGCCGCGTTGCGCTGCAGTTCCTTGATCATCTGCTCGTCTTCCTCGTTGGCCTTCACGCTGGAGACGCCGAAGGAGACGATCTCGATGCCCCGCAGATCCCGCCAGCGGGAGGAGAGCTGCTCGTTGAGGGCCTCAGACAGCTCCAGGGTGTGGCCGGGGAGGGCGGAGTAGCGGATGCCCATCTCGGAAATTTTGGCGAAGGCGGGCTGGAGGGCGGTCAGGAGTTCCGTTTTCATCTGCCCCGCGATCTGCTCCGTCTTGAAGTCCTCGCTGACGTTGCCGCAGACGTTGGTATAGAACAGCATGGGGTTTTTCAGCCGGATGCTGTACTCGCCGAAGCAGCGGATGGCGATATCGATGTCGATGCCCGCCCGCTGGTCCACCACCCGGAAGGGGACGGGGCTGGGGGTGCCGTACTTGTTGCCGGTGAGCTCCTTGGTGTTGAAATAGTAGATGCGCTGGTCCTTGGGGGCCTCGCCGCCGAAGGTGAAGCGCTTTCCGATGTTCTGGAACACGCTTTTAATGGATTCGCCCAGATCGCCGGAGAAAAGGCTGGGCTCGGTGGATGTATCGTAGGTGTACTCACCGGGCTCGGCGCACAGATCCACGATCTTGCCCTGCTCCACGATGAGCATGCACTGGCCGTCTGCCACTGCGATGACAGAGCCGTTGGTGATGATGTTGTCATCACCCTTGGTATTGCTGGAGCGGCCCGTGACTTTCTTCTTTCCCTTAACTGCCAGTACATCCGCGGGGAGAGCCTCACAGTAGAAGAATTCCTTCCACTGATCGGCCATCACGCCGCCGGCGGCTCCGAATGCAGCTTTGATCAGTCCCATGGTTAATGTCCCCTTTCATCACATTGTGACAGGCCTGCCGATGGAGGATATCCCTCCATCGGCTTTTGTTTGCAGCTGCTGGTCACGAATGGACCCGGCTCCAGGTCTCGCCGCTTCCGGCCTTGGTATAGTCGTGGCCATTGGCGGCCTCGATCGCATACCAGTAAGCCCAGTGGCTTTCGCTCATATCGCGGAAGGTGCGGAGCTGACTGAGATGGCTGCGGACATAGGCCTGATCGGCCGTGCGCTCCAGCAGCCGGCAGGTCACGGCCGCCACCTCGGCGCGGGTGATCGGATTTGCAGGCCTGAACGTGCCGTCGGCGTAGCCGGTGACCCAGCCGCGGGTGGCCGCAAAGTTGATGTACTTGGCCGCCCAGTAGGTGGAGGGAACATCCGTAAAGCTCTTGGTCCCTTCAGTCAACTTCTCAAAACGGCTGGCGATGGCGGCGAACTGAGCGCGGGTCACAGGCGCGTTGGGGCGGAAGCTTCCGTCGGAGAAGCCGGTCACGATCCCGAACTGCTGCATATATCCGATGTAGTTGGCGGCCCAGTAGCTGGAGGGCACGTCGTTGAAGGTGTTGGTATAGGTCTTATCCGCCTCGATCTGCTCCGTGAGCAGGCGGGCGAACATGGTAGTCACCTCGGCCCGGGTCATGTTCCGCGCCGGACCGAAGGTGCCGTCGGCATAGCCAATCAGGAAGGGGAAATGGTCTTTGCGGTTGAGTTCGGCGATCCGACGGTTGACAAAGGTCACGGGGGAGTAAGTCTTGCCGTCCATGGTGACGCGGGAGCCGCGGACCTCCAGCTCATAGCGCTCCTCGGACATCACATAGCCCTCGGGGGCGGATTGTTCCACCAGGGTGTATGTACCGTTGCTGACATCAGTGAACCGGGCCACGCCGCTGGAATTGGAGGTGGCCTCGTACACGGCGTCGCCCCGGCTGTTGTTCAGCGCAAAGACTGCGCCGGAAAGGGGTGTCCCGGCGGGGTCCGTCTTCTTTACGATGATCGTGGCGCCGGAGTCATCGTGGCCGCCGGAACTGGTGTTGTAGGTGTAGGTGTTTTCAAAGGTCATCCGATCTGCCGGAGCTCCGGCATCCACATAGTAGTCGCCGTTCTCGCTGTGCTGCAGAGTGGTGGAGACGATGACAAAGTTTCCGGGATTGTCGGGGTCTGGCGTCACGTGCCACACCGCGTCGGAATAGGTCCAGTTTGCCTCTCCCGTGTTCTTCTCCCGGACGTAGAAATCCTCGTTAACAAGGTTTTCCACCTCTTCCGCCGGGCCGGAGATGATCAGGCTGCCCTCATAGCTGCCTGCGCCGCGGGTCTCGACGGTGGCGGTATAGAGGCCGTCCGCAGAGCCAACACCCCGAGCATCGAAGATCTCCAGCTCAAATGCCTGCCGGCCCGGAGCGGTGTTGCCGCCCAGCTTTACCACCTTGGTGAAGGGGAACTCGTAACGGCCTTCAGTGTAGGTATAGGTGTTGGTGAACTTGATGGGGCCATAAGCATCGGTGCCGCTGGCAGCGGACTGGATCATGATGTCCTTGGTCGTGGGGGTAAATGTGAATATCACGACCCAGGTCTTATCCGAATACTGCCATCCCGGCGCACCGTCGTTGATCTCGGTCAGTCGGAAACTCTTTTCCAGCCGGGTATTGCCCCCTGTTATACTTTCGGTCCATCCGGTGTCTACCGTGATGAGATCCGGATCGATCTCCAGCCTGAAAGATTCCGTATACTCGCTGGCCGTGCCGTCGGCCGTGATCTCTAGGGGATCCAGTACCGTAATGCCGTATGCAAAGGGATTATCATTGAATTTGAAGGAGAAGGTCTCCTCGGGACATGCCGCCGTGCCTGCCCCCAGTTCCACGATCTTGGTGATGGGGAAGCTCACGATGTTGCTTGTGTAGGTGTTGTTGAAATTAGCTGTTGTTGCGAAGACGTCGCCGCTCTCATAGATCCTGATGCCTAACTCCGCATCCAGATCCGCAGTTGCAGGGTAATATGCAATGCGCATAACCATCTCACGCGTATCGCAGGTCCATCCGGGCTTTGCTGTATTCGGCTGCTTCAGGTTCAGATATTTCCTAAAATACTCCCGGCCTTCCAAGGGGAGGCTTTCTTTGGTCCACCCGTTATCTTCTCTGACCTTCGCGGGATCGACTTGAACGCGAATGGTGGTGGAAGGCCTTGGTGTATTCTCAAAATCAGTTAGCTCAACCTCTAACTGGTCCAGCACCGTAATGCCGTAATCAGAGAGAGGCTTGGGCGTCCCCGACTCCACCCTGTCCGTGATTTCAAAGGTAAAGGTTTCGGGGGAAGGGATAGCCACGCCGCCCTTTCTGGTATTTACTTGGATGCCAAATGTGCCGATCAGCGGCTCATCCGCCAGCGCCGCGGTGGGGAGCATTGTCAGCACCATCACAAGGCTGAGCAGAATGCTCCAGAATCTTCTGGCTGTTTTTGCTTTCGGGTTACTCGTTTTCATGCTGTTCCATCTCCTTTTCTTTTTGAATATTTCCCGCTGAAACTGTGTGATGCGCCCCTGCCTGCCCACTCAAGAGGACAGGAACGTCCATCCGTTTACAAGATACCCGCCGGCATCGGTAATGGGCCAGAGATACCAGCAATCATCCCAGGAGCGCTTCATGTGCAGGCACAGATTCGGCATCCCTTCAGGGATCGTCAGAGAGAACCAAAGCGGTTCGTCCATGCCGATGGTCCCGTCGTACAGCGTTTCATCTGTCTCCCAATCCAGGAGGATCCCGTCCTCATCCCAGATCCCCTCCCCTGTGCAGAACTGGATCTGCGTTTCATAACAGCGTCCCACCAGCAACAGCTTGTCCCGTCCGTTTTCCTCAAGTTTTGTGACGGCCATCGCCTCCAGCGGTGTGCGGACCTCCTCCGGCGGGTTGGTCCAGTAGAAAATCAGGCTGTCAGACGGCTCCTCATACAAAGCGAGCTGCAAACTTTCCGGGAAGAAGCTATATTCCCGCTCATAGACAGCGGTTCGGACTACCTGGGAGCCATTGCGCCGGGAATGCTCCTGGAGGTACAGCGTGTCCGGGTCGGTCAGAGTAAAGGACAACTCCAGTCCCGTGGACTCTTCCAGCAGCTGGGCGCTCCATACCTCGTTGGGGATCCCGTCCATCAAAGGCTGATCCAAAGGCTTCAGCAAAAGATCAGATGCCTGCCGGTATTCCGGCTCTTCCGTGTCAAGAGAACTTGCAAAATAGTAGTCTGCCTGCAGGGTATATCTGCCGCCGTCCAGATCGCTCCAGAGGGATGAAAACAGCAGGATGGAGGCAACCCCGTTCTCGCGTGCATCAGACAGGCGGCCATTCTCCTCCAATCCGGTCATTCGCCATGTCCCGGCCAGATTTGCCGGACACAGCTCACCACCGGGCGCTGGCCGCTCCGTCTTTTCCAGATAGAACGTATCTCCATAGGCGGTTTCCAATATCAGGCGGCCATCCTCAAAGCGGCCGGACAGGTTGTAATCCGCATTACCGCCGGCATCTGTCAGATGCAGGGTGTTGTTCGCCCCCAGGGACCAGATCCCGTCGGTCAGATAGAGATTGAAGGTATCGCCCAGCACCTCGCGGAACTGTGTCGTTCCGTCCTCGTAGAGAAAGAGATCTGCCCACCACTTGTCTGTGGGCATCCGGCTTACATTGGTTCTGTCGTACAGGTCGTCGTAGGATTCGTGCTGCACAGCCGTCCAGTAAGTACCGCTCAGCGCGTCAGCGGACAACTCCGCAGGAGGTGCGCCGGAGAGCGTTCCGCTGTCGGAAGGATCCGGCGGAGTTTTTCCGTTTTCCTCGCCTTCCGGACTACCGCAGGCCGCGAGACAGAGGATCAGCACCAAGGACAATGCAGACATCCAAAACCGTTTCCTTCTGCCGTACAGTGCCAACACTGCGGCTTTGCTGCTTGTAATTACTTGCATGACAACACCTCTTTTCTTTCCAATGGTGTCCCGCTGCGCTCCTTTATGGGTTCATTTTACTTGGTACCGCCGTTTTCCACCCTACCCGCAGCGGGTAGTTTTTGAGGCAAAGCGCAAAAAAGCGGAGCGGCATTTGCCGCTCCGCTTGCTGTATACGCCGGAACTTTTTGTGAAAGCTTACTGCTTCTCATAGGTCAAGATCACGTCCTCCATATCAATGACGATGGTCTTGCCGTCATAGGTGCAGGCTGCTTCCTCGCCCTCTATGTTCAGGGTCAGGGAGTCGCCGTCCAGCTCCCAGGTGCCGCTGTACACCTCTCCCTCCTCGTCGGCCAGGAGGCCCATATCCCAGGTGAACGTATTGTCCTCTGCCAGTTCCAAGGTGGAACCGACCTCTGTTCCGTAAATCGCAGACAGTTCTTCCACAGTCATTTCCATGCTGCCGTCACCCATCTTGGACAGTTCATACGTACCGGCGGGGCTATTGCCGCCGCCGCAGGCCGCAAGGGTGACAATCATCGCCAGAGCCATCATGAATGTGAATACCCGTTTTGTCGTGTTTGTGTTCATGTTCATCTTCCTTTACTTTTGTTCCTTTTCAAATTACTCTCTGCACGCCTCAAAGGGACTGCAGGCTGGCGGCTAGATAATCCAAAGATACGTCGTAAAACACAAAATCGTCAATCTCGCCCTTCCGCTTGGCTTCTATGGCGCGGTGGACAGCCTCCGTCTGGCCCTCCGGACACATCAGCATCAGTCGGCAGTGGGGCGTGACCTCCCGCAGCCATGCGCACAGGGCCAGACAATAGCCGATGTCCTGGGCGCCGTCCTCGGCCACCTCCAGCAGCGCCCCAGTGGCCAGGTGGCTGCGGATGGCCACATCCGCGTTGGCATAGTCCGGCTCGTAGCACAGCTGGAGACCGGGGGCGTCCCGCACCTTGGCCATCAATCCCTGGGCCAGCGACGCCCGCCGCATGATGAGCAGCACTGTTTTCAGTATCCCCACCTCCCTGCACTTTGGATATCTGACTTTATTGTAGCGCCCCTTTGTGCCCATTGCCCTACCCGCACCGGGTAGTCTTTCTTCCGAAATACCCCGTTTCTCTTATACCCGGTCCGTCTGCACCACCCATTTGGCGCTGTCCACCCGGAAACTGTAGCCGCAGAAGGTGCAGCAGTGGTTTTCGTCCGGCACGAAATTCGCGCCGCAGGAGGGGCACTCCCGCTCCGTGAACAGCTTGCCGTCCTGTTTTCTCCGTTGGGGATACCGGGCTCTTTGCAGAACAAGCGTTCTTTTGTATTTCCTGGTATGGGGTTTTCTCCCCTGGGGAAGATGGGTTTCGCTGATGTACACCTGAACCGTGATGGTGGTGGTTTCCTCGGTGTTGACCACCTGCTTCAAACGGATGGTGCCCACGCTGTAGTCCATCCGGTCGGGATGGTTTCCCTCCGGATACAGCGCCTCGCTGATGCAGGAGCGCAGATAGTTCTCCGAGTAGCGGACGATCTCCTGCTCCAGCTTTTCCTGCTTTCCGTAGGTGATGGTGGACACGGCGATCACCGCCGCCAAAATGAGGACCGCAGCGCCTACCCCCACCGCCAGGGAGATCATGGCGTCCTGGATGAGCCAGAGGCAAAGGAACAGGCAGACATACAGGATCCCGCCCCAGGCAAGCAGCCAGAGCGCTTTTTCCTGATTGGCCCCCATCTGCTCATACATCCCAAAGGACTCGGTCTGCCAGTCGTAGAAATCGCTTTGGATCACGCCGCCGCAGTAGGGGCAGACCGTCTGCTGGCTGCGAAGCTCCACCTCCGCCCCGCAGGAGGGACAGTTGATGGTCGCCTTGTCGGCGTAGTAGCTCTTCTGCTTTCCGGCGCGGTCGCAGCTGCGGATGTGCCTGGACTGGAGCAGCCGGAGACGGGCGTTTTTGCGGTAAACGGTATGGACGGGGCGGCCGCCTTCCTTTGGGAGCAGGCGCTCCAGGGCGCTGCACTGCAGCACGGACTCCCGCCACTCACGGCCGTCGTCGCTCCAGTGCCGGAAGGCGTTTTTGGGCAGGGGGATTATGTCGGTCATCCGGATCTCCCGGCAGAGCTTCCGCCGCTCTAAAAGTTCGATCTGTCCCTCCATCCGCCTGCGGAAATTTCTGTCCATCCGGGCGGGGAGCAGCCCCTTGTCCGCCTTTCCCAGGGGGAGCAATACCAGGTCGAAAGCTCTCCGGATCTCGCCCTGCACAGTGGTTCCCTGCCACGGACCCTTCCGCTGGGCCAGCATTTTTCTGCACTTGGTGCTCTTCCAGTTCCGCCTGAAAAAGACGGTAAAATCCACATCCAGGATCTTATTCGCAGCAAAGCCGATCAGGGTCACCGTGACCATGGCCGCCATGAACGCCGCTTCCCAAAAGTTCATAAAAGCACCGTCCTGTCTGCCGTCTCAGCGTGTTTGACTCTGCTTGCCCTTACCGTGTTTTTTGCTCTTTCCGTTGGTGGTCTCCACCTCCGGGCGGACCATACCGTAGATCGAGATTGCGGTGACAATAAACCCTATGGGGATGGCTATGCAGTAGTAAAGGAAGTCGACGGGGCTTTCCGGGTCCGCGATCTTGTATTCTCCGTTCCGGCTCCTGTAGACCTCAACGGAGATGGTGTCGCCGGCCTTGAGCTGATGGTAGAATCGATCACTTTCCTGGCTGTCGGAGTAGGTGGTGACATTATACCAGCCCTGATAGGTCTCCCCGTCCACGACAAAGGAGACCTTCATCTTGTGGAGCGTCTCAAGGAAGGTATCGATATTATCTACCATGAGCTTATTGTTGCCCTTGGACTTTTCCCCAATGACTTTTTCGCTGCGTTCAATTTTTTCGATCACGGCGTCCACCGTCCGGATGTCGGTGGAATTATCGTAATCGTCGTCGGCGGCCAAGCTGGTCACAATGCCGGCGATCCCGGCCACAAGCATTCCAAGGCCAAAGAGCAGGGCGAGGATATCGTATTTACCGATCTTTTTTCTCTTCTTTTCCGGCTTGTTGGCCATGTTTTTCGGTTTCTCATTCATGATGAACACACTCCCTCCAAAAAAACAGCTTTCTCAGGCCGTCACGTTCCCCAAGTCCGCCATATGTCCTCCTGGGCGCCGCAGACGGAGATGGTGCCGTCATCGGCCACTGCGTAAAAATACTGCGGCTCAAAGAACTCGCCGTCCATGCTGCCCAGGGCAAACACCGGGGAGACGTGACCGCACACATAATCCGTCCAGCCGTAGAGAAGCGTCATCCCCTGCTGGACGGCGGCATTGACGTCCGCAAGCTGCATGAGCTTCTCCTGAGCACGCTGAATGGTAGCCTGGTCGGCTTCATCTACATAGATGGAGAAATCATATACCCCCGGCTCCGCCGCCACATGGCCGTCCATGCCGGAAAGGCCGGGGCGGAAGGCGACGGCGCTGAAGCCGTCGGAGACGGAGACCAGCACGTTGGAGTAGATCTCACTGATGTTGCACAGCACGATCACGGCCTCGCCGGGATCTCCCGTATAAAGCGGCGTGCTGTCATCCACATACTCTCCCATTTCGCTTATACTGGAGGCGTATACGGTCACCGTCCCCTCAGGGGTGGCTGGAACCACGGCGTACAGCTCCTGGCCTTCGGTCATGACAATATCTGCGTCCTGCAGGAAGAAACGCTTCCCTCCGACGTAGGAGTATGCAACATACTCCCGCAGGAAGGCCTCGGTGCTCTGGCTGTCCACGTAACCGATAATGGCGATGCCGGCCGAGCCGCCGTTCTGGATGATCTCTTCCTGCAGCATCTCCAGAGAGAGTTCTTCCAAGGGGATGATCTCCTCTCCGTCCGCCTGATCCTCCAGGCCGGTGGGAGCGCCGTCAGAGGAAGGGGCTCTGCTGCCGGAGGGGTCGCGGCTGCCCGCTGGCAGCTTGTCTTTGTGGGTCTGGGTGGTGTCGTTGTCCGGGTCCCCCCGGATCTCCTTCAACGCCTCCAAAGCGGCGCAGCCGGAGAGGGCGGAAACTGCCAGCCCTATGGTGAGCATTCCGCTCACCCATCTATGTATTTTGCTCATGGGAAATCATCCTCCTTAGCTCCACGGGTCCAGAGAGGCAGGCAGCCGGATCCCGGTGAGTACGTTGGAGTACTCCCAGAGGTAATACTGGCCGTCCTTCTCCCGCAGGGTGATGCGCCGCCGGCTGTCCGCGCCGGTGGTGGTCACCTGGATATAGCGGAAGCCCTCCTCTGCCTCCATGGAATCGTCATATACCACCAGGGTCCAGGGGGTGTCGGGGGTATAGTCGTTTTCCGGCGCAGCCCCCTCGAAATACGCCCCGGGAAGATAGGCCTTGTCCCGCAGGCGGTCCCTGATAAAGTTCTGGTCGATGCCGTTCATGGGCCGCGGCCCCCGGAGAACGTCGATCATGGCAAGGCCGTCGGCGGCGGAGTCCACGTAGCGCACCAGGGAGGCGATAAAGAACGCCCCTGCGTGTCGGGGGTCGCTGAGGGGATAGCACTCCAGCAGCGCCTCGACGTCCCCGGCCGTCTGGGGGAGCGCATCAAAGATCACCTGAATCCCGCCGTCCACGGCCTCTACGGTCACCGCCTGGGCGGCGTCAAAGGTCCCCTGCTGCTGGCTGCCGCCGGTTTCCCCCTCCCCCGAGGGTTTCTCTCCGTCGGTCTCCAGTGCGGCGGGGGACGGTGGCTCTGCCGGAGCTTTGGGTTTCTCCGGCTTGCCGGTTTCAGGCTCGCTGACCTCCGGTCTGTCAGCCTCCGGCTTTTCCGGTGTTTCGTCTTCCGGATCGTTTACAGAGAGCGAAGGCTCCTCCGGGGGGGCCTCGCCTGCTTGCTTTCCCCCCAAGAGGTTTGGCATACTGCATCCCGTAAGCAGCAGAAGCAGCAGTACAGTGAGTAGCATCTTTTTCATTTGGGTTCTCCTTTCCCAAGGGATGGATCGAGAAAGAGGGGATGCCCCACGTCAAAGAGGCGGCATCCCCTCCAAAGGCACGCAGGCTTTGCATCTGCATCGCCCTGCGTGTTCCCGTATTGCTTACTTGATGATCGTGATGCCGCCGATAATGGGCACAGGCTTTCTCTGGCCCTTTGCCGCGTGGATAATGCCGATGAGGGCAAACACGCAGAGGACCAACACAAGGAGTGAAAAGACGCCGGTCACCACCAGAGTCAGCAGCGGACTGATATTGACGAGAATATTGCCCAGCACGGTGGACAACACGTTGAACACCACCATGAAGATGAACAGCACCAGGCTCTGGTTGGCGTGATATCTGGCAAAGGAGCCCTTTTTGGCGGCGAAGAGCGGGATCAGGAAGAAAATACCGAAATACGCCAGGATCGCCAGTCCCTTCTTGGTCTGCTCCTCAGTGAGGGGATTGCCCGGAATCGTCTGTTGGTACGGGCTCTGCTGGGGCGCAGGCTGCTGGTATACCGGCTGCTGGTACACCGGTTGCTGGGGCGCAGGCTGCTGGTACACTGGCTGCTGATACGTCGGCTGTTGAGGTGCAGGCTGCTGATATACCGGCTGCTGATACGCGGGCTGCTGAGGTGCAGGCTGCTGGTACACCGGCTGCTGATACGCGGGCTGCTGAGGAGCAGGCTGCTGGTATACCGGCTGCTGAGGCGCAGGCTGCTGGGGCTCAGGCTGCTGGTACACCGGTTGCTGAGGTGCAGGCTGCTGGGGCTCGGGCTGCTGGTACACCGGCTGCTGAGGTGCAGGCTGTTGGGGGACAGGCTCCTGCTCCATCACTGCTGAGGGAGCGGCAGCCTGAACCGGCTCAGGGGCCGGTGCTGCCGCCATAGCGGGAACCGCCTCCTGCTGTACCGGCGCGGGTGCTTCCACTGCCTGCACCGGTGTGCCGCAGCTGGGACAAAACTTTGCTCCTTCGCTGAACTGTGCGCCGCAATTCTGACAAAATGCCATGATGCTTCCTCCTTCTCACTCAATAAAACGTAATGTGCATCAAAACACCACACATCCTGAAAACAAATATGCAGCGTTTTCCGGTTGCTCCATGCCCATCTGAGCCTGCATAGCCGCCGTCTCGTTTCCCACCTGGTCATAATCCTCCCGGGCATCCCGGAGAGATTCGCTTTTTCATGGAGACCTCTCTTTCTTTTGGCGTTGTGGATGCTCTATGATACTTTTATTATAGTGTTTTTTCCTGCCTGCACCCTACCCGCAGCGGGTAGTTTTGCTCTGATAAAAAACATCCACCGGCATAAAGCCGGTGGACGGAAAACAGATATTCTCTAATACAGCGGATTGATCCAGCCGTTGGAGATCATGTAGAAGGCCAGATCCACCGCTTTGGAAAAGCCGGTCTTGCCCAGCATATTCATCTTATGGTACTTCACGGTGTTCTCACTGATGAACAGCTCCCGGGCGATCTCCTTGGTGGTCATATGCTTGCACATCAGCCGCAGCACCTCCATCTCCCGGTCGGTCAGCGGGGCCTCCCCCTGAGGCAGCGGGATGGTCCGGGGCTCCGGGAAGCTACTGCCCCCCGCCATCACCGCCCGGGCCACCTCCAGAAAATCGTTCAGGCTGCGGCTTTTGTAAATAAAGCCGTTGGCCCCGGCGGCTTTAGCCCGGGGGATGTAGGTGATTTCGTCAAAGGCGGTCATAACGATGATCTTGATCTCTTCATCGGACTTGCGAATGGCCTCCACCGCCTTCAATCCGGAGGCGCCCCCTTCCGTACAGACGTCCATCAGCACCAGGTCGGGGTGCAGGTGGCGGCAGAAATCCAGGGCGTAGTCGGCATTGGGCACCTCTCCTGCCACAGAAAAGTCCCCCGCCGCCGTCAGCGCCGTGGTCAGGGACTCCCGCATGGATGCGTGGTCTTCCACGATCAGCACTTTCGTCATATTTGCTCAGCCTCCTTTGGAACAGACAGTTCGATCCGGAACCGGGGAACGGTATACAGCTCCATGTTGCCCCCCAACTGCGTGATCCGGCGGCGCATCCCGCCGATGCCGCCCCCCTCCCGGATAGGTCCCGCGGGGGGAATGCCGTTGTCGGTGACCGTCATGCGCCAGCAGTCATTGTGGAACAGGTGGAACTGGACGCGGGTGGCATAGCCGTGGCGCACGGCATTGGTGACGCACTCCACGGCGATTTCCGCAAAGGCACCTGCCACTGCCTCGTCCTCCGGCAGCGCTCCCCGGACCTCCACCAACACATCCAAGCCCTGAAAGGTCTCCCGCAGCAGCGCCAGGCGGCGGGCGGGAGAGGGCGTATCGTCCTCCCGCAGGGCTGAGGGAAGACTGCGGGCAAAATCCGTCAGCAGAGTCTCGTCCGGCTGCTGGCCGTCCCGCAGGGTCCGGAGCAGCAGACTGATCCGCTGCCCCAAAAGGTCATGGACCCGCCCCTTGCTCCGGGCGATCTCCTCCGCCTCGCAGATGGCCTGGAGATGCTCAATGGTGTGGCGCAGTTCCCGGCCCCGTTGCTCCAGGGCCTCGTTCTGCCGGGCCAGCAGCGTCACCGCGTCCCATCGCTCCGTAACATCGTCGGCGGTGAGCAGGACGCAGGTCCGGCGGCCCATGGGGATGGCGTGGGCAGCAATGCTCCATACGGAGGCATCGGGCAGGCGGAACACCTGCTGATCCCCCAGCGCCTCCCGGATACAGCCGTCCTGGAGCTCCCCATTCTCCAGATACCGCTGGAATTCCAGACCGCTGCGAAGAGGCTGCCCGGTGAGCTGCCGGGCCAGAGCGTCCATCCGGCGGTTGCACAGCAGAATATCTCCCGACCGTCGGAAGAACAGCAGTCCGGTATGCAGGGTGTCGATGGCCTCCTTAACGGAGATGGAGGAGATGCAGGTATAGAGTTCCCGCCGGCGAATCAGGCAGATATGGATGCTGCGCAGCAGGAAATACAAAAGTGCTGCCAGGAAAAAGAAGGGATAGGCGGCTCCGGTGATCGCCTCTGTTAAAGGAAGCAGGACCGCCGCTCCCCCGATGACGAAAAACGGCCAGATCAGTTCTGTGCCCGCGGCGGCGGCAGCGCTCAACACCGCACACAGCAGAAAGGCCGCCTGCCGGGCAAGGCAGTAAGCGCTGGGAATCAGAAAGTCGCCGTACAGGCCGTACTGCACCTGGGCGAGGAGCGCGGCAAAGAGAAACAAAACTGCCAGGACAGCACACTCCATGCCATTTTCCGCCCTGTACGCCCAGCCGGCAGGCAGGCGGCGAAAGCTGTAGGAGACGGTCAGGGTCTGCAGCACGATGCATAGTGCCACGATCATGACCAATGCGGTCAGTATCCATTGGGGGAACCGGTAAAATTCAGCCACAAGCATCACCTCCCAAAGGCACCGACAGGCAGATCCCGAAGGCGTCGTCCAGATCCTTGCATATGATCTGCCCGCCCAAGGCAGCCACAGCGTCCGTCAGTTCCCGGGAGAACTGCCACCGCCCGGGATCACCGCCGGGAAGAAATCGGAACACCAGTTGGGCACCCTCCGCCTCCAGATAGCCCATCAGCGGAGAGGCCTCCTCCTGCAGCGTCCAGGATATGGTCTCAAAGGCAAAATCATAGCACACCGCCGCGCTGCGAATCTCCAGAGCATCCGTTTGACCGCAGCGGATCAGGATTTTTAATCCCCCATAACGAGCCAGTTCCGCCAACTCGTCCAGATACATGCCCAGTTCTTCGCTGGGGAGGGATTCCCCCTGGCGGGCCAGGAAGAACAGATTGCATCTTCGTTTGATGTGGCACAGACACAGGGTGATGTAAGCGGTCAGGGTCCTGGGATGCTCCGCCTCCGGCAACGTTTCGATAAGATGTGCCAGAGATGTGACACGACGCTCCATATCCCGGTCCAGCTGCTCAAACAGGGCCCGGTTGGCTTCTGCGGTCAGCAGGCGCTTTTTCACTTCGCCCTCATCCCGCAGCAGGGTGTTGGCGGCCTCCAGACGGGCCTGCACATCCTGAATTTCTCTGCGCAGCCGGTTGATTTGAGACAGATCCTCCTGCCATACGGCCATGCCGCTGCGGACGGGAACAGCGTGGAACAGGGTATCTCTGTCCCGCAGCAGGGGCTGGTGCATGTCCGTCCGCAGCCGCTGCCAGACGGAGTGGGAGATGGGGCGGACGCCGGGGGAGGACAGGACGGTGCGTCCATTCTCATCCAGCAGCGTCAGCCGGATGGGGGCGGACGTAAACAGACGCTGATATTGAATATTCACCGGAATCAGCCCCCCGTGGAGCACCGCTTCAAAAAACAGGACCGACAGGATGCAGATGTTGACGGTGAGGTCGCTCTCCCAGGCCAGCGGCACCCGCTTGATATAAGCGGCAAGATAGACCAGCAAGACGCCGCAGAACAGCAGCGGGAGGATGCGGCCTCTCCAGCTATGGATCCTGTATCCCTTGCGGAGCAGGTTCCAGAGGGCGGATATCAGAAACAGAAGAGAGAAGGCCATTACGATCCAATATCCAGGGCCGTAATGGTAGTCCGAGACCCAGTTTCCACCCGGTGTGAAGCGAAATACCATCTGATGGAAGTCGTTGGTCATGACCAGAAGCACCGAGAGGGCATAGACCACAAGGGGCGGCCACGGGGGGCGCAACAGCCGTTTTTCCCCTTCTTCCCGGTCCAGGATCTCCGCCAGATACAGCAGTGCCACCGGCAGGGCCAGTTGAAAGAGGTAATAGCCATACCAGCACAGCCGGCACAGAGTGCCTTCCGACAGCAGCTGGTATTTGAGCAGGCGCAGCAGCAGCCATCCCACCATCAGCCAGCTCATCACAATGACGACCCGGCGGACATCCCGACGGATCATCCGGTGGGAAACCGTTCCCTTCCACAGCAGGATCGCGACGACAATCAGCAGGGCGGATAAAATATGCTCTCTCAGGTCGGCTGTGGTATAGAGCCGGGTGTGGAATACCTGCCGGCGCAGATCCCGGCTGCTGTCCCTGGTGATGGCCAGAAACCGGTCGTAGTCCTCCTCGCCCAGAGTTCGGGCCGACCGGTAATCGTCAGGAAAGTCAGCCGGCCTCTCTCCGCCCGCCAGGGGCAGACCCGCAGCGAGAAGGGCTTCATCCAGCCCCGGCTCCAAGGTCAGGGGAACATCGGAGAGCAGCCCCATGCGGTAGGACAGTGTGCCCTCTATCGGCACAATGATCTCATAAGTTCCGCCGCTGCGGTTCCAGGCGGCGGCCTCACAGTCCAGACAGATCAGAATGGGGGCGTCCGACCCGTCCAGCTCAAATCCTCCGTTCCGGCAGAGGTATTCCAGGAAATCCAGGGCATCCCGTTTCGTCGGCTCCTTCCGGTCCAGCCCATAGGACAGGGCGCCCATGGCCATCATATTGCGGATGACGGAGAAGCTGCTCATGCCCACGGGGATCCCGCTTTCCCGCAGGCTGTTCCAGCCGGTGATGACCGCGTCCGTCCGGGTTCGGTCCACCGCCAGGACCACCGTGGCTGATGCATGAGGATACCAATACCGGCCAACCCCGCGGGCCATAGCCGGGACGGCCTGCACATCGAAGCAGGCCACGGCATTGCCCCGGGACACCTCCGCATAGAGGGTGTCCTCCGCCTCCTGGAGCGTATACCCGGGGAGAAATGGAAGCAGTACCTCGCTGTATGCTCCGGAGCCCTCTGACGCAGAAATCAGATGCCCGCCGGAAGCTGCCGCGCTGCATCCGGTCAGCAGCAGACACAGCAGCATAAGGAACGAACATCGCTTTTTCATGTCGCCACCGGCTCCCCGGGTTCCTTCATGCGCTCGGCGCACTCCCGGCACAGGTCCATCTCATCGCAGATGAGGAAACAGGCGTCACAGACCAGCTGCCGGCAGATGGGACATTGGCTGAATCGTTCCCTGGCCTCCTGTCCGGCGGCCGACTTGGCCCGCTCCTTCTCCCGCTGGTAGATGGCGTCATAGAGCTCCTTCTTTTCCGGGTGCCGGACCGCCTGCGCCGCTTTGGAAAAGGGGATGCTGCTGCTGTACCAGTATTCTCCGCACACCTCGCAGCGAACGGAAAAGCAGAAATACTGGGGCGTGGAGCAATCCTCCAGATGACCGAACAACAAGCTTGTCATAGGGCGCGCCTCCTTTCCTCTCTGCTCCTGTTATAACAGGAGCAGGGGCGGGCGTATATGGTCTGCCGGATACTTTTACCTACTTTTCACAAAAGGTATTCATTGGATAATAGAGAAAGCGCACAAAACCGCTTCTTTGGTTTTGTGCGCTTTGCTATGTTGTTGGCCGAGTATCAAAACAGCTCCTGTAACCTTCCGCAGCGGCGGAGCAGATCAATGTAGAGCATCAGCTCGTCCCGGGAGGCGACCCCCAGCTTCTCATAGATGCTCCGGTTGTGCTTCCGGACCGTGCTCATGCTGATAAACGCCAGATCCGGGATGTCCGCGATCTCATGTCCATCGATATAGTAGCGGAGGATGTTCCGTTCCGCCTCTGTCAGCAAGTCCTTCCGCGCCACAAACTGGTCGAAGAGCTCTGCGATGTTGGGGGGCAGTTCCCCCTGCTCCAGACGCTGGTTCCGGGCCCGGGCGTTGAGAAACTCCGCCAGTTCATCCACCTCCGAAATCCCGGAGGACAGACCCTGTTCCGGCAATTCTCCCTGCTGGAACAGCTTTAGGCTGTCGGTAATAGGGCGTACAAATCTCCGTGCCAGGAAGAAGGAGAGGGCCAGCAGCACCACCAGCAACACCAGGGCTGCGATGACCCATGTCCTTTGTACTTCGGCGGTGTATGCCGCATAGCTGTCCTGGGGAATCAGGATGGCTGCGGCCCAGACGGTATCTTCGGCATCCCCCTTGGAAATGGGGATGGTCTGATGCAGGCCGATATATCGCTCGGCGCCTGTGTCGTACTCGTTATAGTATCGCCCCTGATGGATGGCCAGAGCCTCCTGACCGTCCAGGTATGTGCCGTTGACGCTGCCCACCAATCCGTCCGACAGCAGGAAACGGCTGTCCTGAATGGGAGCCAGCACGGTAACGGCGGAGCCGAATTGTCCCTCCGCCGCAGGATAGGACAGCTGGAAGTACAGCGCGCTGATCTCCACGCCGCAGATACCGTATACAGTACCATCGCTGCCCACAATGGGGACACACAGCAGCATGGCGGATTCCCAGGTGCCCTTCAGGTCGATGCGGCGGGACCAGAAGTAGCGTTGCGAAGGTCGATCCAGGGGCGTGTCCATCAGTTCCCGGCATCCCGGAATCTGATCGGTGTCAAATTCCAGATTCCACCGGTTGTGCAGCTCCAGATCTTTTTGCCGGGCGATATCCGGGATACCGCGGAAGTAGACCACGGTAGGAGTAACCGGGCTGTTGGTGCTGAGGTTGGAATAGCGCAGGTGGATGCCGCTTCTGGAGTGGTCTGCCACTGCCAGGGTAGTGTTGGCAGTCGCATTCAAAATCACATATGCACCGTTGCAGTTGGCAGTCTGGAGGGTGGTATTGACCAGCGGGTACATGATCTGCTGCAGCTTCAGCAGCCGCTCCGGGTCATCGTTGACCTCTTGCAGTGAAATGCCCTCCCGTACCAGCTCCCCTTCGATCTCGCGGCTGAGTTCTTTGGAGAGATTCAGACTCTGGGCGGTCAGCCGATCCAGGCGACTGGCCAGGCTATCCTGTGTATTTTTCAGTTGGAGCTCCATCACCTCATGGAGCTGTTCGTCGTTTTGGGAAAAGGCCCCGGCGATGGACAGAAGGAGGATCACCGCCGCAAAGACCACCAGGATCATGGACACCCAGTAGAGCATCAGTTTTCTCTGCATGCCCACGCTCTGCTTTTTGGCAAAGGCGTTCAGCGCCCGCAACTCCCGGAATTTGTTCAGCACGGTGTTTCCTCCTCTCGTTTGTTTATCGCTCCATGATCTCCCGGAAGGCCCGGAGCCGCTCTGCGCTGATCTGCTCCAATCCGGTTTCTCCGGCCTCCAGATAATCCTGACGGCCCAGCGCAAGCTGTGAGCGCACCTGATCTTCCAGGGTCGTTTCCAGACTCAGATAGCTCTCCAGCTGGGGCGGCACATAAAACTCATAGTTTGCCTGGGTATCCAGGTACGCCTGATAGAGGGAGGCGTATTTGGCGCTCTTCAGTCCCTCGATGGCCTTCGGCAGTTCGTTTTCAAAGGCGGCCCGAGTCACCGGCATGTAGCCCGTTCGGGTCACGAACTCTACATTGTGGTCCGGCTCGGTCAGCCACTTGAGGAAGGTCACGGCGGCCTGCTCCCTCTCTGGGGTGGAGCGTACGGTGCAGAAACCGGCTCCGCGCTGCATGACCAGCTTTTCCCCGTTTTCAAAGACCGGACAGGGCCGGGAGATGATGGTGATCTCCTCGGAGGTATTGTCCGGATAAGTTACCACATCGCTGTAATAGAGGATGCTGGCCGAGGATGCCACGCTCACAATGCTGTCGCCGGTGCGGATGGATTCTGTGGCGTAACCGCCCTTGAGCCAGACGCCCCCACGAAGCGCGGCCTGCGCCAGCGGTTCCCACGCCGTCTGGAAGGCGGGGCCAAAGGCCAGCTCGTCTCCCCGGAAGAAATCCTCGCCCAGAGATTCCGCCCCCACCTGGAAGTAATTAAAGTAGTAGTCGTGAACGAACATGGATTTGGCGTCGCCCGGAATATCCGGCGTCTGCGCATCAGTCCAGTCTGCATAGCTCTCCGCGGCCTTGAAAAGTCCCTCCCAGGTATCCAGGTCCTCCAGCGTCACGCCGGTCGCCTGGGAGAAGCGGTCGAAGATCGTCTGGTTGATATACATGATCTCTGTGGATTTCGCCACGGGAAGGACCACCAGCCGGTCATTGACGATCCCCTCTTCCACGAAAGCCGGCAGGAAAGCGGACAGTTCTTCCTCGCTGAAGTAGTCCCGATAGTCCACCAGAATGCTGTCGTCGGGCAGCGCCATTACCGTCTTGGGATAGGATACGAAAAGGTCGGGCAGCTCCGGAGCTCCCGGCTCTCCGTTGGCGGCTGCCAGCACCAGCTCGTGAATGATATTGGTGTTGGACACGGAGGTGACCTGCACATTGATCTGCTGCTCTTTTCCCACCGTCTGGTTGAACTGCTCGATCAGATCATTGAGCGGGGAATCGGTCTGCCCGCCATAGACGTGCCAGACTGTGATGGTGGTTGGCGTCTCCTCTTTTGCTGCCGTATTGGAACAGCCCAAGCAGCAACAAGCCAGTAAGGTGCCTGTCAGCAAAAATGCCGCAATTTTTCGTACCTTCACACCGCATCACCTCATTTTCATTATATCTGCCGGGGCGAAATAAAGCCAGATAAAACAGGATATTTTACTGATTTCATTTCACGCAGTATCTATTCAGATCTAGTATAACATGGATTTTATAAACCCGCCCTATCCACAGCGGGTAGTTTTCACCGTTCAGACTTTTCTTTCAGTATTGTTGCCTTGTTCGGGTGGATCAGGACGATAGACAGTCCCCGCTTCCTGACATAGTTGGCCGTCATTCGTGTTCCGCTTCGGATGGAGCAGTCATTGTCACAGACCTCCCTCAGGCAGTCTGCATGATCAACCATATACTCATTCCCCTTCCAGTAATTGACTGCCGGGGACGCATCTTTTTGACCTGTGTTCATCGTTTCCGAACTGTGCTGTGCGAGAAAAGTCATTCGTAGGCGGCTGCGCTCCTCCCAGTTTCTATCATGCTTAATTAATTTTTATTTACCGGCAGACAAATAGCCGTGACTCCAGGCATGAATTGTCCAGACTCTCTGCGGTATTTCCTCACAGATGATGATAAACAGTCTTCGCTAATGCTCGCTGCTCCTCATCTTCATCGAAGGAAAAGGGCTTGAGCTCAGTTACAATACCGAGAGCCAATTGAAAGCCGGCCTTGAACGAAGCCAGTGATATTTCATCGCGCAATTCTATTCCAAGGTCTATCAGTTTCAGCAGTTGCTCTCGACTGTCTCTGCTCATTCCAGCTTTTAAGCTGAGGCGTAGATCCTCGATCTCCTCCCTGACCTCTTTCAACTCCGGTTCTTTGAAAAATCTCCGGTGCAGGGCTTGCATATAATCATTCACATGATCGCCTCCTGTCAGCGGCACACATTACCACATTTCCGCAGCGGAAGCTATAGCAAGCCCGTCGAGTTATCAGAAAGTTAAGATTTGTCAGCCTGCTCCGCTCCACAACATCTTGGTTCGCTGATCAATCCGATTCCGATGGGTTGCGTTTTTTTGCAACTGGTGTTATAATCGCGATCAATGAGGATGATCGTGAGGCGATTGACTATGGAGAACCAGCAGGAGCGTACCGAACCTATCTCACAGGCAAGCCAAGGGGTAGAGGATGATTATCTCACCCCCTATTATTCTTCCTCTGATTATTGGGAGCTGCTCTCTGAGATGCGGATTTGAGCTTCTCTGCTCCATGTAGTTGTTATCCTCTGAATATAACCGTACCTTCTATTGGGCCTTCTGGGTGGGCCATGATGACCCGGCCCCCGGTCCAGCGAAAGAGCGCAATCCCCCCTTGGCGGGAGATTGCGCTCTTTTACAGCAGCCGGTAGAGGTTGGAGGTGCAGCCGCCGTTTTTCCGGTACCTCGGCTTCTTTTCCACGCGCCCCTGGCGAACAAGATCGCCAAGGGCACGCTTCACTGTGGAGCGGGAGAGGCCGAGATCGGAAGCAATGGTATTGATGGCATACCAGCTTTCCCCTTCCCTGTTGGCACGGTCGTGGAGATACATACAGACCGTTTTGGCGCGAGGGGTCAGTTCATGGTCCATATAGACAGCGTCAAAATAGCTCATATTCTCCCCTCCCGCTTGGTGTTATAGACACCGCAGCCCAGTCTGCTGGCCAGAATACTGTTGATCAGATCCTCCTTATTCGCATAGGCAATCTTCCGATTCGCTCTCTCAGGCATCTGATATGGCTCGTCGAATGTGATCCCCCAGTCCAGGAAGAGCGGCAGCCTTGTCTGCATAGGATGAACGCCGGTTTTCATCACGATAAAATGGCCCTTCGGGATGGACTTCAACTCATCAGGTGACATCAGCGGGCGTTCCATCATCTGCAGTGACTGGCTGGGATCATTTTTTCCTCTTGAAACACTGCCGGAGAGAACGGTGCGGTTTCCCAGGGCACGCGACACGGACTCCGCCGTCTGGCTCTGGGGCGAAAAACCGCTGCAGATTGAAAGTTGGCAATTCGCCATTAGATTTTCACAGCCTGTATTCTTATAGTTCTCTTCCAGCTGTGCAGTACTCTGGATGATTGGTACCATTGTCAGCCTCCGGGACCGGCCGGCAGAAAACAGGGCCATAACATCAAAAGGCGGCATGGTTCCGAACTCGTCGCAGAAAAACACGACGCGGTTTTTCAGCTTTCCCCCGTTCCTGTCCGCAATGGAGAACAGCTCATTTGACAGGTTTTGGAGCATGAGTGTTGCCATAAAGTTCTTTGTCCGGTCCTCCTCCGGCAAAACCAGAAAAATAGCGCACCTTTCTGACGCAAACGTCTCTGCGTCAATCGGGTTATCAAAACAGAGCACCTGTTCCATCTCGGTATCCAGAAACGCATTGAGTCGGGACAGGATCGTGGACATGACGGAGGCCATGGTCTGGTCCGAGGCATTGAGGGCGGCGCCCGCCAGCCACCTTGCCTTGTGCGTCGGCGGGAGCAGATCCATGAGAGCTTGGAATCCATTCTTTCCCTTGTCGGCAGGGCTTGGAGCCAGAAGATCCTGTGTCAGCTTGAACACCGAGATAATATGCCGCACATCGGCCTCGCCCTTTTGGGGCGGGAGGAATTCCGATAGGAGCAGCGTCATGGCAGCAAGTGCGCCTTCCGCCGCATCATAAAAATAGGCGTTGTCGCCGAACTGTCCGGACTCGCCGCCCTGATTGATGATGGTCTTTGCCAGGATCTTCGCGTACTTTTCCGCCTTTGCCTTGTACGCCAGATTGTCCGGTTGCTCCCGCGCCTTATCCGAGTATCGATTGATCAGTGTCAAGAGGCTATCCCCATCCGACCTCGTAGGGTTCCGCAAGTCGATGACGGAGACCCTGTAATCGTAGTATTTCTTGGCAATGGTTGCGTAGTTCCGCGCCAAGTCTCCCTTGCTGTCCAGGGCCAGGAAGCTCATTCCAGTTGCACAGGCATATTCCAAATTTGGATACAGAAAAAATGCTGTCTTGCCAATACCGCTGGGTCCGAACATCAGACAGTGGATGTCATCTCCATCCACAATCGCCTTCATGCACCTGCGCTTTTGCATTGGGAGTTTCTCAGTGTGTACCGTGATTTTCTTTTTTCCGACTTTGAACTGGAGGGGCACTGGTTTTTTTCCGATGCTGCCTGCAATGATACCTTGCACCTTCGGCAAATCATCTCCATGCCTCCACGCCTGGGGATCGTAGCGCACCAGGTGATAGGTGCGCCGGATCTCCCGCTTGGTGGCCCATCGTGCCGTTCCGTGCTGCCCGTCGCCCACTGTGCGGCTCTTGATGTTCAGCGTATAGTGCTGGGAGATCATAGAGAGTCCGGCAATCATGATCATCATAACGGCAGCTAAACCGATCAGGGTCCATACACTGTCATTCATCTGCTCATCGCCCCCAGCATCATTTCCGGTGAGCGATCCTGAGACATGGCGCAGAGGTCGTCATTCCAATCCTTCCCAGCGGAAATCTCCCGCCGGATCGTGATGTTGTATGTTCCCGTGAGCTGTTCTTCTAATCGTCGGCAGGCTTTACGGCCAGCCTCGTCATTGTCCAGACACAGCACCACCTCCACCGGCCGCGCCATCCGATCCAGGCATGTGATCACCGGAATGGCAGAAGTCCCGCAGCAGGCCACATAGCTATGCTCCTGCCACCGGTCCGGGTGCAGGGAGATGTACGACAATAAATCAATGGGCGCCTCAAACACATAGAGACGCCCATCCTTACCGTCATAATGAAAGCTGTATCCGGGATCACACCCCTCCACGTTCAGGCGGAAGGGATCGCCCCAGCTATTGGTGCCGCGCATGTGCGCGTGCTTTGCAGTGCCATTTTCATCCCTGCCCACAAATACGACGTTGTGATGATCCGCATCCTCATAGAGCAGCCTGGCTCTCACAAACTCGATCAGCACAGCCCGATCAATGTGGCGCTGTCGAATCAGGTATGCGAAGGCTCGCCGCATATTGGAGTTCTCCGGCGGGAGCGCAAACGGCTTGGGCGGTACTTCCTTCTTCTTTGCTGCCGGGAACACCTGTCCCTGGTTCCCGCCCAGCAGTTCCCGCATCGCCTCCGGAAAGGACATCTGGTAATGGATGCGGAGAAAGTCCACCGTATGTCCGCCGGCCTGTGCCTCATGGTCGAACCACTCGTTGCCGCGGATCGTGACGCTCCGGTTTGAGGCCAGGCGTTTTTCCCGTCCGGAGGGGAGCAGTTTCTCTCCCCGCCGGAGCAGATACGCCTCCAGATTCACGTCATTTGCCTGTCGTTTCTGTTCCTCTGTGAAATAGACAAAGGTCCCCATACATTCTTCACCTCCAAAGAAAAAAGCATCAGCTCTCTGTGAGAAAGCTGATGCTTTAAATTATTGTATTTCGTTTTAGGTTCGCTTGTTCACTGCTCCACGTTCAACGGTCTTGATCCCTGTTGTCGGTACAGCAATATCTTCCTTCAGACAAAGGTCCGTTTCAGGGCAACACCAACACCGGTCCTTTCTTTGTCATCCGACACGAAACGATTTCCCATATGAACTTCCTCGTGGGCAGTTGTCGGTTCACTCTGCCCAATTTTCAATCTCCAAATTGGGAACTCGTTCAAACTCTCTGACATTGTTCGTTACCAGAACCAGGTTCTCTGCTCTGGCATGTCCGGCAATCAGCATATCCAGAGGGCCTATCGGGGTGCCCTGACGCTGCAAATATGCTCGGATCGCACCATATTCAGATGCCGCGGCTACGCCAAATGGAAGGATACTCAGCGGTGCAAGAAATCGAATCAGGGCCTGCTCATTTTTTACCGGATCAGAGCTGTGCTGCATACCATATTCCAACTCGGCCAATGTAATGGACGAGATACATAGCCCCTCGTCCAGTGCTTTCTGAAAACGCTGCAGGACCTGTTCAGGCTTCCTCTTCATCGTATAGATGCAGATATTGGTGTCCAGCATATACATCATAGAGCGTCTCTTTCCTCCTGTGATCCCTGCTCGCGTCCATTTTCAAAGACATCATCTGTGAATTCGTTCAGGCCATCCAGAAATGTCTGCCACAAAGACTCCTTGGGAACCAGAAGAACCGCGTCGCCCAGCTGCTGCACAACCACCTCGTCGACATGAAAGCGGAATCTCTTTGGCAGTCGTACAGCTTGACTCCTGCCTGTTTCAAAAATTTTTGCCGTCTCCATCCTGATACACCTCCCTATATAGTATATATCATGATATATACTTTTAGTCAAGGAGGTCACAACCTCATCGTAAGCTGATCTCTATCTCCTCATGATCGTCCGGCATGTGTCCCATGGCGATCCGCAGTTCCTGCAGCTCACGCCACCGCTTCCGGTCGATCTGGAGCCCCTGAAAGACCTGATCCTGTTTGCAGTTGTGCTCAAAGATCCGGCTCATGTGATGGAGCATCCTGGTGACCGCCATCGCCGCCGGCAGAATGGACACCCGTTCCGGCTCCTTTGCCAACTCCGCGGCGCGGCTGTCACCCTGTGCGGCGGACCGGCCCAGCAGTTCCATGGCCAGAACCCTGTCCTGCGGGACACCGGTCCCCAGCAGATGCAGTCTGCCCAGAGCGTACTGCGCCGCCGGATTTCCCTGCTTCGCCGCGCGCTCCAGCCAGAGTGCAGCCTCCTCCGGCTTTCCCTGCTTGAGCAGCAGAGAGGCCAAGGCATTCTGCGCAAACAGATTCTCCTTTTCGGCAGCCAGGCGGAACCAGTGTTCCGCCTCCGCATCGTCCGCCTCCACACCGAGGCCGTCGGCATACATCCTTGCGATCCGATACTCCGTCCGGCTGTTGGGCGTCGCCTGTTCTTTTTCCCGGAAGGCAGCCAGCGCCTTTGCGTACCAATCCCGCGCCTTCTCCGGAGCAGGACCGCAGTCCGGCACGAGGCCCTCACGGTAGATACGGCCCAGGTCACACATGGCCTGGGCGTTCCCATCCTTGGCCTCCAGCAGAAGAAGGCGGTACGCGCGCTCGTAATCCGGCGGTGTGGTATCGCTGCCGCGGAGGTACTTCTTAGCCGTCCAATACCGCCGCGCCTTACTGAACAGAGGAGGCGCCCCCTCGTTCTGAACTTCCGACGGGCCATCAGCAGCTGTGGCGTCCGGCTGGATCTCACCGGCGATCTCATCGGACTCTGACTGGACCAGCTCCTGCGACATCCGCAGCGTCTCCCGGATGACCATGTTGCGCACGCTCTTGAATTCCTTCTGCGCGGACAGTGGAAGATGCGGCGGGAGGTCCTTGGAATAGGTGCTGAGGACCTTTTCCCGCAGTTGCTGCCAGAGCTCATAGGCTTTGGAGACGCGCGGGTCCTGGGCCAGCTCCTCAACGATCTGATCCACCGTGAGCTTCACATCGGGCGGAAGATAGCCATAGACCTTTTTTCCTTTGACATCACGGAGCTGCTCGTCCAGCTTCAGCGTCAGCTTTTCCATCCGACTGTTCCGGATGGTGCCGCTGGCCATCTGTCGGATGGATTCCACCATGGCGTTGGCCGCTTCCTTTCCAAGCTGATCCCGCCACATCGTCTGCTCCTCATAGACGCAGATGAGCTCCTGACGGTAGATCTGCCGGGCGAATACCGACTTGAGCTGCCGGATGCCCTGCTTGGTGAGATACCCCTCTTTGGGATCAGTGGAGAAGACCACCATGTGGATGTGGACGCTCTTTTCCTTTTGATGAAACGCAGCGAACCAACGGAGGTGGTCCGGATGGATCTTGAAGCCGCGGGCAATGTCACAGATGTTCGCGTTGACCAGCGCCTGCCAGTTTTGTGCGTTGTCATATCCCAACCGCTCCGCATCCTCCCGGCGCAGTGCGATCACCGGCGTCCACACGTTGCCGGGATGCTCCGCCACCTCCCGGACCGCCGCCGCGAGGTTCCGCACTTTGCCATGTGCGTCCCACAGGCCGTGCTCACCAGACAGCTGAACACCGGGGCGGTGCGCGATATAGTCCAGAAAGTTTTCCCGCTGATCCATGGACTCCACGAAGCTCTCCCGTGCCTGACGGATGAACTCATTGGCCTGCTCCTGCGTCGGCTGGTCCCGATAGTCGTCATACTCCAACAGTTCCGCCGCCTCCGGGAATGTGCGGATGAGCCGCCGGATGTACGCCTGCTGTTTTTTCGTGGCAGGGAGTCCGCCGCGCTGATCTGTCAGCAGCTCCACTCCTTCTCTTGTGGCGACGTAACGCATCCGGTGAGCGAGATGCGCCGCGTCCCTCCCGCCTTTGAGATAGGGCGAGATCAATACGATCCGTGCCATGTGCCGTCATCTTCCAACCGCCGCTGCTGATCCAGAGCATCATCGAAGCTGATCTGGCCGTTGGTGCGCCTGACCTCGTCCACAGAATAACCGCGCAGCTCGCGGCGGTTGATGGGAGCCGTATGAAAGTGCGCGGCGATGGTGTGTCCCATCATATTGAGTTCGACACACCACTTGAAAATCAAGCTGCGGAGACGGTTTGCGTTGTCGGCCACGATCCCGCGAAGCGTGTCCACCAGAGCGCGTGACAAATACTCGGAGGTGTCTTCCGATGCCAGATACCCCATATAAAACCTGAGAGCTTTCTCGATAAATTCACCTCGGCTTTTACAGTTTTCTGCTTTCATCCAGCCATCCATACGACTGACAATGCTTGGCTTCAGCCAGACCGTGTTTTTAGTTCGTTTTTCTTCTTCCATAGCATCTCCTTTGTACCACGGCGGTGAAAAAGGCAGTCAAAGCCTTGGAACACCGGCATTTTTGAAATCCACCACCGCTGTAAAAATCGGAAAGTCCGAATACCGACGGCGGTGTCCAAACCGCTGAAAGCCCCGCACTGCGGGGCTTTGTGGCCGGACCGCCGTGTTTACCAGGGCGGTCCTTTATCTAGTACTTTTTTCGGCCGGCTCTCAGGGGGGCAAACACCCCCGAAAACCGCCCCAGACAGGGCCTCGAGGCCCGGCAGGTCCCTTCACCCCACCCCAGGGCTTTCGTGGCCACACAGGGCCTGACAGGGGCCGACAAGGGGGAATCATGGCCGGGGCTTCTCGTGCAGGACAAACATCACAGGCCCTTCATCTTCAGCTCCGGTCCATGGGGCTTGGGAGCAGGTTGTACCTGTTTCATCTCCTCCTGCCACTGTTTTCGGACGTCCGCCAGCGGCATCTCCATCTCCTGCAGGCAATACGCATCCATCTTCCGCAGCAGCCAGCCGCACTCATCCTCGTTGAGGGGATAGGTGTAGTCGCAGTTGGAGCCGTCGCCGCGGCACAGCGTCACCAGCAGCGCGGGACACACCTCGCCGGTCCGCAGATCGTATTCCGCATAGACATTCACATAGTCGTCGTTCTCCGCGCTCGTCACATTCGTCCCGAACACAGCGTCTGGATCAAACATCACCGGCATGTAGAAATTCAGGACGTGACCGTACTCACTGATCTCCCCTTCGAATGAGATCTCGAAGGGCTTGAGCCGCCTGCTGCCGCACAGCACCTGCGGCTCCTCCGCCTTGCCCTGCTCCATATCGCATCGGAGTTCCTTGCCGTCCAGCCGGTCCAGGAAGATCCGCCAGCGGTCGTTGTCCGCCAGACCTTGTTTGCGGAACGCGAAGTAGGCGGCACTGCACACGTCCTTGGCCGTGAAGGTCTGCCACCCATTATCGATGTGGACGGCGGAGAAGGTCCCCTGATCCAGATCGATATCGAAGGCGCCGGTCACCCGGCCAGAGTTGGAGATCCGCTCATCCACGTATGCATCGAACTCAGCGGGCGTCAGAGGCACACGCTCCCGGAACCAATACGCAAAGCTCTTGCCCTGGTCGGGCCGATCCTGCATGGATCGGACATAGTTTCGCAGGAGCCTGCCGGCGTCCAGGAACTCGATATTGTGGTTGGTGAGGAATCGGAACTCCTCACCGTGCTCTTTGATGTGGAAGATGGCGAAGCGACGGGACGCCTCCCGCTCCGCAAGCTGCGCCGCCCGCTCCTCCCCGATCCTGTGGGCCACCCGCGCCCGAACATCAGAGGGGACCATCTCCTCGTAGGCTCTGTTCACCTGCTGCTGCAGATACTCCCTGACGGTCATGCCCCGCTGTTTGAGAGCGTCGCTCAACGCCGCCTCCTCATACTCATGCAGCCAGAGATCCAGCTCCACAGATCCGCTCATCGCTTCATTCCTCCTTCCATGCCGCCCATCCGGGGGCCGATCATCTTCTGCCGCTCCAGCCAGAGCGGGTTGTAGTCCACGGTCACTTCCCGCTGGTCCGTATCGAAGGTGACCTTTGCTGCCACCGCCGGACACTGTGCAAAGGCACTTTCCATCGCTCTTAACAGACTCGGCCTGCGCCGGTCCAGAATTCTCTTTGCCTCCGGCGCATCGACATCCACCTGTAAGTCTGCCGTGAGGTTTTTCAGTGCATAGGCCGTGGTGGTGTCGTGCTGTCCGGCATACTCCACCGCGCGGTGGAGAGCATCGCCCGGAGAGAAGGAGCCGAAGTACGCGGTGCAGAATTTCTCCTCCCGGCCATGCTCCACAACAGAGCAGACCGCCAGCGGGCTGAGTCCTCCATTGTCAACCACGCGAGCATCAAAAAAGCCCATGAGCAATCCCTCACAGGCCATCTGCTGTACCTGATCCACCGGGACGCCGCCCTGCACGCAGATCGCGGCGGCCGCCATTTCATCAGGCAGGATCATATTTTGATCGTCGACCATCTTCGGGATACTCGCCAGGGTATCCTGATCGAAATTCCGCGCAATGAACCGCAGGCTCGCCAGATACTCCTCATAGAAGACGATCTCGTTCTCCTCTGCAAATTCAATCAGCCTTTTTGCCAGCTGCGGGTCAGGCGAAGGGAGAACCTTGTCAAGCTCCCGCAGAAATTCATACTGATCCATAGGTCCCTCCATCATGTATCACAGTCTTAGGATTTCGAAGCGGAATGCATCCTGCACGTCCTTCTGCGTGAGGGCCTCCGGCTGCGCAAACTGCTGCTGGAAGTGGGCGAGGTCCTCCTGACTCAAAGAGCAGAGGTTCCCCTCGAGATCGCTGTTTGCCAGAAAGAACGTTCCCGTGATCACGTCCTGGCCGACCCTTCGATTCGGCTCCAGGTCCAGCAGTTTTCCTTCCTCGTTACAAACCAGGCAGGCCCCCTGATAGTCAACGATCTCGATGTGGCCGCCTACCAGCTCCTGCATGGCCTTCAGGGTGTTGGGAATGGTGATCTGCTCAGGTGCCTTACCCGGCTCCACCTTCAATACGGTGATCTCATTTTCATTCATGCTGCTGTTCTGCTCCCGGCTCTACGGGAGCTTCCTCCTTCTTTGTTTCTTTTTGAGGCCGGGGGCGCCGGGGCCTGGCTGCGGGCGGATTTTTCCGCTCCAGGTACTCCCGCACTGCCTCCGGCACCTTCTCCTCATAGAGCTGCTGGAGCGACTCTGCCATCTTCTTTTTTGCGGTGGTCCGCTCCTTTTCCAGGCAGTACTCCAACGCCTCCAGCTTGTCCGCCTCGAAAGACAGCTCGATAACGACTTTTTCCATATCTATACGTCAACTCCAATCTTCAGTCATAGCTGATGTAGGGGATCTCCAGCCACGCGGTCCAGCTGCGCTGATCCAGCTGGGTCTTCACGACACCGTACTTGGTACCCATGGCCTCGATGACCTGCCCGTTGCCGATGTAGACGCCGATGTGTCCGCTGTGCCAGACCGCGAGGCCCGGAACCTCTGGGATGGTGTCGATGCCGCCCTTCACTGTCGCATTGCGGTACATGGCATCCGCGCCGATGTCCGGCATCCCGTTTGTTCCATATCGGATGGTGAGCGCATCCGCGTCCAGCCACCCGTAGCTCTTGATCAGGCCCACGCAGTCCACGGTCCTGCCGCCCAGCCAGTTGGCCCGTATGAAGTCCTCATAGTTGCCAACGCCTTCCGGGTACTGTTGAAGCTTGGACTCGAAGAGTGACTCTGTCAGCGTCTGGCCGAAGGTCCCCCAGACATAGCCCCAGCCGGACTCCCATGCCTGGGTCACATAGGCCACCAGATCCTCGGCATTCTTGGTGTTCGGGTCCGCGAACTGAGAGACATCCAGCTCCGTCATCCTGGCCCCGCCATACTCGATCTCACCGGTATAATCTCCGTCGGCGCCATAGGCGATCCGGTCATAGACAGCTCTGGCATTGGTCTCCAGATCCTCCGTCACCGGATATCCGGCATCCACGAGATTTTCATAGGCGGTATCCAGGTCCACAGCTATCGCTACGGTGTATGTTTCCTCTGTGTATATCGTCTCCCCGGTGTTCGGGTCCGAGCCGGAAGCCACTGTTCGGGTCCGCGTCTCATACCGAACAAAGCAATCCACAAATGCGCGGGCTTCTTCCGCAGACAGGTGGGGATTCTCGCCGCCGAAACACAGAGAGAAAAAAGTGGCTTTGACCATGGCGCCGTCCAGCGTGCCGGACTCCATCTGGCTGTTGACCTCCGCCACCGCGTTGTCCAGAGCTGCCAGGCAGTCCTGCATGGCATACACCTGAGCGGAATACTCCGCACTCATGGTCGTTGGCACGGGGCCTCCGTTGAACACCAGATCCACAGCGGCGTTGTTATGCTGCGTGGTGCCGGAGAGCAGGGACAGCAGGAATGCCACCACCAGGACCAGCGGGACAAAGACCGCGGCGGCCGCGTATCCGATCCGCTTCCTGGCCTGCTCGTCGCTCAGGAGCAGAGCTGCTTTTGTGGCGAGGAGGGCGGGTCCTGCCATTGGGGATCACCTCCTTCCACTCCACAGGAGCAGGGCCGTTCCTCCGGTTCGAAGGCATCCGGCAGCGCCAGCTGGAGTTGATCGAATTCGATGAAGTCCCGCCAGGCAAAGTCCCGGCCCAGTCCCTTCACTGTGACAAGGTTTGGCCTGGCATTGTCCTCCATTGCCAGGGCTCGCTCCAGCAGGTCCGGGTACTGATGGTAGAGGGCCCGGATCTCCCGCTTCTTCATGGAGGGGCAGAAAAAACAGGAGGACTTCCCCGGTAAGGGAAGTCCTGCGTCCCGGATGGTCCGCACACAGTCTTCTCTGTGCCAGCCCCACTCCATCAGAGGATATTCCTTTTGATACTTCTTATCGGCGAGATCATGTTCCCTGGCGCCCTCCAGCCGGCGGACCTCTCCCGCGTCATAGCCGATCATCTTAACCACACGCTCGCCGCGGCTCCATGATTCCAGGCACGGAGGGTAGTGATTGCAGAACCGGTCCTGGGGCGCGATCTTATACTTTTGCGAGCACTTCTTGTGCCCGTATGCGATGGATGGCAGCGACCTGGACCGCAGGCACTCCTGCTCCAGCGTCTGCCGCCGGCCAAGAATGTCCCGATACCAAACGCGGGTGATGGGCGGCATTCCATGGGCACGGAGCCATCGATCCATGACTCTGAGATACCAATAGGTATGGGGCTGCTCTCCGCCGGGGTCCGAAAAAAGGATCAGGTCCACGGGGATCTTCCGCTGCCACAGGCCGATCAGCATCGCCGTGCTGTCCGTTCCTCCGCCATAGCCTACCACGATCATGCCGGCACCGCCTCTTTCTGCGCCTTCCGCGGCGGGTCCCGTCCGGTATCCGTCCTCTTGAATAGCTTCGCCTTGTACTCCGGCACCACCACCTTCAGGGTGTGCCGGTCCGAACCGCAGCGATACAGACACTCGCCCCGCTTGACCTCCTGGATGATCCCATATTCAAAGGGCTGCAGTTGGAGGTTCCGCATATAGAACTGCTGATCCACCACACCCGCATTGAAATAAAACTGATGGGTGGGAATGGCGAACAGCGGGCGGGTCATCTCCCGAATCCCAGGCTGGTCGAAATCCTCCAGATTCTGCGTGGCGAGGATCAGGTGGGACTTCTGCTTTCTCACCCGTTTCAGCGAGTTGCGGATATAGGTGATGGCGGTGGGATTATTGAGCCACAGGTACAGCTCGTCGATGGTGGCCACGGAATTGCCCGCAGTCAGGAGCTGGCCGGACATATAGGAGAGGATGGTGAACAGCAACGTGTCCCGCAGGTTCTGGGCCACATCGTCCAGGGCCTTGACCCCGAACACCAGGAAGCGGGCGGACTGGATATTGGTATGGCCGTTGAAAAAACGGGCGTCTGCCCCCTTGCACATGGAATGCAGTCCCAGCAGCAAGCCCCGGAGGATCTCCGGCGTGTAGAGCTGATAGGGTCCGTAGCTTTCGTAGTTCTGATACGCGTCCTCAATGAGTTCATACAGATCGGAGAGGATCGGGTAGTCCGTGGGCTGCAGTTGGGAGAAGTCCGTATCGTCCGAGATCCCCCACTTCTGATAGAGCCGTCCCACCATGATCTCCAGTGTGTCGATATGGGCCGTGTCGAAGCCCTTGTAGACCCGGAAGATGTCCCGGAGGAACGAGGTGTGCTGGGCCAGAAGCGTTCCACGGAATGCCGGCGGCGCCTCCGGGTCCTCCTCTCCCGTCCCGTCGTCCCAACGGCGTGGCTCCAGCAGGTTGATCCGGTACTGGCCGCTCAGAAGGTCCAGGTAGGTCCCACCCAGGTTCGTGCAGAGATCATCCAACTCATGCTCGGAGTCCAGGCAGATCACCTTCTTGCCGGCTTCCAGCACGTTGCACAGCAGGAGCTGGAGCAGGTAGGTCTTGCCCTGGCCGGAATTGCCCAGGATCGTGGCGCTGCCGCTGGTCTTGTCGTCATCCTTCTGATCCAGGTCCACGAACACATTGGAGCCATATTTCTCATGGCCGATGTAGAATCCGTGGGGGTCGGATTTCCCGGAATAGCTGACGGGAAAGAGGTTGGCAATGCTGGCGGCGGGAAGGACCCGCTCCGCAAAGCCTCCAAGGACATTCATTCCAGCGGGATTGGCGGACTGGAATCCCTTGAGCTGACAGAGAAACAGGGGATCAGCCAGCAGCCTGCTCCGGCTGAGCATGGAGGAGACTGTGCTTTTCAAGGCAAGGAGGTCCTCCATGCTCTTTGCGATCAGTTCAATGAACACGGAGCAATACATGAGTGCCTCCCGGTCATTGCGCTGCTTGAGCAGCATGCCGCGTACATCTTCCAGTGTGGCCTCCGCCATCACGCTCTGCTTCATTTTCGTGGTGCCCAGTTCCATCCGGTTTTTATTGCTGCTGGCCTGAATGATGGCGTCCTCCTCTCCGTCCGCCAGCTTTCTGGCCGTCAGGCGGATATTGACGCCGCTCATCTCACTGAGGCGATACAGGAGGGCCAGGTCCTCCGTGGTGGGCGGGTAACCTTTCAGAGCCATAGTGCAGCGGTAGGTATTGCCGAAAATGTAATAATCGGTATTGAACTTGACCGCTGCGGGGGCGATCATATCCAGAAAGTCCTTCGGCCGCGGCGCCGGACTTTTCGCAGCAGCCTTTCTTTTTTTCTTCTGTTTTTTCTTAGCCATGCATCTTCACCGCCTGTTCTCCATCCACATCTTCCACCGCAGTTACTGCCGCGTCGTTCAGGTAGTACACCGACAGCAGGCGCTTGATATCCGCGCGCTCCGCCAACCGAACCGGGATATTCTCGTTGGAAATGCTCTTTTCCATCTGATGCAGAACCGCCGGATCATTGCTCTCTTTGCTCGTCACACGCATGGAGATCACAAACTCCCGCTTGGAGGCGGAAGAAGCCTGGATCTCATCCAGCTGCTCCAGATCCATCTGCAGCAGCCGGCGGATCGCCGGTTCCGTTTCCTCCTCCAGCCGGGCCTGATAGAACAGCTTGTTATTCTGAAAGGACGCACGGGAGTCCAGCGCCATAAGCGTCACCTCGTCCCGGTTGCTGAGGAGGTTTGAAAGATTCCCCACCCGCTGCCGGATGGCGTCATCTGAGAGGACGGAGAGATTGTCCGGACGGACCATGAAAAAGACATAGTCGCCGTTGGAAGTGGAAACCCCATGCTCGGTGATCCGGTTGATCCCCATAAGCTGCCGGGTGGATTGCTGTTGACGAAGGGATTCCCTCCCGGCCAGCCACGTTAAAATACTTTTCACTTTTCACACCTCCATTCATAGAATTGTTGCTGTAAAAACAGAAAGCACGCCGCTTTCCGCAGAAAGTCCAAAATGCTGGCATCCTCCACCTGAATCGACAGGAAGGCATAGAGGAACGTCAGCACCAGCGGCACCATCCCGAGGCCCTGGGCCAATGCCAGGGCGGAGAGGATCAGGCAGATGCCGATGATGGAGATGTCTCTCAGCTGCCAGAGCCACAGCTTGGGCTTGGCCTTCAGGTTTTCAGGGTATATAAACATGAAATTGCTCCTTTTAATCGGGACTGCGGACAAAAAGCTGGACCGGGAAGGGGCAAGAATGTATCCATATGAAGAGCGGATACGGGCGGTGAAAGCATACATCGCATCAGGGTATCAGGCCAATCAAACGATCCGGAAGTTGGGATACCCATCCCACGAAGCACTGCGGGGCTGGTACCGGGAGTATCGGGAAAACGGGGATCTGCACCGGGATTTCATCAGAGCGCCTCTGCACACGGAGGAGCAAAAGGCAACGGCTGTGGCCCATTATTACGCCAACGGATGCAACTACACCAGGACCTCCAAAGCCCTGGGGTATGTGGATCGGGAGCGGCTGCGTCAATGGGTGCTGGAATCCGGCCCACCGGAGGGACAGCCTTGTATCTCCAGGCAAAGTGCCGTAAAATGTACACCAGAGCAGAAGCGCGAAGCCGTGGTGGAATTCTGCGCCAGAGGCGGTGGCGCTGAAAAGATCGCAAACAGATACGGAGTGAGCCACTCCAACCTGTATTTCTGGCGGGAAAAGCTGTTTGCCGGGGAGTGTACAGATGAGATGAAAAAACCGGAGGAACCGCTGAGCGAGGCGGCACTGGAGGCATTGCGGGCGGAAAATGCCGCGCTGGTGGAAGCGGTGGAGTCTCTGCGGCGAGAGAACATGGAGTTGGAGAAGACCCGCCACCGGCTGCAGCTGGAGGTAGATGTCCTGAAAAAGGCGGACGAGATCCTAAAAAAAGAAGAGGGCGTCAATCCAAATAACCTGAGCAACCAGGAAAAAGCCGCAGTGATTGACGCCCTGAGAAACGCATATCGGCTGAAGGAACTGCTGGACTGCCTGCATCTGTCCAAAAGCAGTTACTTTTATCAGGAACGAGTGTTGAACAGACCGGATAAATACCAAAACCTGCGGCAGGAGATCCGGGAGGCCTTTGCGGCTGTGAATGGCTGCTACGGCTACCGGCGGCTCCACGCCGTCTTGAAAGGCCTCGGACGCAGCGTGTCCGAGAAAGTCATTCGCCGTGTAATGAAAGAGGAATGCCTTGTGGTCCGAAACATCAGACGCCGGCACTACAACTCTTATCTTGGCGAGATCAGCCCGGCGGCGCCCAATCTTATCAACCGGGATTTTCATGCGGAAAAGCCAAACGAGAAGTGGCTGACAGATATCACGGAATTTCGTTTGCCTGCAGGCAAAGTGTATCTTTCCCCGATCATTGACTGCTTTGACGGCATGGCGGTGACCTGGGCGATCGGGACATCTCCCAATGCCCGGTTGGTCAATTCCATGCTGGATGCGGCGATTTCCGGGCTGCGGGAAGGGGAACGGCCCATCCTCCATTCGGACCGGGGCGGGCATTACCGCTGGCCGGGCTGGATCCAGCGCATGAGAGCAGCCGGCCTGCGGCGCTCCATGTCGGCGAAAGGCTGTTCTCCGGACAACGCTGCCTGCGAGGGATTCTTTGGGCGGCTGAAGAACGAGATGTTCTATGGAGTTTCCTGGGAGGGCGTATCTCTGCGGCAGTTTATTTCCATCCTCGACAGTTATTTGCACTGGTATAACCGGGAGCGCATCAAGCAGTCCCTTGGCTGGCGCAGCCCCATGGACTTCAGGCGCAGCCTGGGGCTGACTTGTTGATTCGTTTCCATATCATTTGGTCCAACTTTTCGTCCGCAGGGCCATCCGTGTCGCAGTGGTCATCCATCTCGATCACCGTCTTGATCCCCCGCATGATGAACTCCACACAGGGGATGGCAACGGAGTTGCCCAGCGCCTTATAGCGGGCGGAGTCAGAGGCGCCCGGCTGCTTCGTCCAGCCGTCCGGAAAGCCCTGGAGTCTTTCACATTCCAGAGGGGTCAGCCGGCGGATCAGCAGCGGGCGGCTCTTTTTTTCGGGTTGGAGGATCAGATCGGTCGCATCCTTGTACTGTTGGGCGCTCTCGGTGGAAGCCACGTCATCGAGCGAAAATTTGTCGACTCTCTGCCGCGAGAAGACCATGGGTTGTTCAGAGGTTGCCGGAGCGCAGAAAGGGTCCTCCGGCATCTCCTGCCCGACGAGTGGGAGGTTGTTGCCGCCGGTCCCGGCGCGGGCGGACAGTGTGGGTGAGACTGTATGCGGCCCGGTATATCTTCCGTCGATGCCGTGATTCTCAAAGACAAGGGGCTGATGGCCATGTTCCTGCGCCCGGAGGGTACCTGTCACATCCTCTGACCAATCCATGACGCTGCCGCCCTGGTCGTTGAGGCAGAGGACAGACGGCATACAGTTTCCGCTGGCCGACCCCTTCAGGGTCGGGGCTACGATTTCAGAATATCCGATGCTGCCGGCGCTGGCGCCGGCTCCGGCGGAAAATCCGGCTACAAAGGTCTGCTGTTTCATACCTGGCTGGGCGCTGAGAGCTCCGGCTATGTCGTGCAGATCACGCACTTCGTCCCGCTGATTGGCGGCGAATGCGATAGGGGTGCTCTCCGTGATAAATGTCTGCATCTGCATATTGCTGGTGGCCATAAGCGCCCCGGATATGCCGCCCAGGTCGATCCCTTCATCCCGCTGATTGATATGATATGCCTTCATCTCCCGGAAGTCCTGGGGAGGCGGCGCCAAGCCCGCCTGGGCCATTGCTGCCTGCTGGAGTCCACTCGGCAGTGGTTTTCCTCGTCCTTCGGCACGGCGCAGGATGCCCTGGCAGGCTGTCTCAGACAGGTAATGCTTTTCATCCGGATGTTCCTCCAGAATTTCTGAGAGAAACGTCCGGATCGGCTTCCTGGGTGCGGGCCCGGTGTTGAGGGGTGGCTTTCCCTCCCGATAGGGGGAGCAGCGTTCCCAGTAGTAATTCCCGAACAGATTGACATGACCCGGCGAGATTTCCAAGTGGAGAAAGGGGATCGCAATCAGGTCTGCTTCCTGCTTGGGCCTGGGGTTCCGCCTGGGATGGACAATGTTGTCTTCAGGTCCATTCAGCTCCAAAAATGTCAGCTGGCCGTCAGGCCCGCTGTTATAGTTCATATTGACTCATCCTCCTCTTTGCGTTTTTCCCGAGGTTGGTATTCATTAAGGACATCAAACATGAAAAACGGCGCGGTGTGTCCCGCGAAGTCAACTGCCAGGAAAATGCGCTTTCTCCGCTGTGCAACTCCCCAGTATTGGGCGTCCAGACAACGCCAGGCGAAAGATATCGGGTAGTCAAATCTCATTGGGAAGTAAAATTCCATCGATCCAGCATCAGACCAGAAATAAGGGGTGGAATAGGGCATTTCGGCATCACCGTGATGGATGTGCATGATCTCCTCCAGCACGATGCGAAAATCCTCGCCTTTCGGGTCTCCGCTGCTGAAAGCGCCGGGGACGTTCTCCCAAAGCATGATGCGTGGACGGATCTGTGTTCCGGTTCGGCCGCGCTCCCGATCTGCTGCGCGCATCTCCTTGATGACGCGGATCTGTTCCATGAAAAGGCCGGAGCGGGCGCCGGATAATCCGGCTCTCGCTCCGGCAACCGAGAGATCCTGGCAGGGGCTGCCTCCGCAGACGATATCCACGGGGTACAGCTGTTTACCATTCAGCTTGGTAATGTCGCCCTTATTGACCATGCTGGGGAACCGGCGTGCGGTGACTGCCAGCGGGAACGGTTCGATCTCGCTGGACCAGACAGTCTTGATGCCAACTCTGGCAGCCGCCAGAGGGAATCCGCCGATCCCGTCAAACAGGCTCCCCATGGTGATGACTCTATCCTGCATCAGTGCGCCACCGCCTGTGCGACCATTCTGGTGGCGTTGACAGCTGTCTGGGCCGTATAGACCGCGGACATGATGTTGGCGTGAGTGGTGGTGTCCAGACCGAATGTGCCCGCAATGCGGGGCACCTCCCCGGCTGACAGCATCAGACCCAGGCCCAGCAAGGCATTGTCCCTGAATACCATCAGCCCCGCCACCAGGATGGTGGATTGGAGAAATGCCGTCAGGCACAGGCCGATGACCTGTTTGATCCACTGCACGAATCCGTCCGTGTAGCCTCGCGGGATGGAGAACATATAGAGGCTCCCCACGGCGATCTGGATCAAGAGAATTCCACCACGCTTGAGATTGGAGAAGAATACTTTCACCACTGCGTATGTCATCATGACGATGCAGAACAGGATCATGAAAGAGCTGGTCAGAACACCCAGGCCGAAATAGGTGTTGTCCAGCATCTCGGAGAGGGTGTCGATCTCACTGAGTTCTTCCACGATCTCCTGCCCCACCTCACCGATGCTGGTGCCGTAGCCCGTGATCCCGGCGGAAAAGGTGCCTTGCAGCGAGACGGAGAGCGTATAAAGGCGGACTGGGGCAACCGTAAAAAGGGATACCGCCAGAAAGCCTTTGATGATACTCAGCGCAGTCTGCTGGAGATTCCCCCGCCCGCCGCTGACATACATGATACCGAACTGAAAGCACGAGACAACGACGCTCACACCGAACAATGCCCAGGCCAGACGGGAGAAAAACAGGACAATGGCCTGGACCCAGGCCAAATCGAACAGCTCCACTCCCATATTTCCCATCTGGGAGAAAAAATTCCCGAGGAAGCCGACGATCTGACCGTAAAACCAATCCATCATGTTATCCATGACGGTGGCGGCCACAAAATCCCAAATGAACAACTTCCGGTGTCACCTCACTCTCAGATGGGGCGCACCATCCATACGACACAGGGGCCGCAGGATCGTGCGGCCCCTGTTGTTTATTTCATTCTCATTTCCGGGAAACCATGTTCGCGGTCCCGGAATGCCTTGAGCGCAGCTCTGGACTCCTGAAACTCCTCCTCTGTCGCGTCGCAGCCGAATTCCACGGCATGTTCGCTGATCTCCTCCAGGGACCAGCCTTCGGTCAGCTTCGCGGCTGCGCCGCGCAATTCGAATGAATTGAACGTGAATTTCTCGCCATAGTCAAACAGCTCCCGTGCGATCTGTTCGCCCTGGTACTGCTTGATCAGTGACAAATTGACATAGATCTCATCGTAAAAATCCGCCTCGAAAATCATGTCTTCAGTGTCCAAATGACGGGCATATTTCGTCCAGGACTCCATGGCCGGCTCGGAGCAGCCGGGCAGGAGATCCCGCATCTTAAGGCGAAATTCCTGATTTGTCATCGTGCGCCTCCCAATCACATACCCACGATGCCCCAGATATAGTTGGGCGCCGTCAGGCAGAAGATCAGGCACGCGAGGAGGATCGCAGGCCCCGCCCATTCGAATTGGTGGCCTTTCCGGTAGTCAAAATACGCGCTTCCCAGCTTGACAAAAAACGCAATCGCCAGGATCATGTCCAGGGCGGGAAACACCACATTATCGACCACAGTCTTGATCTGGTCAGACGCCGCATCCCACGTCTCCTCAATCGCGCCTGCCACATCGCCCTCTGCTGCAAAGGCGGCGGAGCTGCAAACGCAGGCCAGAAGGAGTACCGCCGCGGCAAGAAACAGCATTTTTTTGATTTTCATAACTACCTCCACACGGGAGAGCGCCGCCCAAACGGGCGGCGCTCTGTGTCATACAGCTTTTAATATCCGGTCCGGGGCAGAGGCTGAGAGGCTTTGTAGATCGTAGTCACCCATCGGGAGGTGGCCATGATCCACTGTCCGTTATGGACGCCGCCGACGTCCGCCTGATTGACCACCTGGCTGCCGCCGGTCAGCCACTTGCTGGCGGTGCAGTACACCACCGGCGCCTCCACCTGCCGGAAGTTGGAGGGCACGATGCCGAAGGACACCATGAACTCCGTCACCCGCTCGCCGGAGCCGAGGCCCAGGACCGCGGGAGAGGCGTCCAGCACGTAGTTCTGCTGGGTGCTGAGGCTATCCGCCAGCACCCGCCAGCTGTCGCCGCTGTAGTTGGTCTTATAGACGATCTTGTAATTTCCGGGCACGTTGTAGGTACCCGTCACGATCTTGTCCAGCGCCGCGAAGGTCGGCAGGGTGTCCCTCCAGTAGAAAGACTCCAGGGCCGTGGTGGAGTTGTTGGCGATGCCGGAGAAATCGTAGCGCAGCGTCTGACCGGGGACCGCCTCCACATATCCGGTCTTCTTGATGGACACGTTGGTGTAGAGGCTCTTGTTGGTCATGGCTGCCTTGACGATCTGCCCCGCGAACTCGATCTCCACCTCAATGGGAGTCTTGTCCAGGCCGTAAAAATCCGCAGAGCGGGATTCCACGATCTTGTACCGGCCCAAATGCAGGGGCTTGGTGACCGCGACTCCGTTTTTGTCAGTCACGATGGTATCCACCAGATTCCCGGTCCGGTAGTTGTAGATCTCGAATTCCGTGTTGGGGATCGGCGTCCCAGCGGGCCAGCCGTTCATGCTGTTGTAGTCTTCCGAGGTCTTGGTGATCTGGATCTGGCCTGTGATGGGGGTATTCTCCCACTCCACCAGCGTTGTCTCGCCGGACTTCACATAGACGGTTTTCCGCTCGGTGTCCGGCACATAGCCTTCATTTTCCAGCTCCCGCAGGTAGTAGCGGCCACTCTCCAGATTCTCGATGTAGACGTAGCCCCGGTCATCACTGGTGTACTGGCCGATGGGGGTATTCGTATCATCATACAGAAGGAACGTGACCCCGTAGAGGCCCTCCCCCGTAGCACTGTCCGTTTTATGGATCATGATTCCGGACATGGCCTGATTGGTAATCCTGACAGTCGCTGTTTTTCCGTTCTCTACTTCAAAGTAGTGCGGCGTATCATCGAGCTTGAAACCCTTTGCTGCCTCAATCTCAACGGCGTAATATGCCCCATCTTCCAGGGAAACAAAGGCGCGGCCATTTTCATCAGTGGTAACCGTGTCGACCAGCTCGTCATCCACCTTCCGAATTTCAAAGGTCACATTCGGGATGCGCTCGGAGGTATTACTGGCGTTGACCTTGATGATTTCCACTCCGCCAATGGGGTCATTATAGAATGTCAGCGTCTGCGTATCTTCGGGATTGACCTGGACCGTCTGACTCCGCGTAGCCTCATCAATGGTGTATCCTTCAATGGTTTTTGTCTCCATGACTACGATAATACCTGAAACACCGCTGATGCGGATCTCGCCATTGGCATCTGTGGTATAAAGGCCCTTGCTGGACAGATGGCCATTGGCATCGTCCACATAGCCGCCGTCGGCATAGGTCAGCTCAAACTCCACACCGGCCAGAGGCTCCTTTGTCACCGAGTCCAGTTTTCGAATGACAATGGTCCCGGCAGCCTGGTTGTAAAAACGAAGCGTTTGGACTTCACCCGTTTTGATGAGAATGGATTTTGGAGTGCTGTCCAGAACATAACCCTCCAAAGTTTTGACTTCCCGCGCGGTCACCGTCGTACCAGGCTCCAGATCCGTGATCACAATGCGGCCATCCTCATCTGTGATATACTCGCCATTGCTCGGCCCCACAACCGCACTGCTGGAGTCCGTAACCAGGAACGTAACGCCCTTGATCGGCACGGAAGTGCCCTCAATGTATTTTTCAATCACCAGGGTGGTACTGGGGGTGTTATAGAACGTCAGCGTCTGCGTATCATTGGGATTGACCACCACAGTCTGTGTCTGGGTCGCCGGGTCGATGGTGTAACCGGGGATGGTGGCAGTTTCCGTGACCACCAAGGTGCCAACAACGCCATTGATCCGGATCTTACCGTCTTTGTCCGTGAAATAGAGGCCGTTGCTGGAGATATAGCCGTTTTCATCCGGGACAAACTCACCAGTAGCGGTGGTTACCTTGAACGTGACACCTTCCAGGGGCTCTCCGGTGAGAGGATTCCGTTTGTCGATGATCAGGCTGCCGGCCTTGGAGTTCTTAATGACGACCGTCTGGGTATCGCCATTGGCTCCAATGACCACATTGGTGGAAGGCTGATCCATCACATAGCCGGTGGGCGCCTTGATCTCCGTGATGACGTAGGCGCCGGGGGCCAGATTGGTGATATGGATCTCACCATTGGCATCGGTTGTGAAAATCCCGTTCTGTGTCAGCGTGCTGTCTCCGATGACTCCGTCCAGGCCCACCTCACAGCCGGCCGCCGTGGTGAGCCGGAACTCCGCGCCAGAAAGCGGCTGCCCTGTTGCACTATCCCGCTTTTGAATGATCAGCTCGCCTTTGGGCTGGTTTTTGAAAGTCAAGCTGACCGTGCGGCCCTCCTTGATCTGGACAGTCTGAGACTGCGTATCGATCAGGTAGCCCGGAGGAGCCTGGGTCTCCGTGACCACCACGCTCTTGCCGGGCTTAAGCCCCTCGATGCGGATCTCGCCATTTTCATCCGTCCGGTAGAGTCCGTTGCTGTCGCCAATCAGAGTGCCGTCCGCATACATGATTTTGAATTCCGCATTTGCAAGAGTCACGCTGGGATTGACGGAGCAGACCTTGCGGATCAGAAGGATTCCGTCCGGCATATTCTCAAAGCGGACCGTCACAACCGACTGTTCTCCGCTGTCCGCAAGATAGATGGTTTCGGAAGACTGGATGATGCTATACCCGTCCGCGGGATCGATTTCCTCCAGAATATAGGTCCCGGCTTTGAGACCGGTCCAAATCGCAGTCCCGTTCTTGCCGGTCGTTTTCTGTCCAAGGATGTTCCCGCCGCTGCCGCTGACACCACCAAGGTATCTCAGTTGGAACGTGCATCCGGGAAGCGCCTCACCGGTCACACTGTCGTACTTTTCAACGATAATGGCGTTGAGCGGTTCGTTCTGGAATGTGAGCGTTTTGATCTCTCCGCCGTGGAGAATGATTTTCTGAGTGCTCGGCTCCTTCATCTGAAATCCAGAAGCCGGTTTCACTTCAGTCACCGTATACTCGCCGGGATAGAGACGGAGGCCCTGCTCATGCAATTTGATCTCGCCATTCGCGTCGGTCAGAATTTCCCCAAAGTCATAGCTCTCAGGGGCATCCGCCGCCTCTCCCGTGCTCACATAAGTGACATGGAAAAGCGCCCCCTCAACAGGAGCGCCGGCAACGCTGTCTTCCTTATAGATGGTCAGCTCAGGGGCCTTGCTGTTCTTGAAAGAAATCGTTTTTTCATCACCGGCACGAAGGGAGATGGTCTGCTCCCTGTCCGCATCCTTGTCCGGCAGATAGTAGGGAGCCGGGACAGACTGCTCAATGATCCGATAGGTGCCCGGCATCAGGCGGATCGAAACCGTGCCGTCCGCTCCGGTCGTCACATCGTGCTGATAGTCGCTGTCCAGGCCCTCGATCCGAAATACAGTCCCCGGAATGGGTGTCGTCAGATCCGCGGCGTCGACCTTGGAGATGGTCAGTTCGGGAAGCAGGAGGTTTTTGGCGGTAACGGTGACGGTACCTCCGCCGTTGACCGCAGCCTGATCCACATGCGCAATGACAGGCTCCGTCAGTCTGGCGTAGCCTTCCGGCGCGGAGACCTCGACGAAGGCATACATTCCCTCCGTCACATTCGGCACGGTGATGCGGCCAGCTGCGTCCGTCACCTCAGATCCAATGACCTGTCCGTCTCTGATGATGTTGAAAACGGCGCCCGAGAGCGGAGACTCGGATTCGTCCAGCTTGAGCAGTTCCACTTTCACTCTGGCATCATTCTCAAATACCAGCGCCACATCGCTTTTGCCGTCCCAGTAGAATTCCTGCTTGGTTTTATCGGGATCATCGCTGAGGGTATATCCATCCGGCGGGGTGACCTCTGTCGCCGTATAGCTGCCGATGGGCATGGTATCCCAGGGGACGTCCGTCAGGGCGCCGCCCGCCGCCGTGGTGTATGTGCCGGTGAAATTGTTGTCTACGCCATCGATCTGAATTACAGACCCCGCAAGGCCTCTGGTGGGATCGTCAGCGTCTACCTTGCGGATGCTTCCGCTGGCAGTAACGACCGGGGTGTCGGTAAATGTGATCGTTACGGTATTGCTCCCATTGTTGGGGAGGACCACATATTCCGGGCCGGCATTATCGATCTCGTAGCCTTCCGGCGCCTCCGCCTCAGTAATGGCATAGGTATTTGCCGACAGCCCCTCCACCGTGATAGAGCCGTCCGCTCCCGTTACCACATCCTTGGAAAAAGACCCGTTGATGGATTCAATGTGAAACTTGGCGCCGGGCAGCCCCTTCGTGGGGTTGGTCGCGTCGACCTTTTTCACTGTGATCGAGTAAGTCTCCTCCGTGCCGCCGACACTCAGATCCCCGATCACAACCTTCTGGACCGTGCCTGCGGGGTGTGTGCTGGAGCCTGCGCCGGTGAAGGAGTATTCATATACTGTGCAGTCTCCCCAGACACCCTGGTTGCCAAGATCAAAGATGTACTGGGTCCGATCCCTGAAAGAGATCCCATCGATCGTCTGATCGATGCTGGTGTAGCTCGTGCCCTCCAGGGAATTGTAGACGTACATCAACTCTTCGGCGCTGGCTGTGACAGGATCAGAAAAAGAGCCCGCCTGATAGCGCCACAGGATGGCCTGGACCCAGGCATTCATATACCATGTATAGCCGGAGTCCCAAATGTTGTCCACGCCAAGCGCACGGGCCTGATCCGTGAAGGTCCCGGTGGAGTGGGCGTAGTAGTACGCCATCATCAGCTTCACGCTGGGATCGGCAATTTCCTGGGGGGAACCCCAGGTCTGACCGATCAGGCTTGCGCCCATGCCGCCGCCCTTGGTCCCGCAAAAGCCGACGGTAGTTTCGCCGCCGTAGTCATAATACATTTGATGGAGAGTACACGTGCCAAGGCTCGCGGAGGTATAGGAGACGCCGGACATGCCGAATCGCTCCAGCTTGATCGTGTCCGTTCCAGCGGCCATGGCACTGATGGGAAGCAGTCCCACCACGCAGACCAGCGCCAGCAATAGGGCTGTCATCCGCATGCGAAGGGAATGTCGCATGGTTTTCATGTGATAATCCTCCTTTTTTTCGTCATAAACAAAAAAAGAATCGGCCTTTCAGTATTTCTGAAAGGCCGATTCACCGATATATTGGGTTTTTATCCGTATGCATTTACACTGTTCGGATTTCCTGCGAACATATAGCAGTAGGCAATGTTGTTCCTGATGCAGACGCCTACTCCGACGCAGTCATATTTGGTGGATACCATGGTCTGGAAGTGCCCGCTTGAATTCACCCAGTTCGTGACTGCTGTCTGGGCAATATCGGTATCCCCTCTTGCAGTGAACCACGTCAGGTTCGAGCCGAAGCCATGCTCGTATCCATAGTTTGTGGCCGCTTCGCCCTCATACTGATTATTATGAGAAGTGAAGCATTGGGAAGCACAATCCTGCGCCGCATCCATGAGAGGGTCACTGATCGTGAGCGCAGCCGCGCCATTCTCCAGACGGACCTGATTGATCAGGTCCACCATTTTCTGCCGGATGTCGGCGTTGGCCGTCAGATCCACCTCTGCGGTCGTTTGGTCAGCAGGTCCGCTGTCATCACCTGCAACCGTGATGGTGACAGTACAGGCACCCCCGCCGGCATCCTTCGCAGTGAGGGTCGCCGTTCCTTCCGCATGAGCTTCCACGACCCAGCTGCCGGACACCTTCTCAACGGAGGCCACTTTGGGATTGCTGGATGTAACGACGCATCCTGCTCCTCCTCCGCTGATGATGAGTCCGCTTCGTTCTCCAGGTGCCAGAGTCGTACCTTTGACGCTGCTGATGCCCGGAGCGGATGGCGGCTCGCCGGTATAGTCCGCATCGCTGTCAACCTGGACGCCGTCCTGCCAGTAGACGTTGAAGCCCACCTCCTTTCCGATGTCCCGGAGCTTGACATAGTTGTTGCCGTTAATGTTGTACGCCTCCATCTCCACCTGCTGTCCATCCACGAAGATGGGCTGCCAGGTGGGCTGGGCCACGATCCCAGCGGCATAGGCGCCGCCGCACAGGGCAGCGCCCACCGCCATGCCTGTCAGCAGCAGTCCAATGTTTTTCCCTCTGTTTTTCATCGCTTACCTCCTCATCTTGAGCTTGGGCCAGTACCTGGCCGCTTTCCCGACGCGGTGATCTTTTGTAGCGGACACCCGCCACAGGCCGTGGGTCTGATAAGCGGAGCAGACCACCTGTTCCAGCAAATCGCCCGCCCGCACATACACGGCTGTTTTTGGGCTTCCGCTGTCAGCGATCACCGGTCTGCCGCTCTCCAGCCGTCCCCGGACGGCGGCGTCCAGGTAGATCCGGCCAGCCGGAGTCCGCAGATCCAGGTCCGCATCGGGGTGGATGTCAAGGAACTCGCGGACCGTCATAGCGGTCCTTTTGTCCTTTCATCATATCGAAGAATGAGGAGGAAAGCCATTGATGATTGTGGAAAAACAATGCCCGAAAATGAAGCAGTTTGAACATCACACCTCCACCGCCCGGACACACCAGCGGTATGCGCTCTGGTCGCGAACGCAGGTATAGAGGGTCAGGCAGTTTTCCGTGGTCGGCGTGAGGCCGCTTCGGTCCGTCTCGGAGACCTTTTCCACAGAGGTCACCCGATAGGTTCGGGTGCCCAGCTTCGTGGTGTACTGGATCTTATCCCCGATATCCAGGGTGTGGATCTCTCCAAAATAGTCATTTTCGCCTCTGTTGTGTGATGCCAACGCCGTATTTCCGCTCCAAGCAGAAGTTTTCTCGAAGTGCCCAACACCCTTGCGGAGTGTTGCGCTGTCTGTTCCCTGGTAGACCTTCACCGAGAGGTCAAGGGCAGGGATCTTCAGCGTGGCGAGATATCCGCCGGAATAATAGAGATCCTCCGTCACCTCGGTGTAGCCGACGGTGCCGGAGGACGAAGAGCTGCCGGTGGAGGGAGGCGAACTGGTGACGGGGGTCCCAGGGGTGACGACCGCCGCGGCGCCGCCGTTGATGACCGCGCCGGTGGCCGCCATGCCGCCGGGGGCCAGGTTGGGCGTGAGATAGGTGCCGGTGTTGAGGGTATAGGCGCTGGGGCTGCCGAAGGCCGGCGGGATCAGCGCCGCATTCTTGCTGCGGTCCTCGTTGACTGCGGCGCCGCCGTCTGCCGTAATCACAGGCTCGATGGACGTAGGCTTGCCGTAGTCAGGGTCGCCGGGGGCGTCGATGGTGTATTCCAGAGCCCCGGCCTGGATGGTCAGGCCCGCCATCAGGCACACAAAGAGCAGGACGCTCAGTGCTTTCTTCATAATGACTCCTTTCCGTTCCCCTTTGGAACGCATTGATTCGGTGCGCAATATGTGAAGGTATTTGGCTTTTCACTCACTGGGACTTCTCGTCGCTCTCGACCTCCACCACTTCGCTGCGCCGGCGGAAAAAGACTGCCGCGCCGATCCCCGCGCCGACTGCCGCCACGATCCCGAACGGCAGCAGCAGGGCGCCCCAGTTGAATTGGCCGGAGCTGCTGTCCTCAGTTCCCGTCAGGGGCTGGATGGGAGTGCCCTCGAAGATGGCCACATACCGCACACGGTCCAGCGCGATGTGGCTGACGGTGCCGGTGTAGTCCGCGGTCACTGTGTAGCCGGTCACATAGCTGCTGGTGGCGCTGCCGGTATAGGTGGCCACAGCGGTGAACCGGTCGCCCAGGGCGTAACCATCCAGAGAGGCGGTGTTGTCCGTCTGCCACTGGAGCGTCTCCAGCGTCAGCGTGCGGCCATTGTCCGTGATGGTCTTGGGGATATTGGCGGTATCCTGATTGACCAGATTGGGATAAGAGCGGGTAGCGGACACCTTCTTGGTGGAGCTGCCGTATCCGGCCACCTCCACCTGAACGGTATCCAGCTGCAGCTCCAGCGTGCCGATCAGTCCGTCGTCAGTGATGAACTCCTTCTCCTGGGGCAGCAGGGCCAGCACGGACTCCATGTCTTTCTTGTCGCTCTGGAGGGAGACCGTCTCCGTGTGCTGGCGCTCCTCATGCTCCGGGAGCTCCTGTTTGAGCAGATCTGTCAGGGTATAGTGATAGCCGTCCTGCTCGAAATCCGAGCGGGAGATCCCCGCGGGATCGTCCTCCGGGGACAGGTCATAGACCTTGCGGATCTCGCTGCCGTCCTCGCTCCGGGTGACGGAGGTGGGATAGCATACCTGGACCTCCGGGGCTTCAGCGGCCATGGCCGCCGGCGTCAATGCGGCGGTCAGGCACAGTACCGCGGCGCAGATGGTAAACAGTTTCTTCATGATGTGTTTTCACCCCTTCATTTTCATTCCGCCCATCGTGGGGCCATTCTGCTGCTTCTGGGTCTGATGCATCTCCATGCGATAGGCTTCCAGAACAGTTTCGTCAAATGTCTTCTTGAACTCGGAGGTACAGGGGAAGCAGTAATCCATGTATTTCGTACCCACCTTCCGGCTGGGCATGGAAACAAAGGGGCCGTTCTTGCTGTCCCGGATCTGAATGCCCTGTACGGCAAAGCAGCCGTTCAGATTGACAGAAGCATAGGCCAGGGGGCCGCCCTCCTTCTTAGAGAGGTAGATTTTGACATGGAGCTGCATGGGGAGCTGCTCGTAATTGGGAGCTGCCTCTTTCTGGGGGTTCCGGTTCATGGGTCATTCCTCCTTTTCATCTTTCATCTGCGCCATTGTCTGCTGGGCCAGCAGGTCAAACATCCAGGGCTGCATGGGGCGGTAGTCGTATGCGCCTTCCGAGTCGACCAGATCGACCCAATACTCAAAGACCAGATGAGGCGGGTTGACTTCCTCAAGCAGAACTCCCGGCAGCATGAGTCCCTTACCGATTACTCTGACTCTTTGGATTGCAGTCTTCGGATCGTCATGGGGCTCCTTCATCCATAACCGCTTGCCCTTCAATTCCTTCGGTAATTCCTGTGTATCGGGGATCGGGACACGGATGCGCCCCTGGGTCATGTACCGAAGCTTCAGCATCCGCTTACATGTCTCCATCGCCAGGATCGCTTCTGTCCGTTTGGCCCAAAATGGGTGTTTCCGCGGATCAGATGAGAGAATGCTTTCCCCTTCCCGGTCGGTGGGAAACAGCGGTACGCAGCGCACCAATTCCAGTGCTCGGATACCGTCGGCCAGTCCCAGAGTCTTTTCACCTGTTGCCGGCAGTTCACGATATCGCGCCAATGCGTCGCTCAGGTTATGGAACCGCTCTACCACACTCTGCTTTGCACAAGGAGGCTTTCTTCTTCCGGCATCAGCCATGGTGTAATAGGAAATGCTCATCATACACCTCATTTCATGGTTCGGTGATCAGGAAGCGTAGGCCCTTTGGAAAGGCCCTGTTCCTTATCAGTGATCTCTATCGTTTTCTGCAAATCCGGATTTTTCTGCCCAATAAGCTCTTTCAGCTTCCCGGCGGCCCAGTCCGGCAGAAACTCATCCTTGAGAATGCCGGTGAAATCCGAACGGTTCCAGCGCGTCTCCTCGCCGTCTCCCAAGCAGATACAGCGGATGGACCGCCCAATGGCATGGGGATGGCAGCCAAATCCGTCGTGGGCATACCAGAGCTGGTTCTCTTGAGACCAGCAGGACTCTTTTAAGGCATCGGCGCTGAGGACCAGCACCTTTCCCTCGTAGTCCAGCGCGGCACGGGAATCCGGGCAGCAGTGCTCCGGCCCGAAAAGGTTCAGATTGCGGAACGCTGTCCGGACTTCATTCAAAAAGCCATCCAGCACCGCCGGATGGCTTTCTACAACGAATTCGCAGTTATGCTCCGGATCAGGCGGGATCATCTGGCAGCACGCCCACTCCTTGTTGTCCCGGCTGAACCGGCCGTCCCAGAGCTTTTCCCGGACGGTGTTGGCCAGCACCCAATTGACACGCTTGAAGCCGTATTCCTCCAGAACGCCCTGAATGCAGCCTTCCTGAAGGTGCATCCCGTCAAAACCCTGGCGGATACTTTCCTCAATCGCCTTTTTGCAGGCGATGTTCGCCCGGTGGCTGGCCCGCCAGAGGGATACCTCATTATTCCGCCGGGCATACTCCAGGCTTCCTCTGTAGAGGTACGTATCATTTTTCATCCTGCTTTTCCGCCTCTTTCATCAGCAAGATACGCAGGCAGTCTTCATCAGCCCCCATGCAAATCAGATCTTCCACAACGCCCTCATCGACTTCGCACAGCGGATCATACTTCAAATGGAATTCCCCGCTGACCTTGTTGCTGGCCTCGACCAGCTGCTGGCACAAATCATCAATGTCATCATAAAGATAAGTGATCAGACGCATTTTTTCTCTGGGGGTAAGATCAGCATTGCTGATTAAAATGTGGCCCGCCTCGGCATGAATGAGCAGACATTCCGCCTGGTCCAGACCGCCCATCTTCATGACTGCACCGGGAAGAATTTGTTTCTCATCACCAGTCTTACGGATGAGCAGAATATTTTGCATAATGGTGTTCCTCCTATAAATTAAAGTATTATGTCTTGCTGCGGCAGGTTCTTGTCCCACGGCCTATGCTGCCTTCCGGTTTTCCGGAGTATGGATCAGAACCAATTCACCTTTCGACCTGGTTATCCGCTCAAAGAAGCTCAATTGGACATTGAGGTAGGGCGTTGGGTCATAGTTGGTGATGAACAGCTCCTCGTAGGTGGCATCAGGCTGATGGGAAAGCGGGTTGTTCCGGGTCAGGGCCAGAATATAATAATTTTTATAGAGCTGGCGAATAAAGGAACAGTCATTGTAGGAGAGCAGGAATCGCCCCTTACTGCTGTCCAATGCCATCCAGAGGCGGACATGGAACCGCTTGTCCATTTTGACCTCATACTGATCCTCAGCATCAAAGTACGGTGGGTCGCAATAAAAGAATGTTCCCGGACGCTTCTCGTCCTTGATCAGAGTGATGGCATTTTTATTCTCGATCACAACATCTTCCAGTCGCTTCGCCGCTGGCTTCAGCAGATACAGGAAATTATAGAGCCGCAGTGCTTTTGACCCGAAAGAGGATACGGTTGCGCTATAGCTGCCGCGAACGCATTTGTAAAACATCGCTGCGCGTTCCACATCGAAGTTTTCCAGCTTTTGAGCATAAATCGGGCGAAGCTCCTCCGCCTGTTCTTCTGTAAAGCAGGTTCGGTCCTCCAGAACTTGAAGTTCCTCGCGGATGTTCTTTTCATAGACCTTCCAGTGAATTTCTTCATGTGCCAGAAACAGCTTATACACTTCAAACAGGAATCTCGAATGGATCGGAAGAAACTTCAGTTCCCGCAGCAGGACATTTGTCTTATCCCGCAGGCACATAAAGAAGTTCGTCAGATTACGGTTGAGGTCATTGTAAACGTCTCTCCGCTTAGAGCTGGAACGCATCCCCAAAGTGACTGCAGCACTTCCGCCAAACGGCTCTACGAAGTTTCTTATGTCTGACGGAATCAGCTGGTAGATGTATTGGAGCAGCTTTCGCTTGCTCCCGACCCACGGAAAAGGCGGCTTAGCCATCGCGTCCACCATCTATGAAGAAGCACACAGCAAGACAGGCTTTCAAGCTTTGAATGTCGGCCTGCAGCCCATCGATCATCCTCTGGAGCAGTTCGATTGTTCTGATAATGTCCTGAGCGGTCTTCGCATAGAAGTAGCCGTTGCTGGTACTGCAAATCGGAATTTTCTTTCGCCGCAGCCGACTCACAAGCTTTTGTACCGTCTTTCTTCCTACGCCAATGGCCCGCCCTAATTCTGTGCTGCTGGCACAAAATTCCCTCCCTCTGCAAGCCACTTTCAAATAATTCAGCAGCATTTCTTCCATCTATTGAATCCCCTTTCCGGGACTCGTTTTCCCGAAAAAGGGCACAAAAAAAGAGGGGGCCGCTGTCCCGCTCGGGAAAACGGCCCCTGATCTTGAATTTACTGTTTTAAAGGTGTCTTACTGCTTACTTCATCCTCATCCCTCCCATCTGACTTTTCGGTTCTTCCACAGGTCCAGGCCCCCCAAACGGACCCTTTTGCATATAGGAATGAAAGGATCTGGAGTACTTCTCGTAGGCGTCTCCGCCGATCTCTCGGAGGAAATCCTCCTTGAAGTGCCACAGCGGGTACTCACAGAATCCGCTTCTTTTGGTCAGGCCGGTATTCTCTGCGATCCCCTGTTCCAGCAGTTCCGGGGCAAAATAGCAGTTGTTGGTGTCGATGTACGCGCAGTCCTTGATGCTGATGAACTCTCCAAAGGAAGTCGTCAGCACGGCATACTGCTCCGTCTCCTCCGGCGTACTGCCCAGCCGGTCCAGGATGATGGCCAGCCCCGGCATTTCCTGACCCATAAAATCCGTGACGGAGTACAGGCCCAGCCGGGGCTGCAAGGTGACCTGTTCTCCGAAACAGTCCGTAATCCGGAATGTAGGCATTATGATTCCTCCTCTGCTTTTCCGGTCAGCGCCTCATCTCAAACTGCGCCTGCGGCGCCGGCGGCTGGCTGCGCTCATAGCAGAAGTCCAGCTGATTCCGGCGGATGAAGCTGCCGCTGGCCGCATGCTGCTGGTAACCCTGCTGGGCCAGCAGGTATCTCCCGTAGCTCTCCCGATCCATGCACTCGGAGATCAGGCTCACGTGTCCTTCTTCGATCCCCCTGGATTCCAGGTACTTTCCGGCGAAGGACCCTACCTCCTCCTTCGGCACGAAGTCATAGCACCGGAGGTTCTGTGCGATGTCCAGTGCCGCGCCCAGGCGGGTGCATTTTTCATAGGCCAGAGCCGCATGGAGCTTCTCGCTGAAATGCGGCAGCCCCTGGCCCTGCTCGTCCAGCAGGAAGCCCAGGTCGTTCCCGTCATAGATGAGATCCGCCACTTCTCGGTATTCGCTTACCAAGTTCTTCACTTCCGGGAGGACACAGCGGGCATCCAGCAGCGTACACTCCTGAATGGTATCGGCCTTCAACTCCAGAAGGGCCAATTCCACTTCATCCGCCTTGTCATCATTCACCATGGAGTAGTCCGGCAGCCGGACCCAGACGCCCTCCGGCTTTTCGGCGGAGGCGATCTTCAGCCGGACGCTCCAGTCCGAATCATCCAGCTCCGCCAGGTTGTGGCCGGTATAGGGCTGCTCCGGTTCCTTGGTGGGATAGATCACATAGCTGCCGCCGATAAAGAGTCCCGGATGGAGATCCTCATAGCGCCTGCCCAGCTGGGCCAGGTCCACGAAGGGCAGGGCCTCCTTGGGGACGCCGCTCTCATATTGCAGGAAGAAGTGCCCCAGGGCTTCATAGCTGCCCGCCGGATGGCAGACCTCGTAGTCGTGCAGCGTCATCAGGCAGTTGATCGCCTCCACGGCTACGTCCGGCTTCATCCGCAGCACGGTGGCTTGCAGCTCCTCACGGTCTTTTCCCATCAGTTCCTGCAGCCTCCCGGACCGCATGAGCGCCGCGGACAACTGGTAACTTTCTTTTACGGAGAGCATCTCCAGCCGGCCTGTCAGCCACTCCCTCTCCGCATTGGTCAGGGGAAGGCCCAGGAGGGCCTCTTGCTTTTGGTTCATTTTTCATCGCCTCATTTCCATCATTCCGATATGTTTGTCCTGGATACGGAGCTCCTGACCGTCCCGGCGCTGGAGCAGGCCATAGCCGGTCTGGGTGCAGTGCTCCGCCGCCATCAAGTTTTCTCCGTAACGATACAGATTCAGGTTCGTCAGGACATGATCCACCATGGTTTCATCCATGTTGGACCGGATCTTCTCCTTCGCAAGTCCAGAGGGTGAATAGATATCCTCCCTCAGAAGATACGAATCCAGTGTGTCTGCTTGATCAGCTGCGGAAGCGAGATCGCAGCACCGCAGGCCCTCCAGCACAGCCTTGTACACTTTCAGCTGCTCCTGGGACATGGCAGCCGCCATCTGTGCGAAGCGGTTGACCTCTCGGATCTCACTGGCCGAGGAAACCGCATCCCGCATCTCCGGGATCACACAGTCGATGCAGCGCTACCACAGCTCTTGTGAAGAAGCGACATTCAGGCGCTCCGTCACAGTCTCCAGTTCCTCCGGCGTCGCAGGCAGCTTGACCAGGATCGGGCCGGTGCCGTCCTGTGCGGGTCCATCCCCCTGCAGCCCGGCCACTTCCAGCAGGACCATGTAGTCCGGCTCCGCGATCTCTCTGGCTACGGAAGGCGCCCGCTTGAGATCGCTGTTCTGAAGGACATATCCCTTCCGCGTGAAGACGCCGCCTTCCTCCTTCCGGGCCCGCAGGCCGATGGCCGTGAAGTCCAGCAGCTCGAACACGGTGTCCGAGATCCCCTCCACCTCCGGCACAAAGCCGTTTTCGGCATAAAACCTACCCAGCTGGCTGTCATTGAGGGCCTCCGGCACGACATGGCAGCAGTCCGCGCTCTCGGTCAGGTCCCGGAGCCGGGTGACGCTGATCCCGCCTCCGCCTTTGGCGGTTTCCATTTGGATCAGGCCCTGCAGGGCCGTGCGGTGAACATCATTGAGCCGGGTGAGCCGCTCTGCCAGATCATTCAGCTCCGCGAGGCTGTCCTCCCGGTCCTGCAAGACCGTCGCCAGTTCCTCGAAGTCATAGTAGTCGTCGATCTCCAGGTAGAGGCGGTCGCCCTCCTGCAAGTGCAGTTTGTCCAGGGCATCCAGCAGCTCCCAAGGCTGGGCGGGGAGATCCAACTTGGCATAGGCGTCGCTTTCCGGGTCCTCTTTGGCCAGATACACGCCAAATACTTTCTCACTCAATTCAGATTTCCTCCTTTTCAGCTTGTTGAGGGACTCACGGTCCCTTCATTTCAAGGTTATTTTTTGCACCCAAGATCCGCTCCTGGACCACAGGGTCGGCCATGGGGATGTCCCAGCCGTGCATACTGCCGGCCAGCATCGCCCGCTCCTGAGCCGGGGTGATGCCCCGCCGCCGGTTGTTGTAGTCCGCCACATAGCGGTTCTGGGCCCTGTCGCCGGTGCACCACTTGCTGGGGAAGTACCCTTTTACGCCCTTCTTGATGCAGATCAGCGTCCCTTCCCCCGGCAGGACAGACCAGCACATGTCAGGGAGCCGGGTGAGGGAATCGGGGCTGAATTTTTCTTTCTCTGTCAGGATCGTCCAATTTCCGTTGTTCCAGAGATGTACATTCAGGATTCCGTCGTTCACCTCGATTTCTCTCTGCTCAAAGCCCTCGCCCCAGCCGTCCGAAGCCTGTCCGGTGATGAAATCTGCCAGTTTTTCCTTCTCCTCCGGCGTCAGGATACCGACCACCTTGCACTCTGCAATGCCCCAGAGCTGACCGTCCCGGTTTTCCACATCGAAGGCCGCAGACTGGACCTTGTCGTTGACGCCGTCCTGCTCGTCATACCAATGCATCATCCCGCGGTCTGCTTCTTCCGGCATTCGGTTGTCCACCAGGGCTGTTCGAATCGCCCCCTCATAGCCCCGCAAGTCTCTGCCGTTCAGGTCATACCCGTACTCCTCCCGGTCGCCCCATTCGTCATATCCGAAGAATTCCGCCGTCAGCGGCATGTAGAATTTGACGGTCCGGGCCTCCGGAGGCAGGATACGGAAGCGGTCCACGCCAATCACAAGAGGCAGCGTCCTGCCGTCGTCCCAGTTCACATGGAACTTGCCGGCATCGTCAATGTGGTCCAGGGTACCCATGCTGCCGGGTGCGACGGGGTCCGAATCGTCCTGCATCTCGCTGAGCCGGACCCGGTATCCGGCGGGGTACTGCTCCCGCAAAAACTCCAGCCATTCCTTTTGGATCATTTCAGACCTCCCATCTTCATGCCCCGCACGGGGGCGCTCCACTCCAGCTCACGGTGGATCAGCTGCACCGCCTCAAAGATCGCCGGGTCATTGCGGAAGCTGTCCATCTGCCTGTGGTCCTGGAAAAAGACCTGCTCGCCATCCTTTTCCCGCAGGAAGTCCACTGTGGCGATCCCGTCCTTGGTAACGCCCAACCGCTTCTCCGGCCGGGTGCTGTCCCGATAGAGGCGGACCGCATCCTCCAGCGTCAGGTCCCGGTGGATCTGCTCACCCGGCGTATTGCAGTCCGTCATCACGAACCAGGCATAGGTGTGGGGGCTGTCGGGATCGGCGGCTTCCCGGAGCGCCTGCTTCCCAGCCTCCGTCATGCCGTAATTGCAGGCCCGCCGGGGATTTTCCTCTCCGGCAAAGTCCAGCAGGAGATCGTCCGCCGCTTTCCGCACCGCAGGATCTTCCGTCAGCGTCTCATAGCGGAAGCCGGTGGTGGCCTGATACGGAAGCTCCTCCCGAATGGTGTCCAGGTATTTCTGCGCATCCGTAAAGGTCCGCTCCTCGCCGCCGGCGTAGGTCACCCGGCCCACCAGAGCCTCTTTTTGCGTCAGTCGCTGCTGGCGGAGGTCGTAGCAGTACAGATAGCCCTGATAATGGCCCGGCAGCGGGGTACAGCGGAGGCAGTAGCGGTAGTGCTCCGTTTCCGCAATGTAGCCGTGGGTGGAGCCCCCGTCTGCGATGGCACCGCCGTGGCTGCCGCAATAGGCTCGCATGGATTTCAGATCCTTCAGAGGACCGCTGCGCTGCAGTTCGTCCACGACCTGCCGGAGCTCCTTCTGAAACTCCGGGGTCTTCAGCTGCTCGTCACCACGTCCCCACCACGAGGTCCAGAATTCCCCGCCGCCTTGCCCGAAGTCCATCCGCAGGTGGCCCACGGTGCCGAGCGCCTGATCTCCGCCTTCTTCCATCTGGGAGTAGAAAAGGCCCGCCTCCTCAACGGAAGCGGGCCTCAGCTGAATATTCAATTTGCTCTGCTGGGCAGGCTTCTGTTTCATTCCTTTCATCTCCTTTCCCTTTCTTGGTAAGTCCACAACATACCATTGTATTATAGAAATAGCCAGTACTTTTTTCGCTGTGTGATTACAGGAAAGGCCGTGTGCCCTACTTCATTTTCATGGTCTCCCGTATCTGCAGTCTCGGCGCCACCATAATTTTTTCCAGGCGGTCGGGATTTACGATAACTTCAGACTCCTTTCTCCCACTAAAGTAGGCGTGAATATCGTCCTTTTTGATTTGGGCCGTGTATACGGTGCCGTCTTTTCCGAATCGGTGAGCAAACCACTCCGCAGTCTTTCGGTCCAGTGTCCAGGACAGGGCCTTGACATTGCCCTTGTCGGCAGATGAAACACCGCGATACACAGTCACAGGGTCCCCCAATGACTGATACCTCTGCCAGTCCTTCTGGTCCATGAGGTACTCCGGCGAGACGGACTTGAACAGTGCAAGCAGTTCTCTTGTGCCGACGTTCCTGTCGGCATTGGGGAACTCACTCATGATCCAGGCATCTGACAGGAGCTGCCCCAGGTCTTTCTCTGAAAGATGGGGAGCCGCATACTTTATGAAGGTCAGATAGTAGGGCTTATTGAGCAGCATAAAGATCTGGGACACGTTTTTTGCCTTGTCGATCTGCTCCCCAACTCTTTTCCGCCACCGGTCCAAGTCGGTCGGTTGATTGAGCAGGTCTGCCTGGGTGAAATTCCCCTGCTCGTCAGGGAAAAGCACAACTCCGGTATTGGTAAACGGATGGCTCACGATCATAGGGGAGAACTCTGTCGGCTGGATCTCCACCTCCAGAAGCGCGTGTGCCACCAGTTTTGCCTGCTCCAAATCCGTATTACGTGAATTCATATCAGCCCTCCTTTTTCAGCCATGCTTGAAACTCCTCCAGCGAAAGATGGCCCTTCTCGCATTCTTTGTGTTTCTCCTGTGCCTGTTTACTCCAGGCATAGAACGCTTCCGCGGTAATCCGGCCCGCCTTGATCCACGCGAAACGCCTCTTATATTCCCTGCGGTATGCCTTGTAGATTGGATCGTTCTCTTGTTTGAGCGTCCATTGCTGGAAGGCGCCGAATTCCCGACAGACTGCTTGTCCCTCTGCCGGCGGCCGTGAACAGTATTCCGCGCTGACACGGCCTGTCTGAGCAAAATAGCGCCCGCAGTTTTTACAGCGGCGGACCGTGATTTCCCTCTCCACACAGGTCCTAAGAGCAAAGTCCATAAGTTCCAAGATATTGCTGGAATAGAGTACAGGGACGATTTCCCCCTCCTTTACCATTTTGTAGCTAATGGAAATAGGTTGGAAGCGGAAGACATCGTCACTATCCTCCATGGTATGCTCATATAGCTGCTTCATTCGACGCTTTGGGTACCGTCCTGCGTGGTCGATATTCAGAACATTTTCAATAAACTCAGTAATATAGGAAATATACATATTGGGATTATTGCAAAACCGAAGCAGGCGATTAAGTGCGTACAGGCTATATCCATGGTAATGTTCTGCTTTTATAAGCTCTTGGCGGCATGCAATGTTCATAATCTGATAGTAGATATGAGTCTTTGACAATCCCCGCAGCTCACGCTGGGCAGTTTCGGCGCGCTTCCGGTCTTGATAGCCGGGATATAAAACCAAGTCGCGTTTAATTTGGTCCAATTGCAGGAAATCTGATGTGTGATCTATTTCCAGGAAACTCAGCAGACTCTCCAAAAAGGGATATTCGCGTCTAGAAATGATGGAATTTTCATCATATTCTTTATAGAACTCAAATACCTCATGATCACCGCAGTAATACATTCTGCAGAGTGTATCTGTACTCAAATATCCATATAATTCATCAAAGAGGCTCATCTTCCAAGCCCTCCAAATTTTACGGTCCGTTCCTGGTGGTGCTGCTCCATAGGCTTCGAAACGCGGCGGATGGCAGCGAATCGGGTCCTCATGACGCCGTCCCGCTCCATGGCCTCCTCACCGTATCCCTCAAAATCCATAAACCTGCCTATGGCTTTCAGCACCGCCTGATCTGCCCCGATCCGCCGTAAGGAGGCCTTTCCGTATGCCTCCAAGTCCACCGGGACCCGCTCGAAATTGTCCCGCTCAAAAGCCATTTTGAGGGCGTCCTGAAAGGTCTCCAGCTGCTCCGCATCCAGAATGGCAAGGTATTTCTCCACCTCGTGGTCCACCTGCCGCATCGTCACCAGACAGGATGCCAGTTCATTTGCGGACTCAACCGTGATCAGGTCGGAGGGGACCAGCACCGAAAGATACGGGAATTCATAGTGTACCGCGACGATCTCCGCCTCTGCGAAATCTGTGATGTCCAGAGACTCTTTTGCCCATCGCAGAGATTCCGGGGAGGCAGGCAGGGAAAGCGTGTGGGATAGGCCGCTGCCGGTCCGAAGGTCCAACGAGATCACGCCAGCTATCTCCTCATGGCGGCGTTGGAGGGTTCCGGGCAGCTCCGCCTTATGCACTGCGTAACCGCCGCGGCAGAACGCTCCGCCGTGATTGCTGTAGAATTCCTGACCGATTGCCTGACAGTCCAGATAGGGCCGGAGGTGATCCGGACACTCGAAAGCGCCTTGATTTACCAGATATCGCCCAAGCGCGCTTCCTGTCTCCACCTCCGGCAGCAGCACATACTCGTCCAGGCAATCCGCCAGCTTCATGACGTCATCCACGCCCTGGACCATGTTGGCATCCAGCATCCCCTCAAATTTCAGGCAGGACTCCCGATCCAGCGGCTGAAGTTTCTCCGCCAGAGCCGCGACTTTCTGCAAGCCGTCAGGCTGGCTGAGGTCCGTATCTTGAATGTAGTCGCCAAGGTTTTTCACGCTGCTGGATACATTCAGGATTCTTGTCGTGGCAGTATCCTCGCTGATTGCGTCAAGCCGAGTCATCGCCTCCTCGATTTTCTCCTGGGGAGCCGGAAGCCTGATGTAGATGCCCTCCAGGTCCTTTCCGCGGTTCAAATGCAATGTAATCATCTCGAAAAGCCTCCCATCTGCATTTCCGGTCCGGTGTACCTCTGTTCGACCGGGGGCCTCATCAGCAGTTCCGACAGGCTCTGCGGACCCTTGTAGGCAACATAGCCCTGATCATTGAAAACGCCGCCTTCAGCGTTGATCTGCTTTTGTCCGTATGCTTCATAGTCGATAAAAGGCGCCAGATCATCGTCCAGGTCGAAGTGGCCGGACTCCCGGATCATGAACTCGCCATATTCTCTCGGAGAATGGATGCCGGGGACAAAATCGAACAGATCCAGGTTTTGGGCCAGAGCTGTCATCTCCGTCGCTGACCGCGGATTTGCCATCTGCACAACTGCTCCAAGCTTTACCCTCTGGGCATCATCCAGCAGTACGATGGCGCTTGCCAGCTGATTCAAATCATTCAGAGACTCATGCTCCACGTCCAGTCGGGAATCAATTTCGTTGGGAGCCATGCTTTCCGAAAGACGGATGTGGAGATCATCCGTGCCTTCAAACCCGCTCCTTTCAAGGGCCCTCTCCAGCCGCTGTGCACTGGAGGGCAGGAAGACCCATGTGGTGGCGCTGTTCATGCTCAATTCCGATTTGTGGCTCAGGCCAAGCAGAAAGACACTGTCACTGCTCTGATACAGCGGGAAGTTCTGGCCGTCATAGACAGGTCGGAGCTGCATCCCGTTGTCGTAGATCACACCATACGGCGTGATGGTGCCGTCACCGTCGCCGATCAGCAGCAGCGCGGTTTCATACCCGTCCACATTCTCCAGTTCTTCACGGGAGGCGGAGCCGCCGTTCACGTCCAGATAATGGCGGCGACCGACTTTCTCCAAATCAGAGAAGTCGGTGATCACCGTTGTCTCCTGGCAGCAGAACGTCAGATCGATCAGATACCTCATATCGAAAAGCCCGTATTTGACGGCGGCCGCCTGGAATTTAGCCTTTTCCTGCGTGTCAAAGCTGTCCAGCCGCTTGGCGAGATAATCCATCTCGTCGAGATTGATCGCCACCTTCTCCAGCCGCTTGAGGATCGGCCAGTCTCCGATGACCTCGTCCACCCGGCAGTCCCGCTCCAGCGGATTCCCCAGGCCCATGCGCTGGAGCATATTGACCACGCTGGGATAGTCCTCCTCCCTGATCGGGAAGGAAATGGTGGCCTGCCCGTATTCCGGGACACGTGCGTTGCTGACGATGGTTTGTATCATTCTTTTTCCTCCTGAATTTTCTACATACTTTTCCGATTCTTCCCCCTTGAATAGAACACTTGTTCTATGATACAATAGCGGCAGAACAGCAGAGGAAGAAAAGGAGGGATGATTCGTGGCTGATAAGGCATATCTTGCGATTGACTTGAAGTCTTTTTACGCCTCCGTCGAGTGCGTGGAACGGGGCCTCGATCCCCTCACCACCAACCTCGTTGTGGCGGATCTCTCCCGCACGGAAAAGACCATCTGCCTTGCGGTGACTCCATCCCTCAAGGCCTACGGCATTTCCGGCCGGGCACGTCTTTTTGAGGTCGTGGAGCGGGTAAAGCAGGTGAATGCGGAACGGCTGCGGAAAGCACCCGGCCGCGCTTTTTCCGGCTCATCCACCAACGATCCGGAGTTGAAGTCTCACCCGGAGTTGGCGCTGGACTATCTGGTGGCGCCGCCGCGCATGAAACTCTACATGGACTACAGCGCCCGCGTCTTCGAGGTCTATCTCAAATACATCGCACCGGAGGATATCCATCCCTACTCCATTGACGAGGTGTTTATGGATGTCACCAACTATTTGAGTACCTATGGCCTTTCTCCCATGGGCATCGCTGAACGAATGATTCAGGATGTCCTGAAAACCACAGGGATCACCGCAACAGCCGGGATCGGTCCGAACCTCTATCTCTGCAAAGTCGCCATGGACATCGTGGCAAAACGGATCAAGCCGGATGAAAACGGTGTTCGGATCGCATTTTTGAATGAGCAATCGTACCGGCGTCTGCTCTGGGATCACCGTCCCCTGACTGACATCTGGATGATAGGGCGCGGATATGCGAAAAAGCTGGAGGCCCACGGGCTGCACACCATGGGCGATATCGCCCGCTGCTCTGTTGGGAAACCAACGGATTACTACAACGAAAAACTGCTGTACCAACTCTTTGAAGTCAATGCGGAGCTGCTGATCGACCATGCCTGGGGCTGGGAGCCCTGCACCATTGCGGACATCAAGGCTTACAAACCGGAGTTCAGCAGCCTCGGCTCCGGCCAAGTGCTGCAGGAACCGTATTCCTTCGCCAAGGCCAGACTGGTCGTGTGCGAAATGGCGGACCAGCTTGCTCTGGACTTGGTGGAAAAGGGGCTGGTGACGAAGCAGCTGACCCTGACCGTGGGATATGATCGGGAAAATCTGCAGGACCCGGAACGCCGGAGGCGGTATCATGGGGCCGTCACCAGAGATCCTTATGGGCGGGAGATCCCCAAGCATGCCCATGGGACCGCCAATCTGGAAGGGGAGACCTCCTCTGCAAAAGTGCTCATCGGCGCAGCTTCCGGCCTTTTTGACCGGATCGTGAATCAGGGCCTTCTGATCCGGCGCCTCAACCTCACCGCGGTTCGGGTGCAGCCCGTCGGCAGTGTAGGAGATGACTGCAGCTGTGAGCAGCTGGACCTGTTTTCGAACTTCGGACCTGCGGCGGAGGCGCGCAGGCGCCGGGAGGCCGCTCTGGACAGGGAGAAAAAGATCCAGGCCGCTATGCTGGACATCAAGAAAAAGTATGGAAAGAACGCGATCCTCAAGGGAATGAACCTGGAGGATGGCGCCACCGCCATAGAACGGAACCGCCAGGTGGGAGGGCACCATGAGTAGCGCATACGATGATATATTGAACTTGCCGCACCATACGTCCGCTGTTCAGCCGGCGATGCCCATGCAAAACCGGGCAGCGCAATTCGCTCCCTTTGCCGCCCTGGTCGGCTACGATGCCCTCATCCGGGAGACAGCTCGTCTCACGGACCAGAAGGTGGAATTGGACGAATCCGTCAAAGCGGAGCTCAACGAAAAACTCCGGCTGCTTCTGGAGCTCCTGCCCCAGCAACCGGAGGTGACGATCACATATTTTCAACCGGATGGCCGGAAGGCCGGCGGCGCATACAGGACCGCAAACGGTATTGTTCGAAAATTCCTCCTCAACGAAAACCTTCTGGTCATGATGGATGGCTCACAAATTACGGTTGATACAATCGCTGCTCTTGACGGCTCTTGCTTCTCTGCTCTTGAAAAGGAAATGGACTTTGATCTATAGGCATTGCCTCGGTTTATGGTTCCTGCGAATTGGATCTTTCCAAGATCGTCCGCAGGCAGTGGCCATCCTCTCCCCAGCACAGGAATCCGTGGGCAGGATAAGGGCAGCCCTCGCACCGACTAAACTTCCGGCAAACCGGCTTCTGCTCTTTGATTTCCCGCTGCCTGGGTTTTCGCGGGCGTTTCGGCTTAAAGGTAACATGGTATCTGCGGATCGAACTCTTTTGCGGCGGACTCTTGGTCGTGGAGATTGCGGCGCCCTTTTTCCAGCCACTGCTACTTTTTTTCATTGATCTTGCTCCTCCTTTACTTGTACATACTTCGTGCATCCATCCTTCTGACAGGCAACACCCCCTTTTTGACTGCCCGATCTTCTTTGAAATGAAAAAAGGCGCCGGATCGGTGATTCTCTGAAACCACCAATTCGGCGCCGTAATATTTGTATAAGAATTTTGAAAAAAATAGCGCCCTTTTTGCTTTCAAAAAGGGCGCTGCCATTCGGTTTGGCCTTAAATCCATCAAAACCGCTGTTCGAGTCCCCCCAGTTGGTTGAAAAACCTTGAGGAGATCTATTGGAAATCAGGCCAATTTTTGAAGGAAAAAAGGCCGCAACAATCTGATACTCTAAGCGAACAGGCTAGGAGATTCAGATTGTTGCGGCTAGATGGAGCTAGTGGGGTGACTCGAACACCTGACCTGCTGATTACGAAACCCATTCCGGCCGCAAGCCATTGCGGCACAAGAGTTTCAAGGCGTTTTTCATCAAAAATCAGCAGGTCAGGGAACTTTTCAGGGCACTGCCTTTCCCCTCTTGTTCACCCGCGTGCGTCGCGGTGTGGGTCGATCTCGAAACCATCAAAGGGTCAAAATATGATGTCCAAATCCAACTGCTCACACATCTTCAGACCCATTCTTTCAGGATGCGGTTATGAAACGTCTTATACAGTCCCGGCGGAATCGTGGGAAAGGATGCGCCAATCCTCTCCGCTCTTTTGGAGAACCAACATATCCGAAGTTCCGCTTTCCGCGCTGGGCGCTTCCCAGAGTGTCACGGTGCTTCCGTTTTTTTCGCCGTAGCGCGGGAGGAACGTCCCGGGGCCGAAATCGCTGCTGAATGTATAGAAGCAGTCGGTTTTCGGGACGTAGAGCGCCTCCTCCATCCAATTTGTGTGCATCTCCTCCACGGTGATGCCAGCGTACTGCGTCAGGATTGCATTGATATGGCTTCGCGGCAGACGCTGACAAGGCGTCGGCAGCTCCTCCAGCGTGAGAAGGCGGCCGTCCTCCCCCCGCCAGTCCAACACCGTTTGAATGAGCTGGAACTCCGCCTCGTCCACCGGCTCCTGACCGTCCGGCTTGGGACAATACCATAAAAACTCGCTTGCGGCCATGTCCCGGGGGTCTTGGTATCGGGAGGTGAAGAAACAGCTGATGGGACTTGCTCTCACAAACAGAATGTTTCGCTCCGCGTCATAGCTGTCACAGGAAGATACGGTATAGCTTTCAAACCAATCCAACTCCTCCGCCGTGAGGGGACTTCCCTCCCCGCCATAAAGGGCGGCGGTCTGAGCCTCTCCATACCACTGGTCAAAGGCGTCGTAGATCATCCAGCTGACCTGCTCTGCCTCACCCTGTTCTCCCGCGATATAGGGCAGGATAAACCACCCCTCGCCGCGGTCTGTTTTCACATGGAGGGGACGGGCATTGTTGTACCCGCTTTGGTAGGCGGTGAGGGTCGCACCGGGGATAGTCAGCTGGTAGCGGTAGTCATCGGTCCCATCCCACTCCACAGGCGGCTGATCGCTCTCCCAGGTAAATGCCCCCAATGTTTCAAGGTAGCTTTTGGCCCGGATGGCGTCGCCAGCCGGAAAGGCGTCCTCGCTTCCCCCGTGAAAAAAGGTGAGAGACGCCGTGGACAGATCGGCCCCGGCAAGGATCTCCTGGAGGTCAGAAATCCCCAGTTCGGCGGATGCGCTCAGCGATGCCGGAACCGTGTACTTGTTGGAGTGCCGGGTGCTCCACTGGTGATCCGGCTGGAGAGAAACGGACTTCCAAAAACAGGTGTTCTCCCCGTCCCAGACGCAGTCGTACATGGTGAAGCCCACATCGGTGGTGACCATCACATAGATGTGGTGCTCCAGGTCAGCGGATTCCGGGCTTTCAACTTCGTCTGGATTGAGATCGGAGACCCAGAACTGCACCTCGCCATACTGGACATATTCATCAAACAGCACGAAAGACCGGTCCTCCTGCTGCACCAGAAGGGTCCACTGGTCTCCGGTGTCCCAGCCCATTTGCCCGTCCGACGCGACCTGCGCGGAGGTGTAGAGCGCAACGGAGGCCGCTTCACCGTCTGGCAGGAAAGCATGTTCCATCCGTTCTAGCAAAAACAGGTTTCCGGTATCAACGGATTCCGCCGGAAGAATCTGCGTTGCATCAGAAGGTGCTGCGTTTCCCGATTGTCCGCAGCCCGCAGCGATCAGGATCAGGCCAGCAAGAAGAAGTGTAAGAAATCCGCGGCGCATAAAAACACCTCCGCATCATATATGCTCGTGTTCTACTGATATTTTAACATAAACAGAGCCATACTGGACTAAAAAACGTCAAAATTCCGGCCAGCTATACGATCCAGTTCATGAAAGTTCGAGATGAAGAAATCGTCCCCAAAATCAGGGGCTCACTGGAAGCGGTATCCCTGCTCCTGCAGAGCGTGGAGGTAGCTCAGAAAAAACTCCCGCACCTGGAAGCTCTGCTTCTGCCACCCCTCCACCGGGTGGAAGGAGGCCACCCGGTGTTCCATATCCAGCCAGACCGTCTCCAGAGGCGGTTCCTGAGTCGGTGCGGTGTCCATCTCTCGTCCCTCCCTTCTCTCTCCGGCGCCGCTCATTGGTATATGGAAAGCGTGTCGTAGTATTTGGTGATGGTGGAGTCGTCCTCCACATACGGCCCCACATCGGTGGGACCATACCGCAGCAGGAAGTAGTCCAGATCGTGGATCTTTTTGTACATGCTGTTGACGTATTCTATCACATGGGTGTTTTTTGCCAGTTCCATCAGTTCCATGATCTCCTGCAGATCTGCTTTCAGGGCATCGTTCTGAACAGGTTCTTTCAGTTTCTCTATCAAAGCAATGAAATCGTCGGCGTCGTACTGATTCTCCATCACAACAGGAGTCCCATATTCTTCGTAAAACTCTTGTTCAGATAGATTTTCTTGTTGGCAAACAGCTTCCATATCGACATCACCATCAACTGCCCATCCAATCTGAATTTCTCCAGTCTCATGAAAGCAATTCCAATACAGCGCGTTAGGGTCAGACAATACCCCAAAGATATTCTCCCTCATATACAAACTCTCAAGGTAAAGATTCACATTCGCCATGGTAAGGGTCAGCGTTTCCGCTTCCTGTTCAGACATCCCCTCCAGCACCAGTTCCCGCGCCGCCAGGACCTCGTCCTCCGACGGGGTGAAAGGCTCTGTCGGATCCACAGGCGCACCATCAAGGAATAGCTGAGACTCTGCGGCGGCTGTGACGCGAAAATCCAGGGTGAAGCTCTCCGCCATCAGGGTCAAAACTTGAGGCTGCATGGCGATATAGGGATAGTCGGTGATGCGGCTGGAATCATAGTCGGTGGTCACCCGCAGGCAGCCGTCGGAGGTCTCGTAAAGCCAGCAGCGGATATTCCCTCCCGGGTAGCCCCACACCAGTTTCCCACCGTCCTCCGGAACGAAGCCCTGTCCCTCCAGGGCGGCTTGATGATCTTCCAGAGAGGCGTCTATCTGCTCCACCAGCAGCGTGGCGCCGGTGCCGTAGGCGGAGGCCCATTGCCACTGGGCATCCGGGTCCTCCGTCAGGACCTGTTCCCAGGCCGACACAGGAATGTAGAGATACCAGCCGTCCCCGTCAAAGCGGTGGACGGGGAAATTCCCCAGGCTTCCGCCCTCCGGGACCTCCACCCGGTCGATCCAGTCCTCCACATACACAGGAAGGTCCAGACCGTATTCCGTCACGTACCAGTCGTAGAGAGCCTCTTCATAGCTGTTGCGGTAAGCAGAGAAATCAATATGCTCCGGTGCCGTCTCCTGCCAGAGGATCTCATAGCGGCCATCATCGTTGCAGCAGCGGACCACCAGCAGGTCGCTCTGGTCGAAGTCGCAGAATCCGTCCTCCAGCACACCCCCGCCGCCGGCAATAAAGATTGAATGGTTTTGCGCATTGGTGGGCTTGATTTCCCAGGAGAATACCCAGGCTTCCAGCCTGCCCTCCGGATCCAGGCCCTCCAGCGAACCCAGAAAAGTCACCTCTCCCCGGGCGTCCTCCACGGTGTCCGTGACGGTCCGGCCGGTATATGCGCCGCCTTCGTCGGCGATGGCATAGGTGACGCTGTTGCTGTCCAGGATCTCCTGGATGCGGGCCTGGGCGTAGTCCTCCATGCTGGCGTAGGTGCCGGCCATCTCTCCCGGAGCTTCCCCGCTGTCCTCCCCGGGGTTGACCGCGCAGGCGGCGATCACCGCGGCGCAGACCACCGCCCCCGCCAGCACCGCCCACAGCCGGGGCCGCTTCCACTTCAGCACGTTCACCACCCGGTCCCGGGTGTCTCCCTCGCCGAAGGCCAACGGCGCCCCGGCGATGATCTTCCGCCCGGTGGCCAGGCGCAGGAGGGATGCGGAGTAGTCCGCCCGGACGGCCTCGCCCAGCTTCCTCATCACCGCCTCGTCGCAGCTCATCTCCATGTCCCTGCCCAGTAGTACGAACATGAGCCACACCAGCGGGTTGAACCAGTGGATGCACAGCGCCAAAAACGCCAGCAGCTTCACCGCATGGTCCAGCCGCCGGATGTGGTTGCGCTCATGGAGCAGGATGTACCCCCGCTCCCCCTCCGGCAGGGCGGAGGGCAGATAGATCTTTGGCCGGAACAGTCCCAGCACGAAGGGCGTGTCGATGTGGTCCGCCAGGTACACACCCCTCTCCAGGGGCACCGCCCCCACCAGCCGCTGGCGCAGCCGGACCAGGGATACCGCGCCGTAGAGTACCATGGCGGCAGCGCCCGTCAGCCAGACGATGGTGGCGATAGCCATGGGCGCCTCCAGGGGATCGGCCGTAGGGATCTTTATCAGTTCTGTAGTATCCATCATAGCGGCTCACCTGCTGGCAAGCGTCTTACTGGTACCGATACCGCTCCATGGTATAGCGGTCCACACACCGCAGGAATAGTTCCCGATTGTGGAACTCTAGCAGGCGGAATCCCACCTCAGCGTGAAAGGACACGATCTTCCGCTCTGAACTGACCCACATCTGCCAGAGATCGCTGGGATTTATCTGTTCCATAGTGAGCCTCCCCTCCGTTTACAAGGCGAAATCACCGGAATCGTCCCGTTCCGCCGCCGGTTCCGCCCCCTCTTGACGCAACTGCTCCCGGAACTGCTCCTCCCGCTCAACGTCCGTTAGCAAATCCTGAGCCAATTCCGGGTCCAGGGTGTCCGGCCAGGTCTCCGTGATGGCCCCGTCCACGTAATCGTAGACCGTGTAGGGCTTTTCCGCCCAGCGGGTGCGGACCAGCAGCTCCGTGACGCCGTCGCCGTCCCAGTCCGCCGCGGTAAAGGCCAGGCAGTCCTTCACCGTCAGCAACCGCTCCGCAAACCAGTCCTCTCCTTCGATCCGCCAGAAGTTGTAGGTGTAGAGAAAGCCGTCTCCGGTGGGATTGGGGTAGATGTCCCGAAACTCAAACGATGCGCTTTCGTAGCCGAACAGGGCGTCCCCCGTCTCCGGGTTCACATCCAGGCCCATGGTGCTGCCCACCTGGTCCATCATGGATCCGATGGCCTGCATGCCAGTATCAGTACAGGCGGTGACGGTTCCCTCATAAGTTAGCCGGTTCCAGCGGCACTCCAGCGCATAGACCAGCCCCGCTCCGTACTCGTCCTCCATCACGGTGCCGTCAAAGTCCACGTCCCCTTCGCAACGGAGTTTCAGCAGGTGGTCTCCCTCCTTCACATAGAAGTAGTTGGCTCCGTCCACGGTCTCCTTCAGCAGCAGCTCCTGGGTACGGGTCTCGGTCACATACAGGGCATTGTATCCAATCACCAGCCCCGCCGCAATCACCAGCACCAGCGCCGCGGCCACGCGGCCCCAGCTGCGCCGCCGCTCCCGCTTCAGGCTGTCGTCGGAAATGGTCAGCAAGTTCTTCACAGGGTCCTCCTCTCCGTCCGGTGCGGCCTGCCTCCGGCAGGCCATCAGTTCCTCCACCCGCAGCTCCAGGGCCGCCGCCAGGGGCTCCAGCAGCGTCACGTCCGGGTAACTGAGACCGCACTCCCACTTGCTGACGGCCTTGTTGGTCACATGGACCTTTTCCGCCAGCTCCCGTTGGGTCAGGCCCAGCTCCCGGCGGCAGTCTCCAATAAAATTACCCAGCCGTTCCTTGTTCATGTCAATCACCTCTTGCCCAAAGTGTACCGCGCCGCTTGAAAAAAGGCAATCCACCGGTGGTAGACCCAGGGGAAACCGGCTCACTTTTCCGTTGCAAATTGCTTTATTCGGCCTCCGAAGCAAATCGCCCTCTTTTCGATGAATCGATCAAAGCGGTTACCATGCCGTTCAGGCAGTCACTCAGGCCCCGCTTTTGCAGCAAGAGTAGGATTCCCGACAAGGTCCCGATACCGCCACTCGTTGCCGCCTGTGAGGGGCTGTGTGGGGCTTTGGCGGAGGGGGTGGCACTCCGGGGGACGCTGAAGCGGTTGCGGGCCGTGTGCGGCCTGTGTGGGCGGAGGTTGGCAAGGGAGGGTTGCGAGGATATCTGCAGAAGGAAAACAGCATGGGAAGCGATACCACAGCGGAGGTTTTGTGGGTCAAATATGGCGTTTTTAGCCGACCGAAAAAAGTACTAGATAAAGGGAGGTGGTCGCTAGCGACCACCTCCCGCCCACAAAGCCCCGCAGTGCGGGGCTTTGTGGGATTATGGTACCGACGTCGGTTTTCGGGATTTCGGTCTTTCAGCGCGGTGGTGGGATTGCAAGGTGTTACGGTCCCAAGCGGTTCCGGCGTTTTTCACCGACGCTGCGAATTGAGGGGCTTTTTCGGGCAGACTTTGCGTCGCTATATCAAAGAAAAGGGACGGGAGAAAGAGACGCCCAAGCAGTTCTTAACAAATTGATAATTCTGCCCTTTGACCCTGGCTATTCTCCGCCAGTTAGGGTATTGTGTGTCGCTGAATAGAGGAGGCGATACGCATGAAGGACTACATGATGGCCCTGCATCAGCGGTTCTGTCAGGAGCCGGAGTGCCGGGAGGTCAGAGATCAAATCTCAAAAGTCGAGCACGACCTTCGACAAGCGCTGGACCGGCGAGGGCAGGAACAGCTGCTGAAGCTGGCAGACCTGGAGAACGAGCTGCGGGATGAGACTTCTCTGGAGAGTTTCCTCTCTGGATTGAAACTAGGCCTGGGCATCGCGGCGGAACTGGCTCCCTCGTACTCCTTCGATGATGACGAGGAACAGCGGGCCTGTGAGGCCCTCCGGCGAAGGAGGGGAGAGTAGTGGCAAAACGCAGGGCCAACGGCGAAGGCAACATCAGGAAGAGAAAAGATGGCCGCTGGGAAGGGCGGTACACCGCCGGGTACGATCAGGACGGCAAGCGGATCATCAAGAATGTGCTGGGCAAGACCCAGGCGGAGGTCAAGAGCAAGCTGGCCGTGGCCATCGCGGAGATCCAGCAACTGGACGTCTCCCGCTCTGGAGAATACACCGTAGCGGAGTGGCTGCGGCTATGGTTCGAGCTGTACGCCAAGCCCAACATCCGCCCCTCCACGGCTGGCTACTACCGCCGGGCCATGGAAGAATATACGATTCCCCGGATCGGGAGCATCAAGCTGAACAAGCTCACCAGCCGGGAAATTCAAAAGCTGTACAAGGACCTCCTTGAGAACGGGCGGACACGGGAACAGCAGAGGAAAAAGAAGCCGGGGCTCAGCGGCTCAACAGTAAGAGGCGTCCACACCATGCTTCACAGCGCCCTGGATCGGGCGGTAAAGGAGCGGCTGCTGATCCGAAACCCTGCCGACAGCTGCGTGGTGCCCAAGGCCCAGCACCAGGAGATGAAAACGCTCCGGCCCGAGGACCTGAAAGCCTATCTGGATGCGGCGGAACGGCGTGGGGCACTGGCTATGTTCTATCTGGAGTTGGTCAGCGGCATTCGCAAAGGCGAACTGGTGGCCCTGCGATGGGAGGACCTGAATATCGCAGAAAAAACCATCTCCGTCAGCAAACAGGCTACCAAGGATGAGGACAACCACCTCATCGTGGCCCGCCCCAAGACGGAGAACTCCGTCCGGCTGATCTCCATCCCACAGGAAGCGGTGGAGCTGCTGGTGAGAGAACACGCCAAGCACCCAGACAATCCCTGGCTCTTCCCCTCCTCCCGCACCGGTGCCATGTACCATCCGGACTCGGTAGCCACCCTCCACCAGCGCATCCTCAAAGACGCTGGCCTGGAGCACCTCCGGTTCCACGATCTCCGGCACACCTTCGCCACTCTGGCCCTCCAGAACGGGGTAGACATCAAGACCGTCTCCGCCATGCTGGGACACTACGACGCCGGATTCACCCTGCGGACCTACACCCACACCACCCGCCAAAAGCAGGACGAGGCGGCGCAGACCATGGGGAGCCTCATGGCGCAGGTGAGATAATACCCCAACGCCTAAACAGAACAGCGCACCGGTCGGGAAGCCGAGCTTCCCTATCGGTGCGCTACGTTTTTTCGCCCGTGTGGGTCTGCGTGTGGGGCGCTAACTTGCCGCCCTCTGAAAATGAGAACTTTTTGCATAGCAAAACGCCCCGAAAACGGCTGTTTTCGGGGCGCCCTGTGGAGCTAGTGGGGTGACTCGAACACCTGACCTGCTGATTACGAATCAGCTGCTCTACCGACTGAGCTACACTAGCATCAATATTCATTTAAGCGGAGGCACTTTTAGGCGAAGGAAAGTATAGCATATTTTACACGTAGCGTCAACACCTATTTCCCGGGCCGCTGGTTCCGCAAATCCCGCCTCCTTTTGATTACAAATCGTATTTTTGAAGGTTTTCCTGCAATTTTTCCTCTGTCATTTTGTAGATTTTTTGTTCTTTCACAGAAAAAAGCATTGATCCCCTCTCATGAAAGCGCCTGTTTTACCCTGTTTCAGTCGACATTTTTTGTGGTTTTTCCCGATCATTTTTTCTATTCTCTTTGCTTTTTCCATCAAATTACATTTACATAATTTTTTTAATAACCAGGCACTACAACGAGTTATTCACATTTTCCACCATGTTTTCAACATCTAATTTTCCTTTTATTTTCAATATAATTTTAAATTTTTTCTAAAATATGGAATTTGCTCTATTCCTCTTTTCTCCTTCTGAAAAATTGCCAATTATTTTACATAATATTTTTTGCTTCTTGACTTTCTCCATATTCTTTTTCGTTTTCCTCTGGACATCTCTTTTTTGCATCGCTTTTTCGAATGGTCTGCAAAAAAAGCAGGAATTCTGTCTTTTCCGGCTGCCGTTCCGGGCAAAAAAACAAGCGGCCAAACGGCCGCCTGTTTTATTCGGAGATGTCCCGGGTGGCATAGGCGTTCAATTCCATGCCCGCCGTGTGGCCCGCCAAGTACTCATAGTACCCCTGGGCGCCGATCATGGCGCCGTTGTCGCCGCACAGCCGCAGGGGCGGCAGATACAGCTTGTACCCCGCTTTGGCGCAGGCCCGCTCCAAGTCTCCCCGGATCACGGAGTTTGCCGCTACGCCGCCAGCGGCGGCAATGATGGTACGGCCGCTCCGGCGGGCTGCTTCCATGGCCCGGGGCACCAGAGTGTCGCTGACAGCCTGGGCAAAATCCCGGGCCAGGGCCGCCCGGTCCAGTTCCTCCCCCACCTGCTGGGCGTGGTGGGCCAGGTTCACCACCGCCGTTTTCAGTCCGGAAAAACTCATGTCCAACTCCGCCCCGTCCACATGGGCGTGGGGCAGATGGTACACGCCGCCCTGAGACTGCTTGGCCAGGGCATCCATGGGGGCGCCGCCGGGATAGGGCAGGCCCAGCACCCGGGCTGCCTTATCAAAGCATTCCCCTGCCGCGTCATCCCGGGTGGACCCCAGGATCTCCATATCCGTGTAATCCCGCACGTCCACGATCAGCGTGTTGCCGCCGGAGATGGCCAGAGCCAGGAAAGGCGGCTCCAGCTCCGGAAAGGCCAGATAGTTGGCGGCGATGTGGCCCCGGACATGGTGAACCGGGATCAGAGGTACCCCCAGGGCGCAGGCCACAGACTTGGCAAAGCTCAGTCCCACCAGCACGGCGCCGATGAGGCCCGGGGCGTAAGTGACGGCCACGGCGTCGATGTCCGAACGGGTGCAGCCCGCGTCCCGCAGGGCCTGCTCTGTCAGGGCGCAGATCGCCTCCACGTGCTTGCGGGATGCGATCTCGGGCACCACGCCGCCGTACAGCGCGTGCATATCTGCCTGGGAGGCAATGGCGTCAGAGAGGACCGTACGCCCATTTTCCACCACCGCCACGGCGGTCTCGTCGCAGGAGGACTCAAAAGCCAGGATCTTCATGGTTTCGTCATCTCCTCATTCGTTCCATGCCACTTTATCCAGCGGCGCTGCATCAGGCTGCCGGGGAATGCGGACGTATTTCGCATATTTCTCCGGGGAGAACCTGCGCAGATAAATCGTTCTGTGCGCCTCCATAAGCTGCTGATCAGGCAGCGGCTCCGCCGACCAGTACAGAGTTTTGTACGGCACGCCGAACATCTCCGTATCATATCCGGCAATCCGGGCGCCATTGCGGTCGTAAAAGCCAAGGCGCCGTTCCGCCATAGCCGGGTCCGGCGCAAAACGAGGTTCCTCGCTCTCTCCGAGGATCACGGTTCCCCGCTCCTTCTCCTGCATTTTCTCCAGAATCAGTGCGCCGGTCCCTCCGTTGCGGTAAGCAGGGCTCACGCACAGATAGTCCAGCAGCGCCCAGCCGGGCTCCCCCAGCCACAAAAAGCACTCTCCGATGATCTTGTCCCCGTCAAACAGACACCAGGGGCGATAGACCCCATCATCCAGCATCCGGCGGATAATGTGCAGCGGCTTCAGCTCCGCCGCAGGAAAGGAAACCCGCAGGTCCCGCTCATACACCATCTCCAGCTGCTCCAGATTCGGCAGTCTCAGTTCCATAGTCAAACTCCTTCGTCATGATGATGGCATCCTCCCGGGGATGCTCGTAGTAGTTCTTTCGCCGGCCCACGGAGCGGAAGCCCAGCTCTCCGTACAGGGCGATGGCCCCGTAGTTGGAGGAGCGGACCTCCAGGGTCAAAAAGGCCAGACGGTTGCCCCGGGCAAAGTTCATAAACACATCCAGCAGCTGATGGGCCACGCCCTGGCGGCGGTACTCCGGCCGTACGGCGATGTTGGTGATGGTGCCCTCGTCCAGCACCACCTGGAGCCCGGCATACCCGGCCACCCGGCCCGCATCATCCAGGGCCACCAGAAAGGCGGACAGGGCGTTGTCCAGCTCCTCTGCCAGCATGTTCCGGGACCAGGGGTCCGGGAAGCAGATCCGCTCCAGCTCCGCGATCTCATCCAGGTGGTCCGCCGTCATGGGCACCACCCGCACGTGCATTGCTTGTCTCATCGTTGATTCCTTTCCGCCTCCGGCGACGCCGAGGCACGGATGTACAGGGCGATGCCGCCCACGACGGCGGCGCCGCCCAGAAGGGTGGCCCCGCCGGGGCGCTCGCCGAAGATCAGCAGGCCCCACACCGCCGCCAGCACCGGCTCCATCAGCTTGGCGGTGGAGATGAAGGCCGCGGGCAGGTACTTGAGCCCCCAGCTGAACACGTTGTGGCCCAGCAGGGTGCAGCACACCGCCATGCCCAGGGCCGTCAGGAAGTTGACACCGCCGTGACCCGTCACCGGCGTGCCGCTCACAAGGGCCGCCGCCAGCAGCGATGCCGACGCAGCCAGATACACCAGGAAGGTGTACACCTCCGTGGACAGTCTCCGGCGGCAGACCGCGCCGATCATGGTGTAGACCGCCACCGCGGCCGCGCCGGACAGGGCGATCAGGTCCCCCGTCAGGGCGCCGCCTCCGGCGCTGTCCCCCATGGCCACCACGGCCGCACCGCAGAAGGCCAGTGCCACGGCGGCCCAGGCCTTTCCCGGCAGCCGCTGGCCCAGCACCGCCGCGGAGGCCAGGGCCACGAACAGCGCCTCCGTATCCACCAGCACCACCGCCGCGGCGATGGAGGTCCGCTCCAGAGCCGCGAAGTAGGCGGTGAAATGGAGACCCAGAAACACTCCGCTGACCAGGCACAGCGCCACGTCCCGGCGGGTCAGGGCCGCCAGCTCCCGCCGCCGAACCAGGACCGGAACGGCCATGATGGCGGTGGAGAGGGCCATGCGGTACAGCGCCAGCACCAGGGCCGGGGCCGTGGACCAGCGGGTGAACACGGCGGAGAGGGACGCCCCCGCCACGCCCAGCAAAATCACCAGCTTTTTCATCCCGCCGCCTCCAGGATCGCGGAGGCGGTCTCCTCCGGCGTCAGGGCAGTGGTGTCCAGCAGCCGGACGCCCAGGGCGCCGTACAGCGGCAGGTAGGCGAGGCTCCGCTCCAAAGCGTCCGGGGCACGCAGTCCGGCGGCCACGTCCCTCTCCAACCGGGCCGTCAGGTCCTCCGGGGAACAGGTCAGCGCGGTCTTTACCACGGCGCAGCCACCCGTGTCCAGCCGGGACAGCAGCTCCTCCCAGATCTCCCGCCGGTGCAATACCCAGCAGAAGAGCACATGGTCATAGGCGGAGCAGCGGAGGAAGTTGTTCAGTACATGGGCGATGTTGTCCAGCACCATGGCCTTCGTCTCCTCCGTCACCTGGAAGGGATAGGCATCCCAGCACCAGTCCCCGTCCAGGAACACGCTGCGCTCCAGCCTCTTTTGCAAACACCGGCAGGCGGCCGTCTTGCCCACACCCATGGGCCCGCCGATGAGATACAGACGCTTCATCCCTTGGCCTCCAGCCAGTTGCGGCCCCAGTGGGCCTCCGCCGTCAGGGGCACGGAGAGGGACACCACCCGCTCCATCTCCTCCTCCACGGCGCGGGCCACAGCCTCCGCCTCGGCCGCGGGGCACTCCACGATCAGCTCGTCGTGGACCTGGAGCACCAGCCGGGCGGCGGGGTGCTCCGCCTTCAGCCGCTTCCACACGGCGATCATAGCCAGCTTCATGATGTCCGCCGCCGTGCCCTGGATGGGCATGTTCAGCGCCACCCGCTCGCCGAAGGAGCGGAGATTGAAGTTGGAGGACTTCAGCTCCGGCAGCTCCCGCCGCCGGTGGAAGATGGTCTCCACATAGCCGGTCTCCTTGGCCTTTTCCACCACGGCGTCCATGTACCGGCGCACGCCGGGGAAGGTGGCGAAGTACGCCTCCATATAGTCCTTGGCCTCGGCCACGGTGACGCCGATGTCCTGGCCCAGGGAGAAGGCGGAGATGCCGTAGACGATGCCGAAGTTCACCGCCTTTGCCCGGCGGCGCATCTCTGCGGTCACGTCGGCCGGGTCCACGTGGAACACCTTGGCCGCCGTCTCGGCGTGGAAATCCCCGCCGGAGCGGAAGGCGGAGCGCATGGCCTCGTCGCCGGAGATGTGGGCCAGGAGCCGCAGCTCGATCTGGGAGTAGTCCGCGTCCACCAGGACGCAGCCATCGGCGGGAATGAACATCCTCCGGATCTCGCTGCCCAGGTCCGTCCGGGTGGGGATGTTCTGGAGGTTGGGCTCCGTGGAACTGAGGCGCCCGGTGGCTGTCACCGTCATCTGGAAGGAGGTGCGGATCCGGCCGTCGCTGTCCAGCGCTTTCAGAAGGCCGTCGGCGTAGGTGGATTTGAGCTTGGCGAACTGCCGGTACTCCAGCACCGCCCCCACGATAGGGGCCTCGTAGCGGAGCTTTTCCAGCACATCGGCGTTGGTGGACCAGCCGGTCTTGGTCTTTTTCCCGTGGGGCAGGCCCAGCTTGCCGAAGAGGATCTGGCCCAGCTGCTTGGGGGAGTTGATGTTGAATTCCTCACCGGCCATGTCGTAGACGGCCTTCTCCTGGGCGGCGATGCGGGCGGAGAGCATCTCCCCGAAGGCCACCAGAGCCCCCTTGTCCACCCGGCAGCCGGTCCGCTCCATCTCCGCCAGTACCCGGCACAGCGGCAGCTCCGCCGTCTCAAACAGCTCCCAGAGCCCCTTCTCCCGGAGCCTGGGTGCCAACGCCTGGTACAGGCCGTCCACGGCGGCGGCGTAGTTGTCGAAGCTGGCCTCCGCGGCGGCCGCGTCCCCCAGCAGGGAGAAGGCGTCCTTGTCCAGGTACGCCGGCTTAGGCAGCTCCGCGTTGAAATAGGCCACGTACAGCCGCTGGAGATCGTAGCTGCCCGCCGTGGCGTCCAGCAGATAGGCCGCCAGGGCCGTGTCGAACACGAAGCCCTCAGCGGGAAGTCCGTTTTCCAGCAGCAGGCCCATCAGGTCCTTCACATTGTGGGAAACTTTTCTGATATCAGCGGAGAACAGGGCGCCCAGCAGGGCGTTCCAGTCCCCCTGGTACTTGTCGAAGAACAGCTCCGCCGTCACGGCGCTGTGCGCCCCGGTCCCGCAGACCACCGACACGCCGGTCAGGTCCGGCAGGGCCAGCAGCGACACATGGTCCGCCTGCCGCCAGAGGTCCAGCAGTTTTTCCGCCTGTCCGGGCTCCGTCACCTGCTCCACGGTCACGGTGAAGTCCGCGGGCGCCTGCGCCGCTTCCGGCGCCGCCTCCGCCGTCAGGCCCAGCTTTTCGATAAGCTTGGTGAACTCCAGCCGCAAAAACAGCGGGTATGCCTCCGGGCCGGGGGCCTGTACCCGGTTTTCCTCCGGGGAGAAGTCCAGCGGCGCGTCGGTGACGATGGTGGCCAGCCAGTAGGAGTGCCGGGCGCTCTCCTCCCCCGCCGCCAGCTTCTTGATCGCGGCGGGCTTGGCCTCCACATCCGGCATGGCGGCATACAGCGCGTCGATGCTGACATACTTCTGGATGAGATCCATGGCGGTCTTTTCCCCCACGCCGGGGACGCCGGGGATGTTGTCGGAGCTGTCCCCCATGAGGGCCTTGAGGTCGATCATGTGGATGGGATCGAAGCCATATTGCTCCCGGAAGGTCTCGGGGGTCATGTCCTTGGTGGTGGTCTGCCCCATGCGGGTGGAGACCAGCTTCACCTTGGTGTGGTCGGTGATGAGCTGGAGGCTGTCCTTGTCGCCGGTGACCACCACGCAGTCCCAGCCGTCCGCCTCGCACCTGCGGGAGATGGTGCCGATCAGGTCGTCGGCCTCCCAGCCCGCCAGCTCGTAGCGGGGGATGTTCAGCGCGTCCAGGGCCTCCTTCAAAACCGGCACCTGGACCCGCAGCTCCTCGGGCATGGGCTTGCGGGTGGCCTTATAGGCGGCGTCCGCCGTGTGGCGGAAGGTGGGGGCGTGGACATCGAAGGTGACGCACACCGCGTCGGGCTGCTCCTCCTCCCGCAGCCGCAGCAGCGTGGTGAAAAAGCCGAACACGGCGTGGGTGTACAGCCCGTCCCGGGTGGTGAGCGGCCGGATGCCGTAGTAGGCCCGGTTCAGGATGCTGTTGCCGTCGATGACCATGAGCTTCATGATGTGCGCCTCCCCATTGGAATTTCACAGATATTATAGTATACCCCATCCGGCGCCCCAGCGCAAGGCATTGCGGCACGCTTCCGGACATGGTACAATGCCGGAGAACAGAACGTGGGGAGGGTTAATCATGGGCAGTGTGATCCTGTACGGCAGCCAGTACGGCTCTGCCAGACGATACGCGGAGGCGTTTTCCCGCATGACGGGTTTCCCCGCGGCCAGCTTCGGGGCCGGTGCGGACCTGTCCGCCTGTGAGCGGGTCATTTACTTCGGCGGGCTGTACGCAGGCGGGGTCAAGGGCCTGCGGCAGACCGCCGCGGCGCTGCCGCCGGACACCGCCATGGTCATCGTCACCGTGGGCCTGGCCGACGTGGCGGACCCGGAGAACATCCGCTCCATCCGGCGCTCGCTCCGCCGCCAGGTGCCGCAGCGCGTCTGGGACCGCGCCATCCTGTTCCACCTGCGGGGCGGCATCGATTACAGCCGCCTGAGCCTCCGGCACCGGGCCATGATGGCCCTGCTGTACCGGCAGGTCAGCCGCCTTCCTGCGGAAAAGCAGACCGCCGAGACCCGGGGGATCCTGGAGACCTACGGAAAGGCGGTGGACTTTTTCGACAGCGGCGCCCTGCTGCCCATTCTGGAGGCCGTCCGCTGACCGCCGGGTCCCGTCTTGACGAACGGCGGATTTCTGATACACTGGATCCAGCACGGCCCGCCCGTCGGGCCCCGCAAAGGAGAGACCATGAAACACCACAACACCATTCTCAAAGCCGCCCGGGCCCTGGAGCTGGCGGTGGCAGCCGTCATTCTGGCGGTAATCGTCTGCGGCGGCGCGCTGCTGCTGTGGAGCACCGGCAAGACCCTGCTGACCGCCCCTGCATCCTTCAGCCTGGGGAATTTCTTCTCCAGCGCCCTGCTGCTGGTGATGGGGCTGGAGTTCGTCAAGATGCTGGCGCTGCACTCCGCCGCGGCCGTCATCGACGTGCTGCTGTTCACCATCGTCCGGCAGATGATCATCAGCCACAGCGGCGCTTTGGATACGCTGCTGGGCGTGGCCGCCGTGGCGGTCATCTTCGCCGTGAAGAAGTTCCTCCGGACCCCGGAGGGTGAGGAACACCCGGAATGCTGAAAAAGACGAGAGATACCCGACATTTGGGCATCTCTCGTCTTTTTTCCTTTATGTCCTGGCCAGCTTCCTCCGGGCCGCTGCCGTGATCCGGGCGCCGGCCCAGCCCAGCACCGCGCCCAACAGCGCGCCGCCCAGCACGTCGGTGGGCCAGTGGACGTAGAGGTAGAGCCGGGACAGGGCGATCACTACCGCCAGGGCCAGGGCCGCCCACCGCAGCCACCTGGGCGCGCCGCCCGCCAGGGCCAGGGCCGTCACCGCCGTGAAGGAGGCCGCGGTGTGACCCGAAGGGAAGGAGGCGTCCCCCGGCGGCGGGACCAGCAGGTCCACGGCGGTATTCACCGCGCAGGGCCGAATTCGGCCCACCAGGGGCTTTAAAAAGCCGTTGCACACCGCCAGGTCCAGCACCAGAGCCAACGCCACGCAGACTCCCGCCCAGCGGTATTTTTTTGTCAGCAGCAGCACCGCCGCCAGCAAAATCCAGATCTCCCCGTGGTCGCTGAGCCGGGTGATCGCGGGCAGCACTGCGTCCAGAAAGCCGCATCGCAGCGTCTGCTGGATCCAGTCCAGAATGGCAAGCTCCACTGCCTGCATATCCTCTCTCCTTTCCCAATTCCCGGCGCGCGAAGGCCGGGCTGCGGTCAAAATCCGTGCAGATTGCGGTTATTATAGCACAGCCCCGCCGGCACGCATAGGGAAATTTCGCCGCAGAATATACAAATTTTGCATCTTTGCCGGCAATGGCAGTTGACACCGCCTCCGGAACATGATAGGATACCCTCAAAATTGGATCGCTGAGATAGAGGCGCGAGGTCCATCAGTACCCCACGGCAAGGCCAGGCAGCCGCCGCAGGGAAAAGGGGACATCGCCGAAGTGCTTCGGACCTGCCTGGGTCCGGGGTGCTGGGCCGTCGGGAAAGACCCGCCGGACTGTCACAAACCTTTGTGAAGCGCTATCAATGGCTGTCGTCGGAATCACTGCGTCATTCCGCCTTCTCCATGGACCGCTTGACAGAGCGGTCCATTTTTTCGTCCCCTCCCCCACGGCGGCAGCGGAGGAGACGGCGCGTCCCGCCGCCGCAAAATCCGGAAATTGGAAAGGTGATTGAAATGAAGAAGTTTTTGACCCTGCTCATGGCCCTGGCCATGACCCTGTCCCTGGCCGCCTGCGGCGGCAGCGGCGACACTGCCGCTGAGGACACCACCGCTGACGCCGAGACTGAAACCAGTTCTGAGACCGGCACCGAGACCGGTGAGATCGCCTCCGGCGTGGAGGACGGCGTGCTGACCATCGCCATGGAGTGCGCCTACGCCCCCTACAACTGGACCCAGAGCGACGACTCCAACGGCGCCGTGCCCATCAAGGACTCCAGCGAGTTCGCCAACGGCTACGACGTGATGATGGCCAAGAAGATCTGCGAGGCCAACGGCTGGGAGCTGGAAGTGGTCCGCACCGACTGGGACTCCCTGGTGCCCGGCGTCCAGTCCGGCATCTATGACGCCGTCATCGCCGGTCAGTCCATGACCGCCGACCGCATGGAGCAGGTGGACTTCGCCGGCCCCTACTACTATGCCTCCATCGTCTGCGTCACCAAGTCCGACAGCGCCTTTGCCGGCGCCCAGGGCATCAGCGATCTCTCCGGCGGCTCCTGCACCGCTCAGATCGCCACCATCTGGTATGACTCCATGCTGCCCCAGATCGAGGGCGCCCAGATCCAGCCCGCCGCCGAGACCGCTCCCGCCATGCTGATGGCCCTGGAGACCGGCACCGTGGACTTCATCTGCACCGACATGCCCACCGCCATGGGCGCCGTGGCCGCCTATCCCGACATGAAGATCCTGGACTTTACCGACTCTGACGACAACTTTGCCGCCGACGAGGGCGACATCAACATCGGTGTGTCCGTGATGAAGGGCAATACCGTCCTCAAGGACGCCATCGACAGCGTGCTCTCCACCATGACCGTGGATGACTTCAACGCCATGATGGACGAGGCCATCGCCATCCAGCCCCTGAGCGAGGGCTGAGCCCAACGCTGATCCCCGAGGCGGGGGACGTCTGCGCGTCCCCCGCCTCGAGACCCGTCGGAGGGGGGACCGCTTCCCGGCCCCTCCTCCGATGCGCCTCACACATCATATTAAAAAGGAAGGGAGCCCTCCCTCATGGATCGATTCGTACAACTGGGCGCCGACATCGTCAAGCTCTGGCAGCGGTGCGGCGGCGACTATCTCAACGGCATCAGGAACACCATTGTCCTGGCCCTGGTGGCCACAGCCATCGGCTGTATCATCGGCCTTGTCTGCGGCATTTTGAACACCATCCCCTGCGCCAAGAACGACCCGCCCGTCAAGCGCTTTGTCATCAAGCTGATCCGGGCCATCGTGCGGATCTACGTGGAGGTCTTCCGCGGCACGCCCATGATGCTCCAGGCGGTGTTCATCTACTACGGCCTGCCCTATTTCACCAACAACGCGGTCCAGTGGCCCAGCGTGTGGGCGGCGGCGATCCTGGTGGTGTCCATCAACACCGGCGCCTACATGGCCGAATCTGTCCGTGGCGGCATCATCTCCATCGACCCCGGCCAGACCGAGGGCGCCAAGGCCATCGGCATGACCCACGTGCAGACCATGACCTCTGTCATCCTGCCCCAGGCCATCCGCAACATCATGCCTCAGATCGGCAACAACCTCATCATCAACATCAAAGACTCCTCCGTCATGTTCATCATCTCCTTCACGGAGTTCTTCGCCGCCCACCGGGGCGCCGTGGGCGCCACCTACCTGTACTTCCCCTCCGCCACCATCGAGATGGTCGGCTACCTGACCATGACGCTGATCGCCTCCTTCCTGCTGCGGTGGGTGGAGCGGCGCATGGACGGCAGCAGCGACTACGAGCTGGTCCAGGACGATCATCTGACCATGGCCGCCGGGACGTACAGCCATCCGGACCGGGGCACGCCCTTTGACGAGCGGCACCTGGAGACCCAGCAGGAACAGCAGCAGCTGGACGCGGAGCATCGGGAGCGGACTCGTCAGGAACTCAAACACGGACGGAGCAGGGGGGATCGCTGATATGAACGATATGATTTTGGAGATCCGGCATCTGAGCAAGTCCTTCGGCTCCCATGAGGTGCTGCGGGACATCGATTTCTCCGTGGCCAAGGGTGACGTGACCAGCATCATCGGCGCCTCCGGCTCCGGTAAGTCCACCCTGCTGCGGTGCATCAACCTGCTGGAGACACCCACCAGCGGCGAGATCCTCTACCATGGCCGGAACGTGGCCAGCCGGGGCGTCAACGCCGCCCAGTACCGCTCCCATGTGGGCATGGTGTTTCAGTCCTTCAACCTCTTCAACAACATGACGGTGCTGGAAAACTGCATGGTGGGCCAGGTGAAGGTGCTGAAGAAGAACAAGTCCGACGCCCGGGACAACGCCATGCGCTATCTCACCCAGGTGGGCATGGCCCCCTACATCAACGCCAAGCCCCGGCAGATCTCCGGCGGCCAGAAGCAGCGGGTGGCCATCGCCCGGGCCCTGGCCATGGAACCGGAGGTGCTGCTGTTCGACGAGCCCACCTCCGCCCTGGACCCGGAGATGGTGGGCGAGGTGCTGGACGTCATGAAGGCCCTGGCCCAGGAGGGCATGACCATGCTGGTGGTGACCCACGAGATGGCCTTTGCCCGGGACGTCAGCAGCCATGTGGTCTACATGAACCAAGGCGTCATCTGCGAGGAGGGCACTCCTGCCGACGTATTCGGCAACCCTCAGCGCCAGGAGACCCGGGACTTCCTCTCCCGTTTCCGCAAGAACTGAATCTCCCAAATACAGCAAGCGCCCCTGTCTGCCGGGATTTCGGCAGACGGGGGCGCTTTTTTGGGGTCAGGCTGGATCCTCCGCCATGGTCTGCCGCAGCAGCTCCACAAACCGCCGCAGCGCCGGGAAGCCTCCCTCCGGCAGGTATACCGCCCCGAAGGACAGCACCCGGCATTCGGGAATGGGAATATACCGCAGGCCCGGCAGGCGGGCATGAGGATAGTCCGCCGTCACAGCGAAGGCGTAGCCGGTCTCCGCCAGGACCTCCATGGCCTCCTGGTGGTCGCTGAAGAGGATCTGGTCCGTCTCCCGTTCTCCTATGGCCTGGCTCTGGAAGCGGAAGATCGCCTGGGGACAGATGGGCGGGCGGCAGACGGCGATGCGCCCCGCCCGGCGCAGCTCCTCCAGAGCCACCTGCTCCCGCCCGGCCAGGGGGTGGTCCGGCGCGCAGGCGCACACCACCGGACAGCGGGCCAGCTCCCGGTACCGGGCCCGCTGGGGCGCGGTCTCCCGGAAGGAGAAGATCAGATCCACCTCCCCCTCCGCCAGGAGGTTTTCCAGGGAGTCGAAGGGGATCATCCGCAGCACCGGCAGCAGATCCGGCAGCTCCTGCCGCAGGCGGCGCAGGGTGGGCCGCAGCATCCGCATCTCCGCGCTGTTGCGGCAGCCGATCAGCAGCCGCCTGGGGGTCTGGCGGGCCTCCTTCATCCGGGCCCTGGAGATATCCGCCAGCTTCAGGATCTCCCCGGCGTACTGGGTAAACCAAAAGCCCTCCTGGGTCAGCCGGACGCTCTTGCTGGTCCGGCGGAACAGCTTCACCCCCAGTTCGTCCTCCAGGGTGTTGATCTGATGGCTGACCGCAGGCTGCGTGATCTTCAGATGCTCCGCCGCCCGTGAGAAATTCAGAAAATTGGCCACCGCCATAAAGCACTCCAGCTGCGTGGTATTCACCGGTCCGCACCTCCTTCGTCCCCGGCCCCCATCTGGAAGAAACCGGGTGAACGATAAACGTCTTTTATAGAATATAGCATATTTGAATTTCACAGGCAAGCCATACCGTGGTATAAACAGTACGGTACGAAATACTTTCGTTCCTAACGATTGGAAAAGAGGCGAGCACATGACCGCGGCGGAACAGCGCCGGCTCCTGCGGGAGAACCGGTGGATCTGCATTCAGATCGAGCAGTACGGCAACCACTGCCTGGCCCACACGGGCCTCACCTCCGCTCAGGCCTATATCCTGCTCTATATCCTGCGTCACTCGGACCGGGGCACCTCCCTGACCGACATCCACCGGGAGTTCGGCTACTCCATGGGCACCCTGTCCGGGATGCTGAAGCGGCTGCGGGCCAAGGGCTGCATCCGCTCGGCCCCCTGCGACGGGGACGACCGGCGCAAGCTCCTCTTCGGCACCGAGGAGGGACGGCGGATAGGACCAGGCCTGGAGGCAACCATAGCCCGGATGCAGGCGCGGCTGTGCGGCCGGCTGAGCCAGGAGGAGCTGGACACCCTGTCCCGGCTCCAGAGAAAAATGCTGGACAGTCTCTTGACCCTGCGGGAACAACGCGAAAAGGAGGACGCAACATCGTGAAAACTGTACTGCGGCAGCTGGGGCGCTTTAAGCGGGACGCCCTGCTGTGCATTGGCCTGTGTACCCTGGAGGTGGCCATGGACATCCTGCTGCCCTTCATCACCGCTCTGATCATCGACCGGGGCCTGGAGGCCGGCGACCTCTCCGCCGTCTACCGCTACGGCGCCGTCATGGTAGGCCTGGCCTTTCTGGGGCTGGTGTTCGGCGCCGCCGCCGGACGGTACGCTGCCAGCGCCTCGGCGGGCCTGGCCGCCAATCTCCGGGAGGCCATCTACGCCAACATCCAGACCTTCTCCTTCTCCAACATCGACAAGTTCAGCGTGCCGGGCCTGGTGACCCGCATGACCACCGACATCACCAACGTGCAGAACGCCTTCATGATGGTGATTCGCATTGCGGTCCGCTCGCCGCTGACTTTGGTGTTCAGCTATGCGATGTGCCTGCTCATCAGCCCCACGCTGAGCCTCACCTTCCTCATCGCCGTGGTGTTCCTGGTGGTGGTGCTGGGGTCCATCATGGCGGTCACCCTGCGGATCTTCACCCAGGTGTTCCGCCGGTACGACGATCTGAACGCCAGCGTCCAGGAGAACGTCTCCGCCATCCGGGTGGTGAAGGCCTTCGTCCGGGAGGACCACGAGAACGAGAAGTTCTCCCGGGCCGCCAAGGTCCTGCGGGACCTGTCAGTAAAGGCCGAGGGTTTGCTGGCCTTCAACAACCCCGCCATGATGACGGCGGTGTACTTCTGCATCATCATGGTCTCCTGGCTGGGCTCCCGCTTCATCGTGGGCGGCTCCATGACCTCCGGCGAGCTGACCAGCCTGTTCAGCTACGTCATGAGCCTGCTGATGAGCCTGATGATGCTGTCCATGGTGGTGGTGATGATCTCCATGTCCGCCGCCAGCGTCCGCCGCATCAGCGAGGTGCTCAATGAGCGGGCGGACCTGCGCCAGCCGGACGAGGCGGTGACGGAGGTGGCCGACGGGTCTATCGACTTCGACCACGTCACCTTCTCCTACAAGCACGGCAGCGGCAAAAACGCCCTGGCCGACATCGACCTCCACATCCGCTCCGGTGAGACCATCGGCATCATCGGCGGCACCGGCTCCGGCAAGAGCAGCCTGGTGAACCTGATCTGCCGCCTGTACGACGTGGACGAGGGCGCCGTGAAATTGGGCGGCGTGGACGTACGCCGCTACGACACGGAGGTCCTGCGGAATCAGGTGGCCGTGGTGCTGCAGAAGAACACCCTCTTCTCCGGCACCATTCTGGACAATCTCCGCTGGGGCGATCCCGACGCCACGGAGGAGGCGTGCGTGGAGGCCTGCCGGGCCGCCTGCGCCGACGAGTTCATCGACCGCTTCCCCGACGGCTACCACACCCGCATCGAGCGGGGCGGCGCCAATGTCTCCGGCGGCCAGAAGCAGCGGCTGTGCATCGCCCGGGCCCTGCTGAAGCACCCCAAGGTGCTGATCCTGGACGACTCCACCTCCGCCGTGGACACCGCCACCGACGCCCGGATCCAGACCGCCTTTACTCAGAAGATCCCCGGCACCACCACGCTCATCATCGCCCAGCGGATCTCCAGCGTGGAGCACGCGGACCGGATCCTGGTGCTGGACGGCGGCCGGATCGACGGCTTTGACACCCACGAGAACCTGCTCAAGTCCAACGCCATCTACCGGGAGATCCACGACTCCCAGGTCAAGGGCGGCGGCGACTTTGACCAGCCCGCCTGAAAGGAGGAATCATTGTGAACGAAACGGCTTCCCGCCGGGGGCCCGGCGCCGTGCTGAACCGGGTCCTGCGGTATATGTTCCGCTACTACAAGCTGCCCTTTGCCCTGGTGGTGTGCTGCATCCTGCTCTCCGCCGCGGCCACTGTGGTCGCCGCCACCTTCCCCCAGACCCTGGTGGACGACTACGTGGTGCCCATGCTCTCCGGCGGCAGCACTGATTTCAGCGGCCTGGCCGCCGCCCTGATCCGCCTGGCCTGCCTGATGGCGGTGGGCATCCTGGCGGCCTACGCCTACAACCGCCTGATGGTCACCATCGGCCAGGGCACCATGCTGCCCCTGCGCCAGGACCTCTTCCGGAAAATGGAGGCCCTGCCCATCAAGTACTTCGACACCCACGCCCACGGCGACATCATGTCCGTCTACACCAACGACGTGGACACCCTGCGCCAGCTGATGGGTCAGAGCATCCCCCAGGTCATCAACTCCGGCGTCACCATGATCGCCACCCTCATCACCATGCTGGTGCTGAACCCTCTGCTGACCGTGATCTCCGTTCTCACCGCCGTCGTCATGCTGCTGGTGACCGCGTCGCTGTCCCGGCTGTCGGGAAAGTACTACATCCAGCAGCAGAAAAACCTGGGCCTGGTGGACGGCTTCATCGAGGAGATGCTGGACGGCCAGAAGGTGGTCAAGGTCTTTTGCCACGAGGAGGCCGCCATGGCGGACTTCCACAAGGTCAACGAGGCCCTGCGACAGAGCGCCGACAAGGCCAACCGCTACGCCAACCTCCTCATGCCCATCAATGCCAACATCGGCTGGCTCAGCTACGCCCTGGTGGCCATTGTGGGCGCCGTCCTGGGCATCAACGGCCTGGCCGGCGTGACCCTGGGCACCGTCATCACCTTCGTGGGCCTCAACAAGAGCTTCACCCAGCCCATCACCCAGGTGAGCCAGCAGGTGAACTTCGTGGTCACCGCCGCGGCCGGCGCCGCCCGGGTCTTCGACCTGATGGACCAGGAGCCGGAGACGGACGAGGGCTATGTGGAGCTGGTCAACGCCAAGGAGGGCGCCGACGGGCAGATGAGCGAGTCCGCGGAGCGCACCAACGTCTGGGCCTGGAAGCACCCCCACCAGGCCGACGGCACCGTCACCTACACCAAGCTGGAGGGCGGCGTGGTCTTTGACGGCGTGGACTTCGGCTATGACGAGAACAAGCTGGTCCTCCACGACATCAGCCTCTGGGCCAAACCCGGTCAGAAGATCGCCTTCGTGGGCGCCACCGGCGCCGGCAAGACCACCATCACCAACCTCATCAACCGCTTCTACGACATCGCCGACGGCAAGATCCGCTACGACGGCATCAACATCAATAAGATCAAAAAGCCGGATCTGCGCCGGTCCCTGGGCATCGTCCTCCAGGACACCCACCTCTTCACCGGCACGGTCATGGAGAACATCCGCTACGGCAATCTGGACGCCACGGACGAGGAGTGCATCGCCGCCGCCCGTCTGGCCAACGCAGACGGCTTTATCCGCCGTCTGCCCGACGGCTACGACACCCAGCTCACCGGAGACGGCGCCAACCTCTCCCAGGGCCAGCGGCAGCTGATCGCCATTGCCAGGGCCGCCGTGGCGGACCCGCCGGTGCTGATCCTGGACGAGGCCACCAGTTCCATCGACACCCGGACGGAGAAGCTGGTCCAGGACGGCATGGACGCCCTCATGTGCGGCCGGACCACCTTCGTCATCGCCCACCGGCTCTCCACGGTCCGCAATGCCGACTGCATCATGGTCATGGAGCAGGGCCGCATCATCGAGCGGGGCACCCACGACGAGCTCATTGAAAAAAAGGGCAGGTACTACCAGCTCTACACCGGACATCCGGCGGAGGAATCCGCCTGACGGGCGCACCGCAAAGCGCGGCCCGGTCCCAAAAGGGACCGGGCCGCGCTTTTTGTCTCGTCTATATACCAGCACATCTGACAAGTTTCCGCTTTTTTACAGCAGCGGCGTGATAAACTGGGTCCACAGCGCGCTCAGCGGCATGACCAGCACCATGGCCGGCAGCATATCCGCGATGGGAAACCCCCGGATCTTGGCGATGCGGAAGCCCGTGGCGATCAGCAAAAAGCCGCCGCAGGCCTTGAAATCGGCGATCATGTCCGGCGTGGTCAGGGGGTAGATGGCCTTGGCCGCCAGGAACAGCAGCAAAAAGATGATGAACTGGGGCACTGCCACCACAGCCACCACCGCACCCAGACTGCAGGCGAACACCATGGCCGTGAAGAGGTCCAGCACGGACTTGGACAGCAGGATGGTGCTGCTGCCGGTCATCCCCGCGTCCAGGCAGCCGTAGATCCCCGTTCCGCTGGAACAAAACAGCACGATGGCCGTCACCAGCAGGGACAAAAACTCCTCCCGGCTCATACCGGAGCTCCCGCCGCTGTTCCCCAGCAGCTTTCCGATGGGCCGCTCCATCAGCTCCCCGCCCCGGCTGATCAGCCGGCCCAGCTTGCAGGACAGGCCCAGCCCGGTGCCCACCACCACCGCCAGGATCACCGCCGGCATATTGACCATCATCACCACAGAGCTGATGCCCATGCCCATGGCGCACACGCCGAACACCAGGTTCAGCATGGTGGTGAACTCCGTGGACATCCTCTTTTTGAACAGCGTCCCCAGGACACCGCCCAGGGCCACCGCCAGCACATTGACTACGATTCCAACCATACTCTCTCTCCTTTTCCATTCATCGCCCCATCGGGGGCAAGCGCCAGCTTCCTTCCCGCGGGGATCACGGGAGAAGGCTGTACCGGATCAACCCGTCCCGTTCCCGCCGGCAGATCCGCCCGCGGCGCTCCAGGTAATCCAGATGGGCCAGACACTCTCCCAGTGCAAAAAATTTCTGCTGGACGGGAAACTCCCGCCAGGTGGAGCGGATGCTCCAGCGCATCCGGCCGGCGATCTCGTAGGCCGTCCGCCCCGGCGCCGCCCCAACGATGTCCAGGACCTCATTCAGCCGGTGCCGGTGGTGCTCCTCCAGCTGTCCGATCCGCGTATCCAGGTCTCCCGTCTCCTTCCGGTGGCCGGGCAGCAGCCGCTCCGCCGGAAGGCCCCGCAGCTTCTCCAGACTCTCCAGATAGCTGCCCAGGGCGTCCGGCATGGACTGCCAGCGGCAGATATTGGGCGTGATGTGGAACAGCACGTGGTCGCCGGAGAACAGCCAGCGGGGCTCCTCCCCGTAGAGGCACATATGTCCCGGCGTGTGTCCCGGCGTCAGGATGCACCGCAGAGTGACGCCGCCGTAGGAGAGCCGGTCTCCGTCCCGCAGGGTGACGCATCCCGCGCTCCAGTTCCGGGGCGCCGCACCCTGGGCGGGATTGGCCAGCCACAGCCGGTCGATCTCCTCCCGTGGAAAGCCCTCTCTCACATATTCCTCATACATATCCCGCCAGTAGCCGTCTGTCAAGCCCAGACGGAGACCGGCGCCGTCGGTCTCGCTGATGTAAATGCGCCCACCGGCGCCCACAAAGTCAGGGGCCAGACCGGTGTGGTCGCTGTGGAGATGGGTGAGGAAAATATCCAGGGTCTCCCGGTCCACCCCCGTCTCCGCCAGCTGGTCCGTCAGGGCCCTCCGCCAGCTGGTCCGTCAGGGCCCTCCGGCAGCTGTCCTGGCGGAAGCCGGTGTCGATCAGGAGGCTCCGCTCTTCGCCGGTGATCAGATAGCTGTTCAGGTTTTTCAGGGGATTCCCCTCCAGCGGGATATCCAGCCGCCAGAGATTGGTTGCCAAGCGCTCCGCCATCGTCCTTCCGGCCGGAACGGCCGCCCTCCTTCCGTCTGTGCTCGCTCAGGCCTTCTCCGCCGGGGCATGGGAGGAAAAGGGATGCGGCGGCGAGTACTTCTTTCGCAGAGCAACCTTGTCGATCTTTCCCGTGGGATTCCGCGGGACCTCTCCGAAAAAGAACCGGCCGGGCCGCTGATAGCGGGGCAGGCGGGCGCAGAATTCCCGCATCTCCTCCTCTGAGCAGGTACTGCCGGGTTTGAGCTGGATCTGCGCCGCCACCGCCTCGCCCAGCCGGCAGTCGCACAGGCCGAATACCGCAACATCCTCCACCGCCTCATGGGTCCGGATGAAATCCTCGATCTGGACGGGATAGATGTTTTCGCCGCCGGAGATGATGATGTCCTTCATCCGGCCGACGATGTAGTACAATGGATTTCAATTTGACGAAAGAGCAGGAGCTCCTCCGCAAAATGGCCGCGCAGTTCGCCGCGCAGTACTGCGAACCGGAGGCCGCGGAGTTGGATGAAACGCACGAGTTCCTCCACGACACCTGGAAGAAAATGGCCGAGGTGGGCCTTCTGCGGGTCAACCACGGTGAACAATACGGCGGCACCGGCCACGACGCCATCGGCGAGATGATCGTCATTGAGGAGCTGTCCAAGGCCAGCCTCACTCACGGCGCCACTTATGCCCTGCTGGCCAACGGCTTCCCCACTTTCATTGAGAAGTTCGGCACCGAGGAGCAGAAGATGGAGTTCATCCCCCAGGTGCTCAACGACGGCGTGATCGGCAGCTTCTGCCTGACGGAGCCGGACGCAGGCTCCGACGCCACCGGCATCCACACCACCTCCGTCCGGGACGGCGACGACTACATCCTCAACGGGACCAAGTGCTTCATCACCGCCGGAAACATCGCCAAATACCACCTGGTGGTTGCCATTGCCGACACCAAGGCCGGCGAGCGGGGCTTCAACGGCTTTATCGTGGACGCCGACGCCCCCGGCGTCAGCGTGGGCAAGATCGAAAACAAGATGGGCCTGCGGGGCCTGCCCACCACGGAGCTGATCTTCGAGGACGTCCGCGTTCCCGCCAGCCGGATGCTGGGCGGCCCGGCCGGCTGCGGCAAGATGATGAAGTTTGCCCTGGGCACTCTGGACGCGGCCCGCATCGGCACCGGCGCCCAGGCGCTGGGTGTGGCCACCGCCGCCTTCCAGCGGGCGCTGACCTACTCCGGTGAGCGCAAGCAGTTCGGCAAGCCCATCAACGCCAACCAAGGCCTCGCCTGGGAACTGGCGGAGATGGCCACCAAGCTGGATATGTCCCGTCTGCTGGTCTATCGGGCCGCTTGGATGGAGCAGCAGGGGCTGCCCTTCAGCAAGGAGGCCTCCATGGCCAAGCTCTACGCCACCAAGTTTGGCCGCGAGGTGGTCAACTCCGCCCTGCAGATCCACGGCGGCTACGGCTACATGCACGACTATCCCCTGGAGCGGATGTACCGGGATATCAAGATCACCGAGATCTACGAGGGCTCCTCTGAGATCCAGAAGGTGGTCATTGCCAACCACCTGATCCCCCGTCCCCCCAAGAAAACGGAGAAGAAGAAATAAGGAGGTATCAGACAAAATGAAGATCATTGTTTCTATCAAGCAGGTACCCGATACCTCCGGCAAGGTGGCTGTCAATCCCGACGGCACCCTGAACCGTGCATCCATGCAGACCATCACCAACCCAGACGACATGAACGCCGTGGAGGCTGCCCTGAAGCTGAAGGACGCCACCGGCTGCAAGGTCATCGTTATCACCATGGGTCCCCCGCCGGCAGCCGGCATGCTGCGTGAGCTGATGGCCATGGGCGCCGACGAGGGCGTTCTGGTGTCCGCCCGCGAGTTCGGCGGCTCCGATACCTACGCCACCTCCCAGATCCTGGCCGCCGCCATCTCTACCATCGGCGTGGAGAAGGACGATATCGTCATGTGCGGCCGGCAGGCCATCGACGGCGACACCGCTCAGGTCGGTCCCCAGATCGCCGAGAAGCTGCACCTGCCCCAGGTCACCTATGCCGCCGACATCACCAAGGACGGCGACACCGTCACCGTCAAGCGCATGCTGGAGGACGGCTACATGACCATCAAGGTCCAGACCCCCTGCCTCATCACCTGCATCAAGGAGCTCAACCAGCCCCGCTACATGAGCATCGGCGGCATCTATGCCACCTACAACAAGCCTCTGGAGACCTTTGACTATGAGAAGCTGAAGGATCATCCCCTGATCGACGCCACCACCATCGGCCTCAAGGGCTCTCCCACCAACATCTTCAAGAGCTTCACCCCGCCTGCCAAGGGCGTCGGCATGATGCTGGAGGGCAACGGCAAGGAGACCTGCGAGAAGCTGGCCGGTATTCTGGCCGACAAGCACATCATCTGAGAAAGGGGAACATACGACTATGTCTAACTTCAATAGCGCGGATATCGCTGCTTTCAAGGACGTATGGGTGTTCTGTGAGCAGCGCGAGGGCAAGCTGATGCCCACCGATTTCGAGCTGATCTCCAAGGGCCGCGACCTGGCCAACGAGCTGGGCGTGAACCTGTGCGGCCTGCTGCTGGGCGGCGAGGGGATCGAGAGCGTTGCCAAGGAGCTGGGCGGCTACGGCGCCGACAAGGTGATCGTGTGCGAGAGCCCGCTGCTGGCCGTGTACAACACCGACGCCTATGCCAAGGTCATCTGCGACGTCATCGAGGAGATGAAGCCCGAGGCCTTCCTGATCGGCGCCACCAACATCGGCCGTGACCTGGGCCCCCGCTGCGCCGCCCGTCTGCACACGGGCCTGTGCGCTGACTGCACCCACCTGGACGTGGATGTGGCCAACTACATCCAGTTCCTGCGTGAGTCCTCCACCCTGGACGTGGACAACACCAAGTGGGACATGGAGGACCGGAACCTGAAGATGACCCGTCCGGCCTTCGGCGGTCACCTGATGGCCACCATCATCTGCCCCCGCTTCCGTCCCTGCATGGCGACGGTGCGTCCGGGCGTCATGAAGAAGAACCCCTTCGATCAGGCCAAGGCCGACGCCTGCGAGATCGTCAAGCCCGCCTTCTCCCTGACCGAGGCCGACATCCACACCGAGGTCACCGAGGTGGTCAAGGCCGCCAAGAAGCTGGTGGACCTGATCGGCGCCGACTACATCGTGTCCGTTGGCCGCGGCATCAGCAAGGATGTCGAGGGCGGCATCAAGCTGGCTGAGGAGCTGGCTGAGGTGCTGGGCGGCGTCGTGGGCGGCTCCCGTGCCACCATCGACTCCGGCTGGCTGTCCGCCGACCATCAGGTGGGCCAGACCGGCAAGACCGTGCATCCGAAGGTGTACATCGCTCTGGGCATTTCCGGTGCCATCCAGCACAAGGCCGGCATGCAGGATTCCGAGTGCATCATCGCGGTGAACAAGAACGACACCGCTCCCATCTTCGAGATCGCCGACTACGGCATCTGCGGCGACCTGTTCAAGGTCACTCCCATGCTGATCGAGGCCATCAAGGCCGCCAAGGCTGCCAAGTAAATTTCCCCCCACCTGGAAAAAGGGCCATGCGGACTTCTGCCCCATGGCCCTTTTTTGCCGGATCCTGCGCCTTCTCACCGGCGGGATCTTGTGGTATACTCTACTCTGCGCCCGGCATCGGGCATGATCTCATTCCACAGAGGTATCTTTCATATGAATATGATGTTCAAAGGAAGCAGTCAATACATGGCCTCCCCGGAGCTGATGAGCGCCGTCAATATCGCCATCACCCTCAGCAAGCCCCTGCTCATTAAGGGCGAGCCCGGCACCGGCAAGACCATGCTTGCCCAGGCCATCGCCGACGCCCTGGGCAAGCAGCTCATCATCTGGAACGTGAAGTCCACCACCAAGGCCCAGGACGGCCTGTACGTCTACGATGTGGTCCAGCGGCTCTACGACAGCCAGTTCGGCACCCACGGCGTGGACGACGTGGCCCGCTACATCAAGCTAGGCAAGCTGGGCGAGGCCTTTCAGGCCCAGGAGCAGGTGGTCCTCCTGATCGACGAGATTGACAAGGCCGACATCGAGTTCCCCAACGACCTGCTCTGGGAGCTGGACCAGATGGAGTTCTATATCCCGGAGACCAAGGAGACGGTCCGGGCCAAACAGCGCCCCATCGTCATCATCACCTCCAATGCGGAAAAAGAGCTGCCGGACGCCTTTTTGCGCCGGTGCGTGTTCCACTATATCGAGTTCCCGGACCAGCAGCAGATGGAGGAGATCCTCCGCGTCCACTTCGGCCATCTGGAGGACGCCCTGGTCCGACAGGCCCTGGCCGCCTTCTACTGGGTCCGGGAGCTGCGGCAGATCGAGAAGAAGCCCAGCACCTCGGAGCTGGTGGACTGGCTGCGGGCCCTGGTGGCAGGCGGGATTGCGCCGGAGCGGATCACCCGGGAGATCCCCTTCGCCGGCGTGCTGCTGAAAAAGGACAAGGACCTGCGGACACTGCAGAGGGAGCTGCGATAAGCCATGTTCACCGCGTTTTTCTACCTGCTGCGGCAGCGTGGCCTGGCCGTGTCCATCAACGAGTGGCTCACCCTGCTGGAGGCTTTGGAGAAGGGCCTCCACCGCTCCAGCCTCACGGGCTTCTACCATCTCTGCCGGGCGCTGCTGGTGAAGAATGAGGCGGACTTCGACCGCTTCGACCAGGTGTTTCTGGAGTTTTTCAAGGACGTGCCTTTCAGCGGCGAACTGCCGCCGGAGCTGCTGGACTGGCTGAACCATCCCTCCGAGGACCTGCGCCGCACCATCGAGGAGCTGCAGTCCCTGGGCTTTCCGGACGAGACCCTGGAGGAGCTGCTGCGGATGCTGGAGGAGCGGCTGAAGGAGCAGACCGAGGAGCACAACGGAGGCAATTACTGGGTGGGCACCCAGGGCCGCTCCCCCTTCGGCAACAGCGGCTGGCACCCCAACGGCATCCGCATCGGCGGCCAGAGCCGCCACCGCACCGCCATGTCGGTGGCCGGGGACCGGCGGTTCCGAGACTTCCGCAAGGACGACACCCTGGACCCCCGGCAGTTCCAGCTGGCCTTCCGGCTGCTGCGGCAGCTGTCCGTCCAGGCCAGCAGCGGCGAGAAGGAGGTGGATGTGGACGCCACCATCCGCGACACCTGCGACAACGCCGGCTCCCTGCGGATCCGCTACCGCAAGCCCCGCAAGAACGCCATCAAGGTCCTGCTGCTGATGGACTCCGGCGGCTCCATGGAATATTACAGCACCCTCTGCGCCACGCTGTTCCAGGCGGCCACCAAGTCCAACCACTTCAAGGAACTCCACACCTTCTACTTCCACAACTGCGTCTACTCGGAGCTGTATACCCAGCCCTCCCTGCGCTACGACAGTGCCGTGGCCACGGAGTGGGTCCTCCAGAACTTTGACAGCAGCTACAAGGTCATCATCGTGGGCGATGCCGCTATGAACCCCTATGAGCTCAACGCCCCCACCTACAACTGGCGCAACGGTGCCTACGAGCGGCCCGGGCTGGAGTGGCTCCAGCGGCTCCAGTCCCACTTCCCCTATCTGGTCTGGCTGAACCCGGAGCCCTATCCCGCCCGCCGGGATTTCTGGTCCCAGACCCACTTACAGCTGGCAGGGATCTTTCCCATGTTCGACCTGTCGGTGGACGGGCTGGAGGCCGGGATCAAGCGCCTGATGGCAAAGCGGCCCTCCAAGGCTGCCGGGCAGTGAGCCCCGGACAGGAAAAAACGCGCCCGCAAGGATTTCCTTGCGGGCGCGTGTATTTTATTGCCGAAAAAGATGCGCAAGCCACCAAAATCGCACCCAAAACCAAACCGGAGCCCAGCGCAGCGGGTCCGGTTTGGAAAGGAGGAGCAAGGGAGCGGGCGGATGACGTCTTTTTTGCCACAGGCATAAAAAGACGTCGGAGCAAAGCGAACTTTGCTCCGACGTGGCGCAGAAGGAGGGATTTGAACCCTCGCGCCGGTTTTATCCAGCCTACTCCCTTAGCAGGGGAGCCCCTTCGGCCTCTTGGGTACTTCTGCAGATCCATATAAAGTTTGGCGGAGAGAGTGGGATTCGAACCCACGGAGACTTTCGCCTCGCCGGTTTTCAAGACCGGTTCCTTCAACCGCTCGGACATCTCTCCATAGTGATTTCAGCCCTCTGTCCGAACACTTTTAGTATGATACCAAACCCCCCGCTATTTGTCAACCAAAAATTTCTGGATTCGGCTCTCCTAAAATTTTTTATTTTTTCAAAAAAAAGCTTGCATTTTCTTTTTTGCTATGCTAGTATATGTAAGCTGACTTCAACAAGTACAGCACAAGAGAATATCCGGGTGTAGCGCAGTTGGTAGCGCACTTGACTGGGGGTCAAGGGGTCGTGAGTTCAAGTCTCGCCACTCGGACCATCGGAGTATCCTTCGGGATACTCCGATTTTTTGTTGCCAATTTGTAAATTTTCTTATGTTGTTGCACAGAAATGTGAGACTTTCGTTGTTTGGGGGCCTGTATGCAGAAGGACTTGTTCCTTACTACATACAGGAGGGTCCATATGACCGAAGAAAACTACAACTACCGAACCAGTCAAACACTGCTTCGCAACCAGTTTCCCGGCAAAGGAAAGTTAAAAATCCCCATCATTCCCAAGTTCCAAGAAAGTCCCGGAGACTTTGATGATCTTTTGTTGATCGGTTTTGACAAAACCCATCTGGAGGACCAGAATCACCTCGACCGCATGGTACACTTCTTCCTATATGACTATCGCTTTGAGCGGGTCTGGAAGAATCCAGACAACGACATTGAAAAACTCTCCCGCTACCGTGCGGTGCTGTCGCCGGATTTCAGCCTGTACCTGGAGATGGCACCTGTTATGCAGCTCTACAATGTATTTCGTAATCGCTGGTGCGGCGCTTACTGGGCATCCAAAGGGCTCCGGGTCATTCCGACCGTCAACTGGGGAGATGAATCCACGTTTGATTTCTGCTTTGAAGGGATTGAAAAAGGAAGTGTTGTTGCTGTCTCCACTTATATGGTCTCAGAACATGACAACCGCTGTGACCAGAAAGAATGGTTCATGGCAGGATACAACGAGATGCTGCGGCGCATTGAGCCGGAAAAAATTATTTGCTACAATACACCGTTTCCCGAAATGCAAGGTAATATCATTGATGTGGATTATGAACGTAGTTCCTGGCGGTATATGAACTATGAACGAAGTTTCCATCGTGAAGATTTAGATGCCTTTAAAATTGGTAGCTCATCAAGCGGGAATCGTGATACAATAGAGCCGTACCTAACTGGAAAAGGCGGCGGAAGTGCATACGGCGGGGGATGGAAACCCAGTCCTAATAAGCCTGATGACCAGCGTTTCCTTGGTGAACCAGGAGAAATTAAAACAACATACAAGAACGGCTATCGTGTCGATACAAAAATTGGAAGCGATGGTCGAGCGGCGCTGGAAAGACATTATACTGACCACAAGCAACCTTGGGCACATACAAATCCACACGATCATCTCATCAATTGGGATAATCCCGCTGGTTTTCCTGATCCACAGCCTCCAATCAATTATCCCGGCGGCGCGCCTGAGTTTAAGAGCTTTGAAAGAAGGTTTTATATGAAAAACACGATTGTCCCCTCCAATTCCTTGGAGCAAAATCGTTTTACCACTATAAGTGATTTCCAAACCTGCATGAGATGGCATGGAGAAGTGGAATTTCTTTGGAATGGAGTTCATTACAGTATTACCCATCGTAATGGAAGAATTTATATTTCCCACAGTGGGATTCAGGAAACAGAGCGATCTTTTGCAACATCTGGAGATATCCTTGCATATGATGTAGGCTCTTGCCAGTTGCGGGATATCATCACGAAGGTTACTGTTGTATTTCGGTCAGTTTAAGATAAAACCTCTTGCTTGCTGCGTTAAAACCATTGATATGACCGGATTTTTCCAAGTCCTATAATTACACTCGGACCAATCGGAGTATCCTTCGGGATACTCCGATTTTTTTGTTTTCCTTTTGCAGGCGGAGATAACTCCCACTCTATCGTTGTGATCGAGCGCTGAATCTGCGGGCGGCTTTCCGCCTGCTCTTTTTCGTTTGATTAAGAAACTCTTAAGGAATGCTCCGTTTTCTCTCATGTTATAATGTGCGGGAACCTGACGTATTTCTGCATATCATAACGGAGGAACTTCATGACCGATCTGCACACCGCACCGCCGCAGGCACCGGCGGACAGAGGGCTCTCCTTGAACAGCCTGAAGTACATCGCGATCCTTGCCATGACCATCGACCATATCGCCTTTGCCTTCGTCCCCAGTGGGACCGCCCCCGCCATTCTCATGCACATCATCGGCAGGATAACCGGTCCCGTCATGTTCTTTTCCGCGGTCGAGGGCTACCATCACACACGCAGTGTCCGTAAGTACCTCTTCCGGCTGGCCGCGTTTGCCGCCGTCAGCTGGCTCCCGTTTCTGTATTTCCGATACGGCGGCAGCCTGGCGGACGCTTCCTTTATGCGTCCGAACGTCATCTACACGATCTTTCTGGGCGTTCTGGGCATCCGGATCCGGAGAAGCACGCGGATCCAAAACCCGGCCGCCAAGGTACTGCTGATCACTGCTCTGGTCATTCTCTGCGTCCCGGCGGACTGGGGCTGCACAGGCATCCTCATGATCCTTGTGCTGGACTATTTTCACGGAAACTTCAAGCACCAGGCCTTCGCATACTGCCTGGTCGTCCTGCTGGGCATGGACGTCCTCACCTTGCTGACAACGCCCTTTTTCGGATTGTTTTACGACCATGTATTCTATATAGATACGGAGTACTACGCATATACCATCGAAAACGCGGGCGCATTCATCCCCATCCTGCTGCTGTCCCTTTACAAGGGGCGGCGCGGAGCCGGGAACGCCTTTTCCAAATGGTTCTTCTATGTGTACTATCCGGCCCATCTCCTGGTGTTGGGCGCCCTGCAGGCCCTTTTCTAAAAACAGCGGCGGGAGCATCGGTCCGGATGCTCCCGCCGCTGTTTTGATATCCGGCCCCCCCCGCCGTCACTCGCCCATGATGGCCCGGACCGCCGCTGCCGTGTCCGCCGCCGGGAACAGCTCGTAGCCCAGGAGGCCGTCGTACCCGGCTTCCTCCAGGGCGTCGTACACCCGCCGGTAACAGATCTCGCCGGTGCCGGGCTCGTGGCGGCCCGGCGCATCCGCCACGTGGACATGGCCGAAGGTATCCCCGTACCGGGCTATGGTCTCGCAGAGGCAGCCCTCGTTGAGCTGCATATGGTACACGTCGTACAGCACCCGCAGCCGGGGAGAACCGATCAGCCGGACCAGCTCCGCGGCCATCTGGGTGTGGGTCAGGAAGTTGCCGGGGTGGTCCGTCACCACATTCAGCGGCTCCAGACTCAGCGTCACGCCCCATTTCTCCCCCAGGGCGGCACACTGTTCCAGTCCGCCGTACAGGGCGCACAGCTTCACCGTATGGGACAACTCCCGGTAGTCCCGCAGAACCTGGCCGCCCTCTCCCAGACCGTTGGAGTGGATGGTAAGGCCGGCCGCCCCCAGGAACCGGGCCGCCTCCAGCGAGCGCTCCAAAAACGCCAAATACGCCTGCCGCTGGTCCGGATCCACCAGGGATAGTTCCGCGTCCCCGTCAAACGCACAGACGGCGATACCCGCCGCCTGTGCCGCCGCCTTCACTGCCGGCAGATCCTTGTCGGTCCAGCTCCAGAACTCCACGGCGTCAAACCCGTCCTCCCGGGCCGCCCGGAACCGCTCCAGGAAGGGCAGTTCTCCGTACAGCGTCTCGATGCAGGCCGACCGTCTCCATTTTTTCATATTCCACGCCCCCTTTTCCTCACCCTACACAAGGCAGCCGCTCTTGTCAAGTGCATGCGGCTTTTCTGCAATCTCCTCTTGATTTTTTTCCCGGGTTTCCGGTATACTGTATCCTGTCGGGATTATTTCATCTGATACGCAGGTCTTATGACAAGATGCATCAGACCGATATATCTGCATTGTCCAGCCGCCTTTCATAGGCGGATGCGACAGTTTTCGCGGCGCAGTGGACCGTATCTCGTCGTGCGCCGCCGACAGCTTACAACGGAGCCGAATAAGATTTGGAGATGGAACGATGACGCCCCATAAAATTGCCCTGCTGACCGACTCCTGTGCGGATCTGACCCCCCAGGCCGCTGCGGAGCACCATATCCGGATCGTACCGCTGCGCATCCGCTGCCGGGACGGCGAGTTCCGCGACGGCGTGGATATCCGCGCCCGGGACATCTACCGCCGCCTGCGGGAGGGTGAATTGCCCCATACCTCTCTGCCCACGGGACAGGATATCTCCGACGCCCTGGACGCCATTGCGGCGGAGGGTTACGACGGCGTCATTGCCGTAATGCTCTCCGGCGGCCTCTCCGGCACCTACAACATGGTGCGGCTCCTGGCCGAGGAGCGGCGGGACCTGTGCGTCCAGGTCTATGACTCCGTCAGCGGCTCTCTGGGGGTGGGCATGACCATTTTGCAGCTGGCGGAGGACATCCGCGCCGGTGCCTCCTGGGAGGATCTGACGCAGCGGCGGGTCCCCTCCCTGATCCGAAACACCCACCCCTTCTTCTCGGTGGACACCCTGGAATACCTGCAAAAGGGCGGCCGCATCGGCAAGATCACCGCCGTAGCGGGGACCATGCTGCAGATCAAGCCCCTTCTCACCTTCGCCGCCGACGGACAACTGCGTTCCGTAGCCAAGGTCCGGGGCCGCCAGCAGGTGATCTCCAAGCTGGTGGAACTGACAGAGCAGGCCCTGGACGGCGGAAAGCGGTATAATCTGGCCGTGGCCAACGGCGGCGCACCGGAGGCGATGCTGGACCTGCGGGCCCGGCTGGCCGCCGCCCTGCCGGACTTCGATCACCTGTGGGACGGAGAGATGGACGGCACGCTCAGCGTCTACATCGGCGACGGAGTTCTGGGCGCCGCGGTCCAGGTGCTGGAGGACTTCTGAACCGCTCCTTATTTCCGAAAAAACCGCCGCCGGCACAGAGTGTTTTCTGTGCCGGAGGCGGTCTCTTTTTTGGCGCTCGTCTCCGATCCGGCGGTTACGCCGCGGGACTGGCTACCAGGAACAGCATGTCGCTGCCGCCCTCCTCCTCGGGGAAAGCGCCGTACATGGTAAAGTTGTACATCAGCCGCTCCGCGGGGTAGAAGCCGTAGCCGTCCTGATTGTGGTCGGTGGTGTCATAGGGATCGGCCACGATGAACACATCGTCCTGCTGCGTCTCGGTGCCCATGGTGTCGTAGCCAATGATGATCTGCCAGTGTCCGCCCCAGTCGTTCCAGGCGATCATGACCGGCTTGCCTTCCGCCAGCCAGCCCTGGATGTCCTCCATCCAGATGCCGTCGGGATAGTCGTAAGTGGTGATCATATCAAAACCGCCCACGCCCTCGAAGATGTCCATGGCCTGCTTTAATGTGGTGCCGGGATAGCCCTCCAGCTCCGTGCCGTCCAGGGAATGGCGCAGGGCGGCCAGGCTCTCCTCGTTCCACTCGCCCAGCCGGTCATACCACTCCAGCACCATCAGGGCGGAGGTGACACCGCAGGACCACTCGCTGGTCTGCTGCTGGGTCTTGAAATGAGACAGAACGGTCAGGGTATCCGTGGATTCCATGTTGTACACGTCGGGATGGGCAAAGTAGGGAGAGTCGGTATGGTCGCCGGCGCGCTCCACGCTGTCCGCCCCGTCCTCTTCGGACAGATCGATGGCGTAGGGGATCTTCATTTCATCGGTGAAATTCCCAGTGCTCTGGGTCTGTGCGGCATCGGCCGCAGTGGTGTCCTCGGCATTGTCAGCCGGTGTGTCAGTGGCGCAGCCGGAGAGAATTCCGGTCAGCATCAGCAGGGTCAGCGCCAGGGTGACTGTTTTTTTCATTTTCGATCTCCTTTTCGGGGTGTTCCCCCGTCCGATTTTACGCGTCCCGGCGGGGCGCGCATTGGTTTTATTATAAGAACACGCTCCCCCCTGTTCAAGATGGGGAAGCGCCGGTTTTTTGCCGGCAAAAGGAGGAAAAATCATGCAGATTGCAACATACCCGGCACCTGCCTGCGGCGGCCACTCCGCCGCCATCCGGGAGGCGCTCCTCCCGCGGCGGGCCTCTTTATTTGGCTTTTGTTGCAACCACCACTTCCTATTGTGTTTTTTAAAGTTTACAATAACAACATCTTGTAATCTGGAGCAGGTCAAGGAGGAGAGGAACGTGCGGATCTGCGGACTGCAAAAACTATCCATGGTGGACTATCCGGGAAAGCTGGCAGCCACGGTGTTCACCGGCGGCTGTAATCTGCGGTGCCCATTCTGTCACAATGCCCTGCTGGTAACGCGGCTGGCAGAGAGCCCTGCTCTGACGGAGCAGGACGTGCTGAACTTTCTGAGCACGCGCCGGGGGCTTCTGGACGGGGTGGTCCTCTCCGGCGGGGAGCCGCTGCTGCACCCCGGCGCAGCGGATTTTCTGGCGGCAGTGCGGGACATGGGCTTCGCCGTGAAGCTGGACACCAACGGCTTCTATCCCCAGGCCCTGAAGGAGATCCTGGACCGGGGGCTGGCAGACTATGTGGCTATGGACATCAAGAACTGCCCGGCGCGATACGGCGAGACCTGCGGCGTGCCGGGGCTGGACGCCGGCCCGGTGGAGGAGAGCCTGAGGCTGCTCATCGGCAGCGGCGTGGACTTCGAGCTGCGCACCACACTGGTGCGGGAGCTCCACACGGCGGAGGACCTGGCCGCCATGGGCCGCTGGGTGGCAGGCTTTTTCCCGGAGGGTCGGACGCCCCGGTTCTTCCTTCAGAAATTCGTGGATTCCGGCAATCTGATCGCCGGCGGCTGTCATGGGTTCAGCGATGTCGAAATGGCGGCTCTTTCTGAGATCCTCCGTCCCTTCCTGCCCCGGGCGGAGCTGCGGGGCGTGGAGTGACTCTGGTTTCCTTTGTGGATTCCTACGAAAGACATCACAAGATATTGTGGTTTCCTCCATTGACTTTACCACAGCGTGTGGTACAATGGATTTCGCGGGGCGCACGGCTCCGCAGGTGTGTAATTCAAAGAGAAAGCAGGGGACCTTCATGTATCAAGTTGTGAAAAGAGACGGTCAGGTCGCGGAATTCAATCTCGCCAAGATCAGCGCGGCCATTACCAAGGCTTTTGAGGCCACTCATAAGGAATATAACCCGGACATCATCGACCTGCTGGCCCTCCGGGTGACTGCGGACTATCAGGACAAGATCCATGACGGCAAGGTCTCTGTGGAACAGATCCAGGACAGCGTGGAGGATGTGCTCAGCCAGGCCGGCTATGCCGATGTGGCCAAGGCCTACATCCTCTACCGCAAGCAGCGGGAGAAGATCCGCAACCTCAACTCCACCATGCTGGACTACAAGGAGCTGGTGGACAACTATGTGAAGATCAACGACTGGCGCGTGAAGGAGAACTCCACCGTCACCTACTCCGTGGGCGGCCTGATCCTCTCCAACTCCGGCGCCATCACCGCCAACTACTGGCTCAGCGAGATTTACGATGAGGAGATCGCCAGAGCCCACAAGGACGGCGATATCCACCTCCACGACCTCTCCATGCTCACCGGCTACTGCGCCGGCTGGAGCCTCAAGCAGCTGATCCAGCAGGGCCTGGGCATCCCCGGCAAGATCAACTCCACCCCTGCCAGCCACCTGTCCACCCTGTGCAACCAGATGGTGAACTTCTTAGGGATCATGCAGAACGAGTGGGCCGGCGCCCAGGCGTTCAGCTCCTTTGACACGTACCTTGCTCCCTTCGTCAAGGTGGACAACCTCTCCCAGAAGGAAGTCAAGCAGTGCATCCAGTCCTTCGTCTTCGGCGTGAACACCCCCTCCCGCTGGGGCACCCAGGCGCCCTTCTCCAACATCACCCTGGACTGGACCGTCCCCAAGGATCTGGAGAACCTGCCGGCCATCGTGGGCGGCAAGGAGCAGGACTTCACCTACGGTGACTGCAAAAAAGAGATGGACATGGTCAACAAGGCCTTCATCGAGATCATGACCGAGGGCGACGCCGATGGCCGGGGCTTCCAGTATCCCATCCCCACCTACTCCATCACCAAGGACTTCGACTGGTCCGACACTGAAAATAACCGGCTCCTCTTTGAGATGACCGCCAAGTACGGCACCCCCTACTTCTCCAACTACATCAACTCCGACATGGAGCCCTCCGACGTGCGCAGCATGTGCTGCCGCCTGCGGCTGGACCTGCGGGAGCTGCGCAAGAAGTCCGGCGGCTACTTCGGCTCCGGCGAGTCCACCGGCTCCGTGGGCGTGGTCACCATCAACCTGCCCCGGATCGCGTACCTGTCCCAGACTCCCGAGGAGTTCTATGAGCGCCTGGACCACATCATGGACGTGGCGGCCCGGAGCCTCAAGACCAAGCGCACTGTCATCACCCGCCTGATGGAGGCGGGCCTGTATCCCTACACCAAATATTATCTGGGCACCTTTGATAACCACTTCTCCACCATCGGCCTGATCGGTATGAACGAGGTGGGCCTCAACGCCAAGTGGCTGCGCAAGGACCTGACCCACCCCGAGACCCAGGCCTTTGCCAAGGACGTGCTCAACCACATGCGCGAGCGCCTGAGCGACTACCAGGAGATGTACGGCGACCTCTATAACCTGGAGGCCACCCCCGCGGAATCCACCACCTACCGTCTGGCCAAGCACGACGTGGAGAAGTACCCCGACATCATCACCGCCGCCAAGAACCCCGGCGACACGCCGTACTACACCAACAGCTCTCACCTGCCCGTGGGCTACACCACCGACATCTTTGACGCCCTGGCCATTCAGGACGAGCTGCAGACCCTCTACACCTCCGGCACCGTGTTCCACGCCTTCCTGGGCGAGAAGCTGCCGGACTGGAAGGCGGCCGCCAATCTGGTCCGCAAGATCGCGGAGAACTTCAAGCTGCCCTACTACACCATGTCCCCCACCTACTCCATCTGCCAGGACCACGGCTACATCTCCGGCGAGCACTTCACCTGCCCGAAATGCGGCAAGGCCACCGAGGTCTGGAGCCGAATCACCGGCTACTACCGCCCCGTCCAGAACTGGAACGACGGCAAGGTCCAGGAGTTCAAGGACCGCAGGGAGTATGAAGTGGAGAACTCCCGTCTGGAGGGCCGCCGCCTGTGCGACCGGGAGAGCGCCGGCGCCGCCGAGACCGCGCCCGCCGTATCCGCCTCTGTCCCCGGCGCTGAGGACGAGCTGTTCCTCTTCACCACCAAGACCTGCCCCAACTGCAAGATCGCCAAGAGCGAGCTGGAGAAGGCGGGCCTGCGCTACCAGGTGATGGACGTCAGCGAGCACATGGACCTGGTGAGCCGGTACGGCATCCAGCAGGCCCCCACCCTGATCGTCCGCCACGGCGATCAGGTGGAGAAGCTGGTGAACGCCTCCGTCATCAAGAAGTTTGCCGCCACCCACGCGTAAGCACAAAATCCAAAAGGAGGGACCCCCGGTCCCTCCTTTTTCATTCTTCTCTATCAGGTGATCTGTATGAACGAACACTTCGACATCGTCATCGTGGGCGGCGGCCCCGCCGGGCTCACCGCCGCCATCTACGCCCGCCGGGCGGGCAAGTCCGTGCTGGTGCTGGAAAAGGAGGCCTTCGGCGGGCAGATCGCCTCCTCTCCCCGGGTGGACAACTTCCCCGGCTGCTACGGTGTCTCCGGCGCGGAACTGGCGGAGCGGCTCTTCTCCCAGGCGGAGGCCCTGGGGGCCCGGATGGAGCTGGAGGAGGTCCTCTCCATCCGGACCGGCGCGCCCCACTCCGTCACCACCGACTACGGCGCCTATACCGCCTCCGCCCTGGTTTTGGCCACCGGCATGAAGCACCGAACATTGGGCCTGCCCGGGGAGGAGACCTTAGGCGGCGTGTCCTACTGCGCCGTGTGCGACGGGGCGTTTTTCACCGGGAAGGACGTGGCCGTGGCCGGCGGCGGCAACACCGCCCTCCAGGACGCCCTGTTCCTTTCGGACCTGTGCCGCCACGTGACGGTGGTCCACCGGCGGGACGCCTTCCGGGGCGATCCCATCCTGGCGGAGGCCCTGGCCAAGCGGGCCAATGTGACGCTGCGGATGAACACGGTCATCACCGCCCTGCGGGGCGAAACGGCCCTGACGGGCCTGGCCCTCCGGGATACGGCCACCGGCGCGGAGTCGGAGCTGGCGGTGGACGGGCTGTTCCAGGCCGTGGGCCAGCAGCCCCAGACGGCCCTGGCCGCGGCACTGGGTCTCACGGGGGCCGACGGCTTCCTGCCCGCCGGGGAGGACTGCCGCACCGCCGCCCCCGGCGTGTTCGTGGCCGGGGACTGCCGGGCCAAGGCCATCCGGCAGCTGACCACCGCCTGCGCCGACGGCGCCGTGGCGGCCCTGGCCGCCTGCGCCTGGTGCGAGGGACGCTGAGCAAGCAAAATTTTTCAGTCAAAACCTCCGGCTAAGCCGGAGGCTTGAGTAGGCCCTAAAAGGGCCTGATACGGACGAAGCCCCTTAAGGGGCCCCGAAAGGTTTGCCGACTGCATTTCTTTCTCGGGCTTACCCCTTAAGGGGTTCTTTTTACGCCTTCTTGTTCTCGCGACCCGTAAACGGGTCCACAAACTCTTTCAGTCCTATCTGGTCTGCGATTTGATCTGATGCCAGTTGGTTTCGGATATACTCTGCTATCTGCTTTTTATTCCGCCCCACTGTATCCACATAATACCCTCTGGCCCAAAAGTGCCGATTTCCGTACTTATATTTCAGATTTGCATGCCGATCAAATATCATCAGACTACTTTTTCCTTTCAAGTACCCCATAATCTGTGATACACTGTACTTGGGCGGGATACTTATCAGCATGTGTATATGGTCTGGGCACGCTCTGGCTTCTATGATTTCTACACCTTTTTGCTGACACAGTTTTCTCAATATCACTCCTATATCCTGTTTTATCTGTCCATATATCTCCATCCTTCGATATTTGGGCGCAAATACGATGTGATATTGACATCTCCAACTTGTATGCTCTAAACTACTTATGTCTTTGTCTTTCACGATGAAGACCTCCCTGTTATCGTAGTTGTGTGGTCGGCAAACCACTTCTACCTCATCAGGGAGTTTTTTCTTTTTCTACTCTTCTCCTCGCTTTAAGCTATTTTTTACCCCCGGCTTAGCCGGGGGTTGCCTTTGGTACCACCAAAAACAAGCGGAGGATCGGCCATATGGCCGATCCTCCGCCTTTTTTCTTTCCCGGGAAATGACACCGCGCCGGCACCCGCTCCCTCAGTTGACGATGTTGTCCGGCTTCTCCCCGGCTGCCACCCGCTCCGCGTTGCGCCACATGTGCAGGTGGCTGCGGCGGAACGCCCCCTCGGTGATGCCGCCCAGATGGGGCGAGAGCACCACCCGGTCCCGGAGCTCAGGGGGCAGGTCCACCAGGGGGTGGTCCGCCGGCACCGGCTCCGGCGCCAGGGTGTCCAGGCCCGCCCCGGCGACGCGGCCCTCCTCCAACGCCCGGCGCAGGGCCAGATTGTCCACCAGGTCTCCCCGGCCGGTGTTGATGAGATACGCCGTGGGCTTCATGCGCGCCAGGAAGGCCTCGTCCACCATGTTCCGGGTCTGATCCGTCACGGCGCAGTGGAGGCTCACGATGTCGCAGCGCTCCGCCAGCTCCTCCAGAGGCAGGTAGGTGACACCCCAGCGGGCCTCTTCCTCCGGCGCGCGGCGGTGGGGTGTATAGTAGCAGATCTCGCAGCCGAAGGCCGCCAGCCGCGCCGCCGTGGCCTTGGCAATGTCTCCAAAGCCCACCAGGCCCACCCGGCAGGCCCCCAGCTCCGTGATGCCCTCCACCATGGAGCGCTCCTTCATCTCCATCTGGCGGCCCTGGCGGACCATCCGGTCCCCCTCCAGAGCATGGCGCAGCAGCATCAGCATCAGCAAAACGGTCTGCTCCGCCACGGCAGCAGCATTGCAGCCCTTGTTGTTGCACACGTCGATGCCCCGGGCCCGGGCGGCAGCCAGGTCGATCCTGTCAAAAGCCACGCCCTCGGAGTGGATCAGCCGCAGGCGGGGCATCCGCTCCATGAGAGCGCCGCTCACCGGCGTGATGGCGTCCACGAACAGCGCCTCCGCGTCCGGTGCGGCGGCGAGGATCTGCTCCTCGGTGCTGTCCTTGTCCAGATACACCGGCTCCTGGGCCCTGGCAAAGGGCAGGTCCGGCAGATACCGGCGGTAACGGGCTTCCGCGCCTAAAATCACGATCTTCATCGGCGTCTCCTCCTTGTTCTGTTCCGTCTCCGGCGCCGCCGGGGCGGTATTTTTTCTTATCATACCACAAATTCTTTTTCTGCGGAGATTTTTTCCGGTCCATTCAAAACACAGTTCCAGGCTCTACAAGTCCCGGCGGAAAAGGCGGCGGCGAACTTGTCCATTTTGTCTATTGCGGCAAGGCTGCAAATTCGGTACAATAAGGTACGACCTTTAATAGTACTACCTTTTCATACTGAAATTGAGGTGAGCTTATGAGTACGCAGCCGTCCCAGTCCAAGACCATCCGGCTCCAGCTGCTCTCCGCCATGAAGGAGGGCGCCTACGCCAACAGCGAACGCCTGCCCCGCGAGAGCGTCCTGGCGGAAAAGCTGGGCATCAGCCGTACCCAGCTGCGGGACATTCTGGCCTCCCTGGAGCGGGAGGGCTTCATCACCCGCCGCCACGGCGTGGGCACCATCATCAACCGCCATGTGCTGGATGCCACCGCCCGCATGGACATCGAGGTGGAGTTCCTGGACATGATCCGCCAGAGCGGCTACCGGGCGGAGGTGGCCTTCGTGCGGGTGTCCGAAGGCACCGCCGACGCCAAGATCGCCCGGCAGCTGGCCATTGAAGAGGGAGCGCCCGTGATCCGCGTGGCCCGCCTGTGCACCGCCGACGGCCGCCCCGCCATCTACTGCGAGGACGTGGTGGACAAGTCCCTGGTGCGGGACAATTACACCATCCAGGACCTGAAACTGCCCATCTTCCACTTCTTGCAGCGCTTCTGCGGCATCTACCCCTATCTGGACCTGACGGACCTGAAGCCCATCACGGCGGACGCCACCCTGGCGGAGACTTTGCAGATCAGCGTCGGCGCACCGGTTCTGTATATGGACGAGGTGGACTTCGACATCGACGGCAAGCCGGTGTTCTGCTCCCAGGAGTATTTCGCCGACGGCTTCTTCCGTCACACGGTCCTGCGCAAAAAGCTGTAAGGAGGGTCCCGTCACATGAAAAAAGTTGCCGTTATCATGGGCTCCGACTCCGACTGGCCCGTCGTCAAGGGCGCCTGCGCCCAGCTGGAGTCCCTTGGCATCCCCTTTGAGGCCCATATCCTCAGCGCCCACCGCACCCCCGGCCAGGCGGCACTGTTCGCCAAAAATGCCCGGGCGGAGGGCTTTGGCGCCGTCATCTGCGCCGCCGGCATGGCGGCCCATTTGGCCGGCGCCTTTGCCGCCAACACCACCCTGCCGGTCATCGGCATCCCCATGAAGGGCGGGGCCATGGACGGCCTGGACGCCCTGCTGGCCACGGTCCAGATGCCCAGCGGCATCCCCGTGGCCACCGTGGCGCTGAACGGCGCCAAAAACGCTGCCGTCCTGGCCGCCCAGATCCTGGCGGTAGAGGACGCCGCCCTGGCGGAACGGCTGGAGGCGGAGCGCGCCGCCATGGCCCGCCAGATCGCGGAGAAGGAAGCCCGGCTCCAGGAGGAGCTGGAGCGGAAATAAGAGATGGTCAAACACGATTTATTATATATCAAACAGGAGGACTACCACCATGCAGAAGTTAGAGCAGGTCTATGAGGGCAAGGCCAAAAAGGTGTTCCGCACCGACGATCCCGAGCTGTTCATCGTGTCCTACAAGGACGACGCCACCGCGTTCAACGGCCTGAAAAAGGGCACCATCGCCGGTAAGGGCGCCATCAACAACCGCATGACCAACAACCTCATGCGCCGTCTGGAGGCCCAGGGCGTCCCCACCCACTTCGTGGAGGAGCTCAGCGACCGGGAGACTCTGGTGAAGAAGGTCTCCATCGTCCCCCTGGAGGTCATCATCCGCAACATCTCCGCCGGCTCCTTCGCCAAACGGTACGGCGTGGAGGAGGGCATCGTATTCGAGGCGCCCACCATCGAGTTCTCCTACAAGAACGACGACCTGGGCGATCCCCTGCTCAACGAATACCACGCCCTGGCGCTGAAGCTGGCCACGAAAGAGGAGATCGACCTCATCAAGAAATACGCCTTCGTTGTCAACGACCTGCTCAAGGACTTCATGAAGGAGATCGGCATTGATCTGGTGGACTTCAAGCTGGAATTCGGCAAGACCGCCGACGGGACCATCGTCCTGGCCGACGAGATCAGCCCCGACACCTGCCGCCTGTGGGACGAAAAGACCCACGAGAAGCTGGACAAGGACCGTTTCCGCCGGGATCTGGGCGGCGCCGAGGAGGCCTATGAGGAGGTCATGCGCCGCCTCATGGGGGACAAGTAATCCATGGGCGGCTTTTTTGGCGCGATCTCCAGGCGGGACTGCGTGCTGGACGTGTTCTTCGGCACGGACTACCACTCCCACCTGGGCACCCGCCGGGGCGGCATGGCCATCTACGACCCGGCCGCCGGCTTCCAGCGGCAGATCCACAACATCGAGAACACCCCCTTCCGCACCAAATTCGAGGCGGACCTGACGGAGTTCCTCGGGTGCAGCGGCATCGGCTGCATCTCCGACACGGACCCCCAGCCCCTGCTGGTGCGGTCTCACCTGGGCCTGTACGCCATCACCACCGTGGGCATCATCAACAATGCGGACGCCCTGGTGGAAAAGTACTTCTCCCACCACGGCCACCAGTTCATGGCGCAGAGCAACGGCAAGGTCAATGAGTCGGAGCTGATCGCCGCCCTCATCAACCAGGCGGACTCCCTGGTGGACGGCATCCGCCACGCCCAGGATCTCATCGACGGCTCCGCCACCATTTTGCTGCTGACACCGGACGGCATCATCGCCGCCCGGGACAAGCTGGGTCGCCTGCCAGTGCTGATCGGCCGGAACGAGGACGGCTGCTGCGTCTCCTTCGAGTCCTTCGCCTACCAGAAGCTGGGCTATCAGACCACCTATGAGCTGGGCCCCCGGGAGATTGTGAAGATCACTGCCGACGGCTGCGAGTCCTTGTCCCCCGCCGGGGAGCAGATGCGGATCTGCGCCTTCCTCTGGACCTACTACGGCTACCCCAACTCCAACTACGAGGGCGTCAACGTGGAGGTCATGCGCTACCGCAACGGCGAGATCATGGCCCGGGACGAGGTGGCCCGGGGGATGCTGCCCAAGGTGGACTACGTGGCCGGCGTGCCGGACTCCGGCGTGCCCCACGCCATCGGCTTCGCCAACCGCAGCGGCAAGCCCTTTGCCCGGCCCTTCGTCAAATACACCCCCACCTGGCCCCGGTCCTTCATGCCCACCAGCCAGGACGTGCGCAACCAGGTGGCCAAGATGAAGCAGATCCCCGTCCCCGAGCTGATCGAGGGTAAGAAGCTGCTGTTCGTGGACGACTCCATCGTCCGGGGCACCCAGCTGCGGGAGACGGTGGAATTTCTCTACGCCAGCGGCGCGGCGGAGGTCCATATGCGCTCCGCCTGCCCGCCCATCATGTACGGCTGCAAGTACCTGAACTTCTCCCGCAGCAACTCCGACATGGACCTGCTGTCCCGCCGCACCATTCAGGAGCTGGAGGGCGACGAGGGCCAGCAGCACCTGGAGGAGTATGCCGACGCCTCCACCGAGCGGGGCCAGTGCCTGCTGAAAACCATCTGCCGGCAGCTGGGCTTCGACTCTCTGGGCTATCAGTCCCTGGAGGGGCTGCTGGAGGCCATCGGCATCGACCGGGACAAGATCTGTACCTACTGCTGGACCGGCAGGGAATAACGGCCGAGGCAGTTTTTCCAAAATTTTAAAATTCCCGGCACCTGATTTCTAATACCCACTCATTTGGAGGTTGAAGAGATGGAAAACTCCCACTCCGCGTCCTACGCCGCCGCCGGCGTGAACATCGAGGCCGGCTACGAGGGCGTGCGGCTGATGAAGGCCCATGTGGACCGCACGGTGATCCCCGGCGTGGTCTCCGGCATTGGGGGCTTCGGCGGGCTGTTCGCCCCGGATCTTGCCGGCATGGCGGAGCCGGTGCTGGTCTCCGGCACCGACGGCGTGGGCACCAAGCAGCGCATTGCCCAGCTGATGGACAAGCACGACACCGTGGGCATCGACTGCGTGGCCATGTGCGTCAACGACATCGTCTGCTGCGGCGCAAAGCCGCTGTTTTTCCTGGACTACATCGCCATCGGAAAAAATGAGCCGGAGAAGGTAGCGTCCCTGGTCTCCGGCGTGGCGGAGGGCTGCGTCCAGGCGGGCTGCGCCCTGATCGGCGGCGAGACCGCCGAGCACCCCGGCGTCATGGCCGCCGACGACTACGACCTGGCGGGCTTCTCCGTCGGCATCGTGGACAAGGCCAAGATCGTCGACCACAGCGCCATGAAGCCCGGCGACGTGATTTTGGCCCTGCCCTCCTCCGGCCTCCACTCCAACGGCTACTCCCTGGTGCGGAAGGTCTTTGACGTGGAGCACACCGACCTGGGCGCCTACTGCGGCGAGCTGGGGACGACCCTGGGCGAGGCCCTGCTGACCCCCACCCGCATCTATGTCAAACCCGTGCTGGCGGCTCTCGCCGCGGCGGAGATCCACGGCATCAGCCACATCACCGGCGGCGGCTTCTACGAGAACATCCCCCGCTGCCTGCCCGACGGGCTCACCGCCAGGATCGAAAAGGCCGCCCTGCGGATCCCCCCCATCTTCCCCATGCTCCAGCGGATGGGGGATATCCCGGAGCGGGATCTGTTCAACACCTTCAACTGCGGCGTGGGCATGGTGGTCATCGCCTCCGCCGCCAGCGCCGACAAGGCCCTCTCCGCCCTGCGTGAGGGAGGCTGTGACGCCTATCCCATCGGCGAGATCGTCCCGGGAGAGGATCGGGTGGTTTTATGTTAACTCGCGCCCGCATTGCCGTGCTGGTCTCCGGCGGCGGCACCAATCTGGAGGCCCTGCTGCGGTCCCAGGAGGGCGGCAGCCTGTCCCACGGGGAGATCGTTCTGGTCTGCTCCAGCCAGCCCGGCGCCTACGCCCTGACCCGGGCCGCCAACCACGGCGTGCCCCGGGCAGTGGTCGCCCGCAGCGGCAAGAGCCAGGAGGCCTTCGAGGCGGAGCTCCAGGAGCAGTTGACCCGTTGTCAGGCCGATTTGATCGTTTTAGCGGGCTTTATGTCCATTTTATCGGCAGATTTTGTCCGCCGCTGGCCGGACCGGATCGTCAACGTCCACCCCTCTCTGATCCCGTCCTTCTGCGGCAAGGGCTATTACGGCCTGCGGGTCCACGAGGCGGCCCTGGCCCGGGGGGTGAAGATCACCGGCGCCACGGTCCACCTGGTCAACGAGATCCCCGACGGCGGCCGCATTCTGCTGCAAAAGGCCGTGGAGATCCTGCCGGAGGACACGGCCGCCACCTTGCAGCGCCGGGTGATGGAGCAGGCGGAATGGGTCCTGCTGCCCCAGGCGGTTGAAACGTTATGTAAACAAATTTCCGAGGAGGGAGCATTCCGCTCATGAAAGAACTGGAACTGAAATACGGCTGCAATCCCAATCAAAAGCCCTCCCGCATCTTCATGCGGGAGGGCACGGACCTGCCCCTCACCGTGCTGAACGGCAAGCCGGGCTACATCAATTTTCTGGACGCGCTGAACTCCTGGCAGCTGGTGCGGGAGCTGAAGGCCGCCACGGGCCTGCCCGCCGCCGCCAGCTTCAAGCACGTCTCCCCCGCCGGGGCCGCCGTGGGCGCGCCCCTGACCGAGACGGACCGGAAGATCTACTTTGTAGACCCCGGCGCGGACCTCAGCCCCATCGCCTGCGCCTACATCCGGGCCCGGGGCGCCGACCGGCTGTGCTCCTACGGCGACTGGGCGGCCCTTTCCGATGTCTGCGACGCCGCCACCGCCCGGTACTTAAAGTACGAGGTGTCCGACGGCATCATCGCCCCCGGCTACACCGACGAGGCCCTGGAGATCCTGAAAACCAAGAAAAAGGGCAACTACAACGTGGTGCAAATCGACCCGGACTACGTGCCCGCGCCCCAGGAGTACAAGGACGTGTTCGGCGTCACCTTCCAGCAGGGCCGCAACAACTTTAAAATCGACGAGGAATTGCTGGACAACATCGTAACGGTCAACAAGGACCTGCCCCAGCAGGCCAAGATCGATATGATCGTGGCCCTCATCACCCTCAAGTACACCCAGTCCAACTCCGTGTGCTACGTGAAGGACGGCCAGGCCATCGGCGTGGGCGCCGGCCAGCAGAGCCGCATCCACTGCACCCGCCTGGCCGGCTCCAAGGCAGACAACTGGTGGCTGCGCCAGCACCCCAAGGTACTTGGATTGCAGTTCGTGGAGGGCATCCGCCGCCCGGACCGGGACAACGCCATCGACATCTACACCTCCGACGAGTACGAGGACATCCTGGCCGAGGGCGTGTGGCAGCAGACCTTTGCCGTGAAGCCGGAGGCGCTGACGGCGGAGGAGAAAAAGGCCTGGATCGCCCGGCTCACCGGCGTCACCTGCGGGTCCGACGCCTTCTTCCCCTTCGGGGACAATGTGGAGCGGGCCCGGAAGTCCGGCGTGCAGTACATCGCCGAGCCAGGCGGCTCCATCCGGGACGACCACGTAATCGAGACGGCCGACAAGTACGGCATGGTCATGTGCTTTACGGGGATGCGGCTGTTCCACCATTGAGATAGAGGGGGAGCTGGCTGACACCGTTGCGGCATTGCGATTCCCGGCCCTATTGGGGCCGCCAATCGCGCCGCTGCCTCGAAAGCAGCTCGCTTAATCCGCCTCAGGAGGCGCTTTGCTGCTTTCCCCTCTATCTCCCCCACCACCAGTGACATCGGTCACTGGTGAGCGCCGCCCAAGGCGGCTGGGTCAAAGTATTTTCGCCACGTACACGCCGCGGCGAAAATGATTGCCAAATGAATTTGCCTTCGGCAAATTTTTTCGGTAGCCCAACGTTTTTCCCGGCCTTGCCAGGGGCCAGGTCGCAGGATAAGAGGAGGATAATATTTATGAATCTTCTGGTGGTCGGCGGCGGGGGCCGCGAGCACGCTATGATCAAAAAGCTCCGGGAGAACCCGGAGGTGGAGACCATTTACGCCCTGCCGGGCAACGGCGGCATCGCCGCCGACGCCGTGTGCGTGCCGGAGATCGGCGCCAAGGACATCGGCGCCATCGTGGACTTCGCCGTCTCCCACGGCGTGGACTTCGCCGTGGTGGCGCCGGATGACCCCCTGGCCCTGGGCTGCGTGGACCGGCTCCACGAGGCCGGCATCCCCTGCTTCGGCCCCGACGCCAAGGCCGCCCGGATCGAGGCCAGCAAGGTCTTTTCCAAGAACCTCATGAAACAGTACGGCATCCCCACCGCCGATTACCGGGTCTTTGACGACCCGGCCAAGGCCCTGGCATACCTGCGCGGGGCCGACTTCCCCATCGTCATCAAGGCCGACGGCCTGGCCCTGGGCAAGGGGGTGCTGATCCCCCAGAACCTCTCTGAGGCGGAGGACGCCGTGAAGTCCATTATGGAGGACAAGGTGTTCGGCGCCTCCGGCAACGAGATCGTCGTGGAGGAGTTCCTCACCGGACCGGAAGTCAGCGTCCTGGCCTTCACCGACGGCACCGCCATCGTGCCCATGGTCTCCTCCATGGACCACAAGCGGGCCGGAGAGGGCGACACCGGCCTCAACACCGGCGGCATGGGCACCATCGCCCCCAACCCCTGCTACACGCCGGAGACGGCGAAGATCTGCATGGAGACCATCTTCCTTCCCACCCTGGCCGCCATGCGGGCCGAGGGCTGCCCCTTCAAGGGCTGCCTCTACTTCGGCCTGATGCTGACCCCCAAGGGGCCCAAAGTCATCGAGTACAACTGCCGCTTCGGCGACCCGGAGACCCAGGTGGTGCTGCCCCTGCTGAAAACCGACCTGCTGACCGTCATGCGGGCCGTGGAGAGTGAGACGCTGGGCCAGCTCACCGTGGAGTGGCGCAGCGGCGCCGCCGCCTGCGTGATCCTGGCCTCCGGCGGCTATCCCGGCCACTATGAGAAGGGCAAGGCCATCACCCTGCCGGACACTCTGCCGGAGAATGTCACCGTCTACCACGCTGGAGACGCTCTGACGGCGGAGGGCGCGCTGGTCACCTCCGGCGGCCGGGTGCTGGGCGTCACCGCTACGGCGGACACGCTGGAGGAGGCCCTTCGGGACGCCTATGCCGCCGCCGGCACCATCGATTTTGAGGGCAAGTACCTGCGCCGGGACATCGGCCGCCGGGCCCTGTCCCTCCAATCCTGACCACCGGGCCCGCCGCTGGGCGGCGGGCCTCAGAGTGGCGAAAAACCTTTTCGCCACTCTGAGCAAGTTTTTTGAACCTCTAAGAGCGTTCAAAAAACTTATGATTGAAAACGAAAGGAACCCTTCCTGGGTTCCTCTCGTAACTCTCTTCCTTCCCGTCGCACAAGTTTTTTCCCCTTTCCCAACAAGTTCAGGCCCGCCGCTGGGCGGCGGGCTTCTTTCCGCTGAAAAATACGCGCCTGCGGGCGCTTGGAGGTTTTGCCATCATGGTACGACGCATTTATGTGGAGAAAAAGCCCCCCCTGCGGCAGGAGGCCTCGGAGCTGCTGCGGGAGCTGCAGACGCTGCTGGGCATCACCGCCCTGACGGGTCTGCGCCTGCTCAACCGCTACGACGTGGAGGGTCTGGACGAGGCCGCCTTCCGCCGGGCGGTGAACACCGTGTTCTCCGAGCCCCAGGTGGACGACGCCACCGCCTCCCTCCCCGCCGGGGACTTCACCGCCTTTGCCGTGGAGTACCTGCCGGGCCAGTTCGACCAGCGGGCGGACTCCGCCGAAGCCTGCATCCAGCTGATGACCCAGGGCGAGCGGCCCCGGCTCCGCAGCGCCAAGGTGTATCTGCTCTCCGGCCAGCTCTCCCCCGCCGACGTGGAGAAGATCAAATCCTATGTCATCAACCCCGTGGAGGCCCGGGAGGCGGGCTTGGAGAGCGTGGACTCCCTGGCCATGGAGGTGAACCAGCCCGCGCCGCCCATGGTGCTGGAGGGCTTCACCGCCATGGACGACCGCGCTCTGGAGGGGCTGATCGCCTCCCTGGGCCTGGCCATGGACCTGGGGGACCTCCAGTGCTGCCGGGATTACTTTGCCCGGGAGCACCGGGACCCCACCATCACGGAGATCCGCATTCTGGACACCTACTGGTCCGACCACTGCCGCCACACCACCTTCGGCACGGTGCTGACGGACATCGCCTTTGACGATCCCCGGGCCAAGGCCGCCTACGACCGCTACCTCTCCGTCCGGGAGGCCACTCACGCCGGAGAAAAGCCCGTGACCCTCATGGACATGGGCACCCGCGGCGCCAAGTATCTCAAGCAGCAGGGGCTGCTGCCCGATCTGGACGAGTCCGAGGAGATCAATGCCTGCACGGTGAAGATCGACGTGGACGAGGACGGCGTAAAGAAGCCCTGGCTGCTCCTCTTTAAGAACGAGACCCACAACCACCCCACGGAGATCGAGCCCTTCGGCGGCGCCGCCACCTGCATCGGCGGCGCCATCCGGGACCCCCTGGCGGGCCGAGGCTATGTGTACCAGGCCATGCGTGTCACCGGCGCGGCGGACCCCCGGACCCCCATCGCCGACACCATTCCGGGAAAGCTGCCCCAGCGCAAGATCGTCCAGTCCGCCGCCAACGGATACAGCTCCTACGGCAACCAGATCGGCCTGGCCACGGGGCTGGTGGATGAGATCTACCACAAGGGCTACGCCGCCAAGCGATTGGAGATCGGCGCCGTGGTGGGCGCGGTGCCCGCCGGCAGCGTCCGGCGGGAGGTGCCCCAGCCCGGCGACGTGGTGATTTTGCTGGGCGGCCGCACCGGCCGGGACGGCATCGGCGGCGCCACCGGCTCCTCCAAGAGCCACGACAGCAAGTCCGTCGCCACCTGCTCCGCCGAGGTGCAAAAGGGCAACGCCCCGGAGGAGCGTAAGCTCCAGCGCCTCTTCCGCCACAGCGAGGCCGTGCGGCTCATCAAGCGCTGCAACGACTTTGGCGCCGGCGGCGTATCCGTGGCCGTGGGCGAGCTGGCGGACTCCCTGGACATCGACCTCTCCGCCGTGCCCAAGAAGTACGAGGGCCTGGACGCCACGGAGCTTGCCATCTCCGAGTCCCAGGAGCGCATGGCCGTGGTGGTGGAGGCGAAGGACGCCCCCCGCTTCATGGAGATCGCCGGGGAGGAGAATCTGGAGTCCACCGTCGTGGCCACCGTCACCGACACTGGCCGCATGGTCATGCGCTGGAACGGCCAAACCGTGGCGGACCTGAGCCGGGCCTTCCTGGACACCAACGGCGCCGCAAAGCACGCCGCCGCCCGGGTGGAGGCCCCGCAGGCCCCCAAGTCTATCCCCGTCACCAACTTCCACGACACCCTCAAAGCCTTTGCCGCGGACCTGAACGTCTGCTCCCGGCAGGGGCTGTGCGAGCGGTTTGACTCCACCATCGGCGCCGGCTCCGTACTGATGCCCTTCGGCGGCAAGTTCCAGAAGACCCCCGCCCAGGCCATGGCGGCCAAGCTGCCGGTGCTGGGCCACGAGACCACCACCTGCTCCATCATGGCCTGGGGCGGCGATCCACACGTGATGGACGATTCCCCCTACCGGGGCGCCTATCTGGCCGTGGCGGAGTCCGTGGCCAAGGTCATCGCCGCCGGCGGCGACCGGAGGAAGTGCTGGCTCTCTTTCCAGGAGTACTTTGAGAAGCTGGGCACCGCCCCGGAGCGCTGGGGCAAGCCCGTGGCCGCCCTGCTGGGCGCCCTGTCCGCCCAGCTGGACCTCCAGTGCGCCGCCATCGGCGGCAAGGACTCCATGTCCGGGTCCTTCAATGACCTGGACGTGCCCCCCACCCTGGTGTCCTTCGCCGTGTCCGTGGGCCGGACGGACCGGATTCTCTCCAACGAGTTCAAGGGCTCCGGCCACAAGGTCTATCTGCTCTCTCCCAAGACGGAGGCCGACGGGGCGCTGGATCCCGAGAGCCTGTGCGCCGTGCTGGATACCGCCCAGCGCCTCATCGCCTCCGGCAAGGTCCTCAGCGCCGGCGTCACAGGCTTCGGCGGCATCGCCGTGTCGGTGATGAAGAGCTGCCTGGGCAACGGCCTGGGCTTCTCCTTCACCGACGCCTTCCTGCCCGCGGACCTCTTCGCTCGCCGCCCGGCGGCCATGCTGCTGGAGGCCGCGGAGGACCTGGACGACGGCATCTGCGTCGGCGTCACCAACGGCAGCGGCTGCATCTGCTGCGAGTGCGAGTCCGTGACCTTGGGTGAGCTGACCGGACCCTACGACGAGACCCTGGAGGACGTGTTCCCCATGACCGCCGATCAGGGCAGCGAAGCTGTGCCGGTGCTGGAGGCCCCTGCCTTCACCCGCGCTGCCCCCAAGGCGGGCTGCGCCGCGCCGAAGGTGCTGATCCCCGTGTTCCCGGGCACCAACTGCGAGTACGACAGCGCCTGGGCCGTGGAGCGGGCGGGCCTGGTGCCGGAGATCCTGGTGCTGAACAACCGCTCCGCCGCCGACGTGGCGGCCTCCGCCAGACGCTTTGCCGCGGCGGCCCGGGAAAGCCAGGTCATCTTCATCCCCGGCGGCTTCTCCGGCGGCGACGAGCCCGACGGCTCCGGCAAGTTCATCACCGCCTTCTTCCGCAACGGCGAGGTCTCCGACGCGGTCATGGACCTGCTGAAGAACCGGGACGGCCTCATGCTTGGCATCTGCAACGGCTTCCAGGCCCTCATCAAGCTGGGCCTGGTGCCCTACGGCGAGATCCGGGACATGGACGACTCCTGCCCCACCCTGACCTACAACGTCATCGGCCGCCACCAGTCCCGGATCGTCCGGACCCGGGTGGCCTCCAACCGCTCCCCCTGGCTGAGCCGGGTACACGTGGGCGACGTGGTCAGCGTGCCCATCTCCCACGGCGAGGGCCGCTTCCTGTGCCGTCCGGAGCTGCTGGCGCAGCTGGCGGAAAACGGCCAGATCGCCACCCAGTACGTGGACCTCACCGGCGCGCCCACCATGGACGTGGCCTTCAACCCCAATGGCTCCGTCTGGGCCGTGGAGGGCATCACCTCCCCTGACGGCCGGGTGCTGGGCAAGATGGGCCACTCCGAGCGGATCGGCCCGGGCCTCTATCAGAACGTGCCCGGCCGGTACGATCTGGAGCTCTTTGCCTCCGCCAGAGATTATTTCACACTTTGACCCTTGCTTTTCTCCACGGTTGTGGTATCCTAATGCAAATCCACAAATCTAAAGAAACGAGGTGGCCCCATGGCTTACTTTTTCCCCGAACCCTCCCGCACGTTCAGCGAGTACCTGCTGGTGCCCGGCTACTCCTCCTCCGAGTGCATCCCCGCCAATGTCTCCCTCAAGACGCCGGTGGTGAAGTACCGCAGGGGCGAGGAGCCCTCCCTCACCATGAACGTCCCCATGGTCTCCGCCGTCATGCAGGCGGTCTCCGGCGAGCGCATGGGCATCGCCCTGGCCAAGGAGGGCGGCATCGCCTTCATCTACGTCTCCCAGCCCATCGCGGAGCAGGCGGAGATGGTGCGCAGGGTGAAAAACTACAAAGCCGGCTTCGTCACCAGCGACTCCAATCTGCGCCTGGAGGACACCCTGGCCGACGTGCTGGCGCTGAAAGAGCGCACCGGCCACTCCACTATGGCCGTCACCGACGACGGCACCGGCACCGGCAGGCTGCTGGGCCTGGTCACCAGCCGGGACTACCGGGTCAGCCGCATGGACCCCGCCACGCCGGTGAAGGACTTCATGACCCCGGCGGAAAAGGTCATCTCCGCCGTGGAGGGCACCAGCCTGAAAACCGCCAACGACATCATCTGGGACCACAAGCTCAACGCCCTGCCCATCCTGACCGAGGACGGCCGCCTGGTGAGCTTTGTGTTCCGCAAGGACTACGACTCCCACAAGGACAACCCCCTGGAGCTGCTGGACGGCCAGAAGCGCTATGTGGTGGGCGCCGGCATCAACACCCGGGACTATGAAGAGCGGGTCCCCGCCCTGGTGGACGCCGGGGTGGACGTGCTGGTGATCGACTCCTCCGAGGGCTACTCCGAGTGGCAGGCCCGGACCCTCAAGTGGATCCGGGGCCGCTACGGTGACACCGTGAAGGTGGGCGCCGGCAACGTGGTGGACGGCGAGGGCTTCCGCTTCCTGGCGGACGCCGGGGCCGACTTCGTGAAGATCGGCATCGGCGGCGGCTCCATCTGCATCACCCGGGAGACCAAGGGCATCGGCCGCGGCCAGGCCACGGCGGTCATCGACGTGGCGGCGGAGCGGGACCGGTACTTCGAGGAGACCGGCGTCTATGTGCCCATCTGCGCCGACGGCGGCATCGTCCAGGACTACCACATCACCCTGGCCCTGGCTATGGGCGCGGACTTCTGCATGCTGGGCCGGTACTTCTCCCGCTTCGACGAGTCCCCCACCAGCAAGGTCCTCATCGGCGGAAGCTATATGAAGGAGTACTGGGGCGAGGGCAGCGCCCGGGCCCGGAACTGGCAGCGCTACGATCTGGGCGGCGCCGCCAAGCTGAGCTTCGAGGAGGGCGTGGACTCCTACGTGCCCTACGCCGGCGCCCTGGCCGACGGCATGGCAACCACCTTGTCCAAGATCCGCTCCACCATGTGCAACTGCGGCGCCCTGACCATTCCGGAGCTGCGGGCCAAGGCCAAGCTGACCCTGGTCTCCTCCGTCTCCATCGTGGAGGGCGGCGCCCACGACGTGCTATTGAAGGACACCACCAATTCCGGTAACCGCAGCTGATCCGCTGTCTGGCAGCGACGCCGCCCTCCCCGCGCCCTTTGGCGCGTCCAAGCGGCCCGCCAAGAGCGGGCCCTTGAACCGGGCGGGCTCCGCCTGCCCGGTTGTGTCTGATGCGGGGTCCCCGCGGGACCTGTCCCGTGGGGTGCGGCGGCGCCCGCGACGTGCTGCTGAAGGACACCACCAACTCCGGTAACCGCAGCTGAGTATTCGCTTTGATAGAAAGCATCCCCCGTCCTTTACGGGCGGGGGATGCTTCTGCCGATAAACAGATCTTTTTAATTTACACTTTTTGACTTTCCGGACAGCTTAATCGTTTTTCTGTTAAGATACCACAAAAGGCTTGCATTTTTCCCTCAAAGACGTATAATAATAGGAAAACGATTACCTCACAGGAGTTCAATGCCATGCAAAGAAAACCTCGTATCTTAGTCGTGGGCAGTTTTGTGATGGATGTGATCGCCACCACTGAACGGGTGCCCGCGTCCGGTCAGACGGTCTACGGAAAATCCTTCCACACCGCTCCCGGCGGCAAAGGCGCCAATCAGGCGCTCCAGTGCGCCCGTCTGGGGGCGCAGGTCACCATGATGGGCTGTGTGGGCGACGACCTCTTCGGCCGCCAGCTGCTGGAGATCCCCCGCCAGGCAGGAGTGGATGTGAGCCGTGTGGTGGTCCGTCCGGGCATCAGCTCCGGTGTGGGCCATGTGACGCTGGAGGTGACGGAGCACACCGCCCAGAACCGCATTGTGGTGATTCCCGGTGCCAACCGGACGCTGACGGTGGAGGAGGTGTCCTGGCTGCGGCAGGAGATGTCCTCTTTTGATATGGTGCTGCTGCAGCTGGAAGTCCCCATCGAGGTCAATCTGGCCGTGGCCGGCTGGGCCCGGGAGGCCGGCGTGCCGGTGATGCTGAATCCGGCACCCGCCACCGATCTGGACGACCGTCTTTTGAAGCTGGTCACCTATCTGACGCCCAATGAGCAGGAGGCCTCGGCGGAAACCGGCCTGCCCCTGCGGATGGACCAGCGGGGCATTCAGCGGGATGATCTGAAGAAGATCGCCGCAGCCCTGGCGGCCAAGGGCGTGGAGCACGTCATCATCACCTTGGGGGCCAATGGCTCCGCTGTGGTTTTGGGAGACGGCATCCAGTACATCCCTGCTGTACATATGGACCATGTGGCAGACCCCACCGCCGCCGGTGACTCCTTCGTGGGCGCCCTATGCGTCGGGTTGACCATTGGCCTTCCCCAGACGGAGGCCCTGGCCTTTGCCAGCCACACCGCCGCCATCACGGTCTCCCGGATGGGCGCCATGCCCTCCCTTCCCACATTGGACGAAGTGGCGCAGCTGCTGCGCCAGCGGGCGTATCAGGGCTTTGATCTGTCCGTATTGGACGCCCTGCGTTGATTCTTTTGCCGCGCCGCCTCTTTTGGGAGGCGGCGCGCTTTCCTTTCTCCGGAGAATGTGATAAAATAAACCAAATGACGGCCCTGACGGGCCGCAGTGCAAGCGTGTCTCGCCATACAACTGGGCGAATATTTTTCCGGCACTGGAGCAGTGCACATCCCGCTGCTCTTTGACAGAAAACGATTCCGCCCCGGAGGACACCGGCGCTTCGTTCTGATCCGGCGATTGGAAGCATTGGTAGGACACCCTGTCCAGAGCAATGTCTGCCATCAAAGTTCACAGCAGGAGGGATCCGCAATGCTGCGGGAACATCTGGCCATCAATCTCAAGCAGCTCCGACGGGAGCGGGGCTGGACTCAGGAGACTGCTGCGGAGCGGTGTGGCATCAGTCCCCGGTACTGGGGCAAGCTGGAACTGGGAAAGGCCACAGCCTCTCTGGATACCCTGGACAAGATCGCCGCGGGACTTGAGCTGGAACCGGCGACGCTGCTGCGCGGACCGGAGCGGGGAGCTGGTTCGGATGCGGAAATATGAATAACAGGCAGCGGCGGGTCCTTTCGGGCCCGCCGCTGTTTCATTCAGCGCATATGCTGGCGCAGGGTCTCCAGGTTGTCTGTCATCAAGGAGATGTAGGTGGCTCCCGCCGCCAAATCATCGGCAGAGACGTTGTGGCAGGAGTGGAACATCGCCGTCTCCGCGCCGGCGGCCTCGGCGATGCTGTCCGCCACCAAATGATTGGAAAATTCAATATACCACACGGTGGAGATCCCCTCCTCCCGGACCTTTTCCGTCAAAAAGGCGATGGTGGCGGCGGAGGGCTCCGTCTGGGTGCTGCACCCGGGGAAGGCGGCGTAATAGGGGATGTCAAACTCGTCGGCGAAATACCGCAGGGGGAAACGGTCGCCGAACACCATGGTCCGGTCGGCCACGCCGGCGAAGAAATCGGCAAATTCCCGGTCCAGGGCCTCGATCTGCCCGGCGTAGTCCGCCGCGTTGGCCGCATAGAACGCAGCGTTGGACGGATCCAAAGCCTCCATCTCCGCCCCGATAGCCCGGGTGATCTGGGCAGCGTTCCGGGGGGCGGTCCACACGTGCTCGTCGTAGCCCACCACTTCTCCAAGGCCCAGGCCCTCGTCGTGGTCATGCTCGTCCTCGTGGCTCTCCATGCCCTCCACGGTCTCCTCCTCCAGCAGGTCCACGCAGTCGATCATCCGCAGCGTGGTTCCCTGGGGCTCCACGGACTCCAGGATCGTCTCCACCCAGGTGTCGGACTCGCCGCCCAGGTAGAGGAACAGGTCGCACTGCTGCACCGCCATGATGTCGGCGGGGGTGGGCTCATAGGAGTGGCTCTCCGCCCCCGGCGGCAGCAGCAGGGACACCTCCGCCGCCTCGCCGCCCACGGCCCGGGCAAAATCGTAGGCCGGGAACACCGTGGCCACCACGGTCAGCTTGTCCGTCTCCCCGTCGGCGGGGGCCGTCTCTGTTTTGCCGCAGCCGGAGAGCAGCAGAAAGGCCGCCAGCAGAGCGGCGGTCACAGGGGTCAGTCTCTTGTTCACAATGGGTCTCCTTTTTAATTTGAGAATTATTTTCAAATCACACTATACCATCTGCCCTTCTGAATTGCAAGAGAAACCTTTTGCCGTACCGGAGTTCCCGCCTCGTCCTGGGGCGGGAACAAAAAACGTAAAGGAACCTTGACATTCTGCTTTGGCTGTGGTATATCATATGTAAAGGAACCTTTACGAACGGAGGCGCTTATGGACAATCGGGTGGAGGAGCTGCGGCGGCAGCGGGGCCTGAGCCAGGAGGCCTTCGCCAAGGCCATCCGGGTCTCTCGGCAGACGGTCAGCTCCATCGAAAACGGGCGCTACAACCCCTCCCTGGACCTGGCATTTACCATTTCCGATTTCTTCGGTTTACCGGTGGAGGAGATCTTCCTACACGAAAGGAGTGTGTTCCATGAAAAAAAGTAATCTCTGGGCGGGTCTGGCGGAGATCGCCCTTGGTCTTGGCTTCCTGGTGGCGGCCTTTTTTTGGGTGGAGGGCACCATGGGGAGCCTCCTGTGCGGCCTGGGCGGCGGATTCTTAGGCAGCGGCGGAGAGCTGGTCTGGAAGTACTGGAAGTGGACCCGGCCCCAGAACGTCGAGCGCTACCGGGAGAAGCTGGAGCAGGAGGAGATCGACCTGCGGGACGAGCGCAAGGAGCTGCTGCGGTGTAAGGCAGGGCGGTACGCCTATCAGCTGGGCTTTGCGGTGTGCTGTGTGGCGGCCTTCCTGGTGGCACTGCTGGGGGCGCTGGGCGTTATAGAGCACTATCTTCCCCTGCTGTGCTTCCTGGCGGCCTATCTGGTGTTTCAGTACGCGGCGGGGCTCTGGTTCTACCGCCGGCTGGAGCGGAAATACTGAGAAAAAAACCGGCCCCGCCGATGGCGGGGCCGGTTCCTTGTTTCAGAACAGATTGCTTACAGCTCGCAGAGCTTGAGCAGATCCTCCCAGTTGCGGTCCACTTCCTTCTGGACCTCTTCGATCATCCACTCGTTGCCGGGCTTGAACATGTGGGCGAAGCGGCCCTGCATCTTCAGATACTCCTCAACGGGCAGCTTGTTCTTGGGCTTGTAGCTGAGGATGTACTTACCCTCGACCACCTCGTACAGGGGCCACACGCAGGTCTCCACCGCCATCTTGGTCACTTCCATCAGCTTTTCGCTGGGATAGCGCCAGCCGCGGGGGCAGGGAGCCATCACGTTCAGGAAGGCGGCGCCGGGGGTGTAGATGGCCTTGTGGGCCTTCTCGCTGATGTCCTTGAAGTTGCCGATGAAGGTGGTCTGAGCAACATACGGCACACCGTGGGCCACCATGATCTTGGTCAGGTCCTTCTTCTTCTGCAGCTTGCCGGGGACCACCGTGCCCGCGGGGGTCGTGGTGGTGTCGGCGAAGTGGGGCGTGGAGGAGGAACGCTGGATACCGGTGTTCATGTAGGCCTCGTTGTCGTAGCAGACGTAGACCATGTCATGGCCGCGCTCCATGGCGCCGGACAGGCTCTGGAAGCCGATGTCGTAGGTGCCGCCGTCGCCGCCGAAGGCGATGAACTTGTAGGTATCGTCCAGCTTGCCCCGCTTCTTCAGGGCGTTGTAGGCCGTCTCCACGCCGCTCAGGGTGGCACCGGCATTCTCAAAGGCATTGTGGATCCAGCTGCCCTTCCAGGAGGTGTAGGGATACACGGAGGTGGAAACCTCCAGGCAGCCCGTGGCGTTGCACACGATCACCTGATCGCCGGGCTCCACCTGACGCAGCACCGTACGCACCGCGATGGGAGAGCCGCATCCGGCGCACATCCGGTGGCCGCCGGCCAGCCGCTCCTCCCGGAGCAGGTTCTCTTTCAGATTGTAACTCATCTCGTTGTCCCTCCCTTATTCCCGGACATCCAGGTAACGATAGGTCTCGCCCACCTCGCCGGTGGCCGCGATCTTTTCCACTTCCGCGAACACGTGCTTGATGCTGTCCACGCGCACATCACGGCCGCCCAGGCCGTAGATGTAGTTGATGCCCAGCGGGCGCACCGGGGCGGTGTACAGCGCGGCGCAGGTGTCGGCGTAGATGGGACCGCACAAGGCGCTGAAGCTGTCTGCCTTGTCCATGACGGCAAAGGCCTTTACCTTGCTCAGCGCGGCGACGATCTCCTCCTTGGGGAAGGGACGGAAGGCACGGATCTTGATGAGGCCCACCTTGTGGCCCTCGGCCCGCAGCTCCTGGATGGCCTCCTTGGCGGTGCCGGCGGAGGAACCCATCAGGATGATGGCCACGTCGGCGTCATCCATCATATACTCTTCCACCAGGCCATAGGTCCGGCCGGTCATCTCGCCGAACTCCTTGCCCACCTTGCGGATGACCTCCTTGGCGTCGATCATGGCCTGAGCCTGCTGACGCTTGGCCTCCATGTAGTAGGTGGGAACGGCGTAGGGGCCCACGGAGGTGGGGTGATCCTTGTCCATGATGTTGATGACGGGCTTGTACTCGCCCACGAAGGCCTTCACCTTGTCATCCTCCACCAGCTCGATGTTCTCGATGGCGTGGGAGGTGATGAAGCCGTCCTGGCAGACCATGATGGGCAGGCCCACGGCCTCGCCGATCCGCATGGCCTGGAGGTAGTTGTCGTACATCTCCTGGTTGGTCTCGGCGTGCAGCTGGATCCAGCCGGTGTCACGGACGCCCATGGCGTCGGAGTGGTCGTTGTTGATGTTGATGGGGCCGCTCAGGGCGCGGGTGGACACCGCCAGGGTGATGGGCAGCCGGTCGGAGGCCGCCACATACAGCATCTCGGTCATGTAGCACAGACCGCAGGAGGAGGTGGCGCTGATGGCGCGGCAGCCCGCCGCCTCGGCGCCGATGCAGGTGGACATGGCGCTGTGCTCGCTCTCCACCGCGATGAACTCCGTATCGACCTGCCCGTTGTCCACATAGGCCGCGAAATACTGCGGGATCTCGGTGGACGGGGTGATGGGGAACGCGCCCATCACGTCCGGGTTGATCTGCTTCATGGCATAGGCGCAGGCCTCATTGCCGGAAAGTCTCTCTCTGATTCCCATTTCCTCGTCCCTCCTTATTTCTCGTCCTTGACCATTTCAATCGCTCCGAAGGGGCAGGCGTTGGCGCAGATGCCGCAGCCCTTGCAGAAGAAGTAATTGAAATCGCCCCGCTTGCCGTCGGCGGTCACGGGGATGGACAGGTCGGGACAAACGGGAGCGCACAGCAGGCACTGCTTGCACTTGTCCCAGTGGATCACGGGCTTCAGGGTCCGCCAGTCGCCGGTGTTGACCAGCTCAGAGGACGCGCCCTCAAAAATCGTGCAGCCCGGAGTGATGTCTCTCCAGGTGATATGTTCGTTGATGTCCTTGGCTTTCATGAAGCTCATCCTACCTGCACCTCCTCCAGAGATCTCTTCAGCGCCCGCATGTTGCCCTCAATGACCTGGGGCTTGCTGGCGAACTTGTGCTTGAAGGAGCCCTCCATATCCTTAATGAACTCCTCCTCGCCAATGACGCCGGACACCTTCACGATGGCAGCCAGCATGGGAGTGTTGGGGAAGTTCTTGCCCAGCTCCTCCTCGCTGATCTTGCCGGCGTCGATGGTGCACACACGGCCCTCATAGCCCTTCAGCTTGGGCCGCAGCTCGGCAGGGCTCTTGCTGGAGTTGATGACGATGGCGCCCTCTTTCTTGAGGCCTGCGGTCACGTCCACGGCGCTGATCAGCGTCTCGTCCACGACCACCACGTAGTCGGGCTCATAGATGTTGGAGTGAACGGTGCTCCGCTGGTCACTGATCCGGTTGTACGCCGTGATGGGCGCACCCATGCGCTCCGGGCCGTACTCCGGGAAGCCCTGGACGTACTTGCCCGTGTTGAACGCAGCGTCCGCCAGCAGCAGGGATGCCGTCTTGGCGCCCTGACCGCCGCGGCCATGCCACCGGATCTCTACGATCTCTTTCATTCCTCTTTCCTCCTCGTTTGATCTCTCCCAACAGGGAGATCGCCTGAAAATCTGCCTGTTTCTGCGCTTTTCAGCACACTCAGTATAGTCCCTCCCCCGCATCTTTGTCAAGAAAGTCACAAATTTCCCGCTGTATAGAATTCCGTGGAAAAATGCAGCTTTTTTGTGCACTCCGCGCAAACAATTTTGCTTGTATTGGCCGCGCCATGTGATATATAACAAAAACATTTCTTGTTTTTGGCGGTTCTGTCAATGTGCCAAAGCAGACAGACGCGCAGGGCCTCTGTGCGGCCCCGCGCGTCCGTTTTATCTGCTCACACCCCGGCGAAGCCGAAGGCCACACCCACCACGGCGGAGAGGCCGATGAACACGATGGGATGCCAGTCCTTCACCTTTTTTACCCCGTTGGTCAGCACCAGCAGCACCGCCGCCAGGGCCAGGCCCCGCCAGCTCACCAGACTCCCCCAGCCTCCCGGCAGGGCGAAGCTGTTGAGGATCCCGGCCTCCGGCGTCACCACCTCGATGCCCGTCAGCACCTCCAAGATCACCGACACGCAGGCCGCGCCGATCAGGCCCGTGGAGGCCGGGCGCAGGCCGTAAAAGGCGTCATTCACATACTTGCTGTCCCGGAACTTCTTGAGCATCATGGCCACGATCAAAATGACGATGATGGAGGGCGTCACCTCGCCGATGGTGGCAATGATGGCCCCGGGGATACCTCCCACGGTGTAGCCCACGTAGGTGGCCATATTGATGCCGATGGGACCCGGCGTGGACTCCGACACCGCCAGCATGTTCATCAGCTGGGCCTGGGTGTACCAGCCGGTGGTCTGGCCGATGTCGTGGAGAAAGGGCAGCGTGGCCATGCCGCCGCCGATGGCGAACAGGCCCGTCTTGAAAAACTCGTAAAACAGCTGTGCGTAGATCATGCCGCTCTCGCCTCCAGACTTTTCAGGATCACACCCGCCAGAGCCGCTCCCAGCACGAACCACACCGGGGACACGTCCAGCAGGACGCCGCCCGCAAGCACCAGCAGGAAGATCACGGCGGTCCGCCGGTCCACCACGGACTTTTTCAGGAGCTTCCGCACCGCGTTGAAGATCAGCACGCACACGCAGACCTGGATACCGGCAAAGGCGTTCTGGACCCAGGCGATGTGGGAGAAGTTGTTGATGAAGGCCGCCAGGATGGTGATGATCGCCAGGGACGGGAACACCACCCCCAGGGTGGCCACCGTTCCGCCCACCAGACCGCCGAACTTCTGCCCGATGAAGGTGGCAGTGTTGACGGCGATGATGCCCGGCGTGCACTGGCCGATGGCAAAATAGTCCGTCAGCTCCTCCTCGGTGGCCCAGTGCCTGCGCTCCACTACCTCCCGCTGCAGGATCGGCAGCATGGCCATGCCGCCGCCGAAGGTCATGACCCCCATCTTTGCAAAGGCCCAGAACAGCTCCCAGTTGGTGGCGCCTTTCCCATTCGCTTCCATGTCATTCGCTCCTCCCGTCGTTTCTGGAGCCAGCATACGCCCTGCGCTTGCATTTTTCAATTCTTATGTTAATATAAAAATCATAATAAATTACTTATGTATTGGAGGGGAGCGATCATGACCCTGCGGCATCTGGAGATCTTCCGGGCGGTCTGCGCCAGGGAGAGTGTCACCCAGGCGGCGGAAGCTCTCAACATGACCCAGCCCGCCGTCAGCATGGCGGTGAAGGAACTGGAGGCCTTTTATGGCGTGCGGCTGTTCGAGCGAATGAACCGCAGGCTCTACACCACCGAGGCGGGCCGCAGCCTGCTCCAGTACGCCGACACGGTGCTGACCCAGTTCCAGGAGTCGGTCCAGGTGCTGCGCCAGGGCGGCGCCCGGGGCCGGTGCCGCTTCGGCATGACCGTCACCATCGGGGAGGCCTGGCTGCCGGCGATCCTGACCCGGCTGGAGCGGGAACTGCCCCAGCTGGACGCGGAGGCCTTCATCCAGAACTCCCGGCGGACCGAGGAGATGGTGCTGCGAAACGAGATCGACTTCGCTCTGGTGGACAACGTATCCGCCGCCTCCCGCTCTCAACATGTGACGCCGTTGCTGCGGGAGACCATGGCGGCAGTGTGCGCCCCGGACCTCTTTCCCGGCCGGAGAGAGATGACCCTGGCGGAGCTGGCGGAGCAGCGGCTGCTGCTGCGGGAGAGCGGCAGCGGCACCCGGTCCAGCGTGGACGCGGTGTTCCAGGCGGCGGGACTGAAGGCGGTCCCGGCGGTGGAGGGCATCAGCGCCTCCGCCCTGCTGGCCTGCGCCGCCGCCGGGGCGGGCATCACGATCCTGCCCCGGTCCCAGATCGAGGCGGCCCTGCAAGCAGGAACGGTCCGGGAGCTGACGGTGACCGACGCGGTGTTCCAGCGGACATACTTCCTGGTGTGCCACCGGAACAAATACCTGACGGAGGGCATGAAGCAGGCCATCGCCATCGTCCGGGAGGTCATAGCCTGACCGCCATTATGGCCGCCGGCATTGCGGATGGTTTTCGCATACGCAAAAAACAGCCCCGGCGCGGAGACCGCGCCGGGGTTTCCTGTCGTCTGCTCCGGAAGCCTTACGGCTTCTCCTCCGGCGTCCGCTGAACAGCGGCGCCGCCCAGGCCGAAGTCCTCCTCCACGCTGGCGGTGTCCCGCTTCAGCATGGTCTCCATGACCCGGATGTCGCTGTCCACGTCCATGGCGTCGGCCTTGTACAGCTCGTCCAGCTGGTGCTCGAAGCCCCGGACAATGGTGTCCATGGTAGCCTCGATGCGGGCCTTAGCCTGGCGGAGGTTCTCCCCCTCCACCCCGGCGGCTTCGAACTCCGCGTAAGAGTCCAGCAGCTTCTGGGTGGTGGGCAGGTAGTAGTTGAGGAAGGTGTCGATCCGGCCCGCTTTCTGGGGGTCCTCCTCCACCGCCCGGAAGATCCGGGCGGTGATCTCCTCCAGCCGGTCGATCTTGGCGGAGAGGATGGGGTCGGCAATGGCGTCGTTGGCCCGGCGGATGTTCCGCAGGATGCCGGAATAGCCCTCCTCCGCCTCCTTGGGCGTCTGGGCGGACTGGGCCTCCTGCCGTTTCCGCTTCAGCTCCGCGTCCGCCTGGCCGCTGCGCAGCAGATACCCCAGCTCCACGTTCAAAAACGCGGTATCGCCGAAGTACCCCTTGTCCACCATCTTCTCCAGGTCCTTTTCCACCCGGCCGGCGGAATAGCCCAGGGTCCGGGCCAGTTCCTCCACGGGCATGGCCTCCCGGTCACCCACCACCGCCAGGTATTTGGCGTAGCGCTTGAGGCTGCGGTCCATGGCGAGACCGGCGCCCAGCATGGCGCCGCCGGCGGCGGCCAGGGCCAGGAACTGCAGCAGCTCCGGCAGCCACAGGCTGAACCAGTAGTCCGACCAGAACAGGGCGTCGATGGGGCCGCCCATGCCCAGAACGCCCACCGCCAGCAGCACGATGCCTGCGATCTTCAACCACTTGGCGTTGGACTTTTTCGGCAGCGGGGACTGCATGGCGGTGCGAACTGCCGTCCTGCCCCGGCCCATGGAGCGGCTCTGTGCGGCGGCGCCGCTTCCGGTCCGCTGCTCACTCAGAGGCGGCGGCACCTGGCGGGTCTGCTTGCTATCCTTTCCGAACAGCTTCACCAGCAGCAAAATCAGGGCAATGGGCCAGATGCCCAGGGCGAACAGCACCACGATGGCCGCCCAGATGCCCCAGCCGGTGTCGCTGACGGTCTTTTTCTGCCTTCCGGCCACGGCCTTACTCCCCCTTCTTCTCCAGCTTGCGCTTGTTGCCCTTCTCGTCCACCACATAGGTGTGGTCCAGCTGGGCGCTGAGGTTGCCCAGCACGGAGTCGATATACTCCCGGCGCAATGCCGCCTGCTCTGCCTGCTCCCACTGCGTCAGGCCCTCCGGCGTCTTTGCCTTCCGGGCCAGCTCGTTGATCCGGTCGATCTGCTTTTGATCCATGTCGCTCGCTCCTTTTCTCAGGTCTCCGGGCGCTGCCGCCCGAACACCAGGTCAATGGTCTCCATATATCCGCCGGCCCGCTGGCGCTTGGGGATGAACCCCACGTACCGCCAGCCCTCCGCCGCCCGGCGGAGGATCACTGCCTGATGGGTCTGCGTCTCCCAGCCGATGCCGCCGAAGAGGCTGTATCCGCCTCCGCCGTCGTTGCAGTCGATCTCCTCAAACTCGTATTCCAGCATGGCGTGTTCCTCCTCTACACATACCTCTGGACCACGATGGCGGTCCGGCCCTTTTTGGTCAGGCCGCCCACCTGGGCCAGCTGAAATTTCCCGAAGCCCCGGGCGGAGACGGTGTCTCCCTCCGAGAGCAGCCTGTCCGGCTTGGCGCAGGGCCGCCAGTTCACCTGGACGGCACCCCGCTCCACCAGCTCCGCGGCCCTGCCCCGGGACATCCGCAGCGCCGTGGACACCACCGCGTCCAGCCGCAGGGAGGAGACGGTATCCCGCACCTCCTCCACCTTTGCCTCCGGCACCCGCAGCTCCTCCGGCCCGATGGCCGCCACGCTCAGGTGGGTCCGCCCGGCGCTGGTCCAGCTTTGCAGCAGGAACTCCGCCACGCTGTCCAGCACGATCAGGTCCGCGCTGCCGGGTCCCACCAGGATGTCGCCCACCTTCTCCCGGACGATGCCCATGCCCATGAGGCTGCCGAGAAAATCCCGGTGGGTGGGAGCGGTCTCCTCCGGGCGGAAGGAGGCCCGCAGGCACCGCAGGGGGCTCTGGCTCTCCGCATCCTCCGGCTCCAGCCAGTCCGGCAGAAACAGCAAGATCCGCCGCTCTGCATCCTCATAGCCGCCCAGGGAGACAAAGGCCGTCCCGGGGATCCCCGCCAGGCGCAGCAGGTCCTCCGCCTGGACGCGCTGGGCGGGGCTCAAAAAGTCCGTGGCGGCGGGGACGTTCCGGCTCTCCGCCTGGGCCGCCCGGTCCAGGACCTTGGCCAGCAGCAGCCGGTCCTCCCCCAGGGCGCCGCAGCGGTCCAGCAGCTTACTCTTCTCCATGGCCGATCAGCTCCTGGGTCCGGACCAGCGCCGCGTAGGCGCCGTTTTTCTCCATCAGCTCCGTATGGCTGCCCAGCTCCGTGATGCGGCCGTCCTCAATGACGGCGATGCGGTCGGCGCCCCGGACCGTGGAGAGGCGGTGGGCGATGATGATGGTGGTCCGGCCTTTGGACAGCTTCTCAAAGGCCTCCTGGAGCTTGGCCTCCGTCACGGAGTCCAGGGCGGAGGTGGCCTCGTCCAGGATCAGCACCGGCGGGTCCTTCAAAAAGATGCGGGCAATGGAGATCCGCTGCTTCTGGCCGCCGGAGAGCAGGGCGCCCCGCTCTCCTACATAGGTGTTGAAGCCCTCGGGCATGGCCACAATGTCGTCATAGATCTCCGCCAGCTTCGCCGCCCGGGCCACCTCCTCCTCGGTGGCCCCGGGCTTGCCGTAGCGGATGTTCTCCAGAATACTGGCGGCAAAGAGAAACACGTCCTGCTGCACCACGCCCACGTTCCGGCGCAGGGACTCCTGGGTCACCTGCCGGACATCCTGGCCGTCGATGCGGACCGCGCCGGCGGTGACATCGTAGAACCGGGGGATCAGTTGACATAATGTTGACTTGCCGCCGCCGGAGGGCCCCACCACCGCCACGGTCTCGCCGGGGCGAATGTGCAGGTCCACGTCGTGGAGCACGGCCAGGTCGTCCTGATAGGCGAACTCCACGTGATCCACGTCGATGCGGCCCTCCACCCGGGCCAGGTCTTTTGCATCCGGGGCGTCCTTCAGGGTGGGCTCCTCCCGCATCAGCTCCACGAACCGGCCGAAACCGGCAGTGCCGTTGGCAAAGAGCTCGGCGAAGTTGGAGAGCTTGCGGACGGGATTGACGAAGGTGGTGATATAGAGGCTGAAGGTGATGAGGTCCACGGCGTCCATCTGTCCCCGCATGATCAAAAAGCCGCCCACGGAGATGACCGCCACGGAGAGGATGCACAAAAAGAACTCCATGGTGGCGTTGAACCGGCCCATGGCCTTGTGGAACTGGCGCTTGGAGGTCTTGAAGCTGTTGTTGGAGGCGTCGAATTTCTCCAGCTCCGCCTCCTCGTTGGCAAAGGCCTTGGCGGTGCGGATGCCGGACAGGCCCGACTCGATGTCGGCGTTGATGACGGCGGTCCGCTGCTTGACCCGGCGGGAGGCCTCGCTCATGGAGCGGCGGCAGCGCCACACCACCGCCAGAAATACCGGCAGGATCAGGGCGATCACCAATGCCAGCCGCCACTGGATGGAGAACATGACGCACAGGGCGCCCACGATGGTGACGCCGGAGATGAACACATCCTCCGGGCCGTGGTGGGCCAGCTCCGTGATATCGAACAGGTCCGCCGTGAGCCTGCTCATCAGCTGGCCGGTGCGATTGCGGTCGTAGTAGTCAAAGCTCAGCTCCTGCATATGGTGAAACAGGTCCCGGCGGATATCCGCCTCCACCAAAATGCCGAAGGTGTGGCCCCAGTAGCAGATCACGTACTGCATCAGCGCCCGCAGGGCAAAGGCCGCAAACACCACCGCCATGACGGCGAAAAAGGCGCCGTAGGCGTTCTGGGGCAGCAGCTCATACAGGCACCACCGGGACACGGCAGGGAACGCCAGGTCGATCAGGCAGATCACCAGGGCGCAGCACATATCCAGGATAAAGAGCTTGCGGTGGGGGTAAAAATAGGACAGGAAGATCCGCAGGGCGGACCGCTCCCGAAACTGACGGGTGGTCATGGCAGTCTCCTTCAAACAGTTTATACATGGTCGATGATAGCATATTTCTCCCGCAGGTGCAATGAAATATCCCCGAATGTCGAGACATTCGGGGATATTGGAGTGGTGGTCTCACTGATTGGCCAGGAATTCGCCCTTCATGTAGCCGGTGGTGGTGACGCCTCCGGCAGCAACAAATGTGATCTTGTACCAGCCGTCTCCGGCGCTCTCCACAATCTTGACAGAGCCGCCGTTGGGAATGGTGGCCAGGATCTCGTCGTTGGTGCTGGGACCGGAGCGGACCCGGACGCCGTTGCCGCCGTTGATGACCACGGCATTGCCGGCTTTCAGGGTGCCACTGCCGGTGCTGGTGGAGGAGCTGCCGGCGCTGGTGCCGCTGCCGGCCTTGACGATCACCGTGCAGGTGCCCTTTCCGCTGCCGTCGGTCACGGTCAGGGTGGCCTGACCGGCGGAGATGGCGGTAACCTTTCCGCTTTCATCCACGGAGGCAATGCCGTCGTCGCTGCTGCTCCAGGTATAGGTGCCGGTACCGCCGGAGGCAGTCAGCGGGATGGGATCATCGCCCACGGACATGGTGAACTCCTTCCGGGGGCTGCCCAGATACGCCATGGTCAGGGTCTCCGGCAGGGTAGCGGGATCCACGGGTTCTGTGGTGGTATCCTCACTCTCTGCGCCCTCGGGCGGGGTCTGGGTGTCATCCGTCTCACCGTCCTCCGGCATGGTGATGTCCCCGTCCTCCTGGCCGTCGGGCTGGATGGTCTCCTCCACCTGCTGGCCGGCGCTCTCTCCGAAAAGGGTCTGGGCCAGCTTGTCACCGTAGAGCAGATACACCAGCAGCGCGGCCAAAATCAGGATCACCAGGATCAGCATGGGGCTCAGCAGGCTGGGCTGCCGGCGGCCGGCCACCCGCTTGCCTCCCTGACTGACGCCCCGGCGGATCTGCTCTCCCTGACGCAGCGCCTCCTCCTCTTCGCAGAAGGGGCAGCTGCGGTATGTATCAGAAAATTTCTCCCCACAGATGGGGCAGCGAATCATGGCCATTGAGGGCCCTCCTTCCATGCGTCGGCTGAATTCTCTACACTTGACATAATATCGGCTTTTTCCAAAGCCGTCAAGTCCGGGGCAGTCGAATTTTCGGGAAATTGCCCCCTTTTGCAGACCCGTACCCTTGCTTTTGACCGGCAGCGCCTATATAATGGGACGGAGAAACGGGCGGCTTCCCGCCCGGCAGGGAGGTTTTGGACACATGGGCACAATCCTGATCGGCATTGCAGGCGGCACCGGCTCCGGCAAGACCACGCTGACCCGCCATTTGAAAAGGCACTTCGGGGACGACGTCACCGTCATCGGCCACGACAGCTATTACAAGCGCCAGGAGGGCAAGACCTACGAGGAGCGGGCCCGTCAAAACTACGACCACCCCAGCGCCTTTGACACGGACCTGCTGATCGAGCATCTGCGGGAGCTGAAAGCGGGCCGTTCCGTCCACTGCCCGGTGTACTCTTACGCCGACCACAACCGTACCGACGAGACCGTGGAGGTATTCCCCACCAAGGTCATCATCGTGGAGGGCATCCTGATCTTTCAGAACCCCACTCTGCGGGATATGTTTGATATCAAGATCTTTGTGGAGACCGACGCCGACGAGCGCATCCTCCGCCGCTGCCTCCGGGACGTGGAGGAGCGGGGGCGGACGCTGCAGTCGGTGGTGACCCAGTATCTCACCACGGTGAAACCCATGCACGAGCAGTTCGTGGAGCCCTCCCGGAAGTACGCGGACATCGTGGTGCTGGAGGGCGGCCACAATCTGGTGGCTCTGGACATGATCATGCAGCGGATCCAGCACCACATCGACAGCGAATAAACGAAAACGCGGGACCCGGCATCCGGGTCCCGCTCTTTTTTATATTCCGGCGAAGCCGAAGGCCACACCCACCACGGCGGAAATGCCGATGAACACGATGGGATGCCAGTCCTTCACCTTTTTTACCCCGTTGGTCAGCACCAGCAGCACCGCCGCCAGGGCCAGGCCCCGCCAGCTCACCAGGCTCCCCCAGCCTCCCGGCAGGGCGAAGCTGTTGAGGATCCCGGCCTCCGGCGTCACCACCTCGATGCCCGTCAGCACCTCCAAGATCACCGACACGCAGGCCGCGCCGATGAGCCCCGTGGAGGCCGGGCGCAGGCCGTAGAAGGCGTCATTGACATACTTGCTGTCCCGGAACTTCTTGAGCATCATGGCTACGATCAAAATGACGATGATGGATGGTGTCACCTCGCCGATGGTGGCGATCAGGGCGCCGGGGATGCCGCCCACAGTGTAGCCTACGTAAGTTGCCATATTGATACCGATGGGCCCCGGCGTGGACTCCGACACCGCCAGCATATTCATCAGCTGGGCCTGGGTGTACCAGCCGGTGGTCTGGCCGATATCGTGAAGGAAGGGCAGCGTAGCCATGCCGCCGCCGATGGCGAACAGGCCCGTCTTGAAAAATTCGTAATACAGCCGCAGATAGATGTTCATGCCCGTCTCGCCTCCAGATTCTTCAGCAGGATGCCGGACAGGGCCGCCAGCAGCACGAACCACACCGGGGACACATGCAAAAACACGCTGCCCGCCAGCACCAGCAGGAAGATCACGGCGGTCCGCCGATCCACCACGGACTTTTTCAGGAGCTTCCGCACCGCGTTGAAGATCAGCACGCACACGCACACCTGGATACCCGCGAACGCGTTCTGGACCCAGGCGATGTGGGCAAAGTTATTGATAAAGGCCGCCAGAATGGTGATAATCACCAGGGAGGGGAACACCACGCCCAGGGTCGCCACAATGCCGCCCAGGTTCCCGGCAAATTTCTGGCCGATGAAGGTGGCAGTGTTGACAGCGATGATGCCCGGCGTGCACTGGCCGATGGCGAAGTAGTCCGTCAGCTCCTCCTCCGTGGCCCAGTGCTTGTGCTCCACCACCTCCCGCTGCAGGATCGGCAGCATGGCCATGCCGCCGCCGAAGGTCATGACCCCCATTTTCGCGAAGGTCCAGAACAGCTCCCAAAGCTCTTTCACAATACGCTCACTCCCGATTTATTCCGTATATCCATACAGCCCCCGGACGGAGACCTCTCCGGAGCGGACAGTGGTCACAGTACCGTCGTCCTTCCGGACCACCAGGCCGAAATCCCGGTCCACATCCAGGGCCTCGCCGCTCTCCTCCCCATCGGAGGTCAGCAGCCGCACCCGCTTTCCCAGGTTCACGCAGCGGCGGCGGTACTCTGCAAGATACGCCTCCGTATCTCCGGAGACCAGGGCGCTGCGCAGCCGGTCCAGCCGGGCGATCAGCGCCGCCGCCAGGGCAGGCCGGGACACCGGTCTGCCCAGCTCCGCCGCCACCGACGTGGCGATGGCCGCCACCTCCGTGGAGAAATCCTCCGCCGTCTGGAGCACGTTGACGCCGATGCCCACCACCAGGTACTGGAGGCTCCCGGTTTCCGCCTCCAGAGCCAGCTCCGTCAGAATGCCGCAGAGCTTTTTTCCGCTCAGCACCGGGTCGTTGGGCCATTTCAGCCCCGGGGACAGGCCGCACACCGCCTCCACGGCGCCGCACACCGCCACACCGGCCAGCGCCGTCACAATCATCAGCCTCTCCGGCGGCAGCTGGGGCCGCAGCAGGGCGGTGAGATAGATGCCCTTGCCCTGGGGGGACTGAAAGGACCGGCCCATGCGGCCCCGGCCGGCAGTCTGGCAGTCGGCCACCACCACCAGCCCCTCCGGCTCCCCGGCCAAGGCCAATTCCCTGGCCCGGGTGTTGGTGGAGTCCACCTGGGAAAGGCACACCAGCTTCCGGCCCACCACCTCCGTGGGCGGCAGAAAGCGGCGGATCTCCGGCTCCGTCAGGGCATCCGGCGCGGCAGCCAAGCGGTAGCCCAGGCCTGTCCGGGCCTCCACGGTGTATCCGTCCCGCCGCAGGGCGTCCACGGCCTTCCACACCGCCGCCCGGCTCAGTCCCAGCTGGCGGCTGATCTCCTCCCCGGAGACAAAGTCCCCCTCCTGCCGGCGCAGCAGCGCCAGCACGGTCTCTCTGCTCATGGTCCGCCCCCTTTCACTCGCGGCTTCGAGTGTACCACGTTTTTCCTGCCTTGTAAACCGCCGGGAGACGAAAAAGAGCCGCGGGGTCTCCCCCGCGGCTGCGTTGTACGGTTATTCCGGCGTTGTCTGAGCGCTCTGCCCCGGCTGGTCGCTCTGGACAGAGGACTGCGCCTCCCCGTCCGGCCCCTGACCGGAGACCTGCGGGGCGTCCTGCCCCGTTTCCGCGGGCTGCACCTCCCCGGCGCTCCCGGCCTGAGACTCGGCCGCTTCCGCGGCGGGATCCGTCTCCGGCGCGGTGTTCTCCCCGTCGGAGGCCGCCTCTCCGGAAGGCGCCGTCTCACCGGAGGGCTGTGCCGGTCCGGCTGCCTCCCCGGCGCTCTCAGCCGGGATCTCCGCCGTCTCCTCCGGCTGCTCCTGCGCCGCCGGGGGCACCTCGCCCCGCAGCAGGGCCTGGACCACCCAGCGGGTGGCGTGGCCGTTGCCGGTGCAGGTGGAGAGGGTCAGGATCTTGTCGTAGACCGTGGGGGTCAGGCCGGTGTCGATGACGGACTTTTCCAGGCAGTAGTCGATGTACGCCTGCTTGGACTGGTCGGTGGGGAAGCTCAGCTTGTAGGTATCTCCGGCGGTAGAGATCTCGTAGGCGGCGAAGATCTCATAACAGTGGGCGCCGTTGTCGTCGGTGATGTAGACCTTGGGGTGCTGGGCCCAGTAGCTCTGCTGCTTGTAGTATTTCAGCGAGGCGAACATGGAACCGTTGTTCATCCGGTGGCCGTAGACGACGGTGTTGAAATCGCTCAGGCCCGGGCTGTTCTGGCACTCCAGGAAAATGGAGCCCACCACGTTGGTCCACTTCTTCCAGGTGTGGTTGAGGTAATAGCTGTTGTCGTCGCCCTGGAGCAGGGGGTAGGAAATGACCGTGCCGGGGATCAGGATCCATCCCAGCACGTCGGAGTTGACCTCCCGCAGGGCGGTGAAGTCCATGGCGGCCAGGGCTCCGGCGTAAGGGTCGATGTAGACGGGCTTCTCCTCCGGCTCCTCGGTTTCCTCCGGCTCCGGTTCCGGGGCGGGGGCGGGCTCCAGCTGGGAAAGATCGGGCAGCTCCACCAGGGCCTCGGCCTCGGCGTACTCGGCCTCGCCCTCCCGGTATTGCAGGGTCTGGCGGATCAGCATGACGGCGCTGACGCACAGGACCAGGGCCAGGACGGCGATCAGCAGTTTCCGGATATTGGAGCGCATGGCGGCTGCCTCCTCTCAGAGCGGTTTTTCGGCAAAGGGGGCCCGGACCTGCGTCCGGGCCCCCTTTTCTTGGGTCATTCAGATGTGCTTGCCTGTGCGATCAGGCGTTCTCCTCGCGGCGCTTCTTGCCGCTGAGAGCCAGCCAAACCAGAGCCAGGCCGGACACGCCGGCAGCCAGGGCCCACAGGCCGGCGGTATCGCCGGTGGCGGGGACCTCAGCCATGGGAACTTCCTCCTCGGGCAGCTCGGTGGTAGGAGTTTCCTCCTCGGGCAGCTCGGTGGTGGGAGTCTCCTCCTCGGGCAGGTCGGTGGTGGGGGTGTTGTCATCGGGGATGTCGGTGCCGGGATCGATGGGGCCGGGATCGATGGGGCCGGGATCGATGGGGCCGGGATCAATGGGGCCGGGATCGATGGGGCCGGAACTGGAGGAGTAGTTGGCGTAATAGGTGATCTGATCCTGTCCGCTGGCCAGCAGCGCCGCCATGGTGGTCTCCAGATCCACAAACTTCACGCCGGTATCAGTGCCGGTGGTGGTGAAGCTGCCGGTGAAGGTGTAACCCTGATCGGCAGTCACATTGGGCTGGCTGATCTTGATGGGGAAGTTGTTGTGGTTCAAAAACTCCTTGTAATCGTCGATGGTGAAGGTATAGCTGATCTGGCTGGCCTGGCTGTCGTTGAAAGTCTCATCGACCAGCCGGCCCTGCCAGCCGGGATCGGTGGAGACCGTGTTGGCGTCAAGCGCAACGAGAGGCACAAACCACTCATACCGGAAGCTGCTGCCGTCAGCGATCAGCGTATTGTTTCTGCTGTGCACGTTGCCGTAGAGGGTGGCGTCGAAGATGACGGTGAACTCGCGGCTGTCGTAGACGTTCTCCAGTGCGGCAACAGCGGGCGTTCCGCTGGCAGTGACCACTGCCACGTCAGAGTTGACGCTGTCCTCAGCATTCCAGGTATAGCCATAGGCGCTCAGGATATCGGCGCCGCTCTCCGTCACGGTGTAGGTGCCGGGCTTCAGGTTCTTCAGCGTGTAGGTGTAAGTGAAATAGGAGTGCACGTCGTCCTCGAAATCCTTCAGGCTGACGGTCTCGGGCGTGAAGGCCTCACCGGAATCCAGCGTGGCCGTCACAGTAAACGTGAGCGTATCCTTCAGAGCGTTCCAAGCGGCAGTCTCGCTGCGCGGCAGATCAATGGTCTTGGTGATGGTCAGGCTGCCGACAGTGTAGTACTGGCCATAGACCTTGACGGTGTAGACCAGGTCTCCAGCCGCCAGACTGCCGGTGGAAGTGACCTCGTCGGTCTCCCACTCGCTAGCCATGCTGTAAGTCAGGCTGGGCGCAGTGCCTACTTCCTTCGTGAAAGAAGCGGACACGCCGGTGATCTCACCAGCTTTGATGCTGTTATACAGGGCCTTTGCGGTAGGAGCAGTGCGGCTGGAAACAGTGGCCCATGCAGTCTTAGGATCCACGTACGCATTGCCATCGCTGTTCTTGACCTGCTGGTAAGTGGAGGCATCGTTCAGCTTGTAGTAGTAGTCATACTTGATCTTGTAGGTCGGCATGTTGTCCGTCAGGCGGGCATAGAGGATGATGCTGTCGCCGCCGCCGAGGCTCCGGACCAGGGTGGTAGCCTGCTCAACCGTATAACTCTCCATCACGCCGTCGCCATTCGCATCGGCAAACCAGCCGGTGATAGAATAGCCAGTGGGCATAGACATAGAGGCCGTGGGAACGCCAGGAGCGGCATAGTTGTTCTGGGTACCGCCCTCGCCGGTGATCAGGGTCACAGCTGCATAGGGCGCACCCTCAGCCGTGTTCAGAGGATCGGTGTCATTGGGGAACTCCGTCGCCCAAGCCTTGGTGCCGGAAGTCGTGGTATCCCAAGCATAAGAAACATGGACCTCGGTCTCTGGTGTAAAGGTATAGGTATTGACCAGGCTTGCAGCCTCGTGAGAACCATCGATGGTCACCGTCGCACCGCTGGCCGTGGTACCCGAAGCACCCACAACACTCAGCACCGGAGCGCTGTAACTGCCCTTGGGCGCGGTGGTCTGCTGGAAGCTGCCGTCCTTACCGGAGGCAAACTCCTCTGCGATGGTATACGTGCCGTAGGGCAGCGTAATGGATACGCCAGCCTGGCTGGTGATCTCGGCCAGAGCATAACCGTCCGTATTGCCGACCACGGTTCCAGCGGAGTCTTTCACGAAGAACTTCACAGGCTTATCAGCTTCCGGAACCGTCACAGCTGCGCCGCTTCCATTCAGATAAGACTTGCCCTGGATGTTCAGAACACCCACTCTGGTGACCGTGGTGGTATGGTCATCGCTTCCCTTGTGGGGATCGTCGGTCACAAGGGAGGCGGTGTTGGTGACGCTATCATCCGTGAAATCGCTGGACACGGTGGCCGTCACGGTCAGGGTATACGGGGCCGACTGGTTGGCCGGAAGGTCTTCCTTGGAAATGGTCCAGGTGACGGTGCCGGAAGTCGTAGTGGTGTCAACGTCACCCTTATCAGCCGCCGCGCTCACCAAAGTCAACCCGGCGGGCAGGGTATCCGTGACAACGGCATCGGCGGTCGCAGCGGCCGTGCCGGTGTTCTGCACGGTGATGGTGTAGGCGATCTCGTCACCGGCGGTCACATTAGTCGTACCGGCCTTTTCGATATTGATATAGGGGGTCAGCGGGAGCGTATTGTGAACAGTGACTTTGGCCTCAGTACCGCCGTACTCATAGCCGTAGCCGCCATACACATACTGCTGCCAGTTGTCCTCGTGCTGAAGCGTAGCCGTACCGCTGTTGGCCATAATCTCCAGGCCGAGGCGATCTTCGTTATAGTTCACAGTAGCGCCGGAAATGAATTTCACGTGTCCATTCTCATAAGCGGTTTTCACTTTTCCGGTGACAAACGGCCCCACCAGATCCGGATTGGTCATGGTGGCTGCTTCAAAGGCATCGATGAATTTGTCTTCGGCGCCCGTAATATCTGCATAGGTCCAGACCACGTATTCATACTTTGCATACGTGGCATTGCTCTTTACGGAAAAGACCACGTAATTGGCACCCTGAAGGCCATTTCTTTCCAGATCGGCACAATCCGTCACTCTGGTAGCACTGCTTACGCTCATGCCGGTCACAGTGAGTTCGTTCAGCTTGATGGTGCCGGGATTCGCCACGAACGTGTCCGCAGGGGTCTCAACGACTGTATATTCGCCGCCGGGGGTCAGGTCCTTGAAAATCAGGGTGCCGGCAGTTCCAACGGTCACAGAGCCGGAGCCTTCTGCCTCATATGTTTTATTGGAAGCATCTTTCAGGACAATGTTCACGCTACTGGGCAAATCGTTCTGACCGCCAGTGATCCCGTCAGCCCAGGTCTTTTTCAGGGTCAGGGTCGCGGTGGGCTGCTCGGAGGGGGTGTATTTGATCTCCTCCCACTGCGCATAGAGGTCCGTAGGACCGGTAATCGTAAAAGTCTCGGCGGCGTTATAACTGTCGCCAGTGCCGTCCTTCTCCGTGTTCCAGCCTGTAAACTCATATCCGGGCCGGGAAAGAAGCATAGTGTCGCCATAATCCAGAACAGTATGGGACGCACCAGTCTCTCCACTGGTCGGATAATAGCGCTCATCCTGGTCATTAAAATTGGAATAGTAGAAGATATTGACGGTCTTATCTTTCACATAGCCGTCGATATTGCAGTAATGCAATCCCTCCGAACTCTGCCATTTGATGGAATACCAAACGATGTCTTTATTGCTAAAGTCGCCCAGATTGTCAGGTTCAGTATACCAGTCAGAATTGATTCCATTCGCCGCAAACAGGCCAGTGGCACCAATGCTCTGGAATGCCTGGAGGCCTTCCAGCGTCAAGGAGCCGTTCGGATAGCCGGTCTTCCAAGTCGCTCCAAAGACACCGCCATCGTCTCCCTCTTTGGGATAATAGGAACCTTTATTCCCGTTGTTATTATTATTGGGGGTTCCCTCATTGGGGTCCAGCACAAAGAAACGGACAATAGGGTCATTCTTGTCCCGACCAGAAGCCGCCAGCGCGGCAGTGGGCAGCAGGCCCAGGGTCAATACCAGGGCCATCAGAATGGACAATACTCTTCTTCTCGTTTTTGCCATTGTTTCGTTCTCCTTTCATATTGGAAGATCGAAATCCATGGCAGCCGGGCTGGCCTGCGCCGCTGCGGCGTTTAGCTCCCTGGCTTTGCGTCCCGCCCTTTCGGACGGTTTGCCGTTTTCAGTGATTTCTCGCGCGGCCACCCGCCGCACCGGGTCCTTCAGGTACGTTTCCCGCCCTCCCGCGGGTATCAGGTCTCAGTCATCGGGTCTCCGGGTCCAATGCGCTGTGCATCAGCAGCAGCAGCTCCAGGACGCTGCGGAAGCTCTCCTCCTTTCCCTCTTCCAACCAGGTGAGGGAGCCCTGCCAGCTGGCGTTCTGCCGGAACAGCACCCGCACCGCAAAGGTGGCGCGCTGCCCCTCCTGGCGTTCCGCCGCCGGAGGCGATGCCGCTGTCCGCTCCGGCGGAGCGCCGAAGGACCGGACCGCGGAGAAGGACTGGGGGAAATGCATATCGTCCAGCAGGTCCTCCATCCGCAGCAGGAATTCCATGACGCTGCGGAAGGCGATCCCCTCCGGCTGGTGCGGATTGTACAGCCGCCCGCGCAGCACGTGCTCGTCGTAGCTGTCCACGCACACCACCGTGGTCCGGTAGGCGTTACCCCATTGCTTCATCGGCATCCGGTGCTCACCTCCCCTTTCATTTGATGGGTACAGTATAGCATACGGCGGTTACAAAACCGGTTACAAATCGCAGTTTTTCTTTCAAAACTTGTTCGTTAATTTGCATAAATTATATTTAGATTCATTGTCTATTCATACAAAACAGTTTCAAAAAGTTCTGAAATCTGCGCAAAATGCCGGTTTTTAAACCCACCAAAAAGCAGTCGTCCAGTTACAGGTATTAAAAAAAGCCGCGCATAGCGTGGCTTTTTTTAATATGAAATTTCCAGAAAATCCGGCTCCCGGCAGGCCTCAGCCCAGGCGGCGGCGCAGCTGGTCCGGGTTGTCGGCGTGGGCCAGGGCAGTCTCCAGGGTGATTTTCCCCGCCTTATACAGCGCCAGAATGGACTGGTCCATGTTCACCATGCCCTCGGCGGCGCCGGAGGCGATGGCGTTGTCGATCTGATGGCTCTTGCTGTCCCGGATCATGCTGCGGATGGCGCCGTTGACGTGCATGATCTCAAAGGCGGGCACCCGGCCCCCCTCCTTGTCCGGCAGCAGCTGCTGGGACACCACCGTGTGCAGCACCATGCTCAGCTGGACCCGGATCTGGGCCTGCTGGGCCGGGGGGAAGGCGTCCACGATGCGGTCGATGGTGTTCACCGCGCCCTTGGTGTGGAGGGTGGCGATGACCAGGTGGCCCGTCTCCGCCGCCGTCATGGCGGTGCGGATGGTGTCGTGGTCCCGCATCTCGCCCAGCAGGATCACATCCGGCGCCTGCCGCAGGCAGGAGCGCAGGGCGGAGAGATAGTCCGCCGTGTCAATGGCGATCTCCCGCTGGCTGACGATGCTCTCCCGGTCCCGGTGCAGAAACTCGATGGGGTCCTCCAGCGTGATGATGTGGGCCTGGCGGATGCGGTTGATCCGGTCAATGATGCAGGCCTGGGTGGTGGACTTGCCGCTGCCGGCGGTGCCGGTGACCAGGACCATGCCGTGGCCCACGTCCGCCAGGGACATGACCTCCTCCGGAATGCCCAGGGTCTTCCAGTCCGGAATCTCAAAGGACACCATCCGCACCACCGCAGCCAGCGAACCCCGCTGGCGGTAGGCGTTGACCCGGAACCGGGCCAGGCCCGGCACCGCGAAGGAGAAGTCGTCATCGCCGGTACGGCGGAATTCTGTCATGTCCCGGTCCGCCATCTCATAAATAGCAGAGATCAGCGCCTCTGTCTCCTGAGGGAACACCTTCTCCCCGCTCAGGGACACCAGGCGCCCCCCCACCTTCTCGCTCACCGAGCCGCCGGCCACGATAAACAAGTCCGAGGCGTGGTCCTCCACCGCCCGGCGCAGATATTCCAGTACATCCGCCATGGTTCATTCCTCCTTTTGTCAGCTCTCCGGGGCGGCGTCGGCGCCGTCCCAGACCTCCAGGCCGGTGTCCGGCTCCCAATCCGCTGCGGACACCGCCTGCCAGCGCAGGACAGCATAGTCCTCCGCGCCGGTCACGCGCACCTCCACCTCCAGCACCTGGGTGTCGGAGATGGGGCAGGTATATACATAGGTATCGCCGGGCAGGGCCGTAACACCCTCCGGCACGTCCCCGGCCCGGAGACGGGCCAGGATCGCCTCCGCCTGACAGTCGGCGGCGTAGTAACCGTACACCGCCTCCGCCGAGGCGTCCGACAGCCGCCGGTCCGCCTGGACCGTGCCCAGGCCCAGCAGGGCGAAGATGGTCAGGCACAGCACCGCAAAGATCACCAGCAGGGAACTCCCGCCCACCGCGGGCGGGGTAAAGCGGCGGATGTCATCCATGGTCGGCCACCTCCTGTCCCGCCACGGGCAGATCCGCCAGCAGATCGCCGTCCGCCGTGTAGACCTGGACCTGGGCGGCCCAGAGGTAGTCCAGGCCGCTGTCGACGGAGAGGATCAGCAGGTGGTAGGCCGCGGCGTCCGCGGCGGTCACGCTGTTCCATCCGGCGTCGTAGGAAATGCTCCAGCCGCCGTCGCCGGAGGCGGCGGACCGAGCGGTGAAATACGTCTCGTCGCCGCTCTTCAATGCCTCGGCGGCGCTCTGGGCCTCCAGCAGGGCCCGGTCCCGGGCCTCGCCGTAGCGGGAGGTCCGGTCCGACAGGACGAACACCTGGACGCACAGGGCCGCCGCCAGGGCGAACACCAGCACCATTACCATCTGCTCCATCAGGGCCAGGGGGGTCTTGCTGCGTCTCATGGCGCCGCCTCCTTCCCGCTGCGCAGATACAGCGTCACCTGCTGCGTCTCTCCGTCGGCGCTGGTGATCTCCACGGTCAGAAGGCCCGCGCCGGACAGGGAGACGGAAAGGCTCTCGGCCTCCAGGACGGGCTCACCGTCCTCCGGGGCGAAGTCCCCGGACGCATCGGTGAACAGCTCCCGCAGCCAGCCGTCGTGGCAGTAGACCCGGGTGACGTAGGCCTCACCGTCGATGGTCTCCCAGAGCTCCAGGGCGTCGGAGCCGCCGAAGGCGCCCGCGCTGATGCCGCCGGAGCGGTCCGCCTGGCGGACCCGGGTGGCAATGTACTGGGCAACGGTGCGGCTTTCGTAGCTCTCCCGGTCCCGCTCCGTCAGGCGCTGATAGGCGTCCGCGCCCATCAACAGCACCGACAGCACGCAGGCGGCAAATATCCCGAACAGCAGCAGCGCCAGCAGGCCGTTCAGGGAATGATCCTTTTCTCGTCTCATGGCTCGTTTTCCAATACGGTGATGTCCGGCATCAGGTTGGACGCAAAGACATCGTAGTAGACCGTGTAGCGGTCAGTGTCGATCTGGAGGCCATAGCGCTCCTCCATGTACGCAAGGTCCGGGGGATAGATCCCCTCGGCGGCGTAGCAGGCCACAGCGGAGCGGCGCAGGGCCTCCTCCAGCTGGCGGCGCCCCTGGTCGTCCCGGCCGTTTTCCAGGTTGGACAGGGCAGTGAAAAAGCACAGCGCCGCGGCCAGGGCCACCACCGGCAGCAGCAGCGCCCGTACCGCGCCGCCGAAGGCGTTTCTCCTTCTCCTCATCATAGGCTCACCCGATGGCCGTCATGATGTGCATGAGCGGCAGCATCACCGACAGCAAAATGACCCCCACCATCACCGACGTCACCAGCACCAGGGCGGGCTCCACCCGGGCCACCTTGGCCTCCAGGGCCTCCTGGCTCTCCAGGGTCAGCCGGCGGGCGATTTCCTCCATCACCGTATCGCCGGTGCCGCTGCGAAGGCCTAGGGCCAGCAGGCGGCAGGCGGCCACGGGCAGGGCCTGGGAATCCCGCAGCGCCGCGGCCAGGCCGGCCCCCTGGGCCAGCCTGGACTGGCAGTCACGGCAGCGGCGCACCGCGGCGGGCACGTCGCCCAACAGTGTCTCCGACAGCTCCAGGGACTCCTCCAGAGGCAGGCCGCTGCGCAGGCCCATGGCCAGCGCCTGGGCAAACCGGGCGACGCCCATCTGCCGGGACACGCCCTTGTCTCCCCGGCGGCGGTGCCACCAGGCCAGGACCAAGGCCCGGAAGGACGTGCTGGCAGCAAAGGCCCCCAGGCCGAGGACCATCAGGGCCAGCACCGCGCACAGCACCGGCATGGCGGCGTCCAGCGCCTGGCCCAGGGCCAGCAGGCCTCCAGCCACACCGGTCATCTGGCCGCCCAGGGAGGCGTACACATCCCGGAACACCGGCAGCACCCGCACCAGCAGCACCACGATCACCACCAGCATCACCAGCAGCAGCACCGCCGGGTACAGCAGCGACGAGCGGACCTGCCGGTCCAGCCGGTCCCGCCCCTCATAGTACCGGGACAGGGCCTGGAGGGCCTCCTCCAAATGGCCGCTGCGCTCGCCCACCTCCACCAGGCCCACCACGTAGAGGGGAAAGCGGCCCGTCTGCCTCATAACGGCAGACAAAGGCGTACCGCAGTCCGCCTCCCGGGCCATGGAGGAGAGCAGTTCTCTCTGCGCGCCTCCGCGCTCTTCCTCCGCCAGCAGGGACAGTCCGTCCGCGGCGCCCACACCGGCGTGAATCAGCAGTGACAGTTCCCCGCACAGCGAGGACAGTTCCATATCAGACAAGCAACGGTTTTTCATAGGCAGCTCCCGCAAAAAAATAGGCTTGCATCAAGATGCAAGCCTATTTTAATGCAAATCTGTCGATCCGTAAAGGGGAAAAGTCAGTAGAGATACTTCACCGTGTAATTCTTGCCGTCACCGATATACTGCATGATGGAGGCACTCTGCTTGCCGCTGGAGGCGAAGGTGGGGTCCATCCGCTGCCAGGAGGTGCCGTCGAAGTAGATGACGCCCTCCACCCAGCCGGTCTTTTCGGACCAGACGCTGATCCAGGCATGATATGCGGTACCGGCGTAGCCCACCACCAGCTTGCAGGGCACGCCCTGGCTGCGGAGCATCCCGGTCATCAGCGCCGCATAGTCGAAGCAGATGCCGGTCTTTTTGGCCAGCACGGTATCCAGCACCGGCAGGTAGCCGCTCTGGACCGTGGCCGCCAGCTGCTTGTCGTAGGTGAGGTTCTTTACCACAAACTCATAGATGGCCTGGACCTTGGCCAGGGGATCCGTCTTGCCTGCGGTCAGCTCCGCCGCCTTGGCCACAGTCTTCGGGGCCACGCCGTAATCCACGTACTGATTGGGCCGCAGGAAGGGCGCAAATTCGTCCGTCAGCGTCACCTGAAAACTGACGGAGGTCACCGTGGAGTACTTGGTGCCGGAGATGTTCTCGTAGACGATCACCTGATAGGAGCCGTTGCCGTCAGACAGGGGGAACACTTCCCACTCCCCGGCAGTAAGGTTATAAGTATAGGTAGTGGTGGGCCCCTTCACCTGGGCCTTCAGCCGCTTGCTGGTGGAAGCGGTGTACTGGACCATCACATAGCCGTCCCTGGTGTTGGAGTAGTCGATAACGGCCTTATCGCTCTTTTTCACCTGGGTGCCGGAGGCCACCGGCTGCATGGTGTCCGGGATAGCCGCGGAGGCCGCCAGGGCCACCGCCTCGTCCTCCAGATCCACTTCTTCCAGCGTCACGCTGTCGATCCAGGCTTCCTCTTCTCCGGCCGCCGCTTCGGTTTCCGTGCCGGCGGCACAGCCGGTCAGAGCCATGGACAGCAGCAGCAACAGCGCAAGCGCCCGTAATTTCCAGTTTTTCATAGGGGATTCTCCTTTCCGCCCCTCCGGGGCAGACTGTCTCATTCTGTTTTAGTATAGCAGGTTCCCCGGAAAAAGTGAAGTACTTTTTCGAATTCCTCCGCATTTTTTGCATTTTGACGTAACTTTTACGCTTTTTCCATTGCATCACCCGGGGGTTTGTGGTATCTTGTACTATATAATTCTATCCGTATGTCCATATTGATCTGCTCGTATCAGTTTCCAGCAGGAGAGGAGGGATGGCATATGGAGATCCCGGATCTGCAGGTGCGGATGCTGGGCGGCTTCTCGATCCGCCTGGGCGGAAAAGAGATCAACGACAGCGATAACCGTTCCAGAAAAGTCTGGCTGCTGATGGCCTACATGATCTATTGCCGCAACCGTTCCATCTCTCAGGAGGAACTGGCGGATCTTCTGTGGGGCGAGGAGGAGCGCAGCTCCAACCCCATCAACGCGCTGAAAACCATGTTCCATCGGGTGCGCTCCCTGCTCAATCAGTTGGACAGCTCCGCCGGACACAGTCTCATTGTGCGGCAGGAGGGTACTTACGCCTGGAACCAAGAGGTCCCCTTTTCTCTGGATACCGACGATTTTGAGGCGCTCTGCCGTAAGGGCGCGTCCGAGGAGGACGAGGAGGCCCGTCTCGAGACCGATCTCCAGGCCCTTGCTCTGTACGGAGGCGATTTTCTGCCCAAGCTGTCGGCGGAACCCTGGGTGGTGCCCATCTCCGCCTACTTCCACAATTTATACATCCGGACCGTCCAGGAGGTCCTTCCCCTGCTGGAGGGCCGCGGCCGCCTGGAGGAGGCAGCGGAGCTGTGCCGCAAGAGTGTGGTGGTGGAGCCTTACAATGAGCTGCTCTATCAGCACCTGATGCAGGATCTGCTGACCCTGGGCCGGCAGCAGGAGGTCATCTCTGTCTACGAGGACATGAGTCAGCTGCTCTTTGACAATTTCGGCATCATGCCCTCCGACGAGACCCGGGCCATCTACCGGGAGGCCATGCGCACCGTCAATGACAAGGCGGTGTCCATCATCACGCTCCGGGAGCAGTTGCGGGAGCCGGAGGGAAGCGCCGGTGCGCTGTTCTGCGACTATGACTTTTTCAAGGTCCTCTACCACGCCGAAGCCCGGGCCGTAGCCCGCAGCGGTGACGCGGTCCATATCTGCCTGCTCTCCGTCACCGGCGATCAAAACCAGGAGCTGCCCAAGCGGAGCCTGGACCGGTGCATGGAAAATCTCCAGGAGCTGATCCGCACCAGCCTCCGAAAGGGCGACATCGCCGCCCGTTGCAGTATCTCCCAGTACATCCTGATGCTGCCCCAGGCCAATTACGAAAACAGCTGCAGAGTCTGCGAGCGGATCATCCGGGCATTCGGCCGCCAGTACCCCCACTCCCCCGCCTCCCTGCACTACTCGGTGCAGCCTTTGGAGCCCAACGCCTGACGATGTGCAAAGGAGCCGCCCTCTTAAGAGGGCGGCTCCTTTTTCCTGTTTCAGCGGGATCTCAGGCCGCTCTTCCGGCCAGCTTGCGGATCACCAGCAGCGTCAGCAGCATCAGCACCACGGACACCGGCAGGGCGATGACGGCGTTGGGCACAAAGCCAGCGAAGATGTAGCTGACCAGGCTCACCGCCGCGGCGGTGATGGCGTAGGGCAGCTGAGTGGACACATGGCTGACATGGTCGCACTGAGCGCCGGCGGAGGCCATGATGGTGGTGTCAGAGATGGGAGAGCAGTGGTCGCCGCACACGGCGCCGGCCATGCAGGCGGAGATGCACACGATGGACAGGGGGTTGTTCATGGGGAACACGTTCTGGACAATGGGGATCAGCATACCGAAGGTGCCCCAGCTGGTGCCGGTGGCAAAGGCCAGCAGGCAGCCGATCACGAACACCAGGGCCGGCAGCAGCATCTGGACGCCGGCGGCGCTGCTCCACACAAAGTCCCGGACAAAGTACTTGGCGCCCAGGGAGTCGGTCATGGCCTTGAGGCTCCAGGCGAAGGTCAGGATCAAAATGGCGGGCACCATGGCCTTGAAGCCCTCGGGGATGCAGCCCATCATGTCCCGGAAGGACATGGCCCGGCGGACCATGTAGTACACGACGGTGAACACCAGGGCAAAGGCGGAGCCCAGCAGCAGGCCCACGGAGGCGTCGGAACCGGAGAAGGCGTCCACGAAGCTGGCGCCGGAGAAGAAGCCGCCGGAGTAGATCATGCCGATGACGCAGCAGATCACCAGCACCACGATGGGCAGCACCAGGTCCAGCACACGGCCCTTGTCCTCCTCCATCTCCTCGTCCATCATGGCGTAGGGATTGGGGCCGGAGAACAGGTCGCCGGTCTCCCGGGCGTTGTCCTCGAACTTCTTCATGAGGCCGAACTCGGTCTTCATCAGGGCCATGCCCACCATCATGACGATGGTCAAAATGGCGTAGTAGTTGAAGGGGATGGCCCGGATGAACAGGTTCAGGCCCTGGCCGTCCTCGGCGAAGCCCGCCACAGCGGCGGCCCAGGAGGAGATGGGGGCGATGATGCACACCGGGGCGGCGGTGGCGTCGATGATGTAGGCCAGCTTGGCCCGGGAGACCCGGTGCTTGTCGGTCACCGGCCGCATGACGCTGCCCACGGTCAGGCAGTTGAAGTAGTCGTCAATGAAGATCAGGATGCCCAGGACGATGGTGGCCAGCTGCGCGCCCACCCGGGTCTTGATGTGCTGCTGGGCCCAGCGGCCGAAGGCGGCGGAGCCACCGGCCTTGTTCATGAGGCACACCAGAGTGCCCAGGATCACCAGGAAGGCCAGGATGCCCACGTTGTACCCGTCGGAGAGCACCGAGACGATGCCGTCCTCAAACACGTGGAGGACCGTGCCCTCAAAGGAGAAGTTGGAGTACAGCAGGCCGCCGGCCAGGATGCCGATGAACAGGGAGGAATACACCTCCTTGGTGATCAGCGCCAGGGCGATGGCAATGATGGGGGGCACCAAAGCCCAGAAGGTATTGTAAAAATGGCTGGGGGACTCCACATAGCCGGTGCCGCCGCAGGCGGCGCAGACATTTTCGCCGCCGCAGCTTTCACATTCCGGGTCCAGTCCGTAGCAGTCCATACAGGCGCCGGAGGCGCCGCAGTCGGGGCACTCGATCATTTTGGTGCCAGGTTCCTCGGTGGGATCGCTGGCCGCCGCCGGAACGGCCATGGCCGCGCACAGCACCAGCACCAGCGCCAGCAGGGGCAGCAGTCGCCGCAGATGATGTCTCATGTTTTCTCTCTCCTTACACAAAAAAATGAAGCCATGAAGGTATCATGGCTTCACGCAGGCACGATATGGTTCCCACGGGTCATGACAGCGCTCCACCTTGGGGGTGACAGTCCGGCGGATGTTCTCCGGCGGCCCGGCCCCTCTCCGCCAGGCAACGGAGCGAAGCCTCGGCGGTCTCCCCTTTCCCCTCCTCCCCGGTGTCCTGCCGTCGGGAGGCGGTACTTTTGAAGCCCGCGCCTCTATCATGGATTCAGTTGCTTGTACATTATATAAAATATTGGAAAAAAGTCAACCGGAAACCTGCATTTTTTGCTGTTTTCTCCAAAAAACGTCTCCGGAGGCCGCGGTCTCCGGAGACGGGAAGATTTTCCGATCAATACCGGCCCAGGGAGGCGGCGGTGTCGGAGGTCGCGGTCTTGCCAAAGTGGAAGTCGTTGCCGGGCAGGATGGCGTTGAGAACAATGCCGGCGATGGCGGCGATGGCCAGAGAGGTCAGGGTGATGGAGGCGCCGCTCACGTGGAAGGTCAGTCCTCCGCTGAATCCCAGGCCGCACACCAGGATGACGGCGGCGATGATAAGGTTGCGGGAGTTGGTGAAGTCCACCTGGTTCTCCACCACGTTGCGCACGCCGATGGCGGAGATCATGCCGTAAAGGATGAAGCTGACGCCGCCGATGATGGCCGCGGGGATGGTGTTGACCAGATAGGCAAAGGCCGGAGAGAAGGACAGCACCACCGCGTAGATGGCGGCCAGCCGGACCACCCGGGGATCGTGGACCCGGGAGAGCACCAGCACGCCGGTGTTCTCGCCGTAAGTGGTGTTGGCGGGGCCGCCGAAGAGGCCCGCCAGGGAGGTGGCGACGCCGTCGCCGATGAGGGTCCGGTGCAGGCCCGGGTCCTCGATGAAGTTCTCGCCCACCGTGGCGGAGATGGCGGACATATCGCCGATGTGTTCCATCATGGAGGCGATGGCGATGGGAGCCATGACCAGGATGGCGGAAATATCAAACTTCGCCACGCTTCCGCCGAAATTCGTCACAAAGGGCTGGAAGCCCAGGATGGGATTCATGCCGCTGAGAAGCGTGGTGTCCGCCAGACCGGAGAAGTCCACCATGCCGGCCACCAGGGCAACCACATAGGACCCCACCACGCCCAGCAGGATGGGGATGATCTTGATCATGCCCTTGCCCCAGATATTGGCCACAATGATGATGGCCATGGCCACCAGGGCCAGCCACCAGCAGGTGGAGGCGTTGGACACGGCGGAGGGGGCCAGGTTCAATCCGATCAGGATGATGATGGGGCCGGTGACCACGGGGGGCAGGTAGTGCATGACCCGGTGGACGCCCACGGCCTTGATGACCAGGGCCAGCACCACATACAGAAGGCCCGCCACCACAATGCCGCCGCAGGTGTACTGGAGTTTTTCAGAGGCCTCCATGGTGGCGTAGATGCCGGCGTCCATCTCCGCCATGGCCTGGAAGCCGCCCAGGAAGGCGAAGGAGGAGCCCAGGAAGGCGGGGACCTTCAGCCGGGTGCACACATGGAAAAAGAGGGTGCCGAAGCCGGCGAAAAACAGCGTGGTCTGGATGGACAGGGGCAGACCGTAGCTCTGGACCAGGATGGGCACCAGCACCGTGGCGCCGAACATGGCGAACATATGCTGGAGGCCCAGGATCAGCATTTTGGGCACGCCCAGGGTTCGGGCGTCCCGGATGGGGGCCTGGGAAGCGGCAGTTTTTTCGTTCATTTGTTTTCTCCTCTCACTCATTGGGTTCTCTTCTCACAACACGGGCAAAAAAATACCGGCCCCCTGGCCGGTCAAAAGAGAAAATGGGAATAAGAGGACACCGCCGCCCGATCCGCCGTCAGGTGATGATAAGCCAGCATGGTGTTCCCTCCTCCGTCATTTGCCTCATTATACAGAAGCCTCCTTCCCTTTGCAAGTCTGGTTTTCCATGAGAGCCCCATAAAATCTCGGCAGAAAATTGTAAAAAATGACGAGGTGGTATGACCTCGTCATTTCAGCAGTTCGGATATTTGGGATTCTCCATATACCGCCAGCCCCTGAGCTGCCAGCAGTTCCGCTGCGACACCGTCCCCGGCGGTCAATGTGCCGGTGAAGGTACCGTCATAGATCCGCCCGTGGCCGCAGGAGGGGCTGCGCTCCTTCAGCACCGCGGCCTCACAGCCGAAAAAGCGGCACAGGGTCAGCGCCTCCTCCGCACCCCGGCGGTACTGTTCTGTCACATCCAGCTCGGCGGCGGTCACAACCGCCTCGCCCCGCCGCTCGGCAGGGGGGCGGGGCGTGGCCAGGCCCCCCAGCTGCTCGGGGCACACCGGCACCAGATCATGCCGCTCCGCCAGGGCCGCCGCCAGAGGGTGGGCCTTGGAGGCCCCGTCGTACCGGCAGCGGCAACCCAAAAGGCACGCGGAGATCAGCAGCCTCATGCCCGGCCCTCCATGGCCTGCCGCTCCCGCAGCAGCTCCCGGTGGAGCCGCAGGACGCTCCAGCTGCGGTTGTGGGGCGTGAGAACCGCTTTCAGGCACTCCGGCCCCGCGCCCGCCCCGGCCAGGGCCGGCAGCAGGGCGTCCAGCCGGTCCTCCAGGCCGCACAGCACCAGCATCCGTCCTCCCAGAGGCCCGCCGGCATAGGGCAGGGCGGCCCCGGGATCGTCGTCCAGTCCCGCCAGCACCGCTAGGGTCTTGTTGTAGTCCGCCTTTGCCACCGGCACCACCTCAGCCCCCAGGGGGCCCACAGCGGACTCCACCGCCAGCACCGCCGGCAGCGTGTCAAACCCGAACAGCAACAGCTTTCCGCTCATGTCGTCTCCTCCTCTTGTCCGCTCTTCAGCGCAGCGCGCTGCCGTTCAGCACCGCACCGGTCAGCCGGTCGCCCTCGTAGCACAGCTTCAGCGAGAAAAAGGGCACATCCCGGTCCAGCAGGTCCAGAAAGATCTTGTCCCCCTCCCACATGGGGAGGCTGCGCAGGTCCGCCTTTTTGATCCAGGCCAGCTCCCCCTCGTCACAGGGGTGGGGCGTGCCGGTCCAGCCGGTGGCGGTGAACAGATGCATGTATTCCGTGGGCGCCTGGTCAGACACAAAGGTCACCAGCCCCCGATAGCGGTAATCGGTCAGGGTCAGGCCCGTCTCCTCCCAGGTCTCCCGGAGAATGCAGTCCTCGGGGCTCTCCCCCTCCAGGAACTTGCCGCCCACGCCGATCCACTTGTCGCGGTTGAGGTCGCGGGCTTTCTTGACCCGGTGGAGCATCAGGTATTCGTCCCCCCGCTCCAGATAGCACAGTGTGGAATTGATCACGGCCCCGCCTCCTCTTTTACCCTTATTATACGCAAAAACCGCCAAAAAGGGAAGCCCCTGAAAAAGCGGCACCGGCCGGAGGGGAAATCCCCTCCGGCCGGCAATTTTCAGAAGATTTACGCACGTTTTCCGTGCAGAAGAGCTTTGAGCAGCTGGATCACCAGCATGCTGCCGAAGGACAGTCCCACGATGATGCCCACCTGACCGGCGGACAGTGCCGCCACCTGGAACAGCGGCTCCAGAGGCGGGATCAGCAGCACTGCACCCAGCAGCACCACGCCCACGGCAAAGGCGCCCAGCAAAAAGCGGTTGTCCCAGAACCGCCGGGTCAGCAACACCGGCCGGACGGACTTGCAGTCGAACCCGTGGAACAGGCGGCTGAGGCACAGCGTGGCAAAGGCCATGGTGCTGCCCAGGGCCGCGCCGCCGGCGCTGAGCCCCAGATGGAAGGCGGTAATGACGGCGGCAGCGATCACCGCGCCCTCCACCACCACGCTGGTGAGGAAGTCCCGGGTCAGGATGCCCTCCTCCCGGGGGCGGGGCTTCTCCCGCATGACGGCGTCGGTGTGGGGCTCCAGGCCCAGGGCGATGGCGGGCAGGGAGTCGGTCAGCAGGTTGATGAACAGCAGGTGCACTGCCGCAAAGGGCACCGGCAGGGCCAGCAGCGACGCGTACAGCACCGTGATGATGGCGGCGGCGTTGCCGGAGAGCAGGAACTGGATGGAGCGCTTGATGTTGGCGTAGACGTTGCGGCCGTTCTTCACCGCCTGGACGATGGTGGCAAAGTTATCGTCCGTCAGCACCATGCCGGCGGCGTCCTTGGCCACCTCCGTACCGGTGACACCCATGGCTACGCCGATATCCGCCTGCTTCAATGCCGGGGCGTCGTTGACGCCGTCGCCGGTCATAGCCACCAGGCTCCCCCGCTCCTGCCAGGCCCGAACGATACGGATCTTGTGCTCCGGGGACACCCGGGCGTAGACGCTGACCTTGGGGACGAAGGCCTGGAGCTCCTCGTCGCTCATCTTGTCGATAACAGCGCCCTCCACCGCCTCGGTGCCCTCGGTCAAAATGCCGATCTCTTTAGCGATGGCAGCGGCGGTGACCTTGTGGTCGCCGGTGATCATGATGGGCCGGATACCGGCGGCGATACACTCCGCCACGGCCTTTTTGGACTCCGGACGGGGCGGATCCATCATGGCAATGAGGCCCAGCAGCGTCAGTCCGTTTTCATCGGCCAGGCTGACGGCGGGGCTCGTCACCGTCCGGCAGGCGAAGGCCAGGACCCGCAGCCCCTGGCTGGAGAAGCGCTCGTTGGCCGCCTCCACCTGGGCCCGCTCCTCATCGGAGATGACGCACCGGTCCAGCAGCACGTCCACGGCGCCCTTGGTGGCCATCAGAAGGCCCCCGGAGAGCTGGTGGACCGTGGACATCATCTTCCGGTCGGAATCAAAGGGGATCTCTGTGATCCGGGGCCACTTGCTGCGAGTGGCCAGCTCGTCGAAGCCGTAGTCCTCGCCCAGGCGCACCAGGGCCGTCTCGGTGGGATCGCCCACCTCGCCGTGCTCATCCACAGTGGCGTCGCTGCACAGCAGAGCCGTCCGCAGCAGGGGCTCCTGAACGGGATCGCGGAAGTCCGCCTCCTCCGCCCGGATGATCTTGCCGCCGGTATAGAGGGCCTTAACAGTCATCTTGTTCTGGGTCAGGGTGCCGGTCTTGTCGGAGCAGATCACAGACACGCTGCCCAGGCCCTCCACTGCCTGGAGCTTGCGGATGATGGCATTCTCCCGGGCCATCTTCTGGGTGCCGAAGGAGAGGACGATGGTGACGATGGAGCTCAGAGCCTCGGGGATGGCCGCCACCGCCAGGGCCACGGCAAAGACGAAGGCATTGACCACATCCTCCTTGCGCAAAAAGACGCTAACGGCAAAAATCGCGGCGCAGATGATCAAAATGCCAATGGAGAGCTTGCGGCCAAACTGGTCCAGACTCACCTGGAGGGGCGTTTTCTTCTCCTCGGTGCTCTTGAGCAGAGCGGCGATCTTGCCCATCTCCGTGTGCATGCCGGTGCCGGTCACCAGGAACTGCCCCCGGCCGTAGGTGACGAAGCTGCCGGAGAACACCATGTTCTTCCGGTCGCCCAGGGGCACCTCCCCGGCGATCTCACCCAACTCTTTCTCCACCGGCAGGCTCTCGCCGGTCAGGGCGCTCTCAGCGCACTTGAGGCTGGCGCACTCCAGCAGCCGCCCGTCGGCGCAGACCGCGTCGCCGGCCTCCAGGGCCACCACGTCGCCGGGCACCACGTCCCGGCCGGGGATCTGGATGAGATGGCCGTCCCGCAGGACCTTGGCCGTGGGGGCGGACATCTGCCGGAGGCTGTCCAGGGAGGCCGTGGCCTTCACGGTCTGGACCGTACCCAAAATGGCGTTCATGGTGATGACCACCAGAATGACGATGGTGCTCTCCACATCCCCCAGCACCGCGGACACCGCCGCCGCCAGGATCAAAATGATCACCAGAAAATCCGCATACTGCTCCAGGAAGATCCGCGCCACACTCTTGCGGCCCTCCTCCCGCAGCTCATTGGGGCCGTACTGCTCCAGCCGCCTGGCGGCCTGGTCGGCGGTAAGGCCGCTTTCAGAGCTCTCCAGATCCCGGAACAGCTCCACCCGGCTGCGCTGCCAAAACTCCTTTTTCCCTTCCATAGCTTCCCTCTTTCCCGGCGGCAATCAAAAAGGCGAGGCTTTTGCGCCAATGCCACCGCATTGATGCAAAAGTCTCGCCGTTTCCATCCAAAAGCGGGGTTTTCACCCGTACTGACGCCATTGGATACACATTGCTGTGCCAGCTACTCCCTTTTGTCTATGGGGCATGATATCCCATCTTGCGCGGAAAGTCAAGGGGCAAACCAGCCAATTTTTTCTGAAAATTTTACGGATCAATCCGCTTTCCGGCGGTAGAGCAGGTTGCCTACCACCATGACCACGGCGTAGATGATGAGGTAGAACCACACCGTTTTGCCGTAGCCGGCGAAGGCGGCATACACCATGAAGCCGCAGCCGCAAAGGCCCAGGGCCGGCATCACGAAGCGGCGGAAGCCATTCAGATCCTTCGCCTTGCGCATGAACTGGATGAACATGGGCACATACATGGCGTACAGCGTGATGATCGGCAGCTCGGAGCTGTCGAAGCAGAAGGGGCCGAACCACCCGCTGTCCAGGTTGGCGCCGTAGAAGAACAGCAGCCAGACCGCGTCCAGCCCCAGGCTGACGATGGCGGAGTTGGTGGGCATGTTGGTCACCGGGTCCACTTGGGAGAAAAGGTCCGGCCGGGGGCCCTCCCCCCGGACAGCCAGGGCGTACATTCCCCGGCAGCAGGAGAGCATCAGGCCGTTCAGCGTACCCGCGCAGGACACCACGATCAGGGCGAATACCGCCACGCCGCCCACGGGCCCCAGCAGCCGCTGGAAGGCCATCTTGGCGGCAGCCTCGCCGCTGGCCATCAGCTCCTCGGTGGTAACGGTGCCGTTGAGGCCGATATAATAGAGGATATAGGTGGCCACCACGATAAAGGAGCCCAGGATCAGCGCCCGGGGGAGATTGCGCTTGGCGTCCTTCAGCTCGGCATTGATGGAGGTGGCCAGGATCCAGCCCTCGTAGGCAAAGGCCACCGCCACAGTGGAGGCCATAAGGCCCTGGCCGGTGGAGATAGAGGCAGTGGACATGGTGGCGAAGTTCTCCGCCATATGACCGTTGGCAAGGCCGATCACCGTGCCCACCAGGGCCATCAGCGCCAGGGGCACCATCTTGATGACGGTGGTGGACACCTGGAATTTGCCCGCCAGCCGGGGAGAGAGCGCGTTGAGCGTATAGTCCAGGCACAAAAACAGCGCCGCGATGGTCATGCAGGCGCCGCTGGTAATCCGGTCCTGCCAGCCGATCAGCACGCAGAAGTACCGCGCGCAGATCCAGGCCAGCACTGATACCAGACAGGGGGTGTACAGCACCGCCATGAACCAGCCCACGTTATAGGCGTACCGGCGGCCCATGGTGGCCTCGGCATAGTCCACCAGGCCATTGACCTTCTCATACCGGGTAGCCATCGTGGCGAATACGTAGGAGCAGATGATCATGATGGCACCCACGATCCCCCAGGCCAAAATGCCCAGCGGCATGTTGCCCCCCGTTTTGTTCAGCACCGTCTCCGCCTTGAAAAATACGCCGGAGCCAATGACGATGCCCACCACCATGCACACGGCGGTGGGCAGTCCGTATTTCTTTTCCAGCCGGTTGTCCATGTCGCGGCCTCCTTTACTATTTGCCCCTTTAAAGCGGCAATGCCATTTACAGCAGCAGAGGTAGGATACCACAACCCTGCACAAAATGCAAGCTGTTTTTCCGGGTTTTCTTCGTCAATGTGCAAAAATGCAGCTCACTCCCCCATGACCTGGAACACGATGTCCCGGACCCGGTCCCGGGTATCGCACTCCACCAGCGTCAGGTTCTGCCAGGGGCCTACCGTGATCTTTCCATTTACAAAGGGCACCGTGATGAAGGGGGACAGCAGGGCAGACTTGATATGGGAGGAGCCGTTGTCGTCGTGCCAGGTGTTGTGGTGCTGGTAGGGGATCACGCGGCCATGCTCATCCAGATAAGGAGAGAATACGTCCAGGGCCTCCTTCAGATCGTGGTGGACGATGCCCGGCTCGAACTCCAGCGTGGTCAGGCCCGCCACGCCGCCGGTGGTGAAGCCGGTGATGATGCCGGCGGAGATGCCGTGCAGGCGGCAGGCCTCCGTCACCGCGTGCTGGAAGTCCTCCGTCACGTCGATCATACCCATGTGGGCCTTGGTGTGATAGGTTTTTGTCTCGGTGTAAACTGCCATGGTGCGCCTCCTTGCGTTTTTCTGCATTGTATCACATCCACCCCCGTGTTACAATCAGAGAAACGGGCCCGCCGCAGCGGGCCGGAAGCGGGAGAGGGGGTGCCGGATATGCGGGTCTTTGACGCCGGTCCCGGGGTCATCACGGCGGACCTCCACGGGAAAAACACCTATCAGGCCAAAATCACCGTGGACGCCCTGCTGCGCCGGGCAGGCGGCGGCACTTACCGCCTGCGGCTGATCCACGGCTGTCACGGCGGCACCGCCCTGCGGGACTTTCTGGATGCCGAGTACCGAGGCCATCCAAAGGTGAAGCGGCTGGTCCGCTCCCCCGACGGCGGCGCCACGGAGCTGATACTGCGGGAGTACGCCGGGAAATAAATCTGCGCCGTTTAATGCGGCGGAATGGAGGAATCATTCATGCGCGTAGCACTGATCCAGATGCCGGTGACGGCGGACCGGGAGGGAAATCTCCGCACCGCCGCCGAAAAGCTCCGTCAGGCGGCGGCCGGAGGGGCGGATATTGCCGTCCTGCCGGAGATGTTCTGCTGCCCCTATGAAAACCGCTGCTTCCGCCCCTATGGTGAGGAGGCGGGCGGGCCCGCCCAGGCCATGCTGTCCCAAACGGCGGCGGAGACGGGAATGTATGTAGTCGGCGGCTCCATCCCGGAGCTGGAGAACGGCAGAGTCTACAACACCTGCTTCGTCTATGCCCCCGACGGCGCCCAGCTGGCCCGGCACCGCAAGGCCCACCTCTTTGACATCGATGTGCCCGGCGGGCAGCGGTTCAAGGAGTCCGACACCTTCTCCCCCGGCGATTCCATCACCACCTTCGAGACGAAATTCGGCACCATGGGTCTTTGCATCTGCTTCGACCTTCGGTTCGAGGAGCTGGCCCGGTGCATGTGCCTGCGGGGCGCCAGAGTGATCTTCGTACCGGCGGCCTTCAACATGACCACCGGCCCGGCCCACTGGGAGCTGCTGTTCCGCCAGCGGGCCGTGGACAACCAGTGCTTCACCGTGGGCGTCGCCCCCGCCCGGGACGAGGCAGGGGCCTACGTGTCCTACGGCAACTCCATCGCCGTGGATCCCTGGGGCACGGTCCTGTGCCGGGCCGGGGCGGAGGCGACCACGCTGTACGCCGATCTGGACCTTGACCGCGTGGAGGCCGTCCGGACCCAGCTGCCCATCCTCTCCGCCCGGCGGACGGACCTGTACGAGGTGGGGGAGCGGTGAGCGGAGGCACCTTCGAGCGCATCTACCAGGTCGTACGGCAGATCCCCGCCGGACAGGCGGCCACCTATGGCCAGGTGGCCCGGGCGGCGGGCCTGGTCCGGGGCGCCCGGATCACCGGATACGCCATGGCCGCCTGCCGGGACCCCGCAGTCCCCTGCCACCGGGTGGTGGACCGGTTCGGCGGCACCAAGACCGCCTTCGACCGCCTGGCCCCCGGCACCCAGCGGGCGCTGCTGGAGGCGGAGGGCATACCCTTCCGCTCCGACGGCACCGTGGACCTGGACCGGTGCCGCTGGATTCCATAGACGCAAAACCGGCGCCCTGCTAAAAAGCAGGGCGCCGGTCGTTTTCTGCTTATTTCCTGCGGCTGTTGTAGGCAGCAATGCCCAGGCCCAGCAGCTCAATGGAGCGGGAGAGCTCCGCGGGATTGGTGACGTAGGCGATGCGGATCTCGTTGCGGCCCTTGCCAGGCGTGACGTAGAAGGACTCCGCCGGGGTGTACATGACAGTCTCGCCGTGGTCCTCGAACTCCTCCAGCAGGAAGTACTGCAATGTCTCCGCGTCGTCCACCGGCAGGGTGGCCATCACGTAGAAGGCCCCGTCGGGGTGGCTGAACTGGACGCCGGGAATCTTGGCGAGGCTCTCCACCACCGTGTCCCGGCGGCGCTGATACTCCTCCCGGACGGCAGTGTAGTAGGACGCGGGCAGCTGGCGGTACATGGCAGCGGCGCCCACCTGGTCCAGCGTGGCGGCGCACAGGCGGCCCTGGCAGATCTTCATGGCCTGGGCCATGAGCTCCTTGTTGCGGGAGATCAGCGCGCCCACCCGGGCGCCGCAGGAGGAGAAGCGCTTGGACACGGAGTCCACCACCGCCACGTTTTCCGCCGCGTCGGTGAACTCCAGCATGGAGCTGAGCTTCTCGCCGGTGTAGACGATCTCCCGGTACACCTCGTCGCTGATGAGGAAGAGCTCGTGCTCCTTGGCGATGTCCGCCAGCAGCCGCATCTCCTGACGGTTGAGGACCACGCCGGTGGGGTTTCCGGGATTGGTCACCAGGATGGCCCGGGTGTGTTCATTGATGAGGGGCTCGATCTGCTCCCGGGTGGCGTAGCGGTAGCCGGCCTCGGGAGAGGTGGGGATGGCGCGGATGGAGGCGCCGGTGACACCCACAAAGGTAGCGTAGTTGGGATAGTAGGGCTCGGGAATCAGGATCTCGTCCCCGTCCTCCAGGATGCAGGAGAGGATGATCTCCAGGGCCTCGCTGCCGCCGTGGGTGGCCATGATGTCATCGCAGGTGATGGGGAAGCCCAGGTTGATGTAGTAATCCCGCACCGCCTCCAGATAGCACTCCACGCCGGTGGAAGGGGCATACTCCAGGACAGACTTGCCGAAATTGCTCACCGCGTCGAAAAACACCTTCGGCGTCTCGATGTCCGGCTGGCCGATGTTCAGGTGGTGGACGGTGCGGCCCTTGGCCTCCGCCGCCAGGACATAGGGGTGGAACTTCCGAATGGGAGAGAGCTCACAGGCGACGATCTTACTGGAAAATTTCATAGGAACGACCTCCTTGGTCTTGATTTTCAAATACGGTCCGGTTGGCCCGGGGATAAAAAAACGCCCCTGACAAGCGTCAGGGGCGAAAGGATCTTCCACGATACCACCCTGATCTGCCCACCGCCGGCGGCGGGCATCTCATGCCGCCCGGTAACGGGGGCGAATCGTCCCGCTCCTCGCGGGCTGCTCCAAAGTGGCTGCTCTCCGGCGTGGGCTGAGGGCTTGCACCGGTCCCCTCTCGCTTGGAGCCTGTTTCGGAAAGCTGGCTTTGTCATCGCGTTTATCGGTTTTTATTATACCGCTTCGGTTCCATTTGTCAAGCGTTTCCGCTCATGCCTGGTCCTCTTCCCAGGGCGGCGGGGCCTCCGGCTGTTCTGCGGCGCCCATCTGCAGCTCCTGCCACCGCTCCCGGGTGATGAGCAGCTGCCGGGGCTTGGAGCCCTCAAAGGGACCCACGATGCCCCGCTCCTCCATCTGGTCCACCAGGCGGGCGGCCCGGGAATACCCCAGCTTCAGCCGCCGCTGCAGCATGGACACGGAGGCCTGTCCCGTCTCCAGGACCACCTCCACAGCGGCGGGCAGCAGCTCGTCGCCCTCTTCCTCGCCGGTCTCCGCCGGGGCGGCGCCGCGGCCATTGCCCTTGCTGTCCTTTTCCTGGATGCTCTCCTCGATCTTGGCGATGACCTCGTCGTCGTACCGGGCCTCGCCGGACTGCTTGACAAAGGCCACCACCTGCTCGATCTCCTCGGGAGAGATGAAGCAGCCCTGGACCCGCTGGGGCTTTCCGGCGCCCAGAGGAGCGTAGAGCATGTCGCCCCGGCCCACCAGCTTTTCCGCGCCGGTGGTATCCAGAATGATCCGGGACTCCAGAGAGGAGGCCACGGCGAAGGCGATGCGGCTGGGGATGTTGGCCTTCATGAGGCCGGTGATCACGTCGGCGGAGGGCCGCTGAGTGGCGATGACCAGGTGAACGCCGGCGGCGCGGCCCATCTGAGCCACCCGGCAGATGGACTCCTCCACCTCCTTGGCGGCCACCAGCATCAGATCGGCCAGCTCGTCGATGACCACCACCACGCTGGGCATGGTCTCCAGATCCTCCCGGCCCCGGGCCAGCTTGTTGAACTCCTCCAGCTTCTTCACGCCGTTTTCGGAGAAGATCTTGTACCGCTTCATCATCTCGAACACCGCCCACTGGAGGGCGCCGGCGGCCTTCTTGGGATCCGTCACCACCGGGATCAGCAGGTGGGGGATGCCGTTGTAGGGCGCCAACTCCACCATCTTGGGGTCCACCATGATAAAGCGGACCTGGTCAGGGGTGGATTTATACAGGAGGCTGATGATCAGCGAGTTGGTGCACACGGACTTACCGGAACCGGTGGTGCCGGCAATCAGCACATGGGGCAGCTTCTCAATGTCCCCGATGACGTTGCGGCCGCCGATGTCCCGGCCCAGGGCAAAAGCAGTGCCGGATCTGTGGTCCGTGAATTCCCGGGACTCAATCACATCCCGGATCAGCACCGGCGTCACCTGCTTGTTGGGTACCTCGATGCCCACCACGGAGATCTTGTCGGGGATGGGGGCGATGCGCACGCCGGAGGCGCCCAGGGCCAGGGCGATGTCGTCGGCCAGATTGGTGATCTTGCTGAGCTTGACGCCCTGGTCCAGTACGAACTCATACCGGGTGACAGAGGGACCGTGGACCACGTCGCCGGCCGTGGCGTCCACGCCGAAGCTCACCAGAGTCTCCGACAGACGCCGGGCGTTGTTGCGCAGCTCGGCGCCAGCCTCGATGTGGTTCTCGCCCCGGCTCTGCTGCAGAAGGGTGATGGGCGGGAACTGATAGGCGTCCTCTTCCTCCGCCATCTTCTGCTCGATCTCCGCCGTGACGGCGGCGGTGGCGGCGGCCACCTCCCGGGCGGCCGCCTTCTTGCCGGAGGCAGGCTCCGACGCCAGGGGCGCGGGGGCCGGGGCCGACTGGGCGGCGGGCTTCTCCTCCGGAGCGCGCTCCGCCTCCCGGGCCGGGGCGGCTGATTGCCTGTCTGCCGGTTTGGCAGCGGGCTCCCCGCCGGAGAGGACCTGATCCGGAGTCTTCTGCTGGTCGGATTTATGCCGGAAGAAGCTGGTGAACCGGCCCTCCTTCTTCTCCTGCTCCGGCGGGGTCAGGTCCTCGCCGGAGCTCCCGGCGGCGGGGGCGTCGTCCAGGGGGAAGTCAATCTGGGGCTTGGGCCGCTCCGGCTCGCTGCGGCGGACCGGCTCCGGAGCCGACAGGCGGATGGCCGGGGTCTTGGCGGGCTCCGGCTCCGGTTCCGGCTCGTACTGGGGCCGCTCCCGGAGCTTTTCCCACAGCGCCGCCGGTGTCAGGCGCAGGGCGATCATCAGTGCGATGACCAGCAGCAGCGCGAAGATGGGCAGGGCTGCATATTTGGAGAACACCGCCACGAAGCCCACCGCCAGGGACCCGGACACGGCGCCGCCGCTCTGGAGGGCCACGCCGTCGGTCCACAGGGCCTTCAGCACCCCAAAGCCGGGCTCATAGGCCTCCTTGGCCAGCAGCATATGTCCCAGGGCTCCGGTCAGCAGCGGCAGCAGCAGCGCGCAGGTGACCCGCAGCCGCACGGGGCGCCCCCGGTGCAGCAGCAGGATCAGCGACGCCATCAAAAGGGCCGGGAAGGACAGCCAGTAGCCGTACCCGAACAGCCCCTTGAGCACCAGCGCCAGCCAGTTGAGGAAGATGGCCTGGACGCCGAAATAGCTGACCGCCGCGCACAGCGCCACCACCAGCAGCACCGCGCCCCCCACCTCCCGGCGGACGGGGCGCTTCTGAGGCTGTCGGCTCCTGCTGCCGGAGCGGGCGGAGGAGCCGCCGCTCTTTTTCGTTGTGGTGGATTTCTTTCGTGTCGTGGATGCCACGGTGACACCTCCAGGGAAATGATTATTTGCCCAGCAGGGCCAGTACCAGCGTCAGCGCGCCGGCGGCCCAGCAGTAGTATGCAAACCAGCCGAAACGGCCCTTGTCCGCGATCATCCGCAGCAGGCGGATGCAAAGATACCCCACACCTGCCGCCACGGCCACGCCCACCAGATACACCGGCACGTCGGCCCAGATGATCCCCCCCTCCAGCGCGCTCTTCAGGCTCAGGATGTTGGCGCCCAGAATGGCGGGGATGGACAGCAGAAAGGAAAAGCGCACGGCGAACTTCCGCTCAAAGCCCACGAAGCACCCGGCGGTAATGGTGGTGCCGGAGCGGGAGATGCCGGGGCAGGTGGCAATGGCCTGGGCCACGCCCACCAGCAGCACATCCACCAGGGAGGCGTTTTTCTCCGTCTTGCGGCCCTTGCGGACCCGGTCGCTGGCGAAGAGCAAAAAGCCGGTGACCACCAGGGCTGCGGCCACGAAGTACAGGCTGTTGCCCAGGCTCTCTACAAAATCCTTCACCGGCAGCACAATGAACAGCGGCAGCGTGCCCACGATGATCAGCAGGATCATCCGCCGGGCGGGGGGCACCGGGTTGGGGGTGGTGCCGCGGGCCAGGTCCCGGACGCCGTCGATCAGCTCCAGGATCATGTCCCGGATATCCTGCCAGTAGGCGATGAACACAGCCACCAGGGTGCCCAGGTGCAGCAGGACGTCGTAGAAATCCGGCACCTCGATGGCCCCGAAGGCCAGCAGGTGCTCCGCGATAGCCAGGTGGCCGGAGCTGGAGATGGGCAGAAATTCCGCCACACCCTGGACCAGGCCCAGCAAAACAGCAGACAGCAGCGACAAATGCATCACGCTCCTAAAATTCTCATGTAGAGTATAGTATAGCACGGACAGGCGGCAAATTCCAGTCATATTTCCGCACATGCCGGGTGAAACACAGATGACCCGGAGCCGGCGGCTCCGGGTCATCGTACGGTGTCACTCCTCGCCCAGGGCCTTCAGAGCGGCCCGGGCGGCGGCCTGCTCGGCCTCCTTTTTGCTGCGGCCCTCACCCCGGCCGGCGCTGACGCCGCCCACAAAGGCCTCCATTACAAAGACCCGGCAGTGGTCGGGACCGGACTCCTCTACCAGCTGGTAGGTGACGGCGGTGCCGGGGGTCCGCTGGACCAGCTCCTGCAGAGCGGTCTTGTAGTCCCGGCGGCGCTCCTCCACCACCTCTTCCCGCTCCGCATCCAGCAGCAGCCGGTGGATCAAGGCGTCGGCGGCAGCAATCCCGCCGTCCAGATACACAGCGGCAAAGACCGCCTCCATGGCGTCGGCCAAAATGGAGGGCCTCCGGCGGCCGCCGCCGCCCTCCTCGCCCCGGCCCAACTTCAAATGCCGGCCCAGGTCCAGCCGCTGGGCGGCCTCGTACAGGCTCTGCTCGCACACCAGCGCCGCCCGGATCCGGGTCAGGTCGCCCTCCGGCAGGTCCGGATGCTGTCGGAACAAAAACTCCGCCGTCACGAACCCCAGTACCGAGTCCCCCAGAAACTCCAGCCGCTCGTTGCTCCGCAGCCCGGCGGCGCGGTGCTCGTTGGCGTAAGAGCTGTGGCTCAGGGCCTCCGCCAGCAGCTCCCGGCGGTGAAAGACGTACTCCAGTTTTCTCTCCAGATCCTCCATGGCGGTCTCCTCCATAAGGAAACCCCGCCTGTCAGCGGGGTTTCCGGCTTCGTTACTTGTTCAGCTTGGACGCCACGTAATTGACGGCGTCGCCCACGGTCTTGAGGGCTTTCACCTCGTCCTCCTGGGCCATTCCCAGCTCGAACTCCTCTTCCATGGCCATGACCAGCTCCACCAGGTCCACGGAGTCGGCCCCCAGGTCGTATTCAAAGGCGGTCTCCATGGTCACCTCGTCGGGTTCCATGCCGAACTGCTCGGCCACCAAGTCCCTCATCGTCTGAAAAATATCCTCGTTGGACATACAGATCACTCCTCATGGATTATGGTCGGTTCTTACTGGGGTAATCATACGGCAACACCCTTCCCGGTGTCAATAGCAAATCAAATTTTTTCCGGGGCCATACGGACCTTCATGTAGTCGATGTTGGCCTCCACGTCGGCGATGAATCCGCTCTCGGCGTACTCCTTGGCCCGCAGCACCGCGCTGGCGATGGCCCGGGCGTCGGAGGAGCCGTGGGCCTTGATAACGGGCCGGGTGATGCCCAAAAACGGCGTGCCGCCCACCTCGGCGGGGTCCATCAGCTTCTTCATCTCCATCAGGTCGCCCTTGAGCACCCCGGCGGCCAGCTTGTTGAGCGTCTTGGCGGTCATGGCCTTTTTCAGCTCCTTCAGCAGGAACTTGGCCGTTCCCTCCATGGTCTTGAGCATCACGTTGCCGGTGAAGCCGTCGGCCACCAGCACGTCGGCGGCGCCCATAATGGCGTCGTTGGCCTCCACGTTGCCGATGAAGTTGATCCGGCCCTGGTCAGACGCCTCCTGCAAAAGGGCAAGGGCCTCGTGGCGCAGGTCGTCGCCCTTTTCCTCCTCGGCGCCGATGTTCAAAAGGCCCACCTTGGGCCTCTGGATGCCCCGGACCCGCTGGGCGTAGAAGCTGCCCAGATACGCGAATTGCAGCAGGTACTCCGCCGTGCACTGGGCGTTGGCGCCGCAGTCGCACAGCACCGCCTGGCCCGCGGCCGTGGGCACCAGGGGGCCCATGGCCGCCCGGCGGATGCCCCGGATGCGCTTGACCACCAGCGTTGCTCCGGAGAGCAGGGCGCCGGTGGATCCGGCGGAGACGAAAGCGTCCCCGGCACCGGATTTGAGCAGGTTCAGCCCCACGGTCAGGGAGGAGTCCGGCTTGAGCTTGAAGGCCATGGCGGGATCGTCGGCGATCTCCACCACCTCCTTGGCGTCCTTGATCTCCACGCCGGCGGGCAGGCTCTTCTCACCGCAAGCCTCCACGGCCCGCAGCACCTCCTCCGCCCGGCCCACCAGGATGATGTCCACCCCGTGGGCGCGGTGGGCGTCCAGAGCGCCCTGTACGATGGCCTGGGGGGCGTTGTCGCCGCCCATGGCGTCTACGATGATCTTCATGCGAGGACCTCCTCTTTTATCTGCTCGATGATGGCCAGGGACCGCTGCGACAACTCCGCGTTCTTGTTGCGCTTGCCCTTGACCCGGTGATCCAGGGGCGGGATGATGCCGAAGTTGATGTTCATGGGCTGGAAGGCGGTGACGGACGTGTCCGACACGTACAGCCCCAGGGCGCCGATGGCCGTCTCCTGGGGAAAATTCACCGGCGGCAGGCCCCGCAGGCGCCGGGCCGTCTCCACGCCCACCAGGAAGCCGGAGGCGGCGGACTCCACATACCCCTCCACGCCGGTCATCTGCCCGGCGAAGGAGATGCGGGGCGCGCTTTTCAGCCGGTAGTACCGGTCCAGCAGCCGGGGAGAATTCAGGAAGGTGTTGCGGTGCATGACGCCGTAGCGCAGAAACTCCGCGTCGTGGAGGGCGGGGATCATGGAGAACACCCGCCGCTGTTCCGGGAAGCGCAGGTGGGTCTGGAAGCCCACCAGATTGTACACACTCCCCTGGGCATTGTCCCGCCGCAGCTGCACCACGGCGTAGGGCTCCCGCCCGGTGCGGGGGTCCTTCAGTCCCCGGGGCTTCAGGGGGCCGTAGCAGAGGGTGTCGTGGCCCCGGCGGGCCATGACCTCCACCGGCATACAGCCCTCAAAGACCTGCTTGTCCTCAAAGCCGTGGACCGGGGCCTCCTCCGCCGCGGTCAGGGCCTGCCAGAACGCGTCGTACTCCGCCTCGGTCATGGGGCAGTTCACGTAGTCCGCAGTGCCCCTGTCGTACCGGGAACCCATCCAGGCCCTGTCCATATCCACGCTGTCGGCGGCCACCAGAGGGGCCGCGGCGTCGAAGAAATGGAGGGCGCTGTCCTCCCCCAGCAGGACCTGTAAGCGCTCCGCCAGGGCGTCGGAGGTCAGGGGGCCGGAGGCGATCACCACCTCCCCCTCGGGGATCTCCGTCACCTCACCGGGCACCACGGTGATATTGGGGTGGGAGCGGATCTTCTCCGTCACCAGGGCGGCGAAGCCGTGGCGGTCCACCGCCAGGGCGCCGCCTGCCTCCACCTTCGTGGCGTCGGCGCAGGCGAGGATCAGGCTGTCCAGCCGCCGCAGCTCCTCCTTCAAAAGGCCCACGGCGTTTTCCAGCTGATCGGAGCGCAGGGAGTTGGAGCAGCACAGCTCCGCGAAATCCGCTGTGGTGTGGGCGGGGGTCCTCTTCTCCGGCTTCATCTCCCGCAGCGTCACATGGACGCCGCGCCGGGCCAGCTGCCAGGCACACTCGCTGCCGGCCAGGCCCGCGCCGATCACTGTCACTTCCATTGGCTCGTCCCTCTCTCTCGCATTTCCCGCCCCCGGCGGGGGCGGGTCCGCCGGGGGTCACGCCTGGGAGGCGTCTTTCTTGGCGGCGGATTTTTTCGCGGCGGTTTTGGTTCCGGTAGTCTTGGCCGCCGACTTTTTCGCGGCAGTCTTGGCAGCCGCAGCCTTGGATGCCGTCTTTTTCGCCGTGGTCTTGGTCGCAGCGGTCTTATCGGCCGTCTTTTTCACCGCGGGCTTTTTCGCAGTCTTGGCAGCGGTCTCTTTCGCCGCAGCCTTTTCGGCTGCCGGCGCGCCGTCCTGCTCCCCATCGGGAGCCGTCTCAGCGTCCTCGGTCTTTTTCTTGGGGTAGCCCCGCTTCTCCTCCGGCAGGAAGTTGCTGCACGCGGGGTTGATGCAGAAGGGCCGCTTGAAGCCCCGGCCGGCCTTTTTGAACATGGTCTGGCCGCAGACCGGGCAGTCGTCCTTCACCGGCACGTCCCAGGTCATGAAGTCGCACTTGGCGCTCTCATCCCGGCTGTTCATATGCTCGCAGCAGTAGTAGGTGTACTGCTTGTTGGTCTTTTTGCTGGTGCCGGTGCGCTTCATCAGCCGGCCGCCGCACTTGGGGCAGCGGCCCGGCATCTCCACCACCAACGGCATGGTGAAGCTGCACTCAGGATAGCCCGGGCAGGCCAGGAAGCGGCCGAACCGGCCGGACTTGACCACCAGATTCCGCCCGCACTCGGGGCAGATCTCCTCGCTGACCTCGTCGGGCACCTTGATGCGCACGCCATCCAGGTCCTTCTCCGCCTGCTTGAGATCCCGGTCAAAGTCCCCGTAGAAGTCCCGCAGGACGCTCTTCCAGGGCGTGGCACCCTCTTCCACAGAGTCCAGCTTCTGCTCCATGTGGGCGGTGAATTTCAGATCGGCAATGTCGGTGAATTTGTCCTTCATCAGCTCCGTCACCACCCGGCCCAGGTTGGTGATGTGGAGATACTTGCCCTCCTTCATCACATACTCCCGGTCCAGAATGGTGGACACGGTGGGCGCGTAGGTGGAGGGCCGGCCGATGCCCTGCTCCTCCATGGCGCGGATGAGGGTGGCGTCGGTGTAGTGGGCCGGGGGCTGGGTGAAGTGCTGATCCCGGGAGAAGTCCTTGAGCGTCAGGATCTCCCCCTCCCGCAGGGCCGGCAGGGGCGACTCCTTCTCCTCCTTCTCCTCGTCCTTGCCCTCCTCGTACACGGCGGTGTAGCCGGAGAATTTCAGGCTGGAGGAGCTGGAGCGGAAGCTGTGGCCCGCGGCGTCAATGTCCACGGAGACGCTGTCGTAGACGGCGTTGGCCATCTGGCAGGCCACATACCGGCTCCAGATCAGCTTGTAGAGCCGGTACTGCTCCCCGGTCAGGTCTTTTTTCAGCTGCTCCGGGGTCCACTCCACGTTGCTGGGGCGGATGGCCTCGTGGGCGTCCTGGGCATTGGCCTTTGCCTTGTAGCGGTGGGCCTGGGGGGGATAGTAGTCCCGGCCGTACCGGCTGAGGATGAACTGCTTGGTGGCGGCAATGGCCTCCTCGCTGATCCGCAGGGAGTCGGTACGCATATAGGTGATGAGGCCCACGGAGCCCTCGCCCTCGATGTCCACGCCCTCGTAGAGCTGCTGGGCGATGGCCATGGTCCGCCGGGGCGTCATGGAGAGCTTCCGGGACGCCTCCTGCTGCATGGTGGAGGTGGTGAAGGGCGGCGAGGGGCTGCGCTGCTTGTCGGTGCGTTTGACACTCTTGACCGTAAAGGCGGCGTTCTCCGTCTCACGGACCACGGCGTCCACCTCGGCGGCGGACTTGAGCTCCGCCTTCTTGCCGTCCTTGCCGTGGTAGCGGGCGGCGAAGGGGATCTTCTTGAGATCGCTGCCCAGGAGATTGGCGTCCAGGGTCCAGTACTCCTCCGGCTGGAAGGCCGCGATCTCCCGGTCCCGGTCGTCCACCATCCGGGTGGCCACGGACTGGACCCGCCCGGCGGAGAGGCCCCGGCGGATCTTCTTCCACAGCAGGGGGCTGAGCTCATAGCCCACGATCCGATCCAGGATGCGGCGGGCCTGCTGGGCATCCACCAGGTTCTGGTCGATGTCCCGGGGGGCCTGGATGCTCTCCTGGACCACCTTCTTGGTGATCTCATTGAAGGTCACCCGCCGGGTCTTTTCGTCCGGCAGGTTCAAAAGCTGCTTGAGGTGCCAGGAGATGGCCTCCCCCTCCCGGTCCGGGTCGGTGGCCAGATACACCATGTCGGCGCTCTTGGCGGATTTTTTCAGGGCGGAGATGATGTCCTCCTTGCCCTTGATGGGCTGGTAGACCGGCTCGAAGTCGTGCTCCAGGTCCACGCCCAGCACGCTCTTGGGCAGGTCCCGCAGGTGGCCCATGCAGGCGGTGACCTCAAAGTCCTTGCCCAGGTATTTTCCGATGGTTTTGGCCTTCGCGGGAGACTCCACGATGACCAGGCTGTGCTTTGCCATAGTTACCTCCGAATTCGGACGGGGCCCCGCCCCGGCCGCTCTTTCCCCCAAAGCCCCTGCGGGAATCGTCTCCGGGCCGGGGAAGGTCCCGGAGGCGGACGGTCTCACTCCGTCAGTGTCACGGCGCGGGTGTACCGCTTGCCGCTGTGCTGTTCAATCAGATGCTCGATCTCCAGCACCGTCAGGGCGGAAAGGACCCGGCGGATGGGAAGGTCGGTCAGCTCAACAAGATCGTCCACCAGCATGGGCTCCTCCGCCGGGAGGGCCCGCAGCAGGGCGATCTGGTCGTCGGTCAGGCTCAGGTCATTGCGGGAGAGGCTCACGGAGGGCGGCACCGGCTTTGCCTCCTCCTTCTGCCGGGCCTGATAGCCCAGCACCTGAGGCCGGTGCCGGGCCTCCTCCGGCCGCAGTTTGCCCGGAAACCGCTCCGCGTAAAAGTTCAGGATGTCCCGGGCGTCCGTCACGATCCCCCCGCCGTCCCGGATCAGCTCATTGCAGCCCACACTGGTGGGCGCGTCGATGGGTCCGGGAACGGCGAACACATCCCGGCCCTGCTCCGTGGCCGTGCCGGCTGTGATGAGGGCGCCGCTGCGCTCCGGGGCCTCCACCACCACGGTGCCTATACACAGCCCGGAGAGGATGCGATTGCGGACAGGAAAATGCCAGGCGGCGGGTTCCGCCCCCGGCGGATACTCGCTCAAAAGCACGCCCGCGGCAGCCACGTCCTCATAGAGGTATCGGCTCTCCGGCGGATAGGGCACATCCAGGCCGTTGCCCACCACCGCCGCGGTGACGCCGCCGGAGCGGAGGGCACCCCGGGTGGCCGCGGCGTCGATGCCCCGGGCCAGGCCCGTGACCACCACGGCGCCGCCCCGGGTCAATCCGTAGCCCAGCTTCTCCGCGCAGGCGATGCCGTAGGGCGTGCAGTCCCGGGTGCCGACCACGGCCAGCGCCGCTTCCTCGTCAAAGACCGGCAGGCGGCCCCGGACGTACAGCAGGCAGGGCGGGTCGTAGATGTTCTTCAGCCGGCCGGGATAGGCCGCGTCCTGGAGGGTCAGGATGCGGAGATCCAGCCGCTGGCACTCCGCCAGGATCCGGTCCGCGGCGGAGAGGTCCTTGTTTTTCACCAGCGCCGCCTGCGCCCGGGTGATGCCCTCGGTCAGCAGCACCTCCTCCGGGTCCGCGTAGTACACGTCCTCGGGCGTTGGAAAATGGCGCAGCAGAGCCAGCCGGGTCTGGTTGGTCAGGCCCGGCAGCTCTGTCAGCCACAGCCAGTATTTCAGCATGGCGCACGCCTCCCGTCGTTCCTGGCGCCCTCCCACAACACCACGGCGGCGGCCACCGCCGCGTTGAGGGACTCGCAGGTGTCGTTCATGGGGATCTTGACGGTCCGGCCGCACAGGGCCAGGGCCTCCTTGGAGATCCCCCGCCCCTCACTGCCGATGACCACGGCGCAGTGGGCGAGGTCCACATCCCGGACATCGGCGGTATCCTCCATGAGGGCGGTAGCGTACAATGGCAGCCCCGCGGCGCGCACCAGCTCCGCCGCCCGCTCCAGGGAGCAGGCATAGGCGGGGCGCCGGAACTGGACCCCCATGCCTGCCCGTAAGGTCTTGGGGTTATAGAGGTCGGCGCACCCGGGCAGCAGCAGCACTGTCCAGCCAAAGGCGTCGGCGGTGCGGAGAATGGTACCCACATTGCCCGGATCCTGGACGCCGTCCAGCAGCAGATACCGGCCCGGCTCCAGCCGCTCCGGCGGGTCTGTGGAGGCCATGGCGCAGGAGAACACCACCCCCTGGGGCGTCTCCATGGGGCTGACGGAGCGCATGACGCTCTCCGTCACCTGGGAGGCCCGGGCGGCGGCAGACAGGGGCGGCAGGTCCGTCCCCTCGGTATACAGCACCGCCGTGACGGTCTGGCCCCACAGCAGCGCCTCCCGCAGCAGCTTGGGGCTGTCGCACAGGCACTCCCCGGTCCTCTCCCGGTAGGCCCGGGAGGAGGCCAGCTTGCGGAAGTGGGTACACAGGGGATTGGTCCGGCTGGTAATGGTCTCCATAGCGGCTCCTTTTGATAACCTCCCCCACCGGAGGGAGGGGGTGCGTCCCCGGACCTTTTGGCCCGGGGACGGAAATGGTTTAATAGAGCTTGGCGCCCGCGGGGATACGGTCGTCCACCATCAGGCAGTGGAGCTTCTCTGCGCCCTCCTCGTGGTGGATGGCGGAGATGATCATGCCGCAGGAGTCAATGCCCATCATCTTCCGGGGCGGCAGGTTCGTAATGGCGATCAGTGTCTTGCCCACCAGCTCCTCGGGCTCATAGGTGTCGTGGATGCCGCTGAGGATCACCCGGTCGGTGCCGGAGCCGTCGTCCAGGACGAATTTCAGCAGCTTTTTGCTCTTGGGCACGGCCGTGCATTCCTTCACCTTCACTGCCCGGAAGTCGGACCGGCTGAAGGTCTCGAAATCCACGAAGTCGGCGAACAGCGGCTCGATCTCCACCTTGGAAAAATCGATAGCCGCCGGGGCCGCCTCCACCTTGGGGGCGCTGGCCTTGGGCGCGTCCGCCGCCTTCTCCTCTTTCTTCGCGCCCTCGGGCTTCATGGTGGGGAAGAGGATCACTTCCCGGATGGTGTCGGCCCCGGTCAGGAGCATGACGCACCGGTCGATGCCCATGCCCATGCCGCCGGTGGGCGGCATGCCGTACTCCAGGGCGGTGAGGAAGTCCTCGTCCAGCATCTCCGTCTCCTCGTCGCCCCGCTCCCGCTGCTCCACCTGCTTTTCAAAGCGCTCTCGCTGGTCGATGGGGTCGTTGAGCTCGGAGTAGGCGTTGGCCAGCTCGCTGCGGCAGATGAACAGCTCGAACCGCTCGGTGAGCCGGGGATCCGCCGGGCTGCGCTTGGTCAGCGGAGACACTTCCACCGGGTACATGGTGATAAAGGTGGGCTGGACCAGCTGCTCCTCCACCTTCTGGTCGAAGCAGGCGTACAGGGCGTTGCCCCAGGTCTTTTCGGCGGCGTCCGCCAGCTCCACGCCGATGGCCTTGGCAGCGGAGACGGCCTCGGCGTCGTCGGTGATGGCGCCGAAGTCCACTCCGGCATACTCCTTCACGGCGTCCACCATGGTCAGCCGGCGCCAGCCGGGGGTCAGGTCGATGTCCTCGCCCTGCCACTGGACCTGATAGGTGCCCAGGATGGCCTGGGCGGCGCCGGAGAGGATGCCCTCGGCAATGTCCATCATGCCGTGGAAATCCGTGTAGGCCTGGTACAGCTCCACGGTGGTAAACTCGGGGTTGTGCTTGGGGTCCATACCCTCGTTGCGGAAGATACGGCCGATCTCATACACCCGGTCCATGCCGCCCACGATCAGCCGCTTCAGGGGCAGCTCCGTGGCGATGCGCATATACATGTCGATGTCCAGGGTGTTGTGGTGGGTGATGAAGGGCCGGGCGGCGGCGCCGCCGGCGATGGTGTTCAAAACCGGGGTCTCCACCTCGATATAGCCCATGTCGTCCAGGTAGTTGCGCATGAACTTGATGAACCGGGATCGGATGGCGAAATTGCGCTTGACCTCCGGGTTCACCATCAGGTCCACATACCGCTGGCGGAAGCGCAGCTCCTTGTCCTGGAGGCCGTGGAACTTCTCCGGCAGGGGCAGCAGGGACTTGCTCAGCAGGGTAATGGTCTTCGCCCGAACGCTCATCTCGCCCCGCTGGGTGCGGAACACCTCGCCGTCCACGCCCACGATGTCGCCGATGTCGTACTTCTTGAACTGCTTGTAGATCTCCTCATCCATCTCGTCCTGACGGGCGTAGAGCTGGATGCGGCCGTCGCGGTCCTGGAGGTCGCAGAAGCTGACCTTGCCCATGCCCCGCTTGCTCATGAGGCGCCCGGCCACCTTGACGCTCTGGCCCTCCAGAGCGTCAAAATTCTCCTTGATCTGAGCGGAGGTGTGGTCCCAGTCGAAGCGGGTGATCTGGAAGGGGTCCCGGCCCTCGGCCTGGAGGGCGGCGAGCTTCTCCCGGCGGACCTTGCTCTGCTGGCTCAGGTCCTGCTCGGGCTGCTGGTTCGTCTTTTGTTCAGCCATCTCTTCCGCTCCTTACCGCTCGATCTTACGCACCGTGTACACGATGGCGCCCTGGGGAGCCTCCACGGTGACGGTGTCACCCTCCTTGGCACCCACCAGGGCCTTGCCGAAGGGGGACTCCTCGGAGATGGCGCCGTGCATGGGATCCGCCTCCTGGGAGCCCACGATCTTATAGGCGGGCAGTTCCTTGCCGCTCTTATCGGCCACGGTCACGCGGCAGCCGATGGTGACCACATTGGTGGGGGCGTTGGCCTCGTCCACGATGACCACGTGCTGGAGGATCTCCTCCAGTTCGGCAATGCGGGAGTACAGCTTGCCCTGCTCGTTCTTGGCCTCGTCGTACTCGCTGTTCTCGCTCAGGTCGCCGAAGCCCCGGGCCACCTTGATCTGCTCAGCCACCTCGTCGGAACGAGTGGTCTTGAGATAATTCAGTTCCTCCTGCAGCTCCTGCGCCCGGGCCGCGCTCATCTTGTACTCTTTTTCCATGTCCAAAGTTCCTTTCCGCATTCTATTTTCCTGGGAAAATGGCCCCTCCATCTCCCTGAACATACTTATTCTATAATATCATAGAGTTGTATTATAGAGGTTGGATTTCAGAATGTCAAGCGCCAGAGCCATTTCCCGCCGCTGCGCTCCGTCCCAGGGAGATCTGACCAGGCCGCAGGGCGCCGCTCTCCCGCAGCGCTGCCAGAAGCTGGATGCGGCAGCAGCCTGCCGGCAGCTGCTCCTCCAGCGCCGGCGGCAGCAGCAGCGGCGGCAGAGGTGCCTCGCTACCCCGGTAAGCCTCTACCACCACCGGATTGTTCCGGCGCAGATCCGTCCGGGGCGCGAAGAGCACCAGGGCCTCCGCCTCCCCCAGCCGGGCCAGATCCGGCTCCAGCCGCAGCGCCACGCCGTACTCCCGCCGCAGCCGGCCCGCCAGGTCCGGTCCGCCGTAGGGGACGTCCAGCAGCACATACCGGCACCGCAGGGACAGCTCCGTCACAGTCCGCACCAGTTCGGCGCTCATGGCATCTGCCGACACCGCCACCGTCCCTCCGCTCAGCCCCCGGTCCTCCAGTCCCCGGCAGGTCTGCTCCGCCGCCAGCTCCCGCCGCAGTGCCAGGGTGTCCACCGCTCCGATCCCCCGCTTTTCCAATACATCCCCATATGCAAAGGCATCCGGAAGCACCACCCGCCGTACCCCGGCCTTTTCCAGCTTTCGGGCTGCGGCAGCCGCCCGACGCCGGATCACCGCCGCCGGAGTCCGCGGTCCCCGCGCCACCTGAACGCTGTAAAGATGCGTATGGAGCACCATCCGTTCCGCTGTTTTTACAGCCCGTTGTCCCCGCTCCGGCGGGACCCAGATCCACAGTCCAAACATAAAAAACCGCCTCCCGCTCCATACCTACGGAGCGGGAGGGCAGTTTATGTGTCTTTTCAGAAGGAGGCGCAGGATCAGGCCGAACCGGACAGCGTATAGCCTGTGAGATAGCCCATCCGGGGCTCAGCGCCGTCGCTCAGGGGATTGACCCGAACGCCGTTCTCCGTCACCTCGAAGTGCAGGTGGGGTCCCGTGGAGTTGCCGGTGGAGCCAGTGATGCCAATGACATCGCCCTGGTTGACGTACTGTCCCACAGATACCTTCCGGCTGGACATATGAGCATACAGGGTGGTGTTGCCGGGACCGTGGGAGATAGCCACGTAGTTTCCATAGGAACTGGAGTACTGGGAGACAATGACGGTGCCGGCCTTGGAGGCGTAAATGGGGCTGGTGTAGCCCACCCGGCCGATGTCGGTGCCCTTGTGGTTGGTGGAGCCGATGCCGCCGGGAGAGGCACGGCCGCCCACGGTGGAGGTGATATAGCGGCTGTCCACCGGCCAGATGTAGCCGCCGGGATTGGACTGAACGGAGTTTCCATTGGCAGCCTGCTGGGCGATCAGCTGCTCATTGAGCCGCTGGATCTCCGCCCGAATGGCATCCTGCTCCGCCTCCAGCTCGTCCAGGGCGGCCTCCGTCTCGCTTTCGTTGGCGGCCAGCTGCTGAATCAGGGCATTGGCCTCGCTGCGCTGGGTATTCAGCTCGCTCTTGCGGGCCTCCAGCTCACTCTTGGCCGCTTCTTCCTCGGCCTTGTTGGTTTCCAGCTCCGTCTTGGCGGTCTCGATCTGGGCCTGCAGGTCTTTCAGCTGGTCGATCACCCGTTGGTCGGCAGCCATGATCTCATTGATCATGTCCAGCCGGCTGAGCAGGTCCGTGAAGCTGTCCGCCCGGAACAGCACGGACCAGTAACTGACCTCGCCCCGCTTTTCCATGGCCCGGACCCGGTCGCAGAACAGGTCGTACTGGGCCGCCTCGTCCTCCTGGGCCTGGATCAGTTCCTCTTCCTTCTGGGAGATCAGGGCAGCATACTGCTGGATCTGCTCCTCCACGTTGGAAATCTGGGCGGAGGTATTGGCGATCTGCTGGTCCAGCAGGGTCTTGCGCTCCATGGCGGTGCTTTTGTCCGCAGCAAGGGACTCCAGCTTGGCCTGGAGCTCCTTCTTCTCGGCGCTGAGGTCGTTGGACTCGTTTTTCAGTGCGTCGATGTCCGCCTGGGTCACCGCCAGGGCCGGCGTCAGTTCTGCGGCGGACAGCAGCAGCGCCATGGTCAAAGCCAGCAGGGCCTGGAAAAAGCGGCGTCCTTTGGTCTGTTTCTTCATAAGCCGCACCTCACACTTGCAGGAATTTCCGAATGGCGGAGAGGCTGCCTCCCACACCCACCAATACGCCGGCACCGGCGAAGGTGGCAGCTACCGGCAGCCACAGCCGGTTAAAGGGGATAATCTCGATCAGCTGCATGGTGTCGTTGGTATCCACCCCCTGCGCCACCGCTGCATACAGCGCCCACTGGAGCCCGAAGGCGATCACGGCGCCCAGAATACCGATCATCAGGCCCTCGTACACGAAGGGCCAGCGGATAAAGCCGTTGGTAGCGCCCACCATCCGCATGATGGCGATTTCATCCCGCCGGTCAAAGGTGGTGAGCTTGATGGTGTTGGAGATGATGAACACCGACACGATGAACAAAATGGCGATCAGGGCCACGCACACCACCGTTGCCACGTTCCGGACCGTCAAGAATCCGCCGGCAATCTCCTCGTGGGCGTTGACATCGGTGATACCATCCACTTCTTCCACCCGGCTGCAGGTCTGGGACTGCTGGGACAGGTCCTCCACCTTGATGGCGTAGCGGTCCTGGAAGATCGCCGGGTCCAGATTCTGGAACAGCTCCTCGTCGGGGTAGTCGGCGGCGAAGTCCTCCGTGGCCTGTTCCTTGGAGATAAAGGTGGCGGAGACCACATTGGGGATGGCCTCCAGCTCCTTTTGCAGGGCCTTTGCCTGAGCGGTGGAGTAGCTGTCGTCCACATAGGCCAGGATCTCATTTTCCTGCTCCAGGTCCAGCAGCAGGGCGTTGGCGTTCACCGCTACCAGGGTAAAGGTCCCCATGATCAAAAGGCAAGCCACCGTGATGCCGATGGCGGCAAAGGACATGAAGCCATGGCTGAACATGTTGCTGATGCCCTCATGGAAAAAATAGCCGAAATTGTGCTTAGCCATGGATGTGTCCTCCCACATAGCCGCCCACGCCATCGCTGGTGACATGGCCGGATTCAATCGTGACGACCCGCTTGCCGAAGCGGTCCACCAGATCCTTCTCATGGGTCACCACCACCACGGTGGTGCCCAGCTGGTTGATCTTCACCAACAGGCTCATCAGCTCCAGAGACCGCTCCGGGTCCAGGTTGCCGGTGGGCTCGTCGGCGATGATGGTATCGGGATTGTTGACCAGGGCTCGGGCAATGGCCACCCGCTGCTGCTCACCGCCGGAGAGCTCTGTGGGATAGCTGTTGGCCTTCTCCTCCAGCCCTACCAGCCGCAGCACATAGGGGATGCGCTTGCGGATCTCTTTCAGGGGGGATCCCACCGCCCGCATGACGAACTCCAGATTCTCGTAGACGGTCTTTTTCTCGATCAGACGGAAGTCCTGGAAAATGACGCCCAGAGTCCGGCGCATCAGCGGAACCTGACGCTCCGAGATGTTGCTGACGGAGAAGCCGTTGATCATGATGCGGCCGGCGCAGGGTTCCACTTCCCCGGTCAGCAGCTTGATGATGGTGGACTTGCCGGAGCCGGAGGGGCCCACCAAAAAGACGAACTCTCCGTCCTCAATGGTCAGACTGATACCCTGGATAGCCTTGGTCCCGTTCTCATATTCCATTTCCACATCTTTCAAGCGTATCATGAGCCACCTCGCGCGTTTACTTGCCGAAACGCCTGCCGCCGGTTCGGCAGCAGGTCGACATAATTCTTCATACAGGCACATTATATACGGTTTTTCCCCCGCGCGCAACAACAACTTGCCCTGGCCCCGTAAAAAAAGTAACAAAAATGACAGTCTTTTCCCGGCGCCCGAAAAAAACTCCGCGGCTGCCGCCGCGGAGTTTTGCAGATACGGATGTATGCCGGATCAGGAGTCGATTCCCCGGCTGGTCAGGTACTTCTTGACCATCAGGGCCACCTTGAAGGTGATGGCATCGTCAAACTCCCGCAGATCCAGGCCGGTGAGTTTCTTGATCTTCTCCAGCCGATATACCAGGGTGTTGCGGTGGACAAAGAGCTTCCGGGCGGTCTCGGAGACGTTGAGGTTGTTCTCGAAGAACTTGTGGATAGTGAACAGCGTCTCCTTGTCCAGGGCGTCAATGGGGTTCTTCTTGAAGACCTCCTGGAGGAACATCTCGCACAGAGTGGTGGGCAGCTGGTAGATCAGGCGGCCGATGCCCAGGTTCTCGTAGTTGATGACATATTTCTCCGTGTCAAAGACCTTGCCCACCTCAATGGCGATCTGGGCCTCCTTGTAGCTCTTGGCCAGATCCCGCAGGTGGGTAGCCACAGTGCCGATGCCCACCACCACAGTGGGTTCGCTGCCGGAGCGGAGGGTCTCTTCGATTGCAGAGGCGATCTTGTTCAGATCCTTCAATCCGGTGCCGTCGGGCATCTGGCGGATCAGCACCACGTCGCCCTCGCCGATGCTGAGGACAAAGTCGTTCTGCCGGTCCGGGAACAGGGACTGGACCACATCGGTGGGCACGGACTCCCCCTTGCGTAAGGAGCGAACCACAAACACGCCCCGGGGCACGTCTGCCGTGACCCGAAGTTCCTTGGCCCGCATATAGATGTCGCCCAGCATGATGTTGTCGGAAATGATGTCCTTGATGAAGGACCCCCGGTCGTGCTTCTCCTCGTAATAGGACTTGGCTGCATTAAGCGCCACGGTAGCCATGGCGCAGACGGTGCGGCTGACCTCATTGTCGCCGAAGGCAAAGGCGGCATAATCAAACTGGTTGCCCCAGCCGTTGAGCGCCTTGAAGGTTTTTCCCTCCGAGGAGATCATGGAGCCGCCGGCGCCGTTGATCACAGGCACATGCTCTGCCCAGCGCTGGCCGATCATGGACAGTTCACTGCAGGCAATGACGATCCCCTCGGCGTCAATGACGCCCACCGTGCGATCAGTGTTCTCCTTTAGCTGCAGCACCACATTTTGAAAAATTCTTCCAGACATGGTCGTCCTCCTCACCTTAACTCACACGGTCATCTTGTGCATTTTGTCAATGATAATATTATATCGGTAATTTTGGCAAATTGCAAGACGTTTTTTCTTTTTTCAACAAAAAAGCTGTCACCTTTTTGTCGAAGATTTGAATTTTATTCTGCCTACCTCAAAAATTTTTCAACTGGTCCTGCTCTTTATCTGTCAAAAAACGATACTTACCCTTCTCCAAAGCCGGATCCAAGGTCAAATTGCCCATTCGTAATCGTTTGAGATAGAGTACCGGCTTGCCCAGCTGGCCAAGCATCCGCTTGATCTGGTGGAATTTTCCCTCCCGCAGCGTCACGAGCGCCTCACTCTCCTCCCCCGCCGTCAGGATCTCCAGTCCGGCCGGCAGGCACCGCAGGCCGTCGGCCAGGGTCATGCCCGCTTCAAAGGCGGCACAGTCCGCCTCTGTCAGACGCCCGGCGGTGCGGACATAGTAGACCTTATCCACATGATGCCGGGGGGAGAGCAGATCGTGGGCCAGCTGTCCGTCGTTGGTCAGGAGGAGCAGCCCCTCCGTGTCCTTGTCCAGCCGCCCCACCGGAAACAGACCCTGGCGCCGCAGCTCCGCCGGCAGCAGGTCCAGCACCGTGGGGCCCCGGCCGTCCTCTGTGGCGGAGAGATAGCCCGCAGGCTTGTGGAGCATGACCCAGGTACAGCGGCGGTAGCACAGGGGCTCGCCGTCCACCAGGATCTCCGCCGTCTCCGGGTCTGCCTTCTCAGCCGTGTCCCGGACGGCCCTGCCGTCCACTAGGATCCGCCCCTGCCGGGCCAGGAGCTTTACCTCCCGCCGGGAAAAACGGCCGGTGGAAGCGATGATCTTGTCCAGGCGCTGTGATTCCATATATATGCGTGCTCCTCTCAGGTATCCGCCTTTAAGCGGCTGCTTATCTTTTTCACATGGTATCATAATCCCGGCGAAAAATGAATAGGAAGATGCAGGAGGGATGCACATGGTGATTTGGACCGCGCGATTTTCCAAAAGAGCGAAAGCTGTTCTGCTGCTGATCGTCCTGGCCCTGGCGGCGGCAGCGGTGTTCCTGCTGCTGGGCCGGAGCGGCGGGGAACCGGCGCCCGCCGTCACACTGACCACCAACGAGGACCGGGTGGCCTATCTTCAGTCCCTGGGCTGGGAGGTGGAGCCGGAGCCGGTGGAGACCTTGCAGTTCCTGCTGCCGGAGGAGCTGGAGGAGCCGTATCTGACCTACAACGAGCTCCAGGCGGAGCAGGGCTTCGACCTGTCCGCCTGCTGCGGCAAGCAGGTCTCCCGCTACACCTACACCGTCACCAATTACCCTGGCCGGGCCGAGGGCGTCCAGGTCAACCTCTACGTCTGTGAGGAGATGCCGGTGGCTGGAGACATCCTCTGCGCAGGAGCCGACGGCTTTCAGGATACCCTGGCCTTTCCGGAGGCGCCGTGAGGCAAAAAAAGAACTGCCGCATACGCGGCAGTTCTTTTTATACGCTGGATGAGAGGGAGATTACTCGCCCACCTCGGTGACAGCGCCGGAACCAACGGTACGGCCGCCCTCACGGATAGCGAAGCGGAGGCCCTTCTCAATGGCGATGGGGGTGATCAGCTCAACGCTCATCTCCACGTTATCGCCGGGCATGCACATCTCGACGCCCTCGGGCAGGGTGATCACGCCGGTAACGTCGGTGGTGCGGAAATAGAACTGAGGACGATAGTTATTGAAGAAGGGGGTGTGACGGCCGCCCTCGTCCTTGGACAGGACGTAGACCTGGCCCTTGAACTTGGTGTGGGGATGAATGGAACCGGGCTTAGCCAGAACCTGGCCGCGCTCGATGCCGTTGCGGTCCACGCCGCGCAGCAGGGCGCCGATGTTGTCGCCGGCCTCAGCGTAGTCCAGCAGCTTGTGGAACATCTCGATACCGGTAACGACGGTCTTCTTCTTCTCGTCGGTCAGGCCAACGATCTCGACTTCCTCGGACAGCTTCAGCACGCCGCGCTCCACACGGCCGGTGGCCACGGTGCCGCGGCCGGAGATGGTGAACACGTCCTCGACGGGCATCAGGAAGGGCATATCCTCCTTGCGGTCGGGAGTGGGGATATAGTCGTCAACAGCGTCCATCAGCTCCTTGATGCAGGCATACTCGGGAGCGTTGGGATCGGTGGACTCAGACACCAGGGCGTTCAGAGCGGAGCCCTTGATGATGGGAATGTCGTCGCCGGGGAACTCATACTTGGAGAGCAGCTCGCGGACTTCCATCTCCACCAGCTCCAGCAGCTCGGGATCGTCGACCTGATCGCACTTGTTCAGGAACACGACGATGGCGGGCACGCCCACCTGACGGGCCAGCAGGATGTGCTCACGGGTCTGAGCCATGGGGCCGTCGGAAGCGGCGATGACCAGGATGGCGCCGTCCATCTGAGCAGCGCCGGTGATCATGTTCTTGATATAGTCGGCGTGGCCCGGGCAGTCCACGTGGGCATAGTGACGCTTCTCGGTCTCATACTCCACGTGAGCGGTGTTGATGGTGATGCCGCGCTCCTTCTCCTCGGGAGCCTTATCGATGCTGTCATAAGCCTCGAACTGAGCCTTGCCCTGATAGGACAGCCACTTGGTGATAGCGGCGGTCAGAGTGGTCTTGCCATGGTCGACGTGACCAATGGTGCCGATGTTAACATGGGGCTTGGTTCTTTCAAATTTCTGCTTAGCCATTTGAAAATCCTCCTGTCAATTTTCAAAATCTGTGTTTGTTGCAACGTGAAATAATCAGCATTGCTTATTTTACCCTATCTTGCCGGGAAAAGCAATAACTTTTTCCAGCGGGTGTCAGTCCTGAGGCTTGGTGCGCTCGCTGACGATCTTGTCCCGCAGGCTCTTGGGCAGCTCCGCGTAGCTGTGGGGCTCCATGGTGTACTGACCGCGGCCCTGAGTGGCGGAACGCAGGTCGGTGGCGTAACCGAACATGTTGGACAGAGGCACCAGAGCGTCCACCTGCTGCGCACCGGGACGGGCCTCCTGGCCCAGGATCTGGCCGCGGCGGGCGGTCAGGTCGCCGATCACGGTGCCCAGGTAGTCGTCGGGGGCAATGACGGAGACCTTCATGATGGGCTCCAGCAGGACGGGATCTGCCTTGCGCATAGCCTCCTTGAAGGCCATGGAGCCGGCGATCTTGAACGCCATTTCGGAGGAGTCCACCTCGTGATAGGAGCCGTCGTACAGAGTGACCTTCACGTCCACAACGGGGAAGCCAGCCACAACACCGGCCTGCAGGGCGCCGCGGATACCGGCGTCGACAGCGGGGATAAACTCCTTGGGAATGGAGCCGCCCACAACGGCGTTGATGAACTCGTAACCCTTGCCGGACTCGTTGGGATCCAGCTTGATCTTGACGTGGCCGTACTGGCCGGAACCGCCGCTCTGGCGCTTGTACTTGGTGTCCTGATCCACGGACTTCTTGATGGTCTCCTTGTAGGCCACCTGGGGGGCGCCCACGTTGGCTTCCACCTTGAACTCACGCAGCAGACGGTCGACGATGATCTCCAGGTGCAGCTCGCCCATGCCGGCGATGATGGTCTGACCGGTCTCCTCGTCGGTGTAGGTCTTGAAGGTGGGGTCCTCCTCGGCCAGCTTGATCAGGGCCATGGTCATCTTCTCCTGACCGGCCTTGGTCTTGGGCTCGATGGCCACGCGGATCACGGGCTCGGGGAACTCCATGGACTCCAGGATGACGGGGTGCTTCTCATCGCACAGGGTGTCGCCGGTGGTGGTATTCTTCAGACCCACGGCGGCCTCGATATCGCCGGAGAAGACCTCCTCGATATCCTCGCGGTGATTGGCGTGCATCTGCAGGATCCGGCCGATGCGCTCCTTGACGTTCTTGGTGCTGTTGAGCACGGAGGAACCGGTGGTCAGGTGGCCGGAATAGACGCGGAAGAAGCTCAGACGGCCCACATAGGGGTCGGTCATGATCTTAAAGGCCAGGGCGGAGAAGGGGGCGTTGTCGTCAGAGGGACGCTCCTCCTCCTCGTCGGTCTTGGGATTGACGCCCTTGATGGGGGGCACATCCAGAGGAGAGGGCAGGTAGTCCACAATGGCGTCCAGCATCTTCTGAACACCCTTGTTCTTATAGGACGTGCCGCAGACCACGGGCACCATCTCATTGGCGATGGTGGCCTTGCGGATGGCGGCGCGGATCTTGGCCTGAGGAACTTCCTCACCGCCCAAGTACATCTCCATGATCTCATCGTCGAACATGGAGACGGCGTCCATCAGCTTCTCACGATACTCGGCGGCCAGGTCGGCCATGTCGGCGGGGATCTCCTCCACGCGCATGTCCTTGCCCAGGTCGTCATAGTAGATATCAGCGTTCATCTCCACCAGGTCGATGATGCCCTTGAAGGTATCCTCGGCGCCGATGGGCAGCTGAATGGGAACGGCGTTGCACTTGAGGCGGTCCTCAATCATGTGCAGCACGTTGTAGAAGTCCGCGCCCATGATATCCATCTTGTTGACGTAAATCATGCGGGGGACCTTGTAGTTATCGGCCTGGCGCCACACGGTCTCAGACTGGGGCTCCACGCCGCCCTTGGCGCACAGCACAGTCACGGAACCGTCCAGCACGCGCAGGGAGCGCTGGACCTCAACGGTGAAGTCCACGTGGCCCGGAGTGTCGATGATGTTGATCCGGGTGGGCTTGAACTGGTTCTTGGAACCAGACCAGAAGCAGGTGGTGGCGGCGGAGGTGATGGTGATGCCGCGCTCCTGTTCCTGCGCCATCCAGTCCATGGTGGCGGTGCCGTCATGGGTCTCACCGATCTTATAGTTCACGCCGGTGTAGAACAAGATACGCTCGGTAGTCGTGGTCTTGCCCGCATCGATGTGAGCCATAATGCCGATATTACGGGTATTTTCCAGAGATGTTTTTCTCGGCATACTGTCTCTCCTAACTTACCAGCGGAAATGGGCGAAGGCCTTGTTGGCCTCGGCGGCCTTGTGGACCTCCTCGCGCTTCTTCACGGCAGAGCCGGTGTTGTTGGCGGCGTCCATCAGCTCGCCGGCCAGACGCTCGGCCATGGTACGCTCGCTGCGGGCGCGGGCGTAGGTCGTCAGCCACCGCAGACCCAGGGTCGTGCGGCGGGCGGGACGGACCTCCATAGGCACCTGATAGGTGGCGCCGCCCACGCGGCGGGCCTTGACTTCCAGGCTGGGCATGATATTCTCCATGGCCTGGGTGAACACTTCAACGGGGTCCTTCTCGGTCTTTTCCTTGATCTGGTCGAATGCAGCGTAAACCACCTTCTGGGCCACGCCCTTCTTGCCGTCCAGCATGACGTTGTTGATCAGCCGGGTGACCAGGACGGAGCCGTAAACGGGATCCGGCAGGATCTCTCTCTTGGGAACATTACCTCTTCTGGGCACTATGCTTCCCTCCTTCATAATAATTCTATGATCTCATAGGTACTCAAAAGGCATGTTGCAGCCTTCCGTGTATGCCTGCCGAAGCGGTAACATGTTCGCACATATATATAAACCTATTCGGCAAAGCTTTCAGTGTTTCGCAGATCTTACTTCTGCTTGGGGCGCTTGGCACCGTACTTGGAACGGGACTGCATACGGCCGGAGACGCCCTGGGTGTCCAGAGTACCGCGGATGATGTGGTAACGGACGCCGGGGAGGTCCTTGACACGGCCGCCGCGGATCATGACCACGGAGTGCTCCTGCAGGGAGTGGCCCACGCCGGGAATATAGGCGGTGACCTCGTAGCCGTTGGTCAGACGCACACGGGCGATCTTACGCAGAGCGGAGTTGGGCTTCTTGGGGGTCGCGGTTCTCACGGCGGTGCACACGCCTCTCTTCTGGGGAGAAGGCAGGTTGGTGGTCTTGGTCTTCAGGGTGTTCAGACCGAACTGCAGCGCGGGAGAAGTGGACTTGTAGGAAGCCTGTTCTCTTCCTTTCCGGACCAGCTGGTTAAAAGTAGGCATTAGTGTTCTCCTTTCTTTCCATATTTTCCGGCCGCCGCCGCAGGCGACAGCCTTTATTTTTTGCGGAACGCCTTGCGGCTATTCCGAAAAAACCAAATTTTCCTCACAGGGCGAGGACCGCCACCACGGCGGCGCCCACGGTGATGCGGCAGGCCTGACCCAGCTGGGTCAGGGTGTAGTCCGTCTCCACCGGGATACCCGCCTGGGCACAGGAGGCGGCGATGGGGTCGGTGATGGCCGGGTCCGCGTCGCAGGCCAGATACACCCGCCTGGCCCGGCCCTCCCGGATCGCCTTGCGGGACTGCTTCACGCCGACGACCTTCTCCTGGGAAGCAAGTTCCGTGATCACGGGAATTCCTCCTGAAAATGCATGGCAAAATTCGCAGAATTTCTATTCCGCGCAGATAAGGATTATATCATGGGAAAATTCATCCGTCAAGGCAAATTTCAAAAAAGGCGGGGACTTTCCGGCGTTTTTTGGCCTCTGCGGGGCAAAAAGCGGGGCTGCGGAATCATCCGCAGCCCCGCTTCGGGGAAAATGCAGGGAACGATCGGAGCTCAGCCCTCGAACACGGGCAGCTCGGGCTCGGTCTCCGCCTCCGGGGAAGCGGTCTCGGGCACCAGCTCCTCCGCAAAGGTGTGGTAGGCCGTCAGGCCCGTGCCGGCGGGGATCAGCTTGCCGATGATGACGTTCTCCTTCAGGCCCACCAGGTGGTCGGCCTTGCCCTTGATGGCGGCCTCGGTCAGGACCTTGGTGGTCTCCTGGAAGGAGGCGGCGGAGAGGAAGGAGTCCGTGGCGAGAGACGCCTTGGTGATGCCCATGAGCAGCTGGGTGCCCACGGCGTGGCGCAGGGGCTCGCCGTTTTCCTGGCGCTCGCCCGCGGCATTGCGGCGGTCGATCTCCTCGTTGGCGTCGTCCAGCTCCAGGACGTCCACCATGGAGCCGTCCAGCAGCTTGGTGTCGCCGGCGTCCTCCAGGCGGACCTTGCGCATCATCTGACGGACGATGACCTCGATGTGCTTATCGTTGATATCCACGCCCTGCTGGCGGTACACCCGCAGGACCTCCTGGATCAGGTAGTTATACACGGCGTCGGAGCCGCGGATGCGGAGCACGTCGTGGGGGTTCAGGGCGCCGTAGGTCAGCTGGGCGCCGGCCTCGATGGTATCGCCGTCCTTCACCTGCAGTCCCGTGTGGGGCACGGCGTAGGTACGGGTGTCGCCGTCCTCGGCGGTGACGATGATGTTCAGGAGGCTGCCCTTGGTGGCCTCCTCAAACTTGACCTTGCCGCCGATCTCTGCCAGGGTGGCCATCCGCTTGGGACGGCGGGCCTCGAACAGCTCCTCAACACGGGGAAGGCCCTGGGTGATGTCGCCGCCGGCCAGGCCGCCGGTGTGGAAGGTACGCATGGTCAGCTGGGTGCCGGGCTCGCCGATGGACTGGGCGGCGATGATGCCGACGGCCTCGCCGGGGCCCACGGGCTGCTGGGTGGCCAGGTTCATGCCGTAGCACTTGGCGCACACGCCGCTGTGGGCCTTGCAGGTCAGGACCGTGCGGATCATGACGGTGGGATGCTCGTCAACGGCGGGATCGAAGGCGCAGCGGTCGCCCTCGCGGTAGTTCTCTTGGACCCAGGCGTGGGTCTCGAGGAGCTTGGCGTCGCTCTCGTCCATCATCTTGGTGTTGGGCACCAGCACCTCGCCGGTGGCGGTGTCCACCACGTCGCCCACCAGGAAGCGGCCGCGCAGACGGTCAGAGAACTTCTCGATCACCTGGCCGTTCTCGCTGATCTCCGCCACCTTAATGCCGTGGGTCACATGGCAGTCCTCCTCGCGGATGATGACATCCTGGGAGACGTCCACCATGCGGCGGGTCAGGTAACCGGAGTCGGCGGTACGCAGAGCCGTGTCGGCCAGGCCCTTGCGGGCGCCGCGGCTGGAGATAAAGTACTCCAGAGCGGTCAGGCCTTCGCGGTAGTTTGCCTTGATGGGGATCTCGATGGTGCGGCCGGCGGTGTTGGCGATCAGGCCGCGCATACCGGCCAGCTGGCGGATCTGCTTCATGGAGCCGCGGGCGCCGGAGTCCGCCATCATGAAGATGGGGTTGTAGCGGTCCAGGTTCTTCTGCAGGGCGTCGGAGACGTCGTTGGTGGTCTTTTCCCAGACCTGCACCACCTGCTTGTAGCGCTCGTGGTCGGTCATGAAGCCCATCTTGTACTGGTTTTCAATGTCCAGCACCGCCTGCTCGGAGGCGGCCACCATCTCGTACTTCTTGGGCGGGATGGTCATGTCGGCGATGGAGACGGTGATGGCGGCCAGGGTGGAGTTGTGGTAGCCGGTGGCCTTGATGGCGTCCAGCACCTCGGCGGCCATGGTGAAGCCGTGCTTGTTGATGGTGCGGTCCACGATCTGGCCCAGCTGCTTCTTGCCGCAGGTGAAGGTGATCTCGTAGTCGCACACGTGGGCCGGGTCCGTGCGGTCCACGAAGCCCAGGTCCTGGGGGATGTTCTGGTTGAAGATGATGCGACCGGGGGTGGCCTCCACCACGGCGGTGTGCTCCACGCCGTCCACGGTCAGGGTCCGGCGCACCAGGATGGGGCAGTGGGGCCCGATGACGTGCTCGTTGTAGGCCATCAGGGCCTCTTCCTCGCTGGCGTAGATCCGCACCGGCCGGTAGGTGGCCTTCTTCTGGTCCTTGGCCAGGGCCGCGTTGGCGGCCTGGAAGGCGTCGGCGTCCACCTCGGACTGGGCGGTGAGGTCCGTGTCGCCGGCATCGTCGCACCAGATGGTCTCGGCGCCCTTTTCCGCCTTGCCCATGCGGTCCATGGTCAGGTAGTAGGAGCCCAGCACCATGTCCTGGGTGGGAACGGTGACGGGGCCGCCGTCCTGGGGACGCAGCAGGTTGTTGGCGGAGAGCATCAGGATGCGGGCCTCAGCCTGGGCCTCGGCGGACAGGGGCACGTGAATGGCCATCTGGTCGCCGTCGAAGTCGGCGTTGAAGGCGGTGCAGTTCAGGGGATGCAGCTTCAATGCGCGGCCGTCCACCAGCACCGGCTCGAAGGCCTGGATGCCCAGGCGGTGCAGCGTCGGGGCGCGGTTGAGCATGACGGGGTGGTCCTTGATGATGACGTCCAGAGCGTCCCACACCTCGGTGACGCCCTTGTCCACCATCTTCTTGGCGGACTTGATGTTGTTGGCGGTGCCGTCCTCCACCAGCTTCTTCATGATGAAGGGCCGGAACAGCTCCACGGCCATCTCCTTGGGCACGCCGCACTGGTAAATCTTCAGCTCGGGGCCGACCACGATAACGGAGCGGCCGGAGTAGTCCACGCGCTTGCCCAGCAGGTTCTGGCGGAAGCGGCCCTGCTTGCCCTTGAGCAGGTCGCTCAGGGACTTGAGGGCGCGGTTGTTGGCGCCGGTGACGGCCCGGCCGCGGCGGCCGTTGTCGATCAGGGCGTCCACGGCCTCCTGGAGCATCCGCTTCTCATTGCGGACGATGATGTCCGGGGCGTTGAGCTGGATGAGCCGCTTGAGGCGGTTGTTGCGGTTGATGACCCGGCGGTACAGGTCGTTCAGGTCGGACGTTGCGAACCGTCCGCCGTCCAGCTGGACCATGGGCCGCAGCTCCGGCGGGATCACGGGCAGCACGTCGATGACCATCCACTCGGGCTTGTTGCCGGAGAGGCGGAAGGCGTCCACCACCTCCAGCCGCTTGACGATCCGGGCCTTCTTCTGGCCGGAGGACTCCTTCAGCTCGGCGTGGAGCTGGGCGGAGAGCTGTTCCAGGTCCACGTCCTGGAGCAGCTTCTTCACGGCCTCGGCGCCCATGCCGGCCTGGAAGTCGTCCTCATACTTCTCCCGGTAGTCCCGGTACTCCTTTTCGGAGAGGATCTGATTCTTGGTCAGCGGGGTCTCGCCGGGGTCGGTGACGATATAGTTGGCGAAGTACAGCACCTTCTCCAGGATCCGGGGGCTGATGTCCAGCAGCAGGCCCATCCGGGAGGGGATGCCCTTGAAATACCAGATGTGGCTGACGGGAGTGGCCAGCTCGATGTGGCCCATGCGCTCGCGGCGCACCTTGGCCCGGGTGACCTCCACGCCGCAGCGGTCGCAGATCTTGCCCTTGTAGCGGATCTTCTTGTACTTGCCGCAGTGGCACTCCCAGTCCTTGGTGGGTCCGAAGATGCGCTCGCAGAACAGGCCGTCCCGCTCGGGCTTGAGAGTGCGGTAGTTGATGGTCTCGGGCTTTTTCACCTCGCCGTAGGACCACTCGCGGATCTGCTCCGGGGAGGCCATGCCGATCTTGATGGCATCAAAGGCGATGTTGTTGCCGGTATTGTTATCGATCATGTCGCGATTTCCTCCTTAAAAATGATTCAGAATGGATTTGTCAGACGAACAGAACCAGTTCTGGATCATTCTTCGTCAAAGCCCACGTCGATGTCGGCGCCGGCGTCCTCCGGCGCGTCCTCGAATTCAAAGCCGGACTCCTGGAACTCGGCCTCCTCAGCAAAGGCGCGATGACGGTCGTCGTCCGCGTCCATCCGGGCCAGGTTGAAGGTGTCCATGGCGTCCTCGTCCTCTTTCAGCTCGATGGCGTTGCCGTCCTTGTCCAGCACCTGGATGTCCAGGCACAGGGACTGGAGCTCCTTGACCAGAACCTTGAAGGACTCGGGCACGCCGGGCTGGGGCACATTGTGGCCCTTGACGATGGCCTCGTAGGTGCGGACACGGCCGGTGACATCGTCGGACTTGACGGTCAGGATCTCCTGCAGGGTGTAGGCGGCGCCGTAAGCCTCCAGGGCCCACACCTCCATCTCGCCGAAGCGCTGGCCGCCGAACTGGGCCTTGCCGCCCAGAGGCTGCTGGGTGACCAGGGAGTACGGACCGGTGGAGCGGGCGTGGATCTTATCGTCCACCAGGTGGTGCAGTTTCAGGAAGTAGACGTAGCCCACGGTGACCTTGTTGTCAAAGGGCTCGCCGGTGCGGCCGTCGTACAGGACACTCTTGCCCTCGGGATCCAGGCCCGCCTCGTTGAGCATGGCGGTGATGTCCTCTTCCCGGGCGCCGTCGAAGATGGGGGTGGCCACCTTGCAGCCCAGGGCGTGGGCGGCGTAGCCCAGATGGACCTCCAGCACCTGGCCGATGTTCATACGGGAGGGCACGCCCAGGGGGTTCAGCACGATGTCCAGCGGGGTGCCGTCAGGCAGGAAGGGCATATCCTCCTGGGGCAGAACCCGGGAGACGACGCCCTTGTTGCCGTGGCGGCCGGCCATCTTGTCGCCCACCTGGATCTTGCGGCGCTGAGCGATATACACCCGGACCACCATGTTCACGCCGGGACCCAGCTCGTCGCCGGCTTCCCGGGTAAAGACCTTGGCGTCCACGATGATGCCGCTCTCGCCGTGGGGGACTTTCAAAGAGGTGTCCCGGACCTCCCGGGCCTTCTCACCGAAGATGGCCCGCAGCAGCCGCTCCTCTGCGGTGAGGTCGGTCTCGCCCTTGGGGGTGACCTTGCCCACCAGGATGTCGCCGGAGCGGACCTCGGCGCCGATGCGGATGATGCCGTTCTCGTCCAGGTCCTTCAGGGCGTCCTCGCCCACGTTGGGGATGTCCCGGGTGATCTCCTCGGGCCCCAGCTTGGTGTCACGGGCGTCGATCTCGTACTCCTCGATGTGGATGGAGGTGTACAGATCCTCCCGGACCAGCCGCTCGTTGAGCAGCACGGCGTCCTCGTAGTTGTAGCCCTCCCAGGTCATGAAGCCGACCAGGATGTTCTGGCCCAGGGCGATCTCGCCCTGCTCGGTGGCGGGGCCGTCGGCCAGGACGGTGGGATCCTGGATGGAGCCGTCAGGGTTGGTGCCCCAGCCGTGGACCCGCTCGCCCACGGACACGATGGGCCGCTGGTTGATGCAGGTGCCGTGGTTGGACCGCAGGAACTTGGTCAGCTTGTAGTCCTTCACATGGCCGTCGTCATAGCGGACGGTGATGTGGCGGGCGTCCACGGAGACCACCTCGCCGTCGCCCTCGGCCAGGATGGCGACCTCGGAGTCGATGCAGATCTTGTGCTCCATGCCGGTGCCGACGATGGGGGCGTGGGGCTTGAGCAGGGGCACGGCCTGGCGCTGCATGTTGGCGCCCATCAGGGCGCGGTTGGCGTCATCGTTGGGCAGGAAGGGGATCATGGCGGTGGCGATGGAAACCATCATGCGGGGAGAGACGTCGATATAGTCCACGCGCTCCCGGTCCACTTCCACGATCTCGTCCCGGTGCCGGGCGGTGATACGGGCGTTGATGAGGCAGCCGTTCTCGTCCACAGGCTCGGCGGCCTGGCCGACAATGTAGTTGTCCTCCTCGTCGGCGGTCATGTAGGTCACGTCCATGGCGACCTTGCCGGTGGACTTGTCCACGGCCCGGTAGGGGGCCTCGATGAAGCCGTACTCGTTGATCCGGGCGTAGGTGGCAAGGTAGGAGATCAGGCCGATGTTGGGACCTTCGGGGGTCTCAATGGGGCACATGCGGCCGTAGTGGCTGTAATGGACGTCGCGGACCTCCATGTTGGCGCGCTCACGGCTCAGGCCGCCGGGGCCCAGGGCGGAAAGGCGCCGCTTGTGGGTCAGTTCGGCCAGGGGGTTGGTCTGGTCCATGAACTGGCTCAGGGGGCTGGAGCCGAAGAACTCCTTGATGGCGGCGGTGACGGGGCGGATGTTGATGAGGCTCTGGGGGGTGACCACATCCAGATCCTGGATGGTCATGCGCTCGCGGATGACCCGCTCCATCCGGGAAAAGCCGATGCGGAACTGGTTCTGCAGCAGCTCGCCCACGCAGCGCAGACGGCGGTTGCCCAGGTGGTCGATGTCGTCCTTGACGGAGATGCCCCGGGCCAGGCCGTTCATATAGTTGATGGAGGTGAAGATGTCGTCCACGATGATGTGCTTGGGCACCAGATCGTCCTTGTGCAGGCGGATCTGGTCCTTGAGCTCCTCGCCGCTGTACTGGCTCAGCAGCTCCTGAAGCACGGCGAAGCGGACCCGCTCCTTGATGCCGCACTCGGCCAGGGGGTCGAAGTCCACGTACCGGCTCATGTCGCACATCTTGTTGGACATGACCCGCAGGCTCTGGCCCTCCACGTCGATGGTGACCTCGCCCACGCCCACGGCATCCAGCTCCCGGGCGTCCTCCTTGCTCAGCAGGTGGCCCTCGTCAAAGAGGATCTCGCCGGTGGCGGGGTCGGCCACGGGATAGACCAGCTTGTAGCCGGCGGCCCGGTGCCACAGGGACAGCTTCTTGTTGAACTTGTACCGGCCCACGATGGACAGATCGTACCGCCGGGGATCGAAGAACAGGTTGTGGATCAGGGTTTCGGCAGCCTCCACCGTGGGGGGCTCGCCGGGACGCAGCTTGCGGTAGATCTCCAGCATGGCGTCCTCGTAGTTCTTGCAGGGGTCCTTCTCCAGCGTCACCACGATCCGGGGATCGTCGCCGAAGGTATCCAGGATCTCCTGATCGGTCTTGAGGCCCAGGGCCCGGATCAGGCAGGTAATGGGGATCTTGCGGTTTTTGTCGATGCGGACCCAGAAGACCTCGTTGGCGTCGGTCTCATACTCCAGCCAGGCGCCTCGGTAGGGGATCACGGTGGAGGTCAGAATGGGCAGGTCGGTCTTGAGGTCCACTTCCTTGCCGTAGTACACGCCGGGAGAGCGGACGATCTGGGAGACCACCACGCGCTCGGCGCCGTTGATGACGAAGGTGCCGGAGTGGGTCATGAGCGGGAAATCGCCCATGAAGATCTCCTGCTCCTTGATCTCCTCTGTCTCCTTGTTGCGCAGGCGGACCTTCACCTTCAGGGGGGCGGCATACGTGGCGTCCCGGGCCTTGCACTCCTCCACGTCGTACTTGGGGGCCTCGTCCATCTTGTAGTCGATGAAGGTCAGCTCCAGATTGCCCTGGTAGTCGGTAATCGCCGCAACGTCGGCGAACACCTCCCGCAGGCCGGTGTCCAAAAACCACTGGTAAGACGTCTTCTGGATCTCCAGAAGGTTCGGCATGGGCATGGCTTCCTCGTGCCGGGCAAAGTTCTTACGAAGGGTCTTTCCGTAAAGCTTGTCTTTGGCCATCTTCTCATTCACCTTTCTGCCGCGCCGCCGCCCTGTCCGGCGGAGACGCATGGTTTTTTCGGAGGGGCGCAGGCCCCGCGGCGCATTTGATACGCACGGTGCTGTTGTTAAAAATATTGTTACCTGCTCTTGCAATGGAGTGGGAAATGTGCTATGGTAAACGCAGGTAATGAAGAATGGCGTACTAGCCGCCATCACTACATAAGCGATTTATTTTACCATGGAATTTCTCTCCTGTCAAGGAGGCAGCATGCACAGCCGGGATGTTTTTCCCGGCTGTTTTTTGTATAAAACTGCCGCAAGCATGCAAAACCGACCGGTTTTCGCCGCGCCGCCGGAGAGACTCCGCATCCGCAAAAAACCGCCGGGTCCGCTTTTGCGGACCCGGCGGTTTTTCACCTGTTTTCTCAGTCGTACAGATCCTCGTCGGCGTAGTCGTCGTACTCCGAGCTGAATTTCTGGCTCAGCCGTTTCCTCATGCCGCAGCAGCCGACGGTCAGGTCATGCCACCCGCCGATCAGCAGGCAGACGAAAGCCGCCAGGGCCAGGCTGGCGCCGATGATCTTCATGACCATGCGTGCAGTTTTGCTCATAGGGGGGCTCCTCCTGTTCCGGATGTTCTCCTTCAAATTTCGATGGTGCCTTTATCATACACCGTTTTCCGGCGTTTTACAACTCCCCTCAGGGCGCGGCGGTGGGAATATCCTCCGTCAGGTCCACATCCGGGGGGTAGATGTCCTCGATAGGGGTCCGCAGACCCAGGAGATCCTGCAAAAAGCGGGCCATCAGGGGGATATAGGTGACCACGAACACTGCCGAGGCTGTCCAGGCCGCCGTCCGTTTCCGCCGTGCCGGCACCGCCAGGCCGATCAGCACGCCCATGGCGCAAAGGCACATCTTCAACAGCGCGATATCCCACCACTTGCAGCGCCGCAGATACCGCTCCGCCGCGGTGAATAAGCCGTTCATCATCGTCTCCGCCTCCCGTTCCGTATCCGGTCCCGCCGGGCATCGCCCCGGGCCGGTCCAAGTTGAGGTCATTGTACCACAGCCCGCCGGAAAAGAAAAGCCGCCGGAAAGGATTTTTCCGCGGGTTTTGCCTCGGAACTGCAATTTCTCCGCTCCTCCGGGACTCCTGAGCCTCAGGTCCGCCCAAGCAGTCTGTCATATCTGCGCAGGGCGGCCAGCTCCGGATTTTCCGCAGCAGTCACCTCCAGAAACTCCGGCAGCCAGGCCTTGCAGATATCCTCCCGCACGATGGCCTGTCCGCCGTAAATGCGAAAGACCTCTGCGTCCAGCTGGCTGTTGAGGACCATAGGCTTACCCGACACCTTTGTGCACAGAGCCACGGCCTCTCTGGGCTTCACCGGCCGCAGTGCCCGAAGCTCCAGGCGGTGTTCCTTATCCGCCCAGCCGACCCACTGGGTCTGCCCGCCCATGAAGTCATCCCCCAGCTCGATCCAGTAATAGTCTTTGTCCTCCGAGATCTCGTAATCATTCAGGCATTTGAGGTAATGGGCGTACAGCCTGTTGTATCCCTTCGCGCCTTTGAGTCTGCTCTCCCGCTCCAGCAGCTGCTGCTCATACCCTTTCAAGCCCAGCAGGTAATCTGCGGAGACATTGAAAAAGGAGGCCAATTTTGCCAGACCATAGGTGTCCGGCCGCAGGCCCTTCTCATACCGCTGCACCGTCTTTTCGGCGATCTCCAGCTGTTCCGCCAGCTTCTCCTGGCTCAATCCGGCCGCCGTGCGCAGTTCTCTCACTTTCTTACCGAACGAATCCATACGTTCTCCCTCCTTATGCTCCGTATGATACACGGATCTGCGGGAGATTGGTAGAGACACTTCTGTCGCCTTTCCCAAAAGGAATGAGATACCGGAAGCTCTCCGCCCCCTCAGCTCCGGGCAGCGCCCGCAGCGGCCTGCCGCGCCAGCAGCGCCACGGTCTCCACGTGGCGGGTGCCAGGGAACATGTCCACGGCGCAGGCCCGGGTGAGCGCATATCCGGTCTGGGCAAACAGCTTCACGTCCCGGCCCAGGGTGGCCGGGTCGCAGGAGACGTACACCACCCGCTCCGGCCCCATGGCCGCGATGGAGGCGATGACCTGCGGCGCCAGGCCCTTCCGGGGCGGGTCCACGGTGACCACGTCCGGCCGCAGGCCCTCCCCCTCCAGCCGGGCTGCCACATCGGCGGCGTCGCCGCAGAAGAAGTCCGCGTTTTCAATGCCGTTGCGCGCCGCGTTCTCCTCCGCGTCCCGGATGGCCTCCGGCACGATCTCCGCGCCGATGACCCGCCTGGCGGAGCCCGCCATGCACAGGGTGATGGTACCGATGCCGCAGTACAGGTCCAGCACCGTCTCCGTTCCCGTCAGGGCGGCAAATTCCAGGGCCTTGCCGTAGAGGACCTCCGTCTGGGCCGGGTTCACCTGATAGAACGACGGCACCGACAGCTTGAAGGTCAGTCCCCGCAGGGTGTCCATCAAATAGTCCTGGCCCCAGACGGTGCGGTACCGCTCCCCCAGGACCACGTTGCCCTTGCGGGTGTTGGAGTTGATGAGCACACCCACGGTGCCCGGCGCCGCCACCCGGACCAGAGCCGCCAGCTCCGGCTCCCGGGGCACGCCCCGGCCGTTGACCACCAGGCAGCAAAGGCTCTCCCCCGCCCGGTTGACCCGGACGTAGACGTGGCGCACCAGGCCCTTGCCGGTTGTCTCGTCGTAAGCGGAGATTTTGTAGCGGCGCATCCAGGCGCGGACCGCCTCTGCGGTCCGGTCCGCCTCCGGCCGCTGGATCAGACACCCCTCCACCGCCACCACCTGGTGGCTCCGCTCCCGGAAGAAGCCGATGGCGCCGTCGGCGCCCACCGGGTACTGGCTCTTGTTGCGGTAGTGGGTGGGGTCCTTGGCCCCCAGGATCTCCTCCACCTCCACGGCGGACCCGCCCAGGCGGGTGATGGCGTCCTGGACCCGCTGGCGCTTGGCCCGCAGCTCCTCCGGATAAGTCAGGTGCTGGAAGTCGCAGCCGCCGCAGCGGCCGTAATAAGGGCACTCCGGCTCCGCCCGCTCCGGAGAGGGGGCGTGGATCTTCACGATCTTCCCGGCGGCGGCAGTCTTCATGACCTTGGTGATCTTCAGATCCACCGTCTCGCCCCGGACGGCGCCGGGGACGAACACCACGGCCCCGTCCAGGCGGACGATACCCAAACCCTCGCTGGAGTAGCCCTCCACGGTGCCGGTGTAGATTTGATTTTCTCGCAGTTTTTCCATTGGGAAACCTCTTGTTTCTCGCCCCGGAGGGGCGGGGATTATCATGACTGCCCGGCCAGACCAAGGGGGAACGGAGTGCCCGCGGCCATCCGTCCCTGTGCCCCAACAGGGAGGCCGTATCAGCTGCCGGGGCCGTGTACCGCTCACAGGCAGATCCTTCGTCCGCCTTTACGGGCGCGTTGATGGAGAGCAGTCTGATTCCGGGGGCCGCTCCATGGGGCGGTAGCGGATGCCGTCGGGAGCCAGCCGCTCCCGGTCCGTGGGGCGAAATCCCAGACGGCGGTAGATCTCCACGGCGTAGGGGGCGGCATTGACCGTCAGCGCCTCCGTTCGGCGGTCCTCCAGAAGCCGCGCCATCAGGGCCCGGCCCACCCCCCGGCGGTGATAGGCCGGATCCACGAAAAACAGCGCCACATGGTTCCCCTCCGCACCGAGGACGCCCGTCAGCGCTCCGTTGTCAAAGGCACCCAGCACCGTCAGGGCATCCACTGTCTCCGCATCTTCGATATAGGACCGGAAGGCCGCCACGCCCTCCGGCGGGTAGTCCGTCGCCTCGAATTGCAGGAACACCCGCCAGCAAAGGGCCATGGCCTCCGGCTTTTCTTCCCTGCTGAGGATCCGCAGTTCCATAGGACACTCTCCTCCACTGACTGCTGCGGCCCGGCGCTGAGCCGGGCCGCGATCAACGCTATTGGGGCCGTCTGTCATGCTCCCTCTCCGAGGCCGGTGAACAACATGGCCACCGCCGACCGGGGGACCAGGCCCAGCAGGCGGTACTCCACTTTCACCCGCCACGTCCAAGCGTCCTCCGGCAGCGGCTGCTCCACCAGCACCAGGGCGCCAAGCTCCCGGCTGGAGGCCGGGAACGATGCCGGCAGCTCTTTCAGATCCGCTCCGGCATACTCCGCCAGCAGCGCCTGCCGGTTCTCGTAGATCCCGGCGCCGGGGCTGATATTCGTAGTCGCCAGATCGTACACCAGGCCCTCCGGCTGCTCCTCCAGGGGATGGCCTTCCATATCGCAGAGGGTGATGCGCTCAATGGTATAGGGCAGCGTCCATGCCAGGGGACCCCGATTATCCCACCAGATGCTGACCGAGCCCAGCAGGCAGGGCTCCCCCGCCTGACACTCCGCATTGAAGTCTGCCACGCCCTGGGCCGTGTAGCCGGCGAGGCCGAAAATCATCATGCAGGGAGCCGTCCGCACCGCGCCGGCGGCCAGCAGCAAAGCCACCGCCAGCGCAGCGGTGAGGATTCTCCTCTTCCCTTGCTTTCCCATAACGGCTCCCTTCTCTGCTTACGCCTCCCACTTCTCCAGCAGCTGGCGCAGCTGGTCGGCAAAGCGGGCCAGGGACTTGTTGTCCCGCCCCTTGGAGCGCTTGATGGACTCCATGAGCAGATTGCCCACGGCCACCAGCCGCTCGTAGGCGGCGCTGGCACGGGTGCCCGCCGCGGTTTTGGCCTTGCGCTCGGGCAGGTAGCCCCGGTCCACGACGGCGTCGGCGATCAGGTCGTAGACCTCCGTGTACTGGGGGGCGTGGGTGGTGAAGCCCAGGGCCTCCACGCTCTTGGCAAAGTAGGGCGCCACCTCCCGGTCACCGTGGACCACGAACACGTGCTGGGGCTTGGGGGAACGGAAGGACTGGATCCAGGAGAGCAGATGGTCCCGGTCGGCGTGGGAGGAGAGGCCCTGGAAGTTGACGATCTGAGCGTGGACGGCGATCTCCTCGCCGAAGAGCCGGACGCTCTTGGTGCCCTCCAGGAGGCTCCGCCCCAGGGTGCCCTCCCCCTGGAAGCCCACGAACACCACGGTGCACTCCTCACGCCAGAGGTTGTGCTTGAGGTGGTGTCGGATGCGGCCCGCGTCGCACATGCCGGAGGCGGAGATGATGACCTTGGGGGTGGGGTCCATGTTCAATGCCTTGGACTCCTCGCTGGTCTCCGTCATGCGCAGGTTGGTGAAGTTGAACATATGGGTGCCGTCCTGCACCAGCTCCAGGGCCTCCTCGTCCAGGTAGCCGTGGAGGTCTCCGGTGAAGATGGTGGTGGCCTTCTTGGCAAGCGGCGAGTCGATGTACACCGGGAAGTCCGGGTTGCTCTTGACCATTCTGGCGTCCTTGATCTCCCGGATGAAGTACAAAAGCTCCTGGGTGCGGCCCACGGCGAAGGAGGGGATGATGACGTTGCCGCCTCTGGCGATGGTCTCGTCGATAATTTTCGCCAGATCGTCGGTATAGCTCCACACCTCCGTGTGGTTGCGGTCGCCGTAGGTGGACTCCATGACCACGTAGTCCGCCCCGGTCAGGAGGGTGGGGTCCCGGATGATGGGCTGGTTGACGTTGCCGATGTCGCCGGAGAACACCAGCCGCTTGGTGACGCCGCCCTCCGTGGCGTCCACGATGATGGAGGCGGAGCCCAGCAGGTGGCCGGCGTCCACAAACTCCACCTTCACGCCCTCGCAGAGATCCACCGTCTCGCCGTACTCGCAGGTGGTCATGAACTCGTTCACCCGCTGGGCGTCCTCGATGGTGTACAGGGGGTCCACGTGGGGCGCGCCGGAGCGCTCGCCCTTGCGGTTTTTCCACTCGGCGTCGGACTCCTGGATGTGGGCGGAGTCCAGCAGCATGATCTCCAGCAGGTCGGCGGTGAGCCGGGTGGTGAGGATGCGGCCCTGGAACCCCTGCTTGATGAGCATGGGGATGCGGCCGGAGTGGTCGATGTGGGCGTGGGTCACCAGCACGGCGTCGATGGTATTGGCCGCGAAGGGAAACTCCTCGTTGGAGACCTCGTCCCGGCCCTGCTGCAGTCCGCAGTCCACCAGGATCCGCTTGCCATTGACTTCCAGACAGTGACAGCTGCCGGTCACGCACTGATCGGCGCCGAAAAAGCTCAGCTTCATGGGAGGTCCTCCTTCAAATTTCCGTCCCGGCCAACCGGGCCCGGGTCTTTTTGTCAGTTTAGCACAAACCCGCGCCGCTAGCAAGGGCCACAGGCGGGTAATTTGTAACCGTTTCCGCCTTGTATCGCCGCTCCGTTTCCGGTATGCTGGGGAAAAAGGAGGTGGGCCCATGGCGGAAAAACGGACACTGCTGATCCCGTCCCTGCTGGACGACTGGTTCCCCCTGCTGCAATACGCCTTCGCGTCGGAGCAGTGGGACCCGGTGCTGCTGACGGAGGACGACCCGCAGCTGGCGGAGCTGGGCCTGCGGCACTTCCACAACGAGCTTTGCTACCCGGTGTTCCTGGTGGCGGGGCAGGTGCTCTCCGCCCTGCGGTCCGGGAACTACGATCCCGCCCGCACCGGCGTCCTCTTCGGCCAGGCCGGGGACGAGTGCCGGGGCTCCTGCGGCATCCGGCTGATGCGCAGGGTGCTGGACGGCCTGGGCTATGAGCAGGTGGCTCTGCTGAGCCTCAACGTCCGGGGCATCGACCGGGACACCGGCCTGCCCATCACCCCCTCCATGGTCCGGCGGGCCCTGGCCGCCGCCGTGTGGGGAGACACGCTGGCCCTGCTGCGCAACCAGACCCGGCCCTACGAGGCCGTGCCCGGCACTGCGGAGGCCCTGTGGCGTCAGTGGATGGACACCCTGGGGCAGGATCTGGCCCAGGACCGGAACCTGTTCCGCCGGGAGCTCCTGGTCCGCTGCCGGGAGATGGCGGCGTCCTTCCGGGCAGTGGAGACGGTCCCGCGGCCGGCGCAGAAGGTGGCCGTCGTGGGTGAGATCTATACGAAGTACTGCCGCCTGGGCAACTGGAATCTGGAGCGGTATCTGGCGGCGGAGCCCTGCGAGATCGCCGTGGGCGGCATCACCTGGTACGCCCTGTACTACATGGACACCCATATGCTCAAGGGCTCCGCGCCGCTGCGGCGGGTCTACCGGCTGCTGTTCCGGTACCTGTCCGGCATCCAGCGGGAGATGATCGCCATTTTAAGCGAGGCGGGCTACACCGCCCTGCCGCCCCTGCCGGAGCTCAAGCGTCAGGCGGAGGGCTACGCCCCCCTGCGGGTCGCCGTGGCGGACGGGTGGCTGATCGCCGCGGAGATCAACGGCTGGGCCCGGCTGGGCTACCGGAAGGTGCTGTGCATCCAGCCCTTCGCCTGCCTTCCCGGCCACATCTTCGGCAAGGGTCAGTACGCCGCACTCCAGCGCAAGCTGCCCCAAGCCCGGCTGGTGAGCGTGGACTACGACGCCAGCACCGGCCCCGGCACGGTCCAGAGCCGGATCCGGATGCTGCTGGATGAGCGGCTGGAGGATCCCCATGGCTGAGCGGACGCTGCTGATCCCCTCCCTGCTGGATGCCCACTACCCCCTGCTGCGGTGGGCCTTTGCCTCCCGGCAGTGGGACGTGGTTCTGCTGGAGGGGGACTGGCGGGAGCTGGAGCACCTGGGCCGGCGGTACGTCCACAACGACCTGTGCACGCCCTTCGTCCTCATCACCGGGCAGGTCCTCCACGCCCTGCGGTCCGGGAAATACGACCCGGAGCGGACCGGCGTGCTGGTGGCCCAGGCGGGGGACGCCTGCCGGGGCTCCTGCCTGATCCGGCTGCTGCGGCCCATTCTGGACAAGGCGGGCTTTTCCCAGGTGGCCCTGCTGAGCCTCAATGTCCGCAGGCTCGAGCGGAGCGCCGCCCTGCCGGTGGGGCCGGGGATGCTGCTCCGGGCCAGGGCCGCGCTGTTCTGGGGGGACGCGTTGTCCGCCATGGCCGCCCAGCGGCGGCCCCGGGAGACCGTTCCGGGCCGGACGGAGGACCTGCGGCAGCGGTGGCTGGCGGTTCTGGGAGAGGACCTGCGCCGGGGGCAGAACCTGTCGGACGGCGGCATCCTGCGCCGGTGCCGGGAGATGGCCGCCGACTTCCGGGCGGTGCCGGTGACGGACCGGCCCCTCCGGAAGGTGGGGCTGACCGGAGACATCTACACGAAAAACTGCCGCCTGGGCAACCGGGACATGGTGGCCTATCTGGAAGCCCACGGCTGCGAGGTGGGCCTGAACGGCATCAGCTGGTATGCCCTGTACTACCTCGACACCCACCTGGACGTGTGGCCCCTGCCCGTGCGGCTGGGAGGCCGGGCTCTGGGGGCCTGGCTGGGCCGCACCCAGCGGCGGATGCTGGAGATCCTGCAGGACGCGGGCTTTTCCGCCCTGCCGCCCTACCGGCAGCTCAAGGAGCAGGCCAGGGGCCTGGCCCCCATGTCCTGCGCGCTGGGGGCCGGATGGCTCATGGCGGCGGAGATGGCCGGATGGGTCCGGTGCGGATACCGCAGAGTGCTGTGCTGCCAGTCCTTCGGGTGCCTGCCGGGCCACATCTGCGCCCGGGGCCAGTACGCCGCCCTCCAGCGCAAGCTCCCGGGGAGCCTGATCGTGGGCGTGGATTTCGACCCCTCCACCGGCGAGGGCACCGTGGCCAGCCGGGTGCGGATGCTGCTGGACACGGAGATCTAGGCGCGCTTCCCCGTCCGCTCCGGAGACGGATCCCGCCGGGCCGTTCCTTTGGAACGGCCCGGCCCTTTGTCCTTTTTGATAGAAAACCGGCGGAAAAGGCCGGTCCGGGTCGGCGGTTTTGGTGGTTTTCCCGGTGGATTTGTGAACTTTTTTCGGAAAAGCCGTTTTTTCTTTGCAATCCTCGGGCAAGTGTGGTATGCTACTTTTGCTTTTGAGCGGGCACTTACTTATTCTATTTATGTCTGCCCGCCCATTTTCTCTGTCATTACCGCCTCTCCGGCGGTTTCATTCCGGCGCCGCCTGACCGCGGCGCCCAAAAGCGGAAAGGAAGTCAGAAACATGGGTCTGATGAAAACTCTCTTCGGAGATTACAGCTCCCGGGAGCTGAAATCCATTTATCCGGTGGTGGACAAGATCGAGTCCATGGCCGACGAGTACAAGGCCTTGACCGACGCCCAGCTCCAGGCCAAGACCGCCGAGTTCAAGGAGCGCCTGGCAAACGGCGAGACGCTGGACGACATCCTGCCGGAGGCCTTCGCCACCGTGCGGGAGGCCGCGGACCGGGTGCTGGGCCTGCGGCCCTACCGGGTCCAGCTGGTGGGCGGCATCGTGCTGCACCAGGGCCGCATCGCCGAGATGAAGACCGGTGAGGGCAAGACCCTGGTGGCCACCCTCCCCGCCTACCTCAACGCCCTGACGGGCCGGGGCGTCCACATCGTCACCGTCAACGACTATCTGGCCAAGCGCGACAGCGAGTGGATGGGCAAGGTCCACCGCTTCCTGGGGCTGAAGGTGGGTCTGATCGTCCACGGCCTCACCACCCCCGAGCGGCAGAAGGCCTACGCCGCCGACATCACTTACGGCACCAACAACGAGATGGGCTTCGACTATCTCCGCGACAATATGTGCATCTACTCCACCGAGCTGGTCCAGCGGGGCCACGCCTTCGCCATCGTGGACGAGGTGGACTCCATCCTGATCGACGAGGCCCGGACCCCCCTCATCATCTCCGGCCAGGGGGACAAGTCCACCCAGCTGTACGACATGGCGGAGATGTTCGTCTCCCGCCTGAAAAAGCAGGTGGTGGTCCAGGTGGACAACAAGGAGGAAGAGGACACCGATACCGACGCCGACTACATCGTCGACGAGAAGGCCAAGACCGCCATGCTGACTGCCCGGGGCATTGCCAAGGCGGAGGAGTTCTTCCACGTGGAGAACCTGTCCGACCCGGAGAACACCACCTTGTCCCACCACATCAACCAGGCCATCAAGGCCCACGGCGTCATGAAGAAGGACATCGACTACGTGGTCAAGGACGGCGAGGTCATCATCGTGGACGAGTACACCGGCCGTCTCATGTTCGGCCGCCGGTACTCCAACGGATTGCACCAGGCCATCGAGGCCAAGGAGCACGTGACCGTGGCCAGCGAGAACAAGACCCTGGCCACCATCACCTTCCAGAACTACTTCCGCCTGTACGACAAGCTCTCCGGTATGACCGGTACCGCCATGACCGAGGCGGAGGAGTTCGGCACCATCTACAACCTGGACATCGTGGAGATCCCCACCAACCGCCCCAACCAGCGCCACGACCACCACGACGTGGTCTACAAGACCGAGGCGGGCAAGTACCGGGCGGTGATAGAGCGGATCAAGGCCTGCCACGAGAAGGGCCAGCCGGTATTGGTCGGCACCGTGTCCATCGAGAAGAACGAGCTGCTCAGCAAGCTCCTGGCCCGGGAGGGCATCGCCCACAGCCTGCTCAACGCCAAGAACCACGAGAAGGAAGCCGAGATCGTGGCCCAGGCCGGCAAGCTGGGCGCCGTCACCGTGGCCACCAACATGGCCGGCCGCGGCACCGACATCATGCTGGGCGGCAACGCCGAGTATCTGGCCACCGCCGACCTGCGCAAGGCCGGCTATGCCGAGGAGGTCATCACCGACGCCACCGGCTTCGCCGACACCGACAACGAGGAGATCCTGGCCGCCCGGAAGCTCTTCGCCGAGAAGATGGCCCAGCACAAGGCCCGCATCGCCGACGAGGCGGAAAAGGTCCGTGCCGCCGGCGGCCTGTTCATCATCGGCACCGAGCGCCACGAGTCCCGCCGCATCGACAACCAGCTCCGCGGCCGCGCCGGCCGTCAGGGCGACCCCGGCGAGACCCGGTTCTACCTGTCCCTGGAGGACGACCTGATGCGCCTGTTCGGCGGCGACCGCATCCAGAACATGATGGAGCGGTTCGATCTGGATGAGGACACCCCCATCGAGAACAAGATGCTCACCAAGGCCATTGAAAACGCCCAGACCACTGTGGAGTCCCGGAACTTCCAGTCCCGTAAGTCCGTGCTGGAGTACGACGACGTCATGAACAAGCAGCGCGAGATCATCTACGATCAGCGCCGCCAGGTGCTGGACGGCAAGGACATCAAGGAGACCATTCTCTCCATGCTGCGCTCCACCATCTCCGACCACGTGGCCATGGCCTTCGGTGAAAACCAGGCTCTGGACGCCGCCGGCGTCCGGGAGATGCTGCGGGGCCTGGACGGCCTGTATTTCCCCAAGGGCACCTTCCACTTCACCGAGGCGGACCTGGCGGAAAAGACCGAGCAGGACTTCACCGACCTGTTCTGCGCCGCCGCGGAAAAAACTTACGAGGCCAAGGAGACGGAGATCACCGCGCCCATCATGCGGGAGCTGGAGCGGGTCATCCTGCTGCGGGTCGTGGACGAGTACTGGATGGACCACATCGACGCCATGGACGACCTCAAGCAGGGCATCCGCCTGCGGGCCTACGCCAACACCGACCCCGTCATCGCCTACAAGCAGGAGTCTCTCACCATGTTCGAGGAGATGGTGGCGGCCATCCAGGCCGAGACCGTCCGCCGGATGTTCTCCGTCCGTCTCAAGACCAACGAGGAGGTCAAGCGGGAGCGGGTGGCCAAGGGCATGGTGGAAAACGTGGGCGGCGACGGTACCGCGCCCAAGAAGCAGCCCATCAAGGTCACCAAGATCGGCCGCAACGACCCCTGCCCCTGCGGCAGCGGTCTCAAGTGGAAGAAGTGCACCTGCAAGGACTACCATCCTGATTGACCCGGCGCTGCGGCTGATGTGCGCGGACGCGAGCCGCGCCGGAAGGCGCGTTCAAGCGTTTTGAGGCACGGCGGCAAAACCTTGCCGCCGGCAGGCTCCGCCGCTTTTCCCCCCACCGCCCCCGCCGCTGGTGACGCCGCGTCATTGGTGTGTCCGTCTCCCGGCCGCGCGGGTCGGGGAATGTCCGGCAGGCGTATGTCCTGCTGAACATGGTCCCATTTTTCAGCTTCTGCTGAACGCAGAAGCCAGCGTACGTTTCAGCGCCCCCTGTTCTCCAACTGCCGGAGGGCAGGGGGCGGTTTCTATGAGAGGAGCGCCGTCAAATGCACAAAGACAACGAATCTGCCAAACTGCTGCGCAGCATCCAGAACATGGTATTCGGCATCGGGCTCATGGTGTTTTCCCTGGGGCTGTGCTTTTTCGCCGCCCTGTTCGGCGGGGTCTTTTCCGGGCAGGGCAGCCTTGCTGCCGTGATCGTGGCGCTGCTGTACGCGGCACCCGTTGTGTTCCTGATCGGTGCCATCTGGTGGTTCGGCTCCCGGCGGCTGGCCGATCCGGTGAACGATCCCCAGACCCCCTCCTGACGGCCGGTCCGGCCGCTCTCCACACTGACGCAAAGGAGCTTTCTATGCCTTTTTCCACTCATGAAGAAACCGGTCTTGTCCTTCTGACCTCCTCCCTGCTGGGCGGCGTGCGCCACGCCTTCTCCACCCGGCCGGGCGGCGTCTCCCCCGCGCCCTGGGACTCCCTGAACCTGGGACCCGGCCGAGGCGATGCGCCGGAGAACGTGGCGGAGAACTACCGCCGCTTCTTCGCCTGCCTGGGGGCGGACGAGCACCGGGCGGTGCTGAGCAAGCAGGTCCACGAGGCCACTGTCCGCACCGTCACCGCCGCCGACGCCGGCAAGGGTCTGGTCCGGCCCCGGGACTACGAGGCCGACGCCCTGATCACCAATGAACGGGATCTGCCTCTGGTGGTCTTTTCCGCCGACTGCGGCATTTTGCTGCTTCACGACCCGGTCACCGGCTGCGCCGGTGCAGTCCATGCCGGGTGGCGGGGCTGCGCCGCCGGGATCGTGGAAAAAACCGCAAGAGAACTGTGCCGGGTCTTTGGCGCAAAACCGGAAAACCTGCTGGCCGCCGTGGGCCCCTGCATCGGCCAGTGCTGCTTCGAGACGGACGGCGACGTGCCGGAGGCCATGACGGCGGCCCTGGGGGACGCCGCGGCGCCTTATCTGGAGCGCCGGGGCCCCAAGTGGCACGTGGATCTGGCGGGGCTCAACCGCCTGTGGCTGCTGCGGGCGGGCCTGGCGCCGGAGCACATCGACCTGTGCGGCCTGTGCACCGCCTGCCGCCGGGACTGGTTCTGGTCCCATCGGAAAATGGGCCAGGCCCGGGGCGCTCAGGTGGCGGTCATCATCCTGTGAGGGAGCGAATCTGTTCAGGAAAGGCGGAGAGCCGATGAAAATGCGTATCCTATCCCTGCTTTTGGCCGGATTGCTCCTGCTGTCTCTGACAGGCTGCTGGGAGGAGGACCCGGCGGATATGAGCACCTCTCTGATCCCCGGAGAGCTGGAGGATGAGACAGCCCAGGAAGAAGAGGCAGAAGTCCTGCTTCCCCTGTCCTTCTCCCTGCCCTACGACGCCGGCAAGACCCTGGACCCCATCACCTGCGCCGACGGGATGCAGCAGGTGGTCGGCTCGCTGCTGTACGAGGGTCTCTTTGAGCTGGACACCCAGCTGGAGCCACAGCCCTGTCTGTGCGAGCGCTACACCTATGATCCGGAGACCTTTACCTATGTCTTTACCCTTCGCTCCGGCGTGCAGTTCTCCGACGGCTCCGCCCTGACCGCCGCCGATGTCACGAAGGCCCTGTGGCGAGCCAAAAGCTCCCAGCGCTATGGTGCCCGTCTGGCTCAGATGACCTCTGCCGCTGCCGGGGAAGGCACGGTCACCGTGGTCCTGGCCGGTGCCAACACCGGCTTCCCCTCCCTGCTGGACATCCCTATCGTCAAGTCCGGCACGGAGGGAGAACTGGTCCCGGTGGGAACCGGCGCCTATTATTACGCTCAGGATGAAGCCGGTCCCTGCCTGCTGGCCAACAGCAGCTGGTGGCGGGGCACCGAGCAGCCGGTGGAACGGATTGGTCTGTCCTCCGCAGTGGACCGGGAGTCCATGCTCTATCAGTTCACCTCCCATGACGTCCAGCTGCTCACAGCCGATCTCACCGGCAGCGACCCCATCAGCGCTACCGGCAATGTCAGCTTCCAGGACGCCGACACCACCATTTTCCAATATCTGGGGCTCAACACCACCCGGGAGCCCTTCAACAATGCCGCCGTGCGGCGCGCGTTCAGCCAGGGAGCCAACCGTGCCGCCCTGACCAGCGCCTTCCTCTCCGGCCACGCCCTGCCGGCCCAGTTCCCGGTCTCCCCGGTGTCACCCCTGTATCCGGAGGAGCTGGAGCAGACGTACGTCTATGACGATTTTGCCCAGGCGCTGGGCGAGGCGGTGAACAGCCGCACCTGGACCCTGACTCTGCTGGTAAATGAGGAAAACAGCTTCAAGGTCTCCGCCGCGGAATACCTGGCCCAGACCCTCTCCGCCTCCGGCGTGACTATCGAGGTCAAGGCCCTGCCCTGGGCGGAGTATACCGCCGCCCTGACCGCGGGGAATTTTGATCTGTACTACGGCGAGGTCAAGCTCACCGCTGACTGGGATCTGCGCCCGCTGCTGGCCATCGGCGGCTCCCTGAACTACGGCGGCTGGGCCAGCGAGACCACCAACAGCCTTCTGGCAGCCTACGCCTCCGCCACGGACCGGAGCGCCGCCATGGAAGCCCTGTGCCGCCATCTGCAGCAGCAGGCGCCCCTGATTCCCGTGTGCTTCAAGTCCACCTCCGTGCTGGTTCAGGCCGGCGTGGTGGAGGGGCTGACACCTACCATGACCAATCCCTTTTACGATCTGCCCTCCTGTGTCATCCACCTGCGGGAGGGCTGAGTGCCAAACAAACGTCCCCCAGCACGGATAAACCCGTGCCGGGGGATCTCTTTTTGACTCAGTTCGTCACTCCGGACGATGCGGCGATCAGCTCCAGCTTCTGCGCCCGGGACAGATGCTTGATGGCCGCCTCCCGGCGCAGGGCGGCGGACCAGTCCGACGCTTCCTCCCGGTAGACCAGCTCCACCGGCAGGCGGCTGCGGGTGTATTTGGCGCCCCGGCCGCTCTGGTGGGCAGCCAGCCTCCGGTCCAGATCCGTGGTGGAGCCGGTATATAAAGAGCCGTCGGCGCAGCGGAGCATATAGACAAAGCAGGCCACGGCGCACCTCCCTTCCCTGGCGCAGGTGTTTTCCCCAGTATACCACCGCAGCTGCCGCCGGGCAAAGGCTTTTTGCGGGCATGGGGACTGCCCCGGACCGCATAGAAATGGGCGGGAGGGATTTTATGCTGTCTGCTGCACTGCTGCTGTTTGCCAATACACTGCTGTTCTCCCTGCGCCTGTCCGGAAGCGGCTCGTTCCCCAAGCCGCTGTCCGCTGCGGAGGAACGGGAGTATCTGGAGAGATACGCCAAGGGGGACCGCGCCGCCCGGGACGTGCTGATTGAGCGAAACCTGCGATTGGTGGCCCATATCATCAAAAAATACTACACCCAGAGCGCCGACCAGGAGGACCTGATCTCCATTGGAACCATCGGATTGATCAAGGGCATCACCAGCTTCAACCCGGACAAGGGGGCAAGGCTGGCCACCTACGCCGCCCGGTGCATCGAAAACGAGATCCTCATGTATTTCCGCAGCCAGCGCAAGCTCCAGGGTGAGGTGTCCCTGTCAGAGTCCATCGAGACCGACAAGGAGGGCAACGCCCTGCAGCTGATGGACATCGTGGGCGTGGACGACACCATGCTGGACGACATCCACGACCGGGACAGCGCCCTGCAGCTGCGGCGTCTGATCCGGGAGAACCTGACACCCCGGGAGGCGGAGATCGTCCGCCTGCGCTACGGACTGGGCGGCACAGTGCCCCTGACCCAGCGGGAGATCGCCACCTCCTTCGGCATCAGCCGCAGCTATGTATCCCACCGCCGCTAATGTAAGCGAAGCCCGGAAAGCCTTGTGGGACAAGACTTCCGGGTTTCAAGTGCAACTGGGAGTAGCGCCGCGGTTATTGTAAGTGGTGAAAATTTTAGGAAGATAAGCGGTCATTCGTTGTCAAATTTAGTGTTATTATAAAATCACTATCTCAGATTTTTTATACTAATCCTTCCAACAACATCGGCATTACGCTTTTCGAACGCTTCGTCGATATATGTCCCAGGTGAATTCTTGAAATCTGACCATTTTACAAGTACGCAGTAACGGTCTTTGTCTTGCCACGCACATCCATCATGGGGTTCACAGTAATAATTGGCACTGAATTCACGAATTACAGTGTTATCGTTAATGGCTACGTGATTATGATTACCATTACATTTAGTACAGTGATATGTACCCTTGAAAATGCTATCGTACATGTTTGGCAAAACAACCCCAAGTATTCCGTTACGCGTATTCCCCTTTCCGTTGAAAAGAGAACCTTGTAATTCACGTTTTATGAAATAGTTTTTATCTCTGCCAAAAAGGTCTGTCCCCTCGTTTTCGGATGAATGTGTTCCAATTAGAAATATAGTTACAGTCGAATCACGCAAATAATCTTCACGGATTACCTGCATGATATAATCACCATCTTCACTTTCGATAATTCGATCAAGTGATTTGTCAATATAATTTTCCTTACCAAGTAGCTCAATAACAGCTTTGCGATAATCGGCATCTTCTTTTTTGAAACTTATAAAACATTTGTGTCCCATGCGCTATTCCTTTCCATATTATTTATAGGCCGTATATTGAAACAGTTTCTCGGTGTCCGGAATATACTACAATGTGGATATCTGTATTAATAAGGTGTTTATTGAAGCGAAGTGCGCCGACCATATATTCAAGCAGTTCTCGTTCACTTTTTTTATTATTCCTGCCATGGGTACCAATAATCGGCATATAGACCGGAAAACGTTGCGATCTTAAATTGCAATATTCAATTACTGATTGTACAGTAATCATATACTCTTCATCAGATGTTTCAGGATGAAGGGCGCTGTTAAAAGCGGACATGCCTACAAAGAAATATGATATTTTATCCTCGGGGGCTTTTTTAAACTCTGCAACAGTTCCAACTGGATAACGTTTTAGATTGCCTTTTCGTTTATCTTCCGTTGTTAAAATACGATCAGGTTTAAGCTGTTGATTTTCTACTAAATCGTTTTGTAATGCAACATTAAGCATTTCAGGAGTATACCCATCTGTGCAAATCCTTTTGACTGCCATTCCGTGAATCGTGGTTTCAGATATAAGGTCGTTATCAACAAGGGTATCAAAGCAACGATTTGCAGTAATAACAATATTCCTACGTTCTCCGCTATTTTCAAACAAATCGCCATATTCAACGTATACATGGTGAACATTACCAGCGTCAATTACAGCTATTTTTTCTTTACCAAGAACATATTTACATTTAATTACAAACATGATTAGCCAAATAAGTGCCACAATAAACACGCTAATAAGAAAGCGCTTTAAGAAATTAACATCTTCTGGAAGTATATCATCAAAGCCACACAAAAAGCCTAAAATTTGGAATGATGCGATGATAGAGGTTGTTAATACCGATGCACTCTTTGCTAAATAAGAAAAATTGATTTTGATTTGTTTACAAATAGATATTGCCTTATCAAATATGTTCATTTGACTCCTCCTAAATATCGCTACTTGTGAAATCGTACTGAAAGTAGGTATACGCAGTTGGCCGGGTAACAGACTTTCAATAGGACTGCTTTGTTCAATATTTATCGAGTCCTTTTACAATGTAGAAACCAGCAATTCCGTTTGTGCTCAAGAAAGTCAGAAGATTTTTGAATATCTTTATTTTATGATGCAGTTAGTTAGAAACCAATCCCCAATTGACATATGTTTCCCTTGAGTAAAAATTTTTACCACTTGTAAGATGTTCACCGTTGACCGTAAATCGATTGATTGCATCCAAAATTGGAGCCTTTGCGAATGCTATATGCAACGCCTCAACTCCGGGTCTGTTAATCCTTTCGGCAAGGGCTTTAGGCCACATGTCGGATAGTGCATCAACATTCCATATACCAGAATAATCAGGATATGCAATTATCAAGGGCAGTTTATAAACGTCGATAGCTTGTTCAATTTCATATGACAATACACTTCCGGTATAGCGGGTATCCTTAGAGATGATAACAAACATGTTCTTGGATGCGCTAAGCCGTTGGCGAATGCGTGCATACAGGGTAGCTTTTGAACTGGTGTCACGCACAGCATATGTTTTGTCGTGACTGTTCACAAATCTAAAATCAATATTTTTATTTGCAGTCCACGCCTGTAATGTAGCGTAATAACGAAAATCAGATTTTGACGGATCACTCTCTCCCAAACCATCAAATGCTACATAGGTTCCGGTTCTATTCATGTGTTACACCACCAATTCACTTATTTAAGATTAGATTCCTGATTAAAATTCAAGTTATATGCCCAATTCCTACCCTCACGGCACTTGCTTAGTTTCCCTTCATGAACCAATCCTACAAGAATCCGATTCGCCGTCGCTGCTGATACCCCGCACAGTTCCCGCACATCGGCATTCATGATATAGCCGTGGGTTTTCAGGTACTCCTGAATCTTGTTCCAGCGGAGTGTGGCCTTATCCACCTTCCCATCGCTCATTTCATCGCTCGTATTGACGGCATCCATGAGCGATGCCTTGATAGCTGAGAGCATAAACTCGATAAATACCGTAGACTCTCCCGCGTCGTTGGAGGCATTGATGGCGTCATAATACTCCTGCTGGCGGTCATGGATGATAGACTCCACCGGGAGCCAGGCAAAGGCCGGATTCCATTTGGAAAGCAGCAGCGTATGCCACAAGCGGCCCACACGTCCATTTCCATCCGCGAAGGGGTGGATCAGTTCAAACTCGTAGTGGAACACGCAGCTGCGGATGAGCATGTGGACCTCGCTGGTCTTTACCCAGTCCAGCAGTTCCATGACCAAATCCGGGACATACTGCGGCAGAGTGCCAAAATGCAGGACATGCCCCTCGCTGTCCACCACACCCACAGGCCGGGTGCGAAACACGCCGGACTCCTCCACCAGGCCCTGGGTCATGATGCCATGAGCAGTCAGCAGATCGTCCACCGAATAGGGATCAAGTTCATCCAACCGCTCATAAATCTCATAGGCATTTTTGACTTCGGCAATATCCTTAGGGGGAGCCAGGACATGCTTACCATTCAACACAGCAGTTACTTGCTCCAAGGAAAGGGTATTTTGCTCGATAGCCAAGGAACCATGGATGGTGCGGATGCGATTGGCACGGCGCAGCGTAGGACTTGTAGATAGGGGAGAGAATACAGTCAAACGCCCCACCAGCTCGGCGATCTCCGCCACATAGTCAATGATCTGGTTTGTGATTTCAAAGGGAGGTTTTTGGTTTCTCATGTAGCACCTCGCTGGGTCAATCGTTGTTTTCATTATACCACGCATCGCTCATTTCATCAATCAAAGTGCAAGGCCATGACAAGTCAACTTTAAAGAAGCATCCGAGAAAAATAAAGTCTGACTTTATTTTTCTCGGATGCTTCTTTGGACCCGTCATATATGCAGAATATTTACTTAAGATGCGCAGCCATGGAAAGGGCCAAACCAACAGCAGCGGGTTTGGCGGTGGGGAGAGATTCGAACCCCTGTACCGAAGTTATTCTCAAACTGATTTCGAGTCTGCCCGGTTGTGCCCACTTTGACAATTGCATAGAAAAAACTGATATAGTACTTCCCACGGCGGGAGGGAAAGCCTCCCAAAATAAAGCAGGGAGGTACAAAGATGATCTCAGGAAGTTTGACGAAAAAGAATGGATACTGGTATATGATCCTTCGAGTACGGGATGAGTCGGGGAAATCCAAACCCAAGTGGCTTGCGACTCACCTGCGGGCAGATGGAAACAAAAGAAAAGCAGAGGAAATGCTGTGGGCTGCCCGGCGGGACTATACAGATCTTTGGGAAATGCAGAGACGGAATTTCGGCATTCTTTTCAGCCACTATCTGATCGCATGGGTCAAAAACTTCCACGGAAAAGTATCCGTGGTGACATATACAGAATATCAGAAATGTATTCAAAACCGGATCGCGCCTTATTTTGAGGAACGCCGTATAGAGCTTGCCAAACTAAAGTCATCTGATATCTTGGATTACTACCATTTTTTATATGGAAAGGGACTGACAGGAAATACCGTTTTGCACTACCATGTGCTTTTGCGCAAGGCATTGGAGGAGGCCAAATTACGGGGTTTGATTATGGAAAATCCAACGGACCGTATTCCCCGTCCGAAAAAAGAGCCATCCGTTTCCGACTGCTATTCTCCAGAAGAATGTCGAAACCTGCTCAATGTGATCCAGGGAGTTCCCTTGGAACTGCCGATTGCTTTTGCCGTCTTATATGGACTGCGGCGCAGTGAGATATTGGGGTTACGCTGGGGTGCGGTTAACTTTGAGCAGCGGTGCTTTACCATTTCCCATACTGTCAGGGTGGTTTCAATCCATGGCCTCCGGCAAATCATTGCGGCAGACAGAGTGAAGCGAAAATCCAGTTTTCGGACTTTGCCTCTTATGCCTTATATAGCAAAACTCCTTCGGGAACATGCTGCGCAGCGATATGGTTCACAATCGCCGCCTCATGAGGACTATATCTGTGTAAATGAGAATGGAAAACTGATCAAGCCGGATACCCTATCAGAACAGTTTCAACGTATCATCAAGGAGAATCATTTGCGGCGAATCCGATTCCATGATCTGCGGCACAGCTGTGCCAATCTGTTGATTTCTGCCCGTGTACCTCTGATCGAAGTACAGCAGTGGCTGGGACACAGTACTATTTCCACCACAGCGGATCTATATTCTCATTTGGAATATGCACATAAGGAGCGAAATGCTGATACAATTTTGCAAATGATGCTATGACACAAGGAGGACGGTATGCCTTTTGATCTCTTGACACTCTTTGAGGAAACAGAAACGGCACTGACAAGATGGGATGAAGGTGACGAGAGTGCCGCCGAAGCATTTGCGAAGCGGATACTTTCACTGCGTCCTGCGCATGTGTCCGGGACAGGTTACAGGCTCTACCAAGAGGATGCCGTTGCCCGGTATGCCCAGTGGATATTGAACATGAACCGCGAACTTGGAATTGTCCCCTGTGTCGAGGCGCTCTATCAATTTTCTGGTCAGTTTTGGCCATCTGACACGCCTACCTTGACGGAGGATCAGGTCGACACGGTATTTCAAATGGCAGATCAGGTTTTCTGTTACACACAGAAAGTGTCGCCTGCACAGCCAATTGAAGTCCTGCTTTTCGATGCCCAGCATGAAACCTTAAACGGGGAAACAACAGCAGTTTTCATGCCGGATGGAATACGGGGATGCATCTGTATGTACCGGATGCGGGAGGAACGCCTTTCGCCCATTCCTGTTTTGTTGCATGAATTAGGCCATCTGCTCCATATCAGAGAAACCGGAGGCATGGGTCAAGTTCCTTCGTCCTTTGTGACATACTTGCGCTGCCTTGGGGCCCAGACTGATGCCCTTTCGATCCCGCAACTGCAAGATGTCTTTGCAGACACCTTCATGCTTGCGGTGATGAGTCGGTATCCGGAGTTGGAACCACCCATACCGGGGCTGTTAGAGCAAGCGTTCAAAGCCAGTTACGAATACATGAGTACACTTCTCGATGGCATGACGTCGTTCGACAGACTACTTTGATGAAACAACAATAAAATAAACTTTGGAAAGGAGAGATGCTTATGGAAAAACTCGCGTCAATTTTTTGCCATATACCGAGCGGCATGATGAAGGACGAGGCGCATCGGGAACTGTGGAGGCAGCATGACCGGCTGGCTCAGGAGGCAGCCCGGATGGGACGAACCATTGAGCACTGCTTCTTTCATGTGGGAGAATTTGACCTTGAAGAACCGGACAAGGTGTTCCTCCGCTTGATGCAGCGAGCGCAAGCAGACGATCTGGGCCTCGTATTGATCGAAAATAGGGAGCGATTTCCGTTATCACATCAAGCCCAGATCCCGCAAATGGATGTGTACTTTGTGCAGGAACATCAACAGGAAGTGTTTGGCTCTCAGAAGATACAGATTGGGATGGATGACGACATTCCCCAAAACGGCTGGGTATATTTCGGCTTTTAGTTGAAATCTGTCGGAAACTGTGTCACAATAGATAAAACTTCCTGAAAAGGATGTGACGGCTATGGATGCGGTTTCTCACTACCTGAATCATATTCTTACGCCACGACTGCGGGGCTATGGGGTAACTGAGCAGTTTTTGCTGTATACGGTCAGTACGGTTCACACCCAAATGACTTCTCTTCTGCGTCATTGGAATGACCGGGAGTTTCGGAACACAGTGCTCCTCCTTGGCATGGAGGAAGGGAGTTTTTATGAGCCGCCAGCCAAAATAGAGGTTCGATGCTTTGTGGTTGTTACCATTCGAAACAGCCCAATCGAAACATTACAAAGCAATTCTTATGCAGAAGCGGGCTTGAGCCAGGGGCTGGGGAAAAAAGAAGTCAAGGAGATAACTTCCGAGGCAATTCGGTATTTCAGCAAGCAGGATTTTGCTGAACTGTGCAGTCAGGCAAAACTCAGCACAAAACGAGATTTGTACCTGGAACTTGCGGAGGAACATCCCGTTGCATGGGCGTCTTTACAGTGCCTCGCCGGAGTGCGTGGGAAAACAGCTGACTATCCCCCGGTCCAGGTCGAGGCGCCTTATCATCTGGACAGGATCGATGACGGTACTGAAGGGACGGCGGAACCTGGTAAACTGGTTGTAGGTGTATATGACGGGTATTCCCCTGAGATTGAGCCGCCTCTGGTGGAGTATCTAAAAATGCTTTCGGCTGATTCCAATGGAGTCCTGATCGTAGATTCTTTCAAGTCTGTTACCCGAAATGTTACGAAACTCATGGGAATTCTGGAATTTCTTCTGACCCGGAATCTGCTCTTTGTTTCCACAAATTATTATCTGGAAAACGGCCATGTGGAACGCCGCATGAAATTGTTGCGGGCCGGCCATAGCACAAGCGATGTGAAGCGAAATATAGCGAACACTGCCGGCCTTGCCTACAGGCATAAGCTGATATTAAACCGATATGCCCCTAAACATGAGTGAGCATAGTGATTTTGGCCCGTACCGATGATCGGTACGGGCTCCTTTTTGCCCTCAGGCGCAAGTTAGCAAAGGTTGGCGCATAGAATCCACCGAGGAGGTGTGTCATGAAAGAAAAGACTCTTTCTGTTTCCTGCATGTATTCTGAAACCGGGCCGTTGGTGGTGGATTTGATCCGGGAATCCTTTCGATTTTTTCTGAAAAAAGAACTGGTTGTCCTGGATATTCGCCCGCAGATGTAGTATGGTTGTGGCGATGAATGGCCGCTTATCTCAGGAGGTATAGCATGTACTTAGAGATAAGCAATCCCATGGATTACCATGCGGCTTTATACATCAGACTATCAAAGGAGGATGAGAGCGAGGGACCATCCCAGAGCGTCCAGAATCAGGAGTCCCTTCTGCGGGAGTTTGTGCAGCAGCACCGGCTGAGCGTCCATGACACCTATATAGACGACGGCTGGAGCGGTACAAACTTCGACCGCCCCAGCTTCCAGCGGATGATTGCCGATATTGAGGCGAAGAAGGTCAACATGGTCATTACCAAGGACCTCTCCCGTCTGGGCCGTGACTACATCATGACCGGCCACTACATGGAGCGGTACTTCCCCGAGCACCGGGTGCGGTACATCTCCCTGCTGGACGGCATCGACACCGGCGTGGACTCCACCGCCAACGATATCACCCCCTTCCGGGCCATCATGAACGATATGTACGCCAAGGATATCTCCAAGAAGATCAAATCGGTCAAGCGGGATAAGCAGCGGAAGGGACAGTTTATCGGCGGCAAGCCGGTGTACGGCTACAAGATGCACCCAACGGAGAAAAACAAGATCGTCATTGATGAGGAAGTAGCGCCCATCGTGCGGCGGATTTTCGCCCTGGCCCTCTCCGGTATGAGCTGCCGGAATATCGCCGCCCTTCTCAACCAAGAGGGGGTGCCCACTCCGGCCACCTATGCCAATCTCCCAGTGGCAAAACCCGGCCCCTACACCGGCCTGTGGAGCAGTGAGCGGATCTCCGACATGCTGCAAAATGAGACTTACATCGGCAACATGGTACAGGGGCGCAGCGTGAAGATCAGCTATAAATCCAAGAAGTGCCTGAAGCAAGACCCAGCCAACTGGGTGGTGGTGGAGGGTACCCACGAGCCTCTGGTGGACAGAGAGACCTTTCAGAAGGTGCGGATGCTGGTAAACAGCCGCAAGCACACCCGGAGCCGGACCTACGACTTCCTGTTGAAGGGGCTGATCTTCTGCCATGAGTGCGGCTACCCACTGGCAGTCCTCAACCGGAAAAACGCCAAGGGAGAGGATGTGCTGTACTTCGTCTGCCGCACCTATCAGCGGTTCACCAAGGCTGGGGTCTGCACCTGCCATTCCATCAAGGAGAAGACGGTGACCGAAGCGGTGGTCGCCAAGGTGCGGGAGGTGTGCCAGGCGTATCTGAACCCTGATGAACTGCTGCCCGTGGCACAGGAAGCTGTGGAGAATGCCAGAAAGCAGAGCAGCCTGGAGTCGGAACTCCAAGCGCTCCAATCCAAGATCGACAGCCTCACCGCCAACCTGGACCGGATGTATACCGACCGGCTCAGCGGGCTGTTGCCCGAAGCGGACTTCCAGCGCATCTTTAGCCGGATCAAGCTGGAGCGGGAGCAGCTGGAGGCGAAACGGCAGGAGTTGGAACTGCGTCAAAAAAGCCCCGTCCGCAGTAAGGACAGGGCCTGGGAACTGGTACAGCGGTTCATCGAAACCGCCGGGGAGAGCCGGGAGCTGCTGGTGAGCCTCATCGAGCGGGTGGAGCTCACCGAGGACAAGGAGATCCTCATAAAATTCCGCTTCGCCCAGCTGGACGAAACGGCGGAAAGCCAGACACCGCAAGGGATTGCGCCGTCCCACCCGGCGTAAATTTCCGGCGGAAATCGCTTACAATAGCCGGGGCGCTATGTATCCCGCATCGAGAAGCGGGCGCTGGAGAAGCTGCGCGCGCAGCTGCAGGAAGCTCCGGCGCCCCGGCACCACCGGCCCTAAGGATTTCCACCAGTTTAAGAATACAGAGGGGACAGCAGTGACGCTGCTGTCCCCTCTGTATTCGGATTTTGTCGTATTTCAGTATCGGCGGATCACCGCCGCCACCTTCCCCAAGATCTGGGCATAGGTCCCGTCAATGGGAGAGTAGGCGTCGTTTTCCGGCATCAGCCAGGTACGGCCGTTCTTCCGGGACAGGCGCTTGACCGTGGCCTCGTCCTCGATCATGGCCACCACGATCTCGCCGTTGTTGGCCGTCTCCTGGCGTCGCACCACCACCAAATCCCCAGGCAGGATACCGGCGCCCAGCATGGACTCGCCCCGGACACGCAGGGCAAAAAACTCCCCGCTGCGGCCACCGGTATCAAAGGTCAGATAGTCCTCGATGCACTCCTGGGCCAGAATGGGGCTGCCGGCGGCTACATTGCCCACAATGGGCACCTTGTCCTCCGGCACCGGCGGAGCCGTCAGAGTGATAGCGCGGCCCTTCCCGGCGCCCTTTTCGATGACGCCGGCCTCCTCCAGGTGCTTCAGGTGGAAGTGGACCGTGGAGGGGGACTTCAGCCCCACTGCCTCCCCGATCTCACGCACGGAGGGCGGATAGCCCCGGCTTCGGATATAGGATACCAAAAAATCATAGATCTGCTGCTGCATTTTGGATAACTCCGCCATGGCGACCTCCTGTTCCCACTGGGTCCGTCATTGTTGCATCTTGATTGTAACACATCCTTCGGCGAGATGCAAACATTTGTTCCATTTTCTTCCGACTTTTTTTTGTTTTTTGGGAAACTCAGCTGCTCTTCCCGCATCGCTTTTTGAAAAATTGTAGGTTTGTCAAACATATTGGACGGCGAACTCTAAGGGGGAACACCAGTTGAGGGGCCTCATGGGGAAGTTGTTGGAGCGGCGGTTGTGAACGGCGAGCTGCTTTGCGAAGTCATCCAGGGAATAAAAGCTGTGGCAGGAATAGAAGCGTTTCTGGTCCTCACGGTGGCTGCGCTCCACCTTGCCGTTGTGGCGTGGGGTATAGGGACGGATGAGCTTGTGGCGGATGCCAAGCTCGGCGGCAGTTTTCTCAAATAGGGAAGGGCTGTCTTGTCTACCTGTGAGGAAGCGGTTGGTAAACTCTGGGCCATTGTCGGTCTGGACGCATTCCACCCGGATGCCCCGGCGGGCATACCAGCGGACCAGCTTTCTTAGAAAATCAGCGGAGGAAAAGGTGGACTGCTCGGGATAGGCGGCCAGGAAGCGCAGACGGGTAAACTCGTCAATAGCGGTGTACTGGAACAGGCGCAGCTCCGGGTCGGCGACGCAGCGGCGGGGCACCACCTTCACATCCACCTGGACACGCTGGCCGGGATAGGTCATCTGCTGGTAGGGCTTTGGCTTGTATGCTTTCTTCTTCTCGGCCGCAGGAAACAACCCCAGCTTGCGCATGACACGGAACAGGCTCTCCGGGCGGCGGGTATAGCCCCGCTGCCGCAACCGGTGCCACAGCTCCACCATGCCAAGGTTGGGATTCCTGCGGCGCAGGTCCCGGATCAGCTTCAGCTCCGCCTGTGTGTGCTGGTTGGGATGGTGGTGGGGCCGCCGGGACTGGCAGGCCAGGGATCCCGGTGTACCATCCCAGCGGTTCTTCCAGAAGTAGATGTACGACCGGCTTTTGTTGTACTTCCGGCTGGCTTTAGCTACTCCATATTTCTCCGCGTACTTCATCAGGGATTGCCTGTATGCCATGTCCTGTGTTATACTCTTGCTCATGAAGGATATGGCCCCCTCTCGTTCAGTTGTTGTCTGCAACTCCAACTTTAACCGATGAGGCCTTATCCTTCATCCTTTTTTATTCACTTGTCCAATATGTATTGTAGTCCTACAACTTCCCGCATCGCTTTTTGAAAAATTTGTAGGTTTGTCAAACATATTGGACGGCGAACTCTAAGGGGGAACACCAGTTGAGGGGCCTCATGGGGAAGTTGTTGGAGCGGCGGTTGTGAACGGCGAGCTGCTTTGCGAAGTCATCCAGGGAATAAAAGCTGTGGCAGGAATAGAAGCGTTTCTGGTCCTCACGGTGGCTGCGCTCCACCTTGCCGTTGTGGCGTGGGGTATAGGGACGGATGAGCTTGTGGCGGATGCCAAGCTCGGCGGCAGTTTTCTCAAATAGGGAAGGGCTGTCTTGCCTACCTGTGAGGAAGCGGTTGGTAAACTCTGGGCCATTGTCGGTCTGGACGCATTCCACCCGGATGCCCCGGCGGGCATACCAGCGGACCAGCTTTCTTAGAAAATCAGCGGAGGAAAAGGTGGACTGCTCGGGATAGGCGGCCAGGAAGCGCAGACGGGTAAACTCGTCAATAGCGGTGTACTGGAACAGGCGCAGCTCCGGGTCGGCGACGCAGCGGCGGGGCACCACCTTCACATCCACCTGGACACGCTGGCCGGGATAGGTCATCTGCTGGTAGGGCTTTGGCTTGTATGCTTTCTTCTTCTCGGCCGCAGGAAACAACCCCAGCTTGCGCATGACACGGAACAGGCTCTCCGGGCGGCGGGTATAGCCCCGCTGCCGCAACCGGTGCCACAGCTCCACCATGCCAAGGTTGGGATTCCTGCGGCGCAGGTCCCGGATCAGCTTCAGCTCCGCCTGTGTGTGCTGGTTGGGATGGTGGTGGGGCCGCCGGGACTGGCAGGCCAGGGATCCCGGTGTACCATCCCAGCGGTTCTTCCAGAAGTAGATGTACGACCGGCTTTTGTTGTACTTCCGGCTGGCTTTAGCTACTCCATATTTCTCCGCGTACTTCATCAGGGATTGCCTGTATGCCATGTCCTGTGTTATACTCTTGCTCATGAAGGATATGGCCCCCTCTCGTTCAGTTGTTGTCTGCAACTCCAACTTTAACCGATGAGGCCTTATCCTTCATCCTTTTTTATTCACTTGTCCAATATGTATTGTAGTCCTACAACTTCCCGCATCGCTTTTTGAAAAATCCCCTTGAAATAGGGAAAAAACTATGCTATCATATATATCTGTGAAATCACTGCTCATGCACATTGCATGGCTGAAAATGCTGGAGGTTGACCCCTATGGACGCTTTGGTTCTCGTTATCACGATTCTGCAGCTGCTCTGCGGCCTGGCCATTATTCTGATTGTGCTGTTCCAGTCCGGCAAGAGCGCCGGCCTGTCCGGCGCCATCGGCGGCGTAGCCGATTCCTTCCTGGCCAAGAACAAGGCCCGCACTCTGGACGCCAAGCTGGCCCGGGCCACCAAGTGGGTCGGCGCCGTGTTCCTGGTGCTGACCCTGGTGCTGCTGATCCTGATGTAAGCGACGAAAAAAGAACGCCCGGACGGGCGTTCTTTTTTTGTCTCTCAGTGGTCACCGGAGCAATACAGCACCCCGTTTTCCGGTTTGATGCCGTTAAGGGCCAACAGCTCCCGGACCGTCACCAGCTCATATCCCTCCTGGCGCAGCCGGTCCACCAGCCGCAGTGCCGCCTCCACAGAGGAGGGATAGATGTCGTGGAGCAGGATGATGGAGTTGGGCTCCACCGCCTCCATCACCGCCTGGACCACTTGATCCGCGTTCAGGCTTTCCCAGTCCCGGGGATCCACGGACCACTTCACCATGGGTACAGTCACCGTTCCTCGTACCGTCTCGTCCACACCACCGTAGGGCGGGCGCACCCAGTACTCCCCCGGTCCCAGGAGCTCCCGCAGCAGCCGATCCGTCTGCCCCACCTCCCCGGCGATCAGGGCGGCGTCAGCCCCTTCCAGCCGGGTGTGGTTCCAAGCGTGATTGCCCACCTGATGTCCCTCTGCGGCCATTCTCTCCACCAGAGCCTGGTTGGCCTCAATCTGGCGGCCGATGAGAAAAAAGGTGGCGCTGGCTCTCCGCTCCAGGAGACCGTCCAGCAGCACGTCAGTCGTGCCGGCCTTGGGACCATCATCAAAGGTCAAGGCCACATACTTCTCCCCTGCCGGAAGCTGAGCGCCGCCGGCTGCCGGCTGTGCGCTATCCTCCCCCGGGCAAGTCCCGCACAGGGCCGCCGCCATGGCCAACGCGGCCAGGAGGCACAAAAAACGTTGTTTTCCCATCCGCATCCATTCCTCCGTCATTGTCCCGGTTAGTTTGCGCAGAGGGAAGAAAAATACTGCTGTCAAAAACTGCGCAAAAAAAGCGGCCCTTTGGGCCGCTTTTGAGCGAGTACAGATGCGAGCCGGGGGCTCAAAGGAAAAACAGGATCCGAGGCAGCAGATTGAAGAGCATGATGAGAATGAGGATCCACACAAGGATTCCGACGGGATTCTTTCCCTGCTGCCGGCTCTGTCTACGGTCCCGGCTCTGGATGCCGGCCGTCGGGGCCGGTCTGGATGCCGTGGGGCGGGACACGGTGCGCTGGATGCGCTGGGCACTCTTATCCAGGCCGATCCGGCGGCGCTCCCGCTTTTCCTCGTGGAGCTCCTGGTGGACGAAGGAACCCGCGTGGTTGGCCTCGTTGATGCCGTCCACCCGGACCACGGAGCCGTCCGCGCCGATCCGCAGGCTCCGCTGGGGCTGATTGAAGGCCCCGCAGTTGGGACAGAAGCAGTCCTCGTCATAGTTGTAGGACTTTCCGCAGTCATAGCACCGCACTCTCCGCATTTCCCGCACCTCCTCTGTTTGCCTTTATCTTATCACAGGGGCCCAGGAAAAGCAAATCCTCTCCCCCCCCCCTGCCGCAATACGGCAAAAAGCCCTTTGCAATGCGCCTAGGTCCGCATTGCAAAGGGCTTTTCTCGCCTTGAATATGAAATTTATTTCACCAGTTCGATGATGGCGGTCTCAGCAGCGTCGCCGCGGCGGATGCCGGTGCGCACGATGCGGGTGTAGCCGCCGTTGCGCTCTGCATAGCTGGGAGCGATCTCCTTGAACAGCTTCTTGCAGACATCCTCACGGGTGATGAAGCTCATGGCCTGCCGATAGGCGGCCAGGTCGCTCTTTTTGCCGAGGGTGATCATCTTCTCAGCCAGGGGCTTGATCTCCTTGGCACGGGTGACGGTGGTCTCCATCTTGCCGTGGTCCAGGAAATCCGTGACCTGCTGACGCAGCATCGCCATGCGCTGCTCAGAGGTCTTGCCGAGCTTACGAGTTCCGGGCATTTCGGTCTTCCTCCTTCAAAGGGATTTTGGTGAGCCGGGGGCTGCCGCCCCGCGGCGTTTAAAATCAGTTGTTTTCTTCGTCGGCCAGGTGGAGCCCCATCATGGCCAGCTTGTTGATGACCTCTTCCAGGGACTTGCGGCCCAGGTTGCGGACCTTCATCATCTCGTCCTCGGTCTTGGAGATCAAGTCCTCGACGGTGTTGATGTTGGCGCGCTTGAGGCAGTTGAAGCTGCGGACGGAGAGGTCCAGCTCCTCGATGGTCAGCTCCAGCACCTTGTCCCGCTGGGCCTCGGCCTTCTCCACCACGGTGGGCTTGCTGCCCACGTTCTCGCTGAGGTCGGTGAAGAGGGTGAAGTGGTCGCACAGGATCTTGGCGCCCAGGGACACGGCGTCCCGGGCGGAGATGGTGCCGTCGGTCCAGACCTCCAGCGTCAGCTTGTCGAAGTCGCTGGAAGCGCCCACGCGGGTGGGCTCCACGGTGTAGTTCACCTTATACACAGGGGTGTAAATAGAGTCCACGGCGATGGTGCCGATGATGCTCTGCTGGGGCTTGTTGCGGTCGGCGGGCACATAGCCCCGGCCGTGGGAGAGGGTGATCTCCATATTGAGCGTGGCGCCGTTGTCCAGAGTGGCAATGTGCATCTCCGGGTTCAGCACCTCCACCTCACCGTCGGCCTTGATGTCGCCGGCAGTGACCTCGCAGGGGCCCACCGCTTCAATATAGACCGTTTTCACAGTCTCGCTGTGCAGCTTGGTCAGGAGGCCTTTCACATTCAGAACGATCTCCGTCACGTCTTCCTTCACACCGGGAATGGTGGAGAACTCATGCTGGACGCCGGCGATCTTGATGGTGGTCGGCGCGGTGCCAGGCAGAGAGGAAAGCATAATCCGACGGAGCGCGTTGCCCAGGGTCGTGCCGTATCCGCGCTCCAGCGGCTCCACCACATACTTGCCATAGGTGGCGTCGCCCGGGGTCTCGATACACTCGATCTGGGGCTTTTCAATTTCGATCATGCAGTTGCCCTCCTTCATCATCTCATAGCGGCGGCGCACAGGCGCCGGCCGCCGAACATCCATATCATCCTAAAGGGTGTCCTCCGATTACTTGGAGTACAACTCGACGATCAGATGCTCCTCCACGGGGACGTCGATGTCCTCGCGGGCGGGCAGGCGGGTCACAGTACCCTTCAGCGTGTTCTTCTCCCGCTCCATCCAGGGAGGCAGCAGGAACATGGGGGCGTCCTGGCCCACCAGGCGCTTGAACACCTCGGAAGAACGGCTGGACTCGGCCACTTCGATCACGTCGCCGGCCTTGACCAGATAAGAGGGGATGTTGACCTTCTTGCCGTTGACGGTGAAGTGGGCGTGGCTCACCAGCTGACGGGCCTGACGGCGGGTCATGGCGAAGCCCATGCGGTACACAACATTGTCCAGACGGCGCTCCACGAGGATCAGCAGGTTGTCGCCGGTCTTGCCGGGGGCGGCGGCGGCAGCCTCATAGTAGTCGTGGAACTGCTTCTCCAGAATGCCGTAGATGAACTTGACCTTCTGCTTCTCGTTGAGCTGGATGCCGTATTCGCTCTTCTTCCGTCTCATCTGGCCGCCGGGATTCCGGTTGGTCTCCTTCTTGGCGTAGCCCATGACGGCGGGAGAGATCCCCAGAGCCTTGCAGCGCTTGGCGATCGGCTGCATATTTCTAGCCATAGTGCTTGTTACCTCCTCTTTCGATTACACGCGGCGGCGCTTGGGCGGACGGCAGCCGTTGTGGGGGATGGGAGTGACGTCCTTGATCATGGTCACTTCCAGGCCAACGGCCTGCAGAGCGCGGATCGCGGCCTCACGGCCCTGGCCGGGGCCCTTGACGAAGACCTCGACGGTCTTCAGGCCATGCTCCATGGCGGCGCGGGCAGCGGTCTCAGCCGCGGTCTGGGCCGCGAAGGGAGTGGACTTCTTGCTGCCGCGGAAACCCAGTCCGCCGGAGGAAGCCCAGGACAGGGCGTTGCCCTGAGAATCGGTAACGGTCACCATGGTGTTATTGAAGGAAGAACGGATGTGGACCTGACCACGCTCCACATTCTTCTTTTCACGGCGGCGGCGAATGACCTTCTTGCCGCCGGAAGCCTTAGCAGTTGCCATCTCTGATCTCCCTCCTTACTTCTTCTTATTAGCGATGGTCTTCTTGGGACCTTTGCGGGTCCGGGCGTTGGTCTTGCTGCGCTGGCCGCGGACAGGCAGACCCTTGCGGTGCCGGATGCCGCGATAGCAGCCGATCTCGCTCAGGCGCTTGATGTCCAGGGCGGTCTGGCGGCGCAGGTCGCCTTCGACGGTATAGGCGTCGATGGCGTCACGGAGCTTCTGCTCCTCGGCGTCGGTCAGATCCTTCACGCGGGTGTCGGGGTTGATGCCCGTCTGCGCCAGGATGTCCTTGGCGCTCTTTCTGCCAATGCCGTAGATATAGGTGAGGCCGATTTCGATACGCTTATCCTTCGGCAGGTCAATACCGGCAATACGTGCCATACTCTTAAAGCACCTCCAATTAAATCTTAGCCCTGTCTCTGCTTATGCTTGGGGTTCTCGCAAATGACCATGACACGGCCTTTGCGGCGAATGACCTTGCACTTTTCACACATGGGCTTCACGGACGGTCTTACTTTCATAGCTCTAAACCATTCCTTTCAGCGGTTTCATGTCATTGACTGCTCGCCTGGCGGCTCACTTGCTGCGCCAGGTGATCCGGCCGCGGGTCAGATCGTACGGGGACATCTCCACCGTCACCTTGTCGCCGGGCAGAATCCTGATGAAATTCATTCTGAGTTTTCCGGAAATATGTGCCAGGATCGTGTGTCCATTTCCAATGTCCACCTGGAACGTCGTGTTGGGCAGGGCCTCGACCACTACGCCCTCCACCTCAATCATGTCGGATTTTGCCAAACGTTATCCCTCCTGCTCCGGATGAGCTTCCCCGCGATAGGCCGCGAGGGTCCTGCGAAGTTCGATGTTGCTGATCTTCTCTTCGCGTTTGATCTTTTCGGAAAGCCGGGTGTCATCCGCAGCCACGAACAGCACATGCCGCCGCTTTTTGCGCTTGGGAGACTCGACCTTCCGTCCCTTTCCGTCGGCCAGCAGCAGGTACTCCCCCTCCGTGGCCAACACCACGAAAAGCTTGCCCTTATCCCTGCCGGCGGCGGATCTTACGATATTTGATCTTGCAATTTCCATACGCTTCCTCGTCAGATGGCGGGCGCCGTCAAAATCTCCGGCTCACCGTCAGTGATCAGGACCGTATTCTCATAGTGGGCCGCCCACTTGCCGTCCAGCGTCCTGACGGTCCAACCGTCGCTGAGGACACGGATGGCAGGAGAACCGGCGTTCACCATGGGTTCGATCGCAAGGGTCATGCCGCGGAGCAGCCGCGGTCCCCGGCCGGGATGACCGTAGTTGGGAATCTCCGGCGACTCATGCATCTGCGCGCCGACGCCGTGGCCAACATACTCCCGGACGATGGAATAGCCGTGGCTTTCCACATACTGCTGGATGGCTGCCGAGATATCGAACAGCCGCTGCCCCTCTCTCGCGAAGCGGATCCCCTCGAAAAAGCTCTGCCTGGTCACATCGATCAGGTCCTGGGCCTCGGGAGAGATCTCGCCGCAGGGGAAGGTGGCCGCGCAGTCACCGTGGAACCCGCCAATGTACGCTCCCACATCCACGCTGACGATGTCGCCCTCCTGCAGCACCCGCTTGCCGGGGATGCCGTGGATGACCTCTTCGTTGACGCTGATGCAGGCGCTGGCCGGATAGCCGTTGTAGTGCAGGAACGAGGGAACTGCGCCTTGCTTGCGGATAAAGTGCTCCACCGCGCGGTCGATCTCCTGGGTTGTTACGCCGGGCTTTACCATTTCCCCTGCCAAAGCACGGGCAGCCGCGGTAATTTTTCCGGCCCGGCGCATCAGTTCGATCTCATGGGGGGATTTCAGCGTGATCATCGCTTCATCTCCCCAGTGCACGGAGGATGGCCCGGGAAGTCTCTTCCACAGAGGGCTGGTTCTCCACGGGCTTCAGGAGGCCGCGCTGGGCGTAAAAGTCCTTCAGAGGCTCGGTCTCCCTATGATAGACCTCGAGACGCGCCTTCACGGTCTCGGGGGCATCATCTTTGCGCTGCACCAGCTTGCCGCCGCAGCTGTCGCACACGCCCTCCTGCTTGGGGGGCACAGCCACCAGGTGGTAGCTGGCCCCGCAGGATTCGCAGACTCGGCGTCCGCTCATGCGTTCCATAATGGTCTCGTCAGAAATTTCGATGGAAATGACGGCATCGAAGACGATTCCGGCCTTCTCCATGGCCTCGGCCTGGGCGATGGTGCGGGGCACCCCGTCCAGGATATAGCCGTTCGCGCAGTCACTCTCCGCCAGCCGCTCGGTGATGATGCCGATAATGACCTCATCGGGAACCAGCTGGCCCGCGTCCATGAAGGACTTCGCCTTCATGCCGGTGGGGGTGCCGTTTTTGATGGCAGCACGGAGGATGTTGCCGGTGGAGATGGTGGGAATGTTCAGCTCTTTGCACAGCCTTTCGGCCTGGGTGCCTTTGCCGGCGCCGGGGGCGCCCAACAAAATCAGCTTCATAAGCGAAACGCCTCTTTCTTATTCCAGGAAGCCCTTGTACTGACGCATCAGCATCTGGGACTCCAGGGCCTTGACAGTCTCAAGGGCAACACCCACAACGATGATGACGGAGGTGCCGCCGATGGCCAGAGACGCGCTGGAGACGAACTTGCCGATGATCAGGGGGCAGATGGCTACGATACCCAGATAGATGGCGCCGAACAGGGTGATCTTGTTCAGCACCTTCCGGATGAAGTCCACCGTGGGCTTGCCGGGCCGGAAGCCCGGGATGAAGCCGCCCTGCTTTTTCAGGTTGTTGGCGATCTCCACCGGATTGAACTGGATGCTGGAGTAGAAATAGCTGAAGCCAATGATCATGATGAAGTAGACCACCATATAGATCACGGACTTGGTATCAATGGCGTCGTAGATGGCCCGGGACACGGTGCCCTCGGCGGGAGTGCCGATGAAGGTCCACACGGTGACGGGCAGGGACGCGATGCTCTGGGCGAAGATGATGGGCAGAACGCCGGACATATTCACCTTCATGGGCAGATGGGTGGACTGACCGCCATACATCTTCCGGCCCACCTGGCGCTTGGCGTACTGGACGGGGATCCGGCGCTCGGCGTCGTTGATGAACACGATGAAGATGATCAGGGCCAGCATGCCCACGATCAGCAGCAGCACCCACAGCCAGTTGATGGCCGCCTGGGAGCCAAAGGCGATCCCGGAGGACACCATGGTGGGCACGCGGGACAGGATGCCCGCGAACAGGATGATGGAGATACCGTTGCCCACGCCGAACTCCGTCACCTGCTCGCCCATCCACATAACGAAGGAGGAGCCGGCAATGAAGCTGACGATGATCACCAGAGCGGGCCAGATGCCCTCGCCGTTGGCGGTCAGCAGGTTGTAGTTCTTCATCATGATATAGTAGCCGAAGGCCTGCAGAATGGCAATGGCCACCGTGGTGTAGCGGGTGATGGACTGGATCTTCTTCCGGCCCTCCTCACCGCCGTCCTTGGCCAGCCGCTCCAGGGCCGGAATGGCCACGGTCAGCAGCTGGATGATGATGGAGCTGTTGATATAGGGCTGAATGCTCAGGGCGAAAACCGTTGCCTGGGCAAAGGCACCGCCGCTCATGACGTTGTACAGGCCCAGGATGGTGCCGCCCATCTGATCCAGATAGGTCTCCAGCATCGCCACATTCACATACGGGACCGTGATGGCGTTGCCGATACGGAAGATCAGCAGGATCAGCAGCGTGAACACCATTTTCTTCCGCAGCTCGGGGATACCCCAGGCCTTGCGAATCGTTTGGATCACGTTAGATCACCTCTGCCTTTCCGCCAGCTGCCTCGATGGCCTCCCTGGCAGACGCGGAGAAAGCAGAAGCCTTGACAGTGACTTTCTTGGTAACCTTGCCGTTACCCAGGACCTTGTAGCCGTACTCGCACTTGGAGAGGATCCCCTTGCTCAGCAGAGCCTCGGCAGTGACGGTCTCGCCGTCCTCGAAAGCGTTCAGGGCGCTGAGGTTGATGATCTCCAGGGGCTTGGCGAAGATGTTGTTGAAGCCGCGCTTGGGGATGCGGCGGGCCAGAGGCATCTGACCGCCTTCGAAGCCAACGCGGATCTTGCCGCCGCTGCGGGCCTTCTGGCCCTTGTGGCCGCGGCCGCCGGTCTTGCCGTTGCCGCTGCCGGCGCCCCGGCCCTTGCGGTATGCGGACCGGACGGAACCCTCGGCGGGAGACAGTTCGCTCAGTTTCATCTTTCGTGCCTCCTTACTTCACTTCGGTGACCTGCAGCAGGTAGCCGATCTTGGCGATCTTGCCGCGGGTCTGGTCGTTGTCGGGCTGCACGGTGACGTCACCAATCTTGCGCAGGCCCAGGGAATTCGCGGTGGCGACCTGCTTTTCCAGGCGGCCGTTCAGGCTCTTGACGAGCTTAATGTTTAAGTTTGCCATGTTCAGCGCCTCCTTAACCCACGATCTCTTCGACGCTCTTGCCGCGGATGCGGGCGACCTCTTCAGGACCACGCATGTTCTTCAGGCCCTGGAAGGCGGCGGCGACCACGTTGTTGGGATTGTTGGAGCGCAGGCACTTGGTACGGATGTCCTTGATGCCCGCGGCTTCCACGACGGCACGCACGGCGCCGCCGGCGATCACGCCGGTACCGGGGGCAGCGGGCTTCATCAGCACGCGGCCGGCGCCGGCCTCACCGATGGTCTCGTGGGGAACGGTGGTCCCGGAGAGGGTCACGGTGATCATGTTCTTCTTGGCGGCCTCGATGCCCTTGCGGATGGCCTCGGGAACCTCGGCGGCCTTGCCCAGGCCGTAGCCGACCTTGCCCTTGCCGTCACCCACGACGACCAGGGCGGAGAACTTCATGACACGGCCGCCCTTGACGGTCTTGGAGACGCGGTTCAGGGAAACGACCTTCTCGATATACTCGCTCTGCTCTCTTTCAAATCTAGGCATTGTTGTCGTTCCTCCTCCCTTAGAATTGCAGGCCGCCCTCGCGGGCACCCTCGGCCAGAGCCTTCACGCGGCCGTGATACAGGTAGCCGCCGCGGTCAAACACCACGGTCTCGATACCCTTGGCCTTGGCGCGCTCGGCCAGCAGCTTGCCAACGGCGGTGGCAGCGGCCACGTTGCCGCCGTAACCTTCGATGGCCTTGTCCAGGGAAGAAGCGGAAGCCAGGGTCACGCCGTTGACATCGTCGATGATCTGGGCGTAGATGTTGGCCTCGCTGCGGAACACGTTCAGACGGGGAGCAGTGGGAGTGCCGGAGATCTTGGCCCGCACTCTCTTGTGGCGCTTGATGCGCTGGGCATTGGTATTCGGTCTTTTAATCATATCGGCACACCTCCTTACTTCTTGGCGCCGGTCTTACCGACCTTGCGGCGGATGACCTCATCGGCGTACTTGATGCCCTTGCCCTTATAAGGCTCGGGAGGACGCTTCTCGCGGACCTCGGCAGCGAACTGACCGACGGCCTGCTTGTCGCATCCGCGGATGATGATTTTATTGGGAGCGGGGACATCGATGGTGATGCCCTCGATCTCGGAAACGATCACCTGATGAGAGAAGCCCAGGTTCATGACCAGGTTCTTGCCCTCCTTGGCCACACGGTAGCCAACGCCGTTGACCTCCAGCTCCTTGCTGTAGCCGTCGGTCACGCCGACGACCATGTTGTTCAGCAGGGTGCGGGTCAGGCCATGGAGGCTCCGGTGCAGCTTGTCGTCGGAAGGACGCTCCACGGTGATCGTGTTGCCTTCCTGCTTAATGATCATCTCGGGGCGCAGCGCACGGCTGAGCTCACCCTTGGGTCCCTTGACGGTAACCACATTACCCTCGGCGACACTGACGGTCACGCCGGCGGGAACGGTAATGGGCATTCTGCCAATTCTAGACATTGTTCAAATACCCTCCTTACCAGACGAATGCCAGGACCTCGCCGCCGACATGGAGCTCGCGGGCCTTCTTGTCGGTCATGACGCCCTTGGACGTAGAGATGATAGCGATACCCAGGCCGCGGAGCACGCGGGGCAGCTCATCGGCACCCACATAGACCCGGAGGCCCGGCTTGGAAACGCGGCGCAGGCCGGTGATGACCTTCTCCTTGCCCGCGTTGTACTTCAGGGTAATGTGGATCATGCCCTGGAGGCCGTCGTCCACCACCTGGAAGTTCTTGATATACCCTTCGTCCAGCAGGATCTGAGCGATGCTCTTCTTCATGTTGGAGGCGGGGACATCAACGGTGTCGTGCTTGGCGCTGTTGGCGTTGCGGATGCGGGTCAGCATATCCGCAACCGGATCGGTGATATGCATAATAAATCCTCCTATTTTAGAGTTGCGGACCCTTTGGGGCCGCTGCGGCAGCGAGGTATCATGGCCAATGGAGCAGTCCGCTCGCGCGTGGTGCCCAATTGGTCATGACCTTTCGCCATCCGAATCACCAGAGTTCCATATCAAAAACTCACGGTTACAAAAGTTGGGGCGGAGAGCCGGAGCTCTCCGGGGAGGGCGCCCGGTCCGGGGCCCTCCGGTGCGGCGGCCGTCTTAGAAAGAGGCCTTCCGCACACCGGGGATCTCGCCCTTGTAGGCCAGTTCCCGGAAGCAGATACGGCACACGCCGTAGTCACGCAGATAAGCGTGGGGGCGGCCGCAGAGCTTGCAGCGATTGTATCTCCGGGAGGAGAACTTGGCGGGAGCCTGCTGCTTGAGAATCATAGATTTCTTAGCCATTTGCCTCTTCCTCCTTAGCGGGCGAAGGGAGCGCCGACCTGCTGGAGCAGGGCACGGGCCTCTTCATCGGTGTGCGCGGTGGTGCAGATGACCACATCCATGCCGCGGATCTTGTCGATCTTGTCGTACTCGATCTCGGGGAAGATCAGCTGCTCCCGGATGCCCAGGGCATAGTTGCCGCGGCCATCGAAGGAGTTGGGGTTGATGCCCTGGAAGTCACGCACGCGGGGCAGAGCCACGTTGAACAGACGGTCCAGGAACTCCCACATCTTCTCACCCCGCAGGGTGACCTTGGCGCCGATGGGCATATCCTCGCGCAGCTTGAAGTTGGCGATGGACTTGCGGGCGCGGGTGATAATGGGCTTCTGGCCGGTGATCTGGGCCAGGTCGCCCACCACGTTCTCCAGAACCTTGGAATTCTCACGAGCCTCACCGCAGCCCACGTTCACGACGACCTTGTCGATCTTGGGGATCTGCATGACGCTCTTGTAGCCGAACTGCTTCATCAGAGCGGGAGCCACTTCGGCGTTGTACTTTTCTTTCAGTCTAGCCATGGTAGTCATTCGCTCCTTTCTTACAGCTCAGCGCCGCAGTGCTTGCACACGCGGGCCTTCTTGTCGCCCTCGATCTTGTGAGCGACGCGGGTGGCCTTGCCGCACTTGGGGCAGACGACCTGCACCTTGCAGGAGGCGATGGCAGCCTCGCGCTTGACGATGCCGCCCTCTTCGCCCTGCTTGCGGGGCTTGACGTGGCAGGTCACCATGTTGATGCCCTCCACAACCACCTTCAGGGAGCCGGGAACGGTGCCCAGCACCTTGCCCTTCTTACCCTTGTCCTTGCCGGACAGGACGACAACGGTATCGCCCTTCTTGATATTCATAGCCATTTCGCTGCCCTCCTCAAATCACTTCGGGGGCGAGGGACAGGATCTTCATGTAATCCTTGTCACGCAGCTCGCGAGCCACCGGCCCAAAGATACGGGTACCTCTGGGGTTCTTGTCGTCCTTGATCAGGACGGCGGCATTGTCATCGAAGCGGACGTAGGTGCCGTCGGCACGACGGACGCCCTTGGCGCTGCGGACGATGACGGCCTTGACGACCTCGCCCTTCTTCACAGTGCCGCCGGGGGTGGACTTGCGGACGGAGGCAACGATCACATCGCCGATGTTGCCGAACTTCCGCTTGGAGCCGCCCAGGACACGGATGCACTTGATCTCCTTGGCGCCGGTATTATCGGCAACCTTCAGAAACGTTTCCTGCTGAATCATACTGCGGCACCTCCTTACTTCGCTTTCTCAATGATCTCGACCACGCGCCAGCGCTTGTCCTTGGACAGGGGGCGGGTCTCCATGACCTTGACCTTGTCGCCGACACCGCAGGCGTTCTGCTCATCATGAGCCTTCAGCTTGTAAGTGCGGCCGACGATCTTCTTGTACAGGGGATGGGCCACGCGGTCCTCGATAGCGACCACGACGGTCTTGTCCATCTTGTCGGAGACCACCTTGCCGACCCGGGTCTTACGGGAGGAAGTTCTCTTCTCTTCGTTCATCTTACCTTACCTCCTTCTCACTGCTTCTGGTCAGCGGCGGCGAGCTCCGCCAGCACGGTCTTGACTCGGGCAATGTCGTGCTTGGTCTCCCGGATCTTGACGGGATTGTCCAGCTGGTTGGTGGCGTGCTGCATGCGCAGATAGAACAGATCCTTCTTCAGGCCCGCCAGCTTCTCGTTGAGCTGCTCGGGGGTCATCTTACGGATTTCACTTGCCTTCATCTTCACTCACCTGCTTCCTCGGTGCGGGCGACGATCTTCGTCTTGATGGGCAGCTTGTGGCTGGCCAGACGCAGCGCCTCGCGGGCAACTTCTTCGGACACGCCGGCGATCTCGAACATGATACGGCCGGGCTTCACAACGGCGACCCAGAACTCGGGAGAACCCTTACCGGAACCCATGCGGGTCTCAGCGGGCTTCTTGGTCACGGGCTTATCGGGGAAAATCTTGATCCAGACCTGGCCGCCACGCTTGGTGTAGCGGGTCATGGCGATACGGGCAGCCTCGATCTGATTGCTGGTGATCCAGCCGGGCTCGGTGGCCTGCAGGCCATACTCACCGTAGGCGATGGTGCTGCCGCGGGTGGCCTTGCCGGTCATACGGCCGCGGTGCACACGGCGATACTTGACTCTCTTCGGCAGAAGCATTACTGGGCTCCTCCTTCCTTAGGTGCCGCGGGGGCCGCGGGAGCAGCGGGGCGGCTGGTGTTGTTGGTGCGGTTGAACCCGCCCTGGGGACGGCCCTGGCCGGCCCGGTTGAAACCACCCTGGCCGCGGTTGAAGCCGCCGCCCTGGCGATCCCGGTTGAAGCCGCCGCGGCGGTCGCCGTCACGACGGGGCCGGCGCTCACGGCGCTCCTGATAGGGCTTGGAGGTGTCCATGGTGCGGGGAGTAGTGCGCAGGGTCTGAGAGAGGACCTCGCCCTTGTAGATCCACACCTTCACGCCGATGCGGCCGAAGGTGGTGGCAGCCTCCGCGAAGCCGTACTCGATGTCGGCGCGGATGGTCTGCAGGGGGATGGTGCCCTCGTGATAGTGCTCCACGCCGGCGATCTCGCGGCCGCCGAGACGGCCGGAGCAGCAGGTCTTGATGCCCTTGGCGCCGGCGCGCATGGCGCGGGCCATGGCGTTCTTCATGGCGCGGCGGTGGGAGATGCGCTTCTCCAGCTGCTGGGCGATGTTCTCAGCCACCAGCTGGGCGTTCATGTCGGGGTTCTTGACCTCGACGATGTTCAGCTTCACCTTCTTGCCGATGAGCTTCTCAACGGCCAGGCGATACTGCTCGATCTGCTCGCCGCCCTTGCCGATGACCATGCCGGGCCGGGCGCAGTGCAGGAAAATGGTGACCACGTCGCTGCTGCGCTCGATCTCGATCTTGGGAACGCCGGCACCGTACAGGGTCTTCTTCAGGTACTTGCGGATCTTCTGATCCTCGACGATCAGATCGCCGACCTTCTCATCACTGGCATACCAACGGGAATCCCAGTCTTTGATGACGCCCACGCGCAGGCCGTGGGGATTCACTTTCTGTCCCATAAACTGTTCTCCTCCCTCTTATGCCTTTTCCGTCACGGCCAGGGTGACGTGAGAAGTGCGCTTGTTGATACGATAGGCGCGGCCCTGAGCCCGGGGCATCATCCGCTTGAGGATGGGGCCGGGAGTGGCGAACACCTCAGAGACCACCAGCTTGCTGGGGTCCATCTGGAAATTGTTCTCGGCGTTGGCGCAGGCGCTCTTGAGGAGCTTCATCAGAGGCTCAGAGGCGGCCTTGGGGGTCTGCATCAGGATCGCCATGGCGGTGCCGGCGTCCTTGCCGCGGATCAGATCGCAGACGATCTGGACCTTGCGGGGAGCGATGCGGACATAGCGCAGATACGCTTTAGCAATCTTTTTCTCTTCCATGTTCTGCATCCTCCTTTACTTATTTATCCTTCGCGTGACCGCGGAAGGTGCGGGTGGGCGCGAACTCACCCAGCTTGTGGCCGACCATGTCCTCCTGGACATAGACGGGCACGTGCTTGCGGCCATCGTGGACGGCGATGGTGTGGCCGACGAAGGCGGGGAAGATGGTGGAGCTGCGGCTCCAGGTCTTCAGGACCTTCTTCTCGTTCTTCGCGTTCATTTCCTCGACCCGCTTCAGAAGCTCAGGGGCAACATACGGGCCTTTTTTGATGGATCTGCTCATATTGACTTGCCTCCTTACTTCTCGTTGCGGCGCTTGACGATGAACTTATTGGTGGGGTTCTTGCCCTTGCGGGTCTTGTAGCCCAGGGCCGGCTTGCCCCAAGGAGTCACAGGGCCGGGACGGCCGACAGGAGCGCGGCCCTCGCCGCCGCCGTGGGGGTGGTCGTTGGGGTTCATGACAGAGCCGCGGACCGTGGGACGCCAACCCATGTGGCGCTTGCGGCCGGCCTTGCCGATGTTGATGTTCTCGTGCTCGATGTTGCCCACCTGGCCGATGGTGGCCATGCAGTTGGTGCGCACGATGCGGACCTCACCGGAGGGCATCCGGATCTGGGCGTCGCCGCCCTCCTTGGCCATCAGCTGAGCGGCGGTGCCGGCGGAGCGCACCAGCTGGGCGCCGTTGCCGGGATGCAGCTCCACGTTGTGGATCACGGTACCAACGGGGATGTTGGCGATGGGCAGAGCGTTGCCGACCTTGATATCGGCCTGGGGACCGGACTCCACCTTGTCGCCGGCGTTCAGGCCCACGGGAGCCAGAATGTAGCGGCGCTCGCCGTCCTCATACTCCACGAGGGCGATATTGGCGGAGCGGTTGGGATCGTACTCCAGACGCAGCACGGTGGCGGTGCCGACCTTGTCGCGCTTGAAGTCGATGATGCGGTACTTGCGCTTGTTGCCGCCGCCGCGATGGCGGACGGTGATGCGGCCATAGCTGTTGCGGCCGGAGGACTTCTTCAGGGAAGTGGTCAGGCTGGGCTCGGGCTTGGCCTTCTTGTCGATGCCGTCGAAACCGGAGACCGTCATCTGACGTCTGGAGGGAGTCGTCGGCTTAAAAGTTTTGATAGACATATCGCTTTACTCTCCTTCCGTTGATCAGACCATGCCTTCGAAGAACTCGATGGTCTTGGAATCAGCCGCCAGCTGGACATAGGCCTTCTTCCAGGTCTTGGTCATGCCGGGACGGCCGGCGCCCATGCGCTTTTCCTTGCCGGGCACCGTCAGGGTATTGACGGAGGCGACCTTCACGCCGAAGATCTCCTCGACGGCCTTCTTGATCTCGATCTTGCCGGCGTCCTTGGCCACCTCGAAGACGTACTTCTTGTCGGCGGCACCGGACATGGCGCGCTCGGTGATGATGGGCCGGATGATGATATCATAAGCGGTAGCCATTACGCGTACACCTCCTCGATTTTTGCGAGGGCGGCCTGATCCACGACCAGGTACTGGGCGTTGATGATGTCGTAGACATTCAGCTGCACAGCGGGAGTGGTCAGCACGCCGGGGATGTTCCGGGCGCTCTTGACGACGGTCTGGTCCACGGCGGGAGTGACCACCACGGCCTTGCCGTCCACCTTCACGGCGTCCAGGAACTTACGGAAATCGGCAGTCTTGATGGCGTCCATCTTGATGGCGTCGATGACCACCAGCTTGCCCTCGGCCACCTTGGCGGAGAGGACAGACTTCAGGGCCAGGCGCTTGACCTTCTTGTTCAGCACGTAGCTGTAATCGCGGGGCTTGGGAGCGAACACCACGCCGCCGTGGGTCCACTGGGGAGCCCGGGTAGAGCCCTGACGGGCGTGGCCGGTGCCCTTCTGACGCCAGGGCTTGCGGCCGCCGCCGGAAACCTCAGCGCGGGTGAGGGCGCTCTGGGTGCCCTGCCGGCAGTTGGCCAGGTGGTTCTTGACGACCTCGTGGACCACCGCTTCGTTGGGCTCGATGCCGAAGATGGCGTCGCTGAGCTCAACCGTGCCGACCTCAGCGCCGGCCATGTTCATAACTTTCACGGAAGACATTATCTAGCACCCCTTTCTTACTTGTTTCTGGCGGAAGCCTTCTGCGGGTTGCGGCCGGAAGCCTTCTGCGGGTTCTTGCTGATGTCGGCGCCAGCCTGCTTGACCTTGTGGACCTTGACAGTGGACTTGATGGTCACCAGGCCGCCCTTGGGGCCGGGGACCGCGCCGCAGACAACCAGCATGTTCAGCTCGGGGTCGACCTTCACGACGCTCAGGTTCTGGACGGTGACCTGGTCAACGCCCATCTGGCCGGCGCCGATCTTGCCCTTGAAGACCTTGGAGGGGTCGCTGTTGGCGCCCATGGAGCCGGAGTGACGGCCGACGGGGCCGCTGCCGTGGGTCTCCTTCAGGCGGTGGGCGCCGTGGCGCTTGATGACGCCGGCGTAGCCGTGGCCCTTGGAGATGCCGGTGATATCCACGAAGTCGCCGGCCTTGAAGGTGTCGGCCTTGACGATGTCGCCGACGTTCAGCTCGGCGGCGTTGTCCAGGTTGAACTCACGCAGGTGCTTCTTGGGGGCAGCGCCGGCCTTGTTCAGGTGGCCCATCTCGGGCTTGCTCAGCTTGCGCTCGGGGACATCCTCGAAGCCCAGCTGGACAGCCTCATAGCCTTCCTTTTCGGAAGTCTTCTTCTGCACGACCACGCAGGGACCCGCCTCGATCACGGTGACGGGGATCACATGGCCGTTCTCGTCAAAAATCTGGGACATGCCCACTTTTTTGCCGATGATCGCTTTCATGTATATTCCTCCTTAAAGGTTATTGGTCGGCTTAGATACGTCCGGGTTGGGTCCCGGAGGCATTGCTCTGCCGACATGACCCGTCCATCTCGCAAGACGATGGACTTGGGACAGCAAACAATTTAATAAGGTGTCGCAGCTTTACAGCTTGATCTCGATCTCCACACCGGCGGGCAGCTCCAGAGCCATCAGGGCCTCCACGGTCTTGGGGGAGGACTTGGTGATGTCGATCAGGCGCTTGTGGGTGCGGCGCTCGAACTGCTCGCGGCTGTCCTTGTACTTGTGAGTCGCGCGCAGGATGGTGACGACTTCCTTCTTGGTGGGCAGAGGAATGGGGCCGGAGACCTCGGCGCCGGTGCGCTTGGCGGTCTCGACGATCTTCTCTGCGCTCTGGTCGATGACCTGGTGGTCATAGGCCTTCAGACGAATGCGGATCATTTCTTTCTGTGCCATGGTTGTTTCCTCCTGATTTCGTAGGTTGTTTCACGAAGTCTCGACGACCTACGGCGAGAGAATTTTTCTATACGCTTAACCGTGCGTATCATTCCGGCTCATGAAAAATACCGGCGCAAGAAACGGCCGGTATCCAGACATGGCGCAGCGATCTACGCGACGTACAGATTCCTTCTCAGCCGCCCGATTATCGGACATACTCCCCGGAAGTTACCTCCTTGCGGAGCAATCTCCCGGTTCATCGCAGGTGCGCGGCGCAGGGCATGACCCTCCCGTCGCGGACTTACTTATAATATAAGAAACGGTCCGCGATGTCAAGAGGATTTTCTCTGTTTTTCATGAAATTTTCAAGTTTTTTTCAGCAGGTCTGCCGGAGCGGAACTTCCCCCCCATTTTTTCCGTTTTTCGGAAGCCGGAGAGGGAAAAAACCGGCGCGGGAGAGAGTCCCCGCGCCGGCTTGCGGTATTTCGGATCGATCAGTAGGCCACGCCCCAGTAGATGTCGGTGGTACACTTCTTGCCGCACACGGGGCACACGCCCTCGGTGCCGGACTGGGCCAGGGGCATGCAGCGGGAGCTGACGCCCGCCCGCTCCTTCATGGCCAGCTCGCACTCCAGAGAGCCGCACCACTTGGACCGGAGGAACCCACCTTTGCCCTCGGCGATGGCCTTGGCCTCCTCAGGGGTGGAGATGTCGAAGGTGTTCTCCTCCCGGTTTTTCAGCGCCATGGCGAACATATTGTCGTGGACGGCGTCCAGCAGGCGCTTGACGGTCTCCTCCAGCTCGCTCAGGGGCACGAAGACCTTCTCGCCGGTATCCCGGCGGGCGATGACGCACTGCTCCTTCTCCATGTCCTTGGGGCCGATCTCCACCCGCAGAGGCACGCCCTTCATCTCATACTCGGCGTACTTCCAGCCGGGGGAGTTGTCGGAGTCGTCCATCTTGGTCCGCACGCCCGCGGCCTTGAGCCGGTCCCGCAGGGCGTCGGCGGCCTCCAGCACGCCGGGCTTGTGCTGGGCCACGGGGATCACCACCGCCTGGATGGGGGCCACCCGGGGCGGCAGGACCAGGCCGTTGTCGTCGCCGTGGGTCATGATGATACCGCCGATCATCCGGGTGGAGACGCCCCAGCTGGTCTGGTGGGGATGGTGGAGCTGGTTGTCCTTTCCGGTGAAGGTGATGTCGAAGGCCTTGGCGAAGCCGTCGCCGAAGTAGTGGCTGGTGCCGGCCTGGAGGGCCTTGTGGTCGTGCATCATGCACTCCACGGTGTAGGTCTCCTCAGCGCCGTTGAACTTCTCCTTATCGGTCTTGCGCCCCCGGATCACCGGCATGGCCAGGTAGTTCTCCATGAAGTCGGCGTAGATGTTCAGCATCCGCATGGTCTCTTCCCGGGCCTCTTCCTCGGTGGCGTGCATGGTGTGGCCCTCCTGCCACAGGAACTCCCGGTGGCGCAGGAAGGGACGGGAGGTCTTTTCCCAGCGCAGCACGCTGCACCACTGGTTATAGAGCTTGGGCAGGTCCCGCCAGGAGTGGATGATGTTGGCGTAGTGCTCGCAGAAGAGGGTCTCGGAGGTGGGGCGGACGCACAGGCGGTCCTCCAGCTTCTCGCTGCCGCCCATGGTGACCCAGGCGCACTCCGGGGCAAAGCCCTCCACGTGGTCCTTCTCCTTCTGGAGCAGGGACTCCGGGATCAACACCGGCAGGTACACGTTCTCGTGTCCGGTCTCCTTGAAGCGCCGGTCCATCTCCGTCTGGATATTCTCCCAGATGGCGTAGCCATAGGGCCGGTAGATGAACATGCCCTTGACGGAGGTGTAGTCGATCAGCTCCGCCTTCTTGCACACGTCGGTGTACCACTGGGCAAAGTCCACGTCCCGAGCGGTGATGGCGTCCACTTGTCTCTTATCCTGTGCCATTTCTCTCAAATCCTTTGCATCTTTTTATGGTTTGGCCCTCCTCCGGGCCTATTTCACTGAAGTTATATTGTATCGGCCGGAGGCGGAATTGTCAAGGCGCAGTCGGCCCACCGGGGGAAGAAACAGCCCCGAAGCAAAAGCTTCGGGGCTTCCCGCTCTCACAGCTGGCCGATATAGCGTTCCTCGCAGAACTGCTGGGCCCGGACCAGCAGTTCTCTGGCCTGTCCGAAGTTCTCCTGCTCCATCGCCCGCAGAGCATCGGTCACAGCGTTGAACAGCGCGTGATAGAGTTCCTCATACATTGTCTCCAATGCCGTACACCCCCCTGTAAAAAGTCTCAGTAGATTTTCTACATCTTATAAAGCCATTCCAGCAAAGATAGACTGGAGATGTCAAGTATCTCTTTCTGAGTCCAGGGGGTGCCTATGGAAAAATTCGGATCGGTGGAAATCCGGCTCGACGCGCTGATCCAAAAAAGCGGCATCAGCAAAAACAAGCTCTGCCAGCGGGCGGAACTCCAGCGCACACAGCTGAACAACTACTGCAACAACCAGATCTCCCGTCTGGATATCGATGTCCTGGCCAGGATCTGCACCGTTTTGCAATGTGAAATAGGAGACCTGCTGAAATTCATCCCGCCTGAGTCAAAACCTCCGGCTAAGCCGGAGGCTTGAGTAGGCCCTAAAAGGGCCTGATACGGACGAAGCCCCTTAAGGGGCCCCGAAAGGTTTGCCGACTGCATTTCTTTCTCGGGCTTACCCCTTAAGGGGTTCTTTTTACGCCTTCTTGTTCTCGCGACCCGTAAACGGGTCCACAAACTCTTTCAGCCCTATCTGGTCTGCTATTTGATCTGATGCCAGTTGGTTTCGGATATACTCTGCTATCTGCTTTTTATTCCGCCCCACTGTATCCACATAATACCCTCTGGCCCAAAAGTGCCGATTTCCGTACTTATATTTCAGATTTGCATGCCGATCAAATATCATCAGACTACTTTTTCCTTTCAAGTACCCCATAATCTGTGATACACTGTACTTGGGCGGGATACTTATCAGCATGTGTATATGGTCTGGGCACGCTCTGGCTTCTATGATTTCTACACCTTTTTGCTGACACAGTTTTCTCAATATCACTCCTATATCCTGTTTTATCTGTCCATATATCTCCATCCTTCGATATTTGGGCGCAAATACGATGTGATATTGACATCTCCAACTTGTATGCTCTAAACTACTTATGTCTTTGTCTTTCACGATGAAGACCTCCCTGTTATCGTAGTTGTGTGGTCGGCAAACCACTTCTACCTCATCAGGGAGTTTTTTCTTTTTCTACTCTTCTCCTCGCTTTAAGCTATTTTTTACCCCCGGCTTAGCCGGGGGTTGCCTTTGGTACCACCAAAAACGAATAAAGAGCGGAACGCCAAAGCGTTCCGCTCTTTTTCTTATTTCGCGTACTCCACGACCTTGGTCTCCCGCAGGACGTGGACCTTGATCTGACCGGGGTATTCCATCTCTTCCTCGATCTTCTTGGCCAGCTCCCGGGCCAGGATGACCATCTGGTCCTCGCTGACCTGCTCGGGCTTGACCATGACCCGGACCTCCCGTCCGGCCTGGATGGCGTAGGCCTTGTCCACGCCGGGATAGGTGCCGGTGATGGTCTCCAGCTGCTCCAGGCGCTTGATGTAGTTCTCCAGATTCTCGCGCCGGGCGCCGGGACGGGCCGCGGATATGGCGTCCGCCGCCTGAACCAGGCAGGCCACGATGGTCCGGGGCTCCACATCGTTGTGGTGGGCCTCGATGGCGTGGATAATGTCCTCCCGCTCCTTATACTTCCGGGCGAACTCCACGCCCAGGGACACATGGGTGCCCTCCAGCTCGTGGTCCACGGCCTTGCCCAGGTCGTGGAGCAGTCCGGCCCGCTTGGCGGCCTGGACATCGGCGCCCAGCTCCGCGGCCATCATGCCGGCGATGTGGCTGACTTCCACGGAGTGCTGCAATACGTTCTGGCCGTAGCTGGTGCGGTAGTGGAGGCGGCCCAGCATCTTCACCAGCTCAGGGTGGAGGTTGCGGATACCGCACTCGAAGGTGACGCGCTCGCCCTCGGCCTTGATGGTGGCCTCCACCTCCCGGCGGGCCTTCTCCACCATCTCCTCGATGTGGGTGGGATGGATGCGGCCGTCGGCGATCAGCTTCTCCAGTGCCAGGCGGGCAATCTCCCGCCGCACGGGCTCGAAGCAGCTGACGGTGATGGCCTCCGGCGTGTCGTCAATGATGAGGTCCACGCCGGTCAAAGTCTCGATGGTGCGGATGTTGCGGCCCTCGCGGCCGATGATGCGGCCCTTCATCTCGTCATTGGGCAGGGGAACCACACTGACGGTCATCTCGGCCACCTGGTCCGCGGCGCAGCGCTGGATGGCCTGCGCCACCACTTCCCGGGCGCGGGCCTCGCACTCCTCCTTCATCCGGGACTCCACCTCTTTGATCTTGAGGGCAGTCTCGTGAGTCACCTCGGCCTCCACCTGATCGATCAGATACTGCTTGGCCTCCTCGGCGGTAAAGCCGGAGATCCGCTCCAGCATCTCGGTCTGGCTGCGCTTGATGACCTTGATCTCTTCGTTTTCCTTGTCGATGGCCGCGTGCTTCTGGGCCAGGGATTCTTCCTTCTTCTCGATGGCCTCGGTCTTGCGGTCCAGATTCTCCTCTTTCTGCTGCAGGCGGTTCTCCTGCCGCTGCAGGTCGGCCCGGCGTGTCTTTTCTTCCTTCTCGTATTCGCTGCGGCTTTTCAAAATCTCTTCTTTGGCTTCCAGCAGTGCCTCTTTTTTCTTGGTCTCGGCGCTCTTGATGGCCTCGTTGATGATGCGCTTTCCCTCTTCCTCTGCGCTTGAGATTTCCTTCTCGGAAACGATCTTCCGGTAGCGGATACCGAGGGGGAAGCAGACCGCGCCGCCGACCGCCAGTCCGATCAGACCAGCGATAATGGCGTCTAACACGATTGCTCTTCCTCCTGTTTTCGGTATATGGTATATGCGGAATGTTGTATATGCAGGCCCGGCGGGCCGCATGATGCAGAAAATAATCGGAGGGTCCCCTGTCCCCTGCCGACAATTATCTCTATCTAGTTTAATCATTTACAGGACAGCTGTCAAGAAAAACCGATGGGATTGCGATAAATATGCAGCCCGCCTACACTGCACCGGCAGACGCCGCTGCTGCGGCGGCCGGGCCCTTGGCCCGGCTCGGCTCATTGGCCTTGGGTGTCGATGTAGGCCGCCGCATACCCCACGTAGTCCCCATAGTGGACCACGTACCACCCCTCCCATGCCCCAAAAGGCCGGGGCCTTTTGGGGACCCCGTGATCGATCCAGACCGGGCAGGCAAAGTCCGCCCGGCCCAAGGGTCCGCTGCGCGGACCGCTTGACGCCGCTGCCGCGGCGGCCGGGCCTTTGGCCCGGCACGGCTCATTGCCCCCGGGTGTCGATGTAGGCCGCCGCCGCATACCCCACATAGTCCCCGTAATGGACCACGTACCACCCCTCCCATTCGCCGTAGACGGTGACGGCGGCGCCGTCCGGCATGTTGGCCAGGATGGTTCCGGTGGAAGAGGGATAGCTGCGCAGGTTCAGCGTGCCGTAGCTGACAGTGACGGTCCCTTCCACCGGAGGCATGGGGTAGATGAAGGGCAGGCCGAAGAACTCCGTCAGGGCCCGGGCCAGCTGCTGGGCGATGGCGTCCATGTGGCCCTCCACCCAGGTGGCGTCGGCGTAGTTGTCATGATAGCCGATCTCCACCAGCACTGCCGGAAACCGGGGCTGGCGGACCTCGCCCAGGGTGGTGGTGGCCCGGGTGGTAACTTTATTTGGCAGGGGGTAGATCTGGCGAAGCTGCTCCGCAATCAGCTCCGCGCCCCGCTGTCCCTCGCTGCTGCCGGGGTAGTAGAAGGCGATGATGCCCCGCTCCTGGCCGTATCGGCCCTCCGGGGCGCCGTTGGAGTGGAGGGCCAGGTAAAAGTCGTACCAGCCGCTGTTGGCCTCCCGGATGGAGGAGGCGGCGGTCATGTCGGGGGAATTGCGGCGGTATTGGATGCCGTTGGCGAGCAGGTAGGGCTCCAGAGCGTCGGCCAGCAGGTTCATGTTATATTCCTCGGAGCCGCTGCCGGTGACGTACTCATTCCACTCCTGGGTGGACGGGCTGAGGTAGATGATGGGCATGGTTACTCCTCCTTTTTCTCAATCTATGGCGCGGAGGGAAAAAATGTGCTACACTGGGAGGGAAGTAACCGTGCTGGTAAGGAGAACGATGATGAAAACGGAACGCAGCTATCCCAGATACACCGTCACGCCCAAGGCGGCCGCCGCCCTGACCCGGGGGCATCCTTGGGTCTACGATGCGGAGATCCTCTCCATAGAGGGAACGGCGGAAAACGGCGGATTGGTGGATATTGTCGGCAAAAAAGGCCAATATCTCGGCACCGGCTTTCTGTCGGAGCAGTCCAAGATCCGTGTGCGGCTGATCTCCCGCAACGCCAACGACCGCTTTGACGAGGCCTTCTGGCGCCGGAAGCTCCAGTGGGCCTGGGACTATCGGAAGGCCGTCCTGGCGCCGGAGGACCTGGACGCCTGCCGGATCCTCTTCGGGGAGGCGGACGCCTTTCCGGGGCTCACCGTGGACAAGTTCCATGACCTTTTGAGCGTGCAGGTGCTGTCCGTGGGCATGGAGCGGATCAAGGGGATGCTGCTGCCCATGCTGGCGGAGATCCTGCGGCAGGACGGGCAGACCGTCCGGGGCATCTACGAGCGCAACGATGTGGCCCTCCGGGATAAGGAGGGCCTGCCCCAGTACAAGGGCTGGTTCCCTCTGCCGGGAGAGGCGGTCCCCGAGACGCCGGTGACGGAGATCACGGAGAACGGCGTGCGGTATCTGGTGGACGTGGAGAACGGACAGAAAACCGGCTTCTTCCTGGACCAGAAGTACAACCGCCGGGCAGTAGGGCGCCTGGCCAAGGGGCGGACGGTGCTGGACTGCTTCACCCACACCGGCTCCTTCGCCCTTAACGCCGCCCTGGGCGGCGCCGCCCACGTCACCGCCGTGGACGTGTCGGAGGCGGCGGTGGAGATGGCCCGGGCCAACGCGGAGCGCAACGGCCTGACGGCCCGGATGGATTTCCTCTGCGAGAACGTCTTTGACCTGCTGCCCCAACTGGAGAAGGAGCCGGTGAAGTACGACTTCATCATTCTGGACCCGCCGGCCTTCACCAAGTCCCGGAAAACCGTCCGCAACGCCCTGAGCGGGTACAAGGAGATCAACTACCGGGCCATGCGTCTGCTGCCCCGGGGCGGATATCTGGCCACCTGCTCCTGCTCCCACTTCGCCACGGAGGACAAATTCCTGGCCATGCTGGCCGACGCCGCCCATGACGCAGGCGTCCAGCTGCGGCAGATCGAGGCCCGGCAGCAGTGCTGCGACCACCCGATCCTCTGGGGCGTGGAGGAGACCAACTATCTGAAATTCTATCTTTTCCAGGTGGTATAACGGCACTCCCCTCACCGGTTCCCCCGCCCCCGCAGGGGGAGGGGGACAGGGGGCGGGGGGACCAGGCAAGAGAGCGCCGAAAGAGCAAGACCAGCCGCACCAACCACCCGCAGCGGGGACCAGATGCCCCCGCTGCGGCGGAGCGCCGCCGACCAGGCCGCCCCCAACTGAGCAGAGCGCGCCCACCGAGGGGGAGGGGAGGCGGCGGGGCCCGCGCGGAATGGGCGGGGCCCGGCGCCAAACCCCGGGGGCCCAGGCGGCTGCCGACAACTACGCGCGCGACCGCAACCAGGCGGCGCGGGCGGCCCAGCAAACCGCGCCCGATCTCACGCGAGGGCGCGATTTGCGAACAGGGCCCCGCTGATCGGCGCCCGCCAGGGCGGCGGCCTGCGGGGCCGGGCCGCATACCGAACGAGCCCCGGCACAGCCCGCGCAGTGCGGGCGCGCACGGGGCAACCGCGACGGGTGCCGCCCCGGCCGATCTCACGCGAGGGCGGGACGGCGGGCCCCGGCGCGGCCTCCATCGTTGCCCACCGGGGGCCGGGGGACCCCACCGAAAGAGAAGCACTATTTTCCCCCGTATGTCCTCCACGCCGCCATCCAGGCCCGCAGCAGGTAGTTGATGAGGGTGTACCGCGTCACGTGCGCCTCCCGGCAGCACTGGCGCAGCTGCGTGTCCAGGTCCAGGGGAAAGCGGGTGGATTCCGTGCGCATATGCTCCGCGTCCCACTCGTTTTGCGCGTACCACCGCCGCCGCTCCTTCGGTCCCGCCTTCCCGGCCTCCACGGCCACCTGGTACGCAAGGTCCGACCATCTCAGGTCCATATTTTTCCTCCTTTTAATCGAACAGATGTTCCTTCCGTACTATCTATCTACCATACATCTTGTGGTTTGCACTGTCAATGTATCAAGTATCTTGTAATTCCTGCCGGTTTTCCGCCGGTTTTTCCACAAAGCGCCGGTTTTGCCCGTGTGCGGGCCCCCGCCGCCTGACGGGGCCATTACGGCGGCCCCACCAGGCGCTCCTGCTCCGCCGCCCAGGGATTCCAGAGCACCCCCTCTTCCGCGTACAGGTCCGCCAGGTACTCCACGCACGCCTGGGCCACGTCCGCCGGCTGAATGTCCTCGTACCCCGGCAGGACGGTCCCATGGGCAGCGGCGTGGCACTTCCAGCAGAGGGTAATGAGGTTGTGCGGGTAGCTTGTCCCGCCCTGGGAGCGGCGGACAACGTGGTGGACCTGGAGGCCCCGCGTATCGTCGCACAGGGCGCACCGCCACCCGTCCCGGCGGTATACGGACCTTCTGACTTCGTTGCTGATGTTGGCGCTTAGCATAGTGACGTCCTCCTTTTCAAAGATACCTCCATGCCTTTACGGCTTGTCAAGGACGCGCAGCGCCGCCCGCAGGCGGCAGTACCTGGGCGGCCCTTCGCCGCCCTGGTGCTGTCCTTGACTGCCGTGATACCATGCGGACACAATGAAAAGGAGGGCGTCACTTCTCCCGGTAGAAGTCTGCCCCGCAAGGGGCATACCGCGTTTGGCGATCCTCTGGGGCGTGGAGGAGACCAACTATCTGAAATTCTATCTTTTCCAGGTGGTATAACGGCAAGAGGAAGCCCGCCGAGTTTCGCGGCGGGCTTCCTCTTTTACATTTATAATGGTGCGGTGGGGTCTCAGGCCTCCTGGTACAGCTCCAGGATGGCGCCGTCCTTCCAGACGAAGGCCAGGCGGTCGCCCTTCTCATTGGCGGTCATGGGCCCGCAGATGACGCTGTCGGCGTCAGCCACATACTTCTCCAGATCGTCCACCTTGTAGGCCACATGGGGGTTGCGGTGGATCTCCTCCGGGAAGGGGGTGCCCTCCTCGAACTTCAGATACTCGATCTTGTAGTCGTAGTCGTCCACATTGCTGACCCAGAACTTGGCGCCCTCATTGTAGGTCATGTTGGGCTTGCGGTTGGTGATGGGGATGCCAATGTGCATATAAGTGGCGGACATGGGAATTCCTCCTTTTTTCTCCAGCGGCGGTCAGACCTGCGCCGCCTGATTGTCAACGCGCTGTGCCAGCTCCGGCAGGCGGTCAGCCCTGGCTGTGCAGAACCTCCTGGTACACCTCGTAGGCCTGGGCGGCGGTGTAGCCCTCGTGGACCACCTTGGCGATGGCCTGGGCCATGCCGGCAGGGCACTCGGACTGGAAGATGTTCCGGCCCATGTCCACGCCCCGGGCACCGTCGGAGATGGCCCGGTACGCCATCTCCAGGGCCTCGGCCTCCGGCAGCTTCTTGCCGCCGGCGATGACGATGGGCACCGGGCAGGCGGAGACCACCTTTTCAAAGTGGTCGCAGTAGTAGGTTTTGACGAAGGAGGCGCCCAGCTCCGCCAGGATCCGGGTGGCCAGCAGGAAGTACTCCGTGGTCCGGGCCATCTCCTTGCCCACGGCGGTGACGCCCAGCACCGGGATCCCGTAGCGCTCCCCGGCGTCCACGGCCCGGCAGAGAGTCTCCAGAGACTGGGCCTCGCCCGCTCCGCCGATGAAGCACTGCATGGCCACGGCGGCGGCATTCATGCGGATGGCGGCCTCCATGTCGGCGCCGATGCCATTGCCGGTGCTCATGTCGTCGATGAGGACACTGGCGTCGTGGGTGGCCCGGAGGCAGATGGCGTTGTGCACCGTGGGGGGGATGCAGGCGCGGATGGCGCCCCGGGTGCCCATCAGCACGTCGGTATACTGGCAGAGGGGGGCGATGGTCACGTCGATCCGCTCCAGCCCGGCGGTGGAGCCCATGATGTAGCCGTGGTCAAAGGCCAGCATGACGGTGTTGCCGCTCTTGGGATTGAACAGCCGGGACAGGCGGTTTTTGGCTCCCCAGTCCCCGTGGCCCAGACCCTTGGCAAAGAACCCCTGTTCCGGGGCCGGCACGTCCAGATGGTAGTCGTGGGCGGCCTTGTTTCCGATTGCGTCCGCCATGGCTCACTCCTTGCTGTACGCCGGGGTGTGGCAGGGGGTATTCCACAGCCGCAGGGTCTCGTCGTCCCACTTGGCAATGTTCATCTGGAAGCCGGCGGCCTCCTGAACGGTGAGGATCTCGCCCACCATGCTGGCGACGACCTCCACACCCTTGGCCTTGAGGAACTCCACGGTGTCCTTGAACAGCACCAGCATCTCCATCATGGTGGTGGCGCCGCAGCCGTTGATCATGACGAAGGCCTTGTTGCCGCTCTTGAGGTCCAGATTTTTGCACAGGGCCTCGGCCACGGTGGCCACGGTCTCCTTGGCGGACATCATGGGCACCCGGACGCCGCCGCCCTCGCCGTGCTGGCCGGCGCCGATCTCCATGAGGTCGGTCTCGCCCAGGTCGCCGAAGGACATGCCGTTCTGGGGATGGGTGGCGTCGGTGGACTTGACGGTGATGGAGGCCATGTTATCGGCATAGTGCTGGGCGATCTCGGCCACCTCGTCCAGGCTCTTGCCCTCCCGGGCGGCAGCCGCGGCGATGTGGTACAGGGCCACGGCGCCGGCCAGCCCCCGCTTGTTGTCCTCGCCGTTGGGGTCGAACTGGATCTCCTCGCCGGTGACCACCTGCCGGACGTTGAGGCCCGCCTTCTTGGCCAGCTTCATGGCCTGCTTGCCGGCCAGCTGGTCGCCGGCGTAGTTCAGCGTCAGCAGCAGCACGCCGTGGCCCTTGTCCGCCAGCTTCATGGCGTCGAACACCAGCTGGCCGTTGGGAGCGGCGAAGATGTCGCCCACCGCCTGGACGTCCAGCATGCCGCGGCCCACGAAGCCCGCCTGGGCGGGCTCATGGCCGGAGCCGCCGTAGGTGACGATGGTCACCCGGTCCGCCGTCTCCAGGTCCTTGCTGATGACCAGGTGGCCGTCCACGTCCACGATGTCGGGATAGGCCAGGCCCAGGCCCACCAGTTCCTCGTCGGTGATGGTCTCGGGGGCGTTGATGAACTTCTTCATTTTCATAGTAAACATCTCCCATTCCACAGATATCGTCTTGTACTCAGGCCTGCGCCAGGCCCCGGAAGAAATACGCCATGGAGGTAGCGCCGGCGTCCGCCGTGCCGATGGTCTTTTCGCCGTAGCTCTTGGCCCGGCCGAACTTGGACACAAAGCCCTTGGTGGCCTCGGCCCCTGCTTCCGCAGCCGCGGCCGCCGCAGAGAACAGCTCCTGCTCATTCTCCCCGGCATAGGCCGCGATGGCCTCGCTGGCGGGGATCAGGGCGTCCATCATGGTCTTGTCTCCCACCTTGGCGCCGGACATATCATCGATTTCCGCGAAGGCGTTGGCGAACATGGCCCGCAGGCCCGCCGCATCGACCTCCTCCCCCTCGGGGGCGGCCTCCTGCATCCCGTCCAGCCAGGTGTTCCACAGCGGCACGGCGCTGCCGCCGTTGAGGGTCATGACGGCCATGGCCGCGTCGTCCAGCATGGACTGGATGCCGCCGTCCGCGGCCTCCACCGCGGCGGAAATGGCCCCGGCGATCTTGGTCATGGTCAGCCCGTGGTCGGCGTCGCCGAACTTGGAGTCGATCTCCGTCAGCTCCTGCTCCGCGGCCATCACCGCCCCGCAGGCGTGCTGCAAACGCGCCGCCAGCTGATCTTTCGTCATTACTTGTCACCTCCTCCCCATCCGAAATGTTACATTTGTGCATTTAACGTAACACCGGCAGTTACAGAAGTCAATATCTCCTGACGCTTTTCTCCGTATCCCATAGAGCGCGGCGGATCACCTTGGTCAAAATGTGCAAACAAAACTCCCGGACGCTGCCGCGTCCGGGAGCTTTCGTGCCGGTCACTGTCCGAAGAGGGTCTGGGCCAGGGCGGCCCGGGCCACGATGTGGGTGAAGGCCCCGGTGCGGAGGGCACCCCGCAGAGCTCTGGCACTGGTGTTGGCGGAGCAGACCCCCACGATGTTGGGGCAGCGCATCAGCGTCTCCAGGGGGACCTGGATGGCGAAGTCCTGGTCCGACTGGATAATGGTCCCTGCTTCGTTGAAGTAGTAGACCAGCATCCGCCCGCAGGCGTGCTGCTGCTGGAGGAGACTGCCGTACCGGACCAGGGAGGCGAAGTCCGGGCTGGAGGGATAGTCGCCGATGTTGACCAGAGCCGTGTCGATCTGCTCCCACTGCTGATGGATCTGGCGGTAGACCTCCGTGGAGCAGAGGACCTGCTTTTCCTCCAGACTGTCCGGCAGGGCCGGAAGGTAGAGGAAATGGGGCGCCGCGCCCAGCTGCTGGGCCATCAGGCGCACATTTTCGTTGGACTGGTAGTTGCGGGCAGGGATGCTGGCATTGCCCACCAGGGGGCAGATATCGGTGACGGAGCTGTCCGGCTGGGGGTGCTTTTCCAGCCAGGTCACCAGCTGGCCGATGAGATAGCCCCAGCCCACTCCCAGGCGGCGGGCGCCGATCTGCCGCAGCAGGTCCACAGCTCCCTGGGACAGCAGTTGGTTGGTGGCGTCCTCGTCCTCGCCGTCCTCCACCAGGACGCCGCCCCGGATGGAGCTGGTCATCCGCAGCCGGTCCAGCAGGCTGGACGCCCGGGCCCCGGGCTCGTGAATCAGGATCTCCACCACGCCCAGCTCCCTGGCCTCGCTGAGCATCCGGCTGATCAGAGGACGGGACACCCCCAGTTCCGCCGCGATGTCGCTTTGCTTCTGGTCCTCCAGATAATACCGTCGGGCCACATGAGCCAGCCGCCGCAGCTTCTCCGTTTCCGGCACCGCCGCCGCCCCCTTTCGTGTCTGTGTCTTGTTACATATGTTACTTTACCATATGACAGTTACAAATGCAACCCCCTTCTCCGCTCTCCAAACACCAAGGAGGGAGCCGGAATCCCGGCTCCCTCCTTGGCGGAAGATTGGATGAAAAGAAGTTTTTGTCTCTTGCAAGTATTACGATACCGCAGAGTTGTTAAGCAAACCAGCAGAGATTGTTTCAAAAGTTTTAAATCCCACGATTTATCTGGGGAAGTTCTTCCAGCGAGGCAAACCGATAGCCCATGTCCTCCCACTTGGCCAGCAGGTCATCCAAAATGGCGGCGTTGGTGGCGGAGGTGGAGTGCAACAGCACGATGGCCCCATCGTGGATCCGGGGCAGGAGCTTGGCGTAGGCGGCCTCCGCCGTGGGCTGGTCGTCCACGTACCAGTCCACATAGGCCAGGCTCCAGAACACCGTGGTGTATCCCAGGGCCTGGGCCTGCCGGAGATTTTCCTCGCTGTACTTTCCCTGGGGCGGGCGGTAGAACTTGGACAGCTCCTGCCCGGTAGTCTCCCGGTACAGCGCCTCCAGCGACGCCAGCTCCTCCTGGAAGGCCGCCTGGTCCGAGATGGCGGACATATCCGGGTGGTGGTAGGTGTGATTGCCCACGATGTGGCCCTCCGCCGCCATGCGTTTGACGATGTCCGGCGCCGTCTCCACCATATTGCCCACCACGAAGAAAGCCGCCGGTGCGCTGTGCTTTTTCAGCGCGTCCAGAATGGCCTCCGTATAGCCGTTCTCATAGCCGCAGTCGAAGGTCAAGTAAATCACCTTCTCACCGGTATCGCCCAGGTAATAGGCGCCGTACCGGGCCAGATCCTCTGCCGTGGCATTGCCGATGGGCGCCTGCCCCTCCGTCTGGAAGGACAATCCCCAGTCCACTGCCGAAGCGGGTACCGCGGCTCCCCCCGCTGTCTGGGCCGCCGGGCCGTCCTCCTGCACATACAGCCACACCGACCCGGCCACGAACAGGGTCAGGGCCGCCAAAACGATCATCACCTTGTCACGGGTCCGAAACATATGATGCACCTCCTGTGATCTCTGCTCACAGGATGCGCCACCGGAGCCGCGGCTATGCGGATTTTTTTCGCCCGCACGGAACGCCGCCTCGTTTTTGCCGTCTTTATCGGCAGAAGCGCCTGCTGATATCAAAGGAGGTCCGTGATGAAAAAGAAGCTGCTTGCCCTGGCCCTGTGCCTGCTGTCCCTGCTGACCGCCTGCGGCGGCCCCGCCTACTCCGCCGAAGTCCTGTCCTCCGGCGGGCGAAAGGCGCCGTCCGCAGCCGTGGACCTGCCCGGTCCCGGCGCCCTGGCCGCGACGGACTTTGCCGTGGAGCTGCTGCAACATACCGACGACGGCGGAAATGTCCTCCTGCCCCCGGTCTCCGTCCTCTCGGCCCTGGCCATGACGGCCAACGGTGCCGCCGGGGAGACGAAAACCCAGATGGAAGAAACCCTGGGCCTGCCGGTAGAGGAGCTCAACGCCTATCTCCAATCTTACGCCGGCTCCCTCCCTGAGAGCAAAGAGGCCCGCTGCTCCCTGGCCAACTCCGTCTGGTTCCGGGACGATGCCGGCCGCCTCACGATGGAGCAGGCCTTTCTGGATACCTGCGCCGGCTATTACGGCGCCGACCTGTTCCGGGCGCCCTTCGACGAGACCACCCTGGCGGACCTCAACGCCTGGGTGTCGGACCGCACCGACGGGATGATCCCCGCCATCCTGGACCGCATCCCCGACAGCGCCATGGTGTATTTGGTCAACGCCCTGGCCTTTGACGGCCAGTGGGAGAGTGTCTACCGGGAAAATCAGATCCACGAGGGCACCTTCACCGCGGAGGACGGCGCAGCGCAGCCGGTCCAAATGATGTACAGCCAGGAGTACGCCTACCTGGAAGACGGTCTGGCCACCGGCTTTCTCAAATATTACGAGGGCGGGACCTATGCCTTTGCCGCGCTGCTTCCCAATGAGGGCGTGTCCCTGGAGGACTACATCGCCTCCCTGACCGGCGAAGGACTGCGGAATACGCTCACCTCCGCCCAGTCGGAGGCCGTGGAGGCCGCCGTCCCCCAGTTCACCGCCCAGTACAGCAGTGAACTCAGCGGCGTGCTGACAGAGCTGGGCATGGCGGATGCCTTTGACGCCTCCCGGGCGGACTTCTCCGCCATGGGCAGTTCCCCCGACGGCCCCCTCTACATCAGCCGGGTGCTCCACAAGACCTTCCTGGCCCTGGATGCCCAGGGTACCCGGGCCGGCGCCGCCACGGTGGTGGAGGTCGAGTCAGGGTCCAGTGCTCCCGGCCAGATGGTATACCTGGACCGGCCCTTCCTGTATCTGCTGGTGGACTGTGAGGCGAACCTTCCCCTCTTCATCGGCGCGGTCCGGGATCTGGAAAACTGAAACGAAAAAAAGGAGCGGGGCCACTGGTCCCGCTCCTCTTTTCTCTTCATTCCTCCGGCGGCACCGCCAGTTGGAAACTCTCCCAGGTGTGCTCCGCCGCCTCCACCATAGCCCAGGTGTATCCGGCCCGCTCGCACTCCGCCCAGGTCAGATACCGCAAGTAGAACTCCACGCCCAGATGACAGGGCAGGATATCCAGGATGATCTTCCGGATCTGCCCGTACTCCGGCGGCTCCCCCGCCACCTCCGGGAAAATCACCCGCACGTTCTGTCCGCCCATCTCAATGGCCCGGGCCTTGATGCCGCACCCCCGCAGGGTGGCGTCGATGGCACCGGGCGTCAGGCTGTCGCCGTCGATCTGCAAAAGGGCGGCAATGGCGGCCCGGCGGTCCTCCGCCGTAAAGGCGGCGGGCCTGCGGGCGAAGAGGGCCTCCCGCCGGTCCAGGCCCTCCCCCTGGGCCGTGGCCGTGCAGCCCTCCCGCTCCACGTACGCCAGGGTCTCTTCTGCCGCGTCCAGGCCGTCGCCTAATGCGTACACCGCCGCCCCTCCGGCGGAGGTCTCCGACAAGTCGTAGATCCCCAGGGGCGAGAGCAGCCGGATCAGATAGTCCGCGTACATCCGCTCACACTCCCATCTCCGCCACGGTCAGCGTCCCCAGCAAGGGCAGCATCCCGCTGCCCCCGGTCACATCCGAGGCCGGGGCCGTGATGCGGTAGTTGGTCACGCCCTCCACGGCATAGATCCGGCTGCCCAGCTCCGCCCGCAGCAGCGGCTTTCCCAGCAGCTGTCCGCCGAACAGGGCCGTCACAGCCTGCTCCACCAGGGGCTTGACCGTCTCAAAGGCCGTCCCGTCAGCCGCCGCCACCTGCACCGTCACATCCACACTTTTGGCGATGGGCGCCAGCACCTCCACATCCACGGCAATCTCCCGCTTTTCCTGAAGATCTGCCTGGACCTCCTCCAGCAGTTCTCCGTCCGGCAGCCCCGCCTCCGTGGCGATATACACATCCACAGTCCCGATCCCCCGGGCCCGGCCCACTGCCTGGGCCGCCGCCACGCCCGCATGACTCATGGCGGACTGCTCATACCAGGCGGCGTTGGCTCCGTTGGGCAGACGCAGATAGCTCTCCAGCACCCGCGCGCGCAGACTCTCGTCATCCTCGGCGTCGCTTCCGCCGAAAAATGCGGCGGGGTTGGTACAACCGGTAATGCCCACGGGACAGGCGGTCAGCACCGCCACGCTGCCAGCCGGCACATTGCCGGTCTCGCCGCTCTCCACTGCCTCCGCCGGCACATCCACAAACAGGTCTCCCGCCGGCAGCACCGCGTCAGCGGTGGTCTGAAATCGAACCTCTCCCGCCGTCATGCAGACGGCCCCGGCAGTGATGGGCAGTTCCACCGCCGACGGGCTGACCACGGAAAAGCGCAGCGTCCCCACCGCCTTTGTGGCCTCCCGGCGGGAAACGCCCCGCATCTGGGCATGGCCGTCCAGATACATCCCCTGGGCCGTCTGGGGAAAGCACTGGTCCAGTACCCACCAGGCCTGGATATCCAAAGCCTGGAGCTGTGCAGCCGCGGCATAGAGCCGCACCGCCAGGTCACAGTCCTCCGCCAGAGCCGTCCCGGTCCGCCGGGCATAGGACTCCAGCAGCAGGCGATAGATCTCATCAATGGTTTTCACCCGTTTCCTCCTCTCACCGGACTTCCAGGGTCACTGACAGCGACTCCCCCTGCCAGGTCATCTCTGCGGTCAGCTCTGTCCGCCCCTCCGCCTGGCGCAGGGTCACCGTCTCCACCGTCAGTCCTGTTTCTGCCGCAAGGGCCTCCGCCACGTACTGCTCTGCGGCGGACTGCCGCCCAGCGGCGCCGACCCGGCCCAGCTGCCACAGGCGGCTGCCCAGGTCCTGCAAAAAGGGGAACTGTCCCCGCCGGGCCATCAGCCGGTACAGCACCCGCTCCAGCAGGGCTTCCCGGCCCTCCGCCCGGCGCAGTCCTCCCGCGCCGTCCGGCACATAGTCTCCGTTCCGGATCGCCAGCATAACAGTCTCCTCCTCTCAGCAATAGCAGGGCCGGTAGACCTCACCGTTGATCAGCAGCAGACCCCGGATGTCCACGATCCCGCCCTGGCGCAGATATACGCTTCCGCCGCCGGGGCCGAAGAGATACACCTCACCAGGCTGCATCCCCTCCGGGATCTGTCTCTGCCGGGCCCCGGCCACACACTGCTCCTCGCCGCCGGGGCCACCCTTGATTACCAGCACCGTCTCGCCGCTCTCCGGCAGCCACACGTATCCGCCGGGGCCGTACACCGGCAGGGCCCGGACCTCTCCCCTGGTCACCACGCCCGCGCTGCCGCCGGCAATGGTGGTCATCCCCAGGTCGGCGTCGGCGGTGGGGATCTCCGGCCTCATCTGTTTGGAAAGCCACATTCACATCCGCTCCTTCAGTGTTAAGGTCATGGTTTCGCCGTCGGCGGAGGCGCGGTTCTCCGCCTCCGCCACCCGGTACTCCCCTGCAAGACCCAGGCGGCTGAGCTCCAGCCGCACCACGTCTCCCGGAAAGGCCTGAAAGGCCCCCGGCAGGCAGATCTCGGCCGACCACTCCTCCTCCCGGGACCGGGCGATCTGATACTCCCCGGTGTAGCGCATGGCGGCCCAGGTGCTCTGTCCCGGCGTGTACACCACCCGGCGGCACTGTCCGCCCCGGTCCGCCATGTCCTGGTTGCGGACGCTGTACGACGCGTTCCGGGTCTTATCGATGACCAGCACCTCCGTCAGCACGCCGTAGTGGTCCTCCCGCACCGAGCAGGAGAGCACCGGGCTGTCCCCGCCGATCACCAGCCGCCGCCCCGAGTTCTGCTCCGGCACCGCCAGCAGCTTGCCGTCCTGCCGGAACCGGGGCGCAAAGCCCCCGTAGGTCCGGCAGAAGTCCTCCAGCACCTTCCACTGGCTGGTGCCCGCCGCCGCGGTGAACACCGAGTCGGCGGACACGTCCGCGATCTCCGCCGCGGAGATGCCGTAGGGCGTCACGTGGCACCGCACGATCTCCGCCAGGGTGGCGGCCTGGTAGGTGACGGGCCGGGTCTCGTTGTCCAGCAGCCGGGCGGCGTAGCCCCGGCCGGTGATCGTGGCCGTGAGTCCGCTCCCGGAGAGGTCCACCGTATACTCGTCCACGATGGCCCGCAGCAATATCGTCTCGCCGTCCATGGCCAGAAAGCCCGCTGCCAGGTGCAGGATCTCCGCCATGTCCGCCCGGTAGGGAAAGGTCACCGAATAGCTGTCGCAGGGCACCGACCCCGTGTAGGTCACCTGCCACTGTGTCAGAGGCGGCAGGTCAAAGGCCCTGTGGTCACAGGTGATGATCCGTCCTGTCATGGCAGCTTCACCCTGTCCCCGGGATAGATCAGGTTGGGGTTCTTGATCTGGGGATTGGCGGCGATCAGATCTGTCAGCGCCACGCCGTACCGCCCGGCGATCCCCCACAGGGTATCTCCTTTCTTCACGGTATAGACGGCGCGCTCGCCGCCGCTGCCGGAGGCAGAGGAGCCGGACGCCGCCGTCTGTTCCCCGGTCACTTCGGTCAGCCCGGCGCCGGCCACCTGGTCCTCCCAGAACTCAAAGGTATAGCGCACATAGTCCGGCAACGGCTCTTCCGCCAGCTGCAGTGACACGAAATAGGCGCTGGCCGCCGGCCAAACTGGATGCACCAGCAGTCCCGGCCCCGTCTCGTCAAACACCGCCTCCAGCTTCTGAAATTCCTCATAGGCCCCCGTTCCGGCAAAGACCCCTTCTCCCCGCAGCACCCGGCAGGTATCCCCCAGGTCCTGGAGGCAGTATCCGCCGAAGGGCACCTTGTGGAGCGCCACGCTCCTGCGCCGTTCCACGGTGTAGGTCTCCGGGTTGTAGGGCCAGGTATACTCCTTGTAGCGCATGGGCTCCAGTCGCATGGTCCCTGTTCCTCCTCTCAGTACAGGCGAAAGCCCCCGTCATAGCGGCGGGCGTCCCGCTGGAATGCCAGGGACAGTGCCGCCGGATCGGCGCTCCTCCCGCTCTCCGGCCGCCGCACCTCCGTCACCAGACGGATCTCCCCCGCCTCCGGCGGAATCTCACCGGCGGTCCGGGCCGGTGCCTCCCATGCCGCCGCAGAGCGCCGCCGGACAGCGGCGGTATCCCTTTCCGCTGCTGTGCCGGCCCATTCTCCGGCAGATGGGTCCGCCAGCGCCGTCCACAGCGCCGCAGCCTCCGGCAGGGCGCTCTCCCAAGGCAGTTCTCCGTCAGCGCCGCCAGACCGCCCCTGCCGGAGCCGCCGCACCGGAGCGGTCTCTGGGAGCGATTTCTCTCCGGCATCGCTCCGCACCTCCCACTCCTCCGCCAGGGGCTCTGTCCGCTGCCCCGTCAGCAAAATCACCAGCAGCGCCTGCTGGCGCAGCAGCTCCTCCCGGACGTAATCCACGGTCTCACCCCTCTCTCAGGGCCCGGAACCGCTCCGGGTCAAAGGCCGGGTTTTCCGCATCCGGCGCCCGGGCGGGCTCCTCCTCCATGAGCCGCCGCAGCAGCGCCTCCATCTGCCGCCCGGTCAGGGCCGCCAGCACCTGCTCCGCGCTTGCAAAGGCCCGCTCCTCGCCCCGCCAGCAGCACTCCGCCAGCACCTGCGCGTTGCACAGGAGACACCGTTCCAGCGGCTCCTCCGTCTGCTCCCGGGTGTCCCGCCAGATGGCCAGCAGCCGCGCCGCCGGCATGGGCCGCAGGCGGTCGATCTCCTCCGGCCGCGTCATGCGCCGGTCTCGATGCGCTTGGCGGCCACCACCGTCACCCGCTCGGCCACCATGGCGTTGAGCTGGCCCTCCTCCTGGATGGCGCTCCACTGGCATCCGCTGTAAATGATCTTCCGGTCCGGCTTGCAGATCACCAGGGAGAAGTCCTGGAGATCGTAGAAATTGATGCCGTCGGACACGGCCTCCTCGGTGGCGTACAGCCGGGTCAGCTCCAGGGTGTACTTGCGCTGGCCCTCGATGGTGGCCACCGGCTCACTCTCGCCGAAGGCCTCCACGCTCTGGCTGGACTTGCTGGCCTTGGCGGTGTAGCTCTGCACCACCGCGATCTTCCGCCCGTCCAGCTCCAGATAGATGTCCGAACTGGTGGGGAATCCCTTTGTATCCATGCTCCGCTCCTTTCTCTTCGGGCCGGGCCGGAGGTCATCCGGCCCGGCCCCCGGTCCGTCAGATGGTGATGTGGACCGTCAGATAGATCTGATTGAGGCCGTGGGCCACCGCAAAGGTGAACTCCACCAGACACACGGACGGATCGTCCGCGGAGGCGCTGACCGTCACCTCACCGTAGCTGTCGATGATCTCCGCCGCCAGCTTCTTCTCCAGCTCCACCACGGTCTGGGACCGGATGGCGCTGCGGGTCTGGGCAGTGTTCTTGGTGCGGGAGAACTTGCTGCGCAGGCTCTGCCGTACCGCCGGGATCACATCGTCCACGATCAGAATGGTGGTCAGCTCCCGCCAGGTGGTGTCCGCCGCGCCGCCGGTGGTGGTGCGGGTGGTGATGCCCCGCACCGGGGACACGACTCCCGCCGCGCACTCCAGGGGCGTCACGCCGCCCCGGACCAGCAGGTCGATGTCATTGTCGCTGTAATCCTCGCAGACCCCGCCGAGGCCCGCGATCTCCGCCCCGTTCAGCGGCACCGCCGGGTCCCGCCCACAGGCCACCACACCGGCCAGGGCCCCGGCGGAAAACACGCCCGGCAGCTGCTCACCGGTGCTGCTGAGGGCATCGGGCCCCACCAGCACCATCCGCTCGCTGTTGAGGGCCGCGGCCCGCTCCACCAGTTCCGCAGCCGTGTCGCCGTTGCCGCCCACCAGGGCGATCCGTTCCCGGCGTGTGGAGGACGCCTCCTCCACCGCAGTCCGCAGGGCCTGCTGCACCTCCAGCTCGGCGCTGTCGCATACCAGGATCTGGGCCTCCTCCCGGCCCAGCGCCTGGAAGGCCGCCTCGTAGTCCGCCGTGCCTGCGGCGTCGTCCACCCGGACCGCCAGCACCGTAGCCGCACCGTTGGCAAACAGCAGCCGCAGCAGGGTACTCATGCCGGGGCTCTGCGCCGCGTCCTCACCAAAGACCGCCACACCGGCGGTGTAGCCGGTGACGGTCACGACCTTGCCCACGTCGCCCCTGACAGCTCTGGCCGCCACGCCCACGGTCCGCACGGCTCTTCCTCCGCTGACCACAGCGGAGGCGTCATAGCTGGAATACACTCCTGGCCGCTCATGAATGATCTCGCTCAAGTGGTCAAAACCCCTTTCAAAACAAAGTCCAGGAAGGTCTGGCCCTCCTCTTCCGCCCGGGCCGTGAACAGCGCCCTGCACCGCAGGCGTCCCCGCCGCAGGAACAGCTCTGTCTCCCGCTCCCACTGCAAAGCCTCCCAGCTCAGCTCCTCCGGCCGCACGCCGGCGGGAAGGCCGCCCAGCAGCACGTCTGCCGCCGCCTCACAGCCGCTCTGGCAGTCCGCAGCCCGGCCTGCCCGGATCTCCACGGTGATCTCCGCCTCCAGCTGTTTGCCGTAGACCTCGCTGGCTGATCCGTCCTCGTTTCTCACCTGGCCCAGGTAATTGCAAAAGCCCAGCGCCGCTCCCTGGGCGGTGCCCACATCCACGGCGGCCACCGCCGCCTCGTACCGCCGGGCCTCCTCTGCCGGAAACGCCGCAAAAGCCGGCAGTCCCGCCGCCGTCAGGGCGCCGATCACCGCGTCCCGCACCTGTGTCAGCTCTCTCATACCGCCGCCTCCCGTTCCTTCTCCAGCGCCGCCCAGTAGTGGGACAGCGCCTCGCCGATGTAATAGGGCCGGCAGCTGCGCACCCGGAAAGCCATCTCCTTCCATGTCAAAACGTCCCCGATCTCCAGGGCCGTCTGTCCCAGGTACAGCCACTGCCGTCCGTCGATCCATCCCAGGGCCGTGGCGGTGTCCGGCGCCCGCTCTCCCCGCTCCGTCACCGGCTGCAAAAAGGCCCGGATCACGGTCTCCGTTTCTCCTCGGCGCAGAGTGATTGGCTGACCGTACCGGTCCAGCACCTGCCGCACCCAGTCCGTCATCATCCCCGCACCCTCCTGAATACCACATCCGCCGGCACGGCGTAAGGCGCCATCAGCCGCTCCGCCGTCTGCCGCAGGGCCTCCGCCAAAGCGGCGCCGTCGGCGCCGTTCCGGCTCTCCACCGAGACATCCCCAGCCTTGAAGGACGCCACGGCGCTGCCGCTCCGCCCGGCCGCCAGATCCGCCGCGGCGGTGAAAGCCGCCGCGCAGAAAAAGGCGGTGCCGCAGTCTTCCGGGTTCCTGTCCTCCGGCAGCCGCCGCTGCCATGCCGCCTCCGCCGCCTGGCAAAGGGCGTCCAGCAGAGCCGTCTCCGCCTCGCCGGCGCCGGATATGGTCCGGGCCAGCTCCAGGATCGTCTCATGCACGTCTCATCGCCGCCTTTCTCGTCTCTCCGGCGGGGCCCTGCGGCCCCGCCATTTCCCGTTTCTCCCCTCAGACCGTCAGTACCTTGCTGGCGCCGTCAAAGAGCTTTGCAAAGCCGGAGATGGAGGTAATGGCCGCCCGCTCCAACTGACGGTCGATGAGCTTGTCGTACTCCACCGTCACCTCGCTGCCGCAGATCTGCTCCAGGGCGTAGTTCTTGTCCAGGCCGATCAGGGTCCCGGCAGGGCAGGCGGTGGTCCGCAGGAGCTTGGCGCCCAGAGGCGTGGTCAGCGTACCGGTGCCCTGGAAGTTCAGCCCCGTCAGGGGGTTCTGGAACTCGCTCAGCTTCAGCATGGCCAGCATCACATCCCCGGACACCAGCATGGTGTTCATGGTGTAGGGGTCGAACTGGCTCCAGAAGTCCAGCAGGCCCTCGTAGCTCAGGGAGCCGGAGCTGCCGGAGATGGTGCCATCCCCCACTTCAAAAACCGGAGCCGCGTTGTCATTGCCGTCGCCCTTCATAATGACGTCCACAGCGTCCTGAACGTGCATCCGTCCGATGTAAGCGCCGATCTGGCGCAGGGTCACGGAGAACAGGTCCAGCCGCTGGAACCGGATGGCCTCATAGGAGGCCACCAGCATTCTCCCCCGCTTGTGCAGGCGCACCAGATTCTCCTGGGTGCGGACGCTGGTCTCCGGGATCTGGGCGCCCTCTTCCACCCGCTTGAGCTCCTTCTCGCTCTCCGTAGGCACGGAGGCGATGGAGCGGTAGTCCATGCCGTCAAAGCGGGTGACGGTGGCGGTGATAGCGGGCAGGATGCTCTCCTCCTCCAGGCCCTGGCGCACCACCCGGGACACAAACTCCGGGAACAGCACGGAGGAATCCGTGGTGTGGAAAAACTTCTCCACACAGTCGGACCCGGCGCCCTTCACCCGGATGTCGAAGCGCTTGAGCTGGCGCTGGAAGGCGTCCAGGCCCTCCAGGGCCGTGCCCCGGTACTGCTCGCTGGGATCCAGCTCCTCCAGAGTCTGAGAGAAGGTGCGGCCGCTGCGGCCGTACATGCCCTTCTCCAGGCGGATGTTCTCATAGTGATAAGCCATGTTTCCCTCTCCTCCTTACAGTGCGAACGTCACAGTCTTGGCGGACGTGTCCACATCCACCACCAAAAATTCCCTGCCGGTCTCAGACGGCTTCACGCCGCCGGTGCCGTCTGCGGCCAACCCGGTCCAGCCCAAAGCCGGCGCTTCCCCGGTATATCCGGCGGTGACCATGCCGCCCAGGGCCACGGAGCAGGCGTCGCCGCCCCGGCTCACCGACAGCACCATGCCGCAGAAGTCGTCCCCGTCTCCGCAGGCGGCCACAGCGCCGCTTCCGCTGATCTTCACCAATTCGCCCTCCGCCGCTTCCGTGCAGGCGAAGGTAGCGGCCCACTGGCCGATTCCCTCATAAGAAAGTTTCATCTGCAACCTCTCCTTTTCATTTCCTTGTCACACCAGAAATACCGTCTCGTCCTCGTCCGCCGCCGCGGCCGTGTCCCGCAGCTGCGGCCGGGGCGGAAACCGTCTGGCCGCCTGCCGCTCATAGGCGCTCTTGAGCGCCAGCAGCTCCGGCTCCTCCAGCTTCTCCGCCACGCCGGCCCACACCTCGCCGGGCACAGTCTCGTCGGTCAGCATGGCAAGGCGGGCCACCTCCCGGCGCAGCTCCTTCATGTACCGGCGCCCCAGGGCCGCCTCCCGCTCCAGCTGCACCCGCTCCCGGTCGGGAGCGCCGTACCGCTTCAGCACGCCCGCGTCCCGCTGGGCGGGCACCGCCACGAAGGACCACTCGTAGGCGTCGGTGGGCTCCCGCAGCTCCGTGAAGCACAGCCTTCCGTCGTAGACCTCCCCCTTCACATGGTGGCAGGTCCCGGCGGGCGCTCCGCAGACGGAGCACACGCTCTGCGCCACGCTGCACCCCACGCTGACCTCCTTCGTGATGCCGCCCTCGATCTGGGCGATCAGCTGCGCGTTGGCTTCAGTCCGCAGCAGATACGCCCAACCCTTGAGGTAGCAATAGCCGTCCCCGGCGGCGGTGATCCGCCCCGGCTCCGCCACCACCTCAGTCCGGTAGATGCGGGCCGTCTGCCCCCTGGCGGACCACTGGTGATCAAAGATACCGCTTTTGCCCAGGAACAGCTCCCCCAGCCGCTCCAGGCCCGCGGTCTCGAACCGTTCGTAATCCCGGTCCACCTCGTTGTCGCACAGCCGCACCGCAAAGGCGTAGACCTGCTCCGCCTCCAGGGGCGTCTTGGCGTATTGATTGATGTACGCCAGCTCCTCCGCGGCCGGGGTCCCGGCCGCCCGCTCGCTCCGCTCCTTCTGGATCTCCACGCTCACTCCCCGCTTCCCTCCTGAATTTCCGCGTCCCCGCCGGGGATCGCTTTCTGCGCCGCGGCCTCTGCCGCGTCGTTTTCCAGTTCCAGCTTCCGGGCCTGCTGGCGGTAGAGGGCCGCCCGGGCCTCCTCTACCTGATCCTGGAGATTGATGTCGTCCCAGACCACCCGGAAGCCGCAGCCATAGCCGTGCATCCGCAGCCACAGCCGGCAGATCCGCTCCACCGTGGGGGTCAGCGTCCGCCGGATGGCGGTGATCTCCGTGGTCAGCAGGTCCGCCTGCTGGGAGCTCATCCGCTCCGTGGAGCTCCAGCTGAGTCCCAGCATGAAAGGCGGGATGGCCGTCTTGGCCACCACCTGCTCCAGGATCTGCCGCACCGGCACCTCGCTGTCCAGAATGGGCCCGTCGGCACCGATGACCTTGATCTCCACGTCGCCAATCGCCACAAAGTCCCGGACGCTGCCGCCGCGGGTCTCCTGCATGGCCCGGGACCACTCCCCGGCCAGCTGGCGGCTCCGCTCCGCCGCCTGTCCGCCCTCGCCGCTCCGGCAGGTCACGGCGTAGCGCACATTGCCGCACCGCTCCCAGTTGACCCCGATGGTGTGATAGATCTTCATGAGGATGTCCGTCAAAAAGGGCAGCGACCTCAGCAGCGACACGCCGTATGGGCTGTCCCCCTCCGGATTGAAGGGGGTGAACAGCAGCAGGTCCTGACAGGGCAGCGGCCCCATCTTTCCCTGCTCGTCGGGTCCGCAGATGGTAAAGTCCAGGGGGTTGTCCCCCTCCCGGATCTCAATGCTCTCCACCCGGCCGCACAGCACCGCCGCGATGTCCCGGTTCCCCGCCGCCGGCAGGATCTCCCCCACGGCCCGGCCGCAGGTCAGCAGAGAGTCGGCATACCCGTCGAGAAATGCGTTGATGCCGAACTGTCCCCGCCCCACCGGCACGGTACGCAGGAACTCCCCCAGTTCCCGCTCCGCCGACGGGTCGCCGCAAACGGCGGTGACACCGCCTGTCATGCGGATCAGCTTGTAAATGGCGGCGTCCACCACCGGCACCGCTTCCCGGACCGCCCGGTACAGCCGGATCTCCCCGGAGCGCAGGGCCGCATAGCTGCCCAGCTCCCCGAAGGGATGGCGTCCGGTCTCCCGCAGCTGCACCGCCGCGGCCGCCGGCTCCTTGCGCGTTTGAAACCACTTCAACCTTCCGATCCCTCCCATGCCCGTCTCTGCGGGCCGTTTTCTCACAGGGCCCGCCGCTCCACGCAGGTGGCCGCGAATCCGCCCTGTTCCTCCGCCGCCACGTCCATGGCGAAATACCGCATCTCGTCCATGGCGTGGTCGTGCTCCTTCCGGGGCGCGTCCCGCGTCCCCCGGTCCTCCCAGCAGTACAGCTCCATCTCCCGCAGCAGGTCGGCGCAGCCCTCGCAGATCACCAGCCGTCCCGCCTTCAGCAGGTCCGCCGTGACCCGGATGCCGTCTGCGACGTCGTTCCGGGCCTTGACCACGGGGAATCCGGCCCGCTGCAGCGCCAGGATGAAGCTGGCCGCCGAGGGGTCCGCGATGACCCGCTGGATCACCCGGTCCCCCGCCAGGCGCCGCAGGTCCTCCACGTACTCCCCGTCGGTTTTCTGCCGTCCGGTCCGCCGGGAGTCGTAGTAGTACTCCGCCGTCCGGTACCAAACGCCGTTCCTTCTGCCCCACAGGCCGAAGGAGGCGGGATTGGACGTACCGTAGTCCACGGACACCCGCCACGCCTCAAAGGGCCCCTCCGGCGCGGGAGGGCAGCGGCTGCGGTCGAAGAAGTCGTACACCAGCCCCTGGGCGGCGGTCCACTCCCCCAACACGAACCGCCGGTAGAACACTCCGGAGTAGGCCCGCCGGTAGCGGGCCCGGATCCGGGGCGTCAGCGCCGGGTTGTCCTCCATGGTAAAGTGAAGGTACAGCGCCCGCCGCTGCTCCGCCTTCAGGATCCACTCCCGGTAAAACCAGTGCTGAGGCCCCTCAGGGTTGCAGTTGAACCACAGGCGGCTGCCCGGCACGCTGCACCGGGCACAGGCCTGCTCCACGAAGCTCCGCGGCATCAGGGCCGCCTCATCCAGCAGCACGCCCGCCAGGGTGCTGCCCTGGATCAGGGCGGCACTGGACTCGTCCCGTCCGCCGAAGATCAGGAAGCGGTTCTCCCGTCCCCCGGTCCGGACGATCAGCAGATGTTCCGACCGCACCTCCCGCACCGTCATCCCCAGCCGTCTCAGGTACGGCACCAGATCCTGCAGCAGATTCCGCCGCAGGGAGGAGATGGTCTTGCCGCACAGGCCGAACTGCCGCCCGTCAAAGCAGCTCTGGGCCCACAGGAAGAAGGACAGCCCCATGGAAAAGGTCTTTCCGCTGCGGACGGCGCCGTCACAGATGATAGCTTCCCACCGCTGCCGCCGCCACCAGGTCAGAACCTTCTTCTGCTTGGGGGAAAACCGCGTGATCTCAGCCGTCCTCCCACCCCCCGTCCTCGGCGGCCTCCGCCAGGGCCCGGCACAGCTCCTCAGCCCCATCCGCGCCGCCGTCCAGCAGGCCCCAGAGGGTCTCCAGAGCCCGCACCCGGTCCACCATCTTGACCTCCACACCGCCCTTGTCTGTCACCCGGAATTCCGCCACAGCGGACAGGTCCAGCCCCTCCGGGTCCGTCCCTCCCTGCCCCAGCGCCAGGCGCACCGCGTCGTTGGCCCGGCCGAAGGCCAGCTGGGCCAGCCTTCGCAGCACGTCCTCCCGCCGGACCTGAGCTGCGGCACCGGAGCGCATGATCTCCAGCCGGCTGCGGACTGTCTCCTGCTCCAGCAGAGCGAATCCGTCCTTTCGCCCCGCCTCCGCGGCGGCCCGCTCCGGATCCATGGTCCTGAGATACGCACGGCAAAACCGTGCCTCGCTCTCCCGCCTCTCCATGCCGTTCCTCCTCTCCTCCGTCTCACATCCAGGGCCGCACAAGCCAAAAAGTTGCACGCCGGCGTGCAACTCTTTTTGATTTTTGCGCAAAAAAAGTCCCGCGGGAATCTCCCGCGGGACTTCTGCGTGTCTGATCTCATTTTTAAGCGGCCGCTCTGCCGGTGCTCTTTTCCAGCAGGGCAGCGGCGGCATCGGCGTTGCTGACGCTGTAAAACACCAGGCCCATGGCGCCGCCCTGGCCCGTGCTCTGCATATCGATCTTGGGATGGCAAGCCCGCCAGCGCAGCTGCTTGTGGATCTCCGGGAACAGGCATCCGCCCAGCACCAGGCACTGTCCGGCAGCCATGTCGGTCACCAGCTTGAACTCGTCGATCTCATCCAGTTCCATGTAATAGATGCTTTTGTCACGGGACATCAGGATCGCCCGCTGATTGGTGATCCAGTAACGCTGCTGCCGCAGGCTCCACCGCTCGATCACGGGGGACACCAGAATCAGCGCCACCACCAGCGCCAGCAGGCCGATGAAGCCCATGCTGACCGCTTCCCGGTTATTGTTCAGATAGGGGATCAGGATACCACCGGCAATCGCCACCGTCAGGATCCATTTAAGCAGGATGGAGCGCGTATTGGCGCTATCCAGCAGGGGGAATTCCACCGGCACGCCCTGCCAGCACACCTCTTCCTGTTCCCGCAGACAATCCTTCAAAGCCTTTTCCATTTCTTCCACTCCCTTTTTTTGGTTGGGTTTGCGCTTTTTGCTTCACTTGGTATTATACCGGATCTCCCCGTTCAACCGCCGCGAAAATCCTCCGCCCCTTTGTTAGGTCTTTGTCAAAACGGCTGAGGGCTGTGCTTGCTTTTTGTTAAGTTTTTTAGCGGAAATTTAACTCATTTTCTGATATGATAGATGCTGTAGAAGCAGCCCGCCTCTGCCGGTGCTGCGGACAAGGAGGCATCCCCTTGAAATCCAATAAATCCCTTTCCGCGCGGCTGTTCCCCTTTTCCTGGCGGGACCTGGTGATCTCCGCCGGCATCTTGCTGTGCGCCCTGGAGTTTTGTATCCTGCTGCAGATGGGCGACACCAGCGATGGCTTCGCCTCTCCCATTTTCGTCCTGGCGGTGCTGCTGGTCTCCCGTCTGACCTCCGGCTATCTCTATGGACTCATCGCCTCAGTGACAGGCGTCATCTGCGTGAACTACGTGTTCACCTCGCCTTACTGGGCCTTCAACTTCACACTCTCCGGTTATCCCCTCACCTTTTTGACCTTTCTGGCAGTGTCAGTCATCACCAGCACCCTGACCACTCAAATCAAGCAGCAGGAGCGGCTGCGGGCCGAGGGGGAAAAGGAGAAGATGCGGGCCAATCTGCTGCGCTCAGTCTCCCACGATATCCGCACCCCTCTGACCTCCATCGTGGGGGCCACCTCTACTCTGCTGGAAAATCCGGGTCTGTCCGCGGAGGAGCAGCAGACGCTGCTGAAGGATGCCAGGGACGATGCCCAGTGGCTGATCCGGGTGGTAGAAAATCTGCTGTCCATTACCCGCATGGGAGATACTCAGGCCCATATCACCAAGCAGCCGGAAGCGGCGGAAGAAGTTCTGGGAGAAGCGGTGCGGAAATTCCGCAAACGGTTCCCGGGAATCACAGTGGAGGTCCGGGCGCCGGAGGAACTGCTGCTGGTGCCTATGGACCCCATCCTGGTGGAGCAGGTGCTCTCCAACCTGCTGGAAAACGCAGCGCTTCACGGGATCCACACCACACATATCACCCTGTCCGTGCGGCCGGACGGCGACCACGCCCGTTTTTCCGTCCGGGACAACGGCGGTGGTATCCCCGCCAAAGTTCTGCCCACTCTGTTCGACGGCAGTCTCAAGCACAGCGAGACCAGTGCCGGCGACGGCAAACGAAATATGGGCCTGGGGCTTTCCGTGTGCCTGGCGATCGTCCGGGCCCACGGCGGCACTATGGAGGCCAACAATCTGTCTGAGGGCGCGGAATTCTCTTTCCGTCTGCCCCTTGCCTGAGGAGGAACCTGACTTATGAACATCCGGGAAAAAATTCTGGTGATTGAAGATGAAAAGAGCATCTCTCATTTCATCTCCGCTGTACTCAATTCCAACGGCTACGAGGCCATGCAGGCCCGCACCGGCGCAGAGGCCCTGTCCATGATCTCCTCCCACTGCCCGGACCTGATCATTCTGGATCTGGGCCTTCCGGATATGGACGGTCTGGACATTCTGCGCCAGCTGCGCTCCTGGTCCAGCCTTCCGGTGGTGGTCGTCTCCGCCCGCTCCCACGAGCGGGATAAAGTAGATGCCCTGGACCTGGGCGCCGACGACTATCTCACCAAGCCCTTCGGCACCGACGAGCTGCTGGCCCGGGTCCGCACCGCCATCCGCCACACCCGCACCGCCTCCGGCAACGATGAGATTGCCCGCAACGGCACCTACTCTGTGGGGGAGCTGGTCATTGACTACAACAAGCATCAGGTCCTGGTTCGGGGGGAGAACGTCCATCTGACTCTCAGCGAGTTCCGGATCGTGGCGCTTCTTGGCAAATATGCCGGCAAGGTCCTGACCTACGACTTCATCATCAAGGAGCTGTGGGGCCCCCGTGCCAGCGGTGACAACCAGATACTCCGGGTCAATATGGCCAATATCCGCCGCAAGATTGAAAAAAACCCCGCCGAGCCGGAGTATCTGTTTACAGAAGTGGGCGTGGGCTACCGCATGGCCGAGGGAGAATGACGCTCTCCACGCACCCGATTTTATTCCGCCGCCACGCAAAAAGCGTGGCGGCGGCTTTCTGTCTTGTTAACGATTTCTTAACGCAATCGATTAAATCTCTTATGCAATCTAAATTAAATTGTCCATTCCTTAACGGCCGCTCCTCAAAAAATCTGCTATCGTATATACTGTGATAGGAGGGCGAAACGAGACGTCCTTCGAGGCACAATGCGAAAAAGGAGTGTGTGTTTATGGCAACATTTATTCTGGGCCTCGTGATTTTGTTCGTAGGCGCCGCTATTTACGGCAAGTTCTGCGAAAAAGTCTTTGGCCCCGACGACCGTGAGACTCCTGCTTATTCCAAGCAGGACGGCGTGGACTACGTTCCCATGAGAGGCTGGAAGAACAGCCTGATCAACCTGCTGAACATCGCCGGCACCGGCCCCATCTTCGGACCCATTCAGGGCATCCTCTTCGGGCCCATCGCCTTCATCACCATCCCCATCGGCAACGTCATCGGCGGTGCTATGCACGACTATTTCTCCGGCATGATCTGCCTGCGTGACGGCGGCAGCCAGATGTCCTCCATGATCCGCAAGTATTCCAACAAGGGTGTCTACCGCGTGTACAACGTGTTCGTCTGCCTGCTTCTGCTGCTGGTGGGCGCCGTGTTCATCTACACCCCCGGCGACATCGCCGCCACCGGCATCTTCGGCTTTGACGGCGCCGCCACCTCCGTGTCCACCTGGGTGATCTATGGCTGCATTTTCGCCTACTATCTGATCGCCACCGTGTTCCCCATCGACGCCATCATCGGCCGCATCTATCCCGTCTTCGGCGCCATCCTGATGTTCTCCGCCCTGGGCGTGTTCATTGGTCTGTTCGCTCACGGCTATCCTCTGCTGAACATCTGGGACGACTGGCAGGGCGTCGCTTTCAGCGCCTTCCAGACCACCGCTGACGGCGGCACCGCTCCCTTCAGCTACGGTGAGTACTTCGCCACCGGCCACTTCCTGCCCGTGTTCTTTGTGACCGTGGCCTGCGGCATCCTCTCCGGCTTCCACTCCACTCAGACCGCCATCATCTCCCGTACGGTCAAGAGCGAGAAGCAGGGCCGCATGACCTTCTACAACATGATGATCCTGGAAGGCTTCATCGCCATGGTTTGGGCCGCTGCCGCCATGGGCATCTACAACCTGGGCATCCAGGCTGCCAACGCCGGCGCCACCGGCACCGTTATCGCGGTCTGCAAGGATATTCTGGGCAACGTGGGCGGCGTCATCGCCCTGATCGGCATTGTGGTTCTGCCCATCACCTCCGGCGACACCGCTCTGCGCGGCCTGCGCCTGACCGTGGCCGAAACCCTGCACATCGACCAGAGCAGCAACAGCAAGCGCCTGGGCCTGTCCGCCATCATCTTCGCCCTGGTGGCTGTGATCCTGGTGTTCGCCAAGGTGAATGCTGAGGGCTTCAACATCCTGTGGCGTTACTTCGCCTGGTCCAACCAGACCCTGTCTCTGTTTGCCTTCCTGGCCATCTCCATCTGGATGTTCGAGAACAAGAAGGGCAACTTCGTGTGGGTGCCTCTGATCCCCGGCGCCTGGTACACCTTCATCACCGTTACTTACATTGCCAACGCCAAGATCGGCTTCAACATCCCCTGGACCGCCGCCTATGTGATCGGCGTCACGGCCGCTGTTGCGTATGTGGCTGTTATCATCTGGTACGGCAAGAAGCGCGCCAGCGTCCTGGCAAAATAAGATTCTTCATCTCCCCTTTTCCAGCTCTCCGCATTCTCGTTTGCGGGAGCATGCCGCAAAAAGCCCCGCCGCACTTGTGCGGCGGGGCTTTTTTCATGTTCTCACTATGCATACACTACCATCAGTCCAGTCACAATGCCCAACACGGCAGCCAAGGCCGGCATCCGTGACTGCCAGAGTGTCAGTGCCTCCGGCAGCAGCTCTCCAAACACCACATACAGCATGGCGCCGGAGGCGAATCCCAGCGTCACCGCCAGTCCCACCGGCCCCAGGGTCCCCATCTGATATCCCAGCGCCGCACCGGCCACAGTGGGCATACCTGTTGCCGCCGCAGCGGCCAAGGCCCAGATCCGGGGCAGATTCCCGGCCCGCAGTGGCCCAGCCACTGCCATGCCCTCCGGAATGTTGTGCAGGGCAATCACAGCCGCCAAAGCCACACCGCCGGCGCCTTCCCTGCCTCCGGAGGCAAAGGCCGCCCCGATCACCATGCCCTCCGGCACATTGTGCAGAGCTACCGCCGCTGCCAGCGCTGCTCCGGCAGCGGCCAGGCCATGGGCGCCCCGCCGCTCCAGCAGCCGCTCCAACCCTTCCACGGCCCCATGTCCCGCCAGCACCGCCGCCGCAGTCAGGGCCAATCCCATTCGCCCACCGGCGCCCACAGCCTCCGCCAGCAGGTCGCAGCACACCACCGCCGTCATGACCCCGGCAGCAAAGCTCAGCAGCAGGCTCACCATCCGGGGCGAGTCTCGCCGCAGCAAACACGCGATCCCGCCTCCCAGGCCCGTACCGCCGATCCCCGCCAGCCCTGTGGCCGCCACCGCTGTCCAGAACATTCCTCTACCTCCCTCAAAGCGTACAAAAGCGGGAAGGCAGCTTCCGCCGCTTCCCGCTTTCGTATGGCGCCTCTGCGCCTCAGATCAGAATATAAATCAGCAGGATCACCAATCCCAGGCCGGACAGCAGCAGGTCGAAGGAGAAGGTCTCCTCCACCAGGAACCGCCGGGGCTTTCTGCCGTACACGCCGAAGTCCTCGTTCCGCTTGGGCACGAAAATGCCCGGCGCCTTGGTGAAGAGGATCCGCTCTCCGACCAGCACCACCAGGTCTCCCAAAGAGGCCAGAATCCGGGCGAACAGGGCACCAGTGAAGGCCAGTCCCCTCAGCACGGGCCGGTATACCCGGTCCTCCAGATCTGCCCAGGCGGGCCAGCGATCCACATAGACCCGCTCGCTGCCCTCCTGCTTCATCAGCAGCTGCCGCACCACCAGCAGATACACCGCCGCGCCGATCCCCAGGGAGATGCAACTGCCCTTGAGATTGACCCAGGTGAAGTAGTGGACGGCGTGGCCCTCGTCCGCCGCCAAAAAGGCCGCGGCCCACCGGGCAATGGGCTCCATGGTCCGTCCCGGCGTCACGCCAAGCCCCAGTAGTATCGCCGCGCCGCAGCACAGCACCGCCTGGGTCCAGGAAGACATATACTCCCGAACGCCGATCCGCTGTCCCACCGCCCGGGGGGAGGCAAAGATCGCCACGAACAGCTTGGTCATGTAGGCCGCCGTCAGACCGCCGGAGATCAGGAAGATCCACTCCACCGCCTGGAACGGCGCCGCGGAGAGCCCCTCGTGCTCCAGCAGGTGGATGTACTCCACGATGCCCTCGTGAAGCAGCGTCTTGCTGACGTAGCCGGAAAAGCCCGGCACACCGGCGATGGAGGCCGCCGCCACGAAGAAGGTCCCCTTCAGCCACAGGCGGTTGCGGCCCCAGCCCCGGATGGCGTTGAGGTCCAGGGTGTGGGTATTCACGTACACCACACCCGCCGCCACGAACAGCACCAGCTTGATGAGGCTGTGGTTGAGCATGTGCAGCACGGTGCCCCAGGCCGCCAGGGCGTTCTCCCCGTCCAGATACCCCTGCATGGCCACGCCCACCAGGATAAACCCGATTTGGGACATGGAGGAGCAGGCCAGGGTCCGCTTGAGGTCGATGGAAAACAGCGCCAGCACGGCCCCCAGGGCCATGGTCACGGTCCCCAGGACCAGTATCACTCTATTCCACGGCACGTCGGCCCAGAACAAAAAGCGGGACACGATCAGCACGCCGAACACGCCGCTCTTGGTCAGGATGCCGCTGAGCAACGCCGACGCCGGCGCCGGCGCCACAGGATGGGCCTTGGGCAGCCAAATGTGCAGGGGGAACATGCCCGCCTTGGCGCCGAAGCCCACCAGGCAGCAGGCCCCGGCCCCGTAGAGCTCCCACCGGTCCTCCGCCGCCACTGCAGCGGCCAGCTCCGGCAGCCGGGCAAACTCCAGGGACCCCAGCAGGTGGCCCAGCCACAAAAGACCCACCAGCAGCGTCATGCCGCCGATGACCGCCACCGCCAGATACGTCTCTGCGGCCCGCAGGGCCTGGGGCGTCTCATTCTGCGCCACCCACACGTAAGAGGTGAAGGACATCATCTCGAAGAACACGAACAGTGTAAAGAGATCTCCCGCCAGAAACACGCCCATCAGGGCCCCCTGGGTCAGCAGCCAGAAGAAATAATACCGGTTGCAGCCCTCGGCGGAGGCAAAATAGGGCGGGGACACCGCGCCGGTGCCCACCCACAGCGCCGCCGCCACTGCCGCCAGCAGCCGTCCCAGGCTCCCGGCGGTAAAGTGGAGGCCCAGACCGCAGACACCCGGCAGGGTCAGCGCCGCCGCCGGAAGGAACAGCAGCACCAGTGCCGCCGCCAGCTCCGCCAGCGGCACCAGCTGGATAAAGCGGTCCCGCAGGCCCCGGTCCCGGCGCCGCAGGGGGAACACCACCGGCGCCATGGCCATGGGGAACAGGATCAGAAACAGCATCAATCCTTGCGCCATCGTCTCTCCCCCTTCCTCACAGCACGCCCTGGCCCACCAGCTGCAAAAAGCCGATGACCAGGTCGGAGCAAAGCGCCAGAAGAACGCCGGAGGCCGTCAGGGCCAGCAGCGGGACCTTCATGGCCCAGCCCGGGTCCCGCACCTGGTCCAGCGCCGCCCGGTCCAGCTCCCCGATGGGGAAATAGGCCCGGGCCACGATGGTGATGAGATACAGCGTGGTCAGCAGCGTGGACAGGATCAGCGCCCCCAGGCCCGCGTAGGCCAGGGGATTGACGGAGGCCACCGCCCCCTCGGCAATCATCCACTTTCCGGCAAAGCCCCCCAGGGGCGGCACACCGATCAAAGCGAAGGAGGACACCGTGAAGGTGCCGAACACCACCGGCATCACCCGGCCGAAATCCTCCAGCTCGTAGACATACTCCCGCCCCTGGTGCAAAATGGCGCCGGCGCAGCAGAACATGGTGATCTTGGTGAAGGCGTGGTAGACCATGTGGGTCATGCCGCCCACCAGCCCCGCCGGACTCATCAGCGTCAGGGCAAAGAGGATATAGGAGAGGTTGCTGACGGTAGAAAAGGCCAGCCGCCGCTTCAGGTGCGGTGTCCGCAGCGACCGGGCAGAGCCGTAGACAATGGTAATGATGGTGGCGGTCATGACCACGGTCTGTGCCCAGGTCCCCCACAGGAAGTCCGCCCCGAAGCCGAAGTAAATGAGCCGCAGCACGGCGAAGGCGCCTGCTTTCACCACCGCCACTGCGTGGAGCAGGGCGCTGACCGGCGTGGGCGCCACGGAGGCGTCCGGCAGCCAGCCGTGAAAGGGGAACAGCGCCGCCTTGACGCCGAAGCCGAAGAAGGCCGCCACAAAGGCCACCAGCAGCGTACTCTCGCTGCCGGCCACCCGGGCCGGGTCCAGCACACCGCCGTAGGTGAAGTTCAGATGCCCCACGCCGTAGTTGAGCAAAAACACAATGCCGATAAAGGCAAAGGCCGCCCCCGACAGGGAGTAGATGATGTATTTGCGCCCGGCGTACCGGGCCTTTTCATCCATGGCGTGCATGACCAGCGGCAGCGTGGCCAGGGTCAGCAGCTCATAGAAGAAGTACAGCGACAAAAAGTCCTCGGAGTAGGCGATGCCCAGCACCACACCGTAGGCCATGAGCCAAAAGCTGAAAAAGCGGCTCTCATGGCCCTCATGGGACATGTAGTCCAATGCGTACACCGTCACCAGCGGCCACAGGAAGGACACGATGGCCCCGTACACCATGGAGGCCCCGTCGATCCGCAGGGAGATGGAGAAGCTCTCGGAAAAGCGCACCAGGATACAGGCCAGGGCGGCAGATCCCTTGGCATAGGTGATCAGGATACAGAGGAAGGAGAGCACGGAAGTGACCAGGGCGGAGGCCGTCACATAGATGCTTCGGACCCGGCGGTCCTTGGGCTGCGCCACCAGCAGCACCAAACCCAGCAGCATGGGCACCAGAATAGGCAGCGTCAAAAACCGGTGCATCCGATCTCCCTCCTCTCACAAAAATTCCAGGGCCGCTCCCTCACGGAAACAGTCCTCCAGCCAGCTCCCCCAGCCATCCGGTCACCGCGCCGGGCACCAGGCCCAGCACCACCGCCGCAGCGGCAAAGGCCACCAGGGGCCAGCTCATCCAGGGCCCCACTTCCCTGCGCTCGGCGATATAGTCCTTTCCAGGAAAAAAACCGTCCGTCACGATGGGCAGCAGGTATCCCGCCGTCAGCAGGGCCGACACCACCAGCACCGCCATTCCCGCCGCGCTGAACGGCCCCACCGGCGCCTCCAGTCCTGCCGACACCAGATACCACTTGCTGACAAAGCCCGCCATGGGGGGAATCCCGATCAGGGACAGCGCCGCCAGGGTAAAGCACCACATGGTCACCGGCATCCGCTTGCCGATGCCCCGCAGCTGGTCCACCCGTGTGTAGTTGGTGGAGAAGATGATGGCGCCCGCCGCCAGGAACAGCGCGTCCTTGGCCACGGCGTGGAAGATCATCTGGGTCATGGCCGCCTGGACTCCGGCCGGGGTCAGCAGCAGCAGTCCGAACAGCACATAGGACACCTGGCTCACGGTGGAGTAGGCCAGCCGCCGCTTGAGCTGCTTTTCCCGGTAGGCCAGCATGGACCCCACGAACACCGTGGTCAGCGCCAGGGTCAGCAGCACATACTGGGGCCAGCTGCCCCGGAGAAACTCCGGCCCGAACATGTAGTAGGTGACCCGGATCACCGCCAGCACGCCGCCCTTGGTGATGACGCCGGAGAGCACGGCGGAAGCCGGTGCCGGAGCCACCGGGTGGGCGGAGGGGAGCCAGGCCTGCATGGGCACCATGCCCGCCTTGGCGCCGAAGCCCACGATCATCAGGCAGTATGCCGCCAGCAGCAGCTCCCGGTGCTGGGCGGACCGGGCCGGATCCATGACGCCGCCGGGGGCGAAGTCCGGCGCCGCCAGATAGTAGGCCACGAAGAAATACCCGATCAGAGCCATGCCGGCACCGAACACCGAATAGCCCAGGTACTTGAACCCCGCCCGCCGGGCAGCGGCGGTGGAGGTGTGCAGCACCAGCGGCACGGTGATCAGGGACATGACCTCAAAGAACATGTACAGCGTCACGAAGTTAGCCGCCATGGCAAGGCCCATCAGCACACCCAGGGTCATGGTGTAGAACCCCAGGAACTGCCGCTCCCGGCCGGCGTGGCGGATATAGGGGAAGGCGAACAGCAGCACCGGCACCCAGATGCAGACGCAAAGCAGCATGAAAAACCGGGCCAGGCCGTCGGTCCGCAGCGCCAGGTGCAGCGCCCCCTGGATGGTCAGCAGCACCAGCCGCCGCTCCGGCAGCAGGCACGCCACCGCTGCCAGGACCGCCGTAGCCAGGATCACCGTCAGGGCCAGCCGGTCACGGAGCTGTTCACTTTTTTGCCGGAACACAAAGATCCCGCCTATCAGAGGCACCAGGATCGGCAGCAGCAGCACCATGGGCGCAGTCCTCTCACATTCTCAAAATTTCTCATCAGGTCAGCCGGAGCCCGGCCTCGATCACATTCAAAACAGGGTGATAAAAGATGCCCAGCGCGAAGATCCCCGCTGTCAGCACTGCCGCAGCGGCGGTAAAGGAGCGATCGGCAACCAGATCCCCCGGCGCCACATCTGCCAGCAGGGCCTTTTCCTCCTCGGCGGGAGGCCGCACCCAGATGGCCAGCAGAGCCGGCACGTAATACAGGGCATTGAGCACTGTGGACAGAGCGATGGTCAGCAGGGTCAGCGCCGTCTTGTTGGTGGGCAGGGATGCGCTGGCAAAGTAGAGCTTGGAGACGAACCCGCCGAAGAGCGGAATACCGATCATGGACAGTGCGCCCACTGTGAACCCAAGTCCCGCCACGATGTCCCGGAAGGCGCTGCCGCGGAGGTTCCGCAGGCTCTTGTGGTGCCCGCTGACGGCGCTGAGCCGTCCAGCGCAGGCAAACAGCAGCGGCTTGCAGCAGGCGTGGACCAGAATGTGGAAGCAGGAGGCAGTGAGCCCCGCCATGGTTCCCAAACCCATGCCCATAAAGATGTAGCCGATCTGCGCCACAGAGGAGTAGGCCAGCATCCGCTTGATGTGCCGCTCCCGCATGGCTCCCAGAGACCCGAAGATCATCCCCAGCAGACCGAAGGCCAAAATCACGTTCATGACACCCATCTCCGCCATCAGCTCCAAGCTGAACACCCGGACAATGAGCGTCAGCAGCAGCACGATGTAGCCCTTGAGCACCAGCCCCGACAGCATGGCGGAGGAGGCGGTGGTGGCGCCGCCGTGGGCGTCCGGCAGCCACAGGTGGAAGGGGAACATGGCGCTCTTGATGCCAAGGCCCCCCACGATCAGGCCAATGGACACGGTCAGGGGCAGGTGATACCGTCCGGTCTGCGCCAGCTCTGCCACGGCCTCTGCCAAAGAGGGCATCAGCAGATAGCCGGTGATGCTGTTGAGCAGGGCCAGGCCGATGAGGAACAGCCCTGATCCCAGCAGGCTCATGAAGAGATAGCGAATGGTGGCGATAAGGTTTGGCCCGTTGTCCTTGGCCATGACCAGGGCGCAGGAGGCAATGGTGCAGATCTCAATGAACACATAGCCGGTGAACACATCGTTGGTGTAGGTCAGGGCCAGCAGCGCCGCCGTCAGCAGGTTCACCATGACGAAGTAGAACCGCTGCTTTTCCGGCAGGACGTCGTGGAACAGGTCCCGCCGTCCCCCCACCAGGGACATGGCCAGCACCACGCAGAAGGCGGCGGCCAGCAGCGCCTGGAGCGGCCCGCACTTGATGGCGTTGCCGTAGGGTGCCACGAACCGGCCCATGGTGTAGGTGAAGCTGAGATCCCCCAGGTAGGTATACTCCAGCACCGCGGCGTTCAGCAGCGCCGCGGTCAGAGCCACCGCCAGGGTCAACCGGTAGGCCAGGGCTCCCCGGCGCAGCGTGGCGCACAGGATCCCCGCCACGATAGCCAGGAAGATGGACAGAAAGGGAAAATTCTCCACAAGCGGCCGCATCAGTCGTCCTCCTTCCGGGCCCGCTCCAGCAGCTCCCGCAGCTCGATGGTACCGTAGCGGCGGTAAATCCGCTGGATCAGGGCCAGGGAAAAGGCGGTGATGGACACGGAAACCACGATGCCCGTCAGCACCAATCCGCTGGGGATGGGGTTGATGTACAGGGGATCGAAGCCCTGATCCCCCACGATGGGCGCGGTGCCCCCGTCAATGTAGCCCAGGGAGGCCAGCAGCAAAAACACAGCGGAATCCATGATGTTGAAGCCCACGACCTTCCGCAGCAGGTTCTGCTGGAGCAGCATGTTCATCAGCCCCACACCGAACAGGATCACCGCGGTCACGGCAAAGCGGTTCTGCAAAACCATCTCCAGCACAGGCGTCTCCCCCTCTCTCTCGTCATAGCCGCCCCGTCACAGCTCCCCCCGGGAGAACAGGGCGTAAAATCCGTATACCGTGCAGGCCACCACCAGCCCCACCGCCAGGTCGATCAGCAAAACCATGCCGGTGAGGTAGTTGGGCAGTCCGTTGGCGCCGATGAAGATATACGCGCCGTACAGCAGGGCGTACAGCAGCAGTCCGCAGGTCCGAACCGCCGCATAGGTCCGCCGGTCCATGAAGGCCCGGATGTTCTGGTGGCCGAAGGCGGCGGAGAACAGGATCAGTCCCGCCCCCAGCACCGTCCCGCCGGAGAAGCCGCCGCCCGGCGACTCCTCACCGTGGAGCAGCACATAGATGGCGAACAGGAAGATGAAGGGCACCAGCAGCCAGGACACCTGCCGTAAAATGGGGTCCTGATGCCCCGCGGCGATGGCGTCCTCCCGGGTCTGCTTGGCCGCATCCATCTCCGAGGTGTTGTTCCGATCCCGCAGCAGCAGGATCATCACCGCCGTCACCGCCAAAAACAGCACGCAGCTCTCCCCCAGGGTGTCGAAGCCCCGGTAGCTGAGGATCATGGCCGTCACGGCGTTGGCCGAGCCGGTCTCCTCCCTGCCGTACTCCAGATAGTGCTCGGCGACCTCGTTGTTGGTGGGGTTGTCCTCATCGCCGAACACCGGCATGGTCAGCACCGCCGCCATCATGATCCCCACCAGCACCAGACACAGCGCCCCGGCGGCCAGGGGATACCAGTTGAAAAACCGGTGGAGCCGATGCTTCTCCCGGCGCTCGTGCTCCTCATCGCTGGGCCGGAAGGAGCGGGGCGGCCGCTGCTCCATGACGAACAGCGACTGGTCCTTCGGCTCCCGGTCCCCGTCCACCCAGGCGGTCAGCTTTTCTCTCCAATTCTCTTGTTCCTTCCGATCAGCCATCCTTCGTTCCTTTCAGCGCGTGGATCCGTTTGAGGGTCAGGAAAAACAGAATACTGGTAACGCCCGCACCCACCGCCGCCTCGGTGATGGCCAGGTCGGGGCTCTGCAGCAGGCTCCACAGCACCGCCATCAAAAGAGACATGGCCATGTACACGATCACCATAGCCAGCAGGCGGCGGCACAGGGGCGCCGCCACGGCGCAGGCGATGACGCCGATCAGCAGGATGTACTCCAGCAGGATCATCGCACCTCCACCTCACATTCCTTTTCGATCTCCGCCACCGTCATGACCTCCATCTCCGCGATGAGATGGCTGGACACGGGGCTGGTCAGCCACAAGAACAAAAATACCAGCAGCGTCTTGGCCCCGGACAGCGACCAGCCGTGGAGCACCATCAGCCCCGCCAGGATGCAGAAGATCCCCAGGGCGTCGCCCACGGCGGCAGCGTGCATCCGGCTCAGGGCGTCGCCGAAGCGGTAGAGCCCCAGCACCGCCGAGAAAAACACGAACAGCCCGAACAGCAGCAGTCCCAGGCCGATCACCGTCGCAATGTTATGCACCATGGACGCCGCCTCCCATTCTCTCCCGCTTTTCCTTCTCCAGCTGTTTCCTCCGCCGGGTCAGCACCAGCCGGGAGACCACCACCACGGTCAGAAAGCTCAGCAGCGCGTACAGCAGCGCCACATCCACCAGGAAGTCCTCTTCCATCCACACCGACAGCAGCACGATCTCCGCCACCACCAGCGTGTTGATGACGTTGACGGCGATGATCCGGTCGGTGAACCGGGGCCCCAGGATGGCGCGGACCAGCGTGGCCAGCATCAGCGCCGCCAAAACGATGGCGCTGAAGATCAAAAGCGCACCTCTCACCTGCTCCATGCTCACGCCTCCATCTTTTCCAGCCTCCGCTGGAAGTCGCAGTCCTCGATCCCCTTCGCCAGCGACGCGTCCAGGGCGTGGACGCAGAAGCGTCCGTCCTCCGCAGTCACGGTGATGGTTCCCGCGGTGAGGGTGATGGAGTTGGCCAGGATCACCCGCTCCCGGTCGGCTTTCAGCGGCGTGTTGTACCACACCAGCAGCGGCCGCATGTTCCGGCCCCGGGTGTACACCAGGCGCATCACCACAAAGCCGGCCTTCAGCATCTCTGCCAGCAGGCGGACCAGATACCGCGCCCAGCCCCACAGCCGCCCCGGCCGGGGCAGGGACATCCGGTAGTCCAGAAACTTCCAGCAAAACCAGGTCATGGCCGCGGACACCGCCAGCCCCCACAGACAGGCGTGGACCGTCACTTCCCCGGTCATCAGCAGCCACAGCAGGAAAAACAGCACGAACACGCCGCGTCCCTCCTCTCCATTTCCAGTCAAAAAAACAACGCCCGCCCCGTCCCGCCGCGCGCATCCAAGCAGCAGCGGCCACATACGGGGGGCGTCGTCTGTCATCTCCAACTCGTTAAAAAACTAACAATGCCGGTCCCGCTCCGCCATCGCTCCGGCAGAAGCGTCCCGGCGGAAGTATCATCTGCATTTATGGTACAGGATGGGCCGGCAAAACGCAAGAAAAAATTCTGCCGCCTGCGTTTTTTTCCCAGCTCTCCCGGCATCTCCCCGGTCCGTTCTCCTCATATCTGCCGCGGGGACCGCATAGGCTTGCAAAAAAGGGGTGATGTGCAAATGAACATCCATGTGGTCCGGCCCGGCGACACCGTGACCTCCATTGCCGCGCAGTACGGCGTGGACGCCCGCCGTCTGGCGGCCGACAACGACGTAGGCGCCGACGGCGCCCTGGCGGTGGGACAGACCCTGGTGGTTCGCTTTCCCGAGACCGTCCATGTGATCCGTCCAGGGGAGACTCTCTTCTCCCTGGCAGCAGCCTACGGCACCACGGTCCGGCGGCTGTGGCAGAACAACTGGCCCCTGGGCGGCGGCACGGACCTGCGGCCCGGGGAGACCCTGGTGATCTCCTACTTCGGCCAGCCGTTTCGATCGGCCCTCTTCAGCGGCTATGCCTATCCCACCATTGACCCTCCCCTCCTGGCCTCGGAGCTGCCCTATCTCAGCTATCTGGCTCCCTTCACCTACGGCATCACCGCCTCCGGCGGCCTGCTGCCCCTGGCGGACGACGCTCTGCTCGCCGCCGCCCGACAGCGGGGCGTCCGGCCGGTGATGCACCTGTCCACCCTGACAGAGGACGGCCAGTTCGACACGGAGCGGGGCGCTCTGGTGCTGACGGACCAGGCGGTCCAGACCCAGCTGATCTCGGAGGTCCTGCAAACCCTCCGCCGCCGGGGTTACGCCGGGCTGGATGTGGACTTTGAGTATCTGCCCGGCACCCTGGCCGCCGCTTATGCAGAATTCCTGGCCCGGCTGCGGCGGCTGCTCCATTCCCAGGGCTTTTTCCTGTGGGCGGCCCTGGCCCCCAAAACCTCCGCCCGGCAGGCAGGCCTGCTGTACGAGGGCCACGACTACGCCGCCGTGGGCGAGGCGGTGGACGGCGTTCTGCTGATGACCTACGAGTGGGGCTACACCGCGGGCCCTCCCATGGCGGTGGCACCCCTGCCCAACGTCCGGCAGGTGCTGGACTATGCGGTCACCGCCATCTCGCCGTCCAAGATCCTGCTGGGCATCCCCAACTACGGCTACGACTGGCCCCTGCCCTTCGTCCGGGGGGAGACCCGGGCCCAGTCCATCTCCAACCAGCGGGCCATTGAACTGGCCATCGCCCACCGCATCGACATCCAGTACGATGAGACCGCCCAATCCCCCTTCTTCCACTACACCGGGGACTCCGGCGCCGTCCACGAGGTCTGGTTCGAGGACGCCCGGAGCCTTGCGGCCAAGCTGGAACTGATTGCGGAGTACGGACTTCTGGGCGGCGGCTTCTGGAACCTGATGCGCCCCTTCTCCCAGACCTGGCTGACCACGGCCTCCCTCTACGACATCGCGGACTAAAGGAAACGGGGAGGCGCCCCAAAAGGGCGCCTCCCCGCTTCCGCACCGGCGGGCAGTCCCCGCCAACGCATACAGGCGCCGGAGCGGAAAACATCCGCTCCGGCGCCTGGTTGTTCTCACAGTCCGTTGACCACCCGGTCGGGCCGGCGGCCCGCCCGAAGCGTCTCCAGGTTCTCAAAGATCATCTGCACCACCCGGCGGTAAGCCGACTGGTTGACGCCGCCCTGGTGGGGGCACAGGATCATCCGGTCCGGGAACTCCGCCGCCAGATGCACCAGGGGGTGGTCCGCCCCGGCGGGCTCCGGCTCATAGGCGTCCAGCGCCGCCCCGGCCAGCCGTCCCGACCGCATGGCGGCGCACAGGGCCTCGTCGTCGATGACGGCGCCCCGGGCGGTGTTCACCAGGAAGGCCCCGGGCTTGAGATGGGCAAAAAAGGTCTCGTCCAGCAGGTGGCGGCTCTCCGCCGTGGCCGGCAGGTGCAGGCTGATGATGTCGCACTGCTCCGCCAGCTCCAGAAGGGGCAGATAGCCGGCCCCCAGGGCCGCCTCCGTCTCCGGATCACGCCGGTGCCGGGCGTAGTAAAACACCCGGCTGCCGTTGACCCGGAGCCGCCGGGCCGTGGCCTGGGCGATGTTGCCGAATCCCACCAGCCCCACCGTGGACACGCTCAGATCCGGCGGGATATCCCCCTCCAGGGTCCGGATGGCCTCGGCGTGGCGGCCCTGGCGCATCATCCGGTCGCCCCACAGCGTCCGGTGCAGCAGCATGCTCATCAGCGTCACCGCCAGCTCCGCCACGGCGTCGGCGTTGCACCCGGCGTTGTTGCACACCCAGATGCCCCGCTTCCGGGCCGCCTCCAGGTTGATCCGGTCGTAGCCCACACCCTCGCTGTGGATCATCCGCAGCTTCGGCATCCGCTCGATCAGCTGCTCCGTCACCGCCGTCACCGGCGTCACCACCAGCACCTCGGCGTCGGCGCCGGCGGCCAGCCACTCCGCCTCCGTGCCGGTGCGGTCCCGAAAGACCAGCTCCAGGCCCTCCCGCGCCTCCGGCGCCGGGCCGTACTGGTCATACCGCGCCTGGGGCGCCAGGATCAACACCTTCATTGCGCATCCTCCCTCTCCGTCTCGCCCGCCCGGCGCACGTCCTCCGCCGTCAGGCGCATCAGGTCCTCCCGCCGCACGGTCTCCTGCCGGGCCAGCCGGTCGGCCTGGCACACCAGCACCCGCTCGAAGAGGTTCCGCACGCCCCGGGCGTTGCCGAAGGACACCGGGTCCGTGTTCTCCCGGGCGATCAGCTCCTGCACCGCCGCCGCGGCGTCCTCATCCAGTTCATAGCAGCCCTTCCGGCACTGCATCCGGAAGATCTCCAGCATCTCCTGGGGGGTATAGTCGTCAAAGTGCAAAAAGCGGTTGAACCGGGACTCCAGGCCGGGGTTGGAGCGGATGAACTGGTCCATGAGCCCGTCGTACCCGGCGGCGATCACCACCAGATCGTCCCGGTGGTCCTCCATATACTTGAGCACCGTGTCGATGGCCTCCTGGCCGAAGTCGTTGTCCCCGCCGCCGTTCAGCGCGTAAGCCTCGTCGATGAACAGCACGCCCCCCAGGGCCTTTTCCAGTACCTTGCGGGTCTTGATGGCGGTCTGGCCCACATAGCCCGCCACCAGGCCGCTGCGGTCCGTTTCCACCAGCTGCCCCTTGGACAGGATGCCCAGAGCGTGGTAGATTCGGGCCATGATCCGGGCAACGGTGGTCTTGCCGGTGCCGGGATTGCCGGAGAACACCATGTGCAGGCTCATCTCCGTCTCCGGCAGGCCGTTCTCCTTCCGCATCTGGTGGACCTTCACCAGATTGACCAGGGTCTTGACCTCCCGCTTCACCCGCGCCAGGCCGATGTAGCCGTCCAGCTCCGCCTGCAGGTCCTCCAGCTTCTCTGGAGGCGGCGCCGCCTGGTCGGTCCCGTCCGCCGCAGCCTCTGCGGCCTTCTCCGTCCCGCCGTCCGCTTTCGCCTCCGGCGCGGCAGTCTTGCTCTCCGGCGCGCCGCTCCCCGGCGCCGGGGCCGGCGCGCCCCAGAAATCCGATCCCATGCGGCTGAGGTTGTGCTCCGTCATGGTGCGGATCACCTCCAGCTGCTGCAGAATGATCTCGTCCTTTTTGTGGTTGTCCGCCATGTGTTCACCCTCTCATCAGATCCGTATGGGCCAGCGCCCGGAACAAGCAGGCGCTGACCAGCCCCGTCAGGGCCCCGGTCAGCAGGGACACCCCCAGCAGCACCGGCAGATAGTACAGCGGCGCCGTATTGCCCAGGGTCAGCACCGCTGCGGCCACCTGGCCGCAGTTGTGGGCCGCCGCGCCGCCCACGGACACGCCGTACACGCTCAGCCGCCCCAGGCGGCTCAGCCCCGCCATGACCGCCATAGCGGCCACGCCGCCCAGCAGGGAGAAGATCAGCGCGCTCATATTCCCGGCGAACATGGCCCCCAGCAGACACCGGGCGATCAGGATCAAAAAGGCCGGCGCCGTCCCCAGGGCATACAGGGCGAACACCGTCACGATGTTGGCCAGGCCCAGCTTCACCCCCGGCAGGGGGATGGCCAGGGTCAGGGGGAAGAGGTTTTCCATATAGCTCAGAGCCATGGCCAGGGCCGTCAGCACCCCGCACAGCGTCAGCTGCTTTGTGGTCCACTTCATGGCGCCCCTCCTATCCGATCACGGCGTCCACGCCGCTCTCCGCCGGCTCTCCGCCCTCCAAGGACACGATCACCCGGGCCGGCAGGCACACGATGCTCTGCCCGCCCCGGGAGATATGGCCGGTGCGGACGCAGTCCTGGGTGGGACAGTCGGAGGACTCCACCCATACCGCTGTCTCCGTCAGGTGGACGTGCAGGGTATAGCCCCTGCTCTCCACCACCCGCTCCGTCTCCGGCAGGCCCGCCAGGGCGATCCGCTCCGTCTCCGTTCCGTCCACGGAGATCACCGCCGTCAGAGCGCTGCCGCCTCCCCGGCCCCACAGCGCCAGGGCGCAGGCCGCCGCCAGCAGCACCACCGCCAGCACCACCGCCCCGTCCCACAGGCCGGGCCGCAGCTCAGGAGACCGTCTCATAGGTGTACCCATTTCCCTCCACCTTTGTCAGTTCGTCCGTCAGCCCGTCGGTGACCACCACCCGGCCGTCCTCCGTCACCAGCACCAGCTGGAAGTCGTACACGCCGCTGCGCCAGAAGTCCAGGGCCTGTTCCTCCCCCATGACGAACAATGCGGTGGACAGGGCGTCGCACAGAGTGCCGTTTCCCTGGGTACCATCTGTCACCACCGTCACGGAAGTGAGGCCGCTGTCCGCCGGGCAGCCGGTGGCGGGGTCAATGATATGGTGATAGCGTTTCCCGTCCTGCTCAAAATACCGCTGGTAGCTGCCGGAGGTGACGGCGTAGGCGTCGGTCAGGTTCAGCACGGCGGCAAAGGCCTCGGCGTTGTCGGGGTCCCGGGGATCCTGGATGCCCACCCGCCAGGCCTCCCCGTCGGGCCGGTCGCCGATGGCCAGCACGCTGCCGCCCAGGCGGATCAGCCCCCGGGGGACCTCATACTCTTCAAAAATGGCCGCCACCCGGTCGGAGGCGTAGCCCTTGCCGATGGCGCCCAGATCGATCTGGGTGCCCGGGTCCAGCGCCACGGAGACGGTGCCGTCGGCATTCTCCCCCAGGCAGCGGATATGCTCCGCCCCCACCGCAGGCAGCAGCACCTCCAGCTCCGCCTGGGAGGGCACCTGGTATTCGTCCGTTGTAAAACCCCAGGCCAGCAGCACCGGTGCGACGGTGATGTCAAAGGCGCCGCCGGTGGCCTCACTGTACGCCATAGCAGTCTCGATCAGCTCCCACAGCTCCGCGTCGATATCAGCGGTGCCCTGGCTGTTCAGCCGGGCCACCTGGCTCTCCTCATCCGTACGGGAGAGCATGGCCTCCAGCCGGTAGACCTCCTCCTCGGCGGCATAGTCGGCCTTGGTGCTGTTGACGCCGTAGGCGGTGAAGATCATGGCGGTGTCCATGGCAATCACCTGGATGCTCTCCTGGGCCTCGTCCGGGGCCATGGTGCCGCATCCGGCGCTCAGGCTCAGCAGAAGCGCCATCAGCAGCGCGCAAATTTTTTTCATGAGCGTTCTCCTCAGTCTGTCCGCCTCCGGGCGGAAATTTTCATAATGAAATAGTATAGCACCTTCCGCCCCACTTCTCAACCGTCAATCCCCATTTCCGCCGTCCGGTGCCCCACCATGGTCCCGTTTTTCCAGCCGGTGGTGTCAACATGCATAAACTGCCCGCCACCGGCGCAGGGTAATACCGGCGGACCTCCCGTAAAAATCAAAAAAGCCTTTCGGTTTTCCTTGCAAAAGCAGGCGAAGTCTGCTATACTATCACAGTATGTCGGCGGCGAACGGCTTTTTTCACTGCGGGCATTTCCGAAACAAAAGCCCTGGAGGTTACCATATATGTCAAAAAATCCCAATCGTAATTCCAAGTCTGTCAAGCGTGACGAACCCATGAACGGCGCTATGAAGCTGTTTCTGGCGGGCTGCGTTGCGGAACTGTATTTGCTGGTGATCCGCCGTTTCTATGTCTCCGGTACCATCTATCAGCTGCTGGCCTGCCACACCGCTCTGCTGTATGTGATGATCGCGGGCGTTGTGGTGCTGGCTGCGGGACTGATCCTGGCGCTGTCCACCCGGAAGCAGCCGAAAAAGTCCCGCCTGGGCTGGGCGATCTTCGCCGCCGGCGTATTTCTGGCCCTTTCTGCCCTGCTGGTCCGGACTCTGGGCGGCTCTGCTTTGACCGTGCTGTGCGTAGTGGTCCCCGCGGCCATGCTGCTTGGCATCCTGTGGCAGCTCTACGATCGGGAGTGTGCCTGGGCGCTGACCATTCTGGCCCTGTCCCTGATGGTGCTGTGGGTCTGCCGTCACCTGCTGGGCGGCGCCGGACTGCTCAGCAAGCTGGCTCTGGCCGGTTCTGTGGTTTACCTGGTGGTCCTGGTGCTGGCAGCGCTGCTGATCCGCAAGGCCGACCGCAGCCACGGTATGCTGGGCAAGCTTCAGATCCTGCCCGCCAATGCCGACGCGCTTCCCATTTACGCCGCCTGCGGCCTGTCCTTCGTGGCGGTGGCCGTGGCTCTGTTCAATACCACCGTGGCCTATTACGCCATGTGGGCCCTGGCCCTGGTGGTGTTCATCCTTGCGGTGTACTACACGGTCAAGCAGCTGTAAGACTTCTCTCAAAACCATCAGCGGAGGTCTGTGGATATCCACAGACCTCCGCTTTTTATACGCTGTTTGATTATTGGTAGTAAATGCCCAGGACCTGCTTGTGGGGCTCCGTGAAGTCTCCCAGCCGGATGTCCATGCCGATCTCGAAGGCCCGGTCCCAGGGAAAGCGGTAGTTGGTCAGCTCCACGCCGCCCCAGCCCCGCTCGGCGTACTCCCCGGCGGAGGGCAGGGCGGAGATAAAGTTGCTCCGCTCCAGATTTGCGATCACGTCCGCGGTGGCGGCGGCCATGCCGCTCTCCAGCCGCTCCAGCACGGCGTCCCGGCCGATATCCGGGGTCCAGAAGTTGTCGGCATTGCCGCCCAGATCATTCCGGACAAAATTCAAAATGTCGTTGCGCACCACATTCTTGTAGCAGAAGTCCTTGAGAACACTGTCCGCCACGGTCCGCAGGAAGGCCCGTTCCGTGGCGTCGGTCTGCTCCCCGTGGCGCAGGAAGGCGTACCGGGCCACTCCGTGGCTCAGAGCCGTGCCGGTGACGATGGCCATGTCCAGGAAGCCCGCATAGCTCAGCAGGCGCCCCAGCTGCACCTTCTCAGTCAACGCCTCGTGGAAAGCGGTGCCGTAGGTGCCGTTGCCGGCGTCGATCAGGACCGTGGGCGTCTGAGCGGAGTCTCCCTCCAGCTCCCGGACCACCGCCTGGATATAGTCGTCCTTCTTCGTCTCGTCAGCAGGCTGGGTCAGCACCAGGATCCGCAGTTCTGCCGCTCCCGGCTCCGCCGGTCTCAGATCAAAGAAGTCAAAGTGCTCGGCCATGATGGCGGTCAGGGGCTGATAGTCGTAGGCACAGGCGGGCTGGTCCTGGGTGCCGCCGAAATACTCCACGCTGACATCCGCCCCCTCCCAGCCGCACTCGTCCAAATACAGCCGGGCCACGGCCTTGAAGGCCAGATCGTCCACGCCGGAGAGCAGCGCGTCTCCCTCCCGGAGGCGGCTGCGCAGATAGGCGATCTCATTTTTCTGGATGCTGTCCTCTTCGGAGGAGTCGTCGATACCCACCAGCACGTGGAACCGCCCCTCCGTGCCCGGCAGGGCATCGAAGAGCGTCTGGCTCAGCCGCAGCTTCCGCTCCCGGGCCGCCAGGTATCCCTCCACGGCGCCCTCCGGCAGCGGCTCCTCCGCCTCGGCCCGGATGACCTGCCCGTCGGCGCCCAGGGGATAGTCCGCCACGATGTTCTCCACCGTCAGCTCCGCCCCGGTCAGATGGGGCCGGGCGGCCATGCCGTAGGTCCGCAGGGCATTGTACTCGTTGAGGCCGAAGCCGCCGTACCCGGTGGTGGCCGCCAGGCGCATCACCGTGTCCAGCAGCCACACCTGATTGTTCTCATCGGCGGCCAGCACGCCCAGCAGCTCCATCAGCAGCTCCGCCTCGCTCAGCGTCCGGCCGTCGGACAGCGTCACCGGGTTTTCCCCGGCCATGCTCCGGGAACTGACCAGCCCCCCGGAGAGCAGCTGGTCCACCGACAGGATGTAGCGGTCGCAGCCCTCCGCCTCCCGGGCCAGGACCCACTCATACAGGTCCGCCCGGTCGCCGTACTGGGTGCCGTTTTCATTGAGCGGCTGGCCGTCCAGCCGGGTCTGGTAGTCGTCCCGCTCCGGCAGCAGCAGCTCGTAGCCCAGGGAGTCCGCCAGGTACACCACCCGCTCCTCGTTGTCGGGCCGGTCGTCCAGGGGCACGTAGGCGATCACCGGCTCATCCGCCGGGGCGCTCTCCTGGTCCACCGGCTCCGTGCTGATAGGCCCGCAGCCCGCCAGCAGGGTGACCGCCAGGATCACCGTCAAAAATCGTCTGTTCATACGTCTCTCCATATTTGAAAGAAGCGGGGCCCACGGCCCCGCTGTCTGATTTCCGCTGCCGGCAGCTCAGAGGCCGAAAGCCCCCAGGTCCAGTCCACCGGTGACGCCGCTCATGCTCTTCTCCATGGCCTCGCCTGCCTGGCGCAGGGCCTCGTTGACGGCGGAGACCACCAGGTCCTGGAGCATCTCCACATCCTCCGGATCCACGGCCTCGGGCTTGATGGTGACGGAGAGGACCTCCTTCTTGCCGTTGACCTTGGCCTCCACCACGCCGCCGCCCACGCTGGCGGTGAACTCCTGGGCCTCCACGGCCTCCTGAGCGGCGTTCATCTGCTCCTGCATCTGCTGGATCTTGGCCTGCATCTCGGCCTGACGCTGGGCGCCGGACACCTTTCCGTTGGTAAAGCCCCGTCTTGCACTGTATCCCATGGTCATTTGCTCCTTTTTACTTGATTTCGATGTTGTCGAACTGACTGCCGAATTTCAGCAGGTTTTTCAAATTCTCCTGAGGCGCGGCCTTGGGGGCCTCCCCCACCTTGAGCACCAGCCGCACCGGCGTTCCCGCGCTCCGGGCCGCCTCCTCCAAAAGGGCGGTGCGGACCCGGTCGTTGTCCAACCGGCCGTAGGTGATCTCATCGGGAGCCCACACGGTGAGCACGTCTCCCTCCAGCTGGCCGGCGCACATGTCCAGAAACGCCCGGTACATCACCGGCAGCCTTCCCTTGCAGGTCTCCGCCAGGGTCCGCCACCAGGCGCTGTCCCCGGCGGCCGGGGCTGCCTTTTTGCCGGGCTCCTCCGGCGGGGCCGCCGGAGCGCTGGCCGCAGGCACGGCAGGCGCCATCCGGTCCTCCGGTACGTCGAACACCCGGGCGCCGGGCTCCTCCGGCATGGGCGGCTCCTCCGGCAGAGGCGGCTCGTCCCAGGGAGGCGCCTCCTCCGGCGCCCCGGGCGCCGCGGGGGCAGCCTTTGGGGCAGCCGTCTCCGCCTGCACCGCAGGCGCGGCCTTCTGCACTGCCGTCTCAGGGGCGATCCCACCCCGGGCGGCGCGGTCCTCCAGCCGGCGGATCCGGGCCTCCAGGGCCGTCAGATCTCCAGAGAGGCTCTCGTCGCACAGCCGCAGGAGGCACAGCTCCGCGTCGGTGCGGCGGTTGGCGCTGTAATAGAGGTCGGCCCCCGCCTTTTGCAGCATGGTGGCGAGATAAATCAGCCGGGCGGCGGAGGTCTCCTTCCCCAGCCGGTCCAGCGTGGCGTCGTCATAGCCGCCGGACAGCAGCGCAGCGCCGCCCTCCGGCGCGGTCCGCCGCAGCAGCAGGTCCCGGACCAGGGTGCTGAGTTCACCCAGCACCGCACCCACGTCCTTGCCGCCGGCGTAGAGCTGGTTCAGCAGCAGCAGCGCCGCCTTGGCATCCCGGGCCAGGACGCGCTCCAGCAGCTGGGCGGTCTGGAGATTGCCCGCCAGGCCCAGGGCATCCAGCACGGACCGGCTGTCCACAGTGCCGCCTGCGGCGGCGCACTGGTCCAGCAGGCTCAGTCCGTCCCGCAGGGCGCCGTCGGCCAGGCGGCTCAATAGCTCGGCGCCGTCGGCGGTGAGACCGATGCCCTCCTGCTTCGCCACGTATTCCAGCCGTCCGGCGATGTCCCGGGGCATGATGCGCTTGAAGGAGAACCGCTGGCACCGGGAGAGGATGGTGGCGGGCACCTTGTGCAGCTCCGTGGTAGCCAGAATGAACATCAGGTGCTCCGGCGGCTCCTCCAGGATCTTCAGCAGGGCGTTGAAGGCCGGGGTGGACAGCATGTGGACCTCGTCCACGATGTAGACCCGCTTTTTCACGTTGGCGGGGGCGTAGACCGCCTCATCCCGCAGGGCCCGGACCTGATCCACGCCGTTGTTGGAGGCGGCGTCCAGCTCCAGCACATCCAGGAAGTTGCCGTTTTCAATGCCCAGGCACGCCGGGCAGCGGCAGCAGGGGTCGCCGTTCACCGGCGCCTCGCAGTTGACGGCCTTGGCTAGGATCTTGGCGCAGGTGGTCTTGCCGGTACCCCGGGTGCCGGTGAAGAGGTAGGCGTGGGAGGTGCGGCCCTCCGCCACCTGCTTTTGCAGGGTCTCGGTGATATGGGACTGGCCGATCACGTCGGAAAACGTCCTGGGCCGCCATTTTCGATACAACGCCTGGTACACGCCAACACCTCCGGGTCAAAAACACTCCTCCGCGGACAGCTGCGGAACCGGCACCCTCGCGGCACATGGGACATCCCGCTGAATGCTGCTCGGTTCCCCGCCTGACATGGTTCACGGGGCCCCATTGCGCGAGACCGGTTCCGCAGCTGTCTGCGGAGGAGCAATTCATAGCTTCCCCATTTTACTATACGAAAACGGAATTGGCAACAGAAATTTTTTTGCTGAGAAAAAATCAGGCTTTACAACGGGAAAAATTATGGTATAATATCATTTGCCGCTGAGCCAAAATCATGCGGCGTCATCTATGGGCCCGTAGCTCAGCTGGGAGAACCAGCGCAACATAACACAGGCCCGGCCAAAACAGCAAACTGCACAAGCAGATAAAGTTAAAATATACAAAACAACCAAATATGGGCCTATAGCTCAGCTGGGAGAGCGTACGGTTCGCATCCGTAAGGTCGTCGGTTCGATCCCGATTAGGTCCACCAGAAAAATCCGTGAAACCATAAGTTTCACGGATTTTTTGCGACTTTTTTGTAAAAATTGCGGGCCTGCAGTTCAACCGTTTCTGCCCTATTTTCCGTACCAGCCCCCCGCTCCGTTCGCATCCGCTGTTCATAACACCAGAAACAATCATTATTTTTTGTCCTCCGCCCCTTGGGAAAAGCCGAAAAGATCTGGAAATGAATGATTCATATCCAAGTATAAGGTCTATCTGGACACGCCGGACCTGTTTGCCTGGACGCTGGTGATCGTACTGGTGAGTCTTGTCTTTGAACGATTCTTTTTGTCGCTGCTCAAGCTGGTTGCCCGATATCTGGAGAGGATGTAAGTCATGCAGGATATCGTGATTCGCGGACTGTGAAAGTCTTTCAGGGGAAAGGCGGTACTGCGGAATGTATCCGGTACATTGGCGGCCGGGCGCGTCACTGGGCTGATGGCCCCTTCGGGCGCAGGAAAACCACGCTGCTGCGGATCCTCATGGGGCTGGAGCAGGCGGACAGCGGCCGGATCGACGGTCTGGACGGTATTCGCCTCAGCGCGGTATTTCAGGAAGATCGGCTGTGTGGCCAGTTGGACGGTGTGTCCAACCTGCGCCTGGTAGCTCCCATGCTGAGCCGGGCAGATGCCAGAAACGCCATGAAGGCAGTGGGACTGGCGAACTGCATCGGCCAACCCGCGCGGGAGCTGTCCGGCGGACAGCGGCGCAGGGTGGCGATCCTCCGCGGGCTGTTGGCTGACTATGACCTCCTCGTCTTGGACGAACCCTTCAGGGGCTTGGACCAAGAAACACGGCAATTGGTCATGGAGGACACCAGGCGCCGCTGCGCTGGGCAAACCGTACTGCTGGTCACACACGACCCCGCAGAGCTGGAGGCTCTGGGGACGAATGAACTGTTGGCAGAACTGCCCTAGGAATTTCTCATTTTATCCGCCGGAACATGCCGGGATTCGTCTTGTTGCAATGTTCCAAGGAGAGGGGCGCGCCTATCGGCGCGCCCCTCTCCTTGCCTTTGGTGGTACCAAAGGCAACCCCCGGCTAAGCCGGGGGTAAAAAATAGCTTAAAGCGAGGAGAAGAGTAGAAAAAGAAAAAACTCCCTGATAAGGTAGAAGTGGTTTGCCGACCACACAACTACGATAACAGGGAGGTCTTCATCGTGAAAGACAAAGACATAAGTAGTTTAGAGCATACAAGTTGGAGATGTCAATATCACATCGTATTTGCGCCCAAATATCGAAGGATGGAGATATATGGACAGATAAAACAGGATATAGGAGTGATATTGAGAAAACTGTGTCAGCAAAAAGGTGTAGAAATCATAGAAGCCAGAGCGTGCCCAGACCATATACACATGCTGATAAGTATCCCGCCCAAGTACAGTGTATCACAGATTATGGGGTACTTGAAAGGAAAAAGTAGTCTGATGATATTTGATCGGCATGCAAATCTGAAATATAAGTACGGAAATCGGCACTTTTGGGCCAGAGGGTATTATGTGGATACAGTGGGGCGGAATAAAAAGCAGATAGCAGAGTATATCCGAAACCAACTGGCATCAGATCAAATCGCAGACCAGATAGGACTGAAAGAGTTTGTGGACCCGTTTACGGGTCGCGAGAACAAGAAGGCGTAAAAAGAACCCCTTAAGGGGTAAGCCCGAGAAAGAAATGCAGTCGGCAAACCTTTCGGGGCCCCTTAAGGGGCTTCGTCCGTATCAGGCCCTTTTAGGGCCTACTCAAGCCTCCGGCTTAGCCGGAGGTTTTGACTTTTCGTCCCTGGACCGGCAGTTCCTGCCGCTCCCACATCATAATAATTGATCTTCGATCGCCGGTGTTTCCATCTGCGCTTTTGTCACGCCGTTTCGTTTTCCATAGTTTTCCCAGTACCTCCCGGAAGCTCTGATGAACACGCGCTTGGGCAGGGGCATGGTAACCTCTATGACCTGGCAGCGCCCTCCGGCGATCGCCCTGGACAGCTTTTTCAGACCCCTCCCTACCAGGCCCCGAAAGGGGGTCGACAAAATGGCTTCGCCGCTGCCGATCTTCAGCACAGAGCCAAAGGGATAGTCGTTTTTCCCGGCAAACAGCTTTACCATCTGCACTGCAATGTCGTTCTGATGCGGTTCAAGGAACCCGCAGTTGATCAGCGCGGAGATCGTCGGCCTGTGCGAAGGCGGATGGTCCTCCAGCGTTTTTAAAAAGTTCAGCAGCGTGACGGGTATTCCGTCAGCGTAAAGCGGAAATACAAACAACACGTCCGAGGCCTCATCCATGGCACGGCAAAGCTCCATATGGTTTGTTTTTGTAAGGGGCCGGTATTCCGTCTCCAGCGGGCATACCCGGGCAAACCACTCGGCATACCGCTTGGAATTGGATCGGGGCGCCCGGGGACTGCCATTGATCATCAGGATTTTTCCCATGCGAGCACCTCCCTTTCAACCGTCTGTTCCAGCTCATGTTCCGGTGCAAAGACCACCCGCCAGCTCTCAAAATTCATGTTGTGGGCGTTGCGGGCCACCAGCTTTTCAAAGACGGCCCTTTCAGCATCGGAACTCTCGCCGTATCCGATGATGACCGCCTGCTTGGATGCCACGCGGCGCTGGAAATGGTGGGTCTCTCCGTGATGCAGGCGGATAAAGGCCTGCTGTACCGGGATTGCCCGCTCCAGCATGGTTTTCATAATGGTATCATAGCTTCCGTATCTGATTTTGCTGACGTACATCAGCTTGTCGCTGGCCGCGATACAGGGATATACCTTGACGGCATCATCCCGGATCACGCACTTTCCCGGTGTTTTCGTCCAGCAGCCGAAGCAGCCCACGCAGTTCGTGATCTGAAGTCCGGAAAGATCGATCAGTTGGATGTCCCGGCAGACTGGCTCCGCCAGAGTCAGCGGCCTGTCGCTTACGATCAGTTTCATAAGAACCTCCATCTTTCATAGCCTGTTTGTTAGGATAGCATAAATTTCGCTCTGCTTGCAGGGCAAAAGCAACTTTTTGAAAAAAGCAGCTGCCGCCCGGTTCCGTCCTTGCGGGTGCGCGCAGACAGCTAGCTCCCCGATCATGCGAACATCATCACCTGGCAGCTTTCTTCTTACCCTGACTCACCGCCGGAGGCTTCAGCAGAGCCCTGCTTGGCTGCTCCCGGCGGATCAAGCAGACCCTCGTCCTGCGGCGGACAGTCTCGGGCCGCACAGCACCTCCTTCCTGGTGCCGCGGGGAACAGCCAGTCCACCGCAGCATTGACTTTTATTTCCGCTTCCGCTATGCTGGAATCAGCGATCCATCTGTGTATGAAAGGGGTATCTTCCTATGAACAACGTCGCCTCGGCCCTGTCCGGCGCCCTGGGCAATCTCCCGCTGTCCACCGTCCTCACCGCGGCGGTGACGCTGCTGGTCTGCCTGGCCGCGGTCCACATTTTGGGCAAGCTGCTGCGGCGGCTCCTGGCCCGGACCCGGCTGGACGAGCGGGTCCAGCGCTATGCCCTGGCAGCGCTGAAGCTGCTTTTATACGTTGTGACTGTGGTCATTGTGGCGGAGAGTCTGAATATTCCCATGACGTCCCTGGTGGCCCTGCTGTCGGTGGGCTCCCTGGGTATCACGCTGGCGGCGGAGGACATCCTTGGCAACGTGGCCGGCGGGCTGGTGATCCTCTCCTCCCGGCCTTTTTCCATCGGGGATTTCGTGGAGGTATCCGGTACCTCCGGCACCGTTCAGGAGATCAGTCTCAACCACACCAAGCTGGTCACCACCGACGGCCATCTGGCCATGCTGCCCAATAAGGAACTGGCCTCCTCCAAGATGATCAACTACACCATCCTGGGCCGGCGGCGGATCGTTCAGAAAGTCACCGCATCCTATGACGCACCCACGGACACCGTCAAAGCTGCCTGCATGGCCGCCGTGGCCATGACGGAAAACGTGCTGGAGGACCCGGCCCCCACGGTGTACCTGACCGCCTACAAGGACAGCTCCATCGAGTACACGGTTTACTGCTGGGCCACGCCGGAAAACTATTGGCAGGTCTTTATGTCCGTAGGAGAAAACCTGCGGACCACCTTCGCTCAGGCCGGCGTGGAAATGACCTACGACCACCTGAACGTCCATATCGTGGAGGACCGGACCCAGGGCGGCGGAAAAATCCCCGGTTGACAAACGGCGTCCCGCTTTTTATAATAATTGCCAAAGCGATGAAGGAGAGGGACGGAGACCGGCGCCCTCAGAGAGCCGGCGGGCGGTGAAAGCCGGCGGCAAGGGTCTCCAGGTCCTATGGCTCCTGAGCCGGGGGTTCGAGGGCGGTGCGCCGCCGTTAGGGCCGCCCCGTGACGCCGCGTCAGTGCAGAGGGGTTGTTGGACCCCATAAGGGGCGCCGGGCCGTGAGGCAGGCGCAATTTGAGTGGTACCGCGGAAGTCGATCACGGCTTTCGTCTCAAAGATCATTCTTTGGGACGAAAGCCGTTTTTTCGTTCCAAGACCGGAAAGGAGCACATCACCTATGAGCAATCGCATCGAAACCACCTGTGTCCAGGGGGGCTACACCCCCGGCAACGGCGAACCCCGTCAAATCCCCATCATTCAGTCCACCACCTTCAAGTACGCCACCAGTGAGGACATGGGCAAGCTCTTCGACCTGGAGGCCAGAGGCTACTTCTACACCCGCCTCCAGAACCCCACCAACGACTATGTGGCCGCCAAGATCGCGGCGCTGGAGGGCGGTACCGCCGCCATGCTGACCTCCTCCGGTCAGGCCGCCAACTTCTTCGCCCTGTTCAATATCGCGGGCTGCGGGGACCACATCGTCTCCTCCTCCAGCATCTACGGCGGCACCTTCAACCTGATCTCCGTCACCATGGCGAAAATGGGCATCGAGACCACTTTCGTCTCCCCGGACTGCACGGAGGAGGAGCTGGCCGCGGCCTTCCGCCCCAATACCAAGGCCGTCTTTGGCGAGACCATCGCCAACCCGGCCCTGACGGTGCTGGACATTGAGAAGTTCGCCAAAGCCGCCCACGCCCACGGCGTGCCCCTGATCGTGGACAACACCTTCCCCACTCCCGTGGGCTGCCGGCCCATCGAGTGGGGCGCCGACATCGTCACCCACTCCACCACCAAGTACATGGACGGCCACGGCGTGGCCGTGGGCGGCGCCATCGTGGATTCCGGCAAGTTCGACTGGATGGCCCATGCCGACAAGTTCCCCGGCCTCACCACTCCGGACGACAGCTACCACGGCATCACCTACGCCGAGAAGTTCGGCAAGGAGGGTGCCTTTATCACCAAGTGCACCGCCCAGCTGATGCGGGACCTGGGCTCCATCCAGTCCCCCCAGAACGCCTTCTACCTGAACCTGGGTCTGGAGAGCCTCCACGTCCGCATGGCCCGCCACTGTGAAAACGGCCTGGCGGTGGCCCAGTTCCTCCACGACCACCCCAAGGTGGCCCGGGTGATCTACTGCGGCCTGCCGGACGACCCCTATTATGCCCTGGCGCAGAAGTACCTGCCCAATGGCTCCTGCGGCGTGGTGTCCTTCGAGCTCAAGGGCGGCCGGGAAGCCGCCGGCACCTTCATGAAGCATCTGAAGCTGGCTGCCATCGAGACCCACGTGGCCGACGCCCGGACCTGCTGCCTCAACCCCGCCAGCTCCACCCACCGGCAGATGACCGACGAGCAGCTTGCCGCCGCCGGCATCCCCGCGGGCCTGGTGCGGATGAGCTGCGGCCTGGAGCACAAGCAGGACCTGATCGACGACATCGCCCAGGCCCTGGAGCAGGTGAAGTAATATGCCCATCAAAATCCCCAACCAACTGCCCGCCACCGGGGTCCTGCGGCGGGAGAACATCTTCGTCATGACGGAGACCCGAGCCATCACCCAGGACATCCGCCCCCTCCAAATCCTCCTGCTGAACCTGATGCCCACCAAGGTGGACACGGAGACCCAGCTGGCCCGGGTCCTTGGCAACACCCCCCTGCAGATCGAACTGGAGCTGATCGCCCCCAGGGGTCATGTGTCCAAGAACACCTCCCAGGCCCACATGCTGGCCTTCTACAAATCCTTTGACGAGGTCCGCCGCCGCACCTTCGACGGTCTCATCATTACCGGCGCGCCGGTGGAGCTGATGGACTTCGAGGAGGTGGACTACTGGCAGGAGCTGTGCGAGATCATGGAGTGGAGCAAGACCCACGTCCACTCCACCCTCCACATCTGCTGGGGCGCCCAGGCGGGGCTGTACTACCACTACGGCATCCCCAAGCGGCAGCTGCCGCACAAGCTCTTTGGCGTGTTCCGCCACACGGTGGAGGATCCCAACTACATCCTCTTCCGGGGCTTTGACGACGAGTTCTGGGTCCCCCACTCCCGCAATACCACGGTGGACCGGGTCGATATTGAGGCAGTGCCGGGGCTGAAGGTCCTGGCCGCCTCCCCGGAGGCCGGGGTCTACGCCGTCAAGACTGACCAGGGCCGCCAGGTGTTCCTCATGGGCCATGCGGAGTACGACCGGGACACCCTCAGCAAGGAGTACCACCGGGACGTGGCTGCCGGGGTCCCCATCCAGATCCCCAAGCACTACTACCCCAATGACGACCCCAGCAAGCGTCCCATGATGAACTGGCGCTCCTGCGCCCACCTGCTCTACGCCAACTGGCTGAACTACTGCGTCTATCAGACCGCTCCCTACGACATCCGGGACATCCGTTTGGGCGTCCGCACCGACGAGTGAACAAAGCGCCGTCTCCTTTCGGAGACGGCGCTCAGCCTGTCAAAAAAACTTTTTGACAGACTGAGCAAGTTTTTTGAAATACAAAAAACTTATAATTGAAAACAAGAGGAACCCCTCCTGGGTTCCTCTCGTAACGTTCTTCCTTCCCGCCGCGCAGGATCTTCCGGTCATCCGACAGCCGCAGCGCCGTCTCCTTTCGGAGACGGCGCTTTTTCCATCGGGTTTCATCCGGAACATCCGGCCCTCCGGTGTCCCGGTCAAAAATAAAACAGGTCCTCGAACTTCTTGTCCAGGGCGATGCACAAGATCAGCGCCAGCTTGGCGGTGGGGTTGAACTGCCCCGTCTCGATGGAGCTGATGGTATTCCGGGACACGCCCACCAGCTCCGCCAGCTGGGTCTGGGACAGCCCCTTCTCCGCCCGTGCCACCTTCAGTCGGTTTTTTAAGATCAGCTGATCGTCCATGACGTCACCCCAAAAACAGCAGGAGCAGGTTGGCGGCACACACCAGCGTGCAGACCGCGGCGCACACCAGAGCCAGCATCCGGCGGGTTTTCCAGTACTGATGGCCCTGGGCCCCGGCCAGACAGGCAAACACGATGGCAGCGTAGTCATAGGCCTGGCCGCCCTCCAGCAGCCGCACCGCCGCCAGGATCAGGCACAGCAGCGCCATCGCCGCGGCGCCGAAGCCGAAGGAGACGCCCAGCATCCGCTGCTCCCGCTCATCCAGGTCCCCGCCCTGGGCCTGCGCCTTTTTCAGGATCTCTTCTCGGTCCATTCCGCGCCCCTCCCTTATCCGGTGATCTGAAAGAATTTTACCAGATTGTACCCCAAAAAGGCAAGGGAGATCAGCAGTGTCACCACGTCGGAGGTATCCCTCCGCCGGGTCAGCCGATAGATCCGGTTGGCCACACAGGCCGTCCAGAACATGGCCAGCACGTCCTCATCCGGCAGACCGTGGATCCGCTTCCAGGCCAGCAGCACGATGCCCATTACAAACACGAAGATCAGGCTGAAGGACTCCCCCTCGATGCGCACGCGCTTTTCCATCTCGTCCCCGTTCCGGTTCTCCCGCTGGCTGCGCTCCAAGATCTCCTCTTTGCTCAGTCGTTCTTCCATCGACGTTCCCTCCCGATCGTTCACTCAAAAAATACGGCCTGCCAAGGCCAGCGCTGTCCGCAGCAGCCACCACAGCGGTCCGCCCCAAGGCAGGACCTCCCAGGTCTCCAGTACCGCGGTCCACTCCACCGGCTGAGCCAGCCCCGGCAGGACCACGGTCAGCACCAGAGCGGCAGCAGCCAGCAGGGCCATCCCCGTCTGCCGTCCCGTGGCCTCGCCCCTCATCGCAGCACCTCCAGCACGTAGCAAGCCAGGTCACACAAAGACACCATTGCCGATAGAACAGCCGTAGCCAACAGGATCCTCCCAGACGAAATACGATACCTGCCCCAGGACTCCAGAGAAACATAGCACCAAAATAGCGCTCGTATGTTATGCGAAGCCTGACCTGTGATGAGGTCGAACACCTGCAATACGGCAAACATAAGGGAAAAACCCACCACGACGAAGCGGCGGCCCCGGTTTTCTGCGAAGATATCGCCCTCGTCCTCTCCCTCCTCGCGGCTGCGTCTGAGGATCTCATCGCGGTCCATAGCAAAGCCTCCCTGCACAGTTTAGTTTTCTTTTTACCAAGTTTGCTTTGCAAATAAAACATAGCATATACCAAGTATACTTGTCAAGAGGCAAGCTAAAAAAGATAGCTCTCCTGTCCGCCGATGTGCCCGCCCTCGGCCCTCGCCTTCCCCCAGGACCGCCGCCCCGAGGCACAGAAAAGAGGGACCGCCCCACGGGCGGTCCTCTTTTGATGATATATAGAGCTATGTATGGTCGTGGGGGCTCAGCGGCCGGCGGCCCGGTCCTCTTGGATCAGCAGCTTCAGCGCCTCCACCGCCACCCGGACGGAGGCGGTGGTGTCCTCGCTCATCTTCTGGTCCAGGCCGGCGGCCTCCCGCTCCTGGTTCCACACCACATGGAAGCAGGAGCCGCAGCGGCAGCCCAAAGCCGCCGCCACCACGAACAGCGCCGCGGACTCCATCTCGCTGGCCTTGACGCCCAGCCGCTTCCAGCTCTCCCACTTCTGCTTCAGTTCATAGTAGACCGGGGAGGCGTCCGGGCTGTGCTGGCCGTAAAAGCTGTCCTTGCACTGGACGATGCCGGTGTGCAGCGGCAGCCCCAAAGCCTTGGTAGCCCGGGCCAGGCAGTCGGTGATCTGGAAGTCCGCCACCGCCGGAAACTCCATGGGGGCGTACTCCCGGCTGGTGTGCTCGAACCGGATGGCCCCGGTTGCCACCACGATGTCGCCGGACTGAACGTCCAGGGCGATGCCGCCGCAGGTGCCGGTCCGGATGAAGGTGTCGGCACCGCACTTGTGGAGCTCCTCCATGGCGATGGCGGCGGAGGGCCCGCCGATGCCGGTGGAGCAGGCGGTGACCTTCTCCCCCATGAGATACCCGGTCCAGACGTTGTACTCCCGGTTGCAGGCCACCTGCTTCGCGTCCTCAAACAGCGCGGCGATGGCGGGTACACGGCCCGGGTCCCCTGGCAGGATGCAGTAGCGGCCCACGTCCTCCGCAGTGCAGTCGATGTGATACTGTCTCTCCAATGCCTGCATGGCAGTCACTCCTCTCTTTTTCCCCAGTATAGCAAAGGGAGCCGGTCTTTACAAGGCCGGCTCCCCATCCGCATTTATTTCAGCGTCACCACGGTGACGCCGCTCTCGCCCTCGCCGTAGACGCCCAGGCGGAAGCTCTTGACGGCCCTGTTCCGCCGCAGGATGTCGTGGACGGCCTTGCGCAGGGCGCCGGTGCCCTTGCCGTGGATGATGGTGACGGTCTCCAGCCGGCCCATGACGGCGGCGGAGAGGAAGTTCTCCACCACGCCCTCTGCCTCCAGAGTCTCCAGGCCCCGGATGTCCAGCTCCCGGGCGGCGGAGGACCGCAGCGCCCGGTCCGCGTTCTGCCGGATGGCGACGGCGGGGGCCTTCTTCCGGGCGGCCCGCTCGTCGTCCTCGATGAGCCGGACCTCATCGGCCCTGGCCTTCATTTTCAAAATGCCGGACTTTAATTGCAGCGTGCCGTCCTTGCCCACGGACACCACCTCCGCCGGCGTCTTGACGCCGGGGATCTCCACCAGATCTCCCGCCCGGATGGGGCGGCTGGGCTTGGGGATGGGCTCCTGCCGGGCGTCCCGGCGGGTGACGGCCTCCTCGGCCTCGTTGAGGGTCCGTCGCAGGGCGGCCCGGGCCTCGTTGTCGTTGAGGGCCCGGTCGGCCTTGGCCTGGGCCTTGCGCATCTCGCTGAGCTCCGCGAACACCTGATCCGCCGCCGCCCGGGCGTCCCGGACGATCCGCTTGGCCTCTGCCTCGCCCCGGCTGCGGGCGTTGTCCTTGGCCCGTTCCATCTGCTGCCGGAACTCCCGGGCCTTGCGGGCGTCCTCCTCCCGCTGGGCGTAGAGGCGGTCCGCCTCCAGCTCCCGCTTCTCCAGCGCCTGGCGCTTGGCCTCCAGCTCTGTCAGCACGTCCTCGAACCGGACGCTCTCGCCGCTCATCTGGACCTTGGCCGCTTCGATGACCTCCGCCGGCAGGCCCAGCCGCGCCGAGATGGCGAAGGCGTTGGACTTGCCGGGAATGCCGATCAGCAGCCGGTAAGTGGGGCTCAGCGTCTCCACGTTGAACTCGCAGGAGGCGTTTTCCACCCCGGCGGTGGTCATGGCAAAGGTTTTCAGCTCCGCGTAATGGGTGGTGGCGGCCACCTTGGACCCCCGCTTCCGGACGTCCTGGATGATGGCGATAGCCAGCGCCGCGCCCTCCACCGGGTCCGTGCCGGCCCCCAGCTCGTCGAACAGCACCAGGCTGCGGCGGCCCGCCTCCTTCAAAATAGCCACAATATTGACCATATGTGCCGAGAAAGTGGACAAGCTCTGCTCGATGCTCTGCTCGTCGCCGATGTCCGCCAGCACTTGTTCATACACGGACACAGCGCTGCGGTCCCCGGCGGGGATGTGGAGGCCGCACTGGGTCATCAGGGTCAGCAGGCCCAGCGTCTTGAGGCTCACGGTCTTGCCGCCGGTGTTGGGGCCGGTGATGACCAGGGTGTCGAAGTCCCCGCCCAGCTGGATGTCGATGGGCACTGCCGTCTTGGGGTCCAGCAGCGGATGCCGGGCTTTTCGCAGGGAGATGGCCCCATCCCGCCGAACCTCCGGCCGGACGGCGTCCATCTTGTAGCTGAGCTGGCCCCGGGCGAAGATCACGTCCAGATGCACCAGGGCGTCGTAGTCCCACTGGATATCCTCCCGGTGGGCGGCGGCCTCGGCGGAGAGCTCCGCCAAAATCCGCTCGATCTCCTTCTGCTCCTTGGCCTGGAGCTCGATGAACTCGTTGTTGGCCTGGACCACCCCCATAGGCTCCACGAAAAGGGTGGCGCCGGTGGAGGAGATGTCATGGACCAGGCCGGGCAGGTCGCCCTTGTGCTCGGCCTTCACCGGCACCACGAACCGCCCGTCCCGCTGGGTAATGATGGTCTCCTGCAAGATCTTGGAGTAGCTGGGAGAGGAGATGATCTTTTGCAAAATCTGGCGGCTCTTGGCCTGGGCCGCGCGCATATGGCGGCGGATGTCCGCCAGCTCTGTGCTGGCGGCGTCGGCCACGGTGTCCTCGTCGGGCAGGCACCGCTTGATCTTCTCCTCCAGGAAGCGGTTGCCGTGGAGGGACAAAAACAGGTGGTCGATAGCGGTCTTTTCCGCCGCCTCGTCGTTGAAGTACTCCTTACACCGGCGGGCGGCGGTCAGCAGATCCGCGATGGTCAGCAGCTCGTGGTTATTGAGACTGCCGCCCCGGTCCGCCCGGTCCAGGGCCTCCGCCACCGGCTTCACACCGGAGAAGGAAGGGCTCCCCCGCAGGCCGATCATAGCCCGCGCCGCGTCGGTCTGGTCCAGAAGACGCAGCACCTCCTCCGCCTCCGTCTCCGGCGTCAGGCGGCGGCAGCGGTCCTTGGCGGCGGCGCTGACCGCCTGGTCCGCCAGCAGCTCCAGCACCCGGGGCAGTTCCAGGGTGCGGATGGATTTGTCAAACAGTTCGCTCATAGCTTTGATCTCCTGTCAAGCGATCTCACTTGATGGTCATTCGTAAATGTAGGGATTTGCCTCCGCCAGCACCCAGGGCATCACATGGTTGAATTCCATCTGGCAGCAGGGCCGGGGAAAATCCTCCGGCAGCAGGTCACATTCGTTCTTGAAGCCCACAGAGAAGCCCTCCGCCAGCTCATGCCACCCCGCCGGGAACACCTCGTAATCTCCCGGCCGGGAGGACCCTTCCAGCACGGTGCCCACCAGGTGGTACCACCCGCCGCCGGAGAGGTCCTTCTCCGTGCCCTGGTAGTACATCAGCTCCCCCGGCTTCTCCGGATTCAGACCCAGAGCGTCAAAAAAGTCTTTTACCGCCTGCGGCAGGTCTTTCACCGCCTGGGCGAAATTCCGGCACCCGTCGCACTCGCAGGTGATCCAGGGCTCGTTGTAGGCGGCGTAGTAAGCCCGGGTGGCCTCCACATCCACCAAGAGGCGGTAGCCGCCGAGGGTGAATTCCGTCATATTTTGCTCCTTTTTGTAGAAACGATGGTTAATATTACAGTTTGTATTCTAATTTGACGGCAGTTGCAGGCTCTTGTAGAAATCCAGGGTCCGGAATCCCCGCTCCAGCTGGGCAGAGACGAAGGCCTCCGCCGCGGCGTTCAGCCGCCCCAGGGCCTCCGGGCCCAGGGTGAAGGAGTAGAGCCGCTTGGCCTCTCCGTACACGATATGCCGCAGGGCGGCCAGGGAGTCCCGGCACAGAGGCAGGGATTTTAGCCGCTCCCCCACGCCGCACTTGCCGCAGCGCAGCACCCCCTGGACCACGTCCAGCATGGGGTTCTCCGGATCGGGAGTTCCGCAGTAGGCGCAGCTGTCCGCCAGGGGCTCGTATCCGGCCAGGCAGAGAAGCCGCAGCTCGAAGGCAGGCTTCACGATGGCCGGCGGCTTATGTAAAGCGGAAAGCGCATACAGCCCGTTCAGAAGAAGGCGCAGCGTCTCCGGCACCGGGATCTCCGGGGCGGTGACCGCCTCGGTCAGCTCCGCCAGATAGCACCCCAGGGCCAGGGCCTCCAGATCGGCCCACAGCCCCATGAACTGCTCCTCCACGGAGGCCTCCCGGACGTAGAACCACTCTCCCCGCTGGAAGAGGGTCCACTCGGAGTAGGTCAGGATCTGGGCGCAGGCGGCGTACTTGCAGCTTTTGCGGCGGACCCCCTTGGCGATGACGGGGATCTTTCCCCGCTCCGCCGTCAGAACGGTCAGGATCTTGTCGGCGTCCTTGGTCTCGGTCTCCCGCAGGACGACGCCTTTGGTCACGATGTAGGGCACGGACGCCACGGCTCCTCCCTCCTTCCGGCATGGGGGCGGCAAACGCCGCCCCGGGCGTCAGGGCAGAGGGCGCTCTCCCTCCGCCGAACGGTACAGCATATAGGCCAGGGGCTCCCCGGTCAGGCAGAACATCTCCCAATAGATTTCAGAATCCGATCTCATACGGCAGACCTCCTTTTACAGGGATAGTCTGCGGAATTTGTCGAAGGTTATAGGTGGAAATGACAGGCAGAGATCAGTACAGCAACACAAAATAGATCACGTAGAACCAGCTCAGCAGACCGTGTACGATGGCCCAGCCCACGGACTGCCACGTGGTATAGCTGATTACCATGGCCAGGGCGCTGCCAAACGTGATTCCTGTTTTTACCGTCTTTTTCACGATGGTGGTTCTCTCTTCCATCAAAAACGCCTCCTGTCTGTCCGGCTGGTAAACCGGCGGGTGGGGCCAATCCTTCCGCTCCCGCCTGATTCGTCCCGGTAGCCGAAGCCTCTCACGTAATTCATATTGTCCCGCCAGTTTGCCCCACCGGATGTCCCATCCGGCGGTGACCCCGCGATTGCTCTCAAATCGCCGGAAATGAATTCCGCCGATTTCAAGGGTCCGCTCCGCGGACCGCTTGACGCCGCTTCCGCGGCGGCGGGGCGCTGCCCCGCTGCGGAAAACCGGCGGGCGGCGGATACTGCTTTCCTTCCGCCTTATTCGTCCCGGTAGCCGAAGCCTCTCACGTAATTCATATTGTCCCGCCAGTTTTCCTTGACCTTCACCCAGGTCTCCAGAAACACCTTCGTACCCATGAACTTCTCCATGTCCCGGCGGGCCAGGGAGCTGATCTTTTTCAGCATGGCCCCCTGCTTGCCGATGATGATGCCCTTGTGGCTGGCCTTCTCGCAGTAGATCACCGCGTCCACGTCCACCACGCCGCTGTCCCGCTCGGAGAATTTGGTAATCTCCACGGCGGTGCCGTGGGGGATCTCCTTGTCCAGGCACAGCAGCAGCTTCTCCCGCAGGATCTCACCCATCATCTGCCGCTCCGGCTGGTCGGAGGTCTGGCCCTCCGGGAACAGCCGGGGGCTCTCCTGGCCGTACTTGCGCAGCTCGCCCATCAGCTCCTCCAGCCCCGCGCCGGTGTGGGCGGAGATGGGCAGGATGGCATCGAAGCCGTCCCAGACTTCGTTATAGGCGGCGATCACCGGCAGCAGCTCCGCCGGCTCCACGGTGTCGATCTTGTTGATGCACAGGATGCAGGGGAGCTGTTCTTCCCGGATGCGGTCAATCAGGGCCTGCTCCGGGGCGCCTACATGGGCGATGGGTTCCACCAGCAAAAGGGCGCAGTCCACGTCGGAGAGGCTGGAGGTGACCACCTTCACCATATACTCTCCCAGGGCGTGACGGGGCTTGTGGAGGCCCGGGGTGTCCAGCAGGATGAACTGAGTGTCCCCCCGCTCCACCACGCCGTAAATACGGTTGCGGGTGGTCTGGGCCTTGTTGGAGACGATAGCGACCTTCTCCCCCACCAGGGCGTTGGTCAGGCTGGACTTGCCCACATTGGGCCGTCCGCAGACGGTGATCATGGCGACATTTTTGATTTCAGACATAGGTGATCCTCAACTTTCTTTCATTTGAGCATTATTTTTTGAGAAGAGACGTCTTGACAACACCGCTCAAATCGGCTATATTGGGTGCGCTGTTCCGCTGCCGAGTGGAACAGAAGCGTTTGCTTTCACACCGTCAGGCCATCGCAGGTGTGAAAACAAGCGCTATTTTTTATTTTGGAGGTACAGTGGTCATGGCATGGATCAATTTGTTCATTGCAGGCGGGTTGGAGGTCTTTTGGTCCACCTTTCTGAAACTCTCAGAGGGATTTACCCGCCCTCTGTACAGCGTAATAGCTGTAGCAGGTATGACCCTCAGCTTCTTCTTTCTCGCCCAAGCCACCAAGGTACTCCCTCTGGGCACAGCCTATGGTATCTGGACGGGAATCGGAGCTGTGGGCGCCGTGGCAGTGGGGATCATTCTTTTTAAAGAACCGGTCACCGCCCTTCGGCTGCTCTTCGCAGCACTTTTGCTGGTGGGTATTATCGGTCTGAAAATCACCTCAACCCATTGACACCCCGCCTTACCCCAGCATCCGTCTGAGATACTGGCCCGTATAGCTCTTCTCGCAGGCGGCCACTTCCTCCGGCGTGCCGGTACAGACGATGGTACCGCCGCCGTCGCCGCCCTCGGGGCCCAGGTCGATGAGATGATCGGCGCACTTGATGACATCCAGGTTGTGCTCGATGACCACCACGGTGTTGCCGCCCTCCACCAGCCGCTGGAGGACCTCCAGGAGCTTTCGCACGTCGTCGCTGTGGAGGCCGGTGGTGGGCTCGTCCAGGATATAGATGGTCTTTCCCGTGGCGATCTTGCTCAGCTCCGTGGCCAGCTTCACCCGCTGGGCCTCGCCGCCGGAGAGCTCCGTGGAGGGCTGGCCCAGCTTCACGTACCCCAGGCCCACATCCTGGAGGGTCTGGAGCTTGTTGCGCAGCTTCGGCAGGGCGGAGAAGAACTCCACTCCCTCGTCCACGGTCATGTCCAGCACGTCGGCGATGTTCTTGCCCTTGTAGTGGACCTCCAGGGTCTCCCGGTTATACCGCTTTCCCTTGCACACCTCGCAGGGCACGAAGATGTCCGGCAGGAAGTGCATCTCGATCTTCAGCATACCGTCGCCGGAGCAGGCCTCGCACCGGCCGCCCCGGACGTTGAAGGAGAACCGGCCGGGCCCGTAGCCCCGGCTCTTGGCCTCCTGGGTGGCGGCGAACAGATCCCGGATGTCGTTGAAAAGCCCCGTATAGGTGGCCGGGTTGGACCGGGGCGTCCGGCCGATGGGGCTCTGGTCGATGTTGACCACCTTGTCCAGATACTCGATCCCCTCGATCCGGTCGCACTTGCCGGGGTGGACCTTCATCCGCATCAGCTCCGCCCCCAGCCGCTTGAAGAGGATCTCGTTGACGAGGGACGACTTTCCACTGCCGGAGACACCGGTGACCACGGTAAAGGTTCCTAATGGGAAGGTGACGTCGATGTGCCGCAGGTTGTTCTCCGCCGCGCCCACGACCTTCAGGAACTTTCCGCTGCCCTTACGGCGCACAGAGGGAACCGGGATTTTTTTCTTGCCGGAGAGATACTGGCCGGTCAAGCTGTTGGGATCGGCCATGACCTCCTCCGGCGTACCGGCGGAGACCACCTCGCCGCCGTGGATGCCGGCACCGGGACCGATGTCGATGAGGTAATCGGCGGCGCGCATGGTGTCCTCGTCGTGCTCCACCACCAGCAGTGTGTTGCCCAGGTCCCGGAGATTCCGGAGCGTAGAGAGCAGCTTATCGTTGTCCCGCTGGTGGAGGCCGATGGAGGGCTCGTCCAAGATATAGAGGACCCCCATGAGACTGGAGCCGATCTGGGTAGCCAGACGGATCCGCTGGCTCTCGCCGCCGGAGAGGGTCCCGGCGCTGCGGCTCAGGGTCAGGTATCCCAGGCCCACGGACTGGAGAAAGCCCAGCCGGGACCGGATCTCCTTGAGGATCCGGTCGGCGATCAGGTGCTGCTGCTCCGTCAGCTCCAGCCGATCTACCCATTGGAGCTCGTCCACTACGGACAGGCGGGTCAAAGCGTCGATGTCCTTATCCCCCACGGTGACGGCCAGGGACTCCTTTTTCAGCCGCTTGCCCTTGCAGGTGGGGCAGGGGCACTCCGCCATCAGCTCCTCCAGCTCCCGCTTGCTGGCGTCGGACTGGGTCTCCCGCCAGCGGCGCTCGATGTTGTTGCAGATGCCCTCGAAGGGCTGGTATAAAACGCCCTTGCCCCGGGGCTGGTCGTAGTGAAGCTCCAGCTTCTCCCCGCCGGTGCCGTAGAAGATGATCTCCTTGATGTCCTCCGGCAGGGTGTCCCAGGGCTCCGTCAGGGAGAAGTGATACTTTTTGGACAACGCCTCAAAGTACATCCGGGAGATGCCGTCGCCCCGGATATTGTTCCAGCCGCTGGCCTGGATGGCCCCCTCCAGGATAGACAATGACCCGTCCGGCACGATCAGGGCCGGGTCCACCTTCAGCTGGCTGCCCAGACCCGTGCAGGTGGGGCAGGCGCCGAAGGGGTTGTTGAAGGAGAACATCCGGGGGGTCAGCTCCTCGATGGAGATACCGCAGTCCTCGCAGGCGTAGTTCTGGGAGAACATCAGGTCCTGCTCCTCCCGCAGCAGGTTGACGATCACCAGCCCCCCGGAGAGGTTGGAGGCGGTCTCCACGCTGTCGGTCAGCCGCTGCTGGATGTCGGGACGAATGATGAGCCGGTCCACGATGACCTCGATGTTGTGCTTCTTATTCTTCTCCAGCTTGATCTCCTCGTCCAGCTCGTAGAGGTTCCCGTCGGCCCGGGCCCGGACGTAGCCGGAGCGCTTGGCATCCTCGAACACCTTGGCGTGCTCGCCCTTCTTGCCCCGGATCACCGGAGCCATGACCTGGATGCGGGTGCCCTCGGGCAGAGCCAGGACCTGGTCAATGATCTGGTCGATGGTCTGCTGGCGGATGACCTTGCCGCACTTGGGGCAGTGGGGCGTACCCACCCGGGCCCAGAGCAGGCGCAGGTAGTCGTAGATCTCCGTCACCGTGCCCACAGTGGAACGGGGGTTCTTGCTGGTGGTCTTTTGGTCGATGGAGATGGCCGGAGAGAGGCCCTCGATATAGTCCACGTCCGGCTTGTCCATCTGCCCCAGGAACATCCGGGCGTAGGAGCTTAAAGACTCCACGTACCGCCGCTGTCCCTCGGCGTAGATGGTGTCGAAGGCCAGTGAGGACTTGCCGGAGCCGCTGAGGCCCGTCATCACCACCAGCTTGTCCCGGGGGATGGTGACGTCGATATTTTTCAGGTTGTTGGCGCGGGCGCCTTTGACGATGATCTTGTCCTGCATGGGGGATGGTTCTCCTTTTATTTCGTTCAAATGCCGCGCAATGGCGGCGAGTAATTCTTTTTCCGAAGGCCGGGAGGTTCCCGGGGGACTGCACCCCCCATTTTCTTTTGTCAAGACAAAAGAAAATGGGGGCGGATCCCCTGCGGGGAGCCCGCAGTCCCCTCCCGGCCCGCCGGGGGCGGAAAGCAAGGCAGTACGCCGCTTACCGCGTCTCGCTCCTGCCCAGCAGATAGTCCGTCGTCACGCCATAGTAATCCGCCAGGGTACACAATGTCAAGGTGGGAAGGTTGACTTTCCCTGCTTCCATACGGCGGTAATGCACCTCTGTAATTCCCAGGAACTCCGCCATATCCTTCTGATACGCTTTCCGTTCCTTGCGCAGTTCCCGCAGTCTTTCACCCAATACCTTTAATGTTTCCATACAATTTCTCCTTGACACAGATCATATAATGTTCTATAATAGCCATGTAGAGATCATTAAATGTTCTGTGAGGTAATTCCATGAACCCCATCTACGAAAAGCTCTTCGACAGCTACGGCTGCTCCATCCTCAAAGAAGCGGACAACTACGACGAGGATGCCATCACCGCCCTGCTGGAGCAGTGTGCCCCGGACCAGAAAGCCCGCTTGAAACTGGAGGACGCCTTCTTCGACCGCTACCTCCGCTGGTCCGCCGATGCCTTTGCCCTGGGGCTGCACCTGGGATTATCCCTGCTCCACGATCAGGTCCGCCGTGTCCGCTCCCAGCAGGTCCAGTAAGGCCCGGGGCGCCAGCTCCACCTGCGCGCCGATCTTTCCGGCGGAGATATAGATGGTGTCGTAGTCCAGCACCGTCTCATGGAACACCGTGGGGTACTGCTTCTTCATACCCACGGGGCTGCATCCGCCCCGGATGTAGCCGGTGACGGCGTTGATCTCCGCCACGTGCAGCAGCTCGATGGACTTCTCCCCCACCGCCCGGGCGGCCTTCTTCAGATCCAGGTTTTCCGCCACGGGCACCTCAAATACATAGATGCCCTTGGAGGCGCCCCGGGCCACCAGGGTCTTGAAGCCCCGGGCCGGGTCCTGGCCCAGGGCCGCCGCCACGTGGACGCCGTACTCCCGGGTGCCCTCAGGCCCCTCGCTGTCGTCATAAAACCGCGCGGTGTAGGGGATCTTCTTCTGATCCAGGATCCGCATGACGTTGGTCTTTTCCTCTTTTTTCTTTGCCATCGTTCTCTCACCTCAGAATATACACGCCAGCCAGCACGCACACGATGCCGCCGGCGGTGAGGGCGCTCATGGGCTCCTGGAACACCAGCACCCCGGCCAGGGACGCCACCACCGGCTCCAGGCTTGCCATAATGCTGGCCCTGCCCGCCTCCACCTGGCTGAGCCCCCGGGTGTACAGGATGTAGGGGGCTACGGTGGAGAAGGCCACCAGCCCCGCCGCCGTCAGCCACAGGGACGGACGGCTGGAAAAGGCCGCCGCGATCTCCGCCGGCCGCAGCAGCACCAGCGACGCAGGGCCCGCGAACAAAAACGTCCACACCGTCACGGTCATGGAATCGTAGTGGGCCAGGGCGTACCGGCCGAACACGCTGTACAGGGCATAGAAAAAGCCCGCTCCCAGGCCCAGCAAAATCCCCGGCACCGTCACCGTCAGGTCCCCGGCAAAGACGCCGCAGACCAGGGCGCAGCCCACCAGCGTCAGCCCCAGGGCCGCCAGCTTCCGCTTCGTGACCGGCTCCTTCCACAGGATGGCCGACAGCACCACCACGAAGGAGGGCGCCGTATACAGCAGGATGGAGGCCACCGCCAGGGAGCAGAGCTTCTGGCAGGTGAAGTAGCACAGGGTGAACAGCACCACGCTCACTACGCCGGTGCCGAAGAAGTACTTGAGATGGGCCCGCTTCACGCGGAACACGGATCGGTCCCGCAGGGCGAACACCGCCGACAGCAGCGCCATGCCGCCGAAGTTCCGCACCACCACGATGGAGGCCGGGGACAGTCCTCCGGCCATCAGGCGGCGGTTCCGCACGCCGATGATGCCCCACAGGGCCGCTGCCGCCAGGATGCAGGCGCAGGCCCCGGCGGCGCTCTTTTTGTTCTCTCTCACCGTAAAACGCTCGCTTTGCATGGATTCAGGCGGCCGTCCGCCCGTTGCTTACAAGATCATCACGAAGGTCCCGGCGGTGATCAGCACGCCGCCCAGGACGGTCTTGAGGTCCGGCTGCTCATGGAGCACCAGAAAGGCCAGTACCAGGGAGATCACCACGCTGAACTTGTCCACCGGCACCACACGGCTGGCCTGGCCGATCTGGAGGGCGTGGTAGTAGCACAGCCAGGAAAGGCCCGTGGCCGCGCCGGAGAGGGTCAGAAACACCCAGCTGCGCCGGCCGATGTCGGCCAGCCCTCCGATTTTTCCCGTCAGCAGCACGATGCCCCAGGCCAGCACCAGCACCACGGTGGTGCGGATGGCCGTGGCCAGATTGGAGTCCACGTTCTCAATGCCGATCTTTGCCAGAATGGACGTGAGGGCAGCGAACACCGCCGACAGCAGGGCAAACAAAAACCACATACCGTCATCTCCCAAAGATGAAATTTTTCGCGGCCCGAGGGCCGTTCTTTTGTTTGGCCGAAAGGCCTGGTCCCCACCGGAAAAGCCCACAGCGCCCGCCGACAGCGGGGTGCGATGGTTACCGAGGCAGCGGGCGGATATTGAATTCGCCCCTACAACCCCAATCAGAAAGCCCTCATCGTCCGCTGGGGCAGCGCGTAACGCGCGGAGACAGGAGCAGAGACAAATGCGGTCTTGCGCCCCGGTCATCCGCCGCACGGTCTGTGCGGCTCCGGGGTATTTCGACCACCGGGGGACGGCGCAGGGTCGACGAGGCTTCCAACATCTGTCGGACCGATTCGCTCGACTCTCGTATTTGCCGGACCTTGCGCCTGCGGTGCAAAGTCCGGCACCCGGCGCTTTTTCTCTTGGACCGGCCGCGGCCCGTTCTCTTTTTGGCGCTGTCAAAAAGAGAATGGGGGGCGGATCCCCACGGGGGCCCCACAGCCACTCCGGCCCGCCGGTGCACTGATAAGTGCCTGTGCAGTACACAGGCACCAAATCCTCAATGGCCCAGCAAAACCCGAATGCCCTGCAAGGCTCTGTGCGCCGTCTTTTGGTCTATCAGCCCTTCCTTCGCCCATGTGGTAATTGTAATGGAATGGTCAAAAAACTCCAATTCTGCCACAGCGGGATTTCTTTGGGCAGCGCCGCTCTCTATGAACAGCACAATCCGCTGATTGGACACATTTGTTATAACAGTGCCACAGCCGCTCAGCATAAGCAGCGCCTCATCATAGCCGCAGGTATCCCGCGCCGTATACTGCTCCCGCTCGATCCGGAGCTTTGCATATTGTTTACGAGACAAGGACATCAGAAAGCCTGGAAACAGCGCTTCAAAAGCTTGCTCCAGCAATGCTTTTACTTCGGGCTCTCTCATCATACAATCCACCTCCAAATCAAGCAAGGCAGACGACTTTCTGCATGAATACCTGAATATATGGAGCACAAAGTGTTACTGCCCTCTCAGCTCGATGATCCGGTCACGCAGCACTGCCGCGTACTCGAACTCCAACATTTTGGACGCTTCCTTCATTGTCCCACATGGCTCCGCCATGCGGGAACCCTTTGATTTCACTCAAATCGTCCGGAGTGAATCCGGCCGATTTCAAGGCTTTGCCCTCTCGGGCAAAGCGCTTGACGCGCCTCAGGCGCGCCCCGCAGTGCGGGGCCCCGAAAATGAAGGAAGCTACTGCTGCCCTCTCAATTCAATGATCCGGTCACGCAGCACTGCCGCGTACTCGAACTCCAACATTTTGGACGCTTCCTTCATTGTCCCACATGGCTCCGCCATGCGGGAACCCTTTGATTTCACTCAAATCGTCCGGAGTGAATCCGGCCGATTTCAAGGCTTTGCCCTCTCGGGCAAAGCGCTTGACGCGCCTCAGGCGCGCCCCGCAGTGCGGGGCCCCGAAAATGAAGGAAGCTACTGCTGCCCTCTCAATTCAATGATCCGGTCACGCAGCACTGCCGCGTACTCGAACTCCAACATTTTGGACGCTTCCTTCATTTCCTTTTCCAGCTTGGCGATCTCCGCCGCCCGCTCCTGGTCGGAGAGCTTGCGCTTGCGGCGGCCCTTGCCGGGCTCTTCCCCGGCGGTCTTGGAGATCTCCAGGATTTCCCGCACGTCCTTGACAATGGTCTTGGGCACGATGCCGTGAGCCCGGTTGAACTCGTCCTGGATCTTCCGGCGGCGCTCCGTCTCGTCCATGGCGGCCCGCATGGAGGGGGTGATCTCGTCGGCGTAGAGGATGACCAGACCCTCGGCATTCCGGGCCGCCCGGCCGATGGTCTGGATCAGGCTGGTCTCGGACCGGAGGAAGCCCTCCTTGTCGGCGTCCAGAATGGCCACCAGGCTCACCTCCGGCAGGTCCAGGCCCTCCCGCAGGAGGTTGATGCCCACCAGCACATCGAACTCGCCCAGGCGCAGGTCCCGGATGATCTCCATGCGCTCGATGGTCTGAACATCGGAGTGCATGTACCGCACCCGGATGCCGGCATTTTTCAGATACTCCGTCAGGTCCTCCGCCATCTTCTTGGTGAGGGTGGTCACCAGGACCCGCTCGTTTTTGGCAGCGCGGGCGCGGATCTCGTCCATGAGATCGTCGATCTGCCCCTCCACGGGCCGGACCTCCACCCTGGGATCCAGCAGTCCCGTGGGCCGAATCACCTGCTCCACCACCTGGTCCGCCCGCTCCCGCTCGTAGGGGCCGGGCGTGGCGGAGACGAACACCGCCTGGCCGATCCGCTCCTCGAACTCCTCAAATTTCAGCGGCCGGTTGTCGTAGGCGCAGGGCAGCCGGAAGCCGTACTTTACCAGGGAGTCCTTCCGGGCGTGATCGCCGTTGTACATAGCCCGGACCTGGGGCAGCGTCACGTGGCTCTCGTCCACAAACAGGATAAAATCATCCGGGAAGAAGTCCAGCAGCGTCATGGGGGCGGACCCTGCGGGCCGGTCGGAGATGATGCGGGAGTAGTTCTCGATGCCGGAGCAGTAGCCCAGCTCCGCCATCATCTCCATGTCGTACTCCGTCCGCTGACGGATCCGCTGGGCCTCCACCAGCTGCCCATTGTCGGTGAACACCTTCACCTGGTCCTCCAGCTCCGTGCGGATCTGGCCGATGGCCTTGTCCATCTTCTCCTTGGTGGTGACATAGTGGCTGGCGGGGTAGATGGCGATATGGTTCAGCACACGGTTGACCGTGCCGGTGAGGGGGTTGAAGTCACTGATGCGGTCGATCTCGTCCCCGAAGAACTCCACCCGGATGGCGTGGTCCCGGTAGTAGGCCGGGTACAGCTCCACCGTGTCCCCCCGGACCCGGAACATGTTCCGCTCAAAGGCGATGTCGTTGCGCTCGTAGCGGATCTCCACCAGCCGCCGCAGCAGCTCGTCCCGGTCCCACTGGGCTCCCACCCGGAGGGACACCACCAGCTTGGCGAAGTCGTCCGGTTCGCCCAGGCCGTAGATGCAGGACACGGAGGACACCACGATCACGTCCCGCCGCTCCAGCAGCGCGCAGGTAGCACTGAGCCGCAGCCGGTCGATCTCGTCATTGGTGGAGGCGTCCTTGGCGATATAGGTGTCGGTGTGGGGGATATACGCCTCCGGCTGGTAGTAGTCGTAGTAGGAGACGAAGTACTCCACGGCGTTGTTGGGAAAGAACTCCTTGAACTCGGCGCACAGCTGGGCCGCCAGGGTCTTGTTGTGGGCCAGGACCAGAGTGGGCCGCTGGACCTTTTCGATGACCTTGGCCATGGTGAAGGTCTTGCCGGAGCCGGTGACGCCCAGCAGCACCTGCTCCTTCAATCCGTTCTCGATCCCCGCCGCCAGGGCGGCGATGGCCTCCGGCTGGTCACCGGAGGGCTTGTATTCAGAGACCACTTCAAATTTCGGCATAGTTTCCTCTCCGCTGTATGTTCCAGTCTCGGTCGGCGGCCAGCCGGGCCTCTTGGGGGCCCCGCCGCACCGGCGGCGTACAAGTGTCTTGCCTGTGGCAAAACCTTGGACCGGGCCCCGCCTGCCCGGTCATTTCCTGTTAAGGGGTCCCCGCAGAGGCGGAGCCTTTATGGGGCTCGCCGGAGGGCTCGTATTCAGAGGCTGCTTCAAATTTCGGCGTAACAGCAGTATCTCCACAAATCCATCCGGTTTTCCGTCACGGCCATCCTATCACAGCCGCCGAAAAATCGCAACATTTGTTCGATTTTCTTCTTCGTCAAACACGGCAGAAACCCCCTGCCCCCCATTTACCCCAGGTAGCCGCTGTCCGCCATGGACACAAAGTCCCCGTCGGCCACGATGATGTGATCCGCCAGCTCCACGCCGATAGTAGCCAGGGCCTCTTTGGCCCGGTCTGTGGTGGCATAGTCCTCCGGCGAGGGCAAGGCCACGCCGCTGGGGTGGTTGTGGGAGAGGATCACGGCGCTGGCGGAGGTCAGCAGGGCGTTGGACACCATCTGCCGGATGTTCAGATCCGCGCCGGCCACACCGCCCTCGGCCAGCCGCTTGCAGGCCAGCAGCTTTCCCTTGCGGTCCAGGCACAGCTGGTAGATGACCTCATGGGTCTCCCCGGCAAACCGCTCCAGCAGGTATCGTCCCGCCCGCTCCGAGGAGTTGAGGATGGTCTCCTTTTCGCTCTCCGCCAGGCGGGCCTTCCGGGCCAGCAGCGGCGCCAGACGCAGCAAAATGGCAGCGCTCTCTCCGATGCCCTCCACCTTCTGAAGGTCCTCCACAGGAGCGGACAGCACGGCGGAGAGGGACCCGTACCGGTCCATCAGGGCGTGGGCGATGGGGTTGGTGTCCCGGCGGGGGATGGCGTAGTACAGCAGCAGCTCCAGGGCCTCGTGGTCCGCAAAGGCGTCCAGTCCGCCCTGCAGGAACCGCCGGCGCATCTTCTCCCGGTGGCCGTCGTGAATGCCCATCAAGCGCCCTCCTCTCCCCGCCCTCGGAAAACTTGGAATCGTAAACTTGGAATCGTATTATTATATCACAACCCCTGTTCTCCCACAAGGGGAATCCGGGATGTAAAATTCCCTTCAAATCCCCGCCCCGCCTTGACAGCGCCCATAAATTGTCATAATATAAACAGTAGATTGCGGAAAAACTGCATAGGGTCCGGTAGGTAAGGCTACCACAGGGATATGGATCGCTGCCGCGGAGTGATGGAGACATCATGAGATGGTTTGAACAGGCGATATCGAACACGAAGGTATCATCTAACGCGATTTCACCGCCTTGTGAGGCTAAAGCTTGAACGGCGACGAAAACCCGCCAGGGCGGATTTCCGTTTTTGGAGAGGGATCTCCCCCTCAGCCGTACCGGTCGGACGGCTGTGGGGCTTTTTGTTTTTCCGGGCAAAAAATGATCGCCGATCAGAGAGGAGGTCCCGCGGGATGTTTGAGGATGAACGGACGGAGCTGCTGGAAAAAATCGAGGACTACGTAGCCCGAAAACGATACGCCGACCTGCGGGACCTGCTGCTGCCGCTGGAGGCGGCAGATGTCGCCCAGCTCTTTGCCGAGCTGGAGGAACACGCGCTGCCCCTGGCCTTCCGCCTGCTGCCCAAGGAGCAGGCGGCGGAGGTGTTCGTGGAGCTGGACAGCGACCAGCAGGAAATGCTGATCCAGGGCTTTTCCAACACGGAGCTGAAGGAAGTGCTGGACGAGCTGTATCTGGACGATACCGTGGACATCGTGGAGGAGATGCCGGCGGGTGTGGTCAAGCGCATCCTGCGGCACTCGGACCCGGAGATGCGCAAGAGCATCAACGAGATCCTCAAGTATCCGGAGGACTCCACCGGCAGCATCATGACCACGGAGTTCGTGGACCTGAAGGCCACCATGACGGTGGAGGACGCCTTCAAGCGCATCCGCCGCACGGGTCTTGACAAGGAGACCATCAACATCTGCTACGTCACCGACGAGCGCCGCCACCTGACCGGCCTGCTGTCCATCCGGACGCTATTGCTGGCCGACGAGGACGACGTCATCGGCGATATCATGGAGACCAACATCATCTCCGTCCAGACCCTGGACGACCAGGAGACCACCGCCCGCTCTCTGAGCAAGTACAACTTCCTGGCCCTGCCGGTGGTGGACACGGAGAACCGCCTGGTGGGCATTGTCACCGTTGACGACGCCATGGACGTCCTGCAGGAGGAGGTCACGGAGGACATCGAGCTGATGGCCGCCATCCTCCCCTCCGACAAGCCGTATCTGAAAACCGGCGTGCTGGAGACCTGGAAGGCCCGCACACCCTGGCTGCTGATATTGATGCTCTCGGCCACCTTCACCGGCATCATCCTCACCCACTTCGAGTCCTCCCTCTCCGCCTGCGCCATCCTCACCGCCTTCATCCCCATGCTCTCCGGCACCGGCGGCAACAGCGGCACCCAGGCCTCCACCGCCGTAATCCGTGCCCTGTCTCTGGGTGAGGTCCGCTTCTCCGACCTGCTGCGGGTGCTGTGGAAGGAATTCCGGGTATCCCTGTGCTGCGGCGCCTGCCTGGCGGCAGCCAACTTCGTGAAGATGATGGTGGTGGACCGCTGGCTCATGAACAATCCGGAGGTGACGGCGCCGGTAGCCCTGGTGGTGTGCTGCACGCTGGTGGGTACGGTGCTGTGCGCCAAGCTGGTGGGCTGCTCCCTGCCGCTGCTGGCGGAAAAGGCGGGCTTTGACCCGGCGGTCATGGCCTCCCCCTTCATCTCCACCATCGTGGACTCCATCTCTCTGCTGATCTATTTCCAGTTTGCCACGGCGCTTCTGGGGATCTGAATTTTTGAAACGATCAAGGCCGCCTGTTCAGGCGGCCTTTTTTCATGGCTCTCAGCACTCCCGCTTGTTCCAAAGACCGCCGGCGCCGGCTTGCGTCTGTTTGGCAGCGCATAATTTCCGGTCCGCGGCACACACTACCTGCGGCGAAAGCCAAAAGATTTATCACGCAGGAGGATCACGTATATGAAGGATTGCACCAACGGCGCCTGCACCCCCAACCAGAGCATCAAGTGCACGGTCAGCAATTGCGCCCATCACTGCCAGAACCAGGACTACTGCGGCCTGACCAGCATCAGCGTCGGCACCCACGAGACCAACCCCACCAAGATGGAGTGCACCGACTGCCAGAGCTTCCAGATGAAATAAGGCCCCGCTCCACCGGAAGCAGGCGCCTCGCGGCGCCGTGACCGGGACAGACAGGAACCCTCTCATCCCGCCGGGCTTTGGGAGCCCCTTTGGCCTCCCAAGGTCCGGCCTTACATACCACAGCGGAGGGGAGGCGGTCTCACGAAAACCCATCCATGGCCCGCCCGGCTGGGCGGAGCCGCGGCGGGCCTTGCCAACGGGCTGTTCGGCGGAGGCGGCGGCATGGTGCTGCTGCCCATCCTGGCCCGGTGGGGCGGCCTGACCCAGCGGCAGCTGTACGCCACCTGCGTGGGAGTGATCTTCCCTGTGTGCCTGGTGTCGGCGGCGGTGTACCTGCTGCGGGGGCAGCTGGATCTGGAAGCGGCCCTGCCCTACCTGCTGGGCGGCCTGATCGGCGGCTGGATCGGCGGGCGGCTGTACGGCAAGGTGCCTACCGCGGTTTTGAAGTGGCTCTTCGCCGCCTTTCTCTTCTACGGCGGCGTGAGGTATCTGCTGTGACAGCGTGGCTGCTGGCCCTGGCCTGCGGACTGGGGGCCGGGATCCTCTCCGCCTGGGGCGTGGGCGGCGGGACGCTGCTGCTGCTGGTGATGACGCTGCTGCTGGACGTGGATCAGCGGACAGCCCAGGGCATCAATCTGCTGTTCTTTCTGCCCACCGCCGCCAGTGCCCTGGTGTGCCACGCCCGCAGCGGCTGCCTGGACAGGCCCTCCCTCCGGGCCGCCATCCCCTGGGCCGTGGCCGCAGCGGCGGCCGGAGCCTGGCTGGCCACGGCGGCGGACCCCGCTGCGCTGCGAAAGCCCTTCGGGATCTATCTGCTGCTCTCCGGCGTCAGCCTGCTGTGGCCGAAAAAACGGGAGCGTTGAGCCGCTCTGCGTAAAAAAGACCGTGCCCTTTCGGACACGGTCTTTCTGCGTTTTTCTGCGCCGTCACAGGCTGTTGACGGCCGCCTCCAGCTGCTCCATGGCCCGCCGCAGCGTAGCCCGGGGGCAGGCGGCGTTGAGGCGCATGAACCCCTCCAGCTGCCGCCCGAAGGAGCAGCCGTCGTTGAGGCCCAGCTTGGCCTTTTGGATCATGAAGTCGTGGAGCTGCTGATTGGTAAGGCCCAGGGTCCGGCAGTCCAGCCACATGAGATACGTGGCGTCCGGGGCGAAGGTCTTGATCTTGGGGATATGTTTTTCGCAGTAGTCCACCACGAAGTCGAAGTTGTCGGAGAGGTAGGGCAGCAGCTGCTCCAGCCACTCCTCGCCGCCGGTAAAGGCCGCCTCCATGGCGGTCAGGGAGAAGGCGTTGTTGCGGTGGATGTCCATGTTCATCCAGAACTTGTCGAACACCGCCTTCTTGTGGGCATCCGGGAACACGGCGGTGCTGGCCTGGAGGCCCGCCAGGTTGAAGGTCTTGGTGCCGGAGATGCCGGTAATGACGTTGGCGGCGATCTCCGGGGAGAGAGACGCCGTGGGGATGTGCTTTTTGCCGTGGAAGATCAGGTCGGAGTGGATCTCGTCGGAGACCACCGGCACGTGGTACTTCAGGCACAGCTCCATCATCCGCCGCAGCTCCTCCTCGGTCCACACGATGCCCACGGGGTTGTGGGGAGAGCACAGGAGAAAGAGGTCGGAGATCTTCAGCTTCTCCTCAAAGTCCGCCCAGTCCACGGTCCACTTCCCGTCCTTTTCCACCAGGGGGTTCTCCACCACGGTGCGGTTCCAGGCCTCGGTCATGTCGTAGAACTCGGAGTACACCGGGGTCTGGATCAGTACGCTGCCGCCCTGGGGGGTGAACAGCTTCACGCAGGCGCTGAGGGTCTGGACCACGCCCAGGGAGAAGCTCATGAGGGCGGGGTCGATGTCCCAGCCGTTGCGGCGCTTCTGCCAGGCCCGGATGGCGGCAAAGTAGCTCTCCGGCCGGGCGGTGTAGCCCCAGATGCCCTCCCGGGCCCGGGCCTCCAGAGCGTCGATGACGGGCTGGGCCGTTCTGAAATCCATATCCGCGATCCACAGCGGGATCACGTCGTCGGTGCCGAATTTCTTCACCCGCTCGTCGTACTTGGCAGAGTGGTTCCGGGAGCGGTCGATGATCTGGTCGAAATCGTATTTCATGGGGTGAACTCCTTTCCACGATGGTCATCTGCTGACTCCATCATGGGGGCTGCGGCTCCGTTTGTCAAGGCTTCGCCATCTCAGAGGGAGAATTTTTCAAAGCTCAGCCCCTCCAGGCCCCGCGCTTCCACCTCCGCGAATTCCTCCGCCCCGCTGGTCCGGTAGTGCAGCCGGAAGCAGCCGGCGTCCAAGTCGTATTCCACCCAATTGTTCAGCCCTCCGCCGGGGACAAAGTCCGGCAGTTCCTCAAAACGACAGGTGCCCAGATATACCCCGCCGTCCCGGCGCTGGTACACATAGACTTCCCTGCCGCCGTCGGCGCCGAAGGTGACGTTGCACACCAGCTCCTCTGCCCCGTCCCCGTCCAGGTCCACGGTATAGTCCTCCGGCTCTCCATAGCCGAAGCTGGCCGCGACGGCGGTCCGGCTGCCGCCATCGGACACGGCGTAATAGGTCCGCTGGCTCCATCCGTACAGGGTGGTCACCGTCACCAGCACGCCGTCGTAGCCCAGAATGTCCGTGAAGGGCTCCTCCCGGGTGGAGGCGGGCGCATTGGCCGCCAGCAGTTCCACCAGAGCGGCGAAGGCCTCCGGCGAGGCGCCGCAGTCCCCGATGGTCATTCCCTCCGGCAGGCTCCGCTCGGCGGTCTCCGGCGTCACCCAGGTGTAACTGCGTCCGTCCGGCGACCAGGCCCGGACCTCCCGGAGCTGGGGATACAGCGCCAGAAGCAGCAGACCGTCGCTGGCCAGGCGGTTCACGGAGACAGCCCGCTCCCAGGCGTCCTCCGTTGTAAATTGCAGAAGCAGCCCGTCTCCCTCCCATGATACGGTGAAGGCCCCCTCCAGATAGGGATCCGCCCAGGGGCCCCGGCACACCACCTCCGCCGCCATGGCCTCCGGCGTCAGCGTCCGGGCCATGTCGTACAGCTCCCCGGCAGTCAAGGGCTGGAACGCCGTCCAGTTCTCCAGCCACTCCAGCAACTGCGCCAAGGCGGCAGGAGAGGCCCCCATGGCCTTGACGCCGTCCGTCATGCCTGCCGCAGCCAGCAGTTCGTCGGCTTTCGCCGCCGTCAATTCCCCGGTGGCAGCCGGGGCGTCCGAGCCCTCCGGCGTCCACTCCCAGATCACCTTCGTCAGTTCCTCCCGCAGCGCCAGCAGCACCACCGCCTTCTTTTCCATGGCCCGCCCAACCGCCTGGGTATCCGCCTCCGGATCGTCAAAGCGGAAAGAGAGGGTCTGGGCATCCGTTCGGGCGATGGTACGGCTCCCCGCCGGGACCCAGGAGGGCTGACCATCCACACCGGGAATTCCCTGGTCCAGCAAAATCTTCTCCAGCTCCATTTCAGAGCCATCCCGCAGCGCCCACAGCCGCTGGGCCAGAGTGTCTGAGGCGGTGACGGCAGGGAGATCCTCCCACAAGTCGTCCACCAGCGCCTGGAGGCCCGCCAGGGTCTGCCCCAGGGTATGGATATCCCGCCAGCCCAATTCCCGTGCGAACTTGTCCAGACTGTATGAGCCGTCCTTGGTGTAAAGCGTCTGCCAGTTCCGGCCGCCGTCCCGCCCATAGCCGTACATCACCTGGTCCACGTCTCCCACCAGGGCCGGCACCACCTTGGAGGCGGTGATCATGGCGTTCTGATACGCCTCCAGGTCCGCCGGGCTCTCGCAGAATACCCGCAGCGTTCCCGCGTCCTCATAGAGGGGATGGATCCCCAGCTCCAAGGTGCAGTTCTCCAGGTCCGGCACCCCCAGCGTCTCCAGAATGGCCCGGACACCGGCAAGGTCCTGATGCAGCGTCTCCCCCAGGGGCAGGGTGGGCAGGTCTCCCTCCAGCGCCCGGTCCATCCGCAGTCCGTACAGCACGGCGGGCAGGCCGATGACGCCGGTCTCGATCCGCTCCGCCAGCGTGTCCGCCATCTGTCGGGACACCGCCAGCCGCAGCACCACCGCCACGGGACAGGCGGCCAGCAGCTCCGCCGGGTCCCCTTGATTCAGAGCGTCACAGGACATGGCGGGAATGCCCGTCTCGGCGTCGCTGTAAAGCACTGCCGCGATGGCGGCGCTGTCTCCCAGCCACAGCTCCGTCTGCTCCCGGATATAGGTCCAGGACACCAGTTCACAGCCGTCCGCCTCCGGCATCAGCGTGGGGAAGGAGCCGGAGGAAAAGCGCACGCCGGTCTTGCCGTCCTCCCGGAAGATCTCCAGGGGGAAGGCGCCCTCCCGCTTTGTGACGCCCTCGCCGTCGGCGGCCATGCCGTCCATGACCATGCAGGAGCGGTCCTCCAGTTCCCCATAGCGGTAGACCTCCCGGTAAAAGACGAAGGAGCGGGTGTCCTCGGGGAACTGATACTCCAGGGACCAGACTCCGTCCGTTCCCTCCGTGCCCCGGACAAAGCCGCTGTCCGGCCGCGGAGCGGGATTGCTGATGCAGGCCGTGACCGCCAGGAATACCGCCGCAAAGGCCAGAAAGCCGATGCGGGGCGTCTCCTTCTTCCAGTTCAGCACGTGTCTGACCCGCCGGGCGGCGTCGTGTTCCCCAAAGGCCAGGGCCGCCGGCACCCGCCGGGTCAGGGCGAAGGACACCAGCGCCTCGCTGTACCCGGTTTTCGTCTGGTCTCCCAGGGCGGAGAGCACCGCCTCGTCGCAGCTCATCTCCATGTCCCGGCAGAACAGCACCCAGCAAAGCCACACCGCCGGGTCCCACCAGTATGCCGCCAGAATGCACCACCCCAGCAGCTTCCACCAGGGATCGCCGCGGCGGATGTGATGGCGCTCGTGGACCAGAACGCAGGTCCGCTCCGTGCCGGTCAGGCCCGGCGGCAGGTAGATCCGGGGCCGGAAAAAGCCCAGAACGAAGGGCGTGGGCACTGCCTCGCTCTCCCACACCTCGCCGCCGCACCAGACGGCCCCCGCCAGGCGGCGCCGCAGGCGCACCAGGCTGAGGACTCCCACCGCCAGCAGGGCGATCACCCCCAGCAGCCACACCACCGCTCCGATCTGAAGCAGCAGCCGGCTCCAGGAAATGGCACCGGAGTCCGAAAGAAGAGGGATCGCCTGTGCCGCCTCCTCCACCGGAACAGAGGGGACGCTCACGGCGCCGCCCGATACGGCGGGGGCGGTGACAGACGGCGCCGCCGGGGCCAGGGCTGCCGCCACCCGGGGCAGCTCGTCCACCATCCCGGTGCCCACGGCGCCGGTGGTCTCCGCCAGCTCATACAGCCCCGGCAGCTCAAAAATGCTCCACAAGTCCTCGGTGCTGACGGGGCACGCCAGCCGGAACCCCACCGCCAGCCACAACGCGTAGCTGTACTTCCGGGGCGCCCACTGAAGAGCCAGACGCACCAGCAGCACCGCGACTATCACCGGCAGGACCGTCAGGGCCATGGAGAGGAGCCTGGAAAATACCGCTGTCAGCAGTTCCATGCTCACCCCTCCTTATACTGATCGATGAGGCGCTTGAGGTCCTCCGCCTCCCCCTCCGTCAGCTTCCGCCCGCCCATAAAGGCGGTGAGAAACCCCGGCAGGGACCCGCCGAAGGTCTTGTCCACGAACCCCTCCGCCGCATGGTGATCCACGGCCGCCCGGGGCACCGCCGCCGCGACAGTGCTGCTCTCATTTCGGAGGATCCCCTTTTCGCACAGCTTCTTCAAAACCGTATACGTGGTGGACTTCTTCCAGCCCAGCTGCTCCCGGCACAGCTCCACCAGCCGTCCGGAGCCCACGGGCTCCGCCGCCCACACCACCTGCAAAAACCGGTACTCACTGTCGCTGAGATGATACCGCTCCATGGTCCGCCCTCCCTTGGTCTATTTTTATCGACCTCTTGTCTTTAGTCTATAACAATAGACCTCCCTTGTCAAGAAAAACCGGGCCGCCTTACGGGCGGCCCGGCAATGGGGACGACGAGATCAAATCACACAGCCAGATACAGGTCCAGCAGATTCAGCAGAACGGTTTCGGACAGATAGGTGACGCCGTTTTCAATGACGCAGGTGCCGCCCGCCTCGAAGGAGGTGCCGTCAGCCTCATAGCCGTACACGGCGCCGCCGGGCACGGCGGACAGCAGCGCCTCGGAGGCCCAGTTCTCGGGGGCCAGTTCCTCACTGTACGTCACCACAGCGCCCTTGGCCGCATCCCAGCGGACGTTCATGCCCAGGGCCTCGGCCATCGCCCGGACCGGCAGCAGCGTCTCGCCCTCAGACGTGACCTTGGCCTTCTGGGCCAGGGCGGCGCCGTTCAGGGTCACGGTGCCGTCCTCAAAGCAGTTCACATAGCCCTTGTACTGGTAGGGGAACACCAGGACTTTGGTAGCCTCGCCCTTGCTGTCGGACCAGACCAGGATCCGGGTCCCGGGGATCAGGTCCTCCAGGCGGACGATGTTCTTGGTGCGGTAGGGGGTCAGCTCGGCCTTGTCGGTGATCTTCAGCACCTTGCCGCCGGCGGCAGTGACCTCGGTCCAGGTCAGGGCCGGAGGGGGCTCAATAGCGGGCACAGCCTGGGGCGTCACGGATACGATCTCATAGAACTGGGGCACCGCGTAATCGGCGGGGATATTGGTGAGGATCAGCAGCGCCGTGGCCTGGGGCGGCAGGCTCAAGGTCATAGCCGGTCCCACCCAGGCATAAATGAGATCGCCGTCCTTCAGACTGTCAATATCCACGCTTTCGCCGGTGACGGCATCCAGGCAGATGATGTCCTCTCCGTGGAGGACCACCTCACTGAGGCCGTCACTGCTGTTTTCCACCAGCAGGCCGCCGCTCTCCAGGCGAGACAGCGTGCCCCAGACCATCACAGGACCCAGGCGGTCCGCCGCAGGGTCTTTCTCCGTCTCTGCCGCCAGCGCGGGCACAGTCAGCATCGCCATGCACAGCAGCAGGGACAGACCTCTTAAAAATCGTTTCATCATATCGATCATCCTTTCCCGTTTGGGGTGGAGCCTTTGCTCCCTTTGCTCATACAGACGGACACAGACCGGGAAAAGTTCCCTCTGAAGAGGGAAAATTTTATAAAAGAGCCCCCGCCTGGTCCAGGCGGGGGCTCTCAGTACGAATGTTTACTTTTTCCCGTGAAGAGCCTTCATCCGCTTTTCGTGATCCAGGATGGACTTGCGCATCCGCAGGCTCTTGGGGGTGACCTCCAGCAGCTCGTCGTCGGCCAGGAACTCCAGGCACTGCTCCAGGCTCAGCTGGCGGGGAGGCACCAGGCGCAGCGCCTCATCGGAGCCGGAGGCCCGCATGTTGGTCAGCTGCTTCTTCTTGCAGATGTTGACGGTGATATCCTCGCTGCGGGGACTGACGCCGATGATCATGCCGCCGTAGACCGGCACGCCGGCACCAATGAACAGCGTGCCCCGCTCCTGGGCGTTGTACAGGCCGTAGGTGATGGACTCGCCGGTCTCGAAGGAGATCATGGAGCCGGTGCCCCGGCGGGAGATGTCGCCCTTGTAGGGGGCGTAGCTGTCGAACACGGAGGCCATGATGCCCTCGCCCTTGGTGTCGGTCATGAAGTCGCTGCGGTAGCCGAACAGGCCCCGGGCGGGAATCAGGAACTCGATCTTCATCCGCTCGCCCACGGGGGTCATCTCCACCAGGTCCGCCTTGCGGCTGCCCAGCTTCTCGATGACGGCGCCCACGCAGTCGCCGGGCACGTCCACCACCAGCCGCTCGATGGGCTCGCACTTGACCCCGTCGATCTCCTGGTACAGCACGCGGGCGGGAGAGACCTGGAACTCGTAGCCCTCCCGGCGCATGGTCTCGATCAGGATGGAGAGGCTCATCTCGCCCCGGCCGGCCACGTTGAAGGCGGTCTCCTTGTCGGTGTCGCTGACCTTTAAGGACACGTCCTTCAGCGTCTCCCGGTACAGCCGGTCCCGCAGCTGGCGGGAGGTGACGAACTTGCCCTCCTTACCTGCGAAGGGAGAGTCGTTGACGGAGAAGGTCATCTCCAGGGTGGGAGCGGAGATCTTCACGAAGGGCAGCGCCTCCACGGCGGAGGGGTCGCAGATGGTGTCGCCGATGGTGATGTCGCCGATGCCGCTCATGGCGATGATGTTGCCGGCGGTGGACTCGGTGACGGCGTTCCGGGCCAGGCCCTCGAACTCATAGATGGCCGTGGCCTTGGCCTTGCGCAGCACGGCCTCGGGGTCGTGGTAGTTGCACACGGCGATCTCCTGGTTCTGCTTCAGGGTGCCCCGCTCGATGCGGCCGATGGCGATACGGCCCACGAAGTCGTTGTAGTCGATAGAGCTGACCAGCATCTGGAAGGGCTGGTCCACATCCGCCTCGGGGGCGGGGATATACTCCAGAATGGTCTCAAAGAGGGGCGTGAGGTCGGTGCCCACGGTCTCGGGAGAGTAGGAGGCGGTGCCGTTGCGGCCGGAGCAGAACAGCATGGGGCTGTCCAGCTGCTCGGGCGTGGCGTCCAGGTCCATCAGCAGCTCCAGCACCTCGTCCACCACCTCGTGGATGCGCTGGTCGGGCCGGTCGATCTTGTTGACCACCACGATGACCCGGTGGCCCAGCTCCAGGGCCTTGCTCAGCACGAAGCGGGTCTGGGGCATGGGGCCCTCGGCGGCGTCCACCAGCAGAATGACGCCGTTGACCATCTTCAAAATGCGCTCCACCTCGCCGCCGAAGTCGGCGTGGCCCGGGGTGTCCACCACGTTGATCTTCACGTCCTTGTAGCGGATGGCGGTGTTCTTGGCCAGGATGGTGATGCCCCGCTCCCGCTCCAGGTCGCCGGAGTCCATGACCCGGTCCACCACTTCCTGGTTCTCCCGGTAGACGCCGCCCTGCTTGAGCATCTCGTCCACCAGCGTAGTCTTGCCGTGGTCAACGTGGGCGATGATGGCGACGTTTCTCAAATGTTCATTCTTCATATATTCGTCTCCTTAACGGCAGGCCCCGGGGGCGCGCCTGTTTTTCACATACGGCTAAATATTATAGTCCGCTTTTTTTGACTTTTCAATATAATATCTCACATTTTTTTAAATTTTTTCCCAACTTTTCCGTCAGTGCGCTCCGTCCCGAAAAAGTATTACCTTTTTCCACAAAGAACCCCCTGCCCCGTCCAGTGTTTTTTGGTTTCCCCTCCATTGACCCATCCTTTCCGGCGACACTATAATAAAAGTGCTGCGGTGGAAGCGGCGCCAGCGCCGCACGTTCCCCGCAAGTAACCGTGGTCCGCTGGGACCACCCCAGGAGGCATTTTTCGCCATGTACCGTATCAAGACATTCAACAAGATCTCCCCCGTGGGCCTGAACCGGCTGGAGCCGGAGCACTACACCGTCTCCGACGCCGAGACGCAGGAGGACGGCATTCTGGTCCGCTCGGCCAAACTCTTGGACTACGACTTCCCCGCCAACCTGCTGGCCATCGCCCGGGCCGGCGCCGGCGTCAACAACATTCCTCTGGACCGCTGCTCCGAGCAGGGCATCGTGGTGTTCAACACCCCCGGCGCCAATGCCAACGCCGTGAAGGAGCTGGTGCTGTGCGCCATGCTGATGGGCTCCCGGGACGTGCCCGGCGCCATCGACTGGGTCCGTAAGCAGGTGGATACCGGTGTGGACGTGACCACCGTGGTGGAAAAGGGCAAGGCCGCCTTCGTGGGGCCGGAGCTCTATAAAAAGACCCTGGGCGTCATCGGCCTGGGCGCCATCGGCTCGCTGGTGGCAAACATTGCCCTGTCCATGGGCATGGATGTCTACGGCTACGACCCCTTCCTGTCCGTGGATGCCGCTCTGCGGCTAGACCGGCACATCCGGGTGGTCAAGGATATCAACGAGCTCTACAAGCGCTCCGACTATATCACCGTCCACATCCACTACACCGCCAAGACCGAGCATATGATCGACGCCAAGGCCATCGCCGCCATGAAGCGGGGCGTCCGTTTCATCAACCTGGCCCGGGGCGAGATCGTGGACGACGACGCCATGCTCGCCGCCCTGGACACCGGCTGGGTGGCGGCCTATATTACCGACTTCCCCAACAACCGTCTGGTGGGCGCGCCCCACGTCATCGCCATGCCCCACCTGGGCGCCTCCACGCCGGAGAGCGAGCAGAACTGTGCCGTCATGGCGGTGGATGAGCTGAAGGACTATCTGGAAAACGGCAATATCCGCAACAGCGTCAACATGCCTGCCGTCAGCCAGGAGCGCAGCGGCGTTTGCCGGCTGTGCATCCTGCACCGGAACGTGCCGGCCATGCTGGCCAACATCACCGCCCTGCTGTCCCGGGACGGGGTGAACGTGGAGAACATGAGCAACAAGTCCCGGGGCGACTACGCCTATACCATCGTAGACCTGGGTTCTCAGATTGACGGGGCCGTAATCCAGGATGTAAAAAACCTGGAAAACGTCATCCGGGTCCGGTTCATCGCGTGAATGTGCCGCACGAGAGGCTCCTTTCCAACAAGAAAGGAGCCTCTTCTTTTCGTCTGCAAGGCCTCCTGCCGGCTCCCTCATTGACAGAGACGGGAAAAGCGGGTACAATAAACTTCAATTTCATGCCCCGATAGCTCAGCAGGATAGAGCGATCGCCTCCTAACAATGGAACCGTTCGAATCCCGAAGCCTTGTATAACTGAATAATTTCTGTATATGCCCCCGTACCTCACCAGGATAGAGGGTCCGCCTCCTAAGCGGAATGTAGTGAGTTCGAGTCTCGCCGGGGGTGCCAAAAATGACCGCTGTAAGCCGTTTTTTGATGGTTTACAGCGGTTTTTTGTTATCGTCCCTTTTGAACGGCCTTGCCGCTCCGCCGGAACGATTTTATACATTTTCCGCTGTATCCCTGCTAATTGGCTTCGAACATTTTTTCCGGGTTTGCTAATGAAAATCGGGGATTTGCTAATACGATTTTTCCGAACTATTTTCCGGATGGGGCCGACGCCAGCAATGCGGCCAGTGTGTTGGCCAGTTCCGGCGACTTGCGGAGCTGTTCCACCAGGGCCTCCAAGTCCAGCGACACGCGCTCCGGCTCCTTCGGCCCCCTGGTCTTTGCCGGAGGGCGCACCGTCCGCAGGTCGGGATTGGCGCTGGCGTAGAAGGCGTCCTCGAACTTCTGGGCGTTTACCTTTCGGTCCTCGTCCAGAATGTGGGCATACACGCTGGTGATCATGTCGATCTGGGCGTGGCCCGTGTCGCCCTGGGTGGCCTTCAGGTCACCGTGGTTGAGTTTCAGCTTGTAGGTGGTGCTGGAATGACGGAGGGAATGAAAGACCACTTTGGGCAGCCCCGCCTTCTCCCGCAGCTTCTCAAACTCCTTCAGAAGCACCCGATCCTCACAGGGGCGCCCGTTGGGCAGCGCCACCACCAGGTCGTAGTCCTGATACTCGTCCCGGAGCATCTCTTTCAGTTCGTCCTGGGACTTCTTCCATTCCAGCAGAATGTAGGCCAGAGTCTTGGGCAGCCACACCTTGCGGATGCTGGAATCGGTCTTTGGCTTCTTCAGGATGATCCGGGTGCTGGTGTTGGCAAACAGGGGCGGGAACACATAGTAGACATCCCGATGCCCCAGCATTTCAATGGCCCGCTTGGAGGCCCGCGTCAGCTCCTTGTCGATGTAGACATAGGCATTGTCAGCGGCGATGTCCTCGTCGGAGATATGGACATTGCTCCAGGTCAGCCCCATGATCTCACCCATGCGCATGGAACAGGCAAAGGCCAGATTCATTGCCACATAGAGTTTCCCGTCCGTACACTGATCCAGGGCGGTGCGGATCATATCGGCAGTCCAGATGTCCCGCTTTTTATGTTCCACTTTGGGCAGGATCACATTATCGAAGGGGTTCTTGGGGACCAGCTCCCACCGGACTGCCTGCTTGAAGGCGCAGCGGAGGAGCTTGATGATCTTGTCAATAGTGGCGTTGGTCACGAACTCTGTTTTGGCATGGTGGTTCTTGGTGTTCACCGCAGGGGTTTTCTGCAAGGTCTGGATGTACTTGTCCACCACACGGGGCGTGATGTCCTGCACTTTCATGTCCCCGATGATGGGGTTGATGTAGTTGGCGATCAGGGAGTTTTGGCTGTCATACATGGAAACGCCCCACCGCTTTTCGCCGTAGAGGGAGACGAAGTCCAGCAGAAACTCCGAGATACTTTGATTGCTGGGCGGGAGAAAAGACCGGGTGGTTTTCTGATTCTCCACCTCCGCCTTGCGCTTCAATGCGTCCTGATAGCTGGAGCGCGTCTCCCACTTCTGCTTGGTCTCGCCGTTCTCGTCCACATAGGTGTAGACGATGGAATAGTTTTTCTTTCTTTTGATGATGGATGCCATAACGAACCTTCCTTTCTTGTGTCACAGGTCAAGTGACTCCAGCCAGTGGTCGAACGACCGCTTGGAAATCCGTATGGCGTTGCCAATTCGTACGCTTTTGAAAAGGTCCTCCCGCACAAGGCTATATGCCCGTGCCTGGCTGACACCTAAGATCACGGCAATGTCATTGACCGTATAGGTGCGGCACTCCAAAGGCCTTTTCTCGGTACCGTTCTGAATCTCTGACACAGCAGCCTCCTTTCCAGTCAGAAACGGCACGCAAAAGGGTGTTCATTCATAACTTCCACCCTCATTGTACCGCGCCGTTTCGGGTTTGTCTGCTGCTAATGGAAAGTTTACGAACTATCCGTAAACAGAAAAGCAGAAGATTTATCTGAAAATAAAAGAGGCAAAAACGGATGGCTGCTGGCCGCAGCTCCACGGGAATCTCACCCCGGCCCATACTGATGGGTGCGCCGCGCAATGCTTTGAGGGCGTTCAACGCGGGAGTCTCATTATCCTGTCTGTGCATCTTCGCCCACAGGCTGCCACACCTGTTTCGCGGCCTGGTTTTGTCGCTCACCTGTTTGGTAGGGGTCCCGTCCTGCGGACTTGCAACAGGGTCATGGCGCACCGGCCGACCGGCTCCACACAGACAGATCGTATCCGTCTGCCTTATGCTGCCCGAAGGCTTTCTTTGTCAAGGTGGGGTCAGTCCCCGGTATCGGCAAAGGAGGAAAGGGTAAGCCGCTTGCCTTCTGCCAGGGCTGAAAGGATCAGGCGCGCATCACGGCCCGGATCAGTCGGATTTCCAGACAGCGTTTCATGTGGGTATCCACGCACACATGAGGGGTTCCGTCTTTGTCATAGAGGGTACGGGTACACAGACGGCTCATATAGTCGTCGTAGTACCGCAGCACTTGCTCCATGGCCTCGCTGTCACCACCGGAGGCCGCGTGGATTACCCAAACGGGCGGCAGGTCCTTTCCCTTGTGGATGGGCTCTGTCATCTTCCTCAGCCTCCTTTCGGCATCAGCGCCGACAATGCTTCGCGCAGCTCCTGCAGCGCCCTCGTCCGGTGCCGCTGAACGGCGCTCCGGGACATCCCAACGAGATTGCCGATCTCACCGTCTGCTAGGTCCAGAGTGCAGTGCAAAATCAAAATGCTCTGCTCTGTCTGCGGCAATGCGGAGAAAGCCTCGGCCACAAGCTCGTTGTCGATATGTAGATCGTAGCCGTGCGACGAGAACACAATGCTGTCGCTGGGGTAACGATCCACGACGCAGAGCTTGTCCAGCTCCGCCTGGGACAAGTCGCTAAAGAAGGCTTCACGCTCTCTTTGGCGTTTCATGTTCCGCAGGTAGGCTCTGGCCTCGTTTCGCAATACCTTCTTGCAAAAAGCATCGAACCGGCATTGCTCGCCATAGTCGCGGGGGTTAGATTCCATCAGTTTCACCCCCTTTCCATGGGGGGATCAGGTGGCTCTCTCCCTTTCCGCTACTACCAATCCTGCGAGAGCGTGTTCTGCCCGCTAAACGCCTCCTTTTTGAAGAAAATTTGAGAAAAGCAACGGCCAGCCATCCCGACCGCAGGAAACGACAAAAAGCGCCCGGCAGGTCACAGACCCACCGGGCACAATGGCAAGTGATATGAAGTTTATTTACATGGTATAGTTCATACTCATGGCCGAACCTGTCCGACGAATGGAACGGGCTTTTTTTGAGCGGCTAGCCCTCGTCAGATCAGGCGGGGATAGTATCCGGCGCAGCATGGCGGCATCCTCCTTCTATGCCGCCGTGGAAGCTGTCAGGGCAAAGAAAAACGGCGGCTTTGGCACAGTCAAAGCCGCCGATATTTATATGGGCGTGTCAAATGAGCTGCTGGACGACGGCTTTTTTTCTTTGCTGTCATCCATCAGCACATAAAATATGTGTTATGCAAATTAACCTGGTATTGTCAGCTTAAAAATATTTCTTCTAACGTCGTTTTGTGTGGGATAACTGCGAAAATTCTAACGCCTTGCGCAGTAAGCAGATTTATTATTGGAGAAATTTCATCTTGTGACTTAATTTCAAAGATTAAGCCGGTAGGATTGGCCTCCAGAATAGAATATATCTCACATAACTTCGACACATTAAAATCGTCTGGTGTAGTACATTGCACCTGCAATCGAATTGAGGATGTATGTTGGTCAATCACGCTTTGCAATTCTCCTTGAACTTGGAAAAGTCCTCGGTCAAGGATTGCAATATGGGTACAAATTTTATTTACCTCGGCAAGATTATGAGAAGCCATAAGAATGGTGGTTCCACCTTGGTTGAGTTTTTGAAAGAGGTTTTGCAAGTGCAAAATTGATTCTGGATCAACACCAGAAGTAGGCTCGTCTAAAATCAATACTTCCGGGTTATCTGCGATAGCTTGGGCAATCGCAATTTTTTTCTTCATTCCAAAAGAGTATGCCTTAATTTTTGTTTTCAGTGATACTTGAAGATCAACCTTTTCAAACAAAGCAAGGACTTCTTTGTGGCGGATACGTTGCCCTTTTAAGGCCATCATATATTGTGTAAATTCTAATCCATTCATATCCCCAAACAAATCTGACACATCCGGCATAATCCCCATGTGTACCTTTGCTTTATCCAGTGCAAAATCCCCCGTGCCCAACACACAAAAAGAACCTGATGTTTTGCGTACAGTTCCGCAGAGAATATTGATTAAGGTGGATTTTCCGGCTCCGTTTTTTCCTAGCAGCCCCCAAAACTCGCCCTTCTGAATCGTCAAATTTAATCCTTGCAAAACATTCTTTGTGCCATACTGTTTTTGTAAATTATGTATTTCTATGGTACTCATTTTTACAAATCCATCCTTTTGAAAACTGCTATCGCCGTTCCCACAAAAATCGCAGAAAATATGATGGGCATTAACGTGTTCCAGTCCAATTTAACAATATAGCTGTAAGGAAACAAAAACCGCAGAAAACTATTCTTTGCCATGGTGTATAACCCTGCAAACGGAAGCGCAATTCCTACTACAAGACCTAAGAAATTGCTGGCAGCGCCTCGTTTTACAAGGACAGACAGTAGTATGATAATGCTGTTATAGTAGATCATCATCACTGTATTGGTTATTAACTCGCCTACATCAAATACCTTATATTTCAAAAACAGGCACCCATATATGAGAACAAAGCATATAACCCAAAACATGACGTTTGCCGAAAACTTTCCCGTAACATATTCCGTTCTGGATATTTTACTGATAACCAAGCGTACTGACTTACGTTCCGTTTCTCGGTTAATGCTGCTATGTGAAAGAATAGAGGCAAACAGATAACCAAGAAGCATTACAGCCAGCTTGATAATGACATAAAAAGAACCAGCGTAGGTCTTGTTATCTATCCCACCGATTTCTACGGATGTTAATGCAAAGAGCTGATTTAAAGAAAAGCCCAGAACGACAAACAGAAAAACAAAAAATACGGAACGGAAACTGAAAAATTGATGACGACACTCTCTCCAAAATACCGCTCGCATTATTTCTACCCCCTTTTTTCGATGGATTTTCGGCAGAGAATCCATCCAAGGAGAAGCAAGATTTCCAGAACGCCAAATACCTTGATACTTTCATTGAATGATGTGTTTTCAAATACAAAAGGACTGGCAATCATTAGAGCCAATGTAAGCGCAGGCACAAGGCCGCCCCATATCCAATGCTTTCTAAAGCATAAAAAAATGTGAAGTGCCAAAACGGATAAAGCAATAATGGACGGTAACATGATTTTCCTCCCAATAAAAAAGTGCCATGACTGTTGTTATAACAGAATCATAGCACTTTCTTTTTTGCATTCCGGGAGCTTGTAAGAATTACATAGGCACCTTGTCATTTTTAGTTTGAATGCCATACAAAACTATTTTATTTACAAAGCAGTTATCTTGAATATCAATATTCATGGTTCCGCTGTATTTTTCAATTATATGGCGAACATTTTTCAAGCCCAACCCATGATAGAACGCATCGTCTTTTCGTGAGGATAGCAGGGATTTCCCGGCCTCTGGCGTATGGTCAATGCTGTTTTTGATCTCAATAAAAAGCATACTATCGACGTATTGCATTTTGAAGCAGATATATGGCTCCTTGACATGATCTCGCTCACAAGCCTCTATTGCATTGTCAAAAATATTTCCTAAGACCACCACGGCATCAGAAAAAGAAATGGATAAATTATGGGGAACAAGGATGCTCTTGGAAACAGATATTCTTTTTACGGCTGCTTCATTTATTTTCAAATTGAGAATGGCATCTATTCCCGAATTTCCAGTAAAAATCGTATCATCCGAAAGTCTAATTTGACTTGTGATTTCATTCAGGTATTCTCCAATCTCACGATCCTTGTGTTCAGCAGCCAACAATGAAATAGCTTCAAGGTGATTTTTCATGTCATGCCGAATACTTCTTATTTGCTCGTGCGCGCTTATCAATGCTTGATAGTGTTCTTCCTGCAAATGAAGCTGTTGTTCAAAAAGTGCCGACTGCACTCTTTTCTGCACTAATTCTGAAAGTTTTCCATACAAATAAAAAACAATAATGTTCACCAGCAAGCACATCAAAAGCAACGGAAATTGTAGCATATTTGAATCTTCGATGGACAAGCTACTGTGCGTTGCCAAATAGGAAATATAAGCTACTCCTAATATGCTGATTATCGGGATTGCCAAAAGAGGAAACCACATTGTGTATGGAAGCTCTACTTCGGTAGGAGCACATACTTTTTCGGCCAACTTACAAATTAGGAAGAAAATAATGTGAGGGCATAAGATTACAAATGCTCCCATTGTAAATTCCGGCAATGTCATGGATTCTCCAAGAGCAAAAGCCGTGAATAAAGAAGTCATCGCTAATACAAGCAATGTGATCTGAAAAATAATTTTCTTTTGCCTGCCTGCATTATAAAACGGGAGCAGAATATTGCAAATTACTGCAATCCCCCATAAAGCAGTATAAGGAGCGCAAAGAAATGAAGCACCTATTACAGATATAATTTTTGCCAACTTTAGGTATGGCCCTTTGCGGGAAAAGCCATACAAAGCGTTCATATATTGAGAAATAATGTAGAGATCAAAGACGTTCAGCGGGATATAGGCAATAGCGATAAGTAAGTAAGTTGATATATCCATCCTACTCACACCTCCACGCCATATACTGAATATGCTTTTGCCGAACTTCGTCACGATATTTTTTGCTGATTGGCAAATTCACTCCCGACTTTAACACCACAGCACTATCCGATATTTTTCTGATTTGGCTCATGTTCACAATATAGGAATTGTGTATCTGTAAAAATAAGTTCCCATCTAATTGTTTTACGACATCAGAAATTTTTCCATAAAAATCATATTCTACTTCTGATGTTACAAGCCTGACCTTCCGCAGATTACCCTCAAAATAAATGATTTCATTAAAATCCACCTGTAACTGTTTTTTATTTTGTTTGAAGAAAAACACCTGATTTGTCAAGTTAAAATGCTCAAAGGCTTTTTTCATAACACCATTTAAGGCTTCTTGTGTAACAGGCTTAATTAAAAAACGAAAAGGTAGAACTTCAAACACCTCATAAACATATTCTTTGTGGTCAGTAATAAAAATTATCAGTGCATTTTTATCATGTGCCCGCACATACGCAGAGGTTTCAATGCCATTGCGTCCCGGCATTTCAATATCCATCAGGAAAATATTAAATGAAGTTTTTTCTTGTTCCATGTAATGAATGAGATCATCACCAGAAGTAAAAATCTCATATTCAATGTTCTGCACACCCAAAGAAGATAAATAATCCTCCAAGTATGCAGCAACTATATTATTATCTTCACAAACGGCGATTTTCATATCATTATGCTCCACTAAACTATTTCAAGCTCTTTCCTTGCCTTGTTCTCATATCCACAGGCTTTTCCGCGTCTTTTGGGATCAGCCAGATTGTTGCCATCTTTACAGCACCGGGAATACGGCCACCGGCGCAATAGTAGTTTACCCGTCGAGGGGTCACGCCCCATTTTTCACCTGCTTCTTTCAAGGTCATATAGTCCATAGTGCACCTCCACATGACGCATTATAGTTCTTTTGCTCGAATAATACAACAAGCAAAATATGAATTATAAAGTTTAATATACCTGCATATAGCAACATTCCATTGAAATACTATGAACTATACAATGTAAATGGGTGATGCTATATGGCGAAAGTTGAAGATTGCCCCGGCTTTGAAACTTTCGGCGCGGATGTGAAAGCTGCGCGGAAAGCAAAGCATTTGACGCGTAAGACACTGGCTGAAATGGTCGGAATTGAATGGCGCTATCTTGCCAATATCGAAAACAAAGACACGATCCCCAGCTTGCCGGTTATTATACAGCTTATCAAAGTGTGCGGACTTCCCGTGGAACGGTACTTCAATCCAGAGATCATGCGGGAGGAAAGCGCACAGAGGCAGCGTATCAGCCACAAACTGAAACTTTGTCCAGAGCAGTATTTGACCGTCATCGAAGGTGCGCTTGACGGGGCGCTGAAAACTGAAAAATCAGCAGATGAAACGGAGGGTGTGTGAGCATCCTCTGTTTTCGTTTCTCCAGGGCGGCTCTGCCGCCCTTTTCTTTTTGAAAATCCGGGATTTTGCGGGCAGATGAAGGTATTTCCGGCATTGTATTTACGGGAGGAGGAGCGTAGAGCAAGCACAGCAAGTGTGGCCACACTTGCGAATTTTGCTTTAGGGAACCCCTTCCCCCCTAAATACAAAATTGCTTGTTGGGATAGCCCCAAACCCTTATGCAGAAAGGACGGTGCCACCCTATGGTAAATCGAAAACGCCCCATCATCCTGCGCTGTCCGGTGACGGCAGAAGAACGGAGCCTGATTGAACAGAAAATGGCCCAGCTCCAGACAAAGCGGATTGGCGCCTACCTGCGGAAGATGGCGATTGACGGATATATCATTTATGTGGACACCAGGGACATCAAGGAGATGAACAAGCTCCTATCCGCCATTGGCCGGAACATCAACCAGATTGCCAAACGGATCAACGCCGGAGGCCCCACCTATCAGGCCGACATGGAGGAAATCCGGGAAAGGCTGGATCAGATATGGCAGTTACAAAGACGCATCCTATTAAGTCAACGCTGAAAGCGGCCATTGACTATATCTGCAATCCCGACAAGACGGACGGGAAGCTGCTGGTATCCTCCTTCGGCTGCGCTGCCGAAACCGCCGACATTGAGTTCGGCTGGACACGCCGCCATGCCATCGACAAGGGCACGCACCTGGGCCGCCACCTGATCCAAGCCTTTGAGCCTGGGGAGGTCTCCGCCGAGGAAGCCCATGAGATTGGGATGCAGCTGGCAAAAGAAATATTGGGTGGCAAGTACGAGTTTGTACTTACCACCCATATTGACAAGAGGCATATTCATAACCATCTGATTTTCAATGCTGTCAGCTTCACCGACCACAAGCACTACCATTCCAACAAACGCAGCTATCACGAGATACGCCGGGCCAGCGACCGGCTGTGCAAAGAGCACGGCCTGTCCGTCATTGTCCCCGGCCGGGACAAGGGTAAGAGCTACATCGAGCATCAGGCCGCGCAGAACGGCACCAGCTACAAGGCAAAGCTGAAAGCCGCCATCGACCGGCTGATCCCCGTTTCCTCCAGCCTGGAAGATTTGCTTGTCCGGTTGCAGCGGGAAGGATACGAGATCAGGCGGGGAAAGTATATCTCCGCTAGGGCGCCGGATCAGGAGCGGTTTACCCGGCTCAAAACTCTGGGCGCCGATTACACGGAAGAAGCCGTTGCCTCTCGCATCGCCGGAGGCCCCAGGCCATCCAGACAGCCCCGACAGCGCAGTGGGAAGGTCAACCTGCTCATTGACACTCAGAATAACATCAAGGCCCAGCAGAGCGCCGGATACCAGCGGTGGGCCACCATTGAGAACCTGAAACGGGCAGCCGCCACCATGAATTTTCTCACCGAACATGGCATCGGTAGCTATGAGGAATTGGCGGAACGGTGCGACGCCGTATCCGCCGCCGCCATCCGTACCAGGGAAAGCCTGCGGGATGTGGAACAGCAGATCGCCGACCTCACCCTCCTGGGAAAGCAGATCGACACCTACCGCAAACTAAAGCCCGTCTATGACCGATACAAGGCGTCGAAGGACAAGGAAAAATTTCTGCGTGGGTTTGAGAGCGAGATCATCTTGTTTGAGGCGGCCGCCAGGGAGATCAAAAAGGCCGGACTCACCAAACTTCCTTCCGCCGAGAAACTGAAAGCGGAATTGGATGGACTCGCCGCCCGCAAGACTACCTTGCAAGCGGAACTTCGGAAGATACAGCGGGAGGAAAAGAAATATGACACCCTCCGCCGAAATATATATACTCTTTTAAATTTGAAAGTTAAAACGGAAAAGCAAAAAGAACCAGAACTGCAGTGAGATAGAAGAATAAAATGTATGCTTTATTCGGTCAATGACGGGTTGGTAGATGATATGTCAATAAACCATTTTAATGCATAATGTTTATCTACCAACTCCTGTATATTCGCCACCAGCCTTTTTGCTGCATGGTAATCAGTGCTTGAAATTTTACGAGTCAGTAGTAACTTTATAAGACCTGTTTCTATTGGCGAAATTCCAGATTGGGCACTAGAAATAAAAGTATCTATTCCAGAGATTCCCGTGGTGACTTGCTCAGCTTCCTTAAGTTCTTGTTCCTGTACATCCATATGCTTGCAATAGCGATTAAATGAAGTTTTCAAAAAATACGCATCACTCAGGAAATCTACCGTAGCAGTCAATACATTTAGCAGGGCGTTTGTCTCAAAAGAATCCTTTTCAATGGATTCTACAACAGTTCTTGAATTTTCTGATAATTTTTGGCTAACTGATGAAGTATGCTCGACGAGAAGATTTATATATGCAAGTTCTTTGGATTCATCAAAAGGCATTGATTTTTCGGTTAATTTTTCTCGTCTAAGGTGGTAATCATTCGGATTTATAACTAATTGATAACAGTCAATGCCGGTTTCTTGACAAACATCCCAAAGTAATTGTTTACACATATCATCTAAATTTAGCCCCATAGTAATAGACTTTGTAAATGGTGCATTTATAAACATAGGGGTATATGGCTGTTCGCCTGAATTAATTATTCGCCACTCAGCTTCATATTTCCAACATTCGTTTTTAGCGAGTAGATACGAGAAAATAGCACTCATATCCACTTCTGAAGTTATCAACTTACCGTTTTCATCCGTTTCAAGTTTATCGATCCCCAAGTCCTTAAGCGTAACTGTCGGCCGCTCTTTTAAGTATTCAACCGGATACATGAATCCTATAAACTCATTCATTTTTTCAAAATCATATTCTACGCATATACCGGAATAAGAATTTGCATAATGAGCCCACATAAGTTGATTATCCCAGCCACTTGCACTAAAGCAAACTACAGTTAGTTTAGACAAAAAATCTTTAATGAACGGAAGATATATCCCATCTCTAAGTTCCACAACATTTTTTTCCAGAAGATTTAATTGATCTTCCATATTCAGTATGTCAACAATTGTTTTTTCCTCAATCTCTACATTTTTATAGTCCTTGATAATAATTGAAAACACAAGAAATAATTGCTTGTCAAAGTAGCTTTTAATGTCGTGTGGACATTTCCTGTATAGCCTGTCTACATTGTTAGCAACAAATTGTGGTAAATTAGCTGGTATAACATGTGCAATTGCACTCTGCGTAAAAATATATTTTTTGAGTTTATTAAGAGCCCCAATGAATTCAATGGTCTTTCCTGCAATTCTATATTTCAAAATATTTTTTAAAATCAATTTGACATTTTCATCTAATGACAATTTGACTTGGGTAAATATCAATTCAATGCATTCATCATAAATTTTTTCCGCAGAAAAACCAATCATTGAATCAAAAGGATCATTCATTTGTAGTGGGGTACGTGCATACACCTGCCCATGCCGGATATTCTCAATATCATATATAGTACTAGCATCCCTCCTACATGGTCTGTATTGATAAAACAGATTTCCGGCATCGCGAATATTAGTTTTCATTTTTTCAAAAGAAATTTCACTTTGCTTACTCATATATTCCACCTCCAAAACACAATATGCAGTTTTGAAAAATAACCAATTATCTAATATAATTATAGTTATTTAAATCCCGCTTTTTTCAAGAAATAGAGAAAGTTAATAGATACGATTTTTCTAATGAGCAACTACAAGATATATTGTAATACAAAAAGAAAAGGAGCGCCACCACCGGACCACTTTAATCCGATGGCGGCGCTCCTATTTTGTCTAAAGGTAAAAATCCAGCGTTTTCCCTATGCAGAAAGGCCCTGCTGCCCTACATGGGAAATCATACTGCCCCTACACGGAAAAGCCGACACAGGCGGTTTCTTCGCCCATTTTGAGCACTAATTCCTGCGTTTTTTGGAGCGGAGGGAAAGATAGTGCGGACAGGACATTACCACTGCCCGGAAACTCTGCTTGCAAGGGTGGACGCAGCCTTTGCAGAGTTTGTTATACTGGCGTCTGCCGTTCCCACCCAGGAAGAACGCCCATTCCAGACGCCATTTCTTACTTCGGCTCATAAGTCGCCCAACTCCGGGGCGTTCTTCTGCGGGTCAGGCTTGTCCGGGCCTTTCCGTTCCGCATACTCCCGTTTTGCATCCTCCAGCCGCTCCCGGATGGAAGGCTTTTTCTCCGGCGTGATCCTGCGCACCTCGGCCTGAGCTTTCGCCAATTCCTCACCACGGCGGCCATTGTTGATGATCCCGTCGATCATGCCGTAGTCATCCTCCAGGGTCATTTCCGCCGTGCGCAGCGGGTTTTCCGGCTCCACGGGAACAGACACAATCTGGCCGTTGATGCTGGCGAACAGCTCCGGCCGCTTGAATTGTTCGGTGTATTTCTGGATCATGTCCGGGGGCAGGGACGCAAAACTATCCGGCCCCAGGCCCACCACCAGGAAGGTGCCTGCCACAATATCGTAAGTCTCCCCATGCTCGTCCCGGAGGGAACGGTTCAGGTCCAGACCAATGAGCTTGCCTTCGTCGTTCAGCACCAGTCCTACCGGATCGTCAAAGGGATAGGAGGCGGCAATATCGCCGCCCACCTCCGCTTGCAGCGCATGGAGGCCGGGGTCGATCTCCTTCACATAGGGCTCCTTCATCGGCTCCACCACCAGGACGGTCAGCTTCTCCGGCGCTGCCGTCTGGCCGTACAGCTCCGCCTCATACTCCCGGTTTGCCTGTTCCGCAAAGGACAGCATCTGATCCACATGGGACTGATCCGGGTTTTCGATGGCCTCCCGGATCGCCTGGGGGTCTACATCCAGAAATTCCTCATAGCCGGTGGCGTCCTTGAATTTCTCGATCTCCGAAGGAAGATAGTCCTCCTGGGTCTGCCCCAGAGCGGCCAGCTTCTCGTCCAGGGCAGAGATACGCCCGGCCATCAGATTTTCGTAGATTTCTTCCTTCGCCGCGTGTTCCTCCGGGTGCTCGGCGGCATACTGCGGGTCGTGCTGCCGGAAAAACTCGTCCATATCGTAGGCAAGGTCCATGGCCCATTCCGAAATTTCTTCTTCGGGGATGTCGTCCTGGAAGGTCATCACCCGGTATTCCTCCGGGATGCTGCCGCGCTCACCATCGTAATACTCATGGAAACTGTCCCCGGTATCCCGCACATAGCCCAGGTCGGTGAACTGGCCGCTTTCCTCCAGAGCGATGTCCCGCCCGTAGGCCTCATAGTCGATGTAATTGCGCAGATGCTCCGGCACCTGCATGGCGTCCAGTTCCTCGATGTAATACCGGCCCAGATCGTCGTGGTCGTGGATGTCGGGGTAAATATCGTAGCAGTCCAGGTTTTCCGTCAGGTTGATAAGCTCCTGAATGCTGCCTGTGTGGTCGCCGATTTCCATGGCCGCCTGGAACCGCTCGTATTCATCCTGGCTCATGTCGTCCAGCTTAGAGGCCAGGTAGTTCAGCTCGTCCAGGTTTGCATACTCACCCAGCAGGTCATAGAGGCCGTCCACATAGCAGTCGTAGTCCGTGATGAACCATTCCTCATAGGTCTGCCCGAAGTCGTCTTTCGCACCAATCCCGATGCGCTCAAAGACCTTTTTCAGTTCCTCCGCCGTGGTGGGAAACTTCACCCATTCGCCCGCAAGGGCGCCCTCGTTGTACTTGCCCAGGTTGGTGATGAAGGCGGCAAAGGGATAATCTTTGTCATAGTCATAATGGGGCATAGCGGCACCTCCTTATCGCTCCGGCGCAGGCTTTTTCCGATGGGGCTGCGCCTCGCTCTGACCCTCACACTCTTTCCGACTCTGCTCCAGCCGCTGCTTAATAGAGGGCTTTTTCTCCGTCTGCTTCTCCCTGGGACGCTCATGCGCCCACTCGTCGCCGGAGAGGGTGAGATAGCCTCGGCTCGTAAAACAGCCCTGTTCCTCCCGCATGGCGTGGTGGCCGAAGGGAACGGGATCAATGGCATCCAGCAGCTCCGGGGGCAGAAGAACATCCAAATGCTGCGCCAGATAGCGCCAGCCCACATCCTCCACTTTGCGGATGTTGGGCTCCAGGACAAAATACTCGGTGTTGGAGGGAAACTCCCGGAACTGCTCCAAAGTGGTCAGACGATAGGGCGACTCTTGGACGGCGGCCAGAAGGTCACGGTCCTCCGGGGAAAGTCCGGCAAGTGCCTGGGCCACTGCCTCCAGTTCGTTTGCGTCACCGCCTGCGGGATGTAGCGGTTTCAAATTCTCCATGAAATTGGGTTCGGTTTTGCTCAAAGACATCATCCTTTCTGAAAATAGGTAAAAGAAAAGCAGGAAACCCGGAAAGGTTTCCTGCTTGGTGCCGCCACCGGCGGCTGCTATTTTGTTGTGGTATGTAGTCTATCCCTTCAGGTTCTCCAGCGCAGCGGGATTATTGGAAAGAATTGCACCCACCGTCTGGCAACTTTCCAATTCAGGACAGTCGCCGCAGGTCGTCACGCCTTTTTGCAACGCGCATTGACGAATACCGCAAAGGCTTTCACAATACACCGTTTTTGCCCCATCCATGCGGCAGCCTTGACAGTTGATATGCTCCGGCAGAATGGGAGCATGATTTAATTCAGACCATAGCTTTGCCGTTTTCTCGCGCAATGCCTGATCGTCGTTGATCGTTGCAAGATAAGCGTCGCACTTCTCACAGTCCAGTCCACAGTATGCGATCATATCCCTCACGGCTATTTACCTCCTGAAAGATTTTAGCCTTATTATACAGCAATCCGTTACTCTTGGATAGAGCCGTGAAGGAAGAACGACACGATACTTATTTCTCAATGCGGTAATTCACATATTTCCCGCCGGTATCGGCCAGAACGATTGTCCCGTCATAGGTTTTCCCGGTACGAAGGGAGCGCAGCCTTTTGACCTTTGCCTTTCCATCTTTGAGCAAAGCGGCGGCAATTTTGGTAGTAAAGACCTTTCCGCGCTGCTCAAAAAAACGGTCATTCTTCCACATGACAAACTGACAGGCACGGTCCGAACAGGCGAAGTTCTTCTTGCCCTCATAGACCGGCTTGCCGCAGCGGGGGCAGAGGCCCACCGTCTCCTTCTCCGGCTGGAACAGCTTTTGCCCATCCTCGGAAATGTGGGAGTATTTCCGCACCAGCTCTGCCGCCATTGCCTCAATCCCGTCCATGAAGTCCTCCGGCGATACCTGGTCCTTTGCCACCTCGTTCAACCGCTGCTCCCAATCCGCTGTGAGCTTGGGAGAGGTCAGCAGTTCCGGCAGTACCGTGACCAGGTTGACACCCGCTTTTGTGGGGATCAGGTTCTTGCCCTTGCGCTCCACAAATCCGCCGGACACCAGCTTTTCGATGATGGCTGCTCTGGTCGCCGGGGTGCCCAAGCCGCGCCGTTCCGCGTCCTCCGGCATATCTTCTTTGCCCGCGTTCTCCATGGCCGCCAGGAGAGAATCTTCCGTATAGGGGCGCGGGGGCGAAGTGAAATGTTCGGTGACGGAGGCGGTGACCGGCTCAAAGACTTGCCCCTCGGTCAAGGCGGGAAGAGCACCCTCGGCATCTTCATCCTCCGGCTTCTCCTTCAGGGAGGAACGGAACACCTCCTGGATGGCCCGCCAGCCCTGGGAAAGCACCCGCTTTCCTTTTGCCGTGAAAGTGTGGCCGCCGCAATCAAAGGCGGCTGTGACCGCCTCATACACGAAAGGCTCCGCCGCCGCACACAGCAGCTTGCAGCAGACCAGCAGAAGAATATTGCGCTCGCCCACAGGCAGCGCAGGCACATCCACCTTTTCCAGTTCCAGGGTGGGAATCAGGGCGTGGTGGTCAGATACCTCCTTGTCGTTCACCAGTGCCGCAACATCGGGGAAAAACTCCGGGCAGGCGTCGAAGGGCGGCACCCGTGCCGCCAGATGCAGGACCACGGAGGCGGTTTCCATCATGTCAACCGTCAGATACCGGCTGTCCGTGCGGGGATAGGTCAGCAGCTTCTTTTCATAGAGCGATTGGGCGTAGTCCAGGGTTTGCTTGGCCGTGTAGCCGAACACCCGGTTTGCCTCCCGCTGCAAGGTGGTCAGGTCGTACAGCTTGGGCGGCTTCTCCGTCTTTTTCTCCCGCACCAGGGATACACACACGGCCCGCTGCCCGTCACAGGTATCCCGGATGGCCTGGGCGTCCTCCGTGGAAACAATACGGTCGCTGACCGCCTCGGCTCCCTCCAGCGCCAGGCGCACATGATGGTATTTCTCCTTGCGGAACAGGACGATTTTGCTGTCCCGGTCGGCCAGCATTGCCAGGGTGGGCGTCTGAACCCGCCCAATATTTAACGTTCGATGATACAATACCGAAAAGAGCCGTGAGGCATTGATCCCAATAAGCCAGTCCGCCTTTTGACGGCAAAGTGCCGACTGATACAGCGGGTCATAGTCCGCGCCGGGGCGCAGGTCGGCAAAGCCCTCCCGGATCGCCGCGTCCTCCATCGAAGAAATCCAGAGGCGGGAGAAGGGTTTGGAACATCCGGCGGCCTCATAGACCAGCCGGAAGATCAATTCACCTTCGCGCCCCGCGTCGCAGGCGTTGACCAGCTCCGTTACATCGGGGCGCTCCATCAGGGAACGGAGAATGTGGAACTGGGCGGCCTTTTCCTCGGACACCACATAGCGGAAGGGGTTGGGCAGGATGGGAAGGTCCTCATACCGCCACTTCTTATAGCGGTCATCGTAGACGGCCGCGTCCGCCAGCCCCACCAGATGCCCGATGCACCAGGAGATAAGCCAGCCGCCGTCCTCAAAATAACCATCGGCCCTGGATGTAACACCCAGGGCCGACGCAATGCTCTTTGCTACACTCGGTTTTTCGCAGATCACCAATTTGCTCAATTCTGGTCCTCCTGTTCTTCCTGTTCTGGAACGTCCTCGTTTTCATATTCCTCGTCCTCGAACTCATAGTCGTCCGGGTCGGCGCTGACCTTTGCGCCCTGTTTTGGCTTGATGAACTTGATGTAGGCGAAGGCTCCGCCACCGCCCAGCACCGCCAGCAGCAGGATCAATACCAGCGCGCCGCCACTGCCGGACTCCTTCTCCGGCTCCGGTTCAGGCTCCGGTTCCACCTCCGGCGCTTTCCCGGCGCACTCGCTCATATTCACCGCGCAAATCGGACAGGCAGCATTCACCGCACCGGCCTGGCATTTCTCGGCACAGATACAAGCCGCGGGCTTTTCCTCCGTCTGTCCATCTTCCATCAACGCCATCAGGTCAGCTTCATCCACCTGGTTTAAGAAGTGAACGGCGGTCTCCTTGTCCTCGTTGGCCCGGTCGATCAGGATGTAAAAATAGTTGCCCGCTTTCGTGGTCACGGTGATAAGCTGCTTGTCACCGTAATAGTCGTCTACCAGCGTGGCGTTGCCCTCCGGGGTAAGGGGCTGGCCCTCCGGCTCCATGCCTCCGGTGGCGGGTTCCTCGGTGGGTTCCGGCGTCGTCTCGGCGGGCTCCCCGGTGTAGTAGTTGCCATCCCCGCCGCCCGCAAAGGCGGTGACGGAGAAGGCGGTCATGCACAGAACCACCACCGTCAGGGACGCCAGAAGGCGAAAAACTCTGTTACGCTTCATTTTCGCCATCCTCCATTCCTTCCATATCCTCGTCGTCAGGCTCCGCCGCTGCCTCCGCCTCCATCATCCCGTCGGGCAGGGTGATCAGGCCGCTGGCGTAGGCCTTCAGGAATGCGGTCAGCTCCTTGTTGTCCATGCGCACCGCCTTGACCATGCGGACGATCTCCAGGTTTTCTTCCTCGGTGAGCTGCGCCTCCAGCTCCCGAAGGCGCTTCTGCTGGGCGGAGATTTTCTCCTTCGTCTTTTCAATGTCTTTGCGGATTTTCTCAACCGTTGCCATGTGTGCAAAACTCCTTTCCAAATCGTTCTCTCCAGGAATAGTTCCGCCCCAGGCCCTTGACCGTTTTCAGGTTTTTCCGGGCGTTGTCCTCCAGCGCCAGGGCGCGGCGGAACAAATCGGGATGCTGCTCCCGCAGGGCGGTGATCTCGTCGGGTTTCATGCTGGGGCAGAAAAAACAGGACGATTTTCCCGGCTGGGGCAGCCCTGCCGCCTCGATCTGCCGGATGCAATCGTCCCGCGTCCATCCCCATTCCATCAGGGGATACCACTTGCTGTATTTTCGGTCGGCCAGGTCTCCCAGCAGCACCTTGTCGCTGCGGTAGCCTTCGCCCGCGTCGTAGCCGATGAACTTGACTACCCGTTTGCCCGCCGCCCACACCTTTTGACACGGCGGATAATGGTTGCAGAACTTTTCCTGCGGCCCGATCTTGTGTTTCAGGGAACACCGCTTGAAGCCGTAGGCGATGGACGGTAGGCTGCAACTTTGCAGACATTCATTCTCCAGCGTCAGCCGTTTCCCGTCACGGGTGGTCTTATACACTCTGGTAATAGGCGGCATCCCGTTGTCCTTCAGCCAGTCATCCATCACATCCAGATAGGCGTAGGTGTGGGGATGCTCTGCCCCCGTATCCGCAAAGAGGATCAGGTTCACCGGGATACGGTGCTGGTGCAGACCGACTAAAAGGGCGGTGCTGTTGGCGCCGCCCCCGTAGGAAACCATATTGATGCTTCATCACCTCCATCAGTTGTACGGCGGTCTGCCGTATGCGTAGAAATGGGACTGCCAGTAGCTTGTGTTCAGGTTGGAATACTGGATGGGGTCACCGCAATGCAGCATCATCCCGTCGCCCACATAGATGCCTACATGAGATACGCCGGTTGTGTCGTAGGTCCCCACGAAGAACACCAGATCGCCGGGCTGGGGGTCGGATACCGGGGTGGAAATGTTGTAGAGCCCCTGGGCGCCCAGCCGCCCGGTATTGCACAGGCCGCTGTTGGTCAGCACATAACTGACGAAGCCGCTGCAATCGAAAGAGGTGCTGGGACTGCTGCCGCCCCACACATAGGGATAACCCAGGTATTTTTCCGCCTCGGTAATGAGGGTGTTGAACCGCTCGTCCGTCAGGTATTCAGCGGGAATCTCCCATGCAGTCGGCGGGTTCTCGATGTACTTGTTCACATACCCGGAGGACGGAAACAGATCGGGGCGGTTGCCCAGGGTGGACATATAGGTGGCGTACAAGGAAAGCTGTTCCTCGCCCATCATGTAGACCGGCACATGGGAGAGGTCGAAGTTTTCCAGCGTGACGGTGCAGATGGTCCAAGTATAGGGCACCCGAACCGTGTAGGGGTTGCCCTCGCTGTCCGTCCTTGTTTCCGTCCGATACCGGGTCTCCGTGGTCACAGTTTCGGTGAGGATGTATTGCTTGTCAAAGAGGGTTTGAAGGTCACCCTGTACCTGGTCGATGGTGAACACCCCATCATGGAGAGCCGACAGAATGGAGATCAGCACATAGGGGTCATGCTCGATCTCGTCCAAGTCGAAGTGATACTCGTCATAGTCGTGGGTGGTCTCGTAGGTATCCAGGTACTCCCGCAATTCATCCTCTTTGGCGCAGTAGGCTTCTTCCGCCGCCAGCATATCGGAATCCTCGGAGAGATAGGAGGACGCCATGATGTTGGACACCCCGCCGCCGAACATGGAGGAACAGGATTGCAGGGAGCCCAGCAGCATCACCAGCAGAAGGCCGATGCCGCCCACGATCAGCGCACCTTTCCAATGCCGTTTCAGGAAAAGGGCGGTGCGTTTGGACTCCTGGGCGGTTTTCTTGGCCGCTTTTGCCGTGGCCTCCGCTGTTTTCCCGGCCTGGGCGGTCTTGCCCGCCGCCCGGTATGCCGCCGCATATTGCTTTTGCAGTTTCCGTTTCTGCCACAGTCGGGAGATAGGATTGGATGCAAGCTGGGAGTTCTCCGTCACGGCTTTCCGATAGTAGAAATCCGCATTGGCCTTGACCGCCGCCTGCTCCGCCTTTGCCGCGTCCCGCCAGGGTTTCAGCTTGCGTTCCGCCCGCCAGTTCTGGACACGGCGGTTTCCGTAACCCACAGCCTTCTCAAAGCTGCGTTCCCCCAGGTGGCCCGACTGAACGCCAGAATTTTCCTGCTCCACCTCCCGGACCTTGCCGTGGATCGCTGCGCCCACCTCCTGGATGGGGCAGGACAGCGGATTGGCATGGGGCTTGCCCGGACTCTGATTGGGGATCGCGTCCCTGGTGGCATCCAGCCGGTCCGCCGCCTTGTCCGACTTGCGGATGGCCCCTTGTAGCTCCGGCTTGGCCCGGTCTGCCTCGGAAAACTGCAATCGGGAGGATGGGCGGCTCGCCGCCGCCTCGCCCTCCCGATAGGCCCTGCGCTGTTTCCGACGATTCTTTTTGGCTACTGCCTGTTCCCGGTGCAGTTCCGCGCGGTCCACCGCTTTTCCAGCGGCGCCCGTCGTGTCGCCGGATGCGGAATGGTCCTGCTCCGGCGTCCGGTCAGAGGGATAGGTGGTCTCGCCCGTGACCAGATTGACGGATACCGCCCCGTCACGGGTCATCTTCTGCGCCTCCTTTTCGGGGGCTTTCCATTCTTTCAAGGTGCGTCACCTCCTGTTCCATAGGGGCAGATGTTGACACAGGCCCCGGTTTCGATCATGGCGATGTACTGGAAAACGGGATAGGCCTGGGGCGGGCAGACCGCGTTCCCCAGGGTTTTCAGCCGCAGTGCCCGGTTGTCGGTATCCTCGGTCATGCGTGGGACTCCTTCAGGTTCGGCACGCCATAGGATGCGTCCGTCCATTTCGGGGGGAATCCCATGAGCCATTCCACCCAATCCGGGTTCAGCGCCGCTTTCTCGGAAAGGGGCTGCTCCTGCCGGATCACCTGAGCCAACAGGTTGGAGGACAGAGATTTGTCCCGGAAGGCCGCCGGTTTCAGAGTGGAGCGGTAGCCCTCTGACGCAAGCGGTGTCAGATAAAATACCGCCGCCGACAGGTTGAGGCTCCAGAGCGTCCCGTCCTTGTTCCGCTTGCGGAGTATCCCACCCTCCGACAGGAACACATCCAGGTTGGCAGCGTCCCGCCCCGTGGATTTGTCGGAGGCAAGGGGTGTGGGAAACATCAGCCGCGACGATAAAAGTTCGCTGGCGCTCATGCCATGCGCCGACGCCGCAAGCCGGAAATACGAATGGGAGAACAGCGTATCCCGCTTTTGCCAGGTCAAAAATCGTTTTGTCGAGCCCCATATTGATGAAGCCAGCAACATTTTCCCCAAGCACCCAACGGGGCCGCAGTTCAGCAATAACGCGGCACATCTCCGGCCACAGGTAGCGTTCATCCGCAAAGCCCTTTCTCCGTCCGACAGAGGAAAAGGGCTGGCACGGGAATCCGCCGGAGAGAATGGTGATGGTTTCAAGTCCTGTTTTCTCAAAAAACGCCTCCTTTGTGAATGTAGTGATGTCCCGGAATTTCGGCACATCCGGCCAATGCTTTTGCAAGATGGAATAGGGATAGTCCGCCCACTCGCATTGACAGACCGTTTCAAAGCCCGCCGCCTCCGCCGCCAGGTCCAGCCCGCCGATGCCGGAAAAGAGGCTGACATGGGTGAGGCGGTCAGGCATGGGGCTGGTCCTCGTCATCCTCGCAGTCCACATAGAAGGCATCCAGTTCGCACAGCTCCAGGGCCTTCAGCCGGGCAAGGTCGGCCTTGTCGCCGAACACCAGGTAGCGGCCGGGGATGCTCCAGCGATCAAACATCTGGTCAGCGATGTCCCCGTACCGCCGGGCGGTGTCGATCAGATTCTCCATATCCCGGCGGTCCTTGATCTTCCCGGCAAGGAAGGCCAGCTGGTGAACCAGCCCGTAGAGATGCACTTCCTCGTCGATGTGCGCCTCGTAGGTCTTTTCCTCGATGACATACAGCTTTTCCTGTTCCATATCTTTATTCCATCCTTTCCTCATGTTCCACCTCGCTGGGCTTGGTGGTGAGCAGTTTGTAGAGCTCGGTGTCTTTCGGGAAGTCATCCGCAAAGGGCAGGATGACATTGTTGAAGAACAGCAGCCCGTGGCCCGGCTCGGAGTTGGTCACATAGGCAAGCTGTTCGGGGGAGATGTTCAGCCGCTCCGCCAGTATCTTCCGGTCGCCCGCCGCCTGGTTGAGCATATAGATGAAGTCGCTGTTCTCCAGGATGTTTTCGATCTCCGGGGAGGAAAGCAGGTCTTTGGGGTTCTGGGTCGCGCCGGTGGGGATGCCGCCCCACTTGCGGAAGCGCTTCCAAATCTCGGCGCTGTATGCCGCAGTCTGTTCTTCCTCCAGCAGAAGGTGGAACTCGTCCACGAAATACCAGGTAGACCGTCCAATGGCCCGGTTGATGGTGACGGTGTTCCACACCGCGTCCTGGACAATGAGCATCCCCGGCTTTTTCAGGTTCTTGCCCAGGCCCTTGATGTCAAAGCAGACCAGGCGGTTGGAGATGTCCACGGTGGTACGGTGGTTGAAGAAGTTCAGCGAACCGTTCACATAGAGATCCAATGCCTGGGCCACCCGGTCAGCCTCCGGGATGTGCTGGGACAACAGGGCGTTCATCAGGTCGCCCAAAATCGGCATATTCTCCGGCCGGGGATCGGCAAAGTAGGGCTGATAGATCATCTGCACCGCCCGGTCGATGACGGTTTTCTCGATAGCCTCCAGGCCGGTCTTGCTGCCCATGATGAGCTCGCAGAAGGACAGCACGAAATCACTTTTCAGCGCCAGCGGGTTTTCTTCCTCGGAGTAGTTGAGGTTGATGTCCAGGGGGTTCACATAGTCGGTGCTGGACGGGGACAGCCGGATCACCTGACCGCCCAGCCGCTTCACCAGGGGCGAATACTCGTCCTCTGGGTCGCAGATGATGACATTATCCTGGGTCATCAGCATGATAAAGGTGATCTCCCGCTTGCAGCTCATGGATTTGCCGCTGCCGGGCGTGCCGAACACAAGGCCGTTGGGACAGCGGGATTGCTTGCGGTCCAGCAGGATCATGTTGTTGGAAAGGGCGTTGAGGCCGTAGTACATGGCGTCGCCGCCCATGAACACCTCCTGGGTGACGAAGGGGACGAACACCGCCAGGGCTGAAGTGGTCAGGCTCCGTTCGATCTTGATACGGTTGAGGCCCAACGGAAGGCTGCTCATAAGCCCGTCCTCCTGCTGGAAGTCCAGCCGGGTCAGCAGGCAGTTGTAGGTCTGGGCGACGCTGGCCGCCTGGGATACGGCGATCTCCAGCTTTTGCCGGGTTTCCGCCGTGTGCAGCACCAGGAAGGTCATGTTGAACATTCTCTCGTTGCGGGATTGCAGGTCGGTAAGAAGGTCTTTCGCCGCGCCGCCATAAGTAGACAAGTCGCTGGGGAGTATGTCCATATCGTAGCCGTTGCGCACCGCCCGCTTCTGCTCCTGTATCTTCATGGCGTCCAGGTCGGTGATCTTCCGCTTGACCATCTTGATGGCCTCGTTCTGGTTGATGCCCCGGATGTGCATGGTCACCATGATATTCCCGTCCGCCTCCATGAAGTCGGTGAGGATACGGTCGTGCATCTCCGGCGCCAGAATTTGCAGGAAGGACACCGCCCCGAACCGTTTGCCAATGCGGAAGGTACGGGTCTCCCCGAAGTGGAAGGAGGACGGAGAAATGAAGTCCTTCACCGAAAGGCCGCTGGCCGGGAGCCAGTCCCATTCAAAGGCAAACTGGCCGCCCTCCGGGTGAAGGATGTTGTAAAGCAGCTCCAGCCGTTCCTTTCCGTCCAGCACATGAGCCGCCGCACCCATGACCTTGAAGCGGTTGAGGGTATCGGTCTCAATGCGGGCAAACCTGGCCCGCGCTGCGGGAAGGTTCTCCGCCTCGATGGTCAGGGTCACATACTTGGTTTTTACATAGCCGTTGTTGCCCCGCTTGTACTGCATCCGCAGAATGTCCACCGCCTCGTCGCGGATGGGGTCCAGGTCGTTGCCCTGTGGGGTGATGCCGAACATTTCATCGGCGGCGCTGCCTCCGCTGCGGCTGTCCAAAGAGACCTGGACGCCAATAGTGGGATCGTAGCCGTTATAAAAGTCGCAAAGGCTTTCAAAGATGCTCCGCTGGTCCTCCGGTCCTGCCAGACGGTAATTCACATCCTCAAAGGCAATGGTTTTGGAGAAAGTCCCGCCCTCCAGCCTGCACAGGCCGTCCGGGAACATATTCTGAAACGGGATGCTGTCCTGCACCGTATGGGCTTTTCCGTCGCCCTTTGCCTGCCGGATCACCGCCTCGATCTGCTTGCGCTGGTTACGGGTGAGCTTACGCTTTGCCGGTCTTTCTGCCTTTTCTCGCAATCCGCTTCACCTCCTGTTCCAGTTGGGATTGCCGCACCAGGGCGGAATAAAGATTGTTGGTCTGGTAGATGCGTACCTTCGGACGGATGAATTTGTTCTGGATCAGATGGCCCAGAAACACTTCCAGCGGCTGCCCGTTCTTCTCGTACATGGCGAACAGGAAAAAGGGCAGCATCACCAGGATCATGCACAGCGCCGCCGTAGTGGTCCCCAGGCTTGCCTTTGCCAAAAAGAAAAGCGGCAAGCCTACCAGCGCCGCCGCTCCGAAACAGATCGCTTGTCGTTTGGTCAGCCCGAACAGGACCTTGCTCTGTATCCGGCTCAGGTCCTTCGGGATCGTTACATAAGCCAATGTTTCACACCTCCTTTAGTGGGCGCCGAACAGAGATTTTGCAAGGCTGCCGGTCTTGAACAGGGTGTAGCACAGCAGGACCGTATAGCCCATGCAGCCCCAGATAGCCGCGGATATGTTGTCACCGGATGTGGAGATGCCCTCCACCAGCACGGCATAGATGCCCACGCAGATCATAATGAGGAAGGCCTGGAAGCCCAGGGCCAGCAGAGAGCGAAGATAGTTCTGCCCCGTGGAGCCCCACTCCCGGTTGACCATCGTGGCAAAGGGGATGGGTCCTATTGAGGTGACCAAATACACCTCAATCATTCTGCCGTAGATCACCAGGAAGATGCAGATGGAAAGTATCTGCGTGCACAGCCCCACGAACACGCTCTGGAACCACAGCCCCAGCAGGGCACCCACGCTCCAGTCGGCAAGCTGGGTCTCCAGATCGCCCACTACGCCGGAAATGTCGATACCCGCGTCTGAGATTATGACCCCCGCCGACTGACTGACCACATTCTGCGCCACATCGAACACCGCCATGACGATGTTCCAGGTGTTCGTGACGATCAGCACTGCGCAGAAGGTCTTGAAAATCCACTTGAAGAAAATCCAAGTGTCGAAGTCGTGGAGGTTGTTCTTCTCGATGATGAGCTGGATCAGCTCGTAGCACATGACGAAGGTGAGGATGATGCCCGCGATGGGGACGATCACCGTCTCCGAGAGGTTGCGGATCATATTGAAGATGCTGCTGTTCCAGGCGGCGGGCGTCATGCCGACCTCCCCGGCGATCTCGCCCACCTTTGTGTTCAGGGTATCAAACATCCCGGTCAGGTTTGAAATGATACCGTCAATGAGCAGTTCCTTGAACCACTCCTGGATCATATCCAATATCAAGGGAGATCACCTCCTTTGCGGGGGCTCCCGCTGTGAAACGAAAGCCCCCGCCGGATTTGGAGAAACATCAGGTGGTGGACAGCAGACCGGACAGCAGGGGGATCAGAGTGATGCCGATGAGGGCAACGCCGCCGCCCGCCATGAGCTGCTTGATGCCCTGGCTTTTGGAGGAGGGTTGTCCTGGCCGTAACCTTCCAGAAGGTTGATGCCGCCCCACACGCACAGGCCGCCGCCCAGGGCGATCACCAAAGTCTGCAAAACGTCAATAGCGTTGGTAAAAAAGCTCATATTCACATTTCCTTTCGTTCAGTTGAATTGTTGGGTTGAAGGTCGGTGGCTCTCAATTCGTACAGATCGAAAGGCTCGTCCGGCTTCACGATGGCCGGTCTGCGTTTCATGTACCGTTCAATATCAAAGGTGTTTTTCTTGTCGGCATCGGCAAGGTACTTGTAGCGGGGATGCTTCGTTATATCAAATTTGTCGCTGAAAAACGGCCGCACCCCTCGAAGCTGCAAAATACACTTGCCTCCGTCCATCACCGCGATCTCGTCCTGGGTCATCAGCTCCTTTCCTAATTTCTGATAGTTGAGGCCGTGGGAAACCTGGCTGCCCCGGTTCTCGGATTGATTGAAACTGTCGATGGTCTCCTTGCCCAGCAGCTCCGAGATTTCTTTCAGGGTGGATTTCTCCTTGCCTCCCAAAAACAAGGTGGTGTCGCAGTTGCCCACAATGGTATCCGCGGCGTCCTTGTAGATGGTCTTTAATTGGCTTTGGGACTGCAAAATAATAGAAGCCGAGATTTCCCGGCTCCGGATGGTGGCGATCAGCTTGTCAAAGTTGGGTATCTGCCCGATATTGGCAAACTCGTCCAGGAGGCACCGCACATGGACGGGCAGCCTGCCGCCGTACATGTCGTCTGCCTTGTCGCAAAGGAGGTTGAATAGCTGGCTTTGCAGCATGGCGATGACGAAGTTGAAGGTGGTGTCCGTGTCGCTCATAATGAGGAACAGCGCAGTTTTTCGGTCGCCCAGGGTATCCAGTTCCAGTTCATCGTCCGACATGATCTCCCGCAGCTCCGCAATATCGAAGGGGGCAAGGCGGGCGCCGCAGCTAATCAGGATAGATTTCAGGGTCTTGCCGGCAGCCAATTTGAATTTGCGGTATTGCTTCACGGCGAAGTGGTCCGGGTGTTCCTTCTCCAACTTGGAAAACAGAATATCCACGGGCGACTGAAATTCCTCGTCATCCTCTCTAGCCTCCGATGCGTTGATGAGCTCCAGCAGCGTGAGGAAGTTCTTTTCCTCCGGCTCCGCCTCGTACCAGATGTACCCGATCAGGGCGCAGTACAAAAGCCGCTCGGCCTTGACCCAAAAATCTTCCGAGGATTTTTCTCCGTCGCCTTTGGTGTTGGCAATGATGACGTTGACCAATTTTAGGATGTCTTTCTCCGACCGGATATAGGCGAAGGGGTTGTATTTCATGCTCTTTTTAAAGTTGATGGTGTTGAGGACCTTGATGCGGTACGGCTCATAGATGACCTTCCCGCGGGCATCCCGCATGGGCTTTCCGTTCTCGTCCAGCTTGGGGGCGCCGCGCCGCAGCATGGTTCCCACCTCGGACAAAAGCTGTCCTTTGGGATCGGTGACCACATAGCTGCTGTGCATCTGCATAAGGGAGGGTTTGACGAAGAACCGGGTCTTACCGCTGCCGCTGCCGCCGATGACCAGAATGTTTTTGTTCCGGGCGTACTTGGGATTTTTCGGTCGACTGGACATGGTGAGCTTTTCCGTCTGGGTCAGAGGAATGTTCCAGTCGGGGACTGGGTCGACATAAGGGGCAATATCCGCCGCCGTGCCCCATCGGGCGCTGCCGTACTCAATGCCCTTGCGGTATTTGCGGGCGTTTTTCCCTTTGGCATACACCGCCAGCCGGACGATGACCGCCCCGGCGATACCCACCAGCAGGTCCAGCGGATGCAGGCTGGGAGCCGTATAAGAAAACGCCTCCGTAAAGCCCTGGCTCAAATGCAGGAGCTTTTCAGAGGCGTCAAGGCCGGGCGCAAGGCGCACCGCCTGGCAGAGCTTATGAAAGAGATACACGAACAGCAGATACGGGAGGTTGAGGATGAGAACCTTTTTCAAGTCAACCGTCATAATTCCACACCCCGGTCTTTGGTCTTGACCTTCTCCCGCTGGCGGTGCTGGGCTTTGGCCTGCTGCTTTGCCTGCTCCAGCTCCTTGCGGATGGAGGGCTTTTTCTCTTTCTCCAGGTTCTTTGCGGAGAACTCCCGGAAGGCCGCCGTGATGACATCGGCATCCCGGCCCTTGAAAAATACCAGGTAGCGGGGTGTCTCGCCGCTGGTGTCCTTTTTCAGAGCGAAGTCAATACCGTACTTCTTGGCGGTGGCGGAAAAAGCCCGGATGTTCTGATCGGTGATCTCGATGTTGGAAACACCGGTGTTGTGCTTCATCAGCTGCCGGAGGGTCTGCTTTCCGTGGTGCAGCTTGGTCTTGTGACCGGTCACGCCTTTCTGCATCTCGTCCAGCACTTTTTTCATGGCCTGTTGCAGCATCCCGGCGGAGAGCTTGGTGGCCTCCACACAGAGGGCAACGGTGCGCTGGGTGACTTCTTCCTGCATAAGTTACCTCCAAATAAAATAGATGCTCGAGTTTACGAGCATCTATTTTATAGATCATTTTATTGCCTTTGGCGAACCTGGTATTTCGTTTCAATATTATTAGTTATATAACCTCTTTCGCGTAATCCATTGGTTATTTCTGAATAGATGTCATTGCCATTAGGATCCTTAATGGTAATAATTAAAACAAATTCTTGAGTTGGCACCAATAATCCGTTTCTTTGAGTTAAGTCAATTCTAAGTTTCCATCCATCCTCTAATTTTATTCCTCTACTTAGTTTCCTGTAATATGATTTAATGGGGCTCCATTTAAAACCATTTTCGACTCGTGCTGATTCAAATTTTTCATCCCACCGGGCCTCGAGAGGAACTTGTCCTTTATAATTAACTTTACCATTATCCGAATAGGAATATGTTCCGAAGCTAACATCAATATTAGTCCTGCAATATTCACGGCCATATTTAGGATCAAGAGGCGGTAGATAGACGAGAGTCATCCCGATTTCGCCAATATATTTATTATTCTTAATAAGAGACTTTGGATACGGGAAATCATACATTTCGAGATGAGATCCCTGGGATATCTTTTGTTTGAAAACAAGTGTTACACTATCTTTACTACAGTGTAAAATGTCGCGTGTATCAGTAGAAGGAATTCCAAATCCATAATATTTAATATTGTCAGGATGTTCATCTAGCAACTCACGAGAGTTCATTCTAGCAGAATGTATTAACATTGCTTTGGCAAGGAGCAAATCGGGGTCTAACATTTCTTCATATATAGAAGCATATTTCTGCAAAGAACGTGGAGTTGAATAGCTTGTACCATTGCCTTCTATCAATTTCCCCAAAGGATTTAATCCAATTACTCCTAATCCCTCAAGACTGTAGGATGTAGAAAGATTACCACCATAATCAACAATATCAGGCTTGACGATATAGTTTGCACCAGGTCCCCTACGACTAAAAGGTGATGGCTCGTTGTATTTAACGATTGAATCTGCTGAATCAAACAATGCAACAGATCCTACGGTTATAGCACGAACGGAGTCAGCTGGTGATATAAGACGATCATGCTCGCCAAGACCTTTTTGTGGAGGCCAATTTCTAAGCGGAAGTGTAGTTATATTACCGCTAGAAACAAAAATTTGTACTTGGTATTTGTCTTGAATATAGTCCAAAAATATTCCTAAATCGGACATTGAACCATCACAAGGCTTGTTCGCAATTCCTAATGAAAGATTCCAAATTCTTGTTGATTTAGAGTACTTTTCCATTGCATCTTCAATGATGTCCATGAGATCTTTTTCGTTAATGGTATCAGTTAATCCAAATTTTTTATCGCTATTGGGCATTGCAATAATATCAACAAATTTGAAATGATAAGCAGAGGATGCGGGAATATTATTCAAAATATTACCGTATTGAATAGTTGATGCTATAAAAGTTGCATGTTGCGGATTTTGATAATCTTTAGCTACATATTCTTCACGTGCAACGATATATGGCTTCAAAAATGGATTATCATCACTTATTCCTCCATCAATAATTCCGATGACAATATCACTATCTCTATACTCGGAATCCAAAATCGTCTGTAGTTCAGTTGCTAAAAAATTATTTTGAGGAAGTGTGTATTCTTGAAAAAAATCAATATTTTTTATTCCATTTATAGAAGCTATTTGAGTAATATCATTATATGAGTCAACTTCTATTTTCAAAAATTTGATTTGACTCCCATATGAAATTAATTCGTATTTTCCTTTGAAATTAAATGAATTCAGTTTCCTTTCTATGTAGTCCCATATTTTTGCATTATCAAAATCGTCATCAAAATCAAAGATTTTAACTTTAATAGCCTTTTTTATAGGATTAGCACTTTCTTGCACAATTGACTGGAGTGATAATGAGATTTTTTCTTCAGGTTTAATAGGTTGGATATCGACAATTGCGGTCATGTTAGCTTGAAACTTCTGTGATGGAGGGTTGTTCACCATTGCAATTGTATCTTGAATGCTTTTTTTATTAATCTTAATATATATTTCATCTAAATCTTCGCTGCCAATAATCGGACAACTTCTACATAAATCGGTAGGTTTGTGTGATTTTGCAATTGCCTCTGGCTTTACAGTTAATTTTCCTACAGCAGATATATTCTCGTTTTCTTCAAAAACATCAGAATAAAAAGCCAGTAAATTTTCAAATTTATCTGTTATATCTTTTTTCAACGCAGGAGTTACTTCTCCAAAAAATTTTATGTTTCCGCGACCATCATTAGGAACAATATCGGTTGTTTTAGGGAGAACTAATTTTATTGGCAGATTGTTTTCGTTCATGATTGAACCTCCTTTACAATTTTTTGAATAGTAGTTTTTGAACTACCCAATATATCTGCAATTACCTGTAAACTAAAAACTTTAGAGTCTTTTTCCCGTAAATATTTTGCTTTGATTTGTAATAACTCTCGTGGATCATTACAGTTTTGAGGTACAATATTCTTTGTAATAAATAGTTCGTCATAGATGTTAGCTATACTAAAGGGACAATTATGAATAACAGAGTTTCGTATAGCCTTGGTTACTATTTCTTCTATATCAGCACCACTTTGTCCGTCTAGCAAAGTTGAAATTTCTACAATTTCTTTCTTGCTAAAACTGTACAGACCGTTAGCAAATAATGTAACTAATGCTGCTATAGCCTCTCTATCCGGTAATTCAATTTCTAATTTATATTCAAATCTTCTCCATATCGCTGGATCAAGTAACTGCTGGTGATTAGTAGCGGCTAAAATTAGGCTATCTTTACTCATCGTGTCAATATTCTGTAAAAGACTATTTACTACACGTTTTAATTCGCCGAGTTCGTTATTATCATCTCGGGCTTTAGCAATAGCGTCAAATTCATCTAAAAATAAGACACAAGGCATCTTTTGTGCAAAGTCAAATAAACTACGAATATTTTTTGCAGTTGTGCCAAGGTATGAAGAGATTAGACTATCTAATCTAGCAACAACTAGTGGCAAATTTAATCGCTTAGCAATTAAATACGCGCATTTGGTTTTTCCACATCCGGGTGGTCCATACAACAATAAAGAGTTTGAAACATTTATCCCAAGAGAATTAAGTTTATCAGCATTTTGGTAACTTAAAATAAATGAATCTAATTTTTCCTCGTTCTGCTTCGAGAGAACAACTTCAATTTCATTTTGGTAGGGGTAAATAATATCAGCAAGGTCCATTCTAGATTCAGTATCTACAGGAATAGCAACCGGGCTAGAACTATTCATAGGAGTCAAAGAAAACTCCGTTTGAGTAGATAATAGACGCTGGAATTTAATTGCAGAACGTAAGTCGTCATCTTTTTCTAGTTTTGATACCAATTGTTTTGTATAGTTAATAACTTTGGCTTGATCGTGTTTTAATGCACCTTCTACGATCTTGCCAATTTCGATAGAATACTTCATTATTGCACCTCCTATTTTATTATAACGGAACAAAAAGAAAATGTAAAGAACGAATTGCTCTAAATTGAGAATTTTATTCAAAATATAGGTACGATATATTTCATTTTCGGAACGATGCAGGCTATAAACTAGAACAGGTTCCATACAGGTCGTGGTTTACCAGGGACGCATAGTAGCTGTCGATGGTAGCCGGGGCGTTATACAAGGCAGCCAGCAGATATTTCTTGATGTTGCGGACATAGGTGGTGTTCTCCCGCATCCGGTCCAGCACATACTCAATGTGGGAACTGTTCAGTTTCAGGAACCGGGATTTGACCACCTCCGCCGGATAGTCGTCCCCGGCAATGCGGATTGTCTTTCTGCGGGAACAGACGGTATCCACCATGAGCTCTACCAGTTCGTCCAGACGGTCACGGTCCATGCGCTCGTTCTGTGCAAGGATGTCATACTCAATGTTCTCCAAAATCAGCTCCCGGTAACTCTCTCGCTCCTGCATCCCGTCCCGTCCAGTCCGTTTGGCCCCTGTGGGGGTTTGGGGGCTTGATTGGATAGGATTTGATCCTTCCGTACTTGGTGAATCAGTATTTTGTTCTTCAGGATTTCTTTTCTCTTTATTTAATTGCGGCCGGTTTTCCAGACATGGGTTATCCATATCCGGGTTTTCCGTATCTGGACAAGCCGTATCCGGCTCGTCCTCACACGGCTGGCCCGTGTCCGGGGGATGGGGCGTCTCGTAGATGACATACTCCACATCCACGATTTTGCCTTTGCTATCCCGGAGCCGGTTGCGGACTATGTACCCGGCTCGCTCCAGCTCCTTCAGAGCGGAGCCGATGCTGTCCGTGCCCTCCTTACAGATTTTGGATAGGCCCCTGGTGGTATAGTTCCAGTCCTCCGGTAAGGACAGCATCATGGAAAGCAGCCCTTTGGATTTCAACGACAGCCCCGCGTTGCGCAGGTGGTGGTTGGACATCACTGTGTAGTCTCGGGTTTTCTCAATGCGAAATACCGCCATAGTATCACCTCCTTTCGGCGGTCTGGAAAAGTGTTCATTTTGGGGGAAAAGACAGCCTTTACACCGTCCGGACACCCCGGAGGGGAAAACCTATGGGCGGTGGTCTTTCGGCTGATCGTGGAAGAAGAAACATGAAATTTGGGGCTCTTTTCGGGGTAGTTTTCAAGCGCTATAATGCTTTCTTAATAAAAAGTGTCATAAGGAAACCTTTATGGCACAAAAATTCTAAGTATTATTGGTGATAAGGATACTGGTGAATTGCGGCAACAAGTTTTAAATGATATAATCTATATAATTTGATACAATCTGTGCCAGCAGTTAAATTGAAAAATTAATAACTCGAAAGGGTTAGAACATAATGAAAGAATTTTTTCATAGACACAAGTGGAAATTGTTGGGCGCTTCTGCTTTCTTCCTAATTGTCGTTCCCGCTCTAATCAATTTGGCATTTAAGTTGCATGCGCCCTGTGGCTTTCTTGCTGCGGAGTGGTCTGCAGGTGATGTCCTATCCTTTTATGGAGCGATGCTTGCGTCTGTAGCAACTATAATGGGAGTATATCTTTCAATAGATTATGCCCAAAGGAACTATCGTGAAGATGAGGCAAACAGAGTTCGTCCCTATCTTGCATTGACCCATTATAAGTCAAAATCCAGGTCAAATTTGCTCTCTCTAGTTTTTCAGACCTCAAACAATGAACCGGATCGAACTTCGGATGAGTTTTATGAAGAATATAAACTTGATAAAGTGTTTATCATTATTGGCACAGATGGTATCAGTTTCAAGGATAGTTTAACGGATGCACAGAAGCAGTCACTTCAAGCAGGTAGTATTGGAATGGTTCAGGAAGGTAATAGCAAGCGCTTCTTGTGTCCTCGAAATCTAGTTTCTATGCCGTTTGAGATTGAGAATGTAGGGAGTGGTGCTGCTCTAAATACAATGGTAGGGTTTTATAAAGCAGGTGCAAAACGGCGTGGTGTGAACATTTTTACCATGAAAACAGGACAAAGTGCATACTGTCATATTTTTTGTGATGAACAAAATTCTGCTCTTTATGGGGAATATATTTTGGAATTTATTTATGGAGACATATTAGGAAATCGTTACTCTCAAAAATATAATGTTGAATTTGGAATTGACGCAGAAAACGGCAAGTTTTTTAACAGTATAAACTTAGTTGGAGAACAAAAAAGAGAGCCATAGATTTAACTTATGGCTCTCTTTTTACTTATTCCGTTTCGTCGTCCAGTCCCTCCGCCTTCAGCCAATCCTCAAAGGACTTCCTAGAGATTCGGATCATGTTGCCGATACGGATCGTCTTGAACAATCCAGAGTTGGCGAGTTTATAGACCGAAGCGCGGCCGATACCGAGAATGGCTGCGATGTCATTCACGGTGTATGTTCTGCTTTGGGGCGTCCCTTTTTCATTGATGCTCATAAATGATCCTCCCTGCTAATAGCATTTTGAAATGGCCCCTGGAAGCCCTCTGTCACAACGGGTTCCTGCTAATACCTTGCTAATACGACATTTGAAAAGCCGTTGTAAGGCAGCATATTTCAGGGGAATTTGTGCAAATTGACCTGCCTCCAGGCAGCACAATTTGCGAAGAAACAATATGGGAAGATATGATATGAACAATTTACGAAATGGTACGCCATACTCCTAAGCGATAGGCCGCTGGTTCGAATCCAGTTCGGGGTGCCAGCGCCGGAGCAGCCCAAGAGCTGTTCCGGCGCTCTCTGCTTTCCGTCCCACATGCCAGCATGAGGCAGGGGCTTGACAGAGTTGCACAAAACTAACTATAATTGTATTTAATTTCCACGATTTTTCTAAACAGGCTGCTTTTTCCGCTCCCGGGCAAAAAAGCGCTGGAAACGGCGTTGTTTTTCATCACAGGGAGGCACACTAGAGCAGACACATCTCCGCCTGCCGGCTGAAAGGAGGCCCCATGATCAAAAAGCCACGGATTAGTGAATCGGAAATCGGGATCCAGGACCCGGTCACCGCCGGGATGTACGACCGCCTGGCCCGCCAGCTGCGGGACTGGGGCTGGAACGGCGTGCGGGAGATGCTCTCCGCCGACCTGGGCAGCGGTGCGCTGCTGGAGCTGGGTCCCGGCCCGGGCTATGTGGGGCTGGAGCTGGCCCGGCAGCTGGGTTCCCGGAGCCTCACCGGCTGTGAAAGCAGTCCCCTGATGGTCCGGATCGCCCGGAAAAACGCCCAGGAGTATGGGATGCCCGCCGATTATGTAGTGGGCAGCGCCATGAATCTGCCCTTTCCCGACGGCAGCTTCGACTGCGTAGTGTCCAACGGCTCCCTCCACGAGTGGGAGACGCCCCGGCTGGTCTTTGACGAGATCTGGCGGGTGCTGCGGCCCGGCGGCCGGTTCTGCGTCACGGATCTGCGGCGGGACACAGCGGTGTGGAAGCAGTGGCTGCTGCGGCTGCTGGTGCGTTACCGCCCTCTGCGGATGGGACTGGAATCCTCCATGGCGGCAGCCTATACAGCCCCGGAGTTAACTGCCATCCTGCATCAGACCCGTCTGTCCGACGCCCAGGTCCGCAGGACCTTCCTGGGGCTGTGCGTCTGCGGCGTCAAGAACTGAATTCCTTTCAGGCGGTCCCCTTCCGGGGGCCGCTTTTTTGCAGCAGCAGATTTTTTGTCGCTTTCCATACTTCCCTCCCCTGCGGGGCGGTGGTATACTGAATTGAAAAACTTTTTCCTCTATCGTGCAATAAAGGGCCCTCTTCGCCCGTTGATAGAGTGAACAGGAGGAAGCCACCATGTTCTGCATGACCGTGGCGGCGCCGTCCCCGGGAGACGACGCCATTTTGGACCAGTGCATCGCCCGGATCGCGGGTGGGGACCAGGAGGCTCTTGCGGACCTGTACAGCCGCACCCGCCCCGCCGTATACGGCTTCGCGCTGTCGATCCTGAAAAATCCCCACGACGCCGAGGATGTGCTCCACGACGCCTACCTTCAGGTATGGCAGTCCGCCGGCCAGTACCGGACCCAGGGCAAACCCCGGGCCTGGATCATGACCATCGTGCGGAATCTGTCTCTCAGCCGCCTGCGCCAGCAGGGCCGGACAGAGCCTCTGGTTCAGGAGGACTGGCAGGACCGTCTGGCCGACAATCCCGCTGTTTCCCAGGAGGACCGGATGACCCTGCTGGCGTTGCTTGAGGCCCTGGGGGACCAGGAGCGGCAGATTGTCACGCTCCACGCCCTGGCCGGACTGAAGCACCGGGAGATCGCGGCCATGCTGGCGCTTCCGCTTCCCACTGTTCTGTCCAAATACAGCAGAGCCTTAAAAAAGCTCCAGCTCGCATGGAAGGAGGCCAACTGATATGGATATCCGGGAACAGGAGATCGAACAGCGGCTGCGCACCGCCATGGACCACGCCGCGCCGGACCCTCTGGATCGCATCCTGGCCTCCTGTACGGAGCAGAAAGGAACCGTGATCCCCATGACCGAATTCAAAAAGCCCCGCAGGCGCTGGGCGCCTCTGGCCGTGGCCGCCGCCCTGGCCGTGGTGTGCTGTGCCTTCGGCCTGACCAGCTGGCGCAGCGCCAGCGCCGTGGCCTCCGTGGTCTCCCTGGACGTGAACCCCAGCATCCAGCTGCAGGTCAACAAAAACGAGAAGGTCCTCGCCGCCGACGCCCTGAATGAGGATGCGGAGGTGATCCTGGACGGTATGGACCTCAAGGGCACTCAGCTGAAGGTGGCGGTCAACGCCATCGTGGGCTCCCTGCTGCAAAACGGGTATCTGGACCGGCTGTCCTCCGCCATTTTGATCTCTGTGGAGGACGACGACGCCCTCCGGGCCGTCCGGCTGGAGAGCGACCTGACTTCCGAGGTGGGCACTGCTTTGCAAAACGCCTCCGCCGGTGCCGCCGTCCTCAGCCAGGTGGTGGGCTATGACGCCGAGCTGATCTCCCTGGCTCAGGGCAGCAGCATCTCCGTCGGCAAGGCCGCCATGGTCCGGGATGTCCAGGCCCTCAACGGCCAGCTGGACTTTAACGCTCTGTCCGCATTGTCCGTGGAGGAGCTCAAGCAGCTGCGGGAAACCGGCGCCCCGGCCATGCCCGTCGGCAAGGACGCCGCGGCCCAGGCCGCCATCGCCTGCGCCGGGCTGACCGCCTCCGCCGTCACCTACTATGACGTGGATCCCGAACTGGACGAGTACCCGGCCCACTATGAGGTGGAGCTGTACACCGCAGGCGGTGAATTCAGCTACGACGTAGACGCCTGGACCGGGGAGGTCCTCAAGGGCCCCGCCAATGTCTCCAATCTCGGCACCTCCGCTCCGACCACTGCCGCCTCCGGCGGCATTACCGCCGACAAGGCCAAATCCATCGCCCTGGCTGACGCCGGTGTCAGCGAGAGCGCAGCCCTGGGCCTGCAGGTCAAGCAGGACTGGGACGATGGGATCGCCCTCTATGAGGTGGAGTTCCGCTCCGGCGGTGCCGAGTATGAATACGACATCCGTCTCTCCGACGGCGCTATCCTCAAGTCCGAGCGGGACGAGGACAACAACTACACCCATTTCGCCTCCGCCTCTTCCTCCGGCGCCCTGATCGGCGAGGCCGCGGCCCAGTCCGCGGCCCTGACCCACGCCGGGGTCAAAGAAGCGGACACCTCCTACCTGTCCTGCCGCCTGGAGTACGACGACGGCCGGCTGGAGTGCTACGAGGTGGAATTCCGGGCTGGGAGCACCGAGTATGAGTACGAGATCGGCCCCTATGACGGCGCCGTGTGGAAGGCGGAGCGGGAGAGCCACGCCGCTGTATCCACCTCCGGCACCACCGACGGAGCCACCTCTTCCACCGTCTCCGGCGGCAGCAGTTCCTCCGGCTCCTCCTTCATCGGCGCGGAGGCGGCCAAGGCCGCCGCCCTGGCCCACGCCGGCGTCAGCACATCGGCGGTCCGGGAGATGGAGTGCGAGCTGGACGAGGACGACGGCTCCTACCGCTACGAGATCGAATTCAAATCTGCTCAGACGGAGTACGAGTACGAGATTGACGCCCGCACCGGCGCCGTGCTGAAAGCCCAGCAGGATCACGACTGATTGATCGCAGCCATAAGCGCCCCGGACCGAAAGGTCCGGGGCGCTGTTTTGATCGCGGTGTATTCAGGGTTCCGGCAGAGCGTCCGGCTTCGCAGGGGGCGTCTGCCCGGCGTCGGGGGCGGCCGCCTCCTCCGCCTTTTCCGCAGAGTCCTCCGGCAGGATACCAGCCTCCTCCATGGCCTGGCGCAGGTAGTCGTGGTCCTCAGTCTTGCGGCTGGGGACGAAGTTCTGGGCCGGGGTCCGCTTCCTGCCCTTGCTCTTGGCATAGAAGAAGCCGGTGACGGAGAAGACCACCGCGCCGATGAAGTTCACGAACAGGTCCTTCATGGTGTCGATGATGCCGATATCCAGATATCCGCCAAGCCCCAGGGCCTCGCCGTTGATATAGACCTCCTGGATGTTGGGGATGGTGACCACCTTGTTGGACCGGGTGGTGTCCAGAGCGACAGTGTGGAGCGCGTGGACGATGGTGTCCTTCTGCATGTCGGTGCCGAAGAAGTAGTCCATGGAGAACTCGAAGAACTCCCACAGCACGCCGATGGTCATGGAAAAGCAGAAGGCCACCAGGGCCAGAAACAGCGGCGACAGGTCAAAGGTCAGCCGCTCGTCGTCGTTGAGCAGCATGACCATGGAAAAGCCCACCGCTGCGGCCAGAAAACCGTTGAGAGTGTGGAGCATAGTGTCCCAGTTGGGCACCACCACGTAGAAGGCGTTGACCTCGCCCAGGATCTCGGCGGCGAAGATGAAGCAGAGAATGGTGATCTCCAGGGCCGGCGGCAGCTCGATCCGCAGCTTCACCTGAATCCAGCTGGGCACATAGAGGAGCAGCAGCGCCAGGCCGCAGAAGAAGGCACTCTCATAGCTGCCCAGCATGATCTGGCGGACCAGGGTCACGATGACCAGGGTCCGCAGCACGGCAAAGACGATGAAGGAACTCTTGTGCTCCCGCAGCTCCATGGCCATGGCTTGGCGGAAGCTGCGCTTTTCCCGCTTCTTCAGCCGCTTTTTTTCTTGTTTTTCTTCTCTAGTCATTTCGCCGACCCCTCCTCCGGGTCAAATCCCTCAAAGATCGGCAGCGCCCCCAGGCGCTCCGTCTCCTCCAATTCCTCCGGCGCCCGGATGGTCCACAGGGCCGTCCGTCCGCCCCACAGCCGCCACAGCGCCATGGGTGCCATCCGCCGGTCCTGATACCGGCAGGCCACGAAATCCGGCCGGGTCAGGCAGTTGCACAGCAGCGCCGTCAGGGCCAGCCGGTTTTTCAGGGGCTGGTCCTCCCCCCGCCGCAGAAAGTCCTGGGTCAGCTGGCCCCGCAGCACCTCCGGCCGGTGTTTCCGCAGCCATGCCAGGCACCGGGGGTCAAAGCTCTCGATACAGTAGTCTGCGCCGAAGCGGTCCAGACATTCCATGGTTTTTTCACACAGGGCCGCGTGGTTGCCCCCGGCGGTTTTCAGCTCCACCACCAGCGGCGCTCGCCCCTCGAAGAGGGGCAGCACCTGTTCCAGAAAGGGAACGGACTCCCCGGTCCCGGCCAGCCGCAGCTTCCCCAGCTGCGCCGCCGTCAGGTCCTCCACCTTCGCTTCCACGCCGCACATCCGGGAGAGGTTGCTGTCGTGGACCACTGCCAGATGCCCGTCCGCCGTCAGGTGGACGTCCAGCTCCGCGCCGTAACCGGCCTCCGCCGCCCGGCGGAAGGCCCACAGGGAGTTTTCCGGCACGCCGGAGCCGTGGAGCCCGCGGTGGGCATACCGTTTCCCCGCCAGCCTCTCCCACCCCGGGCCGCCGCGGCGGCCGTGGAGCACGAACCAAATCAAAAGCAGCACCGGCGCCAGGATCTCCAGCACCCGCGTCAGTAAAAAGCCTCCGAAAAACAGCGCCCCGGCAAGCCCGGCCACCACCAGGGCGACCAGCACCAATACCACTACCGCGGTCACAAGAACTGTCGTCATCTCCGTGCCTCCCGAATAGCGGCCAGCAAGGCCGCCATGTCCTGATAAATGGCCGTGGGCGGCGTTGGGCTGACAGCGGCGTCGGCCGCTGTGGCCTCCCCGGTCAGCACCAGGGCTGTGTCCACCCCGGCGTTGACGCCGCAGGCAATGTCCGTATACAGCCGGTCCCCCACCATCAGCGCCTCCGACTGTGCGCACCCGGTCTGTTCCAGGGCCAGGCGGATCATGTTGGGGTCTGGCTTTCCGATGTAGTGGGGCTCCCGGCCCGCGGCGCCCCGCAGCATGGCGCAGATGGACCCGCAGTCCGGCATGAAGCCGTACAGGGTGGGGCAGGCCAGATCCGGATTGGTGGCCAAGAAATCCACCCCCCGGCACAGCAGGCGGCAGGCGTCCTCCACCTTCCGGTAGGTCAGCTCCGTGTCGAAGCCCACCAGCACCGCCCCAACGTCATCGTCCGGGGTCTCCCGGATATCAAAGCCCGCCTGACGCAGCTGGCGGCAGAAGGACGCCGTCCCCACGGCGAAGTACGCCTCCCCCGCCGGGCGGCTGGTGCGCAGGTAGTGGACCGTGGCCTCCACGGCGGTGAGGAACTCCTCCCGCCGCGCCGTCACGCCCAGGCGGGTCATTTTCTCCAGTCCCGCGTCCACGCCCCGGGAGGAGTTGTTGGTCAGATACCGCACGGCGCCGCCGTGGGCGCGGACATCCTCCAAAAATTCCGCCGCCCCGGGCAGCAGGGAGTCCTCCAGATAAATGGTGCCGTCCAGGTCCAGCAGGAACAGCCGCTTTTTGCTCAGATCCACGTCCGCGCCTCCTCTCGCAATGGAGCCAGCATACCACAAAGCGCCGCCGCTTGCAAGGGAGGCCGGAAGAGGCGGAGCGCAAGAGCGCTCCGCCTCCGCTTTTTGTATGGACCGGCTGGTCAGCTCCGCCTCCGCTGTCCCGGAAACAGCAGCAGGCCGCAGGCAACCAGTACTGCGATCAGCAAGGTGATATCCATTACAGCGCTCCTCCTTTCCGGCCCAGCCGGATGCTCTCCAGAGTATAGGTGATCTGCAAAACGCCGAACACGGCCAGCACCGCCGCCGCGGGCAGCAGCCCCGTACCAAAGGCGAAATGGAGCACCATCAGCGCCACCCAGATCCAAAGGCACACCTTGGTGGCCGCCAGATAGGCCTTGTAACAGGCCTGACCGATCTGCCGCTGCTCCGACTCGTCGCAGCTGTCCATCCACTTCTTCTGGAACTGCATGTCGTAGACGCTGCCCCGCTTCTCCGGGTTGATCTTCTTCGTCAGGTCCACGACCTTCTGCTGCAGCACCGTGGCTACGCCCACACCCACGAAAAACGCCACGATAAAGGTCCCCACGGCCGCGGGGCTGCCGGCGTAGACCACCGCCACGGAGAAGAAGAACAGGTCACACAGCAACGCCACAGCGGACATCAGCAGCGCCCAGCTGAGCTGCTCCTCGGCAGCATCGATGGTGTCCTCATCCTCACCGTCCCAGGTCCTGTAAAGGCCTTTGGCCTTGGCGTACAGCCCCCAGCCGATGCCCAGGGCAATCAGGTTCGTCACCGGGATGCCCCAGGGGGCGGAGGCGGTCAGGGCCACACTGAGCGCCTGCCGCACGCTGTCGGCGAGATTGCCCACGTTCAGAAAGCCCGCCGCAAAGCCCAGCACGCCGCCAAAGAGCCCGGCGCCCAGAATGGTCAGGAAAAATTTCGGCAGAGCCCTGCGGTTGTCACTCCTGGTTTTCATCGTCTCCGTCCTCCTCATAGGAAAAAATGTCCTCCACGGCAGTGCCGCAGATCTTGGCCAGCTTCAGCGCCAGCGTCACCGACGGCGAGTAGTCTCCCCGCTCGATCTGGCTGATGGTCTGGCGGGACACTCCCGCCAATCGCCCCATCTCCTGCTGGTTGACCCCCAGCCGGGCCCGGTGTTCCTTGAGCCGGTTGTAAAGCGGCATGGCGCGCCTCCTCTCTGACAACTTTTTCCGTCAACATGACAACTATTCTTGTCATTCACAGGATAGCATTGACAAGGATCGTTGTCAATAGAAAACGTGAATTTTTTTTGGCGGGCACTTTGATCGGGGCGGGTCGGATACCGGTCCCCCCTCATCCACCCCGCCTGATCCCCAATCTCCATCTTTCTTTAAGGGAGAAGGCTTTTTGAGGAACGGCGGGAGCAGCGGACGGATATTGAATCCGCCCCTACGGTAAAATGGAGAAGCCCTCAGCGACCACCGGGGCAGCGCGTAACGCGCGAGTGGAACACTGGTGGCAGAAATACTGAGAGCGCCGCAGCGCGAGACAGTAAAAGAGAAGCAGCGGCAGATCCGTCTGCCACCCCGTCCCTTCACCGCAGTTGTTATGCGGGGGCCAGGCTCTTCAATCGCCGGGGAACGGCGCAGGGACAGCGGGACCACCGGCCTCTGCCGCACCGATTCGCCCGCCCCCCGTACGCACGAACAGGCGGACCCACAAAGTGGGTCCGCCTGTTCATCAAAGCGTTTTTTCTTTTGGACCGGCCGCGGCCCGGAAGGTGAATTGCCCCAAAGGGGCAAGAGATGCCCCTCTGGAGAGTCCTCTTTTTGATGCCGTCAAAAAGAGAATGGAGGCGGATCCCCTGCGGGGCTCCGCAGTCCTCAGCGTTTGGGTTTTTTCTCCCGGGGCGGTTTCGCCTCCCTCGCCGAAGCGGGCCTCGGAGGAGGCGGCGCCTCCCGCCATTTCTCCTCCGGCACCGCGCGCTGGCGCAGACGCTGCTTCACGTAGTCCCGGAACAGGGCGTAGAGCACGGAGCACAGAGGGATGAATACCAGCATACCCAGAATGCCCATAAGGCTGCCGCCCAAGGTCACGGCGGAGAGCACCCAGATGGAGGGCAGACCCACGGAGGATCCCACCACATGGGGGTAGATGAGGTTCCCCTCCACCTGCTGCAAAATCAAAAACAGCACGATGAACCACAGGGCCTTCCAGGGGTCCCCGATGGCAATGAGCAGCGCGCCCACTCCGCAGCCGATAAAGGCCCCCACAATGGGGATCAGGGCAGTCAGGGCGATCAGCACACCCACCAGCAGCGCGTAGGGCATCCGGAAAATGGTCATGGCCGCCACAAACAGCGTGCCCAGGATGCAGGCCTCCAGGCACTGGCCGGAGAGGAAGCTGGAGAAGGTCCGCCCGGCCAGACGCAAAACCTCCAGCGCCCGGTCGGCCCGCCGGGTCGGCAGCAGGGCGTAAATCACCTGCCGGCCCTGCCGGGCCAGCTTTTCCTTTTGCAGAAGGATGTAGAATGAAAAGATCAGACCGATGACGAAGGTGCTCACACCGCTGACCACGCCCCCGATCAGCCCGCCGCCGGAGGACAGCAGTCCGCTGCCCAGGCTCTGGGCGAAGTCCAGCGCCTTCCGGGAGAGGCTCTGCCAGTCCATATCCAGCTCCGCGATGAAATCCTGGATCATGGGCAGGTAGGCGGAGAGCCCATTGAGCCACTCCTGCAGGCGCTCAATGGCGCCGGGCACCTGGCTGGCGATGGACCGCACAGCGTCGGTGATGCCGGGCCCGATGACCGAGGAGGCCAGAGCCAGCACGCCCAGTACCGCCACCAGCGTCAGCAGCAGCGCCAGCGGCCGCCGTGCCCCGGCGCCCCGGGCTGCTCCCTGGAACAGGTGCCGCTCAATGGCCCGCATGGGGACATTGAGAATGAAGGCGATGGCGCAGCCCAGCAGGAAGGGACTGAGGATCCCCAGCAGCCAGGCTGCCGCGGCGATCACGGTCCCCAGATTCTGCAGCGCGCAGTAAAAGGCCACGCCGCCGCAGATCACCAGCAGCAGGCCCTTGATATTACCTTTGTTCAACTCCATATCGTTTCCCTTTGTGTGCCTTCCGCCGATAAGGACGGCACGGCTCAGCTCCGGCGGTATTTCTCCGCCGAGTGGAGATAGCCCCGGGCGGAGATCCGGTTGCCCTCGATCTCCTCCGCCGTCAGGGGCCGGACCACCTTGGCGGGGCTGCCCAGGATCATGGACCCGGCGGGGGCGTCCATTTTGCCGGTGACCAGGGCCCCGGCGCCCACGATGCAGTCGTCGCCGATCCGCGCGCCGTTGAGCACGGTGGCTCCCATGCCGATGAGCACATTGTCGCCGATGGTGCAGCCGTGGACGATGGCGCCGTGGCCGATGGTGCAGCCGGCGCCCACCACCGTCTCCTCGTGGAGCACGGCGCAATCCTGGATGTTGGTGTTCTCACCCACGGTGATGGCCCCCTCATCGCCCCGCAGAACCGCGTTGTACCAGATGTTGACGCCCTTGCCCAGGGTCACCTCGCCGGTGACGGAGGCGCCGGGGCAGATCAGTACGTGTTCGTCGCTCTCTCTCTGTTTGTAAGCCATGTTGGTTCCTCCTATGTGATGTTTCCCGCCAAGGCCGGGGAGCCCGCCTCTCGGGGCGGGCAGTGCGGCCTTGTATCGTTTCTCTGTTCAGATCTCCGGGGCGAAGTTGCCGTTTACGAACACGGGTACCTCCCGCCCGTCCCGGGTGGTGCCGGTGATATTCAGGTCCGCCGTGCCCACCATGAAGTCCACGTGGGTGATGGAGTCGTTGAGCCCCCGCGCCTTGAGCTCGTCCTTGGTCATCTCCCGGCCGCCCCGGATGCAGGGGTATGCCTCGCCGAAGGCGATGTGGCAGGCGGCGTTCTCGTCAAAGAGGGTGTTGTAGAACAGGATCTTCTGATTGGAGATGGGGCTGTCGTAGGGCACCAGGGCCACCTCGCCGAAGCAGGCGGCGCCCTCGTCCACGCTGATGGCGGCTTTCAGCGCCGCCTCTCCCTGCTCCGCGCGGGCCTCCACGATCCGGCCCTCCTTCACCACAAAACGGAACTTGTCGATGATGTGGCCGTCGTGAGCCAGGGGCATGGAGGAATACACCACGCCGTTGACCCCGGTTTTCAGCGGGGCGGTATAAATCTCCTCCGTGGGGATGTTGGCGATGAAGGGCACGCCGGAGAGGGTGCGGTCGTTGCCGGCCTCCCAGACACAGCCCTCCGGCAGCTCCACGGTCAGATCGGTGCCCAGGCTGTTGGTGTAGTGAAGAGTCCGCAGGTCCAGGGCGTTGAGCCGTTCCAGCCGGTGGGCCAGGGTCTCCAGATGGGCCTGCCACCGCGCCACGGCGCCGCCGTCCCCCCCTACCCGGACGGCGCGGAAGATGGCCTCCCACAGCCGCTCCATAGCCTCCGCCTCCGGCAGGTCCGGGAACACCTTCCGGGCCCAGGAGGGAATGGGGATGGAGGCGATGCACCAGGGGAAGCCGCTGGACATCTGCAGACGGTCGAAGTCCTTGAGGGCCTTGCCGCTGGCCTGCTGGCTACGGACCAGACGGCCGGGGTCCACGCCCTTGAGGTTCTCCGGGTCCGAGGCGGAGATGGCCAGGTATGCCGCCCCCTCCAGGGCGTAGTCGTTGTAGAAGTGACGCCGCCACAGGGGCACCGTATCGAACACGGCGTCCTCCGCGCGGAGGTATTTCATCCGGGCCAGGGCGTCATCACTCCAGTTCATGACCACCTCCCGGCAGCCGGCGTCATAGGCCTCCGCCGCGCAGAGCCGGGCGAAGAAGGCGCACTCCACCGGGGAGGAGATCACCAGAGTCTGGCCCTTCTGCACGTTCAAACCTACCCGCACCAGCAAGCTGGCGTATTCCCGCAGTTTTTCATCCATCAAGGCACGTTCATCCTTTCCGTTTTTCTGGATCATTTTTCCCATTGTACCGGATTTCCGGTCGGAAGTAAAGGCTACACGTCCCCCTGCCCGTCCTTGCGCAGACTCATGATGGTGCCGTTGAGTTCCGCCCCCAGAATGAGGGTGGCGGCGCTCATATACAGCCAGATCAGCAGCACGATCACCGCGCCGATGGAACCGTAGAGCAGCGAGTAGTGGGCCACATTGTCCACATAGAAGGCGTACAGCCAGCTCAGCGCCAGCCAGGCCCCCAACGCCGCCAGGGTCCCGGGCCAGATGTTCCGCCAGGGCTGGCGGACATCCTGGGCCAGGGCATACAGGAAGAACAGGGCGAAATACCCCGCCACCGCCGACACCGGGAACCGCAGCCGGGCCCACAGCTCCGCCAGGAACGACGGCAGATGGAAGTTCTCCACCGCGTACAGCAGCAGCCGGTCGCCCACGGTCATCAGTGCCAGGGTCACGGTGATGGTGACGATCAGCACCACCGTGTAGAGAAACGTCTTGATCACATGGCGTACCGCCGCCCGGGGCGGCCCCAGGTGGTAGGCGGTACGCACCGCCCGCATCAACGTGTTGGTGGCCCGCATGGGAAAGTAAATGGAGAAGAACAGTCCGAACAGCAGCAGCTGGGGACTGGGGTCCTCCCCTACATAGTTCAGATACATTCCCACGATGCTGACCACCTCCGTGGGCAAAAACTCCACCAGAGCGTCCAAAATGGCCGCCACATCCAGCTGCAGCAATCCCAGCAGGGCGCTGATGAAGATCAGCAGCGGAAAGATCATGAACAGCAGGTAGAAGGCCAGGGCGGCGCTCTGGCTGCCCACATTGTGGCGCAGATACCGCTGGGTCATGAGATACGCGCCCCGCAGCCAGCGGTTTTTCGGCAGGACCATGGGCCACCCTCCTCTCCGATTTTCCTCAGACGTTCGACTTAGTATGCGCGGTTTGGGGCCGTTTCAACGCCCCGGCCTCACTCCCACGTCGCCCAGACCTCCGGACAGTATCCCACGGTGGCCTCCCGGCCGTTGCGGACGATGGGGGTGCGAAACAGCTCCGGGTGCTCCAGGAGCTTCTCCTCCCGGGCCTCCGGCGTAAGGTAGGCCATGTAATGGGCCTCGTAGGCCCGGCTCCTGGTATCCACCAAGGCCTCAAAGCCCACTTTCTGCTTGACGGACTGGTACTCCCGGGGGGATAATCCCTTTGAGGGGACGTCGATATACTGGTACTTGATGCGGCGCTCCTTGAACCACCGCTCGGCCTTCCGGGTATCGAAGGACTTGGAGGCGCCGAAGATCTGGATATTCATTGTAACACTCCTTATAGAGGGAAATGGAGGGAATCATGATGACGGAGAGCGTAAAACGGCTGAAGGAACTGGTGGACGGCTCCGACAACATCGTCTTTTTCGGCGGCGCCGGGGTCAGCACCGAATCCGGCATCCCGGACTTCCGCAGCACCGACGGGCTGTACCACCAGCAGTGGCGGTATCCGCCTGAGGTGATTTTAAGCCATACCTTTTATGAAAGCAACCCCGAAGAATTTTTCCGCTTCTACCGGGCCAAGCTCCTCTCACCCGGAGCAAAGCCCAATGCCGCCCACCGTAAGCTGGCCCAGTGGGAGGCCGCCGGCAAGCTCAGAGCCATCGTGACCCAGAACATCGACGGACTCCACCAGGCCGCCGGCAGCAAAACCGTGCTGGAGCTCCACGGCAGCGTCCACCGCAACTACTGTGAGCGCTGCGGGAAGTTCTATGACTTCGACTTCATGCTCCACAGCCAGGGCGTGCCCCGCTGCACCTGCGGCGGCCCCGTCAAGCCCGATGTGGTGCTCTATGAGGAGGGACTGGACCAAAAGACCCTCTCCGACGCTGTCCGCTTCATCTCCGAGGCGGATATGCTCATCATCGGCGGCACGTCGCTCAACGTCTACCCCGCCGCCGGGCTCATCAATTACTACCGGGGCCACAAGCTGGTGCTCATCAACAAGTCCGCCGTGGCCCGGGATCTGGCGGCGGATCTGGTGATCACCGATCCCATTGGAGCCACTCTGGACCAACTGTAAAGGTCCGCCTTTGTCAGATCCGCCAAAAGAGCGGAAAAAAACGGCGCCATTCCGCAGGGAGTGGCGCCGTTTTTGCCAAATCCGCCCCATAAATGCAAGTCATTTTTGTATTCATGCAAATTTAGCAAAATATTTTTTAATTTTTCGGGTTTTATCTATTGAAAATGAAAGTCATTCATGTTAATATTGCAAATAACGAGAGCGGCGATGGCTGCCGCTGAAAGGAGCGTCCTGCCCATGATCTGGAAAGAGAACCGCGAAAACGCCTATTGTGAGATCACCCCCGCCATTATGGCGCTGAAGGAACAGTGGGAGAAGAAGAACTACATCGATCCCAGACTGTACAAGGAATACAACGTCAAGCGGGGCCTCCGGGACGAGGACGGCCGCGGCGTGCTGACGGGTCTGACCCGCGTGGGCGAGATCCAGTCTTACAGCGTCACCCAGGGCGAGCACATCATCCCCCAGGACGGCGTGCTGTACTACCGGGGCATCGACACCCGGGATCTGGTCACCGGCTCCGCGGGCCGACGCTTCGCCTTTGAGGAGGCGGCATATCTGCTGCTGTTTGGCGAGCTGCCCACGCCGGACCAGCTCCAGGCCTTCTGCGACCAGCTGGCCTCCTACCGGACGCTGCCCACCAACTTCTTCCGGGACGTCATCATGAAGGCGCCGCCCCGGGACATGATGAACACCATGCAGCGGGGCATCCTGACCCTGTTCTGCTATGACGACAAGCCCAACGACATCTCTCTGGAGAATGTGCTGCGCCAGTGCCTCCAGCTGATGAGCAACATGCCGGTGCTGGCCATCTACGCCTATCAGGCCTGGCGGTACAGCAACGGCGAGAGCCTGTTCATCCACGTGCCCAAGGAGGACCTGAGCACAGCGGAGAACTTCCTGCGGATGCTGCGGGAGGACTGCAGCTACACGGAGCTGGAGGCCCGGACGCTGGACGTGGCCCTGGTGCTCCACGCGGACAACGGCGGCGGCAACAACTCCACCTTCACCAACCACGTGGTCACCTCCTCCGGCACGGACACCTACTCCGCCATCGCCGCCGCCATGGCCTCTTTGAAGGGCCCCCGCCACGGCGGCGCCAACAACAAGGTCATGGCCATGATGGCCGACATCAAGGAGAACATCTCCGACTGGAATGACGACGGCTGCGTGGCCGACTACCTGACGAAGATGCTGAACAAGGAGGCCTTCGACCGCAGCGGCCTGATCTACGGCCTGGGCCACGCCGTCTACACCAAGACCGACCCCCGGTGCGAGGTGTTCCGGGACTATGTGACCCATCTGGCGGAGGAAAAGGGCCGCCAGGCGGAGCTGGCGCTGTACGCCAACGTGGAGCGGATCGGCAAGCAGCTGCTGATGGAGCGGCAGCACAAGTCGGTGCTCTCCACCAACATCGACTTTTACAGCGGTTTCGTCTACGAGATGCTGGGCCTGCCTATGGAGCTGTACACGCCCCTGTTCGCCGTGGCCCGTATCGCAGGCTGGAGCGCCCACCGGATGGAGGAGCTGTCCGTGGGCGGCAAGCTGATCCGTCCCCGGTACGAGTGCGTGGAGGAACACCGCTCCTACACCCCCGTGGAAAACCGCTGACCCATCATTTCCCCGCCGGAAAACCGGCGGGGAAATTTTTTCGGGAAAAACGGAAATTTAAGGTTGACATCCGGTTGGCTTCTGGCTATAATAATCAAGCAGTCTTTTCTAAGGGATGCGATATTTGCGGCTGTGCTGGAACTGGTAGACAGGCCAGCTTGAGGTGCTGGTGTCGATTCGACGTGTGGGTTCAAGTCCCGTCAGCCGCACCAGTCCGTTTCCCAAACGGTCAATCCGATCATATGCGCGAGTGGTGGAATTGGCAGACTCGCTAGATTCAGGTTCTAGTGTCCATTACGGACGTGCGGGTTCAAGTCCCGCCTCGCGCACCAAATCCGGAAAGCGGACTCCGCTTTGAGCGGAGTCCCTTTCACTGGATGTTTCCCCTCCGGCGGGTGCCGGTACAACTGCATATCATACGCGCGAGTGGTGGAATTGGCAGACTCGCTAGATTCAGGTTCTAGTGTCCATTACGGACGTGCGGGTTCAAGTCCCGCCTCGCGCACCAAAAAAGAAAGACATCTGCTGGAAGCAGATGTCTTTCTTTTTTTAAGTTTTTTCTTGACATCTGTTGAAAGGCCGATATAATAATTTAGAACGATTCTAAAAAAGTGAGCTGATCGTCATGACGAAATACGCAAAAAAAATTTTAGAGATCGTGGAATCCTCTTACAGCCATATGACGGCAGAACAGGTCTTTGAGGAACTGCGGAAAACGTATCCCACCGTGGTGCTGGCCACCGTGTATAACAACCTCAACCGCTTGTGGGAGACGCACAGGATCCGCAGGGTATCCGTAGAGGGGCTGCCTGACCGGTATGACCGGATCCAGCGGCACGATCATTTCGTATGTGAAAAATGCGGCAGGCTGCTGGACGTGGATCTGGGAGACCTGACCGCGCAGCTGGAGCAGAAGGCAGGGATACCGTTTTTGTCCTACGATCTGAAGCTGCTGTATGTATGCGAGGACTGCAAGAGGAACTCTCAGCAGAAAGGAAAGTGAGGATTCTGAAACATCTGCCCCTATCCGTCCGCGTCCCCATTGAGGAGGACAATCCCAGCATCGTGCGCCGGGAAGAAGCGTGCATCCGATGCGGCATGTGCAAGAACGCCTGCGCCAATCTGATGGGCGTACACGGCACCTATACCCTGGAGCAGACCGGCGGACATGCGGTCTGCATCTACTGCGGCCAGTGCGCCAACGTCTGCCCGGTGGACAGCATCACCGAGCGGGACGAGGTCCCTCAGGTCCGGCAGGCGGTCTCCGATCCCGGGAAAATCGTGGTGGTCAGCACTTCCCCCGCAGTCCGCGCCTCCCTGGGCGAGGCCTTCGGCATGGCCCCCGGCGCTTTCGTGGAGGGGAAAATGGTGGCGCTGCTGCGGGCTCTGGGCGCCGACTACGTGCTGGACACCAACTTCGCCGCGGACCTCACCATCGTGGAGGAAGCCAGCGAGCTGATCCGCCGGATCAGCCGGAAGGACCGTCCCCTCCCCCAATTCACCAGCTGCTGTCCCGGCTGGGTGCATTTCGCGGAGATCTACGCTCCGGAGCTGCTGCCCCACCTCTCCACGGCCAAAAGCCCCATCGGGATGCAGGGTCCCACGGTCAAGACCTATTTTGCCCAGAAGATGGGATTGGATCCCCGGCAGATCGTCCATGTGGCCCTCACGCCCTGCACCGCCAAGAAATTCGAGATCCGCCGGGAGGAGCTGCACAGCGCCGCCGACTATCACGGCATCGAGGGGATGCGGGATACGGACCAGGTGATCACCACCCGGGAGCTGGCCCGGTGGGCCAAGGCCGAGGGCATCGACTGGAACGCTCTGGAGGACTCCGCCTATGACTCCCTGATGGGCAAGGCGTCCGGTGCCGGGGTCATCTTCGGCAATACCGGCGGCGTGATGGAGGCCGCCCTCCGCACCGCCTATACCTACCTCACCGGTCAGGAGGCACCGACAGCCCTGCTTGAGCTGAATCCGGTCAGAGGCTACGAGGGTGTGCGGGAGGCGCAGGTGGAGATCGGCGGCCAGACGCTGCGGGTGGCCGTTGTTTACGGCACCGCCAACGCCCGGAAGTTCCTGGCGCAAATGAAGGAGCACGGGACACAGTACCACTTTGTGGAGGTCATGGCCTGCCCGGGCGGCTGTATCGGCGGCGGCGGACAGCCCAAGGACCTGTCAAAAAACGCGGACGACACCCGGAAGAGCCGCATCGCCGCCTTGTACCGGCGGGACGAATCCATGACACTGCGGGCCAGCCACGAAAATCCGGAGATCAAGCAGGTCTATGAGGCCTTTTACGGCCAGCCGCTCAGCCAGATGGCCGAGCAGATGCTCCACACCACCTATCAGGACCGAAGCGACATTTTACATCGAAGGAAGGACAGCAACATGAGCAAATGGAAGTGCAAGATCTGCGGCTATATCTATGAAGGCGAGAGCCTGCCGGAGGATTTCACCTGCCCCCTCTGCAAGCAGCCCGCCTCCGCTTTTGAAAAGCTGGAGGAAGCGCCCGCCAAGAGCGGCAGCAAATACGCCGGCACCCAGACCGAAAAGAACCTGGAGGCCGCCTTTGCCGGCGAGTCCCAGGCCCGTAACAAATACACCTATTTCTCCGCCGTGGCCCAGAAGGAAGGATACGAGCAGATCGCGGCCCTGTTCCTCAAGACCGCGGAAAACGAGAAGGCCCATGCGAAAATGTGGTTCGAGGAGCTTCATGGTCTGGGCGGCACGGAGGAAAACCTGCTCCACGCCGCCGAGGGCGAGAACTACGAGTGGACGGATATGTACGACGGCTTTGCCAAGACCGCCGAGGAGGAGGGCTTCCCGGAGCTGGCCGCCAAATTCCGTCTGGTGGCCGCCATCGAAAAGCGCCACGAGGAGCGCTACCGGACCCTTCTGCGGAACGTGGAGACCGCCCAGGTCTTTGAAAAGAGCGAGGTCAAGGTGTGGGAGTGCCGCAACTGCGGTCACATCGTGGTGGGCACCGCCGCCCCGGAGGTCTGCCCCACCTGCCTCTACTCCAAGAGCTTCTTCGAAGTCCACTGCGAAAATTATTGACCCTCCCGCGGGGAGCGTCCGGAGGAGGACCGCCAGCCGGCCTATTCCCGGTTCTCTCCGCTCTGAGGCCGGAGGAGCGAAAAAAGACACGACGAATGTCGTGTCTTTTTTCATCGCTCTTTATGACTGTCCATCCTCCCGGATACCGTAGGCGGCGAAGCGGGCGATGAGATTTTGCAGCGTCAGCTTCTGGGCCAGCAGCTGCTGGTGGGTGACACCCCGGACCTTTCCGGCAGCGCGCTGCTCCTCCAGGCGGGAGAGCACCTGGTCCCGCTCCTTCAAAAGGTCCGCGTACAGGCGGTCATACGCCGCAAGGCGCTCCTGGTCGGTCATGGCGTTCCCCTCACACGTTGAAGCGGAAGTAGATCATGTCGCCGTCCTGGACCACGTACTCCTTGCCCTCGCTGCGCAGCTGGCCCTTCTCCCGGGCCGCGGCCACGCTGCCGCACTTGACCATGTCCTCGTAGGCGATGACCTCCGCCCGGATGAAGCCCCGCTCGATGTCGGTGTGGATCTTACCGGCGGCCTGGGGGGCCTTGGTGCCCTTCTTGATGGTCCAGGCCCGGCACTCGTCCTTGCCGTAGGTCAGGAAGGAGATCAGGCCCAGCAGGGCGTAGGAGCACTTGATGAGCCGGTCCAGGCCGGACTCCTCCACGCCCAGCTCCTCCAGGAACATCTGCTTCTCCTCGCCCTCCAGCTCGGCGATGTCCTGCTCCAGCTTGGCGCAGATGGGCAGCACCTGGGCGCCCTCGGCGTCGGCGATGGCCTTGACCTGCTGGTAGTAGGGGTTGGCGTCCAGATGGGTGAAGCCCTCCTCGTCGGTGTTGGCGGCGTAGATGACGGGCTTGAGGCTCAGCAGGTCACTGGTGGCGATCAGGGCCATGTCCTCGTCGGAGCAGTCATAGGTCCGGGCGGACTTGCCGTTGTTCAGGTGCTCCGCCAGGCCCTTGAACACGTCCACCTCGTGGAGGAACTTCTTGTCGCCCTTGGCGGCCTTGGCGGCCCGCTCGATCCGGCGGTTCACCATCTCCAGGTCCGCCATGATCAGCTCCAGGTCGATGGTCTCGATGTCCCCCTTGGGGTCCACGGGCACGTTGGTGCCGGCGTCGGCCACCACGTGCATGATGTTCTCGTCGTCAAAGCAGCGCACCACATGGACGATGGCGTCGGTCTCCCGGATGTTGGCCAGGAACTTGTTGCCCAGGCCCGCGCCCTGGCTGGCGCCCTTGACCAGACCCGCAATATCCACGAACTCCACCACCGCCGGGGTCTTTTTATCCGGCTCGTACATCTCCGCCAGATGGTCCAGCCGCTCGTCCGGCACGGCCACCATGCCCACGTTGGGGTCGATGGTGCAGAAGGGGTAGTTGGCGCTCTCGGCGCCGGCGTTGGTGATGGCGTTGAACAGGGTCGATTTTCCTACATTTGGAAGTCCCACAATACCGAGCTTCATAAAAGCAAATCTCCTTTGCCGTATTTTCGACTTAGTATTGTACCATTCTCCCGCCGAAAGCGCAAGAGCAGCAGACGAAAGGGGGGCATTTTCCCACAAAAAGTCTCCGTATCGCCCAAAAGCGCGCCGGGGAGTCCCGGCGCGCTTTTCCAAATTCAACGGTTGCGATTCTATGTTCACACGCCGCTCCTGCCGCATGGAGGCTGTGCCTTTCCGCAGCTGCTGCCGCAGGCCTCCTCAGGCGCGATGCGATGCTGATTTACCGGCCGCCGCCGAAAAAGTAGTCGAACAGATCGTAGGGATCGTAGCCGCCGTACTGACTGTTGTCCTGGACGGTCTGGTCCTGGTTCTCATTGGCGGCGGTATCGGCCGGGGTGGCGTCCCAGGTCAGGGACAACGTGATGGTCTCGCCCTGGCGGTACACGGTGAAGGTCACAGTGTCGCCGGCGGAATACTGCTTCTTGACGGCGGTCAGATCCTCCATGGTGGAGATGTCGGTGTCGTCCACCTTGGTGATCACGTCGCCCATCTGGAGGCCCGCCTTCTCTGCGGCGCTGCCCTCCTCCACGGAGTAGACGAACACGCCCTTGGAGATGTCATAGCGGTACTGGGCCGCCATCTGCTCGGTCATGGAGCCGCCGAAGATGCCCAGGTACGGCTTGTTGGTCACGTAGCCGTTGGTCATGATGTCCTCGATCATGGCGTACACGTCGTTGATGGGGATGGCGAAGCCCAGGCCCTCTACGGACTCATCGGAGTAGCTGGAGTACTTGGCGGAGACGATGCCTACCACCTCGCCGTAGCTGTTCATCAGGGGGCCGCCGGAGTTGCCGGGGTTGATGGAGGCGTCGGTCTGGATCATGTTGAAGGGCGTGCCGTCCACGTTGATGGTGCGGTTCACACTGGAGACCATGCCGCCGGACATGGAGAAGGTCAACTCGCCCAGGGGGTTGCCGATGGCCAGCACGTGGTCGCCCACGTTCAGCGTACTGCTGTCGCCCAGCGTCACCGCCGGCAGGCCCGTGGCCTCCACCTTGATGACGGCGATGTCATAGTCCTCGTCGCCGCCCACATACAGCGCGTTGTACTCGTCGCCGTTGTACATGGTGACGGTGACGGTGTCGGCGTCCTTGACCACATGGTAGTTGGTGACGATATAGCCGTCCGCCGTCAGCACGAAGCCGGAGCCGGCAGAAGCGGTCTCCACCGCCTGACCGAAGAAGTTGGTGCCGCTGGTGGCGCTGGTCCGGATGGACACCACGCTGTTGACGGTGGCGGCGTAGACCTCCGCGTCGCTCATCTCGGTTTTGCCGTCCACCTTGTTGATGGAAACGGTGGTGGCAGGCCGGCTGCTGACATTGATGGAGGTGCCGCTGCCGGACCGGGAGATGCCCCAGGCCACGCCGCCGCCCACGGCGCCGCCCAGCAGGGCGCAGCACAGGGCCAGCGCGGTGATCTTCAGGCCCATGCGGTTTTTCTTCACTGGCTTCATCTCCTGGATGGGCCGCTGAGGCCCGTTCTGATCCTGGAAGGCGCGGAGCTGGTCGTCCACGGAGGGCTGCGCCTCCGCCTGGGGCTCATGGCCGCTCTCGCTGCCGTCCTTGCGATATGTGTAGTGATACAGATTCTTCTCGTCGTTATACATACTCGATTCCTCCTATTGTATCCCGCCGGTCTGCTCATTAGAACCGATTATAGCAGGACCCTGTGTCCAATGTGTGACAAAAGTTTGTCTGGATTTTAAATGGTCCGTGAGAGCGGATCCGGTTCCCGGTGTCCCTCTCTCAACCTTTGGCCACAGTATAAAAGCGGCAACTTAAAAAAGTCTGAAAGGTTTTTAAAGAAACTTTGAACATCGGGAAAACAGAAAAAAGCGAAAGGCGGTTTTCCCCGGCGGAAAGCTGTGGTATGATAGACCTGATCAAAACACCCCGTAAAAAGGAGCGCTTGCCTTGCTGAAGATCGAATCCATCAAACTGCCCCCCGGCGCCGGCATGGCGGAGCTGAGCGCCGCCGCGGCCCGGCTGCTGCGGGTGCGGGAGAAGGACCTGGAACGTTTGACGGTCCTGCGCCGCAGCGTGGACGCCCGGGAGGACGTGTCCGTGGTGTACACCGTGGCCGCCGCCGTGAAGGACGAGGCCGCCGTGCTGCGCCGCTGCCGCAGCAAAAAGATCACCCGGCTGATCCCCGCCCCGGCATACGCGCCGCCCGCCCCCCTGCCCGCCCCGGCGGTGCCGCCGGTGGTGGTGGGCGCGGGACCCGCAGGCCTCTTCGCCGCGTGGGTCCTGGCCCGGGCCGGACTGCGGCCCATCCTGCTGGAGCGCGGAAAGGCCGTGGAGGACCGGAAGGCCGATGTGGAGCGTTTCTGGTCCACCGGGGAGCTGGATGTCACCAGCAACGTCCAGTTCGGCGAGGGCGGCGCCGGGGCCTTCTCCGACGGGAAGCTGAACACCGGCACAAAGGACCTGCGCCACCGCTTCATTTTGGAGACATTGGTCCGCTGCGGCGCGCCGGAGGACATCCTCATCGACGCCAAGCCCCACGTGGGCACCGACTACCTCCACATCGCCCTGAAAAATCTCCGGCGGGAGCTGCTGGAGCTGGGGGCGGACATCCGCTTTGAGAGCCGCCTCTCGGACCTGACCACGGAGGACGGCGCGTTGACGGCGGTAACGGTGGAGGGCCCGGAGGGGGCCTATTCCCTGCCCTGCCGCCGCCTGATCCTCTGCCCCGGCCACTCCGCCCGGGACACCTTCCAGATGCTCCACGGCCGGGGCGCGGCCATGGAGGCCAAGCCCTTCGCCGTGGGCGTGCGGATCGAGCACCGCCAGGCGGACTGCGACGCCGCCCAGTACCGGCGCTTCGCCGGGCACCCGGGGCTCCCGGCCTCCACCTACAAGCTCTCCTGCCACCTGCCGGACGGCCGGGGCGTATTCTCCTTCTGCGTCTGCCCCGGCGGCGAGGTGGTGGCCGCCGCCTCGGAGCAGGACCGGGTGGTCACCAACGGCATGAGCGAATACGCCCGGGACAGGGAGAACATCAACGGCGCCATGCTGGTGGGCGTCACGCCGGCGGATTTCGGCGGCGAGGGCCCCCTGGCGGGCATCGCCTTCCAGCGCCGGCTGGAGGAGGCCGCCTTCACCTTGGGCGGCGGGGGCTTCCGGGCCCCGGCCCAGCGGGTAGAGGACTTCCTGGCCCATCGCCCCTCCACAGGCCCCGGCCGGGTCAGGCCCAGCTACCGCCCCGGCGTCACCTGGTGCAGCCTGTGGGACTGCCTTCCTCCCTTCGTGGCGGAGGCCCTGGCCCAGGCGCTGCCGCTGCTGGGGCAGAAGCTCCGGGGCTACGACAATCCCGACGCCGTGCTGACGGCGGTGGAGAGCCGGTCCTCCTCTCCGGTGCGCATCGTCCGGGATGAGACATATCAATCCTCTCTCCGGGGGCTGTACCCATGCGGGGAGGGCGCCGGCTATGCCGGCGGCATCCTCTCCGCCGCGGCGGACGGCATGCGCTGCGCGGAGCAAGTCTATCACGCCTATGAAAAGGAGCTGAACCATCCATGAGCCGCGATCTCTGCATCTATCTGGAATTCCTCACCGAGGCCCACAAGGCCCAGATCCGCCAAACCGCGGAGGAGGCGGGCTTCGTCCCCCACTTCTTCGATCTGGACCAGTTCGAGGAGGCCAAAGCCTGCGTACAGCACTGCGAAGTCCTCTACGCCCACTCCCCGGAGCTGCTGCGGACCGCCCCCGTCTCTTTGAAGTGGTACTGCTGCTCCTTCGCCGGGATCGACCCCTACTGCAAGGACCCCACCCTCTTCGCCAACCCCGACTGTCTCATGACCAACTCCAACGTCTACGGCGTCACCATCGCCGAGCACGTGGTCATGGTCACGCTGATGCTGCTGCGGCGGATGCCGGAGTACGAGGCCGTGGTCCGCGGCCATGGCTGGTCCAACCAGCTGGCGGTCCGCTCCATCCGGGACAACACCTTCACCATTCTGGGCACCGGCGACATCGGCGTCAACACAGCGGAGCGGCTGCGGGGCATGGGCGCCGCCCACATCCTGGGCCTCAGCCGCAGCGGCCGGCCTCACCCGGCTTTTGACGAGGTGCGGCCCATCGCGGACCTGGACGCGGTGCTGCCTCAGACGAAGATCCTCATTATGGGCCTGCCCAGCACGCCGGAGACCTACCACATCCTGAATCGGGAGCGGATCGCCCTGCTGAGCGCCGACGCCATCGTCATCAACGTGGGCCGGGGCACCGCCGTGGAGCAGGCCCCCTTGATCGAGGCCCTGAACAGCGGCAGGCTGGCCGGCGCCGCCCTGGACGTCATGGACCCGGAGCCGCTGCCCAAGGACGATCCCCTGTGGGACGCCCGGAACATCATCCTGACCCCCCATGTCTCCGGCAACATGACCCTGGGCTACACCTGCGACCGCAACGTGGAGCTGTTCTGCGCCGACCTGCGCAACTACGCCGCCGGATGTCCCCTCCGGGGCCTGGTGGACCGGAAGCGGGGGTATTGAGCGATCCGCACAAGCAAAAATTGCGGCATGCCCACCCACCGGGGGCCGGTTTCCCGGAGAAGCAACGATATACGGAATCCATTTGGAAAGGAGATAGGCCTATGACCATCGGTGCAAAAATTGCATCCCAGCGGCAGGACGCCGGACTCTCTCAGGAAGCATTGGCGGACCGGCTGGGGGTCTCCGCAGAGGACATCCGCCGCTGGGAGAACAACGAAGTCCTCCCTGACACAGATAACATCTCCCAACTATGCCGGATTCTTGGCATCTCTGCCGGGGACCTGCACCCGGAACATCCCGCATCTGACCACTCGTCCGCCTTTTGGAAGCTCCCGCTATGGCGGTGGTACCTCCGAGTCCTCTCCCCGATTCTGGCCGTTGTGGGAACCGCCGCGTCCCTGATCGGGCTGGCCGGCGCCGTCTGCTCCGCACTGACCCTAGACCAGTGGTACACCGATTTCGGCCGTTTCGGCACCGTCCTGCGGACCACCTGGTGCGGAGCCGTTCTCCCGGCCGGGCTGCTCCTGCTGCTGATTGCCCTAGCCCTGCTGGCCTTCGACGTACTCTTGTCCAAGCGGGACTGACTGCATCAGAATATCATCACAGAAAGGGATATGATTCATGAACAATTTTACCTTCTACGCTCCCACCCTCTTCGCCTTCGGCAACGGCGAGGAGAAGAACACCGGCGCCCTGGTGCGCCGCTTCGGCGGCACGAAGGTGCTGCTGGTCACCGGCGGCGGCTCCGTCCGGCGCAACGGCGCCTACGACGCCGTCGCCGCCTCCCTGACCGAGGCCGGCATCCCCTTTGAGGAGCTCTCCGGCGTCCAGGCCAACCCCCGCAGCGGCAAGGTCTACGAGGGCATCGATCTGGTCCGCCGTTCCGGCGCGGACTTCCTGCTGGCCCTGGGCGGCGGCAGCGTCATCGATACCGCCAAGGCCATCGGCTTCGGCGCCGGGTACGACGGGGACTTCTGGGACTTCTTCACCGGCAAGGCCAAGATCGAGTCCACGCTGCCGGTGGGCGTGGTGCTGACCATCTCCGCCGCCGGCAGCGAGGGCTCCGACAGCTGCGTCATCACCCAGGAGGCGGGCAACCTGAAGTGGGGCTGCCCCAAGACCGATGTGATCCGTCCCAAGTTCTCCATCCTCAATCCCCGGTTCACCTGCTCCCTGCCGGCCTACCAAACCGCCAGCGGCGCCGTGGACATGATGGCCCACATTATGGAGCGCTACTTCTCCAACACGCCGGACGTGGGCCTGACGGACCGGCTGTGCGAGGCGCTGATGAAAACCATTCTGGACGCCGCCCCCAAGGCCCTGGCGGACCCCAACGACTACGCCGCCCGGGCGGACCTGATGTGGGCGGGCATGCTGGCCCACAACAACTCCTGCGGCGTGGGCCGGGACCAGGACTGGGCCAGCCACCAGATCGAGCACGAGCTCTCCGCCTTCTACGACTGCGCCCACGGCGCGGGCCTGGCGGTGGTGCTGCCCGCCTGGATGGAGTACGTCCTGCCCCACGATCCCATGCGTCTGGCCCAGTTCGCGGTCCGGGTGTTCGGCTGTGAGATGGATTTCGCCGCCCCCGAGCGCACCGCCCGGGAGGGCATTGAGCGGCTGTGCCTGTTCTTCCACTCCCTGGGTATGCCCATCACCTTTGAGGAACTGGGCGCCGACGCCAAGGACATCCCCGCCATGGTGGCCCACCGGGCGGAGAAGCCGGGCGGCTTCCCCTTCGGCGGCTTCGTGAAGATCCAGCCCGCCGACATGGAGGCCATTCTCCGTCTGGCCGCGGGCCTGTAAATCCCAAAATAAAAGCGCCCCGGGAGCAAATTGCTCCCGGGGCGCTGTTCGGTTTTTTTCAGCGGTCCGTTTATTCCGTCAGGCCCATGGTCTCCCACCGGTGTCCCCGGAAGCGGATGACAAAAAGCACCGCCCGGAAGATCCAGTCGAAGAACATGGCCATCCAGATGCCCAGCACGCCGAAGCCCCAGGCCTGGGCCATCAGCACACCCAGGCCCACCCGCAGCGTCCACATGGACACGGTGGACACCGCCAGGGTGAAGCGGGTGTCCCCCGCAGCCCGCAGGGCCTGGGGCAGGGTGAAGGCGGCGGGCCAGATGAGGATGCCGAAACCGCCGTGCATCCAGATGATCTTGCGGGCGTAGTCCGCCGCCTCCGGCGAGACGTTGTAGATCCGCAGGATCACCGGCATCAGCAGCCACAGCAGCACGATGGTGGCCGTCATATAGATGTAAGCGCTTTTCATGAGCTTTTTGGTGTAATACCGGGCCTTTTTGTAGCTGCCCGCGCCGATGCAGCGGGACACCACCGTCACGATGCCAAGGCCCAGCGCCGTACCCGCCACGCACTGAAATCCGGCGATGGTATTGCCGATGGCGTTGGCCGCCACCGAGGCGGTGCCCAGCACCGACACCGTGGACAGCAGCAGGATCTTGCCCAGCTGGAACATGCTGTTCTCCAGGCCGTTGGGCACGCCGAAGCGCAGGATGTTCCGGACCACATAGCGGTCGTGGCGGAGGGTGAAGCGGGAGATCTTCAGCGGCAGGTCCGGCCGGCGCAGCAGCACCACCATGGCCGCCGCGGCAAAGATCCGGGATACCAGGGTGGGCCAGGCCACGCCCTCCACCTCCATGCCCACGGCGAAGATCAAGACAGCGTTGCCCGCCACATTGATGGCGTTCATGATCAAGGACACCCACATGGAGATGCCGGAGTTGCCCATGACCCGGAACAGCGCCGCCCCGGCGCTGTAAATGGCCAGGAAGGGAGTGGACGCCTCCACGATCAGGAAGTAGGTGTTGGCGTAAGCCGCCACATCCGGCTCCACCTGGCCGAACACCACGCCCAGGATAAAGCCCTTTCCCAGATAGAAGCAAAGGGTCACCGCCAGGGAGATCTCCCCCATGAACAGCAGCAGCTGCTGGCCCGAGTGACCTGCCTTGTCCGGCTCCCGCCGTCCCAGGTACTGCCCCGCGATGACCGCGCCGCCGGTGGCCAGGGCCGCGAAGGCGTTGACCAGCAGCACGTTCACCGTGTCCACCAGAGATACGGCGGACATGGCCGCCTCGCCCACCTGGGCCACCATCAGCGAATCCGAAAGTCCCACGGTAATAGCCAGCAGCTGCTCGATCACCAGGGGGAGCACCAGCCTCCGCAGATCTTTCGCAGTAAAGTCCACACTGAATTGCTTATTTTCCAAAGTCCTTTGTTCCTCTTTTCTCTTACCGGAATTCCCGGGGGCTCATGTGGAAGGTATTCTGGAAGGCCCGCAGGAAGGTGGAGTAATCGCCAAAGCCCGCCTGCTCCGCCGCCTTCATCACCGGCACCCCGGCGCGGATCAGTTCCCCCGCCCGCAGCAGCCGCTTCTGACTGATGTACTGGTGGAGGGTGTATCCGGTGACGGCCTTGAACCGGTGCATGAGATAGTACCGGCTAATGTAGAACTTCCCCGCCAGGGCGTCCACCGTCAGCTCCTCCTCCAGGTGCCTGGCGATATAGCGCAGGACCTCCTCCATCTTGGCGTCCAGGCGGTAGCTGTCCCGCTGGTCCTGGGCGGTCCGGTCCCGGAGGATGTCCCGGTTCACGGCGATCAGCAGCTGCTGGCAGAGGGTGTCCGCCATGCGGCCGGCGCCAAACTCCCGCTCCCGCAGGGCCTGCTCCATCCGCTGGATGTGATCCATGTACCAAAGCCGCCGCTCCGCTCCAAAGCGCAGCAGGTGGAACCCCCGCTCCCGGGCGGTGGAAAAGCAGGTATCCAGCGCCTCGCCGGGGTCGGACCGGCTCTCCAGCCACTCCCGGCCCAGCCACACCACCACCCGCTCATAGGGCTCCGTCGGGTCGATCATGGGCCGGTGGATCAGGTCCCGCCCTACCAGCAGCATATCCCAGGGCTGGAGGAAATAGGTGACGCCCTCCACCACATAGGTGACCTTGCCGCCCAGCAGCAAAATCAGCTTGTCAAACTCATGGTAATGATAGTCCAGCTTCTGGGCCCGGCTGTCCTTGAGATGAAACAGGCGGAAATCCTCATGGAGATATCCCCGCTTTCCGATCTCGCTGCGGTCCAGCATGGCGCCGCCCCCCTTCCCCTTTGCAGTGTTTTTTATCATACCGCACTTTTTGCCGTTCCTCAATGGAGTTTTTCACAAAAGTGCGCATTTTTTGGCCTGCTGTTCCGGAAAGTTTTGTGCCGGACCCGGCTTTCTGATTGCCAATCACCGCCGGGTCTGGTATACTGTGAGAAATGTCGAGATCAAGGAGGTGGCTCCATGAGCCGCGCCGATGAACTGTTTTTGCAAAACTGCCGGGAGATCCTCTCCACCGGTGTCTGGGACACCGATCTGCCTGTCCGTCCCCGGTGGGAAGACGGCACCCCCGCCCACACCATCAAGAAATTCGGCATCGTCAACCGCTATGACCTCCGCTCGGAGTTCCCCATCCTGACCCTGCGCCGGACCTATTGGAAGACGGCGGTGGATGAGCTGCTGTGGATCTGGCAGAAGAAGTCCAACAACATCCGCGACCTGAACGCCAAGATCTGGGACCAGTGGGCCGACGAGACCGGCTCCATCGGCAAGGCCTATGGCTACCAGCTGGCCGTGAAGCACATCTACCCCGAGGGCGAGATGGACCAGGTGGACCGGGTGCTGTACGACCTGAAGCACAATCCCGCCTCCCGCCGGATCATGACCAACATCTACAACTTTCAGGACCTCCACGAGATGCACCTCTACCCCTGCGCCTACTCCATGACCTTCAACGTCTCTGGAAACGTCCTCAACGCCATTTTGAACCAGCGCAGCCAGGACATGCTGGCCGCCAACAACTGGAACGTGGTGCAGTACGCCGTTCTGGTCCATATGCTGGCTCAGGTCAGCGGCCTGGTGCCCGGCGAGCTGGTCCACGTAATCGCCGACGCCCACATCTACGACCGCCACGTGCCCATCATCGAGAAGATGCTCACCCAGGCCCCCGCCCCGGCGCCGGTGTTCCACATGGACCCCACCGTGACGGATTTCTACGCCTTTACCCGGGACAGCTTCTCTCTGGAGGGCTACACACCCGCCCCCTTCGAGGACAAGATCCCCATTGCCATTTAAGGAGGGACCGATATGAACGCCATCGTGGTGGTGGACCGGAACTGGGCCATCGGAAAGGACAACGCCCTGCTGTTCTCCCTGCCTACGGATATGAAGCGCTTCCGCTCCCTGACCTTGGGCGGCACGGTGCTGCTGGGCCGCAAGACCCTGGACACGTTCCCAGGCGGCCGGCCTCTGCCGGGCCGGCGGAACATCGTCCTCACCCGGGACCCCTCCTTCCATCGGGAGGGTGTGGAGGCCTTCACCTCCCTGGCCGACGCCCTGGCCGCGGGAGCGGACCCGGAGCACCTGTGGGTCATCGGCGGCGGCAGCGTCTATACCGCTTTGCTCAGCCGCTGCAAGCGGGTATACCTGACGAAGGTGGACGCCGCCGCAGAGGGCGCCGACACCTTCTTCCCCAACCTGGACAAGCTGCCCGGCTGGAAGATGGAAACTGTCAGCGAGCCCGTGGAGGAGAACGGCTTGACTATCCGGTTCATCGAGTATATCAACAAAAACATCTGAATGATGCAGAAAACCGCCCGCCGGGGAAATTCCCCGGCGGGCAATCTGTTCGTTTGTCTGTTACATTTAGGAAAGTTCCTGCGGCTCCTCCATCGCTGGTGCCCACTGTTCCTCCTCAGCGGATGTGGCCGCTGGAAGATCAACCGTCTCTCCCTCCTGCCACAACAGCAAGGCATCCTCTCCCAGCCCGAAATACAGGGCGCTGGTGTCCAGGGCATCCCCCCCGGAAAAAAGAATGTCTCCGCTGCTCCGATATTGCTTGTTATTAAAGTTGAAAACCGTGGTTCGCAGGAGGGGACGCTCCAAATACCAGTGAACGCCGTCCTCATCTTCCCGCCAGGTCACGGCATACCATCCCGCCCGATTTGTCTGCCAATGGACACTGATCATACCGTTTTCCAACCGGCTGGCCCGCACTGTGTACTCGCTGCCGTCAACAGGTAGTATCGTCCAGTTGTTCAGTGCCCAACCCCCGACAGCCAGCAACCCGCACACCGCCGCCGCGATCAGGGCCCCTTTCCACCAGGCCCGCCTCTTGCTCTTCTCCCAGGTTTGGGACAGCCCCTTCACCGCAGCCTCCTCGTCAGGAACGGGGGGCTGTGCCTCCGGCAGCGGCGCGTCCATGGCCGCCAGGGCTGCCCGGCAGTCCGGACAATCCTTCAAATGCGCCTCCACCGCCCGGCGGCTGGCATCCGAACAGACGCCGTCGTGGTACAGGGGCAGCAGGTCCAGGATAATCTCATGTTCCATCCAATCCCTCCTTCAATTTCTGCCGGGCCCGGAAATAGGTCACCCGGGCCCAGCTCTCCGTCTTTCCGAACAGCTCTCCGATCTGGCCGAAGGGCAGCTCCCCGAAGGTCCGCAGGGAGAACACCTCCTTGTAGGGCTCCGGCAGGTCGTGGAGCAGCCGGTGGAGGCGCACCGCGGCCTCCCGGTCGGCAAAGGCCTCCTCGATGCCGCCGTCCCCGGCCTCACCCGCCAGTCCCACGAAGCGCTTTTGCTCCCGGCACAGGGACAGGTACTGATTCCGGGCGATCTGACACAGCCACACCCGCAGCCGGCACTCCCCCCGGAAGCTGTCGATGGCGGTGAGGGCCTTGACAAAGGCGGCCTGGGTCACCTCCTCCGCCGTCTGCTCGTCCCGGCTCAATGCCAGGGCGTAGCGATACACGTCCGCGAAGTACAGCCGGTAGATCTCCTCAAAATCCGGCACGCTCTCACCTCCTTCTTCCATAGGACGGCGATGCCGCCCGTTCGTTACAGACTTTCGGCAAAAAAAGCCGCGTTGTGTTTTTCCGGCGGGTATTATATAATGGAACAAACGTACTGTGCAAGAGAGGAGGCGGCCCATGGCGGACCTCACCACCAACGTACAATTCATCCGGGGGATCGGTCCCCAGAAGGCCAAGGCCCTTTCCAAGCTGGGCATCGAGACGCTGCGGGACCTGATCGCCTGGCTGCCCCGCCGGTACGAGGACCGGACGGAATTCCGGCGGATCGCGGATCTGACGCCGGGAGAAGCCGCCTGCGTGGCCGCCATGGTGGCCGCGCCGCCTACGCTGTCCCATATCCGTAAGGGCATGGACCTTGTCAAGGTCCGGACCGTGGACGAGACCGGCACCCTGGACGTGACCTTCTTCAACCAGACCTGGCTGAAAAACAACCTCCGCCAGGGGGAGACCTACGCCTTTTACGGCCGGGCGGAGGGCAGCCTCCTGTGCAAACAGATGGCCTCTCCGGTGGTGGAACCCCTGGAGCGGAGGGAGATCACCGGCCGCATCGTGCCCATCTATCCTCTGACCGCTGGGGTGAGCCAGCTGGTGCTGTCCCGCTCCATCCGCCAGGGGCTGGACGCCTGCGCCGATATCCTGCCGGACGTGCTGCCGGACGAGATCCGGCGGGCCCACCACCTGTGCCGCATCAACTTCGCCTACGAGAATATCCACTTCCCCGAGAGCATGGAGGCCCTGGACCTCAGCCGGCGGCGTCTTGCCTTTGAGGAGCTGTTTCTCTTCACCATCGGCCTCCAGCGCCTGCGCCGGCGGCGGGAGGTGGTCCACGTGGCCCCCTGCGCCGCCGTGGACATGGAGCCCTTCTACGGCGCCCTGCCCTTCACGTTGACGGACGCCCAGCGGCGGTGCGTGGAGGAGGCCCTCTCCGACATGACCTCCGGCGTGCCCATGAACCGCCTGTGCCAGGGGGACGTGGGCTCCGGCAAGACCATGGTGGCCGCCGCCTGCGTGTACTTCGCCGTGAAGAACGGCCGCCAGGCGGCGCTGATGGCCCCCACGGAGATCCTGGCCCGGCAGCACTACGAGGGGCTGGCCCCCCTGATGGAGCGGCTTGGCATCCGGTGCGCCCTGCTGACCGGGTCTACCAAGGCCGCCGCCAAACGCTCCATTGCGGAGCAGCTGGCCACCGGGGAGATCGACTTTGCCATCGGCACCCACGCCCTCATCACCGGAGACCTGGACTACAAGGACCTGGGACTGGTGGTCACCGACGAGCAGCACCGCTTCGGCGTGGGCCAGCGGGCGGCCCTGGCGGAGAAGGGAGAGCACCCCCACACCCTGGTCATGTCCGCCACCCCCATTCCCCGGACGCTGGCCCTGATTTTGTACGGAGACCTGGACGTGTCCGTCATCGACCAACTGCCCCCCGGGCGCAAAGCGGTGGAGACCTATGCCGTCCCCGGCAGCTACCATCCCCGGATCTACGCCTTCCTCCGCAAGCTGATCGCCGAGGGCCGGCAGGCCTATATCGTCTGCCCGATGGTGGAGCAGAGCGACGACGCCGCCAGCGACGACCGCAAGGCGGTGACGGCATACGCCAAAATGCTCCAGGAGGAGGTCTTTCCCGACCTGAAGGTGGCCTACGTCCACGGGAAGATGAAGCCCAAGGAGAAGGAGGCGGTCATGGCCGCCTTCGCCGCGGGGGAGAACCACATCCTGGTCTCCACCACCGTGATTGAAGTGGGGGTAGACGTGCCCAACGCCGCCGTCATGGTGGTGGAAAACGCGGAGCGCTTCGGCCTCAGCCAGCTGCACCAGCTGCGGGGCCGGGTGGGCCGGGGCCAGTGGCAGTCCTACTGCATTTTGATCTCCGACAACCGCAACGAGGAGACGCGGGAGCGGCTGAAGGTCATGACCAGGACCGCCGACGGCTTCAAAATCGCCGAGGAGGACCTGCGGCTCCGGGGGCCCGGCGACTTTTTCGGCGTCCGGCAGCACGGCCTGCCGGGGCTGAAGGTGGCGGACCTGGGCTGCGACACGCAGCTTTTACAGGAGGCCCAGCAGGCGGCCCTCACACTGCTGGAGGCGGACCCGGAGCTGACGGCCCACCCCGCCACGGCGGAGCGGGTCCAGGACCTGTTCGACCAGGCGGCGGACACGCTGAACTGACCGTCCGGCCTTTTTCATTGAGTTTTTCCCCAGGTTATGGTATGGTGAGAAGCGAAAAACAATCGGCGGCGCCCACTGAACGCGCGCCGCGGAACGGGGGCAGAGAAAATGATACCTTATGCGAAACGCATGGAACACATGGCCTTCACGGCCAACGTGGTCAAGGGGCTGTTCGGCTCCATGACCAATCCGGACATCATCTCCTTCGGAGGCGGCTCTCCCGCCAAGGAGGCCCTGCCGGTGGACATCGTCCGCCAGCTGGCCGATGAGGTCCTGCGGACCGACGGCCGGGGCGTGGAGGCCCTGCAATACGGCCCGCTGATCGGCGTGACCGACCTGCGGGAGGTGGTGGTCCGGGAGCTGCTGCGGCCCAAGGGCATCGACTGCGGCGTGGAGAACGTAATGATTACCACCGGCGGCCTGGAGGGCATCTACCTTGCCTGCCAGGCGTACATCAATCCCGGCGACGTGATTTTGGTGGAGGCGCCCACCTTCGTCCAGTGCGTGGAGATCTTCGACATGCTGGAGGCCCGCTGCGTCAGCGTGGCCATGGACGACGACGGTCTGATCCCGGAGGATCTGGAGGAGAAGATCCGGCTCCACCACCCCAAGATGCTCTACACCAACCCCACCTTTCAGAACCCCAGCGGCCGCACCCTGAGCCTGGCGCGGCGGAAGGCCGTGGCGGAACTGGCCCAGCGGTACGACATGTTGGTGCTGGAGGACGACCCCTACCGGGACATCCGGTACAGCGGTGAGGACCTGCCCCCCATCAAGCACTTTGACACCACGGACCACGTCATCATGGCTGGCAGCTTCTCCAAAATCTTCTCCCCCGGCTCCCGGCTGGGCTACGTGGCGGCGGAGGCGGAGACCATCCAGCGCCTGGTGGATGTCAAGTCCGCCACCAACTCCCACACCTCCATGCTGCCCCAGATCCTGTGCGCGGAGTTCTTCAAGCGGGGCTACTATCCCGCCCACCACAAGCGGATCTGCGACCTGTACCGCACCCGGCGGGACGCCATGCTCCGCAGCCTGGACGCCTACTTCCCCGCCGGGGCCAAGCACAGCAACCCCGACGGCGGCCTCTTCACCTGGGTGGAGCTGCCCGGCGGCATCGACACCACCGCCCTGCTGGCGGAGTCCGCCGCCGATCCGGCGGTGAACGTGGCCTTCCTGGCCGGCGAGGGCTTCTTCTCCGACCGGAATGGTCAGGGGAAAAACTGCATGCGCATGAGCTTCGGCAGCACGCCGGAGGACCTGATCGAAGAGGGCGTCCGCCGTCTGGGCGGACTGATCCGCTCCAAACTGGAACAGGCCTGAGTAAAGCGCCGCCCCGGACGGGATCGTCCGGGGCGGCGCTTCCTCGTATGTCATTTCAGCTCGTCCAGGGTCAGGGAGAAGCTGGGCAGGAAGGTGTCCATGAAGTAGGCCACCTCCGGCAGGTCAAAGGCCTCCAGGGCCCTGCGGGTCTGGGCGGCGGCCTCCCGGAACTCGGCGTTGCCGGCCTTGAGCTCCTCCAGGCACTTGATATGGGCGGAGAGCTTGTCCGCCGCTTTCACCAGCCGCTCCACCTCCGGGTCCACGGCGGTCAGCACCGGGGCATAGGCGGACTGGAGTTCCGGCGGCAGCATCCGCAGCAGCTTCCCCTCTGCCACCGCCTCCACATCCTTATAGGCGGTGCGGATGGCGGGGTTGTCGTACTTGATGGGGGTGGGCATGTCGCCGGTGAGGATCTCGCTGGCGTCGTGATACAATGCCGCCGATGCGACAAGTCCCGAGTCCACATGACCGCCGAATTTCTCATTGCGGATCAGGGCCAGGGCGTGGGCCAGCACCGCCACCTGGTGGCTGTGCTCCTGGACGTTTTCCGGGGCGGTGTTGCGCATGAGGGCCCAGCGCTGGATGAACCGCATCCGGGAGATATAGGCGAAAAAGTGGCTGTTCATGGTCTCACTCCTTGATGGTCCCGTAGAGGAATTCCCCGTCGGCGGAGGTGATGGTCACGGAGCGGATCTGATTGTGCAGGTCCTCCCCCTTCACCAGCACCTCGGCGTAGTTGGGGGCGTGGCCGAAGAACCACCCGTCCTTGGGCTGCTCGAAGAGAACGGGGTAGGTCTGCCCCACGCAGCCGGCCAGATAGGCCCTTTGCAGCTCCGCGGCCACCGCCGCCGCCCGGTGGGCCCGGTCCTCCTTGACGGATTTGGGCACCTGGCGCATCTTGGCCGCCGGGGTGCCGGGGCGGATGGAGTAGGGGAAAATGTGCATCCGGGCAAAGCCGCAGGCGCGGATGAAGTCCAGGGTCTTTTCAAACTCCGCCTCTGTCTCCTCCGGGAAGCCCACGATCAGGTCCGTGGTGACGGCGGGACGGTCGAAGTGGGCCTTCAGCAGCTCCACGGACTGGAGATACCGGGCGGTGTCGTACTTGCGGTTCATGCGGCGCAGCGTCTCGTCACAGCCGCTCTGCATGGACAGGTGGAACTGCGGGCAGAGGTCCGGCAGCTGCGCCGCCCGGCGGCAGAACGCCTCCGTGACGGTGCGGGGCTCCAGGCTCCCCAGCCGCAGCCGCACCCCCGGCGCCGCCGCGGCGATGGTCTCCAGCAAATCGATCAGGCTCTTGCCATCCTTAAAATCCTGGCCCCAGGAGGAGATCTCGATGCCGGTGACGACGATCTCCCGGTATCCGGCGGCCTTCAATCCCGCCGCCTGTTCCGCCGCCCGGTCCAGCGGCAATGAGCGGACCCGCCCCCGGGCGTAGGGGATGATGCAGTAGGAGCAGAAGTTGACGCAGCCGTCCTCCACTTTTAAAAGGCACCTCGTCCGGTCCTCCAGGCCCCCCGCGGGCAGCACCTCGAACTCCCGGCGGTCGAAAGAATTGTCCAGGGCCACCAGGCGCCGCCGCTCCTCCGTCTCCCGCTCCAGCAGGTCCAGGAAGCCGGTCCGGTCCCCGGTGCCGGCGATCAGGTCCACGTCCAGCTGCTCCACGTCCTCCGGGTGGGTCTGGGAGTAGCAGCCGCACAGGGCCAGCACCGCCTGGGGATGTTCCCGCCGGACCCGGTAGAGCATCTGCCGGGACTTGCGGTCGCTGACCGCCGTGACGGAGCAGGAATTGACCACATAGGCGTCCGCCGCCTCCTCAAAGGGCACCACCTGGTGGCCCCGGCGGCGCAGCTCCTGCTCCATGGCCTGGGTCTCGTATTGGTTCACCTTGCAGCCCAAGGTGTAAATGGCAATTTTCATGGAATCTCCTTGCACTTTCCGAAAATCCTCTATATAATGGTCTGACGCGCTCATATTATACCGATTTTTTCTCCAATGGGCAAGTCCCAACAAAGGAGGTCTTTTTTCACCATGATCTATCTGGACCACGCCGCCACCACCCCGATCCCCCGGGCCGTGGCAGACGCCATGTATGAAGTGCTGGCGGAGCGCTTCGGCAACCCCAGCTCCCAGTATCCCCTGGGGGCGGACATGAAGCGGGCGGTGGAGCAGTGGCGCCGCACGGTCGCCCAGGCTCTGGGCTGCGATGCCGGGCGGCTGTATTTCACCTCCTGCGGCACCGAGGCCGACGCCTGGGCCGTCACCGCCGCCTGCTGGCAGAACCGGCATCTGGGCAAGCACATCGTCACCACCGCCGTGGAGCACAGCGCCGTCCTGGAGTCCTGCCGCTGGATGGAGAAGCAGGGCTATGAGGTCACCTATGTGGCCCCCGGCAGCGACGGTGTCATCACGGCGGAGGACATCTTATCCGCCGTCCGCCCCGACACGGCCCTGGTCTCCTGCATGCTGGTCAACAACGAGCTGGGCTGCCTCTACCCCATTGAAGAGATCGCCCGGGGGCTGGCGGCCAGAAACCCCAAGACCCTGCTGCACACCGACGCGGTCCAGGGCTTTTTGAAGGTGCCCTTTGCCGCAAACACCCTGGGCGCGGACTTCATCTCTATCTCCGGCCACAAGATCGGCGGCCCCAAGGGCATCGGCGCGCTGTACATCGGCCCCCGGGTGAAGAACCCCCGCCCCCTGCTGCCCGGCGGCGGCCAGGAGGGAGGCCTGCGCTCCGGCACCGAGGCCACCGCCCAGATGGCGGGCTTCGCCAAGGCCGTGGAGCTGCGGACGGAGCGCCTGACGGAGATCCTGGACCACATGGCGGCCCTGCGGGCCCACGCTGCGGAAGTCCTCGGCGCCATTCCCGACCTGAAGATCCTGGGCGGCGGCCCCGCCGCGCCCCACATCCTGTCCGTGTCCCTGGAGGGCTGGCCCAGCCAGAACATCGTCACGGACCTGGGCAGCCAGGGCATCTGCATCTCCGCCGGCTCCGCCTGCCACCGGGGCAAGCCCAGCCACGTGGTGGCGGCGCTGAAGCTGCCCAAAAAGGTCTCCGGCGGCGTGATCCGCCTGAGCTTCGGCCCGGAGACCACCTTTGACGACATCGACCGGTGTGCCGAGGCCCTGCGCCGCCATCACGACACCCGGATGCCCATGCTGTAAGATATCAGGCCTTCACAGGCCCTCGTTTCAAAGGAGTTGTACCCATGCCGTCCTTCCTCCGCCGGGAGCGGGGCTTTTACAAGCGGATGTGGCTGCTGGCCCTGCCCCTGATCCTGCAAAACCTCATCACCACCTCTCTAGGCTTCGTGGACACCTTCATGGTGGGCCTGCTGGGCCAGAACGAACTCTCCGCCGTCACCGCCGCCAACTCCCCCATTTTCCTGCTCCAGGTCATCATCTTCGGCCTGATGAGCGGCCTGACCGTACTGGTGAGCCAGTACTGGGGCAAAGGCGACATCGACGCCATCAACCGCTCCATGGGCGTGGCCATGTACGCTGGCCTCGGCATTGCCCTGGCCATGGCCGCCGCCATGTTCTTCCTGCCCCGGCAGGTCATGGGCCTTGTCACCAACAACGCCCTGCTGATCGAGCTGGGGATGCCGTACCTCCGGATCGTGGGCGTCAGCTACGTGTTCAACGCCGTCAGCTCCGTGTATGTGTCCATGCAGCGCAGCACGGAGCGGCCGGTGTTCGGCCTGGCGGTGTTCGCCGCGTCCATGCTGCTGAACACCTTCCTCAACTATGTCCTGATCTTCGGCAAGCTGGGCGCCCCGGCCCTGGGGGTCACCGGCGCCGCCATCGCCACGCTCACCTCCCGGATCGTGGAGTTCGCCATCGTGGCAGCGGCCGCCGCAGTCACCCACCGGGTGCCTCTGCGGCCGAAGGCACTGCTGCGCCCCGGACGGGCCATGACCGCCAGCTTCCTCAAGTACGCCTCCCCGGTCATTGTCAACGAGAGCTTCTGGGGCCTGGGCACCACGGTCATGACCGCCATCATGGGCCACATGGCCATCTCTGCCGACATGCTGGCGGCCTACGCCATCATGGGCAACATCGACAAGTTCTCCACCGTCACCTGCTTCGGCGTGGCGGGGGCCACCGCCGTGATCGTGGGCAAGCGGATCGGCGAGGGCGCCGGGAAGGACGAGGTCTACTCCCTGGGCTGCTGCCTGCTGACGGTGTCCCTGGGCGTGGGCATCGTGGTGGCCGCGGCCCTGGCTGTGGTACTGCCCACGGTGTTCATCCCCTACCTCTATCCCCTGTTCCACCTGGACGGGCTGGCTCTCCAGATCGCCGTCACCATGTGCGTGGTGTACATCTGCATGATGCCTATGAAGGCCTTTGACATCACCAACATCACCGGCCTCCTCCGGGCCGGCGGCGACGCCCGCATGGCCTTCGTCATCGACCTGGCTCCCCTGTGGGTGGTGGCGGTCCCGCTGACCACCCTGGCCGCCCTGGTGCTGGATGCGCCGGTCACCATTGTGTGCCTGTGCATCCAGACGGAAAACGTATGTAAAATGCCCCTGGGCGTACTGCGGCTGCGCAGCCGGAAATGGATCAACGACATCACCCGGGGAGGCGCTGCGGCATGAGCCTGTTCTGCTGTCCCCTCTGCGCCGCGCCTCTGGAGCGGACGGAACACACCTACCGCTGCCCGGCAGGCCACAGCTTCGACATCTCCAGGGAGGGCTACGTCCACCTGCTGCCCCCCAACCAAAAGCACTCGGCCGCTCCCGGAGACGACAAGGCCATGGCCGCTGCCCGGCGGGAATTCCTCTCCAAAGAGTATTACAGGCCGCTGCTTAATACGCTTTGTAGTCAGATTTTGTCCCTTTCCGGCGAAGCGCCCCGGATTTTGGACGCCGGCTGCGGTGAAGGGTATTACACCACCGGCATCTATGCGGCCCTGACCGCCGCCGGAAGGCAACCGGTCATGGCGGGCACCGACATCTCCAAGTTCATTCTCCGCTACGCCGCCCGCCGGTGCCGGGAAATCGAGTTCGCCGTGGCCTCGTCCTACCGCCTGCCCCTGGCGGACGAGAGTGTGGACCTGCTGCTGAACTGCTTCTCCCCTCTGGCCCTGGAGGAGTTCCGGCGGGTATTGCGGCCCGGCGGGCACTTCCTCTACGTGGTCCCGTCGGCGGACCACCTGTGGCAGCTGAAGGAGGTCCTCTACGACCACCCCTACCCCAACGAGGAGAAGGAGACGCCCTATGAGGGTTTCACCTATCGCACCATCGTGCCGGCGGAGGATACCATCCACCTGCCCTGCCCGGCGGACATCCAGGCCCTGTACCACATGACCCCCTACTGCTGGAAAACCCCGAAGGAGGGAGCGGAGCGGCTTGCGCAGCTGGAGAAGCTGGACTGCCGCATCGCCTTCCGCATCCATATCTTCCAAAAAAAGGAGGACTCCCTATGAACGCCAATCCCACCCGTTCGGCCCTGATCCTCATTGACATGGAAAACGGCTTCGTGGAGCCGGAGGGCGGCCACTGCATCCGCTTTGCCAAGTCCACGGTGCCCGCCTGCGTGCGGGCGGTGGAGACCGCCCGTGAAAAGGGCATCCCGGTGTTCTTCGTCAAGCGCATCTACCGCGCCGACGGCAGCGATGTGGAGCTGACCCGGTATGCCGGGTGGGTGGCAGGCGGGCGGGCCTGCGGTCCCGCCTCCACCGGTCCCAACAGCGCCCAGGCGCCGGAGGGCCTGCGGCCCCGGCCCGGAGACTACACCATCTGGAAGCCCCGGTGGAGCGCCTTTTTCCACACAGAGCTGGACCTGATCTTGCGGCGGCTGGACATCCGGACCGTGATCCTGGCGGGCACTACCACCCCCAACTGCGTCCGCACCACCTGCTACGACGCCATCGCCCTGGAGTACAACACCGTGGTACTGACGGACTGCTGCTCCTCCCAGACCGAGGAGATCCAGCGGGTGAACCTGGAGGACATGGGCCGGGCCGGCGCCATCCTGATGGACAGCGCCGCCTTCCGGGACTTTGCACCCGACACGGTGCCGGACACCTCCGCCGCTATCCGGGCGGCCATGGAGGGCGAGGACATCATCCCCGAGCCCTTTGCAGAGGGCCCCGACGGCATATACTGGCCGGACCGGTGGTAACGAAGATCAAGGGAGCGTATGCCGAAAGCATACGCTCCCTTTTTGTTATCCCAGGTCCACCGTCCGGGTGGCCACGGTGCCGCAGAAGCGCCCATCGTGCTCCACGAACAGCAGCGTGGGCCGGCAGGAGAGGATCAGCTCCTCCACCTGCATCCGGCTCAGCACGTCCACGTAGTTCAGCGGCTCGTCCCAGATGTAAAGGTCCGCCTCTTCACAGAGGCTGGCGGCCAGCAGCACCTTCTTTTTCTGCCCGGCGCTGTACCGGGACAGGTCCATCTCAAACTGGGACCGGGGGAAATCCAGCTTCCGCAGCACCGTGTGGAACCGGGTGGCGTCCAGCCCCCGGGCCCGGAGGAAGTCCGTCAGGCTGCCGGAGAGGCTATCGGTACTCTGGCTCACGCAGGAGATCACCAGGCCGCTGCGTGTTTCCACCCGCCCGGCGGCAGGAGTCAGCTCCCCCAGGGCCAGACGGAGCAGGCTGGTCTTGCCGCAGCCGTTGGGACCCCGGAGGGCGATCCGCTCTCCGGAACACACCTCAAAGCCGACGCCGGCGCAGACGGTGCGGCCGCCGTAGGCCACGGACACGTCCCGCAGCTCCAGGAGCCGCCGGCCCGGCGGATTGGGCCGGGGCCGCAGCAGCAGCGTCTCCTGCTTCTCCACGTCCCGCAGCAGCCGGGACTTTTCCTCCACGGCCTCCTCCCGCCGCCGCTGGATGGCCTTGGACCGCTTCATCAGTTTGGCCGCCTGGTGGCCCACGTAGCCCCGGTCTGCCGCCTTGGCGCCGGTCTTGTCCACGCCGAACTTCCCCTGCTCGGTCCGGTCGGACCAGGCGGAGGCCCGGCGGGCCGCCTCATTCAGGCGGCCGATGTCCTTTTGCAGCTTCTCCTGCCGGGCCCGCTCGAAATCGTCCTGGCGCTGCTTGTTCTCCCACCAGACGGAAAAGCTCCCCCGCCGCACCTGAGCCCCGGTGGGCGTCAGGGCCAGGGTGTGGTCTGTGCACCGGTCCAGGAAGTCCCGGTCGTGGGACACCAGGAGGAACCCCCGCTTGCGGCTCAGATACGATGCCAGCTTTCGCCGCCCCTCCAGATCCAGGTGGTTGGTGGGCTCGTCGATGAGCGGATAGGCGTCTTCCCGGAGAAACAGCGCCGCCAGCAGCACCTTCGTCCGCTCCCCGAAGGAGAGGGTCGCAAAGGGCCGGTCCAGGGCCTCCTCCGGCAGATCCAACAGCCCCAGCTCCCGCCGGAGCTGCCACTCCTCCGCCTCCGGCGCGGCGGCGGCCGCCACGGCCCGGACCGTCTGCTCCGGCCGGTCCACCGGGTACGGGAAATACACGCAGTTTACGGAGGCGGCAATGCTGCCGCCGCAGGGCAGCTGTCCCGCCAGCAGCCGCAGCAGCGTGGTCTTGCCCCGCCCGTTGCGGCCGGTGAAGCCCAGCTTCCAGTCGGTGTCCAGCTGGAGGGTCAGCCCCTCAAATACCGGCTCCGGGCTTCCGTCATAGGCAAAGGTCAGATCCGTAAGTTCGATCAGTGACATGGCTGTGCTCCTTCCAATCAAATAAAATCGGCCGCGGGAAAGGCGCACCTCTCCCGCGGCCGGACACACAGCCGCGAGGCCTCCGCCGCAGCGGAGGTCCGTTCACAAGGGGTCCGGGAAGAGAGCGTCAGCGTTCCTGCGGGCGCGCGGCACCGGGACGGCCGTGAGCCGTCCGTTTTCCGCGTGAAACTCGCAAGTCAGCTGCGCATCTTCCCACCCCTTCGTCAAATTCTGTTCTTATGATACCACGCTGTTGTCCGGGACGCAAGTCCCGTCTCTCTCCGGCGGGAAGGTCACCGTGAAGGTACTGCCCCTGCCCTCCCGGCTCTCCAGGTCCACCCGGGCGCCCAGGTAGGCCGCTCCGTGCTTGACAATGGACAATCCCAGCCCTGTGCCGCCGCCGGAGTGGCTCTTGTCCACCCGGTAGAACCGCTCAAACACCCGGCTCTGCGCTTCCCGGGGGATTCCCACACCGGTATCGGTTACACTGACCCGCGCCCCATCAGACCCGTTTTCCACGGTGACGGTGACACTGCCGCCGGGGTGGTTGTAGACCACGGCATTGTCGCAGAGGTTGTAGAGGATCTCCTCCACGATCCGGGGCACGCTCCGGACCACCGCCCCGCCGCCGGTCAGAGTGAGGGCAACACCCTTGCCCTGGGCCGCGTCAGTCAGGCGATCCAGCACCCGCCGGGCAGCGGCGTGCAGGTCCACGCTCTCCCAGGGGCCCAGGTCCCCGCCCTCATCCAGCCGGGACAATCGGATGATGTCGTTGACCAGGCTGATCAGCCGCTGTGTCTGACGGTGGATGTTGCCGGCGAAGTGCTCCACATCTGCCGGAGCCACCATACCGGTTTTCAAAATCTCTGCGGTACCCAAAATAGAGGTCAGGGGCGTTTTCAGCTCGTGGGAGACATTAGCGGTGAACTCCCGGCGCAGAGCGTCCCGGCGCTCCTTCTCCGTCACGTCCAGCACCATCAGCACCGCGCCGGCAGTCTGCCCCTCCCGCCGGGCGGGACTGGCGATCACCTGGCGGCAGCTGTCCTCACTCTCCAGAAGGACCTCGCACCGCCGGCCCGCCAGGGCCTGCTCCACACAGCGGCGGAAGGGCGCCTCCCGATTCAGAGCGTAGACGCTCTCGCCCTCCGGCGCCGCCTGGGCGCCCAGCAGCCGCAGCGCCGCCGGATTGCAGGCCAGCACCCTCGTCTCCTGATCCACCGCCACGAAGCCCTCGCTCATGGTCTCCGTCAACGCGGCAAACTCCTCCTGCCGCTGGCGCAGATCCTCCATCTGCCGGCGGATCTGCCGCTGCTGGCTGCGGATCTTCCCCAGCAGCGGGGAGAGCTCCTCGTAGCACTCCGCGGTCTCCGGTGCGTCCAGATCCAGCTGATTGATGGGCGCCACCAGCTGCTTTGAAACCCGGGACGCCAGCGCCAGAGCCAGCACCGCCGCCAGCAGCATCATCAGCGCCACGGGCTGGGCGGCCTGCAGTACCATGGCCCAGACGGTGTACTGGGTATCCGCTACCCGTACCACGGAGCCATCGGACAGCCGCAGAGCGTAATACAGCGTCTTTTGCGCCAGGGTATCCGAGTAACGGGCAGCGGTGCCGGTTCCGGCCAGCAGAGCCTGGCGGATCTCCTGGCGCTGAGCGTGGTTGTCCATGGCGGCGGGATTCTCCTGGTTGTCCCAGAGGACTGTGCCGTCCGAGTCCACCCAGGTGATCCGGCTCTCACCCGGCAGGTCCTTCAGATACTCTGTCCCGCTCTGCTCCACTCCCCGCGCGATATAGGCCGCCCTGGCGGCCAGCTCCCGGCCCACCTGGTCCTCAAAATAACCGTGGAGTACGCCGGTCACCAGCACCAGGCTGGCCGCCAGCACCACCAGCGTCACACCCAGGATGGAGCGGAAGATCCGCTTTGTCATGATCTCCGCCTCCTCACATCTCGCTGATTTTGTAGCCGTAGCCCCGAACGGTTTCGATATACGCGCCCGCGGGCCCCAGCTTCTGCCGCAGCGTGCGCATATGCACATCCACGGTGCGGCTCTCACCGGTGAAGGCGTAGCCCCAGACCTGTTGGATCAGGGTCTCCCGGGACAGCACCCGCCCCCGGCTGCGCAGCAGCAGGCACAGCACCTCAAATTCCTTCTGGGTGAGCGCCACCTCCCGGCCCTCCACATGAACGGTATGGCGGTCCGGATCCACCTCCAGGCAGCCCATGTGCAAAGGCCCGCTGCTGCGCTCTGTGCGCCGCAGCAGCGCGCGGATCCGGGAGAGCAGCTCCATCATGCCGAAGGGCTTTGCCACATAGTCGTCCGCCCCGCCGTCCAACCCCAGAACCTTGTCATATTCCGTGCTCTTGGCTGTCAGCATAATAACGGGCACTGATGCAGTCCTGGGGCCGGAACGGAGCTTTTTCAGTACGCTGAGGCCGTCCTCCTCCGGCAGCATGATGTCCAGCAGCACCAGGGTGGGCGCCGTCTCCTCCACTGCCCGCCAGAACTCCGAGGGCAGGCCAAAGCCCCGGGCCTCCATTCCCTGGCTGTTGAGGGAGTAGATGACAAAGTCCCGGATGCTGTCGTCGTCTTCCAGTAAGTAGATCATGGCTTGCCTCCTATGTGAAAATCGGCCCATAGGCCGGGGTCTCCCCCGGCTTATGGCCGCCCGCTCTCCGCCGGTGGGCGGCGGTACTCAGTCCCCGGCGGGGTGGATACCGGTAATGCCGTATTCCACCCACTCGGCCACGTTGGTGGCATGGTCGCCGATGCGCTCCAGATACTTGGCCACCATAATAAGGTCCAGCCACAGCTCTCCGGAGGCTGCGTCCACCGCAATCAGGGCGATGAGTTCCTTCTTGATCTGATCAAACAGCGCGTCCACCTGGTCGTCCTGAGCGCGGACCGCCCGGGCCAGGTCCAGATCCCCCTTGACAAAGGAGTCCACGCTGTCAGTGACCATGCGGATGACGGCTCTGGCCATCTCCCCGATGTGGACCCTTCCGGACCCCTCGGGCACTCGGGCAAAACGGGTCAGCTCCGCGATGTCCGCCGCCTGGTCGCCGATGCGCTCCAGGTCGGAGATCATCTTCAGTGCCGAGGAGATCTCCCGCAGGTCCTTTGCCACCGGCTGCTGCTGCAGCAGCAGCTTCAGGCACAGGCTCTCGACCTCCCGCTCCTTCTGGTCGATCTCCCGCTCGGCCTCCTGCGCGGACCGGGCCAGGGCCTCGTCCCCCCGGATCAGGGCCTCCGCCGCGGCGGCGATGGCATCCTCGCACAGTGCGCCCATCTGAATCATCTCTACATGCAGCCGCTCCAGCTGCTGGTCAAAACGATTGCGCATATCTCTCCATTCCTCCCTTATCCGAACCGTCCGGTGATGTAGTCCTCGGTGCGCTTGTCGGAGGGGGTTGAGAAGATCTGCTCCGTCTTTCCGAATTCCACCAGATCACCCAGCAGGAAAAACGCGGTGTTGTCAGACACCCGGGCGGCCTGCTGCATATTGTGCGTCACCATGATGACAGTATACTTGCTTTTCAGCTCCACCGCAAGGTCCTCGATCTTGGAGGTGGAGATGGGGTCCAGCGCGCTGGTGGACTCGTCCATCAGCAGCACCTCCGGCTCCACTGCCAGGGCCCGGGCGATACAAAGGCGCTGCTGCTGGCCGCCGGAGAGGCCCAGGGCGCTTTTTTTCAGCCGGTCCTTGACCTCGTCCCAGATGGCGGCGGCGCGCAGGGAGTTTTCCACGATCTCGTCCAGCTTGGCCCGGGACCGGATGCCGTGGGTCCGGGGTCCGTAGGCCACGTTGTCATAGATGCTCATGGGGAAGGGGTTGGCCTTCTGGAACACCATGCCGATCTGCTTGCGCAGCCAGGTGGTGTCCACCGTGGGGTCGTAGATGTCCTGACCGCCGTAGTTGACCGAGCCCTCGATGCGGATGCCGGGGATCAGATCGTTCATGCGGTTGAGGGTTTTCAAAAAGGTGGATTTTCCGCAGCCGGAGGGCCCGATCAGGGCGGTGATCTCATGGGCCGGAATGTCCACGCTGACGCTGTGGAGGGCGTGGTGCGCGCCATACCACAGGTTCAGGTCCTTTACTTCAATGATGGCAGACATATCGGATTCTCTCCCGTTCATTTCTTCAGTCTCCGCCCCGCGAGGGTGGCGGCCAGGTTGATCAGCAGGGTCAGCAGCATCAAAATGGTGGCGATGGCAAAGCCCACGGCCGTCTCACCCCGCTCGCTGTACATATACAGCGCCACCGTCAGCGACCCGGAGGCCGCCTGGAGAGAGGTGAGGAAATCATTGAGCACCACACCGAAGCCGGCGGTGTACAGCAAAGCGGCGGATTCGCCCACAATACGGCCCACCGCCAGGATGCAGCCGGTGACGATGCCGTCCACAGAGTTGGGCAGCACCACGGTGCGGACCATGTGCCACTTACCGGCCCCCAGAGCCAGAGCTCCCTCCCGGTAGGACTGGGGCACGGTCTTGAGGCTTTCCTGGGTGGTGCGGACGATGGTGGGCAGGATCATCACCACCAGGGTGAGGCTGCCCGCCAGCACGCCGGTCTTGAGGCCGAAAAGCTGGATGAAAAACAGCATGCCCACCAGGCCGAAAATGATGGAGGGGATGCCCGTCAGGGTCTCGGTGGCGAACTCGATGACCGCCACCAATCTGCGATTGGTGGCATACTCCGTCAGGTAGATGGCGGCGCCCACGCCCAGGGGCAGCACGATCACCATGGCCAGCAGCACCAGATAGAGGGTGTTGAGGATGTTGGGCAGGATGCCGATGGTGTCGTTGAGGTAGCTGGTTTGGGTGGAGAGCAGCTGCCAGGTGACGTTGGGGATCCCGCGGTAAAAGATATAGCCGATGATCAGCACCAGCAGCGCGCAGGTGATGAAGCCGCTGAGGTACAGCAGCGCCCGCAGCGTCCGGTCGTAGAGGCGTCGGCGGGCGGAGAGGGACCGGTTGCCCATGGTTCAGTCCTCCTTCTTCTGCTTGATGAACACGTTCAAAAAGACGTTGATCATCATGATGAATAAAAACAGCACCAGCCCAATGGAGAACAGGGCGTTGCGGTGCAGGGAGCCCACGGAGGCGTAGGACATCTCCGAGACAATGGCGGTGGTCAAAAACCGCACCGGCGTCAGCAGCCCCGGCATATTGGCCACGTTGCCCGCCACCATGATGATGGCCATGGCCTCGCCGATGGCCCGGCCGATGCCCAGGACGATGGCGGTGGCGATGCCGCTGCGGGCAGCGGGCACGCTGACGCGGAACACCGTCTCGATGTGAGTGGCCCCCAGTGCCAGGGACGCCTCCTCATACTCCCGGGGCACGGCCCGCAGTGCCGTCTCCGACACGGAGATGATAGAGGGCAGGATCATAACAGCCAGCACAATGATGGCCGCCAGGAGCGTTGCCCCGGAGGGCAGATCGAAGGCCACTCGGATGGCGGGCACCAGCAGGATCATGCCCACCAGGCCGTAGACCACCGAAGGGATGCCCGCCAGCAGCTCCACGGCGGCATGGATCACGGCGGCCACCCTGGGCGGCGCCACCTTGGACAAAAACACTGCTGTCATCAGCCCCACCGGCACGCCCACGAGAATGGCGCCGGCGGTGCCGGCAAACGAGGTGAGGATGATGGCCAGAATGCCGAAGTCATTGGCGGAGGCGTACCAGCGCTTTCCGAAAAGAAACTTGACCGGTCCGATCTCCGCAATAGCCGGCAGGCCGGAGACCACCAGATAGACGCTGATAGCCAGCACAAAGGCCACGGCAACGATGCCGCAGACAAAAAACAGCAGCCCCATGCCCTTTTCCAGGGCCTTGCGGCTTCCCTTGCCCCGGGGGCCCGGTCCCTTCTTTCGCCCATCAGCGGTCAGCACACCGCCCGGCACGGGCCGAAAGGCCATCCCCGCGATCTCATGTTCCATGCAGATTCTCCTTTGCTGTCAGGGGCGCTGGCCCCGGTGTGGGGGTGCATCTCAAAACCGCCGGAGACCCTCCGGCTGCTTTCAGACGCACCCCAGCGGAACGGCCGCCGCACCCTGCGCGGTGCGGCGGCTGACCCGCGTTTGTTGGAATGTTGGTCCGTCAGGTCCCTTTTACTGCGCCACAGGCACGGCACCGGCAGCGGCGATCAGGTCGTTGGCGGCAGTAGAGGTGGCGAAGTCATAGAAGGCCTGGGCAGCCTCGGACAGAGGCTCGTCGGCACGGGTGGCAAACACGAAGGGCCGCTGGATGGCGTAGCTGCCGTCCAGAACAGTGGCCTCGGAGGGAGCCACGCCGCCCACGGTCAGAACGGTGATGCCCTCCTGGCCCTCCACGGCGGAGAGGGAGGCGTAGCCGATGGCGCCGGGAGTGGTGCGGACCGCCTCGATGACGGCGCCGGTGGAGCTGAGCTCCTGAGCCAGGACACACTTGTCCTCGGTGCCGGTGATGGACTCGAAGCCGTCGCGGGTGCCGGAACCGGACTCACGGCCGATGACGGCGATGGCGCCGGCGGTACCGCCCAGGTCGGACCAGTCGGTGACGGCGCCGGTATAAATTTCAGCAATCTGCTCCAGGCTCAGATCGGTGACGGTGTTCTCAGCGTTGACGATGACGGCGATGCCGTCCAGGGCCACGATGGTCTCGGTGAGGCCCGCGGCCTTCTCCTCGTCCTTCAGGGCGCGGGAGCTGAGGCCAATGTCGCAGCTGCCGTTCTTCACGGCCTCGATGCCGGAGCCGGAGCCGGTGGGGTTGTAGGTGACGGACACGCCGGTGTCGGCCTGGAACTGCTCGCCCAGGACGCCGATGACCTCCTCCATGGAGGTGGAGCCGTCGGTGGAGACGGAGCCGCTGAGCTGGGGAGCAGCCTCCTCCGTGGTGGTGTCGCCGGTGGTATCGGCGGTATCCTCCGTGGTCTTGTCAGAGCCGCAGCCGGCCAGCAGCGCGGCAGTCAGGGTCAGAGACAGCAGAATGGAAATCGCTCTTTTCATCAATCATTACTCCTTTACATATGTCTGTTGCTTGGTGCCACGGCCATAGTATAGGCGGCCGCAAGTAAAATCCGACACCAATCCTATGTAAAGTCTGAGTAAAAAGGCCGGAATTATGCTTCTCCCGAACGGGTGCAAAAAAGCGCCTGCCTCCGGAAGGAGGCAGGCGCTTTTTTGCAGTTTTTGACGCAGCCTGCGCAGATCAGTTGCGCTTGACCAGGCCCAGAGTGGCAGTGAAGAAGCTGTACAGCGCGGAACCCGCCAGAGCACCGGCGCCCAGGATGGTCAGGGTGGCCTCGTTCTCGGGGTTGCGCTTGACGGCGATGTAGCGGATCAGCAGAGCCACCAGAATGGTGATGCCGTTGATGGTGCTGCCCACCAGCAAACCGGTGGCGAACAGAATGCCGATCTGCTTATGGCCGCCCAGCCACTGGATCACGGCGCCGGGCACGGCCCAGATCAGCAGCCACTTGGCCACCTCCATGCTGGTACCGGCCTCGATAGTGGACTTGTAGGTGTTGCTGACGGCCACGAACATGCCCTGGTCGAAGTACTTGTTGGCGAACAGCAGGGCCATGACGAAGGCCACGGCAAAGCCGAACAGCTCGGCATAGAACTGCTGCTGGCGGCCGACCTTCTCCAACTCGGGGTCTTTGCCCTCGCCGCGGAGAATGTAGCCGCACTTGAGGTCATAGGCCATGTCGGAGAAGCAGGGGCCGGTGGCGGCGGTGTAGCCGGCCAGGATGCCCAGGGCCAGGGGCGGGAAGCCGATCAGCATGCCCACGATCAGGAAGATCAGAGCGGTGGCAAAGCCGGGGAACCAGCCGGAGTGCATGGCGGAGATGCCCACGATCAGCTCGGAGGCCAGGGCCGCGAAGGCGGCGAACAGGACCCACAGGATGAACATGGGGATGGACATGTCGGTCAGCAGTCCGCAGACCACGGCCAGGACCATGGCCACCACGGCGTAGGCGCCGAAGCCGATGCCCAGGGCGCCCTTCATGTTCTTCATGCTGGAGGTGAACTGACCGGCGGCGGAGGTGTTGCCGTCGCTCTTCTTCATCAGCATGATGCCGCACTGGATCAAGGAGACGATGCCGGCGCCCACCATGATGCCGTGGGGCAGGTAATTCAGGGAGATGTAATCGCTGTACACGAAATTCTCGCCGAAGATGCCGTCCACGAAGTTAAAGTTGAAGCTGAACAGGGCGAAGGAGAAGGCGTTGGTCTTGATGACGCCGATGATGATGCTGCCGATGCCCAGCGCCATCATGGCCCAGAAGTTACCGAACCAGGAAACGCCCAGCAGGTCCATGGGGATGCCGGCGGCCTTGCCCACGGCGCCCATCAGCATACCGATGATGATGCCGAAGGCCTTCTTGCCCTTTTCAATGACGGCCAGCAGGGTTTCCGCGCAGGCCACGCCCGGAGGCCAGGCGCCCTCAGCCGGGAACATGGGCGTGTCGAAGCACTTGTAGAGGATAGAGGCGTCGATGATCGTGGCCAGGGTGCAGCCGATCAGCATGGGCACCATCAGCTCCGGATAGCCCATGACCACGGGGATGCCGATGGTCAGCAGCATGCAGTTGGCCACGGAGAAGGTGGCACCGGAGATGGAGGTCTGGATCAGGTTCTGCCGGTGGATGCTGCGGAACTTTTTGCACACGCTCAGGGGGATCCGGGAAAACACGATGGCAAACAGGGCGCCCACCAGGGAGGTGTTGGGAGTGGTGCCGGTGGCCACGATCAGCTCCATGCCGATGATCGTACCCAGAATGCACATCAGGGTAGCGAAGATCAGGGAAGCCGGCTCGTACCACTTGGGATGCTCTTTCGCGGTAATGTTGAGACCGCTCAGGTTTTTCTCTTCCATTTTCTTCCTCCTCTTTCCTTCAGCTCCCATTGGCGAACCGGGTCGAAAAATGAAAGCCGATCGAGTCATGTATGCAGATTACATCATCATAAATATTTTGTCAATCCCCGGTTTTCCCGATTGACGTTGCCGGAGTTTTCAGTTAAAATCCTAACAATATCCTATGTAATCCCTGTTTTTTTCCTGAAATGAAAAAACTTTTTATATATTTTCCTGTTTTCCGATTATCGGAACAGGCATTTCCGCTCAGCGGTTGCGCTCCTCCGGATAGTTGGACAGCATGCAAGGGCGCATATTCTTCCATGCAAAATGCAGATTTCGAGAAAATGTCCGCCGGGTGCTCTGCTCCGGCGGCGGAGAGGGGAATTTGAGTATGATTCTGGAACGGTCCGATATCGCCCCCCTGTCCCTGGGGGCGCAGGTGCTGGGCGGCGGAGGCGGCGGCTCCGCCGAGCAGGGACTCCGGTCTGCCGCCGCGGCTCTGGAGATGGGCCCCGTGGAGCTGATCCCGGCGGAGGCCCTGCCGGAGGAGGCCCTGGTGGCCACGGTCTCCGGCGTGGGGGCTCCCTCCCGGGGCGGCACCATGTACACCAGCGCCCACTACCTCCGGGCCCTGGAACTGCTGGAACAGCGGCTGGGAAAGGCCGTTGCAGCCTTCATCCCGTCGGAGATGGGCGGCAACGCGGCCTTTGGCCCCTTCCTGACGGCGGCGGCCCGGGGCCTGCCTCTGGTGGACGCGGCCTGCGACGGCCGGGCCCACCCCCTGGGAACCATGGGATCCCTGGGTCTGACCCGAGAGCCGGCGTACCTATCCATACAGGCCGCCTGCGGCGGCAGCCAGGCCGACGGCACCTACACGGAACTGGCCTGTACCGGCTCCGTGGCCACCGCCGCCGGCCTGTGCCGTCAAGCGGCAGATCTGGCGGGCGGCCGGGTGGCTGTGGTCCGCAACCCCGTGACCGCCGGGTATCTGCTCCGGACCGGCGCCCTGGGCACCTACACCCAGGCCCTGGCCCTGGGCCGGGCCATGGCGGGGGCCGCTCCGGCGGACCGCCCGGAGGCCGCCATGGAGACGCTGGGAGGCCGGGTGGTGCTGCGGGGCCGGGTGACGGGGTACCGCCTGATCTCAGAGGGCGGTCTGGACCATGGCGAGGCCCTGGTGAGCAGCAGACAGGGCACCTGTCATCTGACCTTTTACAATGAGTACATGACCCTGGAGACAGAGGGGGAGCGGCTGGCCACCTTCCCGGACCTGATCGCCACCTTTGACGCCGTCACCGGCGCCGTGGTGACTACCGCCGCCCTGCGGGAGGGTATGGAGATCGCGGTGACTGCGGCGGACCGGCACCGCCTGCTGCTGGCGGACGGAGTTCGGGATGGCGCCCTGTACGGCCAGCTGGAGCGGATCGTGGACCGACCGCTGGTGCCCTACATCCGGGATATTCTTCTGGAGGCATGACCTGCGGAGCCCAAAAAGCGGACGGAGGCAACAGCCTCCGTCCGCTCTTCTGTCATCCGGCCCCTCCTCATCGGGGCGGCAGCTCCTCTGCCATGGGGAACTCCATACATCGCTCCGGCGCACCCAGGGCCCGGTTGATCTGACGGGCCAGTTGGCGCAGCATCCGCAGCCGGTCCCGGAACACCTCCGGCGTCATCTCCGAGAGGTACCCGCCGATGCTCAGCCCCGCCACACAGATACCCCGGCTGTCGAACAGGGGCACCGACATGCCCCACACGTCCTTGGTGATGGCCTGCTCCGTGTAGTCGTAGCCCCGCTCCCGGATCCGCGCCAGCTCCCGGCGCAGGTCCTCCCGGGTCCGCTCGTCCATGAACAGGTCCTGTAAGTACGCCTCCTGCCGCTCCCTGTCCAGAAAGGCCAGCAGGATCCGGTGAGAGGCACCGGCGTGAAGGGGATAGCTGTGGCCCACGAAGGGGGTGTCGTTCTGGTCCTGGATGGAGCGGAACCGCTCCACCACCACGCTGCGCATATCCAGACAGGCGGTCATGGTGACGGTGCAGCCGCTCTGGCGGAAAAACTCCCACATATAGCGGCTGGCCACCGCCCGGGCCTTGTGGGCCTGGAGGCCCCGGAGGCCCGCCGACACCAGGGCCGGACCCACCCGGTAGCTCTTGTCCTCATCCTGGATCAGAAAGCCGTGGGCCGTCAGGGTATACAGCAGCCGGTAAACCACGGTGCTGCTGAGCTCCATCCGCCGGGCCACGGCGGTGAGAGAGAGGCTCTCTCCCTCCAAAAACAGCTGCAATACCTCCAGGGTACGGCCGGCTGTCTGCAAATAGTTGGGGTCATCCTGATACTTGGCTCCGCCCGCTTTGTCCATGACGTTCCGCCTCCTTTTCCCCGCCTGAAGGCGGTTTTTTTATAATTGCTGATATTATATCGTGTCCCGTCGGAAAAAGGAAGATACCTTTGCGCACAAACCGCGGCTTGACACCGCTACCCGCTTGTGATATCTATATAAATATACAGAAGAACCGCAGTGTATTTGTATATTATGTACGATTTCCGCCGGATTTTCTCGTTAATTATTCCGATTATCGGAAAATTGCCGCTGACAGTCGGAATGTCGGTGCCGGAGGGTCCGGTGCGGGCGGATGCAGCGGTTCCCGAAAAGAAAGAAGAGGATCACGATGAAACAGGAAAAACGTCTGCTGGACCGCCAGGCGGGCCGCTGGGCCATGCTGGGCGGCTGTCTGCTGGGCGGCGGCGGAGGCGGCTCCTTTGCCATGGGCCAAATGCTGCTGGAGAAGCTGGAGTCCATGCCGCCGCTGTACCTCACGCCTTTGGAGGAGATCGACCCGGAGGCCACCGTGCTCTCCGTGTCCCTGGTGGGCGCTCCCGCCGCCAAGGAGCAGTTCCTGACCCCCGAGGATATGATCCGCACGGTGGAGCTGTTCCAGCGCAACGCCGGCAGCGCGCCCCTGGCCGCCGTCATGACCAATGAGAACGGCTGGTGTGCCACGGTCAACGGCTGGGTGCAGGCGGCGGCTCTGGGACTGCCCCTGGTGGACGCCCAGTGCAACGGCCGGGCCCATCCCACCGGCGTCATGGGCAGCATGAACCTCCACCGGCTGCCCGGCTACGTCACCACCATGACCTGCGCCGGCGGCAATCCGGCCACGGGCCGGTATGTGGAGGGCGTGTTCCGGGGCACCATCGACGCCACTGCCCGGCTGGTCCGTGCCGCCTCCGTGGAGGCCGGCGGCGTGGTGGGCGTGGCCCGCAACCCGGTTACCGCCGCCTACGTCCGGGAAAACGGCGCCGTGGGCGGCATCTCCCAGGCCATCCAGCTGGGCCAGGTGTACGAGCAGGGCCTGGAAGTCTCTCCCCAGAAGGCCGTGGAGGCCGCGGCGGAGTTCCTGCACGGCCGGGTGCTGTGCAGGGGCGCCGTGGAGCACTACACCCTCCGGGGCGAGGGCGGCTTCGATGTGGGCACCGTCACCGTGGACGGCCACGAGCTGACCTTCTGGAACGAGTACATGACCCTGGACGCCCCCGACGGCAGCCGGGTGGCCACCTTCCCGGACCTCATCATGACCGTGGACGCCGCCACCGGCCGGCCCCTGCCCTCCTCCGACATCCGGGAGGGCCAGGAAGTCTTTGTGCTGACCACCCACAACCGCAACCTGAACCTGTCCCCCACCATGCACGACCGGGAGCTGCTGGCCCAGGCCGAGGAGATCATCCGCCGGCCCATGCTGGAGCCCCTGGGACTGTGAACGAGAAAGGAAGCTGACACAACATGGAACTCCGAGAGATCGCCAAGCGCATGATGGTCTCCTGCCTGAACGTCCGGGCGGGCGAGCAGGTGCTGATCGTCACCGATGACAAAAAACTCCCCATCGGCACCGCCCTCTACAACGCCGCCCAGGATCTGGGCGCCGAGGCCCTGCTGATGACCATGACCCCTCGGCAGGTCAGCGGCGAGGAGCCCCCCGCCGCCGTGGCCGCCGCCATGAAGGCCGCCGACGTGGTCATCGCCCCCATGGCCACCTCCATCACCCACACCCGGGCCAAGATCGAGGCCGCCAAGGCCGGCGCCCGGGTGGCCACCATGCCCAACATCACTGAGGATATGTTCAGCCAGGGCGCCATGACCGCCGACTACGACCAGGTCATGGACCTGACGCTGCGGGTGACGGAGCTGCTGACCAAGGCCGCCACCGCCCGGATTGAGAAGGACGGCTGCGTGCTGACCCTGGACCTGACCGGCCGCCCCGGCATCCCCAGCCCCGGTGTGTACCGGGAGAAGGGCCAGTCCGGCAACCTGCCCTCCGGCGAAGCCTACATCGCCCCCCTGGAGGACGGCTCCAACGGCGAGATGGTCATTGACGGGTCCATGGTGGGCCTGGGCAAGCTGGACGAGCCCCTGCGCGTGCGGGTGGAGGGCGGCAAGCTGAAGGAGATCACCGGCCCCGGCGCCGAGAAGCTGGGCGTCCTGCTGGCCAACGACCGCAACGCCACGCTGTGCGAGCTGGGCATCGGCACCAACCACGCCGCCCGGGTCACCGGCATCATCCTGGAGGACGAGAAGGCCTACCACACCGTCCACATCGCCTTCGGCACCAACATCGGCTTCCAGGGCACCAACAAGGCCGACTGCCACATGGACGGCGTGATCCTCAACCCCACGCTGTACCTCGACGACCAGCTGATCCTGAAGGACGGCGAGTTCGTCATCTGAGCGTCAACCACATCAAAAAATCGGGAGGCGAACGCATGAACACTTACAAAATCGGCGTGATCCGCGTACTGACCACCGAGGACCCGGAGCTGCTGAACCTCCACGGCCGTCTGCTGGAGCAGTACTACCCCATGTTCCAGACCGTGTCCCGCTGCATCCCTGACCAGTGGGAGGGCATCCACGACGACGCCACCATGGCCGCCGGTGTGCCCAAGGTGGTTGCCATGGCCCGGCAGATGTACGAGGAGGGCTTCGACGCCATCATCGTCAGCTGCGCCGGGGATCCCGGCGTGGCCCAGGCCCGTGCGGAGGTCCCCATCCCCGTCATTGGCGGCGGGGAGAGCACCGCCACCCTGGCACGGTTCTACGGCGGAAAGGTGGGCACCCTGGGCATCACCGCCGACATCCCCGAGGCCTATCCCCGGATCCTGGGCGACGCCCTGATCCCCGAGGCGGGCATCGGCGAGGGGGTCCGCTCCACCCTGGATCTCATGACCCCCGCCGGCCGGGAGGCCACCATGGCCGCCGCCCGGCACCAGCAGGAACTGGGAGCCCAGGTGCTGGCCCTGAGCTGCACCGGCATGGCCACCATCGGCATCGCTCCCTTCATCCGGGACGAGCTGGGCATCCCCGTGCTGGACCCGGTGCTGTGCGAGGGCGCCGTGACTCTGTTTGAACTTCTGCGGCGGGCCCAGCAGCCCGCCCCGGCGCAGAACTGACATTACATATATTTCTAAGGAGGAAGATTCTATGCTGATCAAACAACTCATTGAGGTCTACGACCTGCTGGACAGCAGCGTGGTCACCGGCGCTGACGTGGTGGCCTACCTCAAGGGCATCAATCCCGACGCCAACATCGAGACCTACCCGCTGGTGGGGCCCCGGGGCAAGACCGACATGGTAAAAGTCCGCATCCCCGGCACCGACGGCAAGACCAAGGGCGGCAAGGTGCCCACCATCGGCATCCTGGGCCGTCTGGGCGCCATCGGTGCCCGGCCTGAGATGATCGGCTACGTCTCCGACGGCGACGGCGCCCTGGCGGCCCTGACCGTGGCGGCCAAGCTGCTGGACATGCAGATGAAGGGCGACTTCCTGCCCGGCGACGTGTTCATCTCCACGCACATCAGCCCCTTCTCCCCCACCCAGCCCCATGACCCCGTGCCCTTCATGAACTCCCCCGTGGACACCTATCAGATCAACCAGGAGGAGGTCTCCCCGGAGCTGGACGCCATCTTCTCCGTGGACACCACCAAGGGCAACCGGGTCATCAACACCCGGGGCTTCGCCCTGTCCCAGCCGGTGAAGGAGGGCTGGATCCTGCGCCTGCCGGAGGCCCTGCTGGACATCATGCAGCGCACCACCGGCCGCCTGCCCTATGTGTTCCCCGTGAACATGCAGGACATCACCCCCTACGGCAACGACATCCACCACATCAACAGCATCATGCAGCCCTGCACCTGCACCTCCGCCCCGGTGATCGGCGTGGCCATTACCGCCGAGACCATGGTCCCCGGCTGCGGCACCGGATGCAGCCACTACACCGACGTGGAGGAGGCCGCCCGCTTCATGCTGGAGGCCGCCAAGGCCTACGGCCGCGGTGAGTTCGCCTTCTACGACGAGGCGGAGTACGCCCGCATTCAGAAGCTCTACGGCTCCATGAAGCACCTGCAGACCCTGGGCAAGGAATGAGATCACGGCCCCCGGCGCACCCGCCGGGGGCCTTTCACAAAGAAAGGAGCGGACACGCAATGAAAATCGGCGCCATCACCATCGGCCAGGCACCCCGGGCCGACGTGACCAGCGACATCATGGACATCTTCAACGGAAAGGTGGAGCTCATGCAGCGGGGCGGCCTGGACGGCCTGACTGTGGAGCAGATCTCCGCCTTCCAGCCCCAGGAGGGGGACTACGTGCTGGTCTCCCGCCTGCTGGACGGCACCTCCGTCACCTTCGCCGAGCGGTACATCCTGCCCCGGCTCCAGGAGGCCATCCACGAGCTGGAGGAGGCGGGCGCCCGGCTGATCGTCTTTTTCTGCACCGGTAAGTTCCCCGCCTCCCTGACCGCCAAGGTGCCCCTGATCTACCCCTGCGACATTCTGGACCGGGTGGTGCCCCTGCTGACCAAGACCTCCCACATCATCACCGTCACCCCCTCTCCCCTCCAGGTGGAGCAGTGCCAGGAGAAGTGGGGCCAGTACGTGGAGAAGGTCACCACCATCCCCGCCTCCCCCTACGGCCCCATGGCCGACCTGGAATCCGCCGCCCGGCAGGTCAAAGACCTGGACGGCGACCTGGTGGTGCTGGACTGCATCGGCTTCACCCAGGAGATGAAGGAGCTCTTCGCCCGGGAGAGCGGCAAGCTGGTGGTCCTGCCCCGGACCCTGCTGGCCCGCGTGGTCTCCGAGCTGACCGACGTGGCCCAGTGAGCCGCCTCTTCCCCGCCTGATCCCATACAGCAAGATCCCCGGCCCGGAGGCAAAGCCTCCGGGCCGGGGATCGTTTCTCTTCAGTTTACCACATTGATGGGCGCGCCGGCCAGGTAGGCCTTCACATTGTCCACCGTGCAGTCCATGATCCGCTGGCGGCTCTCCTTGGCCCCCCAGGACATATGGGGCGTGAGGATGCAGTTTTTGGCTTTCAGCAGGGGGTTGTCGCCCCGGATGGGCTCCGTGGACACCACGTCCAGACCGGCGGCGGCCACCTTGCCGCTGTTCAGGGCGTCTGCCAGGTCCTGCTCCACCACCATCTGTCCGCGGCTGTTGTTGATGATGATGACGCCATCCTTCATCTTGGCGATGTTCTCCTTGTTGATGATGCCGGTGTTGAAGGGGAACAGCGGCATCTGGAGGCCCAGCACGTCGGACCGGGCGAACAGCTCGTCCAGCGTCACATACTCCACACCCAGGGCATGGCCTGCCTCGGTCTCCCTGGCGTCATAGGCGATCACGTGCATACCCAGGGCCTTGGCGACCTCCGCAGTGTGGATGCCGATGTTGCCGCAGCCCAGCAGGCCGTAGGTCTTGTCCGCCAGCTCGATCAACGGATAGTCCCAGTAGCACCAGTCGGCGCAGTTCTCCCATTTTCCCTCATGGACCGTCCGGTCGTGGTGGCCGATGTGGTGGCAGACCTCCAGCAGCAGAGCGATGGCGAACTGGCTGACGGAGCGGGTGCCGTACACCGGCACGTTGGACACGCTGATGCCCTTCTCCCGGGCATAAGCCACGTCCACCATATTGTAGCCGGTGGCCAGCATGGCCACGAACTTGATGCCCGGGCAGGCGTCAAAGGTCCGGCGGCTGATGGGCGTCTTGTTGGTGAGGACCACCTCGGCGTCACCGATCCGGGAGATGATCTCCGCCTCATCGGTGAGGCTGGTGCGGTCATAGACCGTCAGCTCCCCCAGCTTCTCCAGTTCGCCCCAGCTCAGGTCGCCGGGATTTTCCGTATATCCGTCCAGAATCACGATCTTCATAGCGTTCCTCCTTATTCAATGCCGGCTGCGTGCTTGCCTTTTTCATTGTTTTCAGTATAATAAAGGTAAAATTGTATATTGTATAAAATTTTCTCTTGTTTCTTGTATTCCGCACAAAGGAGGGGCTGGTATGTTTATCGCAGAGGAGACCGCCCGTGCCATCGTCAGCGAGATGAAGTCCGTCACCGGCCGGGATATCAACCTCATGGACGGCAGCGGCACCATTCTGGCCAGCACGGACCCCCATCGGGTGGGGCAGCGCCATGCCGGAGCAGAGCAGCTGCTTCGCACGGGGCAGGACAAGCTGGTGGTCCGCCAGGACGATTCCTCCGCCGGCACCCGCCGGGGCGTCAACCTGCCCATTCACATGGACGGGCAGACCGTGGGGGTCATCGGCATCACCGGTCCGCCGGAGCAGGTGGAGCCCCTGGGCAGCGTCATCAAGCGGATGACGGAGATCCTGCTGCGGGAGGCCCGCCGGCAGGAGCAGGAGACGCTGCTGGAGGGCGCCCGCCAGTGCTTCATCGAGACCTGGCTGTTCTCCGATCATGCAGACCAGGGCGACCTGGAACTGCGGGGCCGGCTGCTGGGGATCGACACCACCCAGGCCTGGACCGTGGTGATCCTGGAGGTGGACGCTCCAGAGGAGGCGGCAGGCACGCCGGAGGATCTGCGGGAGATGCGCAACGCCCGCTATCTCAAGCATATCCAGCCTTACCTCCGGGGAGAGGACGGCGCTTTGTGCGCCGTGGTGAACCAGCGGATCCTGCTGATGTATCACAGCCGGGGCCGTCACGCCCTGCTGGCAGCCTTGGACCGTCTGCGCAGCGAACTGGAATCCGCCTTTTCCGCCCGGATCTGCGGGGGCGTCAGCGCCCAGGGCCGCCGGGGCCTGGAGGTCCGCCGGGGCTATCAGGAGGCCAGGACCGCCTGCCTGGCCGCCCGGTCCGGCGGCGGTATCCTGTTCTATAACCAGGTGTCTCTGGAATTTCTGGCCCGCAGTATTCCCGCCGCCATCCGCAGGGACCTGTTCCGGCAGGTGTTCGGCAGCTGTCCGGAGCGGGAGCGGCAGGAGCTGCTGGAGACCGTCCGGCTGTATTTCCAATACGACGGCCAGGTAGACCGGATGGCCCAGGCCCTGTACGTCCACAAAAACACCTGCCACTACCGCCTGCAAAAACTGAAGGAAAAAACCGGATACAGCGTGCACAATCCTCGTGAGAGCGTGCTGCTGTGTCTTTGCAGCCTGTTTGCCGGGCTGGAGGAATCCTGAGAGGAGGCAATCCCATGTCTGTTCACTCTGACGCCCAGACCGTCATCCGCGCCGCTCTTGCCGCCTGCCGGCCTGACGCGGCGGTGCGCCGCGCCCTGGAGGGCCGGGAATTCCCCGCCGGGGGCGTGTACTTGGTGGCCATCGGCAAGGCCGCCTGGCAGATGGCCGCCTGCGCCGCCGAGGTGCTGGGTCCGAAGCTGCGCGCCGGCGTGGTGGTCACCAAGTACGGCCACAGCATGGGCCCCATTCCCCGCTGCGCCGTCTGGGAGGGCGGCCATCCGGTGCCCGACGCCAACTCCTTCCGGGGCACGCAGGCGGCCATGGATCTGGTGCGGGACCTGGGACCGGAGGACCAGGTGGTGTTTCTGGTCTCCGGCGGCGGCTCCGCCCTGTTCGAGAGCCCCCTGGTGCCGGAGGCAGAGCTGGCGGAGATCACCCGGGCCCTGCTGGCCGGCGGCGCGGACATCGTGGAGATGAACACCGTCCGCAAGCGGCTCTCCGCCGTCAAGGGCGGCCGGTTCGCCCAGCTGTGCGCCCCGGCGAAGGTGTTCGCCGTGGTACTGTCGGACATTCTGGGGGATCCCCTGGATATGATCGCCTCCGGTCCCGCCTGCCCGGACAGCTCCACCTGCGCCCAGGCCCTGGCGGTGGCGGAGAAGTACCGCCTGCCCCTGTCTCCCCATGCGGCGGAGCTGCTGGCCCGGGAGACGCCCAAATCCCTCTCCAATGTGGAAACCGCCATCACCGGCAGCGTCCGGGAGCTGTGCGCCGCGGCGGCAAAGGTCTGCCGGGAGCTGGGCTATGAGCCGCTGGTGCTGACAGACCGGCTTTGCTGCGAGGCCCGGGAGGCCGGGTCCTTCCTGGCCTCCATCGCCCGGAGTCACGACGGTGCGGAGCGGTCCCTGGCCTTCCTGGCCGGGGGTGAGACCGTGGTCCACCTGACTGGGGACGGCCTGGGCGGCCGCAATCAGGAGCTGGCCCTGGCGGCGGCCCCGGGCATCGCGGGAATGGCGGACACGGTGCTCTTCTCCCTGGGCTCCGACGGCACCGACGGCCCCACTGACGCCGCCGGCGGCCTGGTGGACGGCGGCACCCTGGACCGTCTCACTGCCGCGGGCCTCACCGTCCACGACGTGCTGCGCCGCAACGACGCCTACCACGCTCTGGAGGCGGTGGGCGGCCTGCTGCGCACCGGCCCCACCGGCACCAACGTCAACGACGTGGCGGTGGTCCTGCTGCGGCGCTGAAAGGCGTTTTCAAGCCCCTCCGGCTGTGCCGGAGGGGCTTTTTCTCTGTGGGAATTGACAGCGGCCAGCCGCTCGCATATAATTGATATATCAACTGTTGACTAGTCAATATTTAAGGAAGGAGGGATCGGGATGGATCTGGAGCAGACCTTCCATCTGCTGCTCTACCGGGCCTTTCACGCCCAGCGCAACCACCTGCGCCAGAACCTGGCTCCGCTGGGCCTGGGCTCCGGCCAGCCGAAGCTGCTGGCCTATCTGGCCGCCAAAGGACCCTGCCACCAGCGGGAGCTGGCCGCATACTACGAGGTGGACCCGGCGGCGGTGTCCCGGATGCTGGAGGCCCTGGAGCGAAACGGCTTCGTCACACGGCAGCCGGATCAAGCCAGCCGCCGGCGGGATCTGGTGGAGATCACTGACAAGGGCCGCCGGGCCCATGAGCAGTGGGAGGCGCGCTGCGGCGAGCTGGAACAAGTGATGCTCTCAGACTTTACAGCGCAGGAGCGGTCTCAGTTTTTTGACTATCTGACCCGGGCCCGCCGCAATCTGCGGGATTTTGAGGAGGGGCGCAAATGAGTCAGCTGCGGCGTCTTTTGGGCTATCTGGGCCCCTACCGCCGGGACATGGTGATCGGCGCGGCTCTGGTACTGGCGGAGACCTGCTTTGAACTGCTGATCCCGGTACTGATGGCGGATCTGATCGACGTGGGCGTTGCCAACCGGGATATGGACTACATTCTAAGCAAGGGCGTGCAGATGGGCGTGTGCGCCCTGCTGTCGCTGTCCACAGGCCTGCTCTACGCCCGCCTTGCCGCCCGGGCAGCCTACGGCTGGGGTGCCCGGATCCGGGAGGCCCAGTTCGAGAAGATCCAGCGCTACGCCTTTTCCAATCTGGACCACTTTGAGACGTCCTCTCTGGTGACCCGGATGACCACCGACGTGACGGTGCTGCAAAACGCCGTCAACGGCGGCTTCCGCCCCCTGATCCGCAGTCCGGTGATGCTTTTGATGGGCGTGGGGCTGTCCTTCTGGATGAACGCCCGGCTGGCCCTAGTCTTTCTGGTGGGCGCGCCGGTGCTGGGGTGCATCCTGTTTGCCATCGTGGGGAAGGTCTCCCCCCTATACAGCCGCCTCCAGCAGGCGGTGGACCATGTGAACAACGTGGTCCAGGAGGGACTGGCCGCCATCCGGGCGGTGAAGGCCTTCGTCCGGGAGGAATATCAGGCGGAGAAATTCGACCAGGTGAACCGCGCCCTCCGGGACACCAGCCAGAACACCTTCCGCTGGGCCGTGCTGAACCTGCCCTCTCTCCAGCTGGTCATGTACATCTCCGTGGTGCTCATCATGTGGTTCGGCGGCAATATGATCCTGGCGGGCAACCTTCTGGTGGGAGAGCTGACGGGCTTTCTCAGCTACGTGTTCCAGGTGATGAACTCCATGATGATGATCTCCAATGTCTTTCTGCTGCTGACCCGGTCCCTGGCCAGCGCCGACCGCATCGCAAAGGTGCTGGATGAGACCGTGGAGCTGACCTCCCCGCCCCAGGCGGAGACGGAGGTGGCCGACGGCAGCGTGGACTTCGATCACGTCTCCTTCAAGTACAGCGCCGGCGCGGAGGAGTATGCCCTGGAGGACGTAACCCTCCACATTCCGGCGGGTCAGACTGTGGGCATCCTGGGGGGCACCGGCAGTTCCAAGACCACCCTGGTCCAGCTGATCCCCCGGCTCTACGACGCCACGGAGGGCACCGTCTTTGTGGGCGGAAAGGATGTGCGCAGCTACGATCTGGACGCCCTGCGCAGCGCTGTCGGCATCGTGCTGCAAAAGAACGTGCTGTTCTCCGGCACCGTCCGGGAAAACCTGCGCTGGGGCGACGCCCAGGCCGGGGACAGGGACCTGTGGGAGGCCTGCCGGACGGCCTGCGCCGACGAGTTTCTAGAGCGGACGGCCAAGGGCCTGGACACGGACCTGGGCCAGGGGGGCGTCAACGTCTCCGGCGGTCAAAAGCAGCGGCTGTGCATCGCCCGCGCCCTGCTGAAGCGGCCAAAGATCCTGATTTTCGACGACTCCACCTCCGCCGTGGACACCGCCACGGAGGGAAAGATCCGGGCTGCTCTGGAGCGCCTGCCGGATGTGACCAAGATCATCATTGCCCAGCGGATCACCTCGGTCATGCACACGGACCAGATCCTCATTCTGGAGGACGGCCGCGTCCACGCCGTGGGGACCCACGAATCCCTGCTGGCGTCGGATCCCATCTACCAGGAGATCTACGCCTCGCAGATGAAGGGAGGGGACATCCATGGCGGCCAGACAGCTTAGCGCCAAGAAGCCCAAGCGGCTGGGATACACCGTGGGGCGGCTCCTGCGCTATCTGGGCCGCCACCGCTACCTGCTGCTGGCGGTGGCGGTGCTGGTGACGGTCAGCGCCGCCGCCAACCTGCTGGGCACCTATATGATCCGACCGGTGGTCAACAGCCTGGTGGACGGCGACGCCGGCACGCTGAAGCGGGGCGTGGCCGTGACAGCGGGGATCTACGCCGTGGGCGTCCTCTGCTCCTTCGGCTACACCCAGACCATGGTCCGGGCGGCCCAGCGGGTGGTCTATGACATCCGCCGGGACCTGTACGACCATCTCCAGACCCTGCCCCTGCGGTTTTTCGACACCCGCCGCCACGGCGATGTCATGAGCTACTTTACCAACGACGTGGACACCATCGCCGACGCCATGAACAGCAGCTTCGCCATGGCCATCCAGAGCTTCATCCAGATGACCGGCACGCTGATCCTTCTGTTCATTCTGAACTGGCGGCTGTCTCTGATCGTGGCGGTGTGCTATCTTGCCATGTTCTTCTACATCCGCTTCAGCAGCCGCCGCAGCTTCTCTGTCTCCGGCACCGCCGCCCCCTTTCGTGTCTGCGTTTGGTTACATATGTTACTTTACCATACGACAGTTACAAATGCAACCCTCTTCTCCGCTCTCCAAACACCAAGGAGGGAGCCGGAATCCCGGCTCCCTCCTTGGCGGAAGATTGGATGAAAAGAAGTTTTTGTCTCTTGCAAGTATTACGATACCGCAGAGTTGTTAAGCAAACCAGCAGAGATTGTTTCAAAAGTTTTAAATCCCACGATTTAGCTGGGGAAGTTCTTCCAGCGAGGCAAACCGATAGCCCATGTCCTCCCACTTGGTCAGCAGGTCATCCAAAATGGCGGCGTTGGTGGCGGAGGTGGAGTGCAACAGCACGATGGCCCCATCGTGGATCCGGGGCAGGAGCTTGGCGTAGGCGGCCTCCGCCGTGGGCTGGTCGTCCACGTACCAGTCCACATAGGCCAGGCTCCAGAACACCGTGGTGTATCCCAGGGCCTGGGCCTGCCGGAGATTTTCCTCGCTGTACTTTCCCTGGGGCGGGCGGTAGAACTTGGACAGCTCCTGCCCGGTAGTCTCCCGGTACAGCGCCTCCAGCGACGCCAGCTCCTCCTGGAAGGCCGCCTGGTCCGAGATGGCGGACATATCCGGGTGGTGGTAGGTGTGATTGCCCACGATGTGGCCCTCCGCCGCCATGCGTTTGACGATGTCCGGCGCCGTCTCCACCATATTGCCCACCACGAAGAAAGCCGCCGGTGCGCTGTGCTTTTTCAGCGCGTCCAGAATGGCCTCCGTATAGCCGTTCTCATAGCCGCAGTCGAAGGTCAAGTAAATCACCTTCTCACCGGTATCGCCCAGGTAATAGGCGCCGTACCGGGCCAGATCCTCTGCCGTGGCATTGCCGATGGGCGCCTGCCCCTCCGTCTGGAAGGACAATCCCCAGTCCACTGCCGAAGCGGGTACCGCGGCTCCCCCCGCTGTCTGGGCCGCCGGGCCGTCCTCCTGCACATACAGCCACACCGACCCGGCCACGAACAGGGTCAGGGCCGCCAAAACGATCATCACCTTGTCACGGGTCCGAAACATATGATGCACCTCCTGTGATCTCTGCTCACAGGATGCGCCACCGGAGCCGCGGCTATGCGGATTTTTTTCGCCCGCACGGAACGCCGCCTCGTTTTTGCCGTCTTTATCGGCAGAAGCGCCTGCTGATATCAAAGGAGGTCCGTGATGAAAAAGAAGCTGCTTGCCCTGGCCCTGTGCCTGCTGTCCCTGCTGACCGCCTGCGGCGGCCCCGCCTACTCCGCCGAAGTCCTGTCCTCCGGCGGGCGAAAGGCGCCGTCCGCAGCCGTGGACCTGCCCGGTCCCGGCGCCCTGGCCGCGACGGACTTTGCCGTGGAGCTGCTGCAAAGCACCGACGACGGCGGAAATGTCCTCCTGTCCCCGGTCTCCGTCCTCTCGGCCCTGGCCATGACGGCCAACGGTGCCGCCGGGGAGACGAAAACCCAGATGGAAGAAACCCTGGGCCTGCCGGTGGAGGAGCTCAACGCCTATCTCCAATCTTACGCCGGCTCCCTCCCTGAGAGCAAAGAGGCCCGCTGCTCCCTGGCCAACTCCGTCTGGTTCCGGGACGATGCCGGCCGCCTCACGATGGAGCAGGCCTTTCTGGACGCCTGCACCGACTACTACGGCGCCGATCTGTTCCGGGCCCCCTTCGACGAGACCACCCTGGCGGACCTCAACGCCTGGGTGTCGGACCGCACCGACGGGATGATCCCCGCCATCCTGGACCGCATCCCCGACAGCGCCATGGTGTATTTGGTCAACGCCCTGGCCTTTGACGGCCAGTGGGCATCCGTCTACCGGGAAAATCAGATCCACGAGGGCACCTTCACCGCGGAGGACGGCGCAGCGCAGCCGGTCCAAATGATGTACAGCCAGGAGTACGCCTACCTGGAAGACGGTCTGGCCACCGGCTTTCTCAAATATTACGAGGGCGGGACCTATGCCTTTGCCGCGCTGCTTCCCAATGAGGGCGTGTCCCTGGAGGACTACATCGCCTCCCTGACCGGCGAAGGACTGCGGAATACGCTCACCTCCGCCCAGTCGGAGGCCGTGGAGGCCGCCGTCCCCCAGTTCACCGCCCAGTACAGCAGTGAACTCAGCGGCGTGCTGACAGAGCTGGGCATGGCGGACGCCTTTGACGCCTCCCGGGCGGACTTCTCCGCTATGGGCAGTTCCCCCGACGGCCCCCTCTACATCAGCCGGGTGCTCCACAAGACCTTCCTGGCCCTGGATGCCCAGGGTACCCGGGCCAGCGCCGCTACGGTGGTGGAGGTGGATACCGGTTCCAGCGCTCCCGGACGGACGGTGTATCTCAACCGCCCCTTCCTGTACCTGCTGGTGGACTGTGAGGCGAACCTTCCCCTCTTCATCGGCACGGTCCGAAGTCTGGAGAACTGAGTCAAAACCTCCGGCTGAGCCGGAGGCTTGAGTAGGCCCTATAAGGGCCAGATACGGACGAAGCCCCTTAAGGGGCCCCGAAAGGTTTGCCGACTGCATTTCTTTCTCGGGCTACCCCTTAAGGGGTTCCTCTTATGCCTTCTTGTTCTCGCGACCCGTAAACGGGTCAACAAACTCTTTCAGCCCTATCTGGTCTGCTATTTGATCCGATGCCAGTTGATTTCGGATATACTCTGCTATCTGCTTTTTATTCCGTCCCACTGTATCCACATAATATCCTCTCGCCCAAAAGTGCCGATTCCCATACTTATATTTTAGATTCGCATGTCGGTCAAATATCATCAGACTGCTCTTCCCCTTTAAATACCCCATAATCTGTGACACGCTGTACTTGGGTGGGATACTTATCAGCATATGGATATGATCCGGACACGCTCTGGCTTCTATTATTTCTACCCCCTTCTGCTGGCACAGTTTCCTCAATATCACTCCTATATCCTGTTTTATTTGTCCATATATCTCCATCCTCCGATATTTTGGTGCAAATACGATGTGATATTGACATCTCCAACTCGTATGCTCTAAACTACTTATGTCTTTGTCTTTCACGATGAAGACCTCCCTGTTATCGTAGTTGTGTGGTCGGCAAACCACTTCTACCTTATCAGGGAGTTTTTTCTTTTTCTACTTTTCTCCTCGCTTTAAGCTATTTTTTACCCCCGGCTTAGCCGGGGGTTGCCTTTGGTACCACCAATCCAAAAAGAAAGAAACGCCAAAAGCGTGTCTTTCTTTTTGGGTAGTCCGTAAAGTATAGATGCCCGCCCAAACCGGGGCCCCACACAGTGGGACGGCGCGTTTGCGCCGTACGAGCGTTTTGCCGCAGACAAAACCTCGGCGCAGGGGCAATTCATTTGCCCCGAGCATTTCAAATTCCCCAGGGTTCCATAAAAATAACCACACCTGACGGTGTGGTTATTTTTATGGAGGTGACACCCGGATTTGAACTGCCCCGCCGCTTTATTCTCCCGTGGTACTAAACTCCGTTACCCGCCTATTTTCAACGGTTCCATGGTACAGGACGGACTTTTCAACTTTCCTCCCTGTACGGCTTTAAGGGAAAAAATAAGGGGAAATTTTGATGGATATTCCGCCCTCGTTACCCCGTTTTGCTGGGTGGAATTTCACACGGTACCTTTCTTGACGATCCCCACAGCGGGCGCGAGGTCCTACGCTGCATAATCGGACGTTGCGACAGCGCTTGAAGGACATCGGCAAGGGCCGCCGCATCCAAATGCGTGACAGCTGCAGGCCCACATACCCAGCTTTCCGCCATGTGTTCACACTCCGGCTGGGCAATATCCATAAAAACATAGTGTGCCATGGCCGGGGCATCCGGCGTCCCGTAGTCATGCCCCACAATGTACTTAAAATTCCCGCCGTTTGATATTCTGGCGCGGTCAAGCCACGCTTTCCAATTTCGGGTTACAAACAGGTCCGTTACACGATTGGGATTTGCATACCGCAGGGTAATAAGGTTTCCGCCAAGGAAGTTATGTGCGATCACCGCGCCCTTTTTTTCATCTGCCGTACGCTGATACCACTTGTTCCAATAGCTCATAGTCCCTCCTGGCAATGAACGTAACCGCCCCGGCGGCGGTGGTTTCTGCGGCCTCCCTGGCCGCTCCTGTGGCCCGCTGCGCCCTCCTAGACACGGGCAGGGCGGATGATCTGCCGGGGCGGCGGTGGTTACTGCGGCCTCTCTGGCCGCTCCTGGGGCTTGCTGCGCCCTCCTAGGCATGGACAGGCCGGATGATCTGCCGGGGCGGCGGTGGCCCCTGCGGCCTCCCTGGCCACTCCTGGGGCTTGCTGCGCCCTCCTGGGCATGGACAGGCCGGAAAATCTACCGGGGCAGCGGTGGCCCCTGCGGCCTCCTTGGCCGCTCCTTGAGCACGCTGCGCCCTTCTGGGCGTGGGCAGACCGGAAGATCTGCCCGGGTGGCGGTGGTTTCTGTGGCCTCCCCGGCCGCTCCTGTGGCCTGCTGCGCCCTCCCGGGCGTAGGCATGGCCGGATAATCTGCCGGGGCGGCGGTGGCCCCTGCGGCCTCCCTGGCCGCTCCTGGGGCTTGCTGCAGCCTTTCCTGGAATCCTGATGTGGGAATTTTTTTTGCATTCGAGGGGGCCTGCGGTCTTGCACACCCTTGCCTGAAACTTTTCCAGGCCGGGGGGCGGGGCAAGGAACCACCCGCCCACGTGCGCTTCCGCACCACCGCACACGCCTGCGGGCACACGTGGCCGCCCCTGTGATTTTTGCTTGCTCGTGGGGAAAATTTTCTGCGTGTAGGATGGCCTGCGGTCTTACACATGATGGCTGAAACTTCTCTCCCCTGGGGGGAGGGTGCCCAAGGAATCCCCGCGCTTGCGTACACGGGCACCCATGCGCCCAAGCGTCCCGGCTGCTGTGCCCGCTCCGCCGGGAAATTTACTCTCGTTTTCTGCGCGTCTTGACTGCTGCTCACGCAGGCACGGCGTTTGCGGGCGCGTCCTGCGGGCGTGTTTCCCTGCGATCCGCTGGTTACCCCCTCCGCCGCCCTCTCCCGCCGTCGGAAGAATCTCCGCCCCCGGTCCTGGACCTGGGTGCCCCTCCGCCCCTCAGGCGGGGGGGGATCTCCCGCAGGCCCCGTCAGCCTCCGGCGGGATTGATCGCCCGCAGGTTCACCCGGTTGAGGCTGTTCCCCGGCTGGATGTCCACCACCAGCTCCCGCTTGCACCTCCGGCAATACAGCGCCACGCCTGCCCCTGTGGTCTCCGGGTATAGCCGCATGAGCCGTTTTGACTTGCAGATCGGGCAGGAAACAAACACGCCCAATGGCGTGGAAAAGCATGGAACAATGGCTGTTTTGGTCATGAAAACCGCTCCTTTCCGGCATGGGCCGTTTCGCGCGTGCGCCTCGCGCGAAAATCGCCCCGTGTGCTTTCATGTTACCGGTCAGTCAGGCCCCTTTCAAGAGGTCTCCGCCCTTTTCTCTGCCCCTGTTCCTAAAGTTATATCTAATTACAAGCAAGTAAAAAGGCGTCCGTATAGCCTTTTTCAGCCCCTCCCTGTGGCCGCCGCGGCAGCCGGTACTTGATATGGCAGTAGCTCCCGAACTCCGTCACACGTTCTTCCCGCTCGATAATGTGGCAGCCAACGGGAACGGCAAGCATGGTGTCGTTGGGCACATAGCAGGACTTCACCACGGGCTTTTGCAAGTTCCGGCTGCCGGTCCACATCTGCGCCCCCACGGGCCGCCCTGTGACGCTCTCCTTGGTCATGTAGAGCGCCCAGGTCTCATAATCCCGCTGGCCGATATACTCCATGTCGATCACGTCCGCATAGGGCCACAGGCTACGGATGACCTCTATATCTGCCCCCGTGGAGCTGATAACCAGATGATGGTGCAAACGGGCTTCCCCGTGCTTTTCCTCCGTGGTATATATGTATTTCAGCTCCTGTCCACGGGCCTTTCGGTGCTGCCGCAGGGCCTTGATAAAGGCCCGCAGCAGCTTCACCGCCGCCGTCCGGCTGTCTGGTAGATCTGCGTCGCGGTATGTCAGGGTAACGAACAGGTCCCGCCCGGTGAAGTTTGCCGCCAGCAGCATTTCCAGCCGCCCACGGGCGGTCTTGTCATTCATGGCCTTTTGGGCGGCGGAGGTCATTTTTGACTTTTCCGCCCTTGCCCGTTTCCCGTCCAACGGTTCCGGGGCCGTGTAAATGATGGTCTTGACGATCTGTCCGGCTATGATGGTCTTTTTCCGCTTTGCCATACTTGCCCTCCCGGCGTGTGTTGTCCCGGCGGCTCAATTTTCCGCTCTATTCCGCCCTATTCCAATCCCCCTAAAAACGGTTTTAGCGCCGCATTTCTGCGACGCTAAAGCCTGGGGTTATTCCTGCCCACCGACGGCGGGCTTTTTGTGTTCTGTCTCCAGGATAATCTGCGCCAATCTCAGGAAGTCGCGGCGCTGCTTGTCCGTCAGCATGGCGGCAAGCCGTCGGGCCTGGGTCTCGCTCATGCTGCCGTCTCCCGCTTGAGATCTTCAGACAAAGCATGAATCACCGCATCGAGATTGAGGTCCGCACCGGCAAGAGTTTCCTCCATAATAGCAAGCAGCCCCTGAATTTCCTTTGCATGGTAATGCACCACCTCGTTATATGGGCCGTATGTCTGATCGTCAAGCAGGTAAAACCTGACTTTATCATCCACAGCGCTCAGCAGGCAGTGCAGACTAGACAGGTTGGCGGACACATTTTCCGCCGTTTCTTTTGCATACTGTGTGTTCATACCTCCGCCGCCTTTCTGCTGGGCTGTTCGTCCATCATGGGAATATCCAGCACCGGAATATATCCATCCCCCCGGCGCAGAACGCCCTTCACCGGGAACCAACGGCCACCCGCCTTTCCGTATGCCTGTCCGTCCATTATCACCACGCCGGGGACCTCTGCGGCGTCCACATACGCCGTATCCTGCTGTCTCATACCTCCGGGCCTCCTTTCCTATCCTCCGCCGCCCAGGGCACGGAAAGCCCCAGAAGCGCCTGCAAACGGGCCATCCACTCCGGCGGCATGGCCTCCAGGTCCTCCGCAAACAGCTCCGAATCCACCGTGAAGGGCAGGTCCGGCAGCTTCTCGTCATCTTCTTCCGGTAAGATCAACCGCCGGTAAGCCTCTCCGCCCCGGAGAACGCCCAGGAAGTAAAAGGCCCGCATGGCGAGAAGGGCGCGGCCCTGCCCGCTGCGCAGGTGTGCGGCGTCCGCCGCCGTGGCCCTTGCCACTTCCTCCGCAATGCCCCAGAAGCCGCCCACAGGCTTCCCGTCCTCTACGTACCACAGGCAGTTGTCACCCTCGCTGTATAGGGTGATTTCCGACAGGTTCAGCAGGGCTTCGTCGCTCAGAATATACGCAGGGCGCTGGAGATCCGCCGCCCCGGCGGCGGGTTCGTTATGTAGCTTCATGGCTTGCAATCCTCCTCAAATTCTGCTAAAATGGGAGGCGGAAACAGGGCTTTCAAACTGTTCCGCCTTGCCGCTTCGGTGTTCCAGCACCGGGGCGGCTCTTTTTGTGTCCTCCGGGCAGCTACCCCGCCTGCTGCAGACCGCGCAGCAGGGGGCGCAGCTTGCCGTGATGGGGTCAAACCTGCGGCAAACGCCCGTCATACCGCCGCCCCCTCTCCCGTGGCCTGCGCCTTGACCCACTCCCGCAGGCCCTCCACGGAAATGATGGTGCGGTTCCCGGTCTTGAACGCCGGGAAATCCGCCCGCCGGGTGAGTTGGTAGACGGTTTTGGGGCACATCCCCAGCATCTTTGCCGCCTCCTGCACGGATACCGCGATTTTTTCCATGATCTTCTCCTTTCTGTTCAGGTGTCCGAATCGGACACAATGTCACTGATTGAGCAACCCAGCACCTTTGCGATATTGGCAATACGCGAGATCGGCGGGCAACGTTTTCCGTTTTCATATTGGGAAATTGCATTTTGTGAAATGGATAATTTGCCCGCAAGATCTGCCTGTGTCAAGCCATTTTCGATACGATACTTTTTCAGGTATTCTCCAAGCATCTGCACACCCCCTTATCACTTAATATCGCATTTTGTTCTTGACAAGAACATTTTAGCATGCTATGATTCCACTGTCAAGAACTTTTCTAAACCTTATTGCTATTTTGTTCCTAACAGGATACAATCACCTAAAGGATGGTGAAAAAGATGTTAGGTGATAAAATACGTGAGGCAAGAAAAAAAGCATCTCTCACCCAATCAGAATTAGCTGAAAAAATAGGCGTAAAAAGGTCAGTCGTATCAAAATATGAAAATGGGCAAATAAGCCCCACGTATGAGATGCTTTCAAATATTGCTACTGCCTTAAACACATCCGTTTCTTATCTTGTTGACGAAGCCTTCAATGATAAGTCTGTCAGCTATTTGACTATGCTAAAGAACCTTTCCCAATTAACAGGAATAAATGAATTAGTTCTCGCTGAGGCGAATTCCAGACTTGACCCTAATTCACATCCTTATTTCGACTTTTCAAATCAGGAAGCCCCCCTAAATGCTATTTTGGAAAAAGCAAGGGAAGTTCAACAAGAGTTTGATGATTTTACACTTAATACTATGGGATACCTGTTAAAGCGGCTTAATGATGAAGGAATTAATGAAGCTATTGAGCGAGTACACGAGTTAACTTTACTTCCCAAATACCAAAGAAAAAAGGATAATAGATAATAAAAAGCCGTCCCGGCGCTACCAACACCGGGACGGCAAGTGCAACAGACCCCACACAACAAATACAGGCTCTGTATGCCCTTTTATGATAGCATATCGGGCCGCAAAAGGAAAGGAGTTTTTCCCGTATGGCCGGACGATCTGCAAAGGGAACGGGCACGATCCGAAAGAAAACCGTCACCCGCAACGGCAAAAAATACGAATACTGGGAGGCCCGATACACAGAGGGAGCGGACCCCGGCACCGGCAAGCAGGTGCAGCGCTCCATCACCGGCAAAACCCAAAAGGAAGTTGCCCAGAAGCTCAAGGCGGCCACCGCAGCCATCGACAGCGGCACCTATACGGCCCCCAGCAAGCAGACCCTGGGGCAATGGCTGGACGCCTGGATCGAGACCTATTGCGGCAGCGTGAAGCCCCGCACCCTGGAGATCTACAAGACCGACATCCGGGTACACATCAAGCCCGCCCTGGGCGCGGTCCGTCTGGAGGCCCTAACTACCCAGAGCATTCAGGCATTTTACAACGCCCTGGGCAAGCCCACAAAGGACCGTCCGGCGGGCCTCTCTCCCAAGTCCGTCAAGAACATCCACGGCGTCCTCCACAAGGCGCTGCAGCAGGCGGTTTTGATTGGCTGCCTGCGGTTCAATCCCACGGACGCCTGCGCCCTCCCCCGGCGGGAGAAAAAGGAGCTGACGCCCTTTGACGATGTGCAGATCAGCGCCTTTTTGAAAGCGATCCAGGGCAGCCGCTATGAAACCCTCTTTACCGTCACGCTGTTTACCGGGATGCGGGAGGGCGAGGTCCTGGGCCTCATGTGGGACTGCGTGGACTTCGAGGCGGGCACCATCACCGTCAACAAGCAGCTGCAGCTTCATGAGGCCGTGGGCGGCGGGGCCTATCAGCTTGGCTCCACCAAAAACGGCAAGGGCCGCAGCATCACCCCCGCCGCCTCCGTTATGGCCCTCCTGAAGCGCCACAGGGCCGCCCAGGCTGCCCAGCGCCTCCGGGCCGGGAAACTATGGCAGGATACCGGCTTTGTGTTCACGGACGAGCTGGGGCAGCCCTTCGCAAAGGCCACGGTCTACCGTGCGTTCAAGCGGGCAGCCGCAGACATTGGCCGTCCGGACGCCCGCTTTCACGATCTGCGGCATTCCTATGCCGTGGCAGCCATCCGGGCCGGGGACGATATCAAGACCGTCCAGGAGACCCTGGGACACGCCACAGCGTCCTTTACCCTGGATGTATACGGCCACGTCACAAAGCAGATGAAGGAGGCCAGCGCGGCCCGTATGGACGCCTTTATCAAGACCGTCACCGGCACATAAGAGAACCGGCCCCGGTGTCCGAATCGGACACAAGGGCCGGTTTTGCTGTGCGGCAGCTGCCATATGAATATGTATGACAGGCCCTCCGGGACGCCTGTTGGCCCTTCCCTGGGCCTTTTGCCTGGGACTTATGCGTTGCCCTCCTGGGGCGCTCCGGCGGCCTTGTCCCGCTCCATGGCCTCCTGGATGGCCCGGTTGATAAAAGCGTTCACGCTCTCGCCCTGGGCCGCTGCGTGGGCCTGGATAACCTCCCGCCGCCCTTTTTGCATGGTAACATTGATGCGGTCATAGTTGGATTTGACATATTTGTTTACAGACGCCTGCTGCGCTTTTGATACCGCCATAGTCCCCTCCATTCTGGGAGGCCCCGCTCTATAAGCGCTTCCTCTCTCATTGTACCCTTATTATACCCTAAAAGTCTATTGGTGTAAATAGTATATTTGCATAAATATATTGGTGCAAATATATCTATCTTGTCAATAGACTATTGGTGTAAATAGTGGTATATTATAATCACAGCAAGGGACAAGAGAGCTGCGACGGACGGGCCAGGGACGAGCTGGATATTCCCTCTACAATCTCTCAAGTCCCACAAGGGGGCCGGGTGGCTGCGACAGGTGGACCGGGGACGAGCCGGAGGACCTCTCTACAATCCGCCCACCCTCACAGGGACCTTGACAACGGAATACCGGCACCGCTATAATGACAGCGTGAGGTGATGCAGAGTGAACAATGAGGAAAGAATCCTGCAGCTGCTGGAGGCCCAGCAAGAGGAACTCCGCAAGATCAACGGCAGGCTGGACGGCATGGAATCCCGGATGGAGGGCATAGAATCCAGACTGGACAAGCTGGAAGAACACGCAGAGGTCACCAGGGCAGGCGTGAACAGCTTGCTTGAATGGGCGGAGGAGTGCGGCAACGTCATCAAGTTCCCCCTCCCCAAAGTAAAGTAAATCCGATTACATCAGGCGGCGCCGGTACTCCGGTGCCGTCTTTTTATGATGTAAGGAGGAAACGAAAATGAGCATCAATGAACTGGAAAGCAAGTGCCGGGAGCTGCGGCAGCTGCAGGCCCTGATCGACGAGGCCCAGGCGGAAGCGGAGGCCCTGCGGGACGCCATCAAGGCCGCTATGGGGTCCCAGGAGGCTGTACAAGCTGGGGAATACCGGATCACCTGGAAGCCGATTACTTCCACCAGACTGGACACCACGGCGCTGCGCAAGGCCCTCCCGGACGTGGCGGAGCGGTTCACCCGCACCACGACCACCCGCCGTTTCTGCGTGGCGTGAGGGAGCATCAGATCGGGCGGCGGAGGTGCCCTCAGTTTTCTGCGGGCACCCTGCCGGAGCTGCCGCCCTTGTATCCGAATCGGACACCGGGGCCATACCCCTTTTAGAATCACCGTTGTCGGATAACCCGGCTGCGGTGATTTTCTTTCGCCGAAATCACCGCTATTTCAGGGGATCACCTGCAGCTTTGCCGGGTACCCTCCAAATCCGCAGGCGCTTGCGGATTTGGAGCGCGGACCAGGTGTCCGGCAAATCGGCAGGCGCTTGCCGATTTCACCGCCTGCCCTCTCTGAAATCCGACAGCGCTGTCGGATTTGCCGCCCAGGCCGCCCACCTATGGGGACCTCCGCGGAGGCACTGAACTGTGGAAAAAACCGCCCCGAAAATCTGTAAAGGGAAAAACAAAGGGAAAACCGCCCCGGAAAAAGGCAAAAAGAAACCCCGCAGCCCTTGAAACTGCGGGGTTTTCCTTTGGAGGTGACACCCGGATTTGAACCGGGGAATCAGGGTTTTGCAGACCCTTGCCTTACCACTTGGCTATGTCACCATCACTGCTATTATTATATGCGGTCTTTCCGAAAAAGTCCACACTTATTTTTGAGATTTCAATGCCCACACCGTTTTTCAGTGTGGGCATTGAACTGGAGCGGGCAACGAGGCTCGAACTCGCTACCTCCACCTTGGCAAGGTGGCGCTCTACCAGATGAGCTATGCCCGCAGGTGGTGCCCAGAGCCGGAATCGAACCAGCGACACGTGGATTTTCAGTCCACTGCTCTACCAACTGAGCTATCTGGGCAAGTCTTTCCCGCGCCCGAAGGCGCGGTCCGGGGAATTTCAACCCCAAGGGGACCCACGGGATGGTGACCATCCCGTGGGAGATGGCGACCCGGAACGGGCTCGAACCGTCGACCTCTAGCGTGACAGGCTAGCGTTCTAACCAACTGAACTACCGGGCCATATATAACAACTCTTCCATTTTGAATTTCTTCAAAATGGTGGGAACAACTGGACTCGAACCAGTGACCCCCTGCTTGTAAGGCAGATGCTCTAACCAGCTGAGCTATGCTCCCAGATCGCCGCACTCGTCAGACGGCAAAAGTTATTATACTCAAAGGACCCGCGTCTGTCAACTATAAAATCAAATTTTTTCTTCTTTTTTCTCCAGAGACGCCAGCATGGCCTCCAGGTCCTGCCGATTGAAGTGCTGGACGTTGTCGCAGAAGCGGCAGGTCAGCTCCGCCTCGCCCTTCTCGTCGATCAATGCCCGCAGCTCCTCCCGGCCGATGCTGAGCAGGGCCCGCTCCATCCGCTCCCGGCTGCAGTAGCAGCGGTACTCGACGTCGCTGCGCTCCAGAATCTCCAGGTCGAAGTCCGACAGCACCCGGTACAAAAGGGCCTCCGGATCGTCGCTCTCCCGCAGGAGGCCCGTCACGGACCCCGCCGCCAGGATGCCGCCCTCCACCTTGGAGATGGTGTCCTCGCTGGCCCCGGGCAGCAGCTGGATGAGATAGCCGCCCGCCGCCAGCACGCTCTGGTCCCGGTCCACCAGGACCCCCAGGCCGCAGGCCGTGGGAATCTGCTCGGACTCCACAAAGTAGGCCGCCAGATCCTCGGCGATCTCGCCGCCCAGCAGGCCCACGCTGCCCACATAGGGCTCCTTCATGTTCAGGTCCCGGATCACCGTCAGGGTGCCCTCACTGCCCACGGCGGCGCCCACGTCCAGCTTCCCGTCGGGGCGCAGGGGCAGGTCCACCGCCGGGTTGTCCACAGTGCCCCGGACGTTGCCCTCGTTGTCGGACACCGCCAGCAGCGTGCCCAGGGGGCCTCCGCCCTTGATCTGAAGGGTGACGCTGGCGCCGTCCCCCTTCAGGGCGTTGCCCATCATGGACGCCGCCGCCAGGGTCCGTCCCAGGGCCGCCGTGGCCACCGGCAGCGTCTTGTGGATCTGCCGGGCCCGCTCCGTCAATCCCCGGGTGGACACCGCCACCGCTTTTACCGCGCCGTCTCTGGAGATGGCGCGTACCAGTTGATCGCTCATATTCTCGCCTTTCTCAATAACTATTCTACCGGCCGCTGGGCCGTGATGATCCAGCGGTCCTCCGTGGGCTTGGGCGGGCGGCTGGTCAGGTCTCCCGTCAGCTTCACCGCCGTGAAGCCCGCCTCCGCCAGGGCCTGCCGCAGCTCCTCCTCTGTCCAGGCCCGCTCCCGGTGCTCCTCAAAGGAGCGGTCCCAGGCGCCGTCGGCCCGCTGGCGGAACAAGTCCACCTGATAGGTGCAGGTCTGCCGCTTCTCGGAGAAGAAGGTGCGCCAGACGCACAAGCTCTCCTCCGTCTCGTCCATGTAGATCTGCCGGTCCATCCGCCGGAGCTTCCAGGGGGTGTTCACGTCGAAGAGAAACCATCCGCCGGGCCTGAGCCACCGGAACACCCGCCGGAAGGTCTCCTGGAGATCCGCGGGCCGGGTCAGGTAGTTGACCGCATCCAGGGTGCAGATCGCCGCGTCCACCGGCTCCAGCAGCCGCAGACGGGGCATGGTCTGGTGCAAGAACAACGGCGGCCGCTCCGTCAGAGCCGCCGCCTTGGTCATGGCCTGGGTCAGCATCTCCTCCGAGGCGTCGGTGGCTGTCACCTCATAGCCCCTCTGGGCCAGAAGGCAGGCCATGGTGCCGGTGCCGCAGGCCAGATCCAGCACCGTCCGCACCGGGATGGGGCTCTTTCGGAACTGCCGCTCCAGATAGTCTGCCCGGCGCAGATACCCCACATCCACTGTCAGCTCATCGTAGCTGGCGGCCAGGGCCTGATACCGGCTCACTTCTTCTTGCATCGCTCAAACAGCTTGGCATAGGCGCCGGTGCCGTAACTGAGGGACCGGTTCACCCGGCTGATGGTGGCGCTGGAGGCGCCGGTGCGCTCCAGGATATCGTTATAGATCATGCCGTCGTACAGCAGTGAAGCCACCTCGAACCGCTGCTCCATGGCCCGCAGTTCCGACACTGTACACAAATCCTGGAAGAACTCGTAGCACTCCTGTTCGTCCTTCAGCTGCAGGATGGCTTTGTACAGCTGATCGCTTTTTTCCTTTTTGCCGATCTTAACCATATGGCACACCCTTTCTGGGATCGTTCCAGCAATCTGGGCGGCTGTCCGCCTTCAAGTATTTTAACATTCTACTGCGTGAAAGTAAAGGGGGCTGACAGGGAAATTTTTCGCACTTTAAAGCGCGGCGCCGTCACCCCTCTGCCGCCGCCGGCATAGGCTGGAGCAAAGTTTCACGTCAGGAAGGAGCGGCGGCCCATGCCCACGATTTTGACCCAACTATCCACGGAGCCACTGACGGCGGAGCGGACCTGGACCGTGGAGGAAATTCCGGTCCTGACCGCCTCCGTCTCCCTGCCCACTCCGGCGGAGGGCGCATCCGGCGCCGCCGCTCGCCGCATCCGACGGTACTACCAGCTGCAAAGCCGTGCTTTCCTGCGGTATTGCCAACGGTGGCTTCTGCCGGAGGCGGAGGCGGAATACCGCGCCGCCCTGACCGCCAGCGCGCCTCTGCCGCAGCTTCGGGCGGAGCTGTCGTACCAGGTCACCTACAACGAAGGCGGGCTCTGGAGCCTTTACACCCAGTCCCGGGAGCGGGGGGCCGACGGCCGGACCCTGCTGACCCGCCGGGGCGACACCTGGGATCTGGCCAGCGGCTATCCGGTGCCGCTGGCGGCCTTTTTCCCCAGGCGCTGCGGCTGGAAAAAGGCACTGCTGGCCGCCGCGGAGGCGGAGATCCGCCGCCGGGAAGCCGCCGGAGCCGCCCGGTGGAACGAGGACTGGCGGCGGTCTCTGCGGCGGCGGTTCAACCCGGAGAACTTCTATCTGACCGGCGACGGTCTGGCCTTTTTCTACCCCATGTACGCCCTGGCTCCTGCCGCCTCCGGCATCCCGGTGTTCACGCTGCCCTACGGGGCCGGAGGGCCTGCGCTCCCGGTCCGGGAGACACCGGAGGAAACAGCAGCGCCGCCGGCCAGATAGGCCGGCGGCGCCTGCGAAGCGGCAGTTATTTCTTTGCCTCGTCTCCCTGCTTCACGGCCTTGACCACCATGGAGGTCAGGGCAAACAGGGCGATGGCGTTGGGAATGACCATCAGCTGGTTGAACATATCGGTCAGGCCCCACACCAGGTCGCTGGAGGTGACGGTGCCCAGGAAGATGAACACCAGGGCCACCAGCATATAGACCACCACGGACTTGCGGCCGAAGAGGTAAATCATGTTGATCTTGCCGAAGAGGTTCCAGCCCAGGATGGTGGAGAAGGCGAAGAAGAACAGGCACACGGCCACGAACATGGCGCCGGCGTTGGAGCCGAATACGGAGCCGAAGGCATTCTGGGCCAGGTTGGTGTTGTTGATGGTGGCGGCCACGGCGTCGGTATACCCGGCGCTGAGGGGGCCGTCGGCGGTGTACATAGTGGAGATGATGACCAGGGCGTTGAGGGTCAGCACCACGAAGGTGTCGATGAACACGCCCACCATGGCCACCACGCCCTGATCGTGGGGCTTGGCCACGTTGGCCTGGGCATGGGCGTGAGGCGTGGAGCCCATGCCGGCCTCATTGGAGAACAGGCCGCGCTTGGCACCCTGGCTGATGGCGATTTTCAACGCGGATCCGATACCGCCGCCGATGATGGCGTTGGGGGCGAAAGCGTATTTAAAGATCATGGCGAAGGTGGCGGGGATATAGGTGAGGCGCATGACCAGCACCACCAGGCCGCCCAGCAGGAAGATGGCCGCCATGATGGGCACCAGCTTCTCCGTGACGGAGGCCAGGCGCTGCACGCCGCCCAGGAAGATCACGGCGCAGATGATCACCAGGATCACGCCCACCAGCCAGGTGGGGACGCCGAAGGCGGTGTTGAAGGTGGAGCCGATGGAGTTGGACTGGACCATGCAGCCGAAGAAGCCCAGGGCCAGGATGATGGCGATGGCGAAGAAGCCCGCCAGGAACTTGCCGAAGCCGCCGGTGAAGGCGGTGGTGATGTAGTAAACGGGACCGCCCTGGATGTTGCCGTCGGCGTCCTTTTTCCGGGTCTGCTGGGCCAGCACGGCCTCAGAGTAGATGGTGGCCATGCCGAAGAAGGCGATGATCCACATCCAGAAGATGGCGCCGGGGCCGCCGGCCAGAATGGCGCCGGAGGCGCCCACGATATTGCCGGTGCCCACCTGAGCGGCGATAGCGGTGGCCAGAGCCTGGAAGGAGCTCATACCGCTCTCCTGCCGGCCGCCCCGCAGGGACAGGTTTCCAAAGACCTTCCGCATGCCCTCGCCGAAGCAGCGGACCTGGACGAAGCGGGTCTTGACGGAAAACCACAGTCCCACGGCGATCAGCAAAATCACCAGGATGTAGTCCGACAGGTACGTATTGACGGTGTTTACGATGTTGAGCAGCATGTTTCTCCCTCTCTTTTCCCGGCAAGACGACGCAAAAAAGAGCCGGAGACCGCCAGCGGCGGTATCCAGCCCAACAGCGACGAACAGCCGCGGCACCGCGGACGGTGCCGTGCGTTCCCACTCTGTCCTTTTACCTGAGAGATTCAGCGGATTTCTCCGCCTTGCACCTTCGGTACTCGTTGCTGAGCTTCTCCAGAGCGACATCCGTTTTTAGTCCCCGCCCGGTCCCGGGCGCCTGAGAGTGTTACTCCTTCGGCAGGCTGTGCGCCGTTTTCCTAAAAACTTCCCTTGCCGTTATGAAATTATGTAGTAATATATAGCACTTTACAACGCAGAAGTCAACAGGGCTTTTGCGCAGTCCCCGTCCGGCATCCGCCGGGCGGGGACTGTATCCGGTCAATAGAACTCCTTGATGTAGGCCAGCACGTCCTCCCGGGTGCCCTGGAAGGGGCCCGGAGTCTCCATCTTCAAAGAGACCAGGGCGGTGCAGTACTGGAGGGCGTCCTTGATGTCCGCGCGCTGGCGCTCGGTGATGTAGCCAGCGAAGGTGGTGTCGCCCCGGCCGGTGCGGCCGGAGAGGTTCCGGGCCTTGATGGGGCAGGTGTAGATCTCCTTGCCGTCGTAGGCCAGGACCTCGGTGTTGTGGGTGATGAGGACCTCCTTGGCGCCCCAGCTGTACAGGAGCTTCGCGGCCTCGGCCCGGTCGGTCAGGCCCGTCAGGATCTCCGCCTCGGCGGCGTCGGTCTTGAGATAGTCGATGCAGGGGAGGTACTCCTTCTTCTCCGCCCAGTCGTGGAAGGCCATGGTCTTGTCGGCCTCCACATGGCGCAGCAGGCACTGGACGTCCACGGCCACCTTGCCGTGCTTGGCGGCCTCGGCGAAGAGAGCACCGTCAAAGTCACCGTAGACCAGACCGGCGAAGTGGTAGATCTTGGTCTCCACCTCCGGCAGCTCGTCGAAGCGGAAGGGATCGCACACGCCCATGGAGGTGCACGCCCGCTTCTCCTTGTCGGCGGTGAAGTACTGGTTGCGGATGGAGCAGGTGGCGGCAGAGGGCTTCCAGTACACGTCGGCGCCGGAGCCGGCAAAGCGCTCCTCCACATTGGCGTCGGCGGGATTCAGCTTGGTGAACACGGCGGTACGGTTGCCGGACTTGGCCGCCGCGAAGCCGGAGGCCACCACGGCGCCGCCCACCTCCTTGCGCTCGTTGCCCTGATAGTCGATGTTGTGGTCCAGGGATACCGGTCCGATGACCAGCACGTCATAGGCCTTTGCCATATGTATTCTCCTTTCGTTGTATCAAAGCTCTTCCACGGAGATCACGCCCTGGGTGGCGTGTACCCCCGCCAGCACCCGCTCCACACCGCACTTCTTGTTCAGCTGCAGCGTGAACAGGGCACAGGCGTTGTGCTTTTCCGTCTCGGTGGAGCGGGTGATCTCCATGTTCAAAACCTTCAGATTCAGCTCCCGGAACAGCTTCAGCACGTTTTCCAGACAGTCCTTATTGGTGTACTCCATGTACAGATTGACCTCCGGGGCGTTGTCCAGCACCCGGTATTCCAGCTTGGAGAAAAACATCTCCGCGGCCAGGATCAGCAGCGTGGCGAAAATGCCGCCCTCGAAAAAGCCGCCGCCCAGGCACAGACCGATCACCGCCGCGGCCCAGAGGCCCGCCGCCGTGGTCAGGCCCTTCACCCGGCGGCGCCGGGTGACGATGATGCAGCCTGCACCGATGAAGCCGATGCCGGCCACCACCTGGGCGCCCAGGCGGGCCATATCGGTGTAGTAGTGCATGTACAGATACAGGTACTGGCTGGTCAGCGTGGTCATGGCCGCACCCAGACAGATCAGAATGTGGGTGCGGAAACCGGCGGGCCGGCGCTTGTACTCCCGCTCCAGGCCGATGATGCCGCCGCAGACGACCGCCAGGACCATCCGCAGGCAGATGGAGGCCATCGTCACATCCCGCAAGCCGTCAAAAATGGATAACATCTCGTTTCCTCCCCTCTCAGATCTCGTCGATGGCGTAGACGCTCTCCAGCTCCGAAATGGCCGCCAGCACGCGCGTATGGGCCTGTTTCTGGTTCATTCGGATGAAGAAGATGGCGCTGGGGTTCCGGGACCGCTCCTCGCGGCCCCGCTCGATCTCCACCTCGTAGATCTGGACGTCCTGGGACTTGATGCGGTTGATGATCTCGCCCACATCGTCCAGGGATTGAAACTCCACGTAGATGTTCATGTTCCGGGCATTTTCGATGATGGCGGTCTCAATAAAGGGCAGCAGGCGAATGACCAGGAAGATCAGGGCGAAGCACAGCGCCACGCACTCGTAGAAGCCCGCGCCGATGGCAAGGCCCATGCAGGCCGACGCCCACAGGCCCGCCGCCGTGGTCAGGCCCTTGACCTCCTGCTTACCGGTGACAATAATCGTGCCCGCGCCCAGGAAGCCGATGCCGTTGATGACCTGGGCGCCGAAACGGCTGACGTCGGTCCGCAGGCCGATCTCTGCCGCCAGCTCCGTCCACTCGTGAGTCACCATATAAAATTCATACTGACTGAGGATCACCGTCAGCGCCGCGCCCATGCATACCAGCATATAGGTGCGGAAGCCAGCAGGCCGGCGCTTGCGCACCCGCTCCAAGCCAATCAGTCCGCCGAACAGCATCGCCAGCAGCAGCCGCAGCAGGACGGAAACGGCACTCATTTCCCGCAGCCAATCCAGTTGGGCGATCATCCCGCCCCCTCCTTCCCTTTTCCGAGAATTTTTGGAGGCGGTCTTTGAAAACGCTTGCGAAGCAAAAAAGATGGTTCCTTTCGGAAAATTTCCACTTGATTTCGCAAAAAAACTTTCTTTGCCGTCTCCTGATCGTTTCCTATTTTGTATCATGCCAGGGGAGAGAAGTCAATGGCTTTCCGGTCTTTAACAGGCAAGTTTTCCAAAAAATCCGCTTTTTTCAAGCGGTTTTTGAAGTATAATCCATATTTTTCCATTTTTTGAAAACGTTTACCAAACCTCTGCATCCCCCAGGGGAAAGCAACAAGCTCCGGCCCCAGAAGGGGCCGGGGCTTGCAGGATCGGTCAAAGGGGAAGATACCGTCCTTCCACCACGCCGCCGGGGCCGATGGTAAACTCCAGAGCATGATGGGGAGGCAGAGGCTCCGCCGCGCCGGGGACCGGGGGGCAGTCGGAGAAGTACAGCCGGGCGCCGCCCTCCGCCGCCATGGTCAGCACGCCGGGATCGGCGCTGTTGTACCGCCGGTCGCTGGAGGCGCAGCACACCACTGCCCTGGGGGCGATGGCGCGCAGCTGCTGGGCGCTGACACCGTCCCGCTGGCCGTGATGCCCCACCTTGAAAAGGTCCGCCTGCAGGGCCTCTGCCGGGATATCGCCGTAACCCAGGCAGTTGGTGTCGCCCGGCAGCAGCACACCGGTGCCGCGGAAGTCCAGCCGCAGCACCAGGCTGAAGTTGTTCATGCGGGCGTCCAGGCGGTCCAGACGGGACCAGAACTCCGCATCCTTCGCAGCATAGACTCCGTCCAGCAGCACCGCCAGCTCCTCTGCCTGAGAGGCGGAAGGCGCCAGCACCCGGACCGACAGGTCCCGGCACAAGGTCTCCTCCAGCGGGGCAGTAATGGTGCGGATCACGCCGCCCCGGTCCTCCACCAGGCGGCAGAGGGTTCCGTAGTCATTGAGGGCCCGGAGGAACTTGCTCTGGGAGGGAGTCACGCCCTCCGGCACGCCCAGAGGGCGGGTCCGGCGGTAGAAATCCGCCGGCAGGGTCTGCCACAGCTCCCGGGGCGTCCATCGCTCCAGCAGCGGCAGCAGCCCGCAGATGTGGTCCTCGTGGATATGGGTGCTGACCATCACGTCGATGTGGTCCAGACCCCGGGCAGTCAGATATTCCGCCATGGGCACGCGGCCGCCGGAGCGGTCCGCGAATTCCGCGGACTCGTTTCCGCCGCCGTCGATCACCATGACGAACTGACCGTTCCGTCGGGCGGGGTCCGGGCACTCCAGCACCATGGCCTCGCCATAGCCCACGTTTACGAATGTCAGTCTCATATGTTCCATAGGCTCACCCCATGGCGCGCTTGATGTAGAAGCTGGAGAGGATCAGCACCAGCAGCGTCATAACAATGGCGCCGGCGCTGCCGAAACCGAAGTCCAGGGATTTGATGCCGTAGTTGTACAGGTACTGGGTGATGGTAGTGGTCGTACCCGCAGGGCCGCCGCCGGTCAGGACATTGACCTTCTCGAACAGGCGGAAGGTGTCGATGGTCCGCAGCAGGGCACACAGTGCCAGAGAGTTCTTGATGTTGGGAATGGTGATGTACCAGAACTGGTGGATGGCGTCGGCGCCGTCAATACGGGCGGCCTCGTACTGCCCCTCCGGCACGGACTGCAGGGAAGCGAACAGCAGCAGAAACACGAAGGGCACATTCTGCCACACATCGATCACCAGGATCGTGCCGAAGGCCGTCTTGGTATCCAGGAACCAGTTGTAGTAGGGCAGACCCAGGCTGGTGAGGAACTGATTGATGATGCCGTAGTTGGAAGAGAGCATCATGCGCCAACTCAGGGCCACCGTCACAGCTGGCAGCAGGTAGGGCAGCAGGAGCAAAGTCCGCATGACCTTCTGGCCCCGCTTGAGGCTATGGATGAAAACCGCCACCAGCAGTCCCAGCAGCATCTCCAGCACCACCGCCAGGATGGTGAACTTAATGGTGTTGAGGACGGCCTGACGGAAATATTCGTTTTGAAACAGGTCAATGTAGTTCTTGAACAGGACAAAGTCTGCGGGACGATTGGCGTGCTTGAGGTAATTGTAGTTGGTGAAGCTGTACACCAGGGTAAAGACCAGGGGATACGCGGTCATGACCAGCAGCACCAGTATGGTGGGGGTCAGCATCTTGATGCCGAACAGCTTCGTCTGGGCACCTCCGCTGCTGAGTCTTGCAAACTCATTCTTTCTCATCATAAAGCCCTCGTAATTCTAAGAGGTTAGGGAATGGGGGCCCGGGGCACCGGAGACCGGTGCCCCGGACCACACCCATGGTCCGTTGGGAAAATCGCAGGGAAATCAGCCGGCCATCAGATCTTCCAGCAGACTCTGGGCGTCGGCCAGGCCCTGGTCGATGGTCTTGGTACCCTGGATCACATTGTCCATCTCAGTACCCAGGATGTTGGTGAACTCGGTCCACTCCTCGATCACAGGGCGATACACGCCGGTCTCCAGAGCGCCGCAGACGGTCTCCAGATGGGGATAAGTCTCCAGAACGGTCTCATCCAGCAGGCTGGAATAGCGGCAGGGCACGCCGCCGTTCTCAACGGTGGCCAGCTGGACCTCGGGGCTCATCACGTACTCCAGCAGCTCCAGAGCCAGATCCTTGTGGGGGGCGTTGTTGGGGATGCCGATGCACCACACGCCCTGCAGGGCCACGTTCTTCTCGGTGTCGGAGTCGTTGAGCTTGGTGGGGATGGTGGTGTAGTTGGCGGGGCCGTCGGCAGTGGGCACGTACCAGCCGGGCCAGATCTGGGCCAGAGCGGTCTCACCAGCGGTGACAGAGGCCACGATGTCGTCCTTATCCAGGGTGCTGCCCAGCTTGTACAGAGCCAGATACTCCTCCATGGCAGCCTTGAACTCGGGAGTGTTCACGGTGGGCTGATTGTTCTCATCCACAACCCAGCCGCCGTGGACCACCAGGTGGGGCAGGAAGTCGGAGAGGATGTTGTCGGCGCTGCCGCCGCGGATCAGGAAGCCATTCTTGCTGGAATCAGCGTCCTTGGTTTTCTGGGCGATGTCCATGAGGTCCTCGAAGGTGGTGATGTCCTCGGGAGCATAGCCGGCATCAGCGATCAGCTGCTTGTTGTACATCATGACGGTGACATTGCCATAGTAGGGGGCCAGGTAGATATCATCATCCACCTTGCAGATGGTGGTGGTGGCCTCAATAATGTCGTCGTCAAAGCTGTAGCCCATCTCGCTGAGGTTGGCCAGCACGCCGTTGGCAGTAAACTCCGCCATCCAGGAGCCATCCACCATGCACAGATCATAGGTGCCGGTGGAGTTCACGGCATCAAGAGCGATACCGGTGTGCAGATCGTCGAAGGACATCAGCAGCACCTCGATATCCACGTTGTGCTCTTCCTCGAAGGCGGGCAGGCAGGCCTCCAGGACCTCGCCGTAGGCGCCGCCGCGAAGGATCAGAGTCATCTTGGTGGGAGATTCGGAACCGGAATCAGTACCGGTATCACCGCTGCTGTCGGTGGAGGTATCGCTTCCGCCGCAGGCAACCAGGGACAGGGACATGACCAGGGCCAGGAGCAAGGCAAACCATTTCTTCATTTCTTTTCCTCCTAATCTCAGTTGTTCCTCGTTTTGAATTGGTCTCGTTTTTTATTTTTGTTACTCTTTGACAGCGCCGCTTGAAAGACCGGAGATCAAGTAGTTCTGTGCAAAGATCACAAACAGGGTAATGGGAATGACGGACATCACTCCTCCGGCGGCCACCAGGCCGAAGTTGGTCAGGTTGTCCTCGGTATTCAGCACTGACAGGGCCAGAGGAACGGTATTGTTGGCAGGGCTGCGGGTAAAGATGACGGTGTAGGTATACTCATTCCAGGCATACATGAAGGACAGCATGGCCACCGCCGCAATGCCGGGGGCCACCAGAGGCAACACGATCCGGCAGAACAGCTGCCACTCCGTGGCACCATCCACCTTGGCACTCTCCTCCACTTCCTCCGGCAGGTCCTGGAAGAAGCTGATGAGGAACCAGATGATCAGCGGCACGTTGATCAGCACGCAGGCCAGCATGACAGGAAGCTTCGTGTTCAGTAATCCGGCATTGCTGAACATCGTGTACAAAGGAATGGTGAAAGCCACCGGCGGCAGTACGCGTACCAGCAGAATCCAATAGGTTACCGGCCGCTTCAGGCCAAAGCGAAAACGGCGGCGGGCCAGAACATATGCCGCGCAGATGCCAACAGCCAGAGACAGCACCAGAGATCCGAAGGTGGTCTGGAGGCTATTGATAATAGCGGTGCCGAAGCCCTTCTCCGTAAACAGTTTTACGAAATGCTCCATGGTCAGCGCCTGGGGGATCAAAGCGATATGGCCCTGCATCTCCTCCGTGGGCCGGATGGCCATGGCCAGCAGCCAGTAGATGGGGAACAGCGCCACAAACAGCAGCAGCGCACATCCCAGGATCTTTCCCACTGTCCCGATCCGCTTTCTTGCTTTCATGCTATCTTCCTCCTTGCCTTTACCGGAAAACCGTCAGTCCCGGCTCCCAAGTATACCGGGCGATCCCGCCCTTCGCTATCTGCGCTCTATGAAGCTTTTGTCAAAACTCTGTAAAAAATCCCTCTCAGGTGGTTCCGCGGATGCAAAGCTCCGTGGGCACCGTAGTAACGGAGGGGCAGTCCTCCCCAGCCAACAGTGCCCGCAGCCGCTCCACGCACAGCTCTCCCATCCGGCGGCAGTTGATCCGTACAGAGGTCAACTCCGGTTCCAGCATGCCGCAGACGGTGGAATCGTCGTAACCCACCACCGCCACATCCTCCGGCACCCGGAGCCCCAGGCGGCGGACCGCCTTCAGGATGCCGGCGGCCACCACGTCATTGGCACCAAACACAGCGGTGGGCCGGTCCGGCCGGTCCAGCAGCTCCATCGCCGCCCGGGCGGCGTCATCCGCATCGGCGTCACACATCTGGATGTCCCGGGCGTCGGTCCGGATGCCCCGCTCCTTGGCGACGCTGAGAAAGGCGTTGTAGCGGGCGCCCACGATGTAGGGAGAGAAACGGCCGGCGATCATGCCGATGTGCCGGTGGCCCCGGTCGATCAGGTGCTCGATGGCCTGGCGGACACCGCCGTACTCGTCGGAGAGGACGCAGGGCAGATCGAAGCCGGTCATGCGGTTGTTGACCAGAACCACGGCAATGTGCTGGCTCTGGAACTCTGAAACCAGATCCGGCTGGGCATTGCCGCCCAGTATAACCCCCTCCACCTGCTTGCGCTGGGCGGTGCTGGGCGTCTGGCGCCAGTCGGCCGCCGTGGAGATCAGCAGCTGATGGTCGGACTTGTTGGTCTCCCGCATGATGCCCTCGCAAATGGCGGCGTAGAACTCGTCGAGAATGGTGGCGTCCTTCTTACAGATCAGAAAGGCCAGCTTGTCGGTCCGCTGCCGGGCCATGGCCCGGGCGATGGCATTGGGGGAATAATGCAGCACCTCGGCCGCCTCGAACACCTTCCGCCGGGTGGATTCCCGCACCTGTTCCGGATTGGAGAAGGCCCTGGAAATGGTGGCGGTGGAGACGCCGGAGAGTTTGGAAACATCATAGATGGTTGGATTCACGGTGTCCTCCGTCCCAGTAATGTAAGCGGTTACAATTATCTTTACAAACATACGGGCGGCGGCTCTTGCCCCTGCCCTTCTAGTGCCAATTTAACATTGTTTCTATTGAAAAGCAAGGCATAATTGGAAATTCATCCAAATTGAATAAATTCTTTTTATCTGCTTTATTGATTTTGCCGAATATTTGTAACCGCTTACACTCTTTTCTGATTCCTTCAAATCGTCCCTTTTCGTTGACAAGCTGTCTGTTTTCCCCTATACTGGCTCCAGAAAATCCTGGAAAACTGCAAAACCGGCCGTCTGCCGGAGAGGGAGGTCGTTATGAAAAAGCCGGGACTGTGGCAGAGGTTTTCCAACCTGGTCTCCGACAGCTCTCCCCTGATGACCCGGGTGGGCCAGGTAGCCCTGCTGGCAGTGTGCAATTTGTGCTGGCTGGTGTGCAGCCTGCCGGTGGTGACCACGGGCGCCGCCACCACCGCTCTGTACGCAGTGCTGCTGGAGCGCCGGGAGCTGAGCTTTGACACAGCATTCACTGCTTTTTTCCGCGCCTTCCGCCGCTGCTGGCGCACAGCTACGGCGCTGTGGCTGCCCGCGCTGGTCCTGGGCGTGGTGTGGCTGTGGGCTGCGTGGCTGACAGCCGTTCAGAACCTTCTGAACAACGCCTTCGCCCTTCTGCCGCTGCTGGTATCCGGAGCAGTGTGGGCCTTTGTGGTGCTGTGGCTGTTCCCGCTGCTGGCCATTGGCGGCGGACGGCCCGGCGCGCTGCTGCGCAAGGCCTTTTTGCTGGGACTGGGGGAGCTGTGGCGGTCCATGGTGATGCTGGTCATCGAGCTGGTACCTCTGGCGCTGTTTTTCCTGTACGCCAGGACCTTCATGATCCTGACGGGCTTCTGGATCCTGCTGGGTTTTGCGCTGCTGGCGCTGCTGAAGCTGCTGGTGATGGAGCCAGTTCTGCGGCGCCATGCCCCCAACCAGAGCTGAAGTGTTTTTCATATAAAAGGGGTACGGCCCTCCGGCCGTACCCTTTTTCTGATTCATGATTCTCACTGCTGGCCCACCATGATGTCCAGGATCTCCTCGTCGGTCTGGCGCATCCCCTGCCGGGCCAGGCGGCCCACGCTGCCGATGGTATTCTCCACGCCCTTGCGGATGATGCCCTCGCCGCCCACGAACTGGTGGCCGCCGTGGAGATACATATAGTATCCCGTCAGCCCCGCGTCCACGGCGGAGGCGATCTTGGCGGCGCAGGAGGGCTTGGCCCCGTCGCAGACCATGCCGGAGCAGATGGCCAGGGCGTTGGCGATGGTGTGGGCGATGACTTCATACCGGCCGCCCTCCAGATAGGCGATGCCCGCGGCGGCGCCGCTGCCGGCGCTGACCGCCCCGCAGAAGGCGGACAGCCGCCCGATGCTGGTCTTCTGGTGGATGGTGATGAGGTCTGCCACGGCCAGGGCCCGCAGGGTCTCCTCCCGGCTGGCGCCTTTGTCCCGGGCGTACTCGATCACCGGCAGAGAGGCGGTCATGCCCTGGTTGCCGCTGCCGGAGGTGATGACCACCGGCAGCTCACAGCCGCTCATCCGGGCGTCGGACCCGGCGGCAGCCGCTGCCCGGGCCCGGACCGGCAGGCTGTCCCCGTACACGGTCCGCAGCGTTTTGCCCACCTCGGCGCCCCAGCCGCCCTTGAGGCCCTCGGCGGAGATGGCGCTGTTGTAGGCGATCTGCCGCTCCAGCACCTCCGCCACGTCCTCCACATCCAGGCAGTCGGCAAACCGGATGATCTCCTCCACGCTGAGGACGGACCGGTCCGTCTCCTCCGCCTCTCCGCCGGCGGCGCCGCCCTGGAACAGCACGTTCTCATCCCGCATGATCCGGGTGACGTTGGTGTGAAAGTCCATGATCTCGCAGCAGGCGGAGTGTCCGCCGCCGATGACGGTCACGTTGATGTAGAAAATCCGGCCCTCGCCGCCCAGAGCCACCTTGATGGGGCACCGGTCCAGAAAGTCCCGCATGGCGGCGATCTCCTCCGGCGTCACCCGGGAGAGGACCTCCAGCTCCAGTTCCGGCCGTCCGCCCACCACGCCGGCGGCCACGGAGGCCTCGATGCCCTTGAGCCCGCCGGTGTTGGGCACGGTGACAGCCTTGACGTTTTTCACGATATTGCCGCTGACCTCCGCCCGGCAGGCCTCCGGCTCCACGCCCAGGGCCTGACGGGCCCTGGCCGCCGCCAGGGCGATGGCGATGGGCTCCGTGCAGCCCATGGCGGGGATCAGCTCCTCTTCCAGGATCTTCACGTAGCTGTCGTAATGGGGTGTGCGTTCCATGGCTGTCTCCTCCTTTTCCTCCGTCTTTCGGGCCCCGGAGGGCTCGTTCCAGCATCTATTTCCGCCTTGGGCTCAGCCCAGGGCCACGTCCAGCAGCATCATTACCAGGAAGCCCGCCATGACGCTGGCGGTGCCCGCATGGGAGTGCTCGCCCAGGTGGGCCTCCGGGATCAGCTCCTCCACCACCACGTAGATCATGGCGCCGGCGGCAAAGGACAGTATCCAGGGCATGAGCCCCGTGACGCTGCCCGCCGCCAAAACGGTCAGCAAACCGAACACCGGCTCCACCACGCCGGAGGCCGCGCCGCACCAGAAGGCCTTCCACACGGGGACGCCCTGGGACCGCATGGGCAGGGACACCGCCGCGCCCTCCGGGAAGTTCTGGAGCCCCATGCCGATGGCCAGGGCCACGGCCCCCGCCAGGGCGCCGCCGTCCTGCGCGGCCACGGTGAAACTCAGCGCCACCGCCATACCCTCAGGGATGTTGTGGAGGGTCACCGCCAGGACGATCATGGTGGTGCGCTTCCACCGGGCAGGCAGACCCTCCGGCCGGTCGCTGTCCAGGTGCAGGTGGGGCAGCAGGCGGTCCAGCAGCATCAAAAACACGCCGCCCAGCACAAATCCGCCGCCCGCCGGCAGAAACACGCTGCCTCCGGCCTTCTCCGCCATCTCCATGGCGGGGATCAGCAGCGACCACACGGAGGCCGCGATCATCACGCCCGCCGCGAACCCCAGAAAGACCCTCTGGGTGAGGGCGGACATCTCTTTTTTGAAGAAAAACACCATGGCGGCGCCCAGCACCGTGGCAAGGCAGGTGCATCCGGTGCCGATGGCGGCGTAGAGCAGTTCCCGCTGCAGCATGAAAGCCTCCTTTTTAACTGGTTCTTAACTGTATCATACCCTTTTTGGGGAGATCCTGTCAATCGCGGCCCGCTCTTCTCTCACGGCTCCCACCGCAGCGGGCCCGCGCCGTCCAGGGCCGCCCCCATCTGGAGTCCCAGCAGCAGCGACAGCCGGGCCTCCCGCTCCGCCTGAAACCAGAGGGCGTCCAGCAGGTCGTTGACGGCGTGGACCAGGGGCTTGTTGCGGCGGTGGGTGCGGTAAAAGGCCTCCATCCGCGCATTGGCCTCGGCGGAGAACTCCCGCCACTGGGGGTCGTCTTTTTGGATCTGCCGCCGGTTGGTCTCCAGCCAGGCGCAAAGCAGTTCCAGCGCGTCGTTCATATTCATCACCTCGTCTGCATTATAACACTATATAGCACTATGTACAACCACTTGTTCAGAGAATTACCATAGTGTAACATGGTGACTATATAGTACCCATGTTGTAGTAAAGGAGGCGTTCAAAATGGCTGAGCCTGTGCTGGTCAACCGGACGCGGTTCACCTCATCGCTGAAAAACGAACTGATGGAGGGGTTCAATACCCTGGCGGATCAGACCCGCATCCCCAAGAGCCGCCTGCTGGATGAGGCGGTGGAGGACCTTTTGAAAAAGTACGGAAAGAGGGACCGCTGAGCGGGGCGGGGTTATGGGCCGGAGCCTCCGGGGGCACAGGGTCCCTGCGGGGATGCGCCCCCCATTCTCTTTTGTCTTGGCAAAAGAGAATGGGCCGCGCCCAGTGGAAGAGAAAACCGTTTTGACAAACAGGAGGACCGTCCAGTCCTCCTGTTTGTGTATGCGGGGGTCGCGCGAATCGGTCCGGCGGAGATCGATGGCCCCGTCGACCCTGCGCCGGACCTGTCCCGCGAAGAACTGCACCTCCGCATTCGATGGGGCGGAGCGCGGACGGGGTGGAAACCTGAATCGGCGTATTTCTGCTTCCGCGCGTTCCGCTTCGCTGTGCGCTGCCGGGGCGGCCGTTGAGGGTGCCCGGCCCCGGCGGGTGAAGGGGCTGCTCCCCGCATAACGCCCCGGGCAGATGGACGGGGCCGCGGTCGGATTTGGTCTGCTCCTCTTTCCGCCCGGTCCGCTTCGCTGCGCGCTGCCGGGGCGGCCGTCGAGGGGTCCCGGCCCCGGCGGGTGAAGGGGCTGCTCTCCGCATAACGGCCCCGGGCAGATGGACGGGGCCGCGGTCGGATTTGGTCTGCTCCTCTTTCCGCCCGGTCCGCTTCGCTGCGCGCTGCCGGGGCGGCCTTCGAGGGTCCCGGCCCCGGCGGGATGTAGGGGCGGATCCCATATCCGCCCGCCGCCCTCAGTCGGACGCAGGACCCGTTCCTGCGGAACGTCCCTCAGCGACCGCCGGAGCAGCGCGTAACGCGCGGGAGCAGAAATACGCCCATCCGGTCTTGCACCCACGATCTTCTGCCGCACCATCGGATGCGGAGGCGCAGTCCTTCACGGGACAGGTCTGGCGCAGGGTCGACGGGGCCGCCGATCACCACCGGGCCGATCCGCACGACCTTCGCGCTTACGAAAGGGCAGCCCATAAGGGCCGCCCTTTCGTCCCGGCGGTTTTCTTTTGACCGGCCGCGGCCGTTTTCTTTTGTCAAGACAAAAGAAAACGGGGGCGGATCCCTCGCAGGGAGCCTGCACTCCCCACCCGGCCTGCCGGGAAAACGCATTCTGCGAAAGTCTCAAGCAACCCTGCCCCCTCCCCTGTCCGGCCCGCGGCCAGCCGCCCTCCCCAAGGGGGAGGGCTTTTGACAAGAGCGCCGATGTTAGCAGGACAAAGCGTAAAAAAAGGAGAGCGGCCCGGCGGCCGCCCCCCTGTCTGTTCGCTTTTCTCAGAAATCCGCGTTGCCCACGGTCCGGGGATGCAGTTCCACGTCCCGGATGTTGTTGATGCCCGTGAGGTACATGACCATCCGCTCGAAGCCCAGGCCGAAGCCCGCGTGGCGGCAGGAGCCGTAGCGGCGCAGGTCGCAGTACCACCAGTAGTCCTTGGGATCCATGCCCAGTTCCTGGATACGGGCCTCCAGCAGATCCAGCCGCTCCTCGCGCTGGCTGCCGCCGATCAGCTCGCCGATGCCGGGCACCAGGCAGTCCGCCGCGGCCACGGTCTTGCCGTCGTCGTTAAGGCGCATATAGAAGGCCTTGATCTCCTTGGGATAGTCGGTGACGAACACCGGGCGCTTGTACACCTGCTCGGTGAGATACCGCTCGTGCTCGGTCTGCAGGTCGCAGCCCCAGTAGACCTTGAAGTCGAACTTGTCGTTGTTCTGCTCCAGGATCTTGACCGCCTCAGTGTAGCTGACCCGGGCGAAATCAGAGGAGGCCACGTGCTCCAGCCGCTCCTTCAGGCCCTTGTCCACGAAGGAGTTGAAGAAGTTGATCTCATCGGGGCACTTTTCCAGCACGTAGCGGATGACGTACTTGATCATGGCCTCGGCCACGTCCATGTCGCCCTTGAGGTCGCAGAAGGCCATCTCCGGCTCGATCATCCAGAACTCGGCGGCGTGGCGCTGGGTGTTGGAGTTCTCCGCCCGGAAGGTGGGGCCGAAGGTATAGACATTGCCGAAGGCCATGGCGAAGTTCTCGCAGTTGAGCTGGCCGGAGACGGTCAGGTTGGCCTTCTTGCCGAAGAAGTCCTGGGTGTAGTCCACGGTGCCGTCGGCGTTCTTGGGCACATTCTCCAGGTCCAGGGTGGTCACCTGGAACATCTCACCGGCGCCCTCGCAGTCGCTGGCGGTGATGATGGGCGTGTGGACGTAGACGAAGCCCTGGTCCTGGAAGAAGCAGTGGATGGCGTGGGCCGTGGCGGAGCGCACCCGGAAGGCGGCGGAGAACAGGTTCGTCCGGGGCCGCAGGTGCTGGATGGTCCGCAGGAACTCCACGCTGTGGCGCTTCTTCTGGAGGGGATAGTCCGGGGTGGAGGTGCCCTCCACTTCGATGGCGCTGGCCTTCAGCTCCAGGGGCTGCTTGGCCTCCGGGGTCAGCACCACGGTGCCGGTGATGATCAGCGCCGCGCCCACGTTCTGGGCGGCGATATCCTTATAATTTTCCAGGGAGTTGGCGTCCATGACCACCTGGAGATTGCGGAAGCAGGAGCCGTCGTTGAGCTCGATGAAGCCGAACGTCTTCATGTCCCGGATGGTACGGACCCAGCCGCCCACGGTGAGGGTCTTTCCGGAAAGGGCCTGGCTGTCGGCGTAAATCGCCGCGATTTTCGTGTAGCTCATTTGAAATTCACCCGTTTTCTCGTTTTTGCTGGACAATAATAGAGTATTGTACTCCATCCGGGAATCTTTTACAAGAGGAAAGCGGATTTTTCCGTCATTTCAGGATACCATTTCCGCCTCCACGGTGTAATCGCCCCAGGCGCCGCCCGCCGTCCGGACGGCGGTGCAGTTGGAGAAGATATAGGCCGCCAGGGAGGTCCGCCACTTTCCGGCGTTGAAGCGGATGCCCTCATAGTGGACTTCGTCGCCGGTCTGGGGACCCATGGCCGCCTCGTTGAAGATCACCGGCTCATCTGCCTCTGTGATGGAGAACAGGCACCCGTCCTCCCATTCATAGAAAAAGTGCTCCGGGGCGTCGGCCTCCTCCCCCGACCCGGAGGCAGGAAGCGGCGTGGCACTGACATAGCCCTGGTCCACCAGCTCTTCAAACGTCGCCTCCATGGCCATGAGCCCGTGGGCCGCACCGAAAGCGTAGGCCACCGCCTCCCGCTCGCTGCCGGTAAGGCCGGTGGTGGTCAGGTCCAGTGCCAGCTCCGTGAGGTTCTCATTGAGGGCGCCGTCCGCGTTCCACAGATCCTCCAGCACGTCCAGGTACAGCCGGCAGGTGTCGTCGAAGTCCTCCGTGGAGAAGTCCAGGGCGGTGACACCGGAAAAGCCCATGGGCCAGGACTCCTGGATGCCGCCGGAAAAGGTCACGGTCACCGTGGTCCCCGCCAGGGACTCCCCGGGCAGGGCCTGATACGCCCCCGGCGCCGCCGGGTCAAAATCCGCCCCGTCCAGCGTGACGGCCTTGTCCGCCAAGGAGAGGGTGTAGAGCCCGGCGTCCCGGTCCTGCTCCGCCAGGATCAGGGAGCCGCCCTCCAATTCTGAAATCACGCGGCACACCACGGTGCTCTCCGCTGTCTCCTCCGCAGGTGTTTCCTCCAAAGTGGGAGCGCCGTCGGCGGCGCAGGCCGCCAGCAGGCACAGGCAGGCGTATACGCATAAAAACAAGCACCATTTTTTCATGGCAAGATCCTCCTTTGCTCCACGGGACCGGCCGATTCTCTCAGGCCCGGCCCCGTTCCGGACAGCGCGGCCGCCGCCCTCTTTGTCTACTCAGACGCAGAGGGCGGCGATTTGGTTCCGGGAATATTCATTTCGGAGCAAAAAGTCCGGGGCTCGGTGCCGGCACCCAGGGCGGCAGTCAGCGTCTTTCCCGTGCCGCCGTACAGCGCCGCCTCACGGCGCCTCATGGGCACGGCCTCCTTTTACCCGCCGCCGGAGCGCACCGGCCAGATTGCCCGCCAGGGCAAACCCCGCGGCCACGCCCGCCTGGAACAGCGCGCTCTCATTGTACAGCAGGAACACGTGGGGCACCGTCAGCGCCGCGCAGATCACCGGCAGTACCAGGCCCAGGCCCCGCCGCCGTCCCGCCGCCCAGCCCACGGCCAGGCACGCGAAGGGCAGCAGCAGGTAGGGGTAGAACAGTCCCGTCAGCACCGGGACGTCACTGCCCCCCTCCACCAGCCGGAAAAGCGGCGGCACCGCCAGCTCCAGGGCCCCCGCCAGCAGCAGGTAGGGCGCCAGGGGCCGCACCTGGAGAGGCCCGCCCGCCGGGGCCGGGGCCGCAAGGCCCAGCTCCCGGCGGATGCCCTCCAGCTCCGTCCGCCAGCGCAGCCAGCGCAGCAGCCACACGGTGAGATACATCAGCCAGTAGAGGCCCAGCAGCAGCGTCAATCCCTGCCAGTTCCGGGGCGGCAGGCCGCACACCCAGCAGATCCCGGCAAACAGCGCCGAGGAGGCCAGCAGATGGACCGCCGTCCGCCCCGCCACGGCGCGGCCAGAGCCCTCCATAGGCGGCACCGCCAGGCCCACGGACGCGCCGAAGCCAAAGCCCAGAGCCAGCTCCAGCGCCAGCAGAGCGCCCCAGGGCCAGCCCAGGGCCGCCAGCACTGCCGGGCGCACCAGCAGCGGATCCCCCGGCAGCACGCTGAGGCTGTTGAGCCAGACCACCGCCAGGGGCACCAGGGCCATGGCTCCCAGGCCCATGCCCACACCCCAGGCCGCCCGCTGACGGTTCAGGGGCATCTCCAACCACGCTCTCACAGGCCCAGCACCTCCTTGATCCTGCGCACATACCGGCGGGAGGCCCAGCACACGGTCCCGTCCGAGAGCGTCACCCGGATGGTGCCGGTGAGGGTCAGGTCCAGCGCCGTCACCTTGTTCAGATTCACGATCTCCGAGTGGGAGATCCGGGCAAACCGGAGGGGGGGCGAACCGCTGCTCCAGCTCGTAGAGCCGCTGGCGGACCGTGTAGACGCCGTCCGCCGTCTGGGCCAGCACTGCCTTGTCCTCCCCGTAAAACCGGAGGATGTCCGGCGGCGCCAGGAGCACCGCCGTCCCGTCCCGGAATCCCGGCAGGGTCTCCGGTCCCTCCCGGGACAGCCGCTCCAGCAGGGCCTCCACCTCCGTCGTCATGGCGGGGGCGCGGACCTCCACCCGGATGCCGGTCTCCGCCGGATCCACCACCACCTTGATCTCCACGGTCCTCCCCCCTTTCTCGCTCTCAGTATAGGGGATTTTCCAGCCGCCGTCCAGTGTCGGCGGACCATCGGCTCGGCCGGCGGGACCGGCGGCGGAAAAACAGGGGGGTTGACAATCCCAAAAAGTCAGGTAAAATAAGCATAAGATTATTTTTATAAATTTTTGTTTACGGAGGTGGTGCCATGACCCAGCGGGAACGGCAGATCCTGAACTGGATCGCGGAAAACCCCATGATCTCCCAGCAGGAGCTGGCGGACAAGGCCGGCATCACCCGGTCCTCCGCGGCGGTCCACATCTCCAACCTGATGAAAAAGGGCTACATCACCGGCAAGGGCTACATCCTGCGCACTCCCTCCTATGTCACCGTGGTGGGCGGGGTCAACGTGGATATCGGCGGCAGACCCTTCCGGGAACTGGTGCCCCGGGACTCCAACCCCGGCGAGGTGCGGATGAGCCTGGGCGGCGTGGGCCGCAACATCGCCCACAACATGAGCCTGCTGGGCCTGGACGTGCGGCTGGTGACCGCCTTCGGCGACGACGCCAACGCCCAGAAGATCGCCGGCAGCTGCGCGGAGCTGGGCATCGACATCTCCCAGTCCCCGGTGATCCCCGGCGGGCGGACCTCCACCTACCTCTTCATCAACGGCCCCGAGGGGGACATGGCCCTGGCGGTCAGCGACATGGACATCTACCGCCACCTGACGCCTCAGGTCCTCTCCGGCCGGATGAAGCTGCTCTCCGGCAGCGAGGCGGTGGTCATCGACACCAATCTTCCGGAGGAGAGCATCCGCTTCCTGGCAGAGACCTGCACGGCGCCCATCTTCGCCGATCCGGTGTCCACCGCCAAGGCGGTCAAGCTCCGGCCGGTGCTGGGAAAACTCCACACCCTCAAGCCCAACCGGATCGAGGCAGAGCTTCTCTCCGGCGTGACCATCACGGACCGGGCCAGCCTGGAACAGGCCGCCGGGGCCCTGCTGGATACGGGCCTAAAGCAGGTGTTCATCTCCCTGGGGGCAGAGGGCGTCTACGCCGCCGACCATGAGAGGCGGGTCCTGCTGCCCGCTCCCGCCGCCGATATGGTCAACACCACCGGCTGCGGCGACGCCTTCATGGCGGCCCTGGTGTGGTCCCACCTGCGCCAGGCGGACCTGGAGCACGCCGCCCGGGCGGGCCTTGCCGCCTCCGCCATCGCCATGGAGAGCCGGGAGACCATCAACCCCGCCCTCAGCGCCGGCGCCCTGGAACAGCGGGCCGGCCTTCGAAACACGATCTGATACAACCATTTGAATTTGGAGGAATCTACCATGGATCTCAACAAGTATCTGGACATCGCCCCCGAAGTGCAGCAGGCCCTGGCGGAGGGCCGTCCCGTGGTGGCGCTGGAGTCCACCATCATCTCCCACGGCATGCCCTATCCCCAGAACGTGGAGACGGCGCTGAACGTGGAGAAGATCATCCGGGAAAACGGCGCCGTGCCCGCCACCATCGCCGTGCTGGGCGGCCGCCTAAAGGCTGGTCTCAGCCCTGAGGAGATCGACTACCTGGGCAAGACCGGCACCGCTGTCACCAAGGCCAGCCGCCGGGATCTGCCGGTGCTGGTGGCCAAGGGGATGGACGGCGCCACCACCGTCACCACCACCATGATTATCGCCCACCTGGCGGGCATCAGCGTGTTCGCCACCGGCGGCATCGGCGGCGTCCACCGGGGCGCAGAGACCACCATGGACATCTCCGCCGACCTGGAGGAGCTGGCCCACACCCCCGTCATGGTGATCTGCGCCGGTGCCAAGTCCATCCTGGACCTGGGGCTGACTCTGGAGTATCTGGAGACCCACGGCGTGCCCGTCATCGGCTACGGGACGGAGGAGCTGCCCGCTTTCTACACCCGCAAGTCCGGCTTCAAGGTGGACTACCGGCTGGACACCCCGGAGGAGCTGGCCCGGACCTTCTTCGTCAAGCAGGACATGGGTCTGGGCGGCGGCATGCTGGTGACCAACCCCATCCCGGAGGAATACTCCATGGACCACGAGGTCATCAGCAAGGCCATCGACGAGGCCATCGCGGAGTCCCGGGCCCTGGGCATCCACGGCAAGGAGACCACGCCCTTCCTGCTGGCCAAGATCAAGGACCTGACTGGCGGCGACTCCCTGGCCAGCAACATCCAGCTGGTGTACAACAACGCCGCCCTGGCGGCCAAGACCGCCGGGGAGCTCAGTAAACTTGCCAAAAACTGAATCCTCTGCTACACTGGACTGGCCGGAAACCCGGCCAGTCCGTTTTTTTGAAGGAGAACTCCCATGGAAAAGAGTCTGTTTCTGCCGGATGGCACCACGGTCACCGGCTTTGTGGTACTGGGCGATTTCTGGCCCCTGCTGTGGATCTGGCTGATCGCCGTGAACGCCGCGGCCTTCCTGGTGTTCGGCCTGGACAAGTGGAAGGCCAAGCGCAAGGCAAAAAACGAGGCCGTCCGCCGGGTGCCGGAAAAAACGCTGTTTCTGCTGGCCATTCTGGGCGGCAGCGTGGGGGCCATCCTGGGGATGCGGGTCTTTCACCACAAAACCCTCCACAGGCGGTTCCGGTACGGCCTGCCAGCCATTTTGGTGCTCCAGCTGGCGCTTGCCACCTGGATTGCCTGGCGGGTACTGGCCCATTGAGAAGCAAGGCGGCGCCTGGGACGATCGGTCCCAGGCGCCGCTTTTGCTGCTTTTGATGTCTTATGCCGGCAGCACCCGCCGCAGCAGTGCTGCCGCCTGCTCCAAAGCCTGCCGGGTGGGAATGGTGTAGTCCTCCTGCTCGATGCTCAGGGGGCCGTCGTAGCCGCACGATTTCAGCTTTGCGAGGAACCCCCGCCACCAGTCCTCCCCGTGGCCGCTGCCCGGGGTGACGAAGTTCCAGGAGCGAGTGGCGAATTCCAGCACGCCCTTGGTGTCCAGCAGGGTGTTGGGCCCGGCGGCGCGCTCCAGCCGCACGTCCTTGATATGGACGTGGTAGATGCATCCGCTCAGGGCCTCTGCCACCGCCAGAGGGTCCGCGCCCATCCAGAACAGGTGGCTGGGGTCCAGGTTCACACCCAGGATGTCCCCCACTTCGCCCCGCAGCCGCCGCAAGGTCTCGGCACTGTACACCAGCTGCCAGCCGTGGAATTCCAGGGCGATCCGCTCCACGCCGTGGTCCGCCGCCCGCCGGGCCAGCTCCCGCCAGGCGGGGACGGCCACCTGCCACTGATAGCGCAGGATCTCCTCCGTCTCCGGCGGCCAGGAGGTGACGATCCAGGTGGGGGTCCGGTCCTCGGGACAGCCCCCGGGCAGGCCGCTCATCATCACCACGGTCTTCAATCCCAGCTGCTCCGCCAGGGTAAAGGTCTTTTCCGCCACAGCCCGGTCCCGCGCTCCCTTCTCCCCGGGAAAGAGGGGGTTGCCGGAACAGTTGAGGGCGGAGATCTCCAGGCCGTTTTCCGCCAGGGTGTCCGTCAATCGCCGCCGCTCCCCGGCGTCCGCCGTCAGGGCGTCCAGATCCACGTGGGGCGCCGGAGACCAGTTGCCGCAGCCCAGCTCCACCTGCTCCAGCCCCAGATCGCGGCACACCTTTGCCGCCTCCGCCAGCGTCAGCTCCGCCAGGGAGTCCGTCACCATGCCCAATTTCATGTCCCATCGCCTCCAGTCTGATTTCTGCCGCCAGCATACCACATTTTGTCCGCCGCCGCAATGGCGCAAGCGTTTTCCTTGACGGCGGCGCCGGGTTGGAGTATGGTAGGAGCAAGGGGAAGATTTCCCAAAATTCTGACAGGAGGCTGATACCCATGGGCTGCTTTTACTGCGACGAGCATCACGAGGGCCGGGAGGCCATCATGTTCAAGGTCGGCGAGATGAAGGCCGGCGTGCTGTACCTCTTCAAGGACCAGGCCCACAAGGGCCGCTGCGCCCTGGCCCTGAAGGACCACAAGAAGGAGCTGTGCGAGTGCGATCCCCAGGAGCTGGCGGACTTTGCCCAGGATCTGGCCCGGGCCTCCGGCGCCGTCAAGGAGCTGTGGGGCTGCACCAAGATCAACCTGGGGTCCTTCGGCGACACCAATCCCCATCTCCACTTCCACATCGTCCCCAAGTACGAGGGCGGCTTTGAGTTCGGCGGCGCCTTTGCCATCACCAACCCGGAGCCGGTGCTGCTGAGCGACGGGGAGTATCAGGAGATGATCGCGGCCCTGCGGGAAAAGCTGGGCATGTAACGCCTGCGCCCATACCGGGGAGGGACGTCCCTCCCCGGCTTTTTCATAGGGTGCCGTCAGGCGGTCCGCAGAGAAACGGGGGTCAGTATGAAGGATGTTTTCCTGGCAAGTCTCTTCCACGAGGGCGTTCTGGGCGGCGCGATCTGGCTGCAAAGCGACCGGGTGCTGTACCGGACGAACAAGCTCCAGGCGGACGCATTTTATCGCCGTCTGGAACTGCCCTACGACCGCATCCAGACGGTCGGAACCGGACGGGCGCTGTGCTTCCCCACCGTCACGCTCACCATGGAGGGCGGGCGCGCATACAAGTTCATCGTGTTCCGCCGAAACGCGTTCCTGTCCAGGCTGGACGCACTGAGGCGGTGACCGCCTCCCGCGCCATTGCGGGAGGCGGCAGTGTCTTTGTGAAAATGCCCAGGGATTTTTTTGCTTTTTTACATCGAGGCGACTGTACTTTTTTTGATCTTGTGCTATAATAAAATCGATTGCTAAATAAATTACCATGACTTTTCGAAAGGTGGTCGCCATATGAGAAAAACCAAGATCGTGTGTACTCTGGGTCCCTCCACGGACCGGGAGGGCGTTCTGCGGGAGATGCTGCTCTCCGGCATGAACGTGGCCCGCTTCAACTTCTCCCACGGGTCCCACGAGGAGCACAAGGCCCGGCTGGACGCGCTGAAGCAGCTGCGGGAGGAGCTGAACCTGCCGGTGGCCGCCATGCTGGACACCAAGGGCCCCGAGGTCCGGCTCAAGACCTTTGCCGAGGGCTCCGTCATGCTGCACGCCGGCCAGGAGTTCACCCTGACCACCGAGGATATCGTGGGCGATGAGACACGCTGCGCCATCACCTACGCCGAGCTGCCCCAGGATGTGAAAACCGGGGATACCATTTTGCTGGACGACGGTCTGGTCCGCCTGACCGTGCTGGAGACCACCGCCAGCACCATCCGCTGCCAGGTGGAAAACGACGGCATCATGAAAAACCGCAAGGGCGTCAACATCCCCGGCGTCCACCTGTCCCTGCCCTACATGAGCCAGCGGGACCGGGAGGACATCCTCTTCGGCGCGGAGCAGGGCTTCGACTTCATTGCCGCCAGCTTCGTCCGCACCGCTGCCGACGTGCGGGAGATCCGCAGTCTGCTGGACAGTGTGGACTCCAAGATCCGCATCATCGCCAAAATTGAGAATCAGGACGGTGTCAACAATCTCTCCGAGATCCTTTCCGTGGCCGACGGCATCATGGTGGCCCGGGGCGATATGGGCGTGGAGATCGACTTCACCGAGATCCCCATTCTGCAAAAGCAGATGATCGCCCAGTGCGTGGCCTGCGGCAAGCCCGCCATCACCGCCACTCAGATGCTGGACTCCATGATGGAGCATCCCCGGCCCACCCGGGCGGAGATCACCGACGTGGCCAACGCCATCTACGACAACACCTCCGCCATCATGCTCTCCGGCGAGACCGCCGCGGGCAAGTACCCGGTGGAGGCCGTGCGCACCATGGACGCCATCGCCCTGCGGACGGAGGCTCAGATCGACTACACCAAGCGGATGAAGCGCCAGGGCGGCTCCAGCCGCCTGTCCATTGCCGCGGCCACGGCCCACGCCGCCTGCACCACCGCCGCCGACATCGGCGCCGACGCGGTCATCACCGTCAGCCAGCGGGGCACCACCGCCCAGATGGTCAGCCGCTTCCGCCCCGCCACCACTGTGGTGGCCTGCCTGCTGGATGAGCAGGTCCGCCGCCAGATGTCCCTGTACTTCGGCGTGGTGCCGCTGATGATGCCCTACGCCAGCAACACCGACGAGCTGGTGGAGTTTGCCGTCCGCGCCGCCGAGAAGGCGGATCTGGTCCACCAGGGCGACCTGGTGGTGGTCACCGCCGGCGTACCGGTGGGCGTGGCCGGCACCACCAACATGATCCGGGTCCATCTGGTGGGCGGCTTCCTGCTCAACGGCGTGGGCATCGGCACCAAGAACGCCTCCGGCCCCCTGTGCGTGTGCCGGTCCCAGGAGGACGTGGCTGCCAAGTTCCACCCCGGCGACGTGCTGGCAGTGCCTTACACCACCAACGACCTGCTGCCCTGGCTGCGGCAGGCGGCGGCGGTGATCAGCGAGGAGTCCGGCGTCAACAGCCACGCCGCCACCGTGGGATTGACCCTGGATAAGCCGGTGATTGTGGGCGCCACCGGCGCCACCCAGCGGCTCCAGGACGGCATCATGGTCTCTGTGGACTGCGCCCGGGGCGTGGTCCAGACCCTGCCCCAGTGAGCCCGCCGTCACCCTTTTCCCTCTGCCGCATATTCTGAAACGAGCAGGGGAGCTCCGTTTTCCGGGGCTCCCCTGCTATTTTTTCAGGAGGTGTTTCCCATGTGCGGGATTGCGGGAGAAATCGACTACACGCGGGACCTGCGGACGCAGGCGGAGGTCATCGAGGCCATGCAGGCGGCGCTGCGGCGGCGGGGCCCGGACCAGGAGGGGCTGTACCGCTCCCCCCACGCCCTGCTGGCCCACACCCGGCTGTGCGTGGTGGACCGGGAGGGCGGCCGCCAGCCCATGGGCGGAGAGGGGCCGGCAGGGCCCTGCCGGCTGGTCTACAACGGAGAGCTGTATAACACGGAAGATCTGCGCCGGGAGCTGACGGACCGGGGCTGGACCTTTCAGGGCCGCTCCGACACGGAGGTGGTGCTCAAATCCTATCTGGAGTGGGGCGAGGCCTGTCCTGAGCGGTTCAACGGCATTTTCGCCTTCGCCGTGTGGGAGGAGGGCGGGGAGACGCTGTTCCTGGCCCGGGACCGGATGGGGGTGAAGCCCCTGTTCTTCTCCCTGCTCCCCGGCGGAGGACTGGTGTTCGCCTCGGAGCTGAAGGCCCTGGTACGCCATCCGGCGGTGCCGCCGGAGCTGGACCGGGAGGGAGCGGCGGAGCTTCTTCTCCTGGGCCCCGGCCGGACACCGGGCTGCGGCGTGTTCCGCAATGTCCGGGAGCTGCTGCCGGGCCAGTGCGGCACCTTCTCCCGCCGGGGGCTGCATCTGCGGCGGTACTGGTCCCTCCGGGCGGAGCCCCATACGGAGGACGAGGCCCAAACCGTGGCCCACGTGCGCTTTCTGGTGGAGGACGCCATCCGCCGCCAGCTGGTGTCCGACGTGCCGGTGGGCACCTTCCTCTCCGGCGAGCTGGACTCCAGCATCATCAGCGCCGTGGCCTCCAGGGCCCTGGGCGAGCGGGGCGAGGAACTGCGGACCTTCTCCGTGGACTACCGGGACAACGGCCGCTATTTCACCGCCGGGCACTTCCAGCCCTCTCAGGACGGACCCTACATCCAGACCATGGTGGATTTCCTGGGCTGCCGTCACACCGCCGCGGTGCTGGACCCGGCCCAGGTGGCCGGCGCCCTGGATGAGGCCGCCCAGGCCCGGGACCTGCCGGGCATGGCGGATATCGACGCCTCGCTGCTGCTGTTCTGCCGCAGGGTCCGCCGGGATGTGACGGTGGCCCTGTCCGGCGAGTGCGCCGACGAGATCTTCGGCGGCTACCCTTGGTTCCGGGATCCTCCGGCCGTCGGGGAGTTCCCCTGGGCCCGGTCCACCGCCTGGCGGACCTCCTTCCTCTCGCCGGAGTGGGCGGAGGGGCTGGATGCGGAGGAATTCGTCCGCGCCCGCTGCCGGTCCTCCCTGGCCCAGGCGGACTGCCTGCCGGAGGACGGTCCAGCCCGGCGCCGGGCCCGGCAGCTGATGCATCTAAACATGAACTGGTTCATGCAGACCCTGCTGGACCGGAAGGACCGGATGAGCATGTGGAGCGCCCTGGAGGTCCGGGTCCCCTTCTGCGACTGGCGGATCGCCCAGTACCTTTACAACGTCCCGCCGGAGCTGCGGGACCTGGGCGGCCAGGAAAAGGGGCTGCTGCGCGCCGCTGCGGCGCCGTGGCTGCCCCGGGAAGTGCTGGAGCGGAAGAAGAGCCCCTATCCCAAGACTGTCCACCCCCTGTATCTGGAGCTGGTATCCGGGCAGCTGCGGAAGGTGCTGGCGGACAATACCTCTCCCCTGCTGGACCTGGTGCGGCGGGAGGCACTGGAGGCCCTGCTGGTCCGCCGGGACGCCCAGCCCTGGTACGGCCAGCTGATGACCACGCCCCAGACCATCGCCTACTTCCTCCAGCTGGACCACTGGCTGCGGGCCTATCAGGTGCGGCTGGTATGAGCAAAAAAGCGCGCGGCGAAAGCCGCGCGCTTGTCCTTTGCTTCTGTATCCGCCTCATGCCTGGGCGTGGGCCGGCGCCGGCAGAGGCAGGATGTTCTCCCTGCGGTAGATCTCCCGCAGCTGCCGCCCCACGGCTTCCAGACTCCGCTCCTCGGCCACGGCCCGTCCCGCCGCCGTCAGGTCCGGCAGGGAGCCGGAGAGGATGCCCTCCAGCGTCCGCCGGAACCCCTCCTGATCGGCGGACTTGTAGACGTTTTTCCTGTCCTCCAGCCAGCCGTTGTACACCGGGATATCCCGCAGCACCGTCGGGATCCCGCAGGCCAGGGCCTCCAGCACCACGATGCCCTCCGTCTCCTCGTGGCTGAGGAAGGCAAAGGCATCGGCGCCGCAGTAGGCCTCCCGCAGCTCCTCCCGGCCCACGTAGCCGGGGAACTCCAGATTCTCCGGCGCCGTGTCCAGCACCTGCCGGATCTCAGCGGGCACCAGGCGGGGGTCCGTCCAGCCGTACCAGATAAAGCGGACGTCCGGCATCCGCCGGGCCAGATCCGCAAACTCCGGCAGGCCCTTGCGGGCGATGAGATGGCCCACGGAGACCACGGCCTTCTCACCGTCCCGCAGACCGCGGCGGCGCCGGAACGCCTCCCGCAGGCCCGGGTCTTGGACGAAGAAGTCCGTGTCCACGCCGTTGGAAATGGTATAGACCGGGCGCCTCAGCCCATAGCTCTCCAGCAGGGAGCGGGAGTACTCCGTGGGGGTCAGCACCACGTCCCCCAGCCCGTAGCAGAAGGTGATCCACCGCCGGAACAGAGGGGCCAGGGCGTCAGAGCCCCGGAAGGAGCGGCGGAAGTCCTCCATGGTGGAGTGGCCGTAGCAGACCACCTTCCGCCCCGTCAGCCGGGCCCAGAGCACCGCCGGCAGGATATCCGGCAGCACCGTGTTGATATGGACGGCCCAGGTGTCGCTGCTCCAGCGGTCCGTAGTCTCCACGCCCGCCCGGCGCAGCACCTCCCGCTGATGGCGGATGGCCTGGCCCACGCCGCTTTTGGCCACCAGGCGCTCACCGCCGCTGTATATGCAGATCCGCATATCGTGCCTCCTTTTATCCGTTTCGTTCTCTCAGGCCAGCATGGCCGTCACATGCTGCCATGCCACCGTCAGCCCCAGGCTGTACAGAGCGATGGCAAAGGGCTTGCCCAGCAGGATGATGGCGGTGAAGCGCCGCCAGCTCATCTCCGTGGTGCCCGCCAGGTAGCAAAGGAAATCGTCCGGCGCCACCGGCAGGAAGATGGCCCAGGCGAACATCTTGGAAAAGCGGCCCCGGTCCTCGGTCCAGGCGCTGTATTTTTGAATGGTCTTTTCGGAAAACAGCAGGCTCAGCAGGGGCTTTCCGCAGTTGCGGGCAATGGCGAAGGCCAGCAGGGACCCCACGCAGATGCCGATGTAATTATAAAAAAAGCCGTTGACGGCGCCGAACAGCAGTACCCCCGCCAGGCACCCCAGGCCGCCGGGCAGGATGGGCACCACCACCTGCACCGCCTGGAACGCCACGAATACCAGCGCCCCGGCGGCGCCGCAGCCGGCCACCAGGGCCTGCAGCCTCTCCTGGGAGGTCAAAAAGCCCATCCGCCAGGCCCAGACCGCCGTCACCACACAGATCACAAGCCCACACAAGGACGCCGCCCGCAGGGCGGTCCTCTCCACGCTCTTGGTCATGCGGACACCTCTCTTTCCGCCGCGCTCCGGCGGCTGATCTGATCCAGATAGACCCGCTCCACCCGGCGGGCGAAGCGCTCCGCCGAGAAGGGCTCCGCCGATGCTGCGGCGGTGGGCCGCAGCTCCGCCGCCCGGGCGGGATCGTCCAGGATCTCCTCCACACGGCGGAGGAACTCCTCCTCCGTGCGGTACTGCCAGCCGTTCTCCCCCTGGCGGATGACCCCGTCCAGGCAGGGGTCCGCCCGGCACAGAACCGGCAGCCCGGCGGCCAGGGCCTCCGCATAGGTCAGGCCCTGGGTCTCACTGGTGGAGGCGCTGACGAACACCGTGCCCAGGCGGTACCAGTCGGCCACCTGGTCCGGCGGCACCTGCCCGGCAAAGATCACGTCCGGGGCGTCCAGGCCCAGCTCCGCCGCCCGGGCCTCCAGGGCCGGGCGGTGGGGACCGTCTCCCACCAGCAGCAGCGTCACAGGCTTGTCTCCCAGGGCCTTGCGGGCGGCGAGCAGCTCCTCCACATTCTTCTCCGCCGCCAGCCGTCCCACGAACAGCAGCACTGTCCGGTCCGCCGGAATGTCCAGGCTGGCCCGGAGCACCGTCTCCGCCATAGGGTCCCGGGGGCGGCGGAACCGCCGCAGGTCAATGCCGCTGGGGATCACCACCACCGGCCGGGTCACTCCGTAGCCCAGCAGCAGCTGGCGCACCTTGCCGGTGGGGGCAATGATGCAGTCGGTCTGGCCGGTGATCCAGCGGCTGAACACCGCCGCCGCCCGGCGGCCCCAGCGGACGCTGGGGGAGAAATAGTGGGTATAGTCCTCATACACCGTATGGTAGGTATGGATCAGGGGCACGTTCAGCTCCTCGGCAATGCGCCGGGCCAGGAAGAAGGTGGAGAACTCGCACTGGGAGTGAACCACGTCGGGTCCCCATTCCACCAGCTGCCGCACCCACCGGCCCGCCAGCGCGGTCCGCAGCCGGGCGCCGGGATAGACACGCCCGGCGCCGATGGAGCCGATGCGGGTAATCCCCGCCGCCGCCTCCGACCGCAGGTCCGGCGACAGCGTCAGGATCCGGACCTCGTGGCCCAGGGCCTCCAGCTCCCGGCGCAGATTCTTCACGGAGGTCACCACGCCGTTCACCGCCGGCGCGTACCAATCTGTGGTAATGAGGATTTTCATGGCTGTGCCTCCTTCGCTCTCTTTGTCTCTATTACGATCCGCATGGGCAAATTTCTTCATCTCTCGGAAGATCCCGTCCCTATAGTACACCACGGCCATCAAATCCGTGGGGCGCCCCGGTCAATTCTCTGTAAAATCCCAGGCACTTTTCCATTGGCAGTGGGTCGTCCGTCTTTCTGTGTTATTGTCTTAGTTGCTTAATACAATAACACAATTTTACCCGTTGTCAAGGGGTGTTAATAAAATATAAAGAAAATAGTCAAAATTGTACTATCCGTATTAGTACAGTTAGTATACAGGACCACTCCGCTCCTTGTCAAGCCAAACCGATTGTCACGGTGGAAAAAATATGCTACAATAGGCGCCGTGAGTTTTTTGGGAGGGAATGTGAGGACTGTGGATTCCTTTTTTCATATGTGCCTGCTGGTGTGCCCCATGCTGTTCCTGGCGGGATTCGTGGACTCCGTGGCGGGGGGCGGCGGGCTGATCTCTCTGCCGGCTTACCTCTTTGTGGGGGTGCCGGTCCACCTGGCTGCCGGCACCAACAAGGTGGTCAACGCCATCGGCACCGGAACCGCCGCCTGGCGGTACCTGCGCAGCGGCAAGGTGGAGCTGCGGACCGCCGTGCTGGCGGCGGCGGGCGCTCTGACCGGCGGCGCTCTGGGGGCCCGGCTGGCCCTGTGGTGCTCCGAGCAGGTGCTCCAGGCCTGCGTACTGGCAGCCCTGCCCGTGGCGGCGGCGGTGATGGTGTGGAAGCGGGACCTGGGCCAGACCCGGAGCGACCGCTGGACACCCCGGCAGCACGCGGCGCTGAGCGCACTCATCGGCCTTTGCATGGGCGCCTATGACGGGCTCATCGGCCCCGGCACCGGCACGTTCATGATCCTGGCCTTCACCCTGGTGCTGGGCATGGACCTGCTGACGGCCTCCGGCTGCGCCAAAGCCGCCAACCTGGCCTCCAACGTGGCCTCCGCCGTGGTGTGGATCGCCGGTGGGAAGGTCTACTGGCAGCTGGCGGTGCCGGCGGTGGTGTGCTGCGTGGCGGGCAACTGGTGCGGCGCCCGGTACGCCATCCGGGGCGGCAGCACCAAGGTCCGGCGAATGATCTTCGTGGTGCTGGGACTGCTGTTTTTGAAGATGGGCTGGGAGCTGCTGACCTGAGCCAAGACAAAAAAGCGCCTCCGCGGACTGTTGTCCGCGGAGGCGTTTCCATTTACTTATTTCTCCCGGGGAAACAGGGCCAGCCAAAGGGCGCCCAGGAACAGGGCCAGGTCCGCCAGGTTGTAGACGTACTTCTTCAGCTTTCCCGGCGCAGCGGGGAAGCGCAGGTAGTCCAGCACCTTCCCGTACCGCAGCCGCTCCCAGAGGTTGCTGAGCCCGCCGCCCAGGACCAGCCCGGCGCCGAAGGGACTCTGGCGGCGAAAGAGCACCGTCACGCCCAGCACCAGGGCGGAGAGGACCATCAGCGCCTCCCGCCCCAGGGGCAGGCCGAAGGCGGCGCCCCTGTTCCAAAGGGCCGTCAGCTTGATCCGGCCGCCCAGGGCGCTGCGCTCCCGGCGCCCCGGCCGCTCCAGATACCACCGCGCCAGCGTACAGGCGGTGAGGGTCAGGGCTGCGGTCAACAGGGTGATCATGTGGCATCCTCCTTTTCCTGTTGGGCCTTTTCCAGAGCCGCCCGGACCGGTCTCGCCCCGGCGGCGCGGTTGTTCTGCTCCAGCACGTCGGCGATCCGGCCCTGGACCTCCTCCACCTCCGCCCGGAAGGCGGAGGCCGACAGCCGCAATGCCCCGTGGCCCAGGATGATGAGCTGCTCCGGCCCGTCGGAGGTGGCCACACGCACCCGGTGGTGCTTTCCGATCTCATAGGTGGCCCGCTCGATATAGGCGTCCGCCGTCTCGGCCTCCTTGGTGTAGACCAGGCGGATGTTGTGGTACTTCTCCACGCTGCCCTGGCCGCCCTTGACCTTGTAGGCGTCGAACACCAGGATCACCCGACACTTGCGGTAGCCCTGGTAGTTGCAGAGGATGTCGCACAGGGCCTTCCGGGCGGCGTCCAGGTTCTCCCGGGCGATGGTCTTCAGCTCGTCCCAGGCGAAGATGATGTTGTACCCGTCCACCAGCAGATACTCCGGCCCCGTGGGCCGGGGCGGGATGGACCGCTTTTCCTCCGCCCCCTCAGATACGGGCCGCCGGGGCTTGGGCGGCGGCTGGAAGGAGCGCTGCTTCACCGGGCCGTAGGTCCGCTCAAAGATGGACTGCAATTCCTTGTCCTGGGCCAGGGTCCCGGCGTAGTCCATGGCCTGCCGGGGCCGGGGCGCCGTGTCCTCCGGCGCCTCTTCCTCCTCCAGGGACAGGCCGCTGGATACATGGGCCATAGCGGGCACCTGGTCCCACTTGACGTTGTACCCCGCGCCGTGGGCGCAGAACACCGAGTCGGCGGTGTTCTCCACGTCCCGGTCCGGGTCGTAGCCCAGGGCCTCCACCACGGCCGCCTGGTCGGCGCAGGGGCGGTAGCCTCCGTTCTGGCAGAAAAGCCGCCCCTGGCCACGGGTGTAGGCCGTGACCTCCCGGGCGTAATCCCGCAATGCCGCCACCGGCGCCGCGCCGGTGAGGACCGTCTCCTCGCCGAAGGTCTCCGGCGGGTCCGTCTCGCCGTTCATCCGCTGGAGGTCGCTGATGGCCCGGCCCACCTGGGCGGCGGGCAGCTCCAGCCGGAAGGTGTACCAGGGCTCCAGCAGTACGCTCTGAGCCGACATGAGCCCCTGGCGCACCGCCCGGTAGGTGGCCTGGCGGAAGTCGCCGCCCTCGGTGTGCTTGTCGTGGGCCCGGCCCGCCAGGAGGGTGATCTTCAGATCCGTGATGGGGGAGCCGGTCAGCACGCCCAGGTGCTCCTTCTCCGCCAGATGGGTCAAAATCAGCCGCTGCCAGTTCCGGTCCAGCTGGTCCTCCGGGCAGCGGGAGGCGAACACCAGTCCGCTGCCCCGGGGCAGGGGCTCCAGCAGCAGGTGGACCTCCGCGTAGTGGCGCAGAGGCTCGAAGTGGCCGATGCCGATGGCCGGGGCGGCGATGGTTTCCCGGTACAAGATGGCGCCGGTGCCGAAGGTGACCTCCATGCCGAACCGGTCCCGCAGCAGCCGGCCCAAAATTTCCAGCTGCACCTCGCCCATCAGCTGCACTCGCAGTTCCCGGGCAGCCTCGCTCCAGGAGACGTGGAGCTGGGGGTCCTCCTCTTCCAGCTGCCGCAGCTTCATAAGGGCGGTGTGGGGGTCCGTGCCCTCCGCCAGCTGCACCTGATAGGTCAGCACCGGGGACAGCACCGGCCCGGTCCACTGGCCCTCGAACCCAAGGCCCTCCCCAGGCAGGGAGCGGCTCAGGCCCGTGACAGCCACCACCGTCCCGGCGGGGGCCTCCTCCACGGTCTTGAATTTGGCGCCGGAGTAGATGCGCAGCTGGTCCGCTTTCTCCTCCCAGGCGCCGCCGGGGCCCCGGAGCAGATCCTTCACACGCAGCGTGCCGCCGGTGACTTTCAGATGGGTCAGCCGGGCGCCCTGGCCGTCCCGGGAGATCTTGTACACCCGGGCGCCGAACTCCGCCGGATAGGCCGGGGCTGGGGCGTACCGCTCCAGCCCCTCCAGGAGGGCCTTCACGCCCTCCAGCTTCAGCGCCGAGCCGAAAAAGCAGGGAAACAGCGCCCGCTCCCCCACCAGCTGCCGCAGCGTCCCGTCCGTCACGGCGCCGGTTTCCAGGAACTGCTCCAGGGCCGCCTCGCCGCACACGGCGGCCTCCTCGGCCACCTGCTCCGGCGCCGCGCCGAAGTCCACGCACCCGGAGGAAAATCTCCGGCGCAGCTCCGCCAGCACCGCCGTGCGATCCGCCCCGGCCAGGTCCATCTTGTTGACAAACAGCAATACCGGCACGCCGTACCGCTCCAGCAGCCGCCACAGCGTCCGGGTGTGGGCCTGGACGCCGTCGGTGCCGCTGACGACCAGCACGGCGCAGTCCAGCACCCGCAGCGTCCGCTCCGTCTCGGCGGAGAAGTCCACGTGGCCCGGCGTGTCCAGCAGCGTCACCTCCGTGCCCTCCAGCGGCAGCACCGCCTGCTTGGAGAAGATGGTGATGCCCCGCTCCCGCTCCATGGCGTCGGTGTCCAGGAAGGCGTCCTGATGGTCCACCCGGCCCAGGCGGCGGATGGCGCCGCTCTCGTAGAGCAGCGCCTCGGACAAGGTGGTCTTGCCCGCGTCCACGTGGGCCAGGATGCCGATGACCAGTTTCTTCATGGTCTCACTCCAACAATGGTTTTTTGGTATCATATCATGTCCCGCCCGGCGGCGCAAGACGCCCGCCCTTGCAATGGAGCGGAGGGCGTGCTACCATAGACCTGTGTCCGCCGGACCCGCTCCGGCGGCAGAAAGGACGGTGAGGGGAAATGGAGGATCATGTGGCGGCCTTCCGCCAGGCGGACGGCCTGGCCCGGGAGGTGCTGGATCTGGCTCGGAGCACCCTGCTGGTGCACCTGCGGTTTCTGGACCTGGCCCTGAGCCGGTTCACCCCCGTCTCCTATCCCGGCACCCTGGCCACCGACGGCCAGAAGCTCTTTTACGATGTCTACTACCTGCTCAACGCCTACCGCCAGGAGCAGAATCGCCCGGTGCGGGACTATCTGCACATGGTGCTCCACTGCGTGTTCCACCACCTCTTCACCGGCCCCGGCATCGACCGCCGGTGCTGGGATCTGGCCTGCGACATCGCTGTGGAGGCCGCCATCCGGGACCTGGACCTGCCCTGCGCCGCCTGCCGGCGGGACAGGACCCAGGAGGAGACCCTGGCGGCCCTGGCGGAACAGGTCCACCCCCTGACGGCGGAAAAGCTCTACCGCCACCTCCTGGACCAAAACCTGCGCCCGGACCAGATCGCCCAGCTGCGCCAGCCCTTCCTGGCGGACGACCACCGGGCCTGGTATCTGCCCGTCAAGGGCGGGTCCAGCGCCGGAGGCGAGGGGCAGGAGCCCCCGCCGGAGGGCGGCATCCCCGCCCGGGACAAGCAGGGCCGGGGCGGGTCCAGCGCCCGCCGCAAGCAGGATCCCCCCTCCGGGACCGAGGAGCGGAAGGAGCTGGAAAAGGCCTGGAAGGAGATCAGCCGCCGGATCCAGGTGGATCTGGAGACCGCCTCCCGCCGCCACGGCCTGGACGCCGGGTCCCTGGTCCAGAGCCTGCGGCCCGTGACCCGGGAGCACTACGACTACGCCGACTTCCTGCGACGCTATATGTCCCTGGGCGAGGTGGTGCAGGTCAACAACGACGAGTTCGACTACATCTTCTACACCTACGGTCTCTCCCTCTACGGCAACATGCCCCTGGTGGAGCCCCTGGAGTACAAGGAGGTCCGCCGCATCCGGGAGTTCGTGGTGGCCATCGACACCTCCGGCTCCGTCAGCGGGGACCTGGTCCAGCGGTTCGTCACCAAGACCTACAACATCCTGCGCCAGCAGGAGAACTTTTTCACCAAGATCAACCTCCACATCATCCAGTGCGACGCCCAGATCCAGGAGGACGCCCACATCACCTGCCAGAGGGACTTTGAGGACTACCTGGCCCATATGGAGCTCCACGGCTTCGGCGGCACGGACTTCCGGCCGGTGTTCCAGTACGTGGACCAGCTGATCCGCGACGGGGCCTTCACCAACCTGCGGGGGATGATCTACTTCACCGACGGAGCGGGCATTTTCCCGGAGCGCAAGCCGGACTACGACGCCGCCTTCGTCTTTGTGGGCGACGAGGGCCTGGACCCCGACGTACCGGTGTGGGCCATCAAGCTGGTGCTGCAAAGCGAGGAGATCTGACCATGGAGACAAGGGAACAGGGCCCCCTCCGGATCGAGGGGACCAGGGCCACGGTGGCCGCCCCGGGCCCCGTGGTGTGTCTGCGGGCCGAGGACGCCGCGGGCCTGGGCGGCGTGGAGACGCTGATGATCCCGGAGGGGATCCGCAGCTTCTCCGGCCTGGAGCGGCTGAGCGGCCTGCGGACGGTGGAGTGTCTGGGCGGCGGCGACGTGCTGGGCCTGGAGGAGGGCATCGCCTGGCTGGCCGGGGACACGGAGGACGACGAGGTGCTCCTCCACCGCCTGGCCACCAACCTGCTGGCGGCGCCGCCCATGAGCGGCACCCTCACGGCTATCTTCGCCCCCCGGCTGCGGCCGCCCCAGGCTCTGCCCGCCTACGGGCGGCTGCTGGCGGCCATCGACGATCTGGCGGCGTGCAGCAACGGCCGCCAGGACTCCGCCCGGATGAACGTGATCCTCTGCCGCAGCTATGCGGCCCTCAAGCACCTGGAGTACGCCTTTTCCATGGGCTGCGCCGCCGCGGACCCGCCCTACTCCGCCCAGACGGCGGCCTGTTATGGAGCAGCCCGTCCCTCCCCCCGGCAGCAGCTGCTCTACGCCCTGGCCCTGGGCCTGGGGAACTCCTATGAGACCTTCTACACCGCCGACGGTCCCCACGGCTACCACCATATGCGCGATTGGACGGCCTATCTGGACTTTCTCTCCGGCCAGCTGCACCTGGAGGATACGGAGGAGCTGCGATTGCTGCTGATCTCCCTGGAGGCGGCGGGGCTGCTGGGTCCCGCCGTCCGGTCCGCGGCGGCGGAGCTGCTGGCCCGGGCCCGTCTGACCGACGCCACCGCCTGCCTGCTGTCCCTGGGCGCCGCCCCGGCCGCGGATCCGGAGTCGGAATTCTCGCTGTGAGCAAGGAGGTCCCGCCATGCGCCCCATCTCCCCGCCTCTTGCGGTCCACGGCATCCGGGCGGAGGTGACCGCCCCGGAGGCGGCGGTGCGTCTTTCCCCCGCTCCCGGCTGGGAGGCCGTGGAGGAGCTGACCGTCCCCGCCCATGTGACCGCCCTCTACGGCCTGGGGGCCCTGCCCCGGCTGCGGTCCCTGCGCTACGAGGGCCGGGCGGACCTGCTGGGTCTGGGGGAGCTGCTGGCGTGGCTGGCGGGCGGTGCCGGGGACGACGCCCGCTTCCTCACCCGGATCGCCATGGACCTCCGCTCCGGCGCGCCGCTGCCACCGGAGCTGATGGTATTCTCCGCTCCCCGGATGGTTCCCTTTTTTGCCCTGGACGACTACGGGCGGCTGCTGGAGCTGATGGAGGACGTGATCGAGCGCAGCGCCGGCTACGGCCGCCAGGACGTGTGCCTCTGCGCCCTGTGCGGCGGGCGGCTCAAGCAGCTGGAATACGCCCTGTGCCTGGGCTATACCGCGGCAGCGGCGGACTACGAGGCGGATATCGCCGCCCTCTACTCCCCCGACCGCCGCTTCTCCGGCCTGGAGCGGCTGCTCTACGGGCTCTCCGTTCTGGAAGGCCTCTCCTACCGGGACTTCTACGCCCTTCAGGGTGACCACGCCTACGGCCACCTCCGCAGCATGGACCGGTACGCCGCCTTTTTGCGCCAAAAGCTGCCCCTGACGGACAGTCCCCAGCTCCACGCCCGCCTGGAGCGCCTGCTGGAGCTGGGGGTGCTGGACCGCGCCGGCTGCCCGGAGGCGGTGGAGCTGCTGCTCTCCCGCCGCCTGACGGAGGCCGCCGCCCTCCTGCTGGACCGGGGGCGGCAGCTGGGCGCCGCAGCCGACCCGGAGGCGGAGTTCTCCCTTTGAAATCAACCAACATCTTACACAGAAAGCCGGGATGCAGGATATGAACATCCAAGAAGCCAAGGAACAGATCAAAAACGCCATGACCGCCTACTTCACCAAGGACGAGTTCGGCCGCTATGCCGTCCGTCCGGAGAAGCAGCGCCCCGTATTTCTGATGGGCCCGCCGGGCATCGGCAAGACCGCCGTCATGGAGCAGATCGCTCAGGAGCTGGACGTGGCCCTGGTGTCCTACTCCATGACCCACCACACCCGCCAGAGCGCCCTGGGCCTGCCCTTCATCGAGAAAAAAGTCTTTGACGGCAAGGAGTACCAGGTCTCCGAGTACACCATGAGCGAGATCATCGCCGCCATCTACGAGACCATGGAGGAGAGCGGCAAGCGGGAGGGCATTTTGTTCCTGGACGAGATCAACTGCGTATCCGAGACCCTGGCCCCCTCCATGCTGCAATTTCTGCAGTACAAGATCTTCGGCCGCCACCGGGTACCCGACGGCTGGATCGTGGTCACCGCCGGCAATCCGCCGGAGTACAACAAGTCCGTTCGGGAGTTCGACATCGTCACCTGGGACCGGCTCAAGCGCATCGACGTGGAGCCGGACTTCGACGCCTGGAAGTCCTTCGCCCTGCAAAAGGGCGTCCACCCGGCGGTGCTGACCTACCTGGAGATCCGCAAGGGGGATTTCTACAAGGTGGAGTCCACCGTCAGCGGCAAGCAGTTCGTCACCGCCCGGGGCTGGGACGATCTGAGCCAGATGCTGCACCTGTATGAGAAGAACGGCCTGCTCGTAGATGAGAAGCTGGTGGGCCAGTATCTGCAAAACCCCCGCATCGCCAAGGAGTTCGCCATCTATTACGACCTGTTCAACAAATACCGCAGTGACTATCAGGTGGACAAGATCCTCGCCGGCAAGGCCCCCGCCGCCGTGAAGAAGCGGGCCAAGGCCGCCAAGTTCGACGAGCGGCTGTCCCTGCTGGGGCTGCTGCTGGACGCGGCCGTCCGCCCCCTGCGTGCCGTGGCGGAGACGGAGGATGCCCTCCGCCTGCTGCTGGAGGCCCTGCGGGCCGTGAAGGCGGGGATGGCGTCGCCGGACGCCGACATCCTGGCCCTGCTGGACGCCCAGCTCTCGGCCCAGCAGTCCCTGCTGGACAGCGCCCGCCGGGCCGGCAGCCTGTCCCAGGAGCAGGAGCGGGCCCGGGAGCGGACCATGGCGGCCCTGCGCAGACACAAGCAGCTGGCGGCAAAGGCCCCGGACGATCCCTTTGCCGCCGTCAAGGCGGACTTTGACGGCGCCGTGGCGGACATGAAGCGCCGGGCGGAGGCAGCCGGAGCCCAGCTGACCCACCTGTTCGGCTTCTGCGAGGCGGTCTTTGGAGACGGCCAGGAAATGCTGATCCTGGTGACGGAGCTGACCATGGACCCCAGCGCCGCCCGGTTCATCAGCCGCTACGGCTGCGAGGCCTACTTCGCCCACAACAAGGAGCTGCTGTTCTACGAGCGCCAGCGGGAGATCCTCTCCCAGCTGGACCAGCTGGAGCTGCCCTGACGCCCGGCAGCAGACCGTCGCCCCCGCAGGAAATCTCTTTCACACGGGAGCTGTTTTAAGACACTTTCTGCGACGCCGGTTTCCCGTTCATTCACTTTTGGCTGCCGCTTGCCCGCATACCGCCGGCAAAGTCCCCGGCATACCGCCGCTCTGGGTAAAATGCTCCACACACAACACCGCCGGCCTCGTCGCTCCGGCGGTCAACCGCAAAAAGCCACCGGAGAGGGATCCCCTCTCCGGTGGCTCTTTTACTTGTCATCGCTCTTAATTTGAACGCTGCCCTTCTCCGGCAGAGATCTTCCTCCACAGTGTACTGCGTCCGATCCCCAGCCGTTTTGCGGCGGCAGATTGATTCATATTCTCCTCTTTGAGGACCTGTTGTATAATGCGCCTTTCGATGTCCTCCAGCGTGCCTGACAAGTCAAAGGAAGCCGCCGCCGTTTTTCGCTCCTCGTTGCTCAAAACAGCCTGCACCTCCTCAGCAGAAATGTAAAAGGAGACAGGCGCCGCCATGATCTGCCGCAGGACCTTCTCCAGCTGAACCAGATTCAGCGGCCAATCGAAGCGCGTCATCAGCTCCATTGCATCCGGCTCCATTCCCACCACGGACTTGGACAAAAGGGTGTTGAGCTGTGGAAGCATCCGGTTAACAAACGCAGGAATATCCTCCCGGCGCTGGGCCAGGGACGGCACATTGATGGTAAAGCCGCTCAGCTGCATATAGAGCCGGCTCGAAAATCGCCCCCTGGCCACCTCGGCGGACAGGTCGCAGCAGCTGGAACTGATCAGGCGGTGCCGGCGTGTCATTTTACTGTCCTCGATATAGGCGGACACCTGCCGCTGAAGCTCCGGCGTCAGAGCGTCCACGTGGTCGAGATACACCGTATAATGCATGGCATGAATGGGCGAGTCGGCGTTGTTCAGCAGGAGATTCCAGTTTTTCTCCGTCAGGTCGCCGCAGCGCAGGCAAATCAGGCTGGTGATCTCCCCGACTTGCTGTCCGTGGATCTTCCGGGCCACCAGGCCTTTGCAGGTCCCCACCTCCCCCTGGATCAGTACCGGCAGCATGGATTCACCGGCCGTTTGAATGGCCTTTGCCAGAGGGCGCAGGTATAGCTCACTGGAGCCCAAAAGCTGTTGGCTGCGTCGGATTTCCTCCGGGTTTTCGATCTGGGCCACAGAGGCTACCCGGCACCCCGCAGACCGAAAATGCAGCTCAAAAAGATAATGAGGCTGCTGGCGGATCATGATGGCGTTGCCGTTGACTTCATAGACGTCGTTATTCATTTTTTTCAGCAAATGCAGCCGCTGATTCTTCTCCAGCACATCAATATTCCGCGCAAGGAACTGTTCAAGCCGGTCTACGCTGTTCAGCATCCGCCGGGCAGCCACATTCATGTACTGCACGTTTTTCTCTCCCGAAAAAAGGAACAGCGCGGCGTCGCTCTTATCCACGATGCTCTGATAAAGACGGTTTCTGTCCTGGACGCTGTTCATAAGGTGATATTGCTCAATTGCCCGCCGGATGCTGGCCTCCACGCTCTCCCGGCTGGATGCAATCAGCATAAACTGTGCGCCTTCCGCCACCGTATACTCCCGGGTGGCTGCACCACCCACGATCAGCTGATATCCCGCCCGCACACAGCGCCGGACGGTCTCCTCAATCTGTTCGGGCAGTTCAAAGGAAAACGTCTTGATATCCAGCCGCAAAAACTGCGCCAGCATCTCCACACGAGCCGTCACATCGGGATAGCTGACCACGGCAGCCTTGGGAGAACATTGGACCGCCTGCTTGATTACCCGCAGCAGATCCAGCGTGGAAACCTCCACCTCCACTACCGGCGTATCATTCAAGGACCGCACCAAAGTCGCCGTACCGCCCCGGGAGATGATCACGTCAAATTCCTTGTCCGGAAACGCCTTGGCAAATTGGATCGCATTCTTGTAATAGCCTGTAAACGTATACATCTCAATGTTATCAAAATCCTTTGCGATATCCCGCACCAGATACTCCAATTCCTGATACGGCGCAATGGTCAGTATCTTGATCTTGTCCACACGCTCACCTCTTTTTTAGTGTATCAAAACGAATCACATTCCGCAAGTGGTGTTCTCAAATATTTTTTATTTTCTCCCTTTCAAAGCGTGTTTTATATGTCTCATTTCAAATCTTTATTAGTTCTTCTCTGTCTGTCTCCCAAAAATCACCGCTCTTTTCTTCATTTCTTAACTCATTTTTGTTCCATATTGATACATGTTCTGTGCAAATCCTTTGCGCATATATCTTGTTAAGAAAATTAGCTTATTTTGAAACAATCAAATTCGTTTTTGATATTGATTCTTGTTTTTAGGCAAATTCCACTAGTGCTATCCGGATTGCGAAGCACATGTGTTTCAAATCAATTCACTTATGCAGCCACTCACGGACAAGCCGTCCGCTATCTGGCTCTGCCGATCCCTGCATATGTCCTGCTTCCATACAGTTGTTTGAATTTTAGGAGGATACTGCAATGAAAATTTCGAAAACTGTGCAAAAAGTTCCCGGCGGCATGATGGTGATCCCCCTTTTGCTGGGCGTTGTGATCAATACGGTCTGCCCCTCTGTCCTGCAGGCCGGCGGCTATGTTACCGCCCTGTGGTCCAGCAGCGGTGCGAACACCACCATCGCCGTGTTCCTTTTCTGCGTGGGTGCACAGATTCAGCTGCGCCAGGGCGGGGAAATTCTCAAGCGCGGCATCGTTCTGCTGCTGGCTAAATTCCTGGCCGGCGCCGCACTGGGCTGGGCTGTGGGTGCCATCTTCAGCATGGCCGGCGTCCTGGGCCTGTCTACTCTGGCCATTATCAGCGCCGTGACCAACTCCAACGGCGGACTGTTCATGTCCCTGGCGGGTTCCTTCGGTGATGATACCGACATCGCTGCCCAGGCGATCCTCAACATCAACGACGGCCCCTTCCTGACCCTGGTGGCTGTGGGTGCCTCCGGCATGGCGGATATTCCTCTGCAGAGCCTGATCTGTGCCATCGCCCCGATTCTGGCCGGTCTGATCCTGGGCAATCTGGACAAGGATATCGCCGATTTCCTCAAGCCCGGTCTGAATGTGCTGATCCCCTTCTTCGCTTTCTGCCTGGGCGCGGGCATCAGCCTGGCCAACCTGGTCAAGGGCGGTCTGTCCGGAATCCTGCTGGGCGTGATCTGCGTGGCCTGGTCCGGTCTGATCTGCATTCTGGCCGACAAATTCATCCTCAAGCGTCCTGGCTACGCCGGTGCCGCGGTAGCTACCGCAGCCGGCAACTGCGTGGCGACGCCGGCCGCCGTGGCTGTGGCCGCCCCGGCTTTCGAGCCCTATGTGGAGTCCGCCACTGCTCAGTGCGCCGCCGCTGTGATCGTCACGGTCATCCTGGTTCCCCTGCTGACCTCCTGGGCAGCCAAAAAGTGGGGTACCGCCGCTGAGTGGGCCGCCAAGAAGGCCGCTGAGAAGGCCTGATATAAATTTTCAAACCGGAGGGAAATCACCATGAAAGCAGAAGCCATTATGTTGAATCCAAAAGATAATGTCGTTACGGTTGTCAACGGGGCAAGCGCGGGGCAGACCGTCCACTACTTCAAGGGCTCGGAGCTCTGCTCTGTCACCACCACGGAGCAGATCCCTCCCTGTCATAAAATCGCAGTGGCCCCCATTGCCAAGGGCGCTCACGTAATCAAATACGGTGAAATCATCGGCGGCGCCCAGGTGGACATCGGCGTGGGCAGCTGGGTGTCCCACCTGAACATTGACAGTCTGCCCCGCGACTACTCCAGTGAGCTGAGCGAATAAGGAAAGAGGGAGAATTGACTATGAACTTTATGGGTTACAAGCGCCCTGACGGCACCGTGGGTATCCGCAATCACGTGTTGATTCTGCCCACCTGCGCCTGCGCCAGCGAGACCTGCCGCGTCGTTGCCTCCCAGGTAAACGGCTCCATCAACGTGATCAACAACTCCGGCTGCGCAGAGGTCAAGGGCAACGAGGAGATGACGCAGAAAATTCTGATCGGCTTTGCCGCCAACCCCAACGTCTACGGAGTGGTGGTCATCGGCCTGGGCTGCGAGAATGTCTCGCACCAAAAGCTGCGGGAGAGCATCCAGAAGGTCACCAACAAGCCCATCGTCTCCTACGGCATTCAGGAAGCGGGCGGCACCATCCGGACCATTGAAAAGGCCGTCCGCTCTGCCCGGCAGATGGTGTCGGACGCCTCTTTGGTCAAGCGGGAGCCCTGCGACATCTCCAGCCTGATGATGGGCATTGAGTGCGGCGGCAGCGACGCGACCAGCGGCTTCGGCGCCAATCCCGCCGTCGGCAACCTCAGCGACCGCCTTGTGGACCTCGGCGCCTCCACCATGATCTCCGAGACGATCGAATTCGTGGGCGCCGAGCACATTCTGGCCCGGCGGGGCGCCACCAAGGAGATCCATGATCAGATCATCAAAATCTGCCGGGATTACGAGGCGCACCTTGCTGCTGCCGGGCAGGACTGCCGTCACGGCCAGCCCACGCCGGGCAACAAGGACGGCGGTCTCTCCACCATCGAAGAGAAATCCCTGGGCTGCATCTACAAGGGCGGCACCCGCCCCATCGTGGAGGTCGTTATGGAGGGCGAGCGCCCCACCAAAAAGGGCGCCATCGTCATGGACTCCCCGGGATACGACATCGCCTCCGTCACCGCCATGGTGGCCGGCGGCTGTCAGGTGGTCGTTTTCACCACGGGACGCGGCACGCCCACCGGCCACGCCATCGCTCCCGTTCTGAAAGTCACCGCCAACCGCGCCACATTCCAGAACATGATCGACAACATGGATATCGACGTCAGCGGCGTTACTGAGGGCGAAATCAGCATCGAAGATGCCGGCGCCGCTATGCTGGACGAACTGCTGGAGGTGTGCAACGGCAAAACCACAAAAGCAGAGGCCTTTGGCTTCTCCGACATTGCCATTGACCGCATCTGCCGTTTCATCTGATATACAGAAAGCCGCGGAGCCTGGGTCCTGCCCGGGCTCCGACCCCCTTGTGGGGTGTGATTTTTTAAGGGGAGGTATTTGTTTATGAGCGAAAAATGGCGCAACGACAAATGGTTTACCAGCAGCTGGAACTTTTCCAGCCAAGTAACCGAGGGGCTGAACTTTTCAGATCATATCAAGCTCCATGACGTGACGCTTCGGGACGGCGAGCAGCAGGCGGGCCTGATTTTCGATTACAACCAGAAAATTGCTTTGGCAGAAAAAATGTCGGAAATGGGAATCCACCGCATCGAGGCCGGCATGCCGGCTGTGTCCGAGCAGGACCGGCAGGTAATCGTGGATCTGGCCAAGCGAAGCGATATCAAAAGCGAGATCTTTGCATTTGCCCGCTGCATGGTGGACGACGTCAAGCGGGCCGCTGACTGCGGAGTCAAAGGTGTTGTTATCGAAATCCCCTGCAACGAGGAAATGATCACCAGCGCCTACGGTTGGACCATGGATCGGGCTCTGGAGCTGTCGATCAAGGCCTCTCTTGCAGCCAAGGAAGCAGGTCTGTATACGGTTTTCTTCCCCATCGACATGACCCGCGCCTCCATGAACTGGTCTCTGGACCTGCTGGAGCACGTGGCGGCCAACGGCCACATGGACGCTCTGGCCATCGTGGACACCATGGGCGTTCTGGCTCCTCACACCGTGCCGCATCTTGTTCACGCTGTAAAGGCCCGCATCCCCAACAAGCCGGTGGAACTGCATTTCCACGACGATTACGGCCTGGGTGCCGCCAATACCATCATGGGTCTGGCCGCCGGCGCCGATGTGGCCCACACCACCATCGGCGCCGTGGGAGAGCGGGCCGGAAACGCACCTTATGAGGACGTGGTCCTGTCCCTGCTGACGCTGTACGGCGTGGATCTGGGGCTGGATTACAGCCAGATCTATCCCCTGTCCAAGCTGCTGCGCAGCTTCTCCGGTCTGCAGATCCGGGGCAACCGGGGCATTACCGGCGATACCGTCTTTGATATCGAGTCCGGCATCGTAGCCGACTGGTATGCGAAAACCCACCAGAGCAATCCTTTGATTACAAATTCCTACCTGCCCTCCCTGACCGGCCACCCGGACAGCCAGGTGGTGCTGGGCAAGCATTCCGGCATTTCTTCCATCGACTGCTGGCTGGCCGCACGGAAGATCGACCTGACCGCCGAGGAAAAGCGGCTCCTGGTAAGCGATGTCAAGGCCCGGGCCTATGAAAAGCACGGTCTGCTGGACGAGGCGGACTTTGACCAGTTGGTAGCCAAATACCGCTGACACAGTGCAGCGCCTCTGGTAAAAGGAGCTGAAGAACATGAAACTTCTCACCTGTAACATACAAGGAGCAGAGCAGGTCTGCGTGCTTTCCGCCGATGAGCGCACGGTATATCCCGTTCAGGAACTGGGGTTTTCCGACGCCTCCATGAATGATCTGATCCGGAGCTTTACTCCGGAAAAGCGCAAGGTCCTGGAGGAAACCGCCCGTCAGGGCCACCCGTGCGGAGTCCCTCTGTCGGATACGCAGCCCTGTGCGCCCATTCCGCACCCGGTTGGAAACGTGATCTGCCTGGGAGAAAACTACATGCGCCACGCCGAGGAATCCTATCGCTTTCAGAAGGTGGATTACCACGGCGAACAGCCCTATGCAGTCTACTTTGACAAGAAGGTCCTCCGGGCCGTGGGAGACGGAGAACCCATTGACGGCCATCTGGATTTTGTCACCAAACTGGACTACGAGTGCGAATTAGCCGTAATTTTAGGCAAGGATGCTCTTCACGTCTCTCCGGAAGATGTCCACGAGTACCTATTTGGATACAGCGTTGCCAACGATGTCAGCGCCCGGGATGTACAGTATCGCCATAAGCAGAATTTTCTGGGGAAAAGCCTGGACTCCTTCTTTGCCATGGGACCGGTTATCGTCACTGCCGACCAGTTCCCCTGCCCGCCTGCGCTGCCGATCCGCTGCTATGTCAACGGGGAACTGCGCCAGGACAGCATTACCAATCAGGTGTTTTTCGATATCCGCCATATTGTCAGCGAGCTCTCCCGCTGCATGACCTTGCCCGCCGCTACAATCATTATTACCGGCACGCCTGCGGGCGTCGGGATGGGCATGGAGCCTCCCTGTTTTCTAAAAGAGGGCGACGTGATCACCTGCGAAATTGACGGCATCGGCCGTATCACCAACACCATCCGCTCCGGCTCCGCCGGTTGAGCCGCTTACCTGCGGCTTGCCGAACCATGCAGGAACCTCTTTCAGAAAATAAATTCAGCATAAGAAGAGGCCGCCTTTTTGGCGGCCTCTTCTTATGCTGTTTGTTGTTTACCGGAAAGTGCTTCCCCCGTCACAGCCCCTGAGAGTTCTGACGGCGGGCAGGCAGCTTCCGCCGCCAGATGGAGGGGGCGAACAGCAGCAGCATGGGGAAGATCTCCAGCCGGCCCGCCAGCATGTCAAAGGACAGCAGCAGCTTGGAGAAGGGGGAGAAGTCCGCGAAGTTGCCCATGGGGCCCACCACCTCCAGCCCCGGGCCGATGTTGTTGAGGCAGGAGGCCACGGCGGTGAAGATGGTCACCAGGTCGAACTCCTCCAGAGACAGCAGCAGGCAGGAAACGGTGAATACCAGCAGGTACATGGTGAGAAAGATATACACGCCCCGGGTATTCCGCTCCGGCAGGACCTTGCCCTCAAAGCGGGTGGTAGTGACTGCATTGGGGTGCAGCATCCGCCGCATCTCTCCCGCAGAGCTGCGCACCAGAATCACCAGCCTGGCAACCTTGATGCCGCCGCCGGTAGAGCCGGCACAGGCGCCAATAAACATCAGCGTCACCAGAATCGCCTTGGAGAAGGTGGGCCAGGTGTTGAAATCCACCGTGGCATAGCCGGTGGTGGTAATGATGGAGGAGACCTGGAAGAAGGCGTGGCGCAGGCTGGTGCTCACGAGCCCGTACATGTGGACGATGTTGCAGGTGATGGCCGCCACCGACACCGCCACCACCGCCAGGTATGTCCGCAGCTCCTCCGACCGGAACACCTCCCGGAATTTCCGGGTGAGCAGGAAGTAGTAGAGATTGAAGTTCACGCCGAAGAGCAGCATGAAGATCCCGATGACAATGTCGTAATAGGCGTTGTTGTAGGCGCCCACGCTGAGGTTGCGGCTGCTGAAGCCGCCGGTGCCGGCGGAGCCGAAGGTGTGGATGCAGGAATCGAACAGCGGCATGCCGCCCGCCAGCAGCAGCAGGATCTCGGCCACCGTCATCACCAGATAGATGCCGTAGAGGATCTTGGCGCTGTCGCTCATGCGGCTGACCAGCTTGCCCACCGAGGGGCCGGGCACCTCCGCCCGCAGCAGGTGCATGCCGTGGCCGTCCCCGCTCATGGGAACAATGGCCATGACGAACACCAGCACGCCCATGCCGCCCACCCAGTGGGTGAAGCTGCGCCAGAAGAGGATGCCCCGGTTCAGGCTCTCCACCTCCCGCAGAATGCTGGCGCCGGTGGTGGTGAAGCCGGAGACCGTCTCAAAGATGCAGTCCACAAAGCTCTCCATAGACCCGGAGATATAAAAGGGCATTGCGCCGAACAAAGACACCGCGATCCAGGCCAGCGCCACCACAGCCAGGCCGTCCCGGGCGTACAGAGAGGCCCGCTCCGGCCGCCGGCGTCCCAGAGGAAGCCCACACAAAATCAGCAGCGCCATGGGGATCAGGTATGGGATCCCGGACTCCCCGTACCAAAAGGCCACCGCCATGGGCAGCGCCAGCAGCGCCGCCTCCATCAGCAAGATCCGGCTGATGACGAAACAAATCATTCGATAGTTCAAGATATGCCCGCCTTTCCCGCCTTATTGCAGGATGTCCCGGATATCCTGGAGCCGGGTGTCCGTGGTGACGACAATCACATCGTCGTGCAGGTGCAGCGCATCGTCGCCGGAGGGAATGACGATTTTGCCGTTTTGCCGCACGATGCCCGCCAGCAGCAATCCGCTCTTGAGCTTCAGATCCTTCAGCGGAATGTTGACAAAGGGCACTTCCGCCGTGACGCTGAACTCCATGGCCTCCACCTTGCCCTCCACAATCCGGTGCAGGGTTTTGAGCTGGGTGCCGGAGGCGTTTTCCATGGCCTTGACATACTGGAGGATCAGCTCCGTGGTGACGGAGCCGGCGGAGACCACACTGTCGATCATACTCTCGGCGGACACCAGGTCCACCAGGGACTTGCGGTTGATCTTGGCCACTACCTTGCAGCCGCTGGTCTGCTTGGCGGCACTCATGGCCATGAGGATGTTGGCCTCGTCGATGCCGGTGATGGCCACAAAGGCATCGGCCTGCTCGATCCCCTCCTCGTGAAGCAGCTCACTGTCGGCGCCGTCGCCCACGATCACCAGAGCCTTTGGCAGCAGCTCCCCCATACGGATACAGCGCTGCTCGTCCCGGTCGATGATCTTCACATCCATTCCCATCTCGATCAGTTCGGAAGCCAGATAATAGCAGATCTTGCTGGCGCCCACGACGATGACGGAATTGGCCCTGGCCCGGAACACCCCCAGGTGCCGGAAAAACTGCTCCAGCTCGCTGGGAGAAGAGGTGAGGTAGATCTTGTCGCCGGTGCGCAGCTGGAAGTCGCCGGAGGGGATGATGGTCTCCTCCTTTCGGGCCACGGCGCAGATCAGAACCCGGACCTTGAGGCTGCGGTACAGGTCCGAAAGACGCACTCCGTCCAGCTTGCTGTGCTCCGTCAGGCGGTACTCCACCAGCTCCAGCCGACCCTTGGAAAAGGACTCCAGCTTCATGGCGGCTGGGAAGCGGAGCACACGGGCGATCTCACGGGCAGTGGCCTTCTCCGGGTTGATGGCCATGGAGAGGCCCAGCTCCGTGCGCATGAAGCGCAGCTGCTTTTCATACTCCGGATTGCGGATGCGGGCAATGGTGTGGTGCACGCCCAGCTTCTTGGCCACAAGGCAGGCCAGAATGTTGATTTCGTCGCTGGAGGTGGTGGCAATCAGCAGATTGGCATGAGCCACGTCCGCCTCCTGCTGCACCTGGTAGCTGGCGCCGTTGCCGCATACCCCCATGACGTCGTATACATTAATAATATTCTCCACCAACTGGTCATCTTCGTCCACCACGGTGACCTTGTTGTCCACCGACAGCTGCTTGGTCAGCGCCAGGCCAACCTTCCCGATGCCCACGATGACGATTTTCATGTCTTTGTCCCCATCCTCTATCGATCACACTTCCAGCCGCAGCAGTTTTGCTGCGGCGGAGGCCCACAATGGGCTTACGATGCATTATAGCGAAACTTCCTGGAAAAAGAAATAGTTTTTTCGATACTTGTCGAAATAATAACGCCCTGCTGCCGCCGCCAACAGAGCTCCCGCCTTTTTTTCGGGTTGTTCCAAATTTTGCTTGACAAACGGCCCGCCTTCACATACAATAGCCCTGTTATTTTAGTTAAAGAATTTTAATTAAAATAATTTTCATATTTTGTCGACATAAGGAGAACCACAATCATGGAATTCGAGAAAGTACGCGATATTATTGTTGAAACCCTGGGCTGCGACGCTGAGCAGGTGACTCCGGAGGCCTCTCTGGCCGACGATCTGGGCGCTGATTCCCTGGCTTCCGTGGAGCTGGTGATGGCTCTGGAGGAGGCCACCGGCATCCACATTGACGACGCCGACGTCGCCAACCTCAAGACTGTGAACGACATTCTCACCTATCTGAGCAGCCATAAGGAGTAATTCTTCGCCCGCCGGGGGATCCCTCCGGCGGGCTGCTTTCCGTGAAGAAAGGAACCATCATGACCAACGAAGAGATCTATGACCTGATGGACCGCTTCGAGCGCAGCGCGCTCCAGAGCCTGAAGCTGTCCCGAGAGGGCTTTTCCATAGAGCTGTGCCGGGCGGCCCCCGCTCCGGCGGCTCCCGTTTTCGCCGCTCCTGCGGCGCCTGTTTATGCCGCGCCCGCGGCCCCCGCTCCGGCGGCTCCCGCCGCTCCCGCGCAGGAGGAGATGAGCGCCGTCACCGCTCCCCTGGTGGGCACCTTCTATGCCGCTCCGGCGCCGGATCAGGCGCCCTTCGTGGCAGTGGGCGACCGGGTGAAGAAGGGCCAGACCGTCTGCCTCATCGAGGCCATGAAGATGATGAGCGAGGTCCCCGCCCCCTGTGACTGCGTCATCGAGGAGATCCTCAAGGACAGCGGTGCGCTGGTGTCCTTCGGGGAGCCTCTGATCCGTTACAAGCCATGCTAAAGCGGGTATTGATCGCCAACCGGGGCGAGATCGCCCTGCGGGTGCTGCGGGCCTGCCGGGAGCTGGGCATCGAGACGGTGGCCGTGTACTCCCAGGCGGACGCGGAGGCGCTCCACGTCCAGCTGGCAGGCCAGGCCGTATGCATCGGCCCGGCCAAGGCCGCCGACAGCTACCTCAACCAGACGGCTCTGCTGACCGTGGCCAAGGCCACCGGCTGCGACGCCGTCCACCCCGGCTATGGCTTTTTGTCTGAGAACGCCGACTTTGCTGAACGCTGCGCCGCAGAGGGACTGATCTTCATCGGCCCCTCCGGGGACGCCATCCGCAAGGCCGGCTCCAAATCCGCCGCCCGGGAATTGATGCGCGCTGCCGGCGTGCCGGTGACCCCCGGCTCCGACGGGCCCGTGGCCTCTGTGGAGGACGCGCTGGCCGCCGCCGAGACCGTGGGCTATCCGGTGCTGCTGAAGGCCAGCGCCGGCGGCGGCGGGCGGGGCATCCGCCGCTGCGACCGGCCCGAGGACCTTGCCGCCGCCTACGCAGAGGCCAAGGCCGAGGCCCAGGCCTGCTTCGGCAACGACGAAATGTATCTGGAGAAGCTGGTGCTGCGGCCCCGGCACATCGAGTTCCAGGTGCTGGCCGACAAGTTCGGCCATGTGATCCACCTGGGCGACCGGGACTGCTCCGTCCAACGCCGGAACCAGAAGCTCATCGAGGAGGCGCCGGCCTGGTGCCTGACGCCCGCGCTGCGGGAGAAGATGGGCGAGGCCGCCGTGAAGGCGGCGAAGGCCGTGGGCTATGAGAACGCCGGCACGGTGGAATTCCTGCTGGATCCGGACATGGAGCACTTCTATTTTATGGAGATGAACACCCGCATCCAGGTGGAGCACGGCGTCACGGAGCTGGTGACCGGCGTGGACCTGGTGCGCCAGCAGCTGCGGATCGCCGCGGGGCTGCCCCTGCGGCTGCGGCAGGAGGACATCCGCCTGACCGGCCACGCCATCGAGTGCCGCATCAACGCCGAGGATCCCTCCCAGAACTTCCGCCCCTGCCCGGGCAAGGTGGACTTCCTCCACTTCCCCGGCGGCCCCGGCGTCCGGGTGGACTCCTGCCTGTACAGCGGCTGCGAGCTCTCCCCCTACTACGACTCCATGGCCGCCAAGATCCTTGCCCAGGGGGACACCCGGATGGGCGCCATCCGCCGGATGCGCCGCTGTCTGGAAGAGTTCACCCTGGAGGGCTTCCCCACCAACGCGGAGCTGAGCTATCAGATCCTATACCATCCGGAATTCATCCTGGGTGCCTGCACCACGGCCTTCCTGGATGAAAACCTGCGGTCGCTGCTGGACTTCAACCGCAAGCTGGACGAAAGCGAGGGTAAGGCATGAACAGCGTTTTTGCCAAGCGCCGGGCGCGCCTTCTGGCCATGAAGGCCATCCGGGGCAACCATATTCCCGGTGAAAAGGCGGTCACCTGCCCCAAGTGCGGGCAGGACAGCGACCGCAAGACCGTGGCCGGGAACCTGTCGGTGTGCCCCAAGTGCGGCTATCACTTCCCCATCGGCGCCTACTACCGTCTCAGCACCATCCTGGACCCCGGCTCCTTCAAGGAGCTCTTCCCCCGGTATCCCGCGGGGGATCCCCTGTCCTTTCCCGGCTACCGGGCCAAGCTCTCCGCCGCCCAGCACAAGACCGGCCTGAACGAGGCCGTGGTCACCGCCGCCGGCACCATCGGCGGCAGCAGGTGCGTGGTGGGCGTGCTGGACAGCCGCTTTTTCATGGGCTCCATGAGCGCCGCCGTGGGTGAGAAGATCACCCTGGCCATCGAATACGCCGCCCGGAACCGTCTGCCACTGATCCTGTTCGCCGCCAGCGGCGGTGCCCGGATGCAGGAGGGCATCCTCTCCCTGATGCAGATGGCCAAGACCAGCGCGGCCCTGGCCCGGTTCTCCGAGAAGGGCCTGCTCTATATCTCCGTTCTGACCGACCCCACCACCGGCGGGGTCACCGCCAGCTTCGCCTCCCTGGGCGACATCATTCTGGCGGAGCCCGGGGCCCTGATCGGCTTTGCCGGCCCCCGGGTCATTCAGCAGACCATCGGCCAGACGCTGCCGGAGGGCTTCCAGCGCGCGGAATTCCAGATGGAGCACGGCTTCGTGGACGCCGTGGTCCCCCGGGACCAGATGCGCGAGACCCTGATCCGGCTGCTGCGCCTGCACGGAAAGGGGGAGCGCTCATGAACGCCGCCTTGACCGCCGCCGAGCGGGTGGCCATTGCCCGTCACCCCCAGCGGCCCAACATCAGCGATTATATCGGCGCCCTCTTCACCGATTTCTTTGAGTGCAGGGGCGACCGCCTCTGCGGCGAGGACGCCGCCATTCTGGGCGGCGTGGCGCTGTTCCACGGCCGCCCGGTCACCGTCATCGGCACCCGCAAGGGCAAGACCCTGGAGGAAAACCTCCAGTGCAACTTCGGTATGCCCAACCCCGAGGGCTACCGCAAGGCCCTGCGGCTGATGCGCCAGGCGGAGAAGTTCCGCCGCCCCATCATCACCTTCATCGACACCTCCGGCGCCTATCCCGGCCTGGAGGCCGAGGCCCGGGGGCAGGGCGAGGCCATTGCCCGGAACCTCTACGAGATGAGCCGCCTGACTGTTCCGGTGGTGGCCGTCATCACCGGCGAGGGCAACAGCGGCGGCGCACTGGCGCTGGGCGTCGGAAACCGGGTGCTGATGCTGGAAAACGCCGTCTACGCCATCCTCTCCCCCGAGGGCTTCGCCTCCATTCTCTGGAAGGACGCGGCCCGGCACGCCGAGGCCTGCGACCTGATGAAGCTGACGGCCACGGACCTCAAGGCTTTGGGCGTCATCGACGATATCATCCCGGAGCCGGAGGGCGGCGCCCATCTGTCCCCGGCCATCACCTTCCGCCAGGTGGACCGTTTCCTGATGCGGAGCCTGATAGAGCTGTCCCGGGAGAGCGGGGCTGCCTTAGCTTCCCAGCGGTACCAGAAATTCAGAAAGATGGGAGCGGCGGCTCCCAAGGAGGACCTATGAACGGAATCAAAATCAGGGGCACCGGCCGCGGCGTCCCCAGCAAGGTGGTCACCAACGCCGACATGGCCAAGATCGTGGAGACCAGCGACGAGTGGATTACCACCCGCACCGGCATCAGCCACCGCCACCACCTGGCGGAGGGCGAGACCATCACCGACATGACGGTCCTGGCCGCCCGCCGGGCTTTGGAAAATGCCGGCGTCACTCCCGACCAGATCGGCGCCTGCGTGGTGGCTACCCTGACGGCGGACACCCAGGTGCCCTCCGCCGCCTGCCGGGTGCAGCGGGAGCTGGGCCTGCCCCACGACACGGTCTGCTTTGACCTCAACGCCGCCTGCACCGGCTTCCTCTACGCCCTGCACACCATGGAGTGCCTGCTAGGCGCCTCCGAGCGCAAGTTCGGCCTGGTGATCGGCGCCGAGAACCTCAGCCGCATCACCAACTGGGCCGACCGCGGCACCTGCATCCTCTTCGGCGACGGCGCCGGCGCGGTGGTAGTGGAGTGCAGTCCCGCCTACGAGTCCATCCACGCCTTCCTGGGCTGCCACGGCACCGACGAGATGCTGCGGGTCCCCGGCGTGGAGAAAGGCGTGCCCAGCCTGGTCTACATGGAGGGCACCAAGGTCTTTAAGTTCGCTGTGGAGGCGGTGCCCTACTGCATCGACCAGGTCCTTGCCCGCACCGGCAAGACCGTGGACGACGTGGACTTCTTCGTGTTCCACCAGGCCAACGCCCGGATCATCGACCTGGCCGTGCGGAAATACCGCATCCCCCAGGAGAAGTACTACAAGAACATCAACGAATACGGCAACACCTCCGCCGCCAGCATCCCCCTGGTCATCAGCGAGCTCCACGAGCAGGGCAAGGTCGGTCCCGGCTCCCGGGTCCTGGTGGTGGGCTTCGGCGGCGGCCTCACCTGGGGCGGCGCCCTGGTGGAGTTTGCATAAGGAGTGAGGACTATGAAAAAGCTCAATGAGATCCTGGGGACCGAGCTCCCCTTCATCCAGGGCGGCATGGCCAACATCGCCACCGGCGAGTTCGCCGCCGCCTGCTCCAACGCCGGCGCTCTGGGCATGATCGCCACCGGCGGCTGGGACGGCGACCGCCTCCGCAAGGAGATCCGCCGGGCCAAGGAGCTGACGGACAAGCCCTTCGGTGTGAACCTGATGCTGATGAGCCCCTACGCCGACGACATCGCCCGCATCATCCTGGAGGAGGGCGTAAAGGTGGTCACCACCGGCGCCGGCAACCCCGGCAAGTACATCCCCGCCTGGAAAGAGGCCGGGATCAAGGTCATGCCCGTAGTGGCCGCCGCGGTGCTGGCCAAGCGGCTGGAGCGCTACGGCGTGGACGCCATCATCGCCGAGGGCACCGAGTCCGGCGGCCATGTGGGCGAGATGACCACCATGGCCCTGGTGCCCCAGGTGATCGACGCCGTCAGCGTGCCCGTGGTGGCTGCCGGCGGCATCGCCGACGGCCGTCAGGCCGCCGCGGCCTTCGCCCTGGGCGCCTGCGGCATCCAGGTGGGCACCTGCCTGCTGGCAAGCGAGGAGTGCCCCATCCACGAAAACTACAAGCAGGCCATTTTGAAGGCCAAGGACTCCGACACCGTGGTCACCGGCCGTTCCATCGGCGGTCCCGTGCGGATTTTGAAGAACAAGATGGCCAGGGAGTACCTGGCCCTGGAGAAGAAGGGCGCCTCCCTGGAGGAGCTGGAGAAGGTGACCCTGGGCGGCCTCCGGCGCGCCGTGCTGGAGGGCGACGTGGAGATGGGCAGCGTCATGAGCGGCCAGGTGGCCGGCATGCTCCACGAGATCAAGCCCGTGGCCCAGATCTTCCGGGAACTGTATGAGGGCGGCCAGGCGGTGCTGAAGTCCACCGCGGCGGAATGGAGCGCAGAGTGATGAAACTGGGTTTTTTATTCGCCGGTCAGGGCAGCCAGCACGCCGGCATGGGCGCGGACCTCTATGAGCAGTACCCCGCCTTCCGCGCCGTCTACGACAGCGCCGAGGTGGATTTCGACCTCAAGGAGGTCTCCTTTACAGACAGCCAGGGCCTTATCAACCAGACCCGCTACACCCAGCCCTGCATGGTGGCCTTCGCCGCCGGTCTCACCGCCGTACTGCGGGAGAAGGGCATCGTGCCGTCTGTGGCGGCGGGCTTGTCCCTTGGCGAGTACTCCGCCCTCCACGCCGCCGGCGTCTTTGACGCTGCCACCGCTGTGAAGCTGGTGGCCTTCCGCGGCAAGGCCATGGAGGAGGCCGCCGCCGGGCGGGAGAGTGCCATGATGGCCGTGCTGAACCTGGACCGGGCGCCGCTGCAGGATGCCTGCGACGCCGCCTCGGACCTTGGCTGCGTGGTGATCTGCAACTACAACTGCCCCGGCCAGCTGGTCATCGGCGGCGAGAAGGCCGCCGTGGAGAAGGCCGCCGCCCTCGCCAAGGAGAAGGGTGCCCGCAGGTGCCTGCCCCTGAAGGTCAGCGGTCCCTTCCACACCCCCCTCATGGCTCCCGCCGGGGACGCCCTGAAGGCGTATTTTGAAACCGTCTCCTTCGCCCAGCCCCGGATCCCCGTGATCTTCAACTGCCTGGGCACCGTAAAGGACGACACCGTCACCATCCCCGAGCTGCTGGTCCGGCAGGTCCAGAGCAGCGTCTATATGGAGGACTCCATCCGCTCCATGGCCGCCATGGGCGTGGACGCCATCGTGGAGATCGGCCCCGGCAAGGCCCTCAGCGGCTTTGTGAAAAAGACCGCACCGGAGGTGCCGGTGGTGGCCGTGGAGACGGCCGCCGACGTGGAGGCCCTGCCCCAGACCCTGGAGGGCCTGATGAAAAAGGAGGACGCATAAATGGATTTTACCGGTAAGACCGCGGTGGTCACCGGCGGCAGCCGCGGCATCGGCCGGGCTGTGTGCCTGGAGCTGGCCAAGGGCGGCGCCAACGTGGTGCTGTGCTACGCCGGCAATGAAGCCGCCGCCGCTGAGACCGTCTCCGCCTGCGAGGCCCTGGGCGCCAAGGCCCTGGCCGTCAAGTGCGACGTGGCCGACGGCGAGCAGGTCAAGGCCCTGATGGACGAGGCCGTGAAGGCCTTCGGCCGCATCGACATCCTGGTCAACAACGCCGGCATCACCCGGGACGGCCTCCTCATGATGATGAAGGAGGCGGACTTTGACTCCGTCATCAGCGCCAACCTCCGGGGCACCTTCCTGTGCATGAAGGCCGTGGCCCGGACCATGATGAAGCAGCGTTACGGCCGCATCGTGAACCTCAGCAGCGTGGTGGGCCTCCGGGGCAACGCCGGTCAGGTCAACTACGCCGCCAGCAAGGCCGGCGTCATCGGCATGACCAAGTCCCTGGCCAAGGAGCTGGCCTCCCGGGGCGTCACCGTCAACGCCGTGGCCCCCGGCTTCATCGACACCGACATGACCGCCGCCATGCCCGAGGCCGCCAAGACCGCCACCCTGGCCTCCATCCCCATGCAGCGCCTGGGCGCGCCCGAGGACATCGCCAAGGCCGTGGCCTTCCTGGCCAGCGACGGCGCCGCCTACATCACCGGTCAGGTGATCGCGGTGGACGGGGGCATGGCGATGTAACCTGTCCAAGGGGGGACTGCGTCCCCCTTAGACGCTCCGCCGGACAAAGTCCGGCTCCGCTGAGCCCCCTCACGCCCGCACGGCGGGCGTGTCGCTGCGGCGGGCAGAGGAATTCCGCGGGAAGTGAATTCCCGCGGAATGACCGGTCGCGGCGAAAATCATTAAAAATCCTTGATTTGCCGGAGGCAAGTCAACTGGGAAAACCTACGGTTTTCCCCCAGCCCCCTTTCCCTTTTAGAGGAACGCGGGGCAGTTACCTGTCACTTCAATTCTATTTCGGAGGTACACTATGGAACGACGCAGAGTCGTCATTACCGGTATGGGCGCCGTCACGCCCCTGGGCCTCACCGTGGCCGACACCTGGCAGGCCGTGCGGGCGGGTCAGTGCGGCATCGGGCCCATCACCCAGTTCGACACCACGGACATGAAGGTCAAGCTGGCCGCCGAGGTCAAGGACTTCGTGCCGGAAAACTATCTGCCCAAGCCCGAGGCCAAGCGCATGGGCCGCTTCACCCAGTTCGCCGTGGTGGCCGCCAAGGAGGCCATGGCCGACGCCGCCTTCACCCTGGCCGAGGGCGAGGAGGACCGCTGCGGCGTCATCGTCTCCAGCGGCATCGGCGGCCTCAGCATCACCGAGGCCGAGCATGACAAGGGCGCGGAGAAGGGCTGGGACCGGGTCTCTCCCTTCTACATCCCCACCGCCATCTGCAACATGGCCGCCGGCCAGATCGCCATTCACACGGGCTTTCGGGGCATGTGCTCCTGCCCGGTGACCGCCTGCACCGGCGGCACCAACGCCGTGGGCGACGCCTTCCACTACATCCGGGACGGCTACGCCGACGTGATGCTCTGCGGCGGCACCGAGGCCACCGTGACCCCTCTGGCCATCGGCGGCTTCACCTCCATGAAGGCCCTGAGCCAGGCCACGGATCCCAACCGGGCCTCCATTCCCTTTGACGCCGAGCGCAGCGGCTTCGTCCTGGGCGAGGGCGCGGCCATCCTCCTGCTGGAGGAGCTGGAGCACGCCAAAAAGCGGGGCGCCAAGATCTACGCGGAGTTCGTGGGCTACGGCGCCACCTGCGACGCCTATCACATGACCGCCCCCAGAGCCGACGGCTCCGGCGGCGCCAAGGCCATGGCCATCGCCATTGCCGACGCCGGTGTTCAGCCGCAGGACGTGGACTACATCAACGCCCACGGCACCTCCACCCACTTGAACGACGCCGGTGAGACCGCCGCCGTCAAGGCCGTGTTCGGTCCCCACGCCCACGAGCTTGCCATCAGCTCCACCAAGTCCATGACCGGCCATATGCTGGGCGCCGCCGGCGCCGTGGAGGCGGTGATCTCCGCCATGGCCCTGCACGACGGCTTCATCCCCGCCACCATCCACTATGCCGTGCCCGATCCCGAGTGCGACCTGGACGTGGTGCCCAACACCGGCCGTGAGCAGGCCATCCGCTATGCCCTGTCCAACTCCCTGGGCTTCGGCGGCCACAACGGCAGCATTCTGCTGAAGAAGTGGGAGGCGTGACCATGGAGCTCAATTCCAATCAGATCGCGGAGATCCTGCCCCACCGCTACCCCTTTGCCCTGGTGGACAAGATCACCGACTACGAGCCCGGCCAGTGGGCCAAGGGCATCAAGTGCGTCACCGTCAACGAGCCCTTTTTCTGCGGCCATTTCCCCCAGTTCCACGTCATGCCCGGCGTGCTGATCCTGGAGGCCATGGCACAGGTGGGCGGCGTGGCCATCCTGTCTCTGCCGGAAAACAAGGGCAAGATCGCCCTGTTCGGCGGCGTGAAAAACGCCCGCTTCCGCCGCAAGGTAGTGCCCGGCGACGTGCTGGAGATGGAGTGCGTACTGACTAAGCGCCGGGGCCCTGTGGGCATCGGCGAGTGCAAGGCCGTGGTCAACGGTCAGGTGGCCTGCACGGCGGAGCTGACCTTTGCCATCAGCGCGGAGTAAGGCTCCCGCAATCAAACGCCATGGGAGAGGGCGCGTTATGCTGAAATACGCCTTTTTTAATGTGTATACCAAATTCAAACTGCATTTTTATCAGGAGATCTTCCAGCGCTTCCAGAGCCGGGAGGCCAGCCTCACAACAGTGGAGACCTTCTGCATGGAGAGCATCCAGGCCCTCGGGACCCCCACGGTCAACGAGTTCGCCACCTTCATGCGGATCTCGCCGCCCAATGCGGCCTACAAGGTCAACAGCCTGGTGAAAAAGGGCTACATTGAGAAGATCCAGTCCCCGGAGGACCGCCGGGAGTACCACCTGCGGGTCACCCAAAAATACGTGGACTATTACGACATCAGCCCCGCCTACATGCTGGAGGTCATGGACCGCATCTCCCGCCGCTTTCCCCCGGCGGACTGCGCCAAGCTGGAAGAGATGCTGACCATCATCAGTCGGGAACTGATGCCGGAGGTGGACATCCCGGAGATCGCAGCTTCGGGCAAATAGGCACTTTGTAAAGCGGAGACGCGTCTTTTGGCGCGTCTCCGCTTTTTGACTCAAAACAGTCCCTCCGGGATGCGGACATCCTCCCTCGGCACCTTGTCCCAGTCGAAGTCCGCCAGCAGCGCCCAGGTGCTCTTCGGCGCGGCGGAGGGATTGAACCCGGCCAGATACGCCAGCTTGCCCAGGATCTCCTCCGGCGCCGCCCGCTCCCGCAGCACATCCAGCCCCGCGTCTGCGTCCCGTTTGCTCAGCCGCCGCCCGTCCGGGGCCAGCAGCAGGGGGAAGTGGTAAAACTCCGGCGCCCGCAGTCCCAGCAGCCGGTACAGCAGCAGCTGCCGGGGCGTGGAGTCCAGCAGATCCGCTCCCCGGACCACCTCTGTGACGCCCATGGCGGCGTCGTCCACCACCACCGCCAGCTGATAGGCAAACAGCCCGTCGGACCGCCGCAGCAGGAAGTCTCCGCACTCCGTATCCAGCCGCTGCCGCTGCGGGCCCATGTGTCCGTCCCGGAAAGCGATCTCCTCCGCCGGCACCCGCAGTCGCAGGGCCGGGGCCCGTTTTTTGGCCCGCTCCGCGGCCTCGGCGGCCGTGAGATCGCGGCAGGTGCCGGGATAGACCGTCTGGCCGTCACTCCTGTGGGGCGCGCTGGCGGCATGGAGTTCCGCCCGGGTGCAAAAGCAGGGATACACCAGCCCCATCTTCTCCAGCGTTTCCAGCGCCGCCTCATAGACCGCCGTCCGCTCGCTCTGGTAATAGGGTCCGTCCGGTCCCTCCGCTCCGGGCCCCACGTCCCAGTCCAGGCCCAGCCACCGGAGGTCCGCCTCCATCTGCCGGGCATAGCGCTGTGGGCAGCGGGCGGTGTCCAGATCCTCGATCCGCAGCAGGACCCGTCCGTCCTTCTGCCGGGCGCTGAGCCACGCCAACAGGCAGCACAGGATATTTCCCAAATGGATGCGCCCGCTGGGTGACGGCGCAAATCTTCCCAGGCACGTCATGGATGAACCTCCTCTTGCATTTTTCCCATTATATCCTCCTTTTTTGTTCCCGACAACCCCTGTCAAAAGGCCCCTGCTACCAAAACTGCTACCAGCGCCACCGCCGGAAACCCTTGCGGCTCTAAGGCGTTTTTCCGCACATTTCTGTTGGTAGCACTTTTTCCCCGAGAAATTGCTACCAGCGGACGTCCTTTTCCCTGGGCCGCAGGCGGCAGCGGCAATATGCCCGGGGATGTATACGCCTCACTTGACTGGTTTTTGCAACTTTTTCGGTAAAATTTAAAAGGAGGAAATCCTACCATGAAGAAGTTCCTTTCTCTGGTTCTGGCTCTGGTGATGGCCATGTCTCTGGTCACCGTCAGCGCTGGCGCCAAGGACTTCACGGACAGCGATTCCATCAGCGGCGAAGACTACGCTGAGGCGATCGACGTGATGTCCGCCCTGCAGATCATCGATGGCTACGAAGGCGGCGCCTTCCAGCCCCAGGGCACCCTGACCCGCGGCGCTGCCGCCAAGATCATTGCCTGCATGATGCTGGGCAAGACCACCGCTGAGGCTCTGGGCAACCAGGCCGCTCCCTTCAAGGACGTGCCCGTTGGCTCCACCTTCGCCGGTTACATTGCCTACTGCGTCGAGGCCGGCATCATCGACGGCTACGCTGACGGCACCTTCCGTCCCTCCAACAAGCTGACCGGCTTTGCCTTCCTGAAGATGCTGCTGACCGCTATGGGTTATGACAGCAAGATCGAGGGCTTCACCGGCACCAACTGGACCGTGAACGTGGCCCGCCGGGCCATCGAGAACGGCCTGACCAAGGGCAACGACAACTTCGTTGGTACCGCTCTGGCCACCCGTGAGGAGGCTTGCCTGTACGCTGTCAACACCATCAAGGCCACCCTGGTGGAGTATGAGAACAAGGGCTCTTCCATCGTCATCAACGGCGTTGAGATCAGCCAGGGCGCTTCCTCTCCCAAGGTCGTGACCTCCGGCAACGCCTCTCAGGCCACCTCCATCAACGAGCGACAAGTACACCGGCACCGGTCAGCGGCGCTGGCCGGCACTCAGCACCTGCACCGTCGAGTTCGGTGAGAAGTACATGCCCAAGCTGTCCCTGAAGGACGGCAGCGACGATTTCGTCCGTTCCAACCACACTTGGAACTACGATGGTAAGAAGATCGGCACCTATGCTGAGACTGCCGACCTGACCTACAACAAGAAGGTCGCTTCCGACACCATCTATGATGATCTGGGCCTGACCTCCACGGTCGTTGCTGAGCTCTATCTGGATGGCGTTCGCCAGGCCGACTTCACCGTTCAGAACAACAACACCACCAAGACCGGCGACACCGGCCTCCTGACCCAGGTCTGGAAGGGTGGCGCTTTCAACGACGCCGGCGTGTGGGTCACCACCGTGAAGATCACTCAGGTCCACTACTATGTGGGCGATGTGGTCTCCAAGACCGCTGCCACCAAGACCAAGGACGCCTATGTTACCATCGCCGCCCGCGGCGAGCAGGGCTATCCCGCTGGCAACTTCTACACCGAGGACTTCAAGACTGATGATGTTGTGATCTACAACTACACCCGGATGTCTGGCATCGCTGCTGACAAGCGCGTCCAGAACGTGGCTGTGGCCGAGACCGCTACCGGCACTCTGTCCAGCTTCACCTCTGGCGACAGCGCCACCGTGGGCGGCACCAAGTATGATTACAGCTGCACCATCGCTCGCGAGGCCGCTCAGGCTTCCATCAACACCGATGTGACCGTGGTCCTTGATCCCTTCGGCTATGCCATCGACGTGGACGGCAAGACCGATGAGAACTATGCCGTGGTCCTGGATTACCACAAGGGCCTGCACTATGAGGCCACCCTGCTGTTCGCTGACGGCACTGTGAAGGACGTTGTTCTGAACAGCGCTTATGCCGGTGGCACTGTTGGCGGTAATAACTTCGTGGGCGACATCGTGGCCTACACTCTCAAGTCCAGCGACCGCTACGCCCTGACCGAGAAGGCCGACGCTGGCAGAGCCACCGTGGCCATCAAGAACGGCGACTACACCTTCGCCTATGGCGCCACTACTGCGAACCGCTACGCCAACGGCAAGACCATCTTCCTGGTCAAGACCGTGGACGCCAACGGCAACGCTCTGTACAACGCCTACGAGGGCATCAAGAACGTTCCCTCCGTCACCGTGAAGACCGCTTCTGTTGCCACCGTGTTCTGCAAGAACGGCGACGCTTCTCTGCCCGCTACCGTGGTGTATGTGGATGCTACCGCGAAGGATACCACCGTTCTGAATCCCGCTTCCGACGTTGTCTTCCTGAAGGGCAACGACGACAGCTACACCTATGACAGCAGCATCGGTACCTACTATCAGTTCGAGGGCACGCTGAACGGCGAGCTGAAGAACGGCGACAGCAAGATCAAGACCAGCGATCACTATGTTCGCAAGGGCTTCTACAACCTGTATGACGGCGTGTCCTATGACGCCAACGGCGTGGCCACTCTGGTCCGCAGCACCGACGGCGTGGTCGAGGGCAAGGGCGTCTACAAGCAGCAGAACGACGTTCTGGGCACCATGCTCAGCAACGGCACCTTCAAGTACTACGCTGTTGCCTCCAACTGCTATGTGGTCCTGGTCAACGAGGAAGGCGACATCCAGACCGGCCTGACTGCTGGCTCTGTGGTCCAGGATGGCAATGATCGCGTCTTCTTCAAGCTGAACACCTCCAACGCCATCGCCTCCGCTTACATCGTGAAGGTTGCTGGCGAGGAGACCTCTGCCGCTTCTTACTCTGTCTCTGCCAAGGACGGCCTGGTCTACAAGATCGCCGGTACCGGCACCGCTTGGCTCTCCAGCCTGTCTGATGTGAAGGCCGGTACCACTATTCAGGTCCGCTCCACCACCGAGAAGACCACCCTGTCCAGCTCTGTTGTGACCCTGACCAAGGGCGCTGACGAGGGCAACTACTACGTTTACAGCTTCGCCATGCCCGCTCAGAACCTGTCCGGCAACGCTTTCACCAGCGCTACCGAGTACACGCTGACCGTCAAGGCCGCTGCTAACGACTGGACTGCCAAGGTCAACGGCGAGAGCAAGACCACCAATGGCACCGACCATACCGCTACCTTCACTGTGGTTCCCGGCACCTACACCGTGGAGCTGAGCAAGGCTGGTCAGGCCACCCTGACCAGAAGCGTCTCTGTCTCCGGCAATACCACTGCGGACTTCACCGTTGGCAACTACAACCTGGTTATCTCCAAGGTTCCCGCCAGCGTGACCGGTGCTGTGCTGACTGTGAAGAACGGCAGCATGACCGTTTACAGCAAGGACGTCTCCTCTGAGGCTTCTGGCTCTGTCACCGTTGCCCTTCCCGCTGGCACTTATTCCGTGGAGTTCACCGCTCCCACCTATGAGACCAAGACCGTTGCCAACGTGGCCGTGACCACTTCTGGCGGCACCGCCGCTCTGGCTGATTGGAATCAGGTTGCTTTCACCGGTCTGGTGGGCAACAACACCATCGTCCTGACCAAGGACGGCACCACTGCCGTTTCCTATGAGGCCAGCACTGCAACTCCCGCGCTGTATGTCCTGGGCACCGTCGCCGATTATGACTTCGCTGTTACCAGCAAGGACAGCGGCGTCGTGGTCGTGGGCGGCACCGGCGATGCGTCTGCCTCTGTCAACACCGTGAAGTTCTACAAGCTGGCTGCTCCCACTCTGGCTGATGGCGCTTCTTCCAAGACCATGCAGCTGACCGTGAAGGAAGCCAGCGGCTATACCGCTCCCGCCGCCGGCGACAAGCTGACCGTGGTGTACGAGCGCATGAACACCTCCGGCGACTGGATCACCGTCTACACCGAGACCGATGTGGCCGGTAACAAGTATGCCGCTGGTGCTGCTACTCCCGCTCTGGGCGATGCGTCTTCCGGTGCGATGTACCGTGTGACCGTCACCCTGAAGGACAGCACTGGCACCACCGTTCTGGGCACCGCTACTGCTACCCAGTATGTGACCCTGGGCGCCTGATCCCAGTCACAAGGTCATTCCCAGCCGACGGCTGAGAACTGAAAAAAATACCCCCGCGCCGAAAGGCGCGGGGGTATTTTCATTTCAGCATGCCGTGCAGGATAAATTTTCCTCCGGCTTTCAGCTTTCCGCCAGTCGTTGAACTGCGGAAAATCAGCTCATACAAGGTTGGGACTGTGCCGAATACGCTGTAACAGTCCCGAATGTAAAAACCTCCCGTGGAACTGTCGATGCTGAGGCAGTGGACCGGTGCAGTTGTACGGTCGTAGATCCGGCCGCACAGCAGCGCTTTTCCGCCGTTATTGGGCGCGGCTTTCGCCAGATATTCCACAGAAGCGGAGCCTCCCCCCAGAGACAGCTCCGTGTAATTGCTGAGGCCGGGCAGCTGCATCCATAACTCTCCGTCGCAGGCACTTTCTGCCAGAACATCCAGGTAGAGATAAGGCGTCATGTCCATGGAACGCATATTGATGGATATCTGTTCTTCATCCTCTGTTGTGATAATCTCGGCCAGCTTCACGTACAGGTCCCCGGTTTCCCGAGCCTCCGTCTCCGCGGCGATGGCGGCGGCATTGTCCGCCAGGGCCGTATCCGTTTTTTCCGTCAGGTCGTTGAAATCCGTCCGCAGGATGCGGTCGTCGCTGTCCCAGGAGGGCAGCTGATAATTGGTCGTTTGTCGCAAAATGAATACCCTCGCTTTCCATGTTTCCGCCGCGCCCGGGCGGGGGACCCGGAGCGGTGCGGGCGGCGCGCGGGGGGACGCGCCGGGCAGGGACGCCGGGACTTTTTTCTTCTCTCCCGCGCCGGCGGCCTGTGCCGCCGCTTTGCCCTACACTACATGGTAGTGTAGGGCAAAAGTTGCACGTTTCTGTGCAACTGCCGGCAAAAAAATTTTCGTCCCGCCCCAGGATAATGCCAAGGGGGTATACATTGCCCCGGCCTTGCGTTCCCCTTTCAGGCGCGCTGCACGCACCAGCTTCCCCCCAGGGGGAGGCCCAATAGGCACGGCGGCCGCCGCAGGGGCGGATCCCGTACCGCCCGCCTCCCCGGCCCCCAGCCTTCCCCTATGGGGGAAGCCGGCAGAGCGCCCCCAGGGGCGCCACGACCTCCCACTGTGGAAAGGATATCATTTTTGAGGCGAAAAATTTTCCGCGCTGGTTGCACGTTTCCGTGCAACTTTTCCCTACACTCCCGGAGGGAGTGTAGGGACTTCTCCGGGGCGGGCGTTTGGTCGTTTGCGTCCGCCCCGGCGGAGGCCCCGGCGCCGGGCGGGGACCGGGGGGGACGGCCCCGCCCCGGCGGGATCTTGAACAAACGGGGGGATTTTTTGAACCAGACCAACAACTATCAGCTCTGCCAGTGGGACCCGGAGGATTTTATTTTCCGCACGGACTTCAATGCCGACAACGCCAAAATCGACGCGGCGCTTCAAACCCAGGCAGATGCTCTGAAGGCAGAGGAAGACGCCCGAACAGCCGCAGACATGCGTGTGCGATTACTGAACGTTCCCACCGGCGCACCTGTACGGGCAGTAACGCTGGATGTACAGGATATCGATTTCAGTCCGTATTTGTGGGCGGAACTTGTGGTGGACATTCCCAAAAATGCCTGCGAGCTGTATTTGCAGCCGGATGGAGCAGGTACGTTCCGGGCCTGCCAGCTGGGCGGCGAGGTATATGACAGCTATGCCGCCGCTTTCGGAATTCCTGACGGTTCCGGCATGGGCGGCATGCGGGTGAAAATGTGGTCCTATCCGGGCTCGGACCGTACCCATTTCCTCTCCGCCAGAATGGGCGAGGAGGAATTCACCGTGCTGCATACCATCCATCTGAAACCGATCAACGAAATTAAAAAGCTCAACATCTGGGCCAGCGAAGAAATCGGCATGCCCATAGACACCTATATTCGGATCTACGGCGTAAAACGATAAGAAAAACCCCCGCTCCTTTTGGAGCGGGGGTTTTCTGTCACTCACCCGCAGATGCGGGAGAGGAAACATTTGCTGTGGAAATTAGATGGCCTCCAGAGAGAACTCGGTGGCAGCATTCACAACCACGGAGAAGGTCTGGGTAGCAGCACCACCAGTAACCAGCTGGACAACATCGCTGTTTGCCTTCAGCTTGGCACCTTTGCCAGTGAAGCCGGTCAGATCCACGGTGACCTGGACGGTATCGCCGGCCACGACATGGGTGTAATCCACACCAGTGATCTTCACGCCGTTAGCGCCAGTGCTCTGGCTGGTGGAATCGATGGTAACCGCCACATAGGTAGGAGCAGCAGCGTGCTCAACATTGGCGCCGTTCACCACGACCTGAGTGGTCTTGGTCATGTAGCCAGTGCCGGTCCACTCCACGGTGTAGGTGCCGCTGGCCAGGCCAGTAGCGGTCAGGCTGCCGTTGGTAACGGTCTTGTCGGTGCCGACGAACTTGCCGGTCAGACCAGCCTCGATGGAGTCAAAGGTCACGGAGTAGGTGTTGGCAGTCACCACGAAGGTGTTGGCAGCCACGTTGGCGGCGGGCATCTTGAAGGTGTAGTAGATGTACTCGCCGGTCACAGTGCCGCCGGCCAGAGCGCTCTCACCAGACAGGGAGGCGTTGGTGACAGTGGCGTCCTTCGCAGCGCGGACGGTCACGGTAGCATCAGCGGGAACCTTGCTCAGAGTGGTGAAGTAAGAGCCGCCATAGACGCTGAACTCAACGCCAGCGGAAGCAGCCACATTGTAGGAGATGCCGTCGATCTCGCCGTGGGGAACCTTCACAATGTAAGCAGAAGCGATCTGGTTGGAGCTGTTCAGCTTGAAGAAGACCTGATCGTTGGTATCCTGAACCACAGAAGCGGCAGTCAGGCCGGTGATGATCTCAGCGTCATCCTCGGTAACAACAACCACATAGCAGCCGGAAGCCACAGAGTAGTAGCCGAAGCCGCCGTCGCTCTTGCGCTGAGTGCCCAGAACGTCGTTGGACTGCTTGTAAGCGCCGGTGCCCTCGATCACGTTGTCGCTGATGTACAGGGTGGCAACGCCGTTGGCGTCATAGGAGACACCGTCGAACAGCTTGTAAACGCCCTTGTTCAGGTCGTACTTGGCGCTGGTCTTGACAGCCTTGTCGCCGTCCTTCAGCTCACCGTTGACGGTACCGTCGAACTTGTAATAGCCGCCAATACCGGTGGTATAGGACTGGCCATCATCGTTGCCCTTCAGGAAGATGACGTCAGAGGTGGGGTTCAGGACAGAAGCGTTAGAAGCGTCCACATACACCACGGTGGCGGGCTGGTTGGCACCGTTCTTGCAGTACACAGAAACAGTGTTAGCAGTGGTCAGGGTGACGGTGGGAACGTTCTTGATGCCCTTATAGGCATTGTACATAGCGTTGCCGTTGGCATCAACAGTCTTCACCAGGAAGATGGTGTCGCCGTTGGCATAGTAGGTAGTGGGAGTGCCGCTCCAGGCAGAGCCGGAGTAGGTGCCGCCCACCAGGAAGGTGTAAGCGCCGTTGGTGATGCGGATGGTGTTAGTGAAGGAGTCAGCCTTCAGGGTCAGAGCATAGCGGTCATTGGACTTGATCTCGTAGGTGACAACGTCGCCCTTGGAGACAGTGTTCCAGAAGTTGGCAGAGGTGGAGACGATCTTGGCGGTGCCGTCGGCGAACAGCAGGTTGGCCTCGGTGCGCAGGTCGTTCTCATCGTTGATGCCCAGGACAACAGCGTAGCTCTCGTCGTCAGCGCCGTCGATGTCGATGGCATAGCCGAAGGGATCGAGGACCACGGTCACGTCCTTGTTGACGGCAGCGTTGGCAGCCTGGTTGGCGATGGTGCAGCTGTAGTCGTACTTGGTGCCGCCCACAGTGGCGCTGTCGCTGGTGGTGTAGCCGCTCAGGGTGCCGGTGGCGGTCTCAGCAACAGTCACGTTCTGAACGGCGCTGTTGGCGTTGACAGCCTGGCTGTAGTTGTACACAACAACATCGTCGGTCTTGAAGTCCTCGGTGTTGAAGCGACCGTTACGGCCGTTGGCAGAAACGGTGTTGGCGGTGTTCTCGCCGCGGCCCACGATAGTGGCATAAGCCTCGCGGTTGGTAGCAGCGGGAGTGGTGGAGACCACATCGCCCACATAGTAGTGCATGATGGTGATCAGAACGTCAGTGACCCACACGCCGTTGTTCCAGTGGCCGGTCTTCCAGACCTGGGTCAGAGCGCCCTTGTCGCCGGTCTTGTCGGTGTTGTTCTTCTGAACGGTGAAGTAGACAGCGTCAGTGCCCTGAGTGGTGTAAGTCTTGGTGGTGTAGTCGCCATTGTTCTTGATGTTGACGCCATCCACATAGATCTCAGCGTTCACAGTGGAGGTCAGGCCCAGAGAAGCATAGATCTCGTTGGAGGTGACCTTCTTGTTGTACTCCAGATCGGCCTCGTCGGTGTAGGTGCCGACCTTCACGCCGTCGTAGCTCCAAGTGTGGGTGGGACGCTTGAAGTCGTCGGTAGTGCCGCGCAGGGACAGCTTGGGCATGTACTTCTCACCGAACTCGACGGTGTAGTAATTAGTGCCGGAAGCGCCGCTGACGGTGCCGGTGTACTTGTCGCTGTTGATGGAGGTGGCCTGAGAGGCGTTGCCGGAGGTCACGACCTTGGGAGAGGAAGCGCCCTGGCTGATCTCAACGCCGTTGATGACGATGGAAGAGCCCTTGTTCTCATACTCCACCAGGGTGGCCTTGATGGTGTTGACAGCGTACAGGCAAGCCTCCTCACGGGTGGCCAGAGCGGTACCAACGAAGTTGTCGTTGCCCTTGGTCAGGCCGTTCTCGATGGCCCGGCGGGCCACGTTCACGGTCCAGTTGGTGCCGGTGAAGCCCTCGATCTTGCTGTCATAACCCATAGCGGTCAGCAGCATCTTCAGGAAGGCAAAGCCGGTCAGCTTGTTGGAGGGACGGAAGGTGCCGTCAGCGTAGCCGTCGATGATGCCGGCCTCGACGCAGTAGGCAATGTAACCGGCGAAGGTGGAGCCAACGGGCACGTCCTTGAAGGGAGCGGCCTGGTTGCCCAGAGCCTCAGCGGTGGTCTTGCCCAGCATCATGCAGGCAATGATCTTGGCGGCAGCGCCGCGGGTCAGGGTGCCCTGGGGCTGGAAGGCGCCGCCTTCGTAGCCATCGATGATCTGCAGGGCGGACATCACGTCGATCGCCTCAGCGTAGTCTTCGCCGCTGATGGAATCGCTGTCCGTGAAGTCCTTGGCGCCAGCGCTGACGGTGACCAGAGACATGGCCATCACCAGAGCCAGAACCAGAGAAAGGAACTTCTTCATGGTAGGATTTCCTCCTTTTAAATTTTACCGAAAAAGTTGCAAAAATCTGCTAAATGAGGCGTATACATCCCCAGACACCACCTGGAGAAACACCTTCTTGAGAGGCTTCCGCGTCCCTTCCGGCTTGTGATGTGAACGCCCGAGCGGTCCCCCTCCTTTTACACGGCACACATACCGTGGCTAGCCGTTTACCCGTATCTGCGCCGGGTGATCGGAACAGGACAGTTCGTTTGTTCATGTTGGATTTTATCAGAGGCAAATTTCAAATGCAAGGGGACCGGGCCATTTGTAACAGAGCCGTAACAAAACCACCGTATGATTTCCGGAGATCCGGGCATAGGCGCGGATACATTATAATATATATGGGCTTTTGTTGCACGAAACCGTGCAACCGGCCGGAAATATTCCGCATTCCAGCGTAACAAAGGCCCGGGCCGCCGAAGCGGTCCGGGCCGGGGATGCGGTTGAAAACACTCCGTTCTCGGTGTGGATGGCGCGCTGCGGCGGGTGATCCAACGTGAAAGGAAACCCTGCCGGTTTCCTTTCACACTTTCCTTCCCCCCGAAGTCCGAAACTCAGTTCTTGGTGTGGATGGCGCGCTGCGTGCTCCGCACGCCTGCGGAGGCTTCGCCTCCGTCGCTGCGGCGGGTGATGGAACGTGAAAGGAAACCCTGACGGTTTCCTTTCACACTTTCCTTCCCTCCGAAACCCGAAACTCAGTTCTTGGTGTGGATGGCGCGCTTCTCAACGTTCAGCGCGGCTTCCCGCATAGTCTCGGTGACGGTGGGATGAGAGTGGATGGTGGAGATCAGCTCGTCGATGGTAGCCTCCAGCCGGATGGCCAGGGCACCCTCGGCAATGAGGTCCGTGGCCCGGGGCCCGATGATGTGCATGCCCAGGACCTCGCCGTACTTGGCGTCGGCGATGATCTTCACCAGGCCCTCGCCGCCGTTGAGGATCAGGGCCTTGCCGTTGGCGCTCATGGGGAACTTGCCCACCTTGTAGTCGATGCCCTTGGCCTTGGCCTGCTCTTCGGTGAGGCCCACGGAGGCGGCCTCCGGCTCGATGTACACGCAGGTGGGGTTGGTGGACTCGTCGTACTTGGCGTCCATGCCCATAATGTTCTCAGCGGCCACCTCGCCCATGGCGCTGGCGGTGTGGGCCAGCTGGGCGCGGCCGAACACGCAGTCGCCGATGGCGTACACGCCGGGGACGTTGGTCTCCATCTTGTCGTTGACCAGGATGCGGCCCCGGTCGTTGTTCAGACCGCCGGCCTCCAGGTTCAGGCTGGCGGTGTTGGCCTTGCGGCCGATGGCCACCAGGACCTTCTCCGCCTCAAAGCTGACGGTCTCGCCGGCCTTGTTCCGGCAAGTGACCTTGGCGCCCACGGGGCTGGCCTCCACGGACTGCACGGGGCACTCCAGATGGAACTCCATGCCCATCTTCTTCATGTGGGCCACGCCGATCTTGGTCAGCTCCCCGTCCAGCATGGGCAGCATGTGGTCCATGGCCTCCACCACGGTGATCTTGGTGCCGAAGGCGGCGTAGGCGCAGGCCAGCTCCAGGCCGATGACGCCACCGCCGATAACCACCATGGACTTGGGCAGGGCCTCCAGGCTCAGAGCGCCGGTGGAGTCGATGCAGTTGGGGTTCTCCTTGATGCCGGGGATGGGAGGCACGGCGTTGATGGAGCCGGTAGCCACGATGATGGCGTCGGCGGTCATGGTCTCCTTGCTGCCGTCGGCCTTGGTGACCTCCAGAGTCTTGGGGGCGGTGAAGGTGGCCTCACCGTCGATCTTGGCGACCTTGTTCAGCTTGAACAGTCCGGCGATGCCGCTGGTCAGCTTCTTGGAGATGGCGTTCTTGTGGGCAATGACCTGGGGGAAGTCCACTTCCACGCCGGTGACCTTCACGCCGATGTCGGCGCCCTGGTTCTTGATGTCCTCGATCAGCTCAGCGCTGTGGAGCAGGCACTTGGTGGGGATGCAGCCGATGTTCAGGCAGGTGCCGCCCAGGTGCTCTTTCTCCACCACGGTGACCTTGGCGCCCAGCTGGGCAGCGCGGATGGCGGCCACATAGCCGCCGGGGCCGCCGCCCACCACGATAACGCTCTTGGGGCCGGCGGCGGCAGGAGCCGCAGCGGCGGCCGCTGCGGGAGCGGCCGCGGGCGCCTCAGCGGCAGCAGGAGCCGCGGCAGGGGCAGCGGCGCCGGGCACAGCCTCGCCCTCGGCGCCGATGTAGGCGATGACGCTCTTGCACTCGGCGGTCTCGCCCTCCGGCAGCAGGATCTTCAGCAGGATGCCGTCGGCATCGGCCTCCACATCGTTGGTCAGCTTGTCGGTGGCCACGGAGAACAGCACGTCGCCCTTCTTCACCGGCTGGCCTTCCTTGATCTTCCACTCTTCAATGGTGCCCTCGGTCATGGTCAGACCCAGCTTGGGCATCAGCACTTCAGTTGCCATGATTTTTTGTCCTTCTTTCCGTTAAGTTATCCAAATCACGCCGGGATTTCCGGCTCCGGATGAACAGAATCGTCAAATTTTGAACAAACTTTCGGGAAACGGAACCCGGCTGACGCCGGGTTCCGTTTGATCCGGTCTGAACTCAGACCAGCAGCATATAGGGGTTTTCCAGCAGCTCCGCGATCCGCTTGAGGAACTTGGAGGCCATGACGCCGTCCACCACGCGGTGGTCAGCGGTCAGGCTCAGGTTCATCATGGGCCGGATCACGATCTGGCCGTCCCGCACCACAGGGGTGTCCACCATGTCGCACACGCCCAGGATCGCCAGCTCAGGCTGGTTGATGATGGGAGAGAAGCTGGTGATGCCATAGGGCCCCAGGGAGGAGATGGTGAAGGTGCCGCCGGTCATGTCCTCCATGCCCAGCTTGCCGGTACGGGTGGCCTCGATCAGGGCCTCCGTCTCCTTGGCGATCTCCGCCAGGGACTTGGTGTCGCAGCTCTTGACGTTGGGGACGATCAGGCCGTCGCCCTTGGCCACCGCCAGACCCATGTTGACGTGCTTGTGGCGGGTCAGCATGTTGTCGGCGAAGCTGGCGTTGATGTCGGGGAACTCGGTCAGGGCCTTGGCCACGACCTTCATCAGGATGTGGTTGTAGGTCAGCTTGATCCCCTGCTCCTTCAAGCCGTCCTTCAGCTTGGCGCGCAGGTCCTTCATGGCGGTCACGTCCACGGGACGGGTATAGGTGACCCGCGGAGAGGTGTGCCAGGAGTTGCTCATGTTGGCGGCGATGCTGCGGCGCAGCGGATTGACCTTCACGGGAGCCTCGTCGTTGCTCTCCACGGCGGCAGCGGCGGGGACGTTGGCGGCGGCAGCGGCAGGCGCAGCGGCGCCGGCGGCGGCCAGCACATCGGCCTTCATCACGCGGCCCTGGACGTCCAGCTTGCTGACGTCCACGCCCAGCTCGGCGGCCAGCTTGGCGGCCATGGGGCTGGTCTTGGGACCGGCCACGTAGTTCTCCACGTCCCGGGCGATGACGGTGCCGTTGGGACCGGAGGCGGGGATGGCCGCCAGGTCATAGCCCTTCTCCTTGGCCAGCTTTCTGGCATAGGGAGAGGCCAGCACGAAACCGCCGGCGGTCTTGGCCGGAGCGGCAGCGGCGGCGGGAGCCGCGGCAGGAGCCGCAGCGGCGGGGGCGGCGGGAGCGGCTGCAGCGGCAGGAGCCGCGGCCTCAGCGCCGGGGACAGCCTCACCGGGCTGGCCGATCCAGGCGATGACGCTCTTGCACTCGGCGGTCTCGCCCTCGGGCAGCAGGATCTTCAGCAGTGTGCCGTCGGTGTCGCACTCCACGTCGTTGGTCAGCTTATCGGTGGCCACGGAGAACAGCACGTCTCCGGCCTTCACGGTGTCGCCTTCCTTGAACTTCCATTCTTCAATGGTGCCCTCGGTCATGGTCAGGCCGAGCTTGGGCATCAATACTTCAGTTGCCATACTTGAAAATCTCCTTTTCAACAGGCATTAAAACATGCCCTTGATGCCCTTGACCAGGTCCTCCGGGAAGATGCGGACCATCTTCTCCAGCGTGGGAGCGAAGGGGATGGGGCAGAAGGGAGCGCCGTACCGCAGGATGGGGGCGTCCAGATACTCCAGGGCCTCCTCCGCCACAGTGGCGGCGATCTCAGCGCCGAAGCCGCCCTGCTTGACCGCCTCGTGGACGATGCACAGCCGGTGGGTCTTCTTCACGCTGTTGAGCACGGTCTCCTTGTCCCAGGGAGACAGGGTGATCAGGTCGATGACCTCGGCCTTGATGCCCTCCTTGGCCAGCAGGTCTGCGGCGCCGCGGGCGTTCTTCATACCGATGGAGTAGGACACGATGGTCACGTCAGAGCCCTCGCGCTCCACGCGGGCCTTGCCGATGGTGTAGGGCACCTCGTCGGCCAGCTCGGGAACCTCGCCTTTTTCCTTGTAGAGGATCTTGTTCTCGAAGTAGATGACGGGATCGTCGCTCTCGATGGCGGCCTTCAGCACCATCTTGGCGTCATAGGGATTGGAGGGAGCCACGACCTGAACGCCGGGAATGTGGGTGAACCAGGCCTCCACGCACTGGGAGTGCTGGGCAGCGCCCTGGATGGTCATGCCGTCGGGAGCACGCAGCACCAGGGGCACCTTAGCCTGACCGCCGAACATGTAGCGGGCCTTGGCCATCTGGTTGAACACCTCGTCCATGGGCACGCCGATGAAGTCGGCGAAGTGCATATCCACCACGGGGCGGGCGCCGGCCAGAGCAGCACCCACGCCGCCGCCGATGATGAAGGTCTCGGAGATCGGGGTATCCAGCACGCGGCCGGGGAACTGCTGGGGCAGGCCCTTGAACTGGCCGAAGATACCGCCCTGACGGGCCAGGTCCTCGCCCATAACGAAAATCTTATCGTCTTTTGCCATCGTCTCGGCCATCGCTTCCAGGGTGGCCTGTGCAAATGTGATCTTACGCATCGTTTCGTTCCTCCTTCGCCTTAGTCCACATAGACGTACTTCATGTACTCGGACGCATCGGGATACTCGCTGCTCAGGGCAAACTCCTTGGCGGCCTTGATCTTCGCGTCGCACTTGGCGTCCAGCTCGTCGCACTCGGCGGCGGTCATCAGCTTCAGCTTGGCGGCCTTGGCGCGGAACATCTTCAGAGGATCGGTGTCGTGGTAGATCTTCTGGGTCTCGGCGTGGTCACGATACAGCTCGGGATCGCCCACGAAGTGACCCTCGATGCGGTAGGTCTTGGCCTCGATGAAGGTGGGGCCTTCGCCGGCGCGGGCGCGGGCAACAGCCTCCTTGGCGGCCTCATACACGGCGAACACGTCCTGGCCGTCCACGATGACGCCGGGCACATGGTAGCCGGCAGCGCGGTCGGAGATGTTCTCCACGTTGCAGGTGGTGCGGTAGGGAGTGGTGGAAGCCCAGCAGTTCATCTCGTTGACGAAGATGACGGGCAGCTTCCAGGCGGAAGCCACGTTCATGGCCTCGTGGAAGGTACCGCGGTTGGAGGCGCCGTCGCCGAAGAACACCACGGAGACCTTGTCGTTCTTCAGGATCATCTTGTTGGCCAGGGCGGCACCGGTGGCCAGGTTGTAGCCGCCGCCCACGACGCCGTTGGCGCCCAGCATGCCCACGGAGAAGTCAGCAATGTGCATGGAGCCGCCGCGGCCCTGGCACAGGCCGGTCTTCTTGCCGTAGATCTCAGCCATCATGCGGTTCACATCGGCGCCCTTGGCCACGCAGTGACCATGGCCGCGGTGAGTGGACTCGATCATGTCATCCTGCCGCAGGGCGGCGCACACGCCGGTGGCAATGGCTTCCTCGCCGATGTACAGGTGGACAAAGCCCGGGATCTCACCCGCCAGGAAATCGTGCTTGACGGTCTCCTCGAACTTGCGGATGGTGCACATAGTCTCGTAGAACTTGGCCGCCTGTTCCTTGGTGTACTTTTCAGCCTTCGCTTTCGTTGCTGCCATAGGAAAGAACTCCCTTCTGCCGATTTGATCGGTGTTTTTAATTTGTATTGCGGAATGTTTCCTGCTTTTTGTGGAAAATACTGGTTATTTTTGAATTTTGATTCGAAAAAACGTGGCGACAGTCGCCTGCAGCCACGTTTTTTCGATTCAGCGCAGTCTGCAAACGCCGGAGCGGTTGCGTAAGTCGCGCAAGCTTATTCGGCGGTGAAAGCAGCGATCAGCTCGGGAGTCATCATGTCCACGAACTTCTGATCCTCATAGATGTAGGCAGCAGCCTCCTTGAACTCAGCAGCGGCCTCCTCGCTCAGCTCGGTGACAGTGACACCAGCGGCGGCCCACTTGTCCAGGATCTCCTGGTCCATGGCACGCTCCTTCTCACGCTGGCTCTGAGCAGCCTTCTGGCCGCACTCGTCAACGATGGCCTGCAGCTCGGGAGACAGGGAGTTGTACAGATCGCCGTTCATGGTGAAGAAGATGCAGTCATACACGCCGGTCCAGTAGGTGACATACTTCTGAACCTCAGCGATGGAAGCGCCGTCAGCGGTGGGCAGGGGGTTCTCCTGGCCGTCATAGGTGCCGGTCTGCAGGCCGGTGTAAACCTCGGACCAGTTGGCGTTGGTCCAGTTGGCGCCCCAGGCGGTGTACTCCTCGTTCAGCAGCTCGGAACCGGCCACGCGGATCTTCAGGCCCTTCATATCGGCCAGAGACTCGATGGGACGGGCGCTGTTGGTAACGTGACGGAAGCCGTTCTCAGCAATGCCCAGCAGGTGCAGGCCCATGCTCTCCACGACCTCGCCCACAGCTGCGCCGGCCTCGCCGTCCAGCTTGGCGTCGACATCGTCGAAGGAGTCGAACAGGAAGGGCAGGGACACAACGTTCAGACGCTGGTCGAAGCTGGAGTAGATGATGTTGGAGTGAGCGGACAGCTCGATGGTGCCGTCCATAACGCCCTGAATGCCCTCGGTCTGGTTGCCGGCAGTCAGCTGGTCGGCGGCAAAGACCTGAACGGTCACAGCGCCGCCGGTAGCCTCGCTGACCAGCTCGCCGAACTCGCGGCCCATGTCAGCCCAGGGGGTGTTCTCGGTAGCAGAGCAGGTGAACTTCCAGGTCTGCTTCTCGAAGGTGGTGCCGCCCTCCTCGGTGCCGGCGGCATCATCGGTAGTCTCCTCCGTGGCGGTGTCACCGCCGCCGCAGGCGACGAGGCTCAGGGACATCACCAGAGCCAGGATCAGTGCAAGAAACTTTTTCATGGGTTTTCCTCCTTAAACATTGTGCTTGGGATTTATCTGATATCACTTACGTGATCACAGACCGACAGGGATGGAACTTAGGGCTTGAACAGCAGGATGGTGGACAGGGGCTCGATGTAGGTGACCAGCAGCAGAGCCACGACGCAGGCCACAATCTGGGGCCACACGGCCTTGGAGATGGTCTCGATGGTAACTCTGGTCTTGTCCCGGACGTCCTGCAGCTTGCTGCTGACGCCGATGGCCACGAACAGGTTCACGCCCACGGGCGGGGTCACCTGACCGATGGCCAGGTTCACGGTGGACAGAACGCCGAAGTGGATGGGATCAATCCCCAGCTGAGTGGCGACAGGGTACATGATGGGGATGAAGATGTACATGGCGGAGTTGGCGTCCACAAAGCAGCCGGCAATCAGGAAGATGATGTTGACGATCAGCAGGAAGATGTACTTGTTGGCAGAAATGCTCAGCAGCAGATTCTGCGCAGCGCCGGAGATGCCGTGCACAGTGCAGACATAGGAGAACAGCGTAGCAGCGCCGATGATGAGCATGATACCGCCGGTGGTCTTGGTGGAATCCACCAGCAGATCATACAGGTCGCGAAGCTTGACCTCGCGATAGATGAACATACCGACCAGCAGGCCGTACACCACGGACACGGCAGCGGCCTCGGTGGGAGTGAAGATGCCGCCGTAGATACCGCCCAGAATGATAACGGGCATCAGGAATCCCCAGAACGCGGTGCGGAAGGACTTCCAGCGGGCGCCCCAGGAGGCCTTCTCGCGGGAAGCAGTCAGGCCCTTCTTGCGGACCTCGATCATGATGACCACCACCAGGGCAATGCCCATCATGATGCCGGGGATGATACCACCCATGAACATGTCGCCCACGGAGACGCCGGTGATGGAGGCGTACACCACGAACGCGATGGAGGGCGGGATAACGATGGCGATGGAGGATGCGCTGGCCATCATGGCGGAGGAGAACGGAGCGGAGAAGCCGCCGCGGTTGATCATGGCGGGGATCAGGATGATGCCCAGAGCCGCCACGGTGGCCGGACCGGAACCGGAAATGGCGCCGAAGAAGCAGGCCACCACCACGCACACGATGGCGATGCCGCCGCGGCGATGTCCAATGCAGTCGTCAATGAACTGAACCAGGCGGGTGGAAATGCCGGCCTTAGCCATAATGTTGCCGGACAGGACGAAGAACGGAATGGCCAGCAGCAGGAACTTGGCCATGCCGTTGTAGACGTTGGTGGGGACGATGGAGAGCATATCGCCGGAACAGAACATGGCGAAGATGGAGGACATACCCAGGCTGACGCAGATGGGAATGTTCAAAAACAGCATCACAAAGAAGGAGCCAAACAGAATAAAGTTAATCATCAGTCGTTTCCTCCCTCTTCCTTCACACAGTCCGCGTCCCCGTGCAGGACGTCCACAAGATACTCAATGGTATGCAAAATCAGGAAAATTGCGCCGATCGGCAGGAAAATGGTGAACACCCACTCGGGCCAGCCCAGAGAGTTGGTGTGCTTGCCGGAGGCGATCTGAGAGAGGACCTTCTCCCAACCGGTCCACAGCAGCAGCACCCAGAACACGGTGTTCACAATGGTCGCGATGACCACCAGGACCTTCTTGCCGCCGACCTTCAGACGGTCGAAGATCAAGGAGAGGCTGATGAGGCTGCCCTCCCGGGCGCACAGGCCGCAGCCCAGCATGATCAGCAGGACGAACAGGTTGATGACCAATTCTTCCGTCCAGGCGAACTGGCTGTCGCTCAGCTTCCGAACGACCACGTTCGCAAAGGTGATCAGGGTGACAAACGTCAAAACGAGACTGGTGACGATCTTCTCGAGCTCGGCGATGCCTCCCATGATCTTTTTGTAGGCTTTCATGAAATCATTCCCTTCCTCACATTCATGCGATTTCCCTCCCAGCGCGGTGCCGCGAAAGCAACTTTTGAATATTTATTCACCACATATCCATTCAAAAGTCTCTTCTGAACCCAGAGCCCTTTCTCCCGCAGCACTCACTTGGGCACGCGGATGGAGAGAATCCCTCTCCATCGGCTTTCAAAATTATAACACCGACCCGGAAAATTGGCAATCACAAAAGCAGATTTTGTATTGAGCTTTTTTCTCGGCAAGCCGTTGCCTAATTTTGCGTAAAGTTCATCTTTTCAGCAAAAAAATCAAAAAATGAGGGAATAGTACTTCCTTTTTGTCCGATTTGTGGTATACTCGTGATAACAGCCGAAAATTTTACCTTGCTTTGTGCTATATGCATTAAATTTTAAATAAAAATTGAATTTTGCATTTTGTACTCAAAATGCAGGGATCTTTACCGATAATAGAAAAGAGGAGTTCTCCCATGTCTCATTGTACCGTCACGCTCAGCGCCAACGCCGGCGGCGCGCTGGCACTGGGGCCCGCCCGCATCTGGTACGACGCCATGCACCGCCAGCAGGTTCCCGGATTTTCCACCATTTCTCCCGCTCTGATGGCGGCTCTTGAGCAGACCCGGGCCTTCTACGACCCGGACCTGATCCTGTGCAGTCACTGCCACCCCGACCACTGCTCCATCCCTTTGCTGAAGGAGGCCCAGCGGCTGTGGCCCCGGGCAAAACTGGTACTGCCAGAGCCCCATTTACCCGATCAGATCCTGCTGGAGGGCGAAAGCCGCATGAGCCTTGCGGGTCTGGAGCTGCGCTTCGCCCCCCTGCCCCACGAGGGCGCCCAGTACGCCCGTGTTGCCAACTACGGCTGTATTCTCCGGAGCGGGGATTTCCGGGTGCTGCTGGCGGGCGACTGCGCCGTAGCCAGCCCCGCGCTGGTGAAATTCGTAGGCGGCGAGCCCATCGATCTGGCCATCCTGAATTTTCCCTGGCTGACTCTTCCCCGGGGCAGAGCTGTTATCGAGAGCATCCGGCCCCGCCATCTGCTGATCTGGCATCTGCCCTTTCAGGAGGATGACCGCTGGGGCTATCGGCTGGCCGCCCGGCGGGCTCTGGGCAAACTCATCACCATTCCCGATGCACGGCTGCTGCTGGAGCCCCTGCAGGAGGAAACGTTTGACTAAAGGTCAGCGCCATAAAGGTTTTGTGAGATTTACCTTGTAAGAGGCAAAATTTGCATTTACTTTTTGGCGTTTTTCCTCTATAATAGAAAAAACGTAACGAAGGTGCGCGTCGTTTGGACCGCGCACCATTTTTGACAAGGAGGGACCTGCCGTGAAGCCAACCGGATCGATGCTGGATTATGCCCTCAATGAGATCCGCGCCCGTATCCAGAGCGGGGAGTACCCCCCTGGCACAAAGCTCACCACCCAGGAGATTTCAGACTCTCTCGGCATCAGCCGCACGCCAGTGATCTCCGCCATCAACCGGCTGGTATCGCTTGGCCTGGTTGAGGCCATTCCCCGCCGGGGCATGGTGGTGGCAAAAATGTCTCCCGAGCAGGTGCAGGATGTGCTGGAAGTCCGCAAAATGATGGAGCTCTATGCCATATCCGGTGCGCTGCGAACAGTGGCCGCCCAGCCGGAGACCCTGACGGAACTGCGCAGGATGCTGGATGGATTTCACGGCGCCTACGAAAAGGGGGATGCCGAAGCGGAAAATGTGGAGTTTCGTTTCCACTCCAAGTATATTGAACTGGCAGGAAACAAGCAGCTGCTGGAGCTGTACAAGGCCAACTGGTCTGTGGCCGCCATCTTCTATTTCTTTTTCCGCACCAATCAGCCGGACCGCCATCGGGAGATGACGCTTCAGCACCACGTGCAGATGGTGGACGCTCTGGCTACCGGAGACGAGCTGCTGCTCTCCTCCGCCATTCAGACCCATGTCAACAGCTGCTACGATCTGCTGGACCTGTACCGGGCCTTCAATTCCAAATGATCACACACAAACGGTGCCCTTTCCAAGTCGGAAAGGGCACCGTTTGAATATTCTTCAAAGTGTATGGTCCAATATGGATCATTCGTCCTCACCAGCCGGGTGGAACAGCGTATCCAGAATCTCCTCCCGGGTAATGGCTCCGAAATACTGGGACAGCGGAAATCGATCCAGGACCGCGGCCACCGCCTCCCGGCGGAAGGGACACCCCAGCAGCGCCCCCGTCACCGGCTCCAGAGAACGCAGCGCCAAAAAATCTCCGTAAAACACGATACCGCTGATAAGCCCCTTCTCCACTTCCAGATGGGGCTCCAGAGATCCGCCGTCCCAGCGGCGGCAGTTGGTCATACTGTATCGCGGAGACCGGCCGAACGTCCATTCCCAGGTGTCATACTTCTCCCGGCGCAGCTCCTCCACTTCAGCCAGTTCTTCCGCCGTGAGACTGTCCGGCGTCAATCCGTCGCCCGCCAGCGCCTCCTTCAGATAGGCCCAGAAGGCCGGCAGATCCATGTCCTCTTTCAAAAAGGTACGGATGTTGCCGATACGGCTGCGTACGGACTTGGAGCTCTTGGACTGGAACTTGGTGGGATCCACGTTCAGCGCACCGGCCACCATTTCCGGGTTTGCGTCAAAGAGCAGCGTACCGTGATGCAGGATGCGCTTTCCCAACAGGCGCTGGGCCGTACCGGAGACCTTGCGGCCCTCCACAAGGATGTCGTTGCGGCCGGAGGCCTCCGCCTGGAGGCCCAGCCCCCGCAGCGCCTCCACCACCGGACGGGTAAAGCGCTCCATGGTCAGCCGCTCGGCATCGCCGGCGTCGGTAATAAAGGAGTAATTCAGATTTCCCAGGTCGTGATACACGGCACCGCCGCCGGTAGTCCGCCGTACCACGCGGATGCCGTGAGTCTCCACAAAGGCCCGGTTGATCTCCGCCTCAGCGTTCTGATTCTGGCCGATAACAATGGTATTGTCGTTCTGCCACAGCAGCAGATAGTCGCCCTGAATACGGCGGCGCAGCACTGTCTCCTCCAGAGCCAGGTTGTAGGCGGGATCCCGGGAGCCGGTCTCCAGGTAATGGGTTTGAGATCGCATGGGATGCTCCTTTCTATAAGGGTCTTGTCCTCTCATTATACACATCTCCCCTCTTTCCGGCAACTGCTGCACGAAAAAAGCCGCGGCGCCTGACAGGCGCCGCGGCTTTTTATATGGATCGACAGACCCTCACACGCTCCTGACCACGACACTGGCAAAGCGGAACCAGCCGCGGCCGTCCCGCCACAGGCCTGTCAGGGTATCCCGCAGCTGCCAGCCGGTAACAGTGGTGTACAGAGGCGCCACCACGCCCTCCTCCAGCAGCAGGGCCTCCGCATCATGGAGGCAGCCGCTGCGGGCGGTACTGTCCTGAGCGCTGGCGATGATGGACAGCAGCGTATCATAGGCGCTGTTGGCATAATTTGCAATATTCTCCCCGCTTTTGGAGACCCATGGCATCAAAAAGCATTCCGGATCGTTGGCCACCGCCCGCAGTTCCACTCCGGCCAGGGTGAACGTGCCCTCCGCCAGAGCCTGGGACAACTCCTCCTCTGTGACGGCCCGGGCCGTCACCCGCAGGTCCAGCTTCTGGTTCCACATCTGGCACAGAGCCTGGGCCACAGCCGCGGCGCCGGCACCGTCGTCCACATACAGGTATTCCAGATCCCCCAGTCCCCGGCCGCCGTCGTAACCGGCCTGGGACAGCAGCTCCGCCGCCTGGGCGCAGGCGTCGGCGTAGTGATTGGGGTCGTTGTCCAGCAGAGCGCTGTCCGTCCGGAAGGCCGTGCCGTCACTATCCGGCACATCCGGAGGCACCAGGCCCTCCGCCGCCCGGGCGTCCGTGCCCGCCGCCTGGGCCAGGGCATTCCGGTCCAGGACCAGTGTCAGCGCCCGGCGCACCTCCGCCTCATCGAAGAGATCCCGGGCGCAGTTGAGCACCACCGCATAGGTGCTCAGCTCCGCTGTCAGCGACTTTGTCTGGTCCGCCGCCCGAAGCTCCAGCTGCTCCTGAGGCAGTTCGCCCACAAAATCCACAGTTCCCGCCTCATACAGGGCCCAGGCCTCCTCCGCAGTGTCCGCAAAGCGGAACGTCAGCGTCTCCGGGCCCTTGAGCCGGCCGTAATAGTCCTCATAGACTGTAGCCGTCAGGCTCTCGTCCCGGGTATAGCCGCTGACTTGGTAAGGGCCGTTGGTCACCAGGGCGGACACGTCACTCCACCAAAGCGCCTCTTCCGTCTCCGCCGTGCTCTCAGCCTCTTCCGCAGACTGCTCCTGATCCTCCCCGGTCTCCTCCGGCTCCCACCGCTCCATCAGATCCCGCCGCAGCGGCATGGTAGCGGTCGCCGTGCACACCTGCGTCAGGAACCACTCGTAATTGCCGTTCAGTACCACCACAAGAGTGGAGTCGTTCTCAGCACTCACCCGCAGCAGGCTCATATCTCCGCTGGCCCGAGCTTCCTCATAGCCCGCCACAATGGACAGCAGCGAAGCATAGGGGGAATTCCGCTCCGGGTCCGCCAGGCGCTGCCAGGCGTAAACGAAATCGTCGGCCGTGACCTTCTTCCCGTCAGACCATTTTGCGCTGCGCAGGCGGAAGGTCCAAGTGACGTTGCCATCCACGTCAGTCTCCGACTCGGCGCTCTTCGCCATGCCGCTGACCGCCGTCAGGGCGCCGTTTTCATCCACGGACGCCTGCATCAGGTTCTCATACAGGTGGGTCAGGATCGTCTGGTCCGCGGCGCTGACTGCATAGGTGGGGTCCAGGCTCTCCGGCGCCGCACCGACACACACGAACAGATCCATGCCCTCCTCCCCGCCGCTGCATCCGGCCAGCAGGCTCAGGCACAGCGCCGCCGTCAGCAGCGCGCACGCCCATCGCATTTGTTTCTTCATTCATATCGCTCCTTTCCTGGGAGTAAAGAAGAGGTGCCGGCTCCGCGGCACCCTCACAGCTTCCAAAGCAAAGACATTATAAAGAACTTTCGCAGCCTTGTAAAGTTCTTTCACGGAAAAAGTAACAAAAAATTACAAATTTTAAGGTTTGTTCACAAACTCGCCGCCCCGTGGTATACTCAAGAAAACCCGATCGGCAAGGAGGAATTCCCCATGGGAGACAAGGACAATTTCCAGAAGCCGGATACCGCGGAGGACCTGCGCGCCGCCATGGAGGACCCGGAGGTCCAGGCAGTCAACCAAGCCCTTTCCCGGCGGTTTCTGAAGAATAACCGGCCCAAGAGCCTGGCCGTGGTGATCTTTTTTGTGGCGGCGCTGCTGCTGATGCTGCGCCTGTCCGATCTTAGCGCCTCGTCGGTGACGCCCTCCGCCCTGCGGACGGCGGAGACTGTGGAGGCCTGTCTGGACGGAGCGTCCCCCCAGGTCCTGACCGACCAGCAGCGGGAGGCGCTGCTGGATCTGCTGGACCAGGCCAAGGTGAAGCGGGCCACTGGTACCATTGACACCACCCCGTCGAAAGACAGCTGTGTTTTTATCGCCGGAGAGGACCAGTTTACTCTCACCAGCGACGGCTGGCTGCTGACGGAGAAGAACACCTACGACATCCTCACCTTCACTCCGGAGGAGTTCTGGAGCCAGCTGGAGACCCTGCTGGCGTCCTGATGGACCGCCCCGCGCAGCAACAAGCGCCGGAAACCGCATGGTTTCCGGCGCTCTTTTATTCTACTACGGTCAGCTTGCCGTCCTCGCCGAATTTCACCGGGACGATCTCGTTCCGGGTCTTTTGGGCGATGTCGTCGATGCGCATTTTGGCGGGGTAGTCGGAGATGAAGGTCACCGCCACGCCCTGGCGCTTGGCCCGGCCGGTGCGGCCGATCCGGTGGACGTAGTCTTGGTTCTCGTCGGGCACGTCGCAGTTGAACACGATGTCCACGTCGTCCACGTCGATGCCCCGGGCCGCCACGTCGGTGGAGACGAACACCCGCAGCTTGCCCTGGCGGAACTGGTCCATGACCTGCTCCCGGCGCTTCTGGGGGATATCGCCGTGGATGCACTCGGCGTCCACACCCAGCATCTGCAGGAACTTTGCGATCCGCTCTGTGGAGCCCTTGGTGTTGCAGAAGGCCATGCACCGGTCGAAGCCGGTCTCCTCCAGGATGCGGGCAATGGCGTCGGCCTTCTCGTTCTGGGGCACCTCCATGCGGAACTGCTTGATGTCCGGCTTGTTCTGCTCGTCCTCCCGGACGGTGATCTCCGCCGCGTCGCGCTGGTAGACCCAGGCGATGTCCATGACCTCCCGGGAAATGGTGGCGGAGAAGAGGCCCAGGTTTTTGCGCTTGTTCATCTTGTCCAGCAGGCGGGTCACGTCGTGGATGAAGCCCATGTCCAGCATCCGGTCCGCCTCGTCCAGCACCACGGTCTTTGCCGTGTCCACCCGGACAGTGCGGCGCTTCATGTGGTCGCTGAGCCGTCCCGGCGTGGCCACCACGATCTGGGGGCGCTTTTTCAGCGTGTCGATCTGCCTGCCGATGGGCTGGCCGCCGTAAAGGCAGACGGTACGGACGCCGGGCTTGAACTCCGCCAGGTCCCGCAGTTCGTCAGTGATCTGGATGGCAAGCTCCCGGGTGGGCGCCAAAATCACCGCCTGGACACTCTCGTCCTCCGGGTCTACGTGCTCCACGATGGGAATGCCGTAGGCAAAGGTCTTGCCGGTGCCGGTAGGCGCCTTGGCAATCACATCCTGCCAGTCCATCATGGGCGGGATGCAGCCCGCCTGGACCGGCGTGGACACCTCGATCCCCCGCTTTTCAATGGCCCGCATGATCTCCGGAGACAGGGAAAGCGTATCAAACCGGACGCCCTGTGTATATTCCATAGTCGTTACTTCCTTATTTTCTCGATTTTCTCTTCAATCCATCTTTCCGCTGCGGCTGCGGGCAAAGATCCAGGGCACCGCAAAGGCCGCCAGCACCACGGCCGGCATAACCAGCGAGAGACTTCCCACGGCCATTGTCCAGGCGATCAACGCCAAACCCGCCAGCATCCAGATCCATCCGGCAAAGCGGTGAACCGCCTTCCACTGGAGGGGGTTTTCCTCCAGGCCGGAAAACCGCAGCGCCAGGCGGCTGTCCAGGGGACAGTCAAACATATGGGATCCCAGCAGCAGCAACAGCAGACCCAGCGCACAGGGAGTGACAAAAGACAGCTGCAGCATTTTCTGTCCGGCAGAATGGAAAATCAGCCAGCTGCAGAAAATGACGGACAAAACGGGAAATCCCCACCGCCCCAGCAGGCGCACCGGCGCAGCCGGAATGGTCATGCGCTTTTGGTTCAGATGAAGCTGCATGTGGGTAATCGCGTCCATCAGGCACATAAAGGCCGGCATCCCAAACGCCACCATCCACCGCGGCAGAGAGTCGTCCTGCCCTCCAGGGCCGATCAGCCCGGTCTCCACAACTCTGGGAATCTCACTCCAAAAGCGCCACCCCAGCAGCATGGGCATCGCGCAGACCGCCAGTGTCACGGCCAGCAGCGCCCGCCGCTTTTCCACTGAGGCATGCTTGCCGAAGAGCTTGGCCCCTGTCATCTCGTCTTCCCGGCTCAGGGCCGCTTTCTTTTTCTGTTTGCTCATGGCTCGGGCGGGTCCCTCCTTTGAAAATCCAGCCGTTTCGGCAGAAAAGTACATATGAATGATATTATATCCATAAAAATAAGGATTGTAAAGTATTCTCTGGCAGAGCCGCCCGTTTTCCTCGCTTCACGGTGGTTCATTTACGCAAAGTTTTCGTCCATTATTTGTAACAATAGTCAAAATCTTCCTCTATTTTGTCTGTTTTTTCTATTTTTTGTAGTAAAATTTTGTATTGTGATGGAAGGATTCCCTGTTTTTATGCTACATTAGTAAGCGAACGCAAAATCCCATGGGATTGGAGGGTCAACCAATGACCGACATGGACTACGTGCGGATCCTCCGGGATCTGCGTGAGGATGCCGACAAAACGCAAACACAAATCGCCCAGGTGCTGGGGACGTCGCAGACCATGTACGCCCGCTATGAGCGCGGCGCAAATGAGCTGCCCATCCACCATTTGATCACGCTGAGCAAATACTACGGGGTCAGCACAGACTATCTGTTGGGGCTGTCAAAAGAACGGTAAAACGCGGACAGGAAGAGCGTTCCTGTCCGCGTTTTCTATTTTTTCAGCCCGGCACTCACGCCGTCCTTTCCGGGGCGCCGCTGCCGCGGGTGACAGTCCAGTCATCCAGATCACCGGTGACATCGATGGTGACGGTCCGGGTCTCCTGACTGCCATCCTCCCAGACGGTCAGCACCTCATAGGTATAGTGGTATGCCCCGGTCTCCTCCAGCGCCTCGGTGATATCGATATCCTGGTCCGCATGGAGGATCAGCCGCCCGTTCTCCCGGGTAACCAAATGCTGCGCATCGCTGTCCACGGTAATATGGACCTGATTCCCCTCCTCATCCTGGGCCAGCAGGGTATCCTCTCCCGACCAGGCAATGATCCGGAATTGGCGGAACAGCGCTCCGTCCGTGGCATAGTTCACCGCTCCGGCAGTGACGGCCAGGGCCATCGCCATCACGGCGGCGATGGCTGCCGTCCGCAGCAGCTTCGGCAGGCGCCGGGCGTGGGTTTTGTTTTTCATTTTGTAAAAGACCTCCTCTTTTGCCTTCTCAGAGGCCCGCAGCCTGGAAAAGGTCTCGCGATACAGTTTTTCGTCAATCACTGGCTTTCAGCCTCCTTCAATCTCAGTTTCAGCTGCCCTCTGGCCCGCAGGAGCCAGGTCTGGACGGTGGAAATTTTCGCTCCCAGCAGGGCGGCGATCTCACGGACGGCGTAGCCCTCATAGTAATAGAGGTAAATGGCCGCCCGGTACTTAGGCGGCAGGGCCATCACCTGGCGAAACAGCTCGCTTTGGGCCGGTGTGTCCCACACCGGCGTATCCGCCGCCTCCTCCAGAGGCCCGGTCCGGCGCCGCCAGGGTGTCCGCAGCAGGTGCCGGCACTCGTTCACCGCCACCCGGACCAGCCAGTTTTTCTCGTGATCCGTTGATTCAAATGCTTTTTGGGCTGTGTAGAGCTTCAGCAGTGTCTCCTGCATCACGTCCTCCGCATCCGCCCGGCTGCGGGTGCAGCTGTATGCCAGCCGAAACAGCATATCCCCATATCGTTCCACCGCCAGGCGGAATTCCGCGTCCGTCAACTTGTCTCACCTCGTTTGCTCCAGAGTGGAAAGGCCTTTCTATCAGGAATATCCCCCGGCGCCGAAAAAAATCCCGGGCCGGGGGATATTTTTTCGGCGGAGCCGGAAAAACCGGCTCCGCCGCATCGGGCTTATTTTCTGTGGGGCACCCGCCAGATGTTGTCCGCATACTCCGCCACAGCCCGGTCGGCGGCAAAGACGCCGCTGCGGGCGATGTTGTGCAGGCTCATGCGGTTCCACTGAACGGGGTCGGCATAGGTCCGGACCACCCGGTCGGAGGCCTGGCAGTAGCTGTCGAAATCCGCCAGCAGCAGATACTCGTCGGCAGGGCTGCCGCCGGCGCCGAAGAGCAGCCGCTGGTACAGATCGTCGTAGCGCACGCCGTCCCGGAAGCCGTTGCGCAGGGCATCCAGGCAGCGGCTGAGCACCGGGGAGCGGTTGTAGATCCGCTGGGGCACATAGCCCTCCCGCTTCATCTGCTCCACCTCGTCGGAGTGCAGGCCGAAGAGGAACATGTTCTCGTCGCCCAGCAGCTGGTGCATCTCCACGTTGGCGCCGTCCAGGGTGCCGATGGTCAGGGCGCCGTTCATCATGAACTTCATGTTGCCGGTGCCGCTGGCCTCCTTGCCGGCGGTGGAGATCTGCTGGGAGACCTCGCTGGCGGGCATCAGCTGTTCCGCCAGGGAGACCCGGTAGTTCTCCAGGAACACCACCTGCAATTTGTCCTTGCAGATGGGATCGTGGTCGATCTGGTCGGCCAGGGAGTTGATGAGGTGGATGATCCGCTTGGCCACGGCGTAGCCCGGGGCCGCCTTGGCCCCGAAGAGGAAGGTGTGAGGCTGGGTGATGGCATTGGGATCATCCTGCAGCCGCTGATACAGCGCGATGATGTGCAGCACATTCAAAAGCTGCCGCTTGTATTCGTGCAGGCGCTTGACCTGCACGTCGAAGATGGCGTCCGGATTCAGGATCACGCCCCGGGTCTTTTTGGCATGGGCGGCGAAATCCCGTTTGTTGGCCAGCTTGATCTCGGCCAGCCGATCCAGAACGGTCCGGTCGTCGGCAAAGGCGTCCAGCTTCTTCAACGCCTGGGGGTGCAGAAGGTACTCGTCTCCGCCAGTCAGTTCCTTGATGAGGCTGTCCAGCCGGGGATTGATCTCACTGAGCCAGCGGCGGTGGTCGATGCCGTTGGTGACGTTGCGGAACTTCCATGGCTCCATACCGCAGGCGTCCCGGAACACATCCTTGCGCAGGATCTCGGAGTGGAGGCCGCTGACGCCGTTGACAGCCATTCCGCCGGCGATGCACAGGTTCGCCATGCGGACCTCGCCGCCCCAGACGATGGCCATTTTCTCCGTCTTGCGGGGATCGTGGTAGAAGTCCTCCACCTTCTCCTGCCAGCGGCGGGAGATCTCCAGAGTGATCTGCCAGATCCGGGGCAGGAAGTGCTCGAAGAGGTTCTGGGGCCAGCGCTCCAGGGCCTCCGCCAGAACGGTGTGGTTGGTGTAGGCCACAGACTGGGTGGTGATGCGCCACGCCTCGTCCCAGTCCATGCCGGCGTCATCGATGAACAGCCGCATCAGCTCCGGGATCACCAGGGCCGGGTGGGTGTCGTTGATCTGGATGACATTCTTCTCATGGAAGTTGTGGAGGGTGCCGCAGGTCTCCAGGTGCTTGGCCACGATGGACTGCATGGTGGCGGAGACGAAGAAGTACTGCTGCTTGAGCCGCAGGGACTTGCCCTCCAGATGATTGTCCTCCGGGTAGAGGACCTTGGCGATGGTCTCCGCCATGGCCTCCTCCTCGGCGGCCTTGAGATACTCGCCCCGGGAGAACAGGGACATGTCCACCGGCTTGGTGGACCGGGCGTCCCACAGCCGCAGGACATTGACGTGCTCCGTGCCGTAGCCGGCGATCTCCATGTCGCAGGGGACCGCCTGGACCACGGTGGCATCCTCATGGATAATGTGCAGATGGCCGTTGTCCCAGAATTCCCGGACCTTGCCGCCGAAGCGGACCTCCTGGGCCTCAGCAGGCTTGGGCAGCAGCCAGGCGGCGCCCAGGTCCTTCCAGTTGTCCGGCAGCTCCACCTGCTGGCCCTCCACGATCTTCTGCTTGAAGATGCCCAGCTCATAGCAGATGGAATAGCCGGTGGCCGGGATCTCCAGGGTGGTCATGGAGTCCAGGTAGCAGGCGGCCAGACGGCCCAGGCCGCCGTTGCCCAGCGCCGCGTCGGGCTCGATCTCAAAGATATCTGCCGCTTTAAAGCCCATGTTCTCCAGCGCCTGCCGCAGCTGAGGCAGGATCCCCAGGTTGTAGGCGTTCTTCATCAGGCTGCGGCCCATGAGGAATTCCAAAGACAGGTAGTGGACCTGCTTTTTCTGTTCCTTGCGGGTCTTTCTGCGGGTCTCGACCTCCCGCAGTGCCATTACATCCCGCAGCGTCAGGGCACAGGCCCGCATCATCTCGCCGGGGAGCGCCTCCTCCGCCGTCTTGCCGAAGTGCAGCATCAGCTTGGCGGACAGTTCTTCTTCCAGTGACTTGGTGGTAAATTTCTTCATGAATCCTCTCGCTCCGCCCTTTTACTTGCCGGCGGGTCCTTTCTTCTGGCTGGTCTCTTTTTTGGCCGCGGTCTTTTTTGCGGCGGGTTTCTTCCCGGCAGCCTTCTTGGCGGGCTTCTCCGCAGGAGTCTCCTTCGGAGCAGATTCCGCTTCAGGGGCTGCCTTTTCCTCCTGGACGGTCAGCGCCTTGGGCCCCTCCTCTTTCACCGTCAGGGCCTTGGAGCTCTCTTTCTTGACGGCCAGGGCAGACTCCGGCTTCACAGCCAGCGCCTTCTCCGGAGCGCTCTCCTCTTTGGGAACTTCTGCGGAGACGGACGCCTCCTCCTTAGTGGTTTCCTCCTTGGGATTCTCCGTCTTTTTGGAAGTCCTTCTGGCAGCGGGCTTCTTGGGGGCCTCCGCCTTTTTGGCGGCGGATTTCTTCGCTGCGGACTTCCTGGCCGCAGTCTTTGCGGTCGGCTTTTTGGCCTCGGCGGGCGGTTCCTCCGCAGGCGCGGCTTCGGCGGGGACGCTCTCCGCGGCGGGAGCGGCCTCGGCGGCAGGTGCCTCCGCGGGAGCAGGTTCGGCGGCAGGCTCCTCCACAGGCGCGGCCTCGGCGGGAGCCTCCGTCACCGGCGTCTCCGCCGGAGCAGACTCAAAAGGGGGCGCTTCGGGGGTCTGAGGCGGCCAGGTCTGGCCCGTGACAGAGGCGTAGATCCGCAGGTAGTCCCCGGCGCTCCGTGCCCAGCTGAAGTCGCACTCCATAGCCCGCTGGCGCAGGCGGCCGAAGGCGTCGGGATAGTCCTTGTACAGATACACGGCCTCACGGACCACATACAGCATATCACCACTTGCGTAATTTGCAAAGGTAAATCCGTTGCCGGCGTCCCGCCAGGCCTCGTAGGGCTGGACGGTATCCTTCAGGCCGCCGGTCTCCCGGACGATGGGCACGGTGCCGTAGCGCATGGCGATCATCTGGCTCAGGCCGCAGGGTTCGCTCTTGGAAGGCATCAGGAACAGATCGGCGCCGGCGTAGATGGCCATGGACAGATCCTCGTTGTAGTCCAGGCGCACCGCCATGCGGCCGGGATACTGCTGGGCAGCCCAGTTGAAGAACTCCTCGTACTTCCGGTCGCCCTTGCCCAGGATCACCAGCTGCATGGGCATCTCCATCAGGTCGTGGATCACCTCGCACAGCAGGTCCAGGCCCTTGTGGCTGACCAGACGGCTGACCATGCCCACGATGGGGGTGTAGGGCTCTTCCCGCAGGCCCATCATCTTCTGCAGCTCCGCCTTGCACCGCTCCTTGCCGCTCATCTCGCTCACGGAGTAGTTGGCGGCGATGTGGGGATCGGTAGCGGGGTTGTAGCGCTGCATATCGATGCCGTTGAGCACGCCGGAGACCTTGTAGCCGCACTGGCGCATGATGCCGTCCAGCCGGTGGGCGAAGAAGGGCATCTTCAGCTCATTGGCATAGGTGGGAGACACGGCGTTGACCGCGTCGGCGCAGAGGATGGCGCCCTTGAGCAGGTTCACGTCGCCGTCCATGAGGATGGTGCCGTCGTCAGCCCAGCCGTGGTCCAGGCCGAACAGATCGCCCAGAGTCTGCTTGCCGTAGCGGCCCTGATACTCGATGTTATGGATGGTCAGCACCGTCCGGATGGAGCGGTAGCGGTCCATCCGCACACCGTCGTCCTTCAGATAGACGGGCACCAGGGCGGTCTGCCAGTCGTTGCAGTGGATGACCTCCGGCCAGAACTTCATGTGGTCCAGCATCTGCACCACGGCCCGTGCAAAGAAGCCGAAACGCTCGCCGTCGTCCATGTAGCCGTACAGATCCGGCCGGTTGAAATACTGCTCGTTGTCCAGGAAGTACCACGTCACGCCGTCCCGCTCCAGGGAGAACAATCCGCAGTAGCTGTGGCGCCAGGCCAGGTCCACATAGTCGTAGCAGAGGAAGTTCAGCTCATGGCCGTAGCGCTCCCGCACCTTCTGGTACAGGGGCAGCACCACCGCCACCTCAGCGCCGCTGGCAGCCAGAGCCGGAGGCAGAGAGCCCGCCACATCCGCCAGACCGCCGGTTTTGCAAAAAGGCACCGCCTCGCTGGTCGCATATAAAATCTTCATGGTCCACTCCTTTCTTTCGGCCCGTGGGAAACGGGCCGGGAAAACAGGCCGGGGCCGCTGCGGTCCCGCCGGGTCCTCCCACACAAACACACAAAAATGCGGGCGTTTTCGCCGCCGCCAGGGCATCCCGCCCTTCGGCGGCGAAAACGCCTCGTCCCTAACAATGGTTCACTTCCGGCCCGCAGGCCGCACCGTCAGAGGCAGGGCGCTCTGCCCCGCCTCAGATGACGCTGCCCTTGGCCAGCACGATGGGATACGAACTGTGGCCCATCAGCGTCCGGTCCGCCAGGACCTCCACGTTCTTGTCGGCAATCAGATAGGATACCTCCGCATTGCGGCGCACCGCCGTCTCCTTGAACAGCACGCAGTTGCGCACCACGGCGCCGGCCTCCACCACCACACCGGGGAAGAGGATGGAGTTCTCCACCACACCCTCGATGCTGCAGCCGTCGGCCACCAGAGAGTTGATGCAGCGGCCGTCCGGCCCGATGTAGGACGAGCACTTGTCGGTGCCCTTGGCCCGGATGGGCCGCTCGGGGCAGAACAGCTCCGCCCGGATGGCGGGGTCCAGCAGCTGCATGCTGCGGTCATAGTACTCCTGCACGGAGCGGATCTGCGCGGCAAAGCCGCCCCAGACGTAGCTGTTGAGATAGAGGGTATCCTTTCTGGCCTGCAGCACATCCCGCCGCCAGCTGAACTGGTCGTGGCTGGCGCACTCGTCCACCAGCTCCAGCAGCAGCTTGGTGGAGAGGATGTAGACCTCCAGGCCCCGGTAGCCCCTGGGGGTGTGGAGGTGGTAGAGGACGTCGGTGATCCGCCCCTCCTTGTTCCGCTCGAAATAGGTGCCGTTCTCAGTCCGGAAGCTGTCGTTGCCGCAGACCACGGTGATATCGGCGCCGCTCTTGAGATGCTGTTCAAAGATCTCCGTCAGCGGCAGGTTCACCACCAGGTCACCGTCCATCAGCGCCACATAGTCCCGGCGGATCTCCTGCAAATAGGAGCGGACTCCGGCCAGAGCCTCCATCTTGCCCCGGAAGGCCCCCTCGCCGTACTTCTCCTTGAAGGCGAAGGGCGGCAGCAGCTTCAACCCGCCGCGCTTGCGGCTCAGGTCCCAGTCCTTGCCGGTGCCCAGATGGTCCAGCAGGCTCTGGTAATGGCCATGGAGCACGATGCCCACGTCGGTGACACCGGCGTTGACCAGATTGGACAGGGAGAAATCCACCGCCCGGTAGCGGCCGCCGAAGGGCACGGAGGACGCGGAGCGGATCTCCTCCAGCTCCCGCAGGTCGTTGCGCTTTTCGTAGGAAAAGATGATGCCGTGCATACCGTTCATTTGGACACCTCCTCACCGTTTCGGTCCAGCATGATGCCGGGCCGGACCTTCCGCCCGTTCTCCACCTGGCAGCCGGGTGCCAGGACCGTCAGCCCCCAGGAGTCGGGCAGGACATCCTCCGGCGCGCCGCCCACCTGGCAGCCCTCGCCGATGCGGCAGTTTTCACCCAGGATCGCATACTTCACCACGGCGCCGGGTTCCACGGTGACGCCGGGCAGCAGCACGGAATAGCTGACTTTGGCACCCTCACCCACAATCACGTTGGGCGAGAGAACGGAGTTCTCCACCACGCCCTCGATGACGCTGCCGCGGTTGAAGGCGCTGTGGCTGACATGGGACCCGCGGCCCAGAAAAGCCGGCGGCGCGTTGACGGACCGGGCATAGATGGGCCAGGATTCATCCAGCAGGTCCAGGCCGGACTCCGGAGAGAGCATATCCATGTTGGCGTCCCAGAGGCTCTCCAGGGTACCCACGTCCTTCCAGTAACCGGAAAAGCGGTAGGCGGCCATGACCTCGCCGTTGCCCAGCATGGCGGGGATCACGTTCTTGCCGAAGTCGTTTTCAGAGTTGGGGTTGGCCTCGTCCTCCGTCAGGTACTTGCGCAGAGCCTTCCAGGAGAACACATAGATGCCCATGGACGCCAGGTTGCTCTTGGGCTCCTTGGGTTTTTCCGCGAACTCGGTGATGAGGTCGTTCTCATCCACGCTCATGATGCCGAAGCGGGGCGCCTCGGACCAGGGCACCTCCATAACGGAGATGGTACAGGCGGCGCCGGCGGCCTTGTGGCGCTCCACCATCTTGGCGTAGTTCATCTTGTAGATGTGGTCGCCGGAGAGAATCACCACGTAGTCCGGATCATACAGGTCGATGAAGCCGATGTTCTGGTAGATGGCGTTGGCAGTACCCTTGTACCAGGTGCCGCCCTTGCTGCCCTGATAAGGCGGCAGGATGTGGACACCGCCGGTGGTGCCGTCCAGGTCCCAGGGAATGCCGCTGCCGATGTAGCTGTTGAGCTCCAGAGGACGGTACTGGGTCAGGACGCCCACCGTGTCGATGCCGGAGTTGGTGCAGTTGGAAAGAGGAAAGTCAATGATGCGGTACTTGCCGCCGAAGGGCACGGCGGGCTTTGCCATATCGCCGGTGAGAACGTAGAGGCGGCTTCCCTGGCCGCCCGCCAGCAACATGGCGATACACTCTTTTTTCATTTTTTCTCCATCTCCTTTGCCTGTTGTTTCTTCCTGGGCTTGGGGAAGGTTCCCTCACCCCGCAGGAACACCGCGCCAAACGCGGGGATGCGGATGGCGGCGGAGTGCTCCCGCCCGTGGGAGGGAATGGCCTCCACCGGCACCGGCGAGGTGTCGCCGAAGCCGTCACCGCCGTAAATGGGGTCGTCCGTATTGAACACGGGCACATACCGCCGGTGGGCCGGAACGCCCATGCGGTACCCCTCATATGTATTGGGGGAGAAGTTCACTGCGCACATGAGGTCGCGGCCCTTGCTGTCCTTGCGCAGGAACACCACCACGTTGTTGTGGTTATCGTCCGGCACCAGCCACTCGAAGCCCTCCCAGCCAAAGTCGATCTCCCACAGAGCCGGGTTCTTCTGGTAGAAGGCGTTGGCCTCCCGGAAGAAGCGGTGGATCTTCTGGTTGATGGGCTGGTCCAGCAGATACCAGTCCAGCTGGCCGTCGGAGTCCCACTCGTGCCACTGGCCGATCTCGGCGCCCATGAAGAGGAGCTTCTTGCCGGGGTGGGCCAGGAGGTACGCGTAGAAGCCCTTCAGGCAGCGCAGCTGATTTTCGTAGTCACCGGGCATCTTCCCCACCACGGAGCCCTTCATGTGGACCACCTCGTCGTGGGAGATGGGCAGCACGAAGTTCTCGGAGAAGGCGTACATCATGGAGAAGGTGATGTCCTTATGGTGGTCCTGGCGGAACCAGGGATCCAGCTTGAGGTAGTGGCACATGTCGTTCATCCAGCCCATGTTCCACTTGAGGTTGAACCCAAGGCCCCCCACGTCGGCAGGCCGGGTCACCAGGGGCCAGGCAGTGGACTCCTCCGCCACCATCAGCACATCCGGGTCCACGGAGAAGGCCATGGCGTTGAGCTCCCGGAGGAAATCGATCGCCTCCAGGTTCTCGTGCCCGCCGTACTTGTTGGGAGTCCAGGGGCCGCCCTGGCGGTCATAGTCCAGATACAGCATGGAGGCCACGGCGTCCACCCGCAATCCGTCGATGTGGTACTCCTCCAGCCAGAAGCGGGCGGAGGAGAACAGGAAACTCTTGACCTCCGGCCGGCCGTAGTCGAAAACCCGGGTGCCCCAGCTGGCGTGCTCCCACTTGTTGGGGTCGCTGTACTCGTAGCAGCAGGTACCGTCGAACTGATACAGGCCCTGCTCGTCCTTGCAGAAATGGGCAGGCACCCAGTCCAGCAGCACGGAGATGCCGTTTTTGTGCATATGGTTGACGAACCACATGAAGTCGTGGGGCGTGCCGAACCGGGAGGTGGGGGCGAAGTATCCGGTGCACTGGTAGCCCCAGGAGTCGTCCAGCGGGTGCTCTGTCACCGGCAGCAGCTCGATGGCGTTGTAGCCCATGTCCTTGACATAGGCCGCCAGCTCTCTGGCAAGGTCCTTGTAATCCACGAAGTCCCCGTTGTCCCGCTTCTTCCAGGAGCCCAGATGCACCTCGTAGATGTTCAGCGGCGCATGGTACACCGGACGGGCCGCCTTCTTCTTGCGGAAGGCCGCGTCCGTCCACTTGAAGCCGCTGATGTCATACAGCTTGCTGGCGGTGGCGGGGCGGGTCTCTGTATGGAAGCCATAGGGGTCCGCCTTCTGGTGGACCGCGCCGTCAGCGCCCCGGACGGCAAACTTGTAGGCAGTATAGGGCTTGAGCCCAGGGATAAACCCCTCCCAGATCTCTCCTTTTTGTTTGAGGGGAGAGGCGGACACGTCCCAGTCGTTGAAGTCTCCCACCACGGAGACCGCCTGAGCGTGAGGCGCCCAGACCCGGAAGGTCCAGCCGGCCTTTCCGCGTTTTTCCTCCGGGTGGGCGCCGAACCAGCGCCAGCCGTCGGTCAGTTCGCCCTTATGGAAACGGTCTACTAGATCTCTCTTTGCCATGGCAGCAGCTCCTCTCCCTGCGCGTCCGCGGGGCGGGCAGGTTCCTTGATTTTTTAGGGGATAAATGACTTGTTTCGGACCCGATTTTACTTTATATATTATACTTCCTGCAAAAAATACCGTCAAGGATGGTCCTGTCGAAAAAGCTGGGGAAGAGTTGTTTGAATCGCCTAATTTTTCCAGGATTTCAACAGGATTATTTTGACGTTTTTGTCAATTCCCTCAAGATGATGTCAAAATTTTGCGATCTCTTTTCACAGCTTTCACAAATTGCAGAGCCGTCCGCCTCCACTTTTCTACTATCGCGCGGTGCACCGTCTCTGGCAAATGAAACCAGGGAAGAGACCGCATAGGCAAACAAATCCTGCGGATACTAGCTTTTGCCAAGGGGCTGCCGCCAGCGGGCAGGCAGAGCAAAATCAATCAGACAAAAGGAGTTTTCGATATGAAGGCAACTGGAATCGTGCGGCGGATCGACGACCTGGGACGGGTGGTCATTCCCAAGGAGATCCGCCGCACCATGCGCATTCGGGAGGGCGACCCGTCACAGACAACATGGACATGGTGGGAGATGTTCTGCTTTGGAATGCTGGATCTGGCAAAAAGAACCGGTCTGGATTGTACATCATGACGAAACCGGCGGGCTCTACCGTGGGCATTCGGGAGGGGTCATGTACCCGAAAAAACGGAAAAAGATCAAAAAGCAGCCCCCGTTGGCCAGTGGCCAACGGGGGCTGTCGTCTTGGTTTGCTGCTTACCAGGTCACATATTCCTCACAGAACCGCATGAGCATGACCGCCGCCTGGGCGCGGGTGGCCTGGCCCTGGGGAGTGAGGGTGGAGCCGTCGCCGGTGCCGTTGATGATCCCGGCGCCCACGGCCCACTGCATAGCGGAGATGGCATACTCACTGAGATCCGCCACATCCGTATAAGACAGGATATTGGTGTTCTCACCGATGGACACATCATAGCCCTGCTCCTGGGCGAAGCGATACAGCATGGCGGCAAACTGCTCACGGGTGATGGGGTCATTGGTGCCGAACAGGCCGTTGCCGTAGCCGCCCACAATGCCCTCGCTGGACGCCCAGCGGATGGCCTCGGAATACCACTGGCCCTGAGCCACATCGGTATAATCCATGGCGTAGTTGACCACGGGGCTGCCTGCCATGCGCCAGAGGATGGTGGCGATCATGGAGCGGCTGGTGGTAGCGTCGGGGGCAAAGGTGGTGGCGCTGATGCCTGCCATCAGGCCGTGTTCATAGACATAGGCAGCGGCGTCCTCATACCATACGCCCTCCGGCACATCAGTGAAGGGCAGCTCCACCGCGATCTCCCGGAAGGAGACCTCAATCTCCACCCGCCCGGCGGGCATCTTAAAGGTGTACTCGTTGCCGCCCTTATGGGTTAGGTCGATTTCTTTGCCCTTGCTGTCAGTGACCGTCAGGGTGTCCAGCTCGTAGCCCTCGTCGGGGATAGCGGTCAGGGTCACGGTCTCCCCCTTTTCGGCATAGCGCCGGGAGAGCTTGAGTTCGCCGCCGGTGACCCGGCTGGGCAGCGTGATAGAGTAGGTGGGATCACTGTCACCGCCGCCGGAGGAAATCCTGTCAAACTGAGTAGTGAGGCTGCGGTTGCTGTTGGCCACGAAAGTATAGTTGGGGTTGGTACTCACAGTCGTGCCGCTTTCCACCCAGCCCACGAAGCGGTAGCCCGGATTGTTGGTAGCGGTGAGGGTGACAGATGTACCCGCTGTGTACTTGCCTCCGCCGGACACGGTACCTGCACCAACGGGATCAACATCGGCGGAGATAGTGTAGATTGGTGCGGGCTCGCTGATCGTCAGTGTAAATTCCTTGCTGTCGCTGCCGCTGGCATTGGTGGCGGTCACGGTAAAGGTAGAAGCCCCCGCCGCTGTCGGGGTGCCGGAGATTGTGCCATCACTGTTCAGCGTCAACCAATTAGGCAAATCGCTGGAACTCCATGTAATGGTGGCATCTCCGCTGGCTACAAGGGTTTGGTTATACTTGGTGTTCACCGTGCCATCGTTCAGTCTTTCGGTGGTAATCTTCGGCGGCTGACTGCCGTTAATGGTTCCCTCCAGCTTGCCGCCGTTATCCACGATGATCTTGCCGTTGTTGGTCAGCTTGCCATTACTGTTAAGAGAGGAATCATCCGGGATGGTCAGGGTCTCGTCGCTCGCAATTTCAAGGTCGTCCTCCAAGGTCACATCGCCGTAGACAGTGCCGCTCTTGCCGTTAAAGACGATACCTCCGTTGCCACCGCTGCCTGCACCAACCTGAACAACCGTTTCCTTATTCTGAGCCATTATTTGACTGTTTCTTGTATCCACCACTGCGTTGCCGCTGACGGTCAGGCTGGAAGTGCCAGCATTGTTCGTGCCAGACCAATAATAGTAAATTCCGACACTACCATTGCCACCGGTGGTCAGGCTGCCATTATTTACCGTAATAGTAGAAGTGGATGTGGCGGTATCAGATAGTAGATAAACTCCATATAGGGAAGGAGATGAAGCTGTAACATCCGCACCGTCGATATCCAGGTTCGTATTCTTTGAACTACAAAGCGTAATTCCTGAATTACTCCCTTTCGGTTCGACATCTAAGCTGCCAGAACCCTTAATAGACAAGGAGGCATTTCCAGTCGTGGACTCTACACGAATCCCGCCGGTTCCCGTTATGGTACTCGTTCCTTGGGATACTACTATTTTGAGAGAAACATCGGCAGTTTGACTAAAGGCAATCACGCTACCGTCATAGGTGTAACCTTCTGCAACATTCACAGTTTGATTGTTAGTAATCTCCGCCTTATTCAGCGTAAGGGTGAAGGTGGCGGCATCATAGGAAAACTGACCGTTGGTAGGTTCTGTACCGTCAACCTTTGTCCAAGTTCCATTTTTGTTTTCATAGCAGCCGCTTTCTGTGATTTGCTGACCGCCTATAAACAGCTTAATTTCTTCCGCCGCCAGCGCCGTGACGGGGAGCAAGCCCAGGCAGAGGGCCAGCACGCAGAGCAGGCTTAAAAATCGTTTTTTCATCTCACAGTTCCTCCTTCCGGGCAGCAGCGCCCGTCCCTGTATTTCCCGCAGGCAGGGATGTTCCGGTATGGGGTTCCCCATACCGGAAAGAGCCATGGCTCTTTCCGATGATATTTTCGCCGCAGCTGCCGCAGCCGCAACTTGTATCCTTACTTTACCATAAAAAATCTTCTTTCGCTACCCTCTCTTTTGCCCCCTGAAATGGCCCATTCTTCGTTGGGGGATATGCTCATGTGGGCGGTGAGCTCCCGCACTGTCATGTATTCCATAGGGGCTTCCCCGATAACATTTTTTATTTATAGAAGATTGCAGGGCAAGGGGTCAAGGCGGTACGGCATATGAAAAATGATGCGAAACTTACAGTGGATTTTGCTGAAAGACTGTGATATGTTGTTGCGCTGTAAGGAGGCGAAACACATGCACGATACGCTGAAGCGACTGTATGACAGATTTTACACTCCGGTGCCTATGGAGGAGGCCGAGCAGGAAATCGAGACTTGTCACCGGCAACTCATCGAGCGCCTGGAAAAACCCGAGAGAAAACTGGTGCTCCGGATCATGGACGCACAGGGCCTGATTGCGGAGGAACGCTCCGTGGACAGTTTTATCTGCGGATTCCGTCTGGCGTGGGAACTGGCAAACGAACTGAATCATTTTGAAACGAACAGGCATCCATCTCCAGTGGAAGAAACGGAGATGGATGCCTGATTTTATCTACTCAATAACGATAGCTTCCCCCAGCCGGTACCGGCACAATCCAAAGCCAGTTTCGGAGCGCTCCAAAATGGTCTTTGGGATCTGCCTAAGATACTTCCGTCCAAAGCTGGTGGTGCCGAAGTACGCGTCAAAGTTTGCCACCGGCAGCACCACCCAGTCGGAATCTTCCGGCTTGTTGGCAAAGTAGTAGGCCGCCAGCGTCTCCACCATCTCCACGGGAACGCCCTTAGGCGTGAGACTGCGAAGTTGCTCCACCAGCGTGGGCAGCAGTTCCAACTCCTTATTCCGGAGCGGCCCCAGATCCAGGGCCTGGGCCAGAAAGCTGTCAAACCGCAGGCCCCACTGTCCCTTGGTGGTGGGGGCGAACAGGGGAATCTGCATCTGGATCACCTTGTCCTGCCAGGCATGGTCAAAGCCTTTCTCAATGGCAGCACACTTCTTCTGGGCGCTGCTGGATACCCGTCCGGGATTTTCCCGCACGAAATCCACCACTCGATGTACATGGCGGTGAAACCATCCACTGCCGTTTTCCTCCACAAGGCCGGGAAAATCCCTATGGAGTTTTCCAAAATCACTGCCGAACTGCCACGCCTCCCGGGGCGTGGCTTTTTCGCTGTCCGGCACACTGCACCAGGCGCACAGGCCCCGCTTGGCATAGTCGATGCGTTCCCGGGGCGCTTTGACCGGGCTGCCATTCTCATTATGAAACAGAAATCCTCTTGCCAGGATGGTCAGTACCCGGTTGAGCCCCTCAAAGTCCAGAATAGTGTCGAATGTGAACCGGCCCAGGTAGGTGGTGTCCTGCTTGTTCCGGGCAGTGTAGTTTACCACACCGGTGTAGTCCTGAAACTCCTTCCACTCATTCAGCATGGTCCACCTCCAGAACATGTTCCTCGATATGGTCCGGCAGCAGATCCCACAGCAGGTTCCGCTTACCCAGGGCCACCACATAGGGTACCGCCAGACTGGGCCGGATAATCTTATTCAGCAGCTTGCGGCAAACCTTGGACACCACGGCCCGCTCGTTGCCGCTGAAGGGGGCAGACAGATAGGCCTCCATCATCTTCTGGAAGGCCGGGGAGTCCGCCGGGCGGCGGAGCTGCTTCCGTTCCCGCGCTGCCTCCAGATCGTCGCTGTCGCAGACCAGATCACCCAGCAGACGGAACCCGCCATGGCGGAAGTCGGTCAGGAGGTCGTAGTAGTTGGCTCCCTCCGGCAGCCACTCCCGCAGGAATGTTTCTCTCTGTGCTTCTGTCATCAGGTGCCACTGCTGTTCCACAATCTCCTTTCGCAGAGCGGCGATACGCTCCGGGGAGAGCTGCTGGAAGAAGGCATACAGTTCGTCGCTGTCGCAGAGTTCCTCTTGTCCTCTGGCGTAGAGGATGCGGTCAATGTCCGTTTTCCGCTGCTGTCCCTTGGCGGGGGCGCGGCAGGCCCGGACGCGGGAGAGGCAGTGCTCGTAGTCCCACAGCAAGGCAGAGACAGAAGAAAGAATGTTCTCATTCAGCTGTTTCTTCCAACTTCGTTCCTGGGCAAAAGCGAACAACTCGCCGTCCTTTGCCGGTTTCTCCTGAACCTTCGGCGTGTTGCGCTCCAGCTGGCGGGCCAGCCAGGGCAACCGCTCCACCGGGGAGTCCACCGTGTCCCAGTCGATCCCGGCAAAGAATGCCTCCAGACGCTCCCGGTGGGTGGGCTCGTACCAGGTGCGGTTACGCTCCTCCGCACGTTCCAACAGATATTTGTACTGGAGGAAAGGAGTGCGCTTCACCTTCCGCCCACCCAGAAATTCATCCAGGTTAGGACGCACGCCGGTCTTGGCCGCGTCGATCTCCAGGCCGCTGTAGATGGCCAGAGCCTCCAAGTCCCGGCGGCACCGCTTGCGCTCCTCCGGGTCAGCGTGGTCGTTGTAGGCAATGACGCTGCGGTCTAAAGCTGCGTTGCAGATCTGTCCGATGCGGGCGGCAAAGGTGTTTTCCACCGTCTGAAACCGGGCCTGCCAGTCGTTGGCGTCGGACTTGGCTGCTGATAGAGCGGGAATCTTCAGCAGGGGCAGGTTGGCGTTGTTGGAGAGCTGCTGATGGACATCGTAATCATAGTTCCGCTTCACACAGCGGTTCAGGATGGGATCGGCAATGGTCTTGATGAGGTCGCCGTCGTAGTCAGCGCCGCCCAGCCGCTCCGCTGCCAAACTGTCAGCGGTCACCATGACCACATCGGTGAGGTGGCCCAGGTAGTGTTGGCGCAGGTCGTCTCCCTCTGGGTACACCGACAGCTGCAATTCCTCGTTCCGGGCGATGTGAGGGTTGCGGAGAAGGGTGCAGCTGTCCTCATGGTCATAGGCTGCACCAGGAGCAAAGAAACAGTCCTCCGCGAAGAAGTCTCCCAGCACTTGGTTGCAGAAGTCCCGCTCACCGGGCAACTGGAACACACGGGGCGCGATCAACTGCCGCAGCAACTCCAGCAGATCACCGGAGAGAAAACGGTTGTCCCCTGGCACCAGCAACCGCCCAACGGCATATCCTCGGAGGATCTTCCGGGCCTGTCCGTCCAGCTGTTCCACGTAAATAGGCTCGCGGATAAACTTCGGATTTTTCTCCAGTACCCGGGCCATGATGTGCGCGCGGCTCCCCTTGGGCTGGCTCAGGCCCCGGCGAAAATATTCTCGCTGATATGCTTCGTTGGCACGAAAGTTATAGTAGGACGTCTCGGTGGCCTTGGTCAGCCACTGCCGGGAATCATCCTCCGGGCTGTGGTCCCAGCCCTCCGGCAGGTCGGCAGGGCGGAACTCCTCCGGCTGGATGGAGAGGGTGGAGAGAAATTGGTAGTTGAGCTCCACCAGCTTTTCCGGCTCCGTCTTGCTCAGGTTGGTGATGTACAGGGCGTGGTTGTAGTCCCGAAAGGCGTCCCAGTAGTCCTCCCAGGTCATATTGTTCTCCCGCAGCCAGCCGTAGGCTTTGAACTGACTGCGGGTGAGGATGATGTCTACATTGCGGACAGGGTGCGACTTGCCCCAGATGTCTACGATGCTCTGGGTGCCGCTGCGCTTCAAAAAATCCTTGAAATCCACCTGATGGAGCATCCCCTTGATGTAGGGCATACGGATCTGGAAGGAGGTGTGGGTGTGGATGCCGCAGCAGGCCTTGTCCACTACCTCCGCATACTCTTTGGAGATGAGGCCCACGCCGTCAAAGCAGGTGATGTCCAGATCTTCCAGTGTATCTGCCCGGTAGAAGGTTCCCGGCTCTCTGTCTTCCCGCAGGGTGATGACAGGGGCTCGCTCCACTCTCTTGGTTGGATTGTCTATGACGATGACCCGGTGATTTTTGTCAATGCGGATGCCGTCTACCCGGGTTCCGCTGGAGAACATGAGACCATTGTAGGCGTAGAGTTTACTGAGTTGGCATCGGCCCAGTTCCATATTCAGCATGATCCGCTGGCGCATGGGCTCGTACAGTTCCGCCCAGATGAAGGAGAGGCGGGACTGGCGGCTCATGCTGGCGGAGCGTTCAAAAGCCACATAGCGGTGTGGGCCGCTGCCGAAGTCCAGAGTGATCCCCTCGGGACGGAACATGTCTCTGGCCTTCTCCCGGCGGGCCTGCTGCGTCTTCCCGGTTCCACGCCGGTCGAAGATGCCGGCGAAGTCCATATAGAACAACACATCGGAAAGAGCCGTGACCTTCTCCTCGCCACGCTCCCGCCAGCCCTCCCCGTGGAGTTGGTACATCAGCTGGTGGAACATAGCGCAGCTGTCCTGCTCGTGCCTGGCTCCCGGTACCTTGCAGTGCTCGGTGGCGCTGCGGTTCAGGGTAAAGGTGAAAACGCCGTCTTGCTCCATGGCATAGCTCATCACCGCCCGGGCAGAGAGTTCGTAGATCTGATAGGTCGTCATTGGCTCACCTCCGTTTGCTCTATTCTACCACAAACCATTTCAAAATCAAAATGAATACTACTCCCACTTCTTTTGAGGTGGGAGCTTTTTGTATTCAAATTCTTGAAATGGAGGTACCAAACATGAGCAACAAAATGAACCATCCCCTGATCACAGTAGACGGCAGAACCCTGATGGATCGTCCGCTGGAGCCGCCCAATTTTGTGGTGGATACCCTGATCTCTCAGGGTCTGCACATCCTGGCTGGCTCACCAAAGGTGGGCAAGTCCTGGCTTGCCCTGTGGCTGGCGGTGACGGTGGCTAAGGGAGAACCTGTCTGGAACATGACCACCAAGCAGGGTACCACCCTCTATCTCTGCCTGGAGGACTCCGTCCTCCGTATCCAGAACCGGCTGTTTGAGATCACGGAGGACGCACCAAGCAGCGTCCACTTCTGTACCGAGTGCGACCTCATCGGTCAGGGACTGGAGGAACAGGTGGACGCATTTGTCGCCGCACACCCCGACACCGTGCTGGTCATCATTGACACCCTGCAGATGGTTCGTCCGATCCACGACGCCACCTACGCCAATGACTACCGGGATCTGTCTGTGCTCAAGCGGCTGGCGGACAAGCACGGCATTGCCATCCTGCTCATCCACCATCTGCGGAAAGAAAAGGCGGAAGATGTGTTCCATCGGATCTCTGGCACCACCGCCATCAGCGGCGCAGTGGATTCCAGCTTCACGCTGGTGGAAGAAAAGCGGGGCAGCGGCAAGGCCAGACTGACCTGCGTGGGCCGGGACATCGAATACCGGGAGTTGGAGTTGGAACGCAGCGGTGACAATGTGTGGCAGTTGGTGTCGGACAGCCGGACACAGCCGGAGCTGCTGGGCGACCGCATCGTTTATCTCCTCTCTGAACTGATGCGTGACCGAACCGAATTTATCGGCACTCCCACAGAGCTGTCTGAACAAATCGACCCTGTAGACGTGGAGCGTATCTCGCCCAAGAAAGTGTCCAGACAGATCCTGCAAAACCTTGACGCACTAAGGAAAATCGGCATTTCCGCTGTGGTGCGCCGCAGCAACGGAAGGCGGCTCATTGAGCTGCAGCGTGCCGAAAGTGACGATACCCAGGGTGTCCCAGCAGTCGACCCTGTTGACCCTGCTATCGTTAAGCACTCGACTGGAGGAGCGGAGAGGGCCGGGGACGCGGATTCCTCCCTTTGGGAGGGCAAGCAGAGCCTTCGTCCGACTTTGTCGGACTTGGCCCCGCCGGAAACCGGCGGATTCCGGGCAGAAGCCCGGACCCACTGCGTCGACAGTAGTTCCACATCATTCGCTTCCGGCTAAAGCCGAAAGCTCGTTCATTACACACTGTCTCCTTTCCAAACGGGACCCGCTACGCTGGGCTCTCGTTTGGTGGGGACGAGAAAATGGAGGTATGGCATGAAACAGAAAAAAGAAGTGCGGATCACGCTCCGACTCACGCAGGAGCAATATGACAGCATTGCGGCAAAAGCAGAAACAGCGCAAATGCCGGTAGGGGCGTATGTGCGTGCGGCGGCGCTGCGGCACAAGGTCGTAGTGGTAGAAGGGCTGGAGGAGATCACCCATGAACTCAAGGGCGTCGGGCGCAACATCAACCAACTGGTGGTGCTGTGCAACATGGGCAGGATCAAAGAAGTCCATCTGGACGATGCGTGGCAGACACTCAGCCAGGTCTATCTCAAACTGCGGGAACTGGCGGAACAGGAGCGGACCTGATGGCTACGGTTACATTCATTCGATACAAGAGTCAGTCCGCTGGAGCGCTTCATGGCGTGGCTGGCTATGTGTCTCAGAAACAGAAAACCGAGCAAGAGGACGGCTGGCAGTTGGTCAAGGGACAGAACTGCACGCCACAGTTGGCTGCTCAGGAGTTCATTGCCACCCGGCAGATGCACCGAAAGGACAGCCCCGTTTGGTTCTATCACTATGTCCAGTCCTTCTCACCGGACGAGGAGATTACCGGAGTGTTGGCGCACCAGGTGGCGCAGGAGTTTGCGGAGCAGGCGTGGCCGGACAGTGAGGTGCTCATCGCCACCCACACGGACGCCGAACACATCCACACGCATTTCATTGTCAATTCGGTGTGCTACGAAACCGGGAAAATGCTTCGGCAGGGACCAAGCACCTTGAAAAACCTGCGTGCACTCTCTGATGAGCTTTGTATGAAATATGGTTTTTCTGTTTTGGAGAAGCAACAACCGAAAAAGACCAAGGGCATGAGCAGCCGGGAGTACCGCTCCGCCGCCAAGGGGGAGAGCTGGAAGTTCCGACTGATGAACACCATCGATCAGTGTATGCGGTATGCCTCTACCAAGGAGGAGTTCATTGCTCTGATGAAAAGTGAGGGCTACGAAGTGCGCTGGACGGACAGCCGGAAGAATATCACCTACACCACACCAAAGGGAATGAAGTGCCGGGATGACCGGCTCCACGACGGAAAGTACACCAAGGAGGTCATGGAACATGAGTTCAGAATCCGGGCAGCGCTTGCCCATGGAGGAATTGAAGCGGAGGAACGCTTCACAGCCAGTAGCAACTCAGACCTGTCCCAGCCAGGAGGAGTGGGACAATTTACTGCTGATGATCAGCGCACTGTATCAGTTGACGGCAGAGCAGAGCAAGGCTCTGGAGAATCTGGAGCGGCACACGGAGGCCCACACAGCCCTTCTGCGGGAGGCTTCCAGCCGGAGGAAGCCGTACCCCACCCAGGCGCAGATGGAGGCACTGGCGCGGGATGTGGCGGAGATACGGGCGATACTGCGACAGGCTGGGAAGCGGAACGAGAAGCGTTTTTCTCTGCGCGGCATCAGGCTGCCCAGACTGAGTCTGCCAGACATTCCATGGACCAGTCTGCTGTTGGGACTGGCGGCCCTGGCGCTGACTGGGCTGGTGCTGTGGGTGGTGTGGTCCAGCTTGGACACGCTCTGGAGCGCGGCCAGGGGTCTGCTCCCGTGATGGACGCTACCACCACACATCCGCATACAGACAGGAAGACGCTCCGTAAGAAGCAGCAAAAGAAAATCGCCCAAGGCCATGCCGAGGACGATCACGAAGAAGAACAGACTTGGCAACAGACCATGTGAATATTTTTCCTCCGCAAAGAGGAAAATACTGGAGAGGAGATGACAGCCCATTGCGCATGGAAGTAAGGGAACAAAACAAGATCGTAGAGCTCTGGTTGACCAGAGAGGAAAAAGAGGACGCGGCATTCCGGGAATCGCTGAAGCCGCTCTACCAGCAGTACAAGGCACAGAACTATCTGGTGGCGGTCTTCCTGTCCGGAGAGGCAGACCTGTACCAGCAGACCCGGGATCTGCTGCTCTATAACCGGCGGCGACAGGCGGAGAAGGAAGTGCTGGCGCAAAAGCAGGAGCAACAGGCGATGACCATGTAACCGATCGGGGGAGGCAGCGAAAAATTGCCTCCCCCTGTTTTTTATTTTCCGCTTGCAATTTTTGAAAAACCAATATACAATGTTATCTGTAAATAGAAGAATGAAAATAAACCATATTGTTGAAAGGGGGATACTATGGATCAAACGCCCATGCAGCAGGGTGAGATCCTGCTCTACAACAATGACGGCGAGAAGGAGTTTGTCAGTGTTGTATTTCGGGACGAGACCTTCTGGCTGACGCAAAAGGCAATGGCGGAGCTGTTCGATGTGAATGTTCCCGCCATCTCCAAGCACTTGCAAAACATCTATGAGGAGGAGGAACTCACCCGAGACGCAACCGTTTCCAAAATGGAAACAGTTCAGGAGGAGGGTTCCCGGCGGGTTCGCCGCATCCTGGAGCACTACAACCTGGATGCCATCATCGCCGTGGGCTACCGGGTGAACTCCAAAAAGGCCACCCGGTTCCGCCAGTGGGCGACCAAGACACTGAAAGAGTACATCACCAAGGGCTTTGTCCTCAACGACGACATGCTGAAAAACGGCAAGCCCTTCGGCCGGGACTACTTCGACGAGCTGCTGGAGCGCATCCGGGAGATCCGGGCCAGCGAGCGCCGAGCCTATCAGAAGATCGCCGATGTGTTTGAGCAGTGCAGCTATGACTACGACAAGAACAGCGAAACCACGAAAGCCTTCTATGCCTTCGTACAGAACAAGCTGCACTTTGCCGTCACCGGCAAGACGGCGGCGGAGCTGATTTCGGAACGGGCTACTCTGGACAGCCCCACCATGGGCCTGACCACCTGGAAGGGCGCACCGGACGGAAAAATTCTGAAAAGCGATACTCTGGTGGCAAAAAACTATCTCAACGAGAAGGAGCTGTCCCGGCTCAACCGTCTGGTGACCATGTTCATCGACTACGCCGAGCTGATGGCAGAGGACGAGCAGCTTATGAGCATGGAGGACTGGCTCCGCGAGACAGACCGCTTCCTCACCAACAACCGGCGCAAGGTGCTGGAGGGCAAGGGGCATATCTCCCGGGAGGCGGCGGTGAAGAAGGTCAGCGACATCTATGCCCAATTCCGGAAGAAACAGGATGCCGACTACATCTCCGAGTTTGACCGGGCTATGGAGCGGTACTTGAAAGGGGGCGGCAACCCGTGATCGAGACCTTTGATATTGCCGGATACACCCGTATCTCGGTGGACGATGAGCTGGATCAGAAAAACATCTCCATTGAAAACCAGAAGGCCATCATCGAGGATTTTGTAAAGCAGAAATTTCCCGGCAGCACCCTTACCTTCTACGAGGACCGGGACCGCTCCGGCTACACCTTCGAGCAGCGGGAGGGCTACCAGGCCATGCGGAAAAAACTGGTGACCCGCCAGTACGACATTCTCATCGTCAAGGACTTCTCCCGTTTCTCCCGGCGCAACAGCCGGGGGCTGGTGGAACTGGAGGACCTGCGGGACGCCGGGGTGCGGATCATCTCCATCGGGGACGGTATCGACTTCCCCAACGACGACGACTGGCTGAAGATCCAGTTCCAGTTCCTCATCAACGAGATGCCCGTCACCGACACCAGCAAAAAGGTACGCAATGTCATCAAGCGGCGGCAGGCCGACGGAAAATGGATCTGCGCCGCGCCCTACGGCTACATCATCAACCAGCGGCAGGAGTTTGAGATCGTCCCCACCGAAGCGGATATCGTCCGCACCATCTTCCGCCTCTATAACGAGGAGGGCTGGGGCTACAAGAAAATCGCCAACTACCTCACCGACCAGGGCATCCCAACCCCCCGCATGGCAGAGCGGGACCGGAAGGAGGCCGCCGGAAAGGAGTACAATCGGACGGTCAAGCGGGACTGGGCCATTGTGACGGTGCAGAGCATCCTGGACAACGACTTCTACATCGGCACCCTGCGCCAGGGGAAGTACACCCGGAAGAAGATCAACGGCAAGGACATCCTCCGGGACGAGGACGAGCAGATCGTCATTGAAAACCACCACCAGGCCATCATCGACTACCGCACCTTCGCCACCACCCGGGCGCTGCGGGAAAAGCGTACCACCTCCAACTACCGGGGAGTGAAAAAGTACGACAATGTGTACTCCGGTTTTCTGGTGTGCGGGGACTGCGGCAGCCCCATGTTCGCAATGAGCCGCAGCGATCTAAAAAGCGCCTACACCTGCGGCACCTACCACCGGCGGGGCCGGGCGGGCTGCACCTCCCACCACATCCGCACCGATAAGCTGGACGAGCTGCTGAAAACCTATGTCCGGCAGGTGATGGAGAACTCGGCGGATATGCTGACGCGGCTCAACGAGGATCTGGCCCGGGAGCAGGAGGATGTGCAGGAGACGGAGCAGAGCGCCGACCGGCTGGCGGAGGTACTCTCCGATCTCCAGGAGGAGCTGAAGGTCACCAAGCGCCAGCGCATCCGGGATCTCATGAAGCACCCGGAGCAGGAGGAGCTTCTGTCGGAGACCTACGACGAACTGGAGGCCGACCTTCAGAAAAGGATCGAGGGCATCCGGCACCAGATCGATATGCTCTCGGACAAGCGCAACACCATCATTCAGGTGAACCGGGCCGCCCGCACCGCCATGGAGGTCTTTGGGGATATTCTCCGAAAGGACACCCTGGAGCGCAACGATCTGGAGCTGATCATCCGGAAGATCCAGGTGTACGAGGATCACCTGGAGATCCAGCTCCAGGCGGATGTGGACGCCATCCTCCGCTCCGGGACGCTGCCGGTGGAGCAGCCGGAGGCGGTGGCCGCCATGGCACCGGTTGGGGAGGGCACCGCAAATTTTAAGCAGGGCATGGAGCATATCTCACCTGTCACCATCGTCCAGACCGCAAAACGGCGTCCGGACAAGGTGTTCCATGCCAATGTTATCAGTGACGGCGATCCTCTGGAGATCTACACCAGCCGGGACGGCGAGGTGATCTTCAAAAAGTATTCCCTGCTGGGCGGCATCGAGGACTTCGCCGGGGAGCTGTGCGAGACCATGAGCCGTTCCACAGGCGCCGTCTGCGCCGTCACAGACCGGGACACGGTGATCGCCGTGGCCGGCGGAGGAAAGCGGGAGCTGATGGGCAAGCGGATCACGGCGGACCTGGAGCAGATCATGGAGACCCGCAGGATCTATCAGTTTGCCGGAGAGGGACAGCCCATCCCGGTGTGCGACGGCAGCGACAAGCTCACCGTCGCCGTGGCGGCGCCTATTCTGGCGGAGGGGGACCTTCTGGGCCTGGTGCTGTTTATCTCGGCCGACGGCGCCGTCACCGGCGAGACGGAGTACAAGCTGGCCCAGACCATCGCCGCCTTTCTGGGCCGTCATATGGAGGGTTGATCCTCCGGCGGCCCCTTTCACCGCGGCGGGCTTCCCCAACGGGGTGCCCGCCGCGTTTTTTCAGGCATAAATCCCCGTCAGGCCGCCGTATGCTGGTACATATGAAAAAAAGGGGGCGGGTCCATGGCGGCTTTGGAGACGTGGCTCCGGACGGCAGAGCGGGTCCTGTGGGGGCCCGGCACCCTGGCGCTGCTGCTGGGGACCGGGGCGTTTCTGACGGTCCGTCTGGGCTTTCTTCCCTGGCGGAACCTGGGCTGGGCACTGCGCAGCGTCCTCAGCCGGGAGGCGCGCCGGGGCGGCGAGGGGGGCGTGTCCCCCTTCGCCGCCCTGATGACCGCCCTGGCCGCCACCATCGGCACCGGCAACATCGTGGGCGTGGCCACGGCTCTGACCGCCGGCGGGCCGGGGGCCCTGGTGTGGATGGAGGTCTCCGCCCTGCTGGGCATGGCCACCAAATTCACCGAGTGCACCCTGGCGGTGAAGTACCGCCGCCGTGACAGACAGGGCCAGCCCTATGGCGGTCCCATGTACGTCATGGCAGACACTCTGGGCCGCCCCGGCGCCGTACTGGGCGCGGTGTTCGCGCTCTTTGCCGTAGGGGCCTCCTTCGGCATCGGGAGCCTCACGCAGGCCAATTCCATCTCCGCCGCCCTGGACACCGCCTTCTCCCTGCCGCCGGCGGCGGTGGGGGCGGTGACGGCGGCCCTGGCTCTGGTCATCATATTGGGCGGCATCCGGGGCATCGCCCGGGTGTCCTCGGTGCTGGTGCCGGCCATGGCGGTGCTGTACCTGGGGGCGGGCCTGGCGGTCATCCTCGGCAACTGGCGGAACCTGCCCCAGGCCGTGGGAGATCTGTTCCTCTGTGCCCTCTCTCCCCGGGCCGCAGCGGGCGGGGCCGCCGGGTCGCTCCTCACCTCCCTGCGCTGGGGCGTGGCCCGGGGCGTGTTTTCCAACGAGGCAGGGCTTGGCTCCGCCGCCATCTCTGCCGCCGCTGCCCGGACCGACTGCCCCGCCCGTCAGGGCTACGTCAGCATGACCGGCATCGTGTTCGACACGCTGATCCTCTGCACCGTCACGGGCCTTGCCATCTGCGCCTCCGGGGTCCTGGGCACACCGGAGGCCCGGGGCACCGACGGCGCGGCGCTGACCATCCTGGCCTTTTCCACCGTGCTGGGCCGGACCGGCGCCGTGTTGGTGTGCGTCTGCGTGACTCTCTTCGCCTTCTCCACCATCATCGGTTGGGCCTACCAGGGGGAGACCGCCTTCGGATATCTCACCGGCGGCCGCGGGCTCTCCCTGTACCGGACCGTCTTTGCCCTGACGGCCTTCTGGGGCGCGGTGGTACAGCTGGAGACGGTGTTCCGCCTGGCGGACATCTGCAACGCCCTGATGGCCCTGCCGAACCTTCTGTGCCTTCTGCTCCTCTCCGGCACCGCCGCGGCGGAGGCCCGGAATTTTCAGGCCCGGCTGAAGGCGGAAGGGCGGAAATAGGGCGGAACCGGCATTTTTGTCCCAATAGGAGTTGCATTTTTTATTTTTAATGGTAAGATAATGTCGGTCAAAAATTTTATGGCAAAGGACTTGATTTCATGACGAAAATCGACATTATCTCCGGATTCCTGGGCGCCGGCAAGACCACCCTCATCAAGAAGCTCCTCTCCGAGGCCTTCCAGGGTGAGCAGCTGGTGCTGATCGAAAACGAATTCGGCGAGATCAGCATTGACGGCGGCTTTTTGAAAGAGTCCGGCATCCAGATCTCCGAGATGTCCTCCGGGTGCATCTGCTGCTCCCTGGTGGGCGACTTCGGCAAGGCATTGAAGGACGTGCAGGAGCAGTTCCACCCGGACCGCATCCTCATTGAGCCCTCCGGCGTGGGCAAGCTCAGCGACGTGGTGGTGGCCGTGCAGAACACCATTTCCGAGATCCCCGACATGGTGCTGGACAGCTACGTCACCGTGGCCGACGCCACCAAGGTGAAGGTCTATATGAAGAACTTCGGCGAGTTCTACAACAACCAGATCGAATCCGCCGGGGCCATCATCCTCTCCCGGACCCAGAAGCTGACCCAGGAGAAGCTGGAGGCCGCCGCGGCCATGCTGCGGGAGAAGAACCCCGACGCCGCCATCCTCACCACCCCCTGGGACCAGCTGGACGGCAAGGTGATCCTCTCCGCCATGGAGAAGGTGTCCCTGGCCGACGAGCTGCTGGAGAAGATGCGCGCCGAGCACGCCGCCGACGAGGCGGAGCACGCCCACGAGCATGAACACGAGCACGACCATGTGCATGAACATCATCATGACCATGAGCACGAGCACCATCACGACCACGACGAGCACGAGCACCATCACGACCACGACGAGCACGAGCACCATCACGACCACGACCACGAGTGCGACGATCCCAGCTGCTCCTGCCACCATCATCACCATCATCACGCCGACGAGGTGTTCACCTCCTGGGGCAAGGAGACGCCCAAGGTGTTCGCCCGGGCCGACATCGAGCGCATCCTGACCGCCCTGGACTCCGGCGAGTACGGCAAGATCCTCCGGGCCAAGGGCATCGTCTCCGGCGAGAACGGCGCGTGGATCGAGTTCGACTTCGTGCCCGAGGAGCACCAGGTCCGCCCCGGCCATCCCGACTACACGGGACGCCTCTGCGTCATCGGCGCGGAGCTGAAAGAGGACAAGCTGGCGCAGCTCTTCGGCTTGTAAGTTTGGAAAGGAAACGCACTTTACCATGGCTGATATTCCTGTTTATCTGGTGGCCGGCTTCCTGGACGCCGGCAAGACCAATTTCATCAACGGCATCCTGGAGGACGGCTTCGCCCGCCAGGAGCCCACGCTCCTGCTCTGCTGCGAGGAGGGCGAGGAGGAGTACGAGAAAAACGCCCTGGACAATGTGACGGTCGTCACCTTTGAGGACGAGGAGGACCTGAAATGCTCCCGGCTCAAGGAGCTGGAGAAGCAGTACCACCCCAAGCAGGTGCTCATCGAGTACAACGGCATGTGGCAGATGGAACGCCTTTACAGAGAGGTCCTGCCGGCCAACTGGGTCCTCTACCAGATCATGACCTTCGTCCACGCCCCCACCTTCGAGATGTACGCCAAGAACATGGGCCAGCTGATGATGGAGAAGATCACCAACGCGGACATGCTGGTGTTCAACCGCTGCACGCCGGAGCTGCGGGACGCTCTGCGCAAGCGGAACCTCCGCATGGTGAACCGCCGGGCGGACATCTATCTGGAGATGGAGGACGGCACCAGCGAGGACTACCTCACCGGCGACGAGTGCCCCTTCGACCTCAATCAGGAGGTCATCGACATCCCCGACGACGACTTCGGCGTGTGGTACGTGGACGTCATGGACCACCCGGACCGGTACGCCGGCAAGACCGTCCACATGAAGCTCATCATGTGCCACTCCAAGAAGTACCCGGGCATCCACTGTCCCGGCCGCTTCGTGATGACCTGCTGCGAAAACGACATCCAGTTCATGGGCCTCATCGCCAAGGGCGTGGGCCTTGCCCAGTACAACAACCGGGACTGGATCGAGGTCACCGCCCGCATGGCCGTGGAGAAGCACGCGGCCTACAAGGGCCGGGGTCCCGTCATGCACGTGCTGGCCATCGGCCCGGCGGAAAAGCCCGCCCAGGAGGTCGTCACCTTCTGACGAACCGCAATACAAATCGTAACATCCGGCCGAAAAATTCCCCTTCGTTGTCAAACGGAGGGGAATTTTGCAAAAAGTCTACGGAGCGGCGGTTGCCGGACGGCGGGCCGTCCGCTATCCTGACGAAGAGGTGAGCGTATGGACTATGCAAAGATCGGCGCCCTGATCTGCCGTCTGCGGCGGGAGCGGGGCCTGACCCAGGGGCAGCTGGCGGAGGCCCTGGGGCTGAGCCCCAAGACCGTCAGCAAGTGGGAGCGGGCTCTGGGCTGTCCCGACGTGAGCCTGCTGCCTGCCCTCTCCGCCTGCCTGCAGGTGGATGTGTCCGCCCTGCTGGCCGGGGAGCTGGCGGAAAATCAACTCTCAGGAGGAAACATGAACAAGACACGCTTTTTTGTCTGCCCGGTCTGCGGCAGTCTCTCCTTCTGCACGGGGCCGTCCTCCGTGTCCTGCTGCGGCCGTCCTCTGGAGGCGCTGGAGCCCCAAAAGGCCGCGCCGGAGCAGGCCCTGCGGGTCACGGACAGCGACGGGGACTGGTACGTGGAGAGCGACCATCCCGCCCGGAAGGACGACTACATCTCCTTCTTGGCCCTGGTGACCGGGGAGAAGCTGCTGGTGCTGCGCCAGTACCCGGAGTGGGAGATCCACGCCCGGCTGCCGGGCAGACCCCACGGCAAGCTGGTGTGGTACTCCACCACCCAGGGCCTGTTCTACCAGCTGGTGTAAAGGGGCACCCCCTCCGCCTGTGGGCGGAGGGGGTGCCGTTCGTTCAGGGAGATTCCATCACGGGACCGCCTCCGCGGCACCCTCCAGGGGCCAATCCAGAGGCGCTCCGTTTTCGTCCAGCAGTTCCATCCAGTCGGAGCTGATATCCGTGTTGTCCGGCAGCAAAAACACGTCCAGCACCCGTCGGTTTTCAATGGGACAGGTGTAGGTGATGCCGCTGTTTTGGAAGGTATAGAAGGCCGCCTCCTCCGGCAGGTCCCCGCCGCAGAGGATGATGACCGCCTCCCTGGGATTGCCGAAGTTCCAGCTGCCCAATTTCCCGGCGGTCAGGCTGGGCTTCCCGCCTCCGGCCCGCCAGCGGTCCGGGAACACGCTGTCCCGGTCATAGACGCACATGCACCAATTCCCCTGATCGTCGGTGCACAGGGCGGCCAGGTAATCCCCCCGCCGCTCCGTCTCCGCGATCCCCACGGCGGCGCCGGAGTCCCGGGCACCCAGATATTCCTCCGCCTTCTTTGCCAGGGCCTCCAGGTCCGCCTCCGGGGCCGAACCGAAGTAGTGATACCCGAAATACATCCCCGCCAAGGCGGCAATGACGATCAGCGCGGCCAGGACGCCCCGCAAAAGCCGCAGCCGCTCCTGCATGGTCTCCACGATCTGGCCCCCCGCCGCTTTCGGCAGCTCCTCCGCCGTCAGCCGCCGGCCGCCCAGGATCTCGCTGACCGAGAGGCCCAGGGCCTCTGCCAGAGGCTCCAGGGACTCGATGCCCGGCATCCCCCGGCCTGTCTCCCACTTGCTGACAGCCTTGTCCGTCACGTGCAGCCGCGCCGCCAGCTCCTCCTGGCTGAGGCCCAGCTCCCGGCGGCGGGCGGCGATCAGTTCTCCGGTTTTTTTCGCGTCCATGGCGTGCTCCTTTTCCGTGTTCTCCGGGACATTGTACCACAGCCCCCGCCTGCCGGGCACCCTACGGGGCGTGACCGCCGTCATTTTTCGCCTCCGTTCGATACGGTCCGTATTTTCCTCCCAAAAAATACGGATCGTATATTTGTTCACATCTTCCCGCTTGCTTTTCACAGCCAAATCCTTATAATAGAGGAATACTGCGTCAAACAGAACCAATTTGAACAGGAAAGGACCAAGGCTTTGAAAATTCGAGATCACTTCCCCAAATTCCGCCTGCCCTGGTGGGGTTCCCTGCTGGCGGCGGTGCTGGTGTCCGGATGCATCACCCTGCTGGCCCTCTGGTGCCAGCCCAACGCCCTGCGCAGCGTGCTGGCGGTATTCCGGGGCCAGCCCCTTCTGATCGTGCTGAACGCCATGCCCATCGGACTGCTGGTGCTGGTGTTCGCCTGCCTGTTCCGCAACGTCTTTTTCGGCGCCGCCCTGGTGAACCTGGTGGTGTGCCTGCTGTCCATTGCCAACCGCATCAAGATCGAGGTCCGGGACGAGCCGGTGTTCCCCCGGGACTTCGCCCTGCTCAAAGAGGTCGGCAGCGCCATGGGCACCTACGAGATCCGCTTCCCCTGGGGCGCCATCGCCCTGGTGGTCCTGACCACCCTGGCCCTGGCGGCCCTGGGCGTGGTAGTGGGCGGCAAGCCCTTCCCGGTGCGGCGTCTCCAGGGCGCTCTGGGCCGGGCGCTGGGGGCCGCCGCCAGCTTCGCGGTGCTGGCGGGCCTCATTTTGACGGTGTACGCCTCCGACGGCCTGTACAACTCCTTCCGGGTCTCCAACGCCTATTACATCCCCTCGGTATTCAACGAGCTGGGCTTCCCCTACTGCTTCTGCCACCAGTTCACCACCTACGCCGTGGACAAGCCCGAGGGCTTCAGCCGCGCGGAGGCGGAGGCCTGGGACGAGGGCGGCGAGACCGGCCTGGGGAAGGACGTGAATGTCATCATGGTGATGAACGAGGCCTTCTCCGACCTGACCGACGCTGACGTGTTCGCCTATACGGAGGAGACCGACCCCCTGCCCAACCTCCACGCCCTGCAAAGCGACCCCCACGCCCTGACCGGCCACGTGGTGGTGCCGGGCTTCGCCGGCGGCACCGCCAACACGGAGTTCGACGTGCTGACGGGGATGCAGACCAACGCCCTCTCCGCCACCACCACTTCCTCCTTCCGGGTGGTGAACCGGAACCTGGACAGTCTGTTCCGGGTCTTTGCCGACGACGGCTACGCCACCTCCTTCTTCCACCCCGGCGACGACTGGTTCTACAACCGGGAAAACGTCTACCGCTGGTTCGGCGCGGAGGAGACGGTGTTTGCCGACCAGATGACGGACCTTCAGTACAAGGGCCGCTGGGTCACCGACGACTACATGGCGGGCCTGATCGAGGAGAAATTCCAGGAGGCCGTGGACGCCGGAGAGCCCCTGTTCCACTACACCACCACCATCCAGAACCACATGTCCTACACCGCCGACAAGTACGGCGAGGGCTACGACTACCCCGACGTGCCTCTGACGGTCTCCGTCTCCGAGGAGGTGGAGACGCTGCTGAAGGTCTACATCGAGGGCGCCCGGGACGCCGACGCCATGCTGGGCCGCCTGGTGGACCATTTCTCCGCCTCCGGCGAGCCGGTGGTGCTGGTGTTCTGGGGGGACCACCTGCCCTATCTGGGGGACAACCAGCTGGCCTACGCGGAGCTGGGATTGGAGGTGGCCCAGCCGGAGGACGACCGGACGGACCCCCTGTGCTCCTATGAGACACCCTATGTGATCTGGGCCAACGACGCGGCGGCGGAGGCCCTGGACTGGGACCAGGCTGCGGCGGACCTGGACCTGCCGGAGAACGGGAGGCTGTCCGCCAGCTTCCTGGGCGCGGCGGTGCTGGAGCTGACGGGCCGGGCCGGCGAGAGTCCCTGGTTCGACTTCCTCAACCAGCTGCGGCGGGTCGTGCCTGTGGTGCAGAAAAAGACCTATATGATCCCGGACGGCACCTACATCAAGGACCGGGATCTGGACCAGTGGGCGCCGGAGAGCGGCGCCACGGGTGCGGAGATCCGGGAGCTGATCCAGCAGTGGCGCCAGTGGAGTTACTATCACCTGCGCTACAAGGATATCCCATGACCGGCAGCCCCCGGCGGACGGGTCCGCCGGGGGCTTTCTGCCGCCTTGACAAGGTGCGGACGGCCATGCTACCATGAAAAAAAGCCCCGCTCGGGAGAAAGGACGGGAATGGTATGCGGTCCTGGTCCTGGAGAGATCTGATTTTGTCGGTGCTGACGGCAGCAGCAGCGGTCGCCGCCTTTTTCGCCGCCGCACCGCTGCTGGGCAGCCTGCGCCTCTTCCACCCGATCTCGTACATCGTGATCCTCTTCTGGATCCCGGCTCTGGTGATGGCCGGCCCCTTTTTCCACTGGGCCCGGCGGGGACGGCGGCCCCGGGCATGGATCCTGGTCCTGGCGGCATGCCTGGGACTGGTGCTCCTTTTGATGGCGGACCTGTCCACCGCCGCCCGCCTTGTGGCGGTCGTGACGGATTTCTATGACGCGGAGTCCACGGGCTTTTTCCTGCTGTTCGCCCTGCTGTGCTGCGGCGGGATGCTGGTCGGAGCCCTGATCGGCACCTTTCTGGGGCGGATGTTCCCCAAGAGATCCGCATAGGTCCCACGCCCGGAGCGCTCGGCTCCGGGCGTTTTTCCAGGCCGCGCTCCGAAGCGGATGCTTGAAGGGCCGCATCCGGCGCCCAAAACGAGATCCGCCCGGCGTGAAGCTGCGCTTCACGCCGGGCGGTTGCCTGTGTTGATTTCGTTCCGCTCAGCGGCGGGCGGAGGGATTGGACAGCGGAATGCTGCGGCTGCGGATCAGCTGCACGAACACCTCTGTCAGGGCCGGGTCGAACTGGGTCCCGGCGCCCCGCTGCAATTCGCTGAGGGCGTAATCCAGGGGCAGGCCCTTGCGGTAGGGCCGGTCCGTGGTCATGGCGTCGAACACGTCGGCCAGGGCCAGGCACCGGGCGGAGACTGGGATGTCCTCCCCGGAGATGCCCCGGGGATAGCCCTTGCCGTCCCAGCGCTCGTGGTGGCCCAGCACCGCCGGGATCAGGTAGTCCATCTCCGGCAGGTGGCGGATCATCTCGATGGAGTTGTTGACGTGGTCCTTCATCTGCCGGTACTCCTCCGCCTCCAGCTTGCCGGTCTTGTTGAGGATGGTCTCCGGCACGGAGATCTTGCCGATGTCGTGGAGGAGACCCGCGGCGTAGATGGTGCGGACCTGATCGTCGTTGAGGCCGGCGGCCACCGCCAGGGTGGCGGCGTATCGGGCCACGTTCTTGCTGTGAGCGTATGTATAGTGGTCCTTGGCGTCGATGGCGGCGGTCAGGGCCGAGATCATGGACATGGCGGTGCGGTATTCGCCCTCGCCCTGCTCGATGCGGTCCACGATGGCGTCGGTCCGCTCCGCCAGCTGCTGGGGCACGAAGTCCGACGCACCCCGGAAAATGACGATCTGGTCCTTACCGCCCTGCTTGGCGTTGTAGACCGCCAGGTCGGCGTTGTCCATCAGCTCCTTGGCACTGGAGGCGGCATAGGGCGCCGAGCAGATGCCCGCGCTGACGGACAGCGGCTTGTAGCGGCGCCGTTCCGGCACCATGTTGATGTCCGCCACCCGCTCCTGGATATCCCGGGCCAGCTTCCGGGCCCGCTGGGTATCTTGCAGCTGCAGCAGCACGGCGAACACCTTGCCGCTGGTGCGGAACACGGTGCCGCTCTCGCCCACGCTGCGGGTGATGGCCTCGCTGATGCGGCACAGGGCCGCGTCGCCCTCGCCCACGCCGTAGAGCTGGTTGTAGAGCTTGAAGTCGTCCACATCGATGTACATCAGCGTCAGGCATTCCTTGCCGCAGGCGCGGAACTGCTCCTCCAGCTGCTCCACGAAGTAGCGGTAGTTGTACATGCCGGTCAGGGGGTCGATGCGGGCCTCCCGGAAGATCTTCTCATACAGCGACGCGTTTTTCAGCGCGATGGAGGCGATGGAACTGACCGTCTCCAAAAAGCCTACCTCCACAGCCGTGAAGCTGTGGTCCCGGGTCTTGGCGGAGAGCATCACCAGGCCCACCACCTCGCTGCCGCTGCGCATGGCGGCCACGCAGTCGATGTTCAGACGGCGGAACAGCTCCTTCTCCGTCTCCCATACGGACAGATACCGGGGCGTGTTGCGAAACTCATTGAGCAGCAGGTAGCTCTCCTCCTGGAGATAGGCGATCTGGGGGCTGTCCTTGGAGATGGAGAAGGACAGCGTCGCCAAGGGGCTGGAACAATACCGGGCCTGATAGGCGTTCCCCTCCAGCAGGCAGACGTAGATCTGCTCCACCGGGATCTCACAGGCGATCACGCCGCCCAGCTTTTCCATGATATCCGCCGTACTCAGAGTCTGAGAGACCTCGGCGGAGAACTTTTTTACCAGCTTGTTCTGCTGCTCCTCCCGGATGAACACCGCGTCCAGCAGCCGCCGTACCAGCACATAGGCCACGGCCAGCACCCCGGCGAAGGTGACTGCCACGGTGGTGATGGACCAGTCCTGATCCAGTCCCAGCCGCCGCTGGGAGAATTCATACATGGGACCGATCAGGTTGGCGGCAAAGGTGACGCACACCGCCGCCATGGTCACTGCCAGCAGGCTCCGCGACACCACCAGGGTCATTCGGAACAGACGGCGGCGGTACAGCGTGTAAATCAGCAGCGCGGCAAACACCAGGCCGGAGAGCATGTCGAAGGGGAACGTATTCCCCGGAATACTCACCTGCAGCAGATTGCCCACCAGCATTATCAGACCGCTGGCCACCAGCATCTGGATGCCGGGAGAATGGGCCCCCTGCTCGCGGATGGCCTGCAGCAGCGCCGCCACCGTGGCCGCGATGATGCACACGAACATGATGCAGGGGATGATGATATGCCAGTTCAGGCTGTACAGAAACACCGTGTCCCCGTTTTCCAGGCTTACGGGTCTGGGCATTTCCAGAAAGAAGCCGCTGATGGTGCCGGGGATGATCGCGGCATTCCAGAGGACAAACACACTCAGCAGGAGCTTGCCCTTGCGGCGGGTGAACACATGGATGAAGATGTAAAACAGCAGCTCCATGATGAACAGCGCCACCAGGGAGACCGCATACCAAAACCGCATCCCCGGCCAGAACTGCAGCCGCATGAGTACGGAGCCGCCGGCCCACAGGATCACGTCCACCAGCACCGCCAGAAACGCCCAGATCTCCGGCGTCTTCTTCACCGCCAGGATGGTGACGAACATCAGCAGGAAGCAGCACAGTACCGAAACGTTGATATACAGGAAGGGGATGTTGCTCACGGCAGCCGCCTCCCTTCCGGCTGGGCCTGCTGGCGCAGCAGCCCCATCACGTCCAGCATGCCGGGATTGATCCGCGGGATCCGCTGGCCGATATGGGCCTCATAGGCAGAGATGGTGCCATATTTAAGAATGGTGATCTCCAGAGGCTCCATGTTCAGCAGCTTCTTCAGATCGCCGTAATCGCTGTCGAAATACTTGAAGTACAAGCTCAGGTGCTCCGCCAGCACCGTGCGGACGGTCACCTCGCTGCACTGTGTATCCGGCGGAATCTCCAGATACATGTGGAGGAAGGGGTCGTCGTTTTCGTTGAACTCCTTCTTCAGCACCCAGTCCCCCAGGTCCAGACGGCTGAGGCGGATGACCTCCTGCATGGACGAGAGGGTGATCCGGGTGAAGCCGGCAATGTCGATCACATCCGGCACCCGGTCCACGAAGGTCAGCCGGGGCAGCTGGCCGCTGCCGGCGCTGACGCAGTGGTACATATCGCCGATGCGGTAGCGCATGAAGGCACCGCCGTGGAGCACGGAGATCACCAGCTCATAGGTCTCCCCCGCCTGGATCTCGTCCATCAGGCAGGTACGGGGCTGGTAGTCCGGATCAGTCAGGTTCCGGCGGCACTCGGCCTCCGGGATGAACTCGTAGAAGCAGGCATCCGGGAAGAATACCATGCCCCGGTGCTCCCAGTTCTCAGCGCCGATACAGGTGGACTCCGTCCCGGCGGCCAGTTCCACCGGCGCAATGCCCCACGCCCTGGTCAGCCGGTCCTTGTAGCACTTGGCGTCGGTCCCGGCAAAGAAGAAGGCCTTCAGCCGAAACACATCGCCCGGGACGATAGGCCGCCCGTCCCGGCGGCTGATGTACTTGGCCCGCAGATACCGCAGGGCGTTGCCCGGGGAGGCCTTTACCTTTCCGCTGTGGCCGCCGCTGCTTTTGCCGAAGCTCTCCGTGATGTAATTGGCCACGGAGCCGATGCCGAAGAAGAAGTCCACGCCGCCGCTCATGGCCATGGCGAAGCCCTTCTTGATCCGCTGGCTGAAGCTCAGGTCGGAATTGGTGTTGGAGTCCGGCAGCCAGGTGAAGCGGATGTCCTCGTCGAAGAGGGAGGGCATCAGTCCCGTGGCATAGGGAAGCGGCGCGCCGCCGTACAAAATCCGGTCGCCGCGCTTGAGATCAAAGTCGCCCTTTTTCCGGGCAGTGGCCATCATCATGGTGGCCAGCAGATTGTGACGGTAAGTATCCAGCATGCTGCGGGTATAGGGCGCCAGCTTCACCGGCCGGAGGCCGCCCTCCCAGGTGGTCTGGATCCAGACGGCGGGCTCGCCGCAGAGCATATCCGTCCGCCGGGCCAGCAGCACGTCGGCGTAGTTGGCATAGGTGGTCAGGGGCAGCATGGTCCGCAGGTCATCAATGGTCCGGGGAGTCTTGCCCCGCAGCATCTGGCGGCCCAGCCCGCTCTTGCTCCAGAGGTCGATCTGCTCCTCCATCAGCCGGCGCTGGGTATACATATAGTCGGCAAGGCTCATGTCCAGGAAGCCGCAGTACTCCTGCCACAGCTGTTCATGGCTGCACTTTTTCAGCTTGTCCTCAAATCGCACGGGCCCGATCCCCCTCAACTCTTTTTCCGGCAGCTTCTCCTGCGCCGCCGGCCCGGCAGCAGAAAGGGCGTGGCGGCCTGATAGGCCTCATACCCCTCCAGCAGCGCCGGAAACACACACCGGTCCTCAAACAGCACCAGCCCCACATTCACTCCGCACAGCAGTGCCGCCTCCCATAGCGGCAGCCCGGCGACAAGCCACAGGCATCCGTACACGCCGGCAAACCACAGCACGCCGGGATGCCGGCACAGGGCGTACACTCCCGTAGTGCAGGCCCGCCGCTTTTCTCCGGGGCGGGCGTAGGATGCCGCCGCAGGCAGGGCAAAAAACAGCGTATAGACCAAGAGCGCCAGAAACATTACGCCCAGAAGCAGCACCGCGGCCCGGAACCAGCCCCGAGCCAGCGACCGCTCCCACCGCAGGTCCAAAAGGGTCCCGGCCGTCAGCAGCAATCCTCCGCTGGGAAAGCAGAATCGCAGAGCCCGGTATCCCCACCGCCAGTCGTTATAATCACTGAGAAAAAACAGCGCGAAGCCACAGAGGCTCAGCGGCCAACCCATGGCATCGTCCTCCCAACCGGTCACATATTTCTCCATAATATTGTTATGTTACCTATTGTATCTTATTATACTGGTGTTTATGTATAATTTCAACAAATTTTGACTATACGATTTACACAAATCGCTTACAAACCAACCGGGCACAAGATATGGGGCACTGTTTCTTGCACAATTTCCACCGCTTGTATCAGGTTTCTTATTATTTTTCAATTTGAAAATAATATAATTTTTGTAACCAACCGTTTTTGGCAAATCTCACAATAGAAAAACCGGCTCAGCCCAAAGGCTTTGCCGGTTTTTTCCTGCTTTCGTCATGGATTTTTCTGGTGAAAATGCTGCCATACCGCCTCGGCGGCACTCCGCGGCACCACAGCGGCCAGGGTCTCCACGTCCGCCTCCCGGATGGCTCGGATGGTGCCGAAGTGCCTGCGCAGCTCCTCCCGCCGCTTGGGCCCCACGCCGGGGATGCCGTCCAGAGCGGAGCGGGTGGCGCTTTTGCTGTGGCTCTCATGGTGGTAGGTGATGGCAAAACGGTGGGTCTCCTCCTGGATCTGGCCGATCAGGGAGAACACCGCCTGGTTGGCCACAATGCCGATCTCCCGGCCGTCCGGGGTCACCAGGGCCCGGGTCCGGTGGCGGTCGTCCTTCACCATGCCGAAGATGGGCACGGCCACCCCAAACCGCTGCGCCACCTCCCGGGCGGCGGCGGCATGGGTCTGGCCGCCGTCGATCAAAAACACGTCCGGCAGGGGCAGGAACTTCTCATCCCCGTCGGCGGCCCGCTGGAGCCGCCGGGCCAGCACCTCCTGCATGGAGGCGTAGTCGTCCGGGTGGCCCTTCAGGGACTGGATGCGGAAGCGCCGGTAGGCGGATTTCAGGGGGCGGGTTCCGCTGTACACCACCATGGAGGCCACGATGTCGCTTTTTCCGGTGTTGGAGATATCAAAGGACTCCATGCGCCCCGGCGGGGCGGGCAGGTCCAGCATCCGCTGCAGCAGCTCCAGGGTGTGGGCCACCCGCTCGGCGTCGGTGGTGGCCCGCTCCGCCTCCCGGGCGGCGTTGTCGTGGGCCATCTCCAAAAGGTCCGCCTTCTCCCCCCGGTAGGGCACGTGGACCCACACCTTCCGCCCCGCCCGGCGGGTGAGGACCTGGCTGAGATCCTCGCAATGGCCCTCCGTCTCGGCGGGCAGCAGGATCTCGTGGGGCAGGATGGATCTGGGCAGATAGTACTGGGCGGTGATGGCGGAGAGCATCTCCCCCTCGTCCTCGTCAATGGGGGCGGTGAACAGCTCCGTCTCCCGGCCGGCCAGGTTCCCCTCCTCCATGTGGAGCACGGCATAGCAGCACTTGCCGGAGCCTCGGAAGATGCCCCAGATGTCCGTGTCGGCGCAGAGGCCAGCGATCACCGTCTGCTTTTTGGCCAGGGCACCGATGGCGTTGATCCGGTCCCGCAGAGCCGCTGCCTGCTCGAAGCGCAGTGCCTCCGCCTCCGCCTCCATCTGGGCGGTCATCTCCCGCAGCAGCTGCTTGGACTTGCCCTCCAGCAGCTGCACCGCCTGCTCGATCCGGGCCCGGTAGGTCTCCGCCGTCATCTCCCGGCGGCAGAAGCCGTCGCACCGGCCCATGTGGAAGTTCAGACAGGGCCGCTCCGCCCCGATGTCCCGGGGGAACACCCGGGAGCAGGTGGGCAGGCGCAGGGCGGAGAGCACCGCGTCCAGGGCCTGGCGGGTCTCGTACCGGCCGCCGAAGGGGCCGAAGTACCGGGCCCCGTCCTGAGCCATCTTGTTGACCATGGAAAAGCGGGGATACTCCCCCTTGGACAGCCGCACAAAGGGATAGCCCTTGTCGTCCTTGAGGAGGATGTTGTACTTGGGGCTGTGGCGCTTGATGAGAGAGTTCTCCAGCACCAGCGCCTCGAACTCACTGGAGACGAAGATGGTGTCGAAGTGGTCCACCTGGGCCACCATCTGCCGGGTCTTGACGGTGTGGCCCGCGCTGTCCTGGAAATACTGACTGACCCGGTTTTTCAGTTTCTTGGCCTTGCCTACGTAGATGACCTTGCCGGTCTTGTCCATCATCAGATAGACTCCCGGCGTCAGGGGCAGGTCGTTGGCCTTCTCCCGCAGCTCCTCCCGTGTCATGGGGCATCCTCCTCTCTCTGAGCCTCTCCGGCGGCCGCCGGCATTGTCAGTGTAACAAAAAGCGCGGCTCCGCGCAAGGCGAAGCCGCTGCATTCCGATCCTTCCGTTTTCAGCAGAGCCGGCGCTCCGCAAGGGACAGGATTACTCGCCGAAGTTGTCGTTGACCAGATCCACCAGGGCGCTGACAGCTTCCTTCTCATCAGCGCCGTCGGCGATGAGGGTGATGGTGGTGCCCTTCACGATGCCCAGGGACAGAACGCCCAGCAGGCTCTTGGCATTGACACGGCGGTCCTCTTTCTCGACCCAGATGCCGCTCTTGAACTCATTGGCTTTCTGGATGAAGAAGGTAGCGGGTCTGGCGTGCAGTCCCACCTCGTTGTTAACAGTGATCTCCTGTGTATACATGATACAGCTCTCCTTTTCTATACCAATTCGTTTCGCGTGCGATTGCATAGCAGGTCATTTTCCTGTTATCATCATAACCGCTTTTGCCAGTTGCGTCAACGGCGTTTTTCACAAACATTTGAAAAAAACCAACTGTTGGAAACCCAGTCTTTTGGTAGTTTGCACCATTCCAGGGCGATTTTATACCCGGTTTTTATCACTTTTTCCATCCGGTGTCCGACAAAACGAAAATGAGCGGGACATCCTTCGGATGTCCCGCTCTCTTGCTGCACGGCAGCCGTACGGATCAATAGTTCTGGGCCTTGATCTGGAAGTAGGCCTGGGGATGCTTGCACACCGGGCACACGGCAGGCGCGCTCTCGGCGATCTCCACATGGCCGCAGTTGCGGCAGAACCACATGACCTTCTCGCCCTTCTTGAAGACCTCGCCCTTCTTCAGGTTGTCCAGCAGCTTCAGATAGCGCTCCTCATGGGTCTTTTCGATCTTGGCAACGCCCTCAAACTGAGCGGCCAGGGCCAGGAAACCCTCCTCCTCGGCGGTCTTGGCCATCTCGGCGTACATCTTGGTCCACTCCTCGTTCTCGCCGGCAGCGGCAGCAGCCAGGTTGGCCTCGGTGCTGCCGATGCCGCTCAGGGCCTTGAACCAGAGCTTGGCGTGCTCTTTCTCGTTCAGAGCGGTCTCCTGGAAGATGGCCGCGATCTGCTCGTAGCCCTCTTTCTTGGCCTGGCTGGCAAAATAATCATACTTATTGCGGGCCTGGGACTCCCCCGCGAATGCGATCCACAGATTGGCCTCGGTCTTGCTGCCTTTCAGTTCCATAATAACTTTCCCCTTTCAAAAAATAAGTTGAATACTTGATCTCCTTTGTATACTCAAGCCGGTTCCCGCTGCGCCGCGCAGGCGGGGCAGCATCCGGTGAATACCAAAATATGTCCATTTACCTGCCAGCCGCTTTCGGCGGCGGCCTGATCCAGCGCGCTGTCATAGGGGACGGACTCCATATCCGTCACCCGGCCGCAGCAGGCGCACTGAAAATGGGTGTGCGGCGTGGTATCGCCGTCAAATCGAACCACCGGTCCCGGAAGCTCCCGCAGGCGGCCCTCCTGGGCCATCTGGTGGAGGTTGCGGTATACCGTTCCCAGACTCAGCCGGGGCATCTCGGGTTTGAGCTGCTGGTAGACCATCTCCGCCGTGGGGTGGTCCTTTCGGCCGTACACTGCCTGGTAGATCTGCTCCCGCTGATGGGAGAAGCGTCGTTCTGCCATGGGCACCCCTTTCTTAATCAGTAATGATTTCTATTATTGATATAACACATCTCTCTTCAAATTGCAAGCATTTTTTTAAAAATTACCCATAATTTTTCTGTCCGCTGCGGAGAAACTTTCCAGCCATAAATCGACGCCGGCCGGAGACAATAGGCACTGGGTATCGCGCACAACCATCCCGCATCAAGGGAGGAGCACAATGAAAAGAAAATTCGCGCTCTTGCTGGTCTCCGGTCTGCTGGCTGTTACCCTGGCCGGCTGCGGCGGAGACGACAAGGACGCCGGGACCACAGACGGTACCGACGGCATGGTGACGGATCAGAACGACAGCGCTCTGACGGGCGATGACAGCTCTGACCGCAACCAGGACGACGGCACCGGCATGGAGAACGACCATTCCACGGATGCCGGCGATGACGGTGTTCTGGGTGATCTGGAGGACGGCATGAACGACCTCGGAGATGACCTGGAACGAGGCGTGGACGATCTGACGGACAGCGGCGCCAGCTATGATCAGATGGTGCGCAACGGCTCCGTCCACGACACCGACGGCGACCTGACGGACGGCGAAAACGCCCATACACCCGGCGCCGCTTAACCGCGCCTGTTCCTGGAGGCGTGAAAAAACGGGGACTCCGGCATAAGCCGGGGTCCCCATTCAGCCTGCCGAAAGAGTTTTTTCAACAGGCTGCAAACATTTTTCAAACCCCAAAGCGGTTTTAAAAACGCATGATTGAAAACGAAAGGAACCCTCCTGGGTTCCTCTCGCAACGCTCTTCCTTCCCGTCGCGTAAGCTGACCGGTTTTGCTGTCTACATCAAAACGGGAGCCCCGGCATAAGCCGGTGCTCCCGTTTTTTCGGATGCGCGTACAGGCCGCATCCCGCTGTTCAGGTTTTCTCTTTGCCCAGGATCACGGCGGCCAGCTGCTCCGGCGTGTCCGCCAGGAACTCCGCGCCGGCGGCCTCCAGACTCTCCCGGGACCGGAAGCCCCAGGTGACGCCGCAGGCGGGAAGGCCCGCGTTGTGGGCCGTCTCCATATCCACGGAGCTGTCCCCCACAAAAAGGGTCGCGGCCGGGTCAGCGTTCAGCTCCGCCAGCACCTGCCGCACGCCGGTGGGGTCCGGCTTCACCGGCACGCCCCGGACCTTTCCCCGCACCAGGGAAAATACGCCGGGGAAAAAGTGCTCCACGATCTGACGGCTGAAGTCGTCGGCCTTGTTGGAGTAGACCGCCATCTGCACGCCGCGCTCCTTCAGCTCCGCCGCCAGCTCCGCCATTCCCGCGTAGGGCAGGGTCTTGTCCATATTATGGGCGCCGTAGTACTGGGAAAACTGCGCCAGGGTGTTCACCATCAGCAGGGGGCTGCGGCAGCCCTCCGGGGAAAACCGCTCCACCAGATTGGGGATCCCGTGTCCCACCATGGCCCGGAACTCCTCCAGGGAGTGCTCCGGCCAGCCGTTGCGGCGGCAGACCCAGTTGCCGGCGTCCGCCAGGTCCTCCAGAGTGTCCAGCAGCGTTCCATCCAGATCGAAAATCACCGTTTGGTACATAGGCGCACCTCATTTCGTAAATTCCCGTCTATTTTAGCAACTTTACCGACGCTTCACAAGTGTCAGACAAACTGAAAGGCGCGGCGGATGCCGCGCCTTTTTTATGGATTTCGCAGGGGATATTCTCACAGGAAATCGGGCATGGGGCCCCGGCTGGTCAGAAGGGTGTGCTCCCGGAACCCGGCGGCCCGGGCCAGCTCCGCCGCCTGATCGTAGGCGTGGACGATCCCGGCGGCGCTGTGGACGTCGGCGGTGAGGATGACCCGGCCGCCCATCGCCCGCCACTCCCGCAGCAAGAACAGCGCCGGATAGGGCGTGTCCCGGTAGCCCCGGGCCATGGCGCCGGTGTTGATCTCCAGCAGCGTGGCGTCCGGGTCCGCGGCGTGGAGGGCCTCCAGCGCCGCGGCGCGGTAGGCCGGGTCCGCCTCGTCGAAGAAGCGGCCGTCCCGGTTCAGCTTCACGATCAGGTCCATGTGGCCCAGGATGGTGGGCCTGCGCCGCGCCATGGCGGCCACATCGGCAAAATACCCCCTAACCATGGCCAGGGCGTCCCCGCCGAACATCTCCCGCAGGCAGGCCGCAACATGGTCCGCGTCCCAGTCCACGCAGTGGTACTGCCCGGTCCGGGGATCGTACAGGTTGTGGACGGAGCCGATCCAGTACGCCGCCCAGTCCGGCACCGGCTGGGAGGACTGGCTGTCCTGCTCGATGCCCGGCAGTACCTCCATCCGCCCCCGGTATTCCTCCCGCAGCCGCAGCACCTCCGCCCGGTAGGCGGACGGGTCCTCCGGCAGCACGTTGCCCTGGTCCCAGGGGATATCGGTGTGGCTGTGGCCGGAAGCACCGAAGGTCACCGCTCCGGCGGCAAAGGCCGCCCGGGCCATCTCCGCCAGGGTGTTCTTCCCGTCGCAGAGGGTAGAGTGGGTGTGGACGGTGCAGATCCTCATTGCATCCGCTCCTGCTTGACCTTGTGGTCCACCACATGGCGCTTTTCCAGCTCCCGGGTGATGTCCTCCACGGAAATGCCCATCTGCACCATCAGCACCATGACATGGTAGGTCAGGTCCGCGATCTCGTAGATGGTCTCCTCCCTGTCCTCCTTGCGTCCGCCGATGATGACCTCGGTGCACTCCTCGCCCACCTTCTTGAGGATCTTATCCAGGCCCTTGTTGAAGAGGTAGGTGGTGTAGCTGCCCTCCTTGGGGTCGGTCTTGCGGCCCTCGATCAGGTGGTAGAGACCCTCATAGCTGAACTGCTTGAGTTCCTCGGACAGATACACCGGCTGGAAAAAGCAGCTCTCCGCGCCGGTGTGGCAGGCAGGACCGGCCTTGACCACCTCCACCACCAACGCGTCGGCGTCGCAGTCGGCGGTGATGGACACCACCCGCTGCACGTTGCCGCTGGTCTCGCCCTTGCGCCAGAGCTCCTGACGGCTGCGGCTCCAGAAGCAGGTGCGGCCCTCGTCGATGGTGATGGCCAGGCTCTCGGCGTTCATGTAGGCCAGGGTCAGGACCTCCTTGGTGTAGTGGTCCTGGACGATGGCGGGGATCAGGCCCTTTTCGTCAAATTTCAGTTCCATGGTGGATACGCTCCTTTTTGAAAGGTTTCCTCACCGGGAGGGGATACCGGGAGGTTCCCGGGGATTCCGGCCCCACTTTTCTTTGTCTTGTCAAAGAAAAGTCGCCGCCGGAGCGGTGGAAAAGAAAACGTTTAGTGCCAAACCTTGCGCCGTCGGCGCAAGGTCCGGCAAATACGGGGGTCGTGCGAAGCGGTGCGGCGGGCGTCGATGGCCCTGCCGTCCCTGCGCCGTTCTCCGGCGATCGAAGGGCCCCGGCCCCGCATAACGACTGCGGCGGGCAGACGGGGTGCAAAATCGCATTTATCCCCTGCTTCTCGTTCCGCGCCTTCCGCTGCGCCAGGCGCTGCCCCGGCGGGTACGGGAGTACGGCGATGCCGGGGCTTCCGGTCTGCCGCAGGGGCTGATTCCATATCGGCCCGCCGCCGGGCGCTCCGCCAGCACCAGGTGAGCGGCAGCGGAAAGAGACGCTGGCCGGTTCATTCACCACCCACGTTCTTCCGCCACAGTTCTTATGCGGGAACGCAGCTCTTCAAGGAACCGCCCCCGGCGCAGGGTCGACGGGGCCGCCGATTCAGCGCAAGCCGATTCGCACGGCCCCGCGCTTCGGCAAATAAGCCCCGGAGGGGCGATTTTTCCGCCGGCATCTTTTCTTTTGACTGGCCGCGGCCGTTTGCCTCCGGCCTAAGAGCCGCCTACGGCGGTTGGCCTCCGGCACGCGCCTGCGGGCGCAGTCTTTTCGTCTTGCCGAAAAGAAAATGGGGGCGGATCCCCCGTGGGAAGCCCGCGCTCCCGCCCGGCCCGCCGGCAGCAGGGCAGACTCAGGTCCGCATCTCCACGCCCCGGGCGCGGAGGTATCGCTTGAGGTCCTTGATGTCCACCTCTCCGGTGTGGAAGATGGAGGCCGCAAGGCCCGCGTCGATGCCGGGGTGGGTGAAAAGCTGGGCGAAGTGCTCCATATTCCCGGCGCCGCCGCTGGCGATGATGGGCACGTGCACCCGCTCCGCCAGGGCGTCCAGCATCTCCAGGTCGAAGCCCTGCTTGACGCCGTCGGTGTCGATGGAGTTGAGCACGATCTCCCCGGCGCCGTCGTTCACGCCCCGGACCGCCCAGTCCAGGGCGTCGATGCCGGTATCCTCCCGGCCGCCCTTGGCGAAGAGGCGGAACTGTCCGTCCACCCGCTTGACGTCCATGCTGAGGACCACGCACTGGTCGCCGTACTTCTTGGCGGCGGCGGCGATGATGGAGGGGTCCGCGATGGCGCCGGAGTTGACGGACACCTTGTCGGCGCCGCACTTGAGCACCCGGTCGAAGTCCTCCACGGAGCGGATGCCGCCGCCCACGGTCAGCGGAATGAAGATCTCCGCCGCCACCCGGCGGAGGATGTCGGTGAAGAGCTTGCGGCCCTCGGCGGAGGCGGTGATGTCGTAGAACACCAGCTCGTCGGCGCCGGAGTCGTTGTAGAACCGGGCCATGTCCACCGGGTCCGCCATGTCCCGCAGACCTTCAAAATTGACGCCCTTCACCACCCGGCCGTCCTTCACGTCCAGGCAGGGGATGATCCGCTTGGCCAGCATCAGCCCACCTCCTTCATGACGGTTTTCAGGTCCAGCCGCCCGGTGTACAGGGCCTTGCCCAGAATGGCGGCGTGGGAGCCGATGGCCTTCAGCTGCCGCAGCTCCTCGATGCTGCTGACACCGCCGGAGGCGGTGACGGCCAGGCCGTCGATTTTGGAAAGTTCCCGGTAGAGGTCCAGGTTCGTCCCCTGTTCGGCCCCGTCCCGGCTGATGTCGGTGTAGATGACGGCCTTCACCCCGGCGGAGCGGAGGCGGCGGCAGAAGTCCACGCCCTTTTCCGCGGACAGCTCCTTCCACCCGCTGACGGCCACGTAGCCGTCCCGGGCGTCCACACCCACAGCGATACGCTCGCCATACTTGTTGGCCATGCGCTCCGTGAAGGCGAAGTCCTTTACGGCGATGGTGCCCAGGATGCAGCGGCCCACCCCCAGGTCCAGATAGCGGCGGATGCGGTCCTCATCCCGGATGCCGCCGCCCACCTCGATATACAGCCCGCCCTGGCGGGCGATGGCGGCGATGGGGTCAAAATTGGCCAGGGTGCCGTCCCGGGCGCCGTCCAGGTCCACCACGTGGAGGCATTTCGCCCCGGCGGCCAGGAAGTCCCGGGCCACGGCGCAGGGGTCCGCGGCGTAGACGGTCTCTTTGTCGTAATCCCCCTGGTAGAGGCGGACCACCTGTCCGCCCCGCAGGTCAATGGCGGGAAAAATATCCATAGGCGTTCTCTCCCATCTCAAATGGCGTCACAGGTGCTCCTTGCAGGTGAGGCTCTCCACCTCCAGCCGGAAGATCCCCACGGCATCCAGCATGGCCGGGCCGTAGGTCCACCGGTCCTGCCCGGTGCACTGGCGCATGACGGCGCTGAGCCCCGTCTCCTTCTCGGCAGGGTCCGTCACCTCGGCGACGGTCCCCTCCCCGATGATGCTGCGGAAGGCCGCGGTGTAGTCGCAGGCCTGCTCCCCGCCCTGGAGGCGGTAGCCGGTGTCCATCTCAAAGCAGGCACAGCCGCCCTGCCGGATCAGGTCCGCCTTGCGGCCCTCCTTCGCCCCGTGGAAGTAGAGGAACTGCTTGCCCTCCCGTTCCGCCAGGCCGAAGTTCAGCGGCACCACATACACCCGATCCCCGTCCCGCAGGCCCAGGCGGCACACCTGGCACTCCGCCAGCACGGCGCGGATCTTTGCCGGGTCCGTAACGGCCCGGTCCTTGCGTCTCATGGGTCTCATAGGTCCCTCCCTCACAGCTCGCCGAAGGCCTTCAGGATCCGCAGCCCCGTGTCCCCGGACTTCTCCGGGTGGAACTGGGTGCCCCAGACGTTGCCCTGGCGGACCACGCCGGTGACGGCCACGTTGCCGTACCGGGACACCGCCGAGGTGCTCTCCGCGCAGCGGCGGGCGTAGAAGCTGTGGACATAGTAGACGTATTCCCCGTCGCTGACATCCCGCAGCAGGGGATCGTCCTTCTTTTGAAATTCCAGGCTGTTCCAGCCCATGTGGGGGACCTTGAGCGTCTTGTCGGAAAGGTCCTCCCGCAGGTCCGCCACCTCGCCGGGCACCAGCCCCAGGCCCGGGTGCTCCCCGTACTCAAAGCTCCGGTCAAAGAGCAGCTGCATCCCCAGGCAGATGCCCAGGAACGGCTTCTTCTCCGCCTCCTCCAGCAGCACCGGCACCAGCCCCGTGGCGTCCAGCTTGGCCCGGGCGTCGCCGAAGGCGCCCACGCCGGGCAGGACGATCCGGTCCGCGGCGTGCAGGTCCTCCGCCTTTCCGGTGACCTCCGCCGCCAGGCCCAGGTGATGCAGGCTGGAGACCAGGGAGTAGAGGTTGCCCACGCCGTAATCCACAATGGCGATCATGGTCAGCCCTCCTTACAGCGTGCCCTTGGTGCTGGGGATCTCCCCCAGGTGCTTTTCGTCCAGGGCCACGGCGGACTTCAGCGTCCGGCCCATGCCCTTGAACACCGCCTCCAGGATGTGGTGGGTGTTCTCCCCGGCCATCTGCCGGATGTGGACGGAGCCGGGGCAGCTGCGGACGAAGGCCAGCCAGAACTCCTTGGCCAGCTCCGTGTCAAAGTCCCCCACCTTTGCGGCGGGCAATTCCACGGCCCAGCCCAGATAGTCCCGGCCGGAGAGGTCGCAGGCGCACAGCACCAGCGTCTCGTCCATGGGCAGCAGGAACTGGCCGTAGCGGCAGATGCCCCGCTTGTCCCCCAGGGCCTGGGAGAAGGCCTTGCCCAGGCAGATGCCGATGTCCTCCACGCTGTGGTGGCCGTCCACCTCCGTGTCCCCGTCGCAGCGGACCGTCAGGTCGAAGTCCCCGTGGCGGGCGAAGAGGGTCAGCATGTGGTCCAGGAACCCCACGCCGGTGGCGATGTCGCTCTTTCCGGTGCCGTCCAGGCACAGGCTCAGGCGGATGCGGGTCTCCTGGGTGTTGCGCTGAATGTCAGCAGTGCGCATGGCGCGTCCTCCTTCCTTATTCCGCCAGCAGGCGGTCGATCCGCTCCACCAGCGTCTCCATCTGCTGGCGCGAGCCGATGGTGATGCGAACGTAGTCCCGGATGCGGTCGCTGTCGAACCACCGCACCAGGACCCCCGCCGCCTTCAGTCTCCGGTAGAGCTCTTCGCCGCCGATACGGTCGCTTTTGGCGAAGAGGAAGTTTGCCAGGGAGGGCAGGATGGTGAAGCCCCGTTTTTCCAGGGCCCGGACCGTCCAGTCCCGGTTCTCCTCAATGGCGGCGCAGCAGCGGGCGAAGTAGTCCCCGTCCTCCATGGCGGCGGTGCCGGCCAGGATGGACAGGCGGTTGACGTTATAGGGGTTGAAGCTGTACTTCACCCGGTTCAGGTCCGCGATCAGCGCCTCGCAGCCCAGGGCGAAGCCCACCCGCCCGCCGGCGAGAGACCGACTCTTGGACATGGTCTGGGTCACCAGCAGGTTGTCGTATTCACGGACCAGGGGCACGCAGCTCTCGGCGCCGAAGTCCACATAGGCCTCGTCCACGATCACCACCCGATTTTTGTCCGCCTTCAGCAATCTCCGAATGTCGGACACCGCCACGGCCATGCCGGTGGGGGCGTTGGGGTTGGCGATGACGACGGTGCCGGGGAAGTCCAGGTAGTCCTCCACCGCCAGGGAGAAATCCTGGCGCAGGGGGACGATGCGGCTGTCCAGGCCGAACAGGGCCGTCTGGGCCTTGTAGAAGCCGTAGGTGATATCGGCGTGGGCCACGGGCTTTCCCGCCCCGCAGAAGGCCCGGAAGGCAAAGGCCAGGATCTCGTCGGAGCCGTTGCCGGTGAGGACATTCTCCCGGCGCAGGCCGTACCGCTGGGCGATGGCGTCGTTCAGGGCCTGGCAGGTGGGGTCGGAGTAGAGGTTCAGCCGCTTCACCTCGCCCCGGGAGACGGCCTCCAGCACGCCGGGGGCGGGCGGGAAGGGGCTCTCGTTGGTGTTGAGCTTCACGTACTTCTGGTCCCGGGGCTGTTCCCCGGGGGTATAGGGCGCGAGGCACTCCGCCTCGGCGGACAAAAAGCGGCTCATCAGTCGGTTTCTCCCTTCTCCTTGGTCTGGCGGCGGCTCAATACCGACCGGGCGTGGGCCTCCAGCCCCTCCCGGCGGGCGAACTCGGCGATCCGGGGGGCGGCCTCCGCCAGGGCCTCCCGGGTGTAGTAGAGGAAGCTGGACCGCTTGCGGAAGTCGTCCACCCCCAGGGGGCTGGAGAACCGGGCGGTGCCGGAGGTGGGCAGGGTGTGGTTGGGCCCGGCGAAGTAGTCGCCCAGGGCCTCCGGGGCACTGCGGCCCAGGAACACGCTGCCGGCATTGCGAATTTGAGGCAGCAGGGCGAAGGGGTCCGCCACGCACAGCTCCAGGTGCTCCGGGGCGATGCGGTTCACCGCCTCCACCGCCGCGGAGAGGTCCGCGGTCACGATGATCTTGCCGTTGTCGTTGAGCGCTTTTGCGGCGATGTCCCGCCGGGGCAGGGCCGCGAGCTGCTCCTCCAGCTCCCGCTGCACCGCCTGGGCCAGGGGGCGGCTGTCCGTCACCAGCACGGCGGAGGCGCACACGTCGTGCTCCGCCTGGCTCAGCAGGTCCGCCGCCACCCAGGCGGGGTCGCTGTCCCCGTCGGAGAGCACCAGGATCTCGCTGGGCCCGGCGATCATGTCGATGCCCACCTGGCCGAACACCTTCCGCTTGGCGGTGGCCACGAAGATGCCGCCGGGGCCCACCACCTTGTCCACCGCCGGGATGGTCTCGGTGCCGTAGGCCAGGGCCGCCACCGCCTGGGCGCCGCCCACCTTGAAGATCCGGTCCGCCCCGGCGATCTTCGCCGCCGCCAGGGCCTCCGGGCTGACGGCGCCGGTCTGGTCCGGCGGGGTCACCACGAAGATCTCCTCCACGCCCGCGATCCGGGCGGGGATCACGTTCATCAATATGGTGGAGGGGAAGGCCTCCGGGCTCCGGGGCACGCACACGCCCACCCGCCGGATGGGGGTGTACCGCTGTCCCATGACGATGTCGGGCCGGTCGGCGAGGACAAAGTCGCTTTGCACCTGCCGTTCGTGGAAACGGCGGATGTTGTCCGCCGCCATTTGCAGCGTGGTCTTGAAGTCCTCGTCCAGGGCGGCCCAGGCCGCGTCCATCTCCGCCGCCGTCACCTCCAGGGCCGTCAAGGACACGCCGTCGAACCGCTCCGTGTACCGCAGCAGCGCCGCGTCGCCGTTTTTCCGCACGTCGGCGATCACCGCGTCCACGGCGGCGCCCACGTCCGCCTCCGCCCGGATGTCCCGGTTGAGGATCTCCTCCGGCCGGATCGTCTCCCAATCTAAGATCCGGATCACTGGTCCGTCACCTCCGTGAGTTTTTTCAGAAGCGTGCCGATCTCCCGGTGCTTGAACTGGTAGCTGGCCCGGTTGGCGATGAACCGGGCGGAGATGGGCATGAACTCCGTCAGCACCTTCAAATCGTTCTCCTTCAGGGTGGTGCCCGTCTCCACGATGTCCACGATCACGTCGCTGAGGCCCAGGATGGGGGCCAGCTCGATGGACCCGCCCAGCTTGATGATGTCGATGTCCCGGCCCTGGGCGGCGTAGTAGGCTTTTGCAATATTCACAAACTTGGTAGCCACCCGCAGCGCCCGGCTCTGGTCCTCGGCAAAGTCCTTGGGCCCGGCCACGCACATGCGGCACTTGCCAAGGCCCGTGTCCAGCAGCTCATACACGTCCGCCCCGGACTCGGCCAGGATGTCCTTGCCCACGATGCCGATGTCGGCGGCGCCGTGCTCCACATAGATGGCCACGTCGCTGGGCTTGACCAGGAAATAGCGGATCCCGGCCTCCCGGTTCTCCACCACCAGCTTGCGGGTGTCGTTGTAGTTCTCCGGGCAGCCGTAGCCCACGCCTGCCAGCAGGTCGTAGACCTTGTCGCCCAGGCGGCCCTTGGGCAGGGCCACGTTCAGCATGACCTTCCCGTCCGTCTCCGCCGGGGCGTCGGCCAGCCGGTCCAGCTCGTCTAAGTACAGCGCGAAGCCGATGGCCCGGGCGCCGGGCCGGAACTGCTCCGCCAAAGGGTCGTACCGGCCGCCCCGCAGCACCGCCCGGGGTAGGCCCGCCAGATATCCCTGGAGGACCAGGCCGTTGTAGTACTCCATGTCGTTGACGAGAGACAGGTCCAGCTTCACGTTGGCGGTGCCGTCGGTGCCCTCCAGGGCCTCACACAGCGTCCGCAGCTCCGTCAGGGCATCGCCCATGGCGGCGTTGAGGGCCAGGGGCTCCGCGGCGGCGAGCACCTGCTCCCAGGGTCCCGCCAGCTCGCCCAGGCGGCACAGGGCGTCCGTGCCCTGGCGGGAGAGGCCCGCCGCGGCGGCGGCCTTTTGCAGCTCGTGGCGGTTCTTGTCCCGGATACAGGTCAGCAGCTTCGGCCGCGCCGCCTCCCCGGCGCCCACGGCGTCAAAGAGGCCTGTCACAAAGCCCATGTGGCTGATCTCCAGCAGGAAGTCCCGCTCCGTCAGGGCCAGGCTCCGCAGGGCCAGGGACACGGCCTGGGCGGTGGCGCCGTCGTCCACGGCGCCGATGCACTCCAGGCCCATCTGGCTGATCTCACGGAAGGTGTGGCTCTCCTGGCTGGGGCGGTAGACGTTCTCCATATAATAGTAGCGTCCGCAGCCGCCGCTCTCCACCTGGGCGTTCTTGGCGATGGAGAGGGTCACGTCCGGCTTGAGGGCCAGCAGCCGCCCGTCCAGATCCGTGAAGGTGATGACCTGCTCGCTGGAGAGGAAGCGCCGGTTCTCCTGATAGAGCCCGTACTCCTCGAAGCGGCCCATGTGGTACTTGGAAAAGCCCGCGCGCTCGTACAGCAGCCGCAATTGCAAAGACACCCGCTCCTGGGGCTTGAGAATGTTGAGATCCAGTTCCATGGATGCGTCCTCCCAAAGGGGCCTGGGGCCCGTTTTTTCATGGGGTCCATTTTACTTTATTTTGTTAGCAAAGTAAAGTGGTAATTCGGTAGCAAACGAAATTTTCCCATTTGCACAAATTTCCAGGCGCAAATAAAACGATACAGGGTGTATTTTACACCCTGTATCGTTTCTTTGCAATCATTCCCCGTCTGACCGGCGCGGTTCCTTCACCGGGATGCCGCTTCGGATCAAAAAGATCCGCAGCTGCTCCAGCGCCTCGGCGTCGCTGGTCCGCTCCTCCAGGATGCGGGCGATGTCCCGCAGAGGCCTGCTGTACGGCTGGGGACGAATGTAAGTTTTGTCGAGATCCATGTTGTCGCCTCCATTTTTCTTTTCATTAGATATACATAATAAAATTAACACGCTCCGCACATAAAATCAAGATATCTCATTATGTATATGGAGTGTTATTTTGAAACGGAGTACGCCTCTCAGCCGCAATATCGGCAAAAAAGTGAAATCCTACCGGGAGCTGCGGGGGCTGACCCAGAAGGAGCTGGCCGCCCGGCTGCAAACCGTCGGCTGCGACTTGACGGAAAGCATGGTGGGGCAGATTGAGATCGGCTATCGGGCCACCTCCATTTATGAGATCGACAAGCTGGCGGAGGTCCTGCACGTGGATTACAACGCCCTGTTCGCCCAGGACGACTGACCGGGAGGCCGTGAAGGCCTCCCGGTTTTTCTGCCGCAGACGCCCGCCCCAAGGCTTCCCCCTCCGGGGGGAAGCCGGCGAGCGCAGCGAGCCTGATGAGGGGCCGCATCCCGGAAATCCGCCGGTCAGCGGGCCCTCATCCGTCATTTGCTCCGCAAATGACGCCTTCCCCCAAAGGGGAAGGCTTTTTATTTTTCCAGCGCCAGGGTGAGGGTCACCGTCCCCCACAGGGCCTCGGTGGTGGACCCGGTCACCCAGCGCATATCCGCGTCACAGGTGATCTCCAGGCCCTCCCACTGGATCGTCCAGTCTCCCACGCCCATGCGCTCCAGCTCCTCCAGCCGCCGGTCCCGGCTGGATTTCCAGAAGGGCGCGTCCTCCTGCGCCCAGGCCAGGGCCATGGCCGCCGCCAGCGCCGACTGGGGCAGCGTCAGCGGATAGCTCATATCCAGCGTCCCATCCGCCCGCACCGTCACGGCCGTCACCACGTCTCCCTCCGTCTGGTAGGAAAACTCCGTCTGCTTCCAGAAGCGGTGCGCGTCCCGATAGCCCTCCCACTGACCCGCCGTGTCCATGGCGCCGTCCACATAGCCATCGAGATATGCCTTCTGCTGGTTGACGTTCTCCGCGAACTCCGCCACCGTCAGGTCTCCCCGGTTGGGCGGCAGAGTCGCCTGGGTCCACCGCACCATATAGGCGACGAGCCCCGCAAGGCCCAGTCCCAGCAGCACCAGCCACCAGGGATACGCCTCGCTGACGCTGCGGTAGGCGGTCTCCCGGTCCCAGGGCTGAGGCTCGTCCTCCACGCACCGCTTCAGGCACCGGTACAGCACGAACCAGCCCACCACGGGAATGGCCAGCAGGATCTGACAGCCATAGATCCCCGCCAGGCGGGCCGCCCCCTGTTTCACGGACAGCCGCCCGCCGCCGGGTCGGCTGAGCCGCAGGCCCATGAGGACCTTGCCCGGGGTGGTGCCGAACAGGTGCAGCAGCAGCGGCTCCACCAGCAGTTCCAGCAGCTTGGACAGCAAAAACGCGAACCATTCGCTGCCCGCGTCCAGCCCGTAGGAGGACAGCGCCAGGGGGATCAGAAACACCAGCAGATACAGCGTCTCATCGATGGACCGGGCCACCAACCGCCGGACCGGATTTCCGACCGTGGGCAGCGTGTCCGCCGCCGGCAGGGGCGGCGCCTCCGGCTGGCGCCACCAGGCCCCCCCGCTCTCCTCCGGCAGAGCCGGGGCATCCAGGTCCCGGAGGTACTTCCCGGCGTCCAGAGCGTCGAAGCCGACCCCCGCTGAGCGGACCGCGCCGCACACCTGCCGCACCCGCTCCAGCGACGCCTGCTCACCCTCCAGCTCCGCCAGACGCCGGTCCAGCACGGCGGGGAGAGCCTCCGTCCCCCGGCGCAGGTTCCGCAGCTCCTCCACGCTGACCCCCAGCCGCCGCAGCAGCTTGATCTTCTCCAACGTCTCCAGGTCTTTCTCGCTGTATTCCCGGTAGCCGTTTTTCGCCCGCCGGGGACTCAGCAGCCCCTCCGCCTCGTAGTAGCGGATGTTGGCCCGGGGCACACCGGAGCGCACCTCCATCTCCTTGCTGGTCATCCCGTCATTCCTCCAATGCCATGGTGAAGGTGAAGGCGAAATGGTTCTCCCCGCCCTTGGTGTCGGGGAAAGCGATCCCCATTGTCGTTGCGGAAAAACCGTCCATCTCCGTCTCCAGCGTCATGGTCACATCGCCCTGGCGCAGGGTGAAGCCCCGGTCCCAGTCCAGCTCATCAAACACCGCCAGCTGCCGCTTCTTTTCAGAGGTCCAGAAGGGCGCGTCCTCCCGGGCCCAGGCAAAGGCGGCCAGGACCGCCGCCATGCGGTACTCCGGCAGGCTGTACCAGTCAAAGCTGTTCCGCACTTCACCGGACAGCGTCACGGCGGTGAGCCGCCCGTCCTCCACGGTGTAGCGGAACTGGTCCGCGCCGGGGATCTCCTGACTGACGGAAACGCGGATCACATTGGGCTCCTCCGGCCGCTCCTGAAAGACGCCCTGGCTGTCCAGCTCCCCTCCGAAATCCATCCCCAGGTACGCCGCCTGGCGGTTGAAGTTCTCCGCAAATTCCGCCACCGTCAGGTCCCCCCGGTTGGGCGGCATCAGGGCGGCGCTGTTGACCGCCTCGCCCACGCCAATGACCAGGGCCAGCGCCGCGGCGGTGGCCGCCAGGTTCCGCAGCCGGAAGGGCCGGGCCGTATAGGCGATGTCCGCGTCCCAGGGCTGGGGCTCCTCATCCAGGCAGCGCCGCACCGTCCGGTACATCTGGATCAGCGACCAGATGGGGAGGCCGAAGCCCAGACCGCACCAGAGCATCATGAGGTAGCGGGTGAAGCCGTCGGACCAGGACAGCCGCCCGCCGTCGCTCCGGGCCAGATGCAGGCCCATGAGGGCCTTGCCCGGGGTAGTGCCAAACAGGCGCAGCAGCAGCGGCTCCACCAGCGCCAGCAGCACCGCGAGCCCCAGGTTCACAGCCAGATCGTTCAGCTGGGCCGGATTTTGTCCCAGGAGACACAGCGCCGCCAGCAGGACCATGGCCAGGAAAAACTGATCCAGCATCCGGGCAATCAGCCGCCGGGGGATACTGCATACCGTGGGCAGCGTGTCCGCCGCCGGCAGGGGCGGCGCCTCCGGCTGGCGCCACCAGGTCCCCCCGCTCTCCTCCGGCAGGGCCGGGGCGTCCAGGTCCCGGAGGTACTTCCCGGCGTCCAGGGCGTCGAAGCCGACCCCCGCTGAGCGGACCGCGCCGCACACCTGCCGCACCCGCTCCAGCGACGCCTGCTCGCCGCCCAGCTCCGCCAGACGCCGGTCCAGAACATCCGAGAGGTCCTCCGTCCCCTGGCGCAGCTGCCGCAGCTCCTCCACGCTGACCCCCAGCCGCCGCAGCAGCTTGATCTTCTCCAACGTCTCCAGATCTTTCTCGCTGTATTCCCGGTAGCCGTTTTTCGCCCGCTGGGGGCTCAGCAGGCCCTCCGCCTCGTAGTAGCGGATGTTGGCCCGGGGCACGCCGGAGCGCAGTTCGATTTCCTTACTGGTCATCCCGTCATCTCCTTTGGGCCTATGGTAAAGGGTGAAGTGGCTTGATAGTCAAGCCTTTTCTGAAAAAAAGCGGATTTTTCCCGGCTGGACATTCCCCCGCCCCTTTGATACAATGACACCATCAGTTTACCACCCCCGCCCCCGGCGGCGCAAGGCCGGCGGCGGGGCGGAGAAAAAAGGAGAGAGCGCCATGATCACCCGCAGCGAAAACTGTCCCCGCCGGGACGCCTGCGTCCAGAAGGGCAAGGGCCTGATCCACATGAAGGACCTGACCGACAAGGAGGGCCTGTACGGCCACGGCCGCCTGTTCGCCCACGTCACCGTGGACCCGGGCTGCTCCATCGGCTATCACCCCCATGACCACGAGACGGAGTTCTACTATATCATTAAGGGCGAAGCGGTGTTCAGCGACAACGGCGTGGAATCCGTGGTCCGCGCCGGCGACATCTGCGCCACCGGCTACGGCGAATCCCACGGGCTGGAGAACCGGACCGATGAGCCGGTGGAGCTGATCGCCCTGATCGCCATGGAGTGAGCCCATGAAAAAGGAGCGGCGGCGCCGCTCCTTTTTGCTGTCCAAATTGTTCCTCCGAAAAAATCCCCCTCCCAGTGAAAGTTTTCTCTCCGCCGGATCGTATCCAAGGTGAGAGCGCTCCAAAGGAGTTGAAACCATGAACCAAACCCAACAACAGGCCCAGCGCCTGGCGGAGACCTACGCGGACCCCATCCTCCGCCTCAGCTACGCCTACCTGAAAAACACCCACGATGCCCAGGACGTGTGCCAAACGGTGTTCGTCAAGCTGCTGACGGAGCCCCGGGAATTCGAGAGCCCCCAGCACGAGCGGGCCTACGTCCTGCGGATGGCGGCCAACGCCTGCAAGGACATCCTGAAAAGCCCCTGGCGCAGGCGCACCTGCGGCCTGGAGGCGGTGCTGGAGGTCCCGGCGCCGGAGGCGGAGGAGGGCACCGTCCTCTCGGCGGTCAACACCCTGCCGCCCCACTACCGGGCGGTCATCTACCTCTTTTACTACGAGGGATATCAGGCCGCAGAGATCGGCGCCATCCTGGGCATTCCCACCGCCACGGTCCACACCCGCCTGGCCCGGGGCCGGGCCAAGCTGAAAACTTTACTGGGAGGAACAGAATATGAGCAATCCGTTTGAATACAAGGACGCCATGAATGCCCTGCACTACACCGACGAGCAGAAATCCCTCCTGGCAGCGCAGGCGGCCCAGGCCGCCCAGTCCGCCCGCCGGACGGAGCGGCACACCCGCCGCCCCCTGCTGCGCACGGCGCTGATCGCCGCCTGCCTGACGGCGGCCCTGGCCGTCACCGCCGGTGCCACCGGCGTGCTCAAATCCGCCGCGGAGGCCTTCGCCCCCATCTTCGGCGGCAGCGCCGCCCAGACGGAGATCATCGACAAGATCGGCTATCCCGTGGGCGCCAGCGACACGGACAATGGCGTCACCATCACCGCCGACGCGGTCCTGGGCGACCGGTACAACGCCGCCATCGTCTTTACCATCACCCGGGACGACGGCACCGCCCTGCTGCCTGCCGGAGCGGAGGACGCCATGCTGCTGGTCCGGGGCGGCGGTGTGGATCTGGACATCCTGGGCGGCACCCACGGCGGCAGCTGGTTTGTGGACGAGGACCCCACCGACGACACCGTCCAGCTGATCCAGACCGTCAGTTCTGACGTGCCCATCAACGACTGCACCGCCACGGCAAAGTTTGAAGACCTCTGGCTCTGGGACGAGGAGAGCGGCGAATCTGTTCCCTTCGCGGAGGGGACCTGGAAGCTCCGCTTCGACGTGCGCTACGAGGACGCCTCCGTCACCCTGGGCGGCGGCGAGACCTTCGCTCAAGACGGCATGACGTTCACTATCGACGCCGTCACCGTCTCCCCTGTGGCCTTCAAGGTGGACTACACCGTGGACAGCGAGGTCCGGTGGAGCGACAGCGGCAGCGGTCAGCAGAGCGAGGCCGACAGCCGGGAGATGCAGCGGTACTTTGAAAACGTGGAGATCCTGCTGAACAAGACCGACGGCACGGTCCTGGATCTCAGCGGCGCCGGCGGCAGCATCAGCCCCGACCACGGCACCACCGTCTGCTCCAAGAGCAATTTCTTCAGCGAGATCCTGCCCATGGAGGAGATCGAGAGCATCCGCGTCGGCGGCGTGGAGTTCCCCCTGGCGTAAAAAAGTACGAAAAACGAGAGAGCGGAGCCTCCCCAAGCTCCGCTCTCTCATATAAAAGGTGTCATCGTGGTGTGTCAAGTCACGATTCAGTAAGGTCAGTATAGAAGAAGTCGTTGCGTTTGTCAACTAAAATAGTTGCGAACCGCAACTTTTGTGGATCCTGACAAAAAGTGCCCGCTTGAATTGACGAAACGCCCCAATCCATGTAAGATACATACAAACGGATGAAGGGGAGGCGGTGGTCATGGACCCCACCAAGCGGAGGATCCGCAAAATCGACCGGGACGTGCAGCGTTTCGTGGCCCACGCCCTCCACAACACCAGCCTGAGCCTGTCGGACTATGAGATGGTTCAGACCGTCCACCACCGGCCCGGCATCACCCAGGGGGAGCTGTGCCGGCGGTACAGTCAGGACAAGAGCACCGTGGCCCGCCGGGCCGCCAAGCTGGAGAAGGAGGGCTACATCCAGCGCCTGCCCAGCGACGAGGACCGCCGCAGCAAGCACCTGTATGTGACGGACAAGGGCCTGGCCCTGCGGAATCAGAAGATCGACGCGGAGGTCTTTTATTTCTCCTGGCTGACGGCGGAGCTGACGGAGGAGGAAATTTCGGTTCTGGTCCCCCTGCTGGACAAGCTCCATGCCCGCAGCCGCGGCGAGCGGCTGGAGGACTTCGTCCACATCCTTTCGGAATACCGCGAGACCCATCCCAAACAGGCTGAATAACACAGAAAAAGCCGGGGCGCTGCGCGCCCCGGCTTCTCGCTTGCTCAGATGTCCTCCAGTGCCGCCCTGGCCCGTTCCAGGTCCTCCGGCCGGACGGAGACATAGTAGGTCTTTCGGTCGATCTTTCCGTTGGGGCCGAAGTCCCGGTGGTCCAGCTTGGCCCCGCAGCCGCACACCGGCGGCTCCGTCTCGTAGTATCCGGCCTCCATGACCTTGATGCCAGCGGCTTTCAGCCGCTCCCTGGCGGCCTTCCACCGCCTCTGGTCACCCCAGACCTCAAAGGCCTTCTCCCGCTTTCCAAAGAGGGCCATCTCACTCCTCCAGGGAATTCCAGGCGGTCTCCAGGGCGATCTCCATCATCTCGTGGAAGGAGTCCTGCCGCTCCTGGGCGTTCAGGGCCTCGCCGGTGAAGATGTGGTCGGAGATGGTCAGGATGGCCAGGGCCCGCTTGCCCAGCCGCTGGGCGGTCCAGTAAAGGCCCGCCGCCTCCATCTCCAGGGCCAGGATGCCGAACTTGCGGTACATCTCCCCGGCCTCGGGGTTGTCATTGTAGAACTGGTCGGCGGTGAACACCTGGCCCACGTCCGCCCGGACGCCCAGACGCTCCGCCGCCGCCACGGCGTCCTTCAGCAGGCCGTAGTCCGCGGTGGCGCACAGCTGGCCGGGGAAGCGGTACTGGTCGGCAAAGTGGGAGTTGGTGGACGCGCCCAGGGCGATCACCACGTCCCGGACCTTCACGTTGTCCCCGATGCCGCCGGCGGAGCCGATGCGGATGATGGTGTCCACGCCGAAAAACTCATAGAGCTCATAGCTGTAAATGCCCACGGAGGGCACGCCCATGCCGTGGCCCATGACGGAGATCTTCTTGCCCTTGTAGGTGCCGGTGTAGCCCAGCATGTTGCGCACGGTGTTGAAGCACACGGGGTTTTCCAGATAGTGCTCCGCCACGTACTTGGCCCGCAGGGGGTCGCCGGGCATCAGCACCGCCTTGGCGATGAGACCTTCTTCCGCCGCGATGGAGGCGGAGGGGGATTCCTGGATTGCCATAGTTGTTTCCTCCTTGTATCTTGTTTGGCGCGCCGCGGTCAGTCCCGGAACAGCGCTTTCAGGCTCTTGGTGTAGGGCGGGCGGCAGATGCCCCTTTCCGTGATGATGGCGGTGATGAGGTCGTGGTCCGTCACGTCGAAGGCCGGGTTGTAGCACTTGACCTCCGCCAGGGCCATGGGCTTTTCATACCACATGGTCTTGATCTCATTCGGGTCCCGCTCCTCGATGGGGATGTGGGCCCCGTCGGGGCAGTCCATGTCGATGGTGGAGGTGGGGCCCAGCACGTAGAAGGGGATGCCGTAGTGCTTTGCCAGAATGGCCACGCCGGAGGTGCCGATCTTGTTGGCGGTGTCGCCGTTGGCCGCCACCCGGTCGCAGCCCACGAAGCAGGCCTGGACCCATCCGTTCTTCATGACGATGGAGGCCATGTTGTCGCAGATCAGCGTCACATCCACCCCCGCCCGCTGGAGCTCATAGCTGGTCAGGCGCGCGCCCTGGAGAAGGGGCCGGGTCTCGTCGGAGAACACGTGGAAGGTCATGCCCCGCTCCGTGCCCAGCAGGATGGGGCCCAGGGCCGTGCCGTACCGGGAGGTAGCCAAGGGGCCGGCGTTGCAGTGGGTGAGGATGCCGTCTCCGTCCTTCACCAGGGACAGCCCGTACTCCGAGATGGCGGCGCACTTGTCCATGTCGTCTTTGTGGATGGCCACCGCCCGCTCGTACAGGGCGTCCAGCATGGGGCCCCGGGGGTCGTTCAGATGCTCCAGGGCGGTGCGCATCATCTCCCGGATGGCCCAGCTGAGGTTCACCGCCGTGGGCCGGGCGTCGGAGAGGATCTGGCCGTAGCGGCTCAGCTCCCGCAAAAACACCTGCCGGTCCTCCGTCCGGATGGACTTGGCCAGCACGTACATACAGTAGGCGGCGCAGATGCCGATGGCCGGGGCGCCCCGGACCCGCAGGGCCCGGATGGCCTCCACCATCTCCTCCACCGTCCGCAGGCGGATCTCCTTCTCCTCTCCCGGCAGCAGGGACTGGTCCAGGATGTACAACGCCTCCGCCTTCCGGTCGTACCGGATATTCTCCACGGCCACCACGGCCTTCAGGTCTGCCATATCGCTCATCCTTTCCGCCGGCGCCGGGCCGGCCGCGAATTCACTGGTCCCGCTTCTGCCGCAGGGCCTGGTACATCCCCCGCAGGCTCCGCAGCTGCGCGGTCTCCGCCTCCGTCAGGGCCACCGGGTCCCCCAGCAGCTGCGCGTTTTGCACGATCTTCGCCGTGTGCTCCACGGTCTCCAGCCGGTCGAAGGCCTCCCACAGGTCGCCGCCCCAGGTCAGGGCGCCGTGGTTTGCCAGCAGCACAGCGTTGTGGTCTTTCAGGTACGGCTCCACGCTGCGGGGCACCGCCTCGGTGGAGAGCATGGCGAATTCCGGCGTGCAGGGTACGGTGCCCAGGCCCGCCGCCAGCTCCGCGACATACGGCGTCTCCAGCCCCCGGCGGCACACGGCAAAGGCCGTGGACACCGGCGGGTGGGCGTGGACCACGGCCCGGACATCGGCCCGGCCCCGGTAGACCGCCAGGTGCATCTTCATCTCCGAGGAGGGGTGCCGGTCGCCTTCCAGCACCCGACCCTCCAGGTCCGTCACCAGCAGCATATCCGGCGTCATCCGGCCCTTACTGACGCCGGAGGGCGTCATCAGCAGCCGCCCCGGCTCCGCCAGCATGGAGAGATTGCCGTCGTTGGCGGCGGCGTAGCCCCGGTCGTACAGCAGCTTTCCCACGGCGCACATCAGCGCCCGCTCCGTCTCATAGGTCATCAGCCCGCCTCCTTTTCTTATGGCACCATCTTACCCCATTCCGCCGCCGGGCGCAAGAAAAAGAAGCGGCGGCAGGACTTCCCTGCCGCCGCCTTGGCTGTCCGCGCTTACGGGCGATAGATGTAGTGCTCCTTCCGGGGCTTGGGAGCGGGCACGTCGCCGTCGATGTAGCCCAGGATGCAGTTGCCCACGCCCCGGTACGTCTCCGGCAGGCCCCACTTCTTCAGCAGCTCCTTGCCCTCGGGCCGGTCGAACAGCTCCATGGCCCGGTTGATCCAGCAGGAGCCCACGCCCAGAGCCCAGGCCGCCGTCATCAGGTTGCCCATGGCCAGAGAGCCGTCCTGGAGCCAGTTGGGGGTCTCCCCGTCGGCCAGGACCACCACCACGGTGGGAGCGCCGTAGAAGGGATCCGTGCCGGGCCTGCCCTGGATCTCGGCGTTCAGGGCGGACATGTAGGAGATGGTCTCCGGATCCTGGACCAGCACCATCACTGCCGCCTGGCCGCCCTTGGCGGAGGCCGCCCAGGTGCCGGCGTCCAGAATGGCCTCCAGGGTCTCCGGCGCCACCTGCTCCTTCTTGTATTTGCGGATGCTTCTGCGCTCTTTCAATACCTTCAGCGTCTCGTTCACTGGGATCATCCTTTCCTTTTATATATTGTCAGGGATATCATACCACACTTTTCCGCGGTTCCAAAGGGCCCGCGAAAAATTCTTTTTCTCTGCATCTGGCTTTTTCTGCCGGTTTCCGCTACAATCAGACCATCGACCGTTCATCGTTAAAGGAGGAACCATCCATGCCCCAGCCTCTGTCCCAGCGCACCGCTGATTTTACCGACTCCGTGATCCGGCGCATGACCCGGGTCTCCCTGAAATACGGCGCCGTGAACCTGTCCCAGGGGTTCCCGGACTTTGATCCGCCCCAGGCGATCCTGGACCGGCTGGCCCAGGTGGCCCACGAGGGGCCCCACCAGTACTCCGTCACCTGGGGCGCTCAGAACTTCCGGGAGGCCCTGGCAAAAAAGCAGACCCACTACATGGGCCGCACCATTGACCCCGACAAGGAGATCGTGGCTACCTGCGGGTCCACCGAGGCCATGATGTGCGCCATGATGACCGTCACCAACCCCGGCGACAAGGTGATCGTGTTCTCCCCCTTCTATGAAAATTACGGGGCGGACACCATCCTCTCCGGGGCGGAGCCCATCTACGTGCCCCTCCATCCCCCGGCATTCACCTTCGACGTGGACGAGCTGGAGGCCGCCTTCCGCCAGGGGGCCAAGGCCCTGGTGCTGTGCAACCCCTCCAACCCCTGCGGCCGGGTGTTCACCCGGAAGGAGCTGCTGACCATCGCCGAGATGGCCACCCGGTACGACACCTACGTCATCACCGACGAGGTGTATGAGCACATCGTCTACGCCCCCCACCAGCACACCTACTTCGCCACATTGCCGGGGATGTGGAGCCGGACCCTGTCCTGCTCCTCCCTGTCCAAGACCTACTCCATCACCGGCTGGCGCCTGGGCTACATCATCGCCCCGGAGGAGATCATCGACCGGGCCAAGAAGGTCCACGACTTTTTGACCGTGGGCTGCGCCGCGCCGCTGCAGGAGGCAGTGATCCCGGGGCTGGAGTTCGGCCAGGACTACTACGACGAGCTGCTGGCCAAGTACACCCACAAGAAGGAGCTGTTCTTGAAGGGCCTGGACGACCTGCACATCGTCCACAACGACCCGGAGGGCGCCTACTACGTGCTGCTGGATATCAGCGAGTACGGCTATGACAGCGACCTGCAATTCTGCAAGAACCTGGCCCGGGAGGTGGGCGTGGGCGCCGTGCCCGGCTCCAGCTTCTTCCGGGAGCCGGTGAACCACCTGATCCGCCTCCACTTCGCCAAGAACGATGACACCCTCAACGAGGCCCTCAACCGCCTGGAGCGGATTCAGAAGCTGAAGAAATGATCAGCCGCCGCCTGTCCCGGTCCCCGGGGCGGGCGGTTTTCCCTGCCCGGCCGCGCATATCCCCATTTCTCCCCGCATAGGATGGACCAACAAGAGGCGGGGAGTGAACGAGTTTTGAAGGGTAACATGGAGGAGCGGGCGGAGCGCCTGGCTCAGTACATTATAGAAAACCGGACCACGGTCCGGGCCGCCGCGCAGAAATTCGGCATCAGCAAGTCCACTGTGCACAAGGATATCTCCGAACGGCTGCCCCAGTTCAACCGGGCCCTCTATCTTCAGGTGAAGGAGGTCCTGGATGTCAACAAGGCCCAGCGGCACATCCGGGGCGGCATCGCCACGCGAAAAAAGTACCGCGGCCAGTGAGACGCGCATAAGCTGGACTGTGACAAACGCTTGTATCGGAGGAATGTATATGGCAAATCCGTCCCAGGGCCGCTGCCGCCCGGTCCGGTCCGCGCCGGCCGTCCAAACGAGGCGCAGTTCCGCCGCCCAGGAGCCGCCGGTCCGCCGCTGGCCCCACCCGGTGGGCTGCCAGGACCCGCCTCTCCCGCCGGAGCCCACGCTCCACTACATACGCTGCGCACTGTCCTATCAGAACCAGCTGCTCTCAGAGATCAAAACCCTCCTCCAGCAGCTGGCGGAACGAGAGAACAGTCAGGAGAGCTGAAGTATGGCGTGCCGGTGCCGGCACGCCATTTTCCCTCTTGTGTTTTTCCGCGGGGTGTCCTATAATAAGTGGCGATATTATGTAAATCGACCCAAAAGACATCACCGCGGCCCCCGGCCGCGCACAAGGAGCGTAATATACCCATGGCAAAACGAGTCATGAAACGTCGTCGCCGCCGCAGCGGGAAACGGGTCCTGCTGCTGCTTGTCATCGCCGCCGGTTTGATCTATGCCGGCGCCCACATTCTGATCCGCCAGCCCGAGGTGAAGGCCCAGGAGGACCCGGACCCTGTGGAGGAGACGGAGGACCTGACCCAGGAGGAGCGGGATGCCGCTGCGGCGGCTGCCGCGGCCCTGGCCGCTCACACGGAGCGGAAGGATCAGTTCTATACCATCCTGGTCTCCGGCTGCGACGACGGCAACGGCAACAGCGACACCAACATTCTCCTGGCGGTGGACGCCAAAAACGGCTATATCCACGGCGTCAGCATCCCCCGGGACACCAAGGCCGTCTGGAACGGCAAAAGCCACAAAATCAACGCCGCCTTCGGCTCCGGCGGCACCGAAAAGCTGGCGGAGGTCATCGGCGACCAGCTGGGCATCCCCGTGGACTTCACCGTCTCCGTGGACCTCAAGGGCTTCGTGGCCCTGGTGGACGCCATCGGCGGCGTGGACTTCGACGTACCGGTGAACATGGACTACGAGGACCCCTATCAGGACCTGTACATCCACATCCCCGCCGGGATGCAGCATCTGTCCGGCAAGGAGGCCCTGAAGGTGGTCCGCTTCCGGGAGGGCTATGCCTCCCAGGACATCGGCCGGATGGAGACCCAGCAGAAGTTCCTCAAGGCCGTGGCCCAGCAGACGCTGACGCTGTCCAATTTGGACAAGATCCCGGAATTCGCCAACATCTTCAACCAATATGTCAAAACGGACCTGACCCTGGGCAATCTCGCCTGGCTTGGCAAGGAGGCCATCTCCATGGGCTCCGGCGCCATCTCCTTCTCCACCCTGCCCGGCGAGTGGAAGTCCCCCTATATCTATCTGGATCAGGACGCCGTCCTGGAACTGGTGAACCAATACCTGAACCCCTACGTGGAGGACCGGACGGCGGAGGATCTGAACATCCCCGCCTGAGGTTCCCCTCCGTCAACCGTCCGCACCCCAAAGGAGGCACGCCATGAAAACCCGTATCCTGTCTCTGGCCCTGGCGGCCAGTCTGCTGCTGGGCGTCCCCGCCCTGGCGGCGGAGAACAGCACCGGCAACTTCGTCCGCGAAAAAACCTATACCGGACAGTTCTCCGACCTGACCGCGGACTCTACCTTTTACGACAATGTGGCCGCCCTGTATGAATACGGCCTGTCCGTGGGCAAAACCGACGGCACCTTCGGCCTCAAGGACTCTCTGACGGTAGGCCAGATCGTGATTTTTGCCGGGCGGATCCGCAGCCTCTACCGCACCGGCGACGCCGAGGCCGGTCCCAATGCCCACAGCAAGCCCGGCGACACCGCCACGGCGGCGCGGTATCTGCGCTACCTCCAGGCGGAGGGCGTGCTGGGCACGGAGCTGGACGGCAGCCTCGCCGCTCCGGCTACCCGGGCCCAGGTGGCCCACGTGCTGGCCAACACCCTCCCATCCGAGGTACTGCCGCCCATCAACGACGAGATCGTGACCGAGGGCTACGCCAGCCGCCACTTCATCACAGACGTCACCGAGTACACCGACTATTACCGGGACATCCTGTTCCTGTACCGGGCCGGCATCTCCGTCGGCTCCGACGCCACCGGGTCCTATCTGCCCCAGGACCCCATCACCCGGGGCGCGGCGGCGGCCATGCTGACCCGCATGGTGGACCCCTCCCTGCGGCTGACCCCCGACTGGGATCTGGACAGCGTCTGGAGCGCCGCGGGCACCACCCTGGGCGACCTGGTGACGGCGGGCACCTATGTGGCCGCCCCCACCACGGAGGAGGAGATCGACTCCAGCGTCCGCTACATGCTGGCCTCCAATCAAAACACTCTGCAGCTGCAATACGATACCATCTCCGCCATGGCTGCCCGGAAGGTGATGGAGCAGACCCTGGCGGTGGTCAAGACCTATGTGGAGCAGTGCTACAACACCGTCACCTGTACCTTTGATACCAGCGGCGCCCTCACACTGACCTTCTCCGCCTCCAGCGCGGGCACGGCCATCCAGACCTACCGGGAGGAGGCCATGGCGGCGGCCATCGCCGTCCACGACGAGCTGTGGTCCTCCGGACAGATCACGCCGGGCATGTCGGAGTATGACAAGGCCCGGGTGTACTACACCTGGATCTGCGACAACTGCGTCTACGACTACGACGCCGGGGACGACTCCCTCAGCCACATCGCGTACAGCCTCTTCCACGACGGCACCGCCGTGTGCGACGGATACACCGGCGCCTACAACATGCTGCTGAAGCTGGAGGGGATCGACTGCACCGCCCTCTCCAACAGCTCCCACATCTGGACCGTGGCCACCCTGGACGGCGTCCAGTACCACATCGACACCACCTGGGGCGACAGCGGCGCCCAGCCGGATTACAGCTATTTCGCCATGACTCCCACCCAGTCGTGGAACCAGCACCGCTGGTAACCAGAGCGAGCACAAGGAGCCCCGGGCCGGAGGCCCGGGGCTCCTTTTCGCATTTTTCCTTTTACAGGTGATGGTCCCGCAGCAGGCGCTTGGCCTGCTCCCACAGCTCGTCGCTGACGGTCTGGACCACCACGACCTTGTGCACCAGCTCCGGCAGGGCCTTCACCACCTCTGCCTCCACGATGGTCTCGTTGGTGAGGTCCGCAGAGGGGCACCCGGCGCACTGGCCCAGCAGCTTCACATACAGCACGCCGTCCTCCAGGTGGTCAATGGCGATCTCACCGCCGTGGGCCCGGAGGGAGGGCCGCACCTCCCGCTCCAGCACGTCCTCAATTCTCTTCAGGGTCTCTTCCATGGTCTCGTTCCTCCCTCTCCGCCGCCTTGGCGGCCATGATGTCCTGCCGGATCCGGTGCCGGGTGTCGTCAAAGAGCAGCTCCCGGTTGTGGCGGAAGTAGGCGTCGCAGCCGAAGTTCTCCACGAACCAGGAGGTGTCGTACCCGGCGGTCAGCTCCGTGACGAACAGCACCAGCTCCTGGCTGTCCCCAAAGGTCTGCTCCAGGAAGCGGAAGGCATTGTCGAAGGCCGCGCCGGCCTCGGCGCCCAGGGTCTCCCGCCGGTCCGCCTCAGCGGCAAACCACGTCCGCACCGCCTCCATGGCGGCGTCGGCAGTATCAAGACCCTCCCGGACCAGGCGGGCTTTGTAGTCCTCCAGCAGGTTGACGGCCCGCTGGTCCAGATCCCGGCGCTCCTTGTCCTGCTGGCCGGCCTCCCGGGCCTGGCGCATCTTCTCCCGCCGCTTCCAGATGAGATTTCTCAGCACGTCCCCCGGCGCCGCCTGGGTGATCTGTTCTTTGAACACGGTCAGGTCGCCGTGGACCGTCTCCGCCAGGGCGTCCTGGCGGCGGGTGTTCCGGGCCAGCTCGGAGAGCCGGGCCACCACCAGCCCCATGACGGAGAGTTTTTCGTCAAAGGGGGCCTCCCGCAGCTCCAGGGAGGTGATCGTCTCCCAGGTGCCCCGGAGGATGTCCTCCACGTGGTAGGTCTTTTGGTACTTGTAGTAAAGATCCAGGTAGTTGGCGAAGTCCTTGGCGATCCGGGGCATCTGGATGTACTGCCCCACCACGCCCCGGTCCGCCCGGATGCCCAGCTGCTCATAGGCGCAGAGCAGCTCGCTCAGGTCCTCCCAGCCCCGGGCAGTGGCGAACTGGAGGCCCTCCGCCGTGGTCTCGATGCGGTAGAAGTTCTCCTTCTTGATGTCCAGGTAGGACACCACCGCCCCGTGGAGGCCCTTGCGCCGGGCGTACTCCTTCCAGACGGCGAAGTCCTCCTCCACGTCGATGCGCTTGACCCGGTCCAACGTCACCACGTCGAACTCCCGGACGGAGCGGTTGTACTCCGGCGGGTTGCCCGCCGCCACGATCAGCCACCCCTCCGGCAGGCGCTGGTTGCCGAAGGTCTTGCACTGGAGGAACTGGAGCATCATGGGCGCCAGGGTCTCGCTGACGCAGTTGATCTCGTCCAGAAAGAGGATGCCCTCTTTCAATCCGGTGGACTCCATCAGCCGGTACACGGAGCCCAGGATCTCGCTCATGGTGTACTCGGTGACGGAGAATTCCTCCCCGCCGTAGGTGCGGTGCTCGATGAAGGGCAGCCCCACGGCGCTCTGGCGGGTGTGATGGGTGATGGTGTAGGCCACCAGGCCCACGCCGGTCTCCGCGGCGATCTGCTCCATGATCTGGGTCTTACCCACACCCGGAGGGCCCATCAGCAGCACCGGCCGCTGGCGGACGGAGGGGATGAGGTAGTTCCCAAGCCCGTCTCGGGCCAGATACGCCCGGAGGGTGTTGGTGATCTCCTGTTTGGCCTGTTTGATATTCATAGGTACACTCCTTACACAGCCTCCCGCCGGGTCCCGGCCGGGGGATCGGTCATCTCATTCACAGCTGGGGCAGCTCGTCCAGGTCCAGCCCGTCGTCCTCCGCCGCCTGCTGCACCGCCCGCTCCAGGGCAGGCACCGGCAGCACCAGCCGGATGGCCCAGGGGGGCATCCGCACCGACAGCGGCGGCTCCTCCAGCAGGATGAAGGCCGTCTCATAGGGGGGCCGGGTCTTTGGGTAGATGCCCATGCCGTCGGTGAAGTAGACGAGGCCCCGCAGGTCGGAAAAGGCCCCCTCCTCCCGGAGCTTCGCCACGTGGTCGAACACGGGGCGGAAGTCCGTGGCGCTGCCGCCGGTGAGCTGGAAGTTCTCCATATACTCCTTCAGCTGGTCCAGGTCCCGGATGGGGGTGTCGGACCGGATCTGGTCGTCGCACTGGAGGATGCGGATGTTCACCTGCCGGGTGAAAGTCTGGGTGCTGCGCAAAATGGCGTAGGTGCAGGCCAGGAAGGCCCGGACCAGCTCGCCGGAGGTGGACATGGAGGTGTCCACGGCGATGACGAAGTCCTGGATGCGGTGTTCCTCCCGGGTCTCCGGCGGCTCCACCAGAGGCATGTTGCCGTAGAGTTGGAGCCCGTAGGTGTAGAAGATGTAGTCGAAGGCGTCGTCGTCCACGGCCAGCACCTCCCGGGGGGCGGCGAACCGCCGCAGGAAGGCCCGGTAGTCCACATCGTCCCGGACGGCCACCCGCACCTGCTCCAGCACCGCCTCGCCGCCGGTGGCCTGGGCGGCCAGCACCGTCTCCATGCCGGTCTGGGTCCGCTCGGAGAGGCTCTTCCACCGCTCATCCTGCCGCTGGCGCTGTTCCTGGTCCTGCTGCTTCTCCGGGTCCCAGAGGCCGTGGTCGTCCTCCAGAAAGGCCCGCTGGAGCCGGGCCAGCTCGTACTCCGAGGGTGCCGTCCGCAGCAGGTGGCGGTAGATGCCCTCCGCCGTCAGCACCGGCATCTCGGCCCGGCACTGGCCGTAGAACTTCTGCCGCGCCGGCATGGCCGTGCCGGTGAGGCAGGGGTAGTCCAACTCATCCAGGATGCTCTCCACCGCCGCGTCGCAGCTCAGGTCCCACAGCACCGGGTCCTTCCCCCGCTTCTTCCACAGGTGCCGCAGCATACAGTGGAGGATCACGTGGAGGTAGGCCCGGTTGGCCGCCGTCCGGGACCGGAGGTACCGCTCGGCAAGCCAGGCGCCGCTGTAATAGAGGGTCTCGCCGTCGGTGGCGATGGACACCGTCACCTCCCCGCCCGGCTGGAAGGCCAGGGCGCACAGCGCCGCGTCCAGATAGGGCAGGTTCATATACAGTTCGTTCCGGGCGGCGTGGAGGATGTCCAGCCCCACGGCGCTCAGGTCCTTTTTCGTCTCCTCCATGTCCGCCCTCCTCTCCGTCGTCTTACAAATCGAAGCGCCGCCGGGCGCCTGCTCCCGCCCGGTGCCGGGCCTCCAGCAGCAGCGCCAGGGCCTCGGCCGCCCCCAGCTCCCGGGCCAGGGCGCAGCCTCCCGCCAGGGCCTCCGGTCCCGGCCTCACCCGCTCCAGCAGGAAGTGCAGGCTCTCCGTGTCCCGCTCCGCCAGCAGCCAGGCCAGGGCCGCCTCCGATTGTGCGCGGAGGTAATCCAGATAGGCCTTCTCCGCCTCCGGCGTCAGATCCAGCGGGTAGCGCAGCCGCCAGAAGGCCAGGCGCAGCGCGCAGTCCGCCTCGTGCTCCATACCCAGAAAGGCTTTCCACAGCCGGTCGTAATTCCGCAGGTCCAGGCGCCGCCGGACAAAGCAGTGGTGATAAGGGTAGCCTGCGCCGCTGATGTTGTAGTCGAAGTGGTGGGCGGGGCAGTTCTCCTCGTACAGCTCCCGGTACTCCGGGAAGATCAGCCGGGCAAGGATTCCCTCCGGCCCCGCCAGCGTCACATCCAGCTCCCGGCTCAGCTCATCGGCAAAGTAGGCCAGGGTATCCCCCTCGGCTCCCGGCCGGGTCAGGTGAAAGACGCGGAGGCTGCGGCAGTTCATCAGCGCCCCGCCGCCCCATCGGCGGATGCTGTCGCAGAGAGACAGGCTCCGCAGCGCACCGCAGTTCAAAAAGGCGTAGTCCCCGATGGCCTCCAGGGCAGGCGGCAGGGCCAGCTCCTCCAGGCGGCGGTTGTCCCAGGCCGCATCGGCCGGGGCGCCGCAGGTGATCTCCACCGCCTCGCCGGGCACCTCGGCGGCGCCCGGTGCCAGAGCGTGGTTCCCCAGGGCCGTCACCGGCAGGCCCCACAGGGTATCCGGCAGGGCCGCCCGGGTATCGCAGGTGGCCGCCCGCAGGACCGTCACCCCCGCCGCCTCCCGGCGGACCGTCAGTTTCCAGTTGTTGGCGCCTGCCATGGTCTCCAAAGGCGTTTCCTCCCTCTGTTTTCTCGCTTTTCGCAGTATACCACACTTCCGCCCTCCTGCCTAGGGCAGACGTCTGGAAAAGAAATTTTGAAAAATTTGTGGTTTCCCCTTGACAAACTGTTTATACTGTATATACTGTACATGTACAGTACGAACGGAGGAGCTCCATGGAAATCATCATCCGAAACACCACCAATCAACCGATCTACGAGCAGATCTACGCCCAGATCAAGACCCAGATCATCGCCGGGAAGCTGTCTCCGGGGGAGGCCCTTCCCTCTATCCGCAGCTTGGCCAAGGACCTGCGGATCTCCGTCATCACCACCAAGCGGGCCTACGACGAGCTGGAGGCCGAGGGCTTTCTCTATACCGTGGCCGGCAAGGGCTGCTTTGTGGCGGAGAAGAATTTGCAGCTGGTCCGTGAGGGCCGCCTGCGGGAGCTGGAGGAACACCTGGCCGCCGCCGCGGAGCTGGCGGTCAGCTGCGGCGTCACCGCAGAGGAAGTGCTGGAGACGCTGCGCACGCTGTTGGAGGAGCACAATCTATGAATGCCATCGAACTGAACCATGTGACCAAGGAATTTCCCGGCTTCACCCTCCGGGACCTGACGCTCTCGGTGCCCCAGGGCACCATCTGCGGCCTGGTGGGTGAGAACGGTGCCGGAAAGTCCACCACCATCCGCCTGCTGATGGGCGCCCTGCGGCCCGACAGCGGCACCTGTTCCGCCCTGGGGGTGGACGCCGCCTCGCCGGAGTTTCTGGAGGCCAAGGAGGACATCGGCGTAGTGCTGGACGAGGCCTACTTCCCCGAGGTCCTCACCCCCCAACTGGTGGGGAAGGTCATGGCCAAAACCTACCGCCGGTGGGACGGCGCCGCATACCAGGGGTATCTCACCCGTTTCTCCCTGCCGGAGAAGAAGATGTTCAAGGACTTCTCCCGGGGCATGAAGATGAAGCTGGCCATTGCCGTGGCACTGAGCCACGACCCCAAGCTCCTGGTGCTGGACGAGGCCACCTCCGGCCTGGACCCCATCGTCCGGGACGAGGTACTGGAGATCTTTAACGAGTTCACCCGGGCCGAGGACCACTCCATCCTGATCTCCTCCCACATCCTCAGCGACCTGGAAAAGCTGTGCGACTACATCGCCTTCCTCCACCAGGGGCAGCTGCTGTTCTGCGAGGAGAAGGACGCGCTGCTGGAGCAGTACGGCATCTTCGTGGGCACCGCCGAGCAGGCGGACAGCCTCCAGCCCGAGGCCGTGGCCGGCCGGGAGGCGGGCGGCATGGGCGGCGTGCGGTGCCTGGTGCGGCGGGATCTGGTTCCCGCCACGCTGGAGCTGGAGCGGCCCACGGTGGAGGACATCATCCTCTTTCTGGTGAAAGGAGCGAAAAACGCATGAGTGCGCTGATCCTGAAGGATTTTTACGTGATGTGGAAGCAGACCAAGGTGCTGCTGATCATCATTCTGGTATTCTCCTGCCTGCCGGGCGCTTTCTATCCCACCTTCGCGGTGATATACGCCGCCATCCTGCCCTATTCCGCCATGGCCTACGACGAGCGCAGCAAGTGGGACCAGCTGGCCGGCATGCTGCCCTATGCCGACCGGGACATTGTGCTTGGCAAGTATCTTTTCGGATATCTGTCCATCGCCGTGGCGGCGGGGCTCTCCCTGGTGATCCAGACGGCGCTGACTCTGTTCTGGGACCGGGCCTCCGACAACCTCTCCCCCCTCTCCACGATCCCTCTGGCCGTATGTGTGGGCGTGTGCGTCCTGGCGCTGACACTGCCCCTGATGTTCCGCTTCGGCGTGGAAAAAGGACGGCTGGTGATGTTCCTGATCATCTTCCTGGTGTGCGGCAGCACCGGCGTCCTCACCGGCATCTCCAGCGACAGCCTGGACGGCGGCTACTATCTGTCCCTGGCCCTGCCGGCCGCGGCGCTGGCGGCGGTGGTGCTGACGGCCGTGTCCATCCCTCTGTCTTTGCGGCTGTACCGCAGGAGGCGCGCATGAGTGCCGGCGCGCCTGTCCCAGCGGCGGAGCCCACCGCCGCGGACATCGCCGCCGGACTGTGGCTGCTGGGCCAGGCCCTGCTGCTGGAGGGGCTGGTCCCTCCGCCGGAGGCGGAAAAACAGCCGTGAAAATACCGGAGGAACCCGCAGAGCGGGCTCCTCCGGTTCGTTTTTTGTCCGGTCTCCGGCGCTCAGCCCCACAGGGCGGAGAGCATGGGGATGACCTGCTTTTTCCGGGACATGATCTTGGGCAGGAAGGGCGCCGCGTCGTTGGTGCGGATGTTGAAGGCCTGGCGGATGGTGTCGGCCTCTCCCACGAACAGCAGGTGGGTGCCCTCCTTCAGCACGTCGGTGATCATGAGGACCACCGTGTGCAGCTTCTGCTTTTTCCGAATGTTCTCCATGGCGGAGAGGAACTCCTCCTGTCTTTGGAGCAGCCGGTCGGAGTCCATGCAGGTGATCTGGCTGACCGCCAGGTCATGGCCGGCGATGTGGAACTCCTTATAGTCGGTCCGCAGCATGTCCTCCACGGACTTGTCGTCGCCGCTGGTGGCGGAGAAAATGGCCTTGCCCACCTCCTCCAGGGAGACATTGGCAATCCGGGCCATGCGGTTGGCCACATCGATATCCCGCTGGGTACAGGTGGGGGATTTGAACATGACGGTATCAGAGACAATAGCGGCAGCCATGAGGCCCGCCATCTTGGCTGTGGGCATGAGGCCCTTTTCCTGATACATGCCGGCCACGATGGTGGTGGTGCTGCCCACGGGCTCATTGCGCACGGCGATGGGATTCTTGGTCTGGATGTCCGCCAGGCGGTGGTGGTCGATGATCTCCAGGATCTCCGCCTGCTCCAGGCCCATCACCGACTGGGCCTTCTCATTGTGGTCCATCAGCACCACCTGCTTGCGGCGGGGGCGCAGCAGATGGAACCGGGACAGGGTACCCACCACCCGCTCGTTCTCGTCCAGAATGGGGTAGGCGCGGAAGCGGCTCTCCAGCACGGTGTCCTGCACGTCGTCGATATAGTCGTCCAGATGGAAGCTGACCAGGTCCTGATTTTTGCAGATACTGCTGATGGGCAGGGCATGGTACAGCAGGCGCACCGCCCGGTAGGCGTCGTAGGGGGTGGAGATGATGCACGTTCCCTTCCCCGCCGCCTCTTCCAGCAGAACCGGATCCACCTCGGCCTGGCAGACGATGACGCCGGCCGCGCCCACATCCAGCGCCCGGCGGATCATATCCGGCTGGTCGCCGCAGACCACGATGCTCTCCGGATCGGAGAACACCAGGTTCTCCCGGCTGGCCGGCAGAGCGATGGTGACCTCGCCGGAGATCACATCCCGCAGCTGCTCCCCCTCGTTGAGGATCTTACCCTCCAGCACCGACAGCAGGTTGAAAATGGGCACCTCTCCCAGCCGGGGATTTCGGACGGAGGACATATCATAGCTGGCCACATCTCCGGCGGAGAGCATGCCGAACAGTGTCCCGTCGTCATTGGCCACCGGAATCACAAAGATCTTGTCAGCCTGCATGGTCTGCCAGGCCCGGCTGATGGTGGCGGCGGCGGACAGGGTGGGCGGCGTGTCGTAGTCCAGGTCCCGCACCTGCGTGCGGACGTTGCTGAGCAGACGGGGCGGCTGGAACCCGAACTTGTCCAGCACGATCTGGGTCTCATCGCTGACCTGACCCAGCCGGGCGGCCTGATACTGCCGCTGGCCCAGCGCGTTTTTCAGCGCGGCGTACGCCATGGCGGAGACGATGGAATCCGTGTCGGGGTTCCGGTGTCCGGTGATATAAATAGTATCCATGAAAGACTCCCTTCCGCCGGATGCGGGGCATCCGCTGGTTCTCGTTTCCATTATGGGGCCCAGGCGGGTCTTTGTCAACCGTCAGCCCAGCCAGAAAAATGCCGCCCGGGGCCTCCCCGGGCGGCATCTGTCACAAGGTCTCCAGGTAGGCCTCGATGGCCTCTCCCATAAAGTGGGCGGTGCCGTCTCCGAAGCTGTCCAGATGCTCGGCGAAGCGGTCGTCCGCGCCGTAGAGATACGCCAGACGGCGCAGCTTTTCCGTGTCGCAGCTGCCGTGGAACCGGGCGATGTGGTCCTGCCAGCGCAGCACCAGGGCCCGGGCCTCGGGACTGGACGGATCGTCCTTTTTCGCCTCCGCGGCAAATTCCACCAAAATGGCGTCCGCGGAGATCTGTTCTTCTCCTGCGCCGATGTATGCAGACATATGGGCTCCTCCTTTTCCCGCAGATCACAGAATCATCAGCTCTTTGGGCGCCTTGGTCAGGTTCCGGCAGCCCTCCTCCGTCAGGAGGATCACGTCCTCGATCCGCACGCCCATGCGGCCCGGCAGATAGATCCCCGGCTCCGCAGAGATCACAGCACCGGCGGGCAGAGGCTGGTCGTTGAGCGGCGAGGCGCTGGGGCTCTCATGGATCTCCACGCCCACCCCATGACCGAAGCTGTGGGTGAAATAGTCCCCGTAGCCGGCGGCGGTGATGACGGCCCGGGCGGCGCCATCCACCTCCCGGCCGGTCACTCCGGCCCGGGCAGCGGCGATGCCGGCGGCCTGTGCGGCAAGCACCGTCTGGTAGACCTGCTGCATCTCCTCGGTGGCAAAGCCCACGGCCACCGTGCGGGTCATGTCGGAGCAGTAGCCGTGATAGATACAGCCGAAGTCCATGGTGACGAACTCTCCCCGTCCGATCTCCCGCTCTGAGGGCACGCCGTGGGGAAGGCTGCTGTTGGGGCCGGATACCACGATGGGATCAAAGGACATATTCTCCGCCCCGTAGTGGAGCATCCGGTACTGGAGCCGGGCGGCCACCTCCTTCTCCGTCATGCCCGGGCGAATCTCGCCCAGGATGTCCTCCAGCGCCCGCTCGGCGATCCGCTGGGCTGCTACCATGGCCTCCAGCTCCTCGCTGTCCTTGGTGCGCCGCAGGTCCCACAGCAGCTCTGAAGCGGGGATCAGATCGCAGGGCAGAGCCTTGCGGTAGCGCTCCCACTCCTGCACGGTCATATAGGCGTCCTCAAAGCCCAGGCGGCTGACCGCCTGCTCCCGGAGCACCTCCTCCAGCAGCACAGCATAGTTCCGGCCGGGCCCCGTCTCCCGAATCTCCGCCCCCTGGACGTAGCGTCCGGCGGCCTCAATGTACCGCGCATCGGTGAAATACCAGGCGCGATGCTTTGTCACCAGGGCCACGCCGTCGGTGCCTGCGGAGTGGAAGCCGGCCGCGTAAAAGCGGTTGGCCTCGCCGGTCAGCAGCATGGCGTCCAGGCCCGCGGCCTCCAATCGGGCCGCGATCTTCTGAAAGTGGTTCACTGACGTTCCTCCTTATTTGTATATGTCCGCCCGCGCCGGGGCGGTCTTTCCGAAGCCATCAAAGGAATCCGAACGGATCTGCCCGCAGGGCATCGCCCTCCGCCTCGCCGCTGTCGCGGCAACCGGCGGAGATGGCGTGAGAGCCGCCCCTCTGTGCTTATCTCTCTTCTGCGCCCTGCTCCAGCGCCGCCTTCACGAACCCGTAAAACAGCGGATGCGGACGGTCGGGGCGGATCGCTCCCTTCGGGGGCGACCGCAGGGCATCGCCCTCCGCCTCGCCGCTGTCGCGGCAACCGGCGGAGATGGCGTGAGAGCCGCCCCTCTGTGCTTATCTCTCTTCTGCGCCCTGCTCCAGCGCCGCCTTCACGAACCCGTAAAACAGCGGATGCGGACGGTCGGGGCGGCTCTTGAACTCCGGGTGGAACTGGGCGCCCACAAACCAGGGATGGTCCTCCAGCTCCACGATCTCCACCAGCCTCTCATCGGGGGACAGGCCCGCCAGAGTCAGGCCTGCGGACCGGGCGGCGGCGCGGTAGTCGTTGTTGAACTCATAGCGGTGGCGGTGACGCTCGGAGATCTCCGCCGCGCCGTACAGCGCCCGGCTCCGGCTGCCCTCTGTCAGGCGGCAGGGATACCGCCCCAGGCGCATGGTGCCGCCCTTGTCGGTGATATGCACCTGATCCGGCATCAGGTCGATGACCGGGTGCCTGGTGGCGGCGAACTCGGAGGAGTTGGCGTCCTCCAGGCCCATCACATGGCGGGCAAACTCCACCACTGCCATCTGCATCCCCAGGCAGATGCCGAAGTACGGCACCATATTCTCCCGGGCGTAGCGGCAGGCGGCGATCATGCCCTCGATGCCCCGGTCGCCGAAGCCCCCGGGCACCAGCACCCCGGCGCAGCCGGAGAGGACCTGGGCCGCGTTTTCATCGGTGACGGTCTCGGAGTCCACCCACCGGATGTCCACCACCGCGTCGTTGGCGGTGCCGGCGTGGTGCAGGGACTCCACCACGGAGAGGTAGGCGTCGTGGAGCTGGGTGTACTTGCCCACCAGGGCGATGGTCACATGGCGCTCCGCCGCCAGCTCCCGCTTTACCATGGCCTTCCACTCCCGCAGGTCCGGCTGGTGGGTGATGAGGCCCAGCTTCCGGCAGACCACATCGTCCAGGCCCTCCTTCGCCATCAGCAGGGGCACCTCGTAGAGGGTCCGGGCGGTGGTGTTCTGGATGACGCAGTCCGGCTCCACGTTGCAGAACAGGGCGATCTTCCGGCGGATGTCCTCGGTGATGGGGGCGTCGCACCGGCACACCAGGATGTCCGGCTGGATGCCCAGAGACAAAAGCTCCTTCACGGAGTGCTGGGTGGGCTTGCTCTTGAGCTCCCCGGAGCCGGGGATCTGGACGATCAGGGGCACATGGATGAACACCACGTCGCCCCGGGGCCGCTCCACGGCCACCTGGCGGATGGCCTCCAGAAAGGGCTGGGACTCAATGTCGCCCACGGTGCCGCCGATCTCGGTGATGACCACGTCCACATCCTCCCCGGCCATGGAGTAGATGCGGTTTTTGATCTCGTCGGTGATGTGGGGGATGATCTGCACCGTGGCGCCCAGGTAGTCGCCCCGGCGCTCCCGGTTCAGCACGGACCAGTAGATCTTGCCGGAGGACACGGAGCTGTTGCCGGTCAGGTCCTCGTCCACGAACCGCTCGTAGTGACCCAGGTCCAGATCCGTCTCGGCGCCGTCCTCGGTGACGAACACCTCCCCGTGCTGATAGGGGCTCATGGTCCCGGGGTCCACATTGATATAGGGGTCGAACTTCTGATTGCGCACCCGGACGCCCCGCTGCTTCAAAAGCCGTCCCAGGGACGCCGCGCAGATCCCCTTGCCCAGGCCGGACACCACGCCGCCGGTGACAAATACAAACTTGGTGGTCACACCGCTCACCTCACCTTTCCTTTTTCCTATCATGCCCGTATTTCTGCCGGAGCTCTCCACAAAAAAAGCGGCACCACTGGACCCTTTTGCGGCGAAAAGTCCCGGCCTTTTCGGGACGTTCAGCTGCGATCCACGGTGTCGCTGTGTGTTCGATTGTGGCCCCGCGGCATCGCCGCGGACCGCTGACCAAAGCGTTTCCAAAAATACTTTCCCAATATAGCACCGCCTCCCGCAAAAGTCAACGGGGCAAATTTTCGCGCTCTGTTATACCGGGCAGCTGTCAAACGGCTTCCCACAAACGCAAAAGCGCGCGGCGCGCCGCTCTGCCGCCATTCCGGCAAAAAGCGATCATTTCAAAAAAGGCGGCGCCTGTTTTTGTAAAAAATGACGGTTGACTTTATCCCTTTAAAGCTATATATTGAAAAAGTAATTTGAGGCAGCCGAAAGGCAGAGAGGAGTCCGCCATGGGTCGTACCGTTCGCTTTACCGTCCAGGCCAACGCTCATTTCTCCTTTATGAAGGCCCGCTACGCGGGCCGCTATTACCACGCCCAGATCTCTCCGGCCGGCTGAAACAGAAAATGCGCTTCCCTATCATCGTATGAGAGGCGGCTCTGTTCCTACCGGGACGGAGCCGCTTTTTATAATTGTCTCTGCGATCCCATTGTAGAAAAGGAGAATTGTGATGAAAAAGAAACTGCTTGCCCTGACGCTCGCCGCCCTGATGGCGCTGAGCCTGGCCGCCTGCGGCGGCGACACCGCCTCCACCGATACGGAAGCTGCCGAGGACGAAGCCGCCGAAACCACTGAAGCCTCCGGCCAGGTCTACAACATCGGCATCTGCCAGCTGGCGCCCCACCCCGCTCTGGACGCCGCCACCGAGGGCTTCATCGACGCTGTGACGGAAGCTCTGGGCGCTGAAAACGTCAACATCGATAACCAGAACGCCGCCGGCGACAGCCCCACCTGCGGCACCATCATCAACGGGTTCGTCTCCGCCAATGTGGATCTGATCCTGGCCAACGCCACCGCGCCGCTGCAGACCGCTGCCGCCGCCACCGCCACCATCCCGGTGCTGGGCACCTCCGTCACTGAGTACGGTGTGGCCCTGGGCATCGACGGCTTCACCGGCACCGTGGGCACCAACGTCTCCGGCACCTCCGACCTGGCGCCGCTGGACCAGCAGGCCGCCATGGTGAAGGAGTGGTTCCCCGACGCCAAGACCGTGGGTCTGCTGTACTGCTCCGCCGAACCCAACAGCCAGTATCAGGTGGACAACGTCCAGGCCTATCTGGAGGAGCTGGGCTATACCTGCACCCAGTACTCCTTCTCCGACACCAACGACATGGCCTCCGTCACCCAGCAGGCCGCCGACAACAGCGACGTGCTCTATGTCCCCACGGATAATACCTGCGCCAACAACACCGGCGTCATCGACAACATCTGCCGTCCCGCCGGCGTCCCCATCATCTGCGGCGAGGAAGGTATCTGCGGCGGCTGCGGCGTGGCCACCTTGTCCATCAGCTACTATGATCTGGGCTATACCACCGGCGAGATGGCTGTGAAGATCCTCACCGGCGAGGCCGACGTGTCCGAGATGCCCATTGAGTACGCCCCCCAGTTCACCAAGAAATACAACGAAACCATCTGCGCCGACCTGGGTCTGACTGTTCCCGAGGGCTACGAGGCAATCGTCATCGAGTAACTCCCTCCCGATTTTTAAGCGGACAGCGGAAAAGGGATCTCCTTTTCCGCTGTTTCCCGCTATACGAATAAACCTTACCGACTTTCGACTGGGGGAACGCATCCATATGCTGAATTTTGTCAACGCGCTGCCGGGCGCCGTGTCCCAGGGCCTGATCTGGGGCATTATGGCCATCGGCGTCTACATCACCTACAAGATCCTGGACATTGCAGACCTGACGGTGGACGGCTCCTTCTGCACCGGCGCCGCCGCCTTCGTCATGCTCTACACCACCGGCACCAACCTGTGGCTGGCCATGCTGGTATCCATTCTGGCAGGCATGGCGGCCGGCCTGGTCACAGGACTGCTGCACACCTTCTGCGGCATCCCCGCCATCCTCGCCGGCATTCTGACCCAGCTGGGCCTGTGGTCCATCAATATGGCCATTATGGACATGAAGGCCACGGTGGCCATCAATGTCACACAGGCTGATATGCTGGACGGCCTGCTGGTGTCTCTTCGCTTCGTGCAGGACGCCTCCAACGGCACCCGCCCCTTCTACCGTCACCCCATTCTGGTAGTCGGTCTTTTGACGGTGGTTTTGATCGCCCTGCTGTACTGGTTCTTCGGCACGGAGCTGGGCGCATCCCTGCGGGCCACCGGTTCCAATCAGAACATGGCCCGGGCCCAGGGCATCAGCACTGACTTCACCAAGGTCCTGGGATTGATGATCTCCAACGGCCTGGTGGCCCTGTCCGGCGCCCTGCTGGCCCAGTACAACAGCGCCAGCGAGATCAACATGGGCCGCGGCGCCATCGTCATCGGCCTGGCCGCCGTCATTATCGGCGAGGTGGCCTTCTCCAAGGTCTTCCACAACTTTGCACTGAAGCTGCTGGCGGTGTCCATTGGCGCTATTTTGTATTACATCGTCATTCAGGCGGTGCTGGCCATGGGCCTCAACGCCAACTATCTGAAGCTGCTCTCCGCAGTGGTGGTGGCCGTCTTCCTGTCCATTCCCTATTGGAAGGGCAAGTACATTCACGCCAACGTCCGCACCGGTGTGCAAACGGGAGGAAACGGCCATGCTTGAACTGAAAAACATCTACAAGACCTTCAACGCCGGTACGGTCAATGAAAAGCGGGCCCTGGCGGGGCTGAACCTGACGCTCAATGACGGAGACTTCGTCACCGTCATCGGCGGCAACGGCGCCGGCAAGTCCACCATGCTCAATGCCGTGGCGGGCACCTGGGCCGTGGACGCCGGCCAGATCCTCATCGGCGGCACCGACGTGACCCACCTGCCGGAATTCAAGCGGGCCAAGTTCATCGGCCGGGTGTTTCAGGACCCCATGATGGGCACTGCCCCCACCATGCAGATTGAGGAAAACCTGGCTCTGGCGGCCCGCCGCGGGCAGCGCCGCGGCCTGCGCTGGGGCATCACCAAGACGGAACGGGCCGACTACCGGGAGCTGCTGCGGGACCTGGACCTGGGTCTGGAGGACCGGCTCACCAGCAAGGTGGGCCTTCTCTCCGGCGGCCAGCGCCAGGCGCTGACGCTGCTGATGGCCGCATTGAAGCGGCCGAAGCTGTTGCTGCTGGACGAGCACACCGCCGCCCTGGATCCCAAGACTGCCGCCAAGGTGCTGGAACTCTCCGACCGGATCGTGGAGGAGAACCACCTGACCACCATGATGGTGACCCACAATATGAAGGACGCCATCGCCCACGGCAACCGGCTCATCATGATGTACGAGGGACACATCGTCATCGACGTGTCCGGCGAGGAGAAGAAAAAGCTGACGGTGCCCCAGCTGCTGGAGCTGTTCAGCAAGGTCAGCGGCAGCGACGAAGCCGACGACAAGATGCTGCTGTCCTGACGCCGCTGACCCGGGGCCCCGTACAGCGGGGCGCGCGTCCGCGCGTTAAGCGGTTTTCCGCAGGAAAAGCCTTGGCCCGGAGGGAATTCACTTCCCTCCGGGCTCATTTTTTCAAAACAGTCTCACAGAGTTCGCATCGGGAGGTTCGAATTCAGTAAAATCTGTTTTCGGCCGCGGCATGTACGTGGACGAAAACACCTCTCGCCCCACAAGTGTGGGATTTGTGCGCCAAAGGTGTGCAAATCCTGCGCGCAGTGGGGTGAAACTTTTCAAAAAAGTGGAAAATCCGCTTTTTTGAAAATTCTGATCCGGAGGGAATTCACTTCCCTCCGGGCTTCTTTGATCAAAGGACTCCGTGCGCTCCGGTCCCCCGAGCCAAACAGTTTATTCCTTTACTGCGCTGATGTAATTTGTGGATTTTGCCCCTTGACAAGACAGGCGTCCCCTGCGTATAATGCAGACAATCCAGTGAAACCTGTGAGCAAGAGAAGTACCCGGTCCAGTCCCCTTTCAGAGAGCCGTGGATGGTGGGATCACGGCGGCGGACACTCCGGCGAATGGACTTGCGAGGGCAGAGCGAACGGGGTCCTTTGATCCTCAGTAGCGACTGACGGGACCCGCACCCGTTACCATGGCGGCGCGTATGAAGTACGCGGAGAGAGGGGGCGCCATGCGCCAACTTGGGTGGTACCGCAGGATGCAAGTCTTGTCCCAATGATGGGGCAGGGCTTTTTTGTTTGCCCGTCCCGGACCGCCGCCCCCCGGAAAGGAGTTCTCACCATGAAGAAAGACACGAGACGATGGCGCCTGCGGCGCATCTGAACCCGTGCCGTCCCGGTATGACGGGACCGCACATCAACGATCGGCCATATATGAAAATTGATAAGGAGAATTGACCATGAAACCGTTCAAGAAGTTTTTCGCGGCCCTGCTGGCCCTGACCATGACCCTGTCCCTGGCCGCCTGCGGCGGCGCCAGTGACGACACCGCCGCCGAGGGCGACGGCTCCGGCGAGGGCGAAGCCACGATGTACAAGATCGGCATTTCCCAGTACGGCGAGCACGGCTCCCTGGACAACTGCCGGGAGGGCTTCCTCCAGGGTCTGGAGCAGGCGGGCCTGGTGGAGGGCACCGATTTTGAGATCCACTATGAGAACGCCGGATTTGACGACTCCATCGCCACCCAGATCGGCCAGACCTTCTCCGCCGAGGGCGTGGACCTGATGGTGGGCATCGCCACCCCCTCCGCCGTGGCCTGCTACGCCGCCGCCGAGGACAAAAACATCCCCGTGATCTTCACCGCCATCACCGACCCCGTGGGCGCCCACCTGGACGCCGGCAACATCACCGGCACCTCCGACGTGCTGCCGGTGGCCGGCCAGCTGGAGCTGATCCGGGAGCTGCAGCCCCACGCCAAGACCATCGGCATCGTCTATATGACCAGCGAGGCCAACTCCGTGTACTCCATCGGCGTGTATGAGGAACTGGCCGCCGACTACGGCTTTGCCATCGAGTCCGTGGGCGTCACCGCCCAGTCCGAGGTCACCCAGGCGGTGGACACTCTGATCTCCCGTGGCGTGGACTGCCTGTCCAACCTGACCGACAACACCGTGGTGGGCGTGCTGCCCGCCATCCTGGAAAAGACCAACGAGGCCGGCATCCCCGTCTACGGCTCCGAGGTGGAGCAGGTGAAGCTGGGGTGCGTGGCCGGCGCGGGCCTGGACTATGTGAAGCTGGGCATCCAGACGGGCCTCATGGCCGCCAAGGTCCTCACCGGCGAGGCCACCTGCGAGGACCTGCCCTATGAGATCATCGAGGACTACGACCTGTATATCAACAGCGAGGCCCTGGACGCCATGGGCATCGCCGTGCCCGAGGAGCTGGCCCAGACGGCGGTGGAGGCCGCGGCCTGAGCCCGCTCCCGGAAACTGGATGATTCATTTTTAAGGAGGCTCTTATCATGAAGCTGCTGACCTGCCGTCTGGACGGCAAGGAGATCGTGGGCGCCCTGTCCGCGGACGGAACATCCCTCCTGCCCCTGCCCTATGCGGACATGAACACCCTGATCGAAACCGCCTCCCTCTCCGACCTGCGCTCCGCCGCCGACGCGGCGGAGCGCGGCGGCGCGTCTGTGCCGCTGGAGCGGGCGGAGCTGCTCGCTCCCATCCCCCGGCCCCGGCAGGATATCATCTGCCTGGGCATGAACTACCGGGACCATCTGGAGGAGGCCGCCCGCTACGACGCCGGCGCCTTTGAAAAGCAGAAGCCCGTGGCGGTGTACTTCTCCAAGCGGGTGACGGAGGCCGTGGCCCCCGGCGGCGACATCCCCCGCCACGCGGGACTGGTGGAGCGGCTGGACTACGAGAGCGAGCTGGCGGTGATCCTGGGCAAAACCGCCCGGAACGTGAAGGCCGGCGAGGCCGCCGACTATATCTTCGGCTACACCATCGTCAACGACGTCTCCGCCCGGGACCTGCAGACCGGCCACAAGCAGTGGTACTTCGGCAAGGGTCTGGACGGCTTCACCCCTATGGGGCCCTGGATCGTCACCGCCGACGAGATCCCCTTCCCCCCGGCGCTGGACATCTCCTCCACGGTCAACGGCGAGGTCCGGCAAAAGTCCAACACGTCCCTGTTCCTCACCCCCATCCAGGACGTGCTGGAGGAGCTGAGCGCCGGCATGACGCTGCTGCCGGCCACCATCATCGCCACCGGCACCCCTGCCGGCGTGGGCATGGGCTTCGACCCGCCCAGGTTCCTGGAGGCGGGAGACGTGGTGGAGTGCGCCGTCTCCGGCATCGGCTCCATCCGCAACACCGTCCGCTGAGGCGGACAAACCGAGGAGGCACACTTCCATGAACATCGCGGACCTCTTGGCAGGCGCCCTGATCCAGGGCCTGATCTACACCCTGGTGTCCTTCGGCGTCTACATCACCTACTCCATTCTGGACTTCCCCGACCTGGGCGTGGACGGCACCTTCCCCCTTGGGGCCGCCGTCACCGCCGTGCTGCTGACAAAGGGCGTGGACCCCTATCTGACGCTGCCCCTGGCCATGGCGGCCGGAGCTCTGGCGGGCCTGGTCACGGGCCTCATCCATGTACGGCTGCGGGTGCGCAACCTCCTGGCCGGCATCATCACCATGACGGCCCTGTTCTCCATCAACCTCCAGATCGCCGGGTCCAACCTGACGGTGGAGCGGGCGGTGGACACCATCTTCTCCGCCGGGCCCACCATGGCGCTGCTGGGCGGACTGACCCTGACGGGGCGGAAGCTGGTGGTGTCCGCAGTGCTGGTGCTGGTGGTGAAAATCGCCCTGGACCTGTATTTCAAGACCAAGTCCGGCCTGCTGCTGCGGGCCGTGGGCGACAACGCCTCCCTGGTCACCGCCCTGGCCAAGGACCGGGGCCGGGTGAAGATCCTGGGCCTGGTGATCGCCAACGCCCTGGTGGCTCTGGGCGGGTGCGTGGTGTGCCACGAGCTGCGGAGCTTCTCCTCCACCATGGGCACCGGCCAGCTGGTGTACGGCCTGGCGGCCGTCATCATCGGCATCTCCCTCTTCCGCTTCTACGAGCACTCCCCCCTGGCCCGGGCCCTGCGCAAACATAAGGGCCTGCGGTGGCTGGGCGCCCCCACAGGGACCACGGCGGTCATCCTGGGCAGCGTGCTCTACAAGCTGTGCATCCAGACGGCCCTGAGCCTCAGCTGGTTCCCGGCCAATATGATGAAATTCGTCACCGCCGTGCTGTTTTTGCTGGTGCTGGTCGTTTCCGGCCGGAAGGGAGAGGAGATCATCCATGCTTGAACTGCGTGACATCACCAAGATCTACAACCCCGGCACCGTCACGGAGCAGACGCTGTTCGACCGCTTCTCTCTGACGGTGGAGGACGGCCAGTTCGTCTCCATCGTGGGCAGCAACGGCAGCGGCAAGACCTCCCTGCTGAACATCATCTGCGGGTCCATCGGCATCGAGGGCGGCGACGTCCTCATGGACGGCAAAAGCATCTCCAAGCTGAAGGACTACCAGCGCTACGCCTCCATGGGCCGGGTGTATCAGGACCCCTCCGCCGGCACCTGCCCCAACCTGACGGTGCTGGAGAACCTGTCCCTGGCGGACAACAAGGGAAAGCCCTTCGGTCTGGGCCGGGGCGTCAACCGCCGCCGGGTGGCGGACTACCGGGACCAGCTGGCCTCCCTGGGCCTGGGGCTGGAGGATAAGCTGGACGTGCGCATGGGCGCCCTCTCCGGCGGCCAGCGGCAGGCGGTGGCGCTGCTGATGGCCACTATGACCCCCCTGCGCTTTCTGATTCTGGACGAACACACCGCCGCCCTGGACCCCAAGACCGCCGAGGTCATCATGGCCCTCACAGACAAGGTGGTGCGGGATAAGCAGCTGACCGCCATGATGGTGACCCACAATCTCCGCTACGCCGCGGAGTACGGCGACCGCATCCTCATGATGCGCCAGGGCCAGGTGGTCCTGGACCGGGCCGGGGCCGACAAGGCCGCCACCTCCATGGACGACCTGCTTGCCATGTTCAACAAGATCTCCCTGGAGACAGGCAACTGAAAACACGCAAAAACCGGGCGGACGCCGATGGCGTCCGCCCGGTTTTCGTTTTCCTTTCAGTCGTCCAGATGATAGCCCATAGCCGTCAGCTGCTGGCGGATCTTCTCCACATGGGCGGCGTCCCGGGTCTCCAGGACCATGGACACCATGCAGGCGCCCACGTCGGAGTGCTGGTCCTCCCGGGAGTGGTCGATGCTGAGGATGTTGGCGCCGCTGTCGGCCACCACCTTCAAAAGCTGCAGGAGGCTGCCCGGCTTGTCCACCACCTTGGTGGTGATCTCCGCGATGCGCCCGGCCTTGGAAAGGCCCTTGGTGATGATCCGGGACAGCGTGGTCACATCCACATTGCCGCCGGAGACCAGGCACACGGTCTTGCGGCTGGAGGTATCCACCTTGCCGAACATCACCGCCGCCACGCTGGTGGCGCCGGCGCCCTCGGCCACGGTCTTCTGCACCTCCATCAACGCCAGGATGGCGGAGGCGATCTCGTCCTCGCTGACGGTGACGATCTCATCCACATACTGCTGGCACAGGGCGAAGGTCAGATCGCCGGGCTTCTTCACGGCGATGCCGTCGGCGATGGTGGACACGCTGCGCAGCTCCGTGGGGCCGCCGGCGTGGCGGGAGAGATACATGGAGGCGGCCCCCGCCGCCTGGACGCCCACGATCCTGCAGTCGGGTCTGAGGCTCTTGACCGCAAAGGCAATGCCGCTGATGAGCCCGCCGCCGCCGATGGGCACCACGATCTGCTCCACCTCCGGCAGCTGCTCCAGGATCTCCAGGCCGATGGTGCCCTGGCCGGCGATGACCAGGGGGTCGTTGAAGGGATGGGCGAAGGTGTAGCCCTCCTCCCGGACCATCCGCTCTGCCTCCGCCGCCGCGTCGTCGTAGACGCCGGGCACCAGCACCACCTCGGCGCCGTAGTTCCGGGTGGCCTCCACTTTGCTGATGGGCGCCCCGGCGGGCATGCAAATCACGGACTTGATGCCCAGCCGGGTGGCCGATAGGGCGATGCCCTGGGCATGGTTGCCCGCGGAGCAGGCCACCACGCCCCGCGCCGCCTCCTCCGGGATCAGGGAGCGGATCTTGTTGTAGGCGCCCCGCAGCTTGAACGCGCCGGTCAGCTGCAAATTCTCCGCCTTGATGTAAATGTTCTCGCCCAGCCGCGGGGCCGGATCCAGAGGTGTGCGCCTGGCGATGCCCCGCAGGGCCTCCTGGGCCTCCCGCACCATATCCAATGTCAGCATGGGTCCCCCTCCTCTTGTCTCGTTTTCGCTTTGATTATATGCCCGCCCTCGGGGGATTACAATGGACGAATCCTCCAAATGTTTTTCAATCAAATACATAAAATTTACAATATGTCTTTATATTGAGGACATATTGTTTTCTCATACAGGCAGGCGGCCGCCGAAGAAAAAGTTGCACGGTTTCGTGCAACTTTTTCCTGTTTTCCGCCCAGTTTGTCCCCGGTCCGTTTTTCCCCCCTCTCCGGGGACAATTTAAAAGGAGGCGAGAGCATTGAGCAACTTTGGCGAGATCTGGCGGATCGATGGCGTCACCGCCGCCTATATCACGCGGGGCCCGGTCAACGGTCAGTACCGGGTGCTGTTCGAACGGAGTCTGGCAGAGCTGGCGGACATCGAGGCCATCCGCTGGGAACATCCCACCGTGGAGCTGCTGCGCACGGACATCACGGGCGTTCTGGGCCTGCCGGAGGGCTACGGCTTCACCGTAGTAGACATCACCTACGATCATGGCAGCAAGAGTTACACTGTGACGGTGCAGGTGGCGTCCCAGTACCTGGGCGACGTGACCGGCTATGAGGCCCAGGTGGCGGCGTTGGAGGAGCAGGTGGCGGACGCCCAGGCCCAGGCGGCCCAAAAGGATGAGACCATTGCGGCCCAGGCGCAGCAGATCGAGGCGCTGAAGGCCGACAGCGGCACCGCCGTGGTGGAATCTCTGGAGCAGGCCTATGAGGAAGGAGTGGAGAGCAATGGCTGAGATCGTGACCATGGCCCGTGAGGAACTGCGGACCCGGGGCGCCGCCGACGCCGCGGCTCTGGCTGCCAGGGCCGTTTCCGGCGATGCCGACGGCACTGCCCTGATCGCCGGAGAGAACCAGGTCCCCACTTGGCGCCAGCGGGACTACTCCGCCGTGGCGGTGGGCACCCCCTATAAGTGGCAGGGGCAGGTGTACAAGCTGTGGCAGCAGCATGACGCCACAGACCAGCCCGACTGGACCCCGGACCAGGCGGTGAGCCTCTGGGACATCTGCCACACAACCGACCCTGCCGCCGCAAAGCCCTATCAGGCCCCCCAGGGCAGCCGGGGTCTGTACCAGACCGGCGAATGCTGTCTGTACGGCGGCCATGTATGGAAGTCCAAAATCGACAGCAACTCCTGGGCCCCCGACGCCTACCCAACGGGCTGGGAGGACCTGGGCGCACCGGAGGCATCGGAGGCATGACAGAAAGTCTGCTGACCGCCCTAGTCACCGGCGCCCTGACGCTGCTGGGCGTCATCATTTCCAACAACAAGCACCAGGCGGTGGCGGATGCCAGGATGGAGGAGCTGACCCGGGAGGTGCGGGAGCACAACAACTTTGCCCGGCGGCTGCCGGTGGTGGAGGAGCAGATCAAGGTCATCAACCATCGGATCGGCGATCTGGAGGACTTCCACCGCCCCGTTCCCTGAGAAAGGGGGGCGGGCCATGGGAGGAAAGCGGCTGGAGCGGCCGGCGGGGCAGCGGTGGACCGCCTCCAAGCTGATCGCTCTGGGGCTGCTGGCGGTGGATGCCAGCGCCACATATATTGTACTGTATCTCTGCTGGCTGTCGATCCGGTGCCAGTTCACCGGGAGCCTGCCCTATCTCACCGCCCTGATCGGCGCCCTCCAGGCGGCCGCGGCGGTGGTTCTGGGGGCCTATTTCAGCAAATCAAAAGCAGAGAACACCAGAGGCGGCATCGTCTATGACGCCGCCCTGAACCAGGAAGGAGACCTTTGATTGCAGAGAACCATTTATAAACGGCTGGCCGCGCTGCTGTCGGTGAAATCCCTGGTGACGCTGACCCTCACCGGGATCTTTGCCTGGATGGCGGTGGCCGGCACCATCAGCCAGGACTTCATGACCATCTACGCGGTGATCATCGCCTTCTACTTCGGCACCCAGAGCCAGAAGATCCAGGACGCGGTGGATTGGACGGCGGACGATGGCCAGCTGTAAGGATGTGCTGGAACTGGCCCGGGGGGAGATCGGCTACTGCGAGTCCCCCGCCGGGTCCAACAAGACGAAATACGGCATCTGGTTCGGACTCAACGGCCAGCCCTGGTGCATGATGTTTCTCCAGTGGCTGTTCCACCAGGCGGACGCTGCGGCGTTGCTGCCGGTCAAAACCGCCTCCTGCGGGACGATGATGCGGGCGGCCCAGGCCGCGGGGCTGTGGGTCACCGGCGGTTACCGCCCCGGAGATCTGGTGATCTACGATTTCCCCGGCGGCGCTGCCACGGACCACTGCGGCATCGTGGAGACCGCGGAGGCAGAGACACTCACCGCCATCGAGGGCAACACCGCCGAGGGCAACGACGCAAACGGCGGCATGGTCATGCGGCGGAGCCGGTCCCTGCGGCTGGTGGCAGGGGCTGTCCGTCCCCGATACGAGGAAGAGGAGGAGGAAACCGTGGTTCGATATGCCCATCTCAGCGACATTCCGGCCAAGTTCCGGCCGGTGATCGAGGCGCTGATGAACGCCGGCGTCATCCAGGGCGACGGCAGCGACCCCGCCGGCAACGGCGACGTCATCGACCTGAGCCACGACCAGGTGCGGCTGCTGGTGTTCGCCTACCGGGGCGGCGCCTTTGACGCCCGGCTCAAGGCCGCCGGACTGGAGCCGGCGGTGAAATAAGCCAAAGCACCCCTGACGCAGCTGCGTCAGGGGTGCTTTTTCCGTCACAGGGAAATAACCTGGCCCGGTCCCGTGACCGGCATGGTCCGGTCCGCAAACTGCGGATACCGGGCCAGGAAGGCGGCGGTGAAGCCGTAGTCGTCCCACTGGTGCATGGGGAGCATCCGGCGGATGTCCGCCAGGTCCAGGAAGTACCTGGGACCCCGGAAGCCGTCCTCCCCCAGCCGGGGATCCAGGGGCAGCATGGCAAGGTCGATCCGCCGCCCCCGAAGGGGCTCGGCGTACCGCCGGAAATCCGCCTCCATGTTCCGGTTCCAGGCGGGGTCCTCCCCCTCCCAGTGCCACCAGTTCAGGTCCCCGGCGTGAAAGACGGTCTGTCCCTCCGCAGTCACCAGAAAGGCCACGCCCTCGTCGGTGGAGGGCAGGGTCTCCACGCTGACGCCGGGGAAGATCTCCGCCGTCTCGCCGCCGGAGAGGACGCGGCACCGCCCTGCGGCGGCCGCGTCCAGGCCCCAGCGGCTCCGGTTCCGGTCCGTCAGGCGGATGCCCTTGCCCAGGAGGAAACGGGTGTCCGGCCCGTCCAGAGAGAAGATCCGGGGATCGAAGTGGTCCGGATGGCGGTGGCTGGCAAAGACCGCCAGGGGCTTTCCCGCCGGCAGGGCCGGCAGCTCCCCCTTCCACCAGTCAAAGAGCAATCTCACGCCCTCCAGCTCCGCCAGAAAGCCGCTGTGGCCCAGATAAGTGACGCGCATCACCGGTACTTGACCGCCGTGCCGTAGGCGATGACCTCCGCCGCGCCCTGCATGACGGAGGAGGAGCCGTAGCGGATGTTGATAACGGCGTCGGCGCCCAGGGCCTCCGCCTCGTCCACCATCCGCTTGACGGCGATCTGACGGGCCTCGTTGAGCATCTCCGTGTAGCCGGTGATCTCGCCGCCCACCAGAGTCTTCATGCCCGCCATGAAGTCCTTGCCGAAGTTCTTGGACTGGACCACGGTGCCCTTCACCAGACCCAAAACCTCGAATTCCTTTCCGGGAATGTAATCAATATTGACCAGCAGCATCTAATTCTCCTCCTTCAATTTCCTTGAACCTCTGCCGAAGCGCCGCCAGGGCGATCGGCACGGGAATCACGCATAATACGGCCAGGGCCGCAAACAGATAAATGAGCCACCGGGGCAGGTCCGGGATCCAGCACAGAGCCGCGAACCCCGCCACGCAGGCCGCCTGGAGCACGGCGAACAGCACCACGCCCCGGACCGCCTCCCGCTTTCGGCGGGCCTGCTTCGCTTCAATACTTTCGGGCATTCTCTTCCTCCCCCTTCCGGATCTCCCGCAGCCGCTGGAACATGGCCGCGAACACGCCGATCACCACCGCCGCGCCGAAGAGGCCGTAGACGATCATGATGCCCACGGCGGCGGGGACCGGTCCCTCCTCCAGCATGACCCACAGCAGCGAGCCGATGAACAGCACCACAACCAAAGCCGTGCCCGCGGCGGCAATCACCGCCCCCAGGGCGCCCCGGCGCCGGTCAGTATTTCCGCGCATCGTCGATCTCCCCTTTCTCGATCTCCTGGACCCGCTGGATCAGGGCCAGCAGCACCCCCAGAATGACGATCCCGGGAATCGCCACCAGCACCACTACCAGGGGCAGCGGCGGGGCCTGGTCGGCATCGGTGGTAAAGCCCCAGATCATCAGGGCCATCAAGCTGGCCATAAAGGCCACCATGATGACCGTCACCACCGCCGGAGCCACGTAGCGCAGCCGCCGGGCGTCGCCGGTCTGCCGGTTGAGGAAAGTGGCGCCCTGGTGCTCCAAAGCCTCCATCTCCGACAGCAGCGCCTGGGCGTCCAGGGCGGCGAGAGGCTCCTCCCGGTCTTTCAGACGGCGGCACAGGGCCATGGACTGCTCCAGGTTCTTCTGCTCACGCTCCAGCGTCACCAGATGGCGGCGCATCCCGTCTCCCACGGTGTGGGTACCGGAGAGCATCTGCCGGATCTCCTCCAGAGGCAGTCCCAGCTTGCGCAGCAGCTTGATCCGCCGCAGGACCTCCACCTCCGTCTCGCCGTAGTCCCGGTAGCCGTTTTCACTGTTGCGCCGGGGCGCCAGCAAACCCTCGGCCTCGTAGAAGCGGATGTTCTTCTTGGTGATGCCCACCAGGGCCTCCACCTCATTAATTTTCAAGGGCTCTCGCCCCCTTTCCGTGCTTATCGTATACCTTCCACAAAGGGGAAAGTCAAGGGGTTTCAGAAATTTTCCCGCCAAGGGGTGGGAAGCGGCGGCGGGATGTGGTACAATCATAGCATGTGCGACATGAAGCTGACAACCGAAAAGATTTTGCCAGCCCTGCCCGCCCCCCTGTTGGCCTGGTACCGCCAAAACGCCCGGGACCTGCCCTGGCGCCGGACGGCGGATCCCTACCGGATCTGGGTGTCGGAGATCATGCTCCAGCAGACCCGGGTGGCGGCGGTGCTGGGCTACTACGCCCGGTTTCTCGCGGCCTTCCCCTCGGTGGAGGCTTTGGCCGCCGCGCCGGAGGACCGGCTGATGAAGCTGTGGGAGGGCCTTGGATATTACAGCCGGGCCCGAAACCTCCAGAAAACCGCCCGGATCGTGGCGGAGCGGGGCGCCTTTCCGGACACCTTCCAGGGCCTGCTGGCTCTGCCGGGCATCGGGGAGTACACCGCCGGCGCCATCGCCTCGGCGGCCTTCGGCGCCCGGGAGGCGGCGGTGGACGGCAACGTCCTGCGGATCTTCACCCGGCTGACGGACTGCCATGACGACATCGCGGACCCCAGGGTCAAGCGGACCGTCCGGGACGCCCTCCAGGCAGTGATGCCGGAGACGGCAGAGGACATCCGCATCTTCAACCAGGCCACCATGGAGCTGGGCGCCACGGTCTGCGTCCCGAACGGGCCGCCCAGGTGCGAGGCCTGCCCGGTGCGGGAGCTGTGCCTGGGTCGAATGCGGGGCACGGCGGAGGCCCTGCCGGTAAAGCGGGCCAAGAAGGCCCGCCGCACGGAGGAGAAAACGGTCTTTTTGCTGCTGCGGCAGGGCCGGGTGGCCCTGCGGAGGCGGCCTGACAGGGGGCTGCTGGCGGGCCTTTGGGAGTTTCCCAACGCCGAGGGCGCGCTGGACGAGCCCGCCGCCGGAGCGGCGGTTTTCGCCTGGGGCCTGACGCCCCGGGTCTGGCGCAGCCGCCTGACGGCCAAGCACATCTTCACCCACGTGGAGTGGCACATGACCGGCTACGCTCTGGAGGTGTCCGGAGACGGGCCGGAGGACTTTTTCTGGGCGGACGAAGCGGCCCTGGCGGCCCACGCGGTGCCCTCGGCCTTCGCCCGGTATTACGCCCAGGCCATGGAGATCCTGAGGGAGGCTGCGCCATGAGGCTCCTGCTGGTCCTGCTTCTCTTCCGGCCGGCACGGCGGCTGGCCGAAAAGGTCCGGGCATGGCGGCGGCACCGGAAGCTGGTCCGCCAGCTGCGGGACCTGGGCGTCTACGGCGGGACTATCACGGCGGACCGCTCCAAAAGCGACCGCCCGGCGCCGCCCGTTCCGGCGCCCTGCCGGGAGCCGGACGGACCGGTGTCCTTCGGCTGCAAGACCGCCTGGCTGGCCCTGCGCTGCGGCAGCCCGGAGCCGGTCATCTCCGCCCTCCGGCCCGGTCTGCGGCAAAGCGCCAACTGGACCACCGGGCTGGCGGCGGCCCAGGCGCAGTCCGGGGGATGGGTCTTCGTCTCCCCGGTGCTGGACGGCTTCGTGCTGGCCGTGGGAGACGGGCTTTTTGCGCTGGCAGAGCGCCAGGAGGAACTGAACGCCTTGGCGGCGCAGTTTCCGGAGGTGCAGTACTTTGCCAGCCACCGGGTCTCCTCCTCTTACTGCTGGGCCCGGTACAAGGCGGGCCGCTGCCTGCGGGCGTATTGCACGGAGGACGGCAGGGTCCTCCGCAATACCGGCGCGTTGACACCGGAGGAGCAGGCGCTGGGCTTCGGCGCCTTTCCTGCGCAAGATGGGCAGGATGCGGACCGCCAGCCCGGCGAGGAGGACGTGCTGGACATCGCCGCCGCCTGGGGCGTGGACCCCAGATTTGAAACACCATATCCGCCGTCCACCGGGTGGCTGTGCCGTCCGAACGGCTGGAAGGAGGAGTAACCAATGGGTCTGCTGGTAGGCCTGCCGCTGATGCTTTTACACATGATAATGGTTATTTTGCGTCTCATATTGCCCATTTTGCTGATCCTGCTGGTGATCTGGCTGATTCGCCGGAGCCGCCGGGGCGGCGGTCCCTCCGGCGGGCAGAAGCCCCCCAAGGAGCCCACGTTCCACGGCCCGGTGTACACCGTGGACTACGAGGACGTGGAGGAGGACCAGCCGCCGGAGGGCGGGAACGGCCGGGAGGGGTGAGGTCGTGGAGCTCATCAACATCCTGGGCATCGCCCTGCTGGCGCTGCTGGTGCGCAAGCTGATCTGGTGCTTTTTGTGGCTGTGGTGCTACTACCGCGGCCGCAAGACGCCGGAGCCCATCCCCTTCCTGCCCCGGCGGAGCGGAACCCTCTTTTCCGACCACGTCCGCCAGGCCCGGGAGGAGCCGGATCAGAGTGAGGAGGAAGAACGATGACCGCTGCAAACGGCGCTTCCCGGGAGACGGCCGATGCCCTGACCTGCCCCTGGTGCCAAACGGACATGGAGCCGGGCTACCTCTATTCCGGAGACAGTATCCGCTGGGTGGACCGCAGGCCCGGCGCCATCCTGGGGGCTCTGTCCGCCGGGAAGGAGCTGTACGTCAGCGACGAAGGCATCACCACGGCGTACAAGCGCTGCTGGTATTGCCCCTCCTGCCGCCGCCTGGTGGCCCAGCTGTCTGAGGAAGCCCGCCCGTCCACGGAGGAGTGCCGGGACGAGTTCCTGCGGTATGCCCAGCAGGCGAAAGGACGGAAGTAAGATGGCCTTTTGGAAAAAGAGCGAGGACCCCTGGGATATTGACCCGGAGAAGCGGCGCCCCGCGCCGCAGCCGGATACGGAGGACCGGGACCCGGACACGGGGCTTCTGGAGGACCTGCGGACCTGGAATGAGAACCGGAAGGCGGAAAAGGCCCTGCGGGAGACGCCGCCGGCGCCCATCCCCTGCCCCTGGTGCGGAGGAGAGATGGAGCCGGGCTATCTGGTGGGCGGACGGGATGCCGTCCGCCTGGTGCGCCGGCGCCCCGGCGGACTGCGCCTGATGGACCCGGAGGACACCCTGTACCTCCAGGGCGACGGCACCTTCTGGTGCGACTACAAGATCGCCTGGACCTGCAAAGCCTGCCGGAAACTGGTGCTGGACCTGCCCGAGGAAGCGAATGAGGACGCACCCCAGGCGGCATATGAAGAAGAGCTCCGCCGGTACGCGGACCAGGCAAATATGAGAGAGGAAGAAGACTGACCGATGGCACAGCTTTATTTCAAATACGGAGCCATGGGCTCCAGCAAGACCGCCAACGCCCTGATGACCCGCTTCAACTATGAGGAGCGGGGCCAAAAGACGCTCCTGGTGAAGCCCCGGATCGACACCCGGGACGGGGACCACATGGTGGTCTCCCGGATCGGCCTCACCTACCCCTGCATCTACTTCGACGAACTCCGGGCCCTGTCCGTCATGGAATTGCAGCAAAATGCCTGCGTCATCGTGGACGAGGCCCAGTTCCTCACCCGCGAGGAGGTCATGTATCTGGTGGGCCTGGTGGACGACCTGGGCATCCCCGTGATCTGCTACGGCCTGCGGGCAGACTTCAAGGGGGACCTGTTCCCCGGCAGCGAGGCCCTGCTGGTCATGGCGGACAAGCTGGAGGAGGTCAAGACCGTGTGCTGGTGCGGCCGAAAGGCCACCTTCAACGCCCGCTTCGACCGCAGCGGCAAGGTCCTCAAGGAGGGCGAGCAGGTGGTCCTGGGGGCCAACGACCAGTACATCGGCCTGTGCCGCCGGCATTGGATGGCCGGGGACCTGGGCCCGGACTTCGACGTAGACCGCCTATGATCTGCCGTCTGTGCCCGCGAAGCTGCGGTGCGGAGCGGACCGCAGACCAGGCCGGGGGCCTTTGCGCCATGCCGTCAGCCCCCGTGGCGGCCAAGGCCATGCTGCACCAGTGGGAGGAGCCGTGCCTGGTGGGCAGCCATGGGGCGGGCTGCGTGTTCTTCTCCGGCTGCAACCTCCGCTGCCGCTTCTGCCAGAACGGCGTCATCTCTCAGGAGGGCTTCGGCAAGCCCCTGACCGTGCCGGAGCTGCGGGCGGTGTTTCAATCCCTGGTGGACCGGAGCGCCGCCTGCCTGGACCTGGTGACCCCCACCCACTTCACGCCCGCCGTGGCGGAGGCCCTGGGGGACGGGGAATGGCCGGTGCCGGTGGTTTGGAACAGCAGCGGCTACGAAAAGCCCGAGACCCTGCGGCTGCTTACGGGCAAGGTCCAGGTGTACCTGCCGGACCTGAAATACGCCCTGGCGGAGCCCGCCCGGAAATACTCCGGCGCGGCGGACTACTTCGACTGGGCCAGCGCCGCCATTTGGGAGATGTTCCGCCAGACCGGTCCCTATGTGATGGAGGGCGGGCAGCTGAAGCGGGGCGTGCTGATCCGCCACCTGCTGCTGCCGGGCGAGCTGGAGAACACCCGCCGCTGCATCGATTGGGTGGCGGAGACCTTTGCACCGGGACAGGTGCTCTTCTCCCTCATGAGCCAGTACACCCCTCAGCCCGGCGCCCAGGGGAACCTCCGCCGCCACGTGACAAAGGCGGAGTACCGGGCCGCTGTGGCCTACATGGAAAACTGCGGCATCACCGACGGCTACACCCAGGAGCGCACCTCCGCAAAGGAGGAGTACACCCCGGACTTCGACCTCTCCGGTCTGTGAGCATGAAAAAATCCGTTTCCGCGAAAGCGGAAACGGATTTTTTTGATCCATCAGTCCCGGTCCCCGTCGCTCAGCCTGCGCAGGGACTCCAGAGCCTCGGACAGCCGCCCGCCGCTGCTGGCGGTGGGGTTGCCCCGCAGGATGCGCACGGCCTGGCGGTAGGTCCGCTCGGTCCGGGCCCGGACGGCGGCCTCCCGGTCCCGGAGCTTCTCCAGGGCCTCGCCGATCTCCGCCCGGCGGCGCTCCAGGGCCTCGCCGGTCAGCTCGCTCTCCAGCCGGGCCTGATAGGCCTCCAGGGCCTGGGCGATGTTGCGCAGGGCCTTCAGCTTGGCCGAGGTCCGGCGGCGCAGGGACTCCTCCAGGGCCTCCCGGCGGCGCAGCTTCCGCTGGGTCCGGGCGCTCTCCAGGCGCTCCTGGAGCAGCAGCTTCTCCACCTCGGTCTTTTCCCGGAAACGGCGCAGGTCATCCTCGGCAAAGGCGGAGACCACCTCCACGCGCTTGGCGATCCGCCGCAGCTCCTCGTTTTCCTCGGTGAGCCGGGTGAGGATCTCCCGCAGGTCCAGAGCGGCCTGGGTGGAGCGGACCACATCCACGGTGAAGGCCGCCGTCAGGGCCAGGGCCGCCGGGTCCACCAGGAAGGCAGGTACGCTGGTCAGCAGCCGCCCCACCGGCGGGTGGAGAAAGCGCACCAGCAGAATGGAGAAGAAGCCCCAGGCGATGGAGCTGCTCAGGCAGATATGTCCGTTGAGGTTGAACCGCTTTTTGGAGTAGTCCCAGTAGCGGACCTTGAACAGCCGCTCCATCACATCGCCGGTCACATACTCCAGCGCCGTGGCGGCGATCATGCCCAACAGCCACACCAGCCACAGGTTCTCCTCCGCCGGCAGCGTCACAAACAGGATCAGAATGGCGCCGCTGCCGTAAATGGGCAGCAGCGGCCCGTGGAGGAACCCCCTGTTCACCCACTGGCGGCGGCAGACGGAGACATAGCAGCTCTCCCACACCCAGCCCAGGAAGCAATAGAGGAAAAACAGCAGGACCCACTGTCCCGCGGAATAGACGTGCATATGCGCTCCTTTCAGAAAAAGGCCCGCCGCCATTTCCGGGCTGCCGGAAAGGCGGCGGGCTCCTCTATGTTCAGTGTTCCTCGCCGCTGTGGGCCAGCTCCTCCTGGAGTTCCTCCTCCGGCAGGACCCGGACCCGGATCTCCAGCACCCGACGGTGATCCACCCGGGTGACGGTCACGTCCAGACCCTGGGCGCGGAAGTGGTCCCCCACCTGGGGCAGGCGGCCCAGCTCCTGGATCACCCAGCCGGAGACGGTGCTGGCGTCGCAGTCACCGGACAGGGAGAACAGATCGTACAGATCCGTCAGGTCGGCGCCGGCGGCGATGAGATAGGTCCCGTCCTCCTGCTTGCGGAAGGACTCAATGACCTCGTCGTGCTCATCCCAGATCTCGCCCACCAGCTCCTCCAGGATGTCCTCCAGGGTCACCAGGCCCTCGGTGCCGCCGTACTCATCCACCACGATGGCCATGTGGGTCTTTTTCTTCTGAAGGACCCGCAAGAGGTCACCCAGCTCAGCGTTGCCCGTCGTATAGTGGACCGGGGCGACACAGCCGGAGATATCGCTCTGGCCCCGGTAGCGGGCGGCGTGGAAGTCCTTTTCATGGATGACGCCCACGATGTCGTCCACGTCCTTATGATACACCGGCAGGCGGGAGTAGCCGCTCTCGGCGAAGGTGGCGGCGATCTCGTCCATGGTGGCGGAGTCCTCCACCGCCACGATGTCCACCCGGGGGGTCAGGATGTCCCCGGCCTCCAGGTCGCCGAACTCGATGGCGGAGCGGATCAGCTGGCTCTCATGCTGGTCCAGGCCGCCCTCGTTCTCCGCCTCGGAGACCATGGTGATGAGCTCCTCCTCGGTGATGCCTGTATCCCCGGAGGGGCGGAACACCAGGTTCAAAAGCCGCTTCCACTGGGTGAACAGGAAGTTCAGCGGCCGCAAAATCACCAGCAGCACCCGCAGCAGCGGCGCAGAGAGCATGGCGAAGGACTCGGCGTTCTCCTTGGCGATGCTCTTGGGGGAGATCTCGCCGAAGATCAGCACCACCAATGTCAATACCACCGTGGAGACCGTGGGGCCATACTCCCGGAACAGCTTGGTGAAGAGCACCGTGCCGATGGTGGTGGCGGTGATATTGACGATGTTGTTGCCAATAAGGATGGTGGAGATCAGGCGGTCAAAATCCTCCGCCAGGGCCAGGGCCAGAACGGCCTTGCGCTCCCCGGCATCCGCCCGGTTCTTCATCCGGATCTTGTTCATGCAGGAAAAGGCCGTCTCCGTGGCGGAGAAATAGGCCGACATCATCACCAGCAGGGCGATGGCCACGATCATGCTGATACTGGAACTGTCCATGGGGGAAATCATCACTCCAAAACGATCAAAATTTCAGGGAAACGCGAAAAAGGGCAGTCTACCCCCTCAGAGGTCCGGCTGTCCTTTCAACATTCACACATATTCGAGGCTGTGCAGGCGGAGGTTGGTCCACGCGCGCTCACGATTCCCTTCCCGGCCGCATTGGGCCGTGTAATTGAAAAGCATCATATCACACCCCCGGTCAAAATGCAAGTACAGGTTGTGAAAAGAGGCCCTTTTCTCCGAAGCGGCCGGAAAAGGCCCGCCGTCCGGAGACGGCGGGCCTTTGTAAAACGCGGGTCACATGAGGTTGTAGAGGATCTTGGCCATCTGGCCCCGGGTGATGTTGGCCTGGGGCTTGAAGCTGCCGTCGGCGTAGCCGCTGATGACCCCCTGGGCCGCCATGGTCTGAATGTAGTAGGTGGCGTAGGCGGGGATGGATCCGGCGTCGGTGAAGGTCAGCTCCACGGTGGCGTAGCCCTTGGCCTGGGTGCGGCCGATCATGGTGGCCGCCTGGGCCCGGGTCAGGTTGGAGCCGGGGTTGAAGTACAGCCGCCCGTCGGAGCCGGTGGAGCCGTTGATGATGCCCTCGGTGTACAGGGCCTTGACCGCCGCCAGGGCGTAGTCCGGGATGGAGGCCAGGTCGGCGAAGGGCAGCGTCACGTCGGCGTAGGCGCTCTCCTCCAGGCCCAGATACCGGTACAGCATGGCGGCGAACTGGGCCCGGGTGATGTTCTGGTCCGGGCGGAAGGTGCCGTCGGCGTAGCCGGTGGTGATGTTGGCGTTGTACAGGTAATCCACGTAGGCGGCCGCCCAGTAGCCCTGGGTGTCGGTGAACACCGGCGTCCAGTCGGCGGCGGTGGGCACGTCGTAGGAGGCCCGGCCGATATTGCCGGAGGCGTCCCGGGCGGTGACGGTGATCCGGTGGGGCTTGCCGTCGGAGACCACGGAGGTGGTCAGCACGCCGCTCTCGGCGCTGTACGTGAAGTTCTGGGCTGCTCCGTCCCAGGTGACGGAGATGCTGGACTGGGGCAGCACGCCGTCCACGGCGTCGGAGATGGCGGCGGTCAGGGTCTCGCCGCCGGGGGTCAGAGTGATCTGAGGCACAGCGTTGTCCAGCACGTTGTCAAAGGTGGCCACGATCTGATCGAGGTACACGGTGCCGGTGCCGGCCGCAGCGCCCCGGACCTGCAGGCCCTGGATGGCAAAGTCCTCTCCGGCGGTGGAGACCGTCACCTGCTTCCAGCCGGTGAAGTCCAGCACGGCGATGTCCTGGGCCAGGTCGCCCTGGGCGCCGCTGCTGTACAGCAGGGACAGGGTATTGCCGGAGCCGTCGCCGTAGACCCACATGCTCAAAGCGGTGTAGACCTGGTTGGAGATCTCCGTGGCGTTGCCCGCCTGCCACCGGGCAACATAGGTGCCGGTGCCGTCGTCAGCCAGGGTGTAGTCCACCTTGGCGGAGCCCCGGCCCAGCTTCACGGTGTCGGCGCTGTGGTTGAGGCTGAAGTCCATGTTGCTGCCGCTGCCGCGGAAGATGGTGGTGGTTCCCTCAAAGTCCTCCACGGTCTGCAGCGTCAGCGTGGAGACGGTGACGTTCACCGTGGCGCTCTTGCCGCCGGCGGAGACGGTGATGGTGCCGGTGCCGGGCGTGGTGGCGGTAAAGACGCCCTTGGCGTCCACGGTGCCGATGTTGCCGGTGACGGTCCAGGTGAAGGCCTCCGGATCCGCCTTCAGGGCCAGGTGCCGGTAGACGGCGGAGGCGGTGAGGGTGGTGGCGGAGCCGGGCGCCACGTTCAGCGCCGTGACGGCGTTGGACTTGCTGTCCCGGACGGTGATGCTGTCCGGCGTGGTGATGGCGTGGACCACCGTGGAGCCGCTTTTGCCGCCGCTGGAGGCGGTGACGGTGACATCGCCGCCGGAGGCGGGCGTGGTGAGAACATCGCCCTCCACCGTGCCGGCGGAGGCACTGAGGGTGTAGCTGCCGGACATGGGGATGTAGTTGGTATCAATGGCGGCGGCAGAGATGGTGACCTTGCTGCCCGCCAGGACATAGTCGTTGTCGGCGCTGACATAGAAATGGCTCAGCTGGCCGGAGGGCTGGCTGGGAGCCACCAGGAACAGGTGGTTGGTGACGGAGCGCTCGCCGCCGTCGGAGGGAACGTTGACCGTGGAGGCGGTAGTCTCATCCGGCGCGGTGACGGCCAGGGTGGTGGAGCCGCCGCCATCCAGGCACAGCGCCGTGACACAGCCCAGTTCGACCATCCGCTGGCCCACCTGAGTCATGGAGGCGCCGATGGAGTGGCCGGACTTGCGCCCGTCAATGGTGTAGAACACCACGGTACCGTCTCCCTTGACGCCCACGGCGGTCCGGGGATTCACGCCGCTGGGCAGGCCGGAGACCACGGAGCCGTTCTCCACCAGGGAGTACAGCGCGCCCACTGCGTACTGCACTTCCTCCCAGCCGCTGTTGCCGGTGAGGGTCAGGGTGACCGTACTGCCAACGGGAACGTTGCGCAGGGCGTTGGTATAATAGACGTCGGAGAGGTTGTTGGCAGAGAGGACCACCTGGTCGGGACCGATGGCGGTGGCAGCAGTCGCCTCGATCACCTGATCCACCCGCAGCGTGGCGGTGGAGCCGATGGAGAGGGCGCCGTCCACGATGGTGCACAGCACGTCCACACCGGCCTCGGTATTTCCGGTGGTATGGCGGTCGTTGAACTCATAGGTATAGAGGTAGATGCCGCCGGTGGAGACCCGGGCCTTGTTGACGCCGGTGACGCTGCGGATCACTTGGGTAGCGAAGCCGGTACCGTCGTCCAAAGTATAGCCCAGGTCCGCGCTGATCTTTACGCCGGGCTTGCCCAGGATGGCGGTGCCGTCTGCGCGGAAGCCGATGGCGTAATACCCGGCGTCGCTGCTGATCAGCTTGCCCTGGGAGACCACAATGCCGATGGGCAGGCCGGTGGAGGTGTTGTAGAAGTCGCCGTTGATGCCGGCCACCACCCGGTAGCCCTGGGCCTCCAGCCCCTTGGCGGCGGCGGAGACGGTGGACCGGGAGGTCAGGGTGCCGCCGAGGGTGATCATGGGCGTCACGGCGGCGTTGGGCATGTAGGTCACCAGGTTCTCCGTCCGCAGATCGGAGTAGGCGGTGCTCCAGAACACGTTGGTGGACAGCTGGGTCTGCTGGTTGAGCAGGGTGTCCTTGGCGGTCAGGTCCTCGCCCAGAGCCTCGGATGCGGCGGCGCTGATCCCAAGGGAGCAGAGCAAGGTGACCGCCAAAAACAGGGAAAGGGTCTTGCGCAGAAATCGTTTCATAGCGTGCCTCCAAAATCTTGAAAAAGGGGTTGGTCTACATAATCCTATACAGAATAGCACAAAGCGATTGGAAAGTAAATGCCAAACCGGAAACAAAAAATCCCCAGCTTCGGCGGGATCTCCCAGAGGCTCCGCCCGCTCTTTTCGACGGAGAAGGGCAGAAAAAAGTTTCCACTTCTGAAAAAAAGCACTTGGAGTAGGGCCGCCGGTGTATTACAATGGGCTCAGAAGTCCCCCGGACCCGGTGCGGTTCCGGCGGGGAAAGGAGGAGTTCCATGGTCGTCACGGTGGATCCCGGCCGCTGCATCGGCTGCGGCATGTGCGCGGCGGCAGCTCCGGGGGTGTTCCGGGTGGAGGGGCGCGCGTCGGTGGTGATCGCCCAGCCGTCCTCCAGGGCGGAGGAGAACCGGGCCTTTGACGCCGCCAACGGCTGTCCGGTCAACGCCATTTCGGCGGAGCGGTAAAAAAACAGGGAGGGCGCTGCCCTCCCTGTTTTTTCCTCTCAGTCCAGCTGCACCCGGAAGTCCCCCCTGGCGGCGGCCTCCGCCCGGCGGCGCTTGTCCTCCGCGAGAAGCTCCAGCATCCGGCCGATGATCTGGTTGGACACCAGGAAGCCCTCCGGCGTCAGGTGCCAGCGCCCCTCGGTCTCCACGGCGTAGCCCGCCCGGGCGCACTGGTCCAGCAGCGGCGCAAAGCAGGAGAAGCGGCGGCGGAAGCGGTTTTCAAACTCCCTCGGGTCCAGGCCCCGGACGGTGCGCAGCCCCAGCATCACCCACTCCGTGTCCCGGTCCATGGGCGGGATGGCCTCACGCTCCGACAGCATGGGCGCCCCGGCCCGGACGCCCCGGATGTATCCCTCCAGATCCCGGGCGTAGGCGTAGCGGACACCGCCCAGGTCCGAGTGGGCCCCGGGCCCGAAGCCCGCGTACTCCCCCAGGGTCCAGTATTTCAGGTTGTGGCGGGATTCCCGTCCGGGCCTTGCGAAGTTGGAGATCTCGTACTGGGCGTATCCCCGCCGGGCCAGGGCCTCCACGGTCCGCAGGTACATCTCCGCCTGGGCCTCGTCCCCGGGCAGGTCCGCCGTGTCCCGGCGCAGATAGAGGGGCGTGCCCTCCTCCACCTTGAGGCCGTAGCAGGAAAGGTGCTCCGGCGAGAGGTCCGCGGCGGCGGTGAGGTTTTCCATCCAACGCTCCCCGGTCTGATGGGGCAGGCCGTAAATGAGGTCCAGGGACAAATTGTCAAAGCCCGCCTTTCTCGCCGCCTCCACGGCAGCGGCGGTCTGCTCCGGAGTGTGGATCCGGCCGATCTCCTCCAGCTCCGCCCCGTCGGCGGACTGCATCCCCAGGGACAGCCGGTTGAACCCGGCCTTCCGCAGCCGCTTCAGCTCCCGCCGGTCCCCGGCGGAGTCCGGATTGGCCTCCAGAGTGATCTCCGCGTCCTTCGCCACCCCGAACCGCTTGAACACGGTCCTGAGGATCTTTTCCAGCCGCTTGGCGCCCAGATAGCTGGGCGTCCCGCCGCCGAAGTACACCGTGTCCACCCGGTAGCCGGTGAGGTAGGCGGCCTGCTCCGTCAGGTGGGCGCACAGGGCGTCGGCATAGTCGTCCATCCGGCCCTCCGCCCCCGCCAGGGAGTAGAAGTCGCAGTAGGCGCACTTGCGCTTGCAGAAGGGGATGTGGATATACAGCCCCAGGGGCTTTTTCTCCGGCGCGGCTTGTCTCATAGCGGTGTCCTCCCTTGTTGATCGCCCACCATGATACCCCCTTCCGCCCGGCTTTGCAAGGCGCATATTTCTCTCCGGCCCCGGGCACCCTATGGAAAACACTTGAAAAGAGGGCGTTTTCATGGATATGACTCCCCAGGAATACAAGGCCTACGTCAAGCAGAAAGCCAAAAAGTCCCCCATCCTCCGGGACACGGCCCTGGCCTTCTGCATCGGCGGCGCCATCTGCGTGCTGGGCCAGCTGATCCAGAACGGCTGGGCCGCCGCCGGGCTGGACAAGGAGGCGGCGGGCACCGCCACCTCCTGTTCCCTGGTGTTTCTCTCCGCCCTGCTGACGGGGCTGAACCTCTACAACAAGCTGGCCCGGTTCGGCGGCGCCGGCACCCTGGTGCCCATCACGGGCTTTGCCAACGCCGTGGTATCCCCGGCCATCGACTTCAAGAGCGAGGGACTCATCACCGGCATGGCCGCCAAGATGTTCCTGGTGGCGGGGCCGGTGATCGTGTTCGGCACCGCCGCCAGCGTGGTGTACGGCGTGGTCCTGATGCTGCTGGGCCGGGGCTGATGCCTCTTTGCCCGCCCTCTCCCGGGGCGGGCTTTTTCCTGTCCGAGCCCTTGCCGGCCGTCTTTTGCCGTGCTACACTGAGGGTGATCTCAATTCGACCGGGAGGCGCCTATGAAATCTTTGCACACGGCCAAATCAGACCATTCCCTCCCCTCCGCCCCGCGGCGGACCCTGGCCGCGCTGCTGGCGATGGTGCTGGCCGTGCTGTGCTGTGCCTGCGGGCCCGCCCGAACAGATGCCGCGCCAGAGGAGCCGCCCCCGTCCGGCGCCGTCTCTGAACCGCCGCAGGAAACAGCGGAGGACCCCTATCCGTCACTGCTGGAAGCTTACCGGGAGGCCCTGAGCGCTCGGCAGGCCGATCCGGAGCACTGGGAAAATGAGGGCTCCGACCTGCTGGCTTACAACATTTTGGTCAATCCCTTCTGGTCCTGGGAGAGAAAGACCGACGGCCTGTTGGACGGGGTGGGCTTCGCCCGGGCCGATCTGGACGGAGACGGCACGGAGGAACTGCTGCTGGGCTGGACTGCGGCCAGCGGCGAGGCCTGGAACCTGGAAGCAGGCTACTTCTTCGCCCTCTACGCCGCCGAGGACGGCCGGGCGGTCCCGGCCCTGGAGGGCTGGGAGCGGAACCGGTACGTGGCCGGACGGGACGGATTCATCTACAACGACGGCTCCGGCGGCTCCTGCAACAGCGTCTACATCAAATACCGCTTCGACCCGTCAGCGGAGGGGTACCTGGTGCCGGTGGAGGGTCTGCACTCCTGGCCCAGCGACGACCCCCAGGCCGCGGAGTGCCTGTGGCTCCACCTGACCGACCCGGAGGATGTGGCCGCCATCTGGGAGACGGCGCCGCGGCCGGAGCTGGAGATCTCCCAGGCCGAAGCCCTGGCCCTGGGGGACGGCTGGATGGCCTCCGGCACCGACCTGGACGTCACCCCCTTCTCCCAATACGCCTCTTCCCAGCCGTGAAAACACGCCCCCGGTGCTGTGCACCGGGGGCGCTCAGAGCGGCAAAAAAGACTTTTCGCCGCTCTGAGCAAGTTTTTTGAACGTTCAAAAAACTTATGATTGAACACGAAAGACACCCCTCCTGGGTTTCTTTCGTAACTTTCTTCCTTCCCGCCGCGCAGGTTTTCCCTCTCTATTTGGCAAGCCGAGCGCCCCCGGTGCTGTGCACCGGGGGCGCTTTTTGCTTACAGGCTTACAGTTCCTTCTTCCACAGGCCGTGGAGGTTGCAGTACTCGTAGACCGCCTTCACCTGCTGGCCGGGAGCCAGGGCGAACACCGCCTCCGGGGCCTCGCCGGGATGGAACCAGTGGACCAGAGCGTCCCGCTCGGTCTCCACGGCTACCCACTGGATGAAGTGCTCCTCCACCATGGGATGGGCCACAGAGCCCACGGCCACCTTCACCAGATTGCCCTCCACGGTGACCACAGGGACGTGCTTCTCCACGGCGGCGTCGGTGACGCCGGCCTCCAGCAGCTCCATGGGCTGCCCGCAGCAGTGCAGGGGCACCTTGGAGGAGGTGAGCTTGGTGACGATGTTTCCGCAGCGGCGGCAGATATAGAATTTCATGGCAATTCTCCTTTTTCCTTTTATTGCAGAGTCCCTTTCGGAACTCCCATCTCTCTTTGATGATAGGATACCACGCTTTCGCCGTTTTACAAGATGGCAAATGCAACATCCGCCCAAAAGCCTCCGAAAAAAGAGGTCGAACTTTTTTCCGCAGTTATGTAGTTGACATAACGGTGTGGATAACTCTGTGGAAACTGTGCAAAACCTTGATAATCAACCCCTTCCCCGGGTGACGGCCCTGTTATGGGAAATTTTACGCAACAACCTTTTCCGGGAAAACCGGAAAAGAAACAGAAACCGGGCGGAAGGGGCGGCTTTTTGGCGGCGCCCTTGAACCCCGGGGGGCGTTGTGCTACAATAGCGATATTATGGAATCTTAGGCGCATTTGCGCCTTTCACGGAGGAACCAATGGCAACCAAGAAACAGGATTACGGCAACGACAGCATTTCTGCCCTGAAGGGCGCGGACCGGGTGCGCAAGCGGCCCGGCGTCATTTTTGGCTCCGACGGGCTGGACGGCTGCCAGCACGCGGTGTTCGAGATCCTCTCCAACTCCATCGACGAGGCCCGGGAGGGCCATGGCAAGACCATCACCGTCACCCGCTTCGCCGACCGCTCCATCCAGGTGGAGGACATGGGCCGGGGCTGCCCGGTGGACTGGAACGAGAAGGAGCAGCGCTACAACTGGGAGCTGGTGTACTGTGAGCTCTACGCCGGCGGCAAGTACGACAACCTCTCCGGCGACAACTACGAGTACTCCTTGGGCCTCAACGGCCTGGGCGCCTGCGCCACCCAGTACGCCTCCCGCTACATGGATGTGACCGTCTGGCGGGATGGCTTTGAGTACCACCTCCACTTCGAGCGGGGCGAGCTGGTGGGCCAGCTGGAAAAGACCCCCCTGCCCAAGTCCCAGGTCAAAAAGACCGGCACCCGGACCCGGTGGCTGCCGGACCTGGACGTGTTCACCGACATCGCCATCCCGGCGGAGTACTTCGCCGACGTGATGAAGCGTCAGGCGGTGGTCAACGCCGGCATCACCTTCCGCCTGCGCAACGAGACGGAGCCGGGCCAGTTCGAGGAGACGGAGTTCCTGTACGAAAACGGCATCGCCGACTATGTCTCGGAGCTGGCCGGCGAGGGCGCTCTCACCGCGCCGGTGTTCTGGCAGGCGGAGAAGAAGGGCCGGGACCGGGCGGACAAGCCGGAGTATAAGGTAAAGCTCAGTACGGCTGTCTGCTTTTCCAACAAGGTCAACGTCATCGAGCACTACCACAACTCCAGCTGGCTGGAGCACGGCGGCAGCCCGGAAAAGGCCACCAAATCCGCCTTCGTCTCCGCGGTGGACAAGTACCTGCGGGACCAGGGCAAGTATCAGAAAAACGAGAGCAAGGTCACCTGGGCGGACATCGAGGACTGCCTGGTGCTGGTGTCCAACAACTTCTCCACCCAGACCAGCTACGAAAACCAGACCAAGAAGGCCATCACCAACAAGTTCGTCCAGGAGGCCATGACGGAGTTCCTCCGGTCCAACCTGGAGATCTACTTCATCGAGAACCCCTTCGACGCTGAGAAGATCGGCGAGCAGGTGCTCATCAACAAGCGCAGCCGGGAAAGCGCGGAGAAGCAGCGGCTGAACATCAAGAAGAAGCTCTCCGGCAGTATCGACATCGCCAACCGGGTCCAGAAGTTCGTGGACTGCCGGTCCAAGGACCCGGACAAGCGGGAGATCTATATCGTGGAGGGCGACAGCGCCCTGGGCAGCGTCAAGCAGAGCCGGGACGCGGAGTACCAGGGCATCATGCCGGTCCGGGGCAAGATCTTGAACTGCCTGAAGGCCGACTACGCCCGCATCTTCAAATCCGAGATCATCACGGACCTCATCAAGGTCCTGGGCTGCGGCGTGGAGGTCCAGAACAAGCACGTCAAGGACATGGCGGCCTTCGACCTGGGGAACCTGCGGTGGAACAAGGTCATCATCTGCACCGACGGTGACGTGGACGGCTTCCAGATCCGCACGCTGATTTTGACTATGCTCTACCGCCTGACCCCCACCTTGATCCGGGAGGGGTACGTCTACATCGCCGAAACCCCCCTCTTTGAGATCAACAGCGGCGAGAAAACCTGGTTCGCCTACTCCGACAAGGAGAAAAACGACATCGTCAAGACCCTGGAGGGCAAGAAGTTCAAGGTGGACCGCTCCAAGGGCCTGGGCGAGAACGAGCCGGACATGATGTGGCTGACCACCATGAACCCGGAGACCCGGCGATTGATCCGGGTGATGCCGGAGGACGTGGAGCGCACGGCGGCGGTCTTTGACCTGCTGCTGGGCGACAACCTCCAGGGGCGGAAGGATCACATCGCGGAGAACGGATACAAGTACCTGGAGATGGCGGATATCTCGTAACTGCCTCCCGGCAGCACCCGGCCGGTGCGATGTGGTCCGCGACCGAGCGGAGCGACGGGAGCCGCGCGTGAGCGCGTATCAAAATCGTCCTGCCGCGCAGCGGCATTCATGCCGCCCCAGGCGGCGGGAATGCCACATCGCCGAGAACGGATACAAGTATCTGGAGATGGCGGATATTTCGTGAGGAACTTATTGAATATCCAGAATATCCGCCCGCTGCCCCGCCATGAGCCGCAGACCCAGCTGCAGTCCAACGGAGAACGCCGCCTCTCCCCACAAGAGGCACAGATCTTCCAGAGCGTCGCTCATGGCAAACCGCTCCTGTGGGGCGCAGTGGTCCAGGATCTTTGATTTGACAGCCTCCGCCTCCCGTTCAGCCCCCAGCCGGGGCAGCGCATAGCGGTCATACAGCCATTCGTAGGTCCCGTTCATTGGATATCCCCCCATGGTTTTATGTGCTCAGTATGCTTGAATATATTCAAGTAGTCAACCATCTTTTGCTTGAAATCTTTCATGTATTTCTTATACTATATCATGCGGAGGTTTGCGCAATGGAGCACACGGAGAGAATTCTGGCCATTATGGATGCCCGGAATATTACCGCCTACAAGATATCAAAAGATACCGGCATTTCGGAAAGCCTGTTCAGCAAATGGCGGGAAAAGCCCTCTTCCAGGGTTTCTTCTGCCAATCTGGTCCGAATCGCGGTCTACTTGGATTGTTCCGTGGATTATCTCCTGGGCCGGACAGATACACCCAACGTCAACAAATCATTGAAGGAATCGTAAACCATGCCAAAAAAGAAGCAGCCGGAGGAAACCCGGCCAAAAGTCAACAATCCCAACGTTCTGGGCCTCCACGCCGCGGTGGTGGAGCAGCCCATCACCGATACCCTGGAACTGAACTACATGCCCTACGCCATGAGCGTCATCGTCTCCCGGGCCATCCCGGAGATCGACGGGTTCAAGCCCTCCCACCGCAAGCTCCTGTACACCATGTACAAGATGGGCCTTCTGACCGGGGCGCGGACCAAGTCCGCCAACATCGTGGGCCAGACCATGCGCCTCAACCCCCACGGCGACGCTGCCATCTACGACACCATGGTGCGCCTGAGCCGGGGCTACGGCGCGCTGCTGACTCCCTTTGTGGACTCCAAGGGCAACTTCGGCAAGTCCTACTCCCGGGATATGTCCTGCGCCGCCCCCCGGTACACCGAGGCAAAGCTCACGGCCATCTGCGCGGAGCTCTTCCGGGACATCGACAGCGACACCGTGGATTTCGTGGACAACTACGACTCCACCATGAAAGAGCCCACCCTGCTGCCCACCACCTTCCCCAACATCCTGGTCTCCGCCAACAGCGGCATCGCCGTGGGCATGGCCTCCCAGTTCTGCGGCTTCAACCTCAGGGAGGTCTGCGAGACCACCGCCGCCTATCTGAAAAATCCGGACTGCGACCTCACCGAGACGCTGCTGGCGCCGGACTTTCCCACCGGCGGCGAGCTGATCTGCGACAGCGCGGCATTACGGGAGATCTACGACACCGGCCGCGGCAGCGTCCGGGTCCGGGCCAAATACCGCTATGTGAAAGAGGAAAACCTCATCGAGATCTACGAGATCCCCTACTCCACCACCGTGGAGGCCATTCTGGACAAGGTGGCGGAGCTCATCAAGGCCGGCCGCGCCAAGGAGATCGCGGACATGCGGGATGAGACGGACCTCTCCGGCCTGAAGCTGGCCATCGACCTCAAGCGGGGCACGGACCCCGACAAGCTGATGACCAAGCTCTATAAGCTCACCCCCCTGGAGGACGCCTTCGCCTGCAACTTCAACGTGCTGATCGCCGGCACCCCCAAGGTGCTGGGCGTGCGGCAGATTTTGGAGGAGTGGACCGCCTGGCGCACCGAGTCCGTGCGGCGGCGGGTGTACTTCGTGCTGAAGAAAAAGCAGGACAAGCTGCACCTTCTCAAGGGCCTCAAGCGGATCCTGCTGGACATCGACAAGGCCATCAAGATCATCCGGGAGACCGAGGAGGAATCCGAGGTCATCCCCAACCTGATGATCGGCTTCGGCATCGACCAGATCCAGGCGGAGTATGTGGCGGAGATCAAGCTCCGGAACATCAACAAGGAGTATATCCTCAAGCGGGTCAACGAGACCGCCGCCCTCCAGGACGAGATCGCCGACCTGGAGGACACGCTCAACGACCCCCGCCGGGTGAAGAAGCTCATCGTGGAGGAGCTGGACGCCGTTGCGAAAAAGTACGGCGAGCCCCGCCGGACCTCCATCGTCTACGGCCACGAGATCGAGGTCTACCAGGAGGAAGAGGAGACGGAGGCCTATCCGGTCCACCTGTTCCTGTCCCGAGAGGGGTACTTCAAGAAGATCACCCCCCAGTCCCTGCGCATGAGCGGGGAGCAGAAGTTCAAGGAGGGCGACGGCCTGCGCCAGAGCTTCGAGACCGTCTCCAACGCCGAGATCATGTTCTTCACCGATCAGTGCCAGGTCTACAAGACCCGTCTGAGCGAGTTCGACGACACCAAGGCCAGCGTCCTGGGCGACTACCTGCCCGCCAAGCTGGGCATGGACGCCGGGGAGAATGTGATCTACGCGGTGCTGCCCGGCGCCGACTACGCCGGGGCGCTGCTGTTCTTCTTTGAAAACGGCAAGGCGGCCCGGGTGGACCTCACCGCCTACAAGACCACCTCCAACCGCCGCAAGCTCACCGGCGCCTACTCCGACAAGTCGCCCCTCAAGTGCATCCTGCGGATCGACCAGGACCGGGAGGTGGCTGTCTACTCCACGGAGCCGCGGTGCCTGATCTTCCACACTGCCCTGCTGGCTCCCAAGACCACCCGCTCCACCCAGGGCGTGGCGGTGATGACCCTCAAGCCCAAATACCGGCTGGACACCGCCGCCTACCTGGACGAGACCCCCATCGCCAACCAGAGCCGCTACCGGGTGCGGGCCGTGCCCGCCGCCGGCGCGCTGCTGCGGCAGGAGGACACCGAGGAGCGGCAGATCGGCCTGCTGGACGATATGGGAGGAAATGCATGATCCAAAAGACCCTGAAGAGCTACGCCGTGATCGCGGTGGGCTCGTTGCTGTTCGCCCTGGCCTTCGACTGGTTCTTCGCCCCCAACCAGGTGGCCATCGGCGGCATCACCGGCGCGGCCCAGGTCATCAACGTCCTGATCCCGGCACTGCCGGTGGGTGTTTTGACCATCGTGCTGAACATCCCGCTGTTTATCGCGGGCTGGCGGCTCATCGGCTTCCACCTGCTGGCCTCGTCGCTGTTCTCCATGGCCGTCAGCTCCGCCGCCATCGACCTGATTGCCCTGGTGTGGGAGTTCCCGCCCATGGACCCCATGCTGGCGACGCTTTGCGGCGGGGCCCTGCTGGGCCTGGGGCTGGGGCTGGTGTTCTCCCAGGGCGCCACCACCGGCGGCACGGACATCGTGGCCAGGCTCCTGAAGCTGAAGTTCCCGTGGCTGCCCATGGGCCAGCTGCTGCTGGTGCCGGACGGCGTGGTCCTGGCGGCGGCGGCCCTGGCCTTCGGCGCGGTGTCCGCGGCGCTGTACGGCGCGGTGGCCCTGTTCGTCACCGCCCGGGTCATGGACACGGTGCTCTACGGTCTGGACACCTGCAAGACCGCCTACATCATCTCGGACAACTGGCGCGCCATCGCCGACGTGCTGCTGACCGAGCAGGACCGGGGCGTCACCATCCTGCGGGGCCAGGGGGCCTACTCCGGCGCCGACAAGCAGGTGCTGATGGTGGCCTTCCGCCAGCGGGACATCGTGCAGCTGCGGCGCACGGTCCACAGCCTGGACCCCCAGGCGTTCATGATCGTCTGCAACGCCCACGAGGTGCTGGGCGAGGGATTTGGAGATTATCAAAAGGAGGACTGACCCATGAAGATTTTCGAGACGGTGGAACAGAACCTCAAGGCGCGGGGCTACTGCGTCAGGACCTTCGCCACCGCCGAAGAGGCGGCGGCCTATCTGGACAGTGCCATCGACGGCAAGACCGTGGGCTTCGGCGGCTCCGTGACGCTGGACGCCATGGGACTGTACGACCTGCTCAGCCGCCACAACACCGTGGCCTGGCACTGGAAGTCCGACGACCCCAACGCCGCCCGGAAAAGCGCCCAGGCGGCCCAGATCTACCTTGCCTCCGCCAACGGCCTGGCGGAGACCGGCGAGATCCTCAACATCGACGGCGCCGGCAACCGGGTGGCCTCCACCCTCTTCGGCCACGAGAAGGTCTACTTCGTCATCGGCCGCAACAAACTGGCCCCCACCTGTGAGGAGGCACTGTGGCGGGCCCGGAACATCGCCGGGCCCCAGAACGCCCGGAGGCTGGGGAAAAAGACCCCCTGCGCTGTCAAGGGCGACCGCTGCTATGACTGCAAGAGTCCGGACCGCATCTGCCGGGGTCTGGTGACGCTGTGGGGCCCCATGATGGGCATGGAGACGGAAGTGATCCTGGTGGACCAGGACCTGGGCATGTAATTCCTACCCCCGCCGCCGGCGGGGCATCTGAGCGGAGAGGAGGCGCCGCCGTGACCGGACGCCGGATGATCCCCTTTGTCCTGAGCCTGTGCCTGCTGACCGGGTGCAGCTCCCTGCTGGAGCGGGAGTACCACACGGCAGAGCCCCACTCCAGCAAATTCTGGGAGAGCGAGGCCGCCGGTACGCTGCGGGCGGAGAACTACCAGGACATCGTCAACGACCTGCTGATCCTCATCGGCCAGCACACCGAGAGCGCCACCGTCCGGCTGTACAACTACCGCGATGAGATCACCGTGGCGGACACGCTGGAGATGGCCGCGGCGGAGATCCAGCAGGAGACGCCCCTGGGGGCCTACGCCGTGGAGTACATCGCCACCACTGCCCAGGCCCAGCGGGGCTATCACGAGATTTCCATTCAGATCGGCTACCGCCGCACCGCTGAGCAGATCCAGGCGGTGGTGAACGCCACCAGCATCGAGGCGCTGTACGCCCTGCTGGACAGCGCCCTGACCGAAGGGCGGACGGAGCTGGCGGTGCGCATCGGCTACTGGAGCGAGGGCGGCCAGGAGCGTGTGAGTTCCATCGCAGAGCAGCTGCGCCAGGACCGGGGCCTGACGGAAGCCCCTCCCTGGACTATCTCCTACTATCCGGCCCAGGGTCCGGTGGGCCTGGTGGAATTCGTGATGGTGCCGGATGAAGGCGAGGCGGATATCCCCTCCCAGTCTACCTCTGGAGCCGATGCCGACGGCGCGGACACTCCGGAGCCCGATGCCGGGGCAAACCCCGGCGCGTAATCCGCCCGGGCTGAAATTTTTGCAGATATCCGGCGGAGCCTCTGGCTCCGCCGGTCCCGCCTCCGGGCGGGGAAAAGGAGGAATCATCCATGAGACAAGTCGCACTGGTCACCGGGGCCTCCCGGGGCATCGGCCGGGCCGTGGCGATGGAACTGGGCCGGGCAGGCTACGCCGTGTGCATCAATTATCTGAACAGCGAGGATGCCGCCCGGCAGGCAGCGGAGGCCCTGCGGGCCGGGGGCAGCGACGCCGTGGCTATCCGGGCGGACGTGGCCGACGGCACCGCCGTGGCGGAGATGGTCCGCCGGACGGAAAAGGAGCTGGGCCCGGTGACGCTGCTGGTCAACAACGCCGGCGTGGCCGGACAGGCCCAGTTCCAGGACATCACCGACGAAATGTGGGACCGCTATCTGGCGGTGAACCTGGGCGGCGCCCGGAACACCATCCGCGCGGTGCTGCCCCATATGCTCTCAGAGAAGCGGGGCGCCATCGTCAACATCTCCTCCATCTGGGGCCTCCGGGGCGCCAGCTGCGAGGTGGCCTATGCCTGCACCAAGGCGGCCATCATCGCCCTGACCCGGTCGCTGGCCATGGAGCTGGCCCCCTCGGGCATCCGGGTCAACTGCGTGGCCCCCGGGGTCATCGACACGGATATGGTCCAGGTCCTGGGCCAGGAGACTCTGCGGGACCTGGCGGAGCAGACGCCCCTGGGCCGCCTGGGGCGGCCGGAGGACATCGCCCACGCCGTGGCCTTCCTGGCCTCGGACAAGGCCTCTTTCATCACTGGCCAGGTGCTGGGGGCCGACGGCGGCTTCATCGTGTGAGCTGACAGTGAAAGAGGAAGGGGAAACCGGATCGGTTTCCCCTTCCTCTTTTTTGCGGATTCACAGCCCGAAGTGGATCACGAACCGGCCCCGGCCTCCTCCAGCAGGGCCCCCAGCGTGGCCCACACCTCAGACGCGTCCAGGGCGGCCAGGACCGCCGGGATGGACGCCGGCGGGATCAGGGTGATGCCGCAGTCATCCAGCCCCTTCCCCGGCAGGTCCAGAGAGTGCCAGTAGACAGGCACCTCCCGCAGCTTTTCCGCAAGAGGCTCCACCCACTGGTCGTCCACCGCCACGCAGCCATACCGCTCCGGCTCATAGGTGTCATACCGCTCTCCGGACACCGGAGAGCGGGGCAGGTTGCCGAACGCGTGCACCGCCATGATCTCAGTCCTTGCCCGGCAGGGCCGGCGCGTGGCAGATCACCCGGCCGAAGCAGGCCAGGCCCCGGCCGCTGGCGGCGGTCAGCACCACGTCGGCGTCGGCGCGGGCCCGGTTCAGGGAGAACAGATACACCGTCCCCGCCGGGTCCTTGTAGTACTGCTTGCACAAAATGTCTCCGTCCACCCAGAAGATACCCACGTCTCCCGCGGCCAGGGGATCCCGGTTCACATACGCCACGGAGCCGTCGGCGATCCAGGGCTCCATGGAATCGCCCTGAATGCGCACGGCAAACTCCGCCCCCTGGGGCACCTCCTCCGTGACGGGAATATAGTCAAAGTCCTCCCCGAACACCGGCGCGGCATAGCCGGCGGCGGCGGGGCTGCGGTACAGGGGGATCACCCGGGCCTCCCGGTCCGGCTTTCCCCGCTCCAGATCGTCCCGATAGTCGCACAGAGCCCGTGTCACGGAGCGTACCGTCTCCCGCCCCAGGGCAGTCAGGCTCCGGTACTGCTCCAGCAGCGCCCGCTCCCCCTGGGAGAGCACCTGTCCCCCGGCACGGAAGCTGTCCCGGAACAGATCGTTGGGCTCGGTCTCCAGGCAGTCAAACAGCCGCAGCAGGATGTCCTCCTTTGGAAAGCTGCCGCCCAGTTCGTAATTGCTGACGGCGGAGGGCGAGACGCCCAGCCGCTGTGCCAGCTGCGGCCGGCTCAGCCCCAGCTGCTCCCGCCGCTCCCGGATGCGGTCCCCAAGACGCACAGTAACACGCCCCTTTCGCTGTTTTCTTCAGCATACCGGATTCTTTGGCCCTTGTCAACGATTATTTACATGAAACTTGTAAATTTACCCTTGACATTACAGGTATCTTGTGTTACGCTATGCTTGTTCACAAGAATCCTGTAATTTTTTATGCGTGCCACAAGTTTCCTCCCACCCGCAGGCATAAAAAAAGCACCCGCATTTGCAGGCGCTTTTTGGTGGGGGAAGGTGGATTCGAACCACCGAAGTCAGTGACAACAGATTTACAGTCTGCCCCATTTGACCGCTCTGGAATTCCCCCATATTCAATTTGGAGCTGGTGGACGGATTCGAACCCCCGACCTGCTGATTACAAATCAGCTGCTCTACCAGCTGAGCTACACCAGCAGTTCCAACAGCAGGATTTATATTACCAGATGGAACCCGTTTTGTCAACAAGAATTTGCGGCTTTTTCCGGATTTTTTCCGGAAGCGTCTTTCCGCCTGAAACCGGCGGAGAAAGGAGGGCTCTCTTGCACAATCCCCTGCGCCGCCGTCCGCGGCGGTGCCTTCTGTGTTCCCTGTGCGGCGGGGAGATCACTGAAGGCGAGAGTTATTGGTATCTCAACGGCGCCAGCGTCTGCGAGCGATGCTTCTGCGACTTTGCCAGAGGTGAGCTGGCGCCCTACCGGCAGATCCGGGGAAGGGAGGCGGAACTGTGACACTGACGGAAATGTCCCTATCGTACGCCCAGAGCGCCGAGGCCATTGGCCTCCGGATTGCGGAGCTGCGGCTGGCCGCGGCGGCCGCGGACACGGACACGGCCAGGCAGCTGCGGCTGCGGATCGAGGAGCTGCTGCCGCTGCTGCGGGAGATGCGGGAGCTGACGGTGCTGACCGCCCGGTATTATGACAGGAGCTATCACAAACATGAGAGATACACGCTTTGACACCCGCAGCAGCGAGTGGATCGGGGATCTGACCGTCTGGAAGCGGCAGAACGACCCCGACAATGCCGAACAGCTGGAGCGGCTGCGGCGAAACCTGCGTCGGGCCCGGGAGCAGGAGCTGACCCCTCGGCAGCGGCAGGTGCTGGCCCTGTACTACGACCGGGGCCTCACCATCCCCCAGATCGCCGGGCGGCTGGGGGTGAACCGCTCCACGGTCTCCCGGACGCTGCGCCGGGCCCGGGAGCGGCTGTACCGGCACCTGCGGTACGGACTTTGATTTTCCCCTTGCGGTTTTCCCCGGGACCCCGTATAATCGAAAGGAGACGGGCATCCTACATATCGAACCTGATCATAGGGGAGGACGTACCATGCTGTACAACACTCTGCACAACCGCTGGCTGCGGCTGGTGGCCTGCGTGGTGGGCGAACTGATTGCCGCCGCGGCGCTGAACATCTTTATCGTGCCGCTGAACCTCTACACCGGCGGCCTGCTGGGCTTTTGCCAGGTGGTGCGCACCCTGATGCAGACCTACCTGCACATCAGCTTCGGTGCCTACGATGTGGCCGGCATTTTCTACTTCCTGCTGAATATCCCCATCCTGCTGCTGGCTTACAGGACCCTGGGCCGACACCTGGTTCTCAAGACCCTGGTGTGCACCATATCCTACTCGCTCTTTTACAGCATCATCCCCATCCCCTCCTCTCCCATCGTCAGCGACTATCTCACCGCGTGCCTCCTGGGCGGCATTCTGGTGGGCGTGGGCAGCGGCATCGTGCTGACCTGCGGCGGCAGCGGCGGCGGACTGGACGTGGTGGGCCTGTGCCTGAGCAAGCGTGGCAGCAGCTTTACCGTGGGCAAGTTCTCCATCGGCTTCAACGCCGTGCTGTACACCTCCTGCCTGATCCTGTTCAGCCCGGAGGTAGCCATCTACTCCGTCATCTACAACTTCTTCACCGCCCTGGTGCTGGACCGGGTCCACCAGCAGAACGTCAGCGTTCAGGCCCTGATCTTCACCCGGGGAGACGAAAAGGCCCTGGCCAGCTTCGTCATGGAAAAGCTGGGCCGCGGCGTCACCTTCTGGACCGGCGTAGGCGCTTACACCGGCGAGAACGTCCACGTGCTGTGCGTGTGCCTTTCCAAGTACGAGATTGAGGAACTGCTCCACACGGTCCACAGCATCGATCCCCACGCCTTCATCACCGCCCAGGAGGGCACCCGGATCTACGGCAACTTCCTCCGGCGGCTTTCGTCCTGACCTGCCCAAAGCGGCGGAGCAATTGGCTCCGCCGCTTTTTTGACGCCCATTTGAAACCCGCCTCCCGTTTTTTTCGTCTATCCAGGCAGAAGGCCCGCCACATCCGATCGCAAAAAGGAGGCACATTATGAAACGATATCTCTGCCTGGCTCTGCTGCCCCTGGCTCTGTTGGTCGGCTGCGCCGGACCGGCGCCGGAGGTCCTGACGGAACCCCCGGCCCTGACGGTCCGCTGCGGCGAGACAGCGGGGGAGGCCCTCCGGGGCACCACCTCCTGGTATTACGACAACGGCGACGGCACCCAGACGGCTTTTGTAGCCGACAGCCTCCATCCCATGGACGAGGCCGCCCGGGACCTGACGCCCCGGCTGACCCTGCCGGACAGCAGCGAGGCCCCGGCGGCCTCCCTGGAGTGGGACACACCCCCGGACACGGTAACGGTCCGCCGCTGGAGCGACACCCTCTGGGGCAATACCGGCGCGCCCGCAGAGGAGGTGGCCGTGGAGGACGGGACCATCGCCCTGTCGGAGGGAGGCTGGGTCTGCGAGGTGACGGCGCTCTGGTCCTCGCCGGAGCACTGGGGCGGCACTGCCTCTTACAGCTTCCACACCGGCCCGGCGGAATAGAGCGGCAAAAAACGCGCGCAGGCGTTGCCTGCGCGCGTTTTGCATGCGGGGGAAGTAATCTCTCACCGCCGGGAGCGGGATGCCCGGGCGGCCCGTCTGCGGGCCTTGTACTCCGCCCGGCGAGCCAGGACGGCCGCGCACCGGTCGAAGAGCTTCTCCAGGGCCATCTGGATGGGCACCACCAGCAGGGCCAGGGCCACCAGCACCAGCCAGGCGGCAAAGCTCAGGGCCGACATGGCGAACACGCCGCCGTAGAATACGATGGCGATGAACATTCCCACGCCCATGAGCACCAGCAGCGCCATCCGTTTCCAGTCCAGAGGCCGGGCGGCGTAGTAGATCACCATGAGGCCGTTGATGGCCATGAGGACCACGCAGATGGTGGACAGCTCGTCCAGGGTCAGGTCGAAGGTGTAGACGAACAGCTCCGCGAAGAGGATCACGAAGATGGCGGTCAGGCCTCCCGGGAAGGCCCGGCGGAACACGTTGTGGAGGAACTTCCCCTTCACCAGGTCGTGGTTGGGCTCCAGAGCCAGGAAAAAGGAGGGTACGCCGATGGTCAGCGTGGAGATCAGCGTCAGCTGGATGGGCACGAAGGGATAGGGGAAGGCGGCGAACAGCGTGATGATGGCCAGGAAGAAGGACAGGATGTTCTTCACCAGGTACAGCGCCGAGGCCCGCTGGATGTTGTTGATGACCCGGCGGCCCTCCGCCACCACCTTGGGCATGGCGGCAAAGTCGCTGTCCAGCAGCACCAGCTGGGCCACCTGGCAGGCGGCGTCGGCGCCGGAGGCCATGGCCACGCCGCAGTCGGCGTCCTTCAGCGCCAGCACATCGTTGACGCCGTCGCCGGTCATGGCCACGGTGCGGCCCTGGCTCTGGAGGGCCCGGACGATCTTGCGCTTCTGATTGGGCACTACCCGGCCGAACACCGTGTACTGCCGGACAGCCTTGGCGATGTCCTGATCGGTTTTCAGCTCCCGGGCGTCCACCCACTGTTCGGCTCCCTCGATGCCGGCCTGGGCCGCCACGGCGGAGACGGTCACCGGGTTGTCGCCGGAGATCACCTTCACCGCCACGCCCTGGCTGTGGAAGTAGGAAAACACCTTGGGCGCGGAGGTGCGGATGGGGTTCTCCAGCACCAGCAATGCCATAGGCAGGATCAAGCCGTGGAGCTTCCCCGGCTCGGCCCCGTCGCACTGTGCCAGCAGCAGCACCCGGCAGCCCTTCCGGGCGTACTCCTGGGTCTGCTTTTCCAGGGGGCCGAAGTCCCCCCGCAGCACATACTCCGGCGCGCCGATCACATAGGCGCCCCGGTTCGGGAAGTTGACAGCGCTCCACTTGGTGGCGGAGGAGAAGGGCACCGCCTCCCGGTGGGGCCAGGCGGGACCGTAGGAATACCGCTGGGCGATGGCCTTGGCGGTGTCGTTGTCCGGCTCCAGTACCCGATAGAAGGCGCCCAGGGTGTCGGCGATGTCCGCCTCGGAGTAGGCCTCCGGGTCCAGGGGCACCACCTCCCGCAGCACCATCTCCGGGCTGGTGATGGTGCCGGTCTTGTCCACACACAGCACGTCCACCCGGGCCAGGGTCTCGATGGCGCTCATCTCGTGGATCAGCGTCCGGTTCCGGGCCAGGCGCACCACGCTGACCGCCAGCGCCACGGAGGTCAGCAGGAACAGCCCCTCCGGGATCATGCCGATCAGCGCCGCCACCGTGGATACCACAGACTGCCGCAGTCCCAGGTCCTGGGCGGCGTACTGGTTATAGAACAGCGCGGCGCCAATGGGGATCAGCAGCACGCCGATGAACCGGATCACCCGGTCCAGGGACCGGACCATCTCCCCCTTGCCGGGGCCGGCGTCCTTCTTGGCCGCCAGGGTCAGCCGGGAGGCGTAGGAGTCCACGCCCACCTGCTCCATCCGGGCCCGGCACTTGCCGGAGATGACGAAGCTGCCGGAGAGCAGCTGGTCGCCCTTCTTCTTCATGATGGCATCGGCCTCGCCGGTGATGAGGGACTCGTTCACCTGGACCTGGCCGGTGAGGACCGGTCCATCCGCCGGGATCTGGCATCCGGCGGTCAGCTCCACCACGTCCTCCCGCACCAGGGCGGAGGTGGGCAGTTCCTTCACCGTGCCGTCCCGGACTGTGCGCACCTTGGCCGCCGCCAGCAGTGTCAGCCGCTCGATGGTCCGCTTGCTGCGCAGCTGCTGGACGATGCCGATGCCGGCGTTGGCGGCCACGATCACCAGGAAGGTCATGTCCTTCCAGTCGCCTACCAATGCCAGGCACACCGCCAGCACCGCGAAGATCAGGTTGAAATAGGTGAGGATGTTCTCCCGGATGATCTGCTTGTCAGACTTGGTGGGAGACTCCACGGGGCGGTTGTCCCATCCGGCCTCCGCCAGGGCCCTGGCCTGGGCGGAGGTAAGCCCCTTCTCGGCCGAGGGCTGCAGGAGGGGCATCTCCTGTCTGTCCGGGACGGTCTGCGCCTCCGGCGCCGCTTTTCGCCGCAGCTTCACGGGATCTCCCTCCTTTCGACAAAATATTGGACATCATTATACCAATTCTTCCCGGAATTGTACAGAGACAGACCGTAAACTTTGTGAAAATTCATGTAGGACTACAATACATATTGGACAAGTGAATAAAAAAGGATGAAGGATAAGGCCTCATCGGTTAAAGTTGGAGTTGCAGACAACAACTGAACGAGAGGGGGCCATATCCTTCATGAGCAAGAGTATAACACAGGACATGGCATACAGGCAATCCCTGATGAAGTACGCGGAGAAATATGGAGTAGCTAAAGCCAGCCGGAAGTACAACAAAAGCCGGTCGTACATCTACTTCTGGAAGAACCGCTGGGATGGTACACCGGGATCCCTGGCCTGCCAGTCCCGGCGGCCCCACCACCATCCCAACCAGCACACACAGGCGGAGCTGAAGCTGATCCGGGACCTGCGCCGCAGGAATCCCAACCTTGGCATGGTGGAGCTGTGGCACCGGTTGCGGCAGCGGGGCTATACCCGCCGCCCGGAGAGCCTGTTCCGTGTCATGCGCAAGCTGGGGTTGTTTCCTGCGGCCGAGAAGAAGAAAGCATACAAGCCAAAGCCCTACCAGCAGATGACCTATCCCGGCCAGCGTGTCCAGGTGGATGTGAAGGTGGTGCCCCGCCGCTGCGTCGCCGACCCGGAGCTGCGCCTGTTCCAGTACACCGCTATTGACGAGTTTACCCGTCTGCGCTTCCTGGCCGCCTATCCCGAGCAGTCCACCTTTTCCTCCGCTGATTTTCTAAGAAAGCTGGTCCGCTGGTATGCCCGCCGGGGCATCCGGGTGGAATGCGTCCAGACCGACAATGGCCCAGAGTTTACCAACCGCTTCCTCACAGGTAGACAAGACAGCCCTTCCCTATTTGAGAAAACTGCCGCCGAGCTTGGCATCCGCCACAAGCTCATCCGTCCCTATACCCCACGCCACAACGGCAAGGTGGAGCGCAGCCACCGTGAGGACCAGAAACGCTTCTATTCCTGCCACAGCTTTTATTCCCTGGATGACTTCGCAAAGCAGCTCGCCGTTCACAACCGCCGCTCCAACAACTTCCCCATGAGGCCCCTCAACTGGTGTTCCCCCTTAGAGTTCGCCGTCCAATATGTTTGACAAACCTACACAGACCGTAAACTTTGTGAAAATTCACGCGTTCTTCCGCGGTTTTCCCGGCAGGCCCGCTGTCCCAATGGCTCAAGGCTACACAGCTCATGCAGCCGGAAGGCATTGAGCTTTTAAATTTCAGCAGCAAAAAAGCCTCATCCTTTCGGATGAGGCTTTTGGAGCGGGCAACGAGGCTCGAACTCGCTTCCCGGCATCCCGCCGACGGCCTCTGGCCATTTGCTGGAACCCTGCCTCACCTCTGATTTCACAGCGTGCTTCGCACGCGGGTGGAGGCAGCGAGTTCGCCGCAGCTTGCTGTAAAAAAACCCCATCCTTTCGGATGAGGCTTTTGGAGCGGGCAACGAGGCTCGAACTCGCTTCCCGGCATCCCGCCGACGGCCTCCGGCCATCTGCTGGAACCCTGCCTCACCTCTGATTTCACAGCGTGCTTCGCACGCGGGTGGAGGCAGCGAGTTCGCCGCAGCTTGCTGTAAAAAAGCCCCATCCTTTCGGATGAGGCTTTTGGAGCGGGCAACGAGGCTCGAACTCGCTACCTCCACCTTGGCAAGGTGGCGCTCTACCAGATGAGCTATGCCCGCGAGAACAAGACGTATTGTAACAAAGGATCGCCGCCTTGTCAAGCCTTCCAAATCATTTTTTTGCATTGTTTTTGAAAAAAATTCAAAAAGTTTTTTCTGTAATCTCTTGACAGAGCCCTGCAACTATGGTATTCTAATCGTTGCCGACAGCTGCCGGTGTGGTGGAATTGGTAGACACAGGGGACTTAAAATCCCCCGGTAGCGATACTGTACCGGTTCGAGTCCGGTCACCGGCACCACAAAACGAAATATCGCGGGATAGAGCAGTTGGTAGCTCGTCGGGCTCATAACCCGGAGGTCGGAGGTTCAAGTCCTCCTCCCGCAACCATAAAACCACCGCTTTCCAGCCGGAAAGCGGTGGTTTTCTTTTGCTTCTCGGAACTTTTCCGGGCAGTCCCCATTTTGTGGACACGGGGATGACCCAGATTTTGACCCATACGGGGCACGGGCGCGGTTTTCCCGCGCCCGTGTCTCTCTTCTTTTTCCGGTTTTCTGTCTCTCTTTTCTGGTTTTCAGATCGCCCCGGCCAGGACCTGACCCATGGTGTCCGCCGCCTGCCGCTGGGCCTGGGTGGTCACGTGGGCATAGGTATCCAGGGTAAACCCGGCGGAGTAATGCCCCAGCATCCCCGAGACCGTCTTGATGTCCACCCCGTTCTGGAGCGCCAGGGTCGCAAAGGTGTGCCGGAGGTCGTGGAACCGCACCTGGGGCAGTCCTGCCCGCTTCAGCACCCCGTGGAGCTTGTGGAGGACGCTGTCTGGGGAAATGGGGCCGCCGTTTGGCGAGGGGAATACCCAGGGACTGCTCCCCGCTTTTTTCCTCTGTTGTTTCAGAATGGCGGTCACGTCCTCCGCCAGCGGCAGGGTGCGGTAGGCGTTCTTGGTTTTTAAGGGCGCTTCCACGATCTCGCCTTCGATCCGCGCCACCTGCCGCTTCACTTGCAGTTCCCCCTTCTCCAGGTCGATGTCCGTCCACTTGAGGCCAAGCAGTTCGCCGCGGCGGAGGCCTGTGGCCAGGTCCAGATAGTACAGTTCGAAGACGCCGCTCTCCCGAGCCTCCCGCAGGAAAGAGGTCAGCTGCTCCACCGGCAGGGTCTTCATCCCCTTCTTTTCTACCTTCGGCAGAGCGCAGCCGGCGGTGGGGTCCTTCACGATCAATTTCTGCTCTACCGCCAATTTCATGGCCGACTCGAGGATCTGGTGGATGTTCCGCACGGTTTTGGGGCTGAGGCCCTTGGGCTGGTTTTTGGACTCTAATCTTGTTACTCGGCCCCTGCTCAGCAGCTTTTTGTAGAGCTTCTGCAACTCCAGAGAGGACAACTTATTCAGCGGAACGCTGCCGATATTCGGCTTGATGTGGTTCTCGATGTAGCCCCGGTAAGTCTGATGGGAGGAGGGCCGTACTTTAATTTTGGCGTAGTTTTCGTACCAAACGTCCATCCACTGTCCCACCGTGTACTTCCCTGTCTTGGCCGCATCCAGGCCCTGGGCTTCCCCGATGGCGGTTTTCAGCTTCTCCCGCACCTCCGCCTGGGTCCTGCCCAGGACGTTCCGGTAGATGGCCTTTCCGGTTTCCGGGTCATGCCCAGCGGTATAGCGCCCTTCCCAGCGGCCGTCCTTCCGTTTGCGAATATTGCCTTCACCATTGGCTCTCCGTTTTGCCACTACTCTCCCCTCCTTCGCCGGAGGGCTTCGCAAGCCCGCTGCTCCTCGTCATCGTCGAAGGAGTACGAGGGTACCAGCTCCGCTGCGATGTCCAGGGCCAGTTTAAAGCCAGAGAGGAAACTCTCCAGGGAGATCTCCTCTTGCAGTTCATTCTCCAGGTCCGCCAGCTTTAACAGCTGCTCCTGCCCTCGCCGGTCCAGCGCTTGATGGAGCTCCTGCTCAACCTCCCTGATCTGCTTCCTGACCTCCCGGCACTCCGGCTCCTTACAGAACCTCTGGTGCAGGGCCATCATGTAGTCCTTCATGGTGCGTCACCTCCCCTACTCAGCGACACACAATACCCTAACTTGCGGGGAATAGCCAGGGGTAAACATGCGAGTTATCAGAAATTTAAGAACTCTCCGGATGGCGATTTCACTCTGCCCTTATCTTTGATTAGCGATGCAATTCTCTTCCTCCAGAGGGGGTTCTCTTCTATAACGGCAGAGGAAAGCGGCAACTTCCTGGGTTGACCCCTACTTTTTTCTTGTGGGCGTAAGCGTTGGGGGATAACGACCGCAAAATTTCTTTTTCTCTCTGTTTTTGACCCCATTTCCGGCAATCCCGGAACCCCTTGAAACTGCCCGCACTGCGGGCAGTTGTGACCCTTGAAAACGGGGGTGATGACGCCACTCCTTTATCCAGCTTTTTCTTTCGTCCTCCGCAGAGCCTCAAAACCGCCTCTCCGCTCTCAGGGGTCCGGCAGGGCTGGGACCATCCTTGCTCTCAAGGCGGGCACACAGGCCGCACATGGCCCGCTGCCTTCTCAACGTCCCCGGTGCTGTCCTCTCCGCCAAAGCCTCACACAACCCCTCACAGGCGGCAACGTTTGGCCCTCTTGCTCACGGCCCTGGCGCTCGATTCCAGGCGCTTTATGCCCTTCTCCGAGAGCCTGCTATTATTCTTTACTGCGGCGCAATTTTTGCTGGTCCCGCCCCTTGAAATCCTGACCCAGAATGTGACCCAGAATACCGAAAATTCCTGTGGAGCGGATAGGAACGACCTTCGGGTTTTTGGGGATTTCAGGCCTAAAAAGGCCCGGAAAGCACTGGGGCGCAGCGGTTTGACAACCAGACCGCAGCATATGTATATGATCTTTTCATGCCTCTGCTTCGATTATCTCTACTCCTTATATTCGCACAAGCTCTTCAACATCTGTCTGGTGTCGTGCTTCATCTTCCCATATATGACCTGTCTCCCACATTTGGGTGCAAACGTAATATGATATTTACACTCCCTTTTTGCGCACCGAACTCGATACATCAAGTTTCATCCGGACTCCGTTCCTCCTTTGGTTGTTGTGGCGGTTTGCAGATCTCCACCATTTTACCAAAGGAGGCTCTCTTTTTTGTGCATAGCCAAATCTTTTTGGAACCACCGGCACAGCCGGTGGTTTTCATTTACAAAAAGGCGGCCACCGCTTTTCAGCGGCAGCCGTCCGACCGTGTCTTGGTGCCCAGTCATCTATCCCAAATGCACCTCATCTAATTCCCACTGCCTCGGGTGACGTCCCAGAAACGTCACGGCCTTCCGGCACAGTCCAATCCGCGGAATATATTTCAGAGAGGTACGCATAGAGCCCAGACGGCATCGTGGTCCGCCAATTCCGCCCGGCCGAAGCGGCACAGCGGAGAATCTTCCGCCATCCAGTCCCAGTCCTTTACTTCCGTGGATACGGTGCCCCGGTCCAGGCAGGTCATCCCCCGCAGGAAGATCCAATCCAGATGCATCCGCAGCACACCGGCCGGCAGAGGCTTTCTGCGGGTCATGGTGTCTAAGTCGTTGCAGTCCCGGTAGGAAAATCCCGCAGCCTCCGCTATTTGCAGAAGCGGTTCGCTGGCGGCCACGTCCCGGGGCGGCATCCCCAGCTGCTGCTCTCTCAGATAGAAGCCCGCGGCCTCCAGATCGGCCCCGTCGTAGGTATTGGTGTTGAAATCGCCGCCCATGAACACCGGCATCCCCGGCAAGAGGCGGTCCACCTCATCCAGCAGCGCCCGCATCTGCAATGCCCGGGCAGCCGCATGGGTCTTGTTCTCGAGATGCGCGCACACAGCGCCCACCTCCCGGCCCGCCACATCCAGTACCGCTAGAATGGCCACTCGTTCACCGATACGCTTTTGCGCATCAAAATACCAGTTGTAGCCCTGAGGCAGATGCAGCACGGAGGCCCGCTTGATGGGCCAGCGGCTGAAAAGGGTGTTGCCCCCGTATCCCTTGGGGTCCTCCGGATCGGTCAAACCGATAAATTCCAGGGCGAAGGCATAATTCATGCCGATGGCTTCCGCGATCTCGGCGGAGGTATTTCGGCAGCCGCTGCGGCAGCAGCCGTCGTCCAGCTCATTGCCGAAGAGGATGTCCGCATCCCGCGCCTGAGGGCATTCCCGGAGAAAGGCCGCCGTCTCGGCAGGAAAACGGCCCAGTTCCATGTTGAGCACCATGCCCCGCAGCGTCTTCCCCCCGCCGGCGGGAGCAGAAAAAGAGTTGTCGATCTCCGGCACGTCGAAGGCGGGGATGCGGGCCATGACCCGGCGCTGTCCCTCCTGAGGGATCTCGTCGCTGAGCCGGAGGCGCAGCTTGTAAGGGATTGCTTCCATGGCGCGCCCTCAGCGGTAATACTTATCCGCAAACGCCGCGACATCCGCCCGGTCGCCCTTGAAGGGTCCCGGCGTCTGCATCTTCAGCGACACCAGCTGGGAGGCGTAAGCCAGCGCCTGGGGGATGTCCGCCCGCTCCCGCTCGGTGATGTAAGCGGAGAAGGTCGTGTCGCCTCGGCCGGTGCGGCCATCCAGTCCCAGAGGTTTCAGGGGACAGGTGTAGTACTCCCTGCCGTCATAGACCAGGACCTCGGTATTGTGGGTGATAAGCGCCTCCTTGACGCCCCACTCCACCATCAGCCGGGCGGCCTCCCGCCGGTCCGATGTGCCGGTGAGGATCTCCGCCTCGGCGGCATCGGTCTTCAGATACGTGATGTAGGGGAAATACTCCATTTTCCGGTCCCAGTCGTGGTAGACCATCTCCTTGGTAACAGGGTCCGGCACCCGGAGATAGCCCTGCATATCCAGCGCCACCTTGCCCCGCTGCGCCAAGACCTTGATAATGTCGTCCTCATAGTCGCCCTTCATCAGTCCCGCCAGCTGATAGACCTTCGAAGAGACACCTTCCGGCAGCTCCGCCACGGTGATGGTGCTGCCCTGTGCCAGTGCAGTGGTAATCCGGCGCTCATGCTTGTCATCCAGGAACTGATTGCGGATGGATGTGGTCCCGGCATCGGATCCCACCCAATAAATGTCCTCCGTGCGGACGGGCAGGATATACGGGATCATTTTCTCCCTGGGCGCAGATTTGATCAGAATGCCCACATGGTTGCCGCCGGCCAGGGCGGCATAGGAGGAATAGACCACGGCGCCGCCGATGGAGAATTCTCCCTCCCCGGCGGAGTTCAGAATCTCGTCGATGCACAGATGTCCAATGATAAAGGTATCATACTGTTTCATGAAACTGCCTCCTCTCAGAATTGCCGGGGCACTCAGCGCCCCGGAGGTCCGCAGGTATCCCGCCGGACCAAAACGGGCTGGATGTTCTTGCAGCTGACTGAAGCAGGCCCGTCCGCGCGGATCAACTCCTCCAGCGTCCGCACGGCGGCGTCACAGATCTCCTCCTTGGGCTGGGAAATGGTGGTCAGCTGGATCTTCGGCAGGGAGGCGAACGAGACGTCGTCAAACCCGATCAGGGAGACCTGCCCCGGAATATCCACGCCGGTCTCCACCGCCGCCTGCATGACTCCTAACGCAAAATGATCGCTGATGCACAGGATACCGGTGGCAATGGGCCGCTTTTCCTCGATACAGCGGGCGAAATACGCCAGCCCGGTGCGGTATCCATCCTCGATTTTGCTGCCGGAGAGAATGGTAAAAATATCATAGCGGACATTCGCTGCCGTGGCCGCCGCATCCAGAAATCCCTGGTGCCGGCGGCGGTGGGTCACGGAGGAATCCCGCCCGCCCAGGAACATCAGCTCCCGGTGGCCCAGGGAGATGAGGTACCGGGTGGCCATCCGGGTGCCCTCGTAGTTGTTGACGGTGATCTGGGAAACCATGCCCTCCGGAATATTGTCTCCCAGAAACACAATGGGAACTTTCCCCAGATAATCCCGCAGGTGCAGGTACGTCTGGTCCCCTACACCGGAGAGGATGATCCCAGACACCCGATTCTCCATCAGAGCCCGGATGTTTCTGTCCTCGATCTCATAGTCGTAGAAGGAACTGGAAATAAAGACATTGCGCCCCTCCTGCCGGGCCATCCATTCCAGATGCCGGGTCAGTTCACAGAAAAAGGCGTTGGAAATATCCGGCACGATAATCCCGATCGCCCCCGAGTCGCTGCGCTTGAGCTGCCGGGCAGCCGCATTGGGCGTATAGCCGGTGGTCCGGCAGAGTTCCATGATCCTAGCGTAGGTCTCCGGCCGGATATTCTGGGCCCCGTTCAGCGCCCGGGACACGGTGGTATGGGACACCCCTGCCATTTTGGCAATGTCTTTGATGGTCAGCTTTTCCATTGCGTTCCCTCTCCGCAGATTCACAGGGAAATGCTCACATCTCCCCGGAAGGTGTAATAGCCTTGGGAGCCACCTGCGGCGCACAGCGCGTCGACTCGTGCTCCCATTTCTTCAGTATAATGGATTTCGTCGACGCTGACCACTAAAATTTCGGGTTTCACGATTTTTTGTACATATTCCGAGAAATATCGGGCGCAGATCCCGTGGTGGGACAGCTTTTGCAGCCGCGGCCGGACCTGCCGCCCACATAGGGCCGCCCGCATGGTTTCATCAGTGCTATCCCCGGCCAGCAGCGCCAGATCGGTGCCGCCTTTCCGCAGCAGCCAGATGCTGCTGTCCTCATTGCAGGTCTGTTTGTGGGCCTCCAGATTCCACGCCATGGCCTCCTCCGTCAGGTCCGGATCGCACAGTGCCTGCGCATAGGCCACGGAGCGCTGGGTGCTGCCCCGGAGGGGATAGAGGCATTCCAGGCCGTAGTCGCCGAAAGCGAAGGTCCTGCCAGCGCAGTCCGCGGAACGGATGAGTTCTGTCCCGCTGCGTTCCAGATACTGAAAGAAGTCGTGGTATTCCCGGTAAAACTCCTGGTCTCCGAACACCGGATACACCCGGTCGGCAAACCGCAGGTCCCCGCAGGGCGCCACCGCCCGCCGCACCTGCACCCGGTCCACCAGATGCACAAAGCCGCCGAAGTGATCCTGATGCAGATGGGTCAGGATCAGCAGATCAATAACGGTGAGGTTCCTCCGCGTGAGGAATTCCAGCAGAGGGCGGCGGTCCTCACGGTATTTTCCTCCGCCGTCCACCACCACCGTCCGCCGTCCCTGGGGAGTATCCAGCAGTAGCACCGTGCAGTCCGCGCGCCCCGCATCCAGAATATGCAGTTCGCTCATAGCGTCAGCGTCACCTCATCTCCCACCCGGTAGTTCTCGTCTCCCCGGTAGCGGACTTCCAGGATCTCGTTATCCGACTGATTGCGCAGCATCATGCGGACCTCCACGCCCTGGTATTCAATTTCGTAGATGGACGCCCGGACGCCGTCCCCGCCGTTCCGCTTTACCTGCAGATGCTCCGGCTTGACCGGATAGTGGCCACTCTCGCGGAATACGGGCGCCACCCGGCTTCCCTCCCAGCGGGCCGCGGACCCGGCAGGGGTAAAGGTGTCGCCAGACCAAGTGCCGGCGATCAGATTAGAGCGGCCCACGAACTTTGCCACGAAGGGCGTGGCCGGACGGCTGTAAATCTCCTGGGGCGTGCCCACCTGCTCGATCTGACCGTGGTTCATCACCACGATCCGGTCCGCCAGAGCAAGAGCCTCGGACTGATCGTGGGTCACGTAGACCACGGTCACCTTGGTCTTTTGGTGCAGTTCCTTGATCTCCCGGCGCATCTCCACCCGCAGCTCTGTGTCCAAGTTGGACAGGGGTTCGTCCATCAGCAGCAGATCCGGGTCCACCGCCAGGGCACGGGCCAGAGCCACCCGCTGCCGCTGGCCGCCGGAGAGCTGAGCGGGCAGCCGTTTTTCCATGCCGGTGAGGCCCACCATTTCGATCAGTTCCCGGACGCGGCTGTCGCAGTTGGACCGGATCTCGGGAGAGACGAATTTGCTGTTTTTAATGGGAAACTCCACATTTTTCCGAACGCTCATATGGGGCCACAGGGCGTAGGACTGGAACACCATGCTGATGAACCGCTCGTTGGGCGGAAGCACATAGTCCCGGTTGGCCACCACCTGCTCACCGATCCGGATCTCGCCGGAGGTGGGGTGGTTGAACCCGGCCAGCAGCCGCAGCAGCGTGGTCTTGCCGCAGCCGGAGGGGCCCAGAATGGCAATGAACTCTCCGTCCTGGATCTTGAGGCTGATGTCGTTGAGGGCCTTGAAGCCGTTGAAATCCATGACGATATTGCGAATTTCCGTACTCATTGTTCGTTCCTCCCCATTTTATGCCGCAGGATGGCAGACACGCCCCTGTACAGCAGCACCAGCGCCAGGATCGTGACGCACACGACCGTGGACAGTGCGCAGGCGTAAGTGGTGTATCCCGCAGAGGTATAGTTGTAAATGACGACGCCCAGCGTCTCGGATCCGGCCGACCACAGCAGCGAAGAAGTTGTCAGCTCCGTCAGCGCGTTGAGAAACACCAGGCCCATGCCGGAGATCGTGGCAGGGAAGATCAGCGGGATGATTACGGAGACCCACTTTTTGAATCCGCTGGCACCGCAGATCTCCGCCGCTTCCTCCATGGATACGTCCGTCTGCAGCACGCCGGTGGTGCTGTTGCGGATCTGCAGGGAGGTAAACCGGACCACATAGGACACCAGCAACATGAACACTGTGGCGTAGATCGTCCGGTTGATGATGGGCAGGGGGCTGGCCCAGGTCAGAATCAGCGCCAGGCCCAGGATGATGCCCGGGATCGAATAGGGGACAGAGATAATGCTCTCCACCACCCGGATCAGCACAGAGGGCCGGCGGACCATCAGATACGCCACGATGGTGCCCAGCACCACGCAGATCAGCGCCGTGGTGATGCCCAGGAAAATGCTGTTCTTGATGGCGTTGAAGCTCTTGGCATTGCTGAACACGAAGGCAAAGTTCTCCAGCGTCATATTATCCATGCCGTAGCCGCCACCAATGCCCTTCATGAACGCCGTCACGATCAGCGTCAGCATGGGCACGAAGTTGATGATGAAAATAGCCAGCCACATGAGGATCTCCACCAGCAGCTTTTTGCGGCGCAGGAAAAACCGGGGCGACATATCCTCCAGATCCGTCTGCATGGTCTGAAACATTTTGGCCACTCTCCACAGGATCAGTGAGGAGAGGACGCCGATCACACCCAAGATCACAGATTCGGCAGCAGCCTCACCAAAGCTGTTTCCGGAGAAGGAAATGATGGCCTGATAGATATCCGTAGACAGCACGGTGATCCTGGCGGGGATGCCCAGAAAAGCCACGGTGCCGAAATTGTCCAGGCAGGAAATGAACACCAGCAGCAGGCCGTTGGCCACACCGGACAGCGACATGGGCAGCGTGACCTTGAAAAAGGTCTTGACCTTGTTGCAGCCGGAGACGGCGGCGGCCAGTTCCATATCCGTCGAGATCTTGCGGAAGGTGCTGAGGGTCAGCGTATAGATCAGCGGATATTTCGTCACGGAAAACACGAAAATGATACCCCAGTAGGAATAGATGTTGGGCATGGTCGCTCCCGGTACGACGCTCTGGACCAGGGAGGCCACAAAGCCGCTCTTGGCGAAAAACTGCATCCAGGCCAGGGTGATGATGTAGCCCGGGATAATCAGCGGCAGCAAAAGCGCGTAGTGAATGAATTTCTTTCCGCGGATATCTGCATAGGCCACGAAATAGGCCATTACAACGCCGATGACCGTGGCGAAGAAGGAGGACAGGATGTTGATATAGATGGTGTCCCAGATAACCTTGAGGGTCTTGGTGTCCGTCAGCAGTTCCCGGAAGATCCCCAGGCTGAGCCGTCCCTCCTCCACGAAGGCCACTTCCGCCAGCTTCCACAGAGGCAGGAAAAACAGGCCGAAGACCGCAAGCAGGCCAAAAACAACCAAAATATACACTGCCAGCGATCTGGGCGAAACCCCTCTTTTCCCAAGAGGCACAGGGTGATTTGCCATATTCGTTCCCCACTTTCATATTGCGGACTGATTGCGGCATCGTGTCCGGCGATGCCGAAAAATGGCGAGACCGCCCCCTGAAAAATATGTGGAGAGGCGGTCTCTGCGCAAAAAGGAGAGAATCTTTTAGAAGCCAAACATTTCGGAGAACTGTTCCTTCTCCTGCTCGCGGGCCTCAAAGAGCACCTTGGCATCGGTGACCAGGTTCACACGATCCTCCACAGCCAGGCTGCCATCGGGATTCTCCATTCCCTTGCGGATGGGTGCCTTTCCGATGAGTTCGCGGCCCAGGGTCTGCACATCCTCGGACAGCATGAAGTCCAGGAATGCCTGCGCGGTGGTCAGATTGTCCGTGGCAGTGGTGATCCCGATAGGGTCGGCCGTGGCGGGCACGCCTTCCTTGGGGTACACGAAGGCCAGGGGGGACCCGCTGGCCGCCGCGGCCAGGGCGTTGGAATCGCAGACGATGCCGTAGGCGTTTTCGCCGGCGGCCACGGAGTTGATGACGCCGCCGTTGCCGTTGACCACCATGACCTCGTTGTCATACAGTCCCTGATAGTAGTCCCAGCCCAGGCCCTCGGCGCGGGTCAGCTCCATCAGCGCGTTGGCGGCGGTGCCGGAGTAAAGGGGGTTGGGCATGACGGTATTGGCCTTGGCATCCTCGCTCAGCAGGTCCAGCCAGCTGGTGGGGGCCTCCGTCACCAGATTGGTATTGTAGACGATACCCATGGCGGCCGGGAATGTGCCGTAATAGTAGTGCTCAGGATCCACGAACTCCGTGTAGATGTTGTCCAGTTCCGGGGAGTCATAGGGCTGCAGAAGGTCGTTGGCCTTCAGGCTCTCGAAGGTGGGCGCATCGGAGACCATGATCAGATCCACCTGCAGACTGTTGGTCATCTTCTCCGCCATGATCTTGCTGACAACCTCTTCCGTGCCGGACCGGTAATACTGCGCGTTGGCTTCGGGATACTTTTCATTGAACATGGCGCACACTTCGGAGATAAACGCATCCTCAGCGGAGGTGTAGATCATGATATCTCCGGAGATCTCCGCGCCGGACTCCGCAGTCTCCTCTCCGCTCGTCGTGGTATCATCGGCATCGGCGGCAGTGTCATCACCGCCGCAGCCAGACAGCATACCGGCCGTCAACAGCAGGGCAAACAAGATCGAAAACAATTTTTTCATTTGAAAACGCTCCTTTACAAAAAATCTGCTGAATGAGACGCGGGTCCAGTGTAAGCTTTGCATGTAAAATCTGTTATCCAGGTTCCGTTAAACCTTTGGGGACTCCCTTTCCCTACGTAGTTCTTCTCCTCTCCGTCCGCCCCCCGTTCTTTGCGTTATTTCTTTCAATTTTATTTAATATGAACGTGAACATCTTTGTTTATTGCTTTTGTTCACGTTCATATATTACAATATTTTTCTTGCTTTGTAAATACGACATATTTTTACAAATATATTTTAAATTTATTGTATATTGTTCACAATTTCATAGGATATTTGAATTCCAATCAGATTTGCGCAAAATATGAACGTGCATTTTATCGTGGTTGTTCCCTCTTTGCATCCGCCCCGGCGGCTACGGTGGGGCAGACCTCTTTATCTTTGCCAAGGCGGCCCTGAGCGGCGAAACGAGAATTGCCACTGTCACTGCGGCCACCTGCTGGTTTCCAAGGCTTTCCACTCCAGGCCCGGCCAGACAAGCGGCGCTCCTGAGCCATCCTGCGCCGCAAAACCGCCGTCTTGCCCCCTGATGCCGCAGCCAGACCGTGATGGTGTCGGTCGGCGGCATATACTTCAGGGCGTTGTCCAGCAGGATCTCCACCACCTGCCGCAGATGGGTGGGCATGTCCCAGACCGCCAGCCCCTCCTCGATGTCGCAGCGAAGCTCCAGCCCCGCTCGAAGCATAGCAGCTCAAAGGGCAGTACCGCCTCGGACACCAGACGGCTCCAGTCCAGTTCCTCCATGGCGGCGGACAGGCCGCTGTCCACTCGGGCAGCTCCAGAAGGTTTTCCACCAGCCCCCGCATCTGGTGGCCATAGCAAGGATCTGGCCGGCGAAGCGGTCCCGCTCCGCCGGGCTGCGGTCGGGGTCCTGCAGCAGCTCCGCGTTGGTGAGGATCACCTTCAGCGGCGTTTTCAGTTCATGAGACGCGTCCGCCGCGAACTGCCGCTGCTGGTCCCAGGCCCGAGCCACCGGTCGCACCGCCCACCAGGCCAGCAGCAGGCTGATGCCCCAGAAGGCCAGTAAGCTGGCGGTGCCGATCAAGAGGCAGCTGCGCAGTAGGTTCTGCATGGTGCAGATACTCTCCATCTTCAGATTCCCGTTTTTTCATCCTCCGCAGAGCCTCAAAACCGGCTCTCTTCCGCTCTCAGGGGTCCGGCAGGGCTGGGACCATCCCCGCTCTCAAGACGGGCACACAGGCCGCACACGGCCCGTGACCTCCTCAGCGCCCCCGGTGCTGCCCTCTCCGCCAAAGCCTCACACAGTCCCTCACAGGCGGCAACGTTTGGCTCTCTCAGGACCCTGACACTCGATCCCGAGCGCTTTACGCCCTTCTCCGAGAGCCTGCTATTATTCTTTACTGCGGCGCAATTTTTGCTGGTCCCGCCCCTTGAAATCCTGACCCAGAATGTGACCCAGAATATCGAAAGCCGCCGTGGAGCGGATAGAAACGACCTTCGGGTTTTGGGGATTTCAGGCCCAAAAAGGCCCGGAAAGCACTGGGGCGCAGCGGTTTGAGTGTCTGGACGCAGCTCATAACCCGGAGGTCGGAGGTTCAAGTCCTCCTCCCGCAACCATAAAACCACCGCTTTCCAGCCGGAAAGCGGTGGTTTTCTTTTGCTTTCTGTAACTTTTTTCGCCGGTCCCCATTTTGTGAACACGGGGGTGACCCAGATTCTGACCCATACGGGGGCACAGGCGCGGTTTTTCCGCGCCCGTGCCCCTCTTTGTTTCTTGTGTTCAGATGGCCCCGGCCAGCACCTGCCCCATGGTGTCCGCCGCCTGCCGCTGGGCCTGGGTGGTCACGCGGGCGTAGGTGTCCAGGGTGAACCCGGCGGAGTAGTGGCCCAGCATCCCGGAGACCGTCTTGATGTCCACCCCGTTCTGGATCGCCAGGGTAGCGAAGGTGTGCCGGAGATCGTGGAACCGGACCTGGGGTAACCCTGCCCGCTTCAGCACTCCGTGGAGCTTGTGGAGGACGCTGTCCGGGGAGATCGGCCCGCCGTTGGGCGAGGGGAACACCCAGGGGCTGCTTCCTACTTTTTTCCTCTGCTGTTTCAAGATGGCCACCACATCTTCCGCCAGCGGCAGCGTCCGGTAGGCGTTCTTGGTTTTTAAGGGCGCCTCCACGATCTTGCCCTCGATCCGGGCCACCTGCCGCTTCACTTGCAGTTCCCCCTTCTCCAGGTCGATGTCCGTCCACTTGAGGCCAAGCAGTTCGCCGCGGCGGAGGCCTGTGGCCAGGTCCAGATAGTACAGCTCGAAGACGCCGCTCTCCTTAGCCTCTCTCAGGAAGGAGGTCAACTGCTCCACCGGCAGGGTCTTCATCTCCTTCTTCTCCACCTTCGGCAGTGCGCAGCCGGCAGTCGGGTCTTTGGCGATGAGCTTCTGTTCCATAGCCAGCCGCATGGCAGATTCGAGGATCTGGTGGATGTTCCGCACGGTCTTGGGGCTGAGGCCCTTGGGCTGGTTCTTGGACTCCAGCCTTGTCACTCTCCCTCTGCTCAGCAGCTTTTTGTAGAGCTTCTGCAACTCCAGAGAGGACAGTTTGTTCAGCGGAACGCTGCCAATATTGGGCTTGATGTGATTCTCGATGTAGCCCCGGTAGGTCTGGTGGGAGGACGGCCGGACCTTGATTTTTGCGTAGTTCTCATACCAGACGTCCATCCACTGTCCCACGGTGTACTTCCCGGTCTTGGCCGCGTCCAGCCCTTGTGCCTCCCCGATGGCGGTTTTCAGCTTCTCCCGGACCTCCGCCTGGGTCTTGCCCAGGACGTTCCGGTAGATGGCTTTGCCGGTCTCCGGATCGTGCCCGGCGGTGTACCGCCCTTCCCAGCGGCCGTCCTTCCGTTTGCGAATATTGCCTTCCCCATTGGCTCTCCGCTTTGCCACTACTCTCCCCTCCTTTGCCGGAGTGCTTCGCAGGCCCGCTGCTCCTCGTCATCGTCGAAGGAGTACGAGGGTACCAGCTCCGCTGCGATGTCCAGGGCCAGTTTAAAGCCAGAGAGGAAACTCTCCAGGGAGATCTCCTCTTGCAGTTCATTCTCCAGGTCCGCCAGCTTTAACAGCTGCTCCTGCCCTCGCCGGTCCAGCGCTTGATGGAGCTCCTGCTCAACCTCCCTGATCTGCTTCCTGACCTCCCGGCACTCCGGCTCCTTACAGAACCTCTGGTGCAGGGCCATCATGTAGTCCTTCATGGTGCGTCACCTCCCCTACTCAGCGACACACAATACCCTAACTTGCGGGGAATAGCCAGGGGTAAACATGCGAGTTATCAGAAATTTAAGAACTCTCCGGATGGCGATTTCACTCTGCCCTTATCTTTGATTAGCGATGCAATTCTCTTCCTCCAGAGGGGGTTCTCTTCTATAACGGCAGAGGAAAGCGGCAACTTCCTGGGTTGACCCCTACTTTTTTCTTGTGGGCGTAAGCGTTGGGGGATAACGACCGCAAAATTTCTTTTTCTCTCTGTTTTTGACCCCATTTCCGGCAATCCCGGAACCCCTTGAAACTGCCCGCACTGCGGGCAGTTGTGACCCTTGAAAACGGGGGTGATGACGCCACTCCTTTATCCAGCTTTTTCTTTCGTCCTCCGCAGAGCCTCAAAACCGCCTCTCCGCTCTCAGGGGTCCGGCAGGGCTGGGACCATCCTTGCTCTCAAGGCGGGCACACAGGCCGCACATGGCCCGCTGCCTTCTCAACGTCCCCGGTGCTGTCCTCTCCGCCAAAGCCTCACACAACCCCTCACAGGCGGCAACGTGTGGCTGCTGCGCTCGAGGCCCTGACGCTCGATCCCAGGCGCTTTACGCCCTTCTCCGAGGGTCTACTATTATTCTTTACTGTGGCGCAATTTTTGCTGGTCCCGCCCCTCGAGATCCCGACCCAGAATGTGACCCAGAATGTCGAAAGCCGCCGTGGAACGGATAGGAACGACCTTCGGGTTTTGGGGGATTTCAGGCCTAAAAAGGCCCGGAAATCACTGGGGCGCAGCGGTTTGAGTGTCTGGACGCAGCTCATAGCCCGGAGGTCGGAGGTTCAAGTCCTCCTCCCGCAACCATAAAACCACCGCTTTCCAGCCGGAAAGCGGTGGTTTTCTTTTGTTTTCTGCAACTTTTCCGGGCAGTCCCCATTTTGCGGGCACAGGGGTGACCCAGATTTTGACCCATACGAGGCACGGGCGCGGTTTTCCCGTGCCCGTGCCTCTCTTCTTTTCTCTGGTGTTCAGATGGCTCCCGCCAGCACCTGCCCCTTGGTATCCGCCGCCTGCCTCAGCGCTCTGCAGAACCTGATGAAGCCACTGTCCGGTGCGATGGGTCTGGTCAGTTCTTCGATGCTGCAGCTCCGCGCTTATGCCAAGCTCACAGCGGCGGGACAGGTAACTCGACGGCTCCCTCAAGCCGCCTTTGGTCCGCTTCCTTGAGCTGGCTTACAAGGTCGCAGAACGATCCTGCGTCACCTCTTGCGGTAGGTTCTCACCGCATGGCCAGCGTCACTTCGGATCTGGCGGTCAGCTTACCCCCGCAAAACACCTCGGCGGCACAGGTCGCGATCGCCTTCTCTTTGCGCTCCTTTACGATGGATACCCGCATTTCGATTGTATCCCCCGGAATAATCTTTTGCAGGAACGTCACGCGGTCGATCCCCAAAAACAGCGGGGTCTTTCCCCGATACCGATCCAGCGACAGCAGCAGGATATCCGCCGTCTGTGCGGTGGCCTCAACGGTATAGACTCCAGGTAACACAGGATCTCCCGGAAAATGCCCCTTAAAGATCTCCCGCGTCGGATCTACATAAAAGGTGGAGACACAGCGCTCCCCTGGCACCAGCTCCAGGACCCGATCCACCAGCAGCATGGGCGGACGATGCGGAATAATCTCCATAATCTGCTTTTGATCCAGTTCCATAACGTTCTTTCCGTCAGCTTCCCTGATCATTTCTTATCGTACTCGTAGAAGCCCTTTCCGGTCTTGCGCCCGAGTTCGCCGGAATCCACAAATCTCTGCAATACCGGACTGGGGCGGAACCGGTCGCCATAGGCATCAAACAAGATCTTGTCAACGCTGAGGTTGAGATCATGGCCCAGCTGGTCCAACAGCCTGCAGATGCCCACAGGGTGTCCAAGCCCGTAAACACAGCACTTGTCCACATCCTCGGGAGAGCACACGCCCTCCTCCACCAGCCGCATCGCCTCGCCGTAAAAAATGTGGAACATCCGATTCAGCGCAAAGCCCACCACGTCCTTCACCCGGATCGGTTCCTTTCCGATGGACGCCAGCAGATCGTATACGATATCGGCAGTTTCCTTCGTAGTCTGATTTCCAGACACGACCTCCACCAACTTCATGACGCTTGCGGGGGAATTGAAATGCGTTCCCACAAAAGGCCGCCCCTTCTGAACAGCGGAGGCCAGCTTGGTAATGGATATGGCGGAGGTGTTGCTGGCAAAAATGGTCTCCGGCTTGCAAATCTGATCCAGCTCCCGGAACACGCCCTGCTTCACATCCACATTCTCAAGAACCGCCTCAATGATCAAGTCGCAGTCCGCCAAATCGTGGTTGTCCGCCGTCACCGTGACCCGCTCCAAAATAGCGTTCTTTTCCTCTTCCGTCAGTTTCCCCTTGGCGACGCGCTTTGCCAGAATGGTCTCCTGCTTGTTCCTGCCGTTTTGCGCGAATTCCATCTTGATATCTGCCAGGACCGTTTCATACCCGGCCATCTCGAAGCACAGCGCGATCTCCGCGCCCATCATACCGGCGCCAATGACACCAATCTTCTTGATTTCCATATCCATGACCCCTTTCTTTTCTGACGCCGTTTTCAGCGTTTAAGATTTTCGATGATCGCCGTTGCCCCCAGGCCGCCGCCGCAACAGGCAGAGACCACGCCGTATCTTCCGCCCGTCTTTTCCAACTGCCGCATGGCAAAAATTGCGATCCGCGCGCCCGACGCACCGTTGGGATGTCCCACAGCCAGCGCGCCGCCGTTGGGATTCCACTTTTTCTGATCGATGCTCCTGCCGCTTTCTTTTTCCATCTGGCGGATGACGCCCAGGTTCTGTGCTGCGAACGCCTCGTTGCACTCGATCACGTCAATGTCGTCAAGGCCGAGTCCCGCCTGCTTCATCGCTTTAAGATTGGAGTAGCAGGGTGCAAGGCCCATCAGATCCTCATAATATCCCACATGGGCACAGGTGACCCAGCGCGCGATAGGCTCATACCCCAGCTCCGCTGCCTTTTCCGCAGTCATCACCAGCAGGAAAGCCGCTCCGTCGTTCAGCCCGGAAGCGTTTCCCGCCGTGGTAACGCCGTCGGGATAGATCGGCCGCAGTTTTGACAATCCCTCCAAGGTGGTATCCGGGCGCGGAAACTCGTCCCGGTCGATGATCCGCTCCGGCGTCTTTCGGGTGGCGGGCAGGGTGATGGGGAGTATCTCCGGACCGATGGTGCCGTTTTTGTATCCCGCCTGCAGACGCTCCTGACTGCGCAGGGCAAATTCATCACATTCCGTCCGGCTGATCCCGCAGAGCTTCGCGATCTTATCGCTGACACAGATCATGGGGATGTCTCGCTCCTGAATGGGCGTCAGGCCTTTGTCATAGCAGATCGGCGCCAGCTCCTTGTAAGGGGGCGTGGTCGTCGACATAAATGCCGGATGCTGGGAATGACATTCCGTTCCGCCGCAGATCACGATCTCCGCCACATTTGCCTTTATTTTCCAGGCCGCCTGGTTGAGAGCCATGATGGAGGAGCCGCACTGCATCTCAACAAAGGTCGCGGACGTCTCATAAGGCAGACCCGCATACAAGGTCGCATACCTAGCGACCGCCTGCGTTTTAGAACAGCCATGAGCGCAGCCAACAATCGCGCTGTCTACGAACGCTCGGTCCTGCACCTTTGTTTTCTGCACCAAGCCCCGCATGACCTCACCGGCGATCTCGCTGGCCGCCAATTCCCGCAAGCTACCTCCCAGCTTTCCGAAGGCGGACCGTGCATAGTCAACAATGACCACTTCTCGTTCTTTCATCACGTCACCTCCTTGCTCACCGTCTCAGATTTTCGATAATAGTGGTGGTCCCATGTCCGCCGCCGCAGCAGGCGGAAAACAATCCGTATCTGGCACCTGTCCGTTCCAGATGCTTCATGGCGAACCACGCGATCCGTGCCCCAGAGGCGCCGTTGGGATGACCGATGGCGATGGCTCCACCGTTCGGGTTCCAAATGGTCCTGTTGGCCTTCCTGCCGGTCTGATGCTCCAGTTCTGCGATCACAGACAGATTTTGGGCCGCAAACGCCTCGTTACACTCAAACACGCCCAGATCATCCATGGTCAGCCCAGCCTGCTTGAGGGCCTTGAGGCTGGAAAATACCGGCCCGATTCCCATGTAGCGGGGCTCAACGCCCACATCTGCGCCGCAAACCCACCTGGCATAAGGCTGGTAACCCAGCTCAGCAGCTCTCTCCGCCGACATCATCAGGACAAAGGCCGCCCCATCGTTTTTCCCGGATGCGTTTCCTGCGGTGGTGACGCCGTCCGGCAGCACGGGACTGAGCCTGCGCAGGCCGTCCATCGTAACATCAGCCCTGGGATGCTCGTCCTTGTCGAAGATCTGCTCCGGATTCTTTCTGTCCGCCGGTTTTTTATAGGGAATGATCTCAGGACCGATCACGCCGTCCCGGTAAGCCGCCTGCAAGGATTCCTGGGAGCGCAGTGCAAATTCGTCGCACATCTCACGGGTGATTCCCCACCGATTGGCCATTAGGTCCGAGACCTGCAGCATGGAGATGTCCTGCTCCGAAGTGGGTGCCAGATGCATCTTCAGCGGCCGGGGCCCGATCTGGCGGTAGGGAGGGATCGTAGTATCGAAATAAACAGCTGTGGTGGAATGAGATTCCATGCCGCCGGCCACCAGCACATCTGCAAAACCCAGACCGATCTGCGCTGCCGCGTGGTTAATAGACGTGATGGCGGAACCGCACTGCATTTCGATATAATGGCACTCTGTCTCCACTGGGAGCCCCGCTCCCAGTGCCGCGTACCGCGCCGGATTAAACGCCTTCGTATCGCCCTGGGCACTGCCGCACACAACGCCGTCGATCCGGGCCCGCTCCGCGATGCCCGTCCTTTCCATCAGGCCCGCAATGACCAAGGAAGCAAGATCCGTGCTGCAAAGGTCCTTCAGGCCTCCGCCCTGTTTTCCAAACACAGACCGGGCCCCATCCACAAATACGACTTCTCGCATATCCTTTCCTCTCTATCCCCTCGCCTCAGGCATGCTCCACGCAGCTTTTCAGCTGGCTTCCCGCCACAAGACCGCGAAGAATGTCATTCGTCCCATCGTAAATCGTGCAGACACGGACGTCACGATAGAACCGCTCCATGCCCACCTCTTTCAGATAGCCGTATCCGCCGAAGAAATCCAGGCTCCGGTCCACCACAAGCTTCGCAGCGTCCGTGGCGGCGATCTTGGCCATGGCGGAGATTGCTGTCTGCCCGGACCGGCCCTCATCCAGATAGCGGCCCGCCCGCTCGACCATCAGCCATCCGCTCTCCCAGGCAAGCGTCATTTCCGCAAACTTCCCCTGAAGGACGGCGTTTTTGTTGAGGGGCTTCCCGAAACAGACCCGGTCTTTCCCGTACACGGCGGCCCGCTCCATGGCCGTACGCGTCGCACCCAGCGCGGCGGCGCCCACTCCAGGTCGCGTGCAATTGAGCACCTTCATCAGGATCTTCCAGCCCTTGCCCTCCTGTCCGACCAGGCGCTCCTGGGGTACCCGCACATCGCTGAACGCGATGCGGTTGATGGGAACGCCTGTGACACCGCAGGTCTGCGTGTGCGGAAAAACCGTAAGGCCCGGCGTATCCCGGTCCACCAAAAACAGCGTGATCCCGTCATACCCCTCCACGTCGGAGAGCCTGGCGGCCACCAGGAAGTAATCGGCGAAGCCGGCGTTCATGATCATGCACTTTTCTCCCCGGATCCGATAGCCGTCCTGCTCCCGGAATGCGGTGGTCTGCATTCCTGCAGCATCGGACCCTCCTCCCGCTTCTGTCAGGCAGAAGCAGGCGTGCTTGTCCAGTTCCAGCATCTCCTGCAGCTGCCGACCCAGGCGCTGGGTCTCACCGGCAAACTGCAGCGCATAGATGATGAGGGACTGCGTCGTCATGATATGTACGCTGGTATTGTCCAGGGCACCCACCTCGCGCAGTGCGGTCAGCCATCTGGAAACGCTCTGAACGCCGACAGCGGAGTTGCCTGGAGACAGATTCTCAAAGACCCTGGCTTCTTTGAGAAAGGAGAACACATCCTCCGGAAGAGGCTGCCCATCCTCGTAATCCTTCAAGCCGATTTCGTGGATCTGATATTTCTTTCCCAGTTCCCTGATTGAACTTGCGTAGGAATCCTGTTCATACATGAGAATCTCCTCCTCATTAGCGGTTTTCAAATTTAGGCTTTCTCTTTTCGATAAAGGCCGCCATACCCTCCTTCTGGTCATAGGAGCTAAACAGAGACGACCAGATCTCCGCTTCGCGGTCGATAGCGCTCACATAGTCCGTGTCCCGGATACCGTTTTCAATGGATTCCTTTGCGGCTCTGAGCGCCACCGCACTACGGGTTTTCAGTTTTTCGGCCCACTTAGTCGCAACCGCCCTCAGCTCCTCGGGCGCAACCGCCACATTGACTAGGCCAATCCGTTCTGCTTCCTCACCGGAGACGATCCGACTCATGAAAATCATCTCCTTCGCCTTTGCCTCTCCGATCAGCCGGGGCAGGCGGACAGTCCCGCCGGCACCAGGGATAATACCCAGATTCAGCTCCGTCAGGCCCAAGGTGGCATCTCTGCTGGCAATACGCAAATCACAGGTCAGTGCCAGCTCCAGGCCGCCACCAAAGGCGTATCCCTCGATAACAGCAACGGAGGGGATCCCCAGCGCCTCAATCTTGTTGTACGTATCGGAGAACACGAAGGCTCTGGCCCCCTCCGGATCGCAGACGGCCATGGCCTTGATGTCCGCGCCGGCCGCGAAGTTCTTCTCGCTGCAAAACACGAGCACGCGAATGGACGGGTCCCTCTTAATCTGCTCCAGCATGGCATCCATTTCATCGATCAGGTCTTTGGAGAGTGCATTCAGCGCCTCCGGGCGATTGACGCTGATGGTCGCAATGCCGTTCTCCACCGTCATTTTGATTTTATCGCTCATATTTGCCTCCTCTATTCCTGCTTTTCATATGTGATCTCAAATCACTCCATCGGCGCTGAGCGCCTCCAGCTCAGCCTGCTCCAGACCCAGCATCTCATGATAAACCCGGATGTTGTCCTCTCCCAGGGCGGGCGCGATCTTGCGTACGCCCGTAGGCGTATCGGACAATTTCAGATGGCTGCCGGTAATCTGCATATCTCCCAATACGGGATGCTGTATATGAGGGAACATCCCTCGTGCGCCCGCGATGTGCGGGTCGGCAACCACCTTGTCGATCGTATTAATTGGCCCCGCGGGAATCCCAGCGGCCAGGAGCAGGTCCACCGCTTCCTCCGGCGTCTTATTGGCCAACCAGCCCTCCAGCACCTCCTGTAGCTGGTCGTTGTTGGCCATGCGGGCCTCATTGCTCACAAACCGCTCATCCTCCGCCAGCTCCGGCCGGCCGATCATCTGACACAGCTCCCCAAAGAGCTTGTCGTTGCCGCAGGCGATGATGATATCGCCGCCCCTGCACGCATAGGAGGCGAACGGCGCCAGCACGCCGTCCCGGTTCCCGGTCAGCCCGGGGACCACGCCGGTGGAGAGATAGATGTGGTTGATCGTACTCAGAGCGGTTACGCCGGAGTCCACCAGCGCGATATCCACATGCTGACCGACGCCGCTTTTGATCGCGCGGCTGTATGCCGCCAGGACGCCCACCGCCAAACTCATGCCGCTGAGGATGTCGCACAGCGCCGTGTTTACGCGGGTGGGCTTTCCTCCCGGCCAGCCGGTGACGCTCATGATGCCGCTCATTGCCTGCCCGAGAATATCATACCCTGCGCGGCTGGCATAGGGACCGGTCTGGCCAAAGCCCGAGATCGACCCCAGAACCATGCGGGGATTGACGCGCTTGAGTTCCGCATAACCGAAGCCCAGACGGTCCAGCACGCCGGGGCGGAAATTTTCCACGATAATATCCGCCTTTTTCACCAGTTCCCACAGGATCTCCTTGCCTCTGGTGGATTTCATGTTCAACGTAACGCTCTCTTTGTTGCGGTTAAGCATGATGAAATAGGGACTTTCTCCCTGAATCAGCGGGCCGAATTTTCTGGTGTCGTCTCCTACGCCCGGCAGCTCCACCTTAATGACGCGAGCACCCATATCCGCCATCAGCATGGTAGCATAGGGGCCGGAAACAACTCTGGATAAATCCAGTACCACAACGCCGCTCAGCGCAATATTGTTGTCCATTACAGCACCTTCTCTCTACCAATAAAGGACCAGGTCCACGACGCAGGTGCTCAGCTGCGGCACGAAGATCACCAGCAGACACGCCACCAGCAGCACAGCAATAAAGGGCAGCGCCCCCTTGACCACAGTCTCGATTTTTTCCTTGAACGTTCCGGTCAGTGCGAACAGGATTACGCCGAAGGGCGGCGAGACCTGCGCCACCATGGTCATAACGATGGTCATGATCATGAAGTGCAGCGTGTTGATGCCCAGGACCTGGGTGACCGGGTAGAAGATCGGTACCGTCAGGTACAGAATGGGGATCACATCGATGAACATGCCGAAGATCAGGTACACAATGGCGCAGCCCACCATAAAGACAGTCGGCGTCAGGTGCATGTCCACGACGAACTGGCTGATGCTCTGCGGAACCTTCATGTAGGTAATGGCAGAGGAGAAGGCCGCGACTGCACCCAGGATCAGATAGATCTGGGAGGTCGTCTTGCAGGCGTCCTTGGTGGCCTGGATAAATGCCTTGAACGTAAACTTGTCACGATAGAAGATCGGGCAGACAATCACGCAATACAAAATGGATAAGGCGGCAGACTCCGTGGCGGTAAAGATGCCCGTGTAGATCGAGCCCATCACCACAATGGGCATTCCCAGAGCGGGAAGGGCATGCTTCAGGGCCCTCCACCTCTGATCCCAAGGATATCTGGGGCGGACTTCACGTGGGGACTTCAGTACCGCGATCACAATCATCATGGCGGCAATCACAATGCCGGGCAGATAACCCGCCGTGAAATACTCCACAACAGAGCCGCTGACCATTCCGGCAAAGATAATCATGTAAATGCTGGGAGGAATCATCAGCCCCAGGGTGCCCGAAACGGCCACCAATCCGTAGGTGAGATTCTTGTTGTAGCCCGCCCGCAGCATCTCAGGCACCGCCATGCTGCCGATGGCCACGGCCGTGGCGATACCCGAGCCGGTGATGGCACCGAAGAAGGCGCAGGCCACTACCACCGCAATCGCCAGTCCGCCGCGGATATGTCCCAAAAACTTTTCGCACATATCAAACAACGCAGTGGCCGGGCCGCACTTGCCCATAATGGCGCCCGACAGCAGAAAGAAGGGCGTGCACAGCAGCGGCCAGCTATCCACCGAGCTGAAAAAGCCCTGAGGCATAACGGTTCCAGGGATATTCAACATTCCCACCGTGCCAACCAATCCTGCAAGGCCCAGAGCGGTCATGATGGGGGCTCCGATGATGGCCAAAACCGCAAAAATTCCAAAAACGATAAAAGCCGACACTTATTTCCCCTCCTCCGAATCCTGAGTATCCACGTGCTTGATTTCGTTGGAATCGAGGATATCCTCGATCTCCGCCGTCAGCGATTCATCCACGGCATCCTCCTGTCTGAACAACAGGATCTCGCGAACGATCAAGGCAACGCAGAAAATAGTGGCGAAGAAGAAGCCCACAGGAATGATCATCGTGGGCATCCACTGCTCAAACTTTGAGGAAAACGTCAAAATATGCGTCTCATGGAGCGAGGCTACATAGATGATGCTGTTGTAAAACGTGAATGACACCAGTCCCAAAGTAGCAAGCTCACCAAGGATCCTGACGATTTTGCGGCCGCCTCCCTTCAGCTTCAATAGCACCAGGTCCATATTGATATGTCCGCCTGTCCACAGCAACGGGCCGCACAGCAGGATCACAACGCCGATGTGCAGATAGCGAGAAATCTCCTCCGCCCACTGGAAAGAGACGTGGAAGATATACCGCAGAAACACCGTGGCATTGACGAATGCGGCACAAACGATCAGCAAAACGCAACCGATCATCAGGAGGACATTGCTCAGGCCATTGAAAAACCCCAAAAACTTTTTCAAAATATCCCCGCCTTTCTGAAAGCACGCGGGCACAAAGCCGTACCCGCGTGCCAACTTAAATCTCGAATCGCCAGCGTACCGGCAGCGCCCCAGGCGCGTCAGCCAGTGTAAGTCCCGTCAGTGATGCTGTTTGCCAGCTCGATCAGCTGCGCGCCGTTGGGGATCTGCTCTTCATAGGCGTCCCACACGGTTCTGGCCATCTCGGCGGCCTTGTTGTACTCCTCCTCGCTCAGTTCGGTGATCTCAATGCCCATCTCACCCGCAATCGCCTCGTACGACTCATCCAGCAGGGGCGTGATATACTCGATGGAGTGATCCAGAAGCTCTCCGCCCACCTCGTCCATCAGCTGCTGCAGATCCGCAGGCAGACTGTCATAGAAAGATTTGGAGACATTGATGGGGTCCACCGCCGTATAGTCGAAGGGGATGATGGTGTAATAGCTGACAGGAGACTTGACCTGATAGACATAGACCGGGTTCATCAGCTGGCCATCCACGGTGCCCTGCATCAGAGCGGTAGGCAGCTCGGCCGCGGAGATCGCAATGGCGCTGAAGCCATAGGTGTCCGCGGTGACTTCGGAGAACCGTCCGCCGGTGGAGCGGATCTTCATGCCCTTGAGATCGTCCAAAGTCTGGATGGGCTTTTTAATGGTGCTGATCTCACGGGCACCGTCCAGGTAGGCCGGATAGGAGATAATGCCCTTGGCCTCCACGGCACCGGCAATCAGCTCGTCATATTCCGGCGTTTTGCAGAACGCGGCGAGATTTTCAAGAGATTCATAGGAGTCACCAAACAGGAACGGCATCTCGAAGATGCAGAAGCTCTCGTCAAAGCTCGCCATCAGAGCGGAATTGCACGTATTTGCCTGGATACGGCCGTCCAGCATGGCGGCAAATTCCTGATCCGGCGGCATGAGCTGGGATGAGGGGAACTCCTCCACCTGGATTCGCCCGTTGGACCGGGTCTCCAGCTGCTCCTCCCACCACACGACCATATCGTGGAAGGCGGTGGTGGTCGCATACTGGTGAGAAAGTGTGATCGTATAGACCTCTTCCTCCGTCGTCTGGGAGCCTTGCTCCTGAGCGTCGTCCCCAGAAGTCCCCCCGCAGGCGGCCATTGATATCAGTAGCATAAAAGCTGCGATCAGGGCCAAAACTCTTTTCATGTTGTTCCACTCCTTTTTTTGTTTGATATGGCCCCATTCTATCCGTGGCCTCTTGCAGCTGTTTATAGAATTATTATTTTTCTCTTAGTTTTCTTTGTTTTTTCTTAGTTTTCTTTTGAATCCCGCAAAAAAATAGCGCGCAGCTTTTGGCTATATCGACCAAAAACTGCGCGCTATTTTTTTATTTTTTATAAATTGTGCTCTTTATTGCGGTTCAAAACCGGCTTTTTGGGGCGCAAACGCGCAAACAAGCGCATTTTTCTGGCATTAGCAAAAACGTTCCTAGGCTTGGCGGACCGTTACTCCGGTTTTTATCTAGTATTTTTTTCTTCTTGCACACAGTTTTTACAAAATGATATAATTTTACCAAGATTTTAATCTTAAAATTATGAATGACGCCGCATTTTTTTGCAATGTGTTTATTGTTTGGATGAGATCAATTAAGGAGGCGGCAAACGTGCGCAACGTTTGGCACATGAACATTATCGGATCGCAGACAGACGCCGAAAGTTATCTGGAATATACCTGTCTGGAGGAATCTCTGCAGGCAAACCTGGCCTATTGTCCATTGGTCTTTAACGTACAAACAGGCTGCAATCAGCGCAAAGCGATTGAAAACCAGCTCTTTTCCCGGGGCGAATACTATTATTTTATGGATGTCTCCGCACTTTCTAGCCATCCCTCCCAGTCTCATCAAAGAGAGTTCATCGAAAACATGACCTCCTTTTTTGCGGAAAATGGGATCTTTATTCAGCGCCCCGCGGGGATTGATTCCAGTGAAGCAGAGGTCTGGAATCTATTTTTGCGCCAATGCATGAAAATTGACAGAGCTCCCAACATATATGTTATCCTGGAAGGATTCTCTACAAAGAACCCCTTATTTAATGATTTTTTATGGAAATTTATTCAACTTTGTGCCCGATGGCTGCATTTTATCCTATTGATGGCTCAGCCACTTTCCGCTGACGACCAGGCGCTGCCGCTTTTCCGGCAAGCTACCTGCATCACCTTTCAGAATTTTTTGCTGTCTACCAAAAAGGCAAAAAACTATCTGAAACGTTTTGGATTTGAAATCAGTGACCACGTCCTGAATACCATCTGGTCGGCGACTGCGGGCTGGGCACTGCCCTCGGACCTGCTGTGGCAGAAAGCTAAGCGGGATCCCAGTATCTTGGACGACATTCAAAAAAGGCCCCTGAATTCCATTCTGTACCTTCCCGAACTGTATAATTTCTTTCAAAGCTCTCTTATTGAACAGATGAGCGAAGAGGAAATCGACGTGCTGCTGAAAAGCTCTGTGGACAACCATCTGAGCGAAGAATCCTGCGCCTATTTGGGAATCACGGAAAATCCGTCTTTGATTGCAGGGGTCGTGGAGAAATGCCCATACATTACATGCATCAATGTCTTTGAAAAGATTTATTCGGTCAACCCTGTTGCACAGTCCTTTCTCTACCACACGGCGACGCAGAAATTCGGCGAACAAGCCATGCTCGCTCTCCACACGAAGGCTGCCGAATACTACAAGGGCAAAGGTGACTGGAAGCGCGTGTTGTCCCACAACATCCTCCAGGGGAAAATCAGGGAGGCCGCGTACGCGTTTCGCTTTTTGGCATTTGAGGTGATCAGCAGCTATCTGAACGAAGGATATAAGGAACTTGTCCGCCGGGCGCAGCTCTCCACGCTGGAGAACGATCCCTGGGTCCAGTTCGCCTATGCCATCACGATCAAATACCAGTATCCCGACATCTCTCTGCAATATTTTGACAAGGCACTCTGCGGTTTTTTTGAAAACAACGACGTTGATGGAGCGGTCCTTGCGTTCTGCCAAAAGGTATGTCTGGGGTTTTTTTCGGAATCCCATAAAACGATTGTTTTGAATCAGGAGATGCTTACGCGCTTTCAAACAAAGGCGGGCACCCGCATGTGTGACGATGTGGTCCTGGATAATTACCGAAAAATATTTCTTGCATATGCGCATATACAGTTGGGGGAAAACATTGAAAGCGCTTCCCAATGGCTGAATGAGGCAGCCCAGGCAGGCGTTATTCTGCAGGATTGCAACCTGCGCCTGTGGACCGACTTCGTCCGCATTCTCCACTACGCAAACCGCCCGGACTCCCAGCAGCTCAAATTTTATGTGTCGCAGGCCCTTGAGCTGGCCGAGATGGAAACGGAAAACATCCACCCGGAACTGAAGATGTATCTTTATCAGACGGTGGCGTTTGTGTTTTTCATTAAAAGTGGCCTCTATGAAAAAGCACGGGCCTATTGCGAGGAGGCCCGTATCCTGGCGCATAATATTGGTGCCTCCAGCTATGTCGTCTATATCAACCTCATCTATACATATGCACTGGACTGCCTGCGGGAATTTGAACTTGCCGAGCAGATTATTCCGGAGACCGAGAATACGGCCCGCAATATCCTCAACGTAAAAAACGAGCATCTGTGGGCGTACTATATGATCGGGCAGGCCTATCACTACTATCTGAAGGGAGATGACTGGCAGGCGGCCTTTTATGCGGCCGACAACGCCATCAGCCTCAGCCGGCGAAGCAAGCGCAACTCCTATCTCGCCCGCGCTCTTCTTGTGATGAGCAGCATCCAGACGGAGCACGGGGACCTGCGCCGGGCCATGGAATGTATTGAGGAATGCATCGCTATCACGGCATCGAAAAAGTACTTTTTTTATCAGGTTTCCGCACTGTATCAACAGGCAGTAATCCATGATAGGTCGGGAAATCACGCCCTTGCTGCCTCTGAGCTTCGTCATGTACTGGAACAGGCAAGAAAAGCGGACATCTTTCATTTCAATTTTACAGCCCCCTGGGATCTGCCTCGGGAGATTGAGGCCATTGATCCCAGCCTGGGCATGACTGCTTATGTGCGGGATCTGTGCGCGAGAAATTCCAGCATGCAGGAGCGGTCCTCCTTTATAAGCGCGCAGAGCAGCAAAAAGAGCTGCTATTTTCGCCTGTTCGGCAGTTTTCACTGCTATCGGGGCGAGACAGATTTGACGATGTTCGTCCCGCAGAAATCCAGGAGCCTGCTGGAAATGCTGGCGGTATCGTCCGAGCCTATCGGCATTGCCAGAGTCATCGAAGCCTTCTGGCCGCATCAAAGCCAGAAGCAGGCCATGAACAGCTTCTATTTTGCACCCCATCAGATCCGAAAAGGACTGGAAAACAAGGATTTCATCCGATATGAACAAAAGCGGTGCTGGCTGGATAAGGACTTTTTCTCCACGGATGTGCAGGAGTTTTTCCTTTTGGAGAAAAGGGGGGAGGACGCCAAGGCACAGGGGGACCTGGAAAGCTGCCTAGCCTTTTACGAAAAAGCCTCCGAGCTATACCGCGGGCCATTTCTGGAGGAGGAATATCTGGAAGACTTCCTGGAATCGGAGAAGCACACCATTGAGCGGCGGGCCTATCTTTTTTTCCTTCGCTACGGTTCACTCCTGCTTCAAAGCGGGAATGCCAGAAAATGCCTGGAGGTTTTACAGAAGGTCCTGCGGAATGAGTTTTCCCAGGAAGAGGTCTACCGGATGCTGATGACGGCATACTACATCCTGGGAAACCGCAGCGAGGCCTTACGGATCTATCAGGAGCTGGAACGCAAGCTCATTCAAGAAATAGACGTGACTCCCCATTTCATCACCCGCCAGATTTACGAATCCATCAAATCCGGCGAAAGCCCGTCCATCGTTCTAAAGCATTTGGAAGAAGGTCCATCTGAGAGCTCCGGCTCCTTCTTTGCCTAACCGGGCAGCAACCGTATCCTGCGGCGGTGCAGGGAGACGTTTCTGGCCCCACGGCAATTCAAATTGCCAGGCCGCAGCGATCCGCACCCTGATTATCCAAAACGGCGACTCCTGCGCCAACAGTCAGAACGGTTCCATGGACAGCCAGAGATCTCTCGGTCAGACAAGAAACCACTGCAAAACACACCGCGGGTTTTTATCACAGCCAATACGTCTGACGTGTTTGAATGCAATGCGAGCCAGGAGATAGGAACTGTTCCTGTCTCCAGCAATTCCGCGTAAGGCCTCCGGGGGCAAAACGCTCAACCTTATCCGTTATCGAAAATGTAGGAATAACATGGGCCCTTCGCTCTTTTTACATTCATTCGAGGATCGATTCAGAGAACAGCAGCGCCGGGAGCACGCTTCGGGCGCTGTGTGATCTTCCGCTCCGCCCTTGCCGGCAGCACAGAAAAACGGCAGGCACACGGAAAAATACCGTGTGCCTGCCGTTTCATTTTTTGTTGGTTACATTGGCAAATCTGCTTCGCATCTGCCGCCCATGGTGTACCTACCGGACCCCGGGACCGCCCCCAGATCTCAGATGGCTTATTTGGCCAGTTCGTTCAGGAAGGCCACTGTGTATTTTTCATAGAGATTCAGGCCTTCGACCGTGATGTACTCGTTAGCGGCGTGGAGACGCCCCATGCGACCCACTCCAGCGGAGATCACCGGCAGATTCAGCGGCGCGGAATTGAAAGCAAACAGCGGCACGCAGGCATAGTACCGTGGCCAGAAAATGGAGTCGTAGCCCAGAACCTTACCCGCCCGGGCCGCAGCATCCACGCAGGGATCGCTATGGGGCGTCCGGGAAGGACCGTACTTGCCCAGAACCTCCATCCGGATCTCCGGGAAGCCGTTCTTGATAAGATGCCGGCGAATCTTCTGCTCAATATCGTCGGGTTTCATTTCGGAAACCAGACGCACATGCATCTTGGCGGTGGCCTTGCGGGGCAGATTGGTCTGAATCCGCGGGCCGGTGTAGCCACCGACGAAGCCGTCCACATTCAGCAGGGAGCCCATAATGTAGGTCTCCAGCCACTCGATGCCGGGCTTGCCGTTTTTGAATTTATCGATGCCGTTGGTACGCTTGGTGGCCTCCTCATTGAAGGTAGCCTTCACCTCATCCAGCAGGGCTTGCTCCTCAGCGGTAAAGGGCTTGTAGTCGTCGTAAAATCCGTCGATCAAGACATGGCCTTCTGTATCCTTCATGCTGGCCACCGCTTTGATCAGACGCAGAAGCGGCTCATCAATCCAAGCCGCCTCTGGTGCAAACAGCGATTGCACCTTGGGACCGCCCCATTCACCGCCCTCACAGATCAGTTCGAAAGACACTAGGCCCTTGCCGCCGCCGTAGAGCACCTGTCTTCCCCGATCGTCAATGGCAGGGTTTCCGTACCAGACGGCACAGACATCTTTCAGCTGGTCATAGTAGCGCTCGCAGAACGCCTTCATGTGGACGCTGCCCACTTCTTCCTCGCCCTCCACGACAAGGTAAATGTTGATGGGCACATCGCCCTCCACGGCCAGCATGGATTCCACCGCACGGATGAAACCCATGGTGGGGCCCTTCTGATTCCTGGCACCCCGGGCAACAATGCAGTCGCCGTATTCCTTGGGCAGCCCGGTATACTCGGCGGGTACAATGTCGGCGGAAAAAGGTTCCACTTTCCATTCCGGCTCATCGACGGGCATCACATCATAGAGGGAATAAAATACCATGGTCTTTGCGTTGGGGTTCTTAGACATGATCTTGCCGAACACAATGGGATATCCCTCATCAAATTGGGCCAATTCCGCAGTGCCGCCGATCTCGCGGATATAGCTGCAAAGCAGTTCTGCGCACTCGTCCACATGATCGTTATGCCCCTCGCAAAGGGAGATACTCTCCTTGCGGAGATATTCCTGAAGTTTCGCAATGTGCTCTTGGAAGTGATCGTCAATATGCTGGAATACCTGCTCGACCATACTATTATAACCTCCAAATCATATATTCCTTGCGTTTTTTGCTTTTGTGGGAAATATTCCGGCCATACCTCGCAGACAGAACCGGAATCACATATATGTCGCCACTTCCTCCTTGGTGGGAAAGCAGTCCTTGATGACCTCTTCCGGCGGCGGTGCCGTACAGAGTGAGACCACAATGTTGACCGCGAAGTTCACGATATAACCCAGCACGAGGCCGTGAATGCCCGGGTGGTTCAGCAGATACCAAAGCATGGCAATACCAAAGCCGCTGGCCATACCAGCGATGGCTCCTTTACCGTTGGACCGCTTCCAGTACAGACCCAGGATCATGGGCGCCGCAAAAGTGGCGGTGATGCCGCCCCAAGCGAATGCCGAAACCCACATGATGGCTCCGGGAGGATTCAGCGCGATGACCAGGCCCACGACCGTCACGATGATTGTGACCAGATTGCAAAGATGCAGCATCTTCTTGGATTCAAGCTTGATGTTCAGCGTCTTGTCCACTACATCATGCACGCACACACCGCTTAGCAGCAGGATCAGCGAGTCGATGGAGGACATTGCAGCACCAAGAATAGCAGCCAGCAGGACACCTGCCAGCAGCGGGGGCAGCACGTTGATGGCCATAGTGGAAAGCGCCGCGTCATTGTTGGCCAGCTCGGGGATGGCAATAATGGAATACAGGCCGCTGAGCTTGCCAAAGAAGTGGAAGCCAATATTGGCCACTGCCACCATGACGATAGACTTGCGCAGTGTGCTGAGTTTCTTGGCAGAGAAGAAGCGGCAGAAAGACGGCACATAGCCGAAGTGACCGACCGCGAAGATGAAGATCCACAGCCAAATATTTTTGGAACTGGTAGCGCCAGTGGCGGTGACAAACTCGGGATTTTGTGTGGCGATCTGCAAATTCAGGCTGGCCAGACTGCCATACTTCACCAGGCAGCCAATAAACACAGACAAGCCGCCGATGATCATAATAACGCCCTGGACCAGATCGGTCCACGCTACGGCCAGGAATCCGCCAATAGATACATAGATGCCCGCGCAGATGGCCCCCAGCAAAGCACCCACCCATATGGGGACACCCAGCATAACGTTGAAGATTACACCGGAGGCCTGGAACTGCGCCACCATGGAAGCCGTGATGCATATCAGCAGCACAACGCCCTGGACCAGACGAATAGCCTTAGGGGAAGAAAAGCGGTAAGAAAGCAAGTCGCCGGTGGTAACGACGTTCAGCTTTTTGCCCAGTACGAAGCAGCGCTTGCCCAGCACCAGGTGATTGAGGACCGAGCCCACGCAGCTCATGACCGCCATGTAAAACACGGTATAGCCCATGGTCCGGGTCTGGGCGACCTCGCCCATGTAGGTGCCGGCGCTGATAGCCGTGGCCATATAGGAAAATGCGAGGACCCAGGGGCCTACGCCGGTGTCCTTCGCGGCAAAATAGTCCGCCACGCTACCCGTCTGCTTCTTCTGGAAGAAAAAGCCCATGCCCAAAAGCAGGACGAAGTACAGTGCGGCAACAATTGCGATTGTGGCATTAGAATTCATACTTTAACTCCCTCCTTATCGTTGATCTCAGCACCACACTTCCAGCCAACATTTTCGTGTGACTGCAAAAATGAAGGAGAACATGAGGATGGGATAGCAAAAATAGAGATACGCGCTATCTAGGCACAGGGCAGGAGCCACGTATGTCCGAAACAGTAAAATGACGACGGCGGAAAACACAACCCAGGCCACGGCCCAGGCGGCTCTTTTGGAATTGGAACTCACAATGATCCCTCCTCTTTGGCATTACACAACGTACACGGCGGTCATACCAAGGCTTCCAGAAACTCTTTTGCGGTGGTGACCGTTCCAATCTTCGGGAAAATCCACTTCTCACAGAAATCCTGATCCTCCTGAGTGTCTGTGGCCGTGCAGTCTCCAATGACGATCACGCGATAGCCCTTGTCATAGGCAGATCTGGCGGTGGACTCCACGCACCAGTCTGTGTGGAAGCCCACCACAGCCACACACTCGATCTCATTGGCCCGCAGCAGATAATCCAGCGCGGTGGAATGGAACGCGTCCAGGGTCATCTTCCCCTCCACGACAATGTCGCCTTCGTGAGGCGTTAACTCCTTGATGATCTCCGGACCCGGCGTTCCGCGCAGCCAGGCGCCCTTACCCCAGTCAGCCACCATGTCGATCTCGATGCCGCGAAGGCCGTCATAGGCGGGCCCACCGGGCTTGAGCTCCGGGAAGCCCGGCTTAAACGCGTAGAAGGGGACATAGAAGATCTTTGCCTTTCCCCGGGCGTTGTCCAGCAGATACTGCAGATTGGCAATGACGTTGCGCTCTGCCAGCTGCTCCTTAATGTATTGGTACATAGTGCCGCCGGGCGAGAGAAAATCGTTCTGCGGTTCAATCAACACGATCGCGGTCTTTTCAGCTGGAATTTTTTTCATAATGCTGCCTCCCTTTCTCTTTTGCTGTATGCCGCCTCCCCCTGTAGCGGGAAGGACTTGGTATATGGAAGTATTTTACGATGAAAGGCAGGGGGCAAAGTAATATATTCCCGGAAAATAATCGATCTTTTTCAACCTCTTTCCCGCTTGCGGTATTGCAGCGGCGTGATGTTGTGTTCCTTTTTGAAGGTGCGAATAAATATATTTACATCCGAATAACCGCATCTGGCCGCAATGGATTCCACGGAACAATCACTGCAGATCAGCATCATCCGCGCCCGGGACATCCGGACGAACAGCTGATACTGTTTGAGAGAAAAACCTGTGCTCTTCTTGAAAAATCTCGACAGATAGCTGGGGTCAAAGTGATTCTGCGCCGCCAGTTCGCTCATTTTAATGTTTTCCTCGTAATGTTCCTCAATGTACCGCTGGATCTTGTAAATGCTGGCCTGTTTGCTGGCGCTCTCCAGGGAAAAATTCTGAGGGCAAACCCGATTGCAGTAGTATAGGATCGTCATGAAATAGGACAGCATGAGCTCCAGAGAAAAAGGCGTCGGATTTTTGTACTCATATACCATTTGCGACATGGCAAAGTCTACCGCCGGCGCATAGGGGCCCATTTCAATGCAGTGGGAAAAACGGCTGTTGCGGTTGCGGAAAACCGACAGAATCTTGCCTGCGTAGGGGATTTGATCCATAATCTTGTCGGAAATCCAGACGTAGTATCGTTCATAGGTGCCCTCCAGCGGCCAGAAAGCGTGGGACTCATAGCGGCTGATGATGAACAGAGAGCCCGGCCCGGCGGTGTAGTCCCTGTCCGCGACCCGCGCATGCACACTGCCCTTTCTGAGAAAAGCGATCTCAAAGGAGTCGTGTACTTCGTTCTGCCTGTTCGTCACAGCATCGGAGTATACGCAGCGATAGAAGGTATCTGAGAGTCGGTCCATGTTCATCTCACCCTTTCCTTTGGGAAAATCTGCATAATTATTCAAACCCGGCTTGTCATCCAGCCCTATTGTTTTCACTTACGATATCAAAAATTCCTTTTGTAAAATAGACTCTTTCCGTTTTTATTTATACTATATACGCACTTTCCCCACCTGCGGTCCACATTCTCCCTCTGCGCCTGCCGTCCATCGGTTGCGGGTGGCAGGTGGGTATCTGGTTCTTTCGATTCGTCCTTTGGCCGCAGAATTCTGCATTCAAATAGGGGGGATTATCAGGTCCGTTCACTTTTAGGAGAAAACTTTTCAAAAGAAGTCGCACCTATCAATTGAGGGCGGCGCCGCTATTTATGAACAAGTTTGCTGCCCCCATAGGCTCCATACACCATTAGAAAACATCACAGTCATTTGTGTAGAAGCAAAAAATACGGAACTTTGTAGTATCTGTACTCAGGAGATCTCTATTTTATCTTTCTTTTTCTTTCATCCTCTACAGAGCCTTAAAACCGTCTCATTCACACTCTCAAGGGTCTGTAGGACCGTAACTTCCCCTCAAAGAGAAACCACAAGCCACTCGCTGTTTGTTGTCTCCTTCGTATCCCTGGATGCTACCCATCCCGCCAAGGTTCTGCACAGTTCTTTACAGCCAGCTGCAGCTGTCCCCAACTCCTTAGCCCTGGCTCTCTACATACTTCTTCTGGCTCACTTTTCTTCTTTACTGTGGCGCAAACTTTGATGGTCCTGCCCCTCAAGACTCTGACCCAGAATATCGAAAGTAGCCGTGGAGCAGAAAGGATCGCCCTTCGGGTTTTTGGCGATTTCAGGCCCAAAAAGGAGCGGAAAGCACTGGGGCGCAGCGGTTTGACAAATGGGACGCATCTCATAACCTGGAGATTGGAGGTCCAAGCCCTCCTCTCGCAGCAATAAAACCACCGCTTTTTGTCGAAAAGCAGTGGTTTTGTTTTGTATTCTGCAACTTTTTTTGAGCAGCTCCCACTTTGCAGGCACAGGGATAACCGAGATTTTGACCTATACAGGACACGGGCGCGGTTTTCCCGCGCCCGTGTCTCTTACTTTTTCTGGTTTTCAGATGGCGCCAGAACCTGCCCCATGGTGTCTGACGCTCGCCTCCGGGCCTGGGTGGTCACATGGGCGTAGGTATCCAGCATGAACCCGGCGGAGTAATGACCCAGCAACTTACCTCGCCGAAGCCCGGTAGTCAAGTCCAGATACTACAGCTCGAGGACGCCGCTCTCCCGAGCCTCCCGCCGGAAGGTAGGCGGCCGCTCCGCTTCCATCTCTGTCCTTCCTGTCTTGAATAGAGCACGCTGCCGGTCGGGTCTTTTGCGATGAGCTTCTGCTCCATAGTCAGCCGCATGGCCGACTCAAGAATCTGATGGATGTTCCGTACGGTTTTCGCACTCAATCCTTTTGGTCGGGTCTTGGCTCCAAGACGCCTCACACCCCCTTTTGCCAGCAGCTTTTTGCAGAACTTCTGTAACTCCAGAGAAGGCAATTTGTTCAGCGGCATACTGCCCGGGTTTTCCTTAGTGCGGTTCCTGATGTAGCCCCGGCAGGTCTGGTAGGGCAAAGGCTGTACCTTGATCTTTGCGTAGTCCTCATACAGCTCATCCATCCACCGCCCCACCGTATCCCCCGTTCTGGCTGCGGCCAAACTCTGGGCCTCCCGATGGCGGCCTGCAATTTTCACTAGGCCTCCGTCTGGTTTCTGCCCAGGATGTTCCTGCAGATGGCTCCGCCGGATTCCGGATCGCGTCCGGCGGTGTGCCGGCCTTCTTCCGGCCATCCTTTTGCATTTGCAGAATCCAAAATTTCTTACGGACATTTTCAGCAGCACAGCCGTCCTTCCCTGCTGGTGCACAAGCCTGCGGCGCAGTGCTCAAAAGCGTTGTTCCTGGCTCCGGGAAAAAGATCCAATGGAATTGAAAATCTCAGATAACTGGGAGGGCGAGAGGATCTTAATATGTCGATAGCCCAAGGAAATGATCTTTTCCTTGGCAAATCCGTTCAAAATGCGATTGGCAGAAATGCGGTTGATACCGGTTATAGCGGCTATCTGCTCGTGCGTGTAAGGGATAACAGGACCAGACCGTTTGTAATAAGCATAGAGAAGATAGGCCACTCGTTTGCCGCTCTCCCTAAAATGAGAACAAAGAATATACTCATGAAGCAGGATAATGCGGCTGAGCATATGGGAAAACATATTTTGAAAAGCCGGCATATCCGGCTTTATAAACTGAAAAAATTTTTCCGAGGAAAGCGCGTAAAAGCTGACAGGAGTGATTGCCTGCGCATCCTGGATAATCACGGAGTTTGGAATCAGCGATTCCAAATATATGATATTGTTTTCCGACACATAAAACAGGGTGATATCCTCCCCGTCATAGCCTGTGCAAAAAGCTCTAACGGTTCCCTGCGTGATATACCAAAGCTCATTGGCAGGGCTTCCGCGTTCCAGCAAATATGAGTTTTTTTCCAGGAATCGTTTGGATCCATATGACAGGAAAATGTTTTTAAAAAAGAGGCTGTTATTCTCCGGCGGCGCTCCCATACGGTTCTTCTCCTTTCGTTTTTACTTGATTATAAATAGTATTTTTGTGTAGTTTTGAATAAAATTATACAAATCAAAACAAAAAAACGTGATAAATTAGACAAGAAATCGGCAGTGCAGCTTTTGCAATCGCCTGAAAACACACCATGAACGGAGGATACTTATGAAAAAGCTCTTAGCAATGATGTTGGCTTGCATCACAGCGCTTTCGCTCACTGCTTGCGGCGGCAATTCCAACGATGCCGGAAGCGCCGGAGACTCCGGGAACGCCTCGGCCAGCGGGGAAGTCATTACGCTGAAGGCCGGCATGAGCGGCAACGAAACCTCTCCTACGTATATCGCGCTTTCTGAGTTTAAGCGGCTGGTGGAGGAGCGCACCGATGGGCGGTATGTCATCGAAATCTACACCAACGACCAGCTCTCCTCCGGCGACCAGATGAAAGCCGTTGAGATGGGCATGAACAATACCATCGACATCGAAATGCACGCCGGCTCTCTGTGGGGGACCTATGTCCCTCAGATGCAGGTCGTCAGCACGCCCTTCCTCTTCTCCAGCTATGAGGACGCCGACAAGCTGGTCCTGGACCCTGAGAGCGAAGGCTATCAGCTGATCGAAGGCTGGCTGGCCGAAAAGGGCGTCCACACCCTGGGCATCCTGGAGCAGGGCTTCCGGCAGCTGTCCAACTCCAAGAAGGAGGTCGTGACCCCCGAGGATATCAAGGGCATGAAGTTCCGCGTGCCTCAGACCGCCATCCTGATCGATGCATTTGACGCGATGGGCGCCAGCGCCTCCCCCATGAGCTTCTCCGAGGTGTATACCGCTCTGCAGCAGGGCACCATTGACGGCCAGGAGAATCCGCTCAGCGCCATGGTGACCGGCAAGTTCGAGGAAGTGCAGAAATACGTCACGATGTGGAATTACTCCTACGATATCTTTGTGCTCAACGCCAGCGGAAAGGTTTGGGACAGCCTGAGCGACGAGGACAAGGCGATCTTTGACGAGTGCGGCAAGGAGGCCTGCGCGGCTGAGGTGGTCGCCTCCCGCGAAGCCGACGGCGGCTTCAGAAAGACCGTTGAGGACGCCGGCGTACAGATCACGGATCTGACTGCCGAGCAGCAGGCGGCCTTTAAGGAGGCCTGCGCGCCCGTGTACGAAAAATATAAGGATGTCATTGGCGAAGATGTCTACGCCGCCTTTGGCTACGAGTTTAGCTGATAATCTCGGCGTTCTTGGACGGAATGTTCCATCAGCTTTTTCAAGAACTCTTATGATCTGAGCCAAATCTTGATGGGGCTGTTGCGAATGTAAGATTTGCAGCAGCCCCATTTCCAAACACATCCAAATAAATGTGCAGAGAAAAGAAAAAGGAGGAGATGTGTGTGAAACAACACGGTCCGAAGTACTTATGGGATCACTTTGAGGAAACAATCGCCGCGATCATCATTTTGATCATGGCCATCATCAATTTCATGAACGTTGTGGGCAGATTCGCCCTGAAACATTCTCTGGCCTGGGCAGACGAACTGACCCTGCTCCTGTTCCTGTGGGCCACCATGATGGGCGCCGCCATTGCCTTCAAGCGGGGGAGCCATTTCAACATGGGCCTGCTCTCGGAGTCCGGCGGAAAAACGCGGCACATCATACTGGCCACGGCGGTCCTGATCTTTAATGTCCTGTTCAGCGTGCTGGTCATGGTCACCGGTGTGAAGATGATGCTCAACCAGATTTCCTTCAACGGCATTCTGCCCACGCTCCACATTCCCCAGGCGATCCAGGGAGCAGCCGTCCCCGTCGGTGCATTTTTTATGATCGTTCGCTCTGTTGAGGGCTTTTTGGAAACTCTGAAGAAAGAGAGGCAGAGTGAAGTATGAGTGGAATTTTGCTGTTCGGCTCTTTTGCCGTGCTGCTGGTGCTGGGTGTGCCCATCTGCGTTTCCCTGGGCCTTTCTTCCGTTGTGGGGCTGCTGGCCAGCGGCTTTGATCTGGGCATGCTCCCGGACACGATCTATGCCTCCGTGTGCAAGTATGCTCTTTTGGCGGTGCCCTTCTTTGTCCTGGCCGGCGCCATCATGGAGTATGCCGGCATTTCTGAAAAGCTGATCCGCTTCGCGGATACCTGTGTGGGACACCGCAAAAGCGGCCTGATCACGGTGGTCGTGGTGACGTCCTGCTTCTTCGCGGCCATCTCCGGTTCCGGCGCGGCCGCCGTGGCCGCTCTGGGCGGAATCCTGATCCCGGCCATGGCCGACGCCAAGTACGACAAGGGGATGTCCACCGTCCTGGTGAGCGCTTCCGGCGCCATCGGCATCATCATTCCTCCCAGCATCGGCTATGTGGTATACGCCTCCATCGTGAACGTCTCTGTCAGCGACCTGTTCCTGGCTGGCATCATCCCCGGCATTCTGCTGGGCATCTCCTATATCGTGGTGGCGGTGTGGATGTCCCGCGGCAATCACGAGATCATCCACCGGGAGCCCGCCAGCGGCAAGGAGAGATGGGCCGCGTTCAAGGACGCGATCTGGGGCCTGCTGATGCCCGTCATTATTCTGGGCGGCATCTACGGCGGTATCTTCACCCCGACGGAGGCTGCGGCCGTGGCCGTCATTTACGGCCTGATCGTGGGTATTTTCATCTATCGGAAGATCACGATGAAGAACATCCTGACCGTGCTGCGGAGCGCCGCGGTCTCTTCCGCCACGGTCATGTACGTGGTCGCCTGCGCCTCTGTATTCGCCTGGATCCTGACCACCTCTCATGTGGCCACGGACCTGTCCAACGCCATGCTGGCCATCTCCGGCAACAAGGTGGTGCTGCTCCTGCTGGTGAACGTGGTCTTTCTGATCGCCGGCTGCTTCCTGGACGGCAGCTCTGCATATTACATCTTCATGCCCGTGGTGCTCCCCATTTTGCAGGCGCTGAATGTGGATTTGGTGCAGGCGGGCGTGTTCATCACCGTGAACCTGGCCATCGGTCTGGTGACGCCGCCCATCGGCATCAACCTCTATGTGGGCGCGGGCATTGCGGGCGTCAGCGTCTCCAGCCTGGTGAAAAAGGTGGTCCCCTTTGTAATCGGCGGCGCCGTTATTCTGCTGTTGCTTACGTTTATCCCGCAGCTCTCGGTCGGAATTCTGCATCTTTTTTGACTGAGCGCCTCTTTTGCTGAATGATATCCGATCCAATTTTAGACGGAAGAACATTTATGAAAATTGGGGAGATTACTATGAAATACGAAAACGACTTTCTGCTGAAACTGTACAAGGACCTTCTGGAGACGCGGCTGCTGGAGATCAAGATGACGGATCTCTATGCCGAGAGCCGGGTCCCCGGCCACATTCACAGCGGCACGGGCCAGGAGGCCGCCTTTGTCGGCGTGCTGGCCACGAGAAAACCCGGCGATTATTTCAAGCTCCCGCACCGCGTCGTCAGTTCCGCGTATCTGGTCGGCGATCCGCTGGATACGTTCTTTGGCGAGATCCTGGCCAAAAAGACCGGCAACTCCGGCGGCCGCGGCGGCATCAACCACCTGGGCAGGCTCTGCGACGGCGTCCTCGGCATGTCGGGTACCCTGGGCTGCGACGCGGCCATCCCCGTGGGCGCGGCCATGACCATCGAGGCGGAGGGCCGGAACAACGTGGCATTCTTCTTTGTGGGAGACGGCGCCACCAACCGCGGTCCTGTCTACGAGGCCATGACCCTGGCCGCGGACTGGAAGCTGCCGGTGGTCTTTGTGTGCATCAACAACGGCTTCGCCATTTCCACCCCCATTACATATGCCTCCCCCGTGCCCAACGTCATGGCCGACAAGGCCGCGGGCTTCAATATGCCCGCCGTGATCGTGGACGGCACCGACGTTCTGGACACCTACGAGGGCGCCTCCAAGATCGTGGAGGGCGTCCGCGCCGGCAACGGTCCCGCTGTGATCGAGTGCAAATGCTACCGCTGGAGAGGCCACTTTGAGGGCGACCAGTGCGCATATCGGGATCAATCCGTTACGGAGAAGTGGATGCAGGAGCGGGACTGCGTGAAGAACTTTGAGCAGGACCTGGTCAAGCAGGGCATCTTGACGGATGAGCAGATCGGCAAAATGCGCCAGGACTTCGACCGGGAGATGGAAGAGGCCATTGCAAGAGCAGAGGCTGCTCCTGAGATGACAGCTGATGAGATCTACGATTTCCTTTATGTCTGATAGGGGAGGATGCGAATTATGAAAGTCACATTTGGCAAAGCGATCACCGACGCTTTGAACGAGGAGATGCGCAGAGACAGCAAGGTCGTGCTTTACGGAGAGGATATTGCCGAGTTCGGCAACATTTTCGGCCTGACGCGGGGGATGCTGGAGGAGTACGGCCCGAAGCGGGTCCGCAATACGCCCATCACAGAGACGGCGATCATCGGCAGCGCCATCGGCGCGGCGGAGACCGGCCTTCGTCCCTGCGTGGAGCTGATGTACTCCGACTTCACGACCGTCTGCTTTGCCGAGATCTTCCACTGTGTGGCAAAGTGGAGATACATGCACGGCCCGGAATACAAGCTGCCCCTGGTCATCCGCAACGCCTCCGGCAGCGCCAACGGCGCGGGCTCCGAGCACTCCAACTGCGTGGAGAGCCTGTTCATGCACGCCCCCGGCCTGACGGTGGTCACTCCCTCCTGCGCCTATGACGCCAAGGGCCTGCTGAAGTCCGCCATCCGTTCGGACAACCCGGTGCTGTTCTGCGAGCCGAAGCTGCTCTACCAGTCCAAGCAGGAGATCCCCGACGAGATCTATCACAGCGACTACACGATCCCCCTGGGTCAGGCGGACGTAAAGCGCCAGGGCAGGGACGTGACGTTGGTGGCAGTGGGCCTCATGGTCTCCCGGGCAATGGAAGCCGCCCAGAAGCTGGCTGCCGAAGGGATCGAGGTGGAGGTGGTGGATCCCCGTACCATCGCGCCTCTGGACAAGGATACCATCTTTGCCTCTATCCGGAAGACCCACCGGGCGGCGGTGGTAGAAGAGAGCAACAAGACCGCCGGCATCGGCGCCGAGTTGGCCGCGCTGTTCCAGGAAGAGCTATATGACGAACTGGATGGCCCGGTGGTCAGAATCGCCGCGCTGGATGTTCCCATGCCCTACAACATTCCGATGGAGCACTATTCCATTCCGGACGTCAATCGGATCGTTGCGTCCATCCGCAAGATGTTCTGACCGAAACGCATCATTTTGAAAAGGAGGAGCATGTTAAGGCCTCCACAGAGCCTTAACAACATCAGACTATGAGTGTTGAAATTGTCATGCCAAGAGCCGGTCTCACCATGGTGGAAGGCACGATCGGCACTTGGAAAGCTGCTGAGGGTTCCCATGTCAGCAAAGGCGACGTGATCATGGAATATGAAAACGAAAAGAACATGATCGACTACGAGGCCCTGACCTCCGGGATCCTGCACATTCTTGCCCAGGAGGGCGACACGGTCAAGGTCGGTGACCCGATCGGCATCATGGCTGAGAGCCAGGCGGAATACGACGCCCTGGTCAAGGGCGGCGCTGCGTCTGCGCCCGCACCCGAGGCCGCGCCTGCCGCAGCCAGCTCCGCGCCTTCCGCCGGCGTCGTTGAGATCGAAATGCCCCGCGCGGGACTGACCATGGTCGAAGGCACGATCACAGAGTGGAAGGTCGCTGAGGGCACGCAGGTGTCCAAGGGACAGGCCGTCATGGAATATGAAAACGAGAAAAACTCCATTGCCTACGAGATCGTGCACGGCGGATTCCTCCACATCGTGGCGCAGGAGGGAGAAACCGTAAAGGTAGGCGCCCCCATCGCCTACGTAACGGACACCAAAGAGCAGTACGACCAGCTGGTGAGCGGCGGCGCTCCCGCGGCGGCCGCCGAGCCGGAGGAAAAGGGCTGCGCCAGAAACTGCCCCACCTGCGTCCACAGCAGCACCGTTCCGGATGCCGCCCCCGTCAAGGGCCGCATCAGCGCCTCGGGCCTGGCCAAGAAGATGGCGAAGGAGGCCGGCATTGATCTGGCTGCCGTCGCGCCCACGGGCGGCCCCAACGGCCGGCGCATCGTTGCAAAGGACATCGAGGCGTATTTGAAGAACGCAAAGCCGGCAGAGGCAGTCTCCGCCGCTCCCGCCGCGGCTTCTGACGCGGATGAGGTCACGGCGATCCCCTGGGTCGGCGTGCGCAAAACCATCGCCCGCAACATGTTCAACAGCATGCAGCAGATGGCGCAGAGCACCTGTGTCTGTGAAGTCGACGCGACGGAGCTGCTGGCGCTGCGGGCAGAGCTGGTGGCGGATCAGGATATGCTTGGCTGCAAGATCACCGTAAACGACCTTCTCTGCAAGATGCTGGGCAAGGTCCTGCCGAGACACCCTCTGGCAAACGCCACCTTTGACGGCAAGACCCTCTATACGCACAAGCACGTGCATCTCTCCGTGGCGGTGGGCGCAGAGGATGGCCTGATGGTTCCGGTGGTCAAAAACGTGGATCAGCTGAGCCTGTGCGAGATCAGCAAAAAGGTAAGAGACCTGGCCGCCCGGGCCAAGAGCAAGTCCTTGCTGCCGGACGAGCAGAGCGGCGGCACCTGCACCATCACCAACGTGGGCATGTTCCCCATCGACATCGGCACCCCGGTCATCAATCCCCCTCAGACGGTGATCTGCGGATTCGGGCGCACCGTGCGGCGGGCCGTTATCATGATGGACGACACCATCGCCCCGCGTTCCATGATGAACGTATTCCTGACATTTGACCATCAGGTCCTGGATGGCCTGGAAGTGGGCCGGATCCTTAAGGACATCCAGTATTACATCGAGCATCCGGAGATGATTTTGGCTTAATCGCGGAGGAATACATATCATGAAAATTGCTGTTGTTGGAGGCGGTCCCGGCGGCTATGTTGCCGCCATCCGGGCCGCCCAGTTGGGGGCAAGCGTAACGCTGGTGGAAAAGCAGCATCTCGGCGGAACCTGCCTGAATATCGGCTGCATCCCCACCAAGTGCCTGCTCCACAGCGCGGAGCTTTTGGCGGATATCAAGGAGCAGGGAAAGGCGATCGGCGTCGAGGCGTCCGATGTGCGGATAAATTTCCCCCAGGTCATTCAGCACAAGAATGAGGTCTCCAAAAAGCTGACCAGCGGAATCGCAAGCCTGCTGAAAGCCAACAAGATCAAAAAAATCGACGGCGAAGCGTATTTCCTGGGCGCCAAGAAAATGAGCGTTCTGAAAAACGACGGCACCGAGGAGCCGCTGGATGCGGACGCATATATTCTGGCCACCGGCTCCGCGAACTCCGTGCCGCCCATCCCCGGCATCAAGGATAATCCCAACTGCATCGATTCCACCGGTGCGCTGAGCCTGAAAGAACTGCCCAAGTCCATGGTGGTCATCGGCGGCGGCGTCATCGGCCTGGAGCTGGCCTGCGCCTACGCCGCTTTCGGCACCAAGGTGACCGTGGTGGAAGCCATGGACCATATGCTGCCCATGCTGGACGGCGATCTGACCAAAATCGGCGTTGCCCACATGAAAAAAATGGGGATCGAGTTTTATCTGGAGTGCCCCGTTCAGTCTGTGGCGGCCAATCCGGCGGGCGCGGAGGTCGTGTGCAAGAGCAAGGACAACCAGACGATCCGTTTCGTGGCGGAGAAGGTGCTGGTGGCTGTGGGACGCCATGCCAACACAGATTCCCTGCGTCTGGATGCAGGCGGCATCAAGCATGAAAAGGGACGCATTTTGGTCAATGAAAAGATGGAGACCAGCGTGCCCGGCATCTATGCCATCGGCGATTGCGTGAAGGGCTACGCCCATCTGGCCCATACAGCCAGCGCCATGGGGGAGGTCGCCGCGGAGAATATTATGGGTCTTTCTGCCGCATACGACGAACGCACAAATCCCACCTGCGTGTACATGGAGCCGGAGGCGGCGTCTGTGGGGCTCACGGAGGAGCAGGCAAAGGCCCGCGGGATCGACTACACCGTCGGTAAATTCCCCATGTCCGCAAACGGAAAGGCACTCATTCTCAACGGCGGAGAGGGGCTTGTCAAAATCATTGCCGGAAAGCAGTACGGCGAAGTCCTTGGCATGCACATCATCGGCCCGCGGGCAACCGATCTCATCGCGGAAGGCGCCCTGGCCATCAGCGTGGAGGCCACTCTGGACGAGCTGATCTCCACCATTCACAGCCACCCGACGGTCACCGAAACCATGCGGGAGGCTGCGTTGGATGCGGAGGGCCGGGCCATACACATGGTTTCGCGCCGCTGAAAAGCAGCCGTCTTTCCGCCGGAGGGACCGCGGAACACAAAAAAGAAGGGGGACGGAATTCCGTCCCCCTTTTCAATTTTTCCCGAAGATCAGTGCGCCTGCTCGTATTCCACGATGGCGTCCACTTTCTTGCCGGAGCGCTCGTTGTACTCGTAAGTGCAGGACAGGTAGGCCTCGATCAGCTCCTTGGCCAGCATGTTGCCGGTGACCTGGCTGCCCAGGGTGATGATGTTGCAGTTGTTGGACAGGCACGCCCGCTTGGCGGAGTACACGTTCAGCACATTGGCGGCGTAAGCGCCCTTGACCTTGTTGGCTGCCAGCATCACGCCGATGCCGGTGCCGCAGAAGAGGATGCCGCGGTCGTACTTCTTGGCGGCCACCGCCTCGGCCACCTCGATGGCCACGTGGGCGTAAATGGTATCCTCGCTGCCAAAGTCCGTGACCTCATGGCCCAGCCCCTTGACAAACTCGATCATTTCCTGCTTGAAGGCCTCCGCGTTGGGATCGCAGCCCATTGCAATTTTCATAAAGATGAACCCTCCGTTTATTTTTCGTCGGCAGATTCCTTGAGCGAGCGCTCATACCGCTTCCACTTGTTGGCGATGTTCCGCTTGGTGGCGGCGCGGAATTTTTCCGCCTCGCCCTGCTCCAGAAAGTCGATGTAGGACTGGTGCTCCGCCAGCATCTTCTCCTTCCCCTCCGGCGTCTCCAGCAGCGTTTCGCCGTAGAGCATTTTGAAGAAGGAGAGGATATCCCACAGGCTCTCGATCAGCGTGCAGGTCCGGGTCAGACCCGAGGCCTGGTAGATGGCAAAGTGGAATTCGCGGTTTTTCAGATGCACGCTCTTGGCGTTCAAGGTCGGTGCCATCAAAATTTCCCGATACTCCCGGTGCAGCGTCTTGATGTTTTCCAGCTGCTCCGGGGTGATGTTCCGGCAGGCGGCGTAGGCCGCCTCGGACTCCAGCAGTTGCCGCAGGCGGTAAATCTCAGAGATCTCATCCTTTTTCAGGCTCACCAGCCGCACGCCCACATAGGGCTCCGACACGGCGATGCCCTTCCGCTCCAGGGTGTTCAGTGCCTCCCGCACCGGCATCCGGCTGACGCCCAGCTCCGCCGAGATCTGCTCGGTACGAAGCTTGTCGCCCATCTGCAGCGTGCCGTCCATGATCCAATCCATCAGGCACTTGAGCACCTGATCGGCCAGCTTGCTGCGCTGCAAAATGATCTCCTGCTTTTCCACTCCGCGGCTCCCACTTTTTGTCATGGCTGTTTTAAATCTCCTGTAATGATCAGATTACAGAGAAAGCGTGCCCATCATCTTCTCCAGAATGGCCACCTGGGCGGTCTCCTCGATCAGCTCCACAACATGCTCCGCAGCCACCGCGGTCTTGCCGATGCCAACAGCGCCGTGATCGGCCAGCAAAAAGGCGTCCAGATCCGGCTGCGCTGCAAACATCTCCTCGACCATGGGGACGTCCTCCTGCCGGACCATGGCGGCCTGGACGTTGAGATTGGGCAGCGGGCCCTTGAACTTCAGCTGGGAGTGCCAGGTGACCAGGGGCAGGGGCTTTTTGGTGGAAGACCAGGCGATGGCATAGGGGGAGTGCACGTGGACCACGGCGTTGGCAGTGGGCTGGATCTTGTAGATGTAGCCGTGGAGCGTGGCCTCCTTAGTGGGCTTGCCCTTGGGCAGGTCCTCGCCCTCAATCAGATTGCCGTCGAAGTCGCAGACCACAAAGCCCTTGACGATCTCCTTCTCCACATCCACCACACAGTCGCCCATGGAGCCGCCGCTGGCCTTGACCAGCATCCACTCCGTGCCGGGGATCCGGGCGCTGACGTTGCCGCCGCTTCCTGTCTGTAACTTTCTATTATATACGCGATCGCAGGCAATAACAAGGTCTTTTGCCGTCATCAGGATGTCTTTATTCATATTTGTCTCACCTTTCTTCCGCTTCTGGCACCGGCGAGCCGGCTGAAATTCCGCAGCGGATCACTTTTTCGCAGCCGCCATGACCTCCAGCATGACCTTGGCCGCCTTCACGCCCCACTCCGGCGCGTCCAGGTTTCCCTCCACCTCGATGACCTCGATGTTGGGATTCAGATTGGCCTTGAGCGTATCGATCAGAGCCTTGTCCGTCTCGGGATCGTACAGCGCCTCGCCGATGGTGGTGTTGTGGCGCATGCCGTCGGTGGGGATCAGCACCTTCACCGGGCAGCTGGCGGGATAATCGGCCGTATTGAGGCGGGTTGCCATGATCTTGGCGATATCCCGGGCCTCGTCCGGCGTGATCTTGATGTGGACGGTGTCGGCGTTGTGGTCATAGGTCTTGCGGCTGTCCAGATTGGGGACCACATGGGCCTCCTTCTTGTTGTAGTCCACGAAGTCGATGCCGCCCAGACTCACCACCAGGGGGACCCGGCTGGCGGTGGTTTTGAGCAGGCGGACCGCGGCGCCGGGGCCGTAGGAGAAGCCGCCGCCAAAATACTCAGAGGTGATCTCATGCTGGGTCAGATCCAAAACGCCGTCGATGAGGCCGTCGGCGGCCATCTGCTCCATGACGGCGCCGCCCACGCCGGTGGCGTGGAAGCCCAGGACCTCGTAGCCGTTGCGCTCCAGCTCCTCCACGGCGGCCATGCAGCCGTTGTTGGTGACGCCCATCAGCGTCAGGCCGATGACGGGCTTGTCGCCCTTGGCAATGACCTCGCCGGCGGTCTGGACCATGCCGATCACGCAGCCGCAGGCGTTGGCGATGACCTTCCGGGTGATCAGGTTCAGACCCGTGCAGTCGCAGATGGTGGGCATGGCCACAATGTCCTTGTCGCCCACCACCAGGCTGAACTGCTTGGTGCCGCTGGCCACGGTGGTGGCCATGACCTTGGGGAAGCCGATGGGCAGGACGGACATGGCGGCGGTGGCCATGGTGGTATTTTGCAGGCCGCCCACGGAGATAATGCCGTGGATCTTGCCCTCTTTGTAGAGGTTCTCCACGTAGGCGGTGACCGCCTTGCGCATGAATTCGATCTTCTCACCTTTGGTCTTGTCCTCCAGCTCCGACCAGGGCGTGCCGTAGGCGGCGACGATCTCGCCCCGGGAGACGTCCACCACCCGGCCGTTGTCGTCGGGGTTGGCGCACTCCACAGGGCCGGTGGCCGTGTTCAGGACCAGGGCCTTCAGGCCGGCCTTCTCCACGCACTCCTTCATATAGGCGGTTTCCGTATATTTGGTATCGCAGCTTTCGATAATGGCAATCGTTTTCATTGTCAGCACCGCATCTTTCATAAAAATCATGCCGTCGGCCGGCTTTACCCGGCCGACGGCAGTTTCTTTACAGGACTCCGCTGGATTCGTTTTTCGGTTTACAGCTCGATGCCGCCGATCTCCTTGGCGCGCTCGGCCCAGGGCTTGGAATCGGCCTTGGCGCCGAAGTACTTCCGCTCCACGGACTCGGGAGTGGTGCCCTTGGCGGCGGACTCCTTGGCGATGATGGCCTTGGAGTACTTGTCGAAGTCGAAATCGCTGTCCTTGGTGCCGATGACGGGCAGCTGGTTGTTGTGATCGGCCTCATAGGCCTCCACAGCGGCGGACAGGATCACGTCGTGGGCCAGCAGCAGGTGCTTGTAGGGATCCACGCCGGCGCGGTTGCAGCGGCGCAGGAACTCCCGGATGCCTTCCCAGGCGGCGACCATGTCCACATAGCGGCCGGGAGGGCAGATGTCGTAGTGGAGCTTCTCCACCATGTCCTGGGGAGCGTCGATGTTGCCCATGACGAACACGGCATCGCCCACGCAGAAGTAGGGGCCCTTCTCGGTCTGGACCATGACGGACATGGATCCGGGGCTGTGGCCGAAGCTCTCGAACACCGTGACGCCGGGGACGATCTCCACCTCGCCGCGGACGGTCTCAAAGCGGGCGGGCACGTTGATGCCGGCGGACTCATCCACGATGTCATAGGGAGCGACAAACTGATCCTTGTAGGTCACGTCGCCGTCCTTGCAGATGATAGGGCGGCAGTAGCTCTTGAAGTGCAGGGACACGGGATTGTGGGCGTAGTTCCACTCCACCTCGTTGACGATGAAGCGAGCGTTGACGAACTTCTCGATGTAGAACACGTGGTCCCAGTGCAGGTGGGTGAAGATGACGATGTCCACATCCTCGGGCTTGTAGCCGGCCTGGGCCAGGCGGGACTCGATGTCGTCCACACCGGGGCGCTGGGTGGAGGGACCGTGATGGTACTTGTCGGCGTGCTCATCCCAGGACATGCCGGTATCCACCAGGATCAGCTTGTCACCGCCCTCGATCAGGAAGGTGAAGTCGGGCAGCTGATCCAGCTCGTTGGTCAGGCCGTACTTTTCGATGTACTTGCTGCAGGAGAAGTGATACCAGTACTCCAGAGGCTTGGTGGGGATGTAACCGCTGTTGAGAGGACGAATCTTGTAGTTCATAGTGATGTCTTCCTTTCTAAAATCACAGAGTTGTCTGGAATTACCTTTGGAACAGGGGCAGCGCTTTACGCCGGATCACTTTTCCGCCTGGGCAGCCACAGCCTCGTCGGAGTAGATGCCCTTCTTCAGCCGGCGCATTCTCTTATCCAGCATAGCAGTGATCAGCGGGCAAGTAAAGGCCGTGACGATGGCGGCGATGGTCACCTGAGCGGTGGCGGCGGAAGCGACGGGAGCAAAGGAGGCGTCCACCTCGGCCATATAGGAGGGGACGGCCGTGGCGTTGGCTGCGGTGGTGCCGATGGCGGCGCCCATGGCGTTGCGCTTCTTCTTGGGCAGGAAGATCTGATACACAGCGTAGAACACGAAAGCGGACAGAGCGGAGATCAGAGCCAGAACCACGCCGCCGATGCCGCCGCTGACCAGGCCTCTGAGGCTCATGCCGGCACCAATGGGGATCATCATGAAGAAGGTGACGATGGGCAGGGCGTTGCTGGCGTGCTTGCGGAACTCACTGTCCAGGTTGCCCCAGACGATGCCGACGATCAGGGGCACCAGGGTGGCCACGAAGGTCATGAAGGGGATGGAGGCCATGCCGGCCGCGCCCATGGCGATCATGGTGAAGAAGGGTCCGTCGTTGAGAGACAGGATGGAGATGGCGCCGGCATCGGTGTCGTCACCGTACTGCTGGGCAATGGCCAGGTACTCGCCGCCGGCGGAGTTGGTGATGGCCGCGATGATGGCCATGGGGGTCACACCCAGCAGGCCGGCAGGGCCGCACAGCGCGCTGACCAGCAGGCCCAGGGCGACGCCCAGGATAAATTTGATGGCGGTCAGCACGAAGCCCTTGTAGAAGGGCATGCCGATCTTTCTGACGTTAATGGAGGCGCCGTTGAGCAGCAGGAACAGGCCCAGCAGGCAGGAGGTGCCGCTGCTGAAGAGGCCGGTGGTGAAGCCGCCGATCTTCAGCGCATTGGGAGCGATGGTGTTGATGATGACGCCGATGAACAGGGGAACGATGATGATGCCGCCGGGAATTTTGCGCATGAGAGCGAAAATGCTTGTCTTCTGAGTGTTTTCCATGATGCGGTCTCCTTCCGGTTCATAACGGTTGTGTGGGCTCCGGACCCTTGATTGGATGTTGGATATTGGATCCAATCTTTAACTACATTGTATCCAATCCATCCAAAATGTCAATCCACAGCCCTTCCAAATTCAAGAAAATAATTTATGCACTTTTTCTAAATTGACAAAAAATAAACACATCCGATTCAGCGTATTACACGACCGCTTGTAGAAAACAGCGAAAAACATTTCTCCAATATACACATTTCAAACAAAAAGCGGAAGTCTCCCGGCTAAACGGCTTTCAGGACAACGCGCATGGAAAAGACCGGTGCGCTTGTTTTTGGAAAGCGAGTATGCTAGGATGATTCCGAAAAACGGCAGCGCGCGGCGGCGCGCTCCAACAGGAGGAATGCAGAATGAACCGAGTTTCCACCCCGTTTCTGTTCGTAAACCCCAAGTCCTATCTCTGGGGGAAGGAGAGCCTGGCCCTGGCCCAGGCGGCGGACCGCATTGCCGCGGACACCGGCGTCCAGATCTTCTTCACCTGCCCCTACGCGGATCTGCGGCTGATCGCGGAGCACACCAGCCACGTCACCGTCACCGCCCAGAACATGGACGCCCTGCACCCCGGCCGCGGCATGGGCGCCGTGCTGCCGGAGTCCCTGGTGGAGGCCGGCGCCAAGGCGGTGGTGCTGAACCACGCGGAGAACCAAAAGACCCTGGCGGAGCTGTACGCCTGCATCAACCGGGCCAAGGAGCTGGGGCTTATCACCATCGTCTGCGCCGACTCCACGGTGGAGGCCCAGGCCGTGGCCCAGCTGGGGGTGGACGTGATCCTGGCGGAGCCCACCGCCCTGATCGGCACCGGCACCACCGCTGACGACAGCTACACCGTGGAGACCACCAAGGCCATCAAGGCCGTGGATCCGGAGGTAAAGGTGATGATCGCCTCCGGCATCACCACCGCCGAGGACTGCTACAAGGTGGTGTACCTGGGCGCCGACGGCACCGGCTCCACCTCCGGCATTGTGAAGGCCCCCTCTCCCGCCGGCCGCGTGGAAGAGATGGTGCAGGCCATCCTCCGGGCCGTGGAGGACCGCCGCTGAACAGCGCAGCCAAAGCGGGACGTCCGCATGGCGGCTCAACACGCTGAGGGGAGGAGGCGAGAGCCCCCTCCCCTTTCCCGCTGTTTTCAGCAGGCGGGCATTCCATGCCCCTCCCCTCGCTGTCTCCTGGGGGCTCGCCGCTTCCGGTCTGCTGCCGGCCCGCCGGGATTCATCTGGACTCCGCGCCGTCTTGCAGCGGCCCCAAAACGTGCGCTGCCCCCGGTATCCCTCAGGATACCGGGGGTGCTTTCTCTTTTCGGATGGGCGGAAGCTGCGCAGCACCCGCGCTCCCGCCGCCGGCCGGCAGCGGCAGGTCAAAAGGCAAACCGCGTCTGCCGATGGTACATCTGACCTGCTTTCAGCACGACCGGCGGGAAATGGGGGAAATGGACGGCGTCCGGATAGTCCTGCGTCTCCAGACACAGGCCGGAGAATCGTTGATACCGCTCTCCCCGCTTTCCGGTCAGGGAGCCGTCCAGATAGTTTCCGCTGTACACCTGGACGCCGGGCTGATCGCTCTCCACCCGCATGGTCAGCTGCCCGTCCGCAGAGGTCAGCTGCGCCACCGGCCCAAAGACGCCGGCGGGCTTGGACAGGACGAAATTGTGGTTGAAGCCGGAGCCCTTTTTCATCTGCTCGTCCTCTGCTCCCACCCGCTGTCCGATGCGGACGCCTTTCCGGCAGTCGAAGGGCGTCCCCTCCACCGGCAGGATCTGCCCCGTGCTGGCGCAGGCGTCATCGATCTGCGTGAAGGCATCTGCATACACGGTCAGCGTCTCATCCAGAATGGTTCCGTCGTGGCGGCCCTCCAGATTGAAATAGCTGTGATGGGTCAGGTTCACGATGGTGTCCCGGTCACTGACGGCGGTATAGTCGATGCGCAGGGCCCGCTCAGAGAGGGAATAGGTGATGCGGGTATCCAGCGTCCCTGGATACCCGCCGGCCCCATCCGGGCTGACGCAGCGCAGGGTGACAAAGTCCTCCCCCGCCGCCTCCACGGAAAAGGGCGTGTTCCAGAAGCCGCGGGATCCGCCGTGCAGGTGGTTTTCTCCTTCGTTCGCCTCCAGCGTATAGGTTTTCTCTCCGATTGCAAAGGAGGCGCCGCTGATCCGGTTGGCACACCGGCCGATGACCGTGCCGATGTAATAGCCCTGGTCCACATAGTCCTTCCAGTCGGAAAAACCCAGTACCACATCGCGGTATGCCCCCGCCGCATCCAGCGCCCGCAGGCTCTGGATCACCCCTCCGAAGCTGAGGATCGCCGCGGACAGGCGCTGATTTTCCAGGACGATCCGCTCCACCGCGCAGGAGCCGATCATCCCCAGCCGTTCTCTCTTCATGGCGTCAGTGCATCCGCCACATGTTGTTCTTGACTTTCAGATACTCGTGGAGGCCGTAGGTGCCGTACTCCCGGCCGCTGCCGCTGTTCTTGTTGCCGCCGAAGGGGCAGGCCATGTGCATGCCGTTGGGCAGGTTGACCCAGACGGAGCCGGCATTGAGGCGCTGGGCGATCTTGTAGGCCTTTACCAGATCGCGGCTGAACACATTGGCGCCCAGGCCGAACTCCGTATCGTTGGCCAGCCGGACCGCATCCTCGGTATCCCGGTACTTGCAAACACACAGCACCGGTCCGAATACCTCGGTGCGCCAGATCTCCATGTCCGGCGTCACGTCGGTCAGGATGGTGGGGGTGTAATAGGGCGCGCCGGCGCAGCCGTTTTCCGTGTACCGGCACCCGCCGCAGTAGATCTTGGCACCCTGCTCCACCGCGCGTCTGACCAGCGCATCCACCTCCTGAAGGTGCTCCTCGCTGATCAGCACGCCCATACGGGTCTCATAGTCCAGGGGATCGCCGATGCGGATCTGCTCGCACTTGGCCTTCAGCATGGCCAGGTACTCATCGTACACGTCCTCGTGGGCAATCACCCGGGTCATGGCGCAGCAGACCTCGCCCTGGTTGAAGGTAAAGCCCTCGATCTGGCAGGTGGTGGCAATGTCGATGTCGGCATCGGACTCCACAATGACGCCGCCCTTTCCGCCCAGCTCCAGGACCAGCTTCTTCATCACCGGTGAGTCGGCGGACAGGTGCATCAGCTGGCGGCCCACGGCCTCGGACCCGGTGAAGCCCACTACGTCCACCTCCTTGTGGCTCACCAGGGCATTGCCCACCAGGCTGCCCTGGCCGTGGATCACGTTCACCACGCCGGCCGGGAAGCCGGCCTCCTCAAACACCTCGCCCATGATGGCGGCGGTGGTGGGGGTGATGGAGGAGGCTTTGATCACGCAGGTGTTTCCGGCAGCCAGGGCGGGCGCCAGGCTGCGGGTCAGCAGGTGCAGGGGAAAATTGAAGGGGGCAATGATGGCGGCCACGCCGTAGGGCTCGTAGGTCACAAAGTCGAAGTCCCGCTGGTTGATCTCGCCCAGGGGGATGACCTCGCCCTTGATCTCCCGGCACAGGTCGGCAAAATACTCAAAGGCCCAGATGGACACCCGGGTGTCAAAGCCGTAGGTGTCGAATACCGGCTTGCCGGTCTCCATGGCCTCCACCTCGGCCATCTCCCGCTGGCGGCGGCGCATGATGGCAGCGGCCTTGCGCAGGTAGTCGCTGCGGGTCTCCCCGTCCAGGCCGGACCACAGCGGGAAGGCGGCCCGGGCCGCACGGCAGGCGCGGTCCACATCGTTCACCGTGGCTGCGGCGAAGCGGTTGACCTCCTGACCGTTGGCCTTGTGATAGGAGACAAAGGTCTTGCCGTCCTCGGAATCGGTCCACTGGCCGTTGATGTACAGTTTAAACTCTTTCATGTTCCATACCTCCCATATCGAAGGACGCCTGCATGATGGCATCCTGGCTGAAGTGTTCTCTGTCGAATTCGCCGGAGATCCGGCCGTTGTTGACGACCAGAATACGGTCGCAGATCCCCAGCAGCTCCAGAAGCTCCGAGGAGACCACGATGACCGCCGTCCCGTCGGCCGCCAGCTGGTTGATGATGTTGTAGATCTCCACCTTGGCGCCCACATCGATGCCCCGGGTGGGCTCATCCAGGATCATGACCTTCGGCGATGTGGCCAGCCACTTGGCGATGACGCCCTTTTGCTGGTTGCCGCCGCTGAAATTCTTGATCTGCCGGTCGGCATCGGCGGGTCGGATCTGCAGATCCCGGATATATTTCTGCGCCAGAGCGTCTTTTTTCCGCTTCTGGATGTGCCCCAGGCGGCTGAGCTGGTCATGGCTGGCCATGCAGATGTTCTCCCGGAGGCTCATGCCCAGAACCACGCCCTCCCGCTTGCGGTCCTCCGGCACCAGCGCAATGCCGGATTCTTTCGCCTGGTTGGGATTTTTCACCGTCACGGGAGCGCCCTCCAGCAGGATCTCTCCGCTGTCCGGCCGGATGGCGCCGAAGATGCTCTTCATGATCTCGCTGCGGCCGGCGCCCACCAGGCCGGAAATCCCCAGGATCTCCCCCTTCCTCGCCGCGAAGCTGACGTCGCTGTACATCCCCTTCTTGGTCAGGTGCCGGACCTCCAGGGCGATCTCCTCTCCGGGCACCGTGCTCTTGGGCGGGAAGTAGTTGCCCAGCTCCCGGCCCACCATCTTGCTGACGATGTGGTCCTTCTCCGTATCGTGGTTGTGATTGTCAATGGTCTCTACGATCTGTCCGTCCCGCAGGATGGTCATGCGGTCGCACAGGGCGATCACCTCCTCCAGCCGGTGGGAGATATAGATGATGGACATACCGTTTTCCTTCAGTCTCCGGACGATCCGGAACAGGCCCTCGGTCTCCTTCTCCGTCAGCACGGCTGTGGGCTCGTCCATGACCAGGATGTCGATATCGTCAAATACCGCTTTGCCGATCTCCACCAGCTGCTGCATGGCGACACTCATGTACTTGACCTTGGTGCGCAGGTTGAAATCCCGGACTCCCAGCTGGGCCATGGCCTCTCCGGCCCGGCGCTCCATTTCGCTCTTGCACAGGTGGCACAGGCCCCGAACCTTCTCGCGGCCCAGGAACATGTTCTCCGCCACATTCAGGGTGGGCACCAGGTTGAACTCCTGGTAGATGACGCCCACCTTGTTGGCAATGGCGTCCAGCGGCCGTTCGATGACGGTGGGCTTGCCGTTGATCTCGATCACGCCCTCGTCAGGAGGATAGACGCCGCCCAGGACCTTCATCAGCGTGGACTTGCCGGCGCCGTTCTCGCCCACCAGCGCGTGCATCTCCCCGCGCCGCAGCTCGAAATCCACATGGTCCAGCGCCACAACGCCCGGAAAGCGCTTGGTGATGCCCTTCATTTTCAGGATCGTGTCAGTCATAGCGCACGCCTCCTCACTTCCGCTTGGAGCGGGCGTAGTTGTCAAAGATGCAGACCACCACGATGATGGCGCCCACCACCACGGTCTGCCAGTACATGTTGACGTTCAGCATCACCAGTGCGTTTTTGATCAGGCCCAGCAGCAGCGCGCCCAGGAAGGTGCCCACGATGGTGGCGTCGCCGCCGGCCATGGCCGTGCCGCCCACCACCGCCGCCGCAATGGAGTCCATGTCAAAGTTCTGGCCGGCGGTGGCGTTGCCGGCGTTCAGGCGGCCCACCATGATCACCGCCGTGATGCCGCACAGCAGGCCGGTGAGGGTGTAGACCATGGTCTTGTAGCGCCGGACATTGATGCCGGAGAGAACGGCGGCAGTTTCGTTTCCGCCGATGGCGATGATGCGGGTGCCGAACCGGGTGCTGCCCAGCAGATAGACGGCAATGGCCACCAGCACGATCATGATGACGGCCATGATGGGGACCGGTCCCCAGTAGCCGTTGCCCAGTTCCAGAACGAACGGATTCTCCACAGCGATGGGAAAGCCCTTGGTGATGATATAGGAAAGGCCCCGGGTCACGTTGGCCATGCCCAGCGTCACGATGAAGGGCGGCAGCTGGAAGGTGGTGATGATGGCGCCGTTGACGAAGCCGATCAGCACGCTGGTCAGGACGCCCAGCAAAATGGCCAGCCAGGAGTTCATCCCCATCTCAAAGAACTTCGCCATGACGATGCCGGAAAGGCCCAGGGAATAGCCCACCGACAGGTCGATGCCGCCGGTGCCCAGGACCATGGTCTGGCCGATGGCGACGATGCTGACCAGGCTGATCTGCTTGAGCAGATTGAACATGTTCTCCCGGGTCATAAAGGTGTCCGGCCGGGCGATGGACATGGCGATGAAAATCACGATCAGAATCAGGACCATGGAGCTCTCCCGCCGGTTGGCCAGCGCCCGCAGGCCGGACTGCTTCACATCCCCCAGTTTTTCCTTGCTTTTTTGGACCATATGTATCCTCCTTAACGGAACTGCAGCAGACAAGCGTCCGTACACTCATCTGCTGCAGCCGGTCATGCCATATTATTTTTCCACGTAAGACGGCTCATCAACATAGGTGTCGATGTTATCAATTGTGATCTCAATAGAGCCGGTGTCGGTGTAGGCCTCCACGCTCTCTCCGTCGCACAGGGCATTGAGCATATCAACCACTGCCACGCCCCAGGACGCCTGCCGCTGGGCCACCAGGGCCTTCACGTATCCGTCGCGGACGCCCTGCAGGTTGTCGGGCATATCGTCAAAGGTCAGGATCATGTGCTCGTCGTCATTCTGCCAGCCCTTGGCCTTCCAGACGGAGACGGCGGCGGGACCGGCGGTGGCGTCGATGCCGACGATGGCGTCAAAGTCGGGATGGGCCTGGATCATGTTCTCCGTGCAGGTGACGGCCTTCTGGGCGTCGCCCTCGCTGGACTGGGTGTCGATGATCTCGATGTCGGGATACTTCTCCGCCAGATATTCCTCAATACCGCGGATGCGCTCGTTCAGGCTCCACTGAGTGGGAAGGCCGGTCAGAATCATGATCTTGCCCTGGCCGTTGAGGTTCTTGCCGATGACCTCGCCCATGTGCCGGCCGGCCTTGTAGTTATCCGTGCCGATGAAGGCCAGCGCCTTGCTGTCAGACGCCTCGGACTCAAAGCAGATCACCTTGATGCCCTTGTCAATGGCCTTGTCAATGGTGGGAACCAGCGCAGTGGTGTCGGTGGGGCCGATGGCGATGCCGTCCACGTTCATGGCGATCAGATTCTCCATAATCTCGATCTGCTGCTGCGCATTGGAGGAGTCCGGCGCCTTGGTGATGATGGAGCAGTTCTTGGTGGCCGCATACTCCTCGGCGTCCTCACCGATGGGTTCAAAGAAGGGGTGCACGATGGGATAGACAATGGCAAAGGTGCGGCCCTCGTCGGAGCTCTCGGTCCCCTGGGCCTCCTCCGTGGTCTGGTCCTCATCGCTGGCGGCCGTGTCGCCGGAGGTCTGTCCGCAGGCTGCGAGAGAGAAAATCATGCAGCCCAGCAGCAGGCAGGAAAGCAGTCTTCTTTTCAGTTTCATCTTGTCGTTCCTCCTTGTTTGTTGCGTTGCCTTTCGGTTCTCTGTGCTTCGCATTCTAGCAGAATCTCTTTTTTTGCGATACGTCTATTCTTTTGAAAAACGTTCCTTTTTTTTGGACGTTTTCAAATGCACCTGGAAAAGTGCAAAAAGTACCTTATAATGAAGATACCCTGATTTTCCAAAGGAGGCCGCCATGCGTATCCCTGCCGGATTCAGACATATGCCCCTGAAACGAATGATCGCCCTGCTGGTAGTGCTGTTTTCCCTGCTGCCCTCCCTGGTCATGAGCCTCTTCGCCTACCGGGTGGCAGCAGGGCAGGCGGAGGAAAGAGTCTCCGTCCAGGTCTCACAGACCGCCCAGCACGTGAACTCCGAATTGAACATGGTGATCAACGAGGCATCCCGTTTGATAAATTATTCCTCCTCGTACACCATTTCCAACTTTCTCAGCAGCAGCACGCCGGAAGCCCGGTATGAAAACGCCAAGGCGCTGGGCGAGCTTTTCAGCATCATCCGGCAGACGCAATCCAGCAACTCCTACATTCTGGACATGAGCGTCATCGGCATCAACGGCCGGTGCTTCAGCGAGCGGAACGGCTATTTCAATCTGGAACGCCCCTTTGAAAGCTACGAGGACTTTCAAACCGTGGTCTCCCTTCCCAGAACGGTCCATGTGCAGGGTTCGGCCCAGTCTCTGCGGGGACAGCCCTGGGAGGACAATGCCCTGACGGTATCCGCGGCGGTTTTCAAAATCAGCACCAACGAGGTCTGCGGACTGCTGCGGGTATCTGTCAGCAAGGATTTCATCGTGGATATTCTGAAAAACGCCAAGCCCAGCCCCGGCGGGCAAACACTGGTGATGGACGGCAGCGGCGTGGACCTCTTTCCGTCCCAAGGCGGCGTCAGGCTCTCCTCCGGCACGGTCCGGCACATTCTGGAGGACGGCACCTCAGGCACCATCAAGAGCAATCAAGCGCTGGTGGTCTACACTGAACTGCCCTCCACCGGCTGGACCATCGTGTCTGTGGCCCCCACCAGCGAGGTCTTTTCCTCCGTGTATCAGCTGCGGGCCAGCACGGTTTTGATGGTATTGGTGTCGATCCTCCTGATCGTGGCAGTCAACATTTTGCTCTCCAGCTATATCGCCCATCCCATCTCGCAGCTCAAGTCGCTGATGCGCTCCGCCACCTCCGGCAACCTGGATGTGGAGATCCCGGAAATCCACGGGCAGGTGGAGATCGAGGAAGTATACCGCAGCTTCGCGGCCCTTCTCCGGGAGACCAAAAATCTTCTGGCCCGCATCGTAGAGGAGCAAAAGAACCTGAAGAAAGCCGAGCTGACGGCGCTCCAGTCCCAAATCAACCCCCATTTCCTGTACAACACCCTGGACAGCGCTGTATGGGCGGCGGAGAGCAACAAAAATGAGGAGGCTGTGGACCTGATCGCCTCCCTCTCTGATTTTTACCGGCTTTCGCTGCGCAGCGGAATGGATGTGATCCCCTTTGAAACCGAGGTCAACCACGTCTCCTGCTATCTGCACATCATGCAGATGCGCTATCAGGACATCCTGAGCTACCATGTGGATGTGGCCCCGGAGACGCTGCGGGCCCACTTCCCCAAGATCATTTTGCAGCCCATTGTGGAAAATGCCATCTACCACGGCATCAAGAACCGCCGCTACCGCCGTGGGGAAACGGGCCATGTGGAAGTCCGCGCCAGAAAGATCCCCGAAAACCTGCTGGAAATCACCGTTTCGGACACAGGAATCGGCATGAGCCCGGAGGCTCTGGCCGCCCTGAGCCGGAAAATCGACGAGGGGGTCCTGCGGTCCGGCCAGAGCTACGGCCTGATCAATGTAAACATGCGGCTCCGTCTGATGTTTGGGGAGGGCTATACCCTCACGCTTCGCAGCCAGGAGGGCTGCGGCACCCAAGTCATTATCCGCGTACCGCTGACAGAGGAGGACAATGGGTTATAACGTTTATCTCGTCGAAGACGAATATATGCTGCGGGAATATGTAAAATCCAACGCCATCTGGAAAGATGGTCCGTATACGCTCTGCGGAGACGCCTCCAACGGCGAGGACGCCTGGGAGGACATTCAGGCCACGAATGTGGATATCCTTGTCACAGACATCAAAATGCCCTTCATGGACGGACTGGAATTGTCCCGGCTGGTCCGGGCCAACCGGCCGGAAATCAAGATCATCATACTCAGCGGCTATGACGACTTCGCCTACGCCAAGCAGGCCCTCTCCCTGGGCGCCACCGAGTACCTGCTCAAGCCGCTCAAGCCCGACGACCTGCGCAAAACCCTGGACCGTGCCGCCAGGATGATTGACGAGGAGCGCCGCCAACAGCAGTCCATCAGCGAGCTTCAGAAAATGGCGGATGAATCTCTGGAGCTCAACCGGCACCGCTTCCTCTCCCAGCTTTGCAGCGGCTTCTTTCCCCAGCGGGTCATTGACAGCAAAGCGCAGCTGCTGCAGCTGCGCCTGGCGGCCGGCGCCTACACCGGCTGCGTCATGGCGGTCCATTTTCCCGGGGACTCGGAAAACGACGAGGAGAGCTATCTTACCTTTTTGGACTGTTCCCAGACGTTCCGGGACTTTGCCGCAAACAGGGAGGATATTTTCTGGTTTTCAGACGGGATCGATCAATTCCGCTTCATTTTCTTGGGGGAGAGTGAAAGCGGCGTCTCTGACAAGGCCGTCCAATGCATGCGCCGGCTGGTGATGCTGCTCACGGAAAAATGCGGACTGTCCCGGATCACTGCGGCAGTCGGCAACCCCTGCGGCCACATAGGCGATCTGTACAGCTCCATGCTGTCGGCAAACGTGACGCTGGAGCTCCTGCCCCAGACGACGGAGAGCACCGTGGTGCTGGCCGGGGACTGCCGGGATCTGCCCGCCAACGTACAGTATACCTCCCTGGAAAAAGAGATGTTCCGGAATCTGCTGGCCAGCGGAAGCGTAAAGGATGTGCCCAATTTCGCAGCCTCCATGGTGGAAAAGCTGGAGCGGATGCAGATGAGCCACCTGTATCTGACCTACGTCTGTCTGGACATTCTGACGGCCGTATCGGACTTTCTGAAGGAGCTTGGCTACGAGGCGGACGCCACGCCGAACCTCTCCATTCCCAGCGTGGTCCAGCTATTCGGCAGCAGCCAGGATCTCTCCAGTTTTCAAACAGCCCTGCGGGATCTGGCCACCCAGACGATCCTTCTCCGGGATCAGCGCAAAGGCGGCAAAAACGACAGTGTCATCCGCCAGGCCAGGGAGTTCATGATGGCGCACTTTTCCGAACCGGACCTGGATCTGGCCGTGGTGGCGGGTCAGGTCAACGTCAACCCAGCCTATTTCAGCACGCTGTTCCGGCAGGAGACCGGCCAGTGCTTTATTGAATACCTGACCCTGCTGCGCATCAACAAGGCAAAAACTCTGCTGAAAACCACCCAGATGCGCACCAGCGACATTGCCTTTGAAGTGGGATACAGCAATCAGAACTATTTCAGCAAGCTGTTCAAAAAGTGCACCGGCATGTCCGCCCGGGATTTCCGGCAAAGCTGATATCCCCTCTCCTGGGGAAGCTGCGGAGCACCCCCGGCTCCCGAGCGCCGCCCCACAGCTTTTCGCCAATCGCCGCCGAAAAGCGATCTTATCATCGAAAAGCCACCCGGCGCCTCACGAAATTTTCAACCGCTCTCTCCCCACAGAGACCCCTTTCAAACGAAACAGGCACCTGATTCGCCAAATGAATCAGGTGCCTGTTGTTTGCTGTATGAGGCGGAACGCGCTCAGCCGGCGGCTTTCCCTATTCGCTCTTTGCCGCATCCTCCACCGCTTTGATCAATTCCAACACGCTTTGAAACGCCACACGTTTTTCTGAAGCAGGAAAGTACACCGAGCCCTGCCACTCCCGGTTCTCCACTCCGGTGACCGTGATCTCACATACCGGTTCTTTCTTCATGGCTCGTCATCTCCTCCCTGCCCCGCATCCTTTCAAAAGGGCGCAAGTTTTCCGTCTCCTATTTCCTACGGGCGCCGTATGCTAAATTCAATTTAGCATGAAACGCTTTTTTTGCAATCACCCGTTTCCACGGAAAAAAGGACTATGCCTGCGGAATTCCGCAGGCATGGCTCTCAACGCAGCATGTATCGTTTCAGATCCTTCCGCTGCTTGATATTCAGCTTTTGCAAAACCGTGGAGATGTACTGCTTGACGGTGTTGAGAGAGATCCCCAGATGGGCGGCGATCTCCTGATTCGTCCAGCCCCGCGCGGCCAGCATGGCGGTGGCAAACTCCGTGGTCGTCAGATTGTCCGCCACCTGTTCTCCGGTGGCCGGATTGTGGACCTTTCGCCATCCCGCAGAAAACCGGTAGGTGATGGAGATGATCCGCTTGAAATCCTCCGGCCAGTCCTTTTTCAAAGCCGCCTCCAGCATCCCGCCCAGCAGGCCGTGATGTTCGCCAAATCCCTCGATCAGATCGTCCGGCCGGGCCAGATCCCAGGCGGCCATCAAATGCGCCTGCGCCTGCTCCGGCTGTTTGAGGCCCATGTAATCCATCACCGCCGCGAGATGTATGTAAATGGCGGGAATGGGAAATTCCTCTCCCTGAACCGCAAAGGCCGTCTCCACAATGCCGATGCTCTTCCCGTAGTCTCCCTGCAAATACGTGTGGTGGGCCTGTACGTAGAGCGCAAACATCCGCAGCCCCGGCGGCAGGAAACGGATATACTCCCGCAGATCTCCCGTTCCCTCCGGCGGGGGCAGGTGCAGCAGCACCGCCGCGGCGGTAACCGTAAAAGCAGCCAACGCCCGCATCTGGGGAGGGGTGTGTTCATCGGCGGCTGCCAGGACGCCCTGCACCTCCGCCAGCGTGTACTGCGCCCGACGGATCTGACCCACGGAGAGATTGGAGTACGCATAGATCAGGCAGGCCGACAGACGCAGCGACAGATTCTCATGGCTCAGATACCGCTCCGCCTCCCGAATCGCCTCTTCCGGCCGCCCGCTGAAATAATAGTATTCCGCCCGTGCAATATCCCGCAGGCGGGTATCTGCGATCTCCTCCACATATTCCCTGCAATGTCCCGGTACAAACGCCCCATTCATCAGCGGCATGGGCATCAGATCGGCGGCAGGCTCCGACGGAGCGGGCCCGGGCGCCAATCGTGTCGGGGCAGACTGTCTCTGCTTCTTCCGTGGATCTGCCGGTTTCCGGCTGTCAGCGGGGATGGCCCAGGCCCCCCCAAACTTTTCCGCACCATGAATACGCCCGCTGGCGCAGTATTGCTGTGCAAGCCGCTCTGAAACTTTCCACTTTCGGGCCGCCTGCCGCACCGTGATATATTCCATAGCATCTCCCCGCAACAAAAAACTGACACAGCAATTATATTCGTTTTCCCGCACAGTTTCAAGAGCTCCGGAGCATTGGATCTCTCCGTCCGGCAAAGCGCTCCGGCCGCAGCTGCGTTTTTTGCAGCGCCGGCAAACAGCGCCCCGAGATCTGTGATCTCAGGGCGCTGTTTCGGTTTCCCGCCGGTGCAGGCGGCGGAAAACCGTTTTGAATCCGCATCCAGCGAAGGGCTGTCACTGCCGCTCCAGGCTGCTGAGCCACTCCCGGCCCACGGCGATCTGCCGCCGGACCTCCGCCGGAGCGGTGCCGCCGAAGGACGTCCGGGCGTCCACGCAGGCGCTGATGCTGATGTCTCCCAGGGAATCGGGGGTCACCCGGCCGTCGATGGCGGCCAGGTCCTCCGCCGTCAGATCCTCGAAGTCGCAGCCCTTGTGTTCGCAGGTCTTGACCATGCGGCCCACGATGGAGTGGGCCTCCCGGAAGGGGATGCCCTGCCTGGCCAGATGCTCGGCGATGTCGGTGGCGTTGAGGAAGCCCTTGCCCAGCTGCTTTTGGATCTGGTCCATGCGGAACTCCGTCTTGTCCAGCATCCGGGCAAAGATGTCGATGGAGGCCTTCCAGGTGTCAATGGCGTCGAACAGGCTCTCCTTGTCCTCCTGGAAGTCCTTGTTGTAGGCCAGGGGCGTGCCCTTCATGACGGTGAGCAGCTGCATCAGGTCGCCGTAGACCCGGCCCACCTTGCCCCGGATCAGCTCCGCCATATCCGGGTTCTTTTTCTGGGGCATGATGCTGCTGCCGGTGCAGAAGCTGTCGTCAATGGCGATATAGGCAAACTCGGAGGAATTCCACCAGGCGAACTCCTCCGCCCAGCGGGACAGGTGCATCATGGAGATGGACGCGTCGGAGAGGAACTCCAGGCTGTAATCCCGGTCGCTGACGCCGTCCATGGCGTTCTCGCAGGGAGCGGCGAAACCCAGCAGCTCACTGGTGCAGCGGCGGTCAATGGGCATGGTGGTGCCCGCCAGGGCGCAGGAGCCCAGGGGGTTGTAGTCCATGCGCGCCAGAGTGTCCTGCAGGCGCTGGATGTCCCGCTTGAACATCTGGAAGTAGGCCATGAACACGAAGCCCACGGTGATGGGCTGAGCGTGCTGGAGGTGGGTGAAGCCCACGGTGATGGCGTCGGCGTACTGCTCCGCCTTGCGCAATATCACGTCCTCCAGGCAGCAAAGGCTCTCCAGGATCTCCCGGATCTCCTTTTTCAGATACAGCCGGCCGTCCACCTGGCACTGGTCGTTGCGGCTGCGGGCGGTGTGGAGCTTCTTGCCCACCTCGCCGATCCGGGCGATCAGGCGGCTCTCCACGCCCATGTGGATATCCTCGTCCTCCACGGTGAAGGTGATCTTCCCGGCGGCGATGTCCGCCCGGATGCCCTCCAGCCCGGCGATGATCTGGTCCCGCTCGGCCTCGGTGACGATGCCCTGCTTGGCCAGCATGGTCACGTGGGCCACGCTGCCGTCGATATCCTCGTTGTACATCCGCTGGTCGAAGAAGATGGAGGCGTTGTACCGCTTCACGATCTCATCCATGTCCTTTTCAAATCTGCCGCCCCACAGGCTTGCCATATGCTGTTCCGCTCCTCTCCTGGGGGTCCCGCCCGGCGGGATCCTCCCGGTCCGTCATTGATTTTCCCGCCCGTTTCAGCGGAGATTCCCCCGCCCGCCGGGCGATTTGCATGGATAATGATACGCCATATACCGCTTTTCGTCAATCGCTGATCCACAGTTTCTCTCTTTTCGCCACAGTGACCGGACTGCCCGCCGGGGCAAAGAGGAAGCCCCGGCGCGCAGTGCGCCGGGGCTCTGAGGATCTCTGTCAGCCGGGCATGGTCCACTCCCGGACGCCCTCGAAATAGGGGCTCTGCTTGCGGCGGCGGAAGTCGTCGCCGTCCTTTTGGGACCAGTCGTACAGGCCCTGGCCCGCCGCCTGGCCGGTCTTGCCGGAGGCCAGGCCGTCGGTGACGGTCTTTTGCAGCTCCCGGGTGCCGCACAGGTCCGGGTACACGTTCTGGGCGATGGTGCTCTCCAGCTGGAAGCCCACGGCGTCAAAATACTCCAGCAGTCCGATGGAGGCATAGCGCATGCCCATGGCGTACTTCACCGCCTTGTCGATATCCGCCGCGGTGGTGACGCCCTGCTCGATGAGGTAGATGGACTCCCGGAACAGCGCCTGGGCGAAGCGGTTGACCAGCAGGCCCGGCACGCTGCGGTTCAGCACCACCACCTGGCGGTGGAGCGTCTCCAGCAGGGCCAGGGTCCGGTCGATGGCCGCCTGCTCCGTCCGCTCATGGCGGACCACCTCCACCAGGGGCAGCATATGCACCGGCTGGAAGGGATGGGCGATCAGCAGATGCTCCGGCCGGGGGGACAGCGCCGCCAGCACCTCCGCGTCCATGGAGGAGGAGCAGGAGGCCACGATGGCGTCCTCCGCCGCGTACTGGGCAGCAGCCTCGTACACGGCCCGCTTCTCCGCCGCGCCCTCGGTGACGGCCTCAAAGATAAAGGTGTGGCCCTCCAGGGCGGCGGGGTCGTTGGTGACGGTCAGCAGCGCCATGGCCGCCTCCTTGTTGGAGGCGGTGGCCAGGCCCTCGGCGATCAGGTCGTCCCAGTTCTGGGCGATGGCTTTGCGGCAGCGCTCCAGGCCCTTTTCCGAGTGGCCGATCACCGTGCAGGGCAGGCCGTGGCCGATGACCAGCGTGGCCTGGCAGGAGCCGATGGTGCCGGAGCCGTAGACTGCGATCTTCTCCATGGAACCGCCCCCTTACATCATGGCCCAGCCGTGGGTCAGCCGCAGGGACTGGCCCGTGAGGGCGCCCTGGTCGTTTGCCAGGAAGGCCAGGGTGTTGGCCACGTCCTCCACGGTGGTGAACACGCCGTCCACGGTATCCCGCAGCATGATGTTCTTCACCACTTCCTCCTCGGTGATGCCCAGGGAGGCGGCCTGCTCGGGGATCTGCTTTTCCACCAGCGGGGTCTTGATGAAGCTGGGGCAGATGGTGTAGGTATAGATGCCGTAGTCGGCGCCCTCCCGGGCGATGGCCTTGGCCAGGCCCGCCACGCCGTGCTTGGCGAAGTTGTAGGGCTCTTTCAGCTTGGAGCCCACGAAGGACTGGACGGAGCCGGTGAACACGATGCGGCCGCCCTTGCCGGAGGCCTTCATGCGGCGGAAGGCCGCCCGGGACACCAGAAAGGCGCCGTCGGCGTGAATGGCCATCATCTTCTTCCAGTCGGCGAAGGGATACTCGTCGAAGGGATGGACGATCTGGACGCCGGCGTTGGACATGACCAGATCGCAGGAGCCGTAGGTCTCCACCATCTTGTCGAACCCGGCCTCCACCTCTTCCTCATTGGACACGTCCATGTGGACGGCGATGGCGCTGAGGCCCTGGGCGGTCAGCTCCTTTACCAGTTCCTCGGCGGCGGGCATATTCACGTCAGCCACCACCACGCCGTAGCCCTCCCGGGCCATTCTCTCGGCGCAGGCCTTGCCGATGCCGGATGCGGCGCCGGTGATGAGAGCGGATTTCATGGTCATAACGACTTCCTCCTTTTTTCCGGGGCGGGCCCGCGGCCCGACCTCCCGCCGGGCATTGGCTTCCCCGGCTGTCTTTTCCCCTCTATCTTAGAAAAACAAGGCGCAAAATGCAATGATGATTCTGCCAGAAACTGTGCCGCCCTTTTTCACGTAGCCCACAAACTCATTTATATAATATTTGAATAATTATTTGTAAAACTTATAAATAAGGCAAAACGCTCACAGGTCGTCCGGCGGCAGGTGGGCACGGACGAAGTCCAGGAACAGCCGGCAGGCGTTGGACATATACCGCTCCTTGTTCCAGGCCAGGGCGATGTCCCAGTACTTCATGCTGTCGCTGAGGGGGACGCAGGCCACGTTGGGGTCCGGGTGCTTGTCCATCACGGGCCTGGGCAGGATGGACACGGCGTGGTTCTTGGCCACCAGCTCCACCATGAAGTCCCACTGGCTGCTCAGCAGGGCGATCTTGGGCCGGAACCCGGCGCTGTGACAGGCAGAGAGGATCTGCCGGTGGAGGATGAAGTCCTGATTGAAGATGGCGAAGGGCTCCTCCCGCAGCTGGGCCACTGTCAGCTCCTTCTCCCCGGCCAGAGGGTGACTCCTGTGGAGCAGGGCCACGTTCCGCTGGGTGGTGAAGTGGCAGCTGGCAAAGGTGGCCAGCCGCTCGGTCTTGAGCGTCACGGCCAGGTCCACCTGCCCTCCGGCGATCCGCTCGTCGATCTTGTTGGCGCCGTCCTCGATGACGGTGATGTGGATATCGGGATACTCCCGGTAAAACTCCGGGATCAGGTCCCCGAAGAAGCAGGCGCCGAACAGGGGCGAGAGGCCCAGGGTGAAGGTGCCGGAGCGGCTGGTGCGGCTGGTGTGCACGTTTTCCACGGTCCGCTGGTAGGCGTCCAGCAGCTCCCGGGCGCTGTCCAGCAGGGCCCGGCCCTCGTCGGTGAGCTCCTGGCGCTTGTTGAAGGAGTAGAACAGCTTGGCCCCCAGCTCCTCCTCCAGCTTCTTCACCGCCAGGGACAGCGCCGGCTGGGACAGCGACAGCATCTCCGCCGCCTTGGAGAAGCTGCCGTTTTGGGCCACTGCCACGAAATAGGTGATCTGCCGGATATCCATGCGCATCCCGCCTCCCGCCGCGTTTTTTCCCATGTTACCCTGCCCGCGCCCCGGCTGTCAACTCCCCGTCCGCCGAAACGGCGCCGGGGCAAAGCTCCCGGCGCCGTTTTGATAAATGGGGATCACGCCACGATCCGCCGGTAGGCCCGGGCCGTCAGGCCGTAGACCAAGGCGTAGACGGCGCAGAACACCGCGAAGGTCCCCGCCGTGCACAGAGCATAATGGCCGGTGCTGGTCAGCTGGAACAGGGCCAGCAGCTTGGAGACCATGGGATAGGCCGCCGCCGTGTGGATGCCCGCCGTGACCAGCGGCAGGAAAAACACCAGCAGGATCTGGCTGTGGATGGAGGAGCGGACCTCCCGGTCCGTCATGCCCACCTGCTGCAAAATAGTATAGCGCCGCTGGTCCTCGTACCCCTCGGAGATCTGCTTGTAATAGATGATGAGGGCCGTAGCCAGCAGGAACAGCAGGCCCAGGAAAATGCCCAGAAACAGGAACCCGCCGTACATGGCGTAGAGGTTTGCCGCGTTGTCCTGCCGGCTGTTGAAGGCGGTTCCGCCCCCGGTCCCGTTCAGGAGCAGATCCACGCAGGCCAGCTTCTGCGCCTCCGTTCCGTCCAGGTCCATCTGGATGCGGAATTCCCGGTCCAGGCCATTGCGGCTCTGGGCGCCGATGGCGGAGATCACGCTCTCATCCGCCACCACCAAAAAGACGTCCGCCGACTGGCCGGAGACCAGTGCGGTGGTATTGCGCCGTGGAAAGTCCGCCACAGTCCCGGCCACATGGAAGGGAAGGTTCTCAATATAAAAGGTCTCCGGCAGCGTCAGGTTCTTTGTCTGGACCAGGACCTGGTCCGGCTCCAGGGCCGCAGCCCTGCCGGTGAGGCGGCCGTACGCCTCTGCCGTCAGCAGTTCCAGCCGGGTGCTGATGCCCTCCTGGAAATTGAGGGAGAAGGTATTGCCGGAGTAATAGCCCACGGTGTCCGTCCGGGTATACCACTGGATCTGCTCTGCCTTTCGGCCGGCGGCGGACAGGTTCCGCTCCACCTGGGCGATCAGCTCCTCCTGTGTGAGCAATGCCTCCTCGTCGCCGCGGTCGGTCAGGTACTGGATGATGTCCACATCGTGGGGAAACATCTGGTCCAGGGAGGATTCCATGCCGGTGTAGAGGCTGACGGTGGTGGATACCGTCACCAGCACCATGGTGGAGAGGATGCAGATGTTGGCAAGGCCCACAGCGTTTTGCTTCATCCGGTGCAGGAGGCCTGCCACGGCGGTGAAGTGCCGGGTCTGGTAATAGTAGCCGGGATTGGCCCGCAGAGCCTTGAGGACCGCCACGGACCCGGCGGCGAACAGGCAGTAGGTGCCGATCATCACCAGCACCACCGCCAGGAAAAACAGGACCAGGGCCTCTGTGGGATTCTGTACCTTCCAGGAGAGAAAGTAGCCGCCGCCCAGGGTCATGAGGCCCAGGACCACCAGCAGCCTCCGGGTCCTGGGTTCCCGCTCTCCCTGCGCCTCACTGTGGAGCAGCTCCACCGGCCGGGCCCGGCCCACCCGAAAGAGATTGCACACCAGGGTCAGGGCAAAGAGGACGGCAAAGAGCGAGGCGGCGGAGAAAATGGCCGGCACGCTGATCTCAAAGCCAAACTCCACCGGCAGCCGCGCGATCTGCAGCAGGAGCAGCAGCGTCAGCTTGCTGAAGAGGATGCCGGCGGCGATACCGCCCGCAATGGCCGCCAGAGCGCAATAGAGGGTCTCCCACAGGCACAGCAGGGCGATGTGGCGCTTCTCCAGCCCCAGGATGTTGTACAATCCCAGCTCCCGCTGCCGCCGCTTCATGACGAAGCTGTTGGCGTAAAGCAGCAGCACCACGGAAAACAGGGCCACCACGATGCACCCCAGGTACATCAGGCTCTGGAGGTACGCGCCCCCTCGGACGGAGGAGACGATGTCGCTCTCCGTCAGGTAGCGGAGGATATAGAACATGGCGGCGGTACCGCCGCAGGAGAGCAGGTACGGCCCGTAGTACCGGCCGTTGCGCAGCAGGTTCACCAGGGCCAGCCGGGGAAAGAAGCCGGACTTACGCATGGGGGCCGCCTCCCTCCGCCAGGACCGTCAGCGTGTCGGAGATCCGGCGGAACTGGCTCTCCCGGCTTTCGCTGCCCCGGTAGATCTGGTGGTACACCTCCCCGTCCCGCAGGAACAGCACCCGGCCCGCGTGGCTGGCCGCCTTCACCGAGTGCGTTACCATCAAAATGGTCTGGCCCCCGGCGTTGACCTGGCCGAACAGGTCCAGCAGGTTGTCCGAGGCCCGGGAGTCCAGGGCGCCGGTGGGCTCGTCTGCCAGGACGATCTGGGGGTCCGTAATGAGGGCCCGGGCCACCGCCGCCCGCTGCTTCTGGCCGCCGGAGACCTCGTAGGGGTACTTGGAGAGGATGTCGGCGATGCCCAGCTGCTCCGCAATGGGCTGGAGCTTTTTCTGCATGGCGGGATAGTCGGTCCCCGCCAGCACCAGGGGCAGGAAGATATTGTCCCGGAGGGAGAAGGTGTCCAGCAGGTTGAAGTCCTGGAACACAAAGCCCAGGTGGGACCGGCGGAAGGCCGCCAGATCCCGCTCCCGGATGTCCGAGAGGGCCTTGCCGTTCAAAAACACCTCCCCGGCGGTGGGCCGGTCCAGGGCCGCCAGGATGTTCAAAAGGGTGGTCTTGCCGGAGCCGGACTCGCCCATGATGGCCACGTACTCCCCCGGCTCCACGGAAAAATTCACGTTGGACAGGGCCTGGACGGGATTGCCGCCGAAGCGGGTGGTGTAGATCTTCTGTAAATGCTGTACTTCCAGCAGTGCCATAGGCAAACGCCTCCTTGCTTGGATTGGCCCCAGTATAGCAGGGGAGCCGGGCTGTCCGCCATGGTCCTGGCTTACAGTCCGGCTCCGTATCTTACAGTTTCGTAAGGTTTACTCCATGGTCCGCTTCCGGCGGCTCAGGTCCAGCCGGGCGATGGTGCCCCGGCCCGGCCGGGAGACGATGGTCAGGTCATGGCCCAGCTTCTCCGTCACCCGGCGGCTGAGGTACAGCCCGATGCCGGTGGACTTCTGCCCGGTGCGGCCGTTGTAGCCGGTGAAGCCCTTTTCAAAGATCCGGGGCAGATCCTCCTCCCGGATGCCGATGCCGCTGTCGGCAATGACCAGCGTCTCCCCGTCGGCGTAGATGCGGACGGTGCCGCCGGAGGGCGTGTACTTCAGCGCGTTGGACAGCAGCTGCTCCACCACGAAGGAGAGCCACTTGCCGTCGGTCAGCACCGCGCGGCCCGTCTCCCGGAAATCCAGGGCGATGTGCCTCAGGATAAACAGCCGGGCAAACTTCCGCACCGCCTGGCGCAGCAGCGCGTCCAGGTCCGTGTCGCAAAAGACGTAGTCCGTGGAGTCGCTGTCCAGCCGCAGATACCCCAGCACCATGTCCACATACTGGCCGATCTTGATAAGCTCCGCCTCCAGCTGCTCCCGGGGCGGCGGATCCTCCTGAAGCAGCAGGCCGGCGGCGGCCATAGGGGTCTTGATCTGGTGGGCCCAGAGGGTGTAGTAGTCGGTCATGTCCTCCAGCTTGTCCCGCTCCCGGGCCAGCAGGCGGGTGCGGTGGGCGGCCACCGCCGTCAGCAGGGCCTGATAGTCCTCCTCCAGCAGATCCCCTGCGGGCGGCAGGGGCAGCACCGGCTCCTCCGCCCGGTCCAGCAGCCGCCGCAGCTCCCGGTGCCGGGCGCAAAAGCGCCGGAAGCCCAGGCCGAACAGCACTGCCCCCAGCGCCAGGCACAGCGCCGCCGCATAGCCCACCGCCTCCACCGGCAGATCGTACAGGGAGAATACCGCCGCGAACACGGCGGCGATCCCCGCCAGCAGCACCAGCAGCTTCCACTGCCGCCGCAGATAGGCCAGCAGCATCATACCGGCTCCTCCGCCAGATACCCCTCGCCCTTGCGGGTGCGGATCAGGTCCGGCAGCCCCGCCGCCTCCAGCTTCCGCCGCAGACGGCCCACGTTGACGGTGAGGGTGTTCTCATCCACAAAGCTGTCGGACTCCCACAGCCGGGTCATCAGCGCCTCCCGGCTGACGGTCTGTCCCTTGCGCTCCAGCAGCATCTGCAAAATGCGCAGCTCATTCCGCGTCAGCTCCAGGCGCTGCCCACCCGCCGTCAGCGTCCCGTCGGACACGTTCAGCACCGCGCCGCCGCACCGCAGCAGCTGGGCAGGCGGTCCGAAGTCATAGGCCCGGCGCAGCATGGCCTGGACCTTGGCGGAGAGGACCTGGAGGTCAAAGGGCTTGGAGAGCAGGTCGTCACCGCCCAGCTGCATGGCCATGACGGTGTTGACGCTGTCCCCGGCGGAGGTCAGAAACAAAATGGGCACTTTGGAGACCTTCCGGATCTCCTGACACCAGTGGTAGCCGTTGAAAAAGGGCAGGGAGATGTCCAGCAGCACCAGCTGGGGGTCGAAGTCCGTAAACTCCTGAAGCACCCGGTCAAATTCCCGGGCGCAGCGGACCGTGTAGCCCCAGCCCTCCAGATAGCGGGCCACGGCGCCGGCGATCACCTCGTCGTCCTCCACCAGAAAAATACGGTACATGGCGCCGCCTCCTTTCCCGAAAAGGGTAACATTCCGGCGGGGGAATGTCAATTCCCCGCCGGGCTGCCCCGTCAAATTGGTTGACAACCGTAGTCCCCCGTGTTAGAATTGGATTACAAAAGTAAGCCAAAAGGAGGCGAGATGCATGGACAAGGCGTCTGTGACCCTCAGCGCCAGCGAGTGGCGGGTGATGGAGGCGCTGTGGACCGGCCCCAAGACCCTGATGGAGCTGGTGCGGGAGCTGGGTGTCTCCGCCGGCTGGGCCAAGAGCACCGTCACCACCATGGTCCGGCGGATGGAGGAAAAGGGCCTGATCGCCTATGAGCAGTCCGGCCGGGCCAAGGTGTTCCGCCCCGCCGTCAGCCGGGAGGCAGTGGCGGCGGCGGAGACGGACTCCCTGCTGAGCCGGGCCTACCACGGCAGCGTGGGACTGCTGGTCAACGCCCTGGCGGAGCGGGAGAGTTTGAGCCAGGCGGACATCGACGAGCTGTACGCCGTGCTGCGCAGAGCGGAGGAGGGACGGTCATGAGAGAGATCCTTCTTACCTCCAGCCTGCTGATCCTGGTGCTGATCGCCCTGCGGTATCTGCTGCGGGGACGGATCCGCCCCCGGGTCCAGTACGCCCTGTGGCTGCTGGCGGCGGTGCGGCTGCTGGTGCCCCTGTCCCTGCCGGGAACGGGGCTCAGCGTGCTCAACGCCCTGCCGCCGGAGGGGCCGGACACCACGGTGTACGTCTCCTCTCACGGGATCACCACTTCCGCCCCGGCGCCGGAGACCGGGACCACCGCCGACAATCAGGAGGTCGCCATCTACTATGACGACTCCGGCATCCGCCACTTCTATCCGGTGGGGGAGGCCCCGCCGGCGGGCACGGACTACACCACCGTCCCGGCGGAGCAGATCTTCGATCTGGGCGCGGTGCTGCGGACCGTGCGGCTCTGCGGCGCCGCGGTGATGGCGTTCTGGTTCCTGACTGTGAACCTGGCCTTCTCCGCCCGGGCCCGGAAGGGCGCCCGGCGTCTGGAGGGGGCGGAGAGCCCGGTGCCGGTGTACGTGTCGGCGGCGGTGCCCTCTCCCTGCCTGCTGGGCCTTGTCCGACAGCGGATCTACGTGACGCCGGCCTGTGAAGCGGACCCAGTACGGCTGCGGCACGTCCTGGCCCACGAGCTGACCCACCGCCGCCAGGGAGACCCCTGGTGGTCGCTGGTCCGGGCGGCGTGTCTGTGCCTGTATTGGTTCGACCCCCTGGTGTGGTGGGCGGCGGCGTTGTCCCGGCGGGACTGTGAGCTTGCCTGCGACGAGGGGGCCATCCGCCGTCTGGGCGAGGCGGAGCGCATCGCCTACGGCCGGACACTGGTGGGACTGGTGGCCGCCGGGGTCTCCCCCGGGAGCCTTTTGCAGACCGCCACCACCATGCGCAGCGGCAAGAGCGGATTGAAAGAGCGCGTCGCCCTGATCGCGAAAAAGCCCCGGATGCTGGCGGTGACGGCACTGTGCCTGGTGACCGCGGTGGCCGTCGCGGCCGCCGCCACCTTCACCGGCGCCCGGGCCGACCGCTCCGCCGCCGTGGAGCTGCCGGAGCTGGGCATCTCCCTGGTGCTGCCGGAGGGGCTGACGCTGGAGGCGTACAGCGACACCCTGGGCTACGGCGGCGGATACCGGTTCTCCCCCGACGTCTATTCCGACTTTGGGGACGGCACGCCGCCCCAGTGGACCGCCGCCGGCATGGCGGGCGTCTTTCCCGCCAGCTGGCTCACCTGGGAAGGGGAGACCATCCGGGAGGCCCTGCCCACCTGGAACCACACCGACTGCGGAGAGTCGGAGTCCCTGTCCGGCCTGGCCGCCCCGGCGGCGCTGCTGTACGCGGAGCACGACCTCTACACCGCCGCGGAACTGGGCGAGCTGGAGCTCTCCGGCACAGACCTGTCCGCGGTGGAGACGACCTCCGCCTACTGGTACGTCTTTCTGGCCCGGCCCGGCGATGACACCGGCATCCTGCTGAGCCTCAACGCCAAAAACTTTACCCGGGAGGATGCCGTGGACTTTGCCCGGTCCGTGGAATTTCCGGAGACGGAGGGCCCCGTCCTGACGGCGGAGGAGCGGACCGCGGCCGTGCGGGCGGCACTTGCCCAAGTGCCGGAGGCATACGCGGACCAGGTGGTCGTGGAGGCCCCGGCGGAGGAGGGCGGGACATTCCGCTTCGCCTACTACTACGCCCCGGACTACGACAGCGACTACGGCGGCTGGCTGTTCGGGGTCAACCGCTGGGACCAGGCGGATTTTGAGCGGCATCTGTGCGCCGTGGACACCAGCGGCGTCTCCTGCTTTGCTAAAGGCACCGACGGGTACTATTACGCCGTCCACTTCCCCACGGATGTCAACTTCTCCCCGGAAAACGCTGAGGATTACCAGGCCGTCCAGTCCGCCCTGATGGACTGGGCGGAGGCGGCGGTGCTGGCCGTGGCGGGCGTGGAGCCCTTCCCGGAGGAGACCGTCCAGGCCATGCGCAGCCAGCCCTATCAGTTTGCTGGCGACCACATCACCGCCACCTACTACCCCTACTACGCGGTCAACGGCAGCCGGGAGATCACCTGGTCCTTCATCCTCTCCCAGCCGGTCACCCAGGGAGAGGGCGGTGTCTGGTGCGTGGAGCAGCTGTGGTACGACGGAGAAATTCCCCAGCGCCAGGTGATCCGGCCCGACACGGACCTGCCCATGGCGGACTACTACGCCGACCTCCAGTCCCAGGCGGACGCAGGACAGGCGGATTGGGCCGCCGATCCCATGGAGGTGTGCCTGCGCTTTGCCCACTCCCTGGAGGGCGGCCATCTGAACGCCGCGGCAGAGAGCTTTGCACTCAGCGAGGTCTACTCCTCCGCCCCATACAGCGCCAACGACCAGGCCGCCAAGGACCTGACGCAGGTGCTCCAGAACTTCACCGGGCGGCTGGAGGTGAACCTGGAGTACAACAGCGGCGGCACCTGGCAGACGGACGCCCTGTCCGTCTCCACCTCGGACCCGACGGTCCGGGTCCTGCTGAACAAGCTCACCGGCGACGGGTACAGCTGGGTGGACACCCGCTGGACCTGGCCCATCGCCACGGACCCCTGGGCCTCAGAGGAGGAGGGGGACTACTTCCTCACCCTCCATGACCCCGACGAGCTCTATATGCTCCGGGTGTTCTTCGGCAGCCCCTACGTGCAGTATACCGACAAGGGCGGCAGCACCATCTATCAGGTGACCGCTGTCCACGGCGGCGGGGCCGCAGAGGCCATCCGGGCCTGGTTCGATGAGCAGTCGGACGCACCGCTCACCGCCGACGTCCAGGCCGGGATGCTGATGGACGCCATCCGCAGCAATGAGACGCTGGTCATGGAGATGCTCCGGGCCGACGGCGTGGGCGGCGGACGGTATGTGACCACGCCCGGGGGCACCGCCAACGCCCAGTACACCGCCCTCCATTTCTCCTCCCCCTACGCCTTCAGCTGGTCCCGGGCGGAGGAAGGCCTGCCGTCCTCTCCGGAGCCGGAGGCCTCCCTGATCCTCTCCTCCCCGGATGGTCGGTACGCCATCCAGGTCTGGACCGGCAGCGACCTGGTCCGCTGCACCGACAGCGGCCAGACTTACTGGCTCCGGGCGGAGAGCGCGGACGCGATGCCCTATGGCAGCATCTTCGACCACCTGCGGTTCTGGTACGACGAGGTGGAGCTGGATGTCCTCCGGGGCGACATCGTGATCCCGGACACCGGGCAGGACCACCTGGCCGTCGCCCAGGCCTGGGTGGACGCGGTGCAGGCAGTCGGTCTCCAGGTGACGCCGGGCAGCAAGTACGCCCTGACCTACGTGCGCAATGTGGTGGAGCTGGACGAGGAGGCCATGGACAGCTGGTACCAGCCCTTCATGCTGGAGACAGAGCACTTCTACTTCCACTACTATCGCATCTTCGTGCCGGAAAACGAGGCGTCCCTCAGCTGGAACATGGCCGGGAACACCGAAAACTATACCGGCGCCTACGGCGAGGCCCCGGAGGGGGCCTTCATGAACCGGCAGATGGGACCCATGTACCTCTCCGATGACGGCTGGCGCTGCGACGGCACCGGGACGGGGCCGTAATATGATCAAACAGGGGAGCGGCGAACGCCGCTCCCCTTCCCTTTTTCCGCCCGCCGCGCTATACTGAGGAAAACCGCACCGGGAGGCAGCCTATGGAGATCGTCAATTTCGGGTCCATGAACCTGGACTATGTGTATACCGTGCCGGACTTCGTCCGCCCCGGGGAGACCCTGGCCGTGGAGGGCCGGGCCGTCTACTGCGGCGGAAAGGGCCTCAATCAGTCCGTGGCCGCCGCCCGGGCCGGGGCGGCGGTCCGCCACGCCGGGATGCTGGGCGCGGGCGGAGAGGCGCTGCGGGCGGTGCTGGAGCGCAGCGGCGCGGACACCGCCCTCCTGGCGGACTGTCCCCTGCCCCAGGGCCACACGGTGATCCAGGTCTCCGGGACCGGGGAGAACTGCATCCTGCTCTGCCGGGGCTCCAACGGCGCCGTCACCGCCGGATACATCCGGCAGGTCCTGGACCGGCTCCCCGCCCCGGCCTATGTGCTGACCCAGAACGAGACGTCGGGCCTCGCCGACCTGCTGGCCCTGGCGGCGGCGCGGGGCCACCGGGTGTGCCTCAACGCCTCCCCGGTGGACGAGGCCCTGCTGCAAGCGGACCTCGGCGGCCTTGCCTGGCTGCTCATCAACCGGCTGGAGGGTGCCCAGCTCACCGGGGCAGAGGAGCCTCGGGCCATTCTGGACGCGCTGGAAGCCCGCTACCCGGCCATGGGCGTGGTGCTGACCCTGGGCCGGGAGGGCGCATGGTGCCGCAGCGGCGGGCGGCGGCTGTTCCAGCCCAGCTTCCCGGCCCGGGCGGTGGACACCACCGGCGCCGGTGACACCTTCACCGGGTACTTCCTGGCCATGCTGGCCCGGGAACGGCCCCTGGAGGAGGCCCTGGCCATGGCGGCCATGGCCGCCGCCATCGCCGTGACCCGACCCGGGGCGGAGCCCTCCATCCCCCGGGAGGCGGAGGTCCGCGCCCGCCTGGCGCAGGTCCGGTGATCCAACGCGGGAAAAAGAGAACCCCGGCCCGGGACGCTGTCCCGGGCCGGGGTTTTTGGATGGTGATGCGGCCGGAGTGCTCTCAGGGCGCTTCGCCCTCCCGGGCCGCGTACTCCGCCCGCCACTGGGCCAACTCCTCGGCGTCCCGGTCGTCCAGGGCGTGGAGGCCGCCCCGGCTCTCCATATGGTGGGTCAGCTCGTGGGAGAGGGTGGTGTAGAGCTCATCGGCCCAGGTGTCCTGGTCCCAGTTCTCCCGCTCCGCCAGGGCGGCAAAGGAGCCGTAGTAGAGATTGATATACCGGCCCAGCACATCCTCGCAGTACTCCCCCAGAATATACATCTCCCCCTCCGGGAACTGGGGATCCGGCAGGGCCTCCTCCAGCAGGTTCACCCCGCCGTTGAGCTCCTCAAAGAGCACCTGCGGAAAGCCCTCCGCCATCTCGTCCAGCGCGTCGTTGACCTGGTCGATGGTCAGGATCATCACGGTTCCTCCTCTCAGCTCTTGGCCTGGCGCATACTGAGGCTGATGCGCTTTTTCTTCTCGTCCACGTCCAGCACGACCACCTTCACCACATCGCCCACGGAGACCACCTCCGACGGGTGCCGGATGAATTTGTCCGCCACCTGGGAGATGTGGACCAGGCCGTCCTGATGGACGCCGATGTCCACGAACACGCCGAAGTCGATGACGTTGCGGACGGTGCCGGTCAGCTCCATGCCGGGCTTTAAGTCCTTCATCTCCAGCACGTCGGTGCGGAGGATGGGCTTGGGCAGATCCTCCCGGACGTCCCGGCCGGGCTTCATCAGCTCCGCCGTCACGTCCATGAGCGTGGGCACGCCCACGCCGCACGCCTCCGCAGCCCGCTCCTCGCCGTAGGCCTTCACCTGGGAGCGCAGGTCCCCCAGGGCACCGGCTTTCACGTCGGCCAGGGTGTGGCCGGTGAGGGCGAGCAGCTTTTCCGCCGCGGCGTAGCTCTCCGGGTGGACGGCGGTGTTGTCCAGGACGTTTCGGCTCTCCGGCACCCGCAGAAAGCCCGCGCACTGCTCAAAGGCCTTGGGGCCCAGCTTGGGCACCTTCAAGATCTGCTTGCGGGAGGTGAAGGGGCCGTTTTCCTCCCGGTAGGCGGCCACGTTCTTGGCCGTGGCGGGTCCCAGGCCCGCCACCCGCTGCAAAAGAGAGGGAGAGGCGGTGTTCACGTCCACGCCCACGGCGTTGACGCAGTCCTCCACCACGGCGCCCAAGGCCTCGTCCAGGCGCTTTTGGGGGCAGTCGTGCTGGTACTGGCCCACGCCGATGGCCTTGGGGTCGATCTTCACCAGCTCCGCCAGGGGGTCCTGGAGCCGCCGGGCGATGGACACGGCGGAGCGGAGGTTCACGTCGAACTGGGGGAATTCCTCCGCCGCCAGGGGGCTGGCGGAGTAGACGCTGGCCCCGGCCTCGGAGACGATCATATAGCTGACGGAGATGCCCTCGGCGGCCATTTTATGGATCAGCTCCACCGTCATCTGCTCCGTCTCCCGGCTGGCGGTGCCGTTGCCGATGGCGATGTGCGCCACGCCGTCCTTGCGGATCAGCTTGCCGAGCGTCGTGATGGCCTCCTGCTTCTGCCGCTCACCGTAGGTGGGATAGACCACGGCGGTGTCCAGTACCTTGCCGGTGGGATCCACCACCGCCACCTTGCAGCCCATGCGGTAGCCCGGGTCCAGGCCCATGGTGACCTTGCCCTTGACGGGGGGCTGCATCAGAAGGGGCCGCAGGTTCAGGGCGAACTGGCCGATGGCGCCCTCGCTGGCGGCTTCCGTCAGATCCGCCCGGGCCTCCCGCTCCAACGAGGGGAAGATCAGACGGTCCCAGGCGTCCTCCGCCGCGGCCTTGACGAAGTCCATGGCGGCGCTGCCGGGCACCACCGCGTGGCGCCGGACGGCCCGGAGGCCCAGCTCCCGGTCCAGTTCCAGGGCGACCTTCAGCTTTTCCTCCCGCTCGCCCCGGTTGATGGCCAGGACCTGGTGGCCCTGGAGCCGGGAGATGGGCTGGGAGAAGTCGTAGTACAGGCGGTAGACGGTGTCCTCCTCCGTGGCGGCCTCGCTGCGCAGACGCCCGTTTCTCCGCACCAGCTCCCGGAGCCTGCCCCGGAGGGCGGCGTCGTCGCTCAAGCGTTCCGCCACGATGTCGGACGCCCCGGCCAGGGCCTCCTCCGCCGTCTCCACGCCCTTTTCCGGGTCGATGTATTTGGCGGCCTCGGTCAAAGGGTCCGGGCAGTCGGGTCCCTGGGCGAAGAGCAGCGCCGCCAGGGGCTCCAGCCCCTTTTCCCGGGCAATGGTGGCCCGGGTGCGGCGCTTTTGCTTGTAGGGCCGGTACAGGTCCTCCACCTCCGCCAATGTGGCGGCGGCGGAGATGGCGGCGGAGAGGTCCTCCGTCAGCTTGCCCTGGTCGGCGATGGCCTTCTTCACAGTCTCCTTCCGCTCCTCCAGGCCCCGCAGGTACTGGAGGCGCTCTTCCAATGTCCGCAGGGCAGTGTCGTCCATGGCGCCGTGGAGCTCCTTGCGGTAGCGGGCGATGAAGGGGATGGTGTTGCCCTCGTCCAAAAGCCGGACCACGTTCTCCACGTGGTCCGGCCGCTTGTTCAGTTCCGATGCGATCTGTTGAATGATGGGGTCCATAGGGTCTCCTTTCGGGAATGACACCGGTTTACCGGTGATACAGCTTCTTGGTCTCGTACCGGGGCTCGCAGCTGACGTTGATGCCCAGGCGCTTCAAGAGGGTCTCGTCCACCTCGCTGAGGATGACGGTGAAGTGGGCGTCGCAGCCCCGGAGCTTGGGCAGCTGCTGCTGGGCCAGCTCCGCCAGGGGATTGGTCAGGGCGGAGATGGTCAGGGCCATGAGCACCTCGTCGGTGTGGAGGCGGGGGTTCTTGTGGCCCAGGTATTCCGTTTTCAGCCGGCACACCGGCTCCAGCACCTGGGAAGAGATCAGCTCGAAGTGGTCGGCAATGCCGCCCAGGGCCTTCAGGGCGTTGAGCAGCATGGCGGAGGCGGCGCCCAGAGTGTCGGAGGTGCGGCCGGTGACCACCCGTCCGTCCGGCAGGACCATGGCGCCGGCGGGGCCGCCGGTGGCCTCGGCCTTGGTCAGCGCGGCGGACACCGCGGGACAGATCTCCGACGTCACGCCCGCCTGCTGCATCACCAGCTCCAGCTTGCGGACGGTGTTCTCCTCGCACTTGCCCTGGACGTGCTCCACACCGGCGGTGTAGTACCGGCGCAAAATCTCCATCCGGGAGGCGGCGCAGCACACCGCGTCGTCCACGATGCAGTTGCCGGCCATGTTGACGCCCATGTCCGTGGGGGACTGGTAGGGAGACTGGCCCTGGATCTTTTTAAAGATGGCGCTGAGCACCGGGAAGATCTCCACGTCCCGGTTGTAATTGACGGCGGTCTTGCCGTAGGCCTCCAGGTGGAAGGGGTCGATCATGTTCACGTCGTCCAGGTCCGCCGTGGCGGCCTCGTAGGCCAGGTTCACCGGGTGCTTGAGGGGCAGGTTCCAGATGGGGAAGGTCTCAAACTTGGCATAACCGGAGGAAATGCCCCGCTTGTAATCGTGGTAGAGCTGGCTGAGACACGTGGCCATCTTGCCGCTGCCGGGGCCGGGGGCCGTCACCACCACCAGGGGCCGGCTGGTCTCCACGTAGTCGTTCTTGCCCAGGCCCTCGTCGCTGACGATGTGGGCCACGTCCGAAGGATATCCGGCGATGGGATAGTGGCGGTAGCAGCGGATGCCCAGGGCCGTCAGGCGGCGCAAAAAGGCGTCCGCCGCCCCCTGGCCGCTGTAGCGGGTCAGCACCACACTGCCCACGTACAGGTCCATGCCCCGGAAGCTGTCGATCAGCCGCAGCACGTCCTCGTCGTAGGTGATGCCCAGGTCTCCCCGGACCTTGTTCTTCTCGATGTCCGCGGCGTTGATGGCGATGACGATCTCCACGTCCTCCCGCAGCTGCTGGAGCATCCGCACCTTGCTGTCCGGCTCAAAGCCCGGCAGGACCCGGGAGGCATGGTAGTCGTCGAACAGCTTCCCGCCGAATTCCAGATACAGCTTGCCGCCGAACTGGGCGATCCGCCTGCGGATCTGCTCCGACTGCGTTTTGAGATATTGCTGATTGTCAAACCCAATGGCTGCCATAGACCCTCGACCTCTCTCTATCTTTTGTAAGCCGGCCCGGGGCCGGCGTTCAAACATGGGAGACATTATATCACATCCCCTCCCCCTTTGAAAAGGAAAAACCGCCGCGCACGGCGGGATTAGAAAAAATGATACTGGATATTACAAGTTTTTGCTTTACTTATGAAAGATCAACCTATATAATAACAAAGGTTAGGCTCCCTGCGCTTGAGATGCCTGACCGGAGGAACTGTTAAAATCAACCGGGAGGGTTTTGAAGTATGTCAAATTGCGCCATTGTTGGGATCAACTGGGGCGATGAGGGCAAGGGCCGCATGGTGGACCTGCTCACCGCCGACTATGATGTGGTGGTCCGGTATCAGGGCGGCGGCAACGCCGGCCACACCGTGGTCAACGAATTCGGGAAGTTTGCCCTTCACCTGCTGCCCTCCGGTATTTTCCGGCCCGGCGTGGTGAACATTCTGGGCAACGGCGTGGCGCTGGACTGCGAGAACCTGTGGAAGGAGATCTCCGAGATCACCGCCCAGGGCGTGTCCATTACGCCGGAGAATCTGAAAATCAGCGACCGGGCGTCGCTGCTGCTGCCCTGGCACCGGGATCTGGACGGTCTGGAGGAGGCCCGCCTGGCCGACAAGAAGTACGGCTCCACCAAGCAGGGCATCGCCCCCTTCTACTCCGACAAGTACCAGAAAAAGACCGTCCTGGCCGGTGAGCTGCTCTATCCCGACAAGCTCTGGGACCGGCTGGAGGGCATTCTGGAGTGGAAGAACCTGACCCTCACCAAGGTCTACGGCGCCAAGCCCTACACCATGGACGACCTCAAGGCCTGGGTGGCGGAGTTCGGCGAGAAGATCAAGCCCTTCATCTGCGACACCGGCGCCTTCTTGCGCAAGGCCAACAAGGCCGGCAAGTCCATCCTCTTCGAGGCCCAGCTGGGCTCCCTGCGGGACCTGGATTACGGCATCTATCCCATGACCACCTCCTCCAACCCCATCGCCGCCTACGCCCCCGTTGGCTCCGGCTACCCGGAGGCCAAGATCGAGAAGGTCGTGGGCGTGGTGAAGGCCTACTCCTCCTGCGTGGGCGAGGGCCCCTTCACCTGCGAGTGGTTCGGCGAGGAGGCGGAGAAGCTCCGCGAGGCCGGCGGCGAGTACGGCGCCAAGACTGGCCGCCCCCGCCGGGTGGGCCCCATCGACATCGTGGCCACCCGGTACGGCATCCAGTGCCAGGGTGCCACGGACATCGCCCTGACCAAGCTGGACGTGCTCAGTTATATGGATGAAATCCCCATCTGCGATCAGTACGAGCTGAACGGACAGGTCACCGACGACTTCCCCTTCCCCACCCTGCTGCCCGACGCCAAGCCGGTGATGAAAACCATGCCCGGCTGGAAGTGCGACATCTCCGGCGTGCGCAGGTGGGAGGATCTGCCCCAGGCCGCCCGGGACTATGTGGAGTACGTGGAGCAGGCCATCGGATGCCGCATCACCTACGTGTCCGTGGGCGCGGAGCGGGAGGCCATCATCATCCGGTAATGATTGGAGGGGGAGCAGGCTCCCCCTCCAACTCCCCCACCACCAGTGACATCGGTCACTGGTGAACGCGCCCAAGGCGCTTGAGTCAAAGAGTTTTCGGCAGGCGCAGAAGGTGAATTGCCCCCTCAAGGGGCAAGAGAAGCCCCTCTGGAGGGTGTCCTGCCGAAAACAAATTCAACTTTCTTTCGCCTCCGGCGAAATGCAACGCACTCTCTGGAGGCACCCGACCGGGTGCCTCCTTACTTTTGAACACAAGAAAGGTGGATCTTTTCATGTCCAAAGACCGTTACGAGTCCCCCCTGGCGTCCCGCTACGCCTCGGAGTACATGCTGCACCTGTTCTCCGCCGATATGCGCATCCAGACCTGGCGGCGGCTGTGGGTGGCTCTGGCCCGGGCGGAGCACGCCCTGGGCCTGCCCGTCACCGCGGAGCAGGTGGCGGAGCTGGAGGCCCACGTCACCGACATTGACTTCGACGCCGCCGCCCGCCGGGAGAAGGAGGTCCGCCACGACGTCATGGCCCACGTGTACGCCTACGGCCTGGCCGCCCCCTCCGCCGCCGGCATCATCCACCTGGGCGCCACCAGCTGCTATGTCACCGACAACGCGGACCTGGTACTCTACCGCGAGGGCCTGCGGTATCTGCGGGGAGAGCTGCTGTCCGTGATGGCGAACCTGGCCAAGTTCGCCCGGCAGTACAAGGCCACCCCCACCCTGGGCTACACCCACTATCAGCCCGCCCAGCTGGTCACTGTGGGCAAGCGGGCCACCCTCTGGATGCAGGACCTCGTCAGCGACCTGGAGGAGCTGGACTTCGTGCTGGAGAGCATCCCCTTCCTGGGCTGCCGGGGCACCACCGGCACCGAGGCCAGCTTTATGGACCTGTTCGAGGGCGACGGGGACAAGGTCGATGAGATGAACCGGATGATCGCCGCCGAGTTCGGCTTCGACCGGTGCTTTGCGGTGTGCGGCCAGACCTACCCCCGGAAGATGGACAGCCGCATCCTCAACTGCCTTTCCTCCATCGCCCAGAGCTGCTACCGCATGGCAAACGACATCCGCCTGCTCCAGCACGACCGGCAGGTGGAGGAGCCCTTCGAGAAGAACCAGATTGGGTCCTCCGCCATGGCCTACAAGCGCAACCCCATGCGCTCCGAGCGGATCTGCTCCCTGTCCCGCTACCTGATGACCGACGCCCTGAACGCCCCCTTCACCGCCTGCGTCCAGTGGCTGGAACGGACGCTGGACGACTCCGCCATCCGCCGGATCTCTCTGCCGGAGGGCTTTCTCTGCGCCGACGCCATTTTGCGCCTTGCCCAGAACGTCACCGACGGGCTCCACGTCAACGAGAAGGTGGTGGAGGCCACCGTGCGGGAGTACCTGCCCTTCATCGCCACGGAGAACCTAATGATGGAGGCCGTCAAGCGGGGCGGCAACCGCCAGGAGCTCCACGAGATCATCCGCCAGTGCTCCATGGCCGCCACCGCCCGGATGAAGGAGGGCGAGAAGTGCGACCTGCTCTCCCGCCTGGCCGCCCAACCCGCCTTCGGCATGACCGAGGCGGAAATGGCGGCGGTGCTGACCCCCGCCGCCTACATCGGCCGCTGCCCGGAGCAGGTGGACGCCTTCCTCGCCCGGGTGGAGCCCCTGCTTGCCGGCGCCTCCGCGGAGAAGGCGGAGATCAACCTCTGAGTTCTCCCGTCCGTATGCCCGCCGGGAACGGCTGCTTTTCTCGGAAAGACAGCCGTCCCCGGCGGTTTTCGCCTATTTTTTGGAATTGGCAGAGAACTTTTTCGTTTTGCAGCCGTTTCATTTTGTCGGATCTGTCATTGACAGCGGGCGGTCCGCGATGGTACACTCCATCCATAATTTCATTTTCGGCAAAGGCGTCGATGGAGAAAAGTACCGCGGACGTTCCGTTTCAGTGAGCGGGGGACAGTGGAAACCCCGTAACAAAGAATCCGTGGGAAGAACACTCCGTAGCTGCAATCTGAACGCGGGACCTCCGCCAGTAAGTGCGACGAGTTGTGATCGTTACCTCACACGGGCTTGTTGGAGCCTTGAAGGTGGTCCCCCTGGGGGACAAATTAGGTGGCACCGCGGATCGCAGCTATTCGTCCTAAAATTTTTAGGATGTAGCTGCGCTTTTTGTTTTTGGAGGTGCTGTTTATGTGTTCCATCATGGGTTTTTCCCGCAAGACCCTGACCCCTGAGGAGATCCGCCCTTATTTCGACCGCACCCTCTCCCGTGGCCCCGACATGTCCCGGATCGTGGAGACCCCCAACGGGTACCTGTGCTTCCACCGGCTGGCCATCATGGGATTGACCGAGGCGGGGATGCAGCCGTTCCGGCTGGGCGGGGACTATGTGGTGTGCAACGGCGAGCTCTACGGCTTCCGCCCCCTGAAGCGGCAGCTGGAGCAGCAGGGCTACACCTTCCGCAGCGGCAGCGACTGCGAGATCCTGCTGCCGCTTTGGCGGGAATACGGCCTGGAGATGTTCGCCCGGCTGGACGCGGAGTTCGCCCTGGTGCTCTACGACGGCGCCACCGGCTCCCTGGTGGCCGCCCGGGACCCCATCGGCATCCGCCCGCTGTACTACGGCTACGACCGCGCCGGGGCCATCGTGTTCGCCAGCGAGCCGAAAAACCTGGTAGGCCTGTGCCGCAAAGTCTTCCCCTTCCCTCCGGGCCACTACTACGCCCAGGGCAAGTTCGTCCGCTACGCCGACCCCGCCGCCGTGGCCGGGGACTATGTGACCGGCGATCTGGACACCATCTGCCGTGAGATCCGCAACCGGCTGATTGCCGCCGTGGATAAGCGGCTGGACGCCGACGCCCCCCTGGGCTTCCTGCTCTCCGGCGGGCTGGACTCCTCCCTGGTCTGCGCCATCAGCTCCGTCATTCTGGGCAAGAAGATCCGCACCTTCGCCATCGGCATGGACACCGACGCCATCGACCTCAAGTACGCCCGGGAAGCCGCCGACTTCATCGGCGCCGACCACACGGAGGTATACATGACCCGGGACGAGGTGATCGCCGCGCTGCCGGAGGTCATCAAGCTCTTAGGCACCTGGGACATCACCACCATCCGGGCCAGCATGGGCATGTACCTGTGCTGCAAGGCCATCCACCGGGATACCGACATCCGGGTGCTGCTGACCGGCGAGATCAGCGACGAGCTCTTCGGCTACAAGTACACGGACTTCGCCCCCAGCCCCGCCGCCTTCCAGCAGGAGGCCCAAAAGCGGATCTCCGAGCTGCACATGTACGACGTGCTGCGGGCGGACCGGTGCATCTCCGTCAACTCCCTGGAGGCCCGGGTCCCCTTCGGCGATCTGGACTTCGTGCGGTATGTCATGTCCATCGACCCGGCGCTGAAGATGAACACCTACCACATGGGCAAGTACCTGCTGCGCCGGGCCTTCGAGAAGGACCATCTGCTGCCGGAGTCCATCCTCTGGCGCCAGAAGGCCGCCTTCTCCGACGCCGTGGGCCACTCCATGGTGGACGATCTGAAGGCCTACGCCGAGCAGTACTACACCGACGCCCAGTTTGAGCAGCTCTCCCGGAAGTACGATTACTGCCGTCCCTTTACCAAGGAGAGCCTGCTGTACCGGGAGCTGTTCGAGCAAGTTTACCCCGGCCAGGCGGCCATGATCCGGGACTTCTGGATGCCCAACCGGGCCTGGAAGGGCTGCGACGTGGCGGACCCCTCCGCCCGGGTGCTGTCCAATTACGGAGCCAGCGGCCTGTAAGAGGCTGATTTTCGGAAGTATTACCTATTGCGTTCCGGCGATTTTATGATAGGATACCATTAGAACAATAGGAGGAATCAACTATGAGTACCACTCTGAAGCTTCCCGAGCTGTTCGGCAGCCTGGTTTTCAACGAGGAGACCATGAAGGAGCGCCTGTCCACCGCGTCCTACCGGGCGTGGAAGAAGTGCATCGTGGACGGCACCTCTCTGGACATCTCCACCGCCAATGAGATCGCCGAGGCCATGAAGCAGTGGGCCGTAGAGAAGGGCGCCACCCACTATACCCACTGGTTCCAGCCCATGACCGGCGTCACCGCGGAGAAGCACGACAGCTTCATCACGCCTGTGGGCGGCGGCAAAATCATCATGGAGTTCTCCGGCAAGGAGCTGGTCCGGGGCGAGCCCGATGCCTCCTCCTTCCCCTCCGGCGGCCTGCGGGCCACCTTCGAGGCCCGGGGCTACACCGCCTGGGACCCCACCTCCTTCGCCTTCATCAAGGAGGGGAGTCTGTGCATCCCCACCATCTTCTGCTCCTACTCCGGTCAGGCGCTGGACAAAAAGACGCCGCTGCTGCGGTCCATGGATGAGCTCAGCCGTCAGGCGGTGCGCATCCTGCGGCTCTTCGGCGACACAGAGACCAAGCGGGTCACGCCCCAGGTTGGCCCCGAGCAGGAGTACTTCCTCATCGACAAGGAGCTTTACAAGCAGCGGGAGGACCTGCGCTTCTGCGGCCGGACCCTCTTCGGCGCCAAGCCCCCCAAGGGCCAGGAGCTGGAGGATCACTACTTCGGCGCCATCCGCCCCCGGGTGGCCGCCTACATGAAGGACCTGGACGAGACGCTGTGGGCCCTGGGCGTGCTCAGCAAGACCAAGCACAACGAGGTGGCCCCCTCCCAGCACGAGATGGCCCCCATCTACACCGACGCCAACAGCGCCTGCGACCAGAACCAGCTGGCCATGGAGGTCATGAAGAAGGTGGCGGAGCGCCACGGCCTGGTGTGCCTGCTCCATGAAAAGCCCTTCGCCGGCGTCAACGGCTCCGGCAAGCACGACAACTGGTCTTTGTCCACCGACACCGGCAAGAACCTCTTCAAGCCCGGCTCCACCCCCCGGCAGAACGCCCAGTTCCTGCTGTTCCTGGCGGCCTTTGTCAAGGGCGTGGACGATTACCAGGACTTCCTGCGGGCCACCGTGGCCTTCCCGGGCAACGACCACCGTCTGGGCGCCCAGGAGGCGCCGCCGGCCGTGCTGTCCATCTTCCTGGGCGACGAGCTGGGCGCGGTGGTGGAGTCCATCATCCACGACACGGAGTTCAAGGAGGCCGGCAACCGGACCCTGGAGATCGGCGTCGACGTACTTCCCGCCATCCGCAGCGACAACACCGACCGCAACCGCACCTCCCCCATGGCCTTCACCGGCAACAAGTTCGAGTTCCGGATGCTGGGCTCCTCCCAGTCCATCTCCGGCCCCAACATCGCCCTGAACACCATCATGGCCGAGCAGCTCCAGCAGTTCGCCGACGAGCTGGAGAAGTCCCAGGACTTCCAGGCGGATCTGCAGAAGCTGATCAAGCGGGTCTTTACGGAGCACCGCCGCATCATCTTCAACGGCAACGGCTACGACGACGCCTGGATCGCCGAGGCGGAGAAGCGGGGCCTTTCCAACCTGGTGTCCACCGTGGACGCCCTGCCCGCCTATACCGCGCCCAAGAACGTGGCGCTGTTCACCAAGCACGGCATCTACACCAAAGAGGAGATCGCCGCCCGGGCGGAGATCCACATGGAGAATTACACCACCGTCATCTCCATCGAAGCCAACACCATGGCGGACATGATCCGGCATCAGATCCTCCCCGCCGTGTCCCGGTACGGCGCGGACCTGTGCCGCCGGGCTTCGGAGAAGAGTTCCTGCGGCGTCAGCTGCCAGTTCGAAAAGGACACCGCCGCCAAGGTCGGCGCCCTGACCGATGCCCTGGCCGACGCCTGCGGCCGGCTGGAGCAGGCCGTGGCCCAGGTGCCCGCCGAGACCGTGCGGGCCATGGTCTACTGCCACGAGACCATCATCCCCCTGATGGCCGAGGCCCGGGCCGGCGCCGACAAGCTGGAAACGCTGACCGACGCCTCCTACTGGCCCTTCCCCGTGTACAGCGATCTGATGTTCTACGTCTGATCCCGCAATATCCGCAACAGGGCCCCGGCCGAATGGCCGGGGCCCTGTCTGATCTGATGCTCTATGGAGCGGAGCGCGCCTCCTTACAGCAGCGCCTCGAAAAACAGGGCCGCCACGGCGGTGATGATGCCGCACATGCCGATGGCCAGGCCGCTCATGGCCCCCTCGGTCTCGCCCATCTCCAGGGCCTTGGCAGTGCCCATGGCGTGGCTGCACGCGCCGATGCCCAATCCCACTGCCACCGGATCCTTCACCCGGAACAGCTTCACCAGGAAGGGAGCCGTCAGATTGCCCAGGATACCGGTGACGATCACCGCCGCCACGGTGATGGAGACGATGCCGCCGTGGCCCTCGGACACCGCAGTGGCGATGGGGGTGGTCACGGACTTGGGCAGCAGGGAGGCGGTCATGGCCGCGTCCAGGCCGAACAGGCGGCTCATCACCAGGATGCTGCCCACGGACACCACCACGCCGGTCAGGCACCCCACCAGCACCGGCAGCCAGTTCCGCTTGAGCAGGTCCTTTTTGGCGTAGATCGTCACCGCTATACAGGCAGTGGCGGGTCCCAGGAACATATTGATGACGCTGCCGCCCTCGTAATAGGCCTCGTAGGGAATGTGGAACAGCGTCAGCACCGCGATCAGCAGCGCCACGGAGACGATCATGTTGTTGCAGATCACCAGGCCCGTCCGCTTCTGAGCCTGGACGCCCAGCCAGTAGGCCAGCACCGTCAGGGCGATGCCGAAGAAGGGGGACTCCAACAGTGCGCTCATCCCTGCTCCTCCTCTCTCCGGCCCATCAGCCGGACGGTGAGCCGCACGGCGGCCACGGTGGCGCCGTAGGTCAGCACCATGGATACCACGCAGATGGTGAAGAAGGCGGCGGCGTTCTCCCAGATGATCCCGGCGTAATTCATGATGCTGACGGACACCGGCACAAAGAAAAAGCCCAGGTTTCCCAGCAGAAAGTCCGCCTTCTCCCGGATATGGTCCACTTTGATGACCCGGGTCAGCAGCAGCAACAGCAACAGCAGCAGGCTGATGACGCTGGCGGGAAAGGGGATCGGCAGCACCTGTTCGATGCACTGGCTCACCCAGTACAGGCCGAACACCACGCCGATCTGCAGCAGGATTTTCATGGGCACTCCACTCCTTTTTGCGGTCATTTTCTCCCATTCTACGGACCCGGTCCCGGGAAGTCAAACACAACGGCGTCCCCCTCCCCCACTTTTGGCAAAAGACAACAAGACCGCCTCCGGCACGGGAGGCGGTCTTGTCCACTTTTTTACAGATTCTTTACAGCGGCAGCCAGCTCCGCCCGGAAGTCCGGGTGGGCGATGGCGATGAGGGCCCGGGCACGCTCCAGAGCGCTCTTGTACTTCAGGTCCGCCACGCCGTACTCTGTCACCACATACTGCACCCAGGTCCGGGGCGTGGTGACCACGCTGCCGGGAGCCAGCTGCGGCACGATTTTGGAGTGGAGCTGTCCGGCCTTGTCTTTGTAGCTGGAGCGCAGGGCCAGGATGCTCTTGCCCCCCGGGGACCACTGAGAGCCGATGACCCACTCCAGCTGACCGCCGGTGCCGGAGTACTGACAGCTGCCCACGGTCTCGGCGTTGGCCTGGCCGGTCAAGTCGATCTCCAGTACGTTGTTGATGGACACCACATTGCGGTTTTGAGCGATGACCCGGGAGTCGTTGACGAAGTCGATCTCCTTCTGGCAGAAGGCGGCGTTTTCCCGGGCAAAGTCCCACAGGGACTGTCCCCCCACCAGATGGGCGCAGACGGTGCGGCCGGTGCAGACCTCCTTGCGGCTGTTGTTCACCACCCCGGCCTTCATCAGCTCCATGATGCCGGTGCTCAGCACCTCTGTCTGGACCCCCAGGTCCCGCTTCCCGGCGTAGACCAGATTCTCTCCGACCGCGTTGGCCAGCCCCCCCAGGCCCAGCTGCAAACAGGCACCGTCAGGTACCATGTCGGCGATGTATCCGGCGATGCGCCGGTCCGCCTCATTGCCGGGGACGGCGGCAGTCTCCACCAGAGGGCCGGAGGTCTCGATGATGCCGTCCACCTCCGAGACGTGGAGTTTGGTGTGGAAGGGCCCGTCGCTTTCGATATAGGGCATGTCGGGATGGACCTCCGCCAGCACCAGCTCGCACTGCTCCAGAAGCCGCCGGTTCAGGCAGGTGCCCCAGATGGACCGGCTCATCCAGCCGTTCTCATCCGGCGGCGAGCAGGTGAGCACCGCCGCCCGGGGATGCCGGGAGAGAAGCCAATCCGGCGTCTGGCTCAGATGGGTGGGCACATAGTGGACGTTGCCCATGGGGGCCAGGGTCCGCTCCACGCCGAAAAAGTTGGTGTTATAGGTCACATGGTCCGCGCACTCCGGCGTCAGCAGCCGGGTGCCCGCGGGAATGAAGTGGGCGTCCACCTCAACGTGACCCCCCTGTGTCCGCAGGCGCTCAGCCAGGGCGGCGTCCAGCTCCCGGGGCCAGTTGGACATGGCGGAAAAGGCCAGCACGTCCCCGTCCCGGATCAGGGCGGCGGCCTCCGCCCCGGTCATTTGAAGGGCCCGATATTGCTCCCGCCAGGTGCCGCGGCCGGCGCAGCGGCCCCGACGGCGGGGCTTCAACTCTTCCATGATACATCCTTTCCGCCGGGCATCCCGGCTGTCTGATTTTCACATGCCTGCTCATTTTAACCCATATCCTGACATTTCCGCAACCGTTTTGCCCAAATTTTGCGGATTTTTTTCATATTTTCCCTTGCATTCCGCCCTATGAGCGTGCTATACTGTGCGCGTTGAAATACTTTCTGGAGGTGCCGCCTTGCAAAAACGCAGCCACAAGCTCCTGGCCTCCTCTCTCCTGGAGAGCGTGGATGGTTTCCGGGCCCGGCGATTCGAACTCGCCTTTCTCTTTGGTTCCTTTCAGCCGGACTGCAACCCCCTGACCTATCTCAAGGGTTCCATCCGGGCCTACAAGTTCCGGGGACATAACTATTCCAACTCCCGCCGGTACATCGAGCGGCGTATCCGCCGCCTCCAGGCCCGCCGCCGCTGGACCATGTGGCAGTATTATACCCTGGGCAAGCTCACCCACTACCTGGCCGACGCCTTCACCTATCCCCATAACGAGCACTACCCCGACCCGCTCCTGTGCCACCACCAGTACGAGACGGACCTGCGGGCCTACCTCCAGGAGTACCTGGCGGAGCGGACGGTGCGGCGCAAGCAGTTCCGGGCCAACGTGGCCGAGTCCATTGCCCAGCTCCACGACTATTACCGCCAGTCCGCCGCCGATCAGCGGATGGACGTCCAGTTCATTCTGGAGGCCACCAGCCTGCTCATGGCCGGCTGCCTGCCCGGCGCGGCGCTGGCCCCGGTGCAGGTCCGGCAGGCTGCCTAATCGGCCCAGCCGGACAGAATTGGATTTTGTAGGAATTTACAGTTTCCATTTCTTTTGGGAAGTGTTATGCTTTAAACATCTAAAGACCAGTGAGGACAACGCCATGACCATGATCGCCCGCGCAGCCGAATACCGCTACTTTAGCTTTACCTACTTTTATGGTAAGGCTTATTTCGGTTTGGCTGAACACGTGGGCGCGTAACAAGGGCATTGTCAGAAACTGTCAGTGCATCACGACCCGCAGCCGGACCGGCTGCGGGTCTTTTTTCATTCCGATCCCATTGATACATTGTATTTGTTTAGGAGGAAACACACCATGATCGTCGTACTGAAACACAACCCCAACCGTGACCAGCTGGAGAGCCTGATCGCCTGGCTCCAGGAGAAGGGCATCACCATCCACACCAGCATCGGCGAGGCCCACACCATCCTGGGCCTGGTGGGCGACACCTCTGCTCTGGACATTGACCTGATCGCCGCGCTGGACATCGTGGAGGACGTCAAGCGGGTCCAGGAGCCCTACAAGAACGCCAACCGCAAGTTCCACCCGGAGGACACCGTGGTGAAGGTTGGCGATACCCAGATCGGCGGCGGCACGTTGACCATCATGGCCGGTCCCTGCTCCGTGGAGAGCGAGGAGCAGGTGGTGGCCATCGCCAAGGCCGTGAAGGCCAGCGGCGCCACCATGCTGCGGGGCGGCGCCTTCAAGCCCCGCACCTCCCCCTACTCCTTCCAGGGCCTGGGCGCCACGGGTCTGGAGTATCTGAAGGTGGCCCGGCAGGAGACGGGCCTGCCCATCGTGACCGAGCTGATGGACCTGAGCCAGCTGCCGTTGTTCAAGGACGTGGACGTCATCCAGATCGGCGCCCGGAACATGCAGAACTTTGACCTTCTCAAGGCCGTGGGCCATCAGGACAAGCCCGTCATGATCAAGCGGGGCATGTCCGCCACCTATGAGGAGTGGCTTATGAGCGCCGAGTACGTCATGGCCGGCGGCAATGAGAGCGTCATCCTCTGCGAGCGGGGCATCCGCACCTTCGAGAGCTACACCCGCAACACGCTGGACCTGGCCGCCATTCCCGTGCTGCGCAAGCTGACCCACCTGCCCATCATCATCGATCCCAGCCATGCCACCGGCAAGAGCTGGCTGGTGGAGCCCCTGGCCCTGGGCGCCGTGGCCACCGGCGCCGACGGCCTCCAGATCGAGGTCCACAACGACCCGGCCCACGCCCTGTGCGACGGTCCTCAGTCCCTGCGGCCCGAGGTGTTCGATCCCCTGGCCAAGAAGCTTTTGAAGCTCCACGCCACCATGAAGGAACTGGAGGGATAAGCCATGAAAGTCGGCATCGTCGGCCTGGGCCTCATCGGCGGGTCCATGGCCAAGAGCATCAAGACCCGCACCGCCCACACGGTCTACGGCATCGACCTAGACCACGAGACCATGACCATGGCCCGGATGTGCGGCGCCATCGATGCGCCCCTGACGGATGAGAACCTGCCCGCGTGCGACCTGGTGCTGGTGGCCATCCGGCCCGGCGCCGCCGTGGCGTGGGTCCAGGCCCACGCGGACAAGATCGCCAGGAGCGCCATCCTGGTGGACCTGTGCGGCGTCAAGCGCACGGTGGTGGAGGCCCTGGCCCCCATCGCCGAGGCCCACGGCTTCGCCTACATCGGGGGCCACCCCATGGCGGGCAAAGAGCGGAGCGGCTTCACCGCCGCCAGCGACGACCTGTACGTGGGCGCGTCCATGATCCTGACCCCCGACAAGCGGACGGACATGATGCTGCTGGAGACGCTGAAGGCCTTCTTCCTGGACATCGGCTTCGCCGGGCTCACCTTCTCCACCCCGGAAGAGCACGACCGCATCATCGCCTTCACCTCCCAGCTGGCCCATATCACCTCCAGCGCCTACGTCAAGTCTCCGGAGGCCCAGAAGCGCCGCGGCTTCTCCGCCGGCAGCTTCCAGGACATGACCCGTGTGGCCCGGCTGGACGAGGACATGTGGACGGAGCTGTTTCTGGACGACGCCGACTACCTCACCGGCGAGCTGGAGGTGCTGATCCGGCACCTGACCGAGTATCTGGACGCCCTGAAAGCCGGAGACGCCGACGCCCTGCGGGCGCTCCTGCGGGAGGGCCGGGAGAAAAAGGCCACCGCCGGCGGCAACTGACCCCACAAGAATGAGAAAGGGAGTTTTCCCATGGCTGATACCATCCAAGTGATCCCCGTGGGCACGGTCCCGCCCTATCAGGTGACCATCGGACCGGGCCTGCTGGCCCAGTGCGGCGGGCGTCTGCGGGACGTGCTGCCCCCCTGCCGCGCCGCGGTCGTCGCCGACACCACCGTGGCGCCCCTGTACCTCCGCACCGTCACGGAGAGCCTGCGCCAGGCGGAGTTCGCCGTCAGCACCTTTACCTTCCCGGCGGGGGAGGCCCGGAAGAACCTCTCCACCCTGTCGGACATCCTGGAGTTCCTGGCCCGGGAGCATCTGACCCGGACCGACTGCGTGGTGGCCCTGGGCGGCGGCGTGGCGGGCGACATGGCGGGCTTCGCCGCCGCCGTGTACCTGCGGGGCATCCGGTACGTCCAGATCCCCACCACCCTGCTGGCCGCCGTGGACTCCTCCGTGGGCGGCAAGACCGCCATCGATCTGGCCGCCGGAAAGAACCTGGCCGGGGCCTTCCTCCAGCCCGCCGCGGTGCTCTGCGACACGGACTGCCTGTGCACGCTGCCAGCCGACATCTTTGCCGACGGCGCCGCCGAGGCCATCAAGACCGGGGTCCTGTGCGACGAGTCCCTCTTCGCCCTCTTCGAAGACGGCACCCTCACCGCCGACCCGGCGGCCGTCATCGCCCGGTGCGTCACCTACAAGGCCGGCGTGGTGGAGCGGGACGAGAAGGAGCAGGGAGAGCGGAAGCTCTTAAACCTGGGCCACACCGTAGGCCACGCCATTGAAAAGTGCAGCCAGTACGCCATTCCCCACGGCCACGCCGTGGCGGCGGGCCTGGCCGTCATCGCCCGGTCCGCCGAGCGTCTGGGCTGGACCGACGGCCCCATCGCCGGCCGCATCGCCGCATGTCTGACGAAAAACGGCCTGCCCACGGGCACGGCCTATCCGCCCCAGGCCCTGGCGGAGGCGGCCCTGGCCGACAAGAAGCGCGCCGGCGGTGAGATCACCCTGGTGATCCCCCGGCGCATCGGAAACTGCGGCCTGCGGAAGATGCCGGTGGAGGACCTGCTGCCGGTGATCCAGGCGGGATGGGAGGCGTAAATGGACCTTCAGATCACTCCGAAAAAGCTCTCCGGCACCGTGACGCCCCCGCCCAGCAAATCCCAGGCCCACCGGCTGGCGATCGCCGCCGTCCTGTCGAACGGAATCAGCACCGTCCGGGGCGTGGCCATGAGCCAGGACGTGGAGGCCACCCTCCGGTGCCTGACGGCCCTGGGCGGCCGCTGGCGGGAGACCGCCCCCGGCGTGCTGGAGATCACCGGCACCGGCGGCCGCCGGACCGGGGCGGACCTGCCCCTGCTGGACTGCGGGGAGAGCGGCTCCACCCTGCGCTTCTTCATCCCCATCGCCCTGGCGGCGACGGGCGGCGGCGTGTTCACCGGCCGCGGCCGGCTCATGGAGCGGCCCCAGGGCCCCTATTTTGACCTGTTCCGGGAAAAGGGCATCTTTTTTGAGCAGAAGGACGGCGTCCTCACCGTCCGGGGCCGGCTGACTCCGGGGGAGTACCGCCTGGCGGGCAACGTCTCCAGCCAGTTCTTCACCGGCCTCCTGTTCGCCCTGCCTCTGCTGGAGGGGGACTCCGTTCTGATCCCCACCACGCGCCTGGAGAGCGTGGGCTACATCAACATGACCCGGGAGGCCATGGCGCTGGCCGGTGTCCGCACCCAGTGGCGGGAGGGCAGCACCCTGTTCATCCCCGGGAACCAGCGCTACCAGCCCCTTGAGGCGGCGGTGGAGGCCGACTGGTCCCAGGCGGCCTTCTGGTACGCCGCCCAGGGCCTGGGCAACGCCGTGACCATTGCGGGATTGAACCCCAAATCCATCCAGGGGGACCGGGTCATGGCCAGCTTTGCCGAAATGCTGCGGGGAGAACCTTTACACGGCGGCGTCACGGCGCCCATCTGGGGTCCCGCCTCCGCCGCGCCCGCCCGGCCGGATCGGCAGATCCCGGCGCGGCCCGGCTGGTCCACTCCCTGCGTTGGCAGCGTCAGCCTGCCCCTCACCCACTGCCCGGACCTGGCGCCGCCGCTTGCGGCCTGGGGGGCCCTGCTCAACGGGGACCTCTATCTCAAGGACGCCGGGCGGCTGCGGATCAAGGAGAGCGACCGGCTGGCCACCATCACCGCCGCCCTGCGGGCCCTGGGAGCCGACGTGACCGAGGAGCCGGAGCGGCTCATCATCATCGGAAAGCCCTCCCTGCCCGGCGGCACCGTGGACTGCGCGGGCGACCACCGCATCGCCATGATGGCGGCCATCGCCGCCACCGGCTGCACGGGCCCGGTGACGCTGCTGGGCGCGGAGTGCGTGAAAAAATCCTACCCGGATTTCTGGGAGGTCTACCAATCCCTGGGAGGTGAGATCCATGTCCTCTGAGTTCGGACACCTTTTGAAGATCAGCGTGTTCGGCCAGTCCCACGGAACGGCCATCGGCGTGGTGGTGGACGGCCTGCCCGCGGGCGAGGCCGTGGACCTCACCGAGCTGCAAGCCTTCCTGGACCGGCGGAAACCGGGGAAAAATCCCCTCTCCACCGCCCGGAAGGAGGCCGACGCACCGACCTTTTTGTCGGGTCTTGAAAACGGGATGACCTGCGGCGCGCCGCTGTGCGCCGTCATCCAAAACGGCGACCAGCACTCCGGGGACTACGCCGGGCTCACCGACACTCCCCGCCCCGGCCACGCGGACTACACCGCCGGCATCAAGTGGGGCGGCCGCGCGGACATGCGGGGCGGCGGCCACTTCTCCGGCCGGCTGACGGCGCCCCTTTGCATCGCGGGCGGCATCGCCAAGCAGATCCTGGCCCGCCGGGGTGTTTTCGTGGGCGCCCACTTAAAAGAAGTGGCCGGGATCCCCGACGCGCCCTTCCCCCTGCGTCCCTCGGCGGAGCTGTTTCAGGAGGTGGCCGCCAAGGCCTTCCCGGTGCTGGACGACGGCGCCGGAGAGCGGATGCGAGCCGCCATCCTGGCGGCCCGGGAGGACCTGGACTCCGTGGGCGGCATCGTGGAGTGCGCCGCCACCGGCCTGCCCGCCGGGCTGGGAGATCCCATGTTCGACGGGGTGGAGAACCGCCTGGCGGCAGCCCTTTTCGGCATCCCCGCCGTGAAGGGGCTGGAGTTCGGCGCGGGCTTTGACGCCGCCCGGCTCCGGGGCTCCGAGAACAACGACCCCTTCGTCCTGGACCACGGCGCTGTGGCCGCGGAGTCCAACCGGGCCGGGGGCATCCTGGGAGGCATCACCACCGGGATGCCGCTCCTTCTGCGGGCGGCCTTCAAGCCGACGCCGTCCATCGCCCGGCCGCAGAGGACCGTGCGGCTGTCCACCATGGAGGAAACCGATCTGGAGATCCGGGGCCGTCACGACCCCTGCATCGCCCACCGGGCCGTCCCGGTGGTGGAGGCGGTCACCGCCGCCGTGCTGTTAGATTTATTATTGGAGGGTAATCATGGAACTTTCTGAGATCCGCACGAAAATCGACGCCGTGGACGACCAGCTGCTGGAGCTGTTCCTCCAGCGGATGCAGCTGTCCGACGAAGTGGCCGCCTACAAGAATGAGCACCGCCTGCCCATCCTCAACAAGCAGCGGGAGCGGGAGATCCTGGCCAAGGTCACGGAGAAGTCCGGCGACAAGGAGCGCTACGCCTATCACCTCTTCTCCACCCTCTTTGAGCTGGCCCGGTCCCGGCAGGCGGAGCTGATCGACGCCCCCACCCATGTGGAGGCCCAGGTGAAAGCCTCCCTGGCCGCCGGCGGCGAGGTGTTCCCCCAGACGGGCCTGGTGGCCTGCCAGGGCGTGGAGGGCGCCAACTCCCAGGTGGCCTGCGACCGCATCCTGCCCCGGGGCAACATCGTCTACGTCAAGACCTTCCAGGCCGTGGCCTCCGCCGTGGAGTCGGGCCTGTGCAAATTCGGCGTGCTGCCCATCGAGAACAGCTCCAACGGCTCCGTGAGAGCGGTCTATGAGCTGCTCCAGGACCACAAGCTGTCCGTGGTGCGCTCCACCCGCCTGTGCATCCGCCACGAGCTGCTGGCCCTGCCCGGCGCCAAGCTCTCCGACATCACGGAGATCTACTCCCACGAGCAGGCCATCGGCCAGTGCAGCCGCTTCCTGACAGGCCTCAACGGCGTGCGGGTGGTGCCCTGTGACAACACCGCCGCAGCCGCCCAAATGGTGGCCGAGCGGGGCGACAAGCACGTGGCCGCTATCTCCTCCCACCCCTGCGCCGCCCTGTACGGCCTGGAGTGCCTGAAGGACGACATCCAGGACAGCGACAACAACTACACCCGCTTTTTCTGCGTGGCCAAGGACCCGGTGATCTACGCCGGCGCCAACCGCATCAGCCTCATCATCGCCTGTGAGAACAAGCCCGGCGCCCTGTACGACATCCTCTCCAAGCTGGCGGCCCTGGGCATCAACATGACCAAGCTGGAGTCCTGCCCCGTCACGGGCCGGAACTTCGAGTTCATCTTCTTCCTGGAGCTGGAGGCCTCCGTCCACGAGCCCGGCGTCCTGCCCATGCTGGAGGAGCTGGAGCGCAGCTGCCAGAGCTTCCAGTTCCTGGGCAGCTACGCGGAAGTGTGACATGGGGGAGCGGGTCTGCGGCCTTCTGGGCCGGAAGCTGGGCCACAGCTGGTCCGTCCCCATCCACGAAGCCCTGGGCTGTGAGGGCTACCGCCTCATCGAGCTGGAGCCGGAGGACCTGGCGTCCTTCCTCCGCCGGGCGGACATCGGCGGCCTGAACGTCACCATCCCCTACAAGCGGGACGTGATGCCCCTGTGCGGTGAGATCGACCCCGCCGCCGCAGACATCGGCAGCGTCAACACCATCGTCCGGGGGGCGGACGGCGTCCTCCGGGGCTACAACACTGACATCGACGGCTTCATCTACATGGCCCGGCGGGCGGGCATCACGCTGGCCGGGAAAAAGGTGGTCGTTTTGGGCACCGGCGGCGCATCGCTGACCGCCCAGGCGGCGGCCCGGCGGGCGGGAGCCCGGGAGATCGCGGTGATCTCCCGCTCCGGGCCGGATAACTACGGCAGCCTCCACCGCCACGCCGACGCGGAGGTCCTGGTGAACACCACGCCGGTGGGCATGTACCCCGGCAACGGCGCCGCGCCCGTGGACCTCACGGCCTTTCCCGCGTGCCGGGGCGTGCTGGACGTGGTTTACAACCCCCGGCGCACCGCCCTGCTGCTCCAGGCGGAGGAACTGGGCACCCCCTGCTGCGACGGCCTGCCCATGCTGGTGGCCCAGGCCAAGCGGGCGGAGGAGCACTTTACCGGCCGGGCCATCCCCGACAGCGAGAACGAGCGCATCCTCAGCCAGCTGCGCCGGGAGATGGGCAACATCGTTCTGATCGGCATGCCCGGCTGCGGCAAATCCACCGTGGGGCGGCTGCTCTCGGACCTGACGGGCCGGGAGGCCGTGGACATCGACCAGCAGATCGCCCTGCGGGCGGGCTGCTCCATCCCGGAGATCTTCGCCCGGGGCGGAGAGGCGGAATTCCGCGCGCTGGAGCGGGAGGAGACGGCCAGGGCCGGGGCCCTGACCGGGAAGATCCTCCTGACCGGCGGCGGCGCCGTCAAGACGCCGGCAAACTACGGCGCCCTGCGGCAGAACGGCCGCATCTACCACCTGCTGCGGGACCTGGGGACCCTGCCCACCGACGGGCGGCCCTTGTCCCAGGGGGCGGACCTTGGGGCCATGTGGCGGCAGCGGGAGCCGCTGTACCGGCGGTTCCGGGATGTGACCATGGACAACAACGGCCCGGCGGAGGACACCGCCGCCGCCATCTGGAGGGATTTTTGTGAACATTCTGGTGATTAACGGCCCCAACATGAACATGCTGGGCATCCGCCAGCCCAAGATCTACGGCCGGGAGAGCTACGAGGACCTGTGCGCCATGATCCGGGCGGAGGCGGAGCGGCTGGGCGTGAGCGTCTCCTTCTTCCAGTCCAACCACGAGGGAGCCCTGGTGGACGCCATCCAGCAGGCCTATTTCGACCATGTGGACGGCATCATCATCAACCCGGCAGCCTACACCCACACCAGCGTGGCGCTGCTGGACGCGGTGAAGGCCGTGGGCATCCCCACGGTGGAGGTCCACGTCTCCGACCCCGACGGGCGGGAGGACTTCCGCCGCGTCTCCTACATCCGCTCCGCCTGCGTGGCTACTATCAAGGGCAAGGGCCTGCCCGGCTATCTGGAGGCCCTGCGGCTGCTGTGGGAGCGGCAGGGGCAATCGTGACGCCGTTTCCCGGGAAAACAGAAAAAAGGACTGCCGCGTAAGCGGCAGTCCTTTTTTGTGGCAATGTTTCCGATCATAGGAAGGACCGTGTTTATTTCGCAGCCTTGCTGCTGTACTGCTTGGAGATGGTGGCAACGCCCTCGATGGCCAGAACCACGGCCAGGATCACCAGCAGCACGCCCACGATGGCCTGGACATAGGGACCCCAGTCGGCGCCGCCGGCGGAGATCAGAGCGATCTGGCTCTTGGTGTTCAGGATCAGGGAGGCGATGGTGACCACCAGCATGAAGGCCATGGGGATCAGGAACATCTTGTTGTTCTTGCCGATGCGGCCCAGCCAGGTGGCGACAGCCAGCAGGCCCAGGGCGGCCAGCAGCTGGTTGGCGGAGCCGAACAGAGCCCAGATCTTCTCGTAGCCGTTCATGCCCAGAGCGATGCCCAGCACCACGGTGATGATGGTGGCGACATAGGGATTGGCCAGGACCTTCTTGTAGCCGGTGACGTTCTCCGGGGTCTCGCCCTTGGAGCCGTCCAGCCAGAACTCCTGGAACATGAACCGGGCCAGACGGGTGGCGGTGTCCAGAGAGGTCAGGCAGAAAGCGGAGTAGGTCAGCACCAGCAGGGTGTACAGGATGTCATAGGCAGCGCCGCGGCTGGGATCGATCATGCCGGCGATACCGCCGCCGAAGATGGCAGTGGCACCGGTCAGAGCGGCGTCGGGGTTGGCGGCGTTCCAGCTGTATGCATAGGCGACGGCGCACAGGGTCAGGATGGCCAGCACGCACTCCAGCAGCATGCCGCCGTAGGCGATGGGCTTCGCGTCGGTCTCTTTATCCAGCTGCTTGGAGGTGGTGCCGGAGGAGACCAGGGAGTGGAAGCCGGAGATGGCGCCGCAGGCGATGGTGGTGAACAGCACCGGGAACACCGGGGAAGTGGCGTTCTCAGACTGCAGGACGGGCAGGCTGTCCATGCTGGGATGAGCCATGAACACGGCGACCACAGCCAGGGCCAGCATGGCGTACAGCAGGAAGGAGCTCAGGTAGTCACGGGGCTGCAGCAGGATCCACACGGGGGTGACGGAGGCGATGACGATGTACAGGCCCACGATCCACATCCAGGTGCTGGTGGACAGGTACAGGGGGTGGAAGTTCATGCCGATGGCAATGATGGCCACGATGGCCAGCACGCCGATGACAGAGGCCACGCCCATGGGGGCGTTCCGGCGATAGACCAGGAAGCCGAAGATGATGGCGATGACGATGAACAGGATGGAGACCATGGCCACGCGCGCCTGGCTGGTGGAGGCGGCCACGTTGACAGCGCCGGTCTCATCGAAGGTGGCGCCGAAGGTGCCGGCCACGATGGAGGCGAAGGCGGCGACCACCAGGATCAGGGTCAGGTAGGCGAAGATGATGAACAGACGCTTGGCGCGCTTGCTCATGTTGGCGGAGATGATCTCACCGATGGACCGGCCGCCGTGGCGGACGGAGGCCACCAGGGCGCCGAAGTCATGGACGCCGCCGAAGAAGATGCCGCCGATGACGATCCACAGCGCGCAGGCCAGCCAGCCGAAGCCGAAGCCCGCGGCGCTGATGGGGCCGGTGATGGGGCCGGCGCCGGCGATGGAAGAGAAGTGGTGGCCCATCAGGATGGGGGCCTTTGCGGGGACGTAGTCAATGCCGTCCTCCATGGTGTGTGCGGGGGTTTGCTCGTCGTTCTCACCCACGCCCCACTGCTTGCACAGCCAGCGGCCATAGAACACATAGCCCAGCAGCAGAATGGCGACGCAGATGATCAGAAGTACCAAACCGTTCATTGATGCTTTCTCCCTTCTTAGTTTGCCTTTTTGGCGAAATTGTTTTCCAGTGTCCTGCGCGCTTCCTTCCCGGCTGGATTGGACAGGAAGCTGACCGTGGAACATTCCATTGCCGCAATGCGATACTCCATCCAGCCGTGGAGCATCAGCCGATAGGTTTTCCGGAGCCGGGTCTTTTTCAGGATCTCCTTGGCCTCCGGATCGATGGTGTCCGCCAGGATCACCAGCGCCACAAAGGAGCACATATGCTCCTTATGGGGCCGGACCCGGGCGAGCCCCGCCTTCTGGGACAGCGCGATCTGCTCCCGCAGGGCCGCGGCGTCCAGATGCTCGGTCACGTAGAAGTAGACGTACTCATGCTGCTCCATGGCGTAATAGATATGCTCCTTGGTCAGCAGGCGGTTTTCGTCCCGCAGAAAGAATTCCGCCGCGGCCGGGAACCGGCCGCCGTCCACCTCCACATCCCTTTCCACCTCGTAGTGGTAGGAGTAGGCGTCCAGCAGTTTATCCAGGCGCTCCTGTAAAGTCATTTCCATGAGTTCTCCTTTTGCGTGATCTTTTCCCGTAACCGCTCATCTGGAAACATTATACACTGATGTTCAGATTTTGTTAAGAGGGTTCCGTAAAATTTGTGTACAATTTGTGAACAACCCCTTATAAATTGTTCATTTCAGACAGGCCGCAGAGCAAATCCCCCAAACCGAAAGCGATTTTTACCGAAAATTTAACAGTTTCTTTATGTAAAACATCCATATCTTTTCGCGTGCTAAATATCTCGCCCCTTCCCTCCTTTGCAGCAAAAAAAGGCGTCTGTTTCTGTAAACAGACGCCTTTTTTGAATATTTATCAATTAATTTATTCCTGGAGCGTATTGATCAGATGCTTCATATGGATGCTCATGGCGTGACGGGCTCCCGCCTCGTCCCGCTTCATCAGAAAGTCCATAATGATCCGGTTGTCGCTGAGGGCGATATTCTGCATATGCTGACGGTTTTCCGTGATTTGCAGGATCTCGTTGACTGCACTGTTAATGATGGGATACAGCCGCCTCATATATTCGTTGTGGGAGGCCTTGATGATGGCCCAGTGGAACTCCTGGTCCGCCAGGGGCCAGTCGCCGCCCTCGGCGGCGATCCGCTCCACCCGGTCGGCCTTCCGGGCGATCTGGCGCAGCTCCTCGTCGGTGGCCCGCTGGCAGGCCAGCGCCACCGTGGCCGGTTCAAAGATCAGCCGCATTTCAAAGAGATCCTTGGCCCGGACCCGGGACCGCACTCCGGCCAGGGCCGTCATATCCAGCCCCACGGCGGGCAGCTCCTCCGACACATAGGTGCCCTTGCCCCGGCGGATCTCCAGGATCCCCTGAGCAACCAAAAAGGAGATCGCCTCCCGCAGGGTGGTGCGGCTGACATCCAGCCGCCGGCTCAGATCGTTCTCATTGGGCAGTTTGCTGCCGGGGGCGTACTGGCGCTCCTCCACGATCATCTCGTACAGGCGGTCCGCCGTCTGCTCCGACAGCTTGACTTTTCGTTTTTCCTCCATACCGTTCCCTCCACAGCCGGACCGGGGCCCGGTTCTCCGCAGGCGCCGCCGGAGCCCGGCCGCGGCGGCGGCATTTTCTCTTTCCAGGCAATGTCCCTTGACATCACATCTCAATTGGAGTACAATGACATCATACAACAGAAAAAGAAATAATACAACCCCCTATTTTCTGACAACCGTCTGCGAGGTGATTTATTTTTGACTGCTGCGAGCATGTTCCCCCATCGCATCTCCATCATCACCGGCCACTACGGCACCGGCAAAACGGAGCTGGCGGTGAACCTGGCCCTGGCTCTGGCCGCCGAAGGCAGTCAGGTGATGCTGGCGGACCTGGACATCGTCAACCCCTACTTCCGCTCCCGGGAGCGGCGGCCTCTGCTGGAGCAGGCCGGCGTGCGGGTGATCTCCTCCTCTCAGGAGTGCTCGGACGCCGATGTGCCCGCCCTGCCGGCGGAGCTTCTGACCATTTTGGAAAACCGGGAAATCCGGGGCGTGCTGGATATCGGCGGCGACCCGGTGGGCGCCCGGGTGCTGGCCCGGTTCCAGCCCAAGATCGTCCTGGAGGATTACCAGCTGATCTGCGTCATCAACGCCAACCGGCCCGAGGTCCGCGCACCCGAGGACGCGGAGTCCTATCTGCGGGCCATCGAGGCCACGACCGGCCTTGCATGCACAGGTCTCGTGAACAATACCCACCTGTGCGGCGAGACCACACCGGAGCAGATCCGCAAGGGCGCGGCCCTGGCGGAGGAGGTCTCCCGCCGGACCGGCATTCCGGTGCTGTGCCATGTGGCGGAGGAGCGTTTCGTCCCTGAACTGTCGGACCTGCGGGAACCCGTGTTCCCCATCACCATAAAAATGAAAAAACCGTGGGAGCTCTGAGGCGGGAGGCCTCAGGGGAAAGGAGGAGTCACTGATATGACTGCAAAGGTAACGTTCAACTCCGATCGGTGCAAAGGATGCGAGCTGTGCACCACCGTGTGCCCCAAGCACATCGTGGCCATCGATCAGTCCGTCATCAACCGCAAGGGCTATCACCCTGCCCATGTGACGGACATCACGCAGTGCATCGCCTGCGCCAGCTGCGCGAAGATCTGCCCCGATTCCATCATCACCGTGGAAAAATTCTGAAGAAGGAGGTCGTCAACTGTGGAAAAGGAACTTTGGAAAGGCAATGAGGCCATCGCCGAGGCGGCAATCCGCGCCGGCTGTGACTGCTTCTTTGGTTACCCCATCACTCCCCAGAGCGAGGTCCCGGAGTACATGTCCGCTCACCTGCCCAAGGCCGGCGGCGTGTTCGTCCAGTCCGAGTCCGAGGTGGCCGCCATCAACATGGTGTACGGCGCTGCCGGCGCCGGCATGCGGGCCATGACCTCCTCCTCCTCTCCCGGCATCAGCCTCAAGCAGGAGGGCATCACCTACATCGCGGGCGCGGAGCTGCCCTGCGTCATCGTCAACTGCATGCGCGGCGGCCCGGGCCTGGGCACCATTCAGCCGGGCCAGGGCGACTACTACCAGGCCACCCGCGGCGGCGGCAACGGCGACTACCGGACCGTGGTCCTGGCCCCCTCCAACGTGCAGGAGACCGTGGACTTCGTCCAGGAGGCCTTTGACATCGCCGACCAGTACCGCAACCCCGTCATGATCGTGTGCGACGGTCTGATCGGCCAGATGATGGAGCCCATCGAGTGGCATCCCGTGCCCAAGCGGGACCTCAAGCCCAAGGACTGGGCCACCACCGGCCGCAAGGACCGGGATCACAACAACATCATCAACTCCCTGTACATGGACCCCGAGGAGTGCGACCGCCACAATGACCACCTGGCGGAAAAGTACGCCGAGATGGAAAAGAACGAGGTCCGCTGGACCACCACCGACTGCGAGGACGCCGAGGTCATCATCACCGCCTACGGCACCCCCGCCCGGATCGCTCTGACGGCCATTGAGGCCCTGCGCGCCGAGGGCCTGAAGGTGGGTCTGTTCCGCCCCGTCACGCTGTGGCCCTTCCCGGAGGAGCCCCTGCGCGAGCTGTCCAAGGCCGACCATGTGAAGGCCTTTGTGGATGTGGAGATGAGCTCCACCGGCCAGATGATCGACGACGTGCGCCTGTCCGTGGAGGGCCGGAAGCCCATCCACTACCTGGGCCATGCCGGCGGCGTGATGCCCACGGTGGAAGAGATGGTTGAAGCGGCCAAGAAGGCCTTGAAGGAGGTCAAGTGATATGGCGATTGTATATGAGAAGTCCCGGGGCCTGACGGATGTGGAGCTGCACTACTGCCCCGGCTGCAACCACGGCATCGTACATAAGCTGGTAGCCGAGTCCCTGGTGGAGCTGGGTCTGCTGGATGACGCCATCGGCGTGTGCCCCGTGGGCTGCTCCGTCTTTGCCTATAAGTATTTCAACTGCGATATGCAGGAGGCCGCCCACGGCCGTGCTCCGGCTGTGGCCACCGGCATCAAGCGCACCCATCCCCATCAGGCGGTGTTCACCTATCAGGGCGACGGCGACCTTGCCTCCATCGGCACCGCCGAGATCGTCCACGCCGCCATGCGCGGTGAGAAGTTCACCACCATCTTCATCAACAACGCCATTTACGGCATGACCGGCGGCCAGATGGCCCCCACCACCCTGATCGGCCAGCGGGCCACCACCTGCCAGACCGGCCGCACCAAGGAGCAGGCCGGCATGCCCATCCGCATGGCGGAGCTGCTGTCCACTCTGGACGGCTGCGTCTACGCCGAGCGGGTGTGCGTCACCGACATCGCCAACATCAACAAGGCCAAGCGCGCCATCAAGAAGGCCTTTGAAAAGCAGATGCGGGGCGAGGGCTTCACCTTCATCGAAGTGCTCTCCACCTGCCCCACCAACTGGGGCATGACGCCGCTGAAGGCCGTGGACTGGCTGAAGGAGAACATGATCCCCTACTATCCCCTGGGCGTCATCAAAGAAGTGGAGCCTGAGGCTGCGGAGGTGAAATAAGATGAAAAAAGAGATCATCATTTCCGGTTTCGGCGGCCAGGGCGGCCTGGCCATCGGCAAGAATCTGGCGGAGGCCGGCATGGCCGAGGGCCTCAACGTCACCTGGGCCCCCTCCTACGGCCCTGAGATGCGCGGCGGCACCGCCAACTGCTCCGTGGTGCTCTCTGACAAGCCCGTGGGCTCCCCGGTCTTTGCCCATCCCACGGAGCTGATCGCCCTGAACGAGCCGTCCCTCGCCAAGTTCGAGGCCGGCGTGGTGCCCGGCGGCTCTGTCTTCGTCAACAGCGATGTGGTCACCGACAAGGTCTCCCGCTCTGATCTGACCGCCTACTACATCCCCTGCTCCAAGATCGCCGAGGAGGTCGGCAACGCCAAGGTCAGCAACATGGTGATGCTGGGTGCCTATGTGGCCGGCACCAAGATCCTCAAGCCCGAGACCATCGAGACCATGATCCAGGAGATGTTCGCCGGTCCCAAGGCCAAGTTCATTCCCCTGAACATCGAGGCCTTCCGCCGGGGCATGGCCTGCGTGGGCTGAACACCCAAAATCCCTTTCCGGCGGAGCCGGCCCCAAGCGGCCGGCTCCGCCGCTCCTCCGTGGGCGGTGGTTCATTCTGTGCATTTTACCCATTGACTTTCCCTCCCCATCAGCGTATAAAGGAATTAATCCATTTGGCGAATACGTCAAGATGCGATGAACGGGACATACCGCGAAGATCCGCCCTCCCAAGAGAGCTGCCGGTTTGGTGCGAGGCAGCGGGGACGCCTTCGCCGGCCTCACCCGGGAGCTGTGGGCGGAACCTTATTCTGAAAGCAGTACGCCGCACCGGCTGCCCTCCGATATCGGGGCGCACAAGTGGCCGCCTTATCGGGCGGCAACGAGAGTGGTACCACGGAAGTTTGACTTTCGCCTCTCCTGCGTATGCGGGATTGCGCGGAGGTCTTTTTTGTCATACGGGAAAACTTCAAAATCCAATTTAGAGAAGGAGCGTATCGAGATGCTGGATATCAAGATCACCAAGACCACGACGCCCAAGGCCAAGCCCACCGACGAGAGCAAGCTGGGGTTCGGCAAAGTTTTCACCGATCACATGTTCATCATGAACTATGACGAGGGCCAGGGCTGGCATGATGCCCGGATCGTCCCCTATGCCCCCATCGCCCTGGATCCCTCCGCCGTGGTGTTCCACTATGCTCAGGAGTGCTTCGAGGGCATGAAGGCCTACCGCACCGCTGAGGGCAAGATCCAGCTGTTCCGCCCGGACTGCAACGCCCGCCGCATGAACAACACCCAGGACCGCCTGTGCATCCCCGAGATCCCCGTGGAGGATTTTGTCCAGGCCGTGAAGGCCATCGTGGAAGTGGAGAAGGACTGGGTTCCCCACTCTGAGGGCGCCTCTTTGTACATCCGTCCCTTCACCATCGCCACCATGGCCCAGCTGGGCGTCCACGCCTCCACCAGCTACCAGTTCATCATCATCTGCTCTCCCTCCGGCGCCTACTACGCCGCGGGCCTGGCTCCCATCAAGATCTATGTGGAGGACACCTATGTCCGCGCCTGCCCCGGCGGCACCGGCTTCACCAAGTGCGGCGGCAACTACGCCGTGAGCCTGCTGGCCGGCCACAAGGCCGAGGAGAAGGGTTACAGCCAGGTGCTGTGGCTGGACAGCCAGGAGCGCAAGTATGTGGAAGAGGTCGGCGCCATGAACATCTTCTTCAAGATCGACGGCAAGATCTACACCGCCGCCGCTCTGGATACCGACGGCACCGTCCTGCCCGGCGTCACCCGCCGCTCCATCATCGAGCTGGTGAAGGACTGGGGCTACGAGGTCATCGAGGGCAAGCTGGCCATCGACACCATCATGTCCGCCGCCAAGGAGGGCAAGCTGGAGGAGGTCTTTGGCTCCGGCACCGCCGCCGTGGTCTCCCCCGTCAAGCAGCTGGACTACGAGGACCAGAGCGCCTTCATCAACAACGGCGAGATCGGCCCCCTGACCCAGAAGCTGTACGACACCATGACCGGCATCCAGTGGGGCAAGCTGCCCGACACCAAGGGCTGGATCGTCCCCGTCTGCAACGCCTGAGTATCCGCAATAGCAAAGCGCCCGCCTCGAAAGAGGCGGGCGCTTCATTCTATCCTTCGTGACCTTTTTTGTCCTCCGCTTCCCCGGCGGCGGGGCCGCTGCCTGCTGCGGAAGCGCCCTGGCGGATCCACCGGCGGCGCCGGGCGGCGGTGGTGAGGCGGCTGACCGAGGACACCAGGGAGCACCCCACGGCAATGGCGCCGGCACTGGCGGCGGTCTCCATACCGTGGCGGACAAACAGGGACAGATCCCCGTTGATCAGCGCCTCCATGGTGTAGTAGATGCCGCCGCCGGGCACCAGGGGGATGATGCCGATGATGAGGAATACCGTGGCGGGGGTCTTGTACAGCCGGGCAAAGATCTCCGACAGTGCCACGGCGGCGATGGTGGCCAGCAGGTAGCGGTTCACGTCGGTGAGACCCGGCAGACTCAGATACACCAGCCAGGCCACCGCCCCGGTGGCGGCGGCGCTGACGATATACCACCACCGGCGCAGCTCAAAAATAAAGCAGAAGGCGCCGCAGCCCAGAAAGGCGTACAGGCAGGGCAGGAACCATTCCATATCCGTCCCTCCCTCACAGCGCCCAGCCCGCCAGAAAGCGGGTCAGGGTAATGGCCATGGCCACGCCCACGGTAATGGCCATGCCCACGATCAGCACCTCGGCCAGGCGGGTCAGGGCCGTGAGGAAGTCCCCGGCCAGCACGTCCCGCATGACGTTGGTAATGGCGATGCCCGGCACCAGCAGCATGATGGTGCCGATGATCATTTTGTCCGTATTGACCGGCACCCCGGCCCAGGACAGCACCAGCGGCTCCAGGGCCGAGAGCATGGCCGCGGCCAGATTGGTGAAAAACTCATTGGCGTGGAGGCGGCGCATATACACCAGCACCGCCCGCACCACCAGTCCGCAGGGAAAGGCGGCCGCCGCGTCCAAGAGGTCCCCGCCCCAGAAAAGGGTGAACAGCGAGGCCACCAGGCCGTAGGCCAGAAAACCTATCTGCGCGGAATAGACCGGCTCTTCCAGGATCTGCTCCATGCGGCGGCGGCACTCCTCCACCGGAGGGGGCTCCCGGCAGATGTCCCGGCACAGGGCGTTGAGGTTGCTGAGCCGGCGCAGATTATTGCTGACCGTCTTGATGCGGATGGACTTGGTGTAGTTCCGCTCCCCCTCCTGGATATTCAGAATGATGCAGGAGGGGATGGCGAACACCTCCGTCTCCGTGCGGCCGTAGGCCGCCAGCAGGTGGTGGATGGACTCCTCCACCCGGTAGATCTCCGCCCCGTTCTGCAGCAGCTGCCGTCCCATTTCACAGCTGAAATTCAACAGCGTTTCCGTCTCCACGCCGTGTCCTCCGTTTCCCCCTCAGCTCTTGCCCTGGATCTGGGCGCCGCACTTGGGGCAGGTAATGATGATCTTGCCCTTCCCGGCAGGCACCCGGCAGATGGCGCCGCAGCCCTTGCAGGTGAAGTACTTGTGATCCTTGTCGGCATGGCGGGCCTTGGCGGCGCCGCGGCTGCTCTTCATCTTCCACAGCCAGTTCACAAACCGCTGGTTCTCCGCGCGGCGCTTGCCCAGGTTCTTGGAGAATACCCGGAACAGTGCATACACCCACGCCGCCATGGACAGCCAGTACAAAATGGTCCCCAGCAGCGGCAGCCGCCGGGAGAGGACCATGGTCAGGATATCCAGAATCAGGCAGGTCCATACCACCGTCAGCCCCAGCTGATCGATGCCGTTGCGGCCATACATGAACCGGATCAGTCCGGCTCTGAGCTTTTGAAAAAATCCCATGGGACGCGCTCCTTTATCCGCCGGTGCAGCGCACCGGGCGGCTTATTTTTTCCCTTATTTTACTCGCAATCAGCAAAATACACAACCATTTCCCAGTTAAATTTACAAAAAGGTCATTTATTTGCGGCAGTGGAAGTGCTATACTGGGCCTGTTGTGAAAAAAGAAACGCAAGGAGTGGTTTTCCATGGCAAAAAAGCAATTCAAGGCGGAGTCCAAGCGTCTGCTGGACCTGATGATCAACTCCATCTACACCCACAAGGAGATCTTCCTGCGGGAGATCATCTCCAACGCCAGCGACGCCTGCGATAAGCTGTGCTACCAGGCGCTGACCGACGATGCCGTGGGCATGGGCCGCAAGGACTTCAAAATCGAGATCCGGGCGGACAAGGACAGCCGGACCCTCACCGTCAGTGACAACGGCATCGGCATGGACAAGGAGGACCTGGAGAACAACCTGGGCGTCATCGCCTCCTCCGGCTCCTACAAGTTCAAGCAGGAGGTGGGGGACGACGCCAAGGACACCGACGTGATCGGCCAGTTCGGCGTGGGCTTCTACTCCGCCTTCATGGTGGCGGACAAGATCACCGTGGTGACGAAGAAGTACGGCGCGGAGAGCGCGTACACCTGGACCTCCTCCGGCGCCGACGGCTACACCGTCACCGAGGGCGGCCGGGAGGGCGTCGGCACCGACATCATCATGCACATCAAGCCCGACACCGACGACGAGAACTACAGCGAGTTCCTGGAGTCCTGGAGACTGCAGGAGCTGGTGCGCAAGTACTCCGACTATATCCGCTTCCCCATCCGGATGGAGGTCTCCAAGACCCGCCGGAAGGAGGGCAGCCCCGACGACAAGCCGGAATATGAGACCTACCAGGAGGAGGAGACCCTCAACTCCATGGTGCCCATCTGGCAGCGGCGCAAGTCCAGCGTGAAGCCGGAGGAGTACAACAAGTTCTACCGGGACAAGTTCCACGACTACACCGACCCCCAGAAGGTCATCGCCGTCTCCGCCGAGGGCGCCGTCACCTACAAGGCGCTGCTGTTTATTCCCGGCGCCGCCCCCTTTGACTTCTACACCAAGGAGTATGAGAAGGGCCTCCAGCTCTATTCCAACGGCGTACTCATCATGGACAAGTGCGCGGACCTGCTGCCGGAGCACTTCCGCTTCGTCCGGGGCGTGGTGGACTCCCCCGACCTGTCCCTGAACATCTCCCGGGAGCTGCTGCAGCACGACCGGCAGCTGAAGGTCATCGCCGCCAACCTGGAGAAGAAGATCAAGAGCGAGCTTGGAAAGCTCCTCAAGGACGACCGGGAGGGCTACGAGAAATTCTGGAAGAACTTTGGCCGTCAGCTCAAGTACGGCGCGGTCAGCGAGTACGGCGCCCACAAGGACCTGCTCTCCGACCTGCTGCTGTTCTACTCCTCCAGGTCGAAAAAGCCCGTCACTCTGGCCGAGTACGTCTCCCGGATGAAGGAGGGCCAAAAGTTCATCTACTACGCCGCCGGCGAGTCCCTGGAGAAGATCGATCGTCTCCCCCAGACCGAGGGCCTGCGGGAGAGCGGCACGGAGATCCTGTATTTCACCGAGGAGGTGGACGAGTTCTGCGCCCAGATCCTCCACGCGTATCAGGACAAGGAGTTCCGCTCCGTGCTGGACCAGGAGATCACCGAGGGCGACGAGAAGAAGGCCCAGGAGGCCGCGGACGCCCACAAGGCCGCCTTCGACTTCGTGAAGGAGACCCTGGGCGACAAGGTCAAGGAGGTCCGGGCCTCCGCCCGTCTCAAGTCTCACCCCGTGTGCCTCACCGCCGGGGAGGGCCTCTCCTTCGAGATGGAGAAGTACTTCCAGGCGGTCCAGCCGGACAGCGGCATCCACGCCGACCGGATCCTGGAGCTGAACGTGGAGCACCCGGCCTTCGCCGCCCTGGAGACCGCCGTGGCGGCGGACCCGGAGAAGGCGAAGCAGTACGCCCAGCTGCTGTACAGCCAGGCGCTGCTGATCGCGGGTCTTCCCCTGGAGGACCCCGCCGGCTACACGGACCTGGTGTGCGGGCTGATGAAATAAACGGACAAACGACGAGCGGGACCGCGCTGCGGTCCCGCTCGTTTTGTGTTCTCAGATGATCTCCAGCCGCTCCAGCAGCCGCTGGTAGTGCTTGTACAGGGCGGAGAACCGGCCCCGGGCGGTCTTGTGCCAGGGCTTGCGCTTGCCGCAGAAGTGCAGCACCGCCGTGTGGTCCATGACCCAGTCCATGTCCATCTCCCCCTGGCTGGCCAGTTGGTAGCGGTCAAAGCGCCGGGCGTCGTAATTCCACAGGCTCTCCTCCACCGGGTACAGCTCCGAGCCGTACAGGCCGTTGAGGATGTCCTGGTCCGGCAGGATCAACGTGTCGGCGTGGTCCCGGGCGTAGGCGAAGATCTCCGCCGGGTCCATCCGCCGCCGCATGGCGGCCAGGTCCATGACCAGCACGCCGGAGTTGAAGTAGCCCTCCGCCTCCGGGGTGTCCAGCCGCAGCCGGTTCACCCGGCTGGATAGGTCCGTCAGTCCCCGGTGGATGGAGGCCGCCATGAGCTTGCCCTCCAGGTCCGTGTCGTACAGGGGCCGCAGGGCGTTGATGACCAGGATGTCCGGATCCAGGTACAGCACCCGGTCCACACCGGCGGGCAGCAGCTGGGCCGCCAGCAGCCGGTAGTACATGGCCCGGGAGTAGTACCGCACCACCGGCGCGGCGGCGAACAGGTCCTCCGGCACGCTCACCGGGCACAGCCGCCCGTGGGGCGCGCAGATCCTCTCCAGCTCCGCCCAGTCCTCCTCCGTCAGGCCGTCGCCCACCAGATAGATTGAAAAGGTCTCGCCGGGATTGTTGAGGAACAGGGATCCCAGCATCACCCGCAGGGGCGGGAGATAGTTGCGGTCCAACGTCACCAGAATGTTCATAGCTCCTCCTTTGTCACGCTTCCAGGGCCGCATCCCGGTAGTACACCGTCAGCAGGTCCACCACGGTGCCGTAGGACCGGATACCGTCGGCCTCGCCGTAGGCCCTGAGCACCGTGTCGTAGACCTTTTGCCCGGCAGCGGCCGCCGCGCCCTTGTATTGTGCCCAATAGGCGTTGTTGTCAGCAAGATCCGCCAGCACCGCCTCCGGCAGGCTGTCCCGGACGGCCCGCCAGGCCTTCCGGTCCGCGGCGTACAGGGCGTTGCCCAGGTGGATGTAGCCCATGAGCCAGCCGGAGTAGGCGTAGACCGGGTCGCCGCAGGTGGTGGACGCCAGCACCGCCAGGAAGTTGCACTCCTGCTCCGAGGCGATGCTGCGCTGATGGGCCAGCTCGTGGGCCACCGTGGCCGGCAGCAGGCAGGCCGGGGCGTCCACGTTGAGGTTGGTCTCCCCGGTGAAGGGGCAGTAGACGCCGGTGAAATTCATGGCGCTCATGAATTTCGAGTAGAACATGGCCTTGGGGGGCTGGCTCTCGAATTCCAGGAAGGGAAACAGCGCCTCCGCCCCGTCGTAGACCATGGCATAGTCCGCCAGGATGTCCTCCGTGGAGACAGCGAAGAGGCCGTTCCCGTCCCGGGGCACGGCGTCCGCCGTCTCGATCAGGCGGTCGGCGAACCACGCCGTCACCGCCGTCAGCTCCTCCAGAGATACCGCCTCCCCGTGAATGCCGGAGCGGTCCTGGAAGCTGTCGGTCCAGTAGTTGACGCCCCACAGCAGGCAGAAGGCCAGATACACCGTCAAGGCGGTACAGGCGGCGCCCAGGGCCGCGCCGTAGGCCCGGCGGCCACGGTGCCCCCTGGTCCGGACCACGGAGATCACGCTCCAGAGGATGTACCCGATGGCCACCTCCGCCGCCAGGGTGTAGAGCACCTCCATGACGGAAAAGGGCACCGCCCCCCACAGCCGTCCCAGGGCGGTCTTGAGGGGGGTGGTGACGTGGTCTGCCAGGGCGTTCATCCACGCTTTTTGGTGCCGGGCCAGCAGGAATGCCGCCAGCAGCGCCAGGTCCGCCAGCAGCCACAGATGCCGCTTTTGATAGGCTTGAAAGAATCGTCTCATAGGCTCACTCCGCCGCGGCCAGCAGCTGCCGGGTGTAGTCCTGCTGCGGATGGTCGAAGATCTCGTCCACGGTCCCCTGCTCCACCACCCGGCCGTCCTTCATGACCAGCACCCGGTCGCAGAGCTGATAGACCACACCCAGATCGTGGGAGATAAAGAGGTAGCTGAGCTCCAGCTCGTCCCGCAGATTCTTCAGCAGCTTCAGGATCTGGGCCTGGATGGTCACGTCCAGGGCGCTGACCGGCTCGTCGGCGATGAGGAACTTGGGCCGCTGGATCAGGGCCGTGGCGATGGACACCCGCTGGCGCTGGCCGCCGGAGAGCTCCGAGGGCCGGGCCGCCAGGCACTCCTCCGGCAGCTCCACCCGCTCCAGCATATCCCGGACCCGGCGCTGCCGCTCGGCCCGGTCGTACTTGCCGTAGATCCGCAGGGGCTCCTCCAGGATCCACGCCACCGTGTAGGCGGGGTTCAGGGAGCTGTACGGGTCCTGAAAGATCATCTGGGGCCGCTTGGTGTAGTGGATCACCTCACCGGACTCCGGCTGCACCATGCCCAGGATGGTCCGGGCCAGAGTGGACTTACCGGTGCCGGACTCGCCCACCAGCCCCAGGATCTCCCCGTAGCGCACGTCGAAGGTCACGTCGTGGAGGACCTCCTGATAGGGGCCCTTGCGCCGCTGGAACACGCCGCCGTCCCGGTAGCCGCTGGTGACGTGCCGGACGGAGAGGGCCAATTTTTCCTCGCTCATGGGGCGTCCTCCTTCCGGTGCCGGGTGGGGATGGCGGCGATGAGCCGCTTGGTGCAGTCGTGCCGGGGGTGGAAAAAGACCTGGTCGATGTCCCCTTCCTCCACCAGCACGCCCCGCTGCATCACCGCCACCCGGGTGCACAGCTTGCGCACCACATTGAGGTTGTGGGAGATGAAGAGCATGGACATGCCGCTCTCCCGGTTGAGCTTTTTCAAAAGCGCCAGGATCTGGGCCTGGATGGTCACGTCCAGGGCGGTGGTGGGCTCGTCCAGCAGCAGCAGCCCCGGCCGGGCCACGATGGCCGCGGCGATCATGGCCCGCTGGCACATGCCGCCGGAGAGCTGAAAGGGATAGCTCTCATAGACCGTCTCCGGATCCGGCAGTTCCACCGCCGCCAGGGCCTCCAGCGCCCGGTCCCGCCGGGCCTGGGGCGTGAGATCCGTGTGGATCAGCAGGACCTCCTCTACCTGGTGGCCCACCTTCATCAGGGGGTCCATGTAGGTCTGGGGCTCCTGGAACACCACGCCGATGGACTTTCCCTGGACCTTGCGCAGCAGCGCGCGGTCCGCGTGGAGCAGCTCCACGCCGTCCAGGTACACGCTGCCGCTGTAATCGCACTGCTTCCGGGGCAGCAGTCCCGCTACGCTCATGGCGGTGACGGACTTGCCGGAGCCGGACTCGCCCACCAGCCCCAGGATCTCCCCGTCCGCGATGGAGAGGGACACCCCGGCCACGGCCTCCCGGGCGCGGTTGTGGAACTTCACATGGAGGTTTTCAATGGTCAGCATCTCAATCCTCCTCCCCGCCCCGGCGCAGTCCCTCGCCGATGAGGCCCACGCTGAATACCATCACCACGATGGCAAGGCCGGTGCTCACGGCGTACCAGGGGGCGGCGCCCATCATGCTCTGGGCCTCGGAGAGCATATAGCCCAGGGAGGCGTCCGGCGGGGTGACGCCGATGCCGAGAAAGCTCATGGAGGCCTCCGCCAGCACCGCGTTGTTGAAGCCGATGGTGACGGCGGGCAGCAGCACGGAGAGGGTATTGGGCAGGATGTGGACCGCCAGGATGCGGCCGCTGCCGGCGCCCATGAGCCGGGCGCTTTTCACATAGTTCACGTCCCGCAGGCCGGCGAAGGCCGTGCGGGTGACCCGGGCGAAGCTGGGGATGAACACCAGCCCCAGCGCCAGGATAACGTTGTACTTGTTGCCCGGGCCCAGCAGGGAGATCACCACCAGGGCCAGCAGGATGCTGGGGAAGGCGGTGAGGGTGTCGCCCAGGCGCATGAGGATCTCGTCGGCGATGCCGCCAAAGTAGCCGGTCAGGGCCCCGATGGCCGTGCCGCACACGGCGCCGATGGCCACGGTGGCCGCGCCAATAGCGAAGGTGGTGCCGGCGCCCTTCATGATCCGGCTGAGGATGTCCCGGCCGAAGTTGTCGGTGCCCAGCAGGTGCTGCCAGGAGGGCGGGTCGAACTTGGGCCCCACGGAGATGGCAGTGGGATCGTAGGGCGTCCAGAAAAAGCCCACCAGGATCACCAGCCCCATGGCCGCCGCCAGGATGGCGCCGGCCCAGAGATAACCGTTGCCCCGTCTCATAGGTCACCTCCCAGCCGCAGGCGCGGATCGATCCGCTGGTTGATGAGGTCCGCGGCGGTGCCGGAGAGCACCACCCAGAAGGCCAAAATCACCACGATGGCCTGGACCACCGGATAGTCCCGGTTGGAGATGGACGCCACCAGCATCCGCCCCAGGCCCGGCAGGGCAAACACCTGCTCCACCACGATGCTGCCGGCCACGATCTCGGCCATGGTCTGGGCCAGGAAGGTGACCACCGGCACCAGGGCGTTTTTCAGCACATGCCGGCGCAGCACGCCCCGGCGGTCGTTACCCCGGGAGATGGCGGTGCGGACATAGGCCTTGCCCATCTCGGCCTGGATGGTGCTGCGCAGCATCCGCACCGTCATGGCGATGCGGGGGATGGCCAGGGACACGGCGGGGAACACCAGATACCCCAGGGACCCCCACAGGTCCGTGTCCAGACCCGGGAACTGGCCGTGGGTAAAGACATGGAGCACGGTGCTGAACACCCACGTCAGCAAAATGCCGGTGAAAAAGGGCGGCACCGCCATGCACAGCTGGTTGACGGTGGTGCGTCCGGCCTCCCGGACGCCGCCGGCGCTGCGGGCCGACCACACCCCCAGGGGCACGGACACCGCCACGATCAGCACGAAGCTCAAAAGGCTCAGGGTCAGCGTCAGCACCACCTTGGAGGCGATCAGCTCCCACACGGGCTGAAAATAGCTGTAAGAGGTGCCCAGGTCTCCGGTGAAAAAGCCCAGCAGCCACTCCCCGTAGCGGATCAGCAGGGGCCGGTCCAGCCCCAGCTGGGCCCGCAGGGCGGCCACGTTCTCCTCGGTGGCCTGGGTACCCAGCATGGCGGTGGCAGGGTCGCCGGAAATCAGATCAAAGGCCACGAACGCCAAAAGGGAGACGATGACCATGGTCAGAAGCAGCATGGCGATCCGCCGCAGAGCATACTTCATCGTCCTCGTCCCCCTCTCGGGCCGGCGGCATAAAATCGGCCGCCTCTCATATTACTGGGCGTAGCGGACCGTGGACAGGTCCAGCACGTAGATGGGATAGAACTGCAGCCCCTCCAGCCCCGTCCGCAGGGCCACCAGGTCCGCCAGGTCCTGAATGTAGACGTTGGCGGCATGCTCGGTCAGGTTGCGCTCCATCTGCTTGTACAGCGCCGTCTGCTCGGCGTCGTCGTAGCAGGCGATGGCCTGCTGGAACAGGGCGTCGTAGTCGGCGTTGTTGTAATTGATGAAATTCCGGTCATAGTCGGAGGTGAACCGCTCCAGCAGCGCCCGGGCGGTCATGTTGGAGGCGTCCACGCCCACCACGGTGGACTGGAACTGCCGTCCGGTGTACACGTCGGCCACCCAGCTCTCCCACTCGATGGGTTCGATGGTGGCGTTGATGCCCACGGCCTTGAGCTGCTCCACCAGCACCGTGGCGGTGTCCATGTGGGGCTGGTAGTTGGAGGGCACGGTGATGGTCATGTCGAAGCCATTGGGATAGCCGGCCTGGGTCAGCAGCTCCACGGCCTTGTCGGGGTCGTAGGTATAGTAATCGGTGAGGCTGTCGTCAAAATACTTGGCAAAGGCCGGATACATACTGGAGCCGATCAGGGCGCCGTACCCGTCGAAGGCCAGGTCCAGGATCTGCTGGCGGTCCACGGCGTAGCACAGGGCCTGGCGCACCAGCTCGTTGTCAAAGGGCGCCACGGCGTTGTTGAGATACAGGGCCTGGACCAGGTTCATGGTACCCTCCAGGATCTGGAACTCATCGCCCAGCTGGGCGGTCTGGGTGCTGGTCAGGTGGGCGCACAGGTCGATGGCCCCGCTCTGGAGGCTCATGAGCAGGCTGTCGGCGTTTTCGATGATCTTGAAGGTCACCGTGTCCAGATAGGCGGGGGTGCCCCAGTACCCGTCGAACTTCTCCAGGACCACGGAGTCCTGGGCGGTGCGGGAGACGAACCGGAAGGGGCCGGTGCCCACGGGGGCGGTGTCCTGCTGATCGTAGTCCGCCGGGATGACGGCGGTGGTCAGGTAGGACACGAACTCGTTGCTGGGTTCGGCCAGAGTGATGACCACGGTCTTTTCATCCGCAGCCGTCACGGAATCGATGATGGCAAACCCGTCCACCGGCACGATGTCGGCCTCCTGGGGGTCGATGCACCGCTCCAGGGAATACACGACGTCGTCAGCGTCCACGGTGTCGCCGTTGTGGAACTTGACGCCCTCCCGGATGGTGAAGGTATAGACGGTCTCGTCGTCGGAAATGGTATAGTTCTCCGCCACAGCCGGGATCAGGTCTCCCTCCGGCGTAGGCTTCATCAGGCCCTCGAACACATTGAACATGACTTCCCGTGTCCCCGCCTTCACGGTCTTGTGAGGGTCGAGGCTGCTGTCCAGGTCCTGGGCGATGCCAACGGTGATGGCGTTGGCCGCCGCGCCCTCCTCCGGCGTCTCCTCTGTGCTGCCGCCTCCGCATCCGGTGAGTACGGCGCCCAGGAGACTGACCAGAAGAAGAAGCGACAAGGTTCTCTTCTTCATGATATGCTCCTTTGCAATCACTGCCCGGTCCCGGGTCAGTGTTGAGCGGAAACTGTCCGCCCGGCAGAATTGATGAGGCTGGAAGAACAGCCCTGCGGAAAGGTTTGTTATTTTCGTAACCAACTCTTCCGCAAGGCTGTATTGTACACGATAGGTCCCCTGATTGCAAGGGGTTTTCCGAAAATCACGGCTGCTTTCCGTCCGGTTTTTCCTCCCGCTCCTCCGGTTTTCCGACGACACCGCTGTACGCCTCGGTCTCCACCGGCATCTCCCGGCGGCGCAGCCGCGTCTCCACGATGAAGTTGACCAGGCTCAGCAGGCACGCGCACACCGGCACGCCGAAGAACATCCCCGCCACGCCGAAGAAGCTGCCGCCCACCAAAATGGCGATGATGACCCACAGGCTGGAGATGCCGGTCTTGTCCCCCAGGATCAGCGGGCCGATGACGTTGCCGTCCAGCTGCTGGAGGGCCAGCACGAACAGGGCGAAGTACACCGCCTGGAGCGGCGAAACCAGCAAAATCAGGAAGATGCTGGGGATGGCGCCCAGGAAGGGGCCGAAGAAGGGGATCACATTGGTGACGCCCACGATGACCGACACCAGGGGCGTGTAGGGAAAGCCGAAGATGCTGCAGCAGATGAAGCACAAAATGCCGATGATGAGGGAGTCCAGCAGCTTCCCCCGGACAAAGCCGGAGAAGATCTCGTCCACCTTCTTCACGGCCCGGAGCACCCATCCGGCGTTGGCCCCGGAAAACAGGCCGCACACGATCTTCCGGGCGCTGGCGGCGCAGCGCTCCTTGGTGGCCAGCAGATAGACCGACACCATGATGCCCACCAGCAGGTCCAGCAGGAAGTTCAGCGCGCTGACAATGCCGCCGGAGAGGGCCGTCATCAACGTGGTGGCCTGGGGCAGCACCTCCCGGGTCAGCCAGGTCTGGATATCCTTATAATAAATGTTCAGCTGCTCCGTAACCCAGGACTCCACCTGAGGGTTGGACTCCAGCAGCCGCTCCACCCAGCCCCGGACCGTGAGATAGTACGACTCCGCGCTGGAGATCAGCTGCACCACGCTCTTGTACAGCTCCGGCAGCAGGAACGAGGCCAGCAGATACCCGGCAGCGCACACGATGATCCACGTCATCAGCAGGCTCACCGCCCGCACCCGGCGGGACGACAGCTTCCCCTGCCGGCGGATGCGGCTCAGATGGCTCTGGAACAGCTTCCGCTCAAAAAAATTCACCACCGGCGCCAGCAGGTAAGCGATCAGCGCGCCCAGAAACACCGGCTGGAGGGCCTTGATGAACTGCCGTCCGAAGATGACGGCGGCCCGGCTGCCGAACAGCGTGTCATAAAACAGCAAAATGGCGCAGACGGTGAGAAACACCGTCAGTCCCATCCGCACATAACTGCTCTTCCGGCTCATGGCTCCTCCTTCTCCTCCGCTTTGGCGGAGTGCGTTCGACACTATTTTCATTCTACACACCCCCCATGGGAATTGCAATCCTCATTTTACCGTGATATACTGTCTCTTACACGATTTTAGCGAATCACTTTTGCTTTTTTCGCGCGGGAGGCGCATTTTTGATGGACACACACTCCAAAAAACTGCTGCTGATCTTCAATCCCAAGGCGGGCCGCAGCAAGCCCCGCGGCCCCCTGTTCGATGCGCTGGCGCTTTTGTCCGAAAACGGATACCTGGTCCGCATCCACCGGACCACTGCCGCAGGGGACGCCGCCGAGACCGCCGCCCGGGAGGGCGGGGACTATGACCTGGTGGTGGCCTCCGGCGGAGACGGCACCCTCAACGAGGTGATCTCCGGCCTGTCCCGGCTGGAGCATCCGCCTCTGCTGGGCTATCTGCCCCAGGGCAGTACCAACGACTTCGCCGCCAGCCTCCGCATCCCCGGCGATCCGGAGCAGGCGGCGGCCGCCATTGTGCAGCAGCGGATCCAGGTGCTGGACATCGGCCGGTGGAACCAGCGATGCTTTGCCTACGTGGCCTCCTTCGGCGCCTTTACCAAGACCTCCTACTCCGCCCCCCAGGCCGCCAAGAACGCCCTGGGCCACTTTGCCTATATCCTGGAGGGCATGAAGGACCTCAACTCTCTGCGTCCCTATCGGGTGAAGATCACTGCCGATGGGGAAACCCTGGACGGTGAGTATCTGTTCGGCGCCGTGTGCAACTCCACCTCCATCGGCGGGCTCATGAAGCTGGACCCGGGCCGGGTGGTGCTGGATGACGGCAAATTCGAACTGCTTCTGATCCCCAACCCCAAAAACGCCATGGACCTGCAGAATCTGGTGATGGATCTGCTGAATCAGAACTACGACGGCCAGGGCCTGATCTTCCGCCACGTCTCCCAGCTCCACCTGGAGACGAAGGAGGACCTGCCCTGGTCCCTGGACGGGGAATATGCCCCCAGCGTCCCCGCCGTGGACATTGTCAACTGCCGGGGCGCCCTGCGGATGCTGCTGTGAAAGAGCTGGATTATCTGCGCCGCCGATACGGCGGCCACCGGCCGGGCCTGCTGGGCGCCCGGCACAGCTACGCGGTCCTCTGTCCCCTGGTGGAGCGGGACGGAGCGCTGCACCTGCTGTTCGAGGTCCGGGCCGCCGGACTGCGCCAGCAGGGGGAGGTGTGCTTCCCCGGCGGGCGGATGGAGGCCGGCGAGACCGTGGAGCAGTGCGCCCTGCGGGAGACGGCGGAGGAGCTGGCCATCCCGCCGGAGCAGGTGACGGTGCTGGGTACCCCGGACTTCATCTGCAACCAGCGGGGATTCCTGCTCCAGCCGGTGCTGGGACTGGTGTCCCCCGCCGGATTTGCCGCCATGTCCCCCTCCCCGGCGGAGGTGGCGGAGGCCTTTACCGCCCCCCTGGATTTCTTCCGCCAGACCCCGCCGGAGGTCTACACCTACGACCTGGCCCCCCAGGTGCCGCCGGATTTCCCATACGGCCCCGTGGGCATCCCCGCCGACTACCCCTGGGCCCACGGCCGGGTGGAGGTGCCGGTGTGGTACTGGCAGGGCCATGCCGTCTGGGGCATGACCGCCCGGCTGGTCCGGGATCTGATTCGGACCGAACAGATTTGAAAAAACAGACGGGAGCCCGCGCCTTTCTGGCGCGGGCTCCCGTTTGCTTTTGTGTTATGGCAGCAGCAGCCGCAGATACCCGGCATACAGCCCCAACAGTGCAGCCCCCTGCCAGCGGTGAAAGCGGCCGGTCAGCAGCGGCGGCGCAACCGCCGCCGCGCACAGCGCCAGGCAGGCCGGCAGGTCCAGCCCCGTGGTCTGGGGGCCGATCAGAAGGCTCCCGCCGGAGACGGCGGCGCAGGCCGGCAGGATCAGCGCCAGGTCGATGATGTTGGCCCCCACGATGTTCCCAACGGACAGAGCCGTCTCCCGCCGGGCCACCGCCGTCAGCGTGGTGACCAGCTCCGGAAGCGACGTGCCCACGGCCACCACCGTGGAGCCCACCACCCCGGCGGGCACTCCCAGCAGCAGGGCCAGGCGGCTGCCGTGGGTCACCAGCAGCCGGGAGCCCAAAGCCACGGCGCCGGCGCCCAGGGCGAACAGCCCCAGCTCCCGGGCCATCCGGCGGCGGGAGACGGTGCGGCCCCGGGGCATGGCCTGCCGCCGCTGCTCCATGCCCCGCCGGGCCTCCCGGATGCTGCCGGCAAGATAGGCCGCCAGGATGGCCGCCAGTGCCAGCCAGCCGGGAAACGCCAGTTCCCCGCCCCGGCACAGCGCCGCCAGGCACGCCGCGGCGGCGGTCATCAGCAGCGCCCGGGGCGCCAGCTGCCGCCGGGCGGCGGCGCCGGGGGCCCACAGCACGCCGATCCCCAGGATCAGCCCCAGGTTGGCCGCCACGGACCCCACGGCGTTGCCCACCGCCAGGTCCCGGGCCCCCTGGAGCACCCCGGTCAGGGAGACGGTCAGCTCCGGCAGGGTGGTGGCCAGGGAGACCACCGTGGCACCGATGAGAAAACGGGGCACGCCGGAGGCCTCCGCCATCCACACGGCCCCGTCCAGGAACCAGTCCCCGCCCTTGACGATCAGCACCAGTCCCGCCAGAAACAGCACCACGGACACCCACACACCTGTCAACACCGGCACGCTCCCCTCTCCGGCGCCGGTATGGGGCCCGGACGCCTTGTCTGTTAGAGGGTATGCGCCGTCTCACTCAGGAATTCCGGGTCGTAGCCGATATTCTTCTCCAAAATATCCGGCTCTCCTGCCGGGACAAAGCCCCGCCGCCGGAAGAAGGGCAGCTCTGCCGGACCGGCGGTCCGCAGGGCCGACCGGCTCCGGTGCCGGTAATAGGCCACGGCCTGACCCAGCAGCTGGGTGCCGTAGCCCCGGCGGCGGCTGTCCGCGTCGATCCAGAGCAGATCCACCCAGCCCCGGCCGTCCGTCTCCTCCCGCGCCGGGTCAAAGCGCACCAGGCCCACACCCCGGCCGTCCGACAGGCGGCGGCCCACCAGGACCGGCTGCGCCGGGCCGCCCGGCGCGGCCCCGGCCTCCGCCAGGGCCCGGTCCAGCAGCGCCTGCTCCTCCGGCAGACGCAGGGGCTCGAAGTACAGCCCCGGCTCCAGGGCGTTGGCATGGGCGCCGCCCTCGCCGGCCAGGAACTCCGGCGTGCGCAGGTGGCTGTTGTCGTCCCGCCAGAGCACCGCCAGGTGTTCCCCGTCCCCCTGCAGCAGGGACACGGCGGTGTTGTCCCCGTGGGGCGTGGTGCCCAGCTCCTCCAGGGGGATGCCCTGGAGGGTCGCCAGCAGGATGCGGATGGCGCAGCCGTGGCAGAATACCGCCACAGTCTTCCCGTCGTTTTCCGCGGCGATGGCCCGCACCGCCGCCAGGACCCGGTCCCGAACCTGAACCGGGGTCTCAGCCCCCTCCACGTGCCACAGGTGCAGCTGGTGGGTGAAGTACTCCAGCTGCTCCGGGCTCTCCCGGGCGATCTCGCCCCAGGTCTTTTGCTCCCAGACGCCCACGCAGATCTCCCGCAGCGCCGGATCCCGGTGCAGGGGCAGGCCCTTGGGCTTGTAGATGGCGCTGGCGGTGGCGCAGGTACGGTAGAGGTCGCTGGAATAGACAGCGTCGACAGAAATGTCCGCAAAGCGCCGGGCCAGGGCGGCCACCTGCCGCCAGCCCCGGTCGGTGAGGATGCTGTTGTACTGGCCCTGGGCGATCCGGTAGAGATTGCCCTCCGCCTCGGCGTGGCGGATGAGATAGATGCTGGTCATGGTCCCTCCATCGGGGCATGAAGCTGCCCCTTGTTTCATTGTTTTGTTGTATTATACGGCAGACGGCGGAATTTGGCAAACGGCGGGGCGGTTTTTTTCCTCAGGACGCGCCATACTAGCGGTGTGGCGAAAAGGAGTTGAGTGAAGCATGAAGATGTGTGCCGGATTTTGGGTCGGCATGGGCGCCGGGATGATGGCCGGCGCCGCTTTGGGAATGGTGGCGGCCAGCAGCCGGGATCCTATGAAAACGCAGGTTGGAAAAAGCATCCAGAAGCTGGGTCTCGCCGTGGATCACGCTGTGGACAACATCGTTTCCGAAATGCGCTGAAGCGCGCAGGGCGGAGGGCGCAGACCCTCCGCCCTTTTTTCTTGAACTTTTTTTCACCTGGGGCTTGACTTTATAAAAACCTCTGCTATAATAATAACGCTGTCGTTTTACAGCAGTTACAATCAAACCGTTTCTTGGTTCTGGACCACATGGAGAAGTCGCCTAGTTGGTCGAGGGCGCATGATTGGAAATCATGTAGGCCCCTAAAGGGTCTCGAGGGTTCGAATCCCTCCTTCTCCGCCACATCGGAGCAAGCGTTGTTTCGCTTGCTCCGATTTATTTTATAAATCTCGGCCCGCTCATTTTGCCGCTTCTTTGCTCCGCAAAGCCAAACGTTTCACCGAGGTGCGGACTGGTTCAACTCTGTTTACCCGCATTTTTATAAACGAAGAAAACAGCTGCATGGTCGTTCAAAAAACGACCATGCAGCTGTTCGCTTTTTCAAAACACCGCCGCTCGGCTGCGCTGTTATCCGGTTATCCCGAACCAGACAAGCAGGCCGATCCCCACGGCAAGGGCCACGGCGCCCGCTTGCTTGAACGGCCGCTCTCCCCTCTGCTCAAATCGGTAAAAGAACGTGAATGCAATTCCAAAAAACAAAATCGACAAGGTTCCCTTCCACGCGGGATTTCCCTTTGCGATGCAGATGATGGTCAGTATTTGGGCAACAGCAGTTACCCACTCCAGCGCATAGCTTCTCGCTTTCGTCTTTATCTGTTCGTCCCGCGCATCTTCACCGGGTCTTTTGTTATGGTCTTTCATATTGCAGCCCCCAATTCCCGGCGGTTCTTCGGGCAATCCAATCCGCCGGGTGATGGAAAAACAGGACCGCCCGAGGGCGGTCCTGTCTGCTTCCTGGAAATGTCTTACTTCAGGTTGAAGAAGGCCTTCTTGCCGGGATACTGAGCGGCGTCGCCGCGTCGGCGCAAAGTCCGCTCCCCCTCGGGACGCCCGTGTTCGGGCATCCCTCGCTCCGCTCCCTTGCCCCTCCTTTCCCCATCCGGCCCGCGCCGCTGGGCCCGGATGGGGGCCCCGGAGCTGGGCGACAGGGAAAAGCAGGACCGCCCGAGGGCGGTCCTGTCTGCTTCCTGGAAATGTCTTACTTCAGGTTGAAGAAGGCCTTCTTGCCGGGATACTGAGCGGCGTCGCCCAGCTCCTCCTCGATGCGCAGCAGCTGGTTGTACTTGGCCACGCGGTCGGTGCGGCTGGGAGCGCCGGTCTTGATCTGACCGGCGTTCAGGGCCACGGCGATGTCGGCGATGGTGGCGTCCTCGGTCTCGCCGGAGCGGTGAGAGACGATGGCGGTGTAGCCGGCACGGTTGGCCATCTGGATGGCGTCCAGGGTCTCGGTCAGGGTGCCGATCTGGTTGACCTTGATCAGGATGGAGTTGGCAACGCCCTTCTCAATGCCGGTGGCCAGGCGCTCCACGTTGGTGACGAACAGGTCGTCGCCCACCAGCTGGACGCGGCTGCCGATGGCCTTGGTCAGCATGGCCCAGCCCTCCCAGTCGGTCTCGGCCATGCCGTCCTCCAGGGAGATGATGGGATAGTTGTCGGCGAACTTCTTCCACATGTTCACCAGCTGCTGCTGGGTCAGCTTGCGGCCGGACTTGGGCTGGATATAGAGCTTCTGCTCCTCATCCCACCACTCGGAAGAAGCGGCGTCAATGGCGATCATGAAGTCCTCGCCGGGCTTGTAGCCGGCCTTCTCCACGGCGGCCACGATGACCTTCAGGGCGTCCTCGTCCTTCTTCAGGTTGGGGGCGTAGCCGCCCTCGTCGCCCACGCCGGCGGCGGGGGTGCCGTTCTCCTTGAGGACGGTCTTGAGGGCGTGGAACACCTCGGCGCAGCGGCGCAGGGCCTCCCGGAAGGAGGGGGCGGAGACGGGCATGATCATGAACTCCTGGATCTCCACGTTGTTGGTGGCGTGGGCGCCGCCGTTGAGGATGTTCATCATGGGAACGGGCAGCTGCTTGGCGTTGACGCCGCCAATATAGTTGTACAGGCTGGTGCCCAGGCTCTCGGCAGCGGCCTTGGCGCAGGCCAGGGAGGCGCCCAGGATGGCGTTGGCGCCCAGGCGGGACTTGTTGGGGGTGCCGTCCAGCTCGATCATGGCCTTGTCGATGGCCACCTGGTCCAGCACGTTCATGCCGATCAGGCACTCGGCGATCTCGGTGTTGACGTTCTTCACGGCGTTCTCCACGCCCTTGCCGTTGTAGCGGCCCTTGTCGCCGTCCCGCAGCTCGCAGGCCTCATAGATGCCGGTGGAGGCGCCGGAGGGCACGGCGGCGCGGCCCATGGTGCCGTCCTCCAGGTACACCTCGACCTCAACGGTGGGGTTGCCGCGGCTGTCCAGGATCTCCCGGCCCAGGACGTCGACGATCTCAAGAATCTGTTTCATAACACACTGCTCCTTTTGTGATTGATTGACAAAAAATCGGGAAAGCGGCCCGCAGGCCCCCTTCTCGGCAGGAAAGCCCGTGGATTTTACCTGCCTATTATATCGGTAAACGATTACCTTGTCAAGCGAGAGGCTCCGGGCCCATCCCTGCTTTTCCTCTCAAATTTTGAGACGGTTTCCTGTGGAAATTGCCAAAAGCCGCAGCTTTTCCCCGGAACAGATAAAAAACGCCGCCCCGGCAGGCGCCGGGGCGGCAAAGGGAGTGCAGTCTGCTTACAGCACGTTCATCAGGTTGAAGGCCAGGATCAATCCGGAGAACACGATGGACACGGTGGAGCACAGCTTGATGAGGATGTTCAGGGACGGGCCGGAGGTATCCTTGAAGGGATCGCCCACGGTGTCGCCCACGACAGCGGCCTTGTGCTGCTCGGAGCCCTTGCCGCCGTGGTGGCCGCCCTCGATGTACTTCTTGGCGTTGTCCCAGGCACCGCCGGCGTTGGACATGAACACGGCCATGGCAAAGCCGGTGACGGACACGCCGCCAAGCAATCCCACCACACCGGTGGGGCCCAGCACCAGGCCGGTGGCCAGGGGAACGATAATAGCCAGCAGGGCAGGAACGACCATCTCATGCAAGGCGCCCTTGGTGCAAAGGGCCACGCAGGAGGCGTAGTCGGGATCGGCCTTGTACTCCATGATGCCGGCGATCTCCTTGAACTGACGGCGGACCTCCACCACGATGGACTGGGCCGCCTTCTGCACCGCGCTCATGGTGAAGGCGGAGAAGACGAAGGTCAGCATGGCGCCGATGAACATACCGACCAGAACGGTGGGGCTGGTCAGGGTGAAGTTCAGCGTCTCGGTGGTGTTCTCCTGGACGATGTTGACGTAGGAGACCAGCAGGGCCAGAGCAGTCAGGGAGGCGGAGCCGATGGCGAAGCCCTTGCCGGTGGCGGCGGTGGTGTTGCCCAGGGAGTCCAGAGCGTCGGTGCGCTCGCGGACCTCTTCCGGCAGGCCGCTCATCTCGGCGATGCCGCCGGCGTTGTCGGCCACGGGGCCGTAGGCGTCGGTGGCCAGGGTGATGCCCAGGGTGGACAGCATGCCCACGCCGGCGATGCCGATGCCGTACAGGCCCTTGTTGAAGGCCTCGGTGAAGGCGCCGGAACCGTCCACGATGACGGTGGAGCCGCCGGCGCAGAAGTAGCTCAGCAGCACGGCCACAGCCACGATCAGGATGGAGGTCATGGTGGACTTGAGGCCCAGGGAGATACCGCCAATGATGATGGTGGCGGAGCCGGTCTCAGAGGCGGCCGCCAGCTCCTGGGTGGGCTTGTAGGTGTCGGAGGTGTAGTACTCGGTGAAGTAGCCGATGGCGCAGCCGCCGATCAGGCCGCAGAGGATGGCCACATACACGCCCATATGGCCGTCCAGGATGAAATAGGTCAGAGGCGCCGCCAGGATGGCTGCCAGGATGGCGGCGGTGTACGTACCGGTGCGCAGGCTCTTAAGCAGGGACTCCTGGGAGGCGTTCTCCTTGGTCTTGACCAGGAAGGAGCCGATGATGGAGCAGATGATGCCGGTCACAGCCAGGGCCACCGGCAGCAGCAGGCCGCCCCAGCCGTAGCCGCCCACGGCGCCCAGCGCGAAGGTGGCCAGAATGGAGCCCACATAGGACTCGTACAGGTCGGCGCCCATGCCGGCCACGTCGCCCACGTTGTCGCCCACGTTGTCGGCGATGGTGGCGGGGTTGCGGGGATCGTCCTCGGGGATGCCGGCCTCGACCTTGCCCACAAGGTCGGCGCCCACGTCGGCGGCCTTGGTGTAGATGCCGCCGCCCACACGGGCGAACAGCGCCATGAAGGAGGCGCCCATGCCGTTCATGACCATGATGTTGCCCAGCTGGATGGGATCCTCCACGCCGAAGCCGTAGCGCAGGATGAAGAACCAGAGGGTGATGTCCAGCATGCCCAGGCCCACCACGGTGAAGCCCATGACGGAGCCGGAGGAGAAAGCCACCCGCAGGCCCTTGTTCAGGCTCTCAGAGGCGGCCTGCGCGGTGCGGGCATTGGAGTTGGTGGCGATCTTCATGCCGATGAAGCCCGCCAGCATGGACCAGATGCCGCCGGTGAGGAAGGCGAAGGGAGTGAACTGGGAGAGCATCTTTCCGCCGGAGCCGAAGGCGATGACCAGCAGAATGATGAACACCACTACAAAGACCTTTGCAACGGTTGTGTACTGATGCTTGAGGTATGCATTGGCGCCCTCTCTTATGGACGCCGCGATCTTGCGCATTTTCTCGTTGCCTTCAGAGTAGGACATGACTTTGCTTTGCTGCAATTTGGCGAATGCGAGGGCGATGACGGCGCCCACGAACCCGATCCAGAACAGGCTTTGGATTTGCATTTTTCTCCACTCCTTTTTGTGTTGTACAGTGCTTAATCATTCTAGCACATGCAAAGGTTTTTTCAAGTAACCTTCACGTATTTTTTTACGCAAACGTTGTAATTTTTACGTTTTAACCAAAAAAATTCAAAGAAAACTAGCACTTTTCTTCCCAATTCCATGCAAATTTTCGTGTTTTTTGCGATTTTATAGCGCAAAAAATAGCATTTTCTCTACAAAAACAGCAGGCCAGAAACAGTGGTTTCCGGCCTGCTGCCGCGGTCCGCAAATTTTGCACAGGTTTTTTATAAAATTTGCGTTAATCTTTGCGTATTCAATACACCATCTGGAAGTCGGTGAACACCCAGCTGCCCTCCACAAACTCATAGGGGAAGGAATAGGTCTCCACGCCGATGACGGCATTGCGGGCGCTGTCCAGCAGTTCCACGCTCACCTCCACGGAATAGGCGCCCTCGCTCTCCTGCTCTACGGAAATCTCCACAGCCCCCTTGCCGCTGTCCCTGTCTCTGCCCGGGCCAGTGCCGTCAAAGGCGTACAGCGCGCCATCCACATCCCGGTACACCGGGTAGTCACCCTGCTCCAGCAGCCGCTCCGTCAGTTCCGGGGAAAACACCACTCTCAGGTAAGTCCGCAGATCAGCCATGTCCTCAATGCCGGGATAATCCACCTTCCGGTAGAGCCGCCCGTCCACGATCTCCTGTTCCGGCCCGCAGGGCAGCGGAGCCAGCTCAAACCAGCCGTATGCCGTCATGGCCCGTTCATAGGCGCTGAGCACCTCCATCTGCGTCAGAGGACGCGGCTCCTCCTCCACCAGGGCCGCCCCCAGCGTCTCCTGCTCTGAAGATCCCCTCTCCGCCGCATCGGCGGCGGAGGGCGCGCCGCAGCCGGTCAAAACCAGCAGCATCAGCAGCGCCAGCAGCGCACTCCGTTTTTTCATCCGCACTCTCTCCTTTTGCGGCGGGCCTCCCCCCGCCTCCCGCTCCAACGGGAAATCATACGTTTTATCTAAATTGAGCGTATCATATTTTCCCGTAAAATTCCACGTTTTTTTCCATTTTTCCGGCAAATTTTCCCCCGGCTTTTCCGGGCCGGGCAAGAAAAAAGCCGCCCGGTGTCACCGGGCGGCGGGGTCGCGGATATCCTTATCGTCAAACGGTCTGTAAGACCGGAAAGCAGCCGGATACAAACGGCCGGAAAAAAGAAAAAACCCACGCCCTACGGCGTGGCCTCGTCTTCCGGTCTTTTACCGCTCACTGGAATTCCACTGGGAATCCATGAAAATCAGATCGTCCACGTCTCCGGGCGCGATCCACTCCATATTCAGCATCGGCGTCCCTCCCTTCTTTCGTTTTATGTAAACACAGTATAGCACGGGCATCTGCGGTTGTCAAGGGTTTTATCGGCAGTTTATATAAAACAGATGTTAATTTTTTGTGTACTTTTTATTTTGCACGGCCTTGAGTGCCCTTCCGTCTGCCGATATAATACATAGTACGAACAATTAGTGGTGTGAATTACTCTGAGAGGAGGGAGCGCGCATGTCCACCGACGCCCTGCGCCATCAGCTGATTGCGTCTTTGCGGAGCATTTATGATCTGGAGGCCTTCGGCGCCCTGGCCGATCTGCTCCAGGGGGAGTCCCTGGCCCTGACCTTTTTGCTGGAGCACCGGGGACAGGAGGTGTTTCCTTCTGACCTGAGCCGGGAGCTGCACCTGTCCCGGTCCCGGATCACCGGAGCCCTGACCTCCCTGGCCCGGAAGGGGCTGGTGTCCACCCATCACTCCCAGGCGGACCGCCGCCGGGTCCAGGTGTCCATCACCGACCAGGGAGCGGAGCAGATCGCCGGCAAGCTGGAGCGGATGGAGGCCTATTTCGATAAGATGCTGGACGGACTGGGCGAGGATGACGCCAGGACCCTCATTGCCCTGATCCACCGGTGTGTGGAGGTGATGGGACAATGACCGACGCCTTCGTCTCCTTTGAAAATGTGTCCAAGGTCTACCGCACCGGCGAGGTGGAGATCCGGGCGGCGGACAGCGTGACCTTTTCCGTCCGCAAGGGGGAGTTTGTCATCATCGTGGGGCCCTCCGGCGCCGGCAAGACCACGGTGCTGAACATGCTGGGGGGCATGGACGCCTGCTCCGGCGGCACCATCACTGTGGACGGAGCGGTCATCAGCGGCTATAACGCCAGGCAGCTCACCGGCTACCGCCGCCATGACATCGGCTTCGTGTTCCAGTTCTACAACCTGGTCCAGAACCTGACGGCTCTGGAGAACGTGGAGCTGGCGGCTCAGATCTGCCGGGACCCCCTGGACGCCGCCACGGTGCTGGACGAGGTGGGCCTTTCCGACCGGAAGGACAACTTCCCCGCCCAGCTCTCCGGCGGCGAGCAGCAGCGGGTGGCCATCGCCCGGGCCCTGGCGAAAAACCCCAAGCTCCTTTTGTGTGACGAGCCCACCGGCGCCCTGGACTATCAGACCGGCAAGGCCATTTTGAAGCTGCTCCAGGACACCTGCCGGGAAAAGGGCGTGACGGTCATCGTCATCACCCACAACAGCGCCCTGACCCCCATGGCGGACCGGGTGATCCGCATCCGCAACGGCACCGTGGCCGAGGAGATCCTCCAGGACCATCCCATGCCGGTGGAGCAGATCGAGTGGTGAGCCAGGCCGGCGGTCTCCCTGTTTTTTCTGTATGATCCATTTTGCGCAAGAGAGGCGGTGAGCGGGTGAAAGCCATCCAAAAAGACTTCTGGCGGGAGATCCGGTATACCCGCAGCCGTTTTCTGTCCATTTTGATCCTGGTAGCCCTGGCGGTGGCCTTCCTCTCCGGTCTGCGGTGCACCGCGCCGGACATGAAGAACACCTGCGACAGCTATCTGGACCAGCAGAACTTCATGGACATCCAGGTCCTGTCCACCCTGGGGCTGACGGAGGAGGACCTGGAGGTCCTGCTGGACCAGCCCGGCGTGTCCGGCGGCGAGATCGGCTGGACCGTGGACGCCTACGCCCAGACCCCGGACCTGGACATCGTGGCCAAGGTCCACTCCCTGCCCCAGGAGCTGAACACGATCACCCTCACCGACGGTCGGATGCCCCGGGCGGCGGACGAGTGTGTGGCGGAGGAGCACCTGCTGGAGCTGCTGAATCTGGAGATCGGGGATCAGTTGACCCTGTCTACCTCCGGGGACTACGCCGACGCCCTGGCCGTGGACACCGTCACCGTGGTGGGCGTGGTCATCAGCCCCCTGTACATCAGCGTGGAGCGGGGCACCTCCACCCTGGGCACCGGCCAGGTGGCGGCGTATCTGTACCTGCCCCGGTCCGCCTTTGCCATGGACTACTACACCGCTCTGTACCTGACCGTGGAGGGCGCGGCGGAGACCACCGCCTTTTCAGAGGAATATGACGATCTGGTGGACGGCGTGGTGGACGCGCTGGAGCCTCTGGGCGAGGAGCGGGCGAAGCTGCGCCGGGAGAGCCTGGTGGACGAGGCCACGGAGAAGCTGGACGACGCCCAGGCGGAACTGGACGACGCCAAGGCCGAGGCGGAGCAGGAGCTCGCCGACGCGGAGCAGGAGCTCTCCGACGCCCGGGCCGAGCTGGACGACGGCTGGGCGGAATACTACGACGGACTGGATACCTTCCGCCGGGAGATCGCCGACGCGGAGCAGGAACTGGCCGACGGCGAGCAGGAACTGGCCGACGCCCTGACGGAGCTGGCCGACGGCGAGGCCGAGTACGCCGACGGCTACCAGGAGTACCTGGACGGCCTGGCGGAGTATGAGGACGGCCTGGCGGAATACGAGGAAAACAAGAAGAAGGTGGAGGACGGCTGGGACGAGTACAACGACGGCCTGGCGGAGTACCGCGCCGGCGAGCGGCAGCTGGATGACGCCTACGGAAAGCTCCAGTCCGGCGAGGCCCAGTATGCCAGCGGCAAGCAGCAGCTGGACGGCTTCGTGACCAGCTTCGTGCTGCCGGGCAGCGGCTACGCCTCCGCCGACGCTCTGTCCCAGGCCCTGCTGGCGGAGGGCAGCGATGCCGGCGGCAGCGCCCATCAGGCGGTGGAGGCCGCTCTGGCGCGGATCAGCGCCCTCAAGACCCTGGCGGAAAACCTGGAGACCCTGGAGGCCTCCCAGGCCCAGCTGACCGGCGCCATCGGTCAGCTGGACGCGCAGATTGAGGCCCTGAAGCAGCAGATCGCCGACCTGGAGGCCCAGGAGGGCGCCGGCGGCTCCGGCGAAGAGGGCGGCTCCGACCAGGAGGGCGGCTCCGGCGAAGAGAGCGGCTCCGGCCAGGAGGGCGGCTCCGGTGAAGAGGGCGGCTCCGACCAGGAGGGCGAGACGGCTCAGATGCTGTCCATGGCGCTTCTTCACGCCTCCGCCGAGCTGGACGCCCTGCGGGCCCAGCTGGCTCAGCTTCAGGGCCAGCGGGACGGCCTCCAGGACCAGCTGGACAAGGTGAACACCAATCTGGCCGCCATCGACGCCGCCATCGCGGCGCAGATGGGCCCCGGTGCCACCCGGGAGGATGTAAAGGCTGCCTACGCCCAGATCGCCGCCGCGGGAGACCAGATCCCCGCCAGCGCCGAGGCGGTGCGGTCCTCTTATGCCCTGCTGGCCTCCAGCCGGGCCCAGCTGGACAGCGGCTGGTGGGACTACCGGGCGGGCTTGGCGGAGCTGAACGACGCCTGGAAGCAGCTTCAGGAGGCCAAGGCGGAGCTGGACGACGCAGAGGACCAGCTGGCCGACGGAAAGAAAGAACTGGCGGACGCCAAAGCGGAACTGGCCGACGCCCAGGCCGAGCTGGCCGACGGCCGGCAGGAGCTGGACGACGGCTGGGCGGAATACTACGACGGCCTCCAGGAGCTGGAGGATGGAAAGGTGACCCTGGAGGCCGAGCGCTCCGACGGCCAGCGGGAGCTGGACGACGCCCTGGCGGAGCTGCGGGACGGCGAGGCCGAATACGCCGACGGCTACCAGGAGTACCTGGACGGCAAGGCGGAGGCGGAGGAGAAGATCGCCGACGCGGAAAACGAGCTGGCCGACGCCCGGCGGAAGATCGCGGACATCGGCTCCAGCGAGTGGTATATCCTCAGCCGGGACTCCAACCCCGGGTATCTTGGCTTCGGCCAGGACGCGGACCGAATGGGCAATCTGGCCTCTGTGTTCCCGGTGCTGTTCTTCCTGGTGGCGGCGCTGGTGTGCCTGACCACCATGACCCGCATGGTGGACGACCAGCGGGTCCAGATCGGCTGTCTCAAGGCCCTGGGCCACACCCGCTGGACCATCTCCCGCAAGTACCTGGGCTACGGGCTGCTGCCGGCCCTGATCGGCGGCGCGCTGGGCCTAGCCATCGGCTTCACCCTGTTCCCCTCCATGATCTTCACTGCCTACCAGATCATGTACGACGTACCGGACATTGAGCTGACGTTTTACCCCGGCATCAGCGCCGCGGCGGTGGGCGCGGCGGCAGCCTGCACCACCGTCTCCACCCTGGCGGCATGCCTGGCCTCCCTGGCGGACACCCCGGCGAGTCTCATGCGGCCCCGGGCCCCCAAGGCTGGCAAGCGGGTGCTGCTGGAGTACATCCGCCCCCTGTGGCGGCGGATGAGCTTCAACCACAAGGTCACGGCCCGGAACCTGCTGCGCTATCAGAAGCGGTTCTGGATGACGGTCATCGGCATCGGCGGATGCACCTCCCTCATCATCGCGGGCTTCGGCATCCGCGCCTCCCTGCTGAGCACCATGAGCCGCCAGTACGAGGAGATCTACCACTACACCGCCCAGGTGGCGGTGGCGGACAACCTGCTGGACACGGAGCGGGAGGCCATCGAAGGCTATCTCTCCGGCAGCGGCGACGTGGTGGACGCCCTGCCCTGCTACCTGACCAGCGTCACGGCGGAGACGGACACCTACTCCACCACCGCCTATCTGGAAGCGGCGGACCCCGGCCGGATCGGGGACTTTGTGACGCTGCGTACCATGGACGGCGAGCCTTTGACCGTGCCGGAGGACGGCGCCGTCATCGACCAGAAGCTCTCGGAGCTGCTGGACGTGGGCCCCGGGGACTCCATCACCGTGGACGGCGACACCCGGGCGGAGGTCACCGTGGCGGCGGTGACGGAGCACTACCTGGGCCACTTCATCTACCTCTCCCCCGCCTATTACGAGGAGGTGTTCGGCGAGGACTACCGGGAGACCGCCTATCTGCTGACCCTGACCGGCAGCGGCCAGGCGCTGTGCGACGCGGTGTTCGCGGACCTGATGAGCCTCCAGGGCGTCCAGTCCGCCACCCGCATGGAGACCACCCGGGACACCTACCTCAGTTCCATGGAGCGGATCGACTTCGTGGTGGTCATCGTGATTCTCTCCGCCGCGGCGTTGGCCATGGTGGTGCTCTATAACCTCAGCAACATCAATATCACCGAGCGCAAGCGGGAGCTGGCCACCATCCGGGTGCTGGGCTTCTACGACCGGGAGGTCTCCGCCTACGTCAACCGGGAGAACGTGGTGCTGACGGCGGTGGGTATCGTCCTGGGCTGCGTGCTGGGCCACTTCCTCCACGTATGGCTGGTGAAGTCCGTGGAGATCGACCTGATGATGTTCGGCCGGGACACAGACCCCACGGCCTATGTCTGGGCGGCGCTGCTGACGGCGCTGTTCTCGGCGGCGGTGAGCCTGCTGGCCCACCGGAAGATGAAGGGCATCGACATGGTGGAATCCCTCAAAAGTGCGGAATAAACCGCGCTCCCGACACTTCTTTGTATATTTTTTCTCTCGCCAGGAGAGGCTCTCCTATGGTATAATGTCAGCCGTGCCGGTTTCGGCACGGCTGACATGTTTTTTTGCCTGCCGGGCGCAGGATGCCCCGGCTTTCAAGGAGGACCCCGTTCCATGGCAAAGCATACCCGAAAACACCCCCTCCGGCGTCTGGCCGTCCTGGCGGCACTGGCGGCGGCCCTGGTGCTGTTCGCCCGGTGGGAGAACACCTCGCTGGAGGTGGACCGCTTCGACCCGGCGTTTTCCGATCTGCCCGCGGGCTTTGACGGCTGCCGCATCGTGGTCCTCAGCGATCTCCACGGCGCCGAATTCGGCGAGGACAACGCCGACCTCTTCGAGACGGTGGCGGAGCAGGCGCCGGAATATATCTTCTACCTGGGGGACCTGGAGGACAAATACCGCGGCCCGGAGCCGGGCTTTGCCGAGACGGTGGCCGCGGGCCTTTCCGCCATCGCCCCCACCTACTACGTCACCGGCAACCACGAGTGGGCCATCGGGGACGTGCCGGAGCTGAAGGAGCGGCTGGCCGCCCAGGGCGTCACCGTCCTCTCCAACAGCTTCGTGACGCTGGAGCGGAACGGGGACACGGTGGTCCTGGCCGGGATCGACGACCCCAACGGCTACGCCGACCAAAAGCCCCCGGAGACGGTGGCGGCGGAGGTGTACGCCGCCTGCGGCGATCCCTTCTGGATGCTGCTGGCCCACCGCAACGACCACTTTGAAACGCAGTACAGCCTGCTGGGCGCGGACCTGGTCCTCTCCGGCCACGGCCACGGCGGCATCATCCGCCTGCCCTTCACCGACGGCCTGCTCTCCACAGACCGGACCCTCTTCCCCTCCTATACGGCGGGGCTCTACGAGGCAAACGGCTCCGCCCTGTTCGTCACCCGGGGCCTGGGCAACTCCGGTCCCTCCTTCCGTCTCTTCAACCGGCCGGAGGTGGCGGTGGTGACGCTGCACCGGGCTTAAACTTCCCGGCAGGCCTCCTCCAGCTGGAGGCCCAGGGCGATCCCCTGGTAAAAGCAGTAGAGGCCGTACCCCCGGACCGGGTCTTGGCGCAGGTACTCCGGCCACTGGCGGGGGTCCGGGCTGGGGATCCAGGCGTGATACAGAAGGTCGATGATGTCGGGAATTTCTCGCACAACAATTTCCCCCTCTCAGATAAAAGCACAGTTATATGTGTCTATCATCGTAACACATAGTTGTCTGTGTGTCAAGGAGGTCTATGCCATGTTTGCCGAAAAAATCCGTGCTCTCCGAAAAGAGCGGCATCTGACCCAGGCGGAGGTGGCCGCCGAGGTGGGCCTGTCCGCCCGGGGCTATCAGGATCTGGAACTGGGCGCCAAGCCCCGGTATGACGCCCTGCTGCACATCGCCGACTTCTACGACGTCTCCGTGGACTGGCTCATGGACCGCACGGACGATCCCCACGCACACCGCTGAAAGGAAATCCGCTTTATGACCGAATTCCAGGCCGGACAATTTGATATCGCCGTCATCGGCGCCGGACACGCCGGCATCGAGGCGGCTCTCGCCGCCGCCCGGCTGGGGATGGAGACCATCGTCTTTACCATCAACCTGGACGCCGTGGGCAACATGCCCTGCAACCCCGCCATCGGCGGCACCGGCAAGGGCCACCTGGTCCGGGAGCTGGACGCCCTGGGCGGCGAGATGGCCCGGGCCGCGGACGCCTGCTGCATCCAGTACCGCCTGCTGAACAAGGGCAAGGGCCCCGCCGTGTGGTCCCTCCGGGCCCAGGCGGACCGGCGGCGCTACCAGGCGTACATGAAGCACGCCCTGGAGCGGCAGGAACACCTGTCCGTCCGCCAGGGAGAGGTGGTGGAGATCCGGACGGAAAACGGCGCGGTCAGCGCCGTGGTCCTCTCCACCGGGGCGGTGTTCGCCGTCCGGGCGGTGATCCTGGCCACGGGCACCTACCTCTCCGGCCGAACCATTGTGGGCGAGTGCGTGGAGGACTCCGGCCCCGACGGGATGCATGCCGCCGCCCGGCTGACCGGGTCCCTGAAGGCCCTGGGCCTTCCCCTGCGCCGGTTCAAGACCGGCACGCCGCCCCGGGTCCTCCGCCGCAGCGTGGACTTTGACGAAATGGAACTGCAGGAGGGGGACGCACTGCCGGTGCCCTTCTCCTATGCCACCCAAGACCCGCCGGAGAACCGGGCGGTGTGCTATCTCACCTGGACCACGGAGGAGACCCGCCGCATCGTCCAGGAAAACCTGGACCGCTCGCCTCTCTACGGCGGCGTCATCGAGGGCGTGGGCCCCCGGTACTGCCCCTCCTTTGAGACCAAGATCGTCCGCTTTCCGGACAAGCTCCGCCACCAGCTGTTCGTGGAGCCCATGGGGCTGAACACGGAGGAGCTCTATATCCAGGGCTTCTCCTCCTCCATGCCGGAGGAGGTGCAGCTGCAGATGCTCCACAGCGTGCCGGGCCTCACCCACGCGGAGATGACCCGGCCCGCCTACGCCATCGAGTACGAGTGCATCGACCCCCTGGCTCTGAAACCTACCCTGGAGATCAAGGCCGTGCCCGGCCTTTACGGCGCCGGACAGTTCAACGGCTCCTCCGGCTACGAGGAGGCCGCTGTCCAGGGCTTCTGCGCCGGGGTCAACGCCGTGCGGAAGCTCCGGGGGGAGTCCCCCTTCGTCCTCTCCCGGTCGGAGAGCTACATCGGCACCCTCATCGACGACCTGGTGACCAAGGGCACCAATGAGCCCTACCGGATCATGACCTCCCGCAGCGAGTACCGGCTCCTGCTCCGCCAGGACAACGCCGACCAGCGGCTGACCCGCCGGGGCTATGACATCGGCCTGGTCAGCCGGGAGCGTCTGGCGCAGGTGGAGGAAAAGTACGCCGCCGTGGACCGGGAGATCGCCCGGCTGACCCACACCGGCGCCGCCCCCTCGGCGGCCCTGACCGCTTTGCTGACGGAGCGGGGCACGTCGGACGCCCCCGACGGCTGCCCCCTGGCGGCCCTGCTGCGGCGGCCTCAGCTCCACTATGCCGATCTGGCCCCCTTCGACCCCGGCCGGCCGGACCTGCCGCCGGACGTAAGGGAACAGGTGGAGATCTCCGTGAAGTACGAGGGCTACATCCGCCGCCAGCAAAAGCAGGTGGAGGACTTCCGCCGCATGGAGTCCCGGAAGCTGCCGCCGGACCTGGACTACAACGCCATCTCCGGTCTGCGGCTGGAAGCCCGGGAAAAGCTCTCCGCCGTCCGCCCGGCGGACATCGGCCAGGCCGGCCGCATCAGCGGCGTCAGCCCCGCGGACATGGCGGCGCTGATGATCTGGCTGGAAAAATAAGCCCCCCTCTTTTCGTCTCTTTCCCGGCGGAGCTGCCCGCCGGTTTCGGGGCGCCCCCCTCCGGGCCGCCTCCCGCCAGCAAACTGCTGAGCCAAAATCCCCCACAAGGAAGGAATGTCCTATGATCATTGACCTCACCCACACCATTACGTCGGAGATGCCCGTCTATCCCGGCACGGTCCCTCCCGTTCTGGAGAGCGCCGGCACTCTGGCCAACCGGGGCTGGCGGGAGACGCGCCTCGCCATCTCCTCCCACAGCGGCACCCACATGGACGCCCCCGCCCACATCCTGGCGGACGGCTCCACCCTGGATCAGCTCCCCCCCTCCCAGTTTTACGGCCGGGCGGTGGCGCTGGACGTGACCCATCTGGAAGGGGGCGTCATCACCGCCGACTATCTGCGCGCCCAGAACGGCACCCTGCGCACGGCGGACTTTGCCCTCTTTTACACCGGCTGGGAGCAGCGCTGGAACACGGAGGCCTTCTTTGAGGACACCTTCCCGGTGCTGGACGCGGAGGCGGCCAAGTATCTGGTCTCCTGCGGGCTCAAGGGCGTTGGCACCGACGCCTTCGGCGTGGACCGGCTGGCCAGCGGCGACCTGGCCGCCCACAAGATCCTGCTGCGGGGCGGTCTGGTGATTTTGGAGAACCTGTGTTTGAAAAAGGTGGTGGGCCGGACAGACTTCATGCTGATGGCCCTGCCGCTGAAGTACGAGCACGCCGACGGCGCCCCGGTCCGGGCGGTGGCCCAGCTGGGCGGGGACCCTTTTGAAAAGGAGATGGAGCAGGCGTGAGAGCGTTTTTCGCCATCCTGGTATGCAAGCTGGGCCGCTTGGCCGGCAAGCTGGTGGGCAAGGGCAGCTCCCTGCCCGGCAAGTTCGCCCTGAAGATCTGTCCGGACATCCTCCGCCGGGTGCAGCTGCCCGCTGCCGTCATCGCCGTCACCGGCTCCAACGGCAAGACCTCCACCGTGGAGATGATCGCCGCCGTGCTGCGCGATGCCGGCAAGACCGTGGTCTACAACGCCGAGGGCTCCAACCAGATCGAGGGCGTCACCACCACGGTGCTGACCCACGCCACCCTGGGCGGCAAGGTCCGCTCCGACGTGCTGCTGATCGAGTCCGATGAGCGCTACGCCGCCCACAGCTTCCGCTACTTCCACCCCACCCACTTCGTCGTCACCAACCTCTACCGGGACCAGCTGACCCGCAACGGCCACCCGGAGTGGGTCTACGACGCCCTCCTGCCCGCCATCCACCCGGAGACGGAGCTGGTCCTCAACGCCGACGATCCCCTGTCCTCCTGCTTTGCCCGGGGACATGAGAAGGTCCGCTGGTTCGGCCTGGACCGCTGCCCCAGCGACCAGGACGCCCCCGGCGGCGTGTACCGCGACGGCGCCTGCTGCCCTGTGTGCGGCGGGCCCATGACCTATGACTTCGTCCACTACAACCACATCGGCGCCTACCGCTGCGCCAAGTGCGGACACCACCGCCCCGAGCGGACGGACTTCACCGCCACAGCCCTGGACCTGACCGGCGGCACACTGACCCTGGACGGGCAGTACACTGTGTCCCTGGCCTTCCGCAGCATCTACAATGTCTACAACATCCTGGCGGCCTACGCCGCCTGCCGTCTGGCGGGGGTGGACGGGGAGACCATCGTCCACACGGTCAGCAACTACATCCTGAAAAACGGCCGGATGCAGACCTTCACCCTGGGCGGCCGCCGCGGCACGCTCCTGACCAGCAAGCACGAGAACTCCATCGCCTACGACACCAACCTCCGCTACATCCGCCAGGAGGCCAAGGCCCCCTGCACCGTGCTGGTGATCGTGGACGCGGTGAGCCGCAAGTACTTCACCAGCGAGACCAGCTGGCTGTGGGACATCGACTTCGACCTTCTGAACTGCCCCCAGGTGGAGAAGGTCATCCTCTCCGGCCGGTACTGCAACGACCTGGCGGAGCGGTTCAGCTTCACCGGCCTGCCCCGGGAGGCGTGGCAGGTCTGCCCCGGCATCCCGGAGGCCGCGGAGCAGCTGGCGTCCCAGGGCAGCGGGGAGCTGTACGTGGTCACCTGCTTCTCCGACCGGGACAAGCTGCTGGACCTGCCCGCCGTGAAAAAGGAGGCGCTGTGACATGGACGTGAAGATCATCCACTTCTACCCCGATCTCATGAACCTCTACGGCAGCTACGCCAACGTCAGCGCGGTCAGGCGGCTGCTGGAGCGGCTGGGCCACACCGTCGCCGTGGAGACCGTGGCGCCGGGTCAGGACGCGGCCCTCTCCGGCGCGGATTTCCTCTTCATGGGCGCCGGCACCGAGCGGCGGCAGGCCTTCGCCCAGGCGGACTTTGCCCGCTTCGGCGCTGACGTGAAGGCCCTGGCCGCGGACGGCTGCGCCATGCTCTTCGCCGGCACCGCCATGGAGCTGCTGGGCGCCTCCGTCACCGACGCCGCCGGTACGGTCCGTCCCGGTATCGGCCTGGCGGAATTCACCGCCGTCCAGGGCAAGCAGCGGTTCGTGGAGGACGTCTACGGCCATACGGACCTGTTTCCTGAGCCGGTGGTGGGCTTCATGAACAAGTGCGCCAACATCTCCGGCGTGGAGACGCCGCTGCTGACCGCCCTGGACCTGGGCTACGGCAACGAGGCGGAAAAGGGGCCGGAGGGCTTCCGCCGGGACAACGTGTTCGCCTCGGAGCTGACGGGGCCCATCCTGCTCAAAAACCCCAAGCTCCTGGAGACGGTGGTGTCCGCCATCCTCCGCCGCCGGGGCGCGCCGGAGCCGGAGACCTGGCCCCTGGACGCCTGGACGGAGCAGGGCTACGCCATCACGGAAGAACAGCTGCGGCTGCGCTGCGGAAAATAAAATGACCCGGGCGGGGCACTTGCCCCGCCCGATTTGTTTTGGCCGCAAGGGCCTTATGCCTCCAGCAGTTCCGCAAACCGCCAGAGGATCACGGCCGTCTGACCCCGGAGGGCGCCGCCCTGGGGCAGCAGGTCTCCCTCCGCCGTGCCCTGAAGCAGGCCGGCCTTCACCGCCCAGCCCAGGGGCTCCACGGCGTAGGCCGATACCTGGTGGGCGTCCCGGTAACCGGAGAGATCCGCCGGCCGGGCCAGGGCGATCTCCGCCCAGTCGGCGTACCGCCACAGCATCGCCGCCAGCTGCTGGCGGGACACCGGCAGATGGGGCCGGAAGGTGCCGTCGGCATAGCCGGTGACGATGCCCGCCTCCGCCGCCCAGGAGGCGGCGGGGCCGTAATAGGCGCTGGCGGACACATCGGAAAAGGGCGCTCCCGCCGTCTCCGGCTCTCCTGCAAGCCGGTACAAAATGGCGGCGGCCATGCCCCGGCTGACGCTGCCGCTGGGAGAGAACAGGCCGTTTCCGGTGCCCTGCATGAGGCCGGCGGCGGACACCGCCGCCACCGCCTCGGCGTACCAGGCGGACGCCGGCACGTCCCGGAAGGCGCCGCTCTCCGTCCCGGCGCCCCAGGCGGTCCGGGCCGCGGCGACCAGCTCCCCGGCGCTGTCCTGGGACAGCTCCCAGAAGCCGATGCCGCCCAGGGAGCGGTCCCGGGCCAGACGGGCCTTGGCGGCTATGGAGACGGGATCGTCATAGGAGATGAACGTCCGCTGACCGTAGAGCCAGGGCACCTGAGCGGTCGCGTGGCGCAGCTGCCGGTAGGTGCTGCTGCTCAGATAGGTGCTCTTCAGTGCGTCGTATGTGACGGACCGGGCGGAGGTGAAGGTGCTGTTCAGGCCGCTGTCCGCGGAGGAGACGCCCTGGTATATGTACCCGTACAGGGGCATCCCCAGCACCAACTTCTCCGCCGCCACGCCCCGGCTCAGCCAGGCGTCCACCGCGCTGTCCACGCTGGAGGTACCGTACAGGGGCGCGTTGAACCCGGAGCGGCTGCTCCAGGGGCCGGCGAAGTCGTAGGTCATCAGGAAGATGTGGTCCACCACCTCCGCCACCGCCTGGGGCTGGATGTTGTTCAGATACCAGCTGCCGGTGGCACCGGCCACGGTGAGCCGGTAGTCCCGGCCGTCCTTCTGTGCCTGCCGGTCCAGCTTCTGGCGGATGGCCTTGAGCAGCAGGGTGAAGTTCTCCCGGTCCTGGGGCCGGTGGATAACCCCGGCGCCGCCGGAGACCGGATACTCCCAGTCCAGGTCCACCCCGTCCAGGTCGTGGGCCAGGATCAATTCCAGGCAGCTCTGGGCGAAGGTCTCCCGCCGGGCGGCAGTGGAGGCCACGTCAGAAAAGTAGGTGGAGTGGTCCCAGCCGCCCACCGACAGCACAATCTTCAGCGCCGGGTCCTTTTTCCGCAGGGCCGTCAGGCCCGCCAGGTTCTTCCGGTCCCGGGCGGCGTCCTCCAGCACCAGTTTACCGGAGGCGCCGTCGATGGCGGCAAAGGCGTAGTTGATCTGGGTAAACCGGCCCGCCGGGATCTTCTCCGGGCCGTAGCCCCGGGCAGCGGCCCAGGCGGCATAGTAGCCCACCACCTCCCCCGCAGTCTCCGCGGCGGCGGCCCCGGTGGGCTTCAGACCCGTCAGGGTCCCGATCAGACAGAGGGCCAGCAGCCACGCCGCCGCCCGTTTGATCCGTGGGTGGTTCATGGTATGTTCTCCTTGCAAATGTCATCTCTCGGGCAGACAGCCCGGGTCTCCATTGTACCAGCACGGCTGTCTCCCCACAACGGACAACATCTGGAAGCTGCGCCACTTGCTGCCTGCAAGAACAGCGCCCGCCCCTGCCGGGGCGGGCGCTGTTTCTTTATTCCTCCGGGCTGAGGCGCGTTCCATCCTGATCCACCACCCGGATCTCCAGATCCGCCGGCCGCAGCTCCCCGGGATCCTGCTTCAAACACAGCAGGGCGGACGAGAGATACACCGTCTCCAGCTCCTCCCCGTCGGCGTACACCCGGCAGTAGGGGCTGAAATTCTCTCCGGCAATGCACCACACCTCTCCGCTGCGGTACAGGTCTGTGACGGTGATGGGCTCCACTCCCATCTCTATCTCCGTGGGCGCGTAAGGCGCCTGACCGCCGGTGAGATAGCGGCGGCCGTACAGGGTGTCATACTGGATGCGCCGCAGGTTGGACAGGTATCCCGGCTCCTCCCGGAAAAACTGGTGGAAGGCGCCCAGGATCCCGTCGGTGATCCCCAGACGGTGGAGCACATAGGCGGAGAGCTGATAGGAGGTCAGATCCTCCTGCCGCTGCTCCAGACCGAAATTGCTCCAAAGGATGTACTCCGTATAAAAAAGGCTGTCTCCGGCCATATCGCCGCTCTCCAGCCCCAGGGCGGGCTGGTGGTCCCCGTAGAGGACCAGGACGGTCTTTTCCTCCCGCTGCTCCAGGTCCTCCACCAGACGGCCGATGAAGGCGTCCGTCTCATAGAGCTGATTGACATAGTACTCCGTGGCCCAGCGGCGGTCCTCCTCCGGGCAGGCGGTGACGGTGACGGCCGGGTCGGTCAGCACCGGCTCGTCGGGGTACTTGCCGTGGTCCTGGACGGTGACGGTGAACACGAAGTCCGGCTGGTCCGGTGTGGCGTCCAGGGCCTTGCGGATCTGCCCCTCCAGCACGGCGTCCTTGGCCCAGTTCTGAGGCGTGGTCCCGGCGGCGGGCATATACTCCAGCGGGATGAAATCGTCAAATCCCAGATGGGGGTACACCCGGTCGCGGTTATAGAAGGTGGCGGCGTGGTTGTGGATGGCATGGGTCGCGCAGCCCTGCTTTTGCAGGAGATAGGCGATGCTCTCCACGGTCTGGTCCTGAAGGCAGGTCTCGTAGGGGTACTCCCCCGGGCCGAAGAGCCGGGTGCTCATGCCGGTGAGGACCTCGCACTCGGTGTTGGCGGTGCCGGCGCCCACCACCGGCACCGTCAGCACACCGGAGGAACTGGTCTCTTTCAGGGCGTGCCAGTTGGGAACCGCGTCCCGGGAGAGCTCCAGTCCCCGGATCTCCTCCGGGTCGATGAAGGATTCCAGCTGAATAAAGATCACATTGGCATCGCTCAGCGGCTCCGCCGGAGCCTCCGCCCGAGCGGCTTCGATCTTATCCCCCAGGTTCGTCATAACGGTGCGGCCGTAATTGAAGGGCCGGCGGATCCCCCTGTTGAGCCAGGTCTGAAAAAAGCAGTAGGGGAAGCCGTAGTCCTCATAGGCATATGCCAGGTTGGAAAAGACCGTGCTGAGCTGGTCCGTACGAAAGGCCAGGGCCCAGGTGCCGCCCAAAACGGCGGCGCACAGGACCAACGACGCCAGGGCCGGCCGCCAGCGGGCGCCCCAGGGCTGGGGACAGCGGGGCCCCCTCCAGAACAGCAGCACCAGCCCGGCCGCCAGCGCCGCCACCCCCAGGGCCAGCAGCACGATGGCCCCCTTGGACAAATAGTTGGGCAGGGTGTCCAGACCGCTGTTGAGCACGGTGATGTCCGCCATGGTGAAGGGGGTCATGCGGTTGAGCAGAATGAAGCCGTTGACCGCGCCCGCCGCCAGCCACACGGTGGAAATCAGCGTATACCAGAACACCCGCCTGCGCAGAAACAGGCCGGGAATCAGCGATGCCAGCACCAGCAGCACATCCACCGCGAACGCCAGCGGCGCCCCGGTCAGAAACGTCCAGAAGCTCCCCGGTCCGTCGGTAAAGGCCTTGTGGTTGAACAGCTCCACCACCAGCGTATTGCCCAGCGCCAGCAGGGCAAGCCGCAGCAGTGTGCGGCCTCCGGCCGCCAGGGCCTGCCCCCGCGGGGGGCGTGTCGATGTAGGCATATGCAGTCCCTCCCCTCCCGGAAGCGGCGCTCATGCTCTGCAAGACGGGTCCATCCGCCCAGCAGGCGCAAACATTATAGTCCGTCCTTGCCGGAGATTCCACCCCTTTTTCTTAACATTTTCTTTTCACCGCGATTTTCCGCCAAAACGACGAAAAAGACCCCGGAGGCAAATGCCTCCGGGGTCTTGGTTGCGATGGGCGCGCTTTACGGAAAGGGATGCGATCCGGTCGGGGCTCAGCCCTCGTACATGGCCTTGAGCTTGAGCAGGTGCTCGTAGCGGTCCATGGCGGCCTTCTCGTTGCGCTGGAACAGCTCGCTGGCGCGGTCGGGGAACTCGCGGGTCAGACGGCTGTAACGGGCCTCGTTCATCAGGAACTCCTGATAGCCGCCCTTGGGCTCCTTGGAGTCCAGGGTGAACTTGGCGCCCTCAGCGGCGGGGTTGAAGCGGAACAGGTTCCAGTAACCGCACTCGACGGCCTTCTTCATCTCCTTCTGGCAGTTCATCATGCCGCCCTTGATGGAGTGCATCTCGCAGGGGGCGTAGCCGATGATCAGGGACGGGCCGTGATAGGCCTCGGCCTCCTGGATGGCCTTCAGGGTCTGAGCGGGGTTGGCGCCCATGGCCACCTGGGCCACATAGATGTAGCCGTAGCTCATGGCGATCTCCGCCAGGGACTTCTTCTTGATCTCCTTACCGGAGGCGGCGAACTGCGCCACCTGGCCGATGTTGGAGGCCTTGGAGGCCTGTCCGCCGGTGTTGGAGTAGACCTCGGTGTCGAACACGAAGATGTTCACATCGTTGCCGGAGGCCAGGACGTGGTCCACGCCGCCGAAGCCGATGTCGTAGGCCCAGCCGTCGCCGCCGAAGACCCACATGGACTTCTTGCCCAGGTACTCCTTGTCGGCCAGGATGGTCTTGGAGTACGGGCAGTCGGGATCGGCCTCCAGCAGAGGCAGGAGCTTGGCGATGGCGGCCTTGTTGGCCTCATAGTCCTCCATGGTGGCCAGGTACTCCTCGCAGGCAGCCTTCTTCTCGGCGCTCTCGGTCACACCGGCCAGTTCACGAATCTGGTCAGCCAGACGGCTGCGGGTGGCCTGCTGGCCCAGGAACATGCCCAGACCGTGCTCGGCATTATCCTCGAACAGGGAGTTGGACCAGGCGGGGCCGTGGCCTTCCTTGTTGGTGCAGTAGGGAGAGGTAGCGGCAGGACCGCCCCAGATGGAGGAGCAGCCGGTGGCGTTGGAGATGTACATATGATCGCCGAACAGCTGGGTGATCAGGCGGGCATAGCTGGTCTCAGCGCAGCCGGCGCAGGAGCCGGAGAACTCCAGCATGGGCTGGCGGAACTGGCTGCCCTTGACGGTGTTGTCCTGCATGTCCTTCTTCTCGGAGACCTCAGCCACGCAGTAGTTGAACACATCCTGCTGAGCGGCCTCGTCCTCCTGGGGCACCATGGTCAGGGCGCCCACCGGGCACTGGCCCACGCACACGGCGCAGCCCATGCAGTCCAGAGGAGACACGGCCATGGTGTACTTGTACACGCCCTTGCCCTTGCCGGCCTTGATGTCCACGATCTTGGCGGCGGCGGGAGCCTTGGCGGCCTCCTCCTCGGTCAGAGCGTAGGGACGGATGGTGGCGTGGGGGCAGACATAGGCGCAGTTGTTGCACTGGATGCACTTGGCGGCGTCCCAGGTGGGGACGGTCACGGCCACGCCGCGCTTCTCATAGGCGGAGGCGCCCAGCTCGAACTGGCCGTCCACGTGCTTGACGAAGGCGGACACGGGCAGGCTGTCGCCGTCCATGCGGCCCACGGGATCCAGGATGGTGGACACCTGCTCCACCAGAGCGGCGGGACCGGTGTGCTTGACGGCGGCGTTCTCGTCAACGGCGTCGGCCCAGTCGGCGGGCACGTCGAACTTCTTGTAGGCGGTGGCACCGGCGTCGATGGCCTTGTGGTTCATGTCCACGATGTCCTGGCCCTTCTTCAGGTAGGAGTGGGTGGCGGCGTCCTTCATGTAGCCGATGGCCTCGCTCTCGGGCATGACCTTGGCCAGAGAGAAGAAAGCAGACTGCAGGATGGTGTTGGTCCGCTTGCCCATGCCGATCTCCTTGGCAAGGTCGATGGCATCGATGGTGTAGACCTGGATGTTGTTCTTGGCGATGTAGCGCTTGGAGGCGGCGTCGAGGTGGTGGCCCAACTCCTCGTCGCTCCACTGGCAGTTGATCAGGAAGGTGCCGCCGGGCTTCACGTCACGGACGATGGGGAAGCTCTTGGTGATGTAGGCGGGCACGTGGCAGGCCACGAAGTCGGCCTTGTTGATGTAGTAGGAGGACTTGATGGGCTTGTCGCCGAAGCGCAGGTGGCTGATGGTCACGCCGCCGGTCTTCTTGGAGTCGTACTGGAAGTACGCCTGGACATACTTGTCGGTGTGGTCGCCGATGATCTTGATGGAGTTCTTGTTGGCGCCGACGGTGCCGTCGCCGCCCAGACCCCAGAACTTGCACTCGATGGTGCCGGCGGGAGCCACGCCGGGGGCGGGCTTCTCCTCCAGGCTCAGGTGGGTGACGTCGTCCACGATGCCGATGGTGAACTGGCGCTTCATCTCGTCCTTCTTCAGCTCGTCATACACGGCGAACACGGAAGCGGGCGGGGTGTCCTTGCTGCCCAGGCCATAGCGGCCGCCGATGACCTGGATGTCGGTGCGGCCGGCGTTGGCCAGCGCGGTGACGACGTCCATGTACAGAGGCTCGCCCTGGGAGCCGGGCTCCTTGGTGCGGTCCAGCACGGCGATCTTCTTGCAGGTGGCGGGGATGGCGGCGAGCAGCTTGTCTGCGCGCCAGGGACGATACAGGCGGACCTTGATGAGGCCGACCTTCTCGCCGCCCGCGTTGAGGTAGTCGATGACCTCCTCGGCCACGTCGCAGATGGAGCCCATGGCGATGATGACGCGGTCGGCGTCGGCGGCGCCATAGTAGTTGAACAGCTGATAGTCGGTGCCCAGCTTCTCGTTGACCTTGGCCATGTACTTCTCCACCACGGCGGGCAGGGCGTCGTAGTAGGGGTTGCAGGCCTCACGATGCTGGAAGAAGATATCGCCGTTCTCGTGAGAGCCGCGCATATTGGGGCGCTCGGGGTTCAGGGCGTGCTTGCGGAACGCGGCGACGGCGTCCATGTCGCACATCTCCTTGAGGTCCTCGTAATCCCACACGGCGACCTTCTGGATCTCGTGGGAGGTACGGAAACCGTCGAAGAAGTTCAGGAAGGGCACGCGGCCCTCGATGGCGGCCAGATGGGCCACGGGCGCCAGGTCCATGACCTCCTGGACATTGCCCTCAGCCAGCATGGCGAAGCCGGTCTGGCGGCAGGCCATGACGTCGGAGTGGTCGCCGAAGATGTTCAGGGCGTGGGTGGACACGGTCCGGGCGGACACGTGGAACACGCAGGGCAGCAGCTCACCGGCGATCTTGTACATGTTGGGGATCATCAGCAGCAGGCCCTGAGACGCGGTGTAGGTGGTGGTCAGGGCGCCGGCAGCCAGGGAGCCGTGGACCGTGCCGGAGGCACCGGCCTCAGACTGCATCTCGATCACCTTGACGGTGGTCCCAAAGATATTCTTCTGGCCAGCGGCGGACCACTGGTCGACCAAGTCTGCCATGGGAGAGGACGGGGTGATGGGATAGATCCCCGCCACTTCGGTAAACGCGTAGCTGACGTATGCAGCGGCGTTGTTACCGTCCATGGACTTGAACTTTCTTGCCATATACTTACCTCCTATAATCTGCTGCCCCATGCAGCAATCTTAACCAAAACATGAACCCGGATACACACCCCCGTGTGCTCATGCGTTCTTATTATACCACTTGTGTTTTCCGGTGTAAATGGCGGCTTTGTTATTTTTTGCACAAATTTTATAGTTTTTGCCCAAAGCTCCCGACAACTTTGACATTTCAGGGCCTTTTTCCGGGAACGTGTTCCCTAATCGGGGATTGTGTGGTAAACTTTCCTAAAAACGGACCGGTCTGACCGGTCTGCCTCCGGCTGTGGACCGGAGGTGCGTGGGAGGTGCTGCGCTTTGGTGGTTACTGTGCGGTCTCTGGGGCTCAGCGGCATTGCCGGCTATGCCGTCAGCGCCGAGTGCTTTTTGTCCGGGGGCCTTCCGGCCTTCGACATCGTGGGACTGCCGGACGCGGCGGTCCGGGAGGCCCGGGAACGGGTCCGGGCGGCGGTGAAGAACTGCGGGGCCAAATTCCCCGTCAGCCGCATCACCGTGAACCTGGCCCCGGCGGGCCAGAAGAAGGCGGGCACCGTCTACGACCTGCCTATTTTCGTGGGGCTGCTGGCGGCCTCCGGCGAGCTGCCCCCGCCGCCGGCGGAGGCGGCCTTTCTGGGAGAGCTGTCCCTGACCGGGGCGCTGCGGCCGGTATCCGGCGTGCTGCCCATGGCCCTGGCGGCCCGGGAGCACGGCATCCGGCAGCTGTACGTCCCGGCGGAGAACGCCGCCGAGGCCACTCTGGCGGGAGGTCTCACCGTCTACGGCGTGGACCATGTGAAAGCTCTGGTGGCCCATCTGAAGGGAGAGTCGCCCCTCTCCCCCGCCCCGGCCTGGGAGGCGGAGCCGGAGGAGGCGGAACTGCCGGACCTCCGGGACGTGATGGGCCAGGAGAACGTGAAGCGGGCCCTGGAGATCGCCGCGGCGGGCGGCCATAATCTGCTGCTGATCGGCTCCCCCGGCGCCGGCAAGTCCATGCTGGCAAAGCGCCTGCCCTCCATCCTGCCGGATCTGACCCGGGCGGAGGCCCTGGAGGTCTCCGGCATCTGGTCCGTGGCGGGCCTGGCGGATCCCCGGCACCCCCTGCTTACCCGGCGGCCCTTCCGCAGCCCCCACCACACCGCCTCCGCCGCGGCCCTCACCGGCGGCGGACCCACCCTGCGGCCCGGGGAGATCTCCCTGGCCCACAACGGCGTGCTGTTTCTGGACGAGCTGCCGGAGTTCCGCCGGGACGTGCTGGAGGCCATGCGCCAACCCCTGGAGGAGGGGGAGGTCACCGTGGCCCGGTCCGGAGGCACGCTGCACCTGCCCGCCCGGTTCCAGCTGGTGTGTGCCATGAACCCCTGCCGCTGCGGCTGGCGGGGCCATCCCTCCGGCAAGTGCACCTGCTCGGACCGGGAGGTGGCCAAGTACGTGGAGAAGATCTCCGGCCCCCTGCTGGACCGGATCGACCTCCACGTGTCGGTGCCCTCGGTGGAGTACGAGGCCCTGCGGCGCAAGTCGGAGCCGGAGTCCTCCGCCGCGGTGAAGGCCCGGGTGGACGCGGCCCGGGCCATTCAGGAAAAGCGCTTCGCCGGCACCGCCGTATCCTGCAACGCCCACATGGCCCCCGCTCAGATCGGGCAGTTCTGCGCCCTGGACGCCGCCGGGGAGGCTCTGATGAAAAGCGCCTTCGACCGCATGGGCCTCACGGCCCGCAGCCACGACCGGATCCTCCGGGTGGCCCGGACCATCGCGGACCTGGATGGGGCGGCGGCCATCGGGCCGGAGCACCTGGCCGAGGCCATCCAGTACCGCAACACCGATATCCTCAAGGGATAAACAATCAGGCGGCGCCCCATGCGGGGCGCCGCCTATCTCTTTTCCGAATCTCCAAAATGGCCGCATAAAGACGCGGCGTGCTCAGTCAAAGACCAGGTGCTGCAAAATCGCCGCCAGAATGATAAACACCACCACCGCCGCGCCGACCAGCCGTCCCCGCCTGCGAAATCCCTTTTTGGAATAGTCGACCTTGCCCTTTTTCAGCCGGTTCAGGCTGAAGGCATTCAGGCCCCAGAGGGCCAGGCAGATCAGCGGAAACGCCACCAGGACCGTCCGCCAGCCCTGTTCATCCGAGAGGATGCTTCCAAAAAACGGCTGCACGATCACCCGCTCCTTTCACAACCGGAATGGTTCCCTTACAGCAGGTCGTCCGGCGGACGGCGGTCCTCGATGTGCCGCAGAAAGGCCTTGCAGGCGTTGGACATATATCGCTTTTTGTTCCGGGCCACCCGCACATCCCACACCCGGGGCCCGTCGCTGAGGGGCACCCACCGCACCGCGGTCACGGGGTACTTGTCATAGATGGGCTTGGGCAAGATCGTGATGGCCCGGTTCTGGGCCGCCACCTCCACCAGGAAGTCCCACTGGGAGGACAGCAGCACGATCTGCGGGGCAAACCCGGCGTTGCGGCAGGCCCGGACAGTCTGCCAGTGGAGGGCGAAATCCTGGTTGAAAATGGCGAACCGCTGGCCCTTCAGATCGGCAAAGGACAGGCTCGCCCGCTCCGACAGGGGGTTGTTCCGGTTCACGATCACCCCCACCCGCTGGCAGGTGAAGGGCAGGGACTCGAACTGCTCCACCTGCTCAGTGTTCAGCGTCAGGGCGATGTCCAGCTCTCCGTCCACGATCATCTGGTCGATCACATAGGAGCCCTGCTCCACCACCTGGATGCGGACGTTGGGATACTTCCGGGCGAATTCCGGGATCAGGGCGGCGAAATAACAGGTGCCCAGCAGCGGCGGCAGGCCCACCGTCAGGGTACCGGCGGCGGTGTCCCCGGTGTTCTGGACCTCCTCCACCGTGCGGCGGTACTCCTCCATCATCCGCTGGGCGCCCTCCAGCAGCCGCTGTCCCTCGTCGGTCAGGCGCTGGCGGCGGCCAAAGGTATAGAACAGCTGCACGCCCAGCTCCTGCTCCAGGTTCCGCACGGCGATGGACAGCGTGGGCTGGGCCACCGCCAGCTCCGCCGCCGCCGCGGAGTAGCTCTCCGCCTTGGCCACCGCCATGAAATATTTCAGCTGCCGCATCTCCATGGGCCGTCCTCCCTTTTATGTCCCGGACAAAGTTCTTACAAGCCCACTATATATAAAGCGATTCAATATGTCAACGGACGAATTATAAAATATTTTACCGGCCTCACCGGATGAAATTGGTGAAGGTCCGCTTGTGGCTCTCCGGCGGCGGCAGCGTCTCCTTTGCCATGGCCAGGGCCTTCACGGTCCAGGCCATGTTGCGGCCCAGCTTGGCGGCCACCTCCAGGCCCTCGGTGTCCCCCATCACCTCGCCGGGGTCCGCGCCGTGGACGGCGCCCCAGTAGTCGGAGGTGACCAGGATCATCTCCATGGCGTCCATGGTGCCCAGCAGCTGCTGGTACGTCTCCATGCCGCCGCTGCGGCGCAGGGTGCACAGCGCGCCGCCCACCTTGCGGCAGAGCTGATTGTCCCCGCAGCCCGCCGCCAGCATCAGCCGGTCCAGCACGCACTTCATGCCGCCGGCGATGCCGCCGTGGTACACCGGGGAGGCCAGCAGGATACCGTCGGCCTCAATACAGGCGGCAATGATATCGTTGACCATATCGTCGGTCTGGACGCACCGGAGGGACCCGGTGTTCAGGCAGTGGTAGCAGGCCATGCAGGGACGGACCTTGGGCCCCGGCTGGAACACCTGGAACTCCACGCCGGCGGCCTCCACCTCCCGGCGGACCACCTCCAGCAGCTGGGCGGTATTTCCGTTCTTTCTGGGACTTCCGTTGATGGCGACGATTTTCATGACAACTTTCCCCTCCGTATCAAGATTCCCCTTCCGGGGCTTGGTTCCCTCCTATTGTAGCAGGACGCAGCAACGGAAAATAGGACTTTTTCTTTGGCGGGATCCGCGGTATAATAAAGTGTTGTAATCATTTTCAAGAACCGGGAGGAAAAACCCTTATGAACAGCCAAGAGATGCTTCTGCTGAAGCTGGGCGAGGTGGTCCTCAAGGGCCAGAACCGCCACTCCTTTGAGGACAAGCTGGTGAACAACGTCCGCCGCCGTCTGAAGGGCTGCGGCAGCTTCCAGGTCTACATCCGCCAGAGCACCATCTACGTGGAGCCCACCGCCGACAACTGCGATATGGAGGCGGCCTTCGCCGCCTGCCGGCAGGTGTTCGGCGTGGTGGCGGTGGCCCGGGCGGTGCCCTGCGAAAAGACCGTGGAGGCCATCGTGGAGACCGCCAAGATCTACCTGGCCGACGCCTTTGCCGCCGCCCGCAGCTTCAAGGTGGAGAGCAAGCGGGCCGACAAGACCTTCCGCCTCAACTCCATCCAGCTGAGCCAGGAGGTGGGCGGCGAGCTGGCGGAGGCCTTCCCCGCCGTGACCGTGGACGTCCACGACCCGGACCTGACCGTATACGTGGAGATCCGGGAGAAGTATGCCTACGTCCACGCCCCCGCCGTCCCCGGCGCCGGAGGGCTCCCCATCGGCATGGGCGGCCGGGCGGTGAGCCTGCTCTCCGGCGGGCTGGACAGCCCCGTGTCCTCCTGGATGATGGCCCGCCGGGGCGTGGAGCTGGAGATGGTCCACTTCGTCTCCCCGCCTTACACCTCCCCCCAGGCCCAGGAGAAGGTGCTGGAGCTGGCCCGCCTGCTGACGGGCTGGTGCGGCAAGATGATGGTCCACATCATCCCCTTCACCCACATCCAGGAGGAGATCCGCAAGAACTGCCCGGAGGAGTTCTTCACCCTCATCATGCGGCGGTTCATGATGCGCCTGGCCCAGGCGGTGGCGGCGCGGTGCAAGGCCGGCGCCCTGGTCACCGGCGAGTCGTTGGGCCAGGTGGCCAGCCAGACCATGCTGGCCCTGGGCACCACCGACGACGTGTGTGAGATCCCGGTCCTGCGGCCCCTGATCGGCATGGACAAGGTGGAGATCATCCGCATGGCCCGGGAGATCGGCACCTATGACACCTCCATCCTGCCCTATGAGGACTGCTGCACCGTGTTCACCCCCCGGCACCCCTGCACCCGGCCCAAGGTGGAGGACGTCCGCTCCGCCGAGGCGGCGCTGGATGTGGACGCCCTGGTGGCGGAGGCCCTGGCGGGCCGCCAGTGGGTGTGGGTGAAGCCCGGCGACGCCCCCCGGATCTGACAACTGGTCCCGCAGGGCCCGCGCCCCTGCGGGACCTTGCATATACACCGCCATAAACCATCCGCCTCCGCGGAAATACTGCGCTGACGCTCCGCATCTGCGGCGTCAGCGATCGGAGGTCTTTATCCATGTCCCATACCGCTGAGATCATCGCCGTCGGCACCGAGCTGCTCTTAGGAAACATTGCCAACGTCCCACAGGGTCTCTGACCCTGCGGGAGCCCTGTCCATTTGATATCCTCGGGCGGAGTGAATCCACCCTTGCGGAAATACTGCGCTGACGCTCCGTATTTGCGGCGGCACTGGCCGCCGAGTTGGCGTTGGCGATCGGAGGTCTGATACTTATGTCCCATACCGCTGAGATCATCGCCGTCGGCACCGAACTGCTCTTGGGAAATATCGCCAACACCAACGCCCAGGTGTTGTCCCAGAGCCTGTCCGGCCTGGGGGTCAACGTGTTCTGGCACACCGTGGTGGGCGACAACCCGGAGCGGCTGGCCCAGGCGGTGTCCGTGGCCCGCCGGCGGGCCGACATCCTCATCACCACCGGAGGCCTGGGGCCCACCTATGACGATCTGACCAAGCAGACCATCTGCGCCGCCTTCGGCAAGCCCCTGGTGTTCCACCCGGACATTCTGGAGGACATCCGGGACTTCTACACCAAGAACCTCCACGCCCCCATGCCGGAGAACAACCGCCAGCAGGCGGAGCTGCCGGAGGGCTGCGTGATCTTCGACAACCCCGTGGGCACCGCCCCGGGCTGCGCCTTTGAAGCCGGCGGCGTCCACGTGCTGATGCTGCCCGGCCCGCCCCACGAGATGGAGACCATGCTTCACCGGTGGGTGGAGCCGTACCTGCGGGGCCTCTCCCAAGAGGTCATCGTCTCCCACGACATCATGACCTTCGGCCTGGGGGAATCCTATGTGGATGAGCTGCTCCACGAGCGGATGGCCCGGATGGAAAACCCGTCCCTCGCCACCTACGCCAAGCCCTGCGAGGTGCGCCTGCGGGCCACCGCCAAGGCCGCCGGCGTCCCGGAGGCGGAGGCCCTGCTCGCCCCGGTGGTGGCGCAGGTGCGCGAGGCCCTGGGGGAGTATGTCTACGGTGTGGACGTACAGGACCTGGCCCAGGTGTGCATGGAGGAGCTTTTGAAAAAGGGCCTGACCCTCTCCACCGCCGAGAGCTGCACCGGGGGTCTCGTGGCCCGACGGATCACTGCCCTGCCCGGAGCCTCCCGGGTCTACCGGGGCGGCGTGGTCAGCTACTGGACGGAGGTGAAGGCCGCCGTGCTGGGAGTGCCCCAGGAGGTCCTGGATACTTACGGCGCCGTGTCGGAGCCCACCGCCCGGGCCATGGCCGAGGGCGCCCGCCGCGTCACCGGGGCGGAGATCGGCGTGTCCGTCACCGGTGTGGCGGGCCCGGATCCGGACGAGCGGAACAATCCGGTGGGGCTGGTGTTCATCGGCCTTTCCACCCCTGACGGCACCTTCTGCCGCCGGACGGAGTCGGGCCGGCGGCGCCGGGACCGGATCCAGGACCTGGCGGCCAACCACGCCCTGGACATGGTGCGCCGGTATCTGACGGGCCTGCGCCCCTGATGGGGCAGCCGGGAAGGCAGCGGCATATACTGGATTGAACCCTCAGAAAGGAGATCCATGTATATGCGACATTTTCAGGACGATCCCTGTTTCCCGTCCTCCCATCGCAGCGATTCCAACTGCTTTGATCCCTGCTGTCACGACCACGGCTGTCCGCCGCCCTGCCCATGCCGGACGGAGATCACCGTTGGCACCACCGTCACCACGCAGCCCGGCACCAACGCCCGGGTAACTGCCACACCCACTCCCTGCGGCACGGAGCTCAGCTTCTTCATCCCCCGGGGTGCCCAAGGTGCCCAGGGCCCGCAAGGGCCCGCAGGCCCCCAGGGTGAGCAGGGTCCCGCAGGCCCCCAGGGCGAGCAGGGTCCCGCAGGCCCCCAGGGTGAGCAGGGTCCCGCAGGCCCCCAGGGCGAGCAGGGTCCCGCAGGCCCCCAGGGCGAGCAGGGTCCCGCAGGTCCCCAGGGCGAGCAGGGTCCCGCAGGCCCCCAGGGTGAGCAGGGTCCCGCAGGCCCCCAGGGCGAGCAGGGTCCCGCAGGCCCCCAGGGCGAGCAGGGTCCCGCAGGCCCCCAGGGTGAGCAGGGTCCCGCAGGCCCCCAGGGTGAGCAGGGTCCCGCAGGCCCCCAGGGCGAGCAGGGTCCCGCAGGCCCCCAGGGCGAGCAGGGTCCCGCAGGCCCCCAGGGCAAACAGGGTCCCGCAGGCCCCCAGGGCGAGCAGGGTCCCGCAGGTCCCCAGGGCGAGCAGGGTCCCGCAGGCCCCCAGGGCGAGCAGGGTCCCGCAGGCCCCCAGGGCGATCAGGGTCCCGCAGGTCCCCAGGGCGATCAGGGTCCCGCAGGCCCCCAGGGCGAGCAGGGTCCCGCAGGCCCCCAGGGTGAGCAGGGTCCCGCAGGGCCTCAGGGTGAGCAGGGTCCCGCAGGGCCTCAGGGTCCGGAAGGCCCCCAGGGCCCCCAAGGCGAACCCGGCTCCTGTACGCCTGATGAATACGCCTCTTTCTCCACCTTTATGCAGCAATTTGTCAACGGCCAGCCGATTTCCTTTAAAACCGCAGTGGCGGACCCCACAGGTCATATCACCCAGAGCAGCGGCACCCAGGTGTCCCTGTCTCCGGGGACCTATCTCATCCACTACAATGTGGAAGCCGTGCTGGAGACCGCCGGCTATTTGCAGGCGACCCCCTCTTACAACGGTCAGGGCCAGCTTCCCTACGGTGTTTACGCCCGTACTGCCGACGACAATGTCACCGTCTCCGGCTCCAGTTCTTTCATTGCCGAGGTCCCGTCGGCTACCACGCTGACGCTCAATGTCAACAGCAGCGCCGCCACCCGGGACGGCACCATGACCATGGTGATCCTGGGTCTCCGGGGCGGGGACAACGCTTGATCCGCACATTTCCAAACAAAAACGGGGAGGCCGCTTTCGCGGCCTCCCCGTTCTCTGTCCGGCCCTCAGCCCAGGGCCACATCCAGCACCATCATCACCAGAAACCCCACCACAAAGCCGCAGGTGCCGGAGCGGCTGTGGGCTTGGGGTACCAGCTCCTCCACCACAACATACAGCATGGCCCCGGCAGCAAAGCTTAAAAGCCACGGCATCAGGGTGTTTACTCCCGCCGCCGCCAGCACCACCAGCACGCCGAAGATGGGCTCCACGACGCCGGAGAGCATCCCCCCGAAAAACGCCTTCCTCCGGGACCATCCCCCCTGCCGCAGCGGCAGGGCGATGGCGGCGCCCTCGGGAAAATTCTGGATGCCGATACCCAGGGCCAGAGCCGCCGCGCCGGCAAAGCCCTCCCCGGTGCCCGCCAGGGCGAAGGCAAGGCCCACGGCCATGCCCTCCGGCACGTTGTGCAATGTAATGGCCGTGGCCAGCAGGGTGGTCTGCCGCCAGGAGGCCCCCCGGTCCGTCCGGCTCCGCCGGAGACGGGGCAGCAGGGCGTCCAGCACTGCCAAAAACACCACGCCCGCCAGCATCCCGGCGGCAGCGGGCAGCCAGGCGGGCAGAGCGCCTCCTGCCGCCCGGTCAATGGCCGGCAGCAGCAGACTCCAGACCGAGGCCGCCGTCATGACCCCGGCGGCAAAGCCCAGCAGCGTCCGCTGGGACCGGGGATGGGGCTCCCCGGAGAAGAAAAACACCAGCGCGGCGCCCAGCGTGGTCATCAAAAAGGTGAACCCGGTGCCGAGAGCCGCCCAGTAAAGGGATCGCAACATGTACATCAACGCCTTTCCGGAACTGGGCGGAGACCCGCCCGTACGCCAGTATAGGCGGCAGGACCCCGTCCCGTGACGGGGGCTTGCAATTCCGGCGGCGGTATGATAAGGTGTAAGTGACCAGTCAAAGACTCATATAGGTTCGCTGACTATGGCGCGAACGTCTCTACGGAGCCGCCCAAGGCTTCACTATGAGTGTCTGCCGGAGGGTGTATTTCCCTGTCCCGGCGGGCGCTTTTTTGCTGTGTCCAGTACATAAAAAGGAGATGGACTCATGAGCTTGACGATCCTGAAGGGAACCGTCGTCTCCGCTCCGGCCCCGGGAAGGCTGGAGGCCACGGAGAACGGCTATCTGGTGGCAGAGGGCGGCGTGATCCGGGGGGTATTCCCGGTGCTGCCGGAGCAGTACGCCGGCGCCGCCGTGGAGGACTGCGGAGACGACCTGATCGTCCAGTCCCTCGCGGACCTGCACCTCCACGCCCCCCAGTACCCCATGCTGGGCATGGGCATGGACCTGCCGCTGCTGGACTGGCTGAACACCTATACCTTTCCCCTGGAGGCCCGCTTCGCCGACCCGGACTACGCCCGGACCATCTACCGCCGCCTGGCCGCGGAGCTGGCGGAAAACGGCACCACCCGGGTGTGCATGTTCTCCTCCCTCCACACCGACGCCACGCTGATTTTGATGGAGGAGCTGGAAAAGGCCGGGATCACCGGCTATGTGGGCAAGGTGAACATGGACCGCAACAGCCTGCCCGGCGTACTGGAGGAGACCACGGAGCAGTCCATGTCCGAGACGCTGCGGTGGCTGGAGGCCTGCGGGGACTTCCGGCTGGTGAAGCCCATGCTGACCCCCCGGTTCACCCCCTCCTGCTCCGATGAGCTGATGGCATTTTTAGGGAAGCTGGCAGCGGAGCGGACCCTGCCGGTCCAGTCCCACCTGTCGGAAAACGACAAGGAGATCCAGTGGGTGCGCGAGCTGCACCCGGACTGCAAACAGTACTGGGAGACCTATGCCAAGTACGGTCTCTGGAACGACCGCACCGTCATGGCCCACTGCGTCTGGTCCGACGAGCGGGAGCGGGCGGCCATGCGTGACGCCGGGGTCACCGCGGTCCACTGCGCTGACTCCAATCAGAACATCTGCTCCGGCGTGGCGCCGGTGCGGGCCATGCTCCGGGAGGGGCTGAAGGTGGCCCTGGGCAGCGACATCGCCGGCGGCGACCAGCTGCACATGTTCGACGTGGTGGCCTCGGCCATCCGGGCCTCCAAGGCCCGCCGCATTCTGGACGGCTGGGAGACGGACTTCCTCACCGTGGCGGAGGGCTGGTATCTGGGCACCTCCGCCGGAGCCGCCTACTTCGGGGAGGCCCCCGGCTTCGCCCCGGGCAATTCTCTCCACGCCCTGGTTCTGCGGGACAGCGGCCTGCCCCAGCCCCACCCCCTGACGGCGGCGGAGCGGCTGGAGCGGGCGGTGTACCTGCGGCAGAAGGACGCCATCCGGGCGGTGTGGAGCGCCGGAAAAAAGATCTTCTCCCGAACATGAACAGACCCCGGGGCGGACCGAACGGTCCGCCCCGGGGTTTATGGTTTATTGGATCTCCTGCTCCAGATCCGCAAATTCCGCACCGGAGAAGAACTCCTCCAGCGTCATGTCCAGACCATCGCAGAGCATCTTGATCGTCACGATGGACACGTCCCTGCGGCGGTGGTCCATCATGCTGTACACCGTGGAGGGCGTCACGCCGGCGCGCACCGCCAGCTCGTTGTACTTGATGCTCCGTTGGGCGCAGATCCCCGCAAACCGGACCGCCACCGCGTCTTTGATCTTCCCGCCCATGACCTCAATGGATCTCCTGCTCCAGCCCGGTGAACTCCTCACCGGAGAAGAACTCCTCCAGGGTGATCCCCAGGCCGTCGCAGAGCATCTTGATGGTCACAACGCCGGGATTTTTGCTGTTGCCGTAGAGGATGCTCTTCACCGTGGAGGGCGGCACGGCGGATTCCGTGGCCAGCTTGTGGACCGTCCAGCCCCGCTGGCCGCACAGCGCCACCAGGCGGTTTGCCACCGCTGCTCTGGTGTCCATCTCCCCACCTCTTTCCAAAGACCTTTTTCCCACTGTATCGAAACAGGTTGCCTTTGGCGGACGATATATGATACAATAGTTTATATATCGTCCAGACGAGGTGATTTGATGCAGAGCGAGCAGAAATTTTACCGGTGCCTGACCTCCGACGCCGCTGCCCGTGCCCTGCGGCACATCCAGGAGATCGTGGCCGACGAGACTCTGTCCGACCCGGCGTGCTTTGCCAGGATCGAGGCCATCGTGTCCCTGCTGGAGGACCTGGGCCTCTCCTGCGGCGGGCGGCACGACTTCGGATAAAACGGACCGGGCGCCTCCCCCAGGGGAGACGCCCGGTCTTTTGTGAAATCCCGCGCCCTCAGAACAGATGCACGACGCCCATGGTCAGCGCCGTGATGATAACCCCGGCGATGACCACGCCCAGAAAGATGGCGGGCAGGGCGTGGCGCATCCGGATGTCCAGCAGGGCCGCCACCAGGGCGCCGGTCCAGGCGCCGGTGCCCGGGAGGGGGATGGCCACCAAGATCACCAGGCCCGGCAGGCGGTATTTCCGCACCACCCGGCCCTTCAAATGGGCCCGGCGTTCCAGGGCCGTGATCTTTCCGCCCAGCAGCCTCGTGTTCCGCAGCCAGGCAAAGGCCCGGCGGACCAGCAGCAAAATGAAGGGCACCGGCACCATGTTTCCCAGAATGGCAGCCGCGCAGGCCGCGGCGGGCGGCAGTCCTGCCGCCACGCCTACGGGGATGGCGCCCCGCAGCTCCAGCACCGGCACCATGGCGGTGAAAAAGGTCAGCAGCAATTCATGGAACATGGTCTCCAGAGACATCCGGCATCCTCCCAGCATTCAGACGGGCCATCCGGGGCGGAGGCCTCCGCCCCGGATGGCGTATGGTCTAGTTTACTCCAGGTTCAGCCGTTTTTTCAAGAAATAAGTTGTTAAGAAGTAGAAGATGGCTCCGTAGACCGCCGTGCCCGCCAAAAGCAGCCACATGGTGATGTGGACGGCGCTCATGGCAGTGAAGTGGATGTCCAGGGTGGACAGGAAGGCCACCAGCGGGGAGTCCGCCAGTCCCACCAGCAGCACCGTGCCGATGATCTGGCTGGCAAACTGGAAGGCGAAGTAGAAGGCCACGGACAAGAGCAGCTTGTGATTGGAAAAGCTGTGGCCCACGGCCATGGCGGCGTAAAACTGCAATGCGAACGCCACGCAGCCCACAAAGCACAGAGCGGCCAGCTCCAGGGCGAAAGCCGTGCCGTTGAGGGCGTAGTAGGCGGTCATGGCCTGGAGTACCTGCTCGATCCCCCGGAAAAAGGCGCTGACAAAACCCACTTCAAACACCGCCACCAGGAAGGACAGGACCACCACCGCCGCGGTGAGCACATACCAGACTGTGGAGACAATCAGCTTGCTCCACACCTGCTGGTGGACGGAGGCGGGCAGGGTGAACATGATATAGCCCTCGTCCCGCAGGAGATTGCGGTAGAACCGCTGAAGCATCAGGAAAAAGCTCATGAAGCACACGCCGATGATGGCGACCACGAAGGCCATGACCACCAGGGCGCCCAGGGCGTTCAGCAGCCGGCTGTCGGCCCGGTCCATGACCCGGGCGGAGAAGTTGGCGCCCATGGCGGTGACCAGCAGGATGAGATACAGCGGCCCCATGATCCGGGCCGTGGCACGAAACTCGTGCTTCAACAGTTTCCTCAGCATTTGAACACCTCCCGGAACAGCGCGTCCACGCTCATGCCCTTTTCCTCCCGGATCTGATCCACGGAGGACTGGAGCATCACCCGGCCCTGGTTGATGAAAATGACCTCGTCCAGGATCTTTTCCACGTCGGCGATCAGGTGGGTGGAGAGCACCACCGCCGCCTCAGGGTTGTAGTTGCCGATGATGGTGGAGAGGATGTAGTCCCGGGTAGCCGGGTCCACGCCGCCGATGGGCTCATCCAGCAGATACAGCTTCGCCGCCCGGCTCATGACCATGATCAGCTGCACCTTCTCCCGGGTGCCCTTGCTCATCTGCTTGATCCGCTGGTCGTGGCGGATGTTCAGATGGGAGAGCATCTCCTCCGCCGCCTCGGCGCGGAAGTCGGCGTAAAAATCGCCGTAGAAGTCCATCAGCTGCTTCACCGACATCCACGTGGGGATGCAGGTGCGCTCCGGCAGATAGCTGACGGCGGCGTGGGATTCCTTCCCCGGCGCCGCACCGCACACCAGCACCTCCCCGGCGCTGGGGGTCAGCAGGCCGTTGGCCAGCTTGATGAGGGTGGTCTTGCCGCTGCCGTTGGGGCCCAGCAGCCCCACGATCCGCCCCGGCTCGATAGCCAGGTCCACATGGGTCAGGGCCGGCGTGGGCCCGTACTGCTTGCTCAGGTCCTTACATTCCAGAACTGCCATTGTCATTCTCCTCCTCGGACACCTCCTGGCGCATCAGCGCCAGGACCTCTTCCCGGTCATAGCCCAGATGGGTCATGGCCTCCCAAAACGCCTGGATATGCCGCTGCGCCAGGCTCCGCTTCACATGGTCGATCATGGTCTGATCCTCCGTTACGAATCTGCCCGCGGTCCGCTGGCTGTACACCAGGCCGTCCCGCTCCAGCTCTGCCAGTGCCCGCTGCATGGTGTTGGGGTTCACCCCGGCCTCCGTGGCCAGGTCCCGCACCGATGGCAGCCGCTCTCCCGGCGGAAACGCGCCGGAGACGATCCCCACCTGGATCTGATCGATCAGCTGGGAGTAGATCGGCGCGTCGTTGGAAAACTGCCACTTCACGAGAGCACCTCCTGTTTTTGTGTTGTTGTACTAAGTAATTAATACAATAACACATTTCCTCCGTTTGTCAAGAGGGCCACCCGATTTTTTTGCAGCGGATAAAAACGCCCCGGAGGAAACCCTCCGGGGCGTTCTCGTTGTCGGTGCCGTCCTTGCGGCAGCCTCGTCTCTTTTCGCAGGGCGGTCTACGCGCGCTTGTCCGGGCGGAGCCAGCACAGCAGGAGCGCTCCCGCCGCCAGGACCGCGCCGTAGAGCCAGAGGCCCCCCACGCTCAGCTCCTGCTGGCTCACCGCCGCGTCCACCCCGCTGCGTGTCCGCCAGACCGCCAGCGCCAGGCCGCCGCGCCCGGCCAGGTTCAGGGCGCTCCACAGCGTCAGCGCCGCGCCCACATGCCGGCGGCGAAGGGCCCCCGCCCGCCGCCACAGGCACGCCGTCAGCACACCGCACAGCGCCACGGACAAGCCCGGCACCAGATAGTAGACCACCGCAGCGGCCATCGGCGTCCAGCTGTCCGCGGCCGCATTGGCAAACATCGACAGAACGGGGATCACGCGGATACAGCGCCAGACGCCCCAGGCCGCCAGGGCCCAGGCCAGCACCCGGCCGTACTTCCGCCAGATCTCCTCCAGCTCCGGCAGCGCCTGTGCCCGGCGGCCGGACGGCATGGGCGCCTCCGGCTCCCGGTCCGGCCGCAGCAGCGAATCGATGGTGATGGAAAACTGGTCGCTGATGCGCACCAGCTTCTCCGCCTCCGGCATGGCCTCGTCCCGCTCCCACTTGCTCACCGCCTGGCGGCTCACGTCCAGGGCCTCCGCCAGGGCGTCCTGGCTCAGGCCCGCCCGGGTCCGGAGCGTCTGCAGCTTCTCTCCAAAGGTCATAGGGCTGTTCCTCCCGTCTTTTGATGGCCTCAGGATATCAGATCCGGCCCTGCAGCCGCCAGCGATGAAAGCTGGAACTTCCGCAACCAGCGGTTGCGGAAGCCATGTTTCTGCTTTATATGTACTTCTTTGCCAAACGCTCCACCACATCCGCCAGGGCGTCCTCCCGGGCGTCGCAGACCACCGTGGCCCCGCACTGCCGCACAGCCTCCACGCAGTTGGCCGGGGCGAAGCCCTCCGCCGCGGCGGTGAGCATGGGGATGTCGTTGGCCTCGTCGCCCACGCAGTAGACATGGTCTATGCCGATGCCCAGCCGCTCCGCCAGGCGCCGGATCATGCCGCCTTTGTTGGCGCCCTTGGCGGTCATCTCCAGCAGCACCTTGCCGGAAAAGATCAGCTCGTAGTCCTTGTCCCAGCCCTCCGCCGTCAGCTGGTTCAAAACGCCCTGAAGCACGTCGTGCTCCGCCTCGAACAGCAGCTTTCCCAGGGGCATGGGCACCTCCAGCAGGGACGGGGCCTCCGTCACGGCCACCTTGGTCAGGTGCTCGTGCTGACGGGTGATGGCGTTGGGACGCACGGCGTGGATGACATTGTCGATGTGGTAGGCCTCCACCGCCAGATCCGGAAAGCGGTCCAGGATGATCTGCCCCCGGCGGCGGGCGTCCTCGTCCAGCAGGGCGTAATCCAGGTATTCCCTCTTATCAAAATCATAGATGGCCGCGCCGTTGCACACCACCGACGGGGCGTTCATGGGCACGCCGCCGGCGTAGTTCACAAAGGCCGCCAGGGCCCGGCCCGTGGCCACGGTGAAGCGGCCGCCCTCGGCCATGAACCACTCCAGGGCCTCCCGGTTCCGCGCCGACAGCGGCGGCACCGGCGCCCCGCTGCGCAGGGCATCCTCTGTGTAGATGAGGGTATTGTCAAAATCGCTGGCCAGCAGCACACCGTCAAATCTTCCCATGGGTTCTCTCCTCTCTCGATCTCTCATCATCTTTTTAAAACGCCGTTATATAACGCCCTGTAAAACCATGGACGCAAACACCACAGCCATGGAGCTCATCTGGATGATGCCCAGCCGCCGCCAGGCCGCGATCAGCTCCCGGGCCCCGGGACGATAGGGATAGCTGGGATCCACCCACAGCCGCCAGCTGCCGCCCCACGGGGCAAAGGAACGGGAATATGCCTCGGGATCTGTCTTTTTCCAGTGGCGGCGGAGTCTTTTCAGATAGACCGCTCCCACCGTCGCACACACCGCACCGTTGCCCAGAAACGCGATGGTCAGGATCCCATCCTGATGTACAGCGTACAGCAGGAGCAGGCTCAGTACCGTACTTGCTCCAATTACCATATATGCCGTCAGAAAATCCTCTTTTTCCATATTCCCCCTCAAAAAAACCGCCGCCCGCAAAGCGGACGGCGGGGCGTCGTGTTCATTCGCTCTTGGGGGCCGCGCCCTCTCCGCCGCCCTTGTTCCGGCGGCGGCCGCCCCGGTGACGGGGACGGCGGCGCTTGGCCTCTCCGCTCTCGCCGCCCTCGGCGGCGCGGGCCTCCCCGCCCTTGGGCTGGGGGGCGGGCTGCTGGGCCTTGGGCGCCTTGGGGGGACGGGGCTTCTGGCCGCCCTTCTTCTCCTCCTGTGGCTTGGCCTCGGCCTTGGGTGCCGGCTGCTGGGCGGCGGTCTCTGCGCCGGATTTATTCCGGCTGCGGCGGCCGCCCCGGTGCTTGCGGCGAGGCTTGCCGTCGCTGCTCTCCCGCCCCATCTTCTCCCGGACGGGGGCGTCCTCCAGCTTGGTGTCCATATAGAAGGGCGTGGCCAGGATCGGAGTGTCGAATACCTCTTCCTCCTTCTCCTCCACATACCGGGCGGGCCGCTCCGGGATGGCGATGCCGTCCCGGCTGCCCTTGCCGTTGCGCAGGACGCAGACCTCGCAGTTGTGATAGCACTTGAGCGGCTCGTTGGGGCCCGCGCTGTCCAGGGCCACCTTCATGGTCTCCCGCAGCAGGTCCACGCTCTTGACGTTGCCGGGACCGTCGGGGGTCTGAACGAAGGACTCCACCTTGGGCATCCGCTTGACGGCGTCCTCATAGGCGTTCTGCTCGTATTTCAGGCAGCACATCAGCCGCCCGCAGGTGCCGGAGATCTTGGCGGGGTTCAGGCTGAGGTTCTGGGTCTTGGCCATCTTGATGGACACGGGCAGAAACCCGTCCAGGAACTGAGAGCAGCAGAAGGGCCGCCCGCAGATACCCAAGCCCCCAATCATCTTGGCCTCGTCCCGGACGCCGATCTGCCGCAGCTCGATCCGGGCCCGGAACACGCCGGCCAGGTCCCGGACCAGCTCCCGGAAGTCCACCCGCCCGTCGGCGGTGAAGTAAAAGACGATCTTATTGCCGTCAAAGCTGGCGGAGACGTTGACCAGCTTCATCTCCAGGCCGTGGTCCGCGATCTTCTTCTCGCAGATGTCAAAGGCCTCCCGCTCCTTCTTCTTGTTGTGCTCCACGGTGCGGCGGTCGTTGTCCGTGGCCATCCGCACCACCGGGCTCAGGGGCTTGAGGATGGCGGCGTCCTCCACCTCGTGGTTGCCCTCGGTGCAGGTGGCGAACTCCATGCCCGCGGCGGTCTCCACGATCACCTGGTCCCCCATCCGCACCTGGAGCCCTCTGGGGTCAAAATAATAATTCTTGCATCCGCCCCGAAAGCGGACGCTGATCACTTCTGTCAAAGGATACCCTCCAATTCCACTGCCAGGGCGCCCAGCACATGTCCGGCGCCCACGTTGTACGCGCAGTCTCCGTGATACTTCTGCAACAGTTCTATTGTGCCCATGATCTGGACTTTTGTCAAGGTTTTCGCCGCCGAAAGGGCCGTTTTGCGGTCCTCTTCCGGGATCTGGCCGCCGTAGAGCAGCAGCAGGGCCGACGAGAGCACCGCCCGGCACCGCTCCAGCACCGCCGCCAGATCCTCCCGGCTGAGCTTGCGCCGCTCCAGCTCCACCGCTGCCTCGGCCGCGGCGCCCCGCCGGCGCTCCAGCAGGGCCTCCAGCAGCAGCGCCGCCCCTTCCTCCGCACCGGCAGCTGGAGCTGTTTCCGCCGTCTCCGCCGGACGGGTCATCAGCTCCACACACCGGGAGCGCAGGGTCTGGAGCACCTGCCCGGCGCTGTCGGCACAAAAGAGGAAGGCCGCATAGGGCGGCCCCTCCTCCACTACCTTGAGCAGGATGTTCTGGTCCGCCTCGGTCAAAAGGGCGCAGTCCGGGAAGAGATATACCTTCCGCTGCCCCTCGTTGGGGCGGATATAGGCGTCGGCGCGGATGGACCGGATCACCTCCACGGCGATATTCTTGTGCTCCGGATCCCGGACCGTGGTCACGTCCGGATGGATGTCCGCCAGGACCTTCCGGCAGGCGGGGCAGACCCCGCAGGGCTTGTCCGCCGCGCCCTGGCACTCCATGGCCGCCGCGGCGCAGCGGGCCGCGGAGCGCGCGCCGGAGCCGGTGAACAGCAGGGCGTGGGACAGCGTTCCCCGGCGGGCGGCCTCCCGGATGCGGAGGACGGCGGGGTCTGACGGGGACAGATCAAAGGGATTCATAGAACAGCGCCTCCTCCCGCCCCGCCGTTTTCCGGGGCGTCTGCATCGTTTTTTTCATTTTAACACGGTTTTTCCCAAAAGAAAAGGCGATTCGAAGGCCCCGGCACTCTGCCCGCCCCGGCTGCGGCACCCGCTTCCTCTTTTGGCTGATTTTCACAAAATTTTGTGTATTCCTGCCAGTTTAAACGATTTTTCTTAGCTTATTTATGTATTGTATTTTTTTTATCATTCTTCTATAATATAAGAGTTCAATCAATTAATCGTTTACGTAAAGACGGGCGATCAGTGCACTGCCCTGGAGGCAGAGACAAAACGGAGGTAACAAGGGATTATGAGCAAAAAGTACGTGTACCTGTTCAGCGAAGGCAATGCCAACATGCGCGAGCTGCTGGGCGGCAAGGGCGCCAACCTGGCTGAGATGACCAACATCGGCCTGCCCGTGCCCCAGGGCTTCACCATCACCACCGAGGCCTGCACGCAGTACTACGAGGACGGCCGCAAGATCAGCCCCGAGATCCAGGCTGAGATCATGGAGTACATCACCAAGATGGAGGGCATCACCGGCAAGAAGTTCGGCGATCTGGAGAACCCCCTGCTGGTCTCCGTCCGCTCCGGCGCCCGTGCCTCCATGCCCGGCATGATGGACACCATCCTGAACCTGGGCCTCAACGAGGACGTGGTGGAGGTCATGGCCAAGAAGTCCGGCAACCCCCGCTGGGCCTGGGACTGCTATCGCCGCTTCATCCAGATGTACTCCGACGTGGTCATGGAAGTGGGCAAGAAGTACTTTGAGCAGCTCATCGACCAGATGAAGGAAGCCCGCGGCGTCACCCAGGACGTGGAGCTGACCGCCGAGGATCTGAAGGAGCTGGCCGGCCAGTTCAAGGCCGAGTACAAGTCCAAGATCGGCACCGACTTCCCCACCGATCCCAAGGAGCAGCTGATGGGCGCCGTTCAGGCCGTGTTCCGCTCCTGGGATAACCCCCGCGCCAACGTCTATCGCCGCGACAACGACATTCCCTACTCCTGGGGCACCGCCGTCAACGTCCAGTCCATGGCCTTCGGCAACATGGGCGACGACTGCGGTACCGGCGTGGCCTTCACCCGCAACCCCGCCACCGGCGAGAAGAAGCTCTTCGGCGAGTTTTTGACCAACGCCCAGGGCGAGGACGTGGTGGCCGGCGTCCGGACCCCCATGCCCATCAGCCAGATGGCCGAGAAGTTCCCTGAGGCCTTTGCCCAGTTCCAGAACGTCTGCCATCTGCTGGAAAACCACTATCACGACATGCAGGACATGGAGTTCACCGTGGAGAACGGCAGGCTCTACATGCTGCAGACCCGCAACGGCAAGCGCACCCCCGCCGCCGCTCTGAAGATCGCCTGCGATCTGGTGGACGAGGGTCAGATCTCTGAGAAGCAGGCCGTGGCCATGATCGATCCCCGGTCCCTGGACACCCTGCTGCACCCCCAGTTCGACGCCGAGGTCCTGAAGAAGACCCCCGTCATCGGCAGCGCCCTGGCCGCCTCTCCCGGAGCCGCCTGCGGCAAGATCGTCTTTACCGCTGACGACGCCAAGGCCTGGGCCGAGCGGGGCGAGAAGGTGGTCCTGGTCCGCCTGGAGACCTCTCCCGAGGACATCGAGGGCATGAAGGCCGCTCAGGGCATCCTGACCGTCCGCGGCGGCATGACCTCTCACGCCGCCGTGGTGGCCCGCGGTATGGGCACCTGCTGCGTGTCCGGCTGCGGCGCCATCAAGATGGACGAGGAGAACAAGTGCTTCGAGCTGGGCGGCAAGGTCTTCCACGAGGGCGACTGGCTGAGCCTGGACGGCTCCACCGGCAAGATCTACGACGGCGCCATCCCCACCGTGGACGCCTCCATCGGCGGCGAGTTCGGCCGGGTCATGGGCTGGGCCGACAAGTATCGCCGCCTGAAGGTCCGCACCAACGCCGACACTCCCCACGACGCCGCTCAGGCCCGCACCTTCGGCGCCGAGGGTATCGGCCTGTGCCGCACCGAGCACATGTTCTTCGACGAGGACCGCATCCCCGCCATCCGTGAGATGATCTGCTCCGACACCGTGGAGCAGCGCGAGAAGGCCCTGGCCAAGCTGGAGCCCATGCAGCAGGGCGACTTCGAGGGCATCTACGAGGCCATGGAGGGCCTGCCCGTCACCATCCGCTTCCTGGATCCCCCCCTGCACGAGTTCGTTCCCACCGAGGAGGCTGACATCGAGAAGCTGGCCGCCGACATGGGCAAGACCGTGACCGAGATCAAGGCCATCATCGCCGGCCTCCACGAGTTCAACCCCATGATGGGTCACCGCGGCTGCCGTCTGGCCGTCACCTATCCCGAGATCGCCGCTATGCAGACCCGCGCCGTCATCAAGGCCGCGCTGAACGTCCAGGCCAAGCATCCTGACTGGACCATGGTCCCCGAGATCATGATCCCCCTGGTGGGCGAGGTCAAGGAGCTCAAGTACGTCAAGAGCGTGGTGGTGGAGACCGCTGACAAGCTCATCAAGGAGGCCGGCTCCGACATGAAGTACCTGGTGGGTACCATGATCGAGATCCCCCGCGCCGCCCTGACCGCCGACGAGATCGCCAAGCAGGCCGACTTCTTCTCCTTCGGCACCAACGACCTGACCCAGATGACCTTCGGCTTCAGCCGCGACGACGCCGGCAAGTTCCTGGACGCCTACTACGACCGCAAGATCTACGAGAACGATCCCTTCGCCAAGCTGGATCAGACCGGCGTGGGCCGTCTGGTGGACATGGCCTGCAAGCTGGGCCGCAAGACCAACCCGGATCTGCACCTGGGTATCTGCGGCGAGCACGGCGGCGACCCCTCCAGCGTGGAGTTCTGCCACCGCACCGGCCTGGACTACGTGTCCTGCTCTCCCTTCCGGGTGCCCATCGCCCGCCTCGCCGCCGCGCAGGCTGCCATCAAGGACGCCCAGTAATCCCGGTTCTATCTGCAATCAAACAGGAGCCTGCCCTTCGGGGCAGGCTCCTGTTCCTATTTGTCCCGGACTCAGTCCAGAAAGTATCCCAGGGAAGAAAATACACCGGTCAGCCCCTGCGGATCCAGCACCTCGATCCGCCGGTAATTCTGGGAGATGATCCCCTCCTTTCGGAGCTTTCCCAGGATTCTGCTGACGGAGACCCGGCTGACGCCGGTGATGGCTGCAATCTGCTCGTGGGTATACCCGATCACGGGACCGGTGCTGTCGCAGCAGGCGTAGAGAAAATAGGCCACCCGCTTGTCGGCATCCTGAAAATGGGAGCAGCAGATATAATCGGACAGCAGGGCGATCCGCTGTACGTAATGGGCGATCAGATCCTGCAAGGGCAGATCCTGTTCCTTCCACAGCCGGAGAAACCGTTCCGGAGGCAGAATATAGACCTCAGACCGGGAAATCGTCGCCACGCTGACCATGACATGAGGGCTCATCATCAGCGCCTCATTTCCGATCAGGCTGTCCGGTCCCAGGTAAAACAGGGAGATCTCATCCCCCGAGGGACTGAGGCAGAAGGTGCGGACCTTTCCTTTGGTCAGAAAAAACACCCGGTCCGCCCGGTTTCCCTTTTCCACCAGCAGCTCTCTGGGCCCCATACTTCGCTTGACACCGTATTGTACGAAAAGGTCCCTTACCCGGGACGTAATCAGGCGTCTTTTCTGCACAAAAATTCATCCCTTCCTGCCAGCGATCCTCGCATTATTGCCAAAAACCTTACCAGATTTTTGGCTGGAAAGCAAGTGGAAATTGTATCATTTGTTACAATCTGCCGGTTTTCTTTCCTCTACCATGAAAAGAAATCAGGCGGCACGCTCCGCGATTTTCTCATTCTTTAATATCGGGAAAGGGGGAAACCCACATGAAAGAGACCATGTGCGGTATTGTCAAGGCGCTGAACGGCCCGGGAGGGCTGGTCTATCGCACGGACCTGCCGGTCCCCCAGATCGGCGACGATGAGGTCCTCATCAAGATCCACTGCACTGCCATCTGCGGCACGGATCTCCATATCATGGAGTGGGACGACTGGTCCCAGAAGCGCATCAAGGCTCCGGTGACCCTGGGCCATGAGACCGCCGGCGACATCGTGGCCGTGGGCAGCGCCGTCAAGGACCGCAAGGTGGGCGACCGTGTCTCCTGCGAGTCCCACATCCCCTGCGGAACCTGCTATTTCTGCCAGCATGACATGCCCCACATCTGCAAGAACGTGGAGCTGTTTGGCTGCACCCAGAACGGCGCCTATGCCGAATACGCCAAGATCCGCGCCGACTGCACCTTCCTGCTGGACGACAGCATCTCCTATGAGGCCGCCTGCATGTTCGAGCCCATGGGCGCCGGCATCCACGGTGTGGAAGCAGCTCAGGTGGAGGGCAAAGTGGTCCTGGTCAGCGGATGCGGCCCCATCGGTCTGACCGCCATCAGCGGCTGCAAGACCTTCGGCGCCACCAAGGTCATCGCCTGCGACCTGATCGACGAAAAGCTGGAGATCGCCAGGGAGATGGGCGCCGACGAGGTATTCAACAGCGGCAAGTGCGATCTGGTGGCCGAGGTCAAGAAGCTCACCGGCGGCGCCGGCGCGGATGCGGCCATCGACATCACCGGCGCGGCCGCCGCCATCAACACCGATCTCAAATGCCTCCGGGCCGCCGGACGCATGGTCTGCGTGGGCCTGCCCACCAAGCCGGTGACCCTGGTGGACATGGCCGACGACCTGATCTACCGGGAGATCGAGCTGACCGGCGTCTCCGGACGGAAGATCTGGGAGACCTGGGAGGACTTCGCCAAGGTCATGAAGAGCCCCTACTACAAGATGGACCGGGTCATCGGCGGCCGCTTCCCCATGAAGGAGTTCCAGACCGCCATCGATCAGATCCAAAGCGGCGTCCCCGGCAAGATGATCCTGTACCCCTGAGCATCCGCACAGGCGGAAGATGACCAAGAGAAAAAGGAGGCATTTCCATGCGAACGGTCCCCATCAAAAACTTTCTGGATAAATTCCCCGGCGGCATCATTATCATCCCCCTGCTGATCGGCTGCCTGCTGAATACCTTCTGCCCCGCAGTGCTGCAGATCGGCAGCTTCACCACAGGACTGGCCACCGGCACCTCCAGCCTCATGGGCGCGCTGTTCATCTGCCTGGGCGCCCAGCTGAATGTCAAGTGCGCGCCCCAGGCCCTCAAAACCGGCTTCACCCTGCTGATCGCCAAGCTGCTGGCCGGCGTGCTGATCGGCCTGCTGGCAGCCAAGCTCTTCAATGACAGTCTGCTGGGCCTGAGCATGCTGGCCATCGTGGCCGCCGTCTCCAACTCCAACGGCGCCATGTACGCCACCCTCACCGGCCAGTACGGCACCGCCAGCGACCAGGGCGCCACCGCCATCATCTCCTTCAACGACGGCCCCTTCCTGACCATGATCGTCATGGGCGCCGCCGGCGCGGCCTCCATTCCCTACATGAGCCTGGTTGCCGCCCTGGCCCCCCTGGTGCTGGGTATCATCCTGGGCAATCTGGATCCCAAGATGCGCGCCTGCCTGACCAACGGCATGGAGACCGTCATCCTGGTGCTGGCCTTTGCCGTGGGCTGCACTCTGAGCCTGCGCCAGGTGGTGGAGGGCGGTCTGTCCGGCATCCTGCTGGGCTTCCTGGCCCTGATCCCCGCCGGGTTCATCTGCATCGCGGCCGACCGGCTCACCGGCGGCAGCGGCATTGCCGGCGCGGCCATCTCCAGTGTGGCAGCCAACGCCATCGCCACGCCCGCCGCCCTGGCGGAGGTGGACCCGGCCCTGTCCGGTATCGCCGGCGTGGCGGCGGCCCAGATCGCGGCGGCCTCCATCGTCACCTGCCTGCTGACCCCCTTCCTGGCCGCCTGGGTCGCCAAGCAGAATGCCAAGCGGGCCCTGGCCAAAAAAGGCTGATGCACGCAATCCCTTTCCCTTCAGCGGACGCGCAGCGGGACCTTCGCTGCGCGTCCGCCCCCTTTATCGGGCGGCCGGAGAGCCGCTTTTCGCCGGGGCACTCCCCAAGAAGCCCCCGGATCTCCGCTCCGGATGCGCAGGCACACCGGCAAAATGCGCCGCGGCCATCCCCAAATCAAAAGGGACCGCCTCTTAAAAAGAGGCGGTCCCTTGTCATTTTTCTGCTTGAGCGGTCAGACATCATCCCGGATGCCCATGCGCAGATAAAAGCGGTGCATAAACCCGAAGGTGAATCCGCCGGGCAGCATTCCGTTGACGAACAGTGCCGCCGCCACGCCCACGCCGGTATCCAGAATACGGTTGAGCGCGTAGGAGACATAGCTGTCGATGGGGGTGTTGAACAGGATGATGCAAAGCACCACGCCGCCCGGCTGGACGCCGCCTACCCAGATCATCTGACAGGCCAAAATCAAAATGACCACGCCCACAAAGGTCAGAGGAATCAAAAACCAGCGGCTGCCGCCATTGGGAAAGATCGCGGCGTAAATGGCAAAGAGGCCCATGCCGATGAAGCCGCCCACCAGGGTGCCGAAAAAGCGGTTGCCGCCGTGGAGCTTGCTGGTGCCGTAGTCACTGCCCATGCCGAAGATGGCACCAATGCAGGCGAAGGCCGGACTGCGGTCCAGAAAGTAATATACCAGGGCGCACAGCGTGGCTGCCAGAGCTGTTTTGATGTTTCGCAGCCCCACGCTGGGGAAATGGTACGGGCGTTTGAACAGCATGGGATCCCTCCCGGAAAATATTGGAACACAGCGCCTCTATTGTAGCATGTTCTCTGCATATTTCAAGGGGATTCCGCAAATTTATTCTTTTTTTTCGTATAAATTTCCGGTTTACGCCGCATCCACCGCGCACATCAGCGCAAAGGCCGCCAGCTGGAACAGCGCCGCCGCCAGCACCGCCTGCTGCGGAAAGAGCGGCGCCATCCGACAGCCCAGGGCCGCCCCCAGCAAAAAACAGAGGATGACCCCGAAGTAGCATCCGCTCCGCCGCAGCAGAGCCGGGTCGTGGTTCACAGCACCGTGGTACAGCGCCTCGGTGCCGCTGCGCAGGTTGCCGGTGCACATGGTGGATGCAAAGGGATAGCCCCGGACCTTTCGGAAGGCCTCCACCTGCAGCGCGCAGACAAAGGACACGGTCACGTTCACCACGCCGTTCCAGGGGCCCACAGGAATCAGGGCCGCGGCGCCCAGGGCCAGGATCTCCACGCCCAGCACCCAGTGACGCCAGTGAAACCTGCCCTGGCCCCGGTAGCGGGTACGCATGCCCTCTGTCACCAGCACACCCAGGGCGAAGGCCAGAATGGGGGCAAGGTAGGCCGCCGCCTCCTGCCAGCGGCCCTCCGCCGCCCGCAGAGCCAGCAGCACCATGTTGCCGGTCTGGGCATTGGCGAACACGCCGCCGCGGCAGAGGTAGGTGTAAGCGTCCAGAAAGCCGCCGGCCAGCGCCAGCAGCGCCGCCACGGCAAAGGTGTCCGAGGGCTGACGCATGGTTTTTTCCATAGGGAACCTCCTTCTTCCGCACACGGGCCGGCGCCCCTTGCGGGGCGCCGGCCTCCGGTCGGTCCTGTCAGTATTCGGCCTCACCGGTGTAGACCAGCTTGGCGTCGCCGGTAAGGGTCACATGCTCATCGGTGTAGTGGACGATCAGATCGCCGCCCCGGACACGGACGGTGACGTCGCTGTCCTTGGCGCAGAGGTTGTTGGCCGTGGCCGCCACCACCGCCGCGCAGGCGCCGGTGCCGCAGGCCAATGTCTCGCCGCTGCCCCGCTCCCAAACCCGCATTTTGATGGTGCTGGGATTCACCACCCGGATGAACTCCGTGTTGATCCGGTCGGGGAAATAGGGGGCGTGCTCGAACTGCGGGCCCACGTGCTCCACGTCCACGCCGTCCACCCGGGGGCAGAACACCACGCAGTGGGGGTTGCCCATGTCCACGCAGGTGATGGAGTACTTCTCCCCGCCGATGGAGACGGGATAGTCCACGATCTTCTTCTCCGGCAGGTTCAGGTGCAGCGCCGTGGTGTCCAATGTGGCGTAGCCCATGTCCACGCAGGCGGAGGTGACCTTGCCGTCGGCGGTGTAGACCTCCACGGACTTGACGCCGGTGTCGGTCTCGATGGTCATGGCCTCCTTGCGGACGAACCCGAAGTCATAGAGGTACTTGGCCATACAGCGCAGGGCGTTGCCGGCCATGGCCCCCACAGAGCCGTCGGCGTTGAACATCCGCATCCGGGCGTCGGCCTTCCGGGAGTGCTCCATGAGGATGATGCCGTCGGCGCCGATGCCGTAGTGCCGGTCGCAGAAGGTGACGCAGAGGGACTCGGGGCAGGTGATGTCCCCGTCGAAGTTCTCCAGGAAGATGTAGTCGTTGCCGCAGGTCTGCATCTTGGCAAAGCGCAGCTTCCGCCGCTCCGTCCGCAGGTGGCAGATGTCGATGAGCTCCGTGTTGGTCTGGTTGTAGCGGCTCTGGAGGATGTCCGTCAGGGCGCCCGCCGTGTCCAGGCTGGTCAGGCACGGGATGCCCAGCTGGACGCAGCGGTGGTTGAGGCGGATGAAGTCCCGGATGTAGCTGGGCTCCGTGGAGCCGGTGAGGATCACATAGTCGATCTTCCCGTCCTCCAGCAGCTGGAACACCCGGTTGTCCTGGCCCAGCTTGCCCACCACCTCCACGTCGGTGCCCAGGCGGGAGATCTCAAAGGCGGTGCGCTCGGTGGCGTAGAGCTTGTAGCCCATCTCGTCCAGCTTCCGGGCGATGCCCACGATCTCCGGCTGGTCCCGGCGGTTGACGGAGATCAGCACGCCGCCCCGGGTCTCCTTCTCCACCTTGTAGCCGGCGGAGACCAGGCCCTTGAACAATGCCTCCTGCATGTTCTTGCCCAGGCCCAGCACCTCGCCGGTGGACTTCATCTCCGGGGAGAGGGAGGCGTTGGCGTCGGTGATCTTCTCAAAGGAGAACACGGGCACCTTGACCGCCACATACGGCGGCTGGCGGTAGAGGCCGGTGCCGTAGCCCAGGGACCTGAGGCTCTGGCCCACCATGACCCGGGTGGCCAGGTCCACCATGGGCACACCGGTGACCTTGGAGATATAGGGCACGGTGCGGCTGGCCCGGGGGTTGACCTCGATGACGTACAGCTCGCCCTGGTAGATCAGGTACTGGATGTTGATGAGGCCCCGGGTGCCCAGGGAGAGGGCCAGCTTCTCGGAGCAGTCGATGATGACCTTCAGCATCTTGTCGCCGATGGAGAAGGGCGGGTACACGGCGATGGAGTCGCCGGAGTGGACGCCGGTGCGCTCGATGTGCTGCATGACGCCGGGGATCAGCACATCGGTGCCGTCGGAGATCACGTCCACCTCCAGCTCCTTGCCCATCAGGTACTGGTCCACCAGCACCGGGTTTTCGATCTTCCCGGAGAGAATGACCTCCATGTAGGTGCGCACGTCCTCGTCGTTGTGGGCGATGACCATGTTCTGGCCGCCGATGACGTAGCTGGGCCGCAGCAGCACGGGGTAGCCCAGCTCATGGGCCGCCGCCAGAGCCTCGTCCATGCCCAGGACGCCCCGGCCCTGGGGCCGCTTGATGGAAAAGCGCTCCAGCAGGGCGTCGAACCGCTCCCGGTCCTCCGCCATGTCGATGGACTCGGCGGAGGTGCCCATGATGCGCACACCGTGGCTGTCCAGATACTTTGTCAGCTTGATGGCTGTCTGGCCGCCGAAGGCCACCACCACGCCGATGGGCTGCTCCACGGCGATGATGTGCATGACGTCCTCCGGGCAGAGGGGCTCGAAGTACAGCCGGTCGGCGGTATCGTAGTCGGTGGAGACGGTCTCGGGGTTGTTGTTGACGATGACCACGTCGTAGCCCAGCTCCTTCAGCGTCCACACGCAGTGGACGGAGGAGTAGTCGAACTCGATGCCCTGGCCGATGCGAATGGGACCGGAGCCCAGCACCATGATGACCGGCCGGCCGGACCGTGGGAAGGTCCGGGACTCGCAGAAGCGGTCGTAGGAGGAGTAGAAATAGGGCGTCTCGGCGTCGAACTCGGCGCCGCAGGTGTCCACCATCTTGTAAACGGCGTCCCGGTGGGCGGGGAGCTTCCCGCCGGAGAGGCGGGCAAGGGCCTCGTCGGTGTAGCCCAGGCGCTTGCCGGTCTCGTACTGCGCCTCCGTCAGATCCCCGGAGAGGGTCGCCTCAAAGTCCGCCAGATGCTTGATCTTGGAGAGGAACCAGGGGTCGATCTTCGTGATGGCGTGGATCTCCTCCACGCTGACGCCGGACTTGAGGGCCTCGAACACGGTGAAGAGCCGGTGGTCGTCCACCCGCTCCAGACGCTCCCGGATGGGGGCGCCGTCGTCGGCCTTGCGGTTCAGGGTGTCCATGCCGATCTCCGCACCCCGGACGGCCTTCATCAATGCCATCTCGAAGCCGGGGGCGATGGCCATGACCTCGCCGGTGGCCTTCATCTGGGTGCCCAGGGTGCGGCTGGCGTCGGCAAACTTGTCGAAGGGCCACTTGGGCATCTTCACCACGATATAGTCCAGGGTGGGCTCGAAGCAGGCGCAGGTCTTGCCGGTGATGTCGTTTTTGATCTCGTCCAGGGTGTAGCCCAGGGCGATCTTGGTGGTGATCTTGGCGATGGGGTAGCCGGTGGCCTTGGAGGCCAGGGCCGAGGACCGGCTGACCCGGGGGTTCACCTCGATGACGGCGTACTCGAAGCTGTCGGGGTTCAGGGCCAGCTGCACGTTGCACCCGCCCACGATCCCCAGGTGGGTGATGATGTCCAGGGAGGCCTTGCGCAGCATCTGGAACTCCTTGTCCGCCAGGGTCTGGGTGGGCGCCACCACGATGGAGTCGCCGGTGTGGACGCCCACCGGGTCCAGGTTCTCCATGGAGCACACGGCGATCACGTTGCCCACGCCGTCCCGCATGGTCTCAAACTCGATCTCCTTCCAGCCGAAGATGGCCTTCTCCACCAGCACCTGGGTGATGGGGGAGGCGTCCAGGCCGGTGCCGGCGATGACGCGCAGCTCGTCGGCGTTGTTGGCCGCGCCGCCGCCGGCGCCGCCCAGGGTGAAGGCGGGCCGCACGATGACGGGATAGCCGATGCGCTCCGCCACTTCCAATGCGCCCTCCACGGTCTCGGCGATGTCCGAGGCGATGACCGGCTGGTTGATCTCCGCCATGGCCTCCTTAAAGAGCTCCCGGTCCTCCGCCCGGGAGATGGCGGCGGCGTCGGTGCCCAGGAGCCTGACGCCCTGGGCCTCCAGAAAGCCCTCCTTGTCCAGCTGCATGGCCAGCGTCAGTCCCGTCTGGCCGCCCAGGCCCGCCAGGATGGAGTCGGGCTTCTCCTTCTTGATGATGCGCTTGACGGTCTCCACCGTTAAGGGCTCCAAATAGATCTCGTCCGCCATGGCCTGGTCGGTCATGATGGTGGCGGGGTTGGAGTTGCACAGGACCACCTCCACCCCGGCGTCCTTGAGGATGCGGCAGGCCTGGGCGCCGGCGTAGTCGAACTCCGCCGCCTGGCCGATGACGATGGGACCGGAGCCGATCACCAGGACCTTTTTGATGCGCTTATCCAGGGGCATTACCGGTCACCTCCCTTCATCATCTCCACAAACCGGTCAAAGAGAAAGCTGGTATCCTTGGGGCCCGTGCAGGCCTCCGGGTGGAACTGGACCGTAAAGGCGTTCAGCTCCGGGTAGTCGATGCCCTCGCAGGTGCCGTCGTTGGCGTTGGCGAAGCGGACCCTGCCCACCTTCACGCTGTCGGAGTCCACGGCGTAGCCGTGGTTCTGGCTGGTGATGTAGGTCCGCGTCCCCGCCAGATCCCGGACCGGCTGGTTGACCCCCCGGTGGCCGTATTTGAGCTTGTAGGTGGTCCCACCCAGGGCCAGGGCCGTCAGCTGGTGCCCCAGGCAGATACCGAACACCGGGACCTTGCCCAGGAGCTTTTTGATCTGGTCGATCTGATAGGTGTTCTCCGCCGGGTCCCCGGGGCCGTTGGAGAGCATCACCCCGTCGGGCTTTGCCGCCAGGATCTCCTCCGCCGAGGCGGTGGCGGGCACCACCGTCACGGCGCAGCCCCGCCTCTGGAGCTCCCGGGCGATGTTGCGCTTGGCGCCGTAGTCGATGAGGCTGACGCGGAATTTCGCCTCCCCCTCCGCCGGCAGCTCTGCCGCCGCGCCGCAGGTGACGGCCTCCACCACGCCGGTGACGGCGTAGGTCTTGACCGGCGTGAGGTCCGCCGGGACCTCGTCGCAGATCGCGGCGTTCATGACGCCGTGTTCCCGGATGATCCTCGTCAGCTGCCGGGTGTCCACGCCCCATAGGCCCGGGACCCCCTGCTCCTTCAGGTACGTGTCCAGGTCGCAGTCGCACCGGAAGTTGGACGGCGCCTCGCACCACTCCCGCACCACGTAGCCCTTGACGCAGCACGCGCCCTCAAAGTCCTCCCGGATGATGCCGTAGTTGCCCATCAGGGGATAGGTCTGCAAAACGATCTGCCCCGCGTAGCTGGGGTCCGTCAGTGTCTCGATGTAGCCGCACATGCCGGTGGTGAACACCAGCTCGCCCACGGTGTCGCCGCCGGCGCCGAACCGGTAGCCCTCAAACACCTGGCCGTCCTGCAGCACCAGATAGCCTGTTTTCATAGCGTCCTCCCGCCCCGGACCGCAGTCCGTCAATTTTCTTGTATTCTTAGTTATTATGCGAGATTTTGCCGCAACAGTCAATCGTTTCCGCCCCAGCCGGAAGTAGACTTTACCGGCAAAATAGGTATTACTTTTTGTGCATTTTTATACAAAGCCCTTTCAATCCCACCCGTTCCCCCATTGCAAGGCGGCGCTTCTTCCCCTATAATGGAGGCACGAACAAGGAGGGATCGCCGTGGCCAAGCTGCTGGACAAGTTCACAAAGCCCTTTGCCGACAGCCGCATCCCCTTTCTGCTGGCAGAGGTCATCACCAACGGCGCCGGAGAGATGGTGGACGTGGTGTGCCGCTTTTCCAACGAGGCGGCGGCCTCGGCGCTGAACCTGCCGGTGGAGGAGCTGCGGGGCAGACGGTTCACCCGGACCTTTCCCGCCCAGCGGCTCAGCGGCCTGGCCGCCCTGGGGACCGTGGCCTTCTCCGGCTCCTGCGCCACCTTCTCCTACACCACCCTGCTGGGCCAGACCCTGCGGGTCACCTGCTTCCAGCCCATGTACGGCCTGGTCAGCTGCATCCTGGACACGCCGGGTCCCTCTCTGCAAACCGGTCAGCTGCTGGGCGAGCACATGCCCCTGGCGGCGGCGGTGGTGGAGCTGACCAGGACCGGCGTGCGGTGCCTGTCCTTCAACCAGCGGCTGTGCCAGTGGACCGGTCTGGACCGCAAGACCCTGCTGGACCGCCACGCCGAGGACCTTGCCTCCCTGGTGGAGCCGGAGGACTGGCCGGAGCTGCTGCAATCCCTGCTGGACGCCGCCCGGGAGAAACGCCCGGCGGACCGGGACGTCCGCCTGCTGCGGCGGGACGCGGAACCCCTGTGGGTCAATCTGCGGGCAGAGCCCCTGGCCACCCCCTCCGGCGTGCCCGCTTTTTACACGGTGCTCTCGGACATCGACGCCCAGCGCCGCCAGCGGCTGCGGATGGAGGCCCGCCTGCGCCAGGCGGAGACGGACCGGTCGCTGATGGAGGAGCTGCTGGACCACCTGCCCGGCGGCTGCTGCCTGCTGCGGCGGGACCAGGACGGGCGGCTGGAGGCTCTCCAGGCCAACCGGGGGCTCCAGGACCTTCTGGGCTATTCGGAGTCAGAGCTGCTGCGCCGCCTGACAATCGACCCTCTCTGGCGAATCAGCGCCGCCGGAAAGGATGCCCTGCTGGAGCAGGCCGACCTGGCCCGGAGCCAGGGAACGCCGCTGCGGCGGCTGGTCCAGGTCCGCCCCAAGAGCGGCGGGAACCGCTGGCTGTCGGTGGAGGCCCTGTGGCGGCCCCAGTCCGACGGCAGCCATCTGATCTGCGCCTTCTGCACCGATGCCACGGAGGCCACGGAGACCGCCGCTCAGCAGCAGTTCCGCTCCCAGCTGTGCGAATTGCTGCTGGACCGGTCCCGGGTGCTGATCATGGACTACGACCCGGCCCAGGACCTGGCCCGGATCGAGCGGTACACCGCTGCCGGCGCCAAAGTCTCCAGAACGGTATCCGGGTATCTGGCCGGACTGCCCGACGCCGCCTCCATCCACCCCGATGACCGGAAAAAGCTGGCCGCCGCCATGCGCCGGGCCCTGTCTCGCTCCGCGCCGGAGACCCTGGAATACCGGGGCGATTACGACGGCTGTGGCTGGCGGTGGCACCGGATCTCCTGGAGCTGCCTGCTGGACCACGCCGGCAGCGTCAGCCGCCTGCTGGGCAAGGTGGAGAATGTGGACCGCTCCAAGGCCGCGGCGCTCCGCTACCGCCGTCTGACGGCCCGGCAGAAAAAGCTGGCCCCCGGGGTCCTGGCCACCATGCGGCTGGACCTGACCGCCGACCGCATCCTGGACGTCAAGGCCGCCAGCCGCCATCTGACCCAGGCCCTCTTCGGCAACACCGCCGACGCCTGCCTGCGCCATCTGCGGGACAACGTGCCCGAGGAAGCCGCCCTGGGCCGGTTCGACGTGCTGTTTCGCCGTGAGCCGCTGCTGGAGGCCTTCCGCCAGGGGGTCGACCGGCAGGAACTGGCGCACCCTCTCCGCTCCTCCGAGAGCACCGTCTCCTGGGCCAGGACCACTGTGGAGCTGACGGAGGAGCCGGACTCCGGCCACACCGCCGCCTTCTGCACCGTGACCGACGAAACGGACCGGCACCGCCGGGACGCCGTTCTGGAGGTCCTGGCCCGGCGGGACTATGAGATCCTTCTGACGGTGGATGCCGCCTCCGGCCTCTGCCGGGCCTACGGCCGCTTTCAGGATACCATTCCCCCCGGCACGTCCTTCCGGCCTCTGCTGGCCCGGTATCTCCAGACAGAGGTCCCCTCCTCCCGGCAGCGCACCGCCCTGCGGGCGGCGCTGCGGATGGAGACCGTGACGGAGCAGCTGGCTCACGCCCCGGTGTATGAATTCTCCGCCCCCCTGCTGGAGGGCCCTCCCCTGCTGCTGCGCTGGTCGTGGCTGGACCAGCCCGGAGGCGTGCTGCTGCTGACGGGCCAGCGGACACCCCTGGCCCCTGCGGAGGGATTCCTGTGATCCGCCCCTTTCAGCCCGGGGACCTGCCGCAGGTGCTGGACATCTGGCTCCAGGGCAATCTGGACGCCCATTCCTTCATCTCACCGGATTACTGGCGGTCCAATCTGCCCCTGGCCGCCCGGCAGATCCCCCTGGCGTCGGTATGGGTCTTTGCAGAGGACAATGTCGTGACCGGCTTTGCAGGGCTCGTGGAAGGCGAGATTGCCGGGCTGTTCGTCCGGCGCGGCGCCCGCTCCCGGGGAGTCGGCGGGGAATTGATTCGCGCGGTCCAGAGCCTGGGCCTGCCCCTGCGGCTGTGTGTTTATGAAAAGAACACCGCCGCCCGCCGCTTCTACCTCCGCCAGGGCTTCGTTTTCCGGCACAGGCAGATCGACCCGGCCACCGGCGAGGCGGAGCTGGTGCTGACCTGGGCGCCTCCCATATAAAACTCCCCGCGGACAGAGGTTCTGTCCGCGGGGAGTTTTTGTTCTTCAGCGGGGACCCGGCGCCGCCGGAGCCACGTCCTTACTCGTCCAGCTTGAGCACCGCCAAAAACGCCTCCGTCGGGATCTGTACCGATCCCAGAGAGCGCATCTTTTTCTTGCCCTCCTTCTGCTTTTCCAGCAGCTTCTTCTTTCGGGTGATGTCGCCGCCGTAGCACTTGGCCAGCACGTCCTTGCGCATGGCCTTGACGGTCTCCCGGGCGATGACCCGGCCGCCGACGGCCGCCTGGACGGGGATCTCAAAGAGCTGTCTGGGGATGTTCTCCTTGAGCTTTTCGCACAGCCGCCGGGCCCGGGGATAGGCCTTGTCCTTGTGGGCGATGAAGCTCAGGGCGTCCACGCCCTCGCCGTTGAGCTTCATATCCACCTTCACCAGCTCGCTGGGCCGGTAGCCGGAGAGCTCGTAGTCCAGGGAGGCGTAGCCCTTGGTGTTGGCCTTGAGAGTGTCGAAGAAGTCGTAGATGATCTCGTTCAAGGGCATCTGGTAGTGGAGCTCCACCAGGTGGGTGTCCAGGTACTGCATGTCCTTGAACTCGCCCCGCCGGTCCTGGCACATGGGCATGATGTTGCCCACGAACTCGTTGGGGGCGATGATGTTGACCTTGACGTAAGGCTCCTCCGCCCGCTCGATGGCGGCGGGGTCCGGGTAGTTGTGGGGGTTGTCCACGGCCACCATGGTGCCGTCGGTCTTGTAGACGTGGTAGATGACGGAGGGAAGGGTGGTCACCAGATCCAGGTCGAACTCCCTCTCCAGCCGCTCCTGGATGACCTCCATGTGGAGCATCCCCAAAAAGCCGCACCGGAAGCCAAAGCCCAACGCCACGGAGGACTCCGGCTCGAAGCTCAAGGACGCGTCGTTGAGCTGGAGCTTCTCCAGGGCGTCCCGCAGGTCCGGGTACTTGGACCCGTCCTCGGTGTAGATGCCGCAGTAGACCATGGGCTGCACGGGCCGGTAGCCGGGCAGGGGCTCCGCCGCGGGGCTGGCGGCGTCGGTGACGGTGTCGCCCACCCGGGTGTCCTGCACGTTCTTGATGGAGGCGGTGAAGTAGCCCACCTCGCCGGCCTCCAGGGCGTCACAGGGCTCCATGCCCAGGGGCAGCAGGTGTCCGCACTCGATGACCTGATAGGTGGCGCCGGAGGCCATCATCTTTACGGTCTGGCCGGTGCGGACGCTGCCCTCCATGATGCGCATGTAGACGATGACGCCCCGGTAGCTGTCGTACTGGCTGTCGAAGATCAGGGCCTTCAGGGGGGCGTTCACGTCGCCGGTGGGGGCCGGGACATTTTTCACGATATCCTCCAGCACGGCGTCGATGTTGATGCCCATTTTGGCAGAGATCTCCGGCGCGTCCATGGCCGGCAGGCCGATGATGTCCTCCACCTCCTGCTTGGCCTTGGCGGGATCCGCGGCGGGCAGGTCGATCTTGTTGAACACCGGCAGGATCTCCAGGTCGTGCTCCATGGCGAGGTACGTGTTGGCCAGGGTCTGGGCCTCCACGCCCTGGGTGGAGTCCACCACCAGCACCGCGCCCTCGCAGGCGGCCAGGGACCGGGAGACCTCGTAGTTGAAGTCCACGTGGCCCGGGGTGTCGATCAGGTTCAGCTGGTAGACCTCCCTGTCCTGGGCGGTGTAGTTGAGCCGGACGGCCCGGGCCTTGATGGTGATGCCCCGCTCCCGCTCCAGGTCCATGTTGTCCAGCAGCTGGCTCTCCATCTCCCGCTGGCTGACGGCCTGGCACTTCTCCAGCAGCCGGTCCGCCAGCGTGGACTTGCCGTGGTCGATATGGGCAATAATGGAGAAATTTCGGATGTTGCTTTGCTTGATCATTTCGTAAAACCTCCTTGGGCAAGTCCACGCTGCTCCGCGCGGACGCGCGTCCAAGTGTTTTGGCGCAGCCAAAACCTTGCCGCAGGGCGAATTCATTTCGCCCGAGGATTTTCCATCAAAAGGGCCCCCGCAAAATCCTCTGGATTTTGTGGGAATCGGACTTGCCGTGGTCGATATGGGCAATAATGGAGAAATTTCGGATGTTGCTTTGCTTGATCATTTCGTAAAACCTCCTTGGGCAAGTCCACGCTGCTCCGCGCGGACGCGCGTCCAAGTGTTTTGGCGCAGCCAAAACCTTGCCGCAGGGCGAATTCATTTCGCCCGAGGATTTTCCATCAAAAGGGCCCCCGCAAAATCCTCTGGATTTTGTGGGAATCGGACTTGCCGTGGTCGATATGGGCAGAGTAGACACATCCATGCTCCCCCGCCACAGGCGGGGCGGCGCGCCGTGTATTCCGGCGGGAACCCGGTCAGGCATCCGACATGTCGATGCCGTGGGCCTCGTTCCAGGCGATCCAGAAATCCTCGTCCCAGAATTTCTCATAGTCATAGTGTACCACAAACTCCCGCCAGCCGGCCAGGGTGGGGGCGATATTTTCCGCCGTCAGGCGTCCCTGGTCCGCCTTGATCCTGTGCAGGATCTCCACGCACACGCCGCCCGAGTGGTGGATGTAGTCGCAGTAGTTGTCCAGGTTCTCCACGATCTCCCGGTCCAGCAGGAATCCGTAAAGCTTCACGTTGTCATAGGCCGTCAGGACCCGGCAGGCCCGCTCCACGGCGGAGAGGACCGCGTCCACCTCCCCCAGCCGTACCATTTTGTCCCAGTAGAGGATGCTGTACGGCGGCAGGAAGAAGTCGAACTCCGTGTCCGGATGGGCCTCCACCCAGCCTGTCACCACCGCCAGATTGGCGTCCACGTGGTCCAGGTAGGCGTCGGCGGGCAGGACCTCGCCGGTGGGGTCCGGACGGGTGTAGTTGTCCAGGGCGGTCAGGTGGTTCCACCACTCCCGGTCATCCCAGGTGAAGCCCTCGTCCACAGTCTCCCCCTGGCCCCAGCGGTTGGCCATGAGGGTGTAGACGCTGTAATAGAGCGTGTCCTTGTTTACCAGATACTGAATGTCGTCCAGGGCGCTGCGGTTGTAGAGATAGTCCGGCATGGCGTCCGTGACGCCGCTCTCGTCCCGGATCAGGGTGTTCACGTCCAGGCCGAAGATCACCCGCTGCGGCGTCTGGGCCCGGAAGAGGACGTCCATCACCCGGTCAAACTCGCTGTAATAGCCGTCGGGGATGGTGAGGCGCACAGAGGGCGTGCCGAACACCTCCTGGATCTGGCTGGCGCGGTAGTTGGCCGCCATGGAGGTGCCCATCAGCACCGTGTCCGCCTCCACGTTCCGGGCCAGGCCCGCCATCTGGTAGCGCTCGCTGAAAAACACCGGCTGCCAGCGGTCCGGGATGCGGTAATAGAGGCAGGGGTCCACCACATACACCACGGCGGCGCACAGGGCCAGCATCGCCAGGACCCCGGCCAGAAGGCCGCAGACCCAGCGGCGGTATGCTCGTTTCATAGGCCCCTCCTCAGAAGTTGGAATAGATGAAGGTGGTGACGCCGCTGAAGGACAGCACGCACCACAGCGTCAGGAGCCCCAGCCCCAGGCCCAGCCGGACCGTGGGGCGGAAGGTGTCCATCCGCTCCTGGACGTTCCGGGGCCACAGGGCCGCGGCGAGGCCCGCGCCGTACAGCACCAGCAGCCGCAGCGCGTCCTCCCAGGGCGTCAGAGCCGGCACCAGCAGCCGCAGGGCGCCGGTCTCCTTGGAGAACAGCCCCTCCAGCAGCCAGTCCTGGGGCGCCGCCAGTCCGCCGGTGACGGCGGCGCGCAGCAGCTCCCCGGCGGCGGTCAGGTCCGGCGCCCGGAAGAACACCCAGGCCAGGTTGACGAACAAAAACGTCAGCGCCCACCGCAGAGCCCGGGGCAGCCGGTCCCGGCCGCTTCCCCAGGCCCGCTCCGCCACCTGTCCCAGGCCGTGGAGCGCGCCCCAGACCAGGAAGGTCCAGCCGGCCCCGTGCCAGAAGCCGCTGATGAGGAAGATCACCAGGATGTTCCAATAGGTGCGCCCGGCGCCTTTTCGGCTGCCGCCCAGGGGGAAGTAGACGCACTCCCGGAGGAAGGTGGTCAGCGTGATGTGCCAGCGCTTCCAGAACTCCCCCACGGACAGGCTCCGGTAGGGGGAGTTGAAGTTCAGCGGCAGCCGCAGCCCCAGAAGCCGGGCGGCGCCGGAGGCGATGTCGCAGTAGCCGGAAAAGTCGAAATACAGCTGGAGGGTATAGCCCAGGATCACCAGCCAGGCCGACGGGGCGCTAAGGTCCCCCAGCCGGGCCCAGCCGTTGTCCACCACGGCGCCGAAGCCGTCCGCCAGCAGCACCTTCTTGATCGTGCCGCAGCAGATGGCGTAGACCCCCGCGGCGGCGTCGGACCAGTCGGGCCGCAGGAAGCGCGCGCTTTTGAGCTGGGGGAAGAAGGCCCCGGGCCGCAGAATGGGGCCGGAGGTGACGGTGGGGAAGAAAAAGGCATAGAGGGCCAGGGGAACGTCGGGTTCCAGGGCCGTCTGGCCGGTGTAGAGCTCCTTCAAAAGCCACAGCTGCTGGAAGGTGAAAAAGCTCAGTCCCAGGGGCGCCCAGCCCACGGACAGGGCCCCGCCGGTGAGGAAGCCGGTGTACTTGAACACCAGCAGCACCCCCACGTGCCATACGCAGGCGAGAACCAGCGTCCGGCGGCGGTTCGGGGCCTCCGGCCCCAGCCGCAGCGCCGCCGCCCGGGTCACCGCCACGCCGGCGGCCAGGACGATCAGGCCCTTCCAGCCGCCGCCGATCAGGTAGAACACCAGGCAGGCCAATTCCAGGGCCATGAGGGCGGAGGGGGCGCTCTTTTTCCGCAGCGTCAGGCAGACCCCCAGCGTCACCGCCAGGAAGGCGAAAAAGGACAGAGACTGAAAGCTCATGCCTCTTTCTCCGTCAGGACGCTGAGGCGGGCGTCGGTGGTACTGAGGACCTGGGTCAGGCTCTGGCACCGGCCGGGGTAGGCGGCGGCGAGGGCCTGGGCGCCCAGGTCCGGAAACTCCGCCTTCCGGGCGTTCAGGGCCCGGAGGGAACGGGTGTAGCGCAGCTCAGAGAGCTTGCGGTCGGCGTCGGCGGCACCCAGGGTGCAGGCGGCGGGGTCCAGGGAGAAGTACGCCTCGTTGGCCCCGGCGGAGCGGTACAGGTGCCGGTAGAGCTGGTAGACGCCGGCGCCCAGATACGCCGCGGCGGCGTTGATGGCAGCCTTGTCCCCCAGCTTGCCCAGCAGGCCGAACAGCACGTCGGTGGCGCCGGAGAGGAGCTTGCTCTGGAGGGTGGCCAGGACGCTGCCCTGGAGCACGCTGCCGGGCTCGGCGGCCTCCAGCACCTCCTGCTCGGTCAGCATGTTGCCCTCCCGGGACAGCGTGCGGCCCAGGATAAAGTCGGCGGAGACGTGGTAGTAGTCGCAGGCCCGGACCACGAAAGAAAGGCCCGGTTCCCGGATGCCGTTTTCATAGTGGCTCAGCAGCGCCTGGGAGATGCCCAGATCCGCGGCGGCAGTCCGCTGGGACACGCCCCGCTCCTGCCGCAGCAGCGACAGCGTGCGGGAAAATTCAGTGGTGGAAGCCATGGTATCTCTCTCCTTTAAGGGGTTCTTTTCCGTTTTCACACAGGGTGCCCGGCGGGGCGCCTCAAATACGCAGGGTATAGTTTAGCAAAAACGATACGGGAAGTAAAGCAAAATCTTGCCGGATCCCCGGTCCTGCCGGCGAAAAACCACAGGGCCGCGAAAAGCGGCCCTGCGGCTCATCTGCGTTTGCGGTGGCGGCGCCCATGGGAGAGGCAGCGGCTCCGCTTTCTGGATCGGAACTTCCGGACATACCGGGCGCAGACCCAGAAGAACACCAGACCTGGCACCGCGAAAAAGAGCATGGGCCACTCGCCGGTCCCGGTGAATCCGGCGGCCGCGAACACCAGGCACACGGCGCCTCCCGTCCCGTAGTAGATGGCCAGCCGCCGCTCATTTCCATAGAGCATGCCCGGCGGCGGTGTGCCGCCGTACTCCCAGGGCGTATACTGCTTTTCCTGCCACTGCCGCTGGAGATCGATATAGTCCCGCTTCCGGCCCACGGTCCCGCCTCCCCTCCGGCTCTCAGAACAGTCCCACCTGGTTGGGCAGCACGTCCCCGCCGATGCTGCGCAGCTGCTGGGCGTTTTCCTCCCACAGCCGGTCCGTCACCGCCATCTTGCGAATGATGTCCTTGACGGTGGTGTCCAGCACGGTGCCCTCGGAGTAGTCCGCCGGGAAGATGAAGTCCACCCGGCCCTTGGCCAGCAGGTCCTCCACGCCGGGGCGGTTGCTCTCCTGGTACACGGCGATGGCCTGGCCGCCGTAGGCCCGCATCATCTTCATGCAGGGCACGTCGGAAAGGCCGTCGCCCACATAGATCATATTGTGGAAGGGCACCCGCTTGCTGTCGTCGGGCATGGAGTCGTTGAGAGTCTTGTCGTCGGACACGTCCAGCACGCCCTTGTTGATCCGGTAGACAAACTGGGTCTTGGCGGTGAAGTTCACCGCCAGCTTGGGCCATACCGGGTCACCCTGTTCATCGTAGTAGAATTCACTGGCGTAGATCTCCTTGAAGGCGCCGGAGATGGAGCTGCCCTCGATGATTTCCCGCAATCCCGAGGAGATCACATAGTGCTCCACCCGGACCCCCTGCTCCGCGCCGAAGGCGTTGATCCGGCCGAACCAGTCCTCCACCCCGGGAAAGAGCACGATGCCCCGGCCCTTTTCCACCAGGTCCGCCCGGGTCAGAGGAAGCTTGCGCCGCTCCGCCTCCCGCAGCATGGTGTACATATAGGCCAGGATGCCGTCCATCCGGTTGCGGCGGCCGAACTCGTTGGCCTCCTTCCAGAACTCCGCCGGGGTCATGCCCAGGGAGGGGATGAAGGCATAGTTCTGCATGTCGGTGGTGCAGAGGGTCTTGTCGAAATCGTATAAAAAGGCCACGATGGGCTGCTGGGCCATAGCCGCTCCTCCCTTGTTCCCATGGAATAAAAAAGGCGGCTCTGAGAGCCGCCTTTTCGTCAATCGATGCCCGTGTAGTTCCGGCCGAATTTCAGATCGTCCAGATTGATGCGGCGGGTGGGCTCGTCCACCGGCGCCGGGTCCGGCGCGGCGGTGGCAAAGGGATCACCCTCCGGATAGGGGTCGGCCGGGGCGGCGGACTCCTCCGGAGCAGGCTCCGCCGGCGTCTCCTTCTCCGCGGCAAAGGCGGCCAGCACCTTCTCCTCGATCTCGCTGACGGCACTCTCCTCCGGCGCCGGAGCGGCAGCGGGGGCATCCACCGGCAGCTGAGGCAGCTGCTCCAGATACCGCAGCTCCTGGCTGCACACCTCCCGGACAGAGGCGATGAACCGGGCCAGCTCCTGCTGTCCCTGGCGCAGGCGCGCCTGGGCCTCCTCGGTCTCCTGGCGCAGGCGGCCGATCTTGGCCTGGGCGTCCGCCTCCGCCTGGGAGAGCATCTGGTCCCGCTTCTGCTCCGCCTCGTGGACGATGGAGTCCGCCATCTTCTGGGCGGTGAGCAGCGTGGCCCGCATGGAGTCCTCGGTGGCGCGGTAATCCTCCACCTTCTCCACCAGCACCTTCAGCTTGGCCTTCAATGCCGCGTTCTCTTTATAAAGGTTGGTATAGTCATCGGTGAGCTCGTCCAGAAACTCGTCCACCATGGCCATATTGTAGCCGCCCATGACCGCCTTGGTGAAGGCGTGGGTGGAAACTTCCTGCGGTGTCAGCATAGCGCCCGTTACCCCCTCGTCCGCTTAAAAGTACAGTCCGTTGTTCTCCAGCTCGTCGATCAGGTCGCCCTCGATGTCCACGTGGTAGGGCGTGATGATGTACGTGTTGGCGGCCACCTTCTTGATCTTGCCCTCGCCGGCATAGGCCACGCCGGAGAGGAAATCGATCAGGCGGCGGGCGATATCCTTGTTGGTGGACTCCAGGTTCAGCACCACGGTCCGCTTGTCCTTGAGGTGATCGGCGATCTCGGAGGCGTTTTCAAAGCGCTCCGGCTTCACCAGCACCACCTTCAGCTGGGTGGTGGCGTGGATGTTGACCACCTTGTTGCGCCGGTCGTCCACCTTGCTGCGGCGGTCCTCAAAGCCGCTGGGGCGGACGGGCTCTTCAAAGTCGTCGTATTCCTCGTCCTCATCCTCGTAGGGGTGGGTCCACTTTTTCAGTTCGTCGATGATGCTCATGACATAGCCTCCCGTCGGAGCAGCGCTCCGTATTTCACTTGCTGTAATCCCGGGCACCGAAGATGGCGGTGCCCACCCGGACCATGGTGGCGCCGGCGCGGATGGCGTCCGCGTAGTCGCCGCTCATGCCCATGGAGAGATACTTTAGCCCATTATGGAACATTTTTATGTTTATGTCAACATAAAGTGCCTGAACTTCCTGAAAATACCGGATATTCTCCTCTCGTTGGGCGTCCGCCGGGGGAATGGTCATCAGTCCCAGCACCCGCACGTGCTCCATGGACAGGGCGGCCTGTGCCGCGGCGGGCAGGTCCTCCTTCAAAAAGCCGCTCTTGGCCTCCTCCCGGCCGATGTTCACCTCCAGCAGAATGTCCTGCACCAGGCCCCGGGCAGCGGCGGTCTTTTCGATCTCCTCCAGCAGCGGCAGCGAGCCCACGGACTGGATGAGATCCACATGGCCCACCACCTTATTGACCTTGTTGCGCTGAAGGTGGCCGATGAAGTGCAGCGGCGCGCCCTCATAGGCGTTTTCCGAGAGCTTCTGGACCATCTCCTGGACCCGGTTCTCCCCCAGGGCGTCGATGCCGGCGGCGATGGCCGCCCGGCAGGCGCCGGCATCGTTCATCTTGCTGGCGCCCACCAGCACGATCTCGCCGGGGTCCCGGCCCGCCTCCCGGGCGGCCCGGGCGATCTCCTCCCGGACACGGGCGATATTTTCCGCAATGGACATGCTTTCCAACTTCTTTCTTGTTTGATCTTTCGTGCCGGTCCTCAGCCCAGCACCTTTCCGTCGTACAGGTCCCGTCCTGCGATGATGACCTGATCTCCCGCGCGCAGGCGGGCCACCTCCTGAGAGCCGGTCAGGTCCCCGGCGGCGGTGTCGTAGGCGGAGCGAACCAGGGCAAAGCCGTCTCCGCTGTATACCACCTCCACCGGCTTGAACCGGGCCTCCATGCCCACCAGGCAGTACACGCCGGCCTGCTCCGTGGTGACGGCCTGTCCGTTTTCATCCAGGGTGGTCTTTTCCGCCCGCAGGGCCTCCCGGGGCACCCGGATGCCGCTGACGCTGCCCAGGATCACCTCCGCGCTCTGCTGGCGCAGCAGCGTCAGCTCCGGCAGATAGCTGGTGCCACGCAGCACGATCACCACCCGGCCGCTCTCCGCGGCGCTGACGTGGTATACGCTCACCGGCAGATCCTGCTCCACGCTCTTGGAAAACCGCAGGTGCAGGGACTTTCCCTCTGAGAGGGTCTGGGCGTCCGCCTCGGAGACGACGGCGGCATAGTACCATGCGTCCCCCAGGATCAGCTTGCCCACCTCTGAGCGCACGCTCTCGTCCGCCTGCAGAGCGGTCAGAGACGAGGGCGTCAGCGTCTCCAGCATGTCCGGCGTCAGGACCCGCTCATAGCCGTCCACCACGGCGGAGTACAGCCCCGCCTCCGGGGCGGTGATCCGCCGGGTGGAGGAGGCAGCCTGTGCCCGCAGGGCGCTGATCTGGCCGGAGAGCTCCGTGATCTGGCCGGAGAGGTCCTCAGTCTCGCTGTATGTATAGTCCCGCTTGAGCACCAGAGACCGCAGGTCCTGGCCGTAGGTCTCCGCCTTGTCCAGCCGGTCTGCCGCCAGGGCGCCCCGCAGGTCCAGGATCCCCTGAAGGATCTGGGTATCCAGCTTCAAGGACACCTCCGCTCCCTGGGCCGCCTGCTGGGCGAACTGCAGCTGCTCCAGACGAGCCTCCAAACTGGCCAGCTCCGTCTGCCGGTCCAGGCTGGCCTGATCGCTGTACACCAGCGCCACCGTACCTCCGGCGCTGACCCGCTCTCCCTCGGTCCGCTGCAGCCGCAGCAGCCCGCCGCTGTCCTCCAGCACCAGCTCCTGCCGCACCACGTATCCTGACAAAGACACGCTGCGGTCCACGGAATAGGCGTAGGCCGCGGTGGTGGCCAGCGGGTCCGTGAAATAGCGGAAGGCCTGTATGCCGAAATAAGCCAGCACGCCCAGGGTGACCAGCGCCAGCAGAAATTTGGTTCCCAGTGCCCGATCCTTCATGGTCCTCTCTTTCTTCCTTTCCGGCAGCCGGTTCATCCTTCCCGGCGGCCTTCGCCAGCTCTGCCGGCCGCGGCGGGCCGCTCACGCTTCCGCGGCGGCCTCCTCCCCTGTCAGGTCCACCGGCCGCACCGGCACGATGGTGGAGATGGCGTGCTTGTAGATGATCTGCTGCCGGCCGTCGCTGTCCAGCACCACCACAAAGGCGTCGAAGCCCGTGATAACGCCCCGCATCTGAAACCCGTTCATCAAAAACAACGTCAGCGGCAGCTTGTCCCGTCTCGCCCGCAGGAGAAACAGGTCCTGTAAGTTGGCTTTTGTCTGCATATTTCGTCCGCTCCTTTTTCTTTGTTGAGTCGGACGATTTCCATTTTCTCCCGTCCGCCCACGGCTAGCATACGCCAGCGGCGGCCAGGATTTCTGTCGAAAGCTGCAGGGCGCGGGCAAAATCCCGCTCCTTTCCCCATGTGATCCAGTGGATGTCCGGGTTGCGCCGCAGCCATGTCAGCTGCCGCTTGGCGTACTGCCGGGAGCGGAGCTTCACCTCTTCCAGCGCCGCCTCCAGGCCCTGTCCGTCCTCCCCCACGTCCAGCAGCTCCTTATAGCCGATGGCCTGGAGCGCCGTGGACTCCCGGGGGACGCCGCTGCGCACCAGGGCCCGGACCTCCTCCAGAAGGCCCGCCGCCGCCATGGCGTCCACCCGGCGGTCGATGAGGGCCCGCATGTCCGCCCGGTCGGCAAACTGCAATCCGATCCACACGGCGTCGTACCGGGGCGGCAGGGCCGCGGTCCGGGCGTTGTGGGCGGAGATGGTCTCCCCGGTCTCGGCGTAGACCTCCAGCGCCCGGAGGATGCGCTTTTCATCCGCCGGGTGCAGCCTCGCCGCGGCCTCCGGATCCACCTGCCGCAGCTCCTCCAGCAGCGGGGCGATGCCCTCCCGCTCCAGACGCGTCTGGAGCTGCCGCCGCACCTGGCCGCCGGCGGCGCCGGGGGCGAAATCCCGTCCCCGGACCACCGCGTCCAGCCACAGTCCCGTGCCGCCCACCAGAATGGGCAGCTTCCCCCGGGAGAGGATGTCATCCACCACTGCAATGGCCTCCCGGGCATACCGGGCGGCGGACCACTGCTCCGCCGGGTCCGCCACGGCGATCATATGGTGGGGCACGCCGTCCATCTCCGCCGCCGTGGGGGCGGCGGTGCCGACAGTCATCCCCCGGTAGATCTGCATGGAGTCGGCGGAGACCACCTCGCCGCTGAACTTCTTTGCCAGTAAGATGCCCAGGGTGGTTTTCCCGCAGGCCGTGGGTCCCACCACGCAGACGATCTTCGCCGCCATGGTCTCCCTCCTTCCCCTTGACGGAAATGAATGAACTCAGAAATCCCGGGCCAGTGCGCGGGCCTTGTCGCAGGCCACGCCCATAATCTCCTCGGTGCGCTCCGGCTCAAAGTCCAGGCCGTAGGCGTCCACATGGTAGAACTCCTTGATGCCGAAGCGCTGGGTCAGCTGGCGCCAGTAGTCCACACCCAGGTTCTCCTCGGTCTCCGGGCCGCCGCTGACGCTGAGATAGGCCAGCTTTTCGGCCATGCAGTCGCCCACGCAGACCTGGTTTTCATAGTGGTAGGTCAGCTCCCGGACGCAGATGTACTCGATGTACACCCGCAGCATGGCCGGGAAGGTCAGATCCCGCAGGGGCGCGCCGATGACGATGCGGTCCGCCCGCTTGAACTGCCGGGCCAGCTTGAAAATGGGGGAATCGAAGGCCTTGACGTTGCGCAGGCTGTTGCGGTCATCGGTGGTGAACTGGTCAAAGGGCTTCAGGGCCATCCGCTGGAGGTTCACCGTCTCGATGTCCTCAGCCGGATGGGTACGCTTGTACTCCTCCAGAAACGCCTGGCACAGGGCGTGGCTGCGGGAACGGTCTCCCCGGTAGCTGATGCAGCAATCCACGAATAACAACATTGCGTTCTCCTCCTTTTTCATGTCGGTCTCCTATCCTGATCCCGGCTTACCCGGGGACGCCTCACACTTCCTCTGCCAGACGGCGGGCCGTCTCCGCGGCGGCGGCCACCAGCTCCGGCGCCTTTGCCGGGTCCAGATCCACTCCCCCGGCGAACACATAGTCGAATTGCGGGATGCCGAACATGGCGGTCAGCTGCCGCCAGTACAGCACGCCCAGGCTGTCCTCCCGCTCCACGTCGCCGCCGGAGGTGAGGTAGACCAGCCGCTGCGCCCGGCAGTCGCCGTGGCAGCCGTCCGCCTCGTAATGATATGTCAGGCCGTTGGCGCTGATGTACTCGATGTAGGTCCGCAGCGCCGCCGGAAAGCTCAGATCCCAGAAGGGGGCTGCCACCACCACGGCGTCCGCCGCGCGGAACTGCCGGGCCAGGGCGAACACCGGCGCGTCCCAGGCGCCCACGGCGGCCAGGGCGTCCCGCTCGTCCAGCATGGCGGGATCGAAGGGCCGCAGGGCCAGCAGCGCCTGGGGCGTCACGGTCTCGGTCTGCACCTCCGGATGGGTCCGGCGGAAGGCCTCCGCATAGGCCGACAGCAGCTGTTTCGTGCGGGAATCCCCGCCCCGCTGGCTGATGCAGCCATCCACGATCAGCAGTCTCATCTCAATCACTCCTCGTCATATACCGCCGTCACCACGGGGTTTCCCTGCCGGTCCAGCAGGGGCGTCAGGCCCCCGGCGTAGCCGCTGGCGTGGAACACGTAGTTGACGCCGGTCTCCCGGTCCACCCAGATCTCCGTGATGTTCAACGTGCCCTGGTTGTAGATCTTCACAAAGCGGTCCTTTGCCATACCGCATCTCTCCTCTCACAAAAGCGAACCGTTTTCCGAAACAGGTTTCCCCGGCTGCCCCGCCGCCATGCGGCCCGGCGCTCATGCTCTCTTGAACATCTTCTCCAGTTCGTACTTCGTCAGCTTCACTGCAACGGGGCGACCGTATCGCGCCGCAGGCGCGGTTATTTCAATCCTATGCCCCCGCGGCCGCTGCTCCCTAAAATGCTCACGCTCTCTTGAACATCTTCTCCAGCTCGTACTTCGTCAGCTTCACCGCCACGGGGCGGCCGTATCGCGCCGCAGGCGCGGTTATTTCAATCCTATGCCCCCGCGGCCGCTGCTCCCTAAAATGCTCACGCTCTCTTGAACATCTTCTCCAATTCGTATTTCGTCAACCTCACTGCAACGGGGCGGCCGTATCGCGCCGCAGGCGCGGTTATTTCAATCCTATGCCCTCACGGCCGCTGCTCCCTAAAATGCTCACGCTCTCTTGAACATCTTCTCCAGCTCGTACTTCGTCAGCTTCACTGCAACGGGGCGGCCGTGGGGGCAGAAGCGGACGGCGCCGCTCTGCACCTTCTCCACCAGCACCCGCAGCTCCGCCGGGTCGCTCTTCCAGCCGCCCTTGATGGCCGCCTTGCAGGCCATGGTGTGGAGCAGGTTCTCCCGGCGCTCGTCGGGAGAGCGGCCGGTGCGCAGGCACTCCGCCAGCTCCTCCAGAGTGGCGGAGACGTCGCAGGGGTCTATGTCCGCGGGCACCTCCCGCACCAGCACGGCGCCGCCGCCGAAATCCTCGCAGGAAAAGCCCAGCTGTTCCAGAAGAGGCAGGTTCTCCAGCAGCAGTGCGCCGTCCTCCCTCCCCAGCTCCGCCGCCACGGGAGAGAGCAGGGTCTGCCGCATGGGGGGCTCCTGGGCCGCCATCAGGCGGTCAAAGTTGATGCGCTCGTGGGCGGCGTGCTTGTCGATGAGCCACACGTTTCCGCTCCCGTCCTCGCAGATGATGTAGGTGTTGAGCACCTCCCCGGCGATGCGCCAGGGGGCCTCTCCGGCGTCCAGGGCGGTCTGGCCCGGAACCTGCTCCGGCGCCTGGGGCGCCATCTCGGGGATGGCGGGCACGAAGGGCCGCACGGAGGGCTCCGGCGCCGCCGTCCGGGTCTCCGGGGTCCGCTCTTTCGTCTCCGCCGGAGCGGAGACCGGCTCCCGCCGCTGAACCGGCGCCGCCTCCCGCCGCTCCGCCGTCACCGAAGACGGCGCCTGGCCCAAGGCTCCGCCCAGGGGGCGGATGGGGGTGCGCTGAAACACGGCGGGGACTTTCCGCTCCTGGGGGGCACTCCGGTAAACGCCGCCCGTTCCGCTGTCCGCCACCGGGGCGCTCGTCCGCTGCTCTGTGTTCCAGGCGGGCCGGGCCGGGGCCGCGGGGCGCTCCGCCTGCCTGGCCGCCTGCTCCCGGAAGGTCCTGGCGTCCATGGTCTGGAAGAAATCCGGTTTCGCCGCGGGCACCGTCTCCCGCCGGGCGGCGGGGGCGTTTGCGGCGCCCCGGCTGTCCAGGGCGTCCAGCACCGTGTGGTACACGGCGTCGAACACCTCCCGCTCCCGGGCGAACTTCACCTGGGTCTTGGCCGGGTGGACGTTGACGTCCACCGCCGTCACCGGCAGCGTCACGGACAATACGCAGCCGGGGAATTTGCCCTTCATGATCTGGTTGCGGTAGCCCTCCTCCAGGGCCGCCGTCAGCAGCTGGGACTTGATGAACCGGCCGTTGACGAAGAACACCTGCATGGACCGGGAGCCCCGGCCCTGGAGGGGCCCGGTGACGAAACCCGATACAGCCGTCTCCCCGCCCCGGCCCTCCACGGGGACCAGGCCGTGGGCGAAGTCCCGGCCCAGGGCCGCGTAGACGGCGGAGTCCAGCTTCCCGTCGCCGGGGGTGTGAAGGGCCTCCTGGCCGTCCTTGATGAATTTGAAGGAGATGTCCGGGTGGGACAGGGCCAGATGCTGCATGAGGCCCCCCACCGCCGCCGTCTCGGCGCTGTCCTTGCGCATGAACTTCAGCCGGGCCGGGGTGTTGTAAAAGAGGTCCCGGACCACGATGGTGGTGCCCTGGGGCGCGCCGGCGGCCTCCACGGCGGCGGGCTCGCCGCCCTCCAGGTGCAGCGACGCACCCTCCGCCGCCCCGGGGCGGCAGGTGACGATGTCCACCCGGCTCACGGCGGAGATGGCGGCCAGGGCCTCGCCCCGGAAGCCCAGGGTGCCGATCTTCCCCAGGTCCTCCTCCGTGCGCAGCTTGGAGGTGGCGTGGCGCAAAAAGGCCGTGGGCAGCTCCTCCGGCGCGATGCCGCAGCCGTTGTCCGTCACCCGGATCAGGGCCATGCCGCCCCGGCGGATCTCCACCACCACGGCGGAGCTGCCGGCATCAATGGCGTTCTCCACCAGCTCCTTCACCACGCTGGCCGGCCGCTCCACCACCTCGCCGGCGGCGATCAGGTCAGCCACGTGGCTGTCCAGTTGTTGAATGTGAGGCATAGGTCTCTCCTTTCGGGCGGAGCGGCCGGCGCGCCGCGGGGGCGCCTCCCCCGCTTTCTCAAAGCAGCAGCGCCGCGATCATCGGAATGGTCAGAATGGAGCCCAGGGTGGTCAGGAAGGTGATCTGGGCCATGGAGGCGGTGTCGCCGCCGTACTCCATGCTCAGAAGAGTCCCGTTCACGGCCACCGGCATGGCGATCTGGGTCACGGCGATACCCATTACCAGAGCGTCGGTGCTCATGGTCCGCAGGATGGCCCACAGCACCACCGGCAGCACCAGCAGCCGCAGGATGGACAGCAGCCACAGCTTGGCGGAGCGGAACACCTGCCCTGCCGGGATGTCCGCCAGGAAGGAGCCCACCACCAGCAGGGACAGCGGCACGGTGATGGAGCCCACGAAGTCCAGCATCTCGCCCGCCAGAGCGGGGGGACGCAGCCGGGTCAGAGCCAGCACCAGAGCGCCCACGGAGGCCACGATGCAGGGGCTGAGCAGCTGCTTCCAGCGGAACCGGGCCATGCCCGCCAGCATCAGGGGACCCAGGCTGTAAGAGAGCACATTGAACGGCAGCGCCAGGACCACGGCATAGAAGAGGGCCTCCTGGCCGAACAGGGCCATCGCCACAGGGTACCCGATAAAGCCCACATTGGGGAACGACAGCGCATAGCGCCACACGCCCTTCTGGGCGGGCGTGCCCGGCAAGAGGCGGGGCACCGTCAGCGCCAGGGCGAAGGACAGGGCGTAAAAGATCACCGCCACCTCCAGCACGGAGAGGATCACGCCGATCTCCGGCAGCTGATCTCCGGTAATCACGGCGGCCAGAATCATGGCCGGCATGGTGATGTTCAGCAGGATCTTGCTGAGCTTCTGGTCCGTCTCGCCGCCAAGCCAGCCCAGCCGCCGGGCGGCAAAGCCCGCCACAATGGCAAAGAGGATCACCAGCATCTCGCCCAGCACGTCAAAAAAATTCATCGTTTCGCTCTTCTCTCTATCCTAAAAATTTTTACACACACGTTCACCCCAGCAGCACCCAGGCGCTCAGGGCGTTGGCCGCGGCGTGGAGGGCGATGGAGGTCCAGAGGGTGCCGCTGTGATCGTAAGCCCAGGCCAGGACCAGTCCCGGCACCAGATACTGGACCATCAGCAAAAAGTACGTCAGGTCCCGGTTCACCACCGCGAACTGCCACACGTGCAGCAGGGCGAACAGCAGGCAGGACACCAGGTACGCCACCGTCCGGCTCTTGCCGCGCAGGTTTCCGAACACCAGGCCCCGGAACAGCGTCTCCTCCACAAAGGGCGCCAGAAACACCACGATCAGCAGCGTCATATGGGGCGCGTCGTCGATCTGGGCGGAGATGGAGACGTCGTTGAGGTTGGTGGGAGCGGCGGATACCAGCCTCGTCAGCCGGTACACCAGCTCGTTGAGGCCGTACAGGGCCACAAGGCCCGCCGCCAGGGTCTTGCAGGCAACGCTCAGATTGTCCGCCAGCTGCCGGGAGGTCCGGCCCAGGAAGCCGTGAAAGATGATGAGGGTCACGGCAAAGAGGATGTAATAGTATAGGGCGTTCTGGAACCCGGGGTCAATCTTGGTTCCCAGCAGCTCCGCCGCCAGGCGGAACATGGGCCCCGCCGCAAAGGGCAGCACCAGCAGATAGATCACAAAAAACACGGTGCCGGCGATCTGCTCCCCCGGGGACATATACGCGCTGTGGCCTCGTTTTGCCATGGATGCGCCTCCAAACAATCATATCAGGTCTCTCCGGCTCCCGCCGGGCGGTCAGCGGAGCTTCTGCTTCCACTCGTAGATGAGGCTCATGGCCTCGATGGGCGTCAGCGTATCCGGCTGGCGCACCCCACCGGGCGGGCCCGGCGGGGGCCCCGCATGGGACTCAAATGGCCGGGCAGAGCCCGTCCATTTCTGCTCCGCGCCAAGAGCCGCCGCCCTGCGGCGGTTGCGCTCTGTATGCTCGATGCGGCTCGCAAATGTCTTGCTGCGCAAGACACTTGACGCGCCCTCCGGCGCGCTTCGCCGCTGCCAGCTTGCTTACTTGAGCTTCTGCTTCCACTCGTAGATGAGGCTCATGGCCTCAATGGGCGTCAGCGTGTCCGGCTGGCAGCGGCGCAGGGCGTCCAGGACCTCTCCTTCGCCAATGGCGGTCAGGGACACCTGGTCGTCCTCCTTCCGGGCCGCCACATACTGCACGCCGTTCTCCTCCTCCAGCTCACGCAGCACCGCCTTGGCCCGCTGGATCACCTTGTCCGGCAGGCCTGCCAGGGACGCCACCTCGATGCCGTAGCTGCGGTCGGCGCCGCCGGGCAGGATCTTGCGCAAAAACACGATCTCGTCCCCCCGGGCCTTGACGGCGATGTTGTAGTTCACCGCCCCGGGCAGGGTGTTCTCCAGCTCGGTCAGCTCGTGGTAGTGGGTGGCGAAGAGGGTCTTGGCCCCCAGGAACTTGCGGTCGGCACAGTACTCCAGCACCGCCCGGGCGATGGACATGCCGTCGAAGGTGGAGGTGCCCCGGCCGATCTCGTCCAGGATCAGCAGGGAGTGTTTCGTGGCGTGGCGCAGGATGTCCGCCACCTCCGTCATCTCCACCATGAAGGTGGACTGTCCGGCGGACAGGTCGTCGCTGGCGCCGATGCGGGTGAAGATCCGGTCCACCACGCCGATCCGGGCGCTGGCCGCCGGGACGAAGGACCCGATCTGGGCCATGAGGACGATCAGGGCCACCTGCCGCATATAGGTGGACTTGCCCGCCATGTTGGGTCCCGTGATGATGGCTACCCGGTCCTCCCTGGCGCCCATGAAGGTGTCGTTGGGGACGAAGAGGCTGTCCCGGAGCATCTGCTCCACCACCGGGTGGCGGCCCTGGTGGATCTCCAGGACCCCGGACTCGTCCACGGTGGGGCGGCAGTAGTGGTTCCGCACCGCCACGGCGGCCAACGACACCAGCGCGTCCACCTCCGCCACGGCGGCGGCGGTCCGCTGGACCCGCTCGCTCTGGGCGGTGACGGCCTGGCGCAGGGCCGTGAACAGCTCGTATTCCAGCGCCGTCACCCGGTCCGAGGCGGTCAGGATCTCATGCTCCAGGTCCTTGAGCTCCTGGGTGATGTACCGCTCGCCGTTCACCAGCGTCTGCTTGCGGATGTAGGTGTCCGGCACCTGGTCGGCAAAGGACTTGGACACCTCGATATAGTAGCCGAACACCTTGTTGAAGCCGATCTTCAAGGTGCGGATGCCGGTCTTTTCCTTCTCCTGGGCCTCCATCTGGGCGATGATGCCCTTTCCGCCGGTGAGGATCTGCCGCAGGCGGTCCACCTCGGCGTTGTAGCCGTCCCGGATGAAGCCTCCCTCCCGGACGGAGAAGGGCGGCTGGTCGCAGATGGCATCAGCGATCTGCGCCGCCAGGTCCTCCAGGGGGTCCAGGGCCTCCAGCAGCTCCGCGAGCCGCCGGTCCTGGAACCGCTCCAGCTGGGCGCGGATGGCGGGCAGGCGTTCCATGGCGGAGCGCAGGGAGGCCATGTCCCGCCCGCCGGCGGTGCCGTAGACAATGCGGCCCATGAGGCGCTCCATGTCCCCCAGGCCCGTCAGGGCGGCGGTCAGCTCCTCCCGGGCCACGGTGTCCTCCACCAATGCCGCCACGGCGGCGCTGCGCTTGCAGATGGCGGTGACGGTCAGCAGCGGCCGCTCCAGCCAGCTTCGCAGCATCCGCCCGCCCATGGGGGTCCGGGTCTTGTCCAGGACCCATAAGAGGGTCCCCTTCTTCTCCTTGCTGCGCAGGGTCTCCGTCAGCTCCAGGTTCCGCCGGGCCGTCAGGTCCAGCTCCATGAAGGCGCCCTGCTCGTAGTAGTCCAGGTCGTTGATGTGGCTGAGGTCCGTTTTCTGGGTCTCGTACAGGTAGTTCAAAAGGCCGCCCAGGGCCATGGCCGCCGCCGGGTTGGACTTGGGCAGGGCGGCCAGGGCCTCCTCCCCGAACTGGCGGCGGATGTTCTTCTCCGCCTCCGCCAGGCGGAAGCGGCCCTCGCCGCTCTTCTCCACCCGGCAGCGGAACTTCTCCCGCAGGGCGTCGGTGAGGCTCTTCTCGGCGGCGGCGCCGTCGTTGACCACGGCCTCCGCCGGGGAGAACCGCCCCAGCTCGTTGACCACGTGCTCCACCCGCTCCTTGCCGGTGAAGCCGGTCAGGTGGGCCTTGCCGGTGGTGATGTCGCAGAAGGCGGCGCCGGCGCAGCGCTCGTCGATATAGATGCCGCAGAGGAAGTTGGAGGCCTTGTCCTCCAGGCAGGCGGCGTCCATGACAGTGCCGGGGGTCACTACCCGGATGATGTCCCGCTTCACCAGACCCTTGGCCGTGGCCGGGTCCTCCATCTGCTCGCAGATGGCCACCTTGTAGCCCTTGGCGATGAGCCGGGCAATGTAGGCCTCGCTGGCGTGGTAGGGGATGCCGCACATGGGGATCTGCTCCTCCGCGGGCTTCTGGTGCTTGCCGTGGTCCCGGGAGGTCAGCGTCAGGTCCAGCTCCCTGGAGGCAAGCTTTGCGTCGTCGGCGAACATCTCGTAGAAGTCGCCCAGGCGGAAAAAGAGAATGGAGTCCGGGTTGTCCCGCTTGATCTCCAGATATTGCTTCATCATGGGGGTCAGTTCTGCCATGGGGAGGTTCACCTCGTCTTGCCCCCGGCGGGGGCGGAATGGATCTGCGCCGTGGTGCGGCGCGGGGGAGTTCCACCCCCATTTTCTTTTTGGCGCGCCAAAAAGAAAACGGCCGTGGACGGTCAAAAGAAAAAGCGCTTGGGACGAACAGGCGCGGCGCCTGTTCGTATGTACGGGGGTCGTGCGGATCGGTGCGGCGGGGATCGTTGGCCCCGTCGTCCCTGCGCCGCCCCCCGGCGGTCGAAAGACCCGGCCTCCGCATAACAACTGCGGCGGATGACCGGGATGATCGCCGGATTTGACCTGCTTCTATCTCCGCGCGTTACGCGCTGGCCCGGCGGACAATGCCGGGTTTTCCGCTGGATGCAGGAGCGGATGGAGGATCCGCTCGCCGCCCCGGCAGTGACTGAGACTTTCCCACGCGGGGCGGACGGAATCGCTTCCCTTAACTGCCCCGGCAGCGCGTAGCAAAGCGGAACGCGCGGGAGTCAAAATACGCCAGTTCCCTTTTGCACCCACGTCCCTCCCCCGCACCATCGGATGCGGGGGCGCAGTTCTGCGCGGGACCGTTTCCGGCGCAGGGTCGGCGGGGCCGCCGGTCAGGGGCAGGCCGATTCGCACGACCCCCGTATCTGCCAAACCTTGCGCAGTATGCGCAAGGTTTGGCATCCGGCGGTTTTCTCTTCCACCGGCCGCGGCGCATTCTCTTTTGTCAAGACAAAAGAGAATGGGGGGCGGATTCCCCGGAAAACTCCCGGTATCCTCCCAGCCCGCCGGGAAAAAAGCCGCCATACCAGCACCTGACAGAGCCGGAGCAGGCGGATGCAGGATCCGCCCCTGCGGGCACGCTGACGGAAGGACGGTTCCCTGCGGCCCCCTCATCCGTCATTTGCTGCGCAAATGCCACCTTCCCCCCGTGGGGGAAAGCTCTGTCGCCGTCAGCCCCGGGGTTTCGGCTCGTGGCAGATCAGGGCGTCCACGCTGAGGCCGTAGAAATCCGCCAAGCCCACCAGCGTGGACAGCCCCGGCTCCCGCAGCCCCAGTTCGTAGTTCTGATAGCCCCGCCAGCTGATGCCCACGGCGGCGGCCACATCCTTCTGGGTCAGGCCCGCTTCTTTTCTCAACTGCGCAAGATGTTCAGGAAAGGTCATTTTTCCCTCGCTTCTATTGACACGCAAATTCGAGTGTGTTATTATAGTCACACACAAACGTGTGTGTCAATCCATAGTTCTGAATTCGCTTTCTCAGATCTCCACCACCGCGCCGCCGCTCAGGGGCCGCAGACGCTGGCCCAGGATGGCGGACAGGCGCTCATAGGCGTAGGCCCCGGTGCAGTGGCCGGTGTAGTACACCGTCTCCCCCGCCAGCAGGGCCCGGCCGGTGTCGTCGATGAGCCGGTCGGCGTCGGGCCCCGGCGTCAGCTCAAAGAAGTGGAACCCGCCGATCACTGCGTCCGGCATCCGGCCCAGCAGCTCCGCCGCCCGGTCCCGGATGTTCACCACGCCCCGGTGGGCGCAGCCGCAGATCAGCACCGCCTTCCCCCCTGCCTGGATCAGCAGGTTCTGCTCGTGGGCGAAGTCGTCGGGCCGGAAGCCCTCCTCCGTCCGCACCTGGAGGGCGGCGGAGGCCGCCAGGGCCGGGAAGTCCTCCCCCTCGTCGGCAAAGAGGGTCAGCTCGTCGTCCAGCCGCAGGAGGCCGCCGGTGGGCAGCACCCGGCTCTCGATCTGCCACAGCTCCGGGTCCAGGCCGATGTACCGGGGCTCCCGCCCTTCGTTGACGGCGTAAAAGTCCCCGAAGGCGTCCATGTGGATCAGCACCTCCGCCCGGGAGTTGGCCTCGCAGAAGGCGGCAAGCCCCCCGCCGTGGTCATAGTGGCCGTGGGAGAGCACGGCGGTGTCCACCGCCGCCAGGTCCACCCCCAGGGCTTTCGCGTTGGTCAGGAAGCCGTCGTTGGGCCCCATGTCGAAGAGAATCTTGTGGCGGGGCGTCTCGATGTACAGACTCAGCCCGTGGGCGGCGCAGAGACCGTCCTTGCAGGCGGTGTTTTCCAGCAGGGTCACGATCTTCATGGTTGGCTCCTTTCCCGGCAGACCAGCTCGTCCAGGGTCAGGCCGTAAAAATCGGCCAGGGCCACCAGCACGGACAGCCGGGGCTCCTGTTCCCCGTACTCGAACCGCTGGTAGGCGTGGACGCTGATGCCAATGGCTTTGGCAAGCTCCTTCTGGGAGATTTTTCTCTTTTCCCGCAGGAACACAAGATGCTCTGAAAAGTTCATACGTCTCTCCAGCCTCTCTTGACATTCCTGAACAGGAATATTATACTGTCATCATAAGGTTCCTGTTCTGGAATGTCAAATTGATTTTGGCGGTGATCGAAATGGACGATTACATCACGGTGCTGCTGAACGACCTGGAGGACCGGGCCCCGTCCTTTCTGCCCGGCGGCTATTACGCGGCCATGGCCCGGGAGAGCGACGCCCTCCGGGCGCTGGAGGCCACCTTCACGGCGGAGCAGCGGGCGCTGTTCCTCACCTACGAGGACTGCCGCAACGACAGCGCCGCCCACTACCAGGACGCCCTGGCCCGGCAGGCCTTTCTGCTGGGCCGGACCATCTTCCGTTAGACCGGCACGCCGTACAGCGCCCAGGTGTTGCTGCCGGTGATCTCCACGTCCAGGAACTGGCCGATCAGGGCCTTGTCCCCCTTGAGGCGCACCAGCCGGTTGCCCTCGGTCCGAGAGGAGAGGGGGTAGTCCCCATCGTCGCTCTCCCCGTCCACCAGGACGCGGACGGTCCTGCCCACGTAGGCGGCGTGGAGAGAGGCCGACATGGCGTTCTGGACCTCCAGGAGCCTGTCGAACCACTGCTGCTTCTCCGCCCGGGTGGCCGGGTCCGGCATTTCGGCGGCCTTGGTGCCGGGGCGGGGGGAGTAGATGAAGGTGAAGAGGGCGTCGAAGCCCACCTCCTCCACCAGGGAGACGGTGTCCATGGCCTCGGCCTCGGTCTCGCCGGGGAAGCCGATGATGACGTCGGAGGTCAGCACCAGGTCCGGCATGACGGATTTGGCATAGTGAATGAGGTCCAGATACTGCTGCCGGGTGTAGCGCCGGTTCATCTCCCGGAGCACCCGGTCGTTGCCGGACTGGAAGGGCAGGTGCAGCTGATGGGCCACGTGGCGGCTGGCCGCCATCACGTCAAAGAGGCGCTGCGTCGCGTCCTTGGGATGGCTGGACATGAAGCGGATCCAGTAGTCCCCGGGGATAGCGTCGATGTCCGCCAGCAGGTCCGGGAAGTGATAGTCCAGGTCCAGGTCGTTTCCGTAGGAGTTGACGTTCTGGCCCAGGAGGGTGATGTCCCGGTATCCGGCCTCCACCAGCTCCCGGACCTCCGCCAGGACCGCCTGGGGGTCCCGGCTCCGCTCCCGGCCCCGGACGTAGGGCACGATGCAGTAGGAGCAGAAGTTGTTGCAGCCGTACATGATGGAGACCCAGGCCTTGACGCCCTTCTCCCGCACCACGGGGATGCCCTCGGCGATGGTGCCGTGCTCGTCCGCCACGGAAAAGACCCGCTTGCGGCGCTCATAGACCTGCCAGAGAAGCTCCGGGAACTTCCACAGGGCGTGGGGCCCGAACACCAGATTTACATGGGGATAGGACTTTTTCACCCGCTCGGAGACCCGGGGCTCCTGGGCCATGCAGCCGCAAAGGCAGATCACCTGCTCGGGGTTTTCCTTCTTCGTGTGGGTCAGGGCGCCCAGGTTGCCGAACACCCGGTCCTCGGCGTGCTCCCGAACGGCGCAGGTGTTCAGGATCACCAGGTCCGCCTCGGCGGGGTCCGACGTGAAGGTGAAGCCGCACTCGGCCAGCATGCCCATGAGCTTCTGGCCGTCGGCCACGTTCTGCTGGCAGCCGAAGGTATCCACGCAGGCCATCGGGTGGGCCTCCCGGGCGGCGAACATCGCCCGGATCTTCTCTTCAAATGTCCGCTGGCGGTCCAGGTCCTCCTGGCGCACCAGCACGTTCTGCCGTTCCAAATCAGTTCCTCCAAATTCAGATACTTTAACTAATTTATAATACCATACCAAGGCAAAAAGCACAAGTTGAAAAACAGGCCGCCCCGTGAGGAGCGGCCTACTGCCGAAAAAGCGGCTGTGCCGCTTTTTCGAAAAGGATTGCACGCAAGTCGGCCCTCGATTCCATACGGAAAAGTCGGCACGCCTTGCGTGAGCAATGTCATTTCCGAGGTACACGCCCCCGGAAATGACAGGATTTTTATGGCTGCCGCCGCCTGCGGGCGACAAGTCTCCTTGTGCAGGATCGCTTTTTTGACAATCCGGCAGGCCGCCCCGTGAGGAGCGGCCTGTTTTTCTATCGGTGCAGGAGCAATTCCGCCAGCTCCGCCGGGGTGCGGGCCACGGCGTCGGCGCCGGTCTCCTCCGGGGCGACGACGCCGCCCCAGGCGGCGGTGACGCAGAACACGGACGCCCGGCGCCCCTGGGCCTCCAGCGCGGCCTGGGCGCGGCGGCCGAATACCACGTCGGCGGCGTGGTCCCCGATGTAGGCAAAGCGCCCGGAGCGGATGCCCAGGCGGTCCAGGCAGGCCAGGAAGGCGGCGGGGTGGGGCTTCTGGCAGTCAAAGGGTACGTCGGCGTGGCCCACCACGGCGGCGAACCGGTCCCCCACTCCGTGGGCGGCCAGGGCGGCGCGGATGTTGTCCGGGTCGTTCTGGGAGCAGATGCCCATGGGCACGGACCCCAGCTGCGCCAGGGCCTCCGGCAGGCCTTCGAAGAGAGGCGGCAGGGTCTCGTCCGCCAGCTGGCAGGGGCCCCACAGCCGCCCGGCCTCGTCCAGCCGCTCCGGCGGGACGCCGAAGGCCCGGACGTACAGCTCCCGCCAGTTGTTCCAGCGGTAGTTGGCCTCCCGATAGGCGGCGAGGCTCCGCAGGGCCTGCGGCACGGGGTCCAGCAGGGCCGGGTCCAGCCGGAAGAGCACCGCCTTGGTCACCGCCAGGTTCTTCACCGGCGTATCGGCGATGGTGCCGTCGTAGTCCCACAAAATGGCGTCCAGCATGGTCTGCTCCCCTTTCGTCGGTCATTCCAATGTCGGGGCTGCGCCCCGGATCTTACGTCCGTTTTTCCAGCTTTCGCAGCTGGGCCCGAAATTCCTCCGGCAGGTCGCACCAGAGCTCCACCGCCTCCCCGGTCCGGGGGTGGAGGAACCGCAGGCCCACGGCGTGGAGGCACTGGCCCTGGAGGCCGGGGACGGCCTTTTTGGCGCCGTACACCGTGTCGCCCAGGATGGGGTGGCCGATGCTCGCCATGTGGACCCGGATCTGGTGGGTGCGGCCGGTCTCCAGGCGGCACTCCACATAAGTGAAGCCCTGAAACCGCTCCAGCACGGTCCAGTGGGTCACGGCGCTGCGGCCGTTTGCCACCACGGCCATCTTCTTCCGGTCCGTGGGGCAGCGGCCGATGGGGGCGTCCACGGTGCCCGTATCCTCCCGAAGGTTCCCCACCACGATGCAGCGGTAGATCCGGGCAAGGGTGTGGTCCTGGAGCTGGGCGGAGAGCGATTGGTGGGCGAAGTCGTTCTTGGCGGCGATGATGAGGCCGGAGGTGTCCCGGTCGATCCGGTGGACGATGCCGGGCCGCAGCGCCCCGCCCACGCCGGAGAGGGAGTCCCCGCAGTGGTGGAGCAGGGCGTTGACCAGCGTTCCGTCCGGGTGGCCGGGGGCCGGGTGGACCACCAGCCCCTTGGGCTTGTTGACCACGATCACGTCGGCGTCCTCGTACACCACGTCCAGCGGGATGTCCTGGGCCACGGCCTCCATGGGCTCCGGGTCCGGCAGGGTGACGGCGATGGTCTCGCCGCCGGTGAGGCGGGCGTTTTTCGCCAGGGGCTTGCCCCCGGCGGTCACCTGCCCCTCCTGGCACAGGCGGGCTGCGGCGGAGCGGGTCAGCTCCGGCAGGGCCTCCGCCAAAAAGGCGTCCAGCCGCTTGCCGGCGTCCTCCGGGGCGGCGGTCAAAATCCGCTCATCCATGGCGGCGCTCCCGCTTGTCGTACTTTTCATAGAACCACAGGTAGTAGATCACGCCCAGCACCGCGCCGCAGACGATGCAGATGTCCGCCACGTTGAACACCGGGTAGCTGGGCCAGAACTCGAAGTGGAACATGTCCACCACGTACCCCAGCCGCACCCGGTCGAGGATGTTGCCCACGCCCCCGGCGATGACCAGGAAGCAGGCGGCCAGGCCCAGGGGATGGCGGACGGTCCGGCGCAGCAGCAGGGCCAGCACCGCCAGCACGATCACGCTCGTGACGGCCACCAGCAGCCATCTGCTGCCGGAGAAGCTGGACCAGGCGGCGCCGTAGTTGTGGACGGTGCAAAGCTCCACCACCCCCGGCCACAGGGGCCGGGCGTCCCCCAGGGGGATATAGAGGGTGACATAGTGCTTGACCCACTGGTCCAGAGCCAGCAGGCCCAGGGCGGCAATGGAAAACAGGGCGTACAGCATGCGATACTCCTTTTCGGGGCGGCGCCCCGGTTTCGTTGGATGGGTCTCAGTTTACACGCTCCGCCGCCAAAAAGCAACCGCCCCGCGGAAAAAGGCCCGGAAGCCATCGGCTTCCGGGCGGCAGCCCGCCGGAAGGACTTTCCGGCAGGCTGTCCGCGTTTTTCAGCCCCTTGAAGCGGGCTGAAAACGAGTGATCCAAATGGCGCGGGACACCCCTCCCGGGTTTCACGCGCACACCCTTCCTCCCCGCCGCGCAAGTCTTTCCTTCTTTTCCGGCAAACACGAGGCCCGGAAGCCGACGGCTTCCGGGCCCTTTCCGGTGAGCGGGAACAATCAGAACTGGGGCAGCTTGCGGACCACCTGGGCGCAGCGGGCGCACAGGGTGGGGTGGTCCGCGTCGGCACCCACGGTGGGGCTGTGCATCCAGCAGCGCTCGCACTTCTCACCCTTGGCCTGACTCACCACCACCCGTACGCCGTTGAGGGGGGTGCCGGCGGCCTGGCTGTAGAGGGTGGGATCGGTGACGAAGTCCACCCCGGAGACAATGAAGAAGTCCGCCCACCACTGCTGGGTGAAGTGCTCCCGCAGATCGGACAGGTCCACCGGCGGCTTTTCCTCCCCGGTGACAATGGAGACATGGGCTTCCAGGCTCTTGCCGATCTTCTTCTCGTTCCGGGCAGCCTCCAGGGCAGCGTTCACGCCGTCCCGCAGCTGGATCATGGTGCCCCAGGAGACCAGGTCCCCCAGGTCGTACTCCTGGAAGGGCTGGTTCATGTCGTTGAACACCACGTTGCGGCCGTCGTCGCCGGACCGGTGGGTCATGGACTGCCAGATCTCGTCGCAGGTGAAGGCCAGGATGGGGGCCATGATCTTGGTCATGGTGTCCAGGATCAGGAACAGGGCGGTCTGGGCGCTGCGGCGCTTGGTGCCTTCGGCCTCCTCGCAGTACAGCCGGTCCTTGATGATGTCCAGGTAGAAGTTGGAGAGCTCCACCACGCAGAAGTCGTTGACGGCGTGGGTGACCACCAGGAACTCATAGTCGTCGTAGGCCTTGGCGCACTTTTCGATCAGGGCGTTGAGGCGGGTGACGGCCCAGCGGTCCAGCTCCTCCATCTCCTCCGGGGCCACCAGCTGGTCGGGGTCGAAGCCGTCCAGGTTCCCCAGGCAGTACCGGGCGGTGTTGCGGAACTTCAGGTAGTTCTGGCTCAGCTGCTTGAAGATGGCGTCGGAGCAGCGGACGTCGGCGTGGTAGTCGGCGCTGGCGGCCCAGAGCCGCAGCAGGTCCGCGCCGTACTTGTCCATGATCTCATAGGGGTCCATGCCGTTGCCCAGGGACTTGTGCATGGCCTTGCCCTCGCCGTCCACGGTCCAGCCGTGGGTGACGCACTCCTGGAAGGGCGCGCCCTTACCGAAGGCGCCCACGGCGGTCAGCAGCGCGGACTGGAACCAGCCGCGGTACTGATCCAGGCCCTCCAGGTACATGTTGGCGGGCCACCAGCCCTGGTCCCGCTTCATGGCGGCGAAGTGGGTGGAGCCGGAGTCGAACCAGCCGTCCAGGGTGTCCTCTTCCTTCTCGAAGCCGCTCTTGCCGCCGCAGTGGGGGCAGGTGAAGCCCGCCGGCAGGATCTCCTCGGCGGTCTTGGCGAACCAGGCGTTGGAGCCCTCCTTCTCAAACAGGGCGGAGATGGCGGCGATGGTCTCGTCGGTGACGATGGGCTTGCCGCAGTCCTTGCAGTACACCACGGGGATGGGCAGGCCCCACTTGCGCTGGCGGGAGATGCACCAGTCGGTGCGCTCCCGGACCATGGACTTCATGCGGTCGATGCCCCAGCCGGGCACCCAGCGCACGTCGTCGCAGGCGGCGCAGGCCTCGTCCTTGAAGGACTCCACGGAGCAGAACCACTGGGGCGTGGCCCGGAAGATGATGGGGCCCTTGCAGCGCCAGCAGTGGGGATAGCTGTGGACGATCTCCTCCTGGGCAAAGAGCATGCCGCTGTCCTTCATATCCTGGAGGATGATGGGGTTGGACTCCTCAGTCTTGAGCCCGGCGTACTTGCCGGCATAGTCGGTGTGGCGGCCCTGGTCGTCCACGGGCACCACCATGTCCATGCCGTAGCGCTTGCAGGTCTCATAGTCGTCGGCGCCAAAGCCCGGCGCGGTGTGGACGCAGCCGGTACCGGAGTCCATGGTGACGTAGTCCGCCAGCAGCAGGCGGGAAGTCTTGGGCAGGAAGGGATGGTCTGCCAGCATGTTCTCAAAGAAGGCGCCGGGGTGGGTCTCCACGACCTCCCAGCTGTCAAAGCCGCCCAGGCTCATGACCTTCTCCACCAGGGCCTCGGCCATGATATAGACCTCGCCGCCCGAGGCCTTCACCAGGGCGTAGGACTCGTCGGGGTGCAGGGCGATGGCCAGGTTGCCCGGCAGCGTCCAGATGGTGGTGGTCCAGATCACGAAGAAGAGCTTGCTCTTGTCGTAGGCGGAGAGCTTGCCCTGGTCGTCGTGCATGGGGAACTTCACGTACACGGTGGTGCAGGGGTCGTCCTGGTACTCGATCTCGGCCTCGGCCAGGGCGGTCTCGTCGTGGGGGCACCAGTACACGGGCTTGAGGCCCTTGTAGATATAGCCCTTCTTGTACATCTCGCCGAACACCTTCACCTCCTCGGCCTCAAAGCCCGGGTCCATGGTGGCGTAGGGGTGTTCCCAGTCGCCGATGACGCCCATGCGCTGGAAGCCCTCGCTCTGAACGCCCATATAGTGGCGGGCGAAGTCCTGGCAGGCGGAGCGGAACTCGGGCACGGACATCTTCTTGCGGTCCAGCTTGTTCTGCTTGATGATGGCGGACTCGATGGGCATGCCGTGGTTGTCCCAGCCGGGGATATAGGGGGTGTAGTAGCCCCGCATGGCGTAGGACCGGGTGATGAAGTCCTTGATGGCCTTGTTCAGGGCGTGGCCCATGTGGAGGGCGCCGTTGGAGAACGGAGGGCCGTCGTGGAGGTTGAACCGGGGCTTGCCCTCGTTCTTCTTGAGCAGCTCGTTATACACGTCCTGCTCCTGCCAGCGCCTGAGCATCTCCGGCTCCCGCTTGGGCAGGCCCGCCCGCATGGGGAAGTCGGTCTTTGGCAGATTGATGGTCTTGTTGTAGTCCATTGCCGTGTCTCCTTTTATCCTGAAATGGTTTTGTTGATGAAATACAAAAAACGCTTTGCCTCTTTCTCAAGAGACAAAGCGTTTGGTCAAACACTCTGCGGTACCACTCTCGGTTGCCGTCCCCTTGCGGGGCGCGGCCGCTCGCTGCCCGCCGTCACGGGCCGGTGCTGTAACGGGCACCACGCGTCCTTACCTACTCGCGTCGTCTTTCAGCAGGAGGCTCCAAGGTGATTTTCGCCCGGCGCTTCCGTCCGCCTTGCACCAAACCGGCGGCTCTCTTTGCAGAAACTGAGGGGTTACTCGTCCTTTTCCACGCCAAATGTTTCATTTTACCCGATTATCGTATCACATTTTTCCGGTTTGTCAAGGCGGTTTTTGCAAAAACCGCCTTCGCCGCCCTATGCGGCAGCCCTGCAATAGAGGGCCATGGTGTCCCAGCACCACTCCGGCAGGGATCCCCAGCCGGTGGAGGCCATGCGGTAATTGCCCTCCAGGCCGCTGAAGCGGCATACGCCCTGGCCGTCCAGGGTCCAGGACAAGGGCGTTCCCGTCTCCGGCGTGAAGGTCACCGTGTAGGCCGCGGCCTCGTCCAGGGGCGCGTCCGTGGGGATCAGGACGGCGCCTTCCCTCCCAGACCCGGAGCCGGACCACAGCATGGCCCAGAATTCCTCCTCCGCCGCCGCGCCGGCATCCTCCACGCCCTGTCCGCCGGGGCCGGTCACCGAAAGACGGCAGGAGCGGGTCCTCCCGTCGGTCGGATCAGCAGGCAGCGGCGCGGGCTGGATCTGCGCCGGCACATAGACAATGTCCATCTCCAGCTTCAGCGCCCCGTCCTCCAGGGTCGCAGCGCAGAACTTCCACTCTCCTCCGTCCGTTTCCCGATAGCGGAAGATCAGCCGGACCGGGCCGGGTCCCTCGGCCTCCATTGCCTCCAGGACGGCGCTCCCGCCGCCGATATACTGGCCGGGACTCACCTGATAGACGCTGCCGTCCGCCGCCCGGTGGAAGAAGGTCAGGCCACTCCACCACTCCGCCACCTCGTAGACCAGCTCCGGCTCCCCGCCGCCGTCCAGATCCAGGGATACCGGGTCCAGGCAGGGCTCCACCACCCGCAGCTCCCCGGCGCTGTCGAACCAGTAGAAGCGATACCGGTAGATCCCCGCGCCGGGAGGATCGCCGGTCCGCAGCAAAAACCCGTCCTCCCCCAGCACACCGGAGAAGGCTGTGAGGGTGACGCCCTGGGTGTAATCGGGCATCCTCCCCCGGCCGTCATACAGCTGGATGAAGCGGATCCACTGGCTCTCAGGGCGCAAAAAGGCGCCGTACACCAGGCCCTCCGCCGTGGCGTAGAGCCTGATGCACGTGCCGTCATCCAAATTCAGTTCCGCCAGGATATCCGCCATCTCCGCCGCATCTGCCGGGACAAACAGTCCCTCCGCTCCCCAGCAGAGGCGGTTCTTCGCCGCGGTATCCACCGGCTCCAGCTCCTTCAGGGAGATGATCCGCACCGGGGAGGGCTCCTCATACTGGAGGGCATCGTCCTCCAGGGTCTGGGCGGCATCCTGCTCCTCCTGCGCCGGAGGAATGGGCCTGGCGGAGGTGGGGCGTCCGGCCAGCAGCATCGCCGCCGCTGTGACCAGCAGCAGGCAGATCAGCCCCGATGCCCGCTTGCGTAGTGCCATAGGGATCGCTCCTTCCGGCCGCCGCTCAGGCGGCCAGCACGAAATAGCCCATGCACAGGGCAATGGTGGTCAGTAAGTAGTGGAGGGCCGGCAGCCACTCCCGGTCCCGGCAGAACAGCAGGATGTTGATGAGGCCGAAGGCCACCGTGGCCCCCACCATCACCACCCAGGCGAACTGGCCCCGCAGGGCCACGAACTCCAGGACCGTCAGAAAGCCCACCAGCAAAAAGGTCATCTGAAACGCCAGTTTCGCTCTCACCGTCTGTTTCGCCTCACTGATAGCGGTATTGTCTGCCGGAGTATTGGTCCACGCACCGGAGGAACATCTCCCGGCTGCGGAATTCCAGCAGCTGGCAGCCTTCCTCCTCGTGGAAGGATACGATGCGGCGCTGGGTATCCACCCACATACGCCACAATGTCACGACGCCGGTGTTCTGCTCCATGATCGAAAGGCTCCCTTCTTCAAGCTCACGCACACATGGCGCGTATACTTATAAGACGATTGAACAATGGGTTTTGTTTCACGCAAAAGAAATTTTTTTCAGGCGGCATCCTCCGCCGCCAGGCTCTCCGCCGCGGCGGCCACATCCACCAGGAAATCCTCCCAGGCCTCGGGATGCTCCACGTAGTAGACGGGGCAGCGCTTACCGGTGACATCGTAGTGACGGATCACGTCCCGCTCCGGGTCCAGATGAAAGGTGTGGCACAGCCAGGCGGTCAGTTCCACGGTCCGCCAGTAGGTGACATCCGAAAACTGCCCCGCCGCATCAGGGTGACAGACCTCAATGGCGATCGTGTCGTCGTTGCGCTCATTGGAGGCATAGGCGATCTCCGTCAGGGGCACGCACTGGATCACCTCCCCCTCCAGGCCCACGATAAAGTGACTGGAGGCGTAGGTCCCCTCCGTTCCATCGGCCAGGGACGCGAAGTAGTTGCGGTTGGCCCGGGCGGCGGTGCCGGGGTTGCCCACGTAGTGGATGACCACGCCGCGGATCTCTTCCAGCTCCGTGCCCGGCCGGGACCACTCGTTGATGGGCAGCAGATCCTGCTCCACATACGACGGAAGCGCCACATGCTCTCCCGGCAGTCCCGTGTCCCGGTTCAGCCACAAGACGGCGCCGGCCAGCGCCGCCGCAGCCAACAGCACCAGCGTCAGCGGCCTGCGCTTGCGCCGGGCCGGGCGCCGCCGGTGCCGGTGAGACCGGCGGCGCCGGGGCATCTCATAGACGGTCTCCTCCATGGCTCACCCCACCGCTTCCGTCCAGTTCCGGGACTCGGACTGCTGGTCCTCCTGGGCATAGGTCACCAGGGGAATCTCCTTTGTCAGCCCCAGCTCCTCCAGAGCGGAGAGCAGCTCCGTAGCGTTGACGGAGAAGTCCAGGTCCAGGGAGTCTGTGATGGGCTCGCCTGTTTTGTCCAGTTCGCGGATATAGTAGAGCGCCAGGCGGTTGGTGTAGGTCTCCTGCTCCCACCGGTCCGGCCTGAAGGCGTTGCGGCCGAATCGGCCCGCCTCCATATCCTTCAAAATGGCGGCATAGAGGGTCTGCGCGTCTGCGGCGCTCAGGCTGACGCCCTGGCTGCCCTGAATGAAATCACCGCCGGTGAACCGCAGCAGGGAGTCAATCTCCAGCTGGGGCCGCTGGACCACGGGGTCCGCAGCCAGCTCCGCCAGCCGGGCCATGGCGCTGTCCGGCTGATCCAGCTCTGAGACGTAATAATTGAGCCCGTAAGAGCGGCGGAGCGTGGTGCCGTCCGTCAGCTCATAGCGCAGATCCAGCCGTCCCCACAGCAGGCGGAGTTCACTGTCTCCGGAAGCCTGCGGTCCATTGCCGCTCTCATTGCGGCGCAGATGCTCCTTCTCCGCCAGGACGGCCGTCTGGATGTCCAGAAACCGCTGGATCTCATCCGGCGCCTTCAGCTCACCGTAATAGTAGGTGTTCTGTCCGTCGATCTCAAAGGTGAGGCTCTCCACCTCCTGGAGCGGCGGAACATAGCTCTCCACGCCCAGCACGTCCGCCCGGACGCACAGACACAGTGCCGCCACTACCGCGGCGCACAGCACGCCTCCCTTCCAGGTGGCGCGCAGGACCCGGAAGGATTTGCGCATCAGCATGGCCGCGCCCCAGTAGCCCAGCAGGCCCATGGCCACCACACAGCCCATCATCCCCGGGAACCAGACCTTCCAGCTCCCCAGCATGGGGTCCAGGACCAGATAGTACAGGCCCTGTCCCAGCGACAGGGCGGCGCACAGGGCCACACCCCACAAAAACACGGGCTTCGCCCACCGGACGGCCACCGTGTCCCCGGCGGTCTCGCTGGGCCGGCGGCGGTAGACGGCCAGCGCCGCCAGGGCCAGCACCGCGCCCACAGCGGCATAGATGGCCAGAGTGACCAGGCCCTCCAGGTGCCAGTTCAAGGTCCGCTCCAGGGCCTCATCGTAAGTACCCTCGATCGACAGCTTCTCGCTCAGTCCCATGACCGGCGTCAGCCATATGGCCCAGGCAGGAGCCGAGTAGTTGAATCCGTAATAGAACGCCTGGGCCATCTGCTGGACCAGGCCGCACAGGCCCATCACCAGCGCGTTGAGCACGCCGTAGAGCACCGGCGCCATGAGGATCTGCCCGGTGAACGTCACGCACAGCACGGCAAAGGAGTAGAAAAACAGCATCTGCCCCAGGCCGCAGGCCAGGGCGCTCAGCAGCGCGGTGCCGTTCAGGGCCCCGGCGCTCAGCAGCACCAGCGCCTCCAGTACGGCGCAGGTCACCTGTACCGCAACGGCCACCAGCAGTCCGGTCAGGTAATTGGTAAGAAACAGGCCCTCCCTCCGGACGGGCAGGCTGTGAAACAGGCCCACCGCTCTGGGAACCGTCAGATAGGAGAACAGCGCCATGGCAAACAGAATGCCGGCCACAACGGCGCAGAAAAGGCCGAAATTGCTCCAGGTGCTCAGCAGATCCCGGGTCAATTCCGCCGCCCGGAAAATCCTGTCCGGCTCGGCGTAGCGGCCGAAGGCGGCGACGAACCGGGCCACCGGCCCCGCCAGCAGCCAGGCCACCGCATAGACCGCCCACAACGGCCAGAACCGGGTCAGGTTCTTGCGCAGCAGCGCGCCGTTAAAGCACGATGTCTTTGACTGCATAGTCCGCACCTCCCAGCTCGTAAATAAAGATCTCCTCCAGTGTCAGCGGCACCGCGTCCGCCAGCAGCGGATCGTAGGGCGCCAGGCATCTCTGGGCCTCCTCCGCGCTCATGCGCATGATGAGGGTGTGGATGCGGCCCACCCGGGAGGCATGGAGCACCGGCACTCCGGGGGGCACCTGGTCCTCCCCCTCCCGGAACACCACCTGCATCTTCACCATGTTGTCCTGGAGCTGGGCCAGGCTCCGCTCCAGCAGCACCCTGCCGTGGTCCATGATGCCCACGTGGTCGCACACATCCTCCAGCTCCCGCAGGTTGTGAGAGCTGACCAGCACCGTGGTGCCCCGCTGGGCCACATCCCCCAGCACCAGCGACCACACCTGCCGCCGCATCACCGGGTCCAGCCCGTCCACCGGCTCATCCAAAATCAGATATTCCGGCATGCAGCAAAGAGCCAGCCAGAAGGCGGCCTGCTTCTGCATGCCCTTGCTCAGGCGGCGCAGCAGCCGCCGCTCGTCGATCTGAAAGACCTCCTTGAGCTTTTCGTACCGCTCCATGGAGAAATGGGGATAAAAGCCCCGGTAAAAGCGCATCATATCCCGGATGGAGGACTGGAGGAAATAGTACCAGTCGTCCGGGATGGAGGCGATGCGGCTTTTCAATCCGGCGTTCTCCCACACGTCCTCCCCGCCCATGCGGACGGTGCCGCCGTCCTGGCGGCAGATGCCGGTCAGATGCCGGATCAGGGTGGACTTGCCGGCCCCGTTGGGCCCCACCAGTCCGTAGACAGAGCCGGCGGGCACCGACAGCGTGGCCCCGTCCAGAGCCGCAAAGCCCTCAAACCGCTTGACCAGATCCTTCACTTCGATCATGCCCGCTCCACCTCCTTCTCATCCAGCAGCGCCAGCAGCTCCTTCCGGGTCACGCCCAGATACCGCAGCTCCGACAGCATCTCCCGCACCCGGGCCAGCAGCTCCCGCTTGCGCTCGGTATCGGCTCCGGCCACGGCGGCAGCGAAGCTTCCCTTACCCGGAACAGAGTAAATGTATCCCTCTCCCTCCAGTTCGTTGTAGGCCCGCTGGATGGTGTTGGGATTGATGGACAACTGCTGCGCCAGCGCCCGGACAGAGGGCAGCTTATCATCTGTCCGCAGGGCGCCGGTGACGATCAGCTTTCTCAATCCATCCTTGATCTGCTCATAGATGGGTCGGGAGTCCCGATAGTTCAGGCTGATCATCGTGTCACCTTCCTTCCGCGGCGGCCGTCTCCGCCGCCGTATTAACTGTACTAGTACAGTTAATATAACACACCCCCTCTCCCCCTGTCAACACCTCCGTATCAGCGCTTTTTTGCCGGTTTTTTTGCCCGGACAACCGGAAAAACCCGCAGATTTCCCTTTACAACCGGGAATTTCTGTGATATATTTCGTTAGGCACGGCAATCGTGCCTCGCCCCTGGGCTTCGTCCGGCGGAGATTCACCGGCCCTGAACGCAGCCAGCGGGCAACATTATATGAAAGGTGGAAACCATCCATGCTGCGCAAAGAACAGAAGACTGCCATCATCGACGCCAACCGCACCCACGAGAGCGACACCGGTTCTCCCGAGGTCCAGATCGCCATTCTGACCGAGCGGATCAACCAGCTGACCCTCCACATGCAGAAGAACCCCCAGGACAAGCACTCCAACCGGGGCCTGCTGCAGATGGTCGGTAAGCGCCGCCGTCTGCTGGACTACCTGCAGAAGAAGGACATCGAGCGTTACCGCGCCCTGATCGCCAAGCTGGGCATCCGTAAGTAAGCGCTGAAATAGGGTGGTGTGGGCGTCCCTGCACCACCCTTCTTTCACATTTTTTCCCGCGTGACCATCCGCCCCGCCCGTGCGGAAGCCGCACAAATCCTTTAGCAGTTGAAAGCACCCCCGGAATGCGGTCCGGAGGCGGTTTCAAGTGCTAAATGGGTTGGCTTTCGCGCGCGGCTCCAGACCAAATGAAAAGGAGACAAGCCATGTCAACCATCATCACCCACAGACAGTATCCCAACTACCGCAAGTATGAAATGGAGCTGGCCGGCCGGCCGCTGACCATGGAGGTCGGCAAGCTGGCGGAGCTGGCCAACGCCGCCGTCATGGTGGGCTACGGCGACACCCGTGTGCTGGTGTGCGCCACCGCCGCTCCCCGGCCCCGGGACGGCATCGACTTCTTCCCCCTGAGCGTGGACTTTGAGGAGAAGCTCTACTCCGTGGGCCGCATCCCCGGCAGCTTCAACCGCCGGGAGGGCCGCCCCGGCGAGAAGGGCATCCTGACCAGCCGTGTCATCGACCGGCCCATCCGCCCCCTGTTCCCCTATGACTTCCGCAACGACGTCTCTATCATGGCCACGGTCATGAGCGTGGACCACGACTGCTCTCCCGAGATCGCCGCCCTGATCGGCACCTCTGCGGCTCTCGCCATCTCCGACATCCCCTGGAACGGCCCCGTGGGCGCGCTGAAGGTGGGCCTGGTGGACGGCAAGCTGGTCTTCAACCCCGACAGCGAGCAGCGTAAGGTCAGCGACCTGGACGTGACCGTAGTCTCCACCCGCAAGAAGGTGGTCATGATCGAGGCCGGCGCCAACGAGGTCCCCAACGACGTCATGTTCGAGGCCATCAAGTCCGCCCACGAGGAGAACCAGAAGGTCATCGCCCTGATCGACCGCATGGTCAGCGAGGTGGGCAAGCCCAAGTTCGACTATCCCCACGCCGACTTCAACCAGGAGCTCTTCGACGACATCGTCGCCAACTTCATGGACGAGGCCAAGGCCGCCCTGGACACCGACGACAAGAACGTCCGCGAGGCCCGCTGGAACGCCATGATCGAGAAGTGGCACGAGAAGTACCTGGAGCAGTACCCCGACATGGACAAGTACCTGGAGGAGTTCACCTACAAGTTCCAGAAGAAGATCGTCAAGGCCTGGCTGCTGGAGGGCCACCGCGTGGACGGCCGCCAGAAGAACGAGATCCGTCCCCTCAGCGCCGAGGTGGGCGTGCTGCCCCGGGCCCACGGCTCCGGCCTGTTCACCCGCGGCCAGACCCAGGTGCTCTCCGTGTGCACCCTGGACACCCTCTCCGCCTGCCAGAAGCTGGACACCATCTGGGAGGAGACGGAGAAGCGCTATATGCACCACTACAACTTCCCCGGCTACTCCGTGGGCGAGGCCAAGCCCGCCCGCTCTCCCGGCCGTCGTGAGATCGGCCACGGCGCCCTGGCCGAGCGGGCCCTGCTGCCCGTTCTCCCCAGCGTGGACGAGTTCCCCTACGCCATCCGCGTGGTCAGCGAGGTCCTCAGCTCCAACGGCTCCACCTCCCAGGGCTCCATCTGCGGCTCCACCCTGGCCCTGATGGACGCCGGCGTGCCCATCAAGGCCCCCGTGGCCGGCATCTCCTGCGGATTGATCCAGGACGACGACGGCTCCTTCACCACCTTCATCGACATCCAGGGCGTGGAGGACTTCCACGGCGAGATGGACTTCAAGGTGGGCGGCACCAAGAAGGGCATCACCGCCATCCAGATGGACCTGAAGAACGACGGCCTCACCATGGAGATCATCAAGGAGGCCCTGGACACCACCTACGACGCCCGCTGCCAGATCCTGGACCAGATCATGCTGCCCGTGATCGACCAGCCCCGCAAGGAGGTCAGCAAGTACGCCCCCAAGATGCTGACCATGCACATCGACCCCTCCAAGATCCGGGAGGTCATCGGCTCCGGCGGCAAGGTCATCCAGAAGATCGTGGCCGACACCGGCGCCAAAATCGACATCAACGACGACGGCTCCATCTTCATCGCCGGCGTGGACGCCGCTTCCTGCGACGCCGCCAAGAAGTGCATCGACGACATCGTGTTCGTGCCCGAGGTGGGCGCGCTGTACTACGGCCGCGTGGTGCGCCTGATGACCTTCGGCGCCTTCGTGGAGCTGGCCCCCGGCAAGGACGGCCTGGTGCATATCTCCAAGCTGGCCGACCACCGCATCGAGAAGGTGGAGGACGCCTGCAAGATCGGCGACATGATGTGGGTGAAGGTCACCGACATCGACGAGAAGGGCCGCGTGAACCTCTCTCACAAGGACGCCGTCAAGGAGATCCGCGCCAAGGAGGCCGCCGGCGAGCGGATCAAGTGAGATCCCCCATCCCATTTACCGGCAAAAGGACCGGACGCAGCTGCGTCCGGTCCTTTTTTGTCTCTGCCGGCCCCTTTCCCGAAGGCACCGGACGCCTTTCCGGCGCATTGGAGCCCCCGGCCCTCGGGCTGTCTGAAAAAACGGAGGCCGCCCGTTCGGGCGGCCTCCTGTTGGTTTCCGGGGGAGGGGTTCTTACGCGGGGGTCTCCGTCGCAGTGGCGGAAGCCGCCTCGGTGGCGGCCTTGTCGGCGCGATACAGGAAGGTCACGATGTGACCGCGGGTGCAGATCTCGTCAGGGGCAAAGGTGGTCTCCGTCTTGCCGGTGGTGATGCCCTGGGTCACGGCCCAGGAGATGGCCTTGGAATAGACGGAATCGGCGGGCACATCGGTGAAGGTGCTCAGCTCAGCGTCCGGAGAGCCGGCCAGCAGATACAGGTACAGCATGGTCTGGCCGCGGGTGCAGGGGGCGGAGGGAGTGAACACATTGCCGGACACCAGCTCCTTCTCAGCGGCCCACAGGGCGGCCTTGTAGAAATAGTCGGTCTCCTTCACGTCGGTAAAGGGGTTCTCGGTGATCGTGGGCTCGGGAGAGCCGTTGGCACGCCACAGGAAGGTCAGGATGTGCGCCGTGGTGCAGGTCTCGCCGGGAACGAAGGTGGTCTCCGTCTTGCCGGTGGTGATGTTGTTTTCCACGGCCCACAGCACGGCCTCATAATAGTAGGCGGTCTCCGCCACGTCGGTGAAGGGGTTCGCGGCGGGCTTCTCCTCGGCAGGCTTCTCCTCGGCGGGCTTCTCCTCGGCGGGCTTTTCCTCAGCGGCGGGCAGGGCGTTGTAGGTGGCGCCCTCAGCCACCACCACGGCCTCTTCCGCGCCGCAGTCCAGCTTGCCGGTCTTGGCCTCGGAGCCATCCACGATGGTCAGGGTGTAGTCCTTCTGGACCTCAAAGACGGCGCAGTCCTTGGCTGCGGTCAGGGTGTGGCCGTTGAGATCGATGGTGACGTTCTTGGCGGTGACGGTCATGGGCTCCTTGAACTGTCCGTTATAATCGCTGGAGCCGATCACCACGGCGGCAGTGAGGGTCACGTCGCTGTCCAGACGGGCGGTGACGGAGTCAGCCTTGGTCTCGGACATGATCGCCTCCAACAGGGCGCCATAGGTCTTGTCGCCCACGGTGATCTTCTGCTCCTCGGCAGCGGCCGCAGACACCGTCAGCCCCAGGCACAACACCAGAGCCAGCAACAGGGATGCAATACGCTTTTTCATGGTCCAGTCTCCTTTTATATTGAAAATATGACCAGCCGCCGGCCGGCGAGGCCGTCGGGAGTGTCCCTGTTTCCCGCCGGGCTTGCAATGGACCCCCGCTCCTTCTATAATGAGGAGCAGTGGGCCGGCCCACCGGTATCTTAGGGTCGATTTTAGCGGACGCGGTGGAAAAACGCAAGCCTTACTTTCAAAGCCGCCGCATATTTCTCCCCCCCCCCCCGCTTTTTCCAACATCTGCATGTCCGCATCCTGCGGATGCACACTGAAAGGACTTGATTCCATGGACGTCATTGCCGCCATCGCCACCGGCGCCGCTCCCACCGCCATCGGGGTGGTGCGGGTGTCGGGCCAGGGGTGTTTTGATCTGTGCGCCGCCGTGTTCACACCGGCGCTCGAGCAGTCCTTTGCCGCTCTGGAGCCCCGGAAGATGACCTACGGGAGCTTGCTGGACCGGCAGGGCCGGTGCATCGACCGCGGTCTTGCGGTCCGCTTTCCCGGCCCCCACAGCTACACCGGCGAGGACAGCGCCGAGTTCCACTGCCACGGCTCACCGGTGGTGCTGCGGGAGGTGCTCTCCGCCCTGTTCGCCGCCGGCGCCCGGCAGGCCGGGCCCGGAGAATTCACCAAGCGGGCCTTCCTCAACGGCCGCCTGGACCTGACCGAGGCGGAGGCCGTGGCAGACCTGATCGAATCGGAGACCGCTGCCGCCGCCCGCAACGCCGCCGCCCAGCTGGGCGGGAGCCTGCGTCGGGATTTCGAGGCGGTCTACGACCGTCTGCTGGACATGACCAGCCAGTTCTACGCCGTGGTGGACTACCCTGACGAGGACATCCAGGACCTGGGACCGGCGGAACTGGCCGCCTCCCTCCGGGACTGCGCCGCCATCCTGGACCGGCTGCTGGCCACCTGCGACCGGGGCCGGGTGCTGAAAAGCGGCGTCCGCACCGCCATCATCGGCCGCCCCAACGCCGGGAAGAGCTCCCTGCTCAATGCCCTGGCCGGGTATGAGCGCTGCCTCGTCACCGATATCCCCGGCACCACCCGGGACACCGTGGAGGAATCGGTGCTCTGCGGCGGGGTGCGGCTGCGGCTGACCGACACCGCCGGCATCCGGGACACCGCCGACACCGTGGAGCGGCTGGGTGTGGAGCGCAGCCGCCGCGCCCTGGAGAGCGCCGATCTGATCCTGGCGGTGATCGACGGCTCCTCCGCCCCGACGGCGGAGGACCGGGCGGTGCTGGACCTGGCCCGGAAAAGCGGGGCTCCCGTCATCGTGATCCTGTCCAAGCTGGACCTGGGCGCCGCGCCGGACGCCCTGGTGGACGGCACCGGCAGCCCTTCCGCCGCCATCCGCCTCTCCGCCCGGACCGGGGAGGGTATCTCCCTGCTGGAGGACGCAGTGGCGTCCCTCTTCCCCGCCGGGGACGGGGCCGACGGCGCCGTTCTCACCAACGAGCGCCAGCAGGAGGCAGCCCTCCGGGCCCGGCGGGCCATCTCCCGGGCGGCGGAGGCCCTGGAGAGCGGCATGACGCCGGACGCCGTCCTCACCGACGCGGAGGAGGCCCTCTCCGCCCTGGGCGAGCTGACCGGCCGCACCGCCGGGGAGGCCATCGTCTCCCGGATCTTCCAGCGGTTCTGCGTGGGGAAATAGTTCATTTTTCGGCAAAAATAGTTCCCAACTTTTCAAAACGCGGTTTACAAAATCACATTCCTGTGTTATACTTCTTAACTGCCAAAATATGTGCGCATACCGGCGTGAACCCTGACCGAGTCCCCGCCGGACGGGCAAAGGAGTGAGACACATGTATGATCTGACCGTTCTGCGGGAGCGGCTGCGGAAGCAGCGGCCGGTGCCCTGGGACCAGCTGCCGGACTTCTCCCTGTATATGGACCAGGTCCTCAGCTACATGGACCGGCAGGTGATCCGGTTCGACGAGGACGACGGCCTCACCGCCGCCATGGTGAACAACTACACCAAAAGCGGCCTGGTGCCCCGGGCCGACGGGAAGAAATACGGCCGGGACCACCTGGCCTATCTCACCGCCATCTGCGTGCTCAAGCGGGTCATGTCCACCCGGGACATGGACCTGCTCATCAAGGAGGAGCTCCAGGGGGACCGGCCCATCGCCGACGGCTACGCCGCCTTCTGCGCCAGCCTGGACAAGGCCCTCAACATCGCCGCCGACGAGATGGAGGACCGGACCGGGGACGACGAGCTGGCCGACGCGGCCATCCACTTCGCCCTGATGAGCTACGCCGCCGGCGTGGCCAGCAGCCGGTACGTGAGCCTGCTGCGCCAGCGCAAGCAGGCCCAGGAGGCGGAGGCCTCCCCCCGGGGGAAAGAGAAATCCAAAAAGGACAAGGAGAGGGACTGAGCCATGGCTGATTATGTGATCATGACGGACAGCTGCTGCGACATGACCTCCGCTCTGGCGGAGGAGCTGGAGCTGAGCGTGCTGCCTCTGAGCCTCCACATGGGAGACGCGGTATACCGCAACTGGCTGGACGGCCGGGAGATCGGCTTCCAGGAGTTCTATGCGAAGATCCGCTCCGGCCAGCTTGCCACCACCTCCGCCGTCAGCGTGGGCGAGTTTGCCGCGGAGATGCGGAAGATCCTCTCCGCCGGAAAGGACATTTTGTGCATCAACTTCTCCTCCGCCCTGTCCGCCACGTACCAGTCCGCCGCCATTGCCGCGGCGGACCTGGCCGAGGAGTTCCCCGACCGGAAGATCCTGGTGGTGGACTCCCTGTGCGCCTCTCTGGGCCAGGGGCTCCTGGTATACCTGTGCGCCCAGGAGCGGCGCAAGGGCCGCTCTCTGGAGGAGGTCCACACCTTCGCCGAGGAGACCAAGGGAAAGGTCTGCCACTGGTTCACGGTGGACGACCTCAACCACCTCAAGCGGGGCGGCCGCATCAGCGCCGCCACGGCCCTCTTCGGCACCATGCTCTCCATCAAGCCCGTCATGCACGTGGACGACGGCGGCCACCTGGTCCCCGTCAGCAAGGCCCGGGGCCGCAAGTCCTCCCTGCTGGCCCTGGTGGACCAGATGGAGGCCACCGCCATCGACCCGGCCAGCCAGACCGTGTTCATCAGCCACGGCGACTGCGAGGGCGACGCCCTGTTTGTGGCGGGGGAGATCACCCGCCGCTTCGGCACCCGGGACATCCGGCTCAATTACGTGGGCCCCGTGATCGGCAACCACTCCGGTCCCGGCACCCTGGCGCTGTTCTTCCTGGGCACCAAGCGCTGAAATCCCCGGCGCCTCCCCCGTTCCCGGGCGGAGGCGCCCTGTTTCGCTCCCGGCGGGAGCCGATTTTCCGCTCCGGCGGACAGAAGGAGAGATCGCCATGAAATGGCTGGAACTGCACATCGACACCAATCACAGCGGCCTGGAGACCGTGGAGGCCCTGCTCTCGTCCCTGGACATCGACGGTCTGGTCATCGACGACGAGGAGGAGTTCCAGGACTTTCTGGAGAACAACCGCCAGTACTGGGACTATGTGGACGAGGACCTGGAGAAGGCCATGCGGGGCCGGTCCCGGGTGACCTTCTATCTGCCGGCGGACGAGACGGGCTTTGCCAAAATGGGCGAGGTCCGCATCGCCCTGGAGGCCCTCAAGCAGCAGCGGACGGACTGCGGCACGCTGCTGATGACCCTGGAGGATCTGGAGGACGCCGACTGGGAGAACAACTGGAAGCAGTACTACAAGCCCATGGAGATCGGGGAGCGGCTGCTGGTGATCCCCCAGTGGCTCCAGGAGGACCCCAAGGTGAAAGCGCTGCTCTCCCAGGGCCGGGTGCCCCTGATCCTGGACCCGGGCCTCACCTTCGGCACCGGCAGCCACGCCACCACCCGGCTGTGCCTGACCGCCCTGGAGCGGCACATCCGCGGCGGCGAGCGGGTGCTGGACCTGGGCTGCGGCAGCGGCATCCTCTCCATCGCCGCCCTGCGTCTGGGGGCCGCCGAAGCTGCCGCCACAGACATCGACGACAAGTGCCTGACCGTGGCCTATGACAACGCCGCCCTCAACGGCATCGGCGCCGACACCTACACCGTGCTGGTGGGCGACGTGCTCTCCGACGAGACCTTCCGGGCCCGGGTGGGCAGCGGCTACCAGATCGTGGTGGCCAACATCGTGGCCGACGTCATCAAGGCCCTGGCGCCCATGGTCCAGTCCTTCCTGGCCCCGGGCGGGCTGTTCCTCTGCTCCGGCATCATCGACGACCGGGCGGAGGAGGTGGCGGCGGCCCTGACCGCCGCCGGGCTGGAGATCCTGGAGACCCGGGACGCCGAGGGGTGGTTCTCCTATCTCTGCCGCTGAGGACGCCTTCCCCATTCTGATGAAAACGGAGATGTGGCTTTGGAAACCTTGTATCGGATTGACGGCTTCGTGAGCCGTCACATGGCGCCGGTGGTGCTGTGCTGCGTGGCGGTGGGCATCGCCTTTCCGGAGATTTTTTCCCATATCAACACCGTGACGGTGGCCCTGTTCGCCTTCATGACCTTCGCCAACAGCCTGGGCGGCGGGTTCCGGGAGCTGTGGCAGGAGATCCGCCGGCCCCTGCCGGTGGCGGTGATCTTCGTCCTGCTGCACGTGGTGATGCCACTGATCACCCTGGGCCTGGGGACGGTGCTCTTCCCCCAGGCGCCCCTGTTCACCACGGGACTGGTGCTGGAGTACGCCATCCCCACCGGCGTGGCCTCGCTGATGTGGGTGGGCATGAACCGGGGCAACACCTCGCTGTGTTTGTCGGTGGTGCTGCTGGATACGCTGCTGTCCCCCCTGGTGGTGCCGCTGACCATGCGGCTGCTGGTGGGGTCCGTGGTGGAGCTGGACACCTGGGGCATGATGGGCGATCTGATGGTGATGGTGGCCCTGCCGGCCCTGGCTGCCATGGTGCTGTTCCAGACCACCGGCGGCGCCGTGGCCCGCACCCTCAAGCCCCGGCTGGCCCCCTTCGCCAAGCTGGCCCTGCTGATGATCATTCTGGCCAACGCCACCGGCTGCGCCCCCTTCCTGCGGAACCTGACCCCCACCCTGGTGACGGTGATGGCGGCGGCCTTCTTCCTGTGCCTGCTGGGCTTCTTCCTGGGCTACTGGGCCGGGCGGCTTTTAAAGCTGGACTTTGCCACCGTCCAGACCGTGGCCCTGAACAGCGGGATGCGCAACATCAGCGCCGGCGCCGTGCTGGCCATGGCCTTCTTCCCCGCCGACGTGCTGTTCCCCGTGGCCTTCTCGCCGGTGTTTTTGCAGGCCACCACGGCCTTCATCGTCAAGGCCCTCCGGGCCACCAAGCCCGGCCGGGCCGACGAGGCGGCGTACCGCCGCTCCCTGGAGACCGCCGGGGAGGACGTCTGAGCGTTTTTCCCTGCCTCCCGGGAGGCCGCTGCGGCGGCCTCCTTTTTTTGCGCGCAAGGGTTCTCGACAGATTCCCCCTGCCTTTTTGGGACGGCCTCTGTAAAATGGAGGAAATGAACAGGAGGTGATCCCATGGCGCAGGAACAGAGGGTGCTGTGGCTGGCGCCGGAGGAGATCCGGCCCAATCCCGCCCAGCCCCGGCGGACCTTTTCGCAGGCGGAGCTGGAGGGCCTGGCGGACTCCATCCGCGCCCACGGCGTGCTCCAGCCCCTGACGGTGCGATGGACGGAAGGCGGCTGGGAGCTGGTGGCGGGAGAGCGGCGGCTGCGGGCGGCGGTGCTGGCGGAGCAGCCCCGCGTGCCCTGCCTGGAGCGGACGGCGGACGACCAGTCCTCGGCGGCCCTGGCCCTGGTGGAGAACCTCCAGCGCCAGGACCTGCACTATCTGGAGGAGGCGGAGGCCATCGCCGCCTTCCTCCGCCGGTCGGGTCTGACCCAGGAGGCGGCGGCGGAGCAGCTGGGGATGTCCCCCTCGGCCCTGGCCAACAAGCTGCGGCTGCTGCGCCTGAGCCCCGCCTGCCGCGCCGCCGTGACGGAGGGCGGCCTCACCGAGCGCCACGCCCGGTGCCTGCTGCGGCTGGAGGACGAGGAAGAACGCCTTGCCGCCGCGCGGCACTTCGTCTCCGCGGGGCTGAACGTGGCCCATGCGGAGCGGTACGTGGACCGGCGGCTGGAGGTGCTCCAGTCCACGCCCCCCGCGGGGCGGCGGGCCTACATCATCAAAGACGTGCGGCTGTTCCTCAACAGCGTGGACCGGGGGGTGCGGCTGATCCGGGACGCCGGCGTGGACGCCCGAACGGAGCGGCAGGAGACGGAGGAGGACATCATCCTCACCATCCGCATCCCCAAGCGGCGGGAAAAACGGGCCTGAAGGGCAGTTGTTACGGGATTGTAATGCATTTCCCAAAAAACTGTGCTAAAATTCATAATCAATGGCACCGTCCCCGGGGCGGGGCGCATTTCAATTTCCTGCAATAGGAGGGGCATCATGGTGCAGAACACCGCACAGGCCATGGCGCCGAAACGGCTGAAAAAGGGCGGCAAAGGGCCGCTGATCATAACGGGCGCAGTTCTGGCGGTATTGATCGCCGCCTACATAGGCCTTTGCGCCTGGGCCAGTTCTCTGGATACCTTTTTTCAGGGTTATCAGATCAACGGCATTGACGTGGGCGGGCTGACCGCGGCCCAGGCCCAGGAAAAACTGACGCAGGAGCTGCCGGAGCGGGAGGTCCCCATCTATGAGACCCCTGACGGCACCGATCCGCACGGGACGGAGAACGAGGAGCCGCTCCTCATCCTGACCCTGGCCCAGCTGGGCTTTACTCCGGAGTCGGCCGGTGAGAGCGTCGGTATTCCCTTCTCCGACTGGGCGCAGGAGGCGCTGGACAGCCAGCGCGGGATGTCCTTTTTTGTCAAGGGCTTTTCCTATCTCAGCAGCCTGGTCCGGGGGGACGGCATGTGGTTTGGCTTCCAGCTCAGCGGCGATATAGAAGCCGCCGTGTCGGATCTGGCGGACCGTCTGGACCAGGAGGCGGTGGACGCCGCCTACGAGCTGGGCGAGGACAGCATCTCCATCACCAAGCCCCGGGACGGCCGCTCTGTGAGCCAGGACGCCCTGCGCCAGTATCTGGCGCAGCTTGACGGTGCCTCCGTCAAGCTCTATGTCTCCTTCACCACCATCCCCGCCCAGACCCTGACCGTCCAGGAGATCTATGACGAGACCTCCGGCGAGGTGAAGAACGCCGCCTACGACGCCGAGACCGACACCATCGTCCCTGAGCAGGTGGGCGCGGACTTCGACGTGGCCGCCGCCCAGATCGCCCTGGACGCGGCGGAGCCCGGCGAGACCATCACCGTCCCCGCCCAGGTACAGCAGCCCACCGTCACCGCCGAGGCGCTGAAGGACCTGCTGTTCCGGGACGTGCTGGGCACCGCCCAGACCAAGGTGGGCGGCACCTCCGCCCGCAAGTCCAACGTGCAGCTCTCCGCCGCCACCATCGACGAGTATGTGCTCAACGCCGGGGAGACCTTCTCCTATAACGAGGCCGTGGGCCAGCGGACCGCCGCAAGAGGCTACAAGCCCGCCCCCGCCTACGTCCAGGGCGAGACCGTGGACGAGATCGGCGGCGGCATCTGCCAGACCTCCTCCACGCTGTACCTGGCGTGCCTGCGGTCCAATCTGGAGATCACCGAGCGGTACGCCCACCGTTATATCCCCTCCTATATCCCCGCCGGCATGGACGCCACCGTCTCCTGGGGCGGTCCGGACTACAAATTCACCAACAACACCGACTACCCCATCAAGATCGTCACGACATATGCAAACAGCACCCTGACCGTGAAGATCCTGGGCACCAATATCGACGGGACCTATGCCAAGGTGACCAACGAGTACCTCTCCACCACCCCCTATGAAGTGGCCTATGAGGACGATCCCACTCTGGCCCCCGGCACGGAGAAGGTCAAGACCACACCCTACACCGGCTACAAGTACAAGACCTACCGCCATGTGTACGCCGCCGACGGCACGCTGATCTCCTCCGCCTATGAGGCCACCAGCGACTACAAATCCCGCAACAAGGTGATCCTCCGGGGCCCGGCCCTGCCGGAGACCCCGGCCACCGACCCCGGCACCGCCACGGACCCGGGCACCAGCACCGGTCCCGGCACCGCGACAGACCCCGGCACGGCCACTGATCCGGGCACCGTCACCGACCCCGGCACCAGCATCCTGCCGCCGGAGAACAGCAGTACCGGCGGCACTACGGACAGCGGCGGCCTGCCTGCGGACGTGCTGCCGGAGGACGCCCCCTTCCTGTGACGGCGGTTTTTGGAAAATACACAAAAGGCAGACGTGAAAAACTCACGTCTGCCTTTTTGTATCCGGCGCGCTCATGCCGGTCGTTTTTCGGCGCATACTAGGGCTGTGTGACGAAAAAAGGAGGGATGGCCGTGGAGAAGGAGCGCCGGTGGCGGCGATGGCTGGGCCCGGCCCTGCTGGTACTGGCCCTGGCGGCGCTGTGGCCCCTGCGGCGGGAACTGACGGCCCAGGCCATCGCCCGCCGGTCTCCGGAGGGCTCGGCGCTGGCGGCGGCCTTTTTGCTGGGGCTGTATGTGCTCAAAAGCGTCACCTTCTGCGTGCCCATGTCGGCCCTGACGGCGGCGGGCGGACTGCTGTTCCCCCTGCCGGCGGCATTGGCGGTGAACCTCTGCGGCGCGGCGGCGGCCCAGACGGCCCCCTTCCTCCTGGGCCGGCGGCGGCAGGGGGATCTGGAGGCCCTGGGCCGGAAATATCCGAAGGCGGCGGCGCTGTGCCGCCCGCCGCCGGGTCGGCGGTGGCAGTCGGTCTTTCTGCTGCGGCTGGGCGGCGCCAGCCCCGGGGATCTGGTGAGCCTGCTGCTGGGGGCGGCGGGGGTGCCCTACGGCACCTATCTCTCCGCCGGGCTGCTGGGGGCGGCGCCCCGGGTGGCAGCGGCCACGGTGCTGGGCGCCGCCCTGTGGAGTCCCGGCAGCCCCCGGTTCTGGATCTCCCTGGCCGTGGGCGGCGGCCTGACGGCCCTGGCCCTTGCCCTCTGGCGGCTGCGGCGGCGCTGAGACCCTTGCGCGGCCCGCCGTGCCGTGGTATCCTGGGAAAAACCCCGTCAAGGAGGCCACCATGGAGATCCTGGAAGTCCGGCGCCGGAGCGGCGCCCTGCTGGAACAGCTCCTGGAGCTGTGGGAGCGGTCCGTCCGCGCCAGCCACACCTTTTTGTCGCCGGCGGAGATCGCCGCCATCCGGCCCGATGTGCCCGGCGCCCTGACCCAGGTCCCCCATCTGGTGATCGCCCGGGAGCGGGAGACGCCGCTGGGCTTTCTGGGGGCGGAGGGACGGCGGCTGGAGATGCTCTTTCTGGAGCCGGAGGCCCGGGGCCGGGGGATCGGCACCGCCCTGGTCCGGTACGCCCTGGACGCCTACTCCCTGCGGGAGGTGACTGTCAACGAGCAGAACATCGCGGCCCGGGGCTTTTACGAGCATTTGGGCTTCCGGACGGTCCGGCGGACGCCGCTGGACGAACAGGGCCGGCCCTATCCCCTGCTGTACATGGAGCTGCCGGAGCCGTAAAAAACCTCCGTCCGCGGAAACCGCGGACGGAGGTCCTTTTTCTTATTCCCGCTCCTTGCGCTGGATGCGGATGTCCTTTCCGAAGAAGGGCAGGATCTGGTACTCCCCCTCGATCCGGGAGGCGGTCTGGGCGCCGTAGCGCCCGGCCAGCTCCACGACCTTCAGGTTGGTGCTGAGAATGGTGGAGCGCCGCTCCATGAGGCGGGTGTTGAGGATCTGGTACAGGGCGCTCTGGACGAAGGCGGTGGTCATCTCCGTGCCCAGGTCGTCCAGGATCAGCAGATCGCAGGTCATCACCCGGTTCACGTCTCCCTCGGCCTCCTCCCCCTCTTCCCGGCCGAACTTGCGGTCCTCAAAGCGCTGGAAGATGTGGGCGGCGGTGTCGTAGACCACGGACCAGCCGTCGCCGCTGACCTCCCGGGCCATGGCGGCGGAGAGGAAGGTCTTGCCCAGGCCCGGCGGCCCGGTGAGCAGCAGATTGCCGCTGCCCGGCGCGGCGAAGGTCTCGGCGTACTCCCTGCAGATGCGGTACACCCGCTCCATGTTCTTCCGGGCGGAGATGCCCAGGGGATACAGCGTCTCCGTGGAGTACCAGTCCAGGGAGAAGTTCTCAAAGCTCTGGCCGCCCAGGTCCAGCATCCGGCTGAGCTCCTTTTGCTGCTCCCGGGCGTAGTAATTGCGCAGGCACCGGCACATCTCGCCGCCCCGGTAGCCGCTGTCCCCGCACAGGGCGCAGGCGGGCTTGTTCTCCAGGCAGTCCTGTGGCAGGCCCATCTTCTCCAGCAGCGCCCGCTTCTCCTCCTGGAGGCTCAGGTTCTCGTCCCGCAGCACCTCCAGGGCGGGCATGGGGTCCGTGCCCCGCCGCAGGGCTGAGGAGATGATGCGGCTGGTGGTGGAGCGCAGCTCGGCGTCGATCTGCCGCAGCCGGGGCTGGCGGCGGAAGATCGTCTCCCGCCGCTCCTGAAAGCGGGTCTCCCGCTCCTGCCGGTCCTCCTCGAACCGCGCGATGGCCCGGCGCAGGACCCGTCCGTCATAGGCCATATGCTCACACCCCCTTGTCCCGCTGATCGATGTACTTCTTCATCCAGGCCACGTCCTGGACGTCGGCGGCGGCCGCCGCCGGACCGGGCCGGGCCGCCGGACGGTCTCCCGCCCGGATCTCCGCCTCCGTGTGGAGGCCCGCCTCGTGCCAGCGGCGCAGAATGCCGTTGCAGTAGGCCCACTTCAGCTCGTGGCACTTCAAAATCGTCTTGTCGCAGGCGATGGCCACCGTCTCCGGCGGGAAGCCCATCTCCTGCCAGGCGAGCAGATACTTCTCCTCCGACGGGGAGGGGAACCGGTCCCCCAGGCCCAGGGCCCGCATGTACCGGGGCAGCAGGTCCTGGCGCTGGGCGTATTTGCGCAGGTACTCCGCCGCGGCGGCCTGGGTGTCGATCCCAAGCCTTGCCCAGGCGTAGCCCTCCTTCTCGATCTGCTTCATGCCCGGGCGGCGGCCCTCGCCGGACCGGCGCCGGACCCGCTCCACGCAGTGACAGACCAGTAAGTACACCACGTCCGCCGGAAGCCCCAGGTAGTCCGTGAGCCCCAGCAGCACCGCCACGTCCGGCGTGGTCAGCCGCTTGCCCAGCTTCCGCTCCACCTGGTCCGTCAGGGCCCGGAACTCGGCGCTGCGCTCCAGCCGCTCCGCCACGTCGGCGCGCTGGTAGTCGGGCTTTTCCTCCGCCGGCTCCGGCGGCGGCTCCGCGGCGGCCACCAGGCCCAGCTGCCGCAGGGCGGCCTCCGCCCCCTCGATCCGCTCCCGGTCCCAGCGCAGCTCGCCCGCCAGGGAACGGGGCGCCACGGCCCCCCGCCGCCGCAGCAGCGCCAGATATAAAAGCGCCGCGTCGCCGTCGCCCTTTTCCAGCAGGCGCTTCACCGCCCCGCCGGAGAGGGTGACGCCCTCGTCTCCGGTCTCGATCAGGCATCCGGCCATGGTCCCGCCTCCCCTCGTCTCAAGTCCTCCCTATTCTACACGAAATTCCCCGGCAGAACAAGTCCCCCTTTTTTCCTGCGGCCTTTCCCGCCAAGGGGGAAAATCCCGCCGGGGCTGTGAATTTTTTTCAAATTCCGGGGTTTTTTCTGGCGCTTTCGCCCATGGTATGGTATACTGAGAGCGATCTTATGGCCATGGGCCGGGATCCGGGCCGGCGCGCTTTGCTCCGGCCGTCAAATCACACGAAAGAGGGGGCCCTGTTATGGCCAATCGGGTAGTCGTCAATATCTGCGGCGAGGAATACACCTTCATTGCGGAGGAGTCCGCCTCCTATATGCAGCGGGTGGGCGCCTATGTGGGCGACAAGATGAATGAGGTCCTCAGCGGCACCAAGGTGGGCCGCACCGACGCCGCCGTCCTCACCGCCGCCAATATCGCCGACGAGCTGTTCAAGGCCCAGGCCGCGGCGGAGCAGCTGCGCAGCCAGATCAAGGGCTATCTGGACGAGGCCTCCAAGGCCCAGAGCGAGGTCAGCGAACTCAAGCGGGAGATCTTCCGCCTGCAGCAGCGGCTGGACAACCGGAACAAGGGATGAGGCCGGAGCTGCTCTCCCCCGCCGGCTCGCCGGAGGCCCTGCGCGCCGCCGTGCAGAACGGGGCCGACGCGGTGTACCTGGGCTGGGGGACCTTCAACGCCCGCCAGGGCGCCAAGAATTTTTCGGACGCCGAATTTGCCGACGCCCTGCTCTACTGTCACGAGCGGGGCGTGCGGGTCTTTTTGACCCTCAATACCCTGGTGACGGACCGGGAGCTGCCCCGGGCCCTGGACACCGCCGCGGCCGCCGCCCGCCTGGGCGTGGACGCCGTGCTGGTCCAGGACTGGGGGCTTTTCTTGCTGCTGCGGCAGATGCTGCCGGACCTGCCGGTCCACGCCAGCACCCAGATGAGCGCCTTCACCGCCGGGGCCGCCCGGCTTCTGGCGGCGGACGGGTGCGAGCGGGTGGTGCTGGCCCGGGAGTGCTCCGCGGCCGACACCGCCGCCATCTGCGCCGCCTGCCCGGCGGAGATCGAGATCTTCGCCCACGGGGCCCTCTGCATGTGCTACTCCGGCCAGTGCGAGATGAGCGCCCTGATCGGCGGCCGCTCGGGCAACCGGGGCCGCTGCGCCCAGCCCTGCCGCCTGCCCTACGCGGCGGTGGGCGGGAAAAAGGGCAATCCCTACCCCCTGAGCCTGAAGGACAACTGCATGGCCGCCTCTCTGGAGGAGGCCGCGCACATGGGCGTTTCCTGTTTGAAGCTGGAGGGCCGCATGAAGCGGCCGGAGTACGTGGCCGTGGTGACGCGGATCTATGACCGGCTGCTCGCGGAGGGCCGGGGCCCCACCGCCGCCGAGGCGGCGGAGCTGGAGGCGGCCTTCTCCCGCTCCGGCTTCACCGACGGGTACTGGCAGGGCCATACCGGAAAGGACATGTTCGGCACCCGGCCCGCCGGGGCCGCGGACCCCAGAGAGCTGTTCGAGGCGGCCAAGGCCGCCTATGAGAAGGGCGACATGCGGACCGTGGGCGTGGACCTGTCCTGCACCGTCGCCGCCGGAGTCCCCTGCACCCTGACCGCCGCCGACCGGGACGGCCACGCCGTCACCGTCACCGGTCCCGTGCCGGAGGCCGCCCGGACCCGCGCCCTCACCGGCGCGGACCTGGAGGCCCGCCTGCGCAAGACCGGCGGCACCGCCTACCGCTGCGAAACGGTGGTGACGGCGGTGGACGAGGGCCTGTCTCTCTCCGCCAGCGCCGTCAACGGCCTGCGCCGGGACGCCCTGGCGGCCCTGACGGAGGCCCGGACCGCGCCGCCTGCGCGCCGCCTGCTGTCCCAGCCCCCGGCGCCGGAGGACACCTGCTCCGCCGCCGAACCGGCGCTGACCGTGTCGGTGGCCCGGCGGGACCAGCTGACGGAGGACCTTCTCTCCCTGGGCCCCGCCCGGGTGTATGTGCCCCTGGAGGTTTTGGCGGACATGGACGCCCTGCCGGCGGGCCGGACGGAGTGGTGCGCCGCGCTGCCCCGGGTGTGGCGGGACCGGGACGAGGAGACGCTCCGGTCCTGGCTGGAGCGGACCGGAGAGCTGGGCGTCACCGGTGCGCTGCTGGGCAACATCGGCCATGTGCCCCTGACCGAGGGGCTGGGCCTGACCCGGTACGGCGACTTCGGCCTCAACGTGTTCAACAGCCGCTCCCTGGAGTATCTCCGCCGCAAGGGGCTGCAGGGCGCCTGCGTGTCCTTTGAGCTGCGCTTTTCCCAGATCCGGGATCTCGCCAAGTGCCTGCCGGCGGAGGCCATCGTCTACGGCCGCCTGCCCCTGATGATCACGGAGCACGACCTCACCGCCGGAGGCGTCACGGCCCTGCGGGACCGGACCGGGGCGGAGTTCCCCCTGCTTAGCGCCTTCGGCCGCCGGACGGAGATCCAGAACAGCCGCCCGCTGTGGCTGGCGGACCGGACCGACTGGCACCGCCTGGGCCTGGCCCACGCCCGTCTGCGCTTCACCACCGAGACGGCGGCGGAGTGCGTCCGGGTGTTCCGGGACTACCTGACCGGCGCTGCGCCGGAGGGGACTTTTACCCGGGGCCTCTACGAGCGGGGTGTGGAATGAGGGTTCCGGCGGAGAAAATCCGCTCCTATCCGTAATATATCATTTAAATTCTACGAATTGTATTTACTTTTGGAGTTTCATATGGAAGAGATCAAGGTAAAATACTTTGTGGACGATATCGACGAGCTGTGCTACGTGGACGGCAAATCCGACTGGATCGACCTCCACGCGGCGGAGGACGTGACCATGAAGGCCGGGGAGTTCCGGCTGATCCCCCTGGGGGTGGCCATCGCGCTGCCGGAGGGGTATGAGGCCCACATCGTCCCCCGCAGCTCCACCTTCAAAAACTACGGGCTTTTGCAGACCAACTCCATGGGCGTGGTGGACTACACCTACCGGGGCGACGGCGACCAGTGGCGGATGCCCGCCTACGCCACCCGGGACGTGACCATCGAGAAAAACGCCCGGATCTGCCAGTTCCGCATCGTGAAAAACCAGCCGCCCCTGCGCTTCGTGCGGGTGGAGCGGCTGGAGGGGCCGGACCGGGGCGGCTTCGGCTCCACGGGAAAGTGAGGCGCGCCATGGCAAGGATCGTACTGGCCTCCGCCTCCCCCCGGCGGCAGGAGCTGCTGCGGCGGATCGGCCTCACGGACTTCACCGTCCGGGTGCCGGACGTGGAGGAGGCTTTTCCCGAGGGGCTGAGCCCCCAGGAGACGGTGAAATACATCTCCCGGGAGAAGTCCCAGGCCGTGGACGCCGCGGAGGATGAAATTGTCATCACCGCCGACACCATGGTGTTTCTGGACGGGCAGAAGCTGGGCAAGCCCGCGGACGAATCGGAGGCCCTGGCCATGCTGACGGCCCTCCAGGGCCGCCACCACACGGTCTGCACCGGCGTCACCGTCCGCCTGGGCAGCCGCATGGAGACCGAGGCTGAGACCACGGAGGTATACTTCCGCCCGGTGAGCCGGGAGGAGATCCTGGCCTACATCGCCACCGGCGAGCCCATGGACAAGGCCGGCGCTTACGGCATCCAGGGCGTGGGCGCGCTGCTGGTGGAAGGGATCCGCGGCGACTACTTCAACGTGATGGGCCTGCCGGTGCTGCGGCTGAGCCGGATGCTGAGCCGTTTCGGCGTGCATCTGCTGGTATGAGCGTGAATTGACAGTCGGGAGGGGTCCCCTTTGAAAAACTTTCTGAAAGAACACGGCCTGTGGGTCCTCTTTGCCGCGGCAGTCATCGCCGTGGCCCTGGCCTGCATGTCCTTTTTCTCCGCCAACTCGGCGCCCCTGACCAACCTGGCGGGGATCATCGCCTCCCCCTTCCGGGCCGCCTACACGGCGGTGGCGGACTGGATCAGCGACAAGCAGAAGTACTATGAGGACTACACGGCCCTGGAGGAGGAAAACGCGGCGCTGAAACAGCAGATCGCCGAGATGGAGGAGGCCGTCCGCCGGTCGGAGAAGCTGGAGGAGGAAAACGCCAACTACCGGGATCTGCTGAACCTGCAGCAGGCCCACCGGGACCTGACCAGCGACATGGAGTCCGCCTATGTGATCGAACACGAGGTCACCAACTGGACCTCCTCCCTGACGCTGAACAAGGGCACCGCCAACGGCGTGGAGGTGGGCGACTGCGTCATGGACGCCACCGGCGCCCTGGTGGGCCTGGTGGATAAGGCCGGATACAACTGGTGCCGGGTCCTGACCATCGTGGACACGGACACCTCCATCGGCGCCCAGGTGTTCCGGACCAAGGACCTGGGTCTGGCGGAGGGCGACTTCGCTCTGATGCGCCAGGGCCGCCTGCGGCTGGGCGTCCTGCCCGCCGACTGCCAGCTGCTGGCCGGCGACCTGGTGGAGACCTCGGGCCTGGGCGAGTATCTGCCCTCCGGCCTGGTGATCGGCACCGTGGAGGAGGTCCAGGTGGACGACTCCGGCGCCACCTCCTATGCCGTCCTGGTCCCCAAGGTGGACTTTGACAGCCTGAACCAGGTGTTCATCATCAAATCCTTCGACATCGTGCCCTGAGGCCGATGCGGCTTTTTGGAGAGGAGGTCCCGCCGTGCTGGCCCGAAATGAGATCATCTTCAAGTGGTCCCTGTACGCCGGGGCCACCGTGCTGCTTTTGCTGCTGCAGGGGTCCCTGCTGCAGCGCATCACCCTCTGGGGCGTGATCCCCTTTTTGTACCCCGCTCTGGCGGCGGTGCTGGGCAACTATGAAAACCCGGTGCCCAGCTCCATCTTCGGCCTGGGGCTGGGCGTGGTGTGCGACCTGCTTTTGCCGGGTCCCATCCCCTGTCTGTATACCCTGGTGTTTCCCCTGGCGGCCCTCAGCGGCGCCCTGATCTCCAAGAGCCTGCTGAAGGCCGGGTGGCTGTGCGCCCTGGTGTCCGCCGCCGCGGGCTTTTTGCTGACGGATCTGTTCCGCTGCCTGCTGCTGTGGGCCGCCGGCAAGCCCGCCTGGGGGGCGGGCCTGTGGGTGATGGTCCGGGAGTTCGCGGCCACCGCACCCTTTTTGCTGCTGGCGGTGCCGCTGTTCTCCGCCGTCCACCGCCGGGTCCATCTGTACGACTGATCCCTGAAAAGGAGTTTCCATGGAGCGACGAGAATTTCCAAATCTGCGGCTGTACATCCTGGGCGGCTTCGTGCTGCTGGTCCTTCTGATCTATCTGGGGGTACTGTACGACACCCAGGTCAACGACCACGAGGACTACCTGGCCCAGTCCATCCGCACCATTACCCAACCGGAGACCGTAGAGGCCTCCCGGGGCATCGTCACGGACCGGAACGGCCAGGTGCTGGTCTCCAACCGGTCCACATACAGCCTCACCTTCAGCACCTCGCTGCTGAAATCCGGCGAGGATGTCAACGAGGCCATTTTGCGCCTGGTGCGGCTGTGTCAGAAGCAGGAGGTCACCTGGGTGGACAACCTGCCCATCTCCCAGACCGCTCCCTTTTCCTACACGCTGGAGGGATTGGACTCCATCCAGCGAGGCCGTTTTCTCACGTATCTCCTCAGCCTGGACGATGTGGCGGAGCCCCTGGGGGCCTATCTGCTCCAGCACCCCGGGCTGCTGGAGCAGACGGATGAGGACGGCACCGTCACCAACGCCGCCGATGAGATCCTGGCCGACGCCACCCTCACGGACCAGCAGAAGGGGGCGAAGCTGGCGGAAAAGCTGCCCTCCTCCGCCCTGACGGAGGAGCTGCTGACGGCCATCGGCATCTCCGCCCACAAGCTGGTGGAGCTCATGCGGGCCAGCTTTGAACTGCCTGCCATCTACTCCCTCAACGAGGCCCGGCTGGTGCTGGGGGTCCGGTACGAGCTGAAGCTGCGGTCCCTGATCGACAACATCCCCTCCTACGTGATGGCGGAGGACATCGACACCGCCTTTGTCTCCATGCTCAGTGACGGCAATTTCGCCGGCGCCAAGGTCAGCGCCTCCAGCGTCCGGGAGTATCAGACCGCCTACGCCGCCCATATCCTGGGGTATACCACCGGCATTCAGTCCGGCGACGACATGGAAGCCCTGCGGGAGAAGGGCTACAACTCCGACGACAAGATCGGCCGCACCGGCGTGGAGGCCGCCTTTGAGGAATATCTCCGGGGCCGGGACGGCGTGCGCATCGTCTCCACCAACGCCGACGGCAAGATCACCGGCGAGTACTACTCCAAGGAGCCGGAGCCCGGCAACACCGTGGAGCTGACCATCGACCTGGATCTGCAAAAGACCGTGGAGGATGCCCTGGCGGCCACCATCACCCGGATGAGTCGGCAGGACCCGGACGAGACCCGGGGCGGCGCCGCCGTGGTGGAGCAGGTGGGCACCGGGGAGATCCTGGCCATCGCCTCCTATCCCACCTATGACCTGTCCACCTGGCGCCGCAGCGATGTGTACGCCCAGCTGTCGGCGGACAAGGCCAACCCCTTCTGGAACCGGGCCACCAGCACCCCCTATGCCCCCGGCTCCACCCTCAAGCCCCTGACCGCCGTGGCGGCGCTGGAGTCCGGCGCCACCACCCTGACGGAGAAGATCCGGGATACGGGCCGCTGGTACTATCCCGGCGACCTCAACAGCTACACCAACTGCTGGAAAACCAGCGGCCACGGCCTGCTGAACGTCACCGGCGCCATCACCAACTCCTGCAACTACTTCTTCGCGGAGATGGGCTACCGCATGGGCATGGATACCTTCGTGGAATACCTGTCGGCTTTCGGCCTGGGCTCCCCCACGGGCATCGAGATCGGCGACGCCGCCGGCACCCTGCCTGAAAACCCGCCGGGCCAGAACCTGGCTCCCTGGGCCGCCTACGGCCAGGCCAACCAGGAGTACACCCCGCTGCAGCTGGCCAACTATGTGGCCACGCTGGTCTCCGGCGGCAAGCACTGCGAGGCGCACCTCCTGAAGGCCGTCAAGTCCTATGACAACTCCCAGGTCCTGGCCACCGGCAACACCGAGGCCCTGAACACTGTGAAAATGGCGGATTCCACCCTGGAGGCCGTGAAGGAGGGCATGCTGGGCTACACCCAGCCGGGCGGCCAGCTGTACACCTATTTCACCCAGTGCGTGGTCACCGCCGGCGCCAAGACCGGCACCGCCCAGCTGGGCGGCGACCAGACCAACAACGGCGTGTTCGTGTGCTTCGCCCCCTATGACGACCCGGAGATCGTGGTGTCCATCGCCATCGAGCACGGCTCCGCCGGCGCCAACCTGGCCTCCACCGCCGTGGAGATCCTGAACGCCTATTTCACCGCCGACGAGGTCGGCACCGCCGTGATCGGCGAACACCAACTGCTTGAGTAAGGAGGATCGCCTCCCATGAGCGAACCCTTTGTCTTTGACCCCCGCTACGGCCTGTGTAAGTCGCCCTTCGGCGCCGCCGTCTGCGGGACCACCGTATCTCTGCACTGCCGTCCCCTGGCCTCCGAGGGCTTTACCCACTGCGCCCTGGTGATGCGCCGGGAGTTCTCCGGCCAGCAGGAGGAGCGGGAGCTCTACCAGGACGGCGTGGACGGAGAGCGGATCCGCTTCTCCCTGAACTTCACCGCCCCGGCGGAGCCGGAGCTGGTGTGGTACCACTTCCGCTTCTGGCGGGACGACGGCTCCGGCTGCGACCTGGACAAAACCGGCTACCGCAGCGACGGGCAGGTCCATCCCTGGCAGCTGACGGTCTACCGGGAGAGCCGCACACCAGGGTGGTTCGGCAGCGGCGTGGTATACCAAATTTTTCCAGATCGTTTCTGCCGCCTGCCGTCGGACAAGGCGGACCCGGCGGGCCTGGTGGGCAGCCGCTGGGTCCATCAGGAGTGGTCCGACACGCCGGAGTGGCGGCCGGACCCGGACGGGGAGATCCGCAACCGGGACTTCTTCGGCGGCTCTCTCCGGGGCATCACCTCCAAGCTGCCGTATCTGGCGGACCTGGGCGTGACCACGCTGTATTTGAACCCCATCTTTGAGTCCGCCTCCAACCACCGCTACAACACCGCCGACTACACCCGCATCGACCCCATGCTGGGCACGGAGCAGGACCTGCGGGACCTGTGCGACGCGGCCCACGCCAGGGGGATGCGGGTGATCCTGGACGGCGTGTTCAACCACACCGGCTCCCAGAGCATCTACTTCAACGCCGATGGCTTCTACCCCTCCCTGGGCGCGGCCCAGAGCCGGGAGTCCCCCTACTTCGGCTGGTACTCCTTTCACCCCTGGCCGGAGGACTACGACTCCTGGTGGGGCATCCGCACCCTTCCGGCGGTCCGGGAGGAGAACCCCGGCTATGTGGACTACATCATCGGTGCCCCCAATTCCATCATCCGCCGCTGGCTGCGCTGCGGCGTGGACGGCTGGCGGCTGGACGTGGCCGACGAGCTGCCGGACTGGTTCATTGAAAAGATCCGGGAGGCCATGGAGGATACCAAGCCCGACAGCTTCCTGCTGGGCGAGGTCTGGGAGGACGCCAGCAACAAGATCGCCTACTCCCAGCGCCGCCGGTATCTCCTGGGCCAGGAGCTCCACGGCGTCATGAACTACCCCTTCCGCACCGCCCTGCTGGCCTATCTCCAGGGCGGGAACGCCGCCGCCTTCCAGGAGGCCATGGAGACAATCCGGGAGAACTATCCCCCCTCTGCCTTCTACTCCGCTCTGAACTTTCTGGGCACCCACGACACCCCCCGCATCCTGACGGTGCTGGGCGCCGACCATGTGCCCCAGACCAAGGAGGAGCGGGCGGCCTACTGCCTCTCCCCCGCCGAGCGGGAGCGTGGCGAGGCCCTGCTGCGGCTGGCGGTGCTGGTGCTGTTCTCCTTCCCCGGCGCTCCCATGATCTACTACGGCGACGAGGCCGGCATGGAGGGCTTTGAGGATCCCTTCAACCGGGGCGGCTACCCCTGGGGCAGCGAACGCCAGGACCTGCTGGAGCGCTTTGCCCGGCTCAGCCGCCTGCGCCAGACCCGCCCCTCCCTGTCCCGGGGCCGGTTCCGGTGGCTGTCCGCCTCCGGACCCCTGCTGGCCTTCGCCAGGGAGACGGAGTCGGAGCGGACAGTGACGGTGGTCAACGCCGGAGCCGAGACCCGGACGCTGACCCTGCCCTGGCACTGGGCGCCGCCCAGAGATCTTTTGACCGGCCGGATCTATCCCGCCGGAGACGGGCTGCTGACCCTGACCCTGCCGCCCCGGACGGGGCTGCTGCTGAGCTGATCGCCTCTCTGCCCCGGATGTTTCACGTGAAACATCCGGGGCGTTTGTTTGTTCTTCGGCAGCATGTTTCACGTGAAACACCCTGGTGACGGCCTTCGTGTTTTTTTGATTTGCCCTTGCAAGTGTCGATACACCTTGATATAATAATGCATTGAACGCAAGGATTTGAGAAAGTAGGTGTCCCTTTGGCAAAAACCATTGCAATCGTCAATCAAAAGGGCGGCGTCGGCAAGACTACCACCTGCGTGAACCTGGCCGCCACCTTGACGGAAGCCGGGCAGAAGGTGCTGCTGTGCGACTTTGATCCCCAGGCCAACTCCACCTCCGGCATGGGCGTGGACAAAACCGTTTCCAAGGGTGTCTATCAGGTCCTCATCGGCGAGATCCAGGCCCGGGAGGCTGTGGCGCGCACCCGTTTCGGGGATGTGCTTCCTTCCAACAAGGCCCTGGCCGGCGCCGGAATCGAGCTGATCGGCATGGACAAGCGGGAGTTTTTGCTGCGGGATGCCCTGGACCAGCTGCGTGAGGACTACGATTTCATCCTCATTGACTGCCCGCCCTCCCTGGAGCTGCTGACGCTGAACGCGCTTTGCGCCGCTGACGCGATTTTAGTGCCGGTTCAGGGGGAATACTACGCCCTGGAGGGCCTCAGCGACCTGATGAACACGGTGCGCATCGTGCGCCGCTCCCTCAACCCCAAGCTGGAGCTGGAGGGCGTGCTGCTGACCATGTTTGACGGCCGCACCAATCTGGCGCTGCAGGTGGCGGAGGAGGTCAAGCACTACTTCCCCGGCAAGGTCTACGCCACGGTGATCCCCCGGAATGTCCGCCTCAGCGAGGCCCCCAGCCACGGAAAACCCATCACCGCCTACGACCGCTCCTCCCGGGGCGCCGAGGCGTACACCGCCTTTGCCGCGGAATTTTTGAAGCGGCAAAAGGGCTGATCTTTGGAAAGGAGGGTGCGTATGGCATCCAAAAAACCCTCCGGCCTGGGCCGCGGCCTGGGCGCGCTGCTGGGCGACGAGGCGCTGAAAAGCGAGGCCGCCGGCAGTCTGTATGTGGACATCTCCCAGGTGGAGAGTTATTCCGCCCAGCCCCGGAAGTATTTTGACGAGGCCGCCCTGGCGGAGCTGGCGGAGTCCATCCGCCTCCACGGCATCATCCAGCCCCTGACCGTCCGGAAGCTGGCCTCCGGCTACTATCAGATCATCGCCGGCGAGCGCCGCTGGCGGGCCGCAAGACTGGCCGGCCTGCGGGAGGTGCCCGTGGTGGTGGTGGAGGCCGACGACCGCAAGGCCGCCGAGCTGGCCATGATCGAGAACCTCCAGCGGGAGGACCTGAACCCCATGGAGGAGGCCGCCGGCTTCCAGGTGCTGATCGACACCTATCACATGACCCAGGAGGAGGCCGCCGCCCAGGTGGGCAAGTCCCGCAGCGCCGTGGCCAACGCCCTGCGGCTGCTGTCTCTGAGCGCGCCGGTGGCCAAGCTGGTGGAGGAGGGCAAGCTCTCCGCCGGCCACGCCCGGGCCCTGGTGCCCCTCTCCCCTGCTCTTCAGGAGCGGGCCGCGGAGGCAGTGGTCAGCGGCGGGCTGTCCGTGCGGCAGACCGAGGCCCTGGTCAAGCGCCTGTCCGCTGAGAAAAAGGAGCCGAAACCGGCTCCGGATGGCCCGGACTACACCGCCGAGGCCCAGAAGGACCTGAGCTCCCGGCTGGGCCGGGGCGTCCGGATCGTCACCGGCCGGAAAAAGGGCCGTATTGAGCTGGAATACTACGGGATGGACGACCTGAACGATCTGCTGGAGGCCTTGGCTCTCCTGCGGATGAAGAAGCGGAACTCCAACCCCTGAAAGGAACCAAAGCATGATGAAACTGGAAAAACGCAGCGACGGGCAGGGCGAGCCCAATCCCGATCGGCAGCCGGAGACGGCGCCCACCGGAAAAAAGCCCGTCGTGGTCTATATCATGATTCTCTTTATCGCGGCCTTTTTGCTGATGGCGCTGTCCTTTTTCATGCATCAGCGCAGCAACACGGAGGCGCTGGGAGAATTGCAGCACTCCGTCACCGCCATGCAGGAGGTCCAGGCCACTCAGGAGAAGATCATTGAGCTCCAGGAGGAGCTGGCCCAGGTCCAGGAGGATCAGCAGGACCTGAAGGAAACCGAGCAGGATCTCCAGCAGGAGCTGGACGATGCCCAGGCCCGGGAGCAGGCGCTGCTGGGACTGTACACCCTGCAGCAGCAGTACGCCGCCGGGGATCTGGAGGCCTGCCGCGCCACCATCGGGGAGATGGAGAGCGCCGGCTATGACCGGCTTTTGTCCAATGAGGCACCGGAGGAGGGGGTCACCTCCCCCGCCCAGCGGTTCGAGGAACTGCGCCAGGCTGTGGAGGGCCAGGCGGGCTGAGGATCGCCCCGCAGCAATGCACATCCGTCATGTTTCACGTGAAACACGACTTTATTTCAGATCAGAGGAGAGAGAATACCATGCTGGATATTCGATTTATCCGGGAGAATCCCGACGCTGTCAAGGAAAATATCAAGAAAAAGTTCCAGGACGCCAGGCTGCCCCTGGTGGACGAGGTCATCGAACTAGATGCCAAGCGCCGCGCCGCCATTGCCGAGGCCGACCAGCTGCGCTCCAACCGCAACACCCTCTCCAAGCAGATCGGCATGCTGATGGGCCAGGCCAAGAAGGATCCCAGCAAGCTGGCGGAGGCCGAGGCCGTGAAGGCCCAGGTCAAGGAGCAGGCGGACCGCCTGGCGGAGCTGGAGAAGCAGGAGACGGAGCTGGAGGCGGCTCTGCACAAGGATATGCTGCTGATCCCCCAGATGATCGACGACTCCGTGCCCCTGGGCCCCGACGACTCCTGCAACGTGGAGGTGGAGCGCTTCGGCGAGGCCAAGGTGCCCGACTTCCCCATCCCCTATCACACCGAGATCATGGAGTCCTTCGGCGGCATCGACCTGGACGCCGCCGGCCGGGTCTCCGGCAACGGCTTCTACTATCTGCTGGGCGACATCGCCCGGCTCCATGAGGCCGTGCTGGCCTACGGCCGGGACTTTATGATCAACAAGGGCTTCACCTACTGCATCCCCCCCTTCATGATCCACGGCAACGTGGTGGAGGGCGTCATGTCCCAGACCGACATGGAGGGCATGATGTACAAGATCGAGGGCGAGGACCTGTATCTGATCGGCACGTCCGAGCACTCCATGATCGGCCGGTTCATCGACCAGATCCTGCCGGTGGAGAGCCTGCCCCAGACCCTGACCTCTTACTCCCCCTGCTTCCGCAAGGAGAAAGGAGCCCATGGCATCGAGGAGCGGGGCGTCTACCGCATCCACCAGTTTGAGAAGCAGGAGATGATCGTGGTCTGCAAGCCCGAGGAGTCCAAGGACTGGTATGAGAAGCTGTGGCGCTACTCCGTGGAGCTGTTCCGCTCCCTGGATATTCCCGTGCGGCAGCTGGAGTGCTGCTCCGGCGACCTGGCGGACCTGAAGGTCAAGTCCTGCGACATCGAGGCCTGGTCTCCCCGCCAGCAGAAGTTCTTTGAGGTCTGCTCCTGCTCCAACCTGGGCGACGCCCAGGCCCGGCGCCTGCGGATCCGCTACAAGGATGAGAACGGCAAGATGCAGCTGTGCCACACCCTCAACAACACCTGCGTGGCTCCGCCCCGCATGCTGATCGCCTTCCTGGAGAACAACCTCCAGGCCGACGGCACCGTGGTCATCCCCGAGGTCCTGCGGCCCTACATGGGCGGCACGGAGAAGCTGGTGCCCAAAAAATAAGACCCCAGCCGCTTGATGTAATACAAATCGTATTATTTTAATAATAGAATACAAATAGTGAAACCCGTTTCCAGCCAATACAAGGAGGTCGGGACCATGAAGCGTACCCTTTGCGCCATTTTATCGGCTGTATTCCTGTCCATGCTGGCAATCCCTTGCGCCGCAGCGGATACAGCCGCTCCCCTCCTGGCGGCGGAGCGGACCTACACCCCCTTTTCCGACATTCCGGCCGGGGCGTGGTACGCGGACGCCGTGAAGCTGTGCTATGAGACCGGCGTCTTTAACGGCACCTCCGACACCGCCTTCTCCCCCCAGGCGGGGCTCACCAATGCCCAGCTGGAGGTGCTGGCCGCCCGGGTAAAGTGGCGGCTGGAGGGAAACACCGGCGACCTGCCCGCCGTAGCGGCGGACACCGGCGCCGTGTCCATCACCCTGCCGGACGGCACTGTCTATGACGCCGCCTCCTTCGTTCAGGTCAACAATACAGGCCTGGGCGGCGCGGCCATCCCCCGGGGCGACTTCATTATCACGCTGGCCGGGGACTATCTGGACGGCAAGTCCCCCGCCTATGTCACAGTGACGGTGGACGGGAGCCTCATCTTCCGGGCCAACCAGGACCGGGGCAACAGCTACGATCCCCTCTTCTATATGTACCGCTACCACATCCAGGAGGCGGACTACGGCGCCCACGACCCCATGGTCCGGATCAACACCTTCTCCGACAGCGACGGCGCCAGCGCCGGCGCCTGGTACTGGAGCGGAGACTGCTATCTGCGCAGCCTCCCCGGCGCCATGGACGCCGCCCTGCCGGACACGCTGACGGAGCAGGCCACCCGCTACGATGCGGCGGCGGTCATGGCCCTCATCGCGGGAGAGGATCTGCTCGCCCCCCTCAGCAGCGCCGTCCCGGCGGATACAGACCGGGCGGATGTAACCGCCCTCTATCAGGCGGGGATCCTGACCGGCACGGACGACCAGGGCACCTTCAACGGCAAGGGCACGCTGACCCGGGCCCAGTTCGCCGTGATCCTGGCCCGGCTGCTGGACCCCGCTCAGCGGGTGTCCGCGGAGGGCTGAGGGTCCAACGGACGCAACACAAAGGAAAGGTAATCGATTTATGTCCAAAAGCAAAGGCTTTATTGCAGAATTCAAGCAGTTCATCGCCCGGGGCAACGTCCTGGACCTGGCGGTGGGCGTCATCATCGGCGGCGCCTTCAGCGCCATCACCAGCTCCCTGGTGAACGACATCATCAACCCCGTCCTGGGCATCTTCGCCGGCGGCAACAGCGCCCTGTCCAACCTGTCCTTCACCGTCCCCGGCGGCGAGGTGATGGTGGGCAGCTTCCTCAACGCCGTGCTAAACTTCCTCATCATGGCCTTCGCCGTGTTCTGCCTGGTGAAAGCGGTCAACAGCCTCCACCGCAAGAAGGAGGCCGCGCCTCCGGCGCCGCCCAAGCCCAGCAATGAGGAAGTGCTGCTGACGGAGATCCGGGACCTTCTGAAGGAGAAAACCTGATGGACGAGATGGAAGTCCTGCTGCGCCGGGGTCTTGGCGACCTGGGGCTGCCGGAGACGGCGGCACCGGCCATGGCCCGGTACGGAGCGCTGCTGCTGGAGACCAACCAGGTCATGAACCTCACCGCCATCACCGATCCGGCGGACGTGGCGGCGCTGCACTTTCTGGACAGCGCGGCATTGCTGACGCTGACGGATTTCAAAGAGAAATCCGTGGCGGATGTGGGCACCGGCGCGGGCTTTCCCGGCCTGCCGCTGAAGATCGCCGAGCCCTCTATCCGCCTGACGCTGCTGGACGCCCAGGGCAAGCGGGTGCGGTTCCTGGAGACGGTGTGCGCCGAGCTGGGCCTCGCGGACGTGGAATGCGTCCACGGCCGGGCAGAGGAATTCGCCGCCGACCGGCGAGAGTCCTTTGATCTGGTCACCTCCCGGGCGGTGGCGGCCCTGCCGGTCCTGGCAGAGCTGTGCCTGCCCCTGGTAAAGGTAGGCGGTGCCTTCCTGGCCATGAAATCCGTGGACAGCGAGGCGGAGCTGGCGGAGGCCAAACGGGCCCTGGAGACCCTGGGCGGCCGGGTGGAGGCCCTGCGGGACTATTGCCTCCCCGGCACCGACGTGCGCCACCGTTTGGTCATCATAAAAAAAATCCGAAAAACCCCGGAAAAATACCCCAGAATATTTGCAAAGATCAAGAAGAATCCCTTATAATAGAAAATACGAAGAAAGTTTGAGAGGAGGGTGCCGCCATGCGGCTGGGACAGTGCATCGCCGTGGTGTCCGGCAAGGGCGGCACCGGCAAGACCTCCTTCGCCGCCGGGGTGGGGACCGCTCTGGCGCTGCGCAAGCAGCGGGTGTTGTGTCTGGACTGCGACACGGCCCTGCGGAACCTGGATCTGGCCCTGGGGCTCAGTGACCGGGCTCTGATGGATTTCTCCGACGTGATCCAGGGCCGCTGCTCTCTGGACGACGCCGTGGCGGAGCACCCCCGGGTACCGGGGCTCCACCTGCTGACGGCACCGGTCCGCATCCAGGGCCGTCCGGTGACGGAGACCCAGATGGCGGACCTGCTGGCGGAGATCCGGAAGCGATACGACTACTGCCTGCTGGACGCGCCGGCGGGCCTGGGGAGCGGCTTTCAGCTGGCGGTGTATGGCGCGGACCGGGCCGTGGTGGTCACCAATCCGGACGCCTCCTCCCTGCGGGACGCCCAGCGGACCGTCATGGAGCTCCACCGCTTCCCCGCCGGGGCGCTGCATCTGGTGGTGAACCGGGTCCGGCAGAAGATGATGCGCCAGCTCCACGCCACCATTGACGACGCCATTGACAAGGCGGGCCTGCCCCTGCTGGGGGTGGTGCCGGAGGACGACGCCCTGCCCCTGTGCCTGGAACGCGGCACGCCATTGCTGCTGGCCGGCGGCTCTCCCGCCGCGGCAGCCTATCAAAATATCGCCAAGCGCATCCAGGGGGAGCGGGTCCCTCTGCTGCGGATCAGATAGAAAGGAGCCCCTGCATGAATATTGCCCTGATGTCTCATGACAATAAGAAGGACTTGATGGTGCAGTTCTGCACCGCTTACGCCGGCATTCTCTCCCGGCATCACCTGTACGCCACCAACACCACCGGCCACATGGTGGCCGACGCCACGGGCCTCAGCGTCCACTGCTTTTTGTCCTATGCCCACGGCGGCAGCCAGCAGATCGGCGCCCGGATCGCCTACAATGAGTTCGATATGGTGCTGTTCTTCAACGATCCCACCAACGAGGCTATGGCCGGGGACGTGTCCTATATCTCCCGCCTGTGCGACCAGAACAACATCCCCTTCGCCAGCAACATCGCCACGGCGGAGATGCTGGTGCTGGGCCTGGCCCGGGGCGATCTGGACTGGCGGTGCATCGTCAACCCCTCCACCAAGCCCATCGCCTGAGCACCTTCCCTGACATCCGCGCGGATGCCGCAGCAGTACTCCAACTTCCCGGCCCCACAGAGAGGGGCGCGGCGCTGAGAGCGCCCCGGCCGGACTGGAGGAAGGACAGCGGCGGAGCGGGGGCGGAGACGCCCACGGCACCCTCCCCGTACCAAAGGAGGCAAAAGGAGGCCCTGCGGGGCCTTGAATTTGGGTGGCACCACGAAGCGAAAGATTCGCTCTCGTCCCAAACCGAGGGGACGAGAGCGTTTATTTTTCCCCGGGCGGCGGTCCGGGACCACTGTTTACGAGATAAAGGAGACATTGCATCATGGCGAAAATGACCCCCCGGACCCTGTCCGGCTTTATGGAGCTGCTGCCGGCGCCCCAGCAGCAGATGGAGCGCATCATGGAGATCCTCCGCCGCACCTACTCCCTCTACGGCTTCACCCCCCTGGACACCCCGGTCATCGAGTCCAGTGAGGTGCTGCTGGCCAAGGGCGGCGGTGAGACGGAAAAGCAGATCTACCGCTTCACCAAGGGCGACGCGGACCTGAGCCTGCGGTTCGACCTGACGGTCCCCCTGGCCAAGTACGTGGCCCTGCACTACAACGACCTGACCTTCCCCTTCCGCCGCTACCAGATCGGCAAGGTCTACCGGGGCGAGCGGGCCCAGCGGGGCCGGTTCCGGGAGTTCTACCAGGCCGACATCGACATTATCGGCGACGGCAAGCTCTCCATCGTCAACGAGGCGGAGATCCCCGCCATCATCTACAAGACATTCTCCGCCCTGGGCCTGAGACGCTTCCAGATCCGGGTCAACAACCGCAAGATCTTGAACGGCTTCTACGCCATGGAGGGCCTGACCGAGCGGTCCGGCGACATCATGCGCACCGTGGACAAGCTGGACAAGATCGGCCCCGAGAAGGTGCGGACCATTCTGGTGGAGGACTGCGGCCTCACCGAGGCCCAGGCCGGGGAGATCCTCCGGTTCATCGCCATCACCGGCACCAACGCCGAGGTCCTCTCCGCCCTGGAGGGCTACCAGGGCCGCAACGAGACCTTTGACCAGGGGCTCAGCGAGCTGAAAACCGTCACATGCTACCTTGCCGACTTCGGCGTCCCGGCGGAGAACTTCGCCGTGGACCTGACCATCGCCCGGGGTCTGGACTACTACACCGGCACCGTCTACGAGACCACGCTGCTGGACCACCCGGAGATCGGCTCCGTCTGCTCCGGCGGCCGGTACGACAACCTGGCCGAATACTACACCGACCGCCAGCTGCCCGGCGCCGGCATCTCCATCGGCCTGACCCGCCTGTTCTACGTCCTGGGCGAGCAGGGCATGCTGAACCCGGACCTGCCCACCGCCCCGGCGGACGTGCTGATCCTGCCCATGACGGAGGACCTGTCCGCCGCCATTTCTCTCGCCACCCTTCTGCGGGAGAACGGCATCCGCACCCAGCTCCACTGCGAGGACAAGAAGTTCAAGCAGAAGATCTCCTACGCCGACAAGCTGGGCATCCCCTACGTGATCTTCCTGGGCGAGGACGAGATCTCCCAGGGCGTGGCCGCCTGCAAGGACATGGCCACCGGCGAGCAGACCAAGCTCTCCCCCGCCGCCACGGTCTACCGCATCAAGGCGGGCCTGGCCGAGCGGGAGAAGGGCGCTGTCATCCTGGAGTGATCCGGGAGGCGGCCCCGCATATCCGGCGGCGGGGCGCAGAGCAGGCTCCGTAAATCTTTACAAATCGTATAATCTGATTGTAAATAAACAAATTGTTATTGATCGGCCTACTTTTCATCTCTCTGGCAGTACGGACACCGGCACCGCCGGACAGAAAGGATAAGTCCTATTTGCAATTTATGATAAAAATATTCCGCACTGGAATATCGTAGGAGCCCATCGCGGGCCTCGGATCCCTGTGTTCCCTGCTGCCCCTGGCGCTGTTGCAGCGCCCCTTTCAGGCTCCGCAGGCAGAAAAGAGCCGGGCCTGTCCGCCGTGGACCAGCGGCTGCCGGACTCCCCTTCCCCCTGTGGAAGTTCTGACGGACACCGCTCCCAAATGGGAGACATGATAGGAAAGGAAGCATGGTCATGTTCACAACACACACCCGCGCCAAGCCCCGCTGGACCGCCCTTTTCCTGGCTCTGGTCCTGGCCCTGTCCCTGACCCTCCCCGCCGCCGCGGCGGAGACGCAGCCGCTGCTGCCGGATGCCCGGACCTACACCGGTCAGTTCGCGGACCTGGAGGGCGCCTGGTGCCGGGAGGAGGCCATCGCCGTCTATGAGACCGGCCTGATGAACGGCAGGACCGACACCCGCTTCGACATCCAGGGCAGCCTGACCTACGCTCAGATCACCGTGATCGCCGCCCGGCTCCAGGACCTGCTTGCCGGCGGAAACGGCGACCTGGGCCCCGCGGCCTCCGGCGAGGCCTGGTATCAGCCCGCCGTGGACGCCCTGACCGCCTCCGTGGAGGAGAGCGACGGCGAGGCGGCGGCGTATCTGCTGGACGATCTCACATATCTGGACTTCCGCGCGGATGAGCCCTGCGACCGATATGACTTCGTGTGGTATCTGGCGGCGGTGCTGCCGGAGGAGGCCCTGGCCCCCATCAACGACATCGACTCCCTGCCGGACACCTCCGACAGCGACATCCTCCGCTTCTACCGGGCGGGCATCCTCACCGGCAGCGACAGCGAAGGCACCTTCAACGGCCTGGACCTTATCAACCGGGGCCAGGCGGCGGCCATGCTGGCCCGGATCGCGGACCCGGCCAAACGGATGTCCTTCACCCTGACGGTGCCCAGCTACGCCCGGGAGATCCTGGGCGTGGAACCCGACACGGTGATGCTGACGGCGGACGGCTACGACATCACCGCCGAAGCCTATCTCTACTTCCTGGCGCTGAACATCTCGGCCATGGAGGCGGAGCAGGCCTACGGCTATTACGACACCTACCAGGAATACTATGAGGACTACTGGATGGACGAGGACTTCGACGGGGACTTCGCCGACTACCTCCTGGAGGTCCACGGCATCGACGTCAGCGCCCCGGTGGACTGGGATGCTCCGGACAAGGGCGGCATGACCCCGGCCCAGAAGGTCCTCCAGGACACCCGGGCGGACGCGGAGGAGCTGGCGGCGCTGATGAGCCGCCAGAGCCAGTACCCCCTCACCGCCCAGCAGAAGACCCAGATCGAAGAGGACCTGGAGGCCTACGGCGCCCCCTACGGCTTCTCCGCGGACTTTGCCCGGGAGATCCTGACCGCCGCGGCCCTGGGGGAGAACCTCTCGGTCCAGAGCCACCTGGCCTCTTCTGAGCTCAGCAGCCTCCTGGCCGACGAGGGCTACCTCTACGGCCAGTATGTGACCATCTACCGGGGCGAGGAGGGCTACCACGCCAGCGACGCGGAGGCCAAGGCCGCCGCTGAGGAGGTCCGGCAGAAGCTCTCCGCCCACCTGGACGACCCGGAGTATCTGGAGTTCCTCATCTGGAAATACAGCGAGGATTACGCCACCGCCCCGGAGCTGCTGCCCATCAGCGCCCTGTCCAACAGCAATTTCCAGACCCTGAAGGCCCTGCCTGTGGGCCGGGTCTCCCCGGTGCTGGAGGAGGAGAACTGCTACATGGTGGTCATCAAGCTGGACCCGGCGGAGGACGCCGACCTGATGGACACCGTGGGCTCCCTGGCGGCCCAGGCCCAGCTGACCCAGTGGGCGGAGGCGGCCAAGGCCGTGCTCTCCCCCGCCTGTGAGGCCCTGGACGTGGCGGCCATCGCCCAGGCACTGTCTGAATAACCAAGCGCACAAACTTCTCAGTTTCAACAGATAGAAAGGAAATTTCGACCATGATGCAGAATCGTACCCATACCTGCGGAGAGCTGCGCCTTTCCGACGCCGGCAAGCAGGTGAAGATCGTCGGCTGGATGGAGAACGTCCGGACCGTCAGCGCCGCCCTGGCCTTCGTGGTGGTCCGGGACTTCTACGGCACCACCCAGGTGGTGGCGGAGACCGAGGAGATGGTGAACACCTTCAAGGCCATCAACAAGGAGTCCACCATCTCCGTGGAGGGCACCGTCCGGGAGCGGGACAGCAAGTCCAGCAAGATGGCCACCGGCGACATTGAGATCGTTCCCGCCAAGGTGGAGGTCCTGGGCCGCTGCGTCCACAACGAGCTGCCCTTCCAGATCAACCGCAGCCGGGAGGCCGACGAGGCCCAGCGGCTGAAATACCGCTACCTGGACCTGCGGAACCCGGAGGTCAAGAAGAACATCATCCTGCGCTGCAACGTGGTCTCCGCCCTGCGCCAGGCCATGACGGAGCACGGCTTCCTGGAGATTACCACCCCCATCCTCACCGCCTCCTCTCCCGAGGGCGCCCGGGACTACCTGGTGCCCGCCCGGAACCACCCCGGCAAGTTCTACGCCCTGCCCCAGGCCCCCCAGCAGTTCAAGCAGCTGCTGATGACCTCCGGCTTCGACCGCTATTTCCAGATCGCCCCCTGCTTCCGGGACGAGGACGCCCGGGCGGACCGCTCCCCCGGCGAGTTCTATCAGCTGGATATGGAGATGGCCTTCGCCTCCCAGGACGACGTGTTCGCCGTGCTGGAGGACGTGCTGCCGCCCATCTTCGCCAAGTACGGCAAGTACGACCGGGCCAGCGGCGCCCCCTTCCTGCGCATCCCCTACACCGAGGCCATGGAGAAATACGGCTCCGACAAGCCGGACCTGCGCATCGACCTGACCGTGCAGGACGCAACGGAGGTCCTCTCCGGCTGCGGCTTCGGTCCCTTTGAGGGCAGCCGGGTCAAGGCCGTGGTGGTCAGCGACTTCCACGAGACCCGCAAGTTCATCGACAAGACCCTGGCGGATGTGGAGGTCGTCTCCGGCGGCAAGCCCTACTGGTTCCGCCTGGACGAGAACGGCGAGATCGTGGGCGGTATCGCCAAGTTCGTCGCCCCCATCAAGGACGCCGTGGTGTCCGCCCTGAACCTGAAGCCCAATGACTTCGTGGCTCTCTCCGCCGGCAAGCTGAGCCAGGCCCAAAAGACCGCCGGCGTGCTGGTCAAGACCCTGGGCGCCGCCGTTCCCGGCCACATGGACAAGGAGCAGTACGCCTTCTGCTGGATCGTGGACTTCCCCATGTACGAGATCGGCGAGGAGAGCGGCGAGCTGGAGTTCTGCCACAACCCCTTCTCCATGCCCTCCGGCGGGCTGGAGGTGCTGCTGAAGGCCGAGCGGGGCGAGATCGACCCCCTGACCATCACCGCCGACCAGTACGACCTGGTGTGCAACGGCGTGGAGCTCTCCTCCGGCGCCGTGCGGAACCACGACCCGGAAATCATGATCAAGGCCTTTGAGATGGTGCGTCTCGGCGAGGCCGACGTGAAGGCCAAGTTCCCCGCCATGTACAACGCCTTCACCTACGGCGCGCCGCCCCACGCGGGCATCGCCCCGGGCGTGGACCGGATGGTCATGCTGCTGGCCGGCGAGGACTCCATCCGGGAGATCATCCCCTTCCCCATGAACAAGAACGCCCAGGACGTGATGATGGACGCGCCGTCCGCCGTCACCCAGAAGCAGTTGGACGAGCTGCATATCGCCCTGGTGAAGCCCCAGGAGTAAACAGCAAAACAAGGAGAGCCGGACATTACGTCCGGCTCTCTTTTTGTTCTTGGTCCGCTTCCCGCAGAATTTCTTCTTCACAGCTTTGCTGCGCCTCCACCAAAATCCGTATGGATTTCTCCGTGGCCCGCATCAGCTGTAAATAGAGTTCCTTATAATCGGGCATTCCATCACCTCCGCTTTCATAATAGGTCAAAATCACCCTATTTTCAATAGGTCATACGGGCATAATTTCCTTGAGGTGATGGTATGACCCCCATGCGGAAGCTCCGAAAGGAGAGGAAATACTCCCAGGTGAAGATGCAGATGCTCACCGGCATCGATCAGAGCGACTACTCCAAGATCGAGACCGGGAAACGGAACATGACCTTTGAACAGTGCCGGCGGATCGCCCTGGCGCTGGAGACCAGCATGGACTACCTGGCGGGGCTGACCGACGAGGCCGCTCCTTATCCCAGAAAGAACTGACATCCCGCCGGGGGCGCGGGTCCCCGCGGAGGATGCGCCCCCCATTCTCTTTTGTCTTGACAAAAGAGAATGCGCCGCGCCCGGTGGAAGAGAAAACCGCTTTGACGAACAGGAGGACCCGTTTCCGGGTCCTCCTGTTCGTGTGCACGGGAGTCGTGCGAGTCGGCCCGGCGGGCGCCGGCGGCCCCGTCGTCCCTGCGCCGCACTCTGACAGCCGAAGAGGCTGGTCCCCGCATAGCAGCCCTAGGTGGGTAGACGGGGAGCGAAACCGAATTGGCGTATTTCTACTCCCGCGCTTTCCGCTTTACCCGCAAGGGGTACGCCGCATCCGTAAGGCAGCAGAGCTGCCTACGGCTGCGCAGCTGCTGCGCGCTGCCGCGGCGGTCACTGTGGGTGCCCCCTCAGACCGTAGGGGCGGATCCTGATCCGCCCGCCGCTTTCCCGGCATCTGAAAGCCTTCCCCCGGGGGGGAAGGTGGCATTTGCGCAGAAAATGACGGATGAGGGGGCCCCTCCCGCGGGCCGATCCGGGCCTCACAGCGCCTCCCGGTCCAGACGGGAAAAGGGCGCCGGGGACAGGCCCCGCAGGCGGCTGAGATATCCGACCGCGGCGGCGCTGGTGTGGGCCGCCTCCCTGCGGACCGTGTCCAGGGCCCAGGGCAGCCGGTCGGGCCGTCCGTCCCGGCGGGGCAGGTCGTCCCCGGGCAGGGGCCTCCCGCCGGGGAAGCGATAGCCCCGGCGGCGGAGCAGGTCCAGCAGTTCCAGCTGCTCCCGGTCTGTGGCACAGGTGACGTAAAGATCGGTTTTCATATGGTTCGCACCTCCTGAATTTCCACAGAAAGCGCGAAAAAATCGCCCCCATCGTCCGATGGGCGCGGAATCGGTTCGTCCCATCGATCAAGCCTTAGCACCTTACCTCCCGGCAGGTTGCTGTGCGGTCAACGAGCTTGTCTCTCGCGCACTCTCTATGGTAGGACGATTGTACCACGGGGCGGCGCGGTCCGCAAGAGAAATGGCCCCTCCAAAAGAGACGGTGGAGTTTCCCCGCCAATCATGGTATACTGGTGAAAACTTTCCCGGGAGGTGCGTCCCATGAAACGCCTTTTCGCCGCGGCCCTGGCCGCGCTGTCCCTGCTGTCTCTGACCGCCTGCGCCTCTTCCGATGAGCCGGAGCAGGCGCCGGAGGCGCCGCCCGCCGCCGAGGAGCCGGAGGTCCCCGAGCCGGAGCCCACGCCGGAGGAGCTGGCGGCGGCGGAGATCGAGGACCTGCTGGCCTCCTTGACGTTGGATCAGAAGGTGGGGCAGCTGTTCTTCGTCCGCTGTCCTGACAGCGGCGCCGCGGAGGATGTGAGCGCCTACCACCTGGGCGGCTACGTCCTCTTTGGCCGGGATTTCCAGGACGCTGCCGGCGCCTGGCTCACCAGAGAGCAGTTCACTGCCGCCGTCCAGAGCTACCAGGACGCCGCCGCGGCCGACACCGGCATTCCCCTGCTGATCGGCTCCGACGAGGAGGGCGGTACCGTCACCCGGGCCAGCCGGAACCCCAATCTCTTCGAAAAGCCCTTCTCCTCGCCCCAGAAGCTGGCGGCCCAGGCCACGGAGCACGGCAGCATCTTCTCCGAGGACGCCTGGGAGAAAAGCAGCGCCCTGCTGGCCCTGGGCATCAACGTGAACCTGGCCCCGGTGGCGGATGTGTCCACCGACCCCGCCGACTTCATCTACGACCGGGCTCTGGGACAGGATGCCGCCGCCACGGCGGACTATGTGGCGCAGGTGGTCACCGCCATGCGGGAGAGCGGGATCGGCAGCGTCCTCAAGCACTTCCCCGGCTACGGCAGCAACGCCGACACCCACACCGGCATCGCCCTGGACCAGCGGAGCCTGGAGACCTTCCGCCAGAGCGACTTCCTGCCCTTCGCCGCCGGCATCGAGGCCGGGGCGGGCACCACCGCCGTGCTGGTGAGCCACAACATCATGGCGGCCGTGGACCCGGACCTGCCCGCCTCCCTGTCCCCGGCGGTCCATGACCTGCTCCGGGAGGAGCTGGGCTTTACCGGCGTGGCCATGACCGACGACCTGGCCATGGACGCCGTGGCCGCCTACGCCCAGGACGGCGCCGTGGCAGTGATGGCCCTGGAGGCCGGGAATGATCTCATTATCACCACCGACTACCGCACCCAGATCCCCAAGGTCCTGGAGGCGGTGGAAAACGGCACCCTCTCCATGGACACCATCGACACCGCCTGCCGCCGGGTGCTGACCTGGAAACAAGCGCTGGGCCTGCTGTGAAAGCGGAACCCCCTGTTTTTCGTCCCTGTTTTGAAACCTGCTGTTGAAAACCAGACGAAAAGGAGGTCCCCATGAAACGCAAACTGCGGACACTGACCCTGGCGGCCCTGGCCGCGTGCCTTTTGACCGTCACCGCCCTGGCGGACACGGGGCCCAAGCCCATGCTGACGGTGAAGGTGGCCAACGCCCCGGAGGGGCTTTACTACCTGGACCTGCTGGAGCCCGACATGGCCGGCGGCGCCTCTTATGACAACAGCCGCCGGGAGGACGAGGACCAGCCCCTGGACCCGGCTCTGACGGAGGCTCTGCTCTCCGCCGTGCCGGAGGGCTGGCACGCCTGCACCCTGGACCACACCAACGGCGCCCCCATCTGGGGCGATCTCATGGGGGAGGACGCCGGTGAGGGCCTCCGGCTCCACACCTTCAGCTACCTGGGCGTGCCGGATACCTACCGCATCCTCATCGCCGAAGAGGACGGCAGCACTTGGGTCTCGGACGTGCTGGAGCGGACCAGTCTCCAGTCCTCCGTCACTGTGGACTATGGGGCGAAAACCGTGACGGTGCCGCCGGTATGGAGGGCCTACGCCGTGCAGCTGCTCACCACCCTTTTGACCACGCTGGTCATCGAGGGCCTTTTGCTGGCGCTATTCGGCTTCGGGCGGCAGAGGCGGAACTGGCTGGTATTTTTGCTGGTAAACCTGGTGACCCAGGGCGGGCTCGCTCTCTGGACCGCCCGCACCTGTTTGCTCCACGGCCTGGGCGCCTGGTCCGTCCTGGCCCTTCTCCCGGCGGAGCTGGTAATCTTCCCGGCGGAGATGGCCGCCTACGCCCTGCTGCTGCGGGGACAGCCCCGGTCCCGCTCCGCCGCTTACGGCTTTTTGGCCAACCTCTTCTCCGCCGTGCTGGGCCTCCTCGCCATCGAGCCGGTCTGGACCTTCATCCAATCCATCCTGTAAACGAAAGGGAGTTTTCCACATGGAAACGGAAAAGCTATACTACGCCGACGCCTTTATGCGGACATTCACCGCCACGGTCCTGACCTGTGAGCCGGGCAAAGGCGGGTATCTGGTGACGCTGAACCGGACCGCCTTCTACCCCGAGGGCGGCGGCCAGCCGGCCGACCACGGCACGCTGAACGGCGCCGCCGTCACCGATGTCCACGAAAAGGACGGCGTCGTTGTCCACACTGTCGAAAAGGCGGTGGAAATTGGCGAAAATGTGACCGGCGCCATCGACTGGGCCCGGCGGTTCGACCACATGCAGCAGCACTCCGGGGAGCACATCCTCTCCGGCATCCTCTGCCATGACTACCACTGCGACAACGTGGGCTTCCACCTGGGGGCCGACACGGTGACCATCGACTACAACGCCGACATCACCTGGGAGCAGGCCCTGGACGCCGAGCGGAAGGCCAACGAGGTGATCTGGGCCGACGCCCCCGTGGAGATCACGTTCCCCTCCCCGGCGGAGCTGGAGGAGCTGGACTACCGCAGCAAAAAGGCCCTGACGGGCCAGGTCCGCATCGTCACCTTCCCGGCGGCGGACTGCTGCGCCTGCTGCGGCACCCACGTGCTGCGCGCCGGACAGGTGGGGCTTGTGAAAGTCCTCTCCTGCCAGAAGTTCCGGGAGGGCGTCCGCATGGAGATCCTCTGCGGCGGGCGGGCCCTTGCCTATCTCGGCCGCGTCTACGACCAGGCCCGGTCCGTGGGCCAGCATCTCAGCGTAAAGCCCGACGCCATCCTCCCCGCCCTGGAGCGGCTGGAGGAGGAGCAGGCGGCCCTGAAGGCCCGGGAGGCCGCCATGGAGGACCAGCTCTTCCGCCGCATCGCCGCCGAGCACGCCGGGGAAACAGACGCCCTGGTGTTCCAGCCGGCCCTGCGGCCCGACAGCGTGCGCCGTCTGGCAGACGCCCTGGGCCACGCCTGCACGGGCCTTGCGGCGGTGTTTGCCGGGGAGGACGGACACCGGAACTACGCCCTGCTCCGCGCCGACGGCGCCGACATCGCCCCGCTGGTGAAGGCCCTGAACGGGGCCCTCCAAGGCCGGGGCGGCGGCCGAGGCGGCTTCGCCCAGGGCAGTGTCCAGGCGGACGAGGCGTCGATCCGGGCTTTTTTCAACAATTTGGACTGAAAGGTGGAGACCCATGCGCTATATCATGCTGGAATACGCGGAGCCCCAGGAGGACGAGGCTCAGCGGGTGTACTCGGAGCTGGACCGGGAGAACAGGGAGACCCGGCGGGTGGAGCTGTACCCCGGCGGGCTGTGGTTCGCCTACGGCGACGAGCACGGCCGGGAGGAGGCGCTGAACCCCACCCCCTTCCCCGACGACATCCGGGAGCTGAACGTCCCGGGCCAGGTGACCGCCCGGACCATCGCCCCGGGGATCTTCCGGGAGGTCTGGGACCAGGCGGCGGAGCGGCCCGACGGCTTCATGGGCATGTTCTTCTGAGGGCGGCGCCATGGACCAACACAGCATCTTCCTTGCGGGCGGCTGCTTCTGGGGCATGGAGGCCCTGTACCGCGCCCTGCCCGGCGTCACCGGCGTCCGCTGCGGCTACGCCAACGGCGACAGCCCGGACCACGCCAACTACGACTCCGTCTGCACCGGCATCACCGGCTTCCGGGAGGCGGTGGAGGTGACCTGGGACCCCTCCCGCACCTGCCTGGAGGCGCTGCTCTTCGCCTTTTTCGCCGTGGTGGACGTGGAACTGCCCAACCGCCAGGGGGCCGACATCGGCACCCAGTACCAGAGCGGCATCTACTGGACCCACCCGGACCAGGAGGCCGCCGTCCGGGCCGCCGCGGCCCTGGAGGCGGCGGCGGTGCCCTTTTTCGCCGTGGAGCTCAAGCCCCTGGAGAACTTCTTCCCGGCGGAGGAATATCACCAGCGGTACCTGGAAAAGCACCCCCGGGGCTACTGCCACATCTCCCCGGTCCGGCGGGCAGCGGTGGCCGCCTATCCCTTCCGGCGGGAGAACTACACCCGCCCGGCCCGGCAGCTGCTTGCCCAGTTCATGGACGGATAAAATAAGGCGCGGCCCAATGGGCCGCGCCTTTTGCTGTGGAAAAAGCCTCGCAGAGTTCCGCCGTCCGCAGACGGCGGAATCCAATCCAATACCGTCATTTCCGAGGACATGCGCCTCGGAAATGACACTTCTCATGACGGATGGGGTGACAATTTCCAAAGAAATCGAACCCCGTCCGTCATGCAGCCCTCTATCGCAAAAGGCCCAAGGGCCTTTTGCGACATACTCACACGATCAGGAAGAACTTCACCAGGAACAGCGCGGAGATCACATAGGTCAGGACGGAGACGTCCTTGGCCTTGCCGGTAAAGACCTTGATGACGGTGTAGGAGATCAGGCCGATGCCGATGGCGTGGCCGATGGAGCTGGAGATGGGCATGGCGATCAGCATGAGGGACACGGGGACCATCTGATCCAGGTCGTCGAAGTTGACGTTCTTCAATCCCATCAGCATCAGCACGCCCACATAGATCAGCGCCGCAGAGGTGGCCGCCGCGGGGATGATGGCGGCGATGGGGGCGATGAAGATGCAGGCCAGGAACAGCACGCCGGTGGTCAGGGCGGTGAGGCCCGTGCGGCCGCCGGCCTCCACGCCGGAGGCGGACTCCACGAAGGTGGTGACGGTGGAGGTGCCGGTGCAGGCGCCGGCCACGGTGCCGATGGCGTCGGAGATCAGGGCCTCCTTCATGTTGGGCATGTTGCCGTCCTTATCCACCATGCCGGCCCGGGAGGCGGTGCCCACCAGGGTGCCGATGGTGTCGAACATATCGATCATGCAGAAGGTGATGATCAGCGTCACGGCGGTGAACCAGCCGATCTGCAAAAAGCCCTCAAAGTTGAACTTGAAGAAGGTGGTCTCCATCATGTCGGCGAAGGGCGGCACGAAGGAGGCGGTGGCCAGGGACGCAAAGGGATTCACGCCCAGCACCACGAAGTCACCGATCCAGTAGATGATGGACGCCACCAGCATGCCCAGCAGCACGGCCGCCTTGACGCCCTTCTTGGCCAGGATCACGATGACAAACAGGCCGATGAACATGGTCACCACGGTCAGCACCATGGTGGAGTAGCCGCTGCCCATGGTGGTCTGCGCCACGCTGGGCGTCAGGGCGCCGAAGAAGTCCCGCATCACGTAGAAGGGGCCGCCGGTCTCGGAGTACACGCCCACGTTGGACCCCAGGCCAATGTTCATCAGCATAAGGCCGATGGCCGGGGCAATGCCCAGGCGCACGCCCAGAGGAATGGCCTCCACGATCTTCTCGCGGATGTTCAGCACGGAGAGGATCAGAAACACGATGCCCTCCAGCAGAATGATGACCAGGGCCGCCTGGAAGGAGGCCACATAGCTCATGCCAGTCAGGGCGGCGATGTTGGACGCCACCACGGCGAAGAAGCTGTTGAGGCCCATGCCGGGGGCCAGGGCAAAGGGCTTGTTGGCCAGGAACGCCATGCAGAACATAGCCAGGGCCGAGGCGATGCAGGTGGCCAGGAACACGCCGTTCCAAAGGGCGGAGCCGGTGTCGAAGTTGGTGAGAAGGTTGGGGTTGAGTGCGATGATGTACGCCATGGTCATGAAGGTGGTCAGGCCTGCCAGGATCTCTGTGCGGACGGTGGTGCCGTTCTTTTGCAGCTGAAAGATCTTTTCCATGTTTTACTCCCTCTTTTTTCTCAATGCAGATTGGTCAACCTTTGTATATGTGGACAAATCCTGTCTTTACATCATAGCCGATATTTGGTTATTTTGCAATATTCTCTCAAAAGAATAACGCTTTTACCTGTCTGTCTCCCCCCAGCAGACATCCGGCGGCAAAAAAGACCGCGCGGAAAACTCCGCGCGGCTTTTTACATGTCACGTGCCCGCCGGCTCATTCATGGCGGCGGTGATGTACTGCTTGCCGTACAGGGCGTCGTAGAGTACGGCGTCCCGCAGGGCCAGCAGCTCCCGGTCCTGCTCTGACAGATCCGCCTCCTCCCCGGACAGAGAGGGCTCCCCCTCCCCGTCCACGAAGTACAGCTCCGTGTTGGTCAGGCACGCCTTGCTGACCTTGTCCAGCAGGGCCCAGTACCGGGAGATGGGCTGTCCGGTCAGCTCCAGCAGCTGGGGGCCGATGGCGGTGATGCTGCTGTCGCGCCGGGTGCCGGCCCGGCCGTTCAGGAGGGCCGCGTCGTTGGCCCAGATGAGATAATCCGTGGAGTAGAGGTCACAGATCTGCTCCGCCGTCCACTCCGTGGTGTCGTTTTCCGGGCACAGGCCCAGCTTGGTATACACCGTGTCCCCGTCGGTCATGAAAAGGTTGGGCCGGTGATCCCCGAAGAACACCACGATGGTGGGCTCCGGAGAATTCCGCAGGGCGTCGGTCAGCTGGCCCAGGGCCTGGTCCGCCCGGGTGATGCCCTCCAGCATGACCCGCACGATGGCCATGTCCTCGTCGCTGAGGGTCTGGCTCTCCACGCCGATCTGGCACTCGTAGCCGAACTTCTCCGCGTCGAAGGGCTGGTGGTTCTCCATAGTGATGCCGTAGAGGAAGGCCCGCTGCCCGGCGGCGTTGATGTCCGCCATCCGGTCCAGCATGGCGGCGAAGAAGTAGCTGTCCTTCATGTAGTAGCCGCCGTAGACGCCGCCCTGCCAGTCGAAGCCCAGCTGCTGGATGTCCGCGGAGAACAGCAGATTGGAAAATCCCAGCAGCGGGTAGGTGACAGTGCGGTTGTAGAGGCTGTCGTCATAGCCGTGGAGCAGCTCCGCCCGGTAGTCCCCGCCGCCGGTATACTGCTCTGTCAGGGAGTCGAACCGCTCATAGAGGTCGTCCTCCAAAAAGCAGATGTTGGTGCCGGGGCCAAAATCCAGACTGTTGACGCCGTAGAGCATGGACATCTCAATATATCCGGTGCCGTAGCCCAGGTAGTGGCTGTGGAAATCACCGCTGATGCTCTCGGCCTCCAGGGCGTGGAAGTTCTCCAGCGGGTCCCGCTCATAGGTCAGGTCCGGCAGCCTCGTCAGGTCGAAGAAGGACTCGGAGAGCACCATGATGATGTTGGGCGCCGTCTCCGGCGTCTCTTCATTTTCCGCGTCCGCCAGCAGGATCTCATCGATCCGGTCCAGCACGGCGGCCATGTACTCCTCGCCGTAGTCCTCCGGGCTCTCCTTGGCCTGGAGGAAGGCGTCCCGCCACAGGCTCAGCACAAGGCCGTAGGTGTCGTGGCTGGAGGTGGTGTCCAGGCGGGTGACGATGTCCACACCGAAGCCCTCCGCCGCCCGGGCGGCCCCGGCGGGCGTGCACAATCCCACCGCCGCTGAAAACGCCAGGGCAAAAGCCGCGAATCGGCCCCGGCCGGAGATGCGGATGATGGGCGCGGTCATGGCCAGCAGTCCCACGCAGATGCCCACGGCCACCAGGGCCATCCAGAAATCCACAGGGGGCTTCAGCTCTCCGGCCACCCCGGCCACCTGGCCCAGCTGGGCGGCGAGGCCGAAGTCCGCCAGGGAGAGAGGCGTACCGTTGATGGCGTTTTTGAAGTAGTCCACCAGGGACAAAATCAGGGACACGGCGCCCACCAGGGCCCCAGCGATCCACAGCCGTCCCAGCAGGGCGCCCAGGGCCGCGGTGACGGTTCCCAGGCCAACCGCTGTCAGCAGCAGATAGGCGGGCCACTTCATAAACCACTCCCACACGATGGAGAGGGACCCGGTGACCACCCACTGGACTGCCACAGCCGCACCCAGGCCCATGCACCCGGACGCCGCCGCGAACAATACCCACCGCAGCCACACCGGACCCAGGGTCCTTGGAACCCGCTTTGTTTGTAAGAGTCGCTTCTTCATGTTCTCCCCGCTTCGCCATTTGGGCCGCGGAACTCCTCCGCGGCCCAAATTTTTTTACCGTTAGATCAATAGGCCAGCTTCTCGGCCAGATACGCCTTCAGCTCGCTGATGGACATGCGGACCTGCCTCCCCATGAAACGCTGTTTCATGAGGGCCCCGTCCCATTTTATCTGCTCGGGCGGAGTGAATCCGCCCGGCATCAAGGTTTTGCCCCCACGGGCAAAACACTTGGACGCCGCTTCCGCGGCGATATGGAGCAGGGCCGGTCTGTGTTTAATAGGCCAGCTTCTCGGCCAGATACGCCTTCAGTTCACTGATGGGCATGCGGACCTGCCTCCCCATGAAACGCTGTTTCATGGGGACCCCGTCCTATTTTATCTGCTCGGGCGGAGTGAATCCGCCCGGCATCAAGGTTTTGCCCCACGGGCAAAACGCTTGGACGCCGCTTCCGCGGCGATATGGAGCAGGGCCGGTCTGTGTTTAATAGGCCAGCTTCTCGGCCAGATACGCCTTCAGTTCACTGATGGGCATGCGGACCTGCTCCATGGTGTCCCGGTCCCGGACGGTGACGCAGTCGTCGCCGGCCTTCTCGGCGTCGCCCACGGTGTCGAAGTCCACGGTGACGCAGTAGGGCGTACCGATCTCGTCCTGGCGGCGGTAGCGCTTGCCGATGGAGCCGGTGTCGTCGTAGTCCACCATCCACTCCTTGGAAAGCTCCGCCTGGACCTCCCGGGCCTTGTCGGCGAGCTTCTTGCTAAGGGGCAGCACGGCGCACTTGAAGGGGGCCAGAGCCGGGTGGAAGTGCATGACGGTGCGCACGTCGTTCTTGGCCGGGTCCACGACCTCCTCGTCGTAGGCCTCGATCAGGAAGGCCAGGGTGACGCGGTCGGCGCCCAGGGAGGGCTCCACCACGTAGGGGATATACCGCTCGTTGGTCTCCTGGTCGAAGTAGGTCATATCCTTGCCGGAGGTGTTCTGGTGCTGGGTCAGGTCGTAGTCGGTGCGGTCCGCCACGCCCCACAGCTCGCCCCAGCCGAAGGGGAACATGAACTCAAAGTCCGTGGTGCCCTTGGAGTAGAAGCACAGCTCCTCGGGGCTGTGGTCCCGCAGGCGCAGGTCCTCCTCCCGCATATTCAATCCCAGCAGCCAGTCCTTGCAGAAGGAGCGCCAGTACTGGAACCACTCCAGGTCGGTGCCGGGCTTGCAGAAGAACTCCAGCTCCATCTGCTCAAATTCCCGGGTGCGGAAGGTGAAGTTGCCCGGGGTGATCTCGTTGCGGAAGCTCTTGCCGATCTGGCACACGCCGAAGGGGAGCTTCCGGCGGGTGGTGCGCTGGACGTTCTGGAAGTTGACAAAGATGCCCTGGGCGGTCTCAGGCCGCAGGTACACGGTGTTCTTGGCGTCCTCGGTGACGCCCTGGAAGGTCTTGAACATCAGGTTGAACTGCCGGATGTCGGTGAAGTTGTGCTTGCCGCAGCTGGGGCAGGGGATGTTGTGGGACTCGATGAAGTCCTTCATCTCCTCCTGGGAGAAGGCGTCGATGGGCTTGCCCAGATCCACGCCGTTGTCTCCGGCCCAGTCCTCGATCAGCTTGTCGGCCCGGAAGCGCTCCTTGCACTCCTTGCAGTCCATCAGGGGATCGGAGAAGCCGCCCAGGTGTCCGGAGGCCACCCAGGTCTGGGGGTTCATGAGGATGGCGGCGTCGAGCCCCACGTTGTAGGGGTTCTCCTGGACGAACTTCTTCCACCAGGCCTTCTTGACGTTGTTCTTCAGCTCCACGCCCAGGGGGCCGTAGTCCCAGGTGTTGGCGAGGCCGCCGTAGATCTCGCTGCCGGCGAAGATAAAGCCCCGGCCCTTGCACAGGGCCACGATCTTCTCCATGGTCTTTTCGGTGTTCTTCATTGCTTCCTCCTAAATTCTTGGCCCAAAACGACAAAAAACGCCCTGAGCCGGTTTTCGGCTCAGGGCGAACAAAGCATTGTCCGTGGTCCCACCTGAATTCGCATCTGGCTGATGCGCACTTCCTTCTCCGGTAACGGCGGACGCCGGCGGGGCATTTCCTCCCCGCAGCTCCAGGGGGCCTTCTCCCGCTCCTCCGGAAGGGCTCGCACCGACCGCCCTCTCTCTTGACCGGCAAAACCGGGATACTGTTCCCTGTTGCGCTTTTGTTGGGTATCGTGCGTACTGTACCATGTTTTTGCCGGAATGTCAAGCCTCCGGCGCCGGGGACGGCCCGGCGCTGCTGCCGGGGGAGACGGGACGGACTCCGGCCCCCTCGGGGGTCTGGAGGGTAAAAATACGGATCTGTCCGTCCCCGGTCAGGCCGAACCAGACCGCGCCGTCCGCCGTGCCCACCAGTCCGTCGTGGGAGAAGAAGTCCCCGCCCATGAGGGCCTCGCTCAGAGTTCCGGTCATAGGCGCCACGGCCTCGTCCCAGCGGTCCAGCAGCTCCTGGGCCGTGTCGGCCTGGAAGGTCTCCCCCTCCGCCGTGGTCACGGTGCAGGGATAGGAAAACCGCTCCGCCACCGCCGCCCGGTCGTCCCGCTCCAGCAGGTCCAGCAGCTCCGCCGCAAATGTCCGGATGGCCCCGGTCTCCAGCCCGCTGCCGGTGTTCAGCTGCGTGTCCGCTCCCCGGCCGGAGAGATCCGGCGCCGTCACGGGGGTCAAGCGGCCAAAGTCGATGCTGTCTGCCAGGGCCTCCAGGTCCTGCCTCTCCAGCTCCGCCCGGGGCACATTGACCGTCACCAGGCAGTCCTCCAGGTCCGCGATCAGCACGCCCCGGTCCTCTGCCAGCGCCGCGGTCACCGTCCGGCCGCAGGCGGTCTCATAGGTCCACTCCTGATACCGGGAGACGTCTCCCACCTCCAGCAGTCCGTCGGTAAAGCTGCCGCGGACGCAGCGGATAAACTGGTAGGACAGGGTCTCTCCGCCGCTGAGGTCGTATTCGCCGTCAAAGAAGAACGTCCCGTCCTCGCAGATCCGGACGTGATAGGCCCGGTTGTTCTCCCCCAGGAAGGTCTCGTCAAAGACCCCCGGAAAAGCCGCGGCGTCCACCGCCGCCGGGTGGAGGGTCAGGCCGTATTTCTCCGCGATCTCCGTCAGAGCCTCCTCCATCTCCGGGGTGTAGATCTGATCGATCTGGAACCAGGGGTCCGTCCCGCCGTCCTCTGCCGCGGCGCCAAGGCCCTGCTCCGTCAGCCAGGTCCGCCACTGCGCCAGGGCCCGGCTCTCCGGGCTCTCCGCGTATCCGCTGAGGCTCAGCGTCTGTCCCCATTGGGGCAGCAGCATCCGCCGCAGGCCGAACAGATCCGCCGCCACCGCCGCCGCGGACAGGACCGCCATCAGGGCGATCACCGCCGCCAGCGTCACCAGATGTCTGCTGATGTGCCGTTTGCTCGTCCGCATTTCCATATCCTCCCATCGAATGTCACAGGAGGAGCGGAGCTGGGAAAAGGTCTCCTGATAAAATTCCTTATTCGTCATCCCGCCATGCCTCCTTCAGCCGCTTTTCCAGCTGCTCCCGGGCCCGGGTCAGCCGGGTGGTCACCGCCGACTGGCGGATCCCCAGCACCTCCCCGATCTCCCGGGTGGACAGCTCCTCGCAGTAGAACAGATCCAGCACCGTCCGGTACTTCTCCGGCAGGGCCATGACCTCCCGGTACAGCTCCCGCTGCTCCACCTGGTGAAAGGACGGCTCCGGAAGCTGTTCCAGATACACCCGCCGCTTGCGCCAGGGGCTTTTCAGGGTATCCCTGCACAGATTGACCGTCACCCGGATCAGCCAGCGCCGCAGATGCTCCGGCGTCTCAAAGTCCCGCTCCCGGGTATAGAGCCGGAGAAACACCTCCTGCACCGCGTCCTCCGCGTCCTGGCGCTGCCCGGTCACGTGGAGGGCCACCCGAAACACCATATCCCGGTGCTCCCGGACAGCCTGTTCAAAGATCGCTCGCTCCATGGGCTCCCTCCCCGTCTATGATTGAATGCATTCACTTTCCATACGATCCCGGCCCCGGCTTTGTCACAAAAAAGATCCGCCCGGAAAACCGGACGGATCTCTTTCTGGGATTTACTTCTTGTCCCGGTCGTAGGCCACGACCACCCGGCGGCCCGGCTCGGTGCCGGTGGAGTAGGTCGTAACGCCCGGCACGTCCTGCAGCGCCGTGTGGATCACGTGGCGCTCGTAGGCGTTCATGGGCTCCAGGGTGAAGTTGCGGCGGTACTTGACCACCTTGGCGGCCACCTTCCGGGCCAGATGCTGGAGGCTCTGCTCCCGCTTCTCCCGGTAGCCTTCGGCGTCCAGCTGGACCCGGACCCGGCCGCTGCCGCTGCGGTTGACGGCATAGCTGGTCAGCTGCTGGATGGCGTCCAGAGTCTCGCCCCGGCGGCCGATCAGGGCGCCCAGGTTCTTCCCCTCCAGGATCACCTTGTAGCGGCCCTTCTCCGGCTGATAGACCCGGATGTCGGCGGCGCTGTCCATCTGCTCCAGCAGACCGGAGAGGAAGGTGCGGATGGCCTGGGCCTTCTCATCGTCCACCTCCGGACCGTAGTCCGCGGCGGGGGCGGCGGGGACCTCCTCAGCGGGGGTCTCCGGCTGAACCTTGGGGGCCTTGGGGAGCTTCGGCGCCTTGGGGGGCTTCGGCGCGGGGGCGCTCCGCTCCTCTTTGGGTTCCTCTTTCTTCTTCGGGGCGGCCTTGGGGGGCTTGGGGGCCTCCGGCACCGGCGCGGGGGCGGGCTCCGTCTCCTCGCCGTAGTACACCCGGACCTTGGCCGGGCAGCTGCCCAGGCCCAGGAAGCCGGATTTGGCGCGCTCCAGGATCTCAACGGACACATCGTCCCGGTCCAGGCCAAGCTGACGCAGGGCGTTCTGGATGGCCTCGTCCTCGGTCTTGCCCGTTACATCAATAAATTCTCTCATGGCGTAACAAGCTCCTTATTCCTGTTCACTGTCGTACCGGTCGGCCTTGTAGGAACGGCCCCGGGCATAGGGGCGGTCGCCCACCCGGCCGGCCTCGGTGGTGCTGGTGGCGGCCTTCTTGGCCTTGGCGGCCTTGGCCTCCTGGGCGGCCTTGCGCTTTTCCTTCAGGCTCTGCTTCTGGGCCGCCTGCTGGCGCTGCTGCTCCTGAAGGATGCGGGCCTCCTCCTGGCGGCGCTTGCGGTCGGCCTCCCGGGCCTCATACCGCGCGGCCTCCTCGGCCTCCAGCTTGTTGGTGTAGAACCGGCCCATGACGGCCTCCTGCACGATGGACAGGGCGCTCTGGGCGATCCAGTACACGCCCAGGGCGGCGGGCATGATGAAGGCGATGTAAATGGACATCAGGGGCATCATCCACATCATCATCTTGCCGCTGGCGGCGGCGGAGCCCTCCATCTTGTTCTGGCTCATGGTGACCTTGCTGAGCAGGAAGCTCAGGGCGCCGGAGACAATGGGGATCAGGATCAGGCCGATCAGCATCCAGGACACGCCGCCGCTGAGCTGGCCGAAGGCGCTGCTGGGCTGGGCGGTCAGGTCCAGGCCCAGGAAGTGGTAATCCACATTGACCCAGCCCTCATGCTGGGCAATGAAGTCGGGGAACTGGCTGTTGATGATCTTCGCGATCTCGATCTGCTCATAGGCGGCGTTGGCGGTCAGCTCGATGCCGGCGCCCTGAATCATCTCCTTGGCGGCGGCGACCACAGCCTGTCCGGCGGCCCGGCCGCCGAAGTTCATGAAGTAGACGATGGGCTCCCGAATGATATAGTACAGAGCCAGCAGGATGGGGAAGGGGATGAAGCTCCACAGGCAGCCGCTCATGGGGTTGATGCCCTCTTCCTGATAGAACCGCTGCATCTCCTCGTTCATCTTGGCCTGGTTGTTGGCGTACTTCTTCTGGATCTCCTGGATTTTTCCGGACATCCGGCTCATGCGGATCATGCTCTTTTTGGACTTCATCTGGAAGGGCAGCAGGATCAGCTTGATGACCAGGGTGAAGAGGATGATCGCCACGCCGTAGGAGCCCGTCAGGTTATAGAACAGGCGCATCAGCGCGGCAAAGGGGACACAAATATAGTATCCAATGGTTGACAGCATAAATGTTTCCTCCAAAGTGAAATGGCCCGACGGGGCGGATGCACCCCGCTCCGGCCGCTAGGGGACCGGGTCGTAGCCGCCCTTGTGAAAGGGATTGCAGCGCAGGATCCGCCGGAAGGCCAGCCAGCCGCCCTTGAGGGCACCGTACTTTTCAATGGCCTCCAGAGCATACTGGGAGCAGGTGGGAATGTAGTTGCAGCAGCGGGGCCGGTAGGGGGAGATGGCCACCTGATAAAACCGGATCAGAGCCTTGAACACATGCTTCATGACCGTCCCTCCCAGAGATCCAGCTTCCGGCACAGCCGGCCGAAGGTGTCGCACAGCTCCTGCCAGGAGGCGTTCGCCGTCCTGCCCCGGGCCACCAGGATGATGTCGTATCCCTGGCGCAGCTGGCCCTGGTGGAGGCGGTACACCTCCCGCAGGCGCCGGCGGCAGCGGTTGCGGACCACCGCGTGGCCCAGCTTCACCGAGGCCGTCAGCCCCAGGCGGTTGTGGCCCAGGCGGTTTTTCCGGCAGTAGACGACCATGCAGCCGCTCACCGCCGACGTCCCCTTCTGGTACAGCCGCCGGAACTCGTGATTTTCTTTCAGAGTCACCGCTCGCTTCATGTCAAACCCGCCTTGCAAAATGGAACAGAAACTCGATGAGGGACGGAGGAATCCTTACAAATTCCCGCCGTCCCTGAAGGCGTCTGTTCAAGTGTCTCCCGCGCTTGCGTTCCGAATCAATAGGACAGGCGGGCGCGGCCCTTGGCGCGGCGACGGGCCAGGACCTTACGGCCGTTGGCGGTAGCCATTCTCTTGCGGAAACCATGGACCTTCTGGCCATGCAGCTTCTTGGGCTGATAGGTACGCTTCGTTGCCATATCTAAGACACCTCCTGTCAGAATTGCGGTCGTCCTTTCGGGCGCCGCTTACTCGACATCCGCCCTGACGGGCGGACGCAGTAAACTTGTCCGCGTCCTGCGACGCAGAGAATAGTATACAGACTTTTTCAAAATGTGTCAAGAATAACTTGAAAATTCCTGAAAAATAGGTGTAGGACTACAATACATATTGGACAAGTGAATAAAAAAGGATGAAGGATAAGGCCTCATCGGTTAAAGTTGGAGTTGCAGACAACAACTGAACGAGAGGGGGCCATATCCTTCATGAGCAAGAGTATAACACAGGACATGGCATACAGGCAATCCCTGATGAAGTACGCGGAGAAATATGGAGTAGCTAAAGCCAGCCGGAAGTACAACAAAAGCCGGTCGTACATCTACTTCTGGAAGAACCGCTGGGATGGTACACCGGGATCCCTGGCCTGCCAGTCCCGGCGGCCCCACCACCATCCCAACCAGCACACACAGGCGGAGCTGAAGCTGATCCGGGACCTGCGCCGCAGGAATCCCAACCTTGGCATGGTGGAGCTGTGGCACCGGTTGCGGCAGCGGGGCTATACCCGCCGCCCGGAGAGCCTGTTCCGTGTCATGCGCAAGCTGGGGTTGTTTCCTGCGGCCGAGAAGAAGAAAGCATACAAGCCAAAGCCCTACCAGCAGATGACCTATCCCGGCCAGCGTGTCCAGGTGGATGTGAAGGTGGTGCCCCGCCGCTGCGTCGCCGACCCGGAGCTGCGCCTGTTCCAGTACACCGCTATTGACGAGTTTACCCGTCTGCGCTTCCTGGCCGCCTATCCCGAGCAGTCCACCTTTTCCTCCGCTGATTTTCTAAGAAAGCTGGTCCGCTGGTATGCCCGCCGGGGCATCCGGGTGGAATGCGTCCAGACCGACAATGGCCCAGAGTTTACCAACCGCTTCCTCACAGGTAGACAAGACAGCCCTTCCCTATTTGAGAAAACTGCCGCCGAGCTTGGCATCCGCCACAAGCTCATCCGTCCCTATACCCCACGCCACAACGGCAAGGTGGAGCGCAGCCACCGTGAGGACCAGAAACGCTTCTATTCCTGCCACAGCTTTTATTCCCTGGATGACTTCGCAAAGCAGCTCGCCGTTCACAACCGCCGCTCCAACAACTTCCCCATGAGGCCCCTCAACTGGTGTTCCCCCTTAGAGTTCGCCGTCCAATATGTTTGACAAACCTACAAACTTGAAAATTCCTGAAAAATAGGCTCTTTTTCTTTTCCATCGGCTGAAAAACCGGAAACTTTTCAAAATCTGGTGTCTCCGGGCGGCTTTCTCCTCTATATCTTGTTTCCCCCGGCTCTGCAAAAAAACGATCTTTATATATTAGAATAAGTGTTGTAATCGTCTCGTCTTTTTGTTATACTTATGCTATGTGATTTTGTCTATTTTTTACTAGAGAGAGGTGTTCTTTTTGAATTCCGTCGCCGACGTGTGGGACAACGTCCTTCAGCAGCTGAAGGGCGAACTATCGGAGACCACCATCGCCACCTGGTTCGACGAGCTGGAGGCGGTGGATATCCGGGGCAATACCTTTTTGCTCCACTGCTCCAACGATTTCAAGAAGGGATACATCGAATCCCTGTTCATGAAAAACATCAAAGCCTCCCTCCACGATATCTTCTCCACGGACTTTGAAGTGCAGATCCTGGACGATGCGGACTTCGCGGAGTTCAGCGGCGGCCAGACCCACCGCCAGAGCGACCGCTTCACCTCCGCGGAGTTCACCTTTGATACCTTCGTGGTGGGCCCCTCCAACAAGCTGGCCTACGCCGCCTCCATGGCCGTGGCGGAGCACCCGGCCCAGAACTACAACCCCCTGCTGATCTACGGGGACTCGGGCCTGGGCAAGACCCATCTGCTCTATGCCATCGCCAACGTCATCCGCCGCAACGACGCCCGGGCCAAGATCGTCTACATCAAGGGCGACGACTTCATCAACGAGTTCATCGAGCTGATCCGGGCCGGCCGGGGCAACGAGTTCCGGGCCAAGTACCGGGAGGCGGACCTGCTGCTGGTGGACGACGTGCAGTTCGTGGCCGGCAAGGAGCAGGTGCAGAATGAGTTCTTCCACACCTTCAATACCCTCTACGAGTCCGGCCGTCAGATTGTGCTGACCTCGGACCGTCCCCCCTCTGAGATGACGCTGCTGGACGACCGGCTGCGGACCCGGTTCGAGTGGGGCCTTCTGGCGGACGTGACGCCGCCGGACTTCGAGACCCGCATGGCCATCATCAAGAACAAGGCGGCGCTGCTCGGCATGGAGCTGCCGGACAAGATCGCCACCTATATCGCCCAGAACGTCACCGCCAACGTCCGCCAGCTGGAGGGCACCATCAACAAGATCCTGGCCTACAAGGACCTGCTGGGCAACGACACCGACGAGGAGACCGTCACCCGGGCCATCCAGGACATGCTGCGCCGCAGCAATGAGTACATCCCCACGCCGGAGTCCATCCTGGAGTACATCTCCAAGTATTACAGCCTGGAGGAATCCGTCATCCGGGGCCAGCAGCGGATCCGGGACGCCGTGTCCGCCCGTCAGATCGCCATGTACCTGATCCGGTCCATGACCAACCTGAGCCTGGACGAGATCGGCAAGGTCTTTGACAACCGGGACCACTCCACGGTGCTCTACTCCATCCAGCAGATCGAGAAAAAGATGAAGAAGGACCCGGCCTTTGCCGAGACCGTCAAGGAGATCAAGACCAACATCAACTCCAAGCGGTGAGGGGCGGAGTTTTCCAACCCTTCCTGTGGAAAAGAAAAACTTCCCTGTGGAAAACTGCCCTTTCAAAATAGCCGTGGAAAAGCCGTGCAACTTTTCCACTCGCCCCGTGGAGACGCCGATCCCCTGATTTCAATGGCCTTCTCCCCTTTTCCACATCTTTTTTGCCTACCCCTGCTTTTTCTAAAAAAATAATCCTTTTCTTTTTGAAGAGCGCGGCTGCCCGCCGCCATCCCATGTACAGAGAGGAAGCGTTCCTATGATGAAATTCTCCTGCGAAAAGGCCCTGCTGCAAAGCGCCATCGCCGTCACCAGCCGGGCCGTGGCGCAAAAGAGCTCCATTCCCGCCCTGGAGGGCCTGCTGCTGCGGGCCGACACGGAGCTGACTGTCTCCGGCTACAACCTGCAAACCGGCATCCGCACCAAGGTGGCCGCCGACGTCACCGGCCAGGGAGAGCTGGTCCTCAACGCCCGGCTCTTCGGCGACATCATCCGCCGGATGCCCGACGACGTGGTCACCTTCTCCGCCGACGAGCGCCAGGTGGTCCACCTCAGCTGCGGCGACGCGGATTTCGACATCCTGGGCCTGTCCGCCGCAGACTACCCGGAGCTGCCCGCCGTGGAGGACGACTTCGCCGTCTCCATCCAGCAGCGGACCCTGCGGGCCATGATCGAGGAGGTGGCTTTTGCCGTCTCCACCAACGAGAGCCGCCCCATCCACACCGGCGCCCTCTTCGAGATCAGCGACAAGGGACTGACCATGGTGGCTGTGGACGGGTTCCGCCTGGCGGTGCGGCGGGAGCCCCTGGAAAAAATTGACGGCGGCGCCTTCTCCTTCGTGGCGCCGGGCGCCGCTTTGAACGAGGTCAAGAGCATCTGCGCCGACAGCGAGGACCTGGCCGCCGTGACCCTGGGCAAGAGCCACATCTTATTTGAGGTGGGCGCCACGGAGCTGATCTGCCGCCGGCTGGAGGGCGAGTTCCTGGACTACAAGAACGCCATCCCCCGGAAAAACCCCATTACCCTCATGGCCGACACCAAGAGCCTCATCGAGAGCATCGACCGGGTCTCCGTGGTGATCTCTGAAAAGCAGAAGAGCCCTGTCCGGTGCTTCTTCGACCACGACAAGGTGATCCTCTCCGCCAAGACCGGCAACGGCGAGGCCAAGGACGTCTGCCGCATCAGCGGCGACGGCGCGGGCCTGGAGATCGGCTTCAACAACCGCTATTTGATGGAGGCGCTGCGCTACGCCCCGGCGGACACGGTGAAGATCGAGCTGAACACCGGCGTATCCCCGGCCATCATCGTCCCCACCGAGGGGGAGGAGAACTTCCTCTACATGGTGCTGCCCGTGCGCCTGAAGAGCGCGGAGTGAGATGGACCGCCGGGAGCGGACAGCCCGGACCCTGATACAGGTTTCCAGGATCTTCCTGGTGCTGGGCGGGCTTTTGCTGGCGGTCATGAGCCTGTATGCCGCCCGGCTCACGCCGTCGCCGGACCATATCCGGAGACACGGGCGGCGGGATTTTCTGGTGGACGCGTATAATCTGATGCTGGATCTTGGATGTCTGGTCCGGCAGGAGGCCGCTGGAAAGTGGATGGCGGCGGCCGCGCTGACCCTGTTGCTGCTGGGTGCGGCGCTGCTGGCGGCTGGAATGTGTCTGCGGCGAAAACGAAACGGATAGGAGACCTATGAAAACCATCATCATTACCACGGAGTTTATCAAGCTCCAGGATCTTCTCAAATTTGCCAACCTTGTGGAAACCGGCGGCGAGGCCAAGGAACGGGTCCAGGCCGGCGAGGTCACGGTGAACGGCGAGGTGTGCACCATGCGGGGCAAGAAGATCCGCCCGGGAGACGACGTGTGCTTCCAGGGCGAACACTATACGGTGGCCTATGAGGCTTGAGCGCCTGGAGCTGCGGGATTTTCGCAACTATCGGGAGGCGCTGGTGGACTTCGACCCGGACTGCAACGTGATCTTCGGGGAGAACGCCCAGGGCAAGACCAACCTGCTGGAGGCTGTTGTCTACCTCTCCTGTGGAAAATCCCCCCGGGCCAGAGCGGACCGGGAGATGATCGCTTTCGACGCCGCCTCGGCCCTGCTGGAGGCCAGCGTCCTGGCCCGGCAGCGGGAATTCCGGGTCCGGGCGGAGCTGTACCGGGGACAGCGGAGAAAGCTCTCCGTCAACCAGGTAACAGCCAAAAACGCCGCCGCCCTGAGCCAGGTGTATCACACGGTGTTCTTCTGCCCCGACGATCTGTTTTTGATCCGGGAGGGGGCCGCCGCCCGGCGGAAGTTCATGGACACGGCGCTGTGCCAGCTGCGGCCCCGGTATGCCGCCGCCCTGTCCTCCTACGGCCGGGCCCTGGACCACAAGACCCGGATCCTGCGGGACAGCGAGGAGCGGCCGGACCTTTTGGAGATGCTGCCGGAGTTCAACGAGCAGCTGATCCGCTTCGGCGCGGTGCTCATCCACTACCGCAGCCAGTTCGCCGCGGCCCTGGATCAATATGCCGCCATCCACCACCGGGAGTGCTCCGGCGGAAAGGAGCAGCTGTCCATCCGGTATCAGACCGTCTCTTCGGTCGCGGACCCGGCGGCGGACATGGCCGCCGTCACCGAACAGCTGCGATCTCACATGGAATCCCACCAGACGGCGGAGCGGGCGTCCCGGATGTGCCTGTCCGGCCCCCACAAGGACGATCTGCTGGTTTTCATCGACGGGCGGGAGGCCAAGAGCTTTGCCTCCCAGGGCCAGACCCGGACGGCGGCCCTGGCCATGAAGCTGGCGGAGCGGGAGATCTACAAAAACGCCACGGAGGAGTACCCGGTGCTGCTTTTGGACGATGTGCTCAGCGAGCTGGACCCCAGGCGGCAGGAGTTTGTCCTCAACCGCATCGCCGGCGGGCAGGTGTTCATCACCTGCTGTGAGGACGACCGGCTGCCGGCCATGCTGGGCGGCAAGGTGCTGCACGTCCACGGCGGGTCGCTGGTGTGAGCAGGTGATGAACACGCGACCGAGCGGAGCGACGGGAGCCGCGCGCAAGCGCGTTTTTGATCGCTGCGCTACATCACCTGCTGGGAGGGAAAGCGGCGAAGCGCCGCCGGTGGCGGATACAGCGAGCCGCTTTCGAGGCAGCGGCACGATTGGCGGCCCGAAAAGGGCCGGGAATCGTCTGCCGCAACGGTGGACGACCGGCTGCCGGCCATGCTGGGCGGCAAGGTGCTGCACGTCCACGGCGGGTCGCTGGTGTGAAAATCTCCCGCGTTTTTTCACAAATCCCCCAACATTGTTGAAATTTCGGCGGTATTTTTCCGCTTGGGAGGAACGCTATGCTTCATTTTCTCATGGAGCTGCCCGCGCTGACGGCGTTCGGAAAGGCGGCGGCCCTGGCGATGACAGTCATGCTGGTATTCTGGTCTGCGGCCTTTGGCGTGCAGCTGGTGGTGAGCCTGACCTGCCGCCGGCGCCGGTGGCTGTCGCTGGTGCCGCTGCTGGCAGGCGCCGTTGGAGTTCTGATGACGCTGATGATGCGGATCTACTCCGTGGATCTGCCGTTCATCCTGCTGTTCTGGGGCGGATACGGCGGGGCCCTGCTGCTGGGTTGGGCAGTTAGCGTGCTTTTGTACCGCCTGTATACGCTGGTGAGAAAGTGAGGGCGCCATGTACCTGCATCTGGGACAAAACGAGATCGTGCCGGAGGACCGGGTCATCGGCATCTTCGACCTGGACAAGTGCAGCTATGAAAAGCGCACCCGGGACTATCTGGCCGCGGCGGAGCGGGAGGGGGTCGTGCTGGACGTGTCCGGCGACCTGCCCAAGTCCTTTGTGGTCTGCGACCACCCCTACCACCGGCAGATCGTGTATCTGAGCCAGCTGAACCCCGCCACGCTGAAAAACCGGGCGGAGAGCGGGAAGCTGGAGCTTTGAGAGGAGGTACGCCGTGCAGCTTGCCATTGTTCAGGCCGCCGAGGTGGGCCTTTTCCAGGTCCCCTTTCTCCCGTGGGAGGTCCTGTGCTGGATCTTCTGGGCCTTTTTCGCCATCGGGGGGTTGCTCCAGTGGCTGGTGCTGAAAAAGGCCCGGAGCGGCTGGGCGGCCTGGGTGCTGCCGGGTCTGCTGGTCCTGGGCCTGCTGGCCGGGGAGATCGGCTGCCAGACCATCACCGGCTGGGAGCGGCTAGCGCCCCTGTTCGGGTGGTGGCTGTGCCTGGCGGTATTACTGGGCGTTGCCGCCGTCACGGCGGTCCGTGCCGTCCGGAGGAGAACGCTCGGTTCATAAGACCCCATTCATGTTTTTTTCAGGGCAAGGAGAAACGGGCCGGAAACGGTTCCGGCCCGGCTCTTCTTGCCTTGTCACGGAAGGAGTTATTCGATTTATGGAAGAAAACGAGATCCTGCGCTCCACGGCGGTGGACGCGGAAAATGAGTACGACGCCTCGGAGATCCAGGTGCTGGAGGGGCTGGAGGCCGTGCGCAAGCGGCCCGGCATGTATATCGGCTCCACCTCCACCTCGGGCCTCCACCACCTGGTCTACGAGATCGTGGACAACGCCATCGACGAGGCCCTGGCCGGATACTGCACGGATATTCTGGTGCAGATCAACCCCGGCGACACCATCACCGTGGTGGACAACGGCCGCGGCATCCCCGTGGACATCCAGGCCCAGACCGGCAAGCCCGCCCTGGAGGTGGTGTTCACCATCCTCCACGCCGGCGGCAAGTTCGGCGGCGGCGGCTACAAGGTCTCCGGCGGCCTCCACGGCGTGGGCGCCAGCGTAGTCAACGCCCTTTCTGAGTGGCTGGAGGTCCAGGTCCACAAGGACGGCAAGATCTATGAGATGAAGTTCTCCCGGGGCCACGTGACCCAGGCCATGACCGTGGTGGGCACCACGGACCGCACCGGCACCACCGTCACCTTCAAGCCGGACCGGTCGATGTTCGAGGACACGGTGTACAGCTATGACACCCTCCACACCCGCATGCGGGAGGAGGCCTTCCTGAACGCGGGCCTCCGGATCCGCACCGTGGACCTGCGTCCCGGCAAGGAGCAGGAGGACAGTATGTATTACGAGGGCGGTATCCGGGAGTTTGTCACCTGGCTCAACAAGAGCAAGGACGCCCTCCATCCCCAGGTGGTCTATATGTCCGGCATGAAGGACGACTCCATGGCGGAGGTGGCCTTCCAGTACAACGACGGCTACAACGAGACCATTTTGTCCTTTGCCAACAACGTCCACACCCCCGAGGGCGGCATGCACGAGGAGGGCTTCAAGCGGGCTCTCACCAACGTGCTCAACGCCTACGGCCGGAAGATCAAGATGCTCAAGGACGACGAGAAGGTCTCCGGCGAGGACTGCCGGGAGGGCCTCACCTGCGTGATCTCCGTGAAGCTGACCGACGCCCAGTTCGAGGGCCAGACCAAGGCGAAGCTGGGCAACAGCGAGATCCGCACCCTGGTGATGGGCATCGTCTCCGACAAGCTGGAGACCTTCCTGGAGGAGAACCCCCAGGTGGGCCGGATGATCCTGGACAAGGCCCTGACCGCGGGCCGCGCCCGGGAGGCCGCCAAGAAGGCCCGGGAGTCCATCCGCCGCAAGACGGCCCTGGGCGGCGCGGCCATGCCGGACAAGCTCCGGGACTGCAATGAGAATAACCCCGAGCTGACCGAGATCTATATCGTCGAGGGCGACTCCGCAGGCGGCTCCGCCACTCAGGGCCGGGACAGCCGGTTCCAGGCGATCCTCCCCCTGTGGGGCAAGATGCTCAACGTGGAGAAGGCCCGGGCCGACAAGGTCTACGGCAACGACAAGCTCCAGCCGGTCATCACGGCCCTGGGCGCCGGCATCGGGGAGGAGTTCGACCTCAACAAGCTCCGCTATCACAAGGTCATCATCATGGCCGATGCCGATGTGGACGGCTCCCACATCCGCACGCTCCTTTTGACCTTCTTCTTCCGCTTCATGCGGCCCCTGATCGAGCACGGATACGTGTACTCCGCCGTGCCGCCCCTGTTCAAGCTGACCCGGGGCAAGACCACCCGCCTGGCCTTCTCCGAGGAGGAGCGGGACGCCATCTCCGCCGAGCTCCGGGGCGACAACCCCAACGCCAAGGTGGACATCTCCCGGTTCAAGGGCCTGGGCGAGATGAACCCCCACGAGCTGTGGGAGACCACCATGGACCCGGAGAAGCGGACACTGCGCCGCATCACCCTGGACGACGCCGTGGCCGCCGACGAGATCTTCACCATCCTCATGGGCGAGAAGGTGGAGCCCCGGAAGGAGTTCATCGAGCGCAACGCCAAGTACGCGGTGAACCTGGACTATTAAGGGCAGCGATGAAGTTGCAAACAAGACAAACTCTGTGGCGAGGCGCGCTGTACATGTCCGGCATGGTGGTGCTGGCCCTGGGCGTTACTCTCAGCACCAAGACGGGGCTGGGCGTTTCCACCACCACCGCTATCCCCTACGCTATTTCCGGACCAACGGGCATCCCCCTCTCCCTTCTGGTGTTTGTCATATATCTGGTGATGATCGCGCTGCAGTTTTTCATCAAGGGAAAGAACCGCCAGTGGCGGGACCTGCTGCAGCTGCCGGTGAACATGGGATTCAGCGCGGTGATGGGCTGGTTTGAGAGCGTGATCCACGTCTCCTTTTCCCACCTGTGGCAAAACCTGCTGCTGGTGGCGGCGTCCGTGATCCTCACCGGTATGGGTATTGTTCTGACAGTGAATATGCAGTTGGTCCCCAACCCGCCGGACGGCCTGGCCCAGACCATGAGCGTGGCCATGAAGCGGAATATGGGCTTTGCCAAGAACACGCTGGATTTTATCTGTGTGGCCATTGCGGCGGTCATTGACCTGGTGACAAGGCGCCGGCTGATCAGCGTGGGCCTGGGCACAGTGCTGGCCATGATCTTCATCGGCCGGGCGGTAGCGGTGTTCAACCGCCTGTGGAAAGTCCATCTCATGGCTTTGGCGGGGGTAGCACAGCCGGCGAAGTCTGAAAAACATCTTGATGCGGAAGGAAAAGCGTTATGAGTAAAAAACCCCAATACGATCCGGAGGAGATCCGGTATCCCGATCAGAAGATCGAGATCTCTCCTCTGGTCCCTGAAATGGAAAAATCCTATATTGAATATGCCATGAGCGTCATCGTGGGCCGGGCCCTGCCGGATGTGCGGGACGGCCTCAAGCCCGTCCACCGCCGCATCCTCTACGCCATGTACGAGGATAACCTCACCTACGATCACCCCTTCCGTAAGTGCGCCACCGCCGTGGGTGACGTGCTGGGCCGGTATCACCCCCACGGCGACGCCAGCGTCTACGACGCCCTGGTCCGCCTGGCCCAGGACTTCTCCATGCGCTATATGCTCATCGACGGCCACGGCAACTTCGGCTCCGTGGACGGAGATCCCCCGGCGGCCTACCGGTACACCGAGGCCCGCATGTCCCGCATCGCCGACGAGATGCTCCGGGACATTGACAAGGAGACCGTGGACTGGGACCCCAACTTCGACGAGACCCGCAAGGAGCCCAAGGTCCTCCCCTCCCGGTTCCCCAACCTGCTGGTCAACGGCTCTTCCGGCATCGCCGTGGGCATGGCTACCAACATCCCGCCCCACAACATGCGGGAGGTCATCGGCGCCGTCATCTGCGTGCTGGACGATCCCAACGCCACATTGTCCGACCTGATGCAGCACGTCAAGGGCCCCGACTTCCCCACCAAGGGCATCATCATGGGCCGCAGCGGCATCCGGGCGGCCTACGCCACCGGTCGGGGCCGGCTGGTGATCCGGGCCCGGCATGAGTTCGAGGAGTTCGGCAAGGACCGCACCCGCATTGTCATCACCGAGATCCCCTATCAGGTCAACAAGCGCATGCTCATCAAGAACATGGCTGACCAGGTGGAGGACAAGCGGCTGGAGGGCATCTCCGACATCCGGGACGAGTCCGACCGCAACGGCATGCGCATCGTCATCGAGCTCAAGCGGGACGCCAACCCCCAGGTGGTATTGAACCGCCTGTTCGCCCAGACCCAGCTCCAGACCTCCTTTGCCATCAACATGCTGGCCCTGGTGGAGGTGGACGGCAAGCTCCAGCCCCGCATTTTGTCCCTGCGGCACATCCTGGACGAGTACATCGCCTACCAGGAGCAGATCATCGTCCGCCGGACGAAGTACGATCTGAAAAAGGCCCGGGAGCGGGCCCACCTGCTGGAGGGATTGCTGATCGCCCAGGACAACATCGACGAGGTCATCAAGATCATCCGCTCCAGCTACGACAACGCCAAGGAGAACCTGATGCAGCGCTTCTCCCTCAGCGACGTCCAGGCCCAGGCCATTCTGGACATGCGGCTCAAGGCCCTCCAGGGACTGGACCGGGAGAAGCTGGAGACCGAGTACAAGGAGCTGGAGGCCAAGATCGCCTGGTACGTCAAGGTCCTGGGCGACGAGGGCCTGGTCCGCCAGATCCTGAAGGAGGAGCTGACTGCCATCGCCGACAAGTACGGCGACGACCGCCTCACCGAGATCCAGGACGTGGAGGACGAGATCGACATTGAGGACCTGATCGAGGAGGAGGACTGTGTCTTTACCCTCACCGCCGCCGGATATATCAAGCGCACTCCGGTCAGCGAGTACACCGCCCAGAGCAAGGGCGGCATGGGTAAGAAGGGCATCACCACCCGGGAGGAGGACGTGGTGACGGACCTGTTCACCGCCTCCACCCACGACTACCTCTTCTTCTTCACCGACACCGGCAAGGTCTACCGCAAGAAGGGCTACCAGATCCCCGAGTCCGGCAAGACCGCCAAGGGCACCAACATCGTCAACATCCTCCAGGTGGAGCAGGGCGAGAAGATCCAGACCATGATCCACACCCGCGCCCTGGACGACGAGGACCGCTTCCTGGTGATGATCACCCGGAACGGCACGGTGAAGCGTCTGCCGGTAACGTCCCTGAAGAACATCCGCGCCAGCGGCATCCGGGCCATCACGCTGGAGGAGGGCGACCAGCTGATCTCCGTCCGGGAGACCGACGGCACCCGCAAGATCCTCATCGCCACCCACGACGGCCAGGCCATCTGCTTCGACGAGAACGACGTCCGGCCCATGGGCCGCAGCGCCGTGGGCGTCCGGGGCATCCGGCTCCGGGAGAGCGACTACGTGGTGGGCGCCGCCCGGGCCAGAGCCGGAAAGACCGTCCTCTCCATCACGGAGAAGGGCTACGGCAAGCGGACGCCGGTGGAGGAGTACCGCATCACGGGCCGCGGCGGCCTTGGCATCCGCAACTACATGGTCACCGACAAGACCGGCCCCGTGGTGGGCATCAAGGTGGTGGACGGGTCCGAGGACCTGCTGCTGGTGACCGAGGGCGGCATCCTGATCCGCACGCCTGTGGAAAACATCCGCTCCGCCGGCCGCTCCACCCAGGGCGTTATCGTCATGCGCTTCAAGGAGGAGGGCGACCGGGTGATCTCCATGGCCCTGACGGACCACGAGGACCAGACCGCCGAGGAGACGGCTTCCCCGGAGACGGCAGGGGCTGCGGAGACCGCACCGGAGGCGCCGGTCCAGGAGTAACTGCCTGAGAAAGAGGGGAGCCCGGTGACGGGTTCCCCTCGTCCGTCCGCTGCTGTCCGAGAAAGGACCGCAGACGGTCCCCTTCATCCGTCTGGCCTGCGGCCGGCTGCCTTTCTGCAAAGAGAGAAAAAGGCTCCGGCGGTGAAAGCCCCAAAGCCTTCCCCCAAGGGGGAAGGTGCCCCAGTGGGCACACTGGGGCGGATGAGGGGCCGCAAGAACCAGAGAGGGAGAGAGATGCATGAAACCCTCCTCCATGCGCACCCGCGCCGGACGCAAAAAAAAGTTGAGAGCGTGGAATTCCACGCTCTCATTCTTTGAATACGAATAGCTTGTACAGGGGAACGTCCAGGGCCTTGGCAATGTCGATCAGTGTGTCCAGACTGCACGAGCTGACCCCGGTCTCGATCCGCTGGATATAGTTTCGGCTGACCCCATCTTCCCCGCAGGCATCTGCCAGCTGTTCCTGGGTCAGACGTTGTTCCTTCCGATAGTGCAGGATGTTCAGTCCAATTTGAATCCACTCGTTATAGTGGCGAATATCCATGAGACCACCTCTGGAATTATTCTAACCACAATGTGCGGGGAAGTTAGCAAACAGAATAATTGTAAATACACACTATTTATGTGTATTTATAAATAATTTATGTTATAATACCACCTGTGGGGTGGTATTGTGGCGCTACTGGAAAAAATCGCTGCGTGGATCGTGGTGATTCCCCTTTTTTATGTTATCATATGCATGACGATCACATCCATGCTCTACGGCGGCTACTGGACGCGACTTAATTGTGCCTGCGCGTTTTTTGAACGGCTTTTGACAGCACCTGTCCGGCGATTGAAAAAAATCATCCAAAGGAAACAACAGAAGATGAAAACCGTTACCATTTATACCGACGGCGCCTGCTCCGGCAACCCCGGCCCCGGGGGCTGGGGCGCCATTTTGATGTACGGCGCCCACAAAAAAGAACTCTCCGGCGGAGAGGCCTCCACCACCAACAACCGCATGGAGCTGACGGCGGTCATCTCCGCCCTGGAGCTGCTGAAAGAGCCCTGCGCCGTGGAGCTCTGGTCCGACTCCAAGTACGTCATCGACGCCCTGGACAAGGGCTGGGCCAAGGGCTGGCGGGCCAAGGGCTGGGTCAAGTCCGACAAGAAGCCCGCCCTGAACCCGGACCTGTGGGCGCGGCTGCTGGATCTGTGCGAGATCCACACCGTCCGCACCCACTGGGTCAAGGGCCACGCGGAGAACGAGTACAACAACCGCTGCGACGAGCTGGCGGTGCTGGAGAGCCGGAAATTCAGATAAGGGTTTGCGGCATGCTGCGGAGTATGTCAGAGAAGTAAAAAACTGAGTGTTTCTCAGGGAGACGCAATCGTTTTCCTACCGAAGATTCACAAACTGTTCATAAGATAAACATAATTCGGCCAAAATTATCCGGTATCTTATACTCAAGCAAAGGGTCCTCCCAAACCCGATGCGTTTTCTCCCTCCTAAAACACACACAGCAAAAAGGACCGCCTCCGGCGGTCTTTTTTGTGTCCTTTTTTATCCGGGCCTCCGCCCTTCGCCTTGTAAATGGTGGGCCGGCGGTGTAAAATAGCCCCAGTATGGGATTTGGTTCCACAAGGAGGTTTTTACCCATGAAAGACGGCTTTATCACCGTGGCTGCCGGCACTCCCCGGATCCGGGTGGCCGACTGCCGCTACAACGCCGAGCAGATCTTTACCCTCATGCGGGAGGCCGACAAGCAGAGCGTCAAGGTCCTGGCGCTGCCGGAGCTGTGCCTGACCGGCTACACCTGCGGCGACCTGTTTTTGCAGGAGACGTTGCTGAACGGCGCCGAGGAGGGCCTCCGCACCATTCTGGAGGCCACGAAACATCTGGATCTAATCGCGGCCGTGGGCCTGCCGGTCCGGGACCGGTGGCATAACAAACTGTATAACTGCGCTGCTGTAATACAAAAAGGAGAGATCCTGGGCCTGGTGCCCAAGACCTACGTGCCCAATTACGGGGAGTTTTACGAGCAGCGCTGGTTTGCCTCCTCCGACGGACCTCAGGGCGTGGACGACGATTTTGAGCTGTGCGGCCAGTCGGTGTGCCTCAACAGCAATGGGATCTTTGCCTGTGACAGCGTGCCGGATCTGGTGATCGGCGTGGAGATCTGCGAGGACCTGTGGGCGCCGGAGCCGCCCTCCACCTCCCTGGCCCGCCGGGGCGCCACCCTGATTCTGAACCTCTCCGCCTCCAACGAGACCGTGGGCAAGGCCGCCTACCGCCGCTCCCTGGTGACGGGCCAGTCCGGCCGTCTGGTGTGCGGCTACGTCTACGCCGACGCCGGAGAGGGCGAGTCCACCACGGACCTGGTGTTCGCGGGCCACAACCTGATCGCGGAAAACGGCACCATCCTGGCGGAGCGGCGGTTCGCCACGGGGCTGACCATCAGCGAGATCGACGTGGCCAAGCTGGCGGCTGAGCGCCGCCGGATGAACACCTTCACCTTCCCGGGCGGCGGCCCGGACGTGTGGCGGATCAGCTTCGACCTGCCGGTGACCAAGACCCGGCTGACCCGGCCCGTCTCCCCCACCCCCTTCGTGCCCGAGGACGCGGAGAGCCGGGAGGCTCGGTGCAGCGAGATTTTGTGCATCGCCGCCCTGGGTCTCAAGAAGCGGCTGGAGCACACCGGCGCCCGTACGGCGGTGGTGGGGCTCTCCGGCGGCCTGGACTCCACGCTGGCGGTGCTGATCACGGCGCTGGCCATGCAGATGCTGGACCGGCCCGCCACGGACATCATCGCCGTCACCATGCCGTGCTTCGGCACCACGGACCGGACCAAGTCCAACGCCGTGCTGCTGGCGGAGCGGCTGGGCACCACCCTGCGGACCGTGGATATTTCGGCCAGCGTCCGCAGCCACTTCAAGGACATCGGCCACGACCCGGAGGACCACTCCGTCACCTATGAAAACGCCCAGGCCCGGGAGCGGACCCAGGTGCTCATGGATATCGCCAACGCCAACGGTGGCCTCGTCATCGGCACCGGGGACCTGAGCGAGCTGGCCCTGGGCTGGTGCACCTACAACGGCGACCACATGAGCAACTACGCTGTCAACGCCGGCATCCCCAAGACCCTGGTGCGGCATCTGGTCAGCTTCATCTCCGACGACAAGGAGGCGGAGGACCCCCAGCTGTCCACGGTCCTGACGGACATTCTGGACACCCCCGTGTCCCCGGAGCTGCTGCCCGCCGTCCAGGGGGAGATCAGCCAAAAGACCGAGGACCTGGTGGGGCCCTACGAGCTCCACGACTTCTTCCTGTACTATATCATCCGCTGGGGCTTCAGTCCCCGGAAGGTGCTGCGGCTGGCGGAGCAGGCCTTTGCCGGCAGATACGACCGGCGGGTGCTGCTCAAGTGGCTGCGGAGCTTTTACCGCCGCTTCTTCTCCCAGCAGTTCAAGCGCAGCTGTCTGGCCGACGGCCCCAAGGTGGGCTCCGTGGCCCTCAGCCCCCGCGGCGACTGGCGGATGCCCAGCGACGCGGTGGCAGCACTGTGGCAGGAGGAGCTGGAGGGGCTGGATTAAGCAAAAACCATCCCTCCGCCAGCCGCCATATCGGGGCCCCCGCAAAATCGAAGAGTTTGCGGGGAAAGGAGGAGCAAGGGAGCGGACGGCGTTTTCGCCGGAGGCGGAAACAGAGGCAAGCGGACTTTGCTCCGACGCGGCGGATGCCCAGCGACGCGGTGGCAGCACTGTGGCAGGAGGAGCTGGAGGGGCTGGATTAAGTAAAAATCATCCCCCGCCAGCCGCCAACCCGGGGCCCCCGCAAAATCGAAGAGTTTGCGGGGAAAGGAGGAGCAAGGGAGCGGACGGCGTTTTCGCCGGAGGCGGAAACAGAGACAAGCGGACTTTGCTCCGACGCGGCGGATGCCCAGCGACGCGGTGGCAGCACTGTGGCAGGAGGAGCTGGAGGGGCTGGATGAAGCAAAAACCATCCCCCGCCAGCCGCCAACCCGGGGCCCCCGCAAAATCGGAGAGTTTGTGGGGAGCGGAGAGAGGAAACGTTTGTATATTGTCTTATCAAAAGGGGGAGAGCCGGCTATGACGGCTCTCCCCCTTTCCCGCCTACGTCTCCGCGCCCGGCACACTTGACAATAGTCTGATTTCGTACTATAATAGCCTGCGTCGATAGTCCGATTTCGGACCAAGGAGGAGCAGAATGAACATCAGGCAAGAGATGAAGGAGCTGTGCGCCTGCCTGTGCCGTCAGGATGAGCTGTACGCCGCCCTGGCCCGCCGGCAGGGGCTGAGCTATCACACGGCCATGACCCTGTACGCGCTGGATCAGGACCAGGGCTGCACCCAGAAGCAGATCGCGGAAAACTGGATGATCCCCAAGCAGACGGTGAACACCGTGGTGAAGGAACTGGAGCGGAGCGGATATGTGGAGCTGCGCGCCGGACGGGATCAGAAGGAAAAGCTGGTCTTTTTCACTCCCGCCGGGAAGGCGTTCGCGGCGGAGGGACTGCGGGAGCTGTACGAGACGGAGGAACGGGCCGTAAAGGCCATGGGCGAGGCGCGGTTCCGGGAGATGGTGGCGGCCAACCGGGCCTTTACCGAGGCCTTTTCCGCAGAGGTATCCCATGGAGCGTAACGCCCTGTCCCGGCGCTTCACCGCCGCCTCCCTGCTGCGGTTTTCCGCGGCCAATGTGGTCATGATGATCTTTTTGTCCCTGTACACCATTGTGGACGGAATGTTCATCTCCCGTCTGGTGGGGACGCTGGCGCTGTCCGCGGTGAATATGTCCTATCCTCTCAACAGCCTGGAGCTGGCGCTGGGGATCATGCTGGGTACCGGCGCCAGCGCCGTCATCGCCCGGGAGATGGGAGCGGGAGAGGCCGATCTGGCCCGGCGGGACTTTTCCTGCGTGGTGGCTGTGGCCGCGGCGGCCGGCGGCGTGTTTGCCCTGGCGGGGAACGCCCTTCTGGAGCCGATCCTGGAGGCGCTGGGCACCAGCGCTTTGCAGCTGCCCTACGCGGAGACCTATACCAGGATCCTGCTGTGGTTCGCGCCGGCGCTGTTTTTGCAGACGGTGTTTCAGGTCCTCTTTGTGACGGCGGGAAAACCCGGGCTGGGTCTGGGCACCACGGTGCTGGGCGGGGTTTCCAACATGGTGCTGGACTACTGGTTCATGGGCCCCCTGGAGATGGGGGTGGCCGGGGCGGCCGTGGCCACGGGCGTGGGCTATTGTATCCCCGCCGCGGCGGGACTGTACTATTTCCTCCGCCCCCGGGACAGTGCCCTGTGGTTCGTCTCCTTCCGTCCCCGGTGGGCGATGCTGCTGCACACCTGCGGCAACGGCTCTTCGGAGATGGTCAGCAACATCGCCAATGCCCTGACCACCTTTTTGTTCAATATCATCTTTCTCCGCTTTTGGGGAGAGGACGGCGTGGCGTCCATCACCATCGCCATGTATTTCCAGTTTGTGTTCACCGCGGTGTTTTTCGGCTTTTCCATGGGTGTGGCGCCGGTGATCAGCTATAAGTACGGCGCGGAGGATACCGGCCAGCTGCGCCGGATCGTCCGGATCTGTCTGTGTGTGATCCTGGCGTGCTCTCTGGGGGCCTATCTGCTGGCAAGGCTCCTGATCGGGCCCAGTCTGATCCTGTTTACGGATCCCGGCACCCCTGTGTATGAGATCACCATGAAGGGGTTTCCCCTGTATGCGGCGAGCTTTTTGGTTATGGGCATCAGTATTTTTGCCTCTTCCCTGTTCACCGCCTTTTCCAACGGGCTGGTCTCCGCCGTGATCTCCTTTGCCCGCACCTTTGTGTTTTTGGTGGGCATGCTGCTGATCATGCCGCAGCTGCTGGGGCGGACGGGCATCTGGTTGGCGGTCCCTGCGGCGGAGGTCCTGGGCCTTCTGGTATCGGCGGTGTTTTTGCTGTGGGGCAGAAAGAAATATCAGTATGCGTGAGAGAAAAAGAGCCCCCGGAGGTCTACCCTCCGGGGGCTCTTTGATCGCGATAATGGGGCGGCGCCTCCGGGGAAGGGCTGCATGGCAGATGCCCGGTCAGGCGTTCACCCGCAGGCAGCGCATGGCGTTGAGGATCGCCAGGAAGGCCACGCCCACGTCGGCGAACACCGCCGCCCACATGGTGGCGCAGCCGAAGGCGCCCAGCACCAGCACCAGCCCCTTGACCCCCAGGGCAAAGACGATGTTCTGCCGGACGATCCGCAGCGTCTTGCGGGAGATCCGCATGGCTAGGGCGATCTTGGAGGGCTTGTCGTCCATCAGCACGATGTCCGCGGCCTCAATGGCGGCGTCGGAGCCCAGAGCGCCCATGGCGATGCCGATGTCCGCCCGGGTCAGCACCGGCGCGTCGTTGATGCCGTCGCCCACGAAGGCCAGGGCCCCGGTCCGGTCCCGCTTCTCCAGCAGGGACTCCACATAGTCCACCTTGTCGGCGGGCAGCAGCTGGGCGCGGTAGTCGTCCACGCCCAGGTCCTTTGCCACCGAGGCGGCCACGGCCTCCACGTCGCCGGTCAGCATGACGGTCCGCCGTACCCCGGCGGCCTTCAGGTCCGCGATGGCGGCCCTGGCGTCCTCCTTGGGAAGGTCCGCGATCACGATGTGACCGGCGTAGCGGCCCTCCACCGTGACATGGATGATGGTGCCGGGCAGGTGGCAGTCCCGCCAGACCACGCTCTGACGCTCCATGAGCCGGGCGTTGCCCACGCAGACCTCCCCGCCGTCCACCATGGCCCGGACGCCGTGGCCGGCGATCTCCTCCACGTCCCGGACCCGGGACACGTCGATGGGCAGGCCGTAGGCGGCCTTCAGGGACAAGGAGATGGGGTGGTCGGACCAGTGCTCCGCCAGGGCAGCCCGCTCCAGGACCTCCGCCTCGGTGAAGCCCTCCGCCGGGTGGATGGCAGTGACGGTGAACACGCCCCGGGTCAGGGTGCCGGTCTTGTCAAAGACCACGGTGTCCGTTTTGGCCAGGGCCTCCAGGTAGTTGCCGCCCTTGACCAGGATGCCGCATTTGCTGGCGCCGCCGATGCCGCCGAAGAAGCTCAGCGGCACGGAGATCACCAGGGCGCAGGGGCAGGAGATCACCAGGAAGATCAGCGCCCGGTGGAGCCAGCCGCTCCAGTCAGTGCCCGCCAGGAAGCCCGGCAGGGACGCCGCCGGCACCAGGGCCAGGGCCAGCGTGGGCAGCAGGAACAGCGCCAGGGCGGCGATCACCACGCAGGGGGTGTAGTACCGGGCGAAGCGGGTGATGAAGGCCTCGCTGGAGGACTTCTTCTCGCTGGCGTTTTCCACCAGATCCAGGATCTTGGAGACCGTGGACTCCCCGCAGGGCCTGGTGACCCGAAAGCGCAGCACGCCGCTGAGGTTCACGCACCCGCTGATGACGGCCTCGCCGGGCCCCACGTCCCGGGGCACGGACTCGCCGGTGAGGGCGGCGGTATCCAGGGAGGAGCTGCCGGTGAGGACCACGCCGTCCAGGGGCACCCGCTCGCCGGGCTTGACCACCACGGTGTCGCCCACGGCCACGTCCTCCGGGTCCACCTCCTCGGTGGAGCCGTCGGCCTGCTCCAGATTGGCGATGTCCGGCCGGATATCCATGAGGGCGGCGATGGAGGCCCGGGACCGGCCCACGGCGTAGTCCTGGAACAGCTCGCCCACCTGGTAGAAGAGCATCACGAACACCGCCTCGGCGTACTCGCCGGTGAAGAAGGCGCCCACCGTGGCCAGGGCCATGAGGAAGTTCTCGTCAAAGACCTGGCCGTGGGCGATGTTCCGCACGGCCTTCCACAGCACGTCCCAGCCGATGACGGCGTAGGGGATCAGGTACAGGGGCCACAGGGACAGGAAGGGTCCCCCCTCCCCGTTGATACTGTGGTCCGCCAGGAGAGACAGCGCCGCCGGGATGGGGATGGGGGGCAGCAGCTTCAAAAGGACCAGAAGAACGGCGGAGACAACGATCCGCCGCAGCATCTTTTTCTGCTTGCGGGAGAGTTTGCTCATAACAGAGCCTCCTTTTCCAAAGAGAGGGAGAGATTGTGGAAAAACAGCGGGAAAAAGGCCGCCGGAAACGGCGGCCTCGGGCTCACAGGTTGATGACGCAGTCCGGCTCCACCTTTTTGCACACGGCCACGACTTCCTTCATGATGGCGTCGAAGCGGTCGTCCTCGGCGTCGATGGTCATTTTCTGGGTCATGAAGCTGACGGTGGCGTCATGGACGCCGTCGATCTTCTTGATGGCGGTCTCCATTTTGGCGGCGCAGTTGGCGCAGTCCAGGTCGGTGAGGTTGAAACGCTTTTTCATGATGCAGTCCTCCCAGTATAATAAAATAGGAATATAACGATCCGGAATTACTCGCTGACGTGCTCCAGGCCCTGGTCGATGATGGTTTTCACGTGGTCGTCGGTCAGGGAGTAGAACACGGTCTTGCCCTCCCGCCGGGACTTCACCAGCCGGGCGTTTTTCAGAGCCCGCAGCTGATGGGAGATGGCGGACTGGGTCATGCCCAGCAGAGCGGCGATGTCGCACACGCACATCTCCGACTCCAGCAGCACGTACAGGATGCGGATGCGGGTGGAGTCGGCAAAGATGCGGAACAGCTCCGTCAGGTCGTACAGGGTGTCCTCCCCCGGGATCTTGTCCCGGACCTTTTCCACGATCTCCTCGTGGGCGTGGATAAAGTCGCAGCACTCCACGTTGTAGCGGTCCTCCATGGTCCGCCTCCTTTCATATGAATATCTGTTCATATGTTCATTATATAAAGGAAAAATAAAATGTCAACCCCTCTGGAAAAAAATTTTTGCCCTCCCGACGAAGGGGCGTTTTTCCGGGAAAACTGGTTGACAATCCCTTGTATTCTTGTAAAATAAATCCCATGTTGACTTTGCCGGTCCGTTCCGGCCACAGATAAGGAGAGCGATTCATGAGCGAACTGGAGCAGAACACCCGGCAGCGTTTGCAGAAAAACGCCTTCATGCTGCACAACCACATCGAGCTGGAGTCCGTGGAGCCGGACCGGGCGGTGTTCCGGCTGGACATCCGGCCGGAGAGCCGCAACCCCTACGGTATGGTCCACGGCGGCGCCATCTATACCATGGCGGACAATGCCACCGGCACCGCCGCCCACACCGACGGCCGTTACTATGTCACCCAGACCAGCGCCCTGCACTTCCTGCGCAACCAGGCCAGCGGCACTGTCCGGGCCACGGCCTGGGTCCGCCACCGGGGAAAGTCCACGGTGCTGACGGCGGTGGATATCACCGGCGAGGACGGCAAGCTCCTGGCCACCGGGGAGTTCACCTTCTTCTGCGTGGACAAGGCCCTGATGGACCAGAAGGCCCCAAAAGAATAAGCCTTGCGGAAAACGCCCCCGCGCCGACAGGCGCGGGGGCGTTCTTATGCGTATTCAGCGCTTCGCCGGGGCGTCCGGCGCCAGGGGGAAGGACACCCGGACGGTAAACAGGTCCGCCACGGTCTCCACGGTCAGCTCCCCGCCGCAGGCCTCGGTGAAGCTGCGGGCGATGGAGAGGCCCAGGCCGCTGCCGCCGTCGGTGCGGCTCTCGTCCCCCCGGACGAACCGGGCGGTGAAGTCCACGCCCTCCGGCAGCTCCCGGCTGGAGGTGTTGCGGACCCTGGCCTCCGCCCTTCCCTCCCCCGCCGTCAGCTGGAGGTAGACCCGGCTGCCGGGGAGCGAGTACTGCAAGGCGTTCTGGATCAGGTTCTGGAACACCCGGTAGAGCCGCTTGCCGTCGGCCACGATGGGAACCTCCCCCTCCGGCAGGTCCGTGCGCACGGTCAGGCCGCTTTGTTCGATGGGGTCCGCCATGTCCGCCAGGGTCTGGCGCAGGAGCTTTCCCAGGTCCAGCCGCTCCAGATCCACCGGCAGCTGATCGGAGGCGGCCTTGCTGACCTCGAACACGTCCTGGACCATGGCCTTGAGGCGCTGGGCCTTCTCATCGATGATCCGGGCGTAGTCCGCCGCGGCCCCCTCCAGGGGCTCCTGCCGCAGCAGCTCCGCGTAGGAGAGGATGGAGGTCAGGGGCGTTTTCAGGTCGTGGGAGACGTTTGCGATCAGCTCCACCTTCATCCGCTCGCTGCGGGTCCGGTCCGCCAGGGCCTGCTGGAGGCCGGACTGAATGTGGCTGAGGTCCTCCGCGATCTGGTGCAGGTCCGTGTCCGCGGGCAATTCCGCCGCGGCGTCCAGGTTTCCGGCCCGGATGGCCGCCGCCTGATCCGCCAGACGCCCCAGATCCCGGGCCAGGGACAGCTGGTGCCGGGAGGAGAGGATGCACAGCGCCAGCACCATGAGGAAGCCCAGCACCGTCAGCAGCACCCAGGCGAAGTACAGGTTCCACCAGTAGAGCTCCATGCCGATCACCAGCAGCACGGCGGCCGCCGCGGTGCCGCCCACCATGGCCGCCGGCAGGGCCAATGCCCACCGCCGCAGCCGCTGCTGCACCGGCAGGCGGAGCGAGCGGTCCCGGAGGAGGCGGCGGAGGCTCCGCAGCCAGCTCCGCCGCTGCTCCTTGGAATGATAGCGGTGGTCTATCCGGATCAGCCACAGAAGCAGGCACAAAAGCAGCAAAAGGGGCAGGTTTTCCAGAAGCATCCAGACGCCGATGGGGAGATACTCCTGTGTCACAATGGCCCAGGAGAGACCCCTGATATTGGTGAGGATATGGAACAGCAGCCAGAAGGGAACGCCCTGATCGGTATAGCCGAAGAGCAGCGACAGCAGGCACGCCGCCACCGCCAGAAACCGCAGCTCCGTCCACACGTACACGGTCTTGGCGGCGATGGCCGCCTCCGCCCGCCTCCGGTCCTTCCGGAGAAAACAGGCCAGAGACAGCAGGCCCAGTCCCGCTGCCAGGGCCAGGGCGGCCCTGAGATAGAAGGTGTAGAAGCCGCGCAGCTCCTCATACAGGCCGTACATGGGGCTGCTGCGGGAGATGTAGCCGCTGTCGTACTGGCCCTGGAGGTAGCGGATGGGGGTATTCCGGACCGCCATGCGGACCTCCACGCCCTCCACGCCCTCTCCGGCGGTGAAGTTTTCGTAGCCGGGCAGATACCAGCTCCGGTCCTCGGTGTAGATGCCGCTGCCGTAGAGGTCCGCCTCCTTCCCGTCCTTCCAGGCCTGGGCCTTGCCGTCCTTGAAGATCAGCAGGAAGTTGTATCCCTCCGGGATGTACGAGGTATCGGCCAGAGCTCGGCTGGTGTTGCGGTAAAGGACGCGGTTGTTTTTGCGGATGCAGTAGAGCACGTTCTTGTCCGCCTGATAGGCCGCGTCCGGCGCCGTGTACCCGGACTCCTCCGAGGCCATGGCGCTGTCGGAGGCGGTGTCCGAGTACCAGCCGCCGGAGGTCCATCCGGAATCGCCTTCCAGCACCGTGTCGTACCACGTGAGCGTTCCCCCGGCCCCCAGGGTCAGAAAGTCCCGGACATAGCCGCTGACCTCGGAGGCAAAGGCCCGGGTCTCCTGCCAGTCGTCCTTCCACCACTCCAGATCGCTGCCGGTGACCCACTGCCCCAGGCCGGAGAGCAGGCTCCCCGCCGTCAGGGCGAAGCCCAGCAGCAGGGCGGCCACGCCGGTCCAGGCCCGGAGCCGGGGGTGCTTTTTCGGCTCCACCCGAAGGACCCCGGGGGCCTCCTCCGCCCCGTTTATCGCCTCGCCCACCCGGGCGGCCACGTAGTGCTCCAGCTCCTCGCCGGGGTCATGCTCCATGCCGTTCCATTTTGTATCCAATTCCCCACACCACCTTGATGTAATCTGGCTCGCTGGGGTTCAGCTCCACCTTCTCCCGGATGCGCCGGATGTGGACCATCACCGTGTTCTCGCAGGCGTAGGCCGTCTCCTCCCCCCACACCCGGCGGTAGATCTCCTCTGCCGGGAACACCCGTCCGGGGTGATTCATCAGCAGCTCCACGATCTTCGTCTCCGTGGCGGTGAGGCGCACCGGCTCGCCGTCGGCGGTGAGCTGGCGGCTCTCCGGGTCGTAGGCCAGGCGGCCGTTGACCAGCACCCCCGCCCGGGAGCGGGCGTGGATGTCCCCCAGCTGAGTGTACCGGCGCAGCTGACTGCGGACGCGGGCCGCCAGCTCCTGGGGGTTGAAGGGCTTGGTGACGTAGTCGTCGGCCCCCATGGAAAGCCCCAGGATCTTGTCGGAGTCCTCGCTCTTGGCGGACAGGACGATCACCGGCAGGTTCCGCTTCTCCCGGATCCGCAGCAGGGCGGTGAGGCCGTCCAGCTTCGGCATCATCACGTCCAGCAAAATGAGGTCCACCGGCTTCGTCAGCGCCAGGTCCACGGCGGCGAGGCCGTCGGCGGCCTTCAGGCACCGGTAGCCCTCCCGCTCCAGGGTGATGGCGATGGCCCCGGCGATCTCGGCGTCGTCGTCCACCACCAGAATCCATTCGTTCATGTCGCGTCCCTCCTTGAGCCAAGGTCAGTGTCCCACACAATTCTTACAGCGGTGCGGGGAAATCTCTTACGGATTTCTTACAAAAAACGGGGGCCTTCCGGTCCCCGATACGGCCGGAAAAGGGGCCGCGCCCCTTTTCCGGCAGCTTCATTTTTTCAGCGGCAGCGTCAGGATGAAGCGGGTGGAGGATGCGTCGCTCTCGGCCTTCAGGGCGCCCCTGTGCTCGGCGGCGATGGCGGCGGCGATGGGCAGCCCCAGGCCGAAGCCCGACTGCTCCCCCCGGGAATCGTCCGCCCGGTAGAACCGCTCAAACAGGCGGCTCAGCTGCTCCGGGGGGATGGGCGCGCCGGGGTTGGCCACGGTCAGCCGGGCCTGCCGGTCGGTTTTTCGCAGCGTCAGGGTGATGGCGCCGCCGGCGGCGCCGTACTTGACGGCATTGTCCAGCAAAATGGCGATCACCTGCCGCAGCTTCTCCCGGTCTCCCAGCACCGTCACGTCCCCGGCCAGGTCCTCCCGCAGGGGCTTGCCCGCCTCAAAGGCCACCGGCTCGAAGGACAGTGCGCAGTCCGCCGCCACGTCGGTGAGGGACACCGTCTCCATCACCGCCGTGCGGACGGCGTTGTCCGCACGGGCCAGTGTCAGCATCTCCTCCACCAGGGATTTCATGCGCCCGGCCTCGGAGCGGATGTTGTCGCTCCACCGGGCGGGCCGGTCGGGCAGGTCCGCCGACTGGAGCATCTCCGCGTTGGAGAGGATCACCGTCAGAGGCGTTTTCAGCTCATGGGAGGCGTCGGAGAGGAACTGGCGCTGCTGGCGCCAGGCCCGCTCCACCGGCCGGGTGGCCCAGCGGGCCAGGAGGATGGACACGCCCAGAAGCAGCAGCAGCGACGCCGCGCCGATCTGGAAGTAGGAGCCCATCATCTCCCGCAGGGTGGCCTGCTCCATGGACATGTCCACAAAGGCCAGCTTCTGATACAGTCCGTTGTCCTGGCGGAGATAACGCAGGTTGTAGCTGTCGACGGTGCCCTCCGTCCGGTCCTGGGAGAGGCAGTCGGTGATGATGGCGGTCAGCTCCTCCGTGTCCTCCAGATTGGCGTAGGTACCGCCGGTGACATAGGCGCTGTACGTGCCGCTGATCTGCTGCCACACCTCCACGGTGAAGTAGGGCAGCTGGACCACCCGGTCCCCCAGGTCCAGCCCGATGTCCGGCCGGGACAGGGCGTTGGAGGCGCTCTCCCGCAGCACCCGCTGGAGCACCTCCCGGCTGATGATCTGGATGTTCTGCTGGGCGGAGGCGTAGGCGGAGAAGAACACCACCGCCAGCACCGCCGTCACCATGACCATGCACATGGCCACAAATTTTACCTGCAATTTACGGATCATGGGCAGAACACCCCCTTTTTGTCGAAAAAAATGTGGAAAAGTGGAAATCAGACCGGCCGGGTCAGGTTTCCGGCGCCTCCAGGCAGTAGCCCACCATGCGGATGGTGCGGATCTTTACGGCGGAGTGCAGATGCTCCAGCTTGCGCCGCAGAAAGGAGATGTAGACCTCCACGTTGTTGTCCTCGGCGTCGGACTCGTAGCCCCAGATCTTCAGCAGCAGCGTCTCCTTGGTGAGCACCTGCTTCTGGTTGAGCATCAGCAGCTCCATCATGTCGAACTCCTTGCGGCTCAGGCGCACGCTCCGCTCGCCACAGGACAGGGAAAAGGTGCTCCGGTCCAGCCGCAGGTCGGCGCAGGTGAGGCCCTCGGTACCGGTGCGCAGCTCCGGCTGCCGCCGGATCAGAGCCCGGACGCAGGCCAGCAGCTCCCGGGGCTCGAAGGGCTTGGTGAGATAGTAGTCGGCGCCGCAGTCCAGGCCCTGGACCTTGTCGGAGACCTCGGACCGGGCCGTCAGCATCAGCACCGGCGTGGCGTCCCCGGCGGCGCGCAGCCGCCGCAGCACCGTGAACCCATCCAGCTTGGGCAGCATCACGTCCAGCAGGATCACATCGTAGATGGCGCTGAGGGCGTTGTCCAGGCCCGTCTCGCCGTCGTGGCACACATCCACGGCATAGCCGTCCATCTCCAGCAGATCCCGCAGGGTCTCCGCAAGCCGTACCTCATCCTCTATGACCAGTACCCGCATGCACCATGCCTCCATTCCGGAAAATACCCATAAACGGGAAGGAAGAGTGTGTGCGGGAAACCCAGGAAGGGTTTCCTGCACAATTTCAATAAACAGCTTTCAAAACGTTGAAAACGCTTTGAAAGCGGCCTGATCTGTCAAAATTCTTTTTGACAGATCAGGGGGAGCCTTCGGCTCCCCCTGATTGTACCATGGGCCGGACGGCCTGGCAAGGTCACGCCGCGGTGTCGTCCGCCGCATCGGCGGTCTCCGCGGCGGCGTCCGCCGCCGTCAGGCCGTTCTGGGCGGCGGCAAACAGGGCGTCCACGCTGTCCAGATCCATCTGGTAAATGGTGGTGTCGTCGTCCACGCGGACGTAGCGGCCGTCGCCGTCCAGGTTCTCCGTGCCGAAGGCCAGCGTCAGGGTCTGCTCCGTGCCGCTGTCGGTGAGGTAGGTCATGGTGACGGTGACCGGCTCGTCAAAGCCGCAGATGCTCACCGCCTCGTCGGTGGGCTTGTAGTCCACGCACTTGGTGACGCTCAGGGCCTCCAGCTCGCCGATCAGGTCCGCGGCGGCGTCGGTCACGTCCTCCCCGCCGGATTTCCAGGTGACGGTGACGCTGCCGTCGGCGTCCTCGTCCTGGTCCGGCGTCAGGGTCACGGTCTCAGCGCCGGAGAGGGTCACGGAGAGGATCCGCTCCTCGGTCAGCAGGGGCAGCTCCGGCAGGGCGCACATGTCGTAGATGGCCTTGGACATGTAGGTGTACAGGGTGTCCGCAATGATGTAGACGGGGCTCTCCTGCCCGTTCATGAGCATGTAGTAGCTGGTGCCGTCGGTGGTGGCGTTGCCCAGGGCGAGGGTCAGCGTCTCCCCCTCCGGGGTGGTGGCGGTGAGGGTGGCGAAGGGATCGTCCAGGCCGTAGGCCTCCAGGGTGTCGCCGTCGGTGATGGTCTGCTGGGGCTTGAGGGCGGTCAGCAGGTCCACGATGGCGGTGACGGTGGAGGCGTCCAGGGGGAACTCCGGGTCGTCGGCCCAGGTCCAGTTCCCGTTCTCGTCCAGGGCGAAGGACAGCGCGGTGGTGCCGTTGTCATAGCTGAGGGCGGAGTAGGCCGCCTCCTCCGTGATAACGCCGGCGGCCTCCGCCGCGGCGGCTTCCTCCTCGGCCTGGCGGGCGCTGCGGTCCTTCAGGGTGCGGACGATCAGCAGCACGGCGGCCAGCGCCGCCACCACGACGACCAGGGTCAGCAGGGTCTTTTTCTGGGATCGGTTCATGGGCGTATTCTCCTTTGTTGCAGCGGCGGGCGGGGCCCGCGCGGGATTTCCGTGGGACCCCGCCGGGGGTCCTTACAGCTTGCGGCGGCGCATCCAGCGGAGGAAGCCGCAGATCAGCAGCGCCGCCGGGATCACCAGGATGAACAGCAGTCCCCAGATGCCGGCGGTGGTGACGGTGTTCATGGGGACGGACAGGCTCACCGGCTCGATGGAGATGGCGGAGATGTCGTCAAAGCCCGCCAGCACGGCGGAGACGAACAGGTCGGTGTTGTCCAGGTTGGTGAAGCTGGAGGTGATGGATTCATCGGTGAGGGAGGCGGAGCCGAACACGGTCAGCCGGGTGAAGAGGCCGTCGTCGATCTCCTCGGTGGCCACGGCGCCCACGGCGTAGGTGCCCTGGGTCTGGTGGTCGGCGTCCAGGATGGCGAAGCCGTTTTCCGAGGTGGTCAGGAAGGACTGGACGGTGATGGTGTCCCGCTCCGGATCCGTCAGCGTCACGCCCCGGGCGTTGTACATCAGCACCATGGAGTCGCTGGTCAGGGCGGAGGCGGCGTCCACGGAGGTGTCCACCAGGGGGAAGAACAGGTAGGGGATGTTCTGATAGTAGCGCCCGGCGTCGGCGATGAGGCCGTCGGCCACGGTCATGCCGTAGGCGGCGCACATGGCCTCGAAGTTGGGCAGGTCCTCCAGCTGGCCGGCCATGGTGTAGACCACCTGGCCGCCGGTGGAGAGGTACTCCAGCACCATGTCCAGCTCGTCGTCGGCCAGGTCCCGGGTGGGGGCGTTGATGAGCAGCAGGTCGCAGTCGGCGGGGATGCCGCCGTCGGTCAGCAGGTTCACGGACGAGACCGCCACGTGGGCCTTGTCCAGCCGCTCCGTCACGCTGAGGGGCAGGGCGGACTCGTCGTGGCCGGTGGTCTCATAGACCGTCCGGGACGCCTCGGACACCACCGCGTCCACGGCGGAGGTCAGCAGGCCCTCGGCGTCGAAGTCCGTCTCGCTCTTGGTGCCGTAATAGTAGTAGGTCATCAGGTCGTAACCGATGATGTCGTCGATGGCGAAGGACTCCTGCTGGCCGGTGGCGGCGCAGGTGACCACCACCGTGCCGGCGTCCACGCCGTAGGTGCTCAGCACCGAGGGGTAGACAACCGGGTCGATGTACTCCACGCTCAGGCGGTCGCTGAGCGCGGCGTACTTGTCCAGGAAGCGGACGATGCGGCTGTCCACGCTGTCCTGATCGGACAGAATGTGGATCTCCACGTCCTGATCCAGGGCGGCGAGGTATTCCACCGACGTATCGGTGATATCATAGATGCCGCTGTTCGTCAAGTCCCATTGGGCCCAGCTCTCCGGCAGCTGCGCCGCCAGCAGGTTGAACACCACCGCCGCGGCCACGGCCAGGGCCATGAGCCCCGCGGCGAAGGCCCCCCGGCGGGAGGCGTGACGGCCCGCGGTCTCCCGCAGGGCGGTTTTCCAGTTTTTCCGTTCCATTGCCGTCACCTCCCTCAATTCCAGCGGCGCTTCTGGACCACCTGAACGGTCAGAAACACCAGCAGCGCGCACAGGGACAGATACAGCAGCACGCCCCGCAGGTCAAAGACGTGGTCGGAGGCGAAGCTGTCAAAGGCCGTGATCAGGGAGAACTTGCCCAGCACGTCCGGCAGCAGCCCGGCGAAGGCGGAGGAGTCCTTGATGTAGAACCCGGCGATGACCGCCGCGCCCACCGCCAGGGTGCCGGCGGTGATCTTCCAGTTGTCGGACAGGGCGTTGAGCAAAAAGCACACCAGGATCAGCGCCGCCAGCAGGCCCAGCAGGGACCCGGAGGCGCTGGTGGGCAGGAAGCTGACCAGGCCGTCCCACAGGTACAGCACCAGCAAGATGCCGAAGGTGCCCACGGCGGCGATCAGCTGGCTCTCCGTCAGGGCGGAGACCAGCAGACCCACGGCGATCTCTACGGCGCCCAGCAGGAAGAAGGCCAGGATGGTGCCGTAGTCCGCCAGCAGGAAGGACGAGCCGTTGAGGGCGATGATCAGGGGGCACAGGCACGCGATGGCCGTGGGCAGGGCGAACACCGTCAGCATGGCCAGGTACTTGCCCATCACCACGCCGGTGACGCTGACCGGCGCCGTCAGCAGCAGCTGGTCGGTCCTGCTGCGGCGCTCCTCCGCCATGGACCGCATGGTGAGGATGGGGACCACCACCATGAACACAAACAGCGTATAGCTCAGGGACATGGAAAAATAGGGGTAGCCGTTGAACAGGTTGTATACAAAGAAGTAGATGCCGATGAACACCGTCAGCACCGCCGTGAACAGCCACCCGGTCATGGAGTTGAAGTAGGAGGCAACCTCCCGCTTATAAATTGCCGTCATGGTCTGCCTCCTCTCTCGTCTCCGCGTCCTCCGGCGCGGGCTGCGCGGCGGCGCCGGACAGCGCCGCCGCGGCCTTGGCCGCCACGGCGTCGTCCTCGTCGGTCAGGTCCAGGAAGGCCTCCTCCAGGGAGGCGGTCCGGGGCCGCATCTCCAGGATGGGATACTGGGCGTCGGCCAGGGCGTAGAACACCGCCTCCCGCACGTCCCGGTCCCAGGACACCGACAGCCGGGCGGTGTCGCCCACACGGCTGAGCACGGCGCAGCCGGTGATGCCGGGCACCGTCTCCAGCACCGCCGCCGCCTGGTCCGCGTCCGCCCGGACCTCCAGCTCCAGGGCCCCGCCGGCGGAGAGCTTGCCCTCCAGGGCCTCCGGGGTGTCGCAGGCCACCAGCTTGCCCTTGCGGATGATGAGCACCTGGTCGCACACCGCCCGGATCTCCGAGAGGATGTGGGAGCTGAGGATCACCGTGTGGTCCTTTGCCAGCTGGCGGATCAGGTCCCGGATCTCCACCACCTGCTTGGGGTCCAGGCCCACGGTGGGCTCATCCAGGATGATGGTGCCCGGGAAGCCCAGAATGGCCTGCCCAAGCCCCACCCGCTGGCGGTAGCCCTTGGAGAGGTTGCGGATCAGACGATCCGCCATGTCCTCCAGATGGGTCAGGGTCAGCACCCGCTGGAGCTGGTCCTCCAGCTCGCCCTTGGGGATTCGCTTGAGCCGCCCGCAAAAGCGCAGGTACTCCTTCGCCGTCATGTCCCCGTACAGGGGCGGGATCTCCGGCAGATACCCGATCCGGGCCTTGGCGGCCTCGGGCTCGTCGAGAATATCGTGGCCGTCGATGAGCACCTGACCCTCCGTGGCGGCCAGGTATCCGGTCATGATATTCATGGTGGTGGACTTTCCGGCGCCGTTGGGCCCCAGGAAGCCAAAGACGTGGCCGTCCTCCACCGTGAAGCTCAGGTGATCCACCGCGTAGTGGTCGCCGTACCGCTTCACCAGGTTTTTGACCTCGATCACAAAGCAAACCTCCTTTTGGGAGCGGGCGCACAGGGGCCCCTCCCGTCAACGCTGGGCAGTATAGACCGGAAATCTGAAACCGAACTGAAAGAGGGGACAAAAAACCGGACCTTTTCGGTCCGGCGGCAAGAAAGCGTGAAAAGTTCCTCTTTTCTGGGAATTTCCAGCGAGATTTTCTTGCAAAGAAAGCGGGCCTCCTATATAATAAGTGCGCAAATTGCGAAAAAACTCACAAATCACATCACCGGGACGGAATGCGACCGCCCGGGGAAAGACGGAGGAAAAAAGGACATGAGAGGAGTACACAGCGCGGTAGACGATATCCGCCGCAACGTCTTTACGGAGGTGGCCCGTCTGGCCTATGAGGACGGAGACCTGAGCCGGGTGGACATGATCCCCTACAAGATCGTTCCCGGAGAGGTGGCCCACCACCGCCACGACGTGTTTCTGGAACGGGCCATCGTGCAGGAACGGGTCCGTCTGGCCCTGGGTATGAGCCTGCAGCCCGCGGACGCCCAGTCTCCCGTCAGCGCCCACATCCAGGAGGCTGCCACCGACCAGAAGTATTTCGAGGAGCCCCTGATCAACATCATCCCCTTTGCCTGCAACGCCTGCCCCCCCAAGCAGATCCGCATCACCGACAGCTGCCAGGGCTGCATCTCCCATCCCTGCATGAACGTCTGCCCCAAGGATGCCATCTATCTCGATGAGAACAAGCACTGCCACATCGATCAGGACAAGTGCATCAAGTGCGGCAAGTGCTTCAACCAGTGCCCCTACCGGGCCATCTCCAAGATCGAGCGGCCCTGCGCCGCCGCCTGCGGCATGGACGCCATCGGCTCCGACGAGCTGGGCCGGGCCAAGATCAACTACGACAAGTGCGTCTCCTGCGGCATGTGCCTGGTCAACTGCCCCTTCGCCGCCATCGCCGACAAGAGCCAGATCTTCCAGGTCATCAACGCCATGCGCAAGGACGAGGAAGTGGTGGCCTGCGTGGCCCCGGCCTTCGTGGGCCAGTTCGGCAAGGACGCCACGCCCTCCAAGCTCAAGGCCGCCATGCGCGCCCTGGGCTTTGCCGACGTGGTGGAGGTTGCCATCGGCGCGGACCTTTGCACCGTGGAGGAGGCCCACGACTTTTTGGAGAACGTGCCGGCCAAGCAGCCCTTCATGGGAACCTCCTGCTGCCCCGCCTGGTCCGTCATGGCCAAAAAGCTCTTCCCCCAGTTCAAGGACTATATCTCCATGGCCCTGACCCCCATGGTCATCACCGCCCGCATGGTGAAGAAGGACCGGCCCAACGCCCGGATCTGCTTTATCGGGCCCTGCGCCGCCAAGAAGCTGGAGGCCAACCGCAAGTCCGTCCGCTCCGACGTGGACTTCGTGCTGACCTTTGAGGAGCTTCAGGGCATGTTCGACGCCAAGGACATCGACTTCACCAAGATCGAGGGAGACCCTGCCGACGACATGGTGGAGGGCACGGCCATGGGCCGTGGCTTTGCCGTGGGCGGCGGCGTGGCTGCCGCCGTGGTGGAGGCCATCAAGCACATCGACCCCGACCGGGAGGTCCTCATCGAGTACGGCGACGGCCTGAAGGAGTGCCGCAAGATGCTGATGATGGCCAAGGCCGGCAAGCGGGACGGCTATCTGCTGGAGGGCATGGGCTGCCCCGGCGGCTGCGTGGCCGGCGCCGGCACCGTCACCCCCGTGAAGGAGAGCGCCGTCAACGTGGAGAAGTTCAAGCAGCAGGCGGCCGCCGCCAGCAGCACCGAGAGCCCCTATCTGAACCGTCTGAAAGAAGTGGAGGAGTGATCCCGCTTTCCGGCATGCCGGTTATCCGGGTTCGCTGATCAGACCCAAGTCCCCGCCGAAACGGCGGGGACTTTTTTTGGAGGCCATGTGTCCTTCGCGGGAAGACAAACGTGTTTGATTTTGTCAATATGGAAATTCTCACATTTTTTTGAACTCGTTTTGTGTAAATTTAATATGGTTTTCGGAAAGCTTACGTAGAAAAAAAGTAAGAACCAAAGTTTTTTCCTAGAAGTGCGAAGAAAATTCTATCGTTTTTTTCCAAAAGAAGCATTAAAATAAAGCCAACTTCGGAGGACGGAGGGGAAAACCGCCCTTCCGCGGAGAAAAGAAGTCAATTTTTACAGGAGGAACATCATGAAGAAATTTCTTGCCCTGATCCTGGCTCTGGTCATGAGCCTGTCCCTGGTGGCCTGCGGCGGCGGCGACACCGCTACTGAGGAGACCACCGACGACACCGCCACCGAGGAGACCACCGGCAGCGCCCTGAACGTGGGCGTGTTCTACTACAACTTCGCCGATGCCTACATCACCACTGTCCGCAGCGCCATGGACGGCCTGCTGGAGGGTGCCGGCATCGCCTACAACAACTATGACGGTGCCAACAACCAGGCCACCCAGCTGGACCAGATCAACACCGCCATCACCAACGGCGCCAACCTGCTGGTGGTGAACATTGTGGAGACCTCTTCTCCCGACGCTGCCCAGCAGGCCTGCGATGCCGCCAAGAACGCCGGCATCCCCATCATCTTCTTCAACCGCGAGGTTGCCAACGAGGTCGTCGACAGCTATGAGAACTGCGCCTTCGTCGGCACTGACGCCGCCGAGGCCGGCCACATGCAGGGCGAGATGATCGGCACCTACCTGCTGGAGAACTATGACGCCGTGGATCTCAACGGCGACGGCACCATCTCCTACGTCCTGTTCAAGGGCCAGGAGGGCAACGCCGAGGCCGAGTACCGCACCCAGTTCGCCGTGGAGGACGCCGACGCCCTGCTGACCGAGGCCGGCAAGCCCGCCCTGTCCTTCTATGACGCCAACAACTCCTCCAAGTACCTGGTGGACACCACCGGCAGCTGGTCCTCTCAGGCCGCCACCGACTACATGACCACCATCCTGGCCTCCTACTCTGAGGCTTCCAACAACATGATCGAGCTGGTCATCGCCAACAACGACGGCATGGCCGAGGGCGCCATCGCCGCTCTGCAGGCCGCCGGCTACAACACCGGCGACGAGGGCTCCACCACCATCCCCGTCTACGGCGTCGACGCCATGGACTCCGCCGTCCAGAAGATCCAGAACGGCCAGATGACCGGTACCGTCAAGCAGGACGCCGAGGGCATGGCCAACACCATCCTGACCCTGATCAACAACATCGGCTCCGGTGCCGCCCTGATGGACAACACCGACAGCTACAATGTGGACGCCGACTGCGCCAAGATCCGTGTGCCTTACGCCATGGTCACGGCCTGATTCGGTCTGAACACCTTGCCCCAACGCTGAGTGATGTGACGAGCGGGGCTGTCGAACACCGGCAGCCCCGCTCCCCCACGGCTCAAAACAGGGGCCTTTTTCTATGACGGGATGGAGCCTCTGCCTGAGCCGCGCCCTCCGGACGCGGCCGAGGCAGAAGCTTCAGCGAAAATTTGTGTGTAAAGGAGGAAACAGATATGGAACAGCCGGCATTGCTGGAAATGCGGGGGATCACCAAGGAATTCCCCGGTGTCAAGGCCCTGGACGGCGTGTCCCTGACGGTCCGCCCCGGCACTGTCCACGCCCTGATGGGCGAGAACGGCGCGGGCAAGTCCACTCTGATGAAATGCCTCTTCGGCATTTATGCCAAGGACAGCGGCACCATCACCCTGGAGGGCAAGGAGGTCAACTTCAAGAGTTCCAAGGAGGCCATGGAAAACGGCGTGGCCATGGTACACCAGGAGCTCAACCAGGCCCTGACCCGCACCGTCACCGACAACCTGTGGCTGGGCCGCTACCCCAAGGTGGGCGGCATCATGGTCAGCGAGAGCATCATGCGCAAGCGCACCAAGGAGATCTTCGATGAGTTGGAGGTCCATGTGGATCCCCGGGCCATCATGTCCACCCTGCCCGTTTCTCAGCGGCAGATGGTGGAGATCGCCAAGGCCGTCAGCTACAACGCCAAGGTCATCGTCTTTGACGAGCCCACCTCCTCCCTGACGGAGACTGAGGTGGAGCACCTGTTCCGCATCATCAACATGCTGCGTGACCGGGGCTGCGGCATCATTTACATCAGCCACAAGATGGAGGAGATCCTCCGCATCAGCGACGACGTCACCATCATGCGCGACGGCCAGTACGTGGCCACCCGCCCCGCCAGCGAGCTGACCATGGAGGAGATCATCCGCCTCATGGTGGGCCGCGAGCTCACCAACCGCTTCCCCCCCAAGGAGAACGTCCCCGGCGAGGTCATCCTGGACGTGGAGCACCTGTCCGGCAAGTACACCCGCCTCAGGGACGCCAGCTTCCAGCTGCGCGCCGGTGAGATCCTGGGCATCGCCGGTCTGGACGGCTCCGGCCGCACCGAGGTGCTGGAGAACCTGTTCGGCTCCATGACCAAGGGCGGCGGCACCATCCGCCTCCACGGCAAGGAGATCAAGAACCGCTCTCCCCGGGAGTCCATCAAAAACGGCTTTGCCCTGCTGACCGAGGAGCGCCGGGCCACCGGCATCTTCGGCATCCGCAGCATCCTGGACAACACCGTCATCTCCAACCTGAAGAGCTATCTGATGGGCGGTATCTGCCTGTCCGACAAGAAGATGCGGGCCGACACCGAGTGGGCCATCCAGGCCATGCGCATCAAGACGCCCAGCCAGGACACCCAGATCCGGTCCCTGTCCGGCGGCAACCAGCAGAAGGTCATCATCGGCCGGTGGCTTTTGACCAAGCCGGAGGTGCTGCTGCTGGACGAGCCCACCCGCGGCATCGACGTGGGCGCCAAGTACGAGATCTACGAGCTGATCATCAACCTGGCCAAAGAGGGCAAGGGCGTGGTCATGGTCTCCTCCGAAATGCCGGAGCTGCTGGGCGTGTGCGACCGGATCCTGGTCATGTCCGGCGGCCTGCTGGCCGGCGAAGTGGACGCCAAGAACACCAGCCAGGAGGAGATCCTTACCCTGGCCGCCAAATATGTGTAATAGAGGGGGATATCACCTATGAGCAAGGAATCCAAAACCATGGAGAAAGAGGCTAAGGCCAAAGCTGCGGCCAAGCAGCCCTGGACTGCCCAGCGCGTGCTGGACACCGTTCTCAACAACGCCCTGATCATCATCATGGTGATCGCCGTCATCTACATCGCCATCGTCAACCAGAACTTCCTCAAGCCCGCTTCCATCATCAACATCCTGGCCCAGACCTGCGCCTACCTGCCGGTGGCCCTGGGCGTCGGCGGATGCATCGTGCTGACCGGTACCGACCTGAGCGCCGGCCGCATCGTGGGCCTGACCGCCTGCATCTCCGCGTCCCTCCTCCAGGCCGTGGACGCCGCCAGCAAGATGTGGCCCAACCTGACCCCGCCGCCGGTTCTGCTGGTGCTGCTGCTGGCCATGGTCATCGGCGGTGCCATCGGCGCCTTCAACGGCTTCTTTGTGGCCAAGTACAAGCTGCATCCCTTCATCGTCACCCTGGCTACCCAGCTGATCATCTACACCATTTTGCTGCTGTACGTCAAGGCCGGCGAGAACAACGGCATGGCCATCTCGGGCCTTGACAAGAGCTACTCCGGCTTTATCACCGGCTCCCTGCTGAAGATCGGCGGCACGCCCATTCCCAACTACGTGTGGATCGCCCTGATCTGCACCGCCCTCATGTGGTTCATCTGGAACAAGACCACCTTCGGCAAGAACATGTTCGCCCTGGGCGCCAATGAAGAGGCCGCCCGCGTGTCCGGCGTCAACGTGTTTGCCACCAACATCATGGTCTTTGCCCTGGCCGGCGCCATGTACGCCGTCACCGGCTTCATCGAGGGCGCCCGCGTGGCCTCCAACACCGCCAACACCGGCCTCAACTACGAGTCCGACGCCATCGCGGCCTGCGTCATCGGCGGCGTCTCCTTCGTCGGCGGCATCGGCAAGATCCGCGGCATCGTCATCGGCGTTCTGATGCTGCGCCTGATCTTCGTGGGCCTGAACATGATCGGCATCAACCAGGACCTGTTCTACATCATCAAGGGCGGCATCATCCTCTTCGCCTGCGCCCTGGATATGCGCAAGTATCTGGTCAAGAGATAATAACGGCAACGTCCCGCAGGAGGGCGCGCATCTTCTTCGGGATGCGCGCCCCCTTTGTTTTCCCGCCGGGGCGTGGTATACTGAATCAAAGGAAAGGGAGGAGGACCCCATGGAGCAGTATCGGGTGCTGCTGGTGGACGACGAGGAGGACATCCGGGTCGGCATCAGCCGCAAAATGGATTGGGAGGGCCTGGGCTTTTCCCTGGTGGGCGAGGCGGAAAACGGCCAGGACGCCCTGGAGCTGGCGGAGACCCTGCAGCCCGACGTGGTGCTGACGGACATCAAGATGCCCTTCATGGACGGGCTGGAGCTGTGCCGCATCCTGACGGAGCGGCTGCCGGCGTCCAAGTTCGTGGTGTTCTCCGGCTTCGACGACTTCGAGTACGCCAAGCAGGCCATCCAGATGAACGTGTCGGAGTACATCCTCAAGCCCATCAACGCCCCGGAGCTGACCGCCGTGCTGGAGCGGATCCACGGCCAGCTGGACCGGGAGCGGACCGAGCGACGGGACGCCGAGCAGCTGCGCCAGCGCTACGAGGAGAGCCTGCCCCTGCTGCGCAACCTCTTTTTGTCCCGCCTGCTGGACGGCCACGTGCCCCGGGAGCGAATGGCGGAGCTGGCCCAGCGGTACGACGTGGAGCTGGGCGGCGGGGACCTGGTGGCGGCGCTGCTCCACGTGGGCGCCGCGGACCAGAGCGAGCTGACGGCCCTGCTGGTCCAGCAGCTGCTGGAGGAGCACCTGCACCCCGCCGGGTGCGTGTGCCGCCCCTTCCCCTACAACGAGTCCGTGGCCCTGGTGGTGTCCCTGGAAAGCGGGGGCGCCGTCTACGAGCTGATCGCCCAGCTCAACCGGGTCTGCGCCCTGGCGGAGAGCTACCTCCACCTGACCCTGACCGCCGGCGTGGGGGCCCCGGTCCCGGCGCCGGAGGACCTGCCCCGCTCCGCCGACGGCGCCCGCAGCGCCCTGGAGTACCGGGGCATGGTGGGCCGGGGCCAGGCCATCTACATCGGAGACCTGGAGCCCGACGGCGGCGCCCGGCTGATGTTCACCGAGAGCGACGAGCAGGAGCTGACCAGCGCGCTGAAGCTGGGCGGCGACGAGGAGCTGCGGGCGGTGCTGGACCGTCTGACGGACAAGCTGCGTCCCTCCGGCCTCTCCCCGGCCCAGTGGCAGCTGTTCTTCCTGGAACTGCTGACCTGCCTTTTGAAGGTGGCCCGGGAGGCGGATCTGGACACGGAGAGCGTGTTCGGCGCCGGGTTCACGGGACTGATGAAGGCCACGGACTTCGACTCGCCGGAGGCGCTGGAGGAGTGGTGTCTGGACAAGTGCCTGCGGATCCGGACCCAGCTGCGCAACCGGCGCACGGACTCGGCGGGCCGGGCCGTGGAGCGGGCCAAGGACTTCATCCACGCCCACTATGGGGAGAGCACGCTCTCGGTGGAGGCCCTGTGCGAGCACCTGCACCTCTCCCCCGCGTACTTCTCCACCCTGTTCAAGCGGGAGACCGGCATGAGCTTCACCGCCTATGTCACTGTGGTGCGGATGGAGGCGGCGGCCGCCGCCCTGCGGAACACCGAGGACAAGACCTACCTCATCGCCCGCCGCTGCGGGTATGAGGACCCCAACTATTTCAGCTATGTGTTCAAGCGCCACTTCGGCATGAGCCCCACTAAGTTCCGCTCCGGCTGAGGCAGCGCGTCCGGACGCCGGGACGGCCGGGCCGCCTCCGGCGCGCCGCGGAAATACCAGGAGAGGAGGAACCCCCATGCGGGAGAAGATCGCCGGCCTTGCCCGGCGCTGGCAGAGCGCCTACCGCAGCACCAGCATCCAGATGATCCTGTCCGCCTCCTTCACGGCGGTGGCGGTGCTGGGCATGGTGTTCATGGGGCTGACGCTGTTCCTGCGCTTTTCCGCCACCTCCAACGCCCAGCAGTCCGAGAACAGCCAGCGGGTCCTGGCCCAGGTGAATCTGAACCTGGACAGCTACCTGCGCAGCATGATGCGGGTGTCCGACGCGGCCTACTACCACGTCATCAAGGATCTGGACCTGGCGGAGGAGGACCCCTCTTCCGAGCTGGAGCTGCTCTATGAGAGCAACCGGGACTCCCTGGTGTCCATCGCCCTGTTCTCCCAGGAGGGCAGGCTCCTGGCGGCCAGCCCCATGGGCGTGCTGAAAAACAGCGTCTCCCCGGAGCGGGAGAGCTGGTTCACCGCCGCCACGGAGCGGATCGAGAACCTCCACTTCTCCACGCCCCATGTGCAGAACCTCTTCGACGACCCGGACTACCGCTACCGCTGGGTGGTGTCCCTGAGCCGCTACACGGAGCTGACCTGGGACGGCAGCACCCAGGGCGGCGTGCTGCTGGTGGACATGAGCTTCGCCGGCATCGAGCAGATCTGCAAGGACGTGGACCTGTCCGCCTCCGGCGGCTACCTCTACCTGACCGACGACGCCGGGGAGCTGATCTACCACCCCCGCCAGCAGCTGATCTACGCGGGGCTGCTGGAGGAGAACAACCGGGCGGCCGCCGCCTACACCGACGGCACCCACACCGAGACCTTCAACGGCGAGCACCGCCAGGTGACGGTCAAAACCGTGGGCTACACGGGGTGGAAGCTGGTCAGCGTGGTGCCGGCGGAGGAGCTGCTGGACAACTACGGCCAGCTGATGCTGTTCTTCCTGTTCATCGTGCTGTTCTCCGTGTTTTTGCTGATTTTCGTGAACCTGCGCCTGTCCGAGTGGATCACCGCCCCGGTGAAGAAGCTGGACCGGGCCGTCAAGGAGCTGGAGGCCGGCGTGCAGCAGGTGGACTTCGACGTGGGCGGGCCCTATGAGGTGGAGCACCTGAGCCACTCCATCCGCTCCATGGTCTCCACCATGCGCCACCTGATGGCGGACATCGTCCAGCAGGAGGCGGAAAAGCGCCGCAGCGAGCTGGATGTGCTCCAGTCCCAGATCAACCCCCACTTCCTCTACAACACCCTGGACTCCGTGGTGTGGATGACGGAAAACGGACGCACGGAGGAGGCCACGGTGATGCTGACCAGCCTCGCCCGGCTGTTCCGGATCTCCCTGAGCCGGGGCAGCAACATCATCCCCATCGCCGACGAGCTGGAGCACGCCCGCAACTACCTCACCATCCAGAAGATGCGCTACAAAAACAAGTTCTCCGCCGTCATCGAGGCGGAGGACGGCGTGGAGAAGCTGTATACCATCAAGCTCATCGTCCAGCCCATCCTGGAAAACGCCATTTACCACGGCATGGCCTACGCCGACGGGGACGGGGAAATCCGCATCTCCGCCCGCCGGGAGGGAGACGACGTGGTCATCGACGTCACGGACAACGGCCCCGGCATGCCGGAGGAGGTGGTGGAGCGGCTGCTGGACCCGGACGCGCCCCGGGCCAACACCAATTCCAAGGGCTCCGGCATCGGGCTGCGCAACGTCCACCAGCGGATCCAGCTGAGCTTCGGCCGGCGCTACGGCCTCACCATCCACAGTGAGCCCGACGCCGGGACCCGGGTGCAGATCCGCCTGCCGGCCCTGGAGAAGGTGCCGGATCAGGGGAAGGAGGGGAAGCCATGAAGCGAAAGGTCCTTTTGCAGCTGGTGGTGCCCCTGCTGAGCCTGTGCGTGCTGTTTTTGCTGCTGACCGTGGATCCGGTCCGCTCCGGCCAGCCCCAGCGGCTGCTGGAGATCTCCGTGCTCTACCGCCAGAGCGACGCGTCCGCCTGGTCCGTGGTGCGCCAGGGGATGGAGCAGGCGGCGGTGGATCTGGGCGCCGAGCTGCGCTTTCTGACCCCCGCCGGGGAGGATGTGCCGGCGGAGCAGCGGGAATTGCTGGAGCGGGAGGCGGAGACCGGAACAGACGCCATTTTGCTGATCCCGTCGGACCGGGCGGCCCTGGCGGAGACGGTGCGGGAGATCACCGCCGCCGGCACTCCGGTGGTGACGCTGGAGACCGACCTGTCCGACGCCGGTGCCCGCGCCTGTATCGGCGCCGACAACACCGCCCTGGGCGAGGCCATGGGCACCGCCGCCCTCAACGGCGCGCCGGAGGGATCGCTGGTGATCCTGCTGGACACGGCGGAGGATAACGGGATCAACGACCGTATCCGGGCCGCCGAGATCCTGCTCAAGGCGGCGGGGCGCCGGGTCTACCGGTGCAGCCCCGTGGGCACGGAGACCCTGACCGTGGCCATGGAGCGGACGCTCTCCGCCATGAGCGCCGCGGCGGTGGTGGCCTTTGACGCCGCGGACCTGGAGCAGGCCGCCGCCCTCTTGGCGGGCCGGGAGGATGCGCCGCTGCTCTACGGCGCCGGCTCCACCGCCACGGTGGCCGCCTATCTGGAGCAGAGCACCATCCTCTCCATCGCCGCTCAGAACGACTTTGCCGCCGGCTACCTGGCCGTGGGCGCCGCCGTGCGGGCCATCCAGGGCCAGAGCTATTTCCAGGTGGAGCCGCTGGAATTCGTGCTGGTGCGCCAGGAGAACATGTACGAGCCGGAAAACCAGAAGCTGCTGTTCCCCGTGACCCGCTGAGACGGCTCCCCGCGGATTTTTTGAGACAAGGAGGTCCCCCATGAGTAGACGGATGAGACGGCCCTGTTCCCTGCTGGTCCTGGCGGCGCTGCTGCTGGCCCTTTGCGGCTGCGCACCGGGCCGGGAGACCCCCACCATCCGGGTGGGCGTGGCACTGTACCTCCAGGAGGACACCTTCCTCTCCACCGTGGTCCAGAGCCTGGAGCAGCTGGCCCGCGCCCGGGAGGAGGCCCTGGGCGTCAAGCTGAACTTCAACATCGCCGACGCCCGCAGCTCCCAGGCCTCCCAGAACGAGCAGGTGGACCGGTTTTTGCAGCAGGGCTGCGACGTGATCTGTGTGAACCTGGTGGACCGGACCGCCGCGGCGGTGATCGTGGACAAGGCCCAGGCCGCCGGGGTGCCCATCGTCTTTTTCAACCGTCAGCCGGTGCAGGAGGATCTGGACCGCTGGGACCAGGCCTACTACGTGGGGTCCAAGGCGGACCGGGCCGGGATCCTCCAGGGCCAGATCGTGCTGGACGCCTGGCAGAAAAACACCGCCGCCCTGGACCGCAACGGCGACGGTGTGCTGCAATATGTGATGCTGGAGGGCGAGCCCGGCCATCAGGACGCCCTGCTGCGGACGGAGTACTGCGTCAAGACCCTGACAGAGGCCGGCGTGGCGGTGGAAAAGCTGGCCAGCAACAGCGCCGACTGGGTCCGCGGTCAGGCCACGCTGCGGATGCAGCAGTGGCTGGAGACCTTTGGGGACACCATCGAGGTGGTGTTTTCCAACAATGACGACATGGCCCTGGGGGCCATCGACGCGTGTATGGCCGCCGGGATGACGGAGGCGGAGCTGCCCTTCATCGTGGGGGTGGACGCCACGCCCCCGGCCCTGGAGGCTGTGGCCGCCGGGACGCTGAAGGGCACCGTTCAGAACGACGCCGCCGGTCAGGCGGAGAGCATTCTGGACCTGTGCTGCGCCCTGGCCGGAGGGCAGGATGCCGCCTCCGCCGTGGCGCTGGAGGACGGGAAGTACGTGTGGCTGGAATACACCGCCGTCACAAAGGAGAATCTGGAGGACTTTCTGCCGGAGGCGTGAGCCCCGTGGCCGCCCCTCCGCCGAAGCGGGCCTCCCGCCAGGCGGAGGGGCTTTGTCCGGTCCGCCGGCGGAACAGCCGGGAGAAGTACAGCGGGTCCTCGAATCCCGCCGACGCCGCCACCGCCCCCACCGGCAGCGCCGTGGAGGCAAGCAGCTGCCGGGCCCGCTGGAGCCGGCAGCGGGTCAGATACTCGCTGGGGGAGCACCCGTACACCGCCTGAAAGGCCCGGTAGAGATGGCTGCGGCTGAGCCGGACCTCCCGGGCCACCTCCTCCACCCCGATGGGCCGGGAGTAATTGCGCTGGATGAACTGCGCCCCCCGGCGGGCGTAGTCCGCCAGGGCCTCCTCGGGCCGGGCGGGCTCCTCCTCCATCAAAAGGCCCAGGGCCGCCTGAAGGTAGCCCGCCATCCGCACCGCGCTGGAGTAGCCGGACCCCCGGGCCTTGTAGATCTCAAGCAGCGCCTGGCGCAGCCGGTCTCCGGCCTTGGGCCGGGCCACGGGCCCTGCGGCGAACACCGTGGCGGACAGCAGCAGCGGCGCGCTGGGCCCGGCAAAGCCCACCCAGTAGTACTCCCAGGGATCCTCCGCCGCGGCCTGGTAGTGGGCGGCCTGCTCCGGCCGCACCAGGAAGGCGTCCCCGGCCTGCAGCTCCCACTGCCCCTCCCCGATCCGGCAGGCGCCCCGGCCGGAGAGGATGTAGTGGATCAGGTAGTGGTCCCGGATGCCGGGGCCCCAGCCGTAGAGCGGCGGGCACTTCTGAAAGCCCGCGTTGTACACCGCCAGGGACAGCTCCGGCCGCTGGGCCGTCTTGAAGGAGTGCTTGAAATCCCGTGTCATGGCTGCATGCCTCCCCTGTGATATCCTCTGGGGACAGCATACCGCCATTTGGGGCGCTTTGCAACAAAAATCCATAAAGGGGACACGGAAATGAATGGAAAATCCCCCCGGCATTTGATAGCTTAAGAACAGAAAGAACGACAACAGGAGGGCAACGCTATGGAACATCAGACCCTGGAACAGTCCCTGCGCTCCGGCGCCCTGGACCAGCGGCTCGCCGCCGTGTACGGCGCTGAGGGACTGGCCGCCGCCAAGGAGCGGTGCGCCGTGGCCGCCGCAGGCTTCACCAAGACCTTTGAGAGCCTGCCGGAGGCATTTTTCTCCGCCCCCGGCCGCACGGAGCTGGGCGGCAACCACACCGACCACCAGCACGGCCGGGTCCTGGCCGCCGCCGTGGACCTGGACATCCTGGCCGCCGCCGCCCCCAACCAGAGCGGCATGCTGCGCATCCAGTCCCAGGGCTACCCCATGATCGTGGTGGACCTGCGGGAGCTGACTCCCCAGAGCGGCGAGGAGAACACCTCCGCCGCATTGATCCGGGGCGTGGCCGCCCGGATGGCCGCCCTGGGCTGCCCCCTGACGAACGCCGGCCTGGACGCCTACGTCATCTCCGACGTGCCCGGCGGCAGCGGCCTCAGCTCCTCCGCCGCCTTTGAGGTGCTGATCGGCACCATGCTGGGTGAGCTGTTCTGGGACGGCAAGTGCTCCGCCGTGGAGATCGCCCAGATCGGCCAGTACGCCGAAAACGTCTTTTTCGGCAAGCCCTGCGGCCTCATGGATCAGACCGCCTCCTCCGTGGGCGGCGTGGTGGCCATCGACTTCGCCGACACCGCCAGCCCCGTGGTGGACAGCATCGCCCTGGACCTCCACGCCCAGGGGTACGCCCTGTGCATTCTGGACTCCGGCGCGGATCACGCGGACCTGACCGGCGAGTACGCCGCCATCACCGACGAGCTCAAGGCCGTGTGCCGGTGCTTCGGCAAGGAGGTCCTCCGGGAGGTGCCGGAGGCGGAGTTCCTGGCCGAGCTGCCCCGGGTGCGGCAGGCTGCCGGGGACCGGGGCGTGCTGCGGGCCTTCCACGTCTACGCCGAAAACCGCCGGGCGGCGGCCCAGGCCGAGGCCCTGCGCAAGGGGGACTTCGAGGGCTACCTGGATCTGGTCCGCCAGTCCGGCCGCTCCTCCGCCATGTATTTGCAGAACGTGGTGCCCACCGGCGCCGCGGAGCACCAGGAGCTGATGGTGACCCTGGCGCTGTGCGAGGCCATTCTGAACGGCCGGGGCGCCGTCCGGGTCCACGGTGGCGGCTTCGGCGGCACCGCCCAGGCCTACGTGCCCCTGGATCTGTTGGAGGAATTCAAGACCCGGACCGAGGCGGTCCTGGGTCAGGGCAGCTGCCATGTGGTGACCATCCGCCCGGTGGGCGGCGTCCGCCTTGGCTGAGAGGAAGGAGAGAACGACATGATCGATGCAAGCGTTGCGGCCCTGGTCCAGTACGCCGTGGACAAGGGGCTCATCGAGGAGTGCGACCGCACCTGGGCGGAAAACCGGGTGCTGGGGGCTCTGGGCATCAGCGCGTATGACCGGCCGGAGACCGTCCCGGCCATGGAGCTGGAGGAGATCTTAAAGACCCTGCTGGACGACGCCGAGGCCCGGGGCGTCATCTCCGGCGGCGTCACCGAGCGGGACCTGCTGGACACGGAGCTCATGGGCCGTCTCACCCCCCGCCCCTCCCAGGTGATCGGGGAATTCAAGGAAAAGCTGGCCCAGTCCCCCAAGGCCGCCACCGACTGGTTCTACGGTTTCTGCCAGGACACCGACTACATCCGCCGCTACCGCATCGCCCGGGACGTGAAGTGGGTCACCCCCACGGCCTACGGCGACCTGGACATCACCATCAACCTCTCCAAGCCGGAGAAGGACCCCAAGGCCATCGCCGCCGCCCGCACCGCGGCCCAGAGCGGCTATCCCAAGTGCCAGCTGTGCCGGGAGAACGAGGGCTACGCCGGCCGCATGGACCATCCCGCCCGGCAGAACCACCGCATCATCCCCATCACCATTGACGGGCAGGACTGGTTCTTCCAGTACAGCCCCTACGTCTACTACAACGAGCACTGCATCGTCTTTAACGGCCGCCACGTGCCCATGAAGATCGACCGCTCCGCCTTCCGCAAGCTCCTGGACTTCGTGGTCCAGTTCCCCCACTACTTTGTGGGCTCCAACGCGGACCTGCCCATCGTGGGCGGCTCCATCCTGAGTCACGACCACTTCCAGGGCGGCCACTACACCTTCGCCATGGAGCGGGCGGAGATCGAAAAGGCCGTCTCCTTCCCTGGCTTTGAGGACGTGACCGCGGGCATCGTCAAGTGGCCCATGTCCGTCATCCGCCTGCGCTGCGCCGACGATGGCCGCCTGGTGGACCTGGCGGAGAAGATCCTCACCGCCTGGCGGGCCTACTCCGACCCGGCCGCCGGCATCTACGCCGAGACCGACGGCGAGCCCCACAACACCATCACCCCCATCGCCCGGCGGCGGGGGGATCAGTACGAACTGGACCTGGTGCTGCGGAACAACCTCACCACCGAGGAGTTCCCCTTGGGCGTGTTCCACCCCCACCAGGAGCTCCACCACATCAAGAAGGAGAACATCGGCCTCATCGAGGTCATGGGCCTGGCCGTGCTGCCCTCCCGCCTCAAGAGCGAGCTTTCCCAGCTGGCGGACGTGCTGGTGCAGGGCGGCGACCTCCGCGCCGACGAGGCCATCGCCAAGCACGCCGACTGGGTGGAGGAGCTCAAGAAGCGCTACACCTTCACGGCGGACAATGTCATGGACATCCTGCACACCGAGGTGGGCCGGGTGTTCGCCCGGGTGCTGGAGGACGCCGGCGTCTACAAGTGCACTTCCGAAGGCCGCTTGGCCTTCGAGCGGTTTATCAACAGCGTGAAATAAGGAGGAGTACGATATGAAAACGATCCTTGTCGCCGGCGGCGCCGGCTACATCGGCAGCCACATGGTGGCGCTTCTCAAGGAGCGGGGCATCAACACCGTGGTGGCGGACAACCTGCGCACCGGTCACTGGCAGGCCGTCAAGGGCGGCGTGAAGCTGTACGTGGGCGACCTGCGGGACGCGGCCTTCCTGGACCGCATCTTCACCGAGAACGACATCGACGGCGTCATCAACTTCGCCGCATTCTCCCTGGTGGGCGAGAGCGTCACCGACCCCCTGAAGTACTACGGCAACAACGTGGCCGGGTCCCAGTCCATGCTGACCGCCATGAAGAACCACGGCGTGAAGCGCATTGTGTTCTCCTCCACCGCCGCCACCTACGGTGAGCCGGAGAAGCAGCCCATCGAGGAGACCGACCGCACCGAGCCCACCAACCCCTACGGCGCCAGCAAGCTGGCCATCGAGGGCATGCTCAAGTGGTGCGACAAGGCCTACGGCATCCGCTACGCCGCCCTGCGCTACTTCAACGCCGCCGGCGCCAACACCGACGTTGGCATCGGCGAGGACCACAACCCCGAGTCCCACCTGATCCCCCTGGTGCTCAAGACCGCCCTGGGCCAGCGGGACCACATCGGCATCTACGGCGACGACTATCCCACTGCCGACGGCACCTGCATCCGGGACTACATCCACGTCCGCGACCTGGTGGAGGCCCACCTGCTGGCCCTGGAGTATCTGGAGAAGGGCGGCGAGAGCGGCGCGTTCAACCTGGGCAGCGGCGACGGCTACTCCGTTAAGGAGATCATCGACACCGCCCGCAAGGTCACCGGCAAAGCCATCCCCGCCGTGGTGGAGCCCCGCCGTGCCGGCGACCCCTCCGTGCTGATCGCCTCCAACCACAAGGCCGCCGAGGTCCTGGGCTGGACGCCCAAGCGGGGCCTGGAGGAGATCATCGCCGACGCCTGGGCCTGGCACTCCAGCCATCCCAATGGCTACGAGGGCTGAGCCATGTGCGAGACCACGCCCTTCGGCACCCTGGAGGGACAGGATATCCCCCTGATCCGCCTGCGGAAGGGAGACATCCAGGTGGAGCTGCTGCCCTTCGGGGCCGCCGTCCGGGCCATCCGCGTCCCCGACCGGCAGGGCCGGGCCACGGACATCTGCCTGGGCTATGACCGCGTGGAGGACTACCGGGACCGCGACGCCTGCTTCGGCGGCACCATCGGCCGCTGCGCCAACCGCATCGGCGGCGCCGCCTTCACCCTGGACGGCCGGACCTTCCGCCTGACCGCCAACGAGGGGGCCAACCAGCTCCACGGCGGCGTGGTGGGCTTCCACAAGAAGCTCTGGCGCTTTACCTGCGCCCCCGGCGCCGTCACCTTTGCGCTGGACTCCCCCGACGGGGAGGAGGGCTTCCCCGGCAATGTCCACGCGGAGGTCACCTACGCCCTCTCCGGCGACACCCTGACCGTGGACTACCGGGCCGTCAGCGACGCCGACACGGTGGTGAACCTCACCAACCACGCCTACTTCAACCTGGCCGGCCACGACGGCGGACCGGTGTCGGACCATACGCTGACGGTCCGCGCCGAGGCCTACACCCCCGCGGGAGCGGGCAACGTCCCCACCGGAGAGATCGCTCCGGTGGCGGGCACGCCGCTGGACCTGCGCAGCGGCGCGGTCCTGGGCGACCGGCTGGGCGAGGCATTTCTCGCGGCCAGCCGGGGCTATGACCACAACTACGTGCTGGACCAGGGCGGCGCTCCGGCGGCGGAGCTGTGGTGCCCCCGGACCGGCATCGGCCTGGAACTGTCCACGTCTCTTCCCGGCATGCAGCTCTATACCGCGGGCTTTCTGACCGAGCGGACCGGCGTGGCCGGCGCCGTCTACGGCCCCGGCCACGCCGTGTGCCTGGAGCCCCAGTTCTTCCCCGACGCGGTGAACCACGCGAACTTCCCCTCCCCCGTGCTGCGGGCCAGGGCGGAGTACCGCCAGACCATCCGCTACCGGTTCTTCGTCCGGTGAGGCCCCGCTTTTCGACTGTGCGCGTCCCATTTGTGTGTGTAAAAATAGAGACCGGGCCCTCCGCCGAAATGGCGGGGGGCCCGGTCTTTTGTCAATAGGCGATCAGCAGGTCTGGGTCTTGTTCATAGCTGCGGCGGAGGGAGCACTGCGTGTCCAGGAACCTGCACAGCCGCTGAAAATGGACCGCCGTATCCGCATAGTCTTTTAGGCTGGCCTGCACATCCAGCTCCTGGGCGGAGGGGACGCCGCCGTACCACGGCAGAGGGTCCTTGATCAGGGGCAGGTAGTCGGCCTCCGTGACGGCGCCGGTATGGACCTCCCCGGTCACGTCGGTATAGGTCCAGGAGACCTCGCTCAGATTCCCCACCAGGGCCAGCAGCCGGAAGGCCGCCTGTTCCATGATCTCCTCTACCCGGTTCTCCGTCCCCATGACGGTCTGGAGCTGGATGGTGCAGCCGTAGGGCTCTGCGCCGGTCTGGAGGGAGAGGGTGTAGCCCCCCAGCTGCGGGATCTCCGTGCAGCCCACCAGGCGGCCCACGGTGGAGGCGTTGCCCACGTAGGGGGTTTTCGCCTCCAGCAGGTCCAGGGTCTCCCGGGCAATGGTCTCCCCCTCCTGCCAGATGAGGCGGCCGCAGAGGTATACCTTTTCCACTCCCTCCAACGGTACGCCGATCCTGCCCCAGGCGGTAGGGTGGATGGGAGAGACGATTCCCTCCCGGGCGGTGATGCGTGCGGTGCCGTTTTCCACCTCCGTGTCCCAGCCCCACCAGGCGTTGGCGGAGACACTGGAGGTGACATCCACCCACAGCTGTCCGCCGGCGGTCCAGGTACGGACGGCCATGGTGTCCGCCGAGGCGGGAGAGCCGATCAAAAACACCTTGGCCGCCAGGGCCCCCGCCAGCACCAGCACCGTCAAAAGCACCGCCAGCACCACCCGCTTCCAGCTGCGGCGCTTCACCTTTTTGAGGTAGTCCACCTCCTTGGCGGTCTCCGCTTCCTGCTCCGGCTCCGGGGCGCGCATGGCGTCGAGGCGGGCGGCGCAGTCCGGACAGCCGGCCAGATGCCGCTCCACGGCCTCATTGGTCTCCGGGGCCGTCAAATGCTCGGCGTAGGCGGGCAGCAGGTCCCGCACCACGGCGCAGGTCAGGTCATTTTTCATCCCGTTCACCTCCGGTTTTCAGCCGCTCCTTGCAGCGGTAATAGGTCACCCGGGCCCAGGTCTCGGTCCTGCCCAGCACCGCTCCGATCTCCCGGAAGCTGAGATTTCCGAAGATCCGCAGGTACACCACCTCCCGGCCCGGCTCCGGCAGACCGTGGACCCGGCGCAGGAGGTCCAGCCGCCCGGACTGGTCCAGCACCTCCTCCTCGGCGGAGGGCAGGGGCGGCAGGGCCCCCTCCTCCTCCGGCAGGGGCGTCTCCCGCCGCTGCCTGCGCAGGTGCTGGTAAAAGAGGTGCTTTGCGATCTGGCACAGCCAGGTGGACACCTGGCAGGACCCGTCGAAGCGGCCGATGGACCGGACCGCCTGGTAAAAGGTCTCCTGGGTCAGCTCCTCCGCCGTGTGGGGGTCGTGACACAGGGAGAGCAGGTATTTGTACACCGTCGCGGCGTGGCGGCGGTAGATGTCGTCCATGGGTTCCACGGCGGTCCTCCCTCCCTTCTGTCCATGTATCCCCGGCGGGGGCGGTTCGTTACACCGGCGGAAAAATTTTTTGAAAAGCGCCCCTCCGGGAGATGCCGGAGGGGCGCTGTATGCAAAGACACACCGGACGCCGTCCGGCGCGGAGGCTCACTCCAGAGCCGTGGCCTCAAACATCTCGTCAAAGGAGCGGATGTAGTAGTCCGCCAGCTGCCGCAGCTCCGCCTGGTCGTCCTCGGCGGCGGGGTCGTACACCGCCGCCACCCGGAACCCGGCGGCCTTAGCGGTGCGGACGGCGTGGAGGGCGTCCTCGAAGATCACCGTGTCCTTCTTGTTGGACTGGAGCCGCCGCATGGCCCGCTCGTAGATCTCCGGGCTCTCCTCCTTGCCCCGGGCCACGTCGGCGCTGGTGACGATCCCCCGGAAGTAGCCGTCGATCCCGGCATGGCGCAGGGCGGCCTGGGCCAGGTGGCGGTCCGTGGCGGTGGCCACGTACATCCACACCCCCTCCATCTTCAGCAGGGACAAAAATTTCTGCACGCCGGGCTTGGCCTGGACCTCGCTGTGGTAGAAGTCGTCCACCCGCCGCTCCAGCATGGCCATCAGCTCCTCCTCCGAGGCGTCCAGGTGGTAGGTCTCCCGGCAGTAGACGACGCCCTGACGCAGCGTCATGGGCTTGAGCCGCTCCAGCAGGTCCGGCGCGGGCTCCACGCCGAAGTGCCGCAGCAGCCCTGTCCCCAGCCCCTGCCACATGGGCATGGAGTCCAGCAGCGTTCCGTCCATATCAAAAATCGCGCTTTGCAGTCTCATGAAATGGTTCCTTTCTTTCCGTACCGTCTCCAGACATTGCATCCATTGTAGCACTGTGCTACCATAAAAGGCAATGAAAAGACGAAAAAAGGAGGCGGTCCCATGCGGCTGTTCGCGGCCATCCGGTTCTCCCCGGCGGTGGAGGAGGCCCTCTGGGCGGCGGTGGGAGACCTGCGGCGCCGGGGCGCGGGCACCTTCACCCGGCGGGAGAACCTGCACCTGACGCTGGCCTTCATCGGGGAGACGGACCGGCTGGCAGAGGTAAAGGCCGCCCTGGCGGCCCTGGCGGGCAGCGGACCCGTTTCGCTGGAGGCAGGCGGACCCCTGGGCCGGTTCGGGGATCTCTGGTGGGCCGGCATCCGGGGCGGCCCGGCGCTGGAGGCCCTGGCCGGTGCGGTCCAAAACACCCTGCGGGCGGCGGGCTTTCCCATCGAGCGCCGGGTCTGGAAGCCCCACGTGACCCTGGTCCGCCGGTGGCGGGGGCCCGTTCCCGAGACGCAGGTGTCCCCGGCGGCCATGACGGCGGAGCGGATCAGCCTCATGCGCTCGGACCGGGTGGACGGGCGGCTCATCTACACGGAGGTGTTCTCCGTCAGACTGTAAACTGAGAAGAAAACGCGGGCGGGACCGAAAGGTCCCGCCCGCGCGGTGTTTTATGGCGCTGCGGCGCTCAGCAGAGCTTGGCGCCCGCGGGGAAACAGGCGAAGCGCCGCCGGGGGCGGAAACAGCGAGATTGTTTCGAGGAAGCGGCACGATTGGCGGGCATCGCAGGTGCCCGGGAATCGTCCTGCCGCGACGGTGGGGGCTGTACCGGAGGGACCGGCGCACTCAGCAGAGCTTGGCACCGGCGGGGATGGAATCATCCACCATCAGCAGGTGCAGCTTCTCCTCGCCCTTTTCCGTGTGGACGGCGGAGATCAGCATGCCCTGGCTCTCCTGGCCCATCATCTTCCGGGGCGGCAGGTTCACGATGGCCACCAGGGTCTTGCCCACCAGGTCCTCCGGCTCATAGAACTTGTGGATGCCGGAGAGGATCTGCCGGTCGGTGCCGGTGCCGTCGTCCAGGATGAACTTGAGCAGCTTCTCGCTCTTCTTCACCGCCTCGCAGGACTTGACCTTCACCACCCGGAAGTCGGACTTGCAGAAGGTGTCGAAATCCACGGGCTCCGTCAGCTGGGGCTCCAGCTCGATGTCCGGCAGGGCGGCCTTTTTGGCGGCGGCCGCGGCGGCCTCCAACTCCTCGATGGCCTTGTCCACGTCGATCCGGGGGAAGAGGTTCTCGCCCTTGGTGACGGCGGCGGTCTCGCTGAGGCTGCCCCAGGCGGCGCTGCCCCAGGTGCGGACATCCTCGCCGGCGCCGATCTGGGCAAAGAGCTTTTCGCAGCTGCCCGGCATGAAGGGGCTCAGCAGCACGCCGCAGATCCGGGCGGTCTCCAGGAGGTTATAGAGCACGTGGGCAAGACGGGCGCCATTTTTCTCCATGTCCTTGGCCAGGACCCAGGGGGAGCACTCGTCGATATACTTGTTGGCCCGCTGGATGACCTTGAACACCTCGTCCAGAGCCTTGTGGGGGGCGAAGGACTCCATGGCCTCCTCGTACCGGTTCCGCAGACCGGAGGCCAGGGAGATCAGCTCCGTGTCGTAGGGCTCCGGGGCGGCCCAGGTCTTGCAGCCGGCGGGCAGCTGTCCGCCGAAGTACTTGCCCGCCATGGCGGTGGTGCGGGAGACCAGGTTGCCCAGGTCGTTGGCAAGGTCGGTGTTGATGGTCTGGATCAGCAGCTCGTTGGAGAAGTTGCCGTCGGAGCCGAAGGGGAAGGTCCGCATCAGGAAGAAGCGCAGGGCGTCCACGCCGAACTTCTCCGCGAGAATGTAGGGGTCCACCACGTTGCCCTTGGACTTGGACATCTTGCCGCCGTCCAGCAGCAGCCAGCCGTGGCCGAACACGTGCTTGGGAAGCGGCATCTCCATGCTCATCAGCATGGCGGGCCAGATGATGGAGTGGAACCGGACGATCTCCTTGCCCACGATGTGGACGTCAGCGGGCCAGTAGTGGTCGTAGTCGTCGTACTTGTCGTTGAAGAGGCCCAGGGCGGTGGTGTAGTTGAACAATGCGTCCACCCACACGTAGACCACGTGGCCCGGGTCAAAGTCCACGGGGATGCCCCAGGTGAAGCTGGTCCGGGACACGCACAGGTCCTCAAGACCCGGCTTGATAAAGTTGTTGACCATCTCGTTGACCCGGGACCGGGGCTGGAGGAAGTCGGTGTTCTCCAGCAGGTCCTGGATGCGGTCGGCGTACTTGCTCAGCCGGAAGAAGTAGGCCTCCTCCTCGGCGTCCTGGACCTCCCGGCCGCAGTCGGGGCACTTGCCGTCCACCAGCTGGCTCTCGGTCCAGAAGGACTCGCAGGGCTTGCAGTACTTGCCCTTGTAGGTGCCCTTATAGATATCGCCCTTCTCGTACATCTTCCGGAAGATCTTCTGGACGGAGGCGACATGGTAGTCGTCGGTGGTGCGGATGAAGCGGTCGTTGGAAATGTTCATCAGCTTCCACAGGTCCAGCACACCGGCGGGACCCTCCACGATCCGGTCCACGAATTCCTTGGGGGTGACGCCGGCCTCCCTGGCCTTGTCCTCGATCTTCTGGCCGTGCTCGTCGGTGCCGGTGAGGAACATGACGTCCTCGCCCTTGAGCCGGTGATACCGGGCCAGGGCGTCGGTGGCCACGGTGCAGTAGGTGTGGCCGATGTGGAGCTTGTCGGAGGGATAGTAGATGGGGGTGGTGAGATAGAATTTCTTCTTGTCCATGGGGTTCTCCTTCTTTCACGGCCGCTCCGAATGGAAGAGGGCCGGTATTGACAACATACCTATTATACACGCTTCGCCCGGAAATTACAATGGGTCCCCCACGGGCGGCGGCACGTCCCGGTCCGCCAGGGAGCCCCGGCGCTTCCACCGGCCGGAGAGGTAGTAGATCACCGTGGCGGCGAAGCCCGCGGCCCAGCCCACGCCGAAGCCGTAGTACATGAATTCCGGTCCGAAGCGGTTGGCCATGAGATACACGGAGGGCACCCGCAGCAAGATCAGGGACAGCACCGTGTTCACCATGGGGAACACGCTCTCTCCCGCGCCCCGCATGGCGTTGTTGAGGGTGAAGAACACGGCGAAGAGCACGTAGAAGGGCATGATGCCCCGCAGGTACGCCGTTCCGGCGCTGACGACGGCCGGCGTCTCCGAGAAAAAGCCGATCAGGGCGGGGCCCAGGGGGATCAGCACCGCCGCCATGATCACGGACCACGCCACCGCCGACACGACGCCCACCCGGACGCCCTTCCGGGCCCGGTCCTCCCGCCGGGCGCCCATGTTCTGGCCTACGAAGGCGGTCAGGGCGTTGGACAGGCTCTGGACCGGCAGGAAGGCCATCTGGTCCACCTTGTAGCCCACGTTGTACCCGGCGGTGTAGGCCTCGCCGTAGGAGTTGACCTTGCTCATGATGACCATGGACCCCACCGCCACCAGCGACATCTGGATGCCCGCCGGCAGGCCGATGCCCATGATCTGGCGGAACAGCTGCCGGTCGAACCGGCGGGAGAAGGGGTGAATGGCGATCTGGGGATAGCGGCGGTTGATGTAAAAGAGGCCGAAGAGCCAGGAGAAGGCCTGGGAGATGATGGTGCCCAACGCCACGCCCAGGACTCCCAGCCCCGCCCACAGCACCAGCGTCAGGTCCAGGATGATGTTCAGCACGGCGGCGGTGGCCAGAAACAGCAGTGTGGAGCGGCTGTTGCCAAGGCCGCCCAGGATGCCGGCGTTGAGGTTGTAGCCGATGGTGCCGATGAGCCCGGCGCAGACCACCATGAGATACACCCAGGCGTCGTGGTAAGCGCTCTGGTCCACCCGCAGCAGCCACAAAATGGGCTCCACCACCAGCAGGGCCAGCGCCGTCACCGGCACGGCGGCCCAGACGAAGGCGGTGTAGATGGTGTCCACCGCGTCCCGGACCCGGTCCAGCTTCCCGGCGCCGTAGAACTGGGCGATGACCACGGTGCCGCCATTGGAAAGCCCCATGAACAGGGATGTGAACATGAAGATCACCGGGAATCCCACGCCCACGGCGGCCAGGGCCGAGTCTCCCACGTACCGGCCCACCACCCAGCTGTCCACCATGTTGTACAGCTGCTGGAGGAAGCTCCCCGCCAGAAGGGGCAGGGCAAAGGCAAAGATATGACCGGCCACGCCGCCGGCGGTCATGTTCCGCAGGCCGGACTGATGCGCCATGGCATCCACCTCCCTTTCGGAATTCCTTATCTTTACTGTACTCTTTTTGTTCTGCCGGAGCAATATTGTTTTTTCCCGGGAAATCCGCTACAATGGGAAAAAACAACGCGGAGGAACTGCATATGCGACTGGTATCCTGGAACGTCAACGGCCTGCGGGCCTGCCTGGGGAAGGGCTTTCTGGACTTCTGCGCCGTCTCCGGCGCCGACGTGATCTGCCTCCAGGAGACGAAGATGCGCCCGGAGCAGGCCGAGTTCGACCTGCCGGGCTTTCACCGCTACTGGAACAGTGCCGACAAGGCCGGCTACTCCGGCACCGCCGTCTTTACAAAGGAGGAGCCCCTGGCCGTCACCTACGACTTCGGCATCGATGCGCACCGTCACGAGGGCCGGGTCATCACGGCGGAGTACCCGGCGTTTTTCCTGGTGTGCTGCTACACCCCCAACTCCAAGGACCAGCTGGCCCGGCTGGACTACCGCATGGCCTGGGAGGACGACATCCGGGACTATCTCCTGGAGCTGGACGGAAAAAAGCCCGTGGTCTACTGCGGGGACCTGAACGTGGCCCACAGGGAGATCGACATCAAGAACCCCGGCCCCAACCGCCGCAATCCCGGCTTCACCGACGAGGAGCGCCAGAAGATGACCCGGCTGCTGGACAGCGGCTTTGTGGACACCTTCCGCTATCTCTACCCCGACAAGACCGGGGCCTACTCCTGGTGGAGCTACCGCTTCAACGCCCGGAAGAACAACGCCGGGTGGCGGATCGACTACTTTCTCGTCTCGGAGCGGCTGAAGGAGAAGATCCGAAACGCCGACATCTGGAGCGAGGTGCTGGGCAGCGACCACTGCCCGGTGATGCTGGAGCTGGACGTGTGAGCCCGCCCGGCGGAGCGGAAAAAAGAGGAGGCGCGGCAGCTGCCGCGCCTCCTTTGACGTTGTGGCCCGCACCGGGCAGGAGGATCTGCGCTCAGGAGTGGCGCCGCCGCTCCGGCGCCGGACGCCGCATGGCAGCCAGCTCCAGGAAGCGCCGCTGCCCGGCGGTCCCGGAGACTTTTTCCATGGGGGGAAAGTCCCGGTCGAAGGCCTCCGCCTCCGCCGGGTCCACCTCGTAGGCGGGGTCCTCAAAATAGCGGCCCGCCGCCCCGTCCAGCGCGCCCTCGTACAGAGGGCAGCCCAGCAGGGCCGCGGCGTACATGCCGTCTGAGGTGCGGACGTCCCAGGTCTCCGCCGGCGAAAAGCCGTGGCGGGTGTAATAGTCCGGGTCTCCGCACAGCAGAATGGCCCGGAAGCCCATGTCCCGGGCCAGCGCCCGGGTCCTTCGGAGCAGATCGCCGCCGATCCCCCGCCCCTGGAGCGGGGGCAGCACGGAGATGGGCCCCAGGGTCAGCACCTGGCGCTCCGTCCCGTCGTCTCCCCGGATGCGGCCCGTGACGCACACGCAGTTCCCCACGATCTGCCCGTCCCGCACCGCCACCAGGTCCAGCTCCGGCACGAAGGCGGGACAGCCCCGCAGGCGGTGCAGCAGGGCGTGCTCCACGCAGCCCGGGGCGTATTGGTTCCAGAAGGCCGCCCGCGTCAGCGCCTCGGTCTCCCGATAGTCGGCGGGCTCCTCCCGCCGGATCGTCCACTCCATGGGACCACCTCCCTCTTTGTCGGTATTGTACGACGCCCGGAGGGGATTTGCAACTCAGCTCAGCAGGGCGTTCATCTCCTCGATCTCCAGGTCCTGGAGGGCCCAGTTGATGCCGTAGCCCACCACCTTGGCAAGGTCCCGCACCTGCTGGTCGATGTCCCGGGTGGTCACCATGAAGGTGCCGTTTTCCCGGAGCTTGTCCTCGTCCACCTGCTCCACGCCGGACTCCTCCAAAAGGTCCGCCGCCAGCGTGGCGGCGTCCACCACCGTGGGCACCCCCAGGGCGATCACCGGCACGCCCAGGGTCTCGGCGTTCAGCGCCGCGCGGTGGTTGCCCACTCCGGAGCCGGGGACGATGCCGGTGTCGCTGAGCTGCACCGTGGCGCAGACCCTTCCCATCCGCCGGGAGGCCAGGGCGTCCACGGCGATGACCAGGCCGGGCTTCACCTGCTCAACCATGCCCCGCACCGCCTCCGCCGACTCCACGCCGGTGGTGCCCAGGACTCCGGTCCGCTGCACCGCCACGGGGCGAAAGCCCGCAAACTGCCGGGGCATGGCGGCGATCAGGTGCCGGGTGATGAGAACGCTGTCCAGCGTCAGGGGCCCCACGGCGTCCGGCGTCATGGCCGCGTTGCCCAGGCCGATCACCAGCACGCTGCCCTCTGCCGGCAGCAGGGCCTTCAGCTGGCCCCCCACCACCCGGACTGCCCGCTCGAAAAAGTCCGCCTTCCGCTGCCAGAAGGTGGTCAGGTCAATGGTCAGATAGCTGCCCACCGGCTTGCCCAGAGCCTCCTCCCCCCGCTGGTCCAGAATGTCCACCCGGGTGACGGGATAGCCCTCCTGGCGGGTCTTGACGGCCTTCACGCCGGAAAGCCGGCTGGTCCTCTGGGCCGATTCCTGCCACAATTCCCGGGCCTCCAGGGCCAGATCCGTGCGTTTTTGAAACAAAATCTGCCGCCTCCCAACACAAAATATTGTGGTTCCGGCCATAGGTTTTGCGTCCAGCCATACAATATACAAAATTTGAACAGAAAATGTGAAAAAAGTCTTGCTTTTTGGAAACTTCCCTGCTAAAATATCATTCTGCACGGTGGGAAATTCCGCCGAATGATTTTGCCAAAGGGAGGTGTTTGGTTTGCCGAATATCAAGTCTGCCAAGAAGCGCGTTCTGATCGCCGAGGCGAGAAACGCCCGCAACAAGGCCACGAAGTCCGAACTGAAGACCGCCATCAAGAAGTTCGAGGCTGCTGCCGCAGAAGGCAATCGCACCGAGGCCGATGGCGCGTACAAGGTTGCTGTGAAGAAAGTCGACCAGGCTGTGGCCAAGGGCGTTCTGCACAAGAACACGGCCGCTCACCGCAAGAGCGCCATGACCCTGAAGCTCAACAAGATCGGCTGATGGTTGTGACTCAAAAGGACATCCGCTCCGGATGTCCTTTTTTGCTGCCTGAAAACCCCTGACCGGAGGGAAAATTCACACCCTGGCCCTTTTCTTTTGCAGGGACCGTGATAAAATAGCCCTATATCAAGGATACGAGGTGTTCTCATGCCCATTTTCGATACCCACGCCCACTATGACTCCGGCGCCTTCAACGCCGACCGGGAGGCGGTCCTCGCCGCCCTGCCCGCTGCCGGAGTGGGTCTTGTGGTGGACCCGGGGTGCGACGTGCCCTCCTCCCGGGCGGCCGTCGCTCTGGCGGAGAAATTTCCCCACGTCTACGCCGCCGTGGGCCTCCACCCGGAGGACTGCGCCGGCTGCACCGACGCCGACTTCGACGCCGTCCGCGCCCTGTGCGCCCACGAGAAGGTGGTGGCCATCGGGGAGATCGGCCTGGACTACTACTGGAAGGAGAACCCGCCGAAGGAATTCCAGGAGCAGGTGTTCCGCCGCCAGATCGACCTGGCCCTGGAGCTGGACCTGCCCGTCATCGTCCACGACCGGGAGGCCCACGGGGACAGTCTGCGGATCGTGCTGGAGTACCCGGCCCTCCGGGGCGTGTTCCACTGCTTTTCCGGCAGCCCGGAGATGGCGGCGGAGCTTTTGAAGCGGGGCTGGTACCTGGGCTTCGACGGGCCCATCACCTATAAAAACGCCAAACGGGCCCCGGAGGTGGCGGCCATCACCCCCCTGGACCGCATGGTCATCGAGACGGATTCCCCCTACCTGACGCCGGTGCCCCACCGGGGTGAGCGGAACGACAGCCGCTATCTTCCCTTCGTGGCGGAAAAACTGGCGGAGTGGAAGGGCGTCACCACAGAGGAGATCATCGACGTCACCTGGCGCAACGGACTGCGGCTGTTCGGGCTGGAGGGGAAGGCATGAAACGGCTGTTGGCAGGTTCTCTTTTGTGCCTGCTGCTGGCGGGCTGCGCCGCCCCGGCGGCGGACATCTCTGACCCGGCGGATGCCGGGACGGAAGCTGCCGTTTCCGCTGCCCTGCCGGAGACGGAGGACCTGCCCGTCCTCTCCGCCCCCGCCGTGGTGACGGAGGGGCGAACGCCGGAGACGGCCTATGACCTGCCGGAGGAAGTGAGGCGGCTGGCGGAGTGGGACCAGGCGGCGGAGCCGGCGGCCCTGCTGGCGCGGACGGAGGACGCGGCCCTCTACGGCCTGGACGGCGAGGAGGACCGGCTCCTGCTCCGGTGGGGAGATACCCTGGCGGAGTTCGACTGACCCTACCGGACGCCCCGCACCGTGGCCCCCCGGCTCCGGCAGGTGGACGCCGACGGCGACGGCGCGGAGGAACTGGCGGTGGTCTGCTGTTACGGCAGCGGCACCGGGGTCTCCATCGAGCAGCTGCACATCGTGGAGAAGAACGAGGACGGCACCCTGACGGACTACCGCCTGCCGGAGGACGACTTCTGCGGCGGACAGCTGACGGCGGCGCTCCGGGTGGAGACCGTGGAGGGCCGGACCTTCGCGGTCCTGGGCCGGGAGCTGCTGGAGATCACGGAGCTGACAGAGGGCAGAACCCCGCCCCAGGGGCTGGCCGCCGGGAGCATCGTTGGGTTTGACGTGGACCCGGACGACCCCTATGGGGTCCCCATCCGCTTCCGCGGCAGTGCCTGGCTGGAGGGAGAGGACTACCTGCCCACGGTCTGGTATGCGGCGGACCTCTCCGCCTGCGTCCGATTTGAAAACGGTATGTTTACCCTGTCCGGCCTCCATCTGGACGGGATCGAGTGAAAAAAGGAGCGATCTGCATGGAAAAAGGCTTTACCATTACCTATGAATACGGGGACAACCTGTATGTGAACCCCACCAACCGCTGCAACTTCAACTGCGAGTTCTGCCTGCGCCACAACCAGAGCTCCGGCGGCAGCATCTACACCCACAACCTCTGGCTCAAGCGGGAGCCCACGAAGGAGGAGATCCTCTCCTCCATCGAGAGCAGGGACCTCTCCAAATACAAGCAGCTGGTGTTCGTGGGCTTCGGCGAGCCCACCTACCGCTTTGACGACATCTGCTGGGTCGTCGACCAGATGAAGGCCCACGGCACCAAGATCTTCACCCGCATGGACACCAACGGCACCGGCTCCCTCATCAACGGCCGGGACATCGCCCCGGAGTTCGCAGGCCGGTTCGACATGGTGTCCGTCTCGCTGAACACCGACACGGCGGAGAAGTACAATCGGCTGTGCCACCCCCAGCAGGAGAACGCCTACCAGGCCATGAAGGACTTCACCCGCGAGGTCCGCAAGTACGTCCCCACCGTCATGATGACCGTGGTGGACACCATCCCCGCCGAGGAGATCGAGGCCTGCCGGAAGATCTGCGAGGAGGAGATCGGCGCCACCTACCGGGTCCGGGAGTACATCGCGGACTGACGGCACACCGCCGGAAAGGAGACGAGGCCGGTGAGAACGAGCAGACGGAAAACGGCGGCGCGGCTGCGCCGCCAGTTCGGCACGGTGCCGGAGGTGAACTACTTCCCCGGGGATATGGGCCACATCCGGTCCTACTTCGACTTCCGCCGGGACACCGGCCGGGACGGCTTTTTGCTGGATGAGATCACCTGGAACGACCTGGAGGGGGACGAGGTGTTCCGCCGCATCAACCCCGGGCTCACCACCTCCGGGGAGCAGTATCTCTACTACATGCTCCGCAGCCCCGCCCGGGACGAGGGCACCTGGACCGGCCGCCGGGCCCTGATCGGCCTCATGGGCCGGGACGGGGAGCTGCGGGTGAAATTACAGGTGATCCTCTCCCGCCTGGGCCGGGCCCGGCGGGCGGACCTGTGCGGCGCCTTTTACCCGTCGGAGCGGGGACCGGGGTGGCTGCTGGTGTATCTGGCGATGGTGATCGCGGTGATCGCCGCGGCCTGCGCCCTGCCCTTCGGAAAGGGCCAGGCGGCCATGGCGCTGATTTTGCTGCTCTCCGCCAACGCCGGGCTCCACGAATTCCGCCTGCGGCGCATCCAGCGGGACTTTGCCACGGTCAACTACACCGTGGGCATGGTCCAGACTTTGGAGCGCATCCGAAAGCTGCGGCGGCCGGAGCTGGACCGGTGGCTGGGCGGCAGCTACGCGGCTCTGGATGAGCTGCGGTCCGTGCTGCGGGTGGGGGCTCTGCCCGCCATGACCGACAATGGCGGCGCCGGGGACCTGCTGACCACGCTGCTGCTGCTGGACCTCATCGCCTACGAGTTTTTGAAGAACAAGCTGGGCCGCTGCCACGAGGCGGTCTTTTCGGTCCACGAGGCCCTGGGCAAGCTGGACGCCGCCATCGCCGCCGCCTCCTGGCGGGAGAGCCTCCCCCGGTGGACGGAGCCGGAGCTGGACTTCTCCGGCGGCCGCGCCCATCTGGAGGCGGAGGGAATGATCCATCCCCTGCTGGAGGAGGCCGTGCCCAACGATTTTGCCGCCGGGGGGCCCCTGCTCATCACCGGGTCCAACGCCTCCGGCAAATCCACCTACCTCAAGGCCGTGGCCTGGAACGCGGTCCTGGCCCAGAGCCTTTGCACCTGCCCGGCGGAGCGGTACGCCGCCTCCGCCTTCCGGATCTACACCTCCATGGCATTGCAGGACGACCTGCGCGCCGGGGAGAGCTACTATATCGTGGAGACCCGGTCCCTAAAGCGCATCCTGGATGCGGCGGCGGAAGAGGGGGCGGTCCTCTGCGCCGTGGACGAAGTGCTGCGGGGCACCAACACCGTGGAGCGGATTGCCGCCGCCAGCGCCGTGCTGGAGACCCTGGCGGACCGGGGCGCGCTGTGCCTGGCCGCCACCCACGACGGCGAGCTGGGCCCCCTGCTCGCCGGACGCTACGCCGAGGGCCACTTCACCGAGCAGCTGGAGGGGGACGCCATCTTCTTCGACTACCGGCTCCGCCCCGGCCCCGCCGTCACCCGCAACGCCATCGAGCTGCTGCGGATCATGGGGGTGGAGGCGGACGTGGTGGACCGTGCCCGCCGCCGGGCCGGGCGGTATCTGGACACGGGCCGGTGGTCGTAACCGGGGGAAATCAAAAAACAGGGGAAAAACGGAAATTTTTCTTGACAATTTTCTCCCTTGCTGTATAATAATAAGGCTCGCAGTCTGCGGGCTATCCTTGCTCTCATCTGAGAATGAGGGCCATTTGTCCAAAAGGAGGTGCAAACATGGCAAAGGTTTCTGCCAATTATGAGGTCGTGTATATCATCGACCCTGCACAGGGTGAGGAGGGCATCGCCGCTCTGGTGGCGAAGTTCCGTACCCTGGCCGAGCAGCACGCTTCCGCCGTTGAGGTGGAGGAGTGGGGCAGCCGCAAGCTGGCTTATCCCATCAACTTCAAGTCCGAGGGTTACTACGTGCTCATGAGCTTCACCAGCGAGCCTTCCTTCCCCAAGGAGCTGGATCGTGTTCTGGGCATTACCGACGGCATCATGCGGTCCCTGATCGTCTGCAAGGGCGAGTAAGGAGGCCGGGCTCATGCTCAACAGAATCATCCTCATGGGTCGCCTGACCCGTGACCCCGAGCTGCGCCGCACCGGAAGCGGCACCCCCGTCACGTCCTTCTCCCTGGCCGTGGACCGGGACTTCAAGTCCCAGAGCGGCGAGAAGGAGACCGACTTCATCGACGTGGTGGCCTGGCGCAGCACCGCGGAGTTTGTCAGCAAGTACTTCACCAAGGGCCGCATGGCCGTGGTGGAGGGCCGGCTGCAGATCCGCGACTGGACGGACCGGGACGGCGGAAAGCGCAGAAGCGCCGAAGTCGTGGCCGACAACGTCTATTTCGGTGATTCCAAGCGGGACGGCGGCAGCGATTTCGGCGCGCCCCCCGCGTACGGAGCCCCCGCTTCCTACGGAGCGCCCGCCGCTGGCCGCGGCGCCGCCCCCGCCGGAGGCATGTCCGACTTCGCCGAGATCGGCGAGGAGGACGGCGAGCTGCCGTTTTGATTTTCTGTGCCGTCTGCCGGCACTTTTCCTCAGCCCCGCCTTTACGGGAAGCTGATCACACTTTGATAAAGGAGGAACCCTCACATGGCCATTGATCGTGAAGCCAGACCCGCGCGCCCTGCCCGCGGCAAGCGCCGTAAGGTTTGCCAGTTCTGCGCGGACAAGTGCGAGTATATCGATTACAAGGACGCCGCCAAGCTGCGCCGTTTCGTGTCCGAGCGGTCCAAGATCCTGCCCCGCCGGACCACCGGTACCTGCGCCATGCATCAGCGCCAGCTGACCGAGGCCATCAAGCGCGCCCGTCAGATCGCTCTGCTGCCCTACGTGACCGAGTAAATCACTTAAAAAATCCCGTCCCGCTTTTGGGACGGGATTTTTATTTCGTCTGAAAAGGCCCATGGCCTTTTCAGACGAGAGATTTCATGGCAAAGCGGACTCGATTTCCCCGGAAATGACGGGATCAAAAAGATTCCGCCGCCTGTGGGCGGCGGAAAAGAGGCTTCGGGCGGCGGAACTCCGTGAGACACCGCTTCCCGCAAGGGGAACGGGATGAGGCGCGGGAGACGAAAGGCGCCCTGCCGGACCGCTCCCCTGCCCGCGGCGCGTGTCAGCCCCGGCCCGTCGGGCCGGGGCTGACGCCCTCACTTCCCCAGCTCGATCAGAAGCTGGGCCATCTGCCGGGCGAAGAGGCGGCCCGCCAGGGCGGCCTCCTCCGGGGAGTTGCCGGCGGCGCCCACCTCCAGCAGCAGCGACCCGGTGGTGGCGTGCTGGTTGTACCGGGAGTTGCGCAGCAGCATGGGCCGCATCAGCGTGGGATACTGTTCCAGCACCCGGCTCTGGAGGGCTACTCCCAGCTTCAGATTCTCGATCCAGTCCGGGTGGGCAAGGCCGCTGCCGTCGCTGCCCATGACCAATGTCAGCTGGGCGGCGGTGCCCTCCCCCTCCACGGTGGAGACCACCTTGTACTGGTTGCCCTGGCTGTCGGCGATGGCGTCCCGGTGGATGTCCAGGATAAAGCGGATGGAGGGGTACTGGGCCAGGTAGCTCTCGATGGCCGCCAGGGACCGGTCGTAGGCCCCGGAGTAGGAGGGGTAGTCGTACAGGGTCCGGTCGTGGAGCACGGAGATCCCCGCCGCGGTGAATTCCTCCGCCATCTCGTCCCCCACCTTCACCACGTTGTAGCGGGTGTCGGTGGTCCGGTGGTCCCCGGACCAGACCACCTCCGTGTCCCCGGCGGGAGTGTAGGACTCGCTGCCGTGGCTGTGGAGGATCAGGATCTGGGGCGAGCCGTCCACCAGCCGGGCGTCAAAGGGCTCTGTCAGCTCCGACACGGTCAGGGCGTGGTCCGTACTGTTGCTGATGTACACGGAGCCGCAGACCGTGTAGCCGCTGGGGTCCGTGGGGACCAATGTCCGGGCGGCCACGCCGTTGTCGGCGGCCTCCGGGGCCTCCAGGGGCGTCTCCGTCACCGGCTCGGTGACGATCTCCTCTGTCTCCCCCTCCGCCTCCGGCTGTTCGGCCCGGTCCGAGGACCACAGCTCCGCCACCGCCGGCCGGGCCGACAGCAGCAGGGGCGACTCCCCGATGGCCAGGGCCGCGGCGGCGGAGAGCTGGTCGGCCTGCCACAGGTCCCCCAGCTCCCAGTGGAGGATGCCCTGGGGCGCGGAGGTCCGCAGGGCCGTCCAGGCCTCTGAAAAGGTATCGCTGCCGGCGGTGACCGCCGCTGCCCACAGCGTTCCCGCCGCCAGGCACACCGCTCCGCCCCGCCGCAGGGCGCCGGAGAAAAAAGCCCGTCGCTTCATTTGTCTCACCTCTGGGACAACCTTATGCGCCGCCGGGGCAAAGTAGACCGGAAAAAACGGGAGCGCCGCAGGCGCTCCCGTTTGGGACAAGATGGGATTTACAGCTGCTCGATCCGGGCCAGAGCGGCGAAGTCGGCGGGGGTGAGGCTGGCGGCGGCATCCATCAGGGCGGCGCGGAAGGTGCCGGGGCCCCTTCCCGCGGCGGCCTCTTCCGCCCGGCGGGAACAGACCTTCCAGAAGGCGGAGGCCAGCACGGCGGCCTTGGCGGGGTCCGGCTCCACAGCGGCGAACACGCCGCACAGCACCGAGAGCATACAGCCCGTGCCGGTGACAAAGGCCATGAGATCGCTGCCGCCGGGCAGGCACCAGGCGGCGGTGCCGTCGGTGACGATGTCCTCCGGCCCGCTCAGCAGCACCGCCGTGTGGCGGCGGAGGGCCAGGGCTTTCGCCGCGGCCAGGCGGGCGTCCCGGCTGGCGGGATCGGGGCTGTCCACCCCCTGCTCCCGGCCGCTCTCCCCGGCCAGGGCCCGGGCCTCCCCCAGGTTCACCCGGAGGATGGAGGGCGTGGCGAGGTGCAGCAGCTCCCGGACCCGCCGCAGGCGCCAGGGGGAGGCCCCCACGCCCACCGGGTCCAGCACCATCGGCTGGGAAGCGGCGCCTGCCGCCTTGGCGCACAGGGCGCAGATCTCGAAGCGGATCTCATCCGGCGTGCCGGTGTTGAGCACCGTGGCGTCGGAGATGGCGGTGATGTCCGCCATCTCCTCCGGCGCGTGGGCCATCATGGGGCTGGCCCCCACCGCCAGGGCAAGGTTGGCGCAGTCGCCCGCGGTGACGATGTTGCTGACGCAGTGGATGAGGGGACGGCGCTGCCGGACCTCCTCCAGCCGGGTGAAATCGATCATGGATACACGCTCCTTGGGAGAGAATGCCTCAGCGGCTCAGGGTGGCCTGCATGGAGTGCAGGGCGCCGCTCTTCTTCAGGGCGGTCACCAGCACGCCGGCGATGATGGACCCGCCCACGGTGGACACCAGGAAGGGCACCACATAGGCGGTGTAGCCGATGGAGCCGGCCACCACGCCCATGAAGGCGATGGCGATGGGGTAGGACAGCAGGCCGCCGATGATGCCGGTGCCGAACACCTCGGCGCACAGGGTGCCCAGCAGGTTCTTGGACTTCCAGTACACCAGGCCGCACAGCAGCGCGCCGCACATGCTGCCCGGGAAGGCCAGCAGGGACCCCAGGCCCAGAAGGTTGCGCAGGAGGCTGGCCACGAAGGCCACGGCCACGCCGTACCAGGGACCCAGGAACACGGCGCACAGGACGTTCACCATGTGCTGCACCGGGGCGCACTTGCTGGAAAAGACGGGGAAGGAGAACAGGCTCCCCACGACGGCCACGGCGCACAGCACGCCGGCCAGGGCCAGCTTCTTGGTGGAAATGCTTCTCATGACAAAAAACTCCTTTGATGAAAGAATGGCAGGGAGAAAACGGCGATCCAAGGCAGCGTCTCCTCCTTGCAGGGCAAGGCACAGGCGGATACACCTCCGCCTGCGGAGAAATGCGGTCGAGGCTCACTGGCCTCCTCTCACGCCGGAACACGGCTTCCCATCGCTGCTTGGCCGGCCCGGACCCAGGGCGCTCCCCCTCGGCCCGCTCCCGGATGGCCCGGGGCGCCGGAAAACGGTTTTCTCTCCACGCTCCTTTCTCAAAAGAGTGGAAAAACGGCGGGGGACCCACCTGGGCCGCCCGCCGCGTCAGCTCGGATGATGACTTCCTACGGTGGCATTACCCACATCAGGTGGAGGGTCGAAGCGGTCGCTTCCTCTCAGCCGAATGGCTCCCCTGTGTTTTTACGAGGCCTATTATGGCACCGCCAACCGGGCTTGTCAAGGGCGGCGGCAAAAAGAGCGTGAAAAAATCCACGGACTGCCCTTGCAATGTGGAAAAAAGAGGCGTATATTAAACAATAAGTAAACAAAGGGGAGTCCGTATCGCCGGGCTGAGAGGGGACCGCCAAGGTCCCGACCTGACCTGATTTGGATCATGCCAACGTAGGGAAATCATGGGGCGTATCGCCGCGGACGACCGATTTTGGTGTGTCCGCGGTTTTTTGCGTCATAAGGAGGAGCCATATGAAACTCAACGGAAGCCAGCTGCGGCTGTATGCCGTCACCGACCGGGCCTGGGCGGCGGACGAGGACGCCCTCATGGACCAGATCGCCGCCGCCATCGACGGCGGCGCGGGCATCGTGCAGCTGCGGGAAAAGCACCTGGACCACGACGCCTTTTTGAAGGAGGCGAAGCGCTTTGTGGCGCTGTGCCGGGAGAAGGGCGCCGTCAGCATCATCAACGACGATGTGGACATCGCCCTGGCGGCGGACGCCGACGGCGTCCACGTGGGCCAGGAGGACCTGGCCGCCGGCCGGGCCCGGGAGGTCCTGGGGCCGGACAAGATCGTGGGCGTCTCCGCCCACAATGTGACCGAGGCCCTGGCGGCCCAGGCGGCGGGAGCCGACTATTTGGGCGTGGGCGCGGCCTTCGTCACCGGCACCAAGACCGACGCCAAGCCCATCACCCGGGAGACGATCCACGCTGTCACGGCGGCGGTGGAGATCCCGGCGGTGGCCATCGGCGGCATCACCCGGGAGAACCTGCCCCAGCTCTCCGGCTGCGGCCTTGCGGGCGTGGCGGTGGTCTCCGCCCTGTTCGCCCAGAGCGATGTGAAGGCCGCGGCCAGGGAGCTGCTGGCCTTGTCCGAGGAGATGGCCCGGAACTGAAGTTGTCCCAACCCGGCGAAAGATCGCTTTCGCCGGAGAAGGAGGAAATTTCCCGTCCGGCGGAGCGTTCCGCGGCCGAGGGAAGGGAAATTTCCGACGCGCGGTACATTGGGGGCACCACCTTGTATCGCCTTATAAAACTGTGCTGTTGAAAAGAAAGGAGAAACGAATATGAAAACAGCATTGACCATTGCTGGAAGCGATTCCAGCGGAGGCGCCGGGATCCAGGCAGACATCAAGACCATGACGGCCAACGGCGTATACGCCATGAGCGCCGTCACGGCCCTCACTGCCCAGAATACCACCGGCGTCACAGACATCCTGGAGGCCACCCCGGCCTTCCTGGCGGCGGAGCTGGACGCGGTGTTCACCGACATCTATCCCGACGCCGTGAAGATCGGCATGGTCTCCTCCTCCGCCCTGATCGAGGTCATCGCCGACAAGCTCCGCCAGTACGGCGCGGAGCGGATCGTGGTGGACCCGGTGATGGTGGCCACCTCCGGCGCCCGGCTGATCTCCGAGACGGCGGTGGAGACGCTGAAGGAGCGGCTGCTGCCTCTGGCCACGGTCCTGACCCCCAACATTCCGGAGGCGGAGCTGCTCTCCGGCATGACCATCACCGGCCCCGAGGGGATGGAGGCCGCCGCCCGGGCCATCAGCGAGCGCTACGGCTGCGCCGTGCTGTGTAAGGGCGGCCACCAGATCAACGACGCCGACGACCTGCTCTGGCGAAAGGCAAGCGGCAAGTGGTTCCGGGGCCGCCGGATCGACAACCCCAACACCCACGGCACCGGCTGCACCCTCTCCAGCGCCATCGCCTCCAACCTTGCCAAGGGCCATGACCTGGACACCTCCGTGGAGCGGGCCAAGGAGTACATCTCCGGCGCCCTGAGCGCCCAGCTGGACCTGGGCAGGGGCGCGGGGCCCATGAACCACATGTTTGACCTGAAAGGGGCGTTCGTGGAATGACCGCCCTTGTCATCACCGCGGTGTTCGCCGTGGTCTATCTGGCGGTGACGGTGTGGCTGTGCCGGGGGCTGCGGCTGAACGCCCGGGCGCTGTGCCTGGGGGGCGTGCTCTGCGCTCTGACGCTGGTGCTGGCTACCATCCGCATCCCCCTGCCCACCGGGTCCAACATCACCTGTGGGTCCTGGATCCCCCTGATGCTGGCGGCGCTGGTGTACGACTACCGCCTGTCCATGGTGACGGGCTGGGTGTGCGGCATCCTGGCTATGATCCTTATTCCGGGCTGGGAGGCGGTCCACTGGGCCCAGATCTTCGTGCAGCAGCTGGTGTGCTTTTCCTGCCTGGGCTACGCCGGGGTCTTCGGCGGGGACAAGCGGTGGAAGGCCGTGTGCGGCATGGCGCTGGCCGTGGCGATCCGCTGCGCGGGCCATGTGCTCAGCGGCGTGATCTTCTACTCCCAGAACGCCTGGGACGGCTGGGGTGCCTGGGGATACAGCCTGGTGTACAACTCCCCCCGCCTGGTGGAGGGCATTTTGAGCATCGTGATCGTATCGGTCCTGCCGCTGCGGGTGCTGCGGCGGACCATGCTGAGAGAAGGAGGTGCGGCATGAGCACTGTGGAACGGCTGCTGAAGGCCACGGAGGACATCTGGGCGGGGTATCACGACAAGCCCTTCGTCCGGGGACTGGGTGACGGCACCCTGGACGTGAAGAAGTTCCGCCGCTACATCATCCAGGACTACTGGTATCTCATGGACTACACCAAGGTCTTTGCCGTGGGCGTGGCCAAGAGCCACAGCGTGGAGGTCATGAAGCTCTTCGCCAAGTACATCCAGGCCATCCTGGACGGCGAGGTCAACGTCCACAACGGCTACATGGCCGATTTCGGCATCACTCAGGAGGAACTGGACCGGACACCCATCGCCCAGGACAACCGCTCCTATACCGCTTATATGCTCAGCGTGGCCTACAAGGGCGGCGAGGCCGAGGTGCTCACCGCCATCTTCTCCTGCGCGTACAGCTACGAGGTCATCGCCCGCAAAATCGTGGCCGAGCGGCCCGACGCCCCCAATCACCCCCTGTACGGCCGGTGGGTCCGGGGCTACATCACCGAGCGCTACACCGGCAACAACGTGATCCTGAAGGACATGCTGGAGCGGCTGACGGCGGACTACACCGAAGCCCAGCTCCGCCGTCTGGAGGAGATCTTCACCGCCTGTTCCCGGTACGAGGCATCCTTCTGGGACATGGCCTGGGAGGAGCGGGACTGAGCGGCCCGCGGAGAAAGGAGCGGATATGAAAAAGACCTCGACCTTTCAAAACGCACTTATCTGGTTCGGCGCCGGCGTCTCCCTGGCGGAGATCCTGACCGGCACCTATTTCGCCCCCCTGGGCATGACCAGGGGCCTGGCCGCCGTGGTGGTCGGCCATGTGATCGGCTGCGCCATGATGCTGCTGGCGGGCCTCATCGGCGGCCGCACCGGCCGCAGCGCCATGGAGACGGTGAAGATGTCCTTCGGTCAGAAGGGCGGACTGCTCTTCGCCTTTTTGAACGTGCTGCAGCTGGTGGGCTGGACCGCCATCATGATCTACGACGGGGCCCTGGCCATCGGCGGCATCTTCAACGTGGGCCGCTGGGTCTGGTGCCTGGTGATCGGCGGGCTCATCGTGGTGTGGATCCTGGTGGGCGTCACCAACCTGGGACTTCTCAACAAGATCGCCATGGCGGCGCTGTTCGTGCTGACGGTGGTGCTGTGCAGGGTGATCTTCTTCTCCGGCGCGCCGGCGGGCGGCGATCTGGGGGAGGCCATGACCTTCGGCGCCGCGGTGGAGCTGGCGGTGGCCATGCCCCTGAGCTGGCTGCCGCTGATCTCCGACTACACCCGGGAGGCGGAAAAGCCCGTTCGGGCCACCGTAGCCAGCGTGGTGGTGTACGGCCTGGTGTCCTGCTGGATGTACGTCATCGGCATGGGCGCCGCCATCTACACCGGCGAGTACGACATCGCCGCCATCATGGTGAAGGCAGGCCTTGGTATCGCGGCTTTGGTGATTCTGATTCTCTCCACCGTGACCACCACCTTCCTGGACGCCTGGTCCGCCGGCATCTCCGCCGAGTCCCTGTCCAAAAAGCTCAGCGGCAAGTGGACTGCCGTGGCGGTGACGGTGATCGGCGTGGCGGGGGCCATCCTCTTCCCCATGGACGACATCACCGATTTTCTCTATCTGATCGGCTCCGTGTTCGCTCCTATGATCGCCATTCAGATCGCCGACACCTTCCTTCTGCGGCAGGATCACTTCCGGCAGGATGCGGACGGGTGGAACCTGGGCATCTGGCTGGTGGGCTTTGCCGCCTATCGCCTGCTGATGCGGGCGGACATCCTCCTGGGCTATACCCTGGCGGACATGGTGCTGACGGTGGCGCTGTGTCTGGGGGTCCACGCCCTGCGCCGGACCCGGTCGGCTGTATGACCTTTATAAAGGGGAGCAGACAACGCCTTGGCGATGTCTGCTCCCCTTTTTGTCTGTTTTTTACAGAAAATGAAAAAAGCATTTGGAAAAATTTCTGCGGGTGGTCCAAAAAAATTTGCAGACAACGATTTCGGGTTGACTTTTTTCTGCCGCTCCCGTATGGTAAATATCACAAACACACGCCAACGAGAAAGGAGAAGGGATCATGCGTCAGGTTGCTACCGCTGCCCCCATGACCGCCGCAGCATTCGCTGGGGAGGCCTTCTCCTGCGCCCGTGCCAATGGCGCCTCCTGCGCCGCTCATACTGCCATCCTGCTGGACGCCATCATTATGGCGTCCATTATTGTTTTTCTGGGGATTTTGTCCATTTCTCTGCTGGGCCTGATTGGCCTGCTGCTGATTACCCTGGTAGTGCTGCTGGCGCTGCCCCGCCGTCCGAGAGACCGGCGTTCCCGTTTTCGCTGATACGTTCGTATACAGAGAAGGGGGCCCCGTCTTTCAGACGGAGCCCCCTTCTTTTTGTATAAAGCAAAGGAGAGAGAGGTCTGCATTATGGGTTTCATCAATTTCGTGTTGGCAATCAGCCCCATCGCATTCGTGCTGGTGGGCATCCTGGCGTTCAAAAAGCCCGCCATGAAGGTGGCGCCGCTGGCGCTGGTGTGGACGATGCTGCTGGCGTTCACGTATTTCAACATCAGCGGTCTGACCTTCCAGGAGAACGTCGTGGTCCTGGACGGCCTGCTGTGGAAGGGCATCAAGGAGGGCCTGAAGATTGTGGCCATGGTCTTTGGCGCCTTCGTCATCCTCAACACCCTCAAGCGCACCGGCGCCATTGAGGACGTGAAGAACACCGTGGCCCGGGTCAGCGGCCAGGACCGCCGGGTCCAGCTGATCGTGGTGGGCATGATGGTGCCCATCTTCCTGGAGGGCGCCGCCGGCGCCGGCGCCCCTGCCGCCATCGCCGCCCCCTTCCTGGTGGCTCTGGGCTTTGACCCCATCACCGCCATCGCCGTGGCCCTGCTGGGCGACGCCACTCCCTGCTCCTGGGGCGGCGCGGGATTGACCACCATCAACGGCGGCGCGGCCCTGGTGGAGGCCGGGATCTCCACCAACGCCCTCAACTCCGCCATGGTGGGCCGCATCCACATGTTCGGCGTGCTCATCATCCCCTTCCTGATGGTGGCGCTGGCCTTCGGCCGCAAGGGCTTCCGCAGCATCGTGCCCTATCTGTTCTACTCCGGCATCACCTCCGGCACCATCATGTTCCTCATCAGCAACTTCGTGGGTCCGGAGATCACCTCCATGGGCACCGGCCTTCTGTCCATCCTGCTGAGCGTGGTCTATGTGAAGTTCGTGCCCATCAAGACGCCCGAGGAGTACCGCTACCAGTTCCACAAGGACGTCCGGCAGCAGTACAGCGCCTTCCGCGCCATGTCCCCCTACATCTACATGCTCATCATGCTGCCGGCGGTCCGCTATCTGGTCCCCATGTTCGTGGAAAACGGCTTCGCCCTGCTGTGCACCTTCGGCTACATCGTCTGGGTGGACGTGGTCATCTTCATCTGCGCCATTCTGGGCGCCCTGACCCTGCGGGTCAAGAAGGATGAGCTCTTCGAGGTCTTCCGCATGACCGCACGCAATGTGATGCCCGTGCTGATCACCATGGGCAGCCTGCTGGTCCTGGCCTACATCATGCAGGCCGAGAGCACCGGCATGATGAGCCTCATCGCCGGCGACATCGCCGCCTTGGCCGGCACCTTCTATCCCGCCGCCGCCGTGCTGATCGGCTCTCTGGGCTCCTTCATCACCGGCACGGGCCTGGGCTCCAACATCATGTTCGCCGGTATGCACACCGAGGCCGCGGCGACCCTGGGCATGAACCCCATCACCGTGTTCGCCGGGCAGAACGCCGGCGCCTCCCTGGGCAACCTGATCTGCCCCAACAACACTGTGGCCGCCTGCGCCACCGTGGGCGAGGTGGGCAACGAGAACAAGGTCATGCGCAAGACCCTGGTGGCCTTCGCCGTGATCCTGGTGGAGTACATGGTGCTTGCCATGCTCTACACTCTGGTCCTGTTCCCCAATTTCGGCATGTGATCCCGTCTGGAGACGGACCTCTCTCCGCCGATGCGGTCCGCGGTCCATCCCGGGGCCGCGGGCCGCGGAGGCACCATCGGAGAGCCGCCTCCTCTGTCTGATAAACCAAAAAATTCAAGCGGCGCGGGGGACCGGACCGGTCCCCCGCCCAAACAGGAGGAAATGTGATATGAAAACGAGAAAAGTCGGCGTTGTGGGTCTGGGCCATGTGGGCGCCCACGTGGCGTACGCCCTGGCCGTCCAGGGCATCGCGGATGAGCTGGTGCTGGTGGATATGGACGCGAAGAAGGTGGCCAGCGAGTGCCAGGACCTGCGGGACGCCGCCGCGTACCTGCCCCACCGGGTCCATGTGGCCGTGGGCGACTTCGCGGACCTGGGCGACTGCGACGTCATCGTCAACTCCACCGGCAAGATCGACATTCTGCGGGCCAACCAGAACCGGGTGGACGAGATGGACTTCACCATCCGGGCCGTCCGGGGCTATGTGGACAAGATCAAGGCCAGCGGCTTTGACGGCGTCCTGGTGAACATCACCAACCCCTGCGACATCGTCACCCGGGAGCTGAGCCTGGGTCTGGGCCTGCCCAAGGGCCGGGTCTTCGGCACCGGCACGGGCCTGGACACCTCCCGCCTGCTCTCCGCCCTGGCCCGGCAGACCGGCATCGACCACAAGTCCATCACCGCCTATATGCTGGGCGAGCACGGCAACGACCAGTTTGCCCCCTGGTCCTGCGTCAGCTTCCGGGGCAAGCCCCTGGCCGACTGGGCCAAGACCGACGAGAAGTTCCGCTTTGACGGCGACGCCCTTCAGAAGGAGGCCATCGGCGGCGGCTGGGTCACCTTCTCCGGCAAGTTCTGCACCGAGTACGGCATCGCCACCACCGCCGCCCGGATGGTCAGCATCGTCCTCCACGACGAGAAGGCCATCATGCCCGCCAGCGCGGAGCTGTGCGGCGAGTACGGCGAGAGCGGACTGTTCGTGGGCGTGCCCTGCGTCATCGGCAAGAACGGCGTGGAGGAAGTGGTGGAGCTGCCCCTCACCCCCGAGGAGCAGGCCAAATTCCACGCCTGCTGCGACGGCGTCCGCAAGAATATGGAGCACCTCAAGGAGATCCCCTGAGCGTTTGCAAGGGTCTGAACGACACAGCGCCGCCCCGAAAGGGGCGGCGCTGTTGTGTTTTGAGGCGGGTCTGCGCGGTCTGCGCGGCGGGGTCAGTCCTCCGCAGCCCGGCGCAGCAGGGCGATCTCCCGGGCGTAGCCGGCAAGGTCGTTGGGGGTTTCCAGGCAGAAGGGCAGGTCCCGCAGGGCCGGATGCCGCACCACCCGCACCAGGGCCTCCAGGCCGATACAGCCTTCCCCGATACACGCGTGGCGGTCCTTGCGGCTGCCCAGGGGGTTCTTGCTGTCGTTGAGGTGGACGGCCCGGAGCCGGTCCAGGCCGAGAAGGCGGTCAAATTCCGCCAGCACGCCGTCAAAGTCGGCGGCGATGTCGTAGCCCGCGTCCCAGACGTGGCAGGTGTCCAGGCAGATCCCCACCTTCTCCCCCAGCTCCACCCGGTCCAAAATGGCGCGGAGCGATTCAAAGCTGCCGCCCACCTCGCTGCCCTTGCCGGACATGGTCTCCAGCAGCACGGTGGTGGTCTGGTCCGGCCGCAGCAGGACGTTGAGCCCCGCGGCGATCAGCGCCGTGCCGATCTCCTCCCCCTGGCCCACGTGGCTGCCGGGGTGGAAGTTATAGAGCTGCCCCGGCAGATGCTCCAGCCGCCGCAGGTCGTCGGCCATGGTCTCCAGGGCGAAGGCGCGGTTTTCCTCCCTGGCGCCGCAGAGGTTCAGGGTGTAAGGCGCATGGGCCACCACCGGGGCGAAACGGTGCTCCGCCATCAGCGCCGTCAGCGCCGCCGCGTCGGCCTCGTCCAGGTCCTTGGCCCGGCTGCCCCGGGGATTGCGGGTGAAAAACTGAAAGGTGTCGGCGCCCAGCTCCAGAGCCTGGCGGCCCATGGCGGCAAAGCCCTTGGAGCTGGAGAGGTGACAGCCGATGTGCATGAGGCAGGCCTCCCTTGGTGTTTTTTTCAGCATACCACAGGCGGCCGTCCCTGTCACCGGCAAATGCAACAGCCGGTCCGCCCCTGGGGGAGAACAGGCAGAAAAGCGGCGCAGCGCCGCTCAAGGGTGATGGGTGGGGTGCGCGGGGACGTCCTCCTCCTCGATAAACAGCTCTTCCGCCCGCCTCTGGGTCTCCATCAGGCTGACCTGCAGCCGCCGCAGGGATTCCTCCGCGTCGGTGATGGCGTTGAAGAGGAGCAAGTATTCTCTCGGAATATTCAGCATTTGGTATCCGTCCTTTCTGATACGGCACAAGATGTAGGAACTTTCCATATCATACACAAACGCTCGGAGAGATTCTGTCTGAATTTGTCGAGAAGCTCGACAATTTGAAAAAAATGGAGGGAGCGAGGGAAAAAACACGGGACGGAGGCGGATGGTGCCGCTCCGTCCCGAAAAAGGGGATCTGGTGCCGGAAAATCAGGGATTGCACTGTCCGCAGGGGGCATAGCCCTCGGCGATCAGGTCCTCCCGGCTGCCGGTGTAGCTCTGCCGGTTCTCCTCCTTGATGGAGGCGGCGCCGGTGCAGTCGGGGTCGTGGAACTTCATGGAGCTGGTGTTGAGGATGTAGGTCTCCTCCCCGGCTTCCGCGGCGCCGGAGTTGGCGTCGGACGCGCTGTCGGACGGGGCGGCGTCGGAGGTATTGGGCGCCTCCCCGGTGAGCCAGCTGTCCCCGGTGGCGTAGTCGATGGTGATGCCGGGCTGGCAGTTGTAGACGTAGACGTTGAAGCAAACGCCCTCGCCGCCGTCCTCCACGGACAGCGCCTCCATCTGGACGCCCCGGGCCACCAGCTCCGTCCCGGAAAAGACGGGCGTCACCCGGTAGAGCACGTGGTTGCCGGTGTCCTGTACGTAGTCCGCCACCTCATTTTCAAAGGGCAGCATCCCCTCCACGTTCATATAGCGGGTGCCGGTGATGAGATTTTCTTCGTTGGCGTTCTCCCCGGTCAGCTGGTAGCCGATCAGGTGGCAGCGGTTGTAGAGGTACTTGCCGTCCACAGAGTCGTATTTGACTGTCTGCCAGCCGGAGGGCTTCACCTGACCGATCTCCCCCCGCTCCTCCGTGGGCATCAGGTCGGTGCCCACATTGGCCTCCGCCGGGCCGCAGCGGCCCAGCAGGTCCAGGGGGCTGTATGTCTCGTAGGAGGCCGTGGGCAGGTCCTCCCGGTCAAAGGAGGGCTGGTTGTCCTCCAGGACCACGTAAGGCTCGCCGGAGAAGGCGGGCACGTCCTCCAGCGAGAAGGACTGGGCGGGCAGGAACAGGTCCCGCTGGGTGTAGGCGGTCAGGGCGGCGCAGCACAGCAGCGCCAGGGGCACCAGCTTTTTCAGCAGCTTTTTCAAGGGCGTCTCCTTTCTCACGGCAGAAAAAAACAGCGCCTGCTGTTGCAGGCGCTGTCGGTGGTGGACGATACAGGACTCGAATTCAAAGAGCAATCTGCTGAGTGCTGCTGCCCATTGATAAACTTCGATACTCTGTGTGTTCGACCAGTCATCCAAATGCTGCCTTTTACTGCCTTTTGATAAAAAGAAATTGATGCCTAAGGGAAAAATAAGGGAAAATTAAAACAGTTCACAGACGAATGAACCAGGAGAATCAGGTGAGGGAAAAGGGAGGTGATCCGCCTCTCTTTTCTTTTATTCAAAAGTCTTTAAAAAATCAGAAATTTCGTCCATGTATGCCTCTGCCTGTGTTTTTTTCTTTTCTGCTGTTGCTGCAACAGACTTTGGCTTTTCGTTGAACTCCGGATAGTATTTGTCCACAAATTCTTTCCGGACTTTTAAATGGCGAACCTTGTCCCCCTCATATTTGCGCATGGTGTCAAGAAACCATGCAGCTTTTTCCCGATCCTGCTTGCAGTAATGAAAAATATACTGCAAATCAATTTCTGCTTTTCGGGTAGGAACTTCACCTTTTAAAAAATCTGCATGTTTCCACTTGCTGCTTTTTTTCTTATCCATAAATCAGGCCACCTATTTGGTTTTTTTAATTATAATATGTTAATTTAAAAAAGTAAATAGAAATTAACTATGAAATAAACTATATTTCTCTCCTGCTAACAATGTGTTTGAGAATCTGAAACAGTTGTTTTCAACACCCAAAATGTAAATTCGCGGTTTTCAGGAAAACTATTGATTATTTAAAGGGGAAAATTTCGCCTGAACTTTGCCAGGTATCCTGATACCATATATCCCCAAGTGAAAATTTCCTATTATTTTGATCTACTGTTTTTTTGAATATGAAGGTTCAAGGCTGCTGGGTTTCCCGGCAGTCTTTTTTATATACACACTAATATTGAGAAAGGAGGTTCCTTATGGGTTATGTGCTTTTACTGCTGTTCTCAAATGTCTATCTATACAATCATGGACCGGAGCTGAACGCTTTGGATGTATCTCTCCTGACATCCCTTGTGCTGTTTCTCTTTCTCCTGATCTTCCCTTTTTCCGACCCCAAAGAAAAATAAACTGCAACAGAAAGGACGGTATGCGTCATGAGTATTCACGAACTGGATGTAAAGGTTCAGGAGCTGCGGGACCTTCGCAATATGGAGGCTGAGATCAAAGCTGAAATCACTGCCATAGAAGATGAAATCAAACGTGAAATGCTGACCTTGAACACGGACACGCTCCAAGGGAAAACCTGCAAAGTCACCTGGAAAACAGTCATTACCACCCGTTTTGACAGCGCCGCATTCAAATGCACGCATGCGGATTTGTTCGCACAGTACAGCAAAGCCACCACCAGCCGCAGATTCATTATTTCCTGAAAGGAGAAACGGAATATGAAGCAGCTTACCAGTTATAACCGCGCGGCAGGATATCTCAATAAGCTGTTTGACCTGCTGAACCAGCATTATTTTGAAAATGCACTTTCAAGACCGACCATCACCATCCAGAGCACCCCAAAGGCATACGGGCATTTCTCCATGCGGCCCGATACATGGGTCTCTGCTGTTGGATGCAGTCATGAAATCAACATCGGAGCAGGAACGCTTTCCAGACCTATTGAAGATATCTGTGCAACGCTGCTCCACGAAATGATACATCTCTACTGTTACGAGAATCAGATCAAGGACACCAGCCGAGGCAACACTTATCATAACAGACGGTTCAAAGCTGCTGCGGAAGCACATGGGCTGATTGTGGATTTACACCCCAAATACGGATGGACCATCACTGCTCCCAGCGACGATCTGCTGAACTTCATTCTGGAAAATGGGCTGACTGATATTCTCATTACCAGGAATGAGTTCCGTGGAATTTCTGTGGCGGGGACAGGAACACACAGTCCGGCAGGAACCGTCATCGTACCGCCCCGGACATCCGGCAGCAGGAAATATCTCTGCCCTTGCTGCGGTAATTCTGTACGGGCTACCAAGGAAGTTCATATCGCCTGTTTGGATTGCAAAGAGCCTATGATTGAAGCTTGAGATTCAACGAAATAAAGGGCATTTATAAGGCCCAGAAGCGTTTGACAGGTCGGGGAGTATCAGAGGACTTCCCTGCCCACAGAACGGTTCTGAGGCTTCTTTTTACAGAAAGGAGGGCATTCCATGGAGCTTCGAGGAATTCTTTTTGCAATGGAACTTCCGCTGCTGCTGTTTCTGTATGCCGTTTTACGCAGCAAATAAAATCAGGCTCCCCATACCCGAGCAAATACGAGTATGGGGAGCTTTTTCCCATTCGTTCTTAAAAGAGTAGAAATACGAACAGCAAAATCCAGCAGTTTCAGACATTTTCGGACTTTCAGGGAGAGCGTTCGTAATTTCAAAGCGGAAAGTTCGTATTTTTGAAGAATTTACCAGCAAAAAAGGAGTTGTTTTCCATGAACAAAAAGACAGTCGCTTTGACTACGGAGCAGTATCAGGAAATCATCCGTACCATGAAACAGGGTTTCTCCGGATGCAGACCCAACCTCAGAATCGCAACGGCGCTGATCCTGGAGGCAAATCTGGGACTACGCATCTCGGACATTGTGAAGCTGCGGCTCATGGACATTGTAAGGGACGGAGAACGATACCGGCTTTCCATCAAAGAGCAAAAGACCCAAAAGGCAAGGACCTTCACGGTTCCCCTTGCGCTCTATCAGTTTATTCGCTGCTACTGCATAGACTGCAGGATTTCCCCGGAGGAACCGATCTTCCCCATTACAGAGCGGGCGGTGCAGAAGCAATTAAAGCTGGTCTGTGATTACTTGGGCTACACAGGTATCAGCACCCACAGCTTCCGAAAATTCTATGCTACGGAGATCTACAAGAACAGCCACTACAATATTGCTCTGGTACAGCAGCTCTTGCAGCACAGTTCCGCCGCCGTGACGCAGAGATATATCGGCATCCAGCAGCAGGAGATCGAACAGGCCATTGAGGGGCATTTGTGCTTAGATGTGTGAAGCTTGTATAAAAATTATCAGGTTGTAAGCCTTTTCATAATTTTATCGGCATTGGCATAATAAAACCCCTCCCAATCGCCACTGCTTTTTGCATGTTTATATGGAATTACCGCTCTCAACTCATCTTCGTGTGACATCATATTCGCAAGTGAGAATAGCGCCCCTTCGTAATCATCGAAAGAAAAGTCAGTATATTCTTCTATCTCACTAAAATTTCCCATATAAGTGCAATCTTGAAATACAGCTATTTCTCGTACCATTCCACCATAACTGTTTGCTGCTCCATATGAAATATAAAAGAGCGCATCATATTCTAAGGGATCACCATCGTCTTCGCTTTCCCTCCCATCGTTCTGATCTGGACACGGATATACAAGAATATCATCATATAATGTAAAAGATTCGGGATCTTTAAGTGTTTCTATCAGCATTTGGCAATTTTCAAGGGATGCTTGCTCATATTGATTTAATCTAGTAGCTGAAATTGCAAATACAACTATTCCACTTGCAATTACTATTAGTCCGATGATAGTGAGCCACTTATATCTAAGGATATTAGCTTTCAATAAATCCATCTTCGATTTACGTAAGATATATCCACAATGCGGGCAAGAAGTTGCCTTTTCCGAAAGCTGGTTGCCACACTCAGGACAAGAAATTAAAGCCATAAATTTATCCCTCCAATATAATATCTATTGTTGTTGCTGCTTTTTTAATGACAAGCGTTCAGTTTTGCTGCATTCGAATGAAATTTAGACTGTCCAACAGGAGTATATAACATTTTGTTTTATAATGCAAGATAACAAAATGTTTTCCCTATACTTTTGCTATATCTTCCAGAAAGGAAAACGGCAAATGTATAGACGAATCCGGGATTTAAGGGAAGATGCTGATTTGTTGCAGAAAGATGTTGCGGCTATATTGAATTGCTCCCAAGTATGTTATTCCAATTATGAGACTGGAAAGAGAGATATCCCTACCGAAGTATTGGTAAAGTTATCTGAGATTTATGGTACGAGCATTGATTATCTCTTAGGAGTGACCGATGAAAGGACCCCTTATCCAAAAGCGGCAAAACGAAAATAGCTGAATTTTGAATGTGTATATTCAAAAATATAAAACTCCCTGAGCGATTTATCCAGTGATGGACGAATCACTCAGGGAGTCTTTTGATCTCCATTATAAGGTAATCCGGAGAATTATTCTACTTTGTAAAGGGATTTTAACCGGGTATGCAGTGTAACAGCAGATGAATATGAAATGAGGTGATAACGCTTTCCGGGTATAGGCTCACCAAATCCACAGAAGTCCGGCGAATCAAGTTCTTTTTTGAATTCAAAACCAGTTCTGCTCATCTGCGATTCCACATAAGAAATAACATTTTTTGTTACTTGGTATGCGAATTCTTTGTCCTAATGAAAATCCTCTGGACGAAATTCAGCAGCTTTTTGGGCATCGATAATTTGATAGTGTACTTCTTTCCAAAAAACAATATTTCCAAAAAGACGCGACCGCATTTCAAAGTCGATACACTTGTAAGTTCGCATAAGGTCTGGGCTTATAAAGAACTTGCCGGCATTTCGGATCACGGAAATATTTGCATTGGGAAGGGTGTCTAATTGAAAATACGACATATATGATAACTGCCGCAGATACAGCTAGTAGTTGTCAATGGCGGCTTCTTGATAAGGTGTACACCGAATGACCGCTCCAGGCTTCCTAGGTAAGTCTGAACGCCGTGTATTTTTCCTGCGGCCAATTCCGTTAATAAGACATGTGACGAGTTCACAATCAAGTACAGAGCCCATCTGATCGGCTTCTTTTTTGATGGCGGATATATGCTGACGGTATTCTTCCTCTAGTTCATGATCGCTCTTGACTCTATATTGTGTGTTATCGAAGGAATAAAAAAGATCAGGGACAATATAGTAGCAATTTTCCCATTGAAGAACACCGTTTTTTTTCAAAGAATTCAGGGATCGAGTAAGGATGGCCGTTAATTGCCTTTGAAGAATAAGACAGTATGCCTGTTCTCCGCGGCGTCTCTATTCACGAAACTTCCACAAATTATAGCTGAAATCTCCGTTCCTCTGGACCATATCCATAGCAGAGGAATTTTCTGAGATAAATTCTTTGTAGTATTCCTCAAAAAGTCCCAGAGAATTGCAGAGTTCATACATTTTCCCGTGAAAATCTGACTTTTGCAGCAGCAAAGGACGGAGAAAATCCGCGTATTTTCCGCGTGTTCCATAATTCTTTTTTACTAAAAGGGGTGGATCATAAACTGCTGTAACCACAAGTTTTCTTTTGGAAGATTCGTTGGGGTCTATGTCTTTTAAAAGAGAGTAACTCACATGGCATTTTAGATTCTTGATAGCAATTTTCCGGTTTTTACTCCCACTAGGAACGTCTCTGCCGGTAACCCTTCGAAATAGGGCACTAAAAGTGGGGAAAATATCGCCTTTTGATATATTCTATGTATTATAGATGTACTTTTCCAAAGAATCAGCTCCTTTCTTATTTGTGGTGCTTTTTGCTTCTTAATATAATAATTAAATAATATATGTAGAAAGTACCAGTTAAAATTTTTATATTTAAAATAATATAAATTTCTGGTAGTTTTAAATCGGACTATATAATAGATTTATTACAAAACTAAACGCGGAAATTAAAAAATTATAACAGATTATATATGAAAAAATTAAACTTGTCAATAGTTTATTAAAATTATTTTCGAAAAATAAAGTTAATACCCTATTGAAATTAAGAAAATTGTGTGATAACATATATGAAAATGCAAATATAATGTATTTTAATTAAATAAATTTAAAAAAATTAAAAGGAGTAAATAAAAAGCATGAAATAGAAAATTGAAATCTTAACTGTCGAAGATCTTACAAAAGAACTACGAATTGGGAAATGTACGGCATATGGTCTTGTGCGCTCCGGAAAAATCCGCAGCGTTCGAGTAAATCGACAGTACAGAATTCCCAGAACAGCATTAGACGAGTTTTTAAATGCTGGAACCACAGGTACACCGTTTGATTCTCCTGGTGAAAAGTCTGTGTGGCAGAAGGGAGAACAATGATGCCACACATGAAGAGAAATGCCAATGGACTTGGATCGATTCGAAAGAAGAAAATAACCAGAAACGGAAAAATCTATGAGTATTGGGAGGGCCGTTATACCGTCGGTTACTGTCCTGAAACAGGAAGACAGATTCAAAAATCTGTCACAGGAAAGACGCAGAAGGAAGTCGTAGAAAAAATGCGGCAGATGACAGTTGAGAGAAGTGATGGAATTGTTCCGTTGTCCTGCCGAATGACAGTCGGTGAATGGATGGAGGTCTGGGAAAAAGACTTTCTGGGTGATGTGAAGGAGTCCACAGCTTATTTATACAAACGAAGCGTGGAACTGTACATCGTGAAATACCTTGGAGCAATCAAATTGGACGGATTGACTGCTCTTATGATCCAGAGATTTTACAACCGCCTGATAGAGCCGGAAAGTGAATCCGTTCGTGCTCTGTCTGCAAAATCTGTCCGCAACATTCACGGAATTCTCCATAAGGCTTTGCAGCAGGCGGTTCAGATCGGATATCTTCCAAAAAATCCCGCCGATGGCTGCAAACCTCCCAGAGCAGAGAAAAAAGAGATTCAACCCTTGAATGAAAATCAAATCCAGCTGTTTTTGGCAGAGATTCAAGGACATCCCCATGAATATCTCTATAAAATAGCGCTGTTTACAGGAATCCGAGAGGGAGAGATTCTGGGGCTCACTTGGGACTGCGTGGATTTTGAACGGGGAACGCTGCGGATCAGACAGCAATTACGCAGACAACAGAAGAAAGGCGGAACCTACTATCTGTCTTCTCCCAAAAATGGAAAGTGCCGGATAATTACACTGCCGCCGTCAGTCCTGCACCTGTTCCAACTGCAAAAAGGCAAGCAAAATGAAATGCGGTTCCGGGCAAGAGAGCTTTGGACGGAAAATAATCTGGTATTCACGAATCAGATCGGCGGATATCTCTCTTATCGGACCGTCTATGACTGCTTCAAACGCATTATGGGGAAAATCGGCGCACCGGATGCCAGGTTCCATGATCTGCGTCATACGTATGCGGTTCTAGCACTTCAAGGCGGAGACGACATCAAAACAGTCCAGGCAACTCTAGGACATGCGACAGCTGCGTTTACACTGGATGTTTATGGACATGTTACGGGGCAAATGCAAAGAGACAGCGCCGCCCGCATGGAGAGTATGATCCGACGGATCGCCGCAAAATGAAGGCCCAAATTAAGGGAAACAATAAGGGAAAACACTTCGAAGCAAAAAAGAAAAGCCCCCGAAACCTTGCGGTTTCAAGGGCTTTGTTCTGGTGGACGATACAGGACTCGAACCTGTGACCCCCTGCACGTCAAGCAGGTGCTCTAGCCAGCTGAGCTAATCGTCCGAAGCGGAACATATATAAAATACACGAAACAAACCCGTTTGTCAACTGTTTTCTTTTGATTTTCCGGGATTTTTTACGGCGCCCCGGCGGGGGGAGAAATTTTCCGCCGCCGGGGCCGGACTTTCGCGCAAGTTTTCGCCCTCTGCCGCGTATACTGGCGGGGAGCCCATTTGCAAAGGAGGAACCCATATGCATACACAGCCTTCCGCCGGCGGCGACGTGGACGATCTGATCTTTCAGGACACGTGGTGCATCAGCCAGCGTTGAGGACCCGGGACGCCGCTTTTCGCGGCGTCCTTTTGCGTATCTCAGCAGATGGTGCCGCCGCCGGCCACCGCCTCTCCCACATACAGCACCACCGCCTGCCCGGCGGTGACGGCCCGCTGGGGCTCCGCAAAGGTCACGCGGAGCCGCCCGTCCGGCAGGACCTCCGCCGTGGCGGCGGCCTCTCTCTGGGTGTACCGGGTCTTGGCGGTCACCGCCAGGGGCCCCTCCGGCGCAGGCACGGAGAGCCAGTTGACCCGCTCCGCCGTCAGCTCCGCGGTGTACAGGGCACTGTCCGGTCCCAGGATGATCCGGTTGCCCGCCGCCTCCTTGCGCAGCACGTACACAGGCTCCCCGGCGCTGACGCCCAGGCCCTTCCGCTGGCCCGGGGTGTAGCAGGGCAGGCCCCTGTGGCGGCCCAGCACCCGGCCGGTCTCGTCCACGAAGTCCCCGGGCACCAGCTCCGCGCCGCTGGCGGCCAGGAAGGCGGCGTAGTCCCCGTCGGGGATGAAGCAGATGTCCTGGCTGTCGGCCTTCCGGGCGTTGGCGAGGCCCCGGGCTTCCACCATCTGCCGGATGGCAGGCTTGTCATGGTCCCCCAGGGGCAGCAGCAGGTGGGAGAGCTGACGCTGGGTCAGCTGGTAGAGGACGTAGCTCTGGTCCTTGCGCCGGTCAGCGCCCCGCAGCAGCCGCCAGCGGCCCTCCGCCCGGTCCACCCGGGCGTAGTGGCCGGTGGAGAGGAAGTCCGCCCCCTGCTCCAGGACCCAGTCCAGCAGGGCGCCGAACTTGATCTCCCGGTTGCAGTCCACGCAGGGGTTGGGGGTCCGGCCCGCCAGGTACTCCGACACGAAGCGGTCCATGACGGCGGTGCGGAACCGCTCCCGCAGGTCCAGCACCCGGTGTGGGATGCCCAAAGCCTCCGCCGCCCGGCGGGCGGAGGCGATCTCCGCCTCCGCGGTCTCCGCCGCCCCGGGGCAGCTCTGGAGCCGCAGCGTCACGCCCCACACGTCGTATCCCGCCTCCGCCAGCAGCAGCGCGGCGGCGGCACTGTCCACGCCGCCGCTCATGGCCACGGCCACGGTCCCCTTCTTCGCCATGGAACCACCTCCTCTGGTCAATCGCCTTATTGTACCCTATTTCCGGGCAAAAGAAAACCCCCGGTCCGCCGGGCAGCGGAACCGGAGGGATCAGCCCTGATTGCGCAGCAGAAAGGCCTTGGCCGGCAGGGCGTCCGCCAGGGCCAGCAGCGTCCGGTTGAAGCCGCCGGAGTAGTCCAGCGCCACGTCGGACAGGCCCGGGGTACCGGTCTGCCGGTCCGGGATGGACAACGTGAACCGGGAGCCCTTCCCCATGGACGATTCGGCCATGATGGTGCCGCCGTGGCCCTCGGCGATGCGGCGGCACAGGGGCAGGCCCAGGCCCAGGCCCTGGGGGGCGGGCGCCAGAGGCTCCCCGTGGAGATAGCGGTCGAACAGGGCCTCCAGATGCTCCGGGGCAATGCCCCGGCCGGTGTCCTCCACCGACAGCAGCACCCGCTTTGCGTGGAACTTCAGCTCCACGGTGACGGTGCCGCCGGCGGGCGTGAACTTGAGAGCGTTGGATAGCAGCTGGTGGACCAGCAGCTCCAGGCCCGGCAGATGAAAGGCGCACACGTGCTGGTCCGCGGCGCAGATAAACCGGAGCTCCAGGCCCAGCAGTGCCGCGGGGCCCTCCGCCTGAACGCACAGCTCCCGGACGGTGTCCACGATGTCCCGGTCCTGGAGGGGCAGGGGCTGGCCGCCGCCCAGGTACTGGGATGCCGCGGACAGATCGTTCACCAGCCGCAGCAGCTGGTAGTAGCTCTGGTCCAGCAGGGCCGCCCGGGCGTCCAGCTCCGGGTCCTGCTCCCGCTGGGCGGGAGGCACCAGCTGAGACGCCGCCAGGCGCAGGTTGCTCAGGGCGCCCCGCAGCTGGGCGGCGATATTGGCAAACAAAAGCGCCTGCTGGCGCTCGTCCTGTTCCATGGCGGCTCCTTTCCCGCGCCGGAGGCGCGATGGGTGTAGCATGTGCCGGAGGACAGGCCCAAAATCGTGGAAAAGCCTGGCTCCGGCACCATCAGCATAGCAAAAAACCCTCTGGAAAACAAGAAGTTTGTCGAATTTTGGAAGATGAAGTCGAATCGTGTCGGCGGACCGCTTGGATAAACTCACAAGAAAATTTACGAAACAATACGTAAATTTTACGTAAATAACATGAGAAAGTTTTCTCAGACATGCTATAATGGGGCCACCGCCGGTTGGGGGCATCCCACGGCGAAGATCATGAATTTGGAGGAACGGTATGGCGATCAAAGTGGGCATCAACGGCTTTGGCCGGATCGGGCGGGTGGCGCTGCGGTGCATGGTGGAGCGGGGCTGCGGCAGCTATGACATCCGGGGCATCAACCTGCGCAGCGCGGACCTGGACTACATGGTCTATCAGGTGAAATACGACTCGGTGTTCCGCACCTTTACCGGCGCGGTGGAGCGGGATGACCGCCACCTGATCATCAACGGCCGGAAGATCCGGGTATACAGTGAGGAAAACGCCGCCGACATCCCCTGGGACGACTGCGGCGCGGAATACATCATCGAGTCCACCGGTGCCTACTGCACCACGGAGAAGGCCTCCGCCCATCTGGTCCACGGGGCAAAAAAGGTCATCATCTCCGCCCCCGCCAAGGACGACGTGACGCCCACCTTTGTCATGGGTGTGAACCATAAAAAGTACACCACGGACATGGACGTGGTGTCCAACGCCTCCTGCACCACCAACTGTCTGGCTCCCATGACCAAGGTCATCCACGACACCTTCGGCATCTCCCAGGCACTGATGAGCACCATCCACGCCGCCACTGCCAAGCAGAAGGCGGTGGACGCCCGGGCGGGCCGGGACTGGCGCACGGGCCGCAGCGTCCTGGGCAACATCATCCCCTCCACCACCGGCGCGGCGAAGGCCGTGGGCGTGGTGATCCCGGAGCTGAAGGGAAAGATGACCGGCATGAGCTTCCGGGTGCCCACCAACGACGTCTCCGTGGTGGATCTGACGGCCCGGCTGATCCAGCCCGCCAGCTACCACGACGTGTGCGTGGCCATGGAAAACGCCGCCAAGAACAGCATGAAGGGCATCATCACCTGCACCTGCGACCAGGTGGTCTCCTCGGACCTGACGGGCTTTTCCGAGACCTGCATCTTTGACGAGACGGCGGGCATCATGCTGGACGACAACTTCGTCAAGCTCATCGCCTGGTATGACAACGAGTGGGGCTATACCAACAAGATCCTGGATCTGATGGCCCACATGCACGCCGTGGACAGCGGAGATTGAAACCGCGCGCAAAAAAGCACGTCCTGTAAGGACGTGCTTTTTTCTCAGGTGGCCGCCGGTTCCGCCGGCTTTTTCCGGCGGCGTCCGCCCCGGTGGGAGCGGGACTTGGCCGGAGCGGGCTGCTCCGACTGGTCGGCCGGGACCTTTTCCGCAGGCGCGGCGGGGGCTTCGGCGGCGGGCGCCTCGCTCTGGGCCGTCTTGGCGGCCTTGGACCGGCCGCGGCGGCGGACGGCGGGCTTTTTCTCCTCCGCCGGCGCCGGCGGGGCGAACAGCTCCTCCAGATGGGCGTAGGCCAGGTCCCCCTGGACCTGCCCGAACTCCAGCCGCAGGGCCTGGGCCAGCTCCTCCCGGCTGGCGGTGCGCATCAGGAAGGACGCGCGCAGACAGCTCTGGATGGAGGGACGCAGGGCCACCTCCCGGAAGGTGTCGGCGTAGCGGACCCACAGGGCGCTGATGGCGGCCTCATAGCCCTTGTCCTGGCTGATGACATAGGCAAAGTCCGCCTCACCCCGGCCCACCAGGACCCCCAGTTCCGTGATGATCTGGAAGTCGATGGAATTCTTGCCGCCCTTGACGCTCTCCAGATACTGGACCTTGGCCCGGGTGTTGGCGCAGAGCTTCTGAATGCCGGCCAGGGACTGTCCCCTGCCGTAAAAGACCAGGACGGAGTCCTCTTCCGTCAGCAGCTCGATGCCCTGAAGGCCGGTGCCGATGTTGTTGTCGCCGTCCACCAAAAAAATCATTTTCATGGAAATTGTACTTTCTTTCGTTGTTTTTAGCCGTTGCTTCCGCAAAGACCGGTTTTAGTATAACAGATGTTTCCCAAACGCACAAGGGGAGGCGGAGCGGAAAAAAGGGGGACCGCTCTGCGGTCCCCCGGAGACGCTCTGAAAGAGAAGGGCTCCTTCCGGAACGGGAAGGAAGATAGTTACGAAAGAAACCCAGGAGGGGTGTCTTTCGTTTTCAATAATCCGTTTTTCAGCCCTTTTTAAAGGTCTGAAAAACTTGCTCAGCCTGTCGAAACGCCCTTTCGACAGGCTGAGGGGGACCGCTTTGCGGTCCCCCGGAGATGGTGATTTATTCTTCCTCGTCGGTGACGATCAGGCCGTAGCCGCCGTTCTTGCGCTGATAGACGATGGAGAGGCTGTCGTCGTCGCTGTTGCGGAACACGAAAAAGCTGTGGTCCAGCAGGTTCATCTGCAAAATAGCCTCCTCGGCGCTCATGGGCTTGACGGCGAAGCGCTTGGTGCGGACGATCTGGAACTCCTTCTCCTCCGTGACCTCGAAGTCGTCGGTGGGAGCGGGCGGCGGGAAGCCCTCGCTGCGCAGACGCTTGGCCAGGCGGGTCTTGTTCTTCAGGATCTGGCGCTCGATGTATCCGACAGCGGCGTCGATGGCGCCGCGCATATCTCCGTCAGGAGCTTCCGTCTGGGCCCGCAGCAGCGTGCCGCCGCCGCGAATGGTGATCTCCACCGTGCACAAGTGGTCTTTCTCCACCGAGAATGTGACAAATGCGGTGGTATCCTCCCGGAAATAACGGTCCAGCTTGGAGATCTTCTTCTCGGCAAAGGCTTTGATGGAATCGTTCATGGGAACTTTCTTGCAGGCGAAGGTACACTTCATCGAAATCGCTCCTTTCGTGTGAAAGAGAGTGCGGGGTACCTCTCTTTGACTTAGTATACCACAGCCGGACCCTTTTGAAAAGGGTCCGGCGCCGGATTTGCAAAATGTTCAAAAGTGGCTTCGACGCCCTTCGGCAAAAGGAGGGAAAAAGCGGCAAAAGCTCCTGTTTACAAGGATGCTCCGGCGGGTGTATGATAATTGAGGAAGCTTTCCAATATCCCACCCGCTTGGGCCGCCGTGGCGCGAAACGCGCCGGGCGGCTCCTTTTTATGATAAAAGCGGAGACGCACCGGCGTCTCCGCTGAAGGGCTTTATTTGCGTCTGCGGCCGCCCCGCTTGCCGTCAATGCTGCGGTTGAGGTCCGCCATCTTCCCCTCGGAGGAGGAGAGGAACTGCTTGAGCTTGTCCTCGAAGGACTGGTCCCCGGAGGGAGGCAGAGGCTGCTGGCCCCGGGGCGTGAACCGGGGTGCCTGAGCGGGCCGGGGCGCGCTGCCTGCACCCGGACGGGGGCCGCCGGGCCGGGGACCTCTGGGGGCGGGCCGCTCCTGCTGGGGCAGGGTCCGCTTGATGGAGAGGTTGATCTTCCCGTTCTCCGTGGAGAGGACCAGCACCTTCACGGTCTGCCCCTCCTGCAAATAGTCGTGTACGTCGTTGACAAAGGTGTTGGCGATCTCGGAGATATGTACCAACCCGGACCTCCCCCCCTCCAGCGCCACAAAGGCGCCGAATTTGGTGATGGAGGTCACTTTGCCTTCCAGAATGCTCCCAACCTGAAGCTCCATACGGTGTAATGTTTCTCCTTCCGGGTAATTTTTTCACCGCCCTGCGGGGGCGGAACACAGACAATGGAAAAGACCGGGGCTTGGCGCAAGCGGGAGAGGCGGGACGCACCTCCCTCGCCGCCCGGCACCGGTCAGTTGCTCACATCGTAAATGACGATCTCGTTGGGTGCCACATAGCCCAACTCATCCCGGGCGATCTCCAGCATCTTTTCCCGGGTGTTTCCCTCGGCGATGTCCTGGGACAGGGCGTCGTTTTCCTGCTGCTGAAGCTGGACCTGCTGTGCCAGCTGGTCCTTTTCCGCCTCGGCCTCCTGCACCTGAGCGTGGAGACTGCGCAGCTGGAGCCCCATGGCCGCCAGCAGCACCACCAGCAGCACCTTGGTGAACAGGCTTGCGCGGGTGCGCGTCTTTTCCTTGCGTGCCGCCATGGTACCGCCCTCCTTTGTAAAAATGCCGCTTTCCTGGGATTTTTCTTATTGTATAACATTTGGCCGCAAAATAAAAGAGATTTTTTCCGCGGATCCGGATTTTTTTGCAAAAACTTTTCAGCCAGCGCAGCGGAAGCGCCCCCAGGGCGATCAGCTGGGCCAGGGTATCCACCCAAAAATCCCACACCGGCCGCAGCGCCGCCGAAAAGGCGCAGAAGAACACCACCGCGCCGCCGGCGATGCCCAGCAGCAGGTACAGCCGCAGTTCCCCTGTCCGGCGCAGCAGAAACAAAAAGACCGCGCTGCCCGCCGTCAGGCAGTACAGCAGGTCCAGCGCCGCCGTGAGCCGGGGCAGCCGCAGCCGGAAGGGACGCAGCAGATCATACAGCAATCCCGCCGCCAGGCCCAGTAAAATGGACCAGAGAAAGGTCAGCAGCTGCTGGGAGACGGTGCTTTCCATGGCCGCTCACCCGAACAGCCGCTGGAAAAAGCCGCCCCGCTCAGCGCCAACCTCCTCGTAGGAGATGGAGTCGATGCGGCCGTCCACGTGGAGCTCTCCGCCGTCCAGGGAGAGCTTCCCGATGTGCAGGTTCTCCCCGGTGACCACCAGCATGCCGGCGCCGGTGGACATGACGATGCCGGTTTCGTCAAAGCGCTCCACGTCCTCCACGCCGGAGACCGTCAGCCGTTCCCGGCCCGTCAGCTCCAGCCGGTGGGCGGACAGGGGCATGGTGTTGTAGTCGTCTTTCATAGTGCCGATCCCTCCCTGTCCCCACTATATGGGCGGGAGGACCGGATTATGCCCGGCCCACTTCCCGGTACAGCGCGGCGGCGTCGGCCTGGCGCACGGTCTCCTGGACCGACAGCACCTCCACCGTCACGGTGCGCACGCCGAAGCGCAGGGAGATCTGGTCTCCCACCTTCACCTCGTAGGAGGCCCGGGCGGGCTTTCCGTTGACAGTGACAAGCCCGTTGTCGCAGGCCTCATTGGCCACGGTCCGCCGCTTGATGAGGCGGGAGACCTTGAGATATTTGTCCAGACGCATAGAAATGAGTTCCTTTCTGCGGGAAAAAGGCTGCCGGCACGCGCGTGCCGGCAGCTCTGTGCTCGCTGAAGTTTTCCCTCGGCGGGAAATGGACCGCCTTACTGGCCGACGGCGTCCTTCAGGGCCTTGCCGGCCTTGAACACGGGCACCACGGAAGCGGGGATCTCGATGGTCTCCTTGGTCTTGGGGTTGCGGCCCACGCGGGCGGCGCGCTTCTTGACCTCGAAGGAGCCGAAGCCCACCAGCTGGACCTTGTCGCCCTCCTTCAGGGCGGCGGTGATGGCGTCCAGAGCGGCGGTAATGACAGCCTCGGCCTCTTTCTTGGAAACCTCGGCAGAAACGGCCACGGCGTTGATCAGTTCGGATTTGTTCATGGATGTTGTCCTCCTATGAAATAATAAGATAGTTTGCTCTATTTCTTAACGCGCATGAGTTCCGCGATTAAGACGGGTCCTGTTCCTTGGCGGCCTTCCACAGCTCCACCAGTTCCGGCTCGGAGTATTCTCCCAGGGGCTTGTCCGCCAGCTGCTCCACCTTGCGGAAGCGGCTGTCGAACTTGTCACAGGCGCGGTGGAGGGCGTCCTCCGGGTCCACGCCGGACATCTGGGCGATCTTGGCTGCGATGAAGAGGGCGTCGCCCACCTCCTCCCGGACGCCGTGGGGGCTGTCCGCGCCGGCGCCGGATTCCAGAGTCTCCCGCAGCTCCCGAACCTCCTCCTCCAGCTTGTCCAGGGCGCTGAGGGCGCCGGACCAGTCGAAGCCGGCCTTGGCGGTCTTGCTCTGGATCTTCTCCGCCCGCCACAGGGCGGGCAGGGTGTGGGGCACGGCCTCCACCGCGTCGGCGGTGGACCGCTGGCCCTTCTCCTTGCGCTTGAGGGCCTCCCAGTTCACCAGCACCTGCTCGGAGGTGTCGGCCTGCATGGTGCCGCCAAAGACATGGGGGTGGCGGTAGACCAGCTTCTGGGCCACGCCGTCCACCACGTCCTCCATGGTGAAGCGGCCGGCCTCAGATTCGATCTGGGCGTGGAACACCACCTGCATCAGCACGTCCCCCAGTTCCTCGCACATGGCGTGGGGATCGTCCCGGTCGATGGCGTCCAGCACCTCGTAGGTCTCCTCCAGAAAATTGCGGCGGATGGAGGCGTGGGTCTGCTCCCGGTCCCAGGGGCAGCCCCCCGGGGCGCGCAGCAGCCGCATGATCTCCAGAAAGTCCTCGTAGCCGTAACGCGGCTTATATTGAAAATCTACCATAACGCGCCTGCCTTTGCAAGAAAATTCGTTGGCAACTCCTTGAAAAACAAGGTTTTTTTATTTTTTGGGAATTTGGAGGCTCCTCCGGCTCATCTCAGGTGCAGCAGCCGGATCACTTTGCCCCCGTGGGGCACGCCCTTGAGGTCCTCCGCCCGCAGGATCCGCATGGTGATGACCAGTACAAGGTAGACGATCACGCCCACCAGGATGCCGCCGAAAACGGCGATGGCGTTGGCCTTGTAGGCGGAGAGGCTGCCCTCCAGGGCGCGGTCCAGGAAGCCGTAGGAGGCCCAGGCGGCGGCGCCCATGAGCAGCGAGGCCGCCAGGGGTTTGGCAAAGATCTGGAGGTAACGGGGCTTCTCCGGGGAGTACTTCCAGACGAAGAACAGGTTCAGCCCGGCGATGACCAGATAGCAGCACAGGGTGGAGATGGGGGCGCCGTGGATGTTGATGTCCGGGTTGCCCACCAGGATATAGTTCATGACCACCTTCACCACGCCGCCGATGACGACGGTGAGGATGGGCAGTTTCTCCTTGCCGTAGGTCTGCAAAATGGCGTTGGTCAGGATCATGATGCAGATGAAAATGAGGGCGATGCCCAGCAGCTGCAAGTGGGGACCGGCGGCCAGGGCGTCCTCCGGCTGGGCCGGCAGCACCAGGCGCATGATGGGCGTGGACAGCACGCACAATCCGATGCCCGCCGGCAGGGCCAGGATGGCGATGAGGCGGAACGCGGAGGAGATGATGCGGCCGGCGCCGCTGCGGTCCCCCCGGGCCAGGGCAGCCGCCGCGAAGGGGATCAGGCTCATGGTGACCGGATAGACGAAGGAGGCCACCATGTTGGGCATATCCATGGCCATGCTGTACTGGCCGTTGAGCAGTGCGGCGGCCTCCTCTCCCAGATGGAGCCCGCTCTGGAGCCTGCCCATGACGATCTTGGTGTCCACGATGTTGATGATGCTCATGGCGGAGTTGCTGAGGGTGATGGGAATGCCGATCACCAGGATCCGGCGGATAATGGCGCCGCTGGAGTCAGGCGTGTCCTGCGAGAGGGTGCGGTTGCGGTGCGTCAGCAGATACAGCGACAAAAACAGCAGGGAGATCACCGTGCCCGCGGTGACGCCCACGATGGCGCCCGCGGCTACGGACTCCTCCCCCAGGCCGATGCGCAGCACATACCAGGCCAGCGGCAGGCCCACGCCCAGCTTGCACAGAGCCTCCAGCACCTGGGAGACGGCGGTGGGCGCCATATTGCCCTGGCCCTGGGTGTAACCCCGCATACAGGCCAGCAGACACACGCAGAAAACGGCGGGCGCCAGGGCCTGCACCGCCTGAGCCGCCAGAGAGTTGTTGAGGAACACCGCCAGGTCCTGGGGCCGGGCCAGCATCAGCGCGGAGCCGATCAGACCCAGAGCGAAAAACAGCCAGATGGCCGTGCGGAAGATCTTGCGCTTCTGGTTCTCCCGGCCCTGGGCGTGAGCCTCGCTGGTGATCTTGGAGATGGCCAGGGGCAGACCCGCGGTGGAGAAGGTCAGCAGGAAGTTGTAGATCTTGTAAGCCGTGTCAAAGTAGGTCTTTCCCGCCCCGCCCAGGATGTTGTTGAGGGGGATCTTGTAGAAAAAGCCGATCACCTTGACGATGGCCACCGCCGCGGCCAGAATGGCGGCACCGCCCAGAAAGCTTTGCTTTTTGGATTGGTTGGACATGAAAAGAATACCTCGAATCCTTGAAAAAAATACGCGGGGAGCCCTGCCGGAGAGGCAAAGACCGGCCCCCCACAGAAATACCTATGGCGGGGCCGGACCCATTATAACCGGCTGAGGCAGCCCTTGACCAGGGCGGAGAAGTGGGGACCGGCCTCCGCGGCTGCGGCGAGCACCTCGTCGGAGCTGAGGGGCTGGTCCAGGACCCCGGCGGCCATGTTGGTGCACAGGGTGAAGCCCAGCACCTCCATGCCGCAGTGGGCGGCCGTGATGGCCTCCGGCACGGTGGACATGCCCACCGCGTCGGCGCCCAGAGCCCGGGCGGCCCGGACCTCGGCGGGGGTCTCGTACTGGGGGCCGGGGAAGAACATGTAGACGCCCTGCCGCAGGGGGATGGACAGTTCCGCCGCCGTCTGCCGGGCCACGGCCTGGAGGGCCGGGGTGTAGACGTGGCTCATGTCCGGGAACCGGGGGCCGAGTTCGTCCAGATTGGGGCCCCGCAGGGGGCTCATGCCGAAGAGCTTGATGTGGTCGGTGATGAGCATGATGTCGCCGGCGGAGAAGGCGGTGTTCACCGCCCCGGCGGCGTTGGTGACCACCAGGGTCTCCGCCCCCAGCAGCCGCAGCACCCGCACCGGATAGGTCACGTCCTCAAAGGACCAGCCCTCGTAGGTGTGGAGCCGGCCCTGCATGACGGCCACCTCCCGGCCCGCCAGACGGCCGAACACAAAGCGGCCCGCGTGGTCCGGGGCGGTGGAGCGCTTCATGTGGGGCACCTGGTCATAGGGGACGGCGATGGGATCCTCCACCGCCTCGCCCAGGGAGCCGAGGCCCGAGCCCAAAATCAGCAGCACCCGGGGGCGGAAGCCGCCCAGCCGGTCCGCCAGGGCCCGGGCGCTCTCCTGATACTGTTCATAGGTGTATTCCATGGCGGGGCCTCCTTACAGCTTCTCGCCGCACTGGCGGCAGAACTGGTCGCCCTCCCGGGCCTCGCTGCCGCAGACGGGGCACTCCCCCGCGGCGGCGTGCTGGCGGCCGATCTCGGCCTCCAGAGCGGCGATCCGCTCCTTCAGACCGTCGATCTCCTGGAGCTTTGCCAGCAGGGCCTCGGACTCGGTGGGGCTGCCGGTGTGGGTGGCGTAGATCATCTCCCCCACCTCCCGCAGCTGGAGGTTCACCTCCGCCCGCAGGTCCACCAGGCGGATGTTCAGCTTGGCCACGGACAGCAGCTCCCCGGCCTTCTTCCCCACGCCGTAGGCGGCGTCCACCGCCGCGTCGCTGACCTGGACGGCGGTGCGCTGGACGCTGTCCAGCAGGTCCTGTACTTTCTCGTTCATGAAAAATCCTCCATTTCCGCCGCTGTGCGCGGCCAGATCCAAGGGACGGCGGGGTCAGTGGTTGTCGTAGGTGCTGCCGCCGATGAACTCCCGGGCCAGGGACTCCGGCGCCACGTATGCCTCGTCCATGGGCTCGATCTTCCGGAAGGCGGCCAGCATGGCGTCGGCCTCCGGGAATTTGCCGGCGGGCAGGGCCTCCAGCAGGGGCGTGACGATGGGCTTGAGGACGGAGAACTCAAAGGGCAGGCAGGAGTCGAACATGATGTCGGCGCTCTCCTTGTAGGGGGAGATGTACAGCCGCTCGCCCCGGTGGACATTGGGCCACATCTTCAATGTGAAGGCGGCGTCGCTGCCCCGGAACAGGTGGTCCCGGACGATCCGCCGGCACAGCCGCAGCCATGCGTGCTGAAACACCACGGTGCCGTCCTCGTCCACCAGGTTGCTGCGGGCGGCGATGTAGAGCTTGAAGGCGTGGGGGTTCTTGCCCACGATGATGTCGTTGAGGGCGTGAATGCCCTCGAAGATGGCCAGCTCGTCAGAGCCCAGCCGCAGGGGCTGGGAGAGGATGTCGGAGCGCATCTGCCGGGCAAACTCATACTTGGGCACGTGGATGGTCTCCCCCCGGTCCAGCATGGAGAAGTGCCGGTTCAAAAGGTCCACGTCCAGGCAGAAGGGAGACTCGTAGTCGATCTGCCCCTCCCGGTTCCGGGGCGCGGTGTCCGGGTCGATGGTCTTGAAGTAATTGTCCATGGAGATGGTGTGGGTCTGGATCCCCATGCGCTCCAGGACCTCCTCAATCTTCAGCGCGGTGGTGGTCTTGCCGGAGCCGGAGGGGCCGGAGAGCAAAATCACGTGGGACTCACTCCGGTGGTCGGCGATGCGCTTGGCGGCGTTTTCCACCTTCTGGGCGAAGATGGCGTCGCATTCCTCGGCGTAGCCCTTGGGATCGCTGCGGACAGCGTCGTTGAGTGCTTTCAGGGAATAGGACATGGACAGCGCGCTCCTTTCACAGCTGGTCGTAGAAGGCGGCAAAGGCCTCCAGGTTGGCGAGGGCCTTTTCCGGCCGCTCCGTATACTCCTTGGGATATTTCAGGTTGAACACCCGCTGGATGCGGTTGGTGCCGGGCACCACCATTTTCGTGGAGCCCCCGGCGCCGAAGGACAAGATGGAGCACAGCTCCGACATGATATACACGTTGTACCAGCACACGCCGCCGGGGCGGGTCCAGCCGATGTTCTCAAAGCTGCCGGACATGTACTTCTGCCGGTAGAGGTAGTAGGGCCCGTAGCCCGCGCCCCGGAGGGCGCCCTCTGCGAAGTCCAGCATGGCGGCCACCGCTTCGGCCTCCGGCACCGCCAGGCCCTCCGTCAGAATGCGGCTGCCCTTTTTCAGCGCCAGGGTGTGGACGGTGATGTTGTCGGTGCCGAAGTCCAGGCACCGCTCCAGGGACCGGCGGAAGCCCGCCTCCGTGTCCTCGGGCAGTCCCGCGATCAGGTCCATGTTCACATGGGGGAAGCCGTATTTGGCCACCAGGGCCATGGTGGTCTCGATCTCGGCGGCGCTGTGGCGGCGGCCGATGGCGCGCAGCACGTGGTCCTCCATGGTCTGGGGGTTCACGGACACCCGGGTGACGCCGTGGCGCTTCAATACCTCCAGCTTCTCGGCGGTGATGGTGTCGGGGCGGCCGGCCTCCACGGTGATCTCGCTGCACCAGCGGGTGTCGAAGGCGGTCTCAAAGGCCGTCAGCACCCGGTCCATCTGCTCCGCGGTCAGGGTGGTGGGGGTGCCGCCGCCCATGTAGAAGGCCCGGACCCGCAGGTCCTGCTCCCGGGCCATGGCGCCGCCGGCGCGGATTTCATCCACCAGGGCGTCCACATAGGGCGGCACCAGGGAAAAACTCTTTTCCACCGACTGGCTCACGAAGGAGCAGTAGGCGCAGCGGGTGGGACAGAAGGGGATGCCCACGTACACGGCGATGTCCCGCTCCCCCAGCCCCGCCGCGGCCTGAGCCGCCACGGCGCCGGTCTCCACCGCCAGGGCCGCCCGCTCCGGCGTGACGAAATACTCGCTCTCCAGGAACGCCTGGGCCTCCCGGGGCGTCTTTCCCTGCTCCAGGGCCCAGGTGACGGGCTTGTCGGGCCGGACGCCGGTCAGCATCCCCCAGGGCAGATCAGGCAGCCCCATCTCCCGCCGGGCCAGGTAGAAGCAGGCGCCCACGGCGTGGCGCCGCTGGCCCTCCCGGTCGAAGTCCGTGCCGGAGAGGGGGGCGCCGTAGGTGTAGACGCCGCTTTGACCGTGGAAAAAGAGATCGGTGGTCACCACCAGGTAGTCCCCCGCCTCGTCGCAGGTGATTTTTGCCCAGGCGCCGTCGCCGGGGGCGATGGGCTCGTAGACGGGCAGCTCACCGGGAAAGAGGTTCATGAGGCTCTGCTCCACCACGTAGCGCTCGTCGTGGCCGTGAAATTCCAGCTTCATGGGCGGTCCCCCGCCAGGGCCTGGAGCATAAAGGGATTGCTCCGCCGCTCCCGGTCCAGAGTGGAGGACTCCATGTGCCCGGGATACACCGCCGGGTTCCCGCCCAGGGCGCCCAGCCGCGCCAGAGAGCGGAGGATCTTCCGGGAGGAGCCGCCGGGGAAGTCCGTCCGGCCGCAGGAGCCGGCGAAGAGGGTGTCCCCGCAGAAGAGGACCTCGCCGCAGCGCAGGGTCACGGACCCCTCGGAGTGGCCGGGGGTGGCCAGGACCTCCACCGTCAGGCCGCCCACGGAGAGGGCGTCCCCCTCGTCGTAGTCCGCGGCCTTGGGCACAGGCGGGAACAGCTGGGCCATGTAGGGATCGCCGTCATAGCGGTCCCGGCGGTTGAGATAGACGGGGATCTCCGGCCAGAGCTGCCGCAGCTCCGCCACGGCGCCGGTGTGGTCGTAGTGGCCGTGGGTCAGGAGAATGGAACAGGGGGTGCAGCCGGTCTCCTTCACGGCAGCGGCCACCGCCTCCGCGTCCCCGCCGGGATCGATAACGGCGCAGACCTTGGCCGCTTCGTCGCAGAGAATGTAGCAGTTGGTGCCGATGGGGCCCACGCAAAGCGTTTTGATCTTCATGGTATCACCTCACGGTCAGTCCTGCCCGAGGGCGTCGGACAGGTCGGAAAAGCCGGGGAAATCGGTCCCCTTCTGCCGGTATACAGTCTCGAACGCGGCGCGGACCGCCTCGGAGGAGTTTACCTCCCGCTGCCGCAGCACCGGTCCCTCCGGACCGGGATAGCCGCACTCCAGCAGATACCGGCCCTCCGGGGTCGCGGTACACTGGAGGAACCCCGCCTCCCGGGGGTCGTTGGGATCCATCCGCTCCAGGGCCACGTAGCTGTCCCGGTCCGGGCGCAGCCGGTCCAGGCCCCGCAGCAGGTCCGGCCAGTCAAAGTCGGCGGCGGGCATCCCGTCCACCGTCAGCGTCCAGTACCAGTTCAGGCCCGCGGGCCGGGCGGGTGGATTCTTTTTGTGGAAAAACAGCATGGGCAAGCACCTCCCGCTCCGTCAGCGCTGATCGGTGTCAAAGAGGATGGTCACAGGGCCGTCGTTGCAGGAGTCCACCTGCATGTCGGCGCCGAATTCCCCATGCTGCACCTCGAAGCCCCGCTGGCGGCAGCAGGTCATGAAGTGCTCATAGAGGGGGATGGCCAGGTCCGGCTTGGCGGCGCCGGAGAAGCCGGGCCGGCGGGAGGAGGTGTCAGCGTAGAGGGTGAACTGGCTTACCACCAGCAGCGCCCCGCCCGCCTGCTCCAGGCTCAAATTCATCTTGCCGTTCTCATCCTCAAAGACCCGCAGGTTGCAGATCTTCTCGGCCAGTTTCCGGGCGGTCTCCTCGCTGTCCTGGGGACCCACCCCCAGCAGCACCAGGAAGCCCCGGCCGATCCGGCCGGAGACCTCTCCGCCGATGGTCACGGATGCCCGGGACACCCGGGTCACAACTGCGCGCATGGGCGGCACTCCTTTCAAAGGTAAAGTAGCAAAGCCCCTCTAAAAAAAGCGGAAGGGGGCCAGCGAAAAAGAGGAAAAGGCCTAGGAAAAAAGAAAAGGTCTGGGGAAAAAGAGGTAAGGGTCCAGGGAAAACCCAAGGTTTTCCCAGTTGATTTGCCGCAGGCAAATCAACCATTTCCAATCATTTTCGGCAGGACACCCTCCAGAGGGGCCTCTCTTGCCCCTGCGGGGCAATTCACCTTCTGTGTCTGGCGAAAATTCCCCGACCTGTGCGCCCTTGGGGCGCACACACCAGTGAGCGGCACCGGGGCCTCCGCCAAAGTCGCAAAGCGGCTTTGGCGGGGAGAGGAAGAACAAGCGGAGCGGGGTGAGGCCTCGCTTCCAGCGGGGCCGGGAATCGCAATGCCGCAACGGTGCCAGCCTGCTCCCCCTCGAGGGTTATCCCGCGGGCCGGTTCACCTTCAGCACGCCGGAGATCTGGTTGAGCTTGTTCATGACCGTCAGCAGCTGGGCGTTGTCCCGAATCTTGATCTCCAGGTGGATCATGGCGAAGTTGTCCTCGGTGCTGCGGGAGTTGAGCGCCGTGACGCTGGTGTTGGTGGTGGACAGGGCTGCGGAGATGTCCAGCAGCAGGTTCCGGCGGTCCTTGCAGATGACCTCCAGAGAGGTGGGATAGCTGTCCAGGGTGTCGGCACCCCAGGAGACCTTGATCCACCGGCCCTCCTGGCCGGGGGCGGAGCGCCGCTCCGGCGAGGCGTTGGGGCAGTCGCACCGGTGGACGGACACGCCGTAGCCCCGGGTGATGAAGCCGATGATCTCGTCGCCGGGGACCGGGGTGCAGCACTTGGAGAACTTGACCAGGCAGTTGTCCAGGCCCTCCACCACGATGCCCTGCTCGCTCTTGACCCGCTTGGGCACCGCGGGCCGGGTCTGGTCGGGCTTGCCCTCCAGGGCCACGGTGGCCTGCTTTTCCACCTGGTGCTGCTTGGCGATCCGCTGCAGCTCCCCGTGCATCCGGCTCACGGCCTTCTGAGCGGTAAAGCCGCCGTAGCCGATGGCGGCGTACATATCGTCCAGGGAGCCATAGGCCACCTTTTTCAAAAGGCCCGGCAGGTTCTCCGGATCCAGCACATCCTTCATGGGGATGCCGCAGTGCTTGAGCTCGGCCTCGAAGGCGGAGCGGCCGTTGGCGATGTTCTCCTCCTTCTTCTCCTTCTTGAACCACTGGCGGATCTTGCTGCGGGCCTCGCTGGACTTGGCGATCTTCATCCAGTCCCGGCTGGGGCCCTTGGCGGACTTGGAGGTCATGATCTCCACGATGTCGCCGTTTTTGAGCACATGGTCAAAGGTGACGATGCGGCCGTTGACCTTGGCGCCCACCATGTGGTTGCCCACGGCGGAGTGGATGGCGTAGGCGAAGTCGATGGGGGTGGCGCCGGCGGGCAGGTTCTGCACGTCGCCGTTGGGGGTGAACACGAACACCTCGTCGGCAAACATATCCACCTTCAGAGAGTGGATATAGTCCTCGGCGTCCGCGCCCTCCTGGTTTTCCAGCAGGCGGCGGACCCACTCGTAGCGGCCCTCGGTGCCGGCGCCCTGGCCCCCCTGCTTGTATTTCCAGTGGGCGGCCACGCCGTACTCGGCGATCTCGTGCATCTCCCGGGTGCGGATCTGCACCTCGAAGGGGATGCCGTCGGTGCCCATGACGGTGGTGTGCAGGGACTGGTAGCCGTTGGGCTTGGGGGTGCCGATATAGTCCTTAAACCGGCCCAGGATGGGCTTGTAGATGTCGTGGATCACGCCCAGGACGTTGTAGCAGTCGCCCACGTTCTCCACGATCACCCGGAAGGCGAACAGGTCGAAGATCTCGTCCAGGGACTTGTTCTGGTTGAACATCTTGCGGTAGATGGAATAGGGGTGCTTCATGCGGCCGTAGACGATGTGTCCGATGCCCAGCTCCGTCAGCCGGTCGTCGATCTGGATCTGGGTGCGCTGCATGAAGGCCTCGTATTCCTGGTGCTTCGCATCCAGCTTGGAGACGATCTCCTGGTAGCCGATGGGGTCCAGGTATTTCAGCGACAGGTCCTCCAGCTCCCACTTGATCCGCTGCATGCCCAGCCGGTGGGAGATGGGGGCGTAGATCTCCATGGTCTCCAGGGACTTCTGCTTCTGCTTGGCGGGAGACTGATACTCCATGGTCCGCATGTTGTGGAGCCGGTCAGAGATCTTGATGAGGATCACCCGGATGTCCTTGCTCATGGCGATGAGCATTTTCCGCAGGTTCTCCATCTGCTCGTCTTCCTTGGTGGCGTACTGGATCCGGGTCAGTTTGCTGACGCCTTCCACCAGGTCGGCGATGGTGGGGGAAAAGAGCTTGCTGATCTGCTCGTGGGTGGCGGCGGTGTCCTCGATGACATCGTGGAGCAGGGCGGCCATAATGGACTCGGAGTCCAGCTTCAGCTCCTCCGCCACGATCTGGGCCACCGCCAGGGGGTGGATGATATAGGGCTCGCCGCTCTTGCGCTTCTGGCCCTCGTGGGCCTTTTCCGCAAATTCAAAGGCGGCGCGGATCTGGTCAAAGTCGGCGGCGGGATTGTAGCCCCGCACGGTCTTTTCCAGGTTTTCGTACTGTTCCTGAATGGTCATCAGCGGTCACCTCTCGATTCCCCGGCAGCTGGCCGCAGCCGGGAGAGATAGGGGCAGGCGAACAGGTCCACCTTCCCCTGGGTGGGGATCAGACAAAGCTGTATCCGGTCCCCCTCCCGGTTCAGGGAGATCAGCCCCCGCTCGTGGAACACGGCCAGGGCCAGGGCGGAGCGGAGAAAGCTCTCACAGCCGCCGGAGAGCACCGACAGCCGCCGCAGGAAGGGCAGGGTGTTCTCCTCCGCCTTTCCGTGGCGCAGCTGCCGCTCCAGAGCGGTCCAGCAGGCGGCGAACTGGCCCCGGGAGGCCCGGAGCCGGGCCATCTCCTGGGCGGAGAGGTCCCTGCCCGCCACCAGGCGGTCGATCAGCTCCAGATCCGCCGCCTCGTGGCGGCTGGGGGTCAGGGAGGGGCGCAGGTCGATCAGCTGCAATTGCAGCGTGGTGGCGCCCCGGAAGGTATTGGCCTGGAGGTAGAAGGCGGCGTCCACCCGCATCCCGGCGATGACGCCGCACTCCTGCTCCGTCATGGAGAAGAAGATGGCGTCGAACCGGGCGGAGCCCTTGGACAGGCGCAGCTTCAGATGCTTGCCCTGGCCCACGCTCTGGATGGCGTCCACCGTGGCGCCCAGCAGGGCGAACACGGGACGGGGGTTGCCGGCGCCGTAGGGCTCCAGCTGGTCCAGCTGCTCCACCTCCGGCAGCGTCACGGCGCCGGGGACGGTGATGGCGGCGTCCACGTCCAGGGCGGCCACCGGCCGCTCCCCGCCGGAGACGGAGCGGACATAGCGGTTCATACGGGTACGGAAGGCGTCGATGTTGCCCTCCTGGATGGTGAAGCCCGCGGCCAGCTCGTGGCCGCCGAAGCCCTCCAGCAGATCGGAGCAGGCCTCCAGGGCGGCAAAGAGGTTAAACCCGCCGTAGGAGCGGCAGGAGCCCTTGCCGGTGCCGTCCCGCAGGTGGATCATGAAGCTGGGGCAGGCGTATTTCTCGCTGAGGCGGGAGGCCACGATCCCCACCACCCCCTGGTGCCAGCGCTCGCTGGAGAGCACCAGGGCGCTGCGCTCGTCGCCGGGCAGGCGGGCGATCTTCTCCACGGCGTCGGCGCAGATGGCCTGTTCCACCATCTGCCGCTCCCGGTTGAGCTGGCACAGCTGCCGGGCCAGGGCCTCCGCCCGGGCGGGGTCGTCGGTCTCCAGCAGGTCGGCGGCCAGATCCGCCGCGCCCATGCGGCCGGCGGCGTTGATCCGGGGCGAGAGCACGAAGCCGATCTGGATGGAGGAGATGGGCTTGCCGGCCAGGCCCGCCTCCCGCAGCAGGGCGTGAATGCCCACAAAGTCCGTGTGGGGCAGGGCCTCCAGCCCGCAGGAGACGATGGTCCGGTTCTCCCCCTCCATGCGCATCACGTCGGCGATGGTGCCGATGGCGGCCAGGGTGCAGTACCGGGCGAAGAGAGCCTCCTCCCGGCTGCGCCCCCCCAGGGCCAGCACCAGCTTCAGCGCCACGCCCACGCCGGCCAGGTGCTTGAAGGGATAGGGGCAGTCCGGCCGGTGGGGGTCCACCACCGCCGCGGCGGCGGGCAGCTCGGACTTGCACTCGTGGTGGTCCGTCACCACCACGTCCATGCCCAACGAGGCGGCGAAGGCCACCTCCTCGTTGCCGGTGATGCCGCAGTCCACGGTGATCATCAGCGTGGCCCCCTGGTTGCGCAGGGACTGGATGGCGTCGCGGCTGAGGCCGTAGCCATCCTCCACCCGGCGGGGGATATAGCGCAGGCACCGGGCGCCGCAGCGGCGCAGGTAGTCCATCAGCAGCACCGTGGAGGTGATGCCGTCCACGTCGTAGTCGCCGAACACGGCGATGGTCTCCCCCTGGTTGAGGGCCCGCTGGATCCGGTCCACGGCCTTGCCCATGTCCCGCATCAGCATGGGGGACAGGGACAGGCTCCGCTCCCGCTCCAGGGCCTCGGCGGCGTCCTCCGCCGTCACCACGCCCCGGGCTGCCAGCACGGTGGAGAGCAGATAGGGGTATCCGGCGGCGCGCAGCCGCTCCACATCCCGCTCCGCCGGGGCGCCGATGTTCCACTTTTTGAATTTCATGGGCGCCCTCCTCCCTTCTGCGGCCGGACAGCCATAATAAGCCATAATAACTAAACTATTATAGCAGGGCCGGGGGAAAAGGTAAAGAAAAATTCTCCTTCTTTCAGGGCGGAGCGGCCTTTGCGGCGGGATTCGACGGGGATAATTTGACGCGAAAGGGGAATTCTGGTACAATAGCCGCTGTGTATCGGCCTCTGCGGCGCCGTCTATGACGGATTTTGCCCCGAACGGGCCGAAAACACCCCTGAAAAAAGACATGAAACGGACGATAAAGGAGCAAGTGAAACAGATATGAAACGACAGTTGAAACGCCTGTGTTCCTGTGCCCTGCTGTGCGCCCTGCTGCTGACGGTGCTGCCCGCCCCCGCGGCGGCCGCCTCCACCGGCTTTTCCGATGTGCCCGCCTCCCACTGGGCGGCGGAGGAGATTCGCCGGGCGGTGGATCTGGGGCTGTTCCAGGGGGAGAGCTCCGGCCGCTTCGGCCTGGGTAAGCCCATGACCCGCGCCGCCTTTGTGGTGGTGCTGTGCCGCTTCTTCGAGTGGGAGATCGTCAAGCCCCAGACGGGCTCCTACACCGACAACCAGGATCCCTCGGCCTGGTACTACGGCGCCGTGGAGACCGCCTACGCCCACGGGGCCATCACCGGCCAGACGGATACCTTCCGCCCCAATGACGCCGTCACCCGGGAGGAGATCGCCGTCATGCTGATCCGTGCCCTGGGGTACAGTTCCCTGGCGGGGCTGTCCCAGGAGCAGGCCATGCCCTTCACGGACGTGCGGACCAACACCGGCTATATCGCCATGGCCTACACCCTGGGCCTGGTCAGCGGCACTTCCAAGACCGCCTTCTCCCCCGACAAGGCGGCCACCCGGGAGCAGGCGGCAGTGATGCTGATGCGGCTGTATGACAAGTGCCACGCCGACGCCCCCATCCGGAGCGGCATCCTGGCTCCCGGCGAGGACGAGGCCGTCCTGACCGGCTGCGCCGCGGCGGCGGTGGCTGCCTACAAGCTGATCTACGCCGGGGAGATCCGGCTGGTGGAGACCGCTCCGGCGGAGGAGGCCGCCGCCCTGCGGGCCCAGGCGGAAGAGGCCGGAGTCCAGCCGCTGCTGTATGTCTCCGGCACCGCCTCCTCAGTCCGGGGAGACGCAGACACCACCGCCGCGCTGCTGCGCCAGGCGGTGGACGCCGGGGATTACGCAGGGCTGTTCCTGGATGTGACGGGCCTGACCGGCACGGACAAAAAGGACTTCTCCGCTCTGGCCCGGGCCCTGGACGAGGCTATGGAGGGCAAGCTGCTGTACCTGACGGCGGAGGCGCCGGTCCAGGGCGGCAGGGCCAACGGCTATGACTACGCCGTTCTGGGGACCGCGGCGGATACGCTGGTGGTCCGGGTGGCGGCGGGCGAGGACAGCGCCGACGGCTTCCCCGTGGCGCCGCCGGAGCCCATGGAGGCGGTCTATTACGCCCTGACCCAGATCAAGAGCCTGGTGGACCCCGGCAAGCTGAGCCTGATGCTGACCACCACCGGCACCTCCTGGCTCCAGAAGCGACTGGAGGGGACGCTGACCGCGGCCCAGATCCAGACTCTGCGCAAGTCCATTTTCACGGAGACGTACTATTCCGGCCGGTACGCCTGCTCCTACCTGACGGACGCCTCCGCCTCCGCGGAGCGGGTGGTGTGGTACCTGGACCAGGAGTCCGTGGCCCAGCGGGTCCTGATGGCGGCCTTTTTCGGCGTGGGCCAGGTGTGTTTGAGCGATCTGCGCTCCGTGGCCGATTACGAGGGCTACTCCGTTCTGGAGGCCTTGTCCTGAGAGAAAAAAGAACCGCTCCCGGTATACGGGAGCGGTTCTTTTTTCTGAAAAATACCTCCAGTGAGGCGGACGGATTTACAGATACTTCTGCATGCCGTCGGTGGCGGAGGAGATGTCGGCGCTGATGGTGACGGTGAACTTGATGTTGTTGCGCTCGCCGAACACATCCAGCCAGTGGAGGAAGTCCTCGGTCTCCTTCCCCACGTCCTGCCCGATGGTCTTGCACAGATTGTCGATAAACACGTGAGAGATGTCGTAGTTGCCAGCGTACAGGCCGCTGATAAAGCCGCGGAACAGATCGTAGTTGTTCAGCTTATATTCCTGCGCGTCGATCAGGCGGATGTGGTAGTGGATGTCATAGGTCATATTGCGGTTGGCCTCGATGCAAACCACGTTGCCGGGTTCATCCTTCGCCGCGTTGTTGATCAGTTCAATGAGCTGCTTGGTCTTGCCGGAGCCCTTCACGCCCATAATCAATCTGACCATATCAAATCACTCCTGTCAATTAGAATTGCCGGGGAAAAACGGTTGGCTGTTATGTTCAGCATAGCATAAGATCCGGTAAAATACAATGGAAAAACTGAAAGAAAAACTTTGTTCAGATTATCCATTGACGGTATTTCTGGAAATTCCTGCCGAAGATTCCGCTTCGCGGAAAAAGCGGCGCCCTTGGGCGCCGCTTGTCTTTACCGGGATCCGCCGCATTGGCTCAGGCGCTCAGCAGCGCCATGCGCAGCATCCGCAGCAGCATCTGGCCAAAGGTGATCCGGGGGACCGCCTCCCCGGCCACCAGGGGCAGCTGGGCGATGGTCTCCTCCCCGCAGGTGACGGTCATGGTGCCCAGGGGATCGCCCTCGGCCACCGGGGCCTCCACCGACTCCGCCAGCTCTACGGTCTGGGTCAGGCTGCCCGCCTGGGCCTTTTCCACCAGCAGCCGGTCCCCTGCTCCCAGCACCGGCTGGACGGTGGCCTGGGTCCCCAGGGACACCGGCACCGGCGCCAGGGGCGTCTGGGGCGCCGCGGAGGCCAGGGCGTAGGTGGCGAAGCCGTAGTTCAGCAGCGCCTGGGCGTCCTCGAAGCGCTGGGCGGAGGTGGAGCCCTTCATGATGACGGCGATCAGCTCCATGCCGTCCCGCTCCGCCGTGGCGGACAGGCAGTACAGCGCGCTGTCGGTGGAGCCGGTCTTGAGGCCCGTGGCCCCCTCGTAGAAGCGGATCAGGCGGTTGGTGTTCACCAGGGAGGACGCCCCGTCCCGGAGGGTGTCCATCCAGATGGTGGTGTACTGGCGGATGTCCGGGTGGTTGAGGATCAGCTCCCGGCTCATCAGGGCGATGTCGTGGGCGGAGGTGACGTGGCCCTCGGCGGGCAGGCCCGTGGCGTTTTTGAACACGGTGTCCGCCATGCCCAGCTCCGCCGCCCGCTGGGTCATCCGGTCCACAAAGGCCTCCTCGCTGCCGGCCACGGCCTCCGCCAGGGCCACGGCGCAGTCGTTGGCGGAGACCACGCACACCGCCTTGAGCATATCGGACACGCTCATCTGCTCGTTCTCCTCCAGCCAGATCTGGCTGCCGCCCATGGAGCAGGCGTGGGCGGAGGCGGTGACCATGTCGTCGTAATGAAGGGTCCCGGCGTCAATGGCCTCCATGGTCAGCAGCAGCGTCATCACCTTGGTGACGCTGGCGGGTTCCAGCTTGGCATGTTCGTCCTTGGCGAAGAGGACGGTGCCGGTCTCCTTCTCCATCAGCAGCGCCGAGGGCGCCTCCACCTCCAGAGCCCCGGCGCTGGTGGCCAGCACCGCCACCGCCCACAGCAGCGCGATCAATCGTTTCATGGTGATCCCCCTTTGCAGCGTTGCTATACTGTATGTCTCCGGGGGGACATTCATGCCGGGGCGGCAATTTTTCGGTTGCATTTTACAAAGGGGTGTGGTATCATACACTAGACCCGCGGCTGTAGTTCATCGGTAGAACGGCAGCTTCCCAAGCTGCATAGGTGGGTTCGACTCCCATCAGCCGCTCCAGAAAAAGGACACGACATCCGTCGTGTCCTTTTTTTCAACCCTGCCGCCCGGAGGCTGCGCCGGCTCTGACGGCCCGCCGAAGAGAAGCAGCTATGCGGAACCTGTCAAAGTGCACAAAAAATAAGAAAGAACAAAACGGTGATATATTGACAACGGACAAGTGGACGGCCTATACTGGAGATGCAAAGAAGTGCTGAGACAGACACAATGGCCGGCTGCGGGCCGGTGCGCGGAAGGCGGTGCGAGACATGAGAGACAAGGCCAGACTGGAGGCGCTGTGGCTCCAGATCCTGTTCGGGCTGCTCCTGCTGGGCACAGCAAATGTTGTGTATTTCCGGATATACCATGAAGTGATGTGGATTTTGTACGACGTTGTGCTGTTCTGCGTGGTGCGGGTGCTGATCCGGATGGCGCAGAATCATGTGTATCAAAAGAAGGGCTTCGGACGGCCCTACGACGGGATCCGGGAATTTCTCATTTGACGGCAGGGACGCCGGTCTTGCCGGCGTGTGAGAGCGGATCCGCCTCAAGCATAAGAGAGCCAGGGCGCGCCTTGCGGCGCGCCCTGGCTGTTTTTCAGATGGTTACTTGCGGTACTGCTCCATCCGCCAGACAATGGCGGACAGCTGACCCCGGGTCAGGGTGTTGCCGGGCTTGTAGGTGCTGGTGCCGTTGTTGAAGTAGCCCTCCACGATGCCGGCGGCGTTCAGTGCCCGCACAGCGGGATCAGTGGTATCGGTAAAGGGCTGGACGCTGGTGAGGTTGGTGGTGTTGAGCTTCATGGCGCCGGTGGCGATCTGGGCCACCTGGAGCCGGGTGATGGGCTTGGTCAGATCCACGTCGCTGCGGGTGATGATGCCCTCGGCCCGGGCCTTGGCCAGATAGCCGCTGAACACGTTGGCGTTCACCGGCGCCTGCTCGGGATACCCGGCGGCCAGCATGATCAGCTTCAGCGCCGCGCCGTAGGTGACGGTGCTGTCGGGCTTGAAGGAGCCGTCGGCATAGCCGTCGATGACATTGGCGTCGCTGAGCTCCACCACATACTTGTAGCACCAGGTGGAGGAGGACACGTCCTTGAAGGTTCTGGGATTATTGAGGACGCCCAGGGAGAACAGGCCCACGGCAAAGGCGGTGCCGCTGCTGTTGTAAGCCACATAGGGGATCTCCACAGAGCCGGTGAAGGTGCTGGCGGGCACAAAGCGCAGCTGGTTCATCCGCTGGGTACCGGTGGAGTAGCCATAGAGGGTGTCGGTGGTGGCCCGGGTGGCCGTGCCGGTCCCCACATACACCGTGCCCTGGGAGGCGGCGGGCAGGCTCAGCAGCTGAATACTGCTGAGAGAGACGCCGGTGGCCGTGGACACTGCGCTGTACATGGAGCTGGCGGGGAAGGTCACGGAGCTGTTGCGCTGGGTCACGCCGTAGACCTCCGATACGGTGCTGGGGTTCACGCTGATCAGGATGGTGCCGGAGACGGAGCGGGCGTTGCTGCCGTAAGCGGTGAAGGGGATGGCGGCGCAGTAGTTGTAGCCGCTGGTGACGTACGTCAGCTCCGTCAGGGCGAACTGGGCCGTGGAGGAGGGGCTGAAATACAGGACCTGGCTGTTGTAGTTGGAGGAGGTCAGCTGCAAGGGGCTGGCGGTGCCGTACTTGCTGGCGCCGTAGTAATTGTAGTACAGGCTGCCGGTGGTGGGGACGCCGCCCAGAACCACATATTGCAGGGTGTAGCCGGGATAGCTCTTGTTGAAATACCGGGCGATGTCGTAGGCGTTGATCTGGACCTTGGAGTTGTAGGTGGCGGCGTAGCGGATGTCGCCGGAGAGGTTGGCCTTGACCACCTCTTTGGGCTTGATGACCAGGGTGCCGTCCACATAGTACTGGGAGTTGTAAGAGGCCCGGAAGGGGATCTGGATCTCCTCGTCAAAGTCGCCGTCCGCCACCAGGGTCAGGCTGTCCAGCCGGTAGAGGCTGGAGTTGACATTGCCGTAGTAGAAGGTGTAGCTGCTGATATTGGAGCGGCTCAGAATGGTCTGGCCCCAGCTGCCGTACAGGTAGTAGAGGGTGACGTCGTTGAAGGCGCTGGTGGCAGGCAGGCCAAAGGTCACATACTGCAGGGAGTAGTTGGGATAGCTCTTGCGGAAGAAGGAGCTGAAATCATCCTGATCCAGCTTCAGCTGCCCGCCGGGAGCCAGTTCCTTGACAATCGTGCCGCCGGAGGCGCTGTTGCTGACCTTCAGCGTCACGGAGCCGGTGACTGTGCCATTGCTGCCGTAGGCTGTATAGGACAGCGTCACAGAGCTCTCCCAGGCATAGCTGGGGGCAGTCAGCGCCAGATCCGCCAGGGCATAGTTGCCGTAGCCGGAGTTTGCCACGTAGAACCGATAGCTGGTCAGTTCATTCCAGCTGAGGGTGCGGTTGCCCAGGGAGACGGTTCCGGTAAAAGAGGAATAGGAATTGGAGTTGATACCGAATTCCACATACCAGACGGTGCCCAGACCGTTGGAAAAATCGTTGACATTAAAGTACTTCAGACCGCCGGGCGCCACCGTGTAGGTAAAGGTGTTTCCGCTGCTGCTGGAGACAGAATAGAGCGCATAGAAGTTGAAGCCGCTGCTGGTGATCCGGATGCTGGAGGGGGTCACCAGCGGCTGGTTGGTATAGATGTAGTCGCTGGTATAAGTCTGGGTCCAGCCCCGGAAGGTATAGGTCCTGCCGCCGGAGACGACCGTCAGGGGGATCGAGGGCGTGGTGGGATAGCCGCCCAGAGAGACTGTCTGGGAGGAGGTCCCGGAGAGCGTGTAGAAGTTCACAGGCACCCGGGTGCCCATGCTCACGCCGCAGTTATCACAGAAGCCGTCGCCGTTGTTGTCGGTGTGGCTCAAGGCGGGGATGGTTTCCGTATAGGTCCCGCCGCACACGGAGCAGACATAATTGCGCTGGCCGCTCGTCGTACAGGTGGGGTTGATCACAACGGTGCCGCTGCCGTTGGGGGTGTGCTTCTGCGTTTCCGAAATGCCGCAGAGGGTGCAGGACCGGGCGTGATATGTGTTGTCCTTATATGTATAGGAGGTAAACGTGTGGGTCAGTCTGGCAAGAGGACGCTCGTTCCGATAGCCGCAGACCGTACAGACCTGGACCTCCAGACCGTCCTGAGAACAGGTCGCCGCCCGCTCCGTTGTCCATGCCCCATAGGTGTGAGGCTGGTAATCCTTTTGGAAGCAGGTCGTGCAGGCGCGGGAATGGGATCCGGGGCCGTCTGCGACCCAGGAATCCAGATAGGTATGCTGGTGTCCCGGCTGTCCCGTCTCATCCGCCGCGGCCAGGGGCACTGTGCCCAGCATCAAAACCAGGGCCAGCAGCATGGCCGGCAGCCGTTTGTGGAAAAATCTCTTCATGATACTTCCCTCCATCGATCACGCGTAAGTGGCGTTATGGAAACCAAAAACTCTCTCCTTGTAACATATCGAAAAGCCCTCTGTAAATCATGAACAAACTATGAACAAATTATGAACACATGGCTTTTCCAGAGGAAAACTTTTTCCGGATGCGCTTCCGGTCGGTTGATGAGAAAAAATCTGAATATTTCAGCGGAATTCCATACGTTTTTCTTTACAAACGCCGGAGGTTCCTGTATAATACTATGGCTAATGAAAATCTATCGGATGGAGAAATCGCCATGGCCTTGATCGAATACGACGAGTACAAGCAGAAACTGCGGGACCTGGGGCCGGAGCTGGACAAGCTCTCCGCCGCCCTGGACATGGACGGCGCCCAGGCGGAGGCCGCCAAGCTGGAGGACGAGACCGCCCAGGACGGCTTCTGGAACGACCTGGAGCGGTCCCAGAAGGTGCAGCAGCGGCTCAAGCAGCTGCAAAACAAGATCGCCCGGCACAAAAAGCTCATGGCCGAGTGGGAGGATCTGACCGCTCTGTGCGAGATGGGCCAGGAGGCCGAGGACGAGGAGCTGCTGGCCGAGCTGAAGGAGGGCTATGCCGCCCTGGAGGAGAAGGTGGAGGAGACCCGCCTGACTACCCTGCTCTCCGGCGAGTACGACGCCAACAGCGTCATTCTGACCTTCCATGCCGGCGCCGGCGGCACCGAGGCCCAGGACTGGGCCCAGATGCTCTACCGGATGTACACCCGCTGGGCCGAGCGCCACGACTTCGAGTGGAAGACCCTGGACTATGAGGAGGGCGACGAGGCCGGCATCAAGTCCGCCACCATCTCCATCGAAGGTGAGAATGCCTACGGCTTCTTGAAGAGCGAGAACGGCGTCCACCGGCTGGTCCGGGTGTCCCCCTTCGACGCCAACGCCCGCCGCCAGACCTCCTTCGCCGCGGTGGAGGTCATGCCGGAGATCGAGGACGACAACTCCGTGGAGATCCGGCCGGAGGACATCGAGATGCAGGTCTACCGGGCCAGCGGCGCCGGCGGCCAGCACGTCAACAAGACCTCCTCCGCCGTCCGCCTGATCCACAAGCCCACCGGCGTGGTGGTGGCCAGCCAGCAGGAGCGCAGCCAGGTCCAGAACCGGGAGAACTGCATGAAGATGCTGCGGGCAAAGCTGATGGAGCTCAAGGCTCAGCAGCACGCGGAGAAGATCTCCGATATCAAGGGTGTTCAGATGAAGATCGAGTGGGGCAGCCAGATCCGCTCCTATGTATTCATGCCCTACCAAATGGTCAAGGACACCCGCACCGGCTACGAGACCGGCAACATTGACAATGTGATGGACGGCGACCTGGATGGGTTCATCAATGCCTATCTGACCCAGCTGGCCACCGGCGAACTGAAGAAGTAAACGATTCACAAAAAGGCGTGGCCAGGAGCCACGTCCTTTTTGCGGAAAAAACAAGGCGCTTTTGTTATTCATAGAGAGACAAGAAAGGATGAACGAGAGAATGGAACGGAGACCCTCCGCCCCCCGTGAAAACAAAATGGGTGTCCAGCCCGTAGGCAAGCTGCTGGCCGGCATGGCGATCCCCATGATGATCTCCATGCTGGTACAGGCCTTTTACAACATCGTGGACAGCATCTTCGTGGCCCAGCTCAGCGAGGATGCCCTCAACGCGGTGTCTCTGGCCTTCCCCCTGCAGAACCTGATGATCGCCTTCGGCGCGGGCACCGCCGTGGGCATCAACGCCCTGCTGTCCCGGTCCCTGGGCGAGAAGAACCAGGCCATGGCGGACCGGGCCGCAAACACCGGCATTTTCCTGTCCCTGTGCAGCTTCGTGGTCTTTGCCCTGATCGGCATTTTCCTCTCCCGGCCCTTCTTTGAGGTCCAGGCCGCCGGCGAGCCGGTCATTGTGGAGTACGGCACCCAGTACGCCACTATCTGCCTGGGGCTGTCCATCGGCATTTTCAGCCAGTTCTGCTTTGAGCGGCTGCTGCAGTCCACCGGCCGGACCACCCTGGCCATGGTCACCCAGCTCACCGGTGCCATCATCAACATCATCATGGACCCCATCCTGATCTTCGGCCTGCTGGGCGCGCCCCGGATGGAGGTGGCCGGCGCCGCCGCCGCCACGGTCATGGGCCAGATCATTGCCGCGGCCCTGGCGGTGTTCATGAACTTCCGGTTCAACCCCGACGTCAACATCCGCCTGCGGGAGATCCGCTGGAACGGCAAGGTGGCCGGTGAGATCTACCGGGTGGGCCTGCCCTCCATCGTCATGCAGTCCATCGGTTCGGTGATGGTGTTCGGCATGAACAAGATCCTCTTCTCCTTCACCAAGACCGCCACTGCTGTGTTCGGCGCCTACTTCAAGCTCCAGAGCTTCGTGTTCATGCCGGTGTTCGGCCTGAACAACGGCATGGTGCCCATCGTGGCCTACAACTTCGGCGCCGCCCGCATGGACCGGGTGAAGCGGACCGTGAAGCTGGCGGTCTGCGCCGCCGTCTGCATCATGGCCTTTGGCCTGGCCGTGTTCCAGCTGTTCCCGGAGACGCTGCTGGGCTTCTTCGACGCCTCGGAGGAGATGCTCCGCATCGGCTCCGTGGCCCTGCGGATCATCAGCATCTCCTTCCTGCTGGCGGGCTTCTGCATCATCGCCGGCTCCGTGTGCCAGGCCATCGGCAACCCCTTTTACAGCCTGATCGTGGCCGTGGCCCGTCAGCTGGTGGTGCTGCTGCCGGTGGCGTGGCTGCTGTCCCAGACGGGCCGGCTGGAGCTGGTGTGGGTGGCCTTCCCGGTGGCGGAGCTGATGTCCCTGACCCTCAGCGCCGTGTTCCTGCGGCGCACCATCCGCTCGGCGGAGGCCCGGGTGGGCGCCGTCCAGGCGGAGCAGCTGCCTCCTCAGGAGGCCTGAGACGAACGGAAACAAAGCGGAGGCAGCTGCCTCCGCTTTGTTTTTTGCCTCTGTGCTGAATAGGGGGTGAAGAACATACAGGCGATTTGCGCGGGCATAAAATCATCCTGACGCGGCCGCTGGCGAACCCTCCTCTCTGTTTTTTTCGTCTTGAGAGGCAGAACCATCATCTAAAAGGAGGGAACTCATATGAGAAGGTGCGCCGTATTTGCGTTTGCCTGTGTGCTGTGCCTTGCCGGGTGTAAAAAGACCATTGGCGGTTCAGAACTGTACGCATTTCCGGAACCGACCATGCTGATTACAGGTACTGTCTGCTCTCAAGGAGAAGAAACCGCATTTGAAATTGGCTCAGAGGACTATGACCCAAAGGACTTGTCCACTGCACCTGTTATCGCGTGGTTCTATAACCTGGAGGTCACTGCCTGCGATGAGCCGGAGGCGGTGGAGGGCGCGGAAAGCTACACCTTCCAGGTAGAGGGGGAATATGCGTTTACCTATGAGAACAGGGGCGGCGAAGCGTATTTGATCACCGGCGGCCATTATTATGAGGTAAGGAACCCGTCCGCTCCCCCGATCAAGTAAATGCCAATGTGCGGAAGGGCACGGCAAAAAGGGGCAGGGCCGAAACAGACCTTGCCCCTTTTTGCCGGCCGGCGAACATCCATGGGAAGCGAATACGAAGGCGGGATCTGCGCGCCGGCGCACGTTTTCCGCAGCGATTATTTTTTCAGAAAGCTGGCCGGGTCCACGGGCTCGCCGTCCAGGGTGACGGAGAAGTGCAGGTGGGGCCCCTGGGCCGCCTCGGCTGCGGCGCTGGTGCCCACGGTGCCGATCAGCTGCCCGGCGGAGACGGTGTCGCCCGCCTTTACCACCGGCGGCGACTGGAGATTGGCGTACAGCGTGTGGTAGCCGCCGCTGTGCTCGATGACCACAGTGGTGCCCATGAGCACATCGTCGTCCACCGCAACCACAGTCCCGGCGCTGGCGGCCAACACAGAGGACCCCTCCGCCGCGGCGATGTCCACGCCGTCGTGGGTCCGCCAGTCCTCCAAAGTGGGGTTATAGAGCAGCTGGTCCATGGAAAAGGCCGCCACCACATCTCCCTCCAGGGGGGAGACCACTGTCAGGGGCTCCTCCGCCGTCACCGGGGCCTGGACGGCCACCTCCGTCTCCGGCATGGATACCGGCTGCTCCTCTGCCTCCTCCGCCTCCGGCTCACTCTCCGGCTCCGTCTCCGGCTCCGGCAGCTGGGCCGGCAGGTCCGTCACCGGGGCGGCGGCCTCTTTCTGGACTGCCGGTTCCTCCTGGACCGCGGGCTCCGGCGTCCGGTCCATCAGCAGGAAATAGCCGCCCACGCCCGCCACCGCCAGACACAGCACCAGCGCGGCGTAAAATCCGGGACCGCCCGGAAGGGATCTGAATTTGTCTGCCATGTAAGGATACCTCCCTCAAGTTTGGGTCTGGGGGAAGTATGGGCGGTTTTTCCGGGGTTTATTCCAGAATTCACCGGAAATTTTACAGAACCGGCGGGAAAATCCCGCCGCAACAGATCCTTGCTTGACAGGTTCCGGAGATTACCGATATGCTGATAGAGAGGTGACGTGGCATGACGGATATTCACAGTCATTTGAAAGCACTCCGCCGGGCTCGGGAGCTGACCCAGGAGGCGGTGGCTCGTCAGATGGGATTGACCCGGCAGGCTGTTTCCAGCCACGAGTCCGGTCGGACCCAGCCGGATCTGGAGACGCTGGCGCGCTATGGGGAGGTTTACGGCGTCTCCCTCCAAGAGATCCTGTACGGCGGCAGCCGCTCGGAACGGCAGCTCCGACGTCTGCGCCGGGCGGCCTGGACGGTGGGAGCGGTCCTGCCGATATGCAACGCCCTCTGGGCTGGACTGCGCTGGACCGCCAGCCGCTTTTTTCCCATACAGGAGGGGCAGATGCAGGCGGGCATGCAGAAGGTCTGGGAACAGCACCGGCTTTTGGCGGAGCTAAGCGAAAAAGCCGAGGGATTATCCCTGGTGATCGCCTGGCTGGCGGTGGTGGTGCTGGCCCTGCGCCTGGAGCGGCCGGTGCCGCTCCGGGAAAAGTTGAGCTGTCTGGGTATCCTGGCGGCGCTGACCATGGCGGCGGTGCTGCCCTTTGCTCTGGCGGATCCGGTGTTTGGGTTGGCCGACTACACGGTGACGCCTCTGCGGCAGATCCTCTGGGGGGCGATGGCGGTGCTGGTCCTTCTGACAGTGGATGCGCTGCGGGGAAGAAAAACCACATAAAAAACGGGAGGCGCTGCGGATAGCAGCGCCTCCCGGCGTTTGGGGTCTTATTTGATGATGAGGGACTTGCCGTCCATCTCCTCGGGACAGGCCAGGCCCATCACGTCCAGGATGGTGGGGGCGATGTCCGCCAGGCGGCCGCCGCCGCGCAGCTCACTGCCGGCGCCGCAGAGAATGAAGGGCACCGGATTGGTGGTGTGGGCAGTCATGGGAGAGCCGTCAGCCTCCTCCATCTGCTCGGCGTTGCCGTGGTCGGCGGTGATCATGGCGATGCCGCCCATCTTCAGCGTGGCGTCCACCACCTTGCCGACGCACTCGTCCACGGTTTCCACGGCCTTCACGGCGGCCTCGTAGACGCCGGTGTGGCCCACCATGTCGCAGTTGGCGAAGTTCAGGATGATGACGTCGTAGGCGCCGGACTCGATCCGCTCCACACACTTGGCGGTGACCTCCGGGGCGCTCATCTCCGGCTGGAGATCGTAGGTGGCCACCTTGGGGGAGGGCACCAGCACCCGGTCCTCGCCGGGGAACACGGTCTCGCTGCCGCCGTTGAAGAAGAAGGTCACGTGGGCGTACTTCTCCGTCTCGGCGATGCGCAGCTGGGTCATGCCCATCTGACTGAGGTACTCGCCCAGGCCGTTGTGGACGGACACCCGGGGGAAGGCCACCTCCACATTGGGCATGGTGGCGTCGTACTCCGTGTTGCACACGAAGGTCAGAGGGAAGGTCTGGCGGGTGAAGCCGTCAAAGTCCGGATCCACCAGCGTCCGGGTGATCTCCCGGGCCCGGTCGGGGCGGAAGTTGAAGAAGATGACGCTGTCGTTGTCGGAGATGGTGCCGTCGGCGTCGCAGACCACCGGCTCCATGAACTCGTCGGTGATCCCGGCGGCATAGGAGTCCTTCACCGCGGCCACCGGCACGGGGTTGAACGAGGCGCTCTCGCCGTAGACCATGGCGTCATAGGCCTGCTCCACCCGGTCCCAGCGCTTGTCCCGGTCCATGGCGTAGTACCGGCCCATGACCGTGGCGATCTTGCCCACGCCGATCTCCCGGCATTTTTCCACCGTCTCGGACACAAAGTCCACGCCGGAGGTGGGGGACACGTCCCGCCCGTCCAGGAAGGCGTGGATGTAGACCTTTTCCAGTCCCCGCTCCTTGGCCATTTTCAGCAGGGCGAAGAGGTGGCTGAGGTGGGAGTGGACGCCGCCGTCAGACAGCAGGCCCATCAGGTGCAAAGAGGTGCCGTTTTCTTTGCAGGCGTCCATGGCGTGGCAGTAGGCGGGGTTGGTGAAAAAGTCCCCGTCGGCGATGGACTTGGTGATGCGGGGCAGGTCCTGGAACACCACCCGGCCGGCGCCGATGTTGGTGTGGCCCACCTCGCTGTTGCCCATCTGTCCCTCCGGCAGGCCCACGTCCAGGCCGGAGGCCTGGAGCTCCGTGTGGGCGAACTCCTGAAAGAACTGGTCCAGCCGGGGCGTTTTGGCGGCGCGGACGGCGTTGCCCAGGCCGGAGCCCGCCATGCCGAAGCCGTCCATGATGATAAGTGTAGTGGGTGTTTTGTTCATAGAAACCTCGATTCGGTCACATTTCAATCGACTCCCGCCGGCAGGGCGGGCGCCGCGCAGGTCAGTCCTGATTGGCGGCGTTGACGATCTCCACGAACTGCTCGGGCTTCAGGGCGGCGCCGCCGATGAGGCCGCCGTCGATGTCCGGCTGGGCCAGCAGCTCCGCGGCGTTCTTGGGATTCATGGAGCCGCCGTACTGGATGGTGATGGAGCGGGCCACCCGGGCGCCGTACAGGGAACGGATGGTGGCGCGGATGTTGCCGCAGACCTCGCCGGCCTGCTCGGCAGTGGCAGTCTTGCCGGTGCCGATGGCCCAGATGGGCTCATAGGCGATGATGCAGCGGCGCAGCTTGTCGGCGGGCACGCCGTTGAGGGCGCTCTTGACCTGCAGGGCGATCCACTCGTTGGTGATGCCGGTCTCACGCTGCTCCAGGCTCTCGCCCACGCAGATGATGGGGTTCATGCCGGCGTTCAGCACGGCGTGGACCTTCTTGTTGACGGTGGTGTCGGTCTCGCAGAAATACTGCCGCCGCTCGCTGTGGCCCACGATGACGTACTTGACGCCCAGGTCCTTGAGCATGTCGGCGGAGACCTCGCCGGTGTAGGCGCCCTTCTCCTCGAAGTAGACGTTCTCGGCGCCCACGGAGATCCGCAGGTCCTTGAAGGCCTTGACGGCGGTCTGAATGTTGCAGGCGGGGACGCAGATCAGCGTCTCGCACCACTTGGCGCGGGGCATGATCTTCTTCATGTCCTCAGCGAACTTCTTGGTCTCGGTGGCGGTCATGTTCATCTTCCAGTTGCCGGCGATGACGGTCTTGCGATATCTGCGATTCATAATTTTCTCGTCTCCTTTTATATATCTGATGGTCCGATCTGTACGTTCTCTGGAAAAGAGATCTGTTTCAAACACCCATAGGGGGATGAGCTGAAGAAAATCCGGTTTTTTACGGAGAAAACCACTCATTTATACAAGATTTCGCCCGCTTTGTCAAGCATAACGCCGCCTTCGGGAAAAATCCGGAAAAAACGGGCGCCGAGGGTAAAAATCCGGGCTGCACCGATCCGGGAAATCCGCCAGGGATCGGGGATCGCGCTGCCGGGATGGTGGATAGGCGGCCGGGGAACTTACTTGTCCGGGAGGCAGGCCACGCCGGGCAGCTCCTTGCCCTCCATGAACTCCGCCTCTGGCGCCGCTGGACACAGCCGAAGCGCCGCCGGCGGCGGATGAAGCGAGGCTGTGTCGAGGAAGCGGCACGATTGGCGGTCCCGGCAGGGACCGGGAATCGTTTTGCCGCGACAGTGGATAGGCGGCCGGGGAATTTACTTGTCCAGGAGGCACGCCACGCCCGGCAGCTCCTTGCCCTCCATGAACTCCGCCTCTGGCGCCGCTGGACACAGCCGAAGCGCCGCCGGCGGCGGATGAAGCGAGGCTGTGTCGAGGAAGCGGCACGATTGGCGGTCCCGGCAGGGACCGGGAATCGTTTTGCCGCGACGGTGGATAGGCGGCGGCCGGGGAATTTACTTGTCCAGGAGGCACGCCACGCCCGGCAGCTCCTTGCCCTCCATGAACTCCAGGCTGGCGCCGCCGCCGGTGGAGATGTGGGTCATCTTGTCGGCGTAGCCCAGCTGCTGCACGGCAGCCGCGCTGTCGCCGCCGCCGATGATGGTGATGGCGCCGGTCTTGCTGAGGGCCTCGGCCACGGCCTCGGTGCCCTTGGCGAAGGCGGGGAACTCGAACACGCCCATGGGGCCGTTCCAGATGACGGTGCCGGCGTCGGCCACGGCGCCGCAGTACAGCTTCACGGTCTCGGGGCCGATGTCCAGGCCCTGCCAGCCGTCGGGGATCTCTCCGGCCTTGACCACCTGGCTCTTGGCGCCGGGGGCGAAGGCGTCGGCGCAGACGGTGTCCACCGGCAGCAGGAGCTTGACGCCCTTGTCGGCGGCCTTTTTCACCATGTCATTGGCGTAGTCTTCCCAGTCGGCCTCCAGCAGGCTGTCGCCCACCTTGCCGCCCTGGGCGGCGGAGAAGGTGTAGGCCATGCCGCCGCCGATGATGATGGTGTCGGCGATCTCCAGGAGGTTGTTGATGACGCCGATCTTGGAGCTGACCTTGCTGCCGCCCAGGATGGCCACCAGGGGCCGCTTGGGATTGGCCAGGGCGCCGCCGATGAAGTCCAGCTCCTTCTGGATCAGGAAGCCGGAGACGGCGGGCAGGTAGTCGGCAACGCCCGCGGTGGAGGCATGGGCCCGGTGGACGGCGCCGAAGGCGTCGGATACATAGATCTCCGCCATGTCGGCCATGGCCTTTGCCAGGGCGGGGTCGTTCTTGGTCTCGCCCTTTTCAAAGCGGGTGTTCTCCAGCAGCAGGATCTCGCCGGGCTTCAGCGTGGCGGCCTTGGCCTGGGCGTCGGGGCCCACCACGTCGGAAGCCATGATGACGGGCTTGCCCAGCAGCTCGCTCAGGCGCTGGGCCACAGGGGCCAGGGACAGGGCCTTGAGGGATTTCTCCCAGGCCTCCTTGGTGGCCTCCTTGCCCTTTTCCGCCTGCTTTTTGGCGTAGGACTCGAAGGTGGCCGCGGGCTTGCCCAGGTGAGAGCAGGCGATGACGGCGGCGCCCTGGTCCAGCAGGTACTGGATGGTGGGCAGGGCGGCGCGGATGCGCTTGTCGTCGGTGATGACGCCGCTGCCGTCCTTGGCCAGGGGCACGTTGAAGTCGCAGCGAAGCAAAACCTTCTTGCCGGCCACATCCACGTCACGAACGGTCTTTTTGTTGTAGTTCATTGGGTTTCCTCCGTTTTGTCAGTTGTGTTGGGATCGCGGGGCAGCGCCATCTCGCCGGTGTCCTGCAGGCCGGGGAAGCCGGTTTGCCGCAGGGCCTCGTAGACGCACACCGCCACGGTGTTGCTGAGGTTCAGGCTCCTTGCCTGGGAGATCATGGGGAGGCGGATGCACCGGTCGCGGAACCGCTCCCGGAAGTCCAGGGGCAGCCCCGCCGTCTCCTTGCCGAAGAACAGCCAGCTGTCCGGCGTGAAGCGGGCGGCCTCATAGGACCGGGGGGCCTTGGTGGTGGTGAGCCAGGCCTCCGCCGCGGCCTCAGGGTGCCGGGCGAAGAGGTCGTCCAGACTGTCGTAGGCGGTGACCTCCACCAGGTGCCAGTAGTCCAGCCCCGCCCGGCGCACGGCCCGGTCCGAAATGTCGAATCCCAGAGGCCGGACCAGGTGGAGGCGGCTGCCGGTGGCGGCGCAGGTGCGGGCCACGTTTCCGCAGTTCTGGGGGATCTCCGGTTCCACCAGTACGATATTCAGCATGGCCCACTGCCCCCCTTTTTCATACGAACAGGGTTTATTGTAATCCTTTGCCCACACAAATTCAACCGTAATGTGTAAAGAAATTCGGATTTTCAGAAAAAATTACGACAAAAGAAGCGGAATTTCTGCAAAATGCCGAAAAAAACGAAAAAATTTGCGCGGCGGGGCGTCAAATCCGCCGTCTGCCACAAAAGAACCGGAAAAAGCCGGAACGTTTTCGGGGAAAATTTCACAATAATTTCTTTGGAACCACTGGATTTTCCTAAGAACTTTGTTATAATAAACGTACGAACCATTAAGGAGGAAATCACCCATGGATCATCCGCAGCGCGCCGTGTTCTTTTTGGAGGAGGATTCTTCCGTTCCGGCGCACTCCAAACCGCTGATGCTGGAAGCCGTTCTGTTTTGCCCGATCCTCAGATGGATGAGTGACCAGTTGCTGGCCGATGGCGTGCAGCGGTTTTTTGTCGTTTGCGGACCCCGCTTCGCCCGGGAGGCCCGCGCCTGCCTGCCGGAGGATCTTCCGGTCACTGTGTCGGAGCAGCAGCGGGACCTGCTGGACTTCCTGGACACGGAGGAGGAGACGGCGGTCTTTGTCCACGCCGCCCTGCCCGCGGCGGAGGCCGGCCCCGGCTTCGCCTATGCCGCCTCCGGCCATGAGCTGGCGGAGGTCTGGCGGGAGAAGATGACCAACGCCGTCTCCGGCGCCCGGCTGCTGCCGGGCTGGCTGCCGGTGTTCGGCCTGGAGACCCTGGCGGAGCTGGAGCCCCTGTTCCGGGAGCGGATCGTCCGCCGCCACATCCAAAACGGCGTCCGGATCCTGGATCCCTCCGCCGTCTATATCGATCCCCGGGTCCGGGTGGGCCGGGGGACTGCTTTGCTGCCCGGCACCATTCTGCGGGGCGAGAGCGCCATCGGCTGTGGCTGCGAGATCGGGCCCCAGGCCATGGTGGACGGCTGCCAGGTGGGCGACGGCGTGACCATCAACGCCTCCCAGGTCACCGGCAGCACCCTGGCCGACGGCTGCGACGTGGGGCCCTATGCCCACGTGCGTCCCGGCTGCCAGGTGGGACCCAAGTGCCATGTGGGCGCCTTTGTCCAGCTGAAAAACTGCGTGCTGGGCGAGGGCACCAAGATGAGCCACCTGACCTACGTGGGCGACGCCGACGTGGGCAGCGGCGTCAACTTCGGCTGCGGCACCGTCACCACCAACTACGACGGCTTTGAAAAGCACCGCTGCGTCATCGGGGACAACGCCTTCATCGGCTGCAACACCAATCTGGTGGCGCCGGTGACCGTGGGCGAGGGCTCCTATATCGCCGCGGGCGCCACCATCACCAAAGATGTCCCCGCGGACGCCCTGGCCGTGGCCCGGGCCAAGCAGGAGAACAAAGAGGGCTGGGCCCGCCGCCGGCGGCAGATGCACGGAAAATAAGCGCCGGCCTGAATGAAAAGACAAACAAAAATTGATAGATTACAGAAAGAAGGCGTTGGAAAATGATTTCTCACGGCAAAGATGTCAAAATTTTCTCCGGCAACGCGAACCCCAAACTGGCGGATGAGATCTGCAAGCTCATGGGCACCAAGCTGGGTGAGGCTGAGGTAGGCACCTTCTCCGACGGCGAGGTATTCGTCTCCCTGTATGAGACCGTCCGCGGCAGCGACGTGTTCGTGGTCCAGTCCACCTGCGGCGCCGTCAACAACAATCTGATGGAGCTGCTCATCATGATCGACGCCCTGAAGCGGGCCTCCGCCGGCCGGATCACCGCGGTGATCCCCTACTTCGGCTACGCCCGTCAGGACCGCAAGGCCAAGGCCCGCGACCCCATCACCGCCAAGCTGGTGGCCAACATGATCACCGCCGCCGGCGCCGACCGGGTGCTGACCATGGACCTCCACGCCGCCCAGATCCAGGGCTTCTTCGACATCCCGGTGGACAACCTGGCCGGCAACCCCATCTTTGTGGACTACTACGCCAAGAAGTTCGGCGCCGAGTGCGAGAACATGATGGTGGTCTCCCCCGACGTGGGCTCCGTGGCCCGTGCCCGCGCCTTCGCCCAGAAGCTGCACATGAACCTGGCCATCGTGGACAAGCGCCGCCAGAAGGCCAACAGCTGCGAGGTCATGAACGTCATCGGCGACGTCCGGGACAAGGACTGCATCCTCTTCGACGACATGGTGGATACCGGCGGATCCCTGTGCAACGCCGCCCAGGCCCTGATCGAAGTGGGTGGGGCCAAGAGCGTCCACGCCTGCGCCTCTCACGGCGTCCTCTCCGGCCCGGCCCTGGAGCGGGTCAACAACAGCGTCATCCAGGAGCTGGCTCTGCTGGACACCATCCCCGCCGTGGACCCGGCCAAGTGCCCCAAGATCAAGTACCTGTCCGTGGCCCCCATGTTCTCCGAGGCCATCGAGCGCATCTATCAGGAGATCTCCATCTCCAAGCTGTTCCGCTGAGACGGCGCGCCTTCTTTCTACAAGGAAAAAATTGCATACGCTGCCAGGCGGGGAAGGAAACTTTCCCGCCTTGGCTGACGTTGGGAAAGGATGAGTTCCCCTGCTGTTTGCAAGCAAGACCGCCGGCCCGGAGTGGCTGGTGGTGGGCCTGGGCAATCCGGGCCAGAAGTACGCCAACACCCGCCACAACATGGGCTTTCTGACCGTGGACCTGCTGGCGGAGCAAAAGGGCGTGAAGCTCAACAAGGTCAAGTTCAAGTCCGCCTATAATATCCTCTCCTTCGCCGGGGCCCGGTGTCTGGTGATGAAGCCCCAGACCTATATGAACCTCTCCGGCGAGGCGGTGCGGGAGGCGGCCCAGTTCTACAAGATCCCCGCCGACCACGTGCTGGTGATCTACGACGACGTGTCCCTGCCCGTGGGCAAGCTGCGGGTCCGGCCCACCGGCTCCGCCGGCGGCCACAACGGCATCAAGAACATCATCGCCCATCTGGGCACCCAGGACTTCCCCCGCATCAAGATCGGCACCGGCGCCCCGGGCCAGGACGGCGACATGATCGACTGGGTCATCGGCGTGCCCTCCCAGGCGGACCGGAAGATCCTGCTGGAGAGCTTTGAGCGGGCCATCGAGGCGGCGGCGTGCATCATTGAAAACGGCTGCCAGAAGGCCATGAACGACTTCAACTGACCCCCGGCGGGAAAGTTCCCGCCCGAAAGCGCATACCCTCCATATGACACGGACCATCCCGGCCCCCCGCCAGACGGCGCGGGGGCATTGGGGCGTTGGCTCCCATATTTTTACAGATAGCGAGGACCCTATGGAACGTTTTCTGGAAACACTCAATACGCTCCCCCAGGTGGCCCAGCTGGCGCAGCTGGTGGAGTCCGGCGGCTGCCCGGCGGCGGTGACCGGCCTGCAGCCGGTGCAGCGGGCCTGCGTGGGCGCCGCCGTGGCCCGGGCCGCCGGACGTCCGGCGGTGTTCGTCTGCGGCGACGAGCGGGAGGTCCAGACCCTCTGCGCCGATCTGGAGACCCTGACGGGCAGCCGTCCCGTGACCCTGCTGGGCCGGGAGTGGCAGCTGCGCCCCGGCGCCGTGGCCTCCCGGGACTGGGAGCGGGGGCGTCTTGCGGCCCTGTACGCCCTGGCCTCCGGCCGGGCGGAGACGGTGGTGGCCACGGCGGACGCCCTGCTGGAGCGGACGCTGCCGCCGGCGCTGCTGAAAGGTCTGGCGGTGACGCTGGAGCCGGGGAAGCGGGTGGATTTGAAGGCCCTGACCGAGGGCCTGCTCCGCGGCGGCTACGCCCGCTGCGACCAGGTGGAGGGCGTGGGCCAGTTCGCCCTGCGGGGCGGCATCCTGGACGTGTTCTCCCCCCTGATGGACCAGCCGGTGCGCTGCGAGTTCTTCGACGACGAGATCGACTCCATGGGAGCCTTCGACCCCGGTACCCAGCGCCGGACCCGGAACCTGGAGACGGCGCTGCTGCTGCCGGCGGCGGAGGTGCTGCCCCACGCGGCCCCCGGGGGCCTTACCGGCCTGGCGGAGGCCCTGGAGGCTCTGGCCGCCAGGCTGGAGAAAAAGCAGAAGGCGGAGGCCCAGGTCCGGACCCTCCGGGAGGACGCCGAGCGGCTGAGGGCCGGGGCCGTCCCCGGCGGCATGGACCGGTATCTGGCCGCCGTGTACAAGGAGGTCACCGCCGGCGTCCACTATCTGCCCGCCGACGCGGTGGTGTTCCTCAGCGAGAGCGGCCGGGTGGACGAGCGGGTGAAAAACACCCTCCTGCGGCTCAAGCAGGACACGGAGGCGCTGCTGGAGGCCGGGCTGATGACCGGGGAATACGCCCGGCTGTGCCTGGGGGCCGAGGAGTTCTACGCCGCGCTGGAGGACTTCCCCGTCATTATGGAAAACGCCCTGCCTACCTCCCGCTATCCCCTGCGGCCCAGGGGTCTTACCGCCGTCAACGCCAAGCAGCTCAGCTCCTACGGCGGAAGCCTGGAGACCGCCGTTACGGACCTGGAGCACTACCGCTCCGCCGGCAGCGCCGTGCTGATGCTCTGCGGCGGGGAGACCCGGGCCCGAAACCTGCTGCGGATGCTGGAGGACCGGGGCATTCCGGCCACGCTGGACCTCAAGGGCGCCGCTATGCCGGCGCCGGGGGAGGTCCGGATCTCCCTGGGGGCCCTCTCCGCCGGCAGCGAGTGGCCGGCGCTGCACCTGGCGGTGCTGACGGAGGGACAGCTGTCCGCCCCGGCGGTCCGCCGGCGGCAGAAGCTGAAAACCGACTCCAACCGCCAGAAGCTCCAGTCCTACACCGACCTCTCCCCCGGGGACCTGGTGGTCCACGTCCACCACGGCGTGGGCCGGTTCTCAGGGCTGCAGCGGATGCCGGTGGACGGCGTGGAAAAGGACTATATCAAGATCGACTACGCCGGGGGCGACTGCCTGTACGTCCCCGTGACCCAGCTGGACCTGGTCAGCAAATACATCGGCGGCGGCGAGGACCAGGAGCGGACCCGCCTCAACAAGCTGGACGGCACCGAGTGGGCCAAGCAGAAAACCAAGGCCAAAAAGGCGGTGAAGGACCTGGCCAAGGGCCTCACCCAGCTCTACGCCGAGCGGCAGCGGCGGCCGGGCTTCGCCTTCTCCCCGGACTCCCCCTGGCAGCGGGAGTTCGAGGACGCCTTCGACTACGCCGAGACCGACGACCAGCTCCGCTGTATCGCCGAGATCAAGGCCGACATGGAGCGGCCCCGGCCCATGGACCGGCTGCTGTGCGGCGACGTGGGCTACGGCAAGACCGAGGTGGCCCTCCGGGCGGTGATGAAGTGCGTGCTGGACGGTAAGCAATCCGCCATTTTGGTGCCCACCACGGTCCTGGCCCAGCAGCACTACGCCACGGCGGTGAACCGGTTCCGGGACTTCCCGGTGAAGATCGAGGTCCTCTCCCGCTTCACCACCGCCAAGGAGCAAAAGCGCATCCTGGGGGCCCTGAAGGCCGGAGGGGTGGACCTTTTGATCGGCACCCACAAGCTGCTGCAAAAGACCGTGGAGTTCAAGGACCTGGGGCTGCTCATCATCGACGAGGAGCAGCGCTTCGGCGTCACCCACAAGGAGCGGCTCAAGGAGATCAGCCGCCAGGTGGACGTCCTGACCCTCTCCGCCACCCCCATCCCCCGGACGCTGAACATGGCGCTCTCGGGCCTCAGGGACATGTCCACCCTGGAGGAGCCCCCGGCGGACCGCCAGCCGGTCCAGACCTATGTGCTGGAGCACGACTGGGCCATCCTGGAGGACGCCATTCGCCGGGAGCTGAGCCGGGGCGGCCAGGTCTACTACCTCCACAACCGGGTGGAGACCATCGACCTCACCGCCGCCCGGCTCCAGAAGATGCTGGGGCCGGAGGCGCGCATCGTCACCGGCCACGGCAAGATGAACGAGCAGGAACTGTCCTCCGTCATGCAGGCCATGGTGGACGGCGAGGCGGACATCCTGGTGTGCACCACCATCATCGAGACCGGCATCGACATCCCCAACGTCAATACCCTCATCATCGAGGACGCCGACAAGATGGGCCTCAGCCAGCTCCACCAGATCCGGGGCCGCATCGGCCGCAGTGCCCGCCGGGCCTACGCCTATCTCACCTTCCGGCGGGGCAAGGTCCTCCAGGAGACTGCCGCCAAGCGCCTGGCCGCCATCCGGGAGTACGTGGAGTTCGGCTCCGGCTTCAAGATCGCCATGCGGGACCTGGAGATCCGGGGCGCGGGCAACCTGCTGGGTCCGGAGCAGTCCGGCTACCTCATGAGCGTGGGCTACGACCTGTACCTCAAGCTCCTGGAGGAGGCTGTTTTGGAGGAGCAGGGCCGGGAGAAGCAGGTGGAGACCGAGTGCGCCGCGGACCTGACCGTCAACGCCCACATCCCCGACCGGTACGTGCCCTCCCCGGAGCAGCGGATGGACCTCTACCGCCGCATTGCCGCCATCCGCACCGACGAGGACGCCTCGGACCTGCTGGACGAGCTGCTGGACCGCTACGGCGAGGCCCCCAAGGCCGTGCTGGCGCTGCTGGACGTGGCCCTGCTCCGCGCCGCCGCCGCCAAGGCCGGCGTGTCGGACATCTCCCAGAAGGGCAATGTCCTGCGTCTCCAGCTGGGCCTGTTCCACCCGGCGGCCCTGGCGGCCGTGTGCGGCCTGGCCAAGTACCGCCGCCGCCTGACCCTGGCGGCGGGGGAGGTGCCCGCCCTGTCCCTGACCCTCAAACCCGGCGAGGACGTGCTGGAGGCCGCCAGGACCCTGGTGGAGGACCTGACCCTGGCCGCGGAAAAATAAGGCATATGTGTTCGGCTCCTCCCATAGGATGAAGGGACATCCTACGGGAGGAGCCTTGTACATGAGAAGGATCATCACCGCTGCCCTCGCCTGCGCTTTGCTGCTGACCCTGGCCGCCTGCGGCGGCAAAGGGACCCCGCCGGGGGACGACCTGCTGTCCCGGGCCTCCGGCACCCCCTCCGATGAGCCGGGCCTGACCGTGGACGGCCGGGAGGTGGAGGCCTGGCGGTACCTCTACTGGCTGGCCTACACCTGCGACAGCATCCAGACCGCCTACGATGACGCCGGCACAGAGCTGGACTGGGACGCCGCCTTCGGTGAGGGCACCCTGGCGGACTACGCCGCGGAGCAGGCCCTGGCGGACACGGTGCTCTACGCCGTGGTGGAAAACATGGCGGAGGACCAGGACTGCGCCCTGACCGAGGAGGACCGGGCCGCCATGGAGGCCGACTGGACCGCCGCGGCGGAGGCCGCCGGAGGCGAGGACGCCTACCTCACCGATCTGGGACGGCTGGGCCTGGACCGGACCCGGGCGGAGACCCTGGCCGCCACCGCCTACCTCTACGACCGGCTGCGGCAGAGCGCCGGTGACCCGGAGAGCGGCGCCTACCCCACGGCGGAGGATCTGGCCGCCTTCGGCGCCGACAGCGGCTATCTTACCCTAGACTTCATCCGGGTGGACGCCGGGGACGACGCCGAGGCCGCCCGTGCCCGGGCCGGAGAGGCCTTCTCCAAGCTCAACGGCTCCGCCGCCCCGGAAAACGACTTCGCGGTCCTGGCCGCCACGTACAGCGACGACCCTGACCGGGACCAGTACCCCCACGGCCGGACCTTCCGCGCCGGGGAGGGCACCCTGCCCGGGGCGGCGGAGGAGGCGGCCCTGGACCTGGAGGAGGGCCAGTGGAGCGGCATCGTGGAGGCTGACGGCAGCTTTTATATCCTGCTGCGGCTGCCGCTGGACGCCTCCGCCACCGCTGCCGAGTGGTTCGACTGGCGGCTCCAGTCCGCTGCGGAAGCGGCGGAGGTAAAGTGGACCTCCATCCTGGAGGACCTGGACGCCGGAGAATTCTGGAGCGCCCTGATGGATGCGGAGGACGCTCCGCAAACGTGACCGCCGGGAGACGGCCCCATCCAATTTCGTCAAGGTGACGAAATTGGATGGGGTTTTGTCAAAGATTTAACAAAAATGGGACGAACGGCCATTTTGCCATTGACGGGGGCGGATAAACCCACTATAATCAAACTTGCGAGGGGAGGCAGACAGGCGTTTGTCAAAAAATTAGCAATCCTGTTTATTTTTTGACAACTTCTGTACCACCTCCCGTCATTGTGTGTTGGCATCTGCGGCAGCGGTCTTTGGCCGGTGTCCACAGACCGCTGCAAGACCTGACTTACATTTTATAAAAACGGAGGAACATCATGAAAGATCTTTATGTCGTGAATTGCTGCAGAACCGCTATCGGCTCTTTCGGCGGCAGCCTCAAGAACACCCCCGCCACTGAGCTGGGTGCCATCGTGGTGAAGGAAGCCCTCAAGCGCGCCGGCGTCGCCCCCGAGCAGGTGGACGAGGTCATGTTCGGCTGCATCCTCACCGCTGCCCAGGGCCAGAACGTGGCCCGCCAGGTGGCTGTGAAGGCCGGCATCCCCTACTCCGTTCCCGCTTACACCGTGGGCATGGTCTGCGGCTCCGGCATGAAGTCCGTCATCGAGGGCGCCCGCGCCATCCTGGCCGGCGACGCCGACGTGATCGTCTGCGGCGGCACCGAGAACATGAGCGCCGCTCCCTATGCCGTTCCCACCGGTCGTTACGGCGCCCGGATGGGCCACACCCAGATGATCGACACCATGATCAAGGACGGTCTGTGGGACGCCTATCACAACTATCACATGGGCACCACCGCTGAGAACATCGCCGATATCTGGGGCATCACCCGCCAGGAGATGGACGAGTTCGCCGCCTCCTCCCAGCAGAAGACCGAGGCCGCCCAGAAGGCCGGCAAGTTCGAGGACGAGATCGTTCCCGTGCCCGTGAAGGTCAAGAAGGACATCGTGGAGTTCAAGGTGGACGAGTTCCCCCGCGCCGGCGTCACCGCCGAGGGCATCTCCAAGCTGCGCGGCGCCTTCCCCGTGGGCCCCGAGTCCCCCAACCCCGAGGTCGTGCACACCTTTGAGCCCAAGGGCCTGAAGGAGACCGCCGACAAGGGCACCCAGCGCGTCACCGCCGCCAACGCCTCCGGCATCAACGACGGCGCCGCCGCTATCATCCTGGCCTCCGGCGAGGCCGTGGAGAAGTACGGCCTGAAGCCCATGGCCAAGCTGATCGGCTGGGGCCAGGGCGGCGTGGATCCCAAGATCATGGGCGTGGGCCCCGTGCCCGCCTCCCGTCAGGCCATGGCCAAGGCCGGCGTGACCATCGACGACATCGACCTGGTGGAGGCCAACGAGGCCTTTGCCGCCCAGTCCATCGCCGTTGCCCGTGAGCTGGGCTTCGACATGAGCAAGGTCAACGTCAACGGCGGCGCCATCTCCCTGGGCCACCCCGTCGGCGCTTCCGGCGCCCGCATCATCGTGACCCTGCTGCACGAGATGCAGAAGCGGCCCGACGCCAAGAAGGGCCTGGCTACCCTCTGCATCGGCGGCGGCCAGGGCACTGCCACCGTGTTCGAGAAGTGCTGAGCACCTGCTGAACATCCCTGAGAAACCGAGAGGACCCCGGCCATTGGCCGGGGTCCTCTTTTGCTTGTTGAAAAAAGTGGAAATCTTGTGCAACGGGAAGGAAGATAGTTACGAAAGAAACCCAGGAAGGGTGTCTTTCGTTTTTAATCATGAGTTTTTTGAACCTTTTTGAGGTTCAAAAAACTTGCTCAGCGTGTCAAAAAGGTCTTTTTGACACGCTGAGAGGACCCCGGCCATTGGCCGGGGTCCTCTTTTGCGCAGTTTCAGCGCCGGGGACGGGATCTGGGGTAGGGCGTCGGATCGTCCGTGTATCCCACCAGATAGTCGATGCTGGTGTGATAGAACGCCGCCAGCTGGATCAGAGCGGATACGGGAATGTTGAGATTGCCCCGTTCGTAGTCGGAATACGTGGTCTGGTGGACTTGCAGCAGGTCCGCCAGCTGCTTTTGGGACAGGGACTGGTCCTCCCGAAGGGCGCGCAAATGGCCGAGCATATCCTCACCTCGGCCACAGTATATATTAAGGGAATAGCCCTTATTGGCTTCTAAGGGTATTTCCCTTAAAATAGAAGTACGGGAGGTGATAAAATGCCTGACACCTGTGCCGGATGCCGGTATTTCCGCCGCCACTACGTGAAGAGCGGCCGGGGCTATGCCCCCATCGCCCAGGGCCACTGCGTCCACCCCCGGCTCAAGGACCGGACCGCGGACGCCCCCGCCTGCCCCCGGTTTTCCCCGGGAAAAGAGGCGAAGCGGCCATAAAAGCGCCCGCAGACGGTCTCTGTCCGCGGGCGTTTCCGGGTCCGTCAGAAGGTGAGGGTCCGGGGCGCCTCCGTAAAGGAGGAGAAGGTGGCCGTGACCTCCGTCAGGGCGAAGATCTGGGTGTTGCCGTCCCCGGGCTGGTACATGGCCTGGAGGGAGGGGTATGCCTCCAGCATATGGGCCTGGGCCTCGATCCGGGGGTCCTCCACCGCCGCGGCCGCCAGCCGCAGCCACCGCTCCCCGTCAAAGGCGCACAGCTCCACCCTGGGGTTGGCCAGGATCTGCCGGGACACGTCCTTCTTCCGGCCGGTCTGGACGGTCAGGCGGCCGTCGAACAGGTCGATGGTGCCGAAGGGCCGCACCCGGGCCTGCCCGCCGTCCACCGTGGCGAGGTAGTAGGTCCCGCACTTTCTCAGAAATTCCAGCACTTCTTCCATGGAAAAGACCTCCTTGATCAAGTTTCGATCTCCCCTTTATCATACCAGTTTCTTCTGCCCCGGGCAAGAAAAGGCGCCCGGCTTTCGCCGGGCGCCCGCGGGACGTCACAGGTTGCTGTTCAGCACGGAGGTGAAGGCCTCGGGGGGCATGACGCCCACCTTGCGGTCAAACTCTTTGCCGTTCTTCAGGAACACCACGGTGGGGATGCTCATGACGCCGAAGCGCCGGGCCAGGTCCGGCTCCTCGTCCACGTTCACCTTGCCCACCAGGACCTTGCCGTCAAACTGCTCCGCGATAGACTCCACCACCGGGGAGAGCATTTTGCAGGGGCCGCACCAGGAGGCCCAGAAGTCCACCATAGCCAGGGGGGCCGCCTCCACGGCGGCGTCGAATTCGGAAGTCTTGAAATGCTGGATCGCCATAATTCATTTCTCCTTTATATTTTTATTTTGAAATCACGGTATGTGCATAAAACCCTGCTGAAAGGGTGCCCCGCCGGCGGGATTTCATCCCTGGCGGGCCTGCCGCTCCAGATCGGCCACATAGGCGGCGGCACTCTGACCGGCGATCAGTCCCTCTCCGGCGGCCTTGGCCGCCTGAAGGGGTCCGCCGGTGCAGTCCCCGGCGGCAAAGAGGCCCGGCAGGTTGGTGGCCATGCGGCGGTCCACCGCCACGAAGCCCTTCTCCGTCTCCAGGCCCGGGAACAGATCCGTGGGGGCCAGGGCGGGCCGCAGGATGAACACGCAGTCCACATCGGTGCTCTGCCCGTCGCAGGTGACGGAGCGGACCGTCTCCTCCCCGTGGATCTCGCAGGTCCGGGGCCGGTCAAAGTAGGTCACGCGGCAGCCGATCCGCTCCAGGAACTCGGCCTCCTGCCGGGCGGAGTCGCTGTATCCCAGCACCGCCACGGCCTTGCCCCGGTAGAGCATCCCGTCGCAGGTGGCGCAGTAGCTGACGCCCCGGCCCAAAAACTCCGCCTCGCCGGGGAACTTCTTCCCCCGGGCCACGCCCGCCGCCAGGACCACGGCTTTGGCGTTGTACATGTCGGGCCCCACGCTGACGTACCAGGCGTCCCCCATCCGCACGGAGGTGAGCGCCCGTCCCGTCAGGAACTCCGCGCCGGAGCGCTCCGCGTGGCGGCGCAGCTGGGTCAGCAGCTCCGCGCCGGAGACGGCGGGCAGGCCCGGATAGTTGTCCACCCGCTCCGCCGGCCACAGGGGGTTCTCCTCCAGAGGGTTGGAGACCACCAGGACGCTGCGGCCCCGGGCCCGGGCGTTCACCGCGGCGGACAGGCCCGCGGGACCCCCGCCGATCACCAGAATGTCACAGGACATAGTTGGACGCCTCCTCTTCCATCAACACCGCCACCAGGCCGGCGGCCACCGGCGAGGAGACGTGGTAAATGACTTCGTTGCCGCACCGCTCCGTGGACACCACCCCCGCGGCCCGCAGCTTCTGCAGGTGCTGGGAGATGCAGGACTGGGACATGCCCGTGGACCGCTCCATGCAGGAGACGTTGTGGCAGCCCCGGCGCAGCAGCCCGTGGACGATCCGCAGCCGGACCGGGTTGGACAGGGCCTTGAGCAGCTCCGCCCGCTCCTCGTAGTCAATTTGTACATCCATTCGCCGCACCGTCCTCTCCTGCTGTGTTAATCGTGTTTGCAATATTAGATTATCATAATGTTCTCATTGTAGAAGTAGTTTTTGCAACAAAACCAAAAATTTTTTAGTGGGTCAGCTGTCCGCCTGGGCGACTTCCATCTCTTTCGGCCTGCACAGGTACCACACGCCGTCCAGCAGGACTGCCATTCCCTCCTCCGTCTGCGCCACGGGGGTGCCCGGCGGGCAGAAATTGGCCTGTCCGTTTTTCCGGGGAAAGGTGTCCGTCTCGAAGGACACGGTCCCAACGGCGGCGTCCGCCGGGAGCTCGTCCACAGCCTGGGCGGACGCATAGTAGATGGTGCCGTTCCACATCAGGGCGGAGGGGTAGTCGGTCTCCGTGGCGGGCAGGCTGCGGATCCGCCACAGCCCGAACAGCAGCCCCGGCACCAATGCCAGGAGCACCAGCCGTCTGCGCATATCTGTCATCCCCTCTCTTCTGTGAGAAGTATTCTGGAAAGGGAGACGACAAAAGCAGGCGGAGGTTCCGCCGCGGGGGAAAATCCCCGGCAAAGGGGGCCCGGGCGGTTGCTTTTGCCGCCGGAGTTTGATACACTTGCCCTATACGGCAAATGGGAGCCGGCGGAGATCCCACCGGCCCCCTATTCAAAAAAGCGGCGGCGCTCCGCTCCAGGGGCGGACGCTGCGCGGAAGAGTCAACTGGGGGGCGCCTGCCGCTTGGGGTATCCTATGCGGCGCGGCCCTCCGCCGCCACAGGCCCGGGCGGCCCGTCCCGGGGGCGGCATCTCTTCCCATCTCAAGAAAAGAGGGGTTTTCCATGGTAAAGATCGCACCCAGCATTCTCTCCGCCGATTTCGCAAATCTGGAGCGGGATATCCAGCGGATCTCCACCGCCGATTACGTCCATGTGGACGTGATGGACGGCATGTTCGTCCCCAACATCACCATCGGCATCCCCGTGGTCAAGTCCCTGCGGCCCACCACCGCGCTGCCGCTGGACGTGCATCTGATGATCGTGGAGCCGGTGCGGTACGTGGAGCAGTTCTGCGACGCCGGCGCCGACCTGGTGACGGTCCACGTGGAGTCCGACACGCCGGAGAACATCCAAGCCGCCATCGACAAGATCCACGCCAAGGGCAAGAAGGCGGGCATCGTCCTCAAGCCCAAGACCCCCGCCGAGGCGGCCCTGCCGTACCTGGAGAAGGTGGAGCTGATCCTGGTGATGACGGTGGAGCCGGGCTTCGGCGGCCAGAAGTTCATGGCCGATATGATGCCCAAGGTCTCCGCCATCCGCGCCTGGATCGACGAGAAGAACCCCGCCTGCGAGCTGGAGGTGGACGGCGGCGTGGACCCGGAGACCTGCAAGACCTGCATCGCCGCCGGGGCCAACGTGCTGGTGGCGGGCAGCGCCGTGTACAAGGCGGCGGACATCCCCGCCCGGATCGCCGCTCTGCGGGGCTGAGGGACGGCCATGCGGAACATCGCCAGCGTGCCCAGGGTCTCCCTGGGCCTCTTCCCCACCCCCTTTTACAAGCTGGAGGCCATCAGCGCCAGGTACGGCCGGAACATCTGGATCAAGCGGGACGACCTGTGCGGCGTGGCCCTGGGCGGCAACAAGGTCCGCAAGCTGGAGTTTCTGCTGGCCCAGGCCCGGGCCGACGGCTGCGACACAGTGTTCACCACCGGCGGCGCCCAGTCCAACCACGCCATGCTGACCGCCGCCTGCGCCGCCCGGCTGGGCATGGACTGCAAGCTGTTTTTGAAGGACCGGGGCGTCACCGGCCGCCGGGGCAACCTGGTGCTCGATGAAATCTACGGCGCCCCCGTCCGGCTGGTGGACACCGACGACTATCAGGACATCTACCGGGAGATGGAGGCGGAGGCTGCCGGGCTGGAGGCCCGGGGCCACCGCTGCTGCCGGATCCCCCTGGGCGGGTCCACGCCTCTGGGGACCCTGGGCTATGCCGCCGCCGCCCGGGAGTGCGCCGTCCAGGCCATGGCCGCCGGCATCCGGGTGGGCCATCTGGTCAGCGCCACCGGCTCCGGCGGCACCACCGCCGGACTGTTGCTGGGGGCGGGGCTGTTCCTGCCCGGCGCCCGGGTCACCGGCATGGCGGTGGATCCCCAGCCCTTCCGGGAGACGGTGCTGGACCTGGCCGCCGGCGCCGCCGCGCTGCTGGAGGCCTCCTTCCAGCCCCAGGAGAAGGATCTTCAGATCCTGGACTGTGCCGGACCCGGCTACGCCGTGCCCGATCCGGCGGCCACCCCCGCCATTTTGGAGCTGGCCCGGACTGAGGGCATTTTGCTGGACCCGGTCTACACCGGCAAGGCATGGGCGGGCCTGCTGGCCCAGGTGAAGGCCGGAGGCTTTGAGGGCGAGGGCGACATCGTCTTTTTCCACACCGGCGGCGCCGCGGCCCTGTTTGCCATGGACCTGCCGGGAGCATCCAATTAAAAGGAGCGTACCGTACCCATGGAATATTTCCCCGCACCCCTTGAAAAGCTGGTGGAGCAGTTTGCCCGGCTGCCGGGCATCGGCGGCAAGTCCGCCCAGCGGCTGGCCTTCCATGTGCTGGGCCTGCCGGAGGAGGAGGCCCGGGAGTTCGCCGAGGCCATTCTGGACGCCAAGCGCAGCGTCACCTGCTGCCCGGAGTGCCAGAACTTCACCGCCGGGGGCCTTTGCCCCATCTGCGCCTCCCCCAAGCGGGACGGCTCCGTCATCTGCGTGGTGGCGGACCCCCGGGACGTGGCCGCCATCGAGCGCAGCCGGGAGTTCAATGGCCGCTACCACGTGCTCCACGGCGTCATCTCCCCCATGAACCACGTGGGGCCCGACGATCTGGCCATCAAACCCCTGGTGGAGCGGGTGGCCAAGGGCGGCGTGGAGGAGGTCATCATGGCCACCAACCCCGACACCGAGGGCGAGGCCACGGCCATGTACATCGCCCGGCTGTTAAAGCCCTTCGGCGTCCGGGTGACCCGCCTGGCCTACGGCATCCCCGTGGGCGGCCATCTGGAATTTGCCGACGACGCCACGCTGATGCGGGCGCTGGAGGGCCGCCGGGACATCTGAGCATCAGCGGTATCAACGAAAGGGGCGCCCGGACCAGATGGCCCGGGCGCCCGTGTTTTCAGTTGACCGGAGGATCCTGAGCGGCAGAAAGCGAAAACGAGAGGGCCCCTCCGGGGTCCTCTCGTTTTTTTATCACAGGCTCTGCTTAAAAACCTTGTCAGGAGTGCTGGAAAACGCTTTTGGACAGGCCCGGCGCCCGCCTTATTCCGCAAAGACCTCCGCCAGCAGCGCCATGGCCTCCGGCAGGGCGGCGGGCTCCAGCCCGCCGTAGTTGACCACCAGGGTGTGGGCGTGGGCGCCGTCCGGCACCGCGGCGTACTCCGAGAGGAAGCCCAGCCGCACCCCCAGGCCCTCCGCCCGCTGCCGCAGGGCTTCGTCGGACCGGCCTGTCTCCAGCCGCAGCAGGAAGTGCAGCCCCGCCCCCTGTTCGGAGATGGCGATGCGATGGGCGAAGGGGCTGGCGCGGAAGGCCGCCAGCACCGCGCCGCGGCGCAGGCGGTACTCCTTGCGCATCCGGGCGAGATGGCGCTCGTAGTGACCCTCCGAGAGGAACAGGGCCAGCACGTGCTGCTCCAGAGCCGGCACGGTGCAGGCGTAGAAGTCCAGCCGGCGGCGGTATTCCGCCAGCAGCGCCGGCGGCAGCACCACGAACCCCAGCCGCATGGAGGGAGAGATGGTCTGGGAGAAGGTGTTCATGTACAGCACCCGGCCGCCGCGGTCGATGCTCTGGAGGGTGGGGATGGGCCGGCCGGTGAAGCGCAGCTCGCTGTCGTAGTCGTCCTCGATGAGATACCCCCCGGTGTCCTCTGCCCAGCGCAGCAGGGCCTGCCGCCGGGCAATGGGCGTCACCAGGCCGGTGGGATAGTGGTGGTTGGGAGACAGGTGGGCTACAGAGGCCCCGGAGGCCGCGAGAGCGGCAGGGTCCATGCCCTGGCCGTCCAGGGGCACCGGGCGGCAGGGCAGCCCCAGGCTGCCGTAGACCTGGCGGATCTTGGGATAGCCCGGGTCCTCCACGGCCACCACCGCCTCCCGCCCCAGCAGCTGGGCCAGCAGCAGGTACAAATACTCCGCTCCGGCCCCCACCAGGATCTGGGCCGGGTCCGCCGCCATGCCCCGGAAGTGGCGCAGGTCGTCGGCGATGGCCTGGCGCAGGGCGGGCAGGCCCTGGTGAGGGACGGGGCGCAGCAGCGCCGCCCCGTCCTCGGAGAGCACCCGCCGGGTCAGCCGGGCCCAGGTGGACACCGGGAACCGGGCCATGTCCACCCGGTTGCGCTTGAGGTCCAGCCGCCAGGCCCGTTCCTCCGGCTCCGCCGCCGGGGCCGGGACCGTCGGGGCCGGGGCGGTCCGCTCCACCGGGGAGACGAAGAAGCCCCGCCGGGGCAGGGTGTGGACATAGCCCTCGGCCTCCAGCTGGGCGTAGGCCCCCTCCACGGTGATGACGGACAGGTGCAGATGCTCCGCCAGGGCCCGCTTGGAGGGCAGCCGCTCCCCGGCGGCCAGGGCGCCGGAGAGGATGTCCCGCCGGATGCACCGGTACAGATATTCGTACAGGGACAGATCTCCCCGCTGCTCCATGGCGTAGGTCAGCACGGCGCGCCTCCTTCTGACCTTATAAAAAAGATCGAAATTGAGTATTTCAATCATATCATATTCGCCGTATGATGGCAACAGTCAGCCGGGGCACCGCTCCGGCGGAACAGGAGGCGACAGCGATGGAAAAGACAGTGGAGCGGCGGGAGGACCGGTCCGCCCGGCAGGTGCGGGCCCTGGTGCTGACGGCGCTGCTGGCGGCCATGGCCTGCGCGGCCACCATGGCGATCCGGGTGCCCACCCCCACCGGGGGGTATGTGAACCTGGGGGACGCAGTGGTGTTGCTGGGGGCCTATCTGCTGGGCCCCGGCTGGGGCGCCGCGGCGGCGGGCGTCGGCTCCGCCCTGGCGGACCTGCTGGGGGGCTACCCCATGTACGTGCCCGCCACCCTGGTCATCAAGGCGGTCATGGCGGCCCTGGCGGCGGGGCTGTACCGGCTGCTGGGGCGCCGGGGCGGATGGACCTTTGCGGTGTGCGGCGCGGCGGCGGAGGTGCCTATGGTGCTGGGCTACTGGCTGTTTGACGCCCTGTTGGCGTCCTTCGGGGGCCGGGGCTTTTCCCTGGCTCTGGCGGGCGCCGCGGCGGGCATCCCCGGCAATCTGGTCCAAGCGGCCTTCGGCGCGGCGGCCTCCGCCCTGCTGGCGGCGGCCCTGCGGAAGAGCGCCTTTGTGCGCCGGGAGTTCCCCCACCTGTGAGGCGGACGGCAAAAAGCGCCCCGCGGACGATCGTCCGCGGGGCGCCTTTTGATGTGAATATGCGGGCGGGGGCTCAGTAGCCGCCCAGGTCGTCGGGGCCGCCGCCCCAGCCGTCCTGGCCGCCGTTCCAGCCGCTCCAGCCGCCCTCCTGCGGCCGGGCACCGGCGCCCACGCCGGAGGTCTCCTTGGCGATGTCGAAATAGCCCAGCTCCACACACTGATAGTTGGGCAGGTAGAAAAGCTGTACCGCCAGGGACCACAGCCAGATGATCAACGACATGAGGAGGCCGGAGCCGATCAGCGGCACCAGCCGGGTGGGGTCTGCCATGAAGACGGCGGGATCCTCAAGGATCTGGAGATAGAGATAGAAGAACTCCACCGTGGAGGGTAGGGACGCCAGGATCCCCCAGCCCAGGTAGCTCAGGTCCAGCACGAACAGCTGGCCCTTGTAGCCCTCGGTCTGGCGCTTGCTCATGTCCAGCGCTTCCACGATACTCAAATCCGGATTCTCGCATAGATTGTACATGGCGAAGCGGTAGCGGTAGGCGGCGATGATGCCGGGGATGACGAACAGCAGCGACCACAAAAAGATGAACACCGACTGCAGGATGCTCAGGCCAATGATCTTCCCCACGAAGGAGAACCCGTCGAAGAGCGTCAGAAACTCCGCCCGCTCGCCCCGCCGGATGGCCATGCAGTACAGCACGAAGCCCACATTGAGGACGGTCCCCAGCAGCATGGTCAGAACGGTCACAAAGGTGCCCAGGAGGCTGAGGCTGACACTGCCCGCCAGGGTGTCGGCCAGATTCAGGACTGCGATCAGGCCCAGATACAGCGCCGCCATGGCCTTGGGGCGTACCTGGGCGGAGCGCAGCAGCTCCCTCGTCTGCGCTTTCAGCTGCGGTCTGTCGATCTGTCTTGGGGTCATGGTACTCGTGCCTCCGTGTCATGAAGTCCCGCCGGAGCGGGCCGCTATGGAGACAGCATACCATGTTTTCCACGAAAAGACAAGGGCGGTCCGGAGAGAGCGGCAGGCCGTGAAGGACTTGCAAAAGATGTGGAAAATCACAAAAAAAGGAGAGTACGACCGGCGAATTTTCGCAAAAAACGTCGTTCACAGTCTGGACATTTTTCAATTTTGGGTGTAGAATGAAGCGCAGTATGTGGTAGTATGCGCCACGGCATGAGGTCCCTCCCCGCCGGCGGATGGGACCGTCCCCATGTTATGGCCGCTATCAAGGAGTAAAAATGAGGTGAAGACAATGGCACAAGCTTTCTTTGGCGGCGTTCATCCCCATGACATGAAGGCCGCGACCAATGAGAAGGCCATCGAACAGCTGGCACCCCCGGCCCAGGTGGTCATTCCCATGTCGATGCACTTCGGCGCACCTTGCACGCCACTGGTCAAAGTGGGCGATCATGTGAAGGTGGGTCAGAAGATCGGCGAATTCCGCGGCCTCGGCGCCCCGATCCACGCCAGCGTTTCCGGCACGGTCAAGGCAGTGGAGCCCCGCCCCTATTCCATGGGCGGCAACATGATGTCCGTGGTGATCGACAACGATTTCCAGGACACCCTCAGCGAGGAGGTCCAGGCCCCCGCCGATCCTGACGCCCTCAGCGTCCAGGAGATGGTGGAGATTGTGAAGAACGCCGGCATCGTCGGCATGGGCGGCGCGACCTTCCCCACCCACGTGAAGATCTCCGGCGGCATCGGGCAGGTGGACACCGTTATCATCAACGGCGCCGAGTGCGAGCCCTACATCACCGGCGACCACCGCACCATGCTGGAGCGCCCCGAGGAGATCATCGGCGGCTGTGTGTATCTGGCCAAGATGTTCGGCGTGGACAAGGTCATCATCGGCGTGGAGGACAATAAGCAAAACGGCATCGACGCCATGAACAAGGTCATCGCTGAGAAGAAGGCCCCCGTGGTGGTGGAGCCTCTGCGCTGCCGTTACCCCCAGGGCGGTGAGAAGCAGCTCTGCCAGGCCATCACCGGCAAGCAGGTGCCTCCCGGAGGACTGCCCTCCAACATCGGCTGCGCCGTGTTCAACATCAACACCACCTGCGCCATCTACCGGGCCATCACCCAGGGCATGCCCGTGGTGAAGAAGATCGTCACGGTCTCCGGCTCCGGTGTGGTGGAGCCCAAGAACATCGAATGCCCCATCGGCACCCCCGTCTCCCTGCTGTTCGACGCCTGCGGCGGTCTGAAGGACGGCACCTACAAGCTGGTGTGCGGCGGCCCCATGATGGGCATGGCCCAGTACACCGCCGATATTCCCGTGGGCAAGGGCACCGGCGCCATGCTGGCCTTCTGCGAGAATGAGGAGCAGACCGTTGAGAATCCCCAGTGCATCCGCTGCGGCAAGTGTGTGGCCGCCTGCCCCATGCACCTGGAGCCCCTGTTCATGTACCAGTACGCCTCCAAGGGCATGGTGGATGAGCTCAACGACGCTCACATCATGGACTGCATGGAGTGCGGCGCCTGCGCGTACGTCTGCCCCGCCCGGGTCCACCTGACCCACATGTTCAAGACCGGCAAGCAGCTGGTCAAGGACAAGGCGGCCGCTGACAAGGCCGCTGCCGAGGCAAAGAAAAAGGCCGCAGAAGAGAAGAAGGAGGCCGTAAAGTAATGACTGACTATAAGAATCTCAAGCTGATCGCCACCTCTTCTCCCCACATCCGTGCAGCGGAGAACACCCGGTCCATCATGCTGGACGTGATCATCGCCATGCTGCCGGCACTGGCCTGGGCCGTGTGGATGTTCGGTTTTAAGGCCCTGACCCTCACCGCCGTGTCCGCGGCTGGCTGCGTGTTCTTCGAGTGGGGCTACCGCAAGCTCATGAAGAAGCCCCAGTCCGTGGGCGACCTCAGCGCCGTGGTCACCGGCATGCTGCTGGCCTTCGTCAGCCCTGTTACCACTCCCCACTGGATGATCCTGGTGGGCGACTTCTTCGCCATCGTGGTCGTCAAGCAGCTCTTCGGCGGCATCGGCAAGAACTTCGTCAACCCCGCTCTGGCCGGCCGTGCGTTCCTGCTGGGCAGCTACGCCGGCGTCATGACCTCCTGGGCCGCTCCCGGCACCAAGGTGCCCGTGATCGGCTCCACCGTGGACGTGGTCACCGCCGCCACCCCGCTGGCCTACATGAAGACCGGCGATATGGAGGGCCTGCTGGCCAACTATTCCATCAGAGATATGTTCATCGGCAACATCGGCGGCTCCCTGGGTGAGATCTCCGTGCTGATGCTGCTGATCGGCGGGCTGTACCTGCTCTGGCGCAAGGTCATCAACTGGCACACCCCCGTGGCCTACATCCTGACCGTGGCCGTGCTGACCTTCCTGTTCCCCAAGGCCGGCGCCTCCAACCTGGAGTGGATGCTGTACAGCATCTCCGGCGGCGGACTGTTCCTGGGCGCCTTCTTCATGGCCACCGACTACGCCACCTCTCCCGTCACCAAGAAGGGCCAGCTGATCTTCGGCATCGGCTGTGGCCTGTTCACCGTATTCATTCGTTACTTCGGCTCCTATAACGAGGGCGTGTGCTACTCCATCATGGTCATGAACCTGTGCGTGGCTCTGATCGACAAGAACACCCGTCCCGCTCGTTTTGGCGTCGTAAAATCCGATAAGAAGGAGGCGGCCGCGAAATGAGCACCGAAGTCAAGACCAAGGAAAAGGTCGATATGGACCCCAAGTACATCATCAAACTGACCGTCACGCTGCTGCTGTGCTGCCTGGTGGTAGCCGCCGCGCTGGGCGGGGTCAACGCCATCACGAAGGATAAGATCGCCGCCATCAACTGGGAGAACACCGTCACCGCCATGAAGGCCGTGGTGGCCGATCCCGACAGCACCGAGTTTTCCGAGGCGCTGGAGAACACCGAGGCTATGACCGCCGCCGCGGCTTCCGCCGGCGGCACCCTGGACTCCGTGTATGAGGTCCTGGTGGGCGGCGAGAACGCCGGCTACGCCATCAAGGTCGTGGCCTCCGGCTCCCAGGGCAGCATTGAGATGATGGTCGGCGTGGACGCCGAGGGTGCCGTCACCGGCGTGTCCATCGTGGACAACGCCGAGACCGCCGGCATCGGCTCCAAGGTTATGAACAATGAGCCTCTGTCCAGCGGCACCGGCGTTCTGGACCAGTTCATCGGCAAGTCCGCCGCGGACGGCGCTCTGGCCGTCGGCACCAACGTGGACGCCATCTCCGGCGCCACCGTTTCCACCAAGGGCGTGACCACCGGCGTCAACGCCGCGCTGGCCGTGGCCGGCGCCATCGGCTGAGAAGGGAGGATGCACGCTTTATGAATCTGAAAAAACAGTTTGTGGAGGGTCTGCTGACCCAGAACCCCGTGCTGGTGCAGGTGCTGGGCATGTGCTCCACCATGGCCATCACTACCTCGTTCTTCAACGGCCTGGGCATGGGCCTGGCCGTCACCGTGATCCTGACGCTGTCCAACGTCATCATCGCCGCCATCCGCAAGATCATCCCTGACAAGATCCGTATCGCCATGTTCATCGTGGTGATCGCCGGCTTCGTCACCTGCGTGGACCTGCTGATCCAGGCCTTCGTGCCTGCTCTGTCCTCGTCCCTGGGCGTGTTCATCCCCCTGATCGTGGTGAACTGCATCATCCTGGGCCGTGCCGAGGCCTTCTCCTACAAGAACGGCATCGGTGCCTCCTTCTTTGACGGCATCTTCCAGGGCATCGGCTACACCCTGGTACTGCTGGTCATGTGCATCATCCGCGAGTTCCTGGGCGCCGGCACCTTCGGCGGCGGCATCCTGGGTCCCGATCTCAAGGGCATCCAGATCCTGCCCTCCCAGTTCCCCGCCGGCATGCTGACCCTGCCTGTGGGCGGCTTCCTGGTGCTGGGCTGCCTGATCGCCCTGATGCAGTGGGCCCTGTCCAGACCCAAGAAGAATAAGGAGGAGAGCAAATAATGGATCAGATCTATGAACTCCTGGCAATCATGCTGGGCGCCATTCTGGCGAACAACTTCATCTTCTCCCAGTTCCTGGGCATCTGCCCCTTCCTGGGCGTCTCCAAGAAGGTCGACACCGCCGTGGGCATGGGCATCGCCGTGACCTTCGTCATGGGCCTGGCCTCCGCCGTGTGCTACGCTGTCAACCAGTTCGTCCTGGTCCGCTTTGACCTGGAGTACATGCAGACCGTGACCTTCATCCTGGTCATCGCCTCCCTGGTGCAGTTTATCGAGATGTTCCTGCAGAAGTCCATGCCCTCCCTGTACACCGCGCTGGGCATCTACCTGCCTCTGATCACCACCAACTGCGCCGTGCTGGGCGTGGTGCTGCTGAACGTGCAGAACAACTACAACTTCATCTCCTCCGTGGTCTACGGCATCACCGGCGGCCTGGGCTTCCTGCTGGCCATCGTGCTGTTCGCCAGCATCCGGGAGCGCCTGGTGTTCGCCGACTATCCCAAGGCCTTCGAGGGCTTCCCCATCGCATTGGTTACCGCCGGTCTGATGGCCCTTGCTTTCATGGGCTTCTCCGGCCTGAAGGTCTGGTAAGGAGGAACCGGGAATATGAATATTTTAGCTGCAATTCTGGTCCTCGGTATCCTGGGCGGCGTGTTCGGTCTGGTTCTGGCCGTGGCCTCCAAGATCTTCGAGGTGAAAAAGGACCCCCGTGAGGAGGCCATTCTGGGCCACCTGGCCGGCGCCAACTGCGGCGGCTGCGGCTACCCCGGCTGCGCCGGCTGCGCCGCCGCCATCGTGGCCGGTGAGGCCCCTGTCACCGCCTGCGCTCCCGCCGGCCCTGAGAACGCCGCTGCCATTGCCGAGATTATGGGCCAGGCCGCTCCCACCGGCGAGCGGAAGGTGGCCTTCGTCCGCTGCAACGGCGGTACCAACGCCGTCAAGCGCTTTGAGTATCGCGGCGTCAAGGACTGCATCTCCGCCACCAAGGTGGCCGGCAGCCCCCTGGAGTGCGCCTTCGGCTGCCTGGGCTTCGGCTCCTGCGTGAAGGCCTGCCAGTTCGGCGCCATGAGCATCGGCCCCAACGGCACCGCCGTGGTGGATCCCGAAAAGTGCACCGACTGCATGGCCTGCGCCGCCGCCTGCCCCCGCCACCTGATCGTGGAGGTCCCCGCCTCCAAGAAGGTCCACGTGGCCTGTGCCAACCAGGACAAGGGCAAGGCCGCCATGAGCGTGTGCGCCAGCTCCTGCATCGGCTGCGGCCTGTGCCAGAAGGAGTGCAAGTTCGACGCCATCCATGTGGTGAACGGTGTGGCCGTCATCGACTACGACAAGTGCAAGGGCTGCAAGCTGTGCACCAAGGTCTGCCCGAGAGACGCCATTCTGCCCATCGCCACCGCTGAGGAGAAGGAGAAGTACAAGGCCATCAAGAAGGCCCAGGCCGAGAAGGCCAAGGCTGCGGCTGATGCCGCAAAGGCCGAGACCGCTCCCCAGTAACGATCCCGTTTAAGGCCCCGGACCGCATGTCCGGGGCCTTTTTTATGAACTTTTTCCCGGGGGCTTGCATTTTTGCTCCGCAGGCATATAATGGACCCAACAGGCAGAGTAGGAACGCACGTGTCCATCCAGTGCCGGAAAAACGGGGAGTTGTTTTCCGGACGAAAGGGCTCAGTCCCGCAGTGTGCGCTCCGCATCCCGCTGCCGCATATGGGAGCGAGAATAACCCTTCCTCTGTGCGGCATCTCCGGTCACGGACTGCCAAATACACAGAAGGAAGGTATTTTTATGTCCCTGTACCCCCATCCTCTTGTCCCCGGATATTGGCGGGAGGCGCTGCGCAGTTTCCGCAGCCTGCGATCCGTGGCGTTTTCGGCAGTGATGATTGCCGCCTGCATCGTCCTCTCACGCTTTTATATTCCGCTCCATGAGTCTCTGACGCTCAGCGTTACCTTCCTGGCCCGGGCTTTGTGTGCCCTGGTGTGCGGCCCCCTTGTGGCCATGGTGTTTGCCGTGGCGGAGGATACCCTCAGCTTTTTTCTCTCATCCGGCGGTTATCCCTATTTTCCCGGCTATGCGCTGACGACTCTGTTGGGCTGCCTGACCTATGCGCTGTTTTTTTACCGAGCCAGGATCACTTGGCGGCGGATTATCCTGGCTAAAACGCTCACCAACATTCAAAACGTTTTTCTGGGATCCCTGTGGAGCGCCATGCTGTACAGCAAGGGCTACCTATATTACATGACTACCAGCGCAGTAAAGAACCTCATTTATCTGCCGATTCAGATCCTGATGCTGGCTCTGGTGCTGCGCTGCGTGCTGCCGGCTCTGCGGCGGCAGGGGCTGGTACCCCAGCAGTTGACCGACGGCAGGATCACCTTTTGAGGAGGGAACGCCCATGACCGGTCAGGAGGCCGTCGCCTACATCCATAGCTTTCAGTGGCAGCGCCACGCGCCGGGTCTGGATCGGATCCGGGCGCTGCTCCATGCCCTGGGAGACCTCCAGCGGGGCATGAAGTTCGTCCACGTGGCCGGCACCAACGGCAAGGGCAGCACCTGCGCCATGATTGCCGCCATTTTGGAGGCTGCCGGCTACCGGGTGGGCTTGAACACCTCTCCCTATCTGGAGGACTTCCGGGAGCGCATCCAGATCAACGGCGAGATGATCCCGGAGGCGGCCCTGGCGGCCCTGGTGGAGGAGATCCGCCCCGCCGCCGAGGCCATGGCGGACCACCCCACGGAGTTTGAGCTCATCACCGCCATCGCCCTGCTGCACTTCCGGCGGGAGCAGTGCGACATCGCCGTGCTGGAGGTGGGCCTGGGCGGCGCCCTGGACGCCTCCAATGTGATCGACACGCCGGAGGCGGCCGTGCTGGCGGCCATGGGCCTGGACCACACGGCGGTGCTGGGCACCACCCTGACGGATATCGCCATTGCCAAGGCCGGCATCATCAAGCCCGGCGGCGCCGTGGTGAGCCTGGGGGGCTGCCCGGAGGCGGACGCCGTGTTCCGCCGGGTCTGTCGGGAACGGGGCGCTGTCCTGACCGAGGTGGACTTTGCCCGCCTGGGAAGCAGCCGGGTGACCCTCTCCGGCACGGAGTTTGACCTCACCCCCTACGGCCCGCTGCGCCTGGGCCTGATCGGCCGGTATCAGCTGCACAACGCGGCACTGGCGGTGACGGCGGCGGAGGTCCTGCGGGACAAGGGCTGGGCCGTCCCGGAGACGGCGATTCGCCGCGGACTGGCGCAGGCCCGGTGGCCCGGCCGCATGGAGGTGATCCGCCCGGCGGACCCGGTGATTTTGCTGGAGGGGGCCCACAACCCCCAGGGGGCCGCGGCCGCCGCGGAGACCCTGCGGGCCCTGTTCCCGGACCGGAAGATCGTGCTGCTGCTGGGGATGCTGGCGGACAAGGATGTGGAGGGCGTGCTGGAGGCGGTGGTGCCCCTGGCGGAGGCGGTGGTCACCGTGACGCCGCCCAGCCCCCGGGCCCTGGACGCCGAGGCCCTGCGCCGGCGGCTGCCCTACGGTATCCCCGGCTGCGCATGTCTCACGGTGGAGGAGGGCGTGAAGCTGGCCGCCATGGCGGCGGGCCCCGGCGGCGCCGTGTGCGCCCTGGGCTCGCTGTATATGTCCGGCGCCGTCCGGCAGGCGGCAGCGGCGCTGAACTACGGCGCGGAATCCTGAGAGACATGGCGCGGCAGCTGGATCGTTTCAAAAACGCGGGCGAAAAGCCCGCGTTTTTGCGTTTGGGACGGGCAGCAGCTACCAGGGGAAAAAGATTCTCAAAACAGTTTCCTTTTGTTTACAAAATGTTTATATCCACCCGTTGACATTGAGAGGGCACGGTGGTAAACTCCTTTTAGCACTCCGGGAAAGAGAGTGCTAAACCAATTTACAACATCCCGCGGAAGCGTCAGAGGTGCGGACTGTGGAACTGACGGACCGGAAAAAACAGATATTGAAGATCGTGGTGGAGGACTATGTCCAGACCGCCGAGCCGGTGGGCTCCCGCAGCATCGCCAGCGAGATGGGCGGCAAGGTCAGCTCCGCCACCATCCGCAACGAGCTGGCGGATCTGGTGGAGCTGGGCTACCTGGAGCAGCCCCACACCTCCGCAGGGCGCATCCCCTCCCCCAAGGGCTACCGGCTCTACGTCAACGAGCTGATGGAGCGCCAGCGGCTGACTCTGGCCGAGACGGAGAAGATCAACCAGTCCCTCCAGCTGAAGATGGAGGAGCTGGACCGGGTGATCTCTCAGGCGGGCCGGGCGGTCAGCTCCTTTGTGAACTACCCCGCCTATGTGGCCGCCGCCGGGAAGAAAAAGATCACCGCCCGCCGCTTCGACCTGCTGCCGGTGGATGAGCGCAGCTGCATCGTGGTGATGATGCTGGGCGACAACCGGGTGCGCAGCCAGCTGCTGCGGATGCAGTTGAAGGTGGATCTGGAGCAGATGCCCACCCTGGTGAATCTGCTGAACACCCACTTTACCAACGTGGGCACCGATACCATGAACCAGCGGCTCATGGACGTGGCCGACCAGGTGCCGCCGCAGCTGTTTCTGCTGCTGAGCCAGACCGTGGCCTACGCCGTGGACGCGCTGGAGGAGGCCGGCCAGCGGGAGATTATCACCGCCGGCACCAAGGAGCTTTTGAAGCTGCCGGAATTCCGGGACGCCGACAAGGCCCACCAGCTCATGAGCTTCCTCACCGACAGCAAGGAGAGTCTCCCCATGCCGGAGGAGGGCCCCATGAAGATCCTGATCGGGCCGGAGAACGTCAGCGACGCGCTGAAGGATACCAGCGTGGTGGTGGCCAGCTATGACATCGGCGACGATATGCGGGGCCTGATCGGCGTGGTGGGCCCCACCCGGATGGATTACGCCACAGTGGCCGCCCGCCTCACCGGCTTTGCCGAGGGGCTGACGCGGCTGTTCGGAAAACAACAGGAATTACCGCCCAAGGAGGAACCAGAGGAATGAGCGAAGAGACCAAGCTGCCCGACCAGGAGCCCCAGGAGGCCCCTCAGGAGGAGCAGAAAGACGCAGAGCAGGCGGCGGAGGCAGCCGCCGCCCAGGAGCCGGAGAAGGCGCCCAAGGCCAAAAAGAAGAAGGAGAAGGGCTACACCTTTACCCGGGAACAGGTGGAGCAGATGGAGCTGGCGGTGAAGCAGCTGGACTCCGTCAAGGACCAGTTCGTGCGGCTGACGGCGGAGTACGACAACTACCGCAAGCGCACCGCCAAGGAGAAGGAGACCATCTACCAGGACGCCCAGCTGGACACCATCAAGGCGTTTTTGCCGGTGTACGACAATCTGGAGCGGGCCGCGGCCGCCGAGGGCGGTGAGGACGATCCCCACAAGAAGGGGCTGGAGATGATCTTCCACCAGTATCAGGAGATCCTGAGCAAGCTGGGCGTCACCGAGATCCCGGCCCTGGGCGAGACCTTCGACCCGGAGAAGCACAACGCCGTCATGCACATCGACGACGAGGCCTACGGCGAGAGCGTGGTGGCCCAGGTGTTCCAGGCGGGGTTTGAGATGAACGGAAAAGTGATCCGCCACGCCATCGTCCAGGTGGCAAACTGAGGCCCTCGGGCAGGGACCGCGGCCTTTGGCCCGGTTTGAATTTGGGATTTCCAAAGATCCATTTGTTTGTAATAAAAATTTTTCCATAGATTTTAGGAGGCAATCATTATGTCTAAAGTTATTGGTATCGATCTGGGCACCACCAACTCCTGCGTGGCGGTCATGGAGGGCGGCGAGGCCGTCGTCATCCCCAATGCCGAGGGCAACCGCACCACCCCGTCCGTGGTGGCCTTCTCCAAGACCGGCGAGCGCATGGTGGGCCAGGTGGCAAAGCGCCAGGCCATCACCAACCCCGACCGCACCATCTCCTCCATCAAGCGGGAGATGGGCTCCGACCACAAGGTCAGCATCGACGGCAAGAACTACACCCCCCAGGAGATCAGCGCCATGATCCTCCAGAAGCTCAAGGCCGACGCCGAGGCGTACCTGGGCTCCACCGTCACCGAGGCGGTCATCACCGTCCCCGCCTACTTCACCGACTCCCAGCGCCAGGCCACCAAGGACGCCGGCAAGATCGCCGGCCTGGACGTCAAGCGCATCATCAACGAGCCCACCGCCGCGGCCCTGGCCTACGGCGTGGACAAGGAGCAGAGCCAGAAGATCATGGTCTACGACCTGGGCGGCGGCACCTTCGATGTCTCCATCCTGGAGATCGACGACGGCGTCATCGAGGTCCTGGCCACCGCCGGCAACAACCGCCTGGGCGGCGACGACTTCGACGAGTGCGTCATGAAGTGGCTGGTCAATGAGTTCAAGCGCAGCGACGGCGTGGACCTCTCCGGCGACAAGGTGGCCATGCAGCGGCTGAAGGAGGCCGCTGAGAAGGCCAAGATCGAGCTCTCCGGCGTCACCACCTCCAACATCAACCTGCCCTATATCACCGCCGACGCCACCGGCCCCAAGCACCTGGACGTGACCCTCTCCCGGGCCAAGTTCAACGAGCTGACCGCCCATCTGGTGGACGCCACCATGGGCCCCGTGCGCCAGGCCATGTCCGACGCCGGCCTGCAGCCCAGCGACCTGAGCAAGGTGCTGCTGGTGGGCGGCTCCAGCCGGATCCCCGCCGTGCAGGAGGCCGTGAAGAACTTCACCGGCAACGAGCCCTTCAAGGGCATCAACCCCGATGAGTGCGTGGCCATGGGCGCCGCCCTCCAGGCCGGCGTGCTGACCGGCGACGTCAAGGGATTGCTGCTGCTGGACGTCACCCCGCTGTCCCTGGGCATCGAGACCATGGGCGGCGTGTTCACCAAGCTGATCGACCGCAACACCACCATCCCCGTGAAGAAGAGCCAGATCTTCTCCACCGCCGCCGACAACCAGACCTCCGTTGAGGTCAACGTCCTCCAGGGCGAGCGTGAGATGGCCGCCGCCAACAAGAGCCTGGGCCGCTTCCACCTGGACGGCATCGCCCCGGCCCGCCGCGGCGTGCCCCAGATCGAGGTGACCTTCGACATCGACGCCAACGGCATCGTCAACGTCTCCGCCAAGGATCTGGGCACCGGCAAGGAGCAGCACATCACCATCACCTCCTCCTCCAACATGAGCAAGGAGGACATCGAAAAGGCCGTCAAGGAGGCCGAGCAGTATGCCGCCCAGGACAAGAAGATGAAGGAGGAGGTCGAGGTCCGCAACCAGGCCGACCAGATGGTCTACCAGAGCGAAAAGACCCTCTCCGAGATGGGCGACAAGATCCCCGCCGACGACAAGAGCAAGGTCCAGGCGGGTATCGACAAGCTCAAGGAGACCCTGAAGGGCCAGGACACCGCCGCCATCAAGGCCGCCACCGACGAGCTGACCCAGGCCTTCTACGCCGTGAGCGAGAAGCTGTACCAGCAGGCCAATCCCCAGAACGCCGGCCCCCAGGCCGGCCCCGGTCCCGACGCCCAGCAGGGCGGCCAGTACTACGACGCCGACTACAAGGTCGTGGACGAGGACGACAACAACAAGAAGTAACGAACAAAACGGTCCAATGGGACGGGGAGCTTCCCCGCCCCATTGGGACCGTTTGGCGGAAAATCAGATATGAGGACGGGGTCCCGGCGCCGGGGCCCGGTCCTGATCCCTGATTCCCGACTGATAGGAGCATCATTATGGCAGAGCAAAAACGCGATTATTACGAGGTCCTGGGCGTTGGCCGGGGCGCCTCTGAGGATGAGATCAAAAAGGCATACCGGAAGCTGGCCAAGGCCAACCACCCGGATCTGCACCCCGGCGACAAGGATGCCGAGGCCCGGTTCAAGGAGATCAACGAGGCCTACGAGGTCCTCTCCGACGCCGACAAGAAGGCCCGGTACGACCAGTTCGGCCACGCCGGCGTGGACCCCAACTTCGGCGCCGGCGGCGGTGGGTTCGACGGCAGCTTTGACTTCGGCGACCTGGGCGACATCTTCGGCAGCTTCTTCGGCGGCGGCTTCGGCGGCGGACGGCGCACCAACCCCAACGCCCCCCAGCGGGGCGAGAGCATCCGGCTGTCCGTGGCCATCAGCTTTGAGGAGGCGGCCTTCGGCTGTGAGAAGTCCGTGACCGTGGAGCGGATGGAGCCCTGCGACACCTGCCACGGCAACGGCTGCGCCCCCGGCACCTCGCCGGAGACCTGCCCCGACTGCCACGGCACCGGCACCGTCCAGGTCCGGCGGCAGACCCCCATGGGCGTGTTCGCCACCTCCTCCCCCTGCGCCCGCTGCGGCGGCAAGGGCAAGATCATCCACCAGCCCTGCAAGGACTGCCACGGCACCGGCTTCACCCGGCGGCGCAAGACCATCCAGGCCAGCATCCCGGCCGGCATCGACAACGGACAGACCATCTCCATTCGCGGCCAGGGCCACGCCGGCAAGAACGGCGGCCCCGCCGGCGACCTGCTCATCACCATCACCGTCCGGCCCCACGAGCTGTTCCGGCGGGAGGGCACCTCCGTCCTCTGCGAGGCGCCCATCACCTTCGCCCAGGCGGTCCTGGGCGCGGAGCTGGAGATCCCCACCATCGACGGCAAGGTCAAGTACACCCTGCCGGAGGGCACCCAGTCCGGCACCACCTTCCGCCTCAAGGGCAAGGGCATCCCCTCCCTCAACGGCCGGGGCCGGGGCGACCAGTACGTCACCGTCTATATCGAGACGCCCCGGAACCTGAACAAGGAGCAGAAGGAAGCCCTGAAGAAGTTCGCCGACACCATGGGCGACAACAACTACGAGGAACAGAAGAAATTCTTCAAGAAATTCAAGAAGTGAGGGACCGCCATGTACCTTGCGGACTATCACACCCATACCACCTGCTCTCCGGATGCCCGGAACACCATGACGGAGATGGCCGCCGCGGCCGCTGCCGCGGGGCTCCAGGAGATCTGCTTCACCGACCATGTGGAGCCTCTGGAGTGGAACTGCACCGTGCCCAAGACAGCGGACCACGACTGGGCGCCCCTGAAGCGGGCCTTTGCCGAGGCCCGCTCCGCCGCGCCGGAGAGCGTGCAGCTGCGGCTGGGCATCGAGATCGGCGACGCCATCTGGAACATCGACTGGGTGGAGCGGCAGCTGGAGCGGGCGCCGGAGCTGGACTTTATCATCGGCTCCGTCCACAGCCTGCCCCCGCCGGCGGACTGCAACCTGGCCCTGTTTTCGCCCGCCGACGAGACGGAGGCCCGGGCGGGCCTCGCGGACTACCTGGACAGCGTGGAGCGGATGGTCCGCTGGGGTAAGTTCCAGGTGGTGGGCCACCTGACATTGCCTCTGCGGTATCTCAACGAGCGCCGTGGCTTCCACCTGACCTTCGACGGGTTCGAGGACCGGCTGGAGGCGATTTTGCGGCTGGTGGTGGAGCAGGGCCTGGGCATCGAGGTCAACACCAACCACGGCAACACCCCCCTGCCGGACGAAAAGTGGCTGCGGATGTACCGCGCGCTGGGCGGTGAGATCATCACCCTGGGCTCCGACGCCCACCGGACTGACGGCGTGGGCTGCGCCATCCGGGAGGGACAGGCGCTGCTGCGGGCATGCGGCTTCCGGCGCTTCTGCACCTTTGACCGGCGGCAGCCGGTCTGGCACGACCTGTGATTTGCATTTTCCCCCGGAAGGATTTATAATAGGCCCATGAGCACCCTGCGCCGCCCGCCGGGGCGGCGCGTTCATCCATCATCTGACATAAAAAAGGAGAAGGATACTATGAAGATCGCTCTGGCTTCTGATCACGGCGGATACGCCCTCAAATGCGACATCAAGGCCCTGCTGGAGAAGCTGGGCCACCAGGTGGAGGACTTCGGCTGCCACTCCACGGAGAGCTGCGACTACCCCGACTTCGGCGAGGCGGCGGCCCGGGCCGTGGCCGCCGGGACCTGTGACCGGGGCATCGTGATCTGCACCACCGGCATCGGTATCTCCATCGCCGCCAACAAGGTCAAGGGCATCCGCTGCGCCCACTGCGCCGACTCCCTTCAGGCGGAGATGACCCGCCGCCACAACGACGCCAACATGATGGCCATTGGCGCGGGCTTCACCGGCAAGAACATGGCCGAGCGGATGGTGGAGGTCTTTTTGACCACCGAGTTCGAGGGCGGGCGCCACGCCCGCCGGGTGGATAAGCTCAACGCCATCCAGCCCTGAGCTTCCGCGCCGCGGAAGCCGAGATTACCGGAAGTGAGGTGAGCCGCCATGTGGGCCGCAAAGGGATACCGCAGCTACCGGGGCCGTCCGCCCAAGGGGAAGATCGCTCTGGCCGTGGTGCTGGTGCTGGTGATCGTGGCGGCTGTGGCCGTGATCGTGCTGCAGGAGTACCTGGTCTATGACGCCGACGGCAACGCCCGGCTGGAACTGCCCTGGCAGCAGGACACGGAACAGACGGAGGAACTGCCCCAGGAGCCCGGAGAGGTGGATATCGTCATTCAGGAGCCGGAGACTCCGGCCGGGGCCAAGGTCCTGTGGCTGACGGATACGCCCCTGACGGCGGCCTCTGCCCCGGCGGGTCTGGAGGAGAGCGGATATGACGCCGTGGCCGTCACTATGAAGGACAGCTCCGGCAGCGTGTACTACGACTCCCAGGCGGCGCTGCCCGCCGCCGGAAAGACGGCCGATACCACGGCGAAGGCCCTGGCGGACCTGACCGGCAGCGGCGTCCACACCATTGCGCGCCTCTCCTGCCTGCTGGACAGCCGGGCCGCCAACGCCGATGTGGAGGGCCGGGGGCTGAAGAACACCGGCGGCTATATCTTCTATGACGGCAACAACCTCAACTGGCTGGATCCGTCCAAGGAGGGGACCCGGACGTATGTGGGCCAGCTGGCGGTGGAATGCGCCGCCCTGGGCTTTGACGAGATCCTGCTGACGGATGTTTCCTTCCCCACGGTGGGCAAGCTGGACAAGATCCAGTACCCGGAGGAGGGCATGGAGGCCAGCCTCAGCGGGCTGCTGACGGCCCTGCGCGCCGCTTTGGACCAGGCTGGGTACGAGGATGTGCTGCTGTCGGTGGAACTGCCGGCGGAGACGATCCTCACCGGCCGGGATGAGACGGCGGGACTGGTGCTGGCGGAGATCGCACCCCTGACGGATCGGATCTATGCCCGGACCATTGCCGCTCAGGCCCAGGAACTGTCCGATGCCGTGACGGCGGCGGGCGGCGAAACGTTTGTGCCGGAGCTGCAGGCTCAGCCACAGGATCTGAAGACGTATCTGGTAGAGGCATCCTGATGGGAACACAGCCCATTGCATCGCACCCCCCGGCGGGAATCTCCCGCCGGGGGGTGCTGCGCTATGGAGCGATCAGTCCTTCTTTTGCAGCAGGCGCCACAAGGTCGTGCGGCTGATGCCCAGCCGTTTGGCGGCTGCCGTCTGGTTGCCGCCGGTTTCCTCCAGCACCCGCACGGCCACGTCCCGGCTGATCTGCTCCAGCGTCCGGTTCAGATCCAGAGGGGCGGAGGCGTTCTCCGCCCGGGGAGAAAATGCGCCCATGTGCCGCTCTTTGCGGAGGATGCGGCGCACGTCATCTCCTGAGATCATCTGACCGGCGGCAACCACCGCCAGCTCGCCCACGACCCGGCGGAACTGGGTGTAGTTGTGCGGCCAGTGAAAGGATTGCAGCAGGGCCATGGCCTCCGGGTCCGCGCCTACCAGCTGCCGGGGGAGATCTGCGTTGAGATGGCTCAAAGACCGGTTGACCAGAGCGGGGATCTTCTCGGCCATCGACCGCAGGGGCGGAAGGAACAGCGACAGGCAGCACAGCCTGTCCATAAACAATGAGCCTGCGGCGGAGGTATACTCTCCCGGCTGACACACGCAGGAGAAGATGACCCGGTTGCGGCGGCATACGTCCATCTCCGTGAGAGCCGCCAGCAGCTGCCGGCGCCGCTCCCCGGGCAGGGCGTCAATGCTGGCAAAATAGAGGGTGGAGCCCTCGTCTGCCAGGGGGGAGTTGTGGTGTTCCAGCAGGAATGTCCAGCTTTTGTCATTGAGCAGACTGCAATTTACCGATATCAGGGGATTGCGCCGCAGGGGGCCGTGTATGTACAGCAGGCTGACCACGGACTCCTTTCCCGTTCCGTCCTCACCGGTGACCAGCACCGGGGCGCCGCTGCCGCTGATGCGGGCGATATCCTCCTGAAGATCGCTGAGGGACGCGGCAAAGCTGAAAATGCTGTCGCAGTAAGCGGCCTCCGCCTCCGGACGGGTGATAAAGCGAATGCCCGCCTGACTGGGCGACAGCGGAGAGCGTCTGGCCACAAAGAAAAAGGCGGTGTGGCGGCCGCTGCCCGAGGAGATCTGCCGGGAGCGGATGGAATACAGCATGCCGCCCAGATTCCGGGTGATGCGCCGCTCTCCGTCCCTTTGGGATTCCGGCAACTCCCGCCGCAGCAGCTCCAGCAGGTCCGGAGAGGGGTTGTCCAGGGTGGAGAGAAAAAGTTCGCCGCTTTCTTCAAAAACCATGGTCTGACCGATCTGCCCATGGAGCAGTTCCCGGAAAAAGAGGTTTTCCTCCCGGAGCCGGGCCTGGCTGCGGCAGAGGGCCATAGCGCGCTCAAAAGCCTGACGCACGCTGTCGGCACCGGAGGTAATCAAAAACGAGTTCAGGCCCAGCCGCTTGGCGGCGGCGTTGGCGACGGCGTCGCAGAGGACGGTCTCATAATGCTCCGCCCTCAGCGCGGCCAGCACCGGCTCCACCTCCTCTGCACAGTTCACGGTGCGAATGTCGATGTCATAGCCCATCAGATCACACAGCATCCGGGCGTTGGCGGTGATATTGTCAAAGGAGACCATGGCCGCCTTTTGGGCCTGTGCGGAAATTCCCGCCAGTTTCAGCGTGCACAGCAGGTCATAGGTGGATACGGGGATCTCGACGACCGGCAAAGGCAGGTTTTGCTTGAGCATTTTGGCGGTGCCGCCCCGGGAGATGATCACATCATAATCGCCATGGAAGTTGCTGCGGGCGATTTCCAGCCCCTGCTCCAGATCTCCCACAAGCAGTGTCAGATCCATCTGTGGGTACTCCTCTGCCAGAGCGGACATCAGGGATTTCATCCCCTCAAAGGGAGCAATCCCCAGGACCCGGTAGTTGCCGTCCATAACTGCCTCCAAAACTGTTTAAAATTTAAACACATTATACCAAATTCACAAAAACAGAACAATCCTTTTTCTACGTGTTTCAAAGATAAACGCTTTGGAGGAGAAAAAAGGTTGCTGCATCATGTGCAGATTTGTAAAATAGAAGCTGTAATTGCGGAGAAAATGTAAGGTTTCTTGATGTTTCAAATGTGAACGACAGCGGGAGGCGGCGACATGGTTGACTTGCTGATTATTGCCGATGATTTTACCGGAGCGCTGGATACCGGTGTGCAGTTTGCCGCTCGCGGTGCGGCCACCAGCGTGATAACGGATCCGTCCTTTGATTTTGCCGGCGTGGATGCGGGGGTTCGGGTGCTGGTGCTGGATGCGGAAACCCGGCATCTGGCTCCTGAAAGAGCCTATGCCTTGGTCCGGCAGGCGGCAGCCCGGGCGCTGGATGCGGGGATCCGCTGCATTTACAAAAAGACAGATTCCGCCCTGCGGGGAAATGTGGGCGCCGAGCTGGCGGCGGTGCTGGACGCGGCCGGAGCAGACCGCATGCCCTTTGTCCCCGCCTTTCCCAAGATCCGCCGTATCACCCGGGACGGCATCCACTTCATTGACGGCGTACCGGTGGCGCAGAGCGTGTTCGGTCAGGATCCCTTTGATCCGGTGCGCCACTCCCGGGTATCGGAGATCCTGGGGGAGCAGACCGCTGCTCCGGTGATCCGGCGCAAAGCCGGGGATCCGGGAAACGATCTGCCCGGCATCCAGGTGTTTGACGCGGCCAGCGATGAGGATTTGGCCGCCATCGGCCGCCAGCTGGGCGCGGCGGGGGTGCGGCTGTCCGCCGGCTGCGCCGGCTTTGCGGCGGTGGTGGCGGATCTGCTGGCCCTGGAGGGGGCGCCTCCCCAGATCCCGGAACTGCACGCGCCCTTTTTTGTGGTCTGCGGCAGTGTGAACCCGGTGACTATCCGCCAGCTGGACGCGGCAGAGCAGGCGGGATTTCCCCGCCACCGGCTTTTGCCGGAGGAAAAGCTCCTGCCGGAATGGCTGGACAGTGCGGCCTGCGCCGCTGCTGTGCAGGACCTGCTGGCTTCAGCCAAACAGGAGGGCCGCTGTATCCTGGACAGCAACGATCCCCCGGAGAACAGCGCCGCGGCCCGGGACTTTGCCGCCGGGCGGGGCATGGATATTGAGGAGGTCCGGATCCGGATCTCCGGCACCATGGGGGGCGTGATGAAGCGGCTGCTGGACAGCGGCCTGGAGGCCACGCTGATGTGCTCCGGCGGCGACACCCTTCTGGCGCTGATGCGTGCCGTGGATGTGGCGGAGCTGATCCCCGTATGTGAATTGGCCACAGGCGTCGTGCTCACGTATTTTGTTTACCGTGGAAAAACCCATCCCATCATTGCCAAATCCGGCGGTTTCGGAGAGCCAGACCTGCTGTGCAGACTGGAGGAGCGGATCCGCACCGGAGCAGATCAGTAAGGAGGATTACAGCATGCTTGCCAGATATGATTTGAAAATGCCCCATGCGGTGTTCAGCGGACAGGATGCCCTGGAGAAGATCCGGGATATTCTGGCGGAGAATCAGGTCGGACGCCTGGCGGTCTTTACAGACCGGGGAATCCGGGGCGCGGGATTGCTGGACCTGCCTATGGCGCAGGTGCAGCAGGCCGGCGTGGACGCTGTCATCCTGGACGATCTGCCGGCGGAGCCCTCCTATGAGGAGGCCCAGAAGCTGGTGGACCAGTGCAAGGCCTGCGGCGCCGACTTTATCATGGCCGTGGGCGGCGGCAGCGTTATGGACACAGCCAAGCTGGCCAGTATCCTGATGACCGACGAATACGGGATCAAAGAGCTGCTGGACACCCCTGCCCGCGCCAGAAAGTGTATCAAGACATTGATGATCCCCACCACCGCAGGCACCGGCTCCGAGGCTACGCCCAATGCGATTGTGGCTGTGCCTGAGAAGCAGCTGAAGGTCGGCATCGTCAATACCGAGATGATCGCAGACTATGTGATTTTAGATGCCGCCATGATCAAAAAGCTGCCCCGGAAGATCGCCGCCGCCACCGGTGTGGACGCACTGGCCCACGCAATCGAATGCTGGACCTCCAACAAGGCCAATCCCTTCAGCGATATCTTCGCCATGCAGGCGCTGGATATGATTTTAAACAGCATTGAGCGCGCCTGCGACGATCCTGACGCCATGGATGCCAAAAACCGGATGCAGATTGCCAGCTTCTATGCCGGCGTGGCTATTACAGCCTCCGGCACCACCGCCGTCCATGCCCTCAGCTATCCGCTGGGCGGTAAGTATCACATTGCCCATGGAGTATCCAATGCTATTTTGCTGGCGCCGGTCATGCGGTTCAACGAGCCGGCCTGCCGGGAGCGGCTTGCCGCCGTCTATGACCGCTGTATCTGCGGCCGCGAGACCACGGTGGAGGGCAAGAGCGCCGCAGTGATCGCCCGCCTGGAGCAGATCGTAAAGCACCTGGACATCCCCACCAGTCTCACTGAGTTCGGCGTACCCAGAGAGGATCTGGAGGCTCTGGTGGCCTCCGGCATGGAGGTCACCCGGCTGCTGGTGAACAACATGCGCGAGGTGACGCCCGACGATGCGCGGAGCATCTATCTGGAGGTGCTGTGAGGGGCGTTCTTGACGGATATCTTCTGGGCACAGGCGGAGAAGAACTGTAAAAAAACAGGAGACAGGCCGGCGGAACCGGCCTGCGCAAAGAGAAAGGAAGCATCATCATGGAAAAACCGATCCTTGGCATCTCTATGGGAGATCCCTTTGGCAACGGCCCGGAGATCACGGTCAAGGCGCTGGCTGACAAGCGCATTTATGACCGCTGCCGCCCCCTGGTAGTGGGCGACGCCGCCAGCATGGAGTACGCCGCAAAGGTCGCGGAGAAGCTCTCCGGCGTTCATCTGACGATCCGGCCCGTTAGCTCTGTGGCTGAGGCACAGTTCCGGCACGGCACCATCGACGTATATGACATGGGGATCGTCAAGGCCGGAGATATCCCCTGCGACCCTGCCGATCCCAGGCCCTTTGGGCTGGGAGCCACCGCCCTGGGCGGCGAGGCGGCCTTTTCGTATGTGGTGAAGGTGATTGAGCTGGCGATGGCCGGCGAGGTGGATGCCACCATCACCAACGCCATCAGCAAGGAGGCCATCAACATGGCCGGTCACCACTATTCCGGCCATACGGAGATCTACGCCGATTACACCCACACCTCCAAGTACACCATGATGCTGGCGCACAATGATCTGCGCGTGGTGCATGTCTCCACCCACGTCTCCCTGCGGGAGGCCTGCGAGCGGGTGAAGAAGGACCGGGTGCTGGACGTGATCCGCATTGCCAACGACGGCTGCAAAGCCATCGGTATCAGGGAACCCAAGATCGCCGTGGCCGGCCTGAACCCCCACTGCGGTGAAAACGGCATGTTTGGCACTGAGGAGATCGAGGAGATCCAGCCCGCCATCGACGCCGCCATGGCCGAGGGGATCATCATTCCCGAAAAGAAGCCCACGCCCCCGGATACAGTGTTTTCCAAGGCCCTGGGCGGATGGTACGACATCGTGGTGGCCATGTACCACGATCAGGGACATATTCCGCTGAAGGTGAAGGGCTTTGTTTACAACCGGGCGCTGGGCCACTGGGATGCGGTGGCAGGCGTCAATGTGACGCTGGGACTGCCGATTATCCGCGCCAGCGTGGACCATGGCACCGGGTTCGGCCACGCCGGAGACGGCCACGCCAATGAACTGAGCCTCATCAATGCCGTGGATTACGGAATCCGCATGGCAAACGCCAAAAAGGGCTGCTGAGCGGCCAAAGACCCCGGAGATGTCTGAGGCCCCGGTTCCTCTGCCTTGCGCAGAGGAACCGGGGCCGTTTTGCGCTTATACGCCGGGGGCCATGGCGGGGTTCACGCTGTCCAGCCAGTCCACCAGGGCGCCGATGCGGTCGATGACCACGTCGGGCTTCTCCGCCCCGGCGCCCACCGCCGCGTCCTTCTGGGCGGAGAGGAAGGAGCCGATCTGGACCGCCTTGCCGAAGCCCGCCCTTTTGGAGCCAATGATGTCCCGGGAGACGGTGTCGCCCACATACACGCAGTTTTCCGCCGCCGCCTGCATCTGCCGCAGGGAGATGCGGAAGATCTCCGGGTGGGGCTTGCGGTAGCCGGTGACGCTGGAGACAGTCACATCCTCCATATAGGAGCGGATGCCGTACTGCTCCAGCACATCAAAGACGTTGTAGAGAGAGGCGTTGTTGGAGATCACGCCCAGGCGGTAGCCCCGGCGCCGCAGGGCTTCCAGGGTCTCCGGCACGTCAGGGCGCAGTTCCCGGTGGTAGAAGGTGACCTCCCAGAGGTTGGCCAGGGTCTCCGCCAGGGGCACCAGCTTTTCCCGGGGAAAGTCGAAGTCCCGGAGATAGAACTCCGGCCAGATCTCCTCCGGCTTCTTCTCCAGCCAGACCGATTCGCTCCAGGCCTTGTAGGCCCGCACGCCGGCAAAGACCTTTTCCCGGAACTCCTCCGGGGAGCAGCCGGGTTCCAGTCCGCCTGCCCGCAGGGTCTCCATCAGCCGTGTCACCACCAGGGCGCGGGTCTCGTCGTTGTACCAGATATCCTCCAGGGTGCCGCCCATGTCAAACAATACTGTGTTGAGCATCGCTCGATTCCTCCTTGCTTAAGTGGCCTGCCAGCCGCACAGGGCCCAAACCGCGTTGTGGTCCGACAGCTCCTCGCCGGTGAACCGCTCCAGGGCGGAGCCGGCCGGGGCGAAGCCGCAGTCGGCCCGTCGGGTGGAGATGGTGCGGCTGTCCGATGCCGTCATGCCCCGCACCAGCAGCCAGTCCAGCCGCAGCTCCAGGGCGCCGCCCCAGGGCAGGGGCTTGCGCCGGGTGGCCTCCGGCCGCAGAGGCACCAGCGTGTAGCCCAGGGCCTGGGCCGCGGGGAGACACTCCTCCCAGGCGGCCACATCCTCCAGGCACCGCCGCTGCAGCTCCGGAGAGGCGGCGATCTGGTTGATGGCGTCCTTGTCCCGGCCGTCGAAGGTGTTGGTGTTCAGGTCGCCGCCCAGGATCACCGGCAGGCCGGGGAACAGCTCCTCCGCCGCCTGCAGAACCGTATCCAGCTGCGCTTTGCGGCCGGGGCCGTGGGTCCGGTTCTCCAGGTGGATGGACCCAACGCCCACCCGCCGTCCGGCCACCTCGATCTCTGCCAGCACCGCGCAGCGGCCGCCGATGCGGCGCTGGCGGTCAAAATACCAGTTGTACTGCTCCGGCAGCCGCACGGCGGCGGCCCGCCGGATGGGCCAGCGGGAAAAGACGGCGTTGCCGTGGTAGCCCTTGGGATCGTCCTGGTTCACCAGCTCTATGAATTCCAGGGCGTAGACGTAGTTCATGCCCAGACGCTCCGCCAGCTCCCGGGCAGTATCCCGCCCGCCGGAGCGGACACAGCCGTCGTCCAGCTCGTTGGCCAGGATCACGTCATAGGGCCGCACGTCGGGACAGGAGAGCAGGAAGTCACCCAGCTCCTCCAGGTGGACGCCCCGTTCCATATTGAACACCAGCGCTCCCAGAGACCCGGTGGTGCCCTCGGGCGCCGGAACCAGGTTGTGGATCCGGGCTTCGGCGAATTGGGGGATCTGCTGCATCACGGATTCCTGGGACTGCCGGTCCAGCAGCGCGCCAAGCTGCTGCCGCTTGGGACTGGAGATTGCTTCCATTTCTGTTACCCTCCTTGTCTTTCCATACAGGTGGAGCGTATGATCAGCTCCGGCTGGACCAGATGGACTGTACGGCTGCGGTCTCCTTGGATCTGGGAGAGCAGCTGCTGTACGGCCAGACGGCCCTGCCGGCGTTTTTTCTGTGAGACGGTGGTCAGGTGGATGCGGGGCAGGTGCGAAAAGGAGATGTTGTCATACCCCACCAGGGACAGGTCCCGGGGCACACGGACGCCGCAGGCCTCCGCCGCCTCCATCACCCGCAGGGCCACGATGTCCGAAAAGGCCAGCACGGCGTCCGGCGGACGGTCCTGGCGGAACAGAGCCAGCGTTGCCTCATAGGTCCACTGGCGGCTGTTGTCGGCCTGGTCCTGCGGCATGGCGTATTCCCTGCCGGTGAGTCCCGCCTCCGCCAGCGCCCGGCGGAAGCCCTCGGACCGCTGTACCCGGGTCAGGGACTGGTCCCGGCCGCCCAGAAACACCAGGTCCCGGTGTCCCAGTTCCAGCAGGTAGCGGGTGGCCCGGTAGGCGCCGGCGATATTGTCCCCGGCCACGTAGCTGCTCTGGCCGTCGTGATTGATGCCGATGTAGACGCAGGGCAGGTCGCCCAGAACGGCTCTGTGGGCAGCCTGGGACTCCAGAGACAGAGGGGAGATCAGGATGCCGTCGATCCGGCGGCTGAGAAAGCCGTCGATGGCCTGGAGCTCCTGGCGGGCGTCCCGCATGGAGTTGCTCAGCAGCATCCGGTAGCCCTGCTCCGCTGCCGCCTGCTCGATGGCGGTGGCCATGTCGGAGAAATAGGGGTTGGACACGTCCGGCACGATGACTCCAATGGTGTGGGTGGACTGTCCGGCCAGACCCCGGGCGGCGCTGTTGGGCACATAGCCCAGCTGGGCGCAGGCGGCCCGGACCCTCTCCTTGGTCTCCCGGCTGATGTCCGGGTGGTCGTCCAGGGCCCGGGACACCGTGGCAAAGCTGACGCCCGCCAGGGCCGCCACATCTTTAATCGTCGCTCGTTTCGTCATCGTCGTCATCCATATACAGCAGCATGGCCTCCTCCTGCTCCGACCGGCCGGACATGGGCCCGCCGGCCCCCTCCGGGCCGAACAGGGCCGCATCCTGGGCAGCCTGGGGACCGGGAGCGGCGGCAGGCGTCTCCGCCTGTGGGACGGGCGCTGCCGGCTGCGGGGCGGTCTGTGCCGCCTTTTTCCGGGGCTCCTTAGCGGCGGAGGCCTCCGCCGCCGCCCGGATCTCCTCCTGGACGGTCTTGCGGCGGGCCACCAGCTGGGGATTGCGCCGCTTGAGGGCCAGGAAGATGCCCCAGGACACGGCGTTGCCCACCAGGACCGGCAGCAGGCCGAACAGAGTGATCAGCCGCAGCATGTCGGAGCGCACATCCGCATCCAGGAAGGAGGCGCCCACATAGAACATCAGCAGCGCCACCGCCAGCCCGGCGAAGCCGTAGGGGGCGATCCGCTTGTCCCGCAGCAGAAATTGCAGGCAGCACAGAGCGGTGCCCAGCAGGGCGATGAGGATGCCCTGGACCACGGTGCTGGAAGCTTCACTGCCCAGCCGCACAAGGCGGTACAGGGGCTCCGACAGCACGCCGTAGAGAATGCCGAACACGAACAGGTCGATCAGGGCCGCAAAGAAGGCCGTCACAGCCATGGAACTTTTCCTGCGGTGATGTTTGTCGATAAAGAAACCCATAGGCCCTCCTTGTGCCATGACGGCTGGAACTGAAAGCGGAAATGAGCGGCAGGCGGCGCCTGCCGGCGGAGCCGGGGAGGATCCCCCGCCCAGTCCTATGATATAGAATGATACATGCAGAGCTTAAACTGTGCTGAAAACAGCTCCAGCCTGTCCTGCTGCCGGGACAGACTGGAGCGGCGGGCGGACAGCCGCCCGCCGCTCCACGGATCCTTCAGGTTTTCCGGCCGCAGGGAATCAGCCCAGCATCTGCCAGAAGTCGCGGACGGTGTTGTAGTTCACATAGATCTCATCGGGATCGAAGGGAGAGGTGTAGAGATCGCTGAAGGGAGTAGAGCCCTCGGCAGGCTCGATATCGTCGCGGACAGGCCAGCCGCCCAGGGTGTTGAAGGGCTCATAGCCGGAGGTATCACCGTCGATGCCGCCCATCATGAAGCGGATCAGCAGCTTGGCGGCGGCGGGATGCTGGCAGCCCTCCACCACGTACAGGGTGTTGATGGCGGGGATGCCGGCAGTGGGATACAGGTTCACAGGAGCCAGGACCCAGCCGTTGTCCTCGTTCTTGCGCAGCTTGGAGGAGGCGCAGAAGCCAATGGGGGGATCTGCCTGACCGGGCGTGCCGACAGACTCGGCGATCTCATCGGAGGAGGCAGTGAAGGTGGGCTTGTTGTCGTGCAGGCGCTTGAGGAACTCAAAGCCGGCGTTGGTGCAGCCGTCGGAGAGGACCAGATCCTCGCCGTAGAGCTCCTTGTAGGCGGCGGCCAGCTGATCGGGCACATCACCCACGCAGAAGCCGGTGATCCAGGAGCCCCAGGAGATATTGTCCAGGGGGTTCTGCATCATAATCTTACCCTGCCACTGGGGTTCCGTCAACTGCCAGATATTCGTAATGGGAGAGCCGTCGGGATAGGCCTCGGCGTTGTAGAACAGCTGGGTCAGCTCGATGTAGAGCGGAGTGGCGGTGGCGGTGTAGGAGGGATCGATGTGGGCGAAGATGTCCTCGGGCTGATAGAGGTAGAACACCTTGTTCTTCACGTACTCGTTGTACAAAGAGCCGTCCATATCCTTGATGTGGACCACGTCGGCCACGTACTGACCGGCCTCGTGCTCGCGGGTGACCTTCTCCAGCAGCTCGTTGGTGGAGATGTCGAAGGCCTCGCACGTGAGTTCGGGATACTTGGCCATGAAGGCCTCGGCCACCTTGCCGCAGCGGGAGGAGATGGAGTAGAGGGTCACGGTGCCGCCCTCTTCGATGGCCTTCTGATACAGTTCCTCGTCGGTTTCATTGGTGGCGTAGATGTTGGCGGTCTCCTCCCAGGCGGTCAGCGTGGATTCGGCGCCGTCGCCGGAGGGTTCTTCGCCGCCGGTAGAGGTGTCGCCGCCTCCGCCGCAGGCGGTCAGGGAGAACAGCATGACCGCTGCCAAAAGGATGCTGAGCAATTTCTTGTGCTTGAACATGTTCCTTTTCCTCCTTTTTTCTTCCGGGTGATTGCAGGTTGATCGGGATGGTGAACGCGGCGAAAGCCGCGGGGCGCTCTTACAGGGAGTACTTGATCAGCTTTTCGCTCTTGGTATCAAAGACGTTGATCTTCTTGGGGTTGAAGGTGAGGTACACGGTCTCGTCGCCGGAGTAGTGGGTGGAGCCCAGCTCCTTCACCGTCAGCATGGCGTCGCCCACCCGGACGCTGACCAGGGTCTCAGAGCCGGCGGGCATGCCGGAGTAGACGCGGCCCTCCACCTGCTCGGGAGCGGTGCGCTGGCGGGAAATCACGATCTGCTCAGGGCGGACGCCCAGGGTGATGTCCAAATCGCCGGAGGTGGGGGCCTCGGCGGTCATGTCCTCCCGGGGGAAGCTCATGGCGCCCAGAACGCCTTCCACGCTGAGGCCGTCAGAGCTGGCCTTGCCCTTGACCTTTACGAAGTTGATGCTGGGGTTGCCGATGAAGTCGGCGGTGTAGAGGTTCACCGGGTTGTCGTACAGCTCCAGGGGCGGGGCCACCTGCACCAGCTCGCCGTGACGGAACAGGGCGATGCGGGTGGACATGGTCAGGGCCTCTACCTGGTCATGGGTGACATAGATGATGGTGCTGCCGGTCTCGTGGTGGAGCCGCTTGAGCTCGGAGCGCATATCCACGCGGAGCTTGGCGTCCAGGTTGGACAGGGGCTCATCCAGCAGCAGCAGCCGGGGCTCGGACACGATGGCCCGGGCGATGGCCACGCGCTGCTGCTGGCCGCCGGACAGCTCCGTGGGATACCGCGTGGCGTACTCGCCGATCTGCATCCGCTCCAGAGCGCTCTCCACCATCTTCTTGATCTGGTCGGAGGGGGTCTTGCGGATCTTCAGGCCGAAGGCCACGTTTTCATACACCGTCATGTGGGGCCACAGGGCGTAGGACTGGAACACCAGGTTCAAATTCCGCTGGGAGGGCGGGGCGAAATAGGCCTCGGCGGCATTGACGATCTCCTTGCCGTCCATGTAGATGAAGCCGTTCTGGGGCTTTTCCAGGCCGGAGACCACACGCAGCGTGGTGGTCTTGCCGCAGCCGGAGGGGCCCAGCAGCGTCATGAATTCGCCGTCCTCGATGGTCAGGTTCAGATCCTTCAAAACGTGGTTCTTACCATAATATTTATCAACATGTACCAGTTCGATCTTGCTCATGTCTCTCGTCTCCTCTCTATGTCCGAATGCTCAGCCCGCCATGCTCTTGGCCAGGTCGGCATCGCCGAAGATATTGGCCAGCGCGTACACCAGGAACACGATGGCGAACATCACGATCGCCACACAGTTGGATGCCTGGGGCGAGTTGCCGTTTTGATACTGGAACGCCAGATAGGGCAGCGTGGAGGTGGTCGGGGTCATAATGAGGATGATGAGGTCCAGTTCCTTCATGATGGACACGAAGATCAGCATAAAGCCGGAGATGAAGCCGCCCTTGGACAGGGGGAAAACGATCTTGACGAACCGTTTGAAGAAGCCGGCGCCCTCGATGGTGGCGGCCTCCTCCAGCTCGCCGCTGATCTGCAGCATGTTGGAGGTGCCGGCACGGGAGGCGAAGGGCAGGTGCTTGACCACGGACACCAGGGTCAGCAGGGCGAAGGTGCCGTACAGGGCCGGGACCAGCGTCACGCCGAAGAGGGTCTGGGGCTGGGAGAACATGGACAGGTAGATGCCGCCGAAGGCCACGGAGGGGATCAGGTAGGGGATGAACACCAGCTGCTCCACCAGCTTGCCGTGGAACTTGCCGCGGCCCTTGGCACAGATATAGCCCAGCATCTGGCCGAAGATGGTGCCGAAAATGCCGTTGACCAGGGTCAGCCGCAGGGAGTTGAGCAGGGCCTTGATGAAGTCGCTGTTTTTGAAGATGCCGGGCATGCCCTCCATGATCTTGGGGTCGGGATCGCCGATCCAATAGTGGAGCGTGAAGTTGGACAGGCTGTAAACGCCCTCCTTGAGCATGCAGCTCTCCAGGATCAGGATCACGATCGGCATGATGATGCCCACCGCGAAGAACACGAACAGGATCAGCGTGATGACGGGCCGGCCCACGCGGCCCAGGCCGATCAGGGTGGAACGGCCGCCCTTGCCGCCGATGGTGGCGTAGGACTTCCGGGCGCCGATGAGCTTCTGGTTGACGAACACCGCCAGAGAGGCAATGCAGATCATGATGATGGCCATGGCAAAGGCCGTCTGGGTGTTCTGGGACTTGTTGTTCATGTACAGCTGGCTGGACAGGGTATAGAACTGTGCGGGAGAGCCCAGGTAGTTGATGACGCCGAAGGTTCCGATGGCCTTGGAGAAGGTCAGGATCACCGCCGACAGCATGGCCGGCAGCACCAGGGGCATGGTGATGCGCCGCAGGATCATGGCCTTGCTGGCGCCCTGGATCTCGCCCATCTCCTCCAGCTCGGAGTTGATGGAGTTCAGCGCCGCGGAGACCAGCAGGTATGTATAGGCGTAATAGTGCAGGGTCAGCACGATGATGATGGCCAGCCTGCCGTAGGCGATGGGCTCCAGCCAGTCCAGATTGGTCACGCCCAGGGACTGCATGATGGAGGCCACAAAGCCCGGCGCACCGCCCAGCCGCGGCGTCTTGAACATGGACAGCCAGGCCTGGGATTTGCACCAGGAGGGGATCATGTAGGGGATGATCACCGCCAGGGAGAAGAAGGGCTTGCAGGGCAGATCGGAGCGGACCATGAGCCAGGCCAGCACGGCGCCCAGCAAGATGGCGAAGAAGGATACGCCCACGCCGATGGTCAGGGAGTTGAGAAGCGGCTTGATCAGCATGTTCATGGACAGCTCACTGGCCAGCAGCCGCTGCCAGTAGTAGAAGGTGAACTTGCCCACGTCCTCGGGGCCGCCGCCCACGGCGCGCAGATCCCGCTGAGCCAACTGGAAGGTGGTGGCGATCATGTCCAGCAGCGGCACCACGATCAGATAGATCAGAAGGATGATGGCGATGAGGACGATGATGTTGTAGGGGTTTGTCACGACGGCCTTGATTTGGTTTTTCAAGCGCCTTGACTTGGAATAGGTCTGCTGTGTTTGTTTCATTGCGCTCAATCTCCCCTCTCTTTCCTGCGAATCGTCTGCAAATTTTATGCAAACGTTTTCGTTCCGTAGCTTTACATTAGCATTTGCACACGGGATTTGTCAAGATGCCATTTGTATTTTCAACATTTATATGCAAGGATAATCGGCATATTTGTCTTATATGCACAATGTTTATAGGGGGTTTGTCTGATATAATAATAGTGCAAACGTTACCGGGTATCTTCCGGAAATCGCCGCAGACAGGAGGCGCTTCCATGCAGCAGGTTACCATCAAAGACATTGCCCGGCTGGCGGGCGTCTCTGTCACCACCGTGTCCCGGGCGCTGAATCACGCCCCCGAGATCCGGGCGGAGACCCGGGAACGGATCCTGAAGCTGTGCCGGGAGCAGGGCTATCGGACCAATCTGCTGGCGAGGAGCCTGGTGTCCAGCCGCTCCAATGTGCTGGGGCTGATCCTGCCCTCCATCTCCAATCCATTTTATGCGGCGCTGGCGCTGAATATCGAGACCTTTGCCAGGGAGCGTGGCTATCAGGTGATGCTGTCCACCGGCCGGCCCGGAGACGACCGGATTGAGACGCTGTTTGACTTCCTCATCAGCCAGCGGGTGGATGCCGTGCTTTTGGCCAATGCCAGCGACGCGGCCCATGTCCTTTTGGGCCGCTACCACGAGACGGTGCCCTGCGTGCTGCTGGGCAGCCACGCCCGGGATACCTCCCGCCTGCGCATCAACGCCGTCAGCGTGGACAACTACGCCGGCGGCCATCTGGCGGCGGAGTATCTGCACCGCCTGGGCCACCGGCGGGTGGTGTATCTGGGGCGGCGCCTGGGGACCGCCTCTCATACCCTGCGCTACAAGGGCTTCCGGGATGCCGCCCGGGAGCTGGGAATGGAGCTGCGGACCGTGGAGAACACAGGAGGTGCCTCCAGCGTAGAAAACGGCCACCGTATGGGATGGGAGCTGCTGCCCCATCCTCTGCCGGAGACCGCGGTCTTTGCCGCCTCCGACGCGGTGGCGTTGGGCGTGCTCCAGGCGGCGGACGAGCTGGGGGTGGACGTGCCCGGGCACTTGTCCCTGATGGGCTTTGACAACATCGAGTATGCCGGCCTGCCCGGTATCCAGCTGACCACCCTGTCCCAGAACGTACCCCTCCTGGCCCGGACGGCGGTGCGGCTGACGCTGGAGCTGATCGAGAGCCATGAGCAGGAGGTCTACACCCGCAAGCTGGTGACGCCGACCTTGATTGAGCGGGCCACCTGCCGGCCGCTGACGCCGGATGGAGCCGGCTGAGCCATATACGACACCGCCCCGCCCCCGCAAGGGAGGCGGGGCTTTTGCTGCTGCTTTTTGGTTAATGCGGTGGTATGATACAAAAGAGATGAAGAAGAGAAGGCGGCGCCATAGCGCGGATCGCCCCGACGGAGGAGGGCGGCGCCCCGGGCCGCGGATCGCCGCGGCACTGGGGGACGGAGAGGGCGTTTGTCCGGCGGGGCATCCCGGCCCGGCAGCTTCGGCCGGAGCTGCTGCACAAAGACGGAGGGCGCCGTCGGGAGAGACGGTATGTGCGCGCTGCACCTGCTCCGGGGAGACGAAAATTTTGCGGGGATCACGCAGGTTTGGCGATATTTGTCCAACTCTACTGTTGATCGGTTGCCGCGCCGCCCCGGAGCCGGTATGCTGTTGCCGAGGTGATAGATGTGTTTACCATTGACAAACAGGCGTTCGGCGCCTTTGTGGCGCAGCTGCGCCGGGAAAAGGGGCTCACCCAGAAAGAGCTGGCCCGGGAGCTGTACGTATCTGACAAGGCGGTGAGCAAATGGGAGACCGGCGCGTCCATTCCGGATACCGCTCTGTTGGTCCCGCTGGCGGAGCTGCTGGGGGTGACAGTGACGGAGCTGCTGCTGTGCCGGCGGCAGGTGGACCAGGCGCCCATGGACGCCCGGACGGTGGAGGACGTGGTGAAAACCGCCATTGCGTACTCCGATGAAAAAGCCCGGCGGGTGTGGCGCAGCTGCGGCCGCTGGCCGCTGTGGTACGGGCTGACGTTGCTGCTGGGAGCGGCGGGGCTGCTTTTCGGCGCGCTGGTGAACGCGCCCGTGGAAAATGCGGGGACGGCTGTGCTGCTGGGGGCGATTTTCGGCGCGTGGTTCTGCTTTTTTGCCCGGCAGGAGCTGCCGCGGTTTTACGATGAGCATGTGATCCACGGCATGATGGACGGCCCCTTCCGCATGAATGTCCCCGGCGTCCGCTTCACCAACCGCAACTGGCCCCTTATCGTGACGGTGGGACGGGTGTGGAGCTGCGCCGTCATGGCGGGGATGCCGGCGATCACCCTGGCGGCGCATGCGCTGTGGCCGGAGTTCTGGGCGCAGTGTCAGCTGGCGGTGTTTCTGACCGCCATGCTGGGAGGTCTGTTCGTCCCCATCTATGTGGCGGGCAGGCGGTTTGAGTAGGGAAACCTCCGCTCAAAAAGGGCCGCGCCTGAAAAACCCCAAAGGGATGATATGCGGAAACGTCTGCGCTGCCGGCCGGCAGCGCAGACGTTTCCTTTTGACAAACAGGGCATGACCGGTTTGGAGACGGGAGAACGGACTCCCTTCTGCGCCCTGTGGGATTGGAGGAAACGGCTCCGGGCGGGGCAAGTCCGGCCGTTGAAAACAGGGGGGCGCGGCCATCCGGACACCTCCGGCAAATCCGGGCCTGCTGCGCCTGCCGGGCGGCGGACCGCTGCGGGGCAGGCGTAAAGCGGCTGGTCGCCGGAGGCGGGTATGACAGGGCTGCCTGCCGCAGCCTCAAAATATTTTGTGCAACCTAAATAAAAGTGTTGCATTTTAAAGGTTGACCTTTTATAATATGGCACAAGCCAGCTCCGGGGAAGTCGCGGATAACTTTTGTTAACCTTTTCGTATCCGATGGACGCCCGCCGGCATCGCCGGTCCTGGCAAATATATAAAAGGAGTCTTGCTACATGAAAACCACAGCGCAGAGGAAGGAAAGCAGCATCGACAACATCTACCGCCTGGACGGGCGGGTCCCCATCGGACGGGCCATCCCCTTCGGATTGCAGCACGTGCTGGCCATGTTTGTGGCAAATGTGGCGCCTCTCATCATCATCGCCTCGGTGGCGGTGTACAACGGGGCCCCCTTCACCGCCGCGGAGACGGCCCAGCTGCTGCAAAACTGTATGCTGATCGCCGGCATCGGCACCCTGGTCCAGCTGTACCCGGTGTGGAAGATCGGCTCAGGGCTTCCGGTGGTCATGGGACTGAGCTTCACATTCCTGGCCGCCGCCATGACCACCGCCTCTCAGGACTACGGCGTCATGGTGGGCGCCATCATCGTAGGCGGCTGCTTTGAGGGCATCCTGGGTCTGACCGCCAAGTACTGGCGGCGGATCATCAGCCCCACCCTCTCCGCCTGCGTGGTCATCTCCATCGGCCTGAGCATCCTGAATGTGGGCGTGTCCTCCTTCGGGTCCTCCTCCGCCTACCCCCTGGGGTCCTGGCAGAACCTGCTGGTGGCCGCCATCACCCTGGCGGCGGCCCTGGTGTTCCACACCATGCTCAAGGGCGTGGCCAAGCAGCTGTACGTGCTGCTGGGCATGCTGGTGGGCTACGTGGTATCCATCTTCTTCGGCATGGTGGACTTCGGCTCCATGGCCGACACCATCGGCCAGCTGGGCGTGGTGGCCGTGCCCCGGCTGTTCGCCTACGTGCCCAAGTTCCAGATCGGCGCCATCTTCTCCTTCGCCCTGGTGTTCATCGTCTCCGCCGTGGAGACCATCGGCGACACCACCGCCACCTGTACCGGCGGCCTGGGCCGGGACATCACGGAGAAGGAGCTCTCCGGCTCCCTGTGCTGCGACGGCTTCGTCTCCGCCATCTCCGGCGGCGTGTTCGGCTGCTCCCCCATCACCTCCTTCAGCCAGAACGTGGGCCTCATCTCCATGACCCACGTGGTCAACCGCTACTGCATCATGTTCGGCGCCCTGGCTATGATCCTGGGCGGCCTGTTCCCGCCGGTGGGCGCCTTCTTCACCACCCTGCCGGACTGCGTGCTGGGCGGCTGCACCGTCATCATGTTCGGGTCCATCATGATGTCCGGCGTGAAGATGCTTCAGGAGGCCGGGCTGAACAACCGCAGCACCCTCATCGCCGCCACGTCCATCTGCCTGGGCGTGGGCGTCACGGAGGTGGACGGCTTCTTTGACAATCTGCCCGCCGTGTTCGGCGACGTGTTCGCCGGCAACATGGTGGCCGGTGTGTTCGTGGTGGGGCTCATCATGGAGCTGTGCCTGCCCAAGGACCCCGCCCGCTACGAGACCCGCCCGGCGGAAAAGAACTGAGCGGCCTGCAAATGCGCAAAAAACCAGCCGGGACGGATCTTCCGTCCCGGCTGGTCTTGTGTTTGGGGGAAGCGTGCGGTCAATCCCGGTCGGCGTCCCAGTCCAGGATGGCGCCGGTGGCGGCGTCGATCTCGAACTCATACTCCATGCGTCCGCTGCGCAGCTCACCCTCGTAGAGGAGGCGGTCGTCGTCGTGCTCCAGCTGGAACTTGGTGTAGACGCCGGTGGTGCCGGCGGTCCGCTCCACGATCTGCTTCACCTGGGTCTCAGTGAGGAGGTCCTCCCCGCCGGCGGCGGGGGCGTACCACTCGATGTCGTAGTCAAAGCTCAGGACAGCGCCGGTGGCGGCGTCGATCTTGTAGTCGTACTCCCGGCTGCCGGCAAAGAAGTCCACCTCGTAGACCCGGAGGCCGTCGTCAACATCCACTTCCGTCTCCATAAAGAGCGTGTCGGCGGCCTTCACGCCGGCGTGGGTCAGAGCGGCGGTCTGGGCCGCCTCGGCGCCGATGTCGGTGCCGGACTGGGTGTAGCCCCGGCCCTTCCGGTCCTGGTCGTAGCTGCGTACGGTGCCGGAGGCGGCGTCCACCTCCACCTCGTACTTCCAGTCTCCGGAGAGGAACTCCACCTCGTACTCCAGACGGCCGTCGTCATAATCGCGCTTGGCCCAGATCCAGCTGACCTGGTCGGCGGTCAGCCCCGCGGTCTCCAGAGCCAGGGTCTTGGCGCCGGCCTCGTCCAGGGCGGCGGGCTTGGCGGCGTCGGAGACCGCAGTGGCGGAGAGGGTGGTGACGGCGGGGGCGGCAGATGCGGTCTGGCTGCGCTCCGTGGCCAGGGTGGGGGCGATCAGGGCTCCGCCCACCACGGCCAGGGCGGCGCAGCTCACCAGGGTGCGGGTAACGATCTTCTTCATCTTTATGTCCTCCTCAAGGTTGTTTTTCAGCAATCGTCGGGGGGTGTTGTTTGCTGTTCGTCAGTATAATGCGGGAGGAGGCACGTTTATTGCGCGGAGCAAAAAAATTTTTTCAACCTGCAAAGGGGTCACGGCCCCGGGGCGGGAGATTGGGCCAGCTCATCGTAGGAGAGCAGCTGCAGCAACTCGTTATAAATGGCAGTGACCTCCTGGACGTAGTCGGCCCCGCTGTTGTAATCCCGCAGAGCGTGCCAGAGGGGATGGCTGCGCAGATGTTCCAGGTAGACGGGCACCAGCTTCTCCGCCGCCAGACGGATGCTCTCTGTATCCGGGATCGGCCGCCGGGTCTTTACCTGCATGATCCCCAGAGTCATCTCTTTTCCGGGGTGCAGTGCCATCCAAAGGCGCTCTGCCGCCCGGAACAGCGGCGGACGGTTGTGATCCTCATAGATCATCACCGCATAGAGCAGGCAGACCAGCTCGCCCCGGCGGGAGCGGTGCTCCGCCGGGCAGCAGCCGTCTACCAGGGACCGGAGGGACGCGCCGTATCTCCGGGAAAAGACGTCGTAGCGCCTGCGGATAGCCTGGCTCCGCACCTCCTGAGAGTACAGGCGCCCTTCCTCAAAGGCGCCCCGGCACACGTCCCAGGCTGCCTTGGCGATGTAGGCCAGGATGGCGAACCAGACGGCGTTGCGCAGGTCCTGGGCCGAGATGAACACGCTTTCCCCCGCCTCCATCAGCGGCATCAGGGCGCCGAAAAAGACCCCCTCCCCCAGCAGCAGGGAAAAGACCGCGGACAGCAGCTCGTAGCGCCGGTTGATCAGCCAGAACCGGTTTTTCGCTGCGATGTACAGCGCCCGCAGCATCCAGTACAGCGGAACAGTCAGCCAGAGAGAGCGGCAGAGGGTGTCCCAGCCGGCACGCTGGAAAAGGGCGCACAGAAGGGCGGTATAAATGGCGGGATTGACGGTCTTTTGAAAGAAATTTCCGGAAAACTGCTGCTCCGGCTTGGGATCGAAGGAAAATTTTCCGTATGCAAACAGATCCCCCCGGTGACGGTACTGAATGGCGCCCAGAAGGGCGTTCAGACAAAACAGCCCCAGAGCCAGCAGCAGGTTCAGCAGGAAAAAGCGCATGGGATCCCTCCTTTTTTATAATGAAGAACAAAAAAACAGCGGCGCTCATTGGCGCCGCTGGGCCCGCTGCGGGCGTTACGTCCGGTAGCCCAGAAGCCGGGAGATATTGGATGCGGTCGCCCGGACGTTGGAGATCATGAAGTCCTGGTCCTTCTCCATCCGGTAGTCGGGACCGGAAATGCTGACTGCCCCGATGATGTGGCGGTTGAGGTCGTAAATAGGTGCCGCCACGCAGATCAGCCCCTCCTCGATCTCCCCATCGTCCATGGCGTACCCGTTGAGCCGGGCCTGGTTCAGCTGGAGCCGCAGCAGGTCCGGGTCGGTGATGGTTTTTTTGGTCAGAGGTACGGCCTTGAGGCGCATCCAGCTGCAATACTCGTCAATATAGGCCGGGTCCTGACCGGCCAGCATGACTTTGCCGCTGCTGGTGGCATAGGCTGGGGCCCGGGTGCCCACCCGGGTGTTGCAGACGATGGAGCGGTGAGTCTCCACCTTGTCCAGATAGAAAATATCGTGTTCCAGCAGTACGCTGAGATTGATGGTCTCCCGGACCGTGGCGCTGAGATGCTCCAGCTCCGGCCGGGCTGTCTGCCGCAGGTCCGACTGGCCCAGAATGGCGCTGGCCAGCAGCATCAGCCGGGGGCCCACCCGATAGCTCTTGCGCACCGGGTCCTGGATCAGGTACTGCCGCTCCGTCAGAGTGGAGACCTGCCGGAACACCGTGGTGGTGGGCAGGTCCAGATACTCCACCAATTCCTTCAGCGTCCACTCTGTCTCCCGGTCCATAAAGCACTCCAGGATCCGCAGGGCGCGGAGAATGCTGGATACCTGCTCTTTGGCCATGTGGCCTCACATCCTTTCCAACAGGGAATGGGGCGAAAAAGATCGCCCGCCGTCATTCCAATATATCATGGAATAGCGGGCTTGGAAACCCCCTTTTTCCGCCACGCGGAAGGAAGAACCGTTTTGTGGAAAAAGCTGGAGGATGATTCAGCCATAAAAACCGCCGCCGTGTCCATAGACACGGCGGCGAAAGAGAACGGGATTACTGTACGCCCTCCCGGTTCAGCAGCTCCAGGATCTTGGCGTCATCCTCCACAGTGGCGTTGGGCATGGGGAAGGTGCCCACGCTGGTGGCGGCGATGCCCCGCAGGCGGCAGGCCTCCTTGATCACCGGCAGGAAGGGGCTGCGGACGGTGTACAGGTCCATCAGCCGGTCGATGATCTGCTGACCCTGGGCGATGCCGGCCAGGTCGTTCTCCCGGAAGGCCTTGACCCAGGCGGCGCAGATCTCGGGCACCACGTTGCTCAGGGCGCCGATGCAGCCGTCGCCGCCGGCCAGGACGTTATGGGCGAAGTTGTCGTCGAAGCCGGAGTAGATCTCGAACTGGGGAATGTGGGACTTGACTACCTTGATCAGCTCCCGGGTGTGGTCCATGCCGGAGACAGTGTCCTTCATGCCCACGATGTTGGGGTGGATCTTGGCCAGGGCCAGTACCGTCTCGGCGGGAATGGTGTAGCCGGTGTTGTCGGGGAAGTTGTAGATGTAGATATCGCCGTGGATCTGCTGGGCCAGCCGGTCATAGTACTGGAGCAGGGCGCTGGCGTCGAAGTGGAAGTAATAGGGAGGCAGGATCATGACGGCGTCGGCGCCGGCGTCCAGGCAGTAGTTGGAGAAGCTGACGATCTCGTCGGCCACCATGTGGCTGGTGCCGATGATCAGCTTTACCCGGTGGTTCACCTTTTCAATGGCGAACTTGGCCATCTCCCGGCGCTGGTCCATGGGCATGGCGAAAAACTCACTGCTGCTGCCCTCTACCAGGATGCCGTCCACACCCTGGTCGATCAGGTTGTTGAACAGCCGCTCCTGGCTCACCAGGTCCAGGGTGCCGTCCTCGTTGAAGAGCGTGATGGCGGGGGTCAAATAGGCTGCGTTCATAAAATTGTCCTCCTTGTACCGCTTCGAAATCCCGGCGATTCCGAAATACGGAATTAAATTCCGAAATAATGATACAACAATCAAAACGCCTGAAAGCAGCTACAGTATAGCAGACACAGTGCGGTTGTCAAGAGCCAGCTGGAAAAAATTCCGATTTTTTTTGAAAACCTGCTTCTAAAGAGAAAACAGCCGCTCCCGCAAGTGCGGGAGCGGCTGTCGGAGCGCACAGAAAAGGCGAAAATCACTTGGCGGAAAAAGCCTCCACATCGGCCTTGGCGGCCTGCATGAAGATGTAGGTGTCGCAGGCGTAACCGATGAACTTCACGCCCAGATCGCGCCACTTCTTGCCACCCTCCACGGTATCGGCGAAGCAGCCCACCTTGACGCCCTTGGCCGTGGCCTTGGCAATAATATCCTTGATGCAGGCGGTGACCGCCGGGTGGTCGATCTGACCCACCAGTCCCAGAGAGCTGGACAGGTCATAGGGACCCACGAACAGCACATCGATGCCGGGCACGTCCAGGATCTCGTCCAGGTTCTCCACGGCCTTCTTGCCCTCGGCCTGGAGGATCACCGCGGTGTCCTGGGCCTTGGCAAAATACTCGCTGCCGGGAACGGCGCCGAAGCCCGCGGAGCGGACGAAGCGGCAGGTGCCCCGGGTGCCCACGGGGGAGAACTTGGCGGCGGAGACGGCGGCCCGGGCCTGCTCTGCGGTATCGATCTGGGGGATCATGACGGCGCCGGCGCCCACGTCCAAAGCCTGGTCGATCCAGATGTCGGTGCCCCGGGGAACGCGGACCACCGGGCATACGCCCGCCACATTGGCGGCCCGGATCAGGTTGGGCAGGGTCTGGTGCGTGGTGGTGCCGTGCTCCATATCCAGCAGTACGAAGTCATAGCCGGCGTAACCGGCGGCCTCCACAAAGGCGGGGTCCGTACCGATCATGAAGGGACCCAGAGCGCCGCGATCAGACTCCATGGCGGCCTTGAAGCGGGCCACACTGTCCATAGAGGGCATGTTTACAGGGTTCATCAATCACATCTCCCTTTCTTTCTATCCATTACCGCTGCGAATTTTGGCCGCAGCAGAGCTTCCTTTATTGATTTTAGCGCCCGTATTCCAGGCTTGTCAACAGAAAAGAAAAAATGTTTTTTCGGCAAACAGGGAGTATTGTACAATGAGGCTTCATGAATTTTGTAAATATTATCGAACATTTATGAATTTAGAGATTTTTCCTTGACAAATTGATAAAAAAATATCATATTATTTGACGGGTAAAGTTATGTGTGTGTCGAAATGAGATTCCGCATAACGGAAAAGAAGAAAAAGAATGGAGATTCGAGGAGGAGAAACGCATATGATCATGAAGTTTCTGAAAAAGATCCCCGCAGGTATGATGGTCGTGCCCATGCTGTTGGGTGCCATCATCAATACCTTTATCCCGGAAGTGACCAACATCGGTTCCTTCACCACCGCAATCTTCACCAGCGCCGGCGCCAACACCGCCATCGGTATCCAGCTGTTCTGCCTGGGCACCACCCTGCAGTTCCGCCAGATGGGCGGCGTCATCAAGCGCGGCGGCGTGCTGCTGATCTCCAAGTTCATCATCGGCGCCGCCATCGGCATCGGCGTGGGCAAGTTCTTCGGCGCCGAGGGCCTGCTGGGCCTGAGCGCGCTGGCCATCATCTCCGCCGTGACCAATTCCAACGGCTCTGTGTACCTGGCCCTGATGAACAGCTACGGCGACACCGTCGACCAGGCGGCCATGCCTCTGCTGGCCATCAACGACGGCCCCATGCTGACCATGATCGCCATGGGCGTGGGCGGCCTGGCCGACATCCCCTTCATGGCCCTGGTGGCCGCCATCGGCCCCATCCTGGTGGGCATGATCCTGGGCAACATCGACAAGGACCTGTCTGACTTCCTGGCTCCCGCCGGCAGCATCCTGCTTCCCTTCGTGGGCTTCTGCCTGGGCTCCGGCATGAACCTGACCAACATCGTCAAGGGCGGCGCCCAGGGCATCCTGCTGGGCCTGATCACCTGCTTCGTCGGCGGCGCCTTCATCGTGCTGTGCGACAAGTTCATCAGCCGCCGTCCCGGCTACGCCGGCTGGGCCGTGGCCACCACTGCCGGCAACGCCGTGGCCGTTCCCGCCGTCATTGCGGAGGCCGATCCCACCTGGGCGGCCTGGTCCGACGTGGCCACCTCTCAGGTCGCCGCTTCCGCCATCCTGACCGCCATCCTGGTGCCCATCATCACGTCCTGGTGGGCCAAGAAGTACGGCTGCCCCAAGTTCCCCAAGGACGAGGCCCAGCGGGCCTTGTTTGAAAAACAGGCATAAAGCGCAAATTTTTGAGGATCGAAAGGAGATACATACGCCATGCTGAACGCCATGATCGTGGAGGCGGCGAAGGACAACGTGATCGTCGCCATCGAGCCCATCAAGAAGGGTGAAACCGTGACCTATACCTGCGCCGGCGAGGAAAAGACCCTCACCGCCCTGGAGGACATCACCATCTACCACAAGCTGGCCTCCTGCGACATTCCCAAGGGCGAGCCCATCGTCAAGTACGGCGAGCACATCGGCCTGGCTGCCCGGGATATCAAGAAGGGCGAGCACGTCCACTGCCACAATCTCGAGGAGCACCGCGAGAACCTGGATGCCAAGGGCTGAGAAAAGGAGGATTTACAGATGAATTTCTACGGTTACAAGCGTCCCGACGGCCGCGTTGGCGTCCGCAACAAGGTCCTGATCCTGCCCGCCAGCGTCTGCGCCTCCGACACCACCCGCATCATCTCCCAGCAGGTGGTGGGCTCCGTCACGTTCAACAACCAGCTGGGCTGCTCTCAGGTCGCCTCCGACCAGCAGTTCACCATGGACGTCATGGCCGGCTATGCCGCCAACCCCAACGTCTACGGCACTGTGGTGGTGTCCCTGGGCTGCGAGAACTGCCAGATGGATCTGGTGGTGAAGGCCATCCAGGAGCGCACCAACAAGCCCCTCAAGCAGGTCATCATCCAGGAGGCCGGCGGCACCCTGAAGGCCATCGACATGGCCGTCCGCTATGCCAAGGAGATGGTGGAGGAGGCCTCCCTGCTGCAGAAGGAGGAGTTCCCCATGTCCGAGCTGATCATCGGCACCGAGTGCGGCGGCTCCGACCCCACCAGCGGCCTGGCTGCCAACCCCCTGATCGGCCAGCTCAGCGACCTGATCGTCAAGGAGGGCGGCACTTCCATCCTGTCCGAGACCACCGAGTTCATCGGCGCCGAGCACATCCTGGCCCGCCGCGCCGCTACCCCCGAGGTCCACGACCGTATCTTCGAGATCGTGCACCGCTATGAGAAGGCCCTCCAGCTGGTGGGCGAGGAAGTCCGCGAGGGCAACCCCTCTCCCGGCAACAAGGCCGGCGGCCTGACCTGCCTGGAGGAGAAGTCCCTGGGCTGCATCCACAAGGGCGGCCACAGCCCTGTCAATGCCGTGTATGACTACGGCAAGCAGGTGGAGGCCAAGCAGGGCCTGGTCATCATGGACACTCCGGGCAACGATCCCTCCTCCGTGGCCGGCATGGTGGCCGGCGGTGCCCAGATCGTGGTGTTCTCCACCGGCCGCGGCACTCCCACCGGCAACCCCCTGGCCCCCGTTATCAAGATCACCGGCAACAAGCTGACCTATGCCAACATGGTGGACAACATCGACGTGGATGCCTCTCCCCTGATCTATGGTACCAAGACCCTGGAGCAGCTGGGCGACGAGCTGCTGAAGCTGACGCAGGAAGTGGCCTGCGGCAAGCAGACCAAGGCCGAGTCCCTGGGCTACACCGAGATGGCCATTGCCCGGGTCTGCAACTTCGTGTGATCTCCGCCCCGCACACACAGGGCAACAAGTAATCATACAGGAGCTGCGGCAGCGCGATTTGGCTTCCCAATATCGTGCCGCCGCAGCTTTGCCATCCGGCGGAAAACCCCGCCCCGGGCCGGCCGTCTGCCGCGCTCCGGGTCGGGGACGCCGAGCGTTTAAAGGAGATGAGTATCCCGATGAAAAAGAACTATGTCGTCATGGACGGCAACACGGCGGCAGCCCATGTGGCGTACGCGTTCACGGAGGTCGCGGCCATCTATCCCATCACCCCCTCCTCTCCCATGGCGGAGAAGGTGGACGAGTGGTCCGCCAAGGGCCGCAAGAACCTGTTCGGATCCACGGTGGACGTGATCCAGATGCAGTCTGAGGCCGGCGCCGCCGGCACCTGCCACGGCTCCCTGCAGGCCGGCGCCCTGACCACCACCTTTACCTCCTCCCAGGGATTGATGCTGATGATCCCTGCCATGTACGCCATGGGCGGCCAGTTCCTGCCCAGCGTCATGCACATCGCCTCCCGGGTGGTGACTTCCAACCACCACTCCATCTTCGGCGATCACACGGACTTCATGACCTGCCGGACCACCGGCTACGCCATGCTGATGTCCTCCTCTCCCCAGGAGGCCATGGACCTGGGCGCCGTGGCGCACCTGAGCGCCATCAGCGGCAAGTACGCCTTCATGCACTGCTTCGACGGCTTCCGCACCTCCCACGAGATGCAGCGGATCGAGGCGCTGGACTATGAGGATCTGCGGGAACTGGTGGATTACGATGCGCTGAAGGCTTTTCGCCGTCAGTCCCTGAACCCGGAGCACCCCACCAACCGGGGCAACAACGTCAACCCGGACGTGTACTTCCAGTGCAAGGAGGGCGCCAACGAGAAGGCCGCCTCCCTGCCGGATACCGTGCAGCACTACATGGACGAGATCAGCAAGCTGACCGGCCGGGACTATAAGCTCTTCAACTACTACGGCGCCCCCGACGCCGAAGAAGTCATCGTCATCATGTGCTCGGGCTCCGAGGCCGTGAAGGAGACGGTGGACTACCTGAACAAGCAGGGCCGCAAGGTGGGCATGGTGCAGATCCACCTGTACCGCCCCTTCTCCGTGAAACATTTCGCGGCGGCCATCCCCGCCACCTGCAAGCGCATCGCCGTGCTGGACCGCTCCAAGGAGACGGGCTCCGTGGGCGAGCCGGTGTACCTGGACGTGGTGACCGCCCTGAACCAGGCGGGCCGGAGCGACATCCGCGTGGTGGGCGGCCGGTATGGCCTCAGCTCCAAGGATACCACCCCCGGCCAGTTCATCGCGGTGTACGATAACCTCAAGCAGGAAAATCCCAAGAACAGCTTCACCATCGGCATCAACGACGACGTGACCCACACCTCCCTGGACTATCAGGAGGTGGAGCTGGCCCATCCCGGCGAGGTGTCCTGCAAGATCTGGGGCCTGGGCGGCGACGGCACCGTGGGCGCCAACAAGAACGCCATCTCCACCATCGGCCTGGTGGCGGACAAGTATGCCCAGGCGTATTTCTCCTACGACTCCATGAAGTCCGGCGGCCTGACCCAGAGCCATCTGCGCTTCGGCGACCAGCCCATTCGGTCCACGTACCTGGTGTCCTCGGCGGACTTCGTGGCGGTCCACGCACCCACCTACGTCAACAAGTACGACACCACCGAGGACCTGAAGGAGGGCGGCACCTTCCTGCTCAACTGCCCCTGGAGCGCGGAGGAGCTGGATGCGCGCCTGCCCGGCAAGATGAAGCGGGATCTGGCCCGGAAGCACGCCAAGTTCTATATCATTGACGCGGCCAAGCTGGCTGTGCAGGTGGGCCTTGGCGAGAAGCGGATCAACAGCATCCTGCAGGCGGCCTTCTTCGCCCTGACCAAGGTCATTCCTCTGGACATGGCCGTGGAGGACATGAAGAAGAACAACTACAACTCCTACTTCAAGAAGGCAGGCCAGGCCATCGTGGACAAGAACAACGCCGCGGTGGACGCGGGCATTTCCGCCGCAGTGCAGGTGGAGATCCCCGAGAGCTGGGCCAACGCCGCCGATACCCCTGTGGCGGAGCCCAAGGGCGTCACGCCCTTCGTCCGCGACATCGTGCTGCCCATGGACCGCCAGCAGGGCGACAAGCTGCCCGTGTCCGTGTTCAAGAAGCACGGCGTGCTGGACGGCACCTGGGAGAACGGCACCTCCGCTTTCTCCAAGCGCGGTGTCGCCACCAAGGTGCCCAAGTGGAACGCGGAGAGCTGCATCCAGTGCAACCGCTGCGCCATGTGCTGCCCCCACGCGGCCATCCGCCCGGTGCTGCTGACCGAGGAGGAGAAGGCCCAGGTGCCCGCCTCCTTTGAGACGGTGCCCGCCAAGGGCCTGGGCAAGGACGCGCCCAGCTACTTCTTCCGCATGCAGATCTCTCCCTATGACTGCCTGGGCTGCGGCGTGTGCCTGACTGCCTGCCCGGCCAACAAGAACGACAAGACCGCCGACGCCCTGGTGATGACCCCCTTCGAGGAGATGAAGAGCGAGCAGGTGAACTTCGACGAGGTGGCCATGAAGGACCAGTACCTCAAGAAGGACGTCATCAACAGCAAGACCGTCAAGAACATCCAGTTCGCAAAGCCCTACTTCCAGTTCTCCGCCGCCTGCGCCGGCTGCGCCGAGACCACCTACATCAAGCTGCTGAGCCAGCTGGTGGGCGACCGGATGTACGCGGGCAACGCCGCGGGCTGCTCCTCCGCCATCTCCGGCGGCGCGCCGATCCTGCCCTACTGCAAGGACAGCTGCGGCCATGGCCCCGCCTGGGAGCACTCCCTGTTCGAGGACAACGCCGAGTTTGCCTACGGCTTCTTCCACGCCCAGGACGCCATCCGCAAGGAGCTGATCATCCGTCTGGAGGCCATGAAGGAGGCCGGTGTGGCTGTGGAGGCCATCGACGCCTACCTGAACAACTGGAACGACGGGGAGAAGTCCCGGGCCGTGTCCGACGCGCTGATCGCGGCGCTGGAGGCTGCGGAGCAGACCGAGGATGTGAAATACATTCTGGAGAACAAGGAGTTCCTGGCGAAGAAGAGCGTGTGGGCCATCGGCGGCGACGGCTGGGCCTACGACATCGGCTTTGGCGGCATCGACCACGTGATGGCGCAGAACCGGGACGTGAATCTGCTGGTGCTGGACACCGAGGTGTACTCCAACACCGGCGGACAGTCCTCCAAGGCCACGCCCACCTCCGCTACGGCGAAGTTCGCGGCCGGCGGCAAGCAGGTGGCGAAGAAGGACCTGGGCGGCATCCTGATGCAGTATGGCTATGTGTACGTGGCCCAGGTGGCCATGGGCTACGACCAGGCCCAGACCCTCAAGGCCCTGCGGGAGGCGGAGGCCTATCCCGGCCCGTCCATCGTGATCTGCTACTGCCCCTGCCTGGAACAGCACATCAAGGCCGGTATGGGCTGCTCTCAGGACGAGATGAAGAAGGCGGTGGAGTGCGGCTACTGGCACCTGTACCGGTATGATCCCCGCCTGAAGGCCGAGGGGAAGAACCCCTTCCAGCTGGATTCTCCGGAGCCGGACACCAGCAAGCTGATGGACTTCCTGATGGGCGAAAACCGCTTCGCCTCTCTGAAGAACAACTTCCCGGCCAAGGCCGACGCCCTCTACGAGAAGGAGATCGCCGACGTCAAGGCCCGCTACGCCAAGTACCGCCGCATGGCCGACGAGGCCCTGTAAGGTCCTTGCAGCGGCATTTCTGAACCAAAGCCCCCGCCGGAGAAACGTCCTCCGGCGGGGGCCTGAGCAAGGCGCATGAAAAAAGATGCCGCAGAGGTAAAAAAACTTGTCCGGAACCCTTGACAAATACCCCTTCTATCTGGTATATTAATTCGTGCCCGTTGTGGGTAAGATTTGGCGGCATAGCTCAGTTGGCTAGAGCATGCGGTTCATACCCGCAGTGTCCCCGGTTCAAATCCAGGTGCCGCTACCAAATCCATGAAGCGCCGCCTGGCGCTCCATGGATCTCCCTGGCCCGTTGGTCAAGTGGTTAAGACACGGCCCTTTCACGGCTGTAACATGGGTTCGAATCCCGTACGGGTCACCAACCCATAAGACGCTGTGGCATCGCGGCGTCTTGTGGGTCCCCTTAAAACGGCATATCCGAAATGGAGGCTTAGCTCAGCTGGTTAGAGCGCCTGCTTCACACGCAGGAGGTCACTGGTTCGAGTCCAGTAGTCTCCACCAAAAGGTTCCTGATTTCTTGCGAAATCAGGAACTTTTCTTTTATTTTGCGTCAAAAAGATTTGCTTTAATTTTTTGCTTTTTCTCCGACCAATACACTGACCAATACGGAGATAGATGGGAAGAAAATTCATTGACGCCAGGTGAAGCCCTTATCCATCTGGTACAATTTTACTTTGCCTTGTGCAGTTGAAAAGTATAAAAATATTATTTAACTTAAGGTGAGTGAACCCTTCTGAATTCTATATGATTAGTTGAAATACTTGTTTTTGTAACACAACATCTGTATAATATCTTTATCTTAATGAAGGGTAGGCAATGTTGTGAAGAATTCATGTAGAGACTGCAACGATCGGCCAACTCAATTAGAGAAATTAAATGAACTAATAGAAAAAGCCAAGTCATATTCTGTAGTACTTATAACTGGTGTTATCATAATTGGCATCCTTATGGTCTTTTGGTGCAGTATAGCCCATAAAGAGATTCCGGGATTATCCGAAATGAACCAGTTTGTTAGCATCGTTCTGGGGGTCGTCGCAACTATTGTAAGTATCGTTTCAATGCTTTTTAGTTTTTATGGGCTTGAAAAAACAGAAGAATCCGAGCGCAGGCAAAGTGAGGTCCTGCAAAGAATTTTATCTATCGAAGAAGATACCCGAAGATCTGCTAAAGCAATTGAAAGTTCAATGCAGACAAGATTAAAGGATGCAAACGTCATCTCTCGTGATAAGGAAAACACAGGAGAAGATGAAAATATTCAGGTAGATACCGATGATATTTGATGCCATTTAAGTTTTGGGGAGTTTATAATGAATTCTACTAATTTCAATCAGTTATTATGCAAAAACATATCGGAAAACGGTGAAGATATATCGGGGATCTTTGACACTTTGGTATGTGAGCGGGGGAAAAATCGATTTTTTATTTGTGTATTCTTTAATCAAATAATAGAACCTCAAGAGCGATTTGAAGAATATTATTACCGAATTGTTTTAAGGTACCTTGGCAAAAGTCGTGCAGATACAAAACACTATCGCATTGATAGTGGTATACTTTGGAATGATATACATGAAGATGAAAATACGACAGACCAAGATCGACTAATGCATCATCATACGACACGTCCAGGGTACTTCGGAAGGTTATCTATTGACTATGGTTTTGATTTTGATGTGCAAGGAGACTACGAAGTTGATTTATATGTCAAAAAGATGAGTGATGACGACACACAGGAACGCTGTGACCAGATTCCAGTTAGAAATTTAAATTTAGTTTCGATATCCCCATTTCAAGTGATTTTTCAAGATGCCTAATATGTAAGCAAGCATTTAATACACTTTAACTCCAGTTTTTTCATATGCAGGATTCTCAATATACTTCCATTTTAATTGAGACTATCCAAGCAGCAGTAATCTCCCCACAATGAGTTTAATCGGTTTTTCTGTGTTTATTGGTATTTTAATTAGTATCATAAAATACCTACTCTGCTGCTAAAGCGATCACATCGCCCATCGTATCCGCCGCTTCCCGCATCATGTCCGGCGTGGCGTGAGTGTAGGTGCTGAGGGTGAAGCCCGCGCTGTAATGCCCCAGGGTGCTGGACAGGGTCTTCACATCCACTCCATTCTTCAGAGAGAGCGTGGCGAAGGTATGCCGGAGATCATGGAACCGAATATGCTCCGCTCCGATGGCTTTCAGGATCTTCTCATGGGTGTGTCGGAAAGAGTCCGGATCGAACATTCCGCCCGTCTTGGGCGACGGGAACATATAAGGATTCCCCGGATGCTTCTTGTGCTCCTCCACCAGCAGGTCCACTGCCTGCTGCGAGACCGGCAAGACGCGGATGGAATTGTGGGTTTTGGGCTGGCTTACTACCAGTTCTCCCTTAGTGCGCGTCACCTGCTTCGTGATGGAGATGGTTCGGTTCTCCACGTCCAGGTCCGTCCAGAGGAGGGCCAGCAGTTCTCCCCTTCTCAGTCCCGTGGTCAGTTCCAGGTAGAAGGGTGCCAGCAGGCCCCGCTTATCCGCCTCCATCAGATAGGGGTGGATCTTCTCTTCCGGCAGGACCTTCATCTCCCGCTTCTCCATCTTTGGCAGCTTGCAGCCTCTGGCGGGGTTCACCAGAATCAGCCGCTCCGCCACCGCCTGCTCCAGGCAGTTGTTCAGCAGGGTATGGATGCCGTGGACCACCCGGATGCTCAGTCCCTTGTTCTTCAGCTGGATGTGCTGATACCGCTGCACCCGCCCGTTCTTCTGGAGATCGTTGTAGAACTTCTGGATCTGGATCGTGGTGAGCTTATCCAGCTTGATGTCTCCCAGTTCGGGGATGATGTGGTTATTGATGTAGTTCAGATAGTAGTCCTTGGTGTTCTCCCGAAGCCGGGGCTCGGCGTAGACCTCGTACCACATCGTCACCCAGCTTTTTACCGTATGGGTGCCGCTGCGGTTCATGTCCAGCCGTTGACTATCCGCGATGGCCTTTTTCAGCTTCTCCTTGACCTCTGCTTGGGTCTTCCCCAGGACATTCTTGATCTTCTGCTTTCCGGTCGCCGGGTCATAGGACGCCGTGTAGAATCCCTCCCACCGGCCATCCTTCCGTTTGCGGATGCTGCCCTCGCCGTTGGCACGTTTCTTCCCCATCCATCATCTCTCCTTTCCTGCCAGTTCACAGGCTTGCTGTTCGTCCTCGTTTTCAAAGTTGTACGGAGGCTGGTCTGCCAGCAGCTCCTGCTGGATACCCTGGGCCAGACGGTAGCCAGATATGAAGTTGTTCAGGCAGGCTTCCTCCCGCAGAGCATCTTCCAGATCCGCCATCTTCAGGAGCAACTTCCGTTCCGGCTCATTCAGCAGACGGGAGAGCTGCCTGTAGGTCCGTTCAATCTTTCTGTCCAGATACTCCGCCCTCCGGGATGTCGTCTCGAACCTGTAGCAGAGGGCTTTCATATAATCACGCATGATGTGCCACCTCCTGTCAGCGACACACAATACCATGCCCTGACCTCAATAGCCACTCCAACCGGGCAGAGTTATCAATTTGTTAGCAAATTCAAAGCGGCACCCGGTTTTTCGGGTGCCGCCGTTTTTTACTGGGTCTCCTGCTTCCCCATATTTCGCTTGATCCATTCCCGAAGTTCATCCTTGGGGATCACGATGCGATTACCGATCCTCAGTGCAGGAAAGCCTTCCGAACGAGCTAGCTCATAAGCCCCGGCACGGGAGATTCCCAGCACCGCTGCCATCTCCGGAACCGAGAGCATCAGCGGCAGATCTTCGTAAGACTTGAATGTTCCTTTTTTCACTGGATATCCTTTCTCCTCTCCAGCCGTGGGAGAGGTTTTTTATTTGTTATGCTTCGTCTTGTTGATACACTTCCTCCCCATCTGGTGGAGGGCGTGTTCTGCAATCAATGGACCTCGCAAAGATTGCAGACGATCACCACCCCTTCATAGTCATGCCGCCCCAGGTCTGGGTTTGCTCTTCTTCATGGTCGTCAGGCTGATGCCCCAGGGCGATCCGCATCTCCTGGAGTTCCTGCATTCTCTTGCGGTCGATGTGCATGCGCGGCTGTGCGGGCGCACTGGGCACGTTGTCCCGGAAGATATTGCTCATGTGGTAGAGCAGGCGGGATACTGTCAGCAGCAGTTCCGGGCGTTGCCATTGCTCCTGCCTGTCCAGAATGTACTGAGCATAGGGATGACCAAACGCATCCGCCATCCGAAAGCAGTTCCACGCCGCTTCTTCGTCTTTGGGGACGCCGTTTCCGGTGAGGTACAGCTTCCCCAGCAGATAGTTCGCCCAGGGATGATTGTTGTCAGCGGCGTGGCGGAGATATTCCGCCGCTTTGACTGCGTCCTTTCGCACAGACCTGCCTGTCAGGTATACCTTCCCCATCCGATAGGCAGCGTCTGTGCTCCCGTTTCGAGCTGCTCGTTCCAACCAGTGAAGGCCGTTGGAAGTATCATGCACCTCCGGATCGTCAGAGAGATATAGCTTGCCAAGGGCATATTGAGCCGCGGGCAGATTTCGCTTTGCCGCCAGCTCCAGCCAGTGGGCGGCTTGTTCCGCGTCTGGCAGTAGCAGGCCGCCGTCCCGGTACAGCAGTCCCAGGAAGTATTGGGCGTGGACGTCACCGTACTCCGCCAGCCGCTCCAGATCCTCCACCGCCTCATCCCGCTGATCCAGCGACAGCTTGTTGTCTTCGATCCTGGCGCGCAGCCGCAGACAATCATAGGAGACCTCCCAGTTTTCCACCCACTCACCCCGCTCTTCCCTCTTCTCATCCTCGAAGGTGATCTTGCCCAGGCGGATGTTCTCTGTCTCCCGAATGACGGCATTCCTGATAGCCCGGAACTCCTTCTGCTTTGACAGTGGGGGCCGCTGCTGTTTCTTCCCCGAGTAGAACTCGTTCACCTGACACTGGAGCTCCCACCACTTCTGATAGCACTCGTTGACGACAGGGATTTGCTCCAGCTGATCCACGATCTCATCCACCTGCCGTTTCATGGGCCTTGGGAGATAGCCGTAGGACTTCTTTCCTTTGACCTCACCCAGCTGCCGGGACAGCTTCCAGATCATCTGCTCTGCCTGAGTGTGTTCACAGACCGTCTCCCGCATCTGCCGGGACAGTTCCAGCATGACTTTCCTGGTCTCTTTCACCAACTCGTCCCGGGAGGCAGACTTCTGTTCGTAGACATGAAGTAACTCCTGCTGGAAGATGTCATTGGTGAGCTGGGACTTCATCTGGCGGATGCCACCCCGGTCGAGGTGAGCCTGTCTCTGTTTCACCGACCAGGCCATCATGTGGACGTGAGGATGATGACCTTCATTGTGGAACGCCGCGTACCACCGGAAGTCCTGGGGTGGGATGTGCATAGTTGCCGCGATGTCGTTGCGGTGAGCACGGAGCAAGGCCCGCCATGCCTGCGCGTTGTTGTAACCGAGACGCTCCGCGTCCTCCCGATGCAGAGAGAGGATGTGTGTCCAGACATTGCCGGTGTATTGTTCCAGTTCGGACATGGCAGCGTCCAGATCTACATGATCCGCGTCACCGAACAGGCCGTGGTCACCCAGGCGCTCCGCACGGGGACGCGTTGCGATGTACTGCATGTAGCCGTCCGTCTGCTGCACCTGCTTCCAGTGTTCCTCCAGCGCCAGCGTGATCAGTGACGATGCGTTGGCTTTCGTTGGCTTCTGCACATAGTCCTCGTACTCCAGCAGTTCTTTCACATCCGGGAAGTCTTTTGTCAGCTTTGTGATGAGCTGCTCCTGCTTGCGGGTTGGCGGACGGTTATCCGGGATGATCTCCACCCGCTCCCGTGTTGCGATATAACTGAGATACCCGCTGGCATTTTGTTTGCTGCACTGGATGTACGGACTTTTGACGATCAGTCTTGCCATCCATCATCACCGTCCCGCTGCTCCTGCGCACGCTTTGCCATCTTCTCCAGCTGCAGATGGCCGTTGAGCTTCTTCACGCGAGCCACACTCTCCGCGTGTTTTTTCCGGAGATACTCCTCGTCCAGATGGACGCAGTCCGCGAGAACGCTCACACCCTGATCCAGTTCTACCGCTTGTTTGAAGAGCAGCGACGACACCCGCTTCTCCAGCTGATCCAGCCGCCCATCCAGATAGGACTGCACCGAGGCTGGCAGGAACATACCGGCGTTGTTGGAGCTGAGATAGTCCAGATAGAAGTTGATGGCGTTCTCGATAAATCCGGTGAGACTGCGGCTGCCGTCTTCCGTATAACGCCGCTTCAACCGTGCCTTCATGTCCGGTGTCAGGTAGAGGGCAAATTTCTCTTTTTGGCTCATAAAGGCCTCCTTTCTTAGGGTTGACCCCGCTTTTTTTCTTGTGGGACTAAGGACAGCGGGATAACGACCGCAGAATTTCTTTCCTCTGCCATTTTTGACCCCATTCCCTGCGATTTCAGAACCCTTTGAAACTGCCCGCACTGCGGGCAGAGGTAGCTTGCAAAAGGCGGGGGGTGACCCCAGGCCTTTATCCAGCTTGTCCTTTCGTCCTCCGAAGAGCCGTAAAAAGCTCCCGAAAACCGCATCAAACCCCTTGCAGGGGCTGGGACTCCACCCAGCCCCAAAGAATCGCACACAGCGGCTCACAGGGGCGAACAGGGCGGGAGTTGCGTGCCTTGTCCGATTCCCGCTTTGGGGGGTGATAACCAGGCCGCAGGACTTTTTCTTGTTACTCTTCGTCTTGTTCATACACTTCCCCACCATCTGTTGAGGGCTTCCGCCTCATGCGCTGTGGTCTGCGGCGGGAAGCTCAGGCAGCGGCAGGATGTAGTAGTGGTTATTCCCCTGGAGCCACTTGCCGCTTTTCACACACCGCGAGGTCTTGACCTTGCGGATGAACCCACGATCAGCCAGCAGGCTGACCGCGTCCCGCGCCGCGTTTTCAGAGCAGCCACAGTGAAGGGCAATGGTCTTTATGCTGGGCCAGCACACATCCTTCTGCCCGGCGCAGCAGACCAGATAACTGTACACGGCCAAGGGGATTGGCTTCAGATCATAGCAGAAAATAGCGTTGCTCATTTGATAAAATCGTTCACCGAGAACAGGCATACGGAACCTCCTGATTTTGAAATTCAGAGATAATTTTTTCTTGCGTTCCGGGTGCCTCTCTGTTAGACTGTTCGCAGATGGAGTCTGCGTTTTTCGGAACGCGGCACGCCGCCGGACTGTTGCAGCAGTTTCGGCGGCTTTCCTTTTTGATAGGGCCATCGAGATATTTGTTGGTCTGAGTGCAGATGAATATCACCACCATTCATAAAAATTTCGTCAGCCACACGCCATACACCTTCCTGCCCTGTGATCCTTTCTGACCTCCACGGCGTTTTCGTCCCCGTTGGTACGCTCGTATATCGTGATGCGGTCACAATGTAGTCCTGGCGATACTCCTCCCGGTGAGTATAAACTTTGGCGGTGGGTATTCAGTTGTCGAGGTGCATCGGGCCGACCAATAGAATCTGCTTGACATTTGGTCACGTATATTTTAGACTTATTTTTAATATCATAGTTTTGTTGGTCGCCGCATTTTGAGTCTAACACGATAGGTCGCCCCTTGTCAAGACCTATCGTTTTGCAGATGAATAGTGAGTCTAATCCGAGAGGGAGTTTTTTCATGTCTGAGTATATGTTTAAGACCTATATCGCTAACGGAAGGGAATATTTCATTTACAGCGATGATGTTTCTGACGACCGCTTCACACAAAAAATAGACTTTCCGTTTTCGGAAAGCCTTTTTTCCCTGCTCGACCTGGACATCTGGAAACGGGAACCCCAGATCAAGAAGATCGACCGTGCGCTTTTAGAGTTGTACAGGACCCGTGACGCCAGATACACCGAAGATGTATTCTTTACCTTGCAGAGCTTATCCGATGTGCATATATTCTTTAAGCTGCTGTTCCTGGATTGGTCCAAGAGACTGAACGAGGCAGAGAAGGATAACTTCGCTCACGCATCTGACATGCTGCCCCACAAGGCCATTGCGCATATCCCCAGCAATATTGATTATGCCCAGAAACAGATCAAGGATCTGCTGGAGCGTGTGTTGGACATGGATGCCAGCAAGCGTTCTGTTTCCAGCAGGCTCTATGATTATTACAAGGACCCTTATCACGTAGACCCACGTCCGTTTGAGTTCCAACCGCTGACGGTATCTTTTGAGATGATCGACCGAAACGCCTATGCGGAAGTCCTTTATCCGAAGAGCATCTACGACTTGATCGATTACTATCTGCGGGAGTGGGTCAGGCGGGAACAGAAGATGCGGGTCTGCAAAAATTGCGGAAAGTATTTCGCAATCACCGGGCGGACCAACGCCGAATACTGTGACCGCGTGTTTGATTCGAAGGGGCGTACCTGCAAAGACGTCGGCGCCATAGCGAAGTGGACACGGGAAAAAGATACAGACGATGTCTTCAAGGCATACCGCCGGGAATATAAAAAGCGGTTTGCTTGGACGAAGTCCGGGAAGATTCTGCCGGAGGAACTATACGCCTGGGGTGAACGCGCCAGAGAAAAGAAGGCCGAGTGCGACAGTGGAAAGATCACACTGGAGGAATATACGACTTGGTTAAAGGAATCGTAAGAGACTGACTCTGGCCTTCCACTTATAAGAAAAAGCATTTCGCTTTCTGTATGATGCTGATAAGGAGTACCTGGAGGAACTAATACCTTAATCCATGAACCTACCCGATATCTGCAAAAAGGCATCTTAACAAAGGAACTGGCAGCCATGACGGCTACCAGCTCCTTTGTCAATGTACACATTAGTTATTGTTTACGGTTCTTTCACAGGCGCTCAGAAAATAGTGTAGCCACCATCCACAGCCAAAGCCGCACCATGGATAAAGCTTGCTTCATCGCTCGCCAAGAACGCAACTGCTTGTGCGACCTCATCGGGTCTGCCGGCTCGTGTGGCAGGGCTCATTTTGATCTTCATGCACACCGGATGCTGCGGGATTGCCAGAACGCGAGCGATCATATCTGTCTCAATGGGACCCGGGAGCACGGCATTGATACGAACGCCGGTGCGGCCATGATCCATAGACATCTGCCTGGTCAGCCCCAGCAGACCGTGCTTAGCGGAGGTATAGGCTAACCCGCCCCGGCCCGCGCCAGTGGAGGCCATGGAGGCAATGTTGACGATAGCGCCGCCGCCCTGTTCCTCCATGACAGGGATCACCTTCTTGCACAGCATGAAGGGTGCGGTGAGATTGGTTGCCAGGACTTTATTCCATTCATCCATGGTGATGTCATTCATGTTAGCGGTAGAACCGCCCACACCCGCGTTGTTCACCAGAATGTCAATGCGGCCGTATGTATCCAGCGCAGCCTTCACCAGCGCAGCCAGACTCTCCTCAGAGGTAACATCGGTCTTGCAGAAAATGGCCTCGCCGCCGTCGGCCTTGATTTCAGCCACGCAGCTATCGCCCAATTCTGCGTTAGTGCCCACCACGACAACCTTAGCGCCTTCGGCGGCAAAAAGTTTGGCAGTAGCGCGGCCAATGCCGCGGGTCGATCCGGTGATAATGGCAACTTTGTTTTCCAGTTTCATCATGTATGCTTCCTTTCCGTTTTAGTATAGTCAGCGAAAGATAATAAGGCTGCCTCAGATTCGCCCTGTTTCCATGAACGCTGTCCGGTCATAGCGCCCAGTGAGGAGATAGGGCACCACCGCATCAGCGTCCACCTTCTCCGCCAGATTCAGCTTGTGAACCATCAAGTCGTTGCTGGAGTATGCACCGCCCACGATGGTGTGGATAGGCAGTTCCGCCCAGGGATCGTCCACAGAGGACCGAAGCTGCAATGCGGCAAAGCCGGGTTCCCAGGTGTGGTATGTATATTCGCACAGGTTCTGCAGCAGGCAGCCGTTCATAAAGTGACTGATGCCCTGCTGGTCAGGTTCCCGGTCAAAATGGAAGTAGAAACCACCGCCGTAGGTCTTTTTGCCTGGAGCCGGGAACTGATACAGTGTACCGGTCAAGGGGCTGTTGTACTGACCGAGTTCCATCTTCAGGTCCACCAGTTGAGTGCCCCGGCGGGTGACCTGAGCCGTGACGGAATCGCCGCTGCGCCGGATGACGAACTCAGCCCCCAGTTTCTTGGGGATGGATCCGTTATCCCGGCCACACTGGACTGCCATCTCGGCACCGGGGCCACCCAGCACCAGGCCCAGAGGATACAGGCCCAGGGTGGTGCCATAGGTGGCGTAGACACCCAGAATGGCTTCGTAATAGTCATCCGCAAAGGTGGGTTCCTTCACATGGCAGACGGACAGCGTCACCACGGGGATGGAGAAGGGCTTTAGCGGGGGAGGAAGCAACCGAGCGATGGCGGCAGGATCTGTCAGATAAGCCAAATATACGCCCTCCTGATTCTTCATCAGGGACACCTTTCCGAAATTAGGCAGGTCCTCAGCGGGCACACGGAAACTGGGTGCCTTCACCATCGGGCGGAAGAGCTGACGTCCAGCCTCATAGCCACTGCGGGTAGCAGGGGCGATAGTACCATCCTTCACGGCGCTTCCTACTACGACAGTTTCTATGCTCTTAGCACGCAGTTCCTCTGCCAGGGCGTTGTCCGGACGGAAGCCCAGCGACAGCACCACCGCATCTGCGGAGACAGTGACCTCGGCATGATCCACCAGCCGCTCCAACACGACCTGATTCTCCCGAATCTCTTTCAGGGAGTGAGCCAGCAGGAATTTGGCTCCGTGTTGATTCAGCCGCCCACAGATGTCCGCCACATTGGTGTGGTTAGCCGTGGGTGCCACTTTATCCAGCTGATCCACAATGGTGACAGTGTTCCCTGCGGCACACAGATATTCGGCGGTCTCGATGCCGGTGTTGCCCGCGCCGATAACCACGGTCTGTTTGCCGGACAAAGACACCTTTCCGGACAGGACCTCCTCAATGGTGTGGACATTGGCACCATGAACGCCGGGGATGCTATCCGGCACCACGGATTTAGAACCCGTGGCCACCACCACGGCATCAGGCTGGAGTGCCGCCACAGTGTCAGCGGTAACTTCGGTGTTCAGCTGAACTTCCACACCCAGACGCTGGAAGGCGTTGGCGTAATAGTCGGCCACCCACTGCATCCGTTCCTTCAGGGGAGGTTTTTTTGCCAGATTCACAGTACCGCCCAGCTCGCTGCCCCGGTCCAGCAGCGTGACCTTGACACCGCGCTCTGCCAGGGTTTTGGCAGCCATCATGCCTGCGGGACCGCCACCCACGACCACGGCGGTGTGACTCTGAATATCCCGCTCCAGATCGCCGTACTTCCGCTCCCGGGCCATCCGGGGATTTAGAGCGCACTCGGGGGGAAGGCCCGCGGCATTCCACTGATTCAGGCTTTCGAAGCAGCGCAGGCAGTTGATGCACTTGCACAGCTCCGCTTCTCGGCCCTCCTGGACTTTTTTGCCCCACTGTTCATCTGCCAACCAACTGCGGCCCATAGACACAAAGTCCTCCACGCCGTCAGCCAGGAATTGCTCTGCCACAGCAGGCTCCCGGATGGAGGAGACGCCGATGACAGGGATATGCACATGGTCTTTGACGGCCTTGATGAGTTCACGCCGCCAACCCTGAGGATAGGAAATAGGTTCCACGCAGGTGATGCCGGTCTCATACAGACCCACGGATACATCAACAAAATCAATGCCCATGGACTCCAAAGCCATGGCAATCTTTACGCCGTCTTGGATATGGATGTAGTCCTCATTAACACCAGTTTTATCCAGAAATTCCTCTACACTGAGGCGGACACCGATGGGGAAATCGGGGCCGCAGGTTTCGCGGATGCCGGCAATGATCTCAGAGATCATCCGCAGGCGGTTCTCAAAGCTGCCGCCGTATTGATCCTCCCGCTTATTGGTATAGGGAGACAGAAACTGCTGGAGCAGATAGCCGTGGGCGGCGTGAAGCTCCACACCATCACAGCCCGCCTTCTGTACCCGAGCCGCGCCAGCCACAAATTGGGCAATGAGCTGCTGGACCTCTTCGGACGTCAGGGCGCGGGTGTCCTGTTGAAGGTATTTGCAGGGAATGGCCGAGGCGGAGACAACCGGCTGCCCGCCGGTGAGCGCAGTGACCGTTTCCCGGCCTGGGTGATGGAGCTGGATGAAGATTTTAGCCCCGTGCTTATGGACCACCGTGGCCAGCCGGGCCATACCGGGGATATGGCGGTCCTGGGTGACGGACAGCTGCCGCATCAGTCCGGCACCATGGACATCATTGACCCGGGTGATCTCCGGGATGATCAGGCCGGCTCCGCCCATGGCGCGGGCCTCATAAAAGGCCAGCATATCTTCGGAGGGACTTCCGTCCAATTCCGCCAGGCCGATACCCATGGGGGACATGACCAGACGGTTCTTTACTGTGATGTTGCCGATCTTACCAGGGGTAAATAGTTTTTCGTACATAGAAACTCCTCCTTTTTGTAATCAGACACCGCATGTTTTCTGCGTTTTACTGTCCTCCCACAGCCGCTCCGCCTCGGGTTTCCAGTTCTCTGCGTAGGTAACGCACTTGTCACACAGGTGATCCACACTCTCGGGCGATTGCAGGTCCGTGGAGTGGGCGCCGGTCTTATGCACTATTTCACGCAAAAGCTGGGGATTCTCCAGCATGGGACAGGGGCGAAGCATATTCTTATTAAAGGGCTGCCCGTCATGATAGGCCATAAAGATGGGGGACTGGAGGCACTCCAGCAGCGTCTTTTCCCGGATGTTGCTGTCGGAGTAGTGAATGAACACGCAGGGGTCCACATCACCGTTGGCATTGATGTGCAGATACCTGCGGCCGCCGGCAATACAGCCACCCACATACTCCGCGTCGTTCTGGAAGTCCATGGCGAACAGGGGCTTCTCCGCCCGGTATTTCCGGATGCGGTGATAGGTGGCGATCCGCTGCTCCGGCGTGGGCAGCAGCTCCGGAGAGGCGTCATTACCCACCGGCATATAGTGGAAGTACCAAATGAAATAGCAGCCCAGGCCGATCAGCTGATCGAAGAACGCCTCAGAGGTAATGGACTCGAAATTGGCGCTGGTGTAGCAGGCGGAAATCCCGTAGACCAGCTTTTTCCGATGCAGCAGCTCGATGGCCTTCATGACCTTGCCGTAGACGCCGTCGCCCCGCCGGCCATCTGTGGCGCTCTCGGAGCCCTCCAGGGAAATCGCGGGGACAAAGTTCTTCACCCGCAGCATCTCGTCCGCAAAAGCCTCGTCAATCAGTGTAGCGTTGGTGAAGCTGAGGAAAATGCAGTCGGAGTGCTTTTCGCAAAGGCGGATCAGGTCCTTCTTGCGCACCAACGGCTCGCCGCCGGTGTAGATGTACATGTAGATGCCCAGTTCCTTCCCCTGCTGGATGATGCTGTCGATCTCCTCGTAGGTCAGGTTCAGCTTGTTGCCGTACTCAGCGGCCCAGCAGCCGGTGCAGTGGAGGTTGCAGGCACTGGTGGGGTCCAGAAGAATGGCCCATGGAATATTGCAGCCATATTTCTTGCGGCACTCCTCCTGCTTGGGCCATCCAACCAAGGAGGCGTTGATAAAGAAGTTCACGGCGATGGTCTTCATGACCTCCGGGTCGATGTCTGTGAGAAGCCGCTGAATGAAGGGATAGTAGGGGTGCTTCGGATCCGTGATCGCCTCGCGGATGAGCTTCCGCTGCGTTTCAAACTCGCCGCCTGCAAACTTATCCGCCCAATCCATCAGCTTTACGAGATTTTCTTTTGGATCCTTATACAGGTAGTTGAAGGCCTGCTCCAATCCGAATTTTTTGATTGCTGTTGAAGCATTCATTATGACATCCTCCCTTATGTATTTTGATTTCTTTTTATAAAAGCTCTATGGGCATGTATAGGTACAAATTCTACTTGATTTCCTCATGTTCACTTCCGGTGACAATCGGCGGTTGATGGTGATTGACTTTAACAGATGTCAGAACCGTAATGAAATTCAATGCACCTTCCATAAGGAGGGCCAGTCCCAGCAAAATCATAACAATCCGTGCGTTTTCTGACGGGCGGAAAACCAGCAGAAAGCCAACGACACCGGTGATAATCGCCACCGCGAGGATCAGCCACCACTGGCGAATGCCAAATGCTTTTGAATCGACGGAAATTTGTATTTTCAAAAGCGCATCGGCAAGCGTATAAATTCCCAGAAGAACGCAGATGAGACTGGTCATAATGCGTGTGCGGAGTATCAGAATCGCGCCAAGCGCAATGAGCAAAATACCAATTGCCAAATCATATTGAAAAGCCAATCGGTATAAGTCATTTGAGCAATAGCCGATAATTTTTACAATGCCGAACAGAATCAGGATTCCGCCGCCAAGTCGGCATAACAGCGAAACGGAAAAATTCGGAACAGCGATCAGCACAATGCCCAGCACACCAATCAGTATGGAAATGATAATATAGCCGACCTTTGCGGCCCAAATCCGCTTATTTGAGGGCACTGCCAACATCTCCTTCCCTTTGTTATAGAATGGGGCTCCCACACTCTGACAGGCTCGGCTGAGTGTGGGAGCCCTGTTTCATTTACCAGAACATTCTGGTTTAAATGACATGATATTCTTTCAGCAGCTTTTCAATGTCGGTTCCCTGAATCTTCTCCAGCAGCTTTTTGACAACCATTTTCTCCTTGAAGCCCAGGTCCATCTCCGTCAGCGGCTTGCCGTCCCGCATTTGGATAGTCGCGTTTAACAGGTCACGGATATCATAGGTGCTGCCCCAAACCTCCGGCACGCCCCGGTCGATGTCCAACAGGGTATAAACGGCCTCCATGCCGGTGCGCATGGAGTACTCGGTGGTGAAGATGGTGTCCCGCTTAGTCTCGGCAAACTGGCCCAGGAAGGCAAAGTTGACGGCACCCTCGGGAACAACGTCGGGGCGGTCGCCCGCGGCGCGGGGCATAAAGAAAGCAGTGATATAAGGCATCATGACCGGCACGGTATTGGCGCTGTGCTCGGCCAACTCCTCAATTTCGCTCTCCGGCACGCCGATGTGGTACAGCCACTCCATGCAGATCTCTTTGCCGGTGCACTCCCGCATGGGCTTTTTCACATAGTCGCCCGGCTTATCGGAAAACAGCCCGTAGACCCAGACCAGGCACTGGTCCTTGGGCTGGCTGCGGAACTGGGGCTGGCGGTTGATAGTCCAGCTGAGAAGCCAGCTGGAGTCCTTCACCGTGACGATGCCGCCGGTGACAACGCCGCCGCTGAATGGATCGCGCTTACAGATGTTCTTGATATAGGGAATGATCTTCTGGTCCAGAGTAGTGACAGTGGCACTCATCCAGTTGGACTGCTCGGGATCATAGCAGAACTTATCGGGATGGCCGAAGGAGGGGTCCTGGGCGGCGATCTTACGCCACATATCCCAGCCGCCGCCCGGCTTAATCTCAGTGTTGAAGGCAGCAGGAGCATTCTGGGAACCAATGGTGGAGTTTTCCACGCAGCCGCCGTTGGTGATGAACACCAGATCATTCTCGGTCAGGTCCACGTATTCGGTCCTGTTGTCCACAAGCAGCTCGACGCGTTTGGCGAGCTTCCTGTCGGTTTGGATGTCGAATTCCACATTGGCGACCTTGGTGTTGTAGTGGAACTGGACATTGTGAGATTCCAGATACTTGATCATGGGGAGGATCATGGACTCATACTGGTTGTACTTCGTGAATCGCAGGGCCTTGAAATCCGGCAGACCGCCCACATGGTGGACGAAGCGTTTGATGTAGAGTTTCATCTCCAGGGCGCTGTGCCAGTTCTCGAAGGCGAACATAGTGCGCCAGTAGAGCCAGAAGTTGGAGTTCAGTACCTCGTCGTCAAAGAAATCCGTGATGCGCTTGTCATAAAGCTGCTCGTCGGGGGTGAAGAACAGCTTCATGATCTCCATGGCCGCCTTGTCGGACAGGGCAAACTTCCCGTCGGTGTGGGCATCCTCGCCCCGATTGACAGTGGCACGGCAGAGGGAGTAGTTGGGGTCCTTTTTGTTCAGCCAGTAGTATTCGTCCAGAACACTGACGCCCTCCGTCTCAATGGAAGGAATGGAGTGGAACAGATCCCACATGACCTCAAAATGGTTGTCCATCTCGCGGCCACCGCGCATGACATATCCCACACCGGGATACTCCCAGCCGTCGCAGGCTCCACCGGGGATGGGGTCTTTCTCAAAGAGATGGATGTGCTCACCTTTCATCTGACCATCCCGCACCAGATAGCAGGCTGCGGTCAGGGCCGCCAGCCCGGTGCCGATAATATAGGCCGACTTCTGGTCAACGCCCTCCGGCTTCAAAGGACGTGCAAATGCTTCATAAGTGCCGCTTGCATAATACATATTGTGCGCCTCCTTGTTTTTTGTTTGTGCTTGTATTGTAGCCGGAAACTCCTGCACATGATATGGGCAAAAGCAGCCCCCATGCCTGTTTTTTAGGCAAAGGGACTGCTTTTGTCTGTATTTTGTACTCAGTTTTTATTTGTACTGCACGCCACCATATAAAGCGCCGTATAGGGTTTCATCGTCAATTCCAGTATGTTGTTTTTGGGCGTCAAATTTGCGCCGCAACTTGTTTCATCGCCGCCGTAAATTACCCAATTACTGCTCAGCAGCACCTGGACAGTTTGCGAATTCCGTACCTTTAATTGGTATATCTGTTCACAGTTGGAAAAATTAAAGACAGCGATGATTCGTTCACTGCTTCCTATGCGTTCAAAGGCGTAGATACACCGCTCCTCCTGATGGCAGTCCAGCCACCGAAAGCCATCGGGATCGTAATCTTTTTCAGACAGAGCAAGATGTTGCAGATAAATATGGTTCAAGTCCATCATGAAGCGATGGAACTCCCGATGTACAGGAAAATCCAACAAGTTCCAGTCCTGCTGCCGCTTTTCATCCCACTCTCGCAGTTGCCCAATCTCATTCCCCATAAAATTCAGCTTCTTTCCCGGATGGGCATACATATACATATAGAGGATTCTGGCTTGAGGGAATTTCTTCTCATAGTGACCGTTCATTTTTTGCAGGATTGTAGCCTTTCCGTGAACGACTTCGTCATGGGACAGCGGAAGAAGAAACTGGTCATGATAGTAATACATCATGGAAAAGGTCAGCTTATGATAGTTCATGCCGCGATATGCGGGAGCCGTGCGGCAGTAATCCAAGGTGTCGTTCATCCAGCCCATGTCCCACTTATAGTCGAACCCCAGGCCGTTTTCAGACACAGACTTTGTAACGTCGGGATAGGATGTGGAGTCCTCCGCTATCAGAATTGCGGTTGGATGCAGTGCCTTCAACCCCCGATTCATATATTGCAGGAATTTTACTGCGTCCAGATTGACACCTCGTCCAGGGTCTCCCTGCCAATAGATCATGCGGCTGATTGCATCCATGCGCAGGCCATCTACATGAAATTCCGCCAGCCAGTAATTCGCCGCAGATTGCAGAAAGCTGCGAACCTCACCACGAGAGTGCATGAAGTTTAGGCTTCCCCATTCACTGACACCCACTGCCGCATGGGGGTACTCATACAAAGCTGTGCCGTCAAATTGAGCTAAAGCATAGCCGTCTACCGCAAAATGGACCGGAACAAAATCCATAATGACACCTATGCTATTCTGATGGCAGGCGTCTACAAAGGCCTTTAGCTGATCTGCTGTTCCATAACGGGAGGTTGGGCTGAAAAAGCCAGTGCTTTGATAGCCCCAGGATTCATCACAGGGATGCTCGTTCAGCGGCATAATTTCCAGATAGTTATATCCGTTTTGCTTGAGATACGGAATCAAAATATCCGCCATTTCCTCATAAGTATACCAATCATCCGCTCTCTCCGATGGCTTTCGGAACGAGCCGAAATGGAGTTCATAAATATTAAGTGGCCTGTTTTTGCAGTCAGAGCGGGAAAGCATCCAGGCTGAGTCATGGAACTGGTAGGAGTTCAAATCCCGAACGATGGATGCGGAATTGGGCCTCAACTCCATTCCAAAACCATACGGATCACAGTGGTCAACGCAGCTACCGCTTTTTTCATAAATCCGGTATTTGTACATGCTTCCCGGTTTGACACTGTCCACATAACACTCCCAGAAGTTTCCATCATAGACCCGATTCATATCGTATTCCCGCCATTGGCTGCATTCTCCAATCAGCGAAACCTTCTGCGCTCCCGGAGCAAAGGTGCGGAATACTACGCCGGCGTCCGTTATATGAGCGCCGAGATATTGATAGGCATCAAAAATTTTACCAGTATAAAATCCATGAAAATCCATGTTCTGCTCCTATCACAACAGCTGCTCGCTTTTCCATTATTTGTTTTCTAATCCTCAAGAAACATCACACCAATCGTGTTGGGTCCGCAATGGCATGCTACTGTGCAGCCCGCGAAGGTCTCTTGAATATCAGTGAATCTTTTATCTTCGGTCAGGACCTGCCTCGCAGCGTCCACAGCTTCCCGCTTAGCAGATGGATATACAATATAGGCACGTCCATCAGAAATATTTCCGGGTACCGAAATGCGGTCTTTGGTATATTGATACATGACTTTTTCCAGAGAACCCCGATACTTTTTTCCTACGCGCATGATTCCACCGCTGACTTCGATGCACGGTTTCAGATGCATCAAATTTGCCCCCAGTGCCGCAACGGAAGAACAACGGCCGCCCTTTCGCATATAGTCCAACCGGTCAAGAATAAAGCTGGCATTGACACGGCTTGCGGCACTCTCCAAGCGCATACATATCTTTTCGGGTGAGACGCCCTGTTCTGCCATTTTGGCCGCTTCCATCACAATAATCCCCTGACCACTGGATAGATTCTTTGAATCCACTATGTACACATTGGAAAATTCACTGGCAGCAATCACTGCATTTTGATAGCAGCTTGAAAAACCGGAGCCAATTGTAATCATGATAACCGCTTCATATTGCAGGCTGAGTTCCTCGAAATATTCTGACAGCTCCATAGGATTTGGCGCAGCTGTTGTGCAGATATCTCCTCCTTTTTCCACATAAGAAAAGATATCCTCCGGCGTGATTTCGAGGCCATCCAAAAAGGAGTCTTCTCCTTTGTTTATGTGCAGGGGGATCACCGAAATATGATGTGCATGAATGAGTTCCCGGGGCAAATCGCAGGTTGAATCCGTCACAATTTTAATACTCATATTGTCCTAAGACTTCCTTTTTACGAATCAGAGCCCAAATAATTGCCTGCCCCAAAGGACAAAACTATTTGAGCAAACAAGAATCGATAAATTGCCAGAGTTGTGGGGTCCTGAATGGCTGTTTCCACCAATACTGATTTATACTTTGTAACAGCCTCCGCCAATGAATTCTCGCATCAGGGAGGTTTTTGGCACGTCGTCTGCTGGAATGGGTAAAAAATAGTTTAAGAATTTCAGCAAGCGCTTTGCCTCGATGTATTCCTCACAATCTTTTGGAACGCCAAAAAGCAGCGGTTCCACAAAGGGTTTCAAAAGGGCGATTTCATAAATCAGTGCCGAGTTGAAAATCATGTCCGCACTGTCTTGAAACGGGAAAATATTGTTTTCTTCTCCTCTTCTTACAGACGGCCACATCTGAATGGTAGCCCTGGCGCTGTAACCCCGGGTCCTTGCATCCCGTTCGATCCTTCGCAAAAGTCGTGCGTCTGTTGTGGGGATGTAGTTGTGGTCATCGACATTCAGCGTAGTCAGGCAGCTGATGTAGATTTTGTATTTGCTCTCTTTCGGCAGAGAATAGGAAAGCTGATCGTTCAGGCAGTGGATGCCCTCGATGACAAGAACATCCTGCGCTCCCAGGGTCAGATAGTCGCCGTTGTATTCACGGACGCCCTTTTTGAAGTTGAACTGTGGGATTTCCACCGTCTCACCCCTTAGGAGCCGTGTCATATCCGCATTGAACTGCTCAACATCCATGGCGCCCAAACTCTCAAAATCATACTGACCGTTTTGATCCAAGGGCGTCTCGGAGCGGTTTTTAAAATAATTGTCCGTTGCGATGGCGTGTGGGTGCAGGCCGCACGCCAAAAGCTGGGTGGACAGGCGATGGGAAAATGTCGTCTTTCCTGAGGACGAAGGGCCGGCAATCATAACGAAGCGAACATCCTTCCGGGCTGCAATTTCACCTGCAATATCTCCGATTTTCTTTTCCATCATTGCCTCGTGCGCAAGGATCATGTGTGTAGCATTTCCCTGTGAAATGACTCCGTTCATCTCCGCAACATTAGAGATATGCAGCGCCTCAGATCTGAGGGTGGCGTCGTAAAGTTCCCGGAATACCTTCATGGAGGGATGGAACGCTCCCAGCTGACTGGGATTCTTTTGATCTGGCAGACGCAGAACAAATCCGCTCTCAAACAGCTGCAGGCCAAAGCATTTCAAATACCCCGTATCAGGAACCATGTAGCCGTAAAAATAATCTGAAAACTCATCCAGAAAATAAATATTGACATGGGAATTGATCCGAAAGCTGAGCAGCTGCGCCTTGTCGTACATTTGTGTTTTGCGAAACAGTTCTACAGCATCATCGGTATTGATGGATTCTTTCCGAATAGGTACTGCCTGTTCGGAAATCGCCCTCATGCGGCCTTCAACCTGGTTCAGCAGCTCCTGTCCCAGTGTGAAGGCCCCCTTTGCCCGGATAAACAAGGCATGGCTGATGGAATACTCGACGGAAACGCGCTCAACATTCTCCTTGCGAACCACATCATAGAAGGCTTTCAGCATCAGAAAAACCACACTGCGTTCATAAGTCTGCATCCCCGGCTTTTCTTCTGCCGTAATCATTTTCAGCGTGCAATCCCTATCCAAAGCCTTGTGCAGTTCACAGAGTTTCCCGTTTCGATTGACAAGCAAAATATCATGCGCATATCCTTCCTGAAAATCAGCAGCTATCGCCTGATACAGAGTTCCTTTTGGATAAATATATTCAACGCCATCCACGTTCACTTTCATCATTCTCGTATTTTCCATAGAACAGCCTCCTCTAATTCTCCGCACAGGTTCGAGATACAGCAAATTCTTTCACAACGTCACGTCTCCACCCAGTATGAAAAATGCGGCTTTTAAACAAGCCGCATTTTCAGTGCATCCATCGCGGTTTCATTTACCTGCTCCCAGGGGAATCCGTTTCTCCCGAAATGGCCATAATTTGTGGTCTCAGCAAAAATGGGACTGTCCAGTTTTAAATATTGGATGATGGCTCCGGGGCGCAGGTCAAAGCAATTGCGGACCCAGTCGCACAGTACATCATCCGGCAGCCGGCCTGTCCCAAAGGTTTCCACAGAGACGGACACTGGCTCAGAGACACCGATGGCATAGCCCAGCTGCAGTTCCAACTGCTTGGCAGCACCCGCCGCCACCGCGGTTTTCGCGACGTGGCGGGCCATATATGCGGCGCTCCGGTCAACCTTCGTGGCATCTTTGCCGGAGAACGCTCCGCCGCCGTGATGGCCGATGCCGCCATAAGTATCGCAGATGATCTTTCTTCCGGTCAGACCGGTGTCCGCGGCGGGTCCTCCCAGCACAAAGCGCCCCGTGGGATTGATATAGTATTTCGTGTTTTCGTCCAGTAGCTTGGCATCAATGACGGGGAACACAACCCGCTCCAAAATATCCTTGCGTAGCACCTTCATATCAATATCCGGATCGTGTTGGGCAGAGACTACCACAGTGTCTACCCGTATTGGCGCACCATCCACATACTCCACTGTGACCTGTGCCTTTCCATCCGGACGCAGGTAGGGCAATAGGCCAGACTTTCGGACTTCCGTCAAGCGGCAGGTCAGGGCGTGGGCCAAGGTGATAGACAGCGGCATCAATTCGGTGGTCTCATCGCAGGCGTAGCCGAACATCATACCCTGATCGCCGGCACCCACATCCTTGGAGCCGTCGGCGGCCGCATCCACACCCATTGCGATGTCAGGAGACTGCTCATGGATGGAGCAAGTAATATTGACACTTTTTGCGTCAAACCCATATTCGGGCCTTGTATAGCCGATTTTTGCAATACAGCGGCGGGCAATCTTCTCAAAATTTGGGGATGCCTTGCTGGTGATCTCGCCCATGATGTGCATGGCTCCCGGTTCCGCTGTGACCTCTACTGCACTCCGGGATTTGGGATCTTCGTTCAGCAACGCATCGAGAATACTGTCCGCAACAAAATCACAGATTTTGTCAGGATGGCCTTCAGTGACCGATTCGGAAGTCAAGAATTTTCTCATAGCTCACATCTCCTGTTGTATTTTTTCTCTGACAGAGAGTTCTCACTTTCTATTGCGATGGATCAGGTTTTCTGAGAATCGTTCAGTACACGCCTTTGTGCGCGCAGGAATACGAGGATGCTGAGGATAAATGGGAAAAAGAATGTTGCGACGCGGAATAGAATCAGAGCGGAGGATGCCTGGGCATATTCCATATAGTGGGAAAATATCAGCACGAAGGCAAACTCCACTGGCCCCACGCCCGCCACATTGGGCAGGGCGTTGGAGATCAGATGCATCAGTGCGGTCAGCAGCTGTACGTGCCAGAAGGAGGGACCAGATATTCCCAATATCTCCATACAGAGAAACGGTATGGTGTAAAGGCAAAATAGCTTTAGACAATTGAATAACAGCACTTTGAGAAGGCACCAGTGGTCATGAAGCAATTTGGGGGATTCCGTATGAAGCGAAGATAGATTGTCTTTCCACAGACGCTTGCGGCCTTCCCATTTTTCCGTATTCGGCAAATGATCAATCACCCAGGATGCAAACCACTGCACCTTTTCCCAGGCGCACAGCAGAACCAGTGCCGCTATAATCAGAGCGCAGATTCCATATCCCAACGGTATGTAGCGGGAAAAGCCGCGGCCAGTTTCGCTGAGCCAGCGGCCCTGAAATAACAGCATAACGGTGGTGTAGATTAAAACAGAACTCTTATGAAATATGTACTCCAGCATCATGGTACCAATGCCACAGCCTGTCATCATACCGCAGTGATGCAGGTAATAGCTTTGCATGGGAACAGAGCCGACGGAAAGCGTAGATACGTTTCCGAAAACGCCAAGGAAGGTCACCTCTACCGCTTGCCGATATGAAAATGTTGGGAGTCGACGGCGAATCATCGCAAAGCAGACTGCTGATTCAAGCATTTGATAAGCAAGACCCATGCCCAGCAGGAGCAACAGTTCTCTGATGCTGACGGCCTGGATATTCCGCAAAATCTCCTGATAATGATCCCGAAACACCCAAATTACCAGCAGGAATAAAAGCAAAAGTGTAGCGGCACTGATTGCTACTGTTTTCCATTGTTTCTTATCCATAGGAGACCTCTAAAAGATAAAATGTTTCGCTAAACAGCGGAAATAGAAGAATCAGAAACTCACTGAACTTTGCTTGTTCCTTCATGACGCTGGGGAAATGTAGTAACATCTGAATGGACTCGACTATGGGCTTTCACTGTTCTATGTGTAGCCGATAAGAGGTAACTATAAGACCAGCAGCATTACGGATGTGTTTGCGCAGCAATGCCCGACCAAGCCTGCTTCAATTGTACTTAGAAACACCCGCACATCATATGGACAAAAGCAGCCCCTGTGCCTGTTTTTTAGGCACAGGGGCTGCTTTTGTCTGATTCTATGTTCTTAAGAAAAGCCAAAGTTTTATTTCTTTTCACATCGGGTAATCATCGCGTCCAAATCGCCGCGCTTCAATTCGCAAATCCGATGGAACCGCGATTGAATACCTTCCTGCATCCCTGTTTCCAGCCAGCCGACGACAAAGCCAAAACACATGCATTTCAAATAATCAATCATCAGCTTTCGGTCCGGCTCCGCCACGGTCCGTCCGGCCAGAATTCCATCTACATAAGTCGTAACTGCGTGCTCACATACCCGCCATTGGTACTGTTCATAGATATCCCGGTTGATGGAGTGATAAATGTGCAGTACCGCTTTCCGGTTTTCCAATGCAAACCTTATGGCGGCATTGAGACAGTCCTCGACGGACTCAATAGAGGGATGTTCCTGAATCACCCGATTCGCATCCTCGTTAATAATCGTTTCTACCAATTGGGGAATATCCTGAAAATAATAATAAAAGGTGTTACGGTTAACACCACAGGCATCCACGATATCCCGGACAGTGATTTGGCTTAGAGGCCTCTCATTCAACAGCTTAATAAACGAATCCCGAATCGCTTTTTTTGCAAAACCGGCCACGGTTCACGCCTCCCTCATTTGATTTCCGCTATATCAACATATGACTTGGAAATGCAGTGAGAACAATGCCAGCACTCTGATTCATGCGTCTTTCAAGAGCCGGGAAGTCGCGCCATCCACCAGAAACTCCGCGGTGACAAGCAGTTCTTCCTTGGGAAGGTCCATGTTCTTTTGGAACCACTCACGAATCAGGCCAATGAGACCATAGGTGATGAATCTCAGTAAATAGGACAGCTGCTGGTCATCCATAGGCTGGAACCAGGCCCGAATGACCTCCGTGCCGTTACGGTGAATCAGCTGCTGCAAATGCTCGGCAAACTGGCTAACCTCGTTGTTTTCAAACAGGATAGTGCAGACCTCCCGATGCTCCACCACAAAGTCCAGGATTGGCTCGAACACGGGGCGCAGGGTGCCGTCCGCCACCGTTTCCTGGATATGGGCGTCCACCAGCACCTGGGCCTCTGCCAGCAGGTCTTCCTCCATACTTTGCAGCAGTTGGGTAGTATCCGTGTAATGGAGGTAAAACGTGGTGCGGTTCATATCGGCGTTGTCCGTCACATCCCGGACGGAAATCTCTGAAAAATGTTTTTGCTCCATCAGCTCCAGCAGACTTTCCTTCAACAGTCTGCGGGTGCGTCTGGCACGGCGATCCTCGGGATTCTTCAGCATGACAGAGTCCTTTCCTTCGGGAAAATTTAGGCATTTGCCCGGATTTGCCTATTGCCCCAAGCTTCTTGCTTTCATTATAATCAACTCGATTTGATAAGTCAACAAAAATACGTTAAGCAACATCAGTCGATTAAATGGAGGAATTCGTATGCGCCAACATACACATCTGATGGGAAAGCGTCTGCTGTCGTCGGCACTGGCCATTCTGCTGGCGGCAGCCTGCATTGTTCCGGCTGCCGCCGCGGAGCCGATTGGCGACGGCGTGACGCCAACTTATGACGAAGCTTACTATGCCACGCTGGATTACTATGGAAATCTGCTGGACGGCAGCGTGGTGAAAAGCTATACCCTCAACGGCGCCACATCCCTGACGGACTACGGTACTTACGACGAAGTAGTAAATCTAACCGATGGCACGACACCTGCGGTGGCCGGCAATGCCACCACCTTTTCGTTCAGTGGGAAAGATGCTCCGTCCCATTTCTATTTCGAAGGCAAGACGGCGGCACCCTTTGAGGCCTTGCCCTGGACGCTGTCGGTCTCCTACACCCTCAACGGCGTTGCCGCCCGGGCCGAGGACCTCGCCGGCAAGACCGGCGTGGTGGAGATCACCCTGGACGCCATCCCCAACGAGGCTGCCAGTGAGTATGCTCGAAACAACTACACACTGGAAGCCATGGCCGTGTTCAACCAGGACAACATCCTGTCCCTGGAGGCCCCCGGCGCCCAGGTGCAGCTGATTGGCAATCTGCGGGCTGTGCTGTTTATTGCCCTGCCGGGAGAAGAGCAGCACTTCGTCATCCGGGTGGGCTGTGAGGATTTTTCCTTTGATGGCTTGACCATTCTGATGGTCCCCGCCACCCTGGGCCAGCTGGAGGAAATCGCCAAGCTGAGTCAGCGGAAAGATGACTTAGAGGAGGACTACAACAAGCTCTCCGGCAGTCTGGATACTTTGCTGAATTCCTTTGCAGACCTGGGCAGCAGCCTGCGGGACACCGCCGACGGCCTGGATCAGCTGAATCATGCCCGGGACACCATTTCCAACGGCAAAGACCAGATTTACGCCGACGGAGATAAGGTTCTGAATGATCTGGAATCACTTAATAACTCTCTGAATACCATTCCAGGCCATCTGGACGATGCCGATGACTCCATCACCGAGGTCACGGACTCCCTGTCCGAGGTCACGGACACCGCCGTCAGCCTCCGGGAAAACCTGGACGATGTGGATGACTGCCTGAAGGATCTGCAGCGGGACATCAAAAACATCCGCTCCGGCAGCGGTGATATGCAGAGTCACCTGAACCAGTTGGGTGCCGATCTGAAAAAGCTGCAAACCAGTTTGCAGGAGCTGAAAGAAACACTTCAGCTTCTGGACATCCGCATCAACGGTGGACTGATTTCCGAACTGCCCAGCAATGTACAGGAAAAGATCAAAGTTCAGGGACAGCAGTTGGATGCCGTGCTGACACAAGTACAGGGATTGGAAACCGTTTGGGCCGGTGTGGCGAGGGACAGCGAAGGGCAGCCTACGGAAACCATCGGATACCAGCAATACCAAATTGCCGCCCTGATTGCCAGCGGAAAGGCATCGTCAGCCGCAGATGCCGTTGGCCTGCTTCAGCAGGTGCAGGCCGTTGATACAGGTATTGCTTCCGTCAAGGCTTCCAATCCAGCGTTGACCGACGAGCAGGCATTGGCATATCTGGTAGCGCAAGGGCAACTGACCAATGAGCAGGCGGCCCAGTATGCCGCCGCCAAGCCGCAGCTAATTGTGATGGAGCAGGTCTATATCGCCGTCTGCGGCGGCACTGACCAGCCCATGACCAAGGCGGATTTCTTTACCGCCATGCTGATGCTCAGCGATATCAACGCCCTGCCTGCCGATCAGAAAACCCCGGAAAACATCGGCAAAATTCTGGCCAACGAAGCTGCTTATGCCAAAACCGGCAAAATGCTCTCCGAGCTCAATGGAGACCACGACCTCTCAAGAGTCATCGGCCTGCTGGAAAATCTCAGCGATCTGCTGACCGACATGGGAAGCGGCGGTCTCACCGGCGATCTCAGCAGCCTGGTGGGCAAGACCGACACCGCCCTAGGCCATCTGAATGACGCCGCCGATGTGGGCCGGGATATCCTGGACCGGGTGGACACTCTTCTCAGTGACATCAAAGAACTGGATGACACCATCAACGACCAGGTCCCCGGCCTCCGCGGCACTCTGCAGGATACAAAAACCCTCGTTACCGACATGGTGACCACCATCGACGACACCCACGGTTTCCTGACCTCCTTCCGCTCCCTGGCCAAGACCTCCGGCACCCAGCTGGATGAGGGAACGAAAAAGAGTCTGGAAAACCTGGCGGCAACCCTGCGGAAAACTGCACGCAGTACAGACGCCGTTGGCGATGTGAAGACGGCCAAGGACGCCATCAATGGGATTATTGAAGATACATGGAACGAGTATACCGGTGATATCAACAATTTGCTGCTAATGGACGCGACCGCTGAGGCAGTGTCCCTGACCTCGGATGAGAACGCTGCCCCTACCAGTATTCAGGTCCTGATCCGCACCCAAGAAATTAAGAAATCTGACGCTCCCGCCGAGAGCGCTGATCAAATCCAAGCGGCGCCCTCCACTTTCTGGGGGCGGGTAGGACAGATGTTCCGAGATTTCTGGAACGCTTTGGCCGGTATCTTCCGGTAAACAGTTAAGAGGTGTGTTCCATGATAAAAAAAATTGCCCACGCTCTGACCCGTAAGCCAAAGCTAGTGGCATTGATTGCTGTCTTGCTGTTGATTCCCTCTGCGCTGGGCTATATCGGCACCAGGGTAAACTATGATATTTTGTCTTATCTGCCGGAAGATCTGGATTCTGTTCAGGGTGAGCGTCTTTTGGAGGAACCTTTCCACATGGCGGCCACCAGTATGCTCATCGTGGAGGGCATGCCCGCCGCCTATACCAACGACCTCATCAACGAGATCAAGGAGGTTCCCGGCGTCTCCAGCGCCATCTGGCTCAGCAACGCCGTTGGCATCCAGATTCCCACGGATTTCATCCCCGCTGCCCTGCGGGATATGTTCTTCGCCGGTGATTCCACCATGATGATCATCCAGTATGAGAAGTCCGGTGCGGCGGAGGAGACCATGCAGGCGATTGATGACGTGCGGTCGCTGTGCAATGAAAAATGCTTCCTGGCCGGTTTCTCCGTGGTCATCAAAGACACCAAGGATCTGGTGGATCAGGAGCTGCCTATCTACGTGGGCCTGGCCGTACTGCTGTCCCTCGTCGCCATGTCTCTGACCATGGAATCCATGGTACTGCCCTTTGTGCTCCTGCTCAGCATCGGCATGGCCATCGTCTACAACTTTGGTACCAACATCTTCCTGGGGGAGATCTCCTACATCACGCAGGCCATCGCGGCGGTTTTACAGTTGGGCGTCACCATGGACTACTCCATCTTCCTTTACCACCGCTACCGGGAGGAACGGCTGCTTCATGAGGATCCCCGGGACGCCATGGCGGAGGCCATTGTGGCTGCCTTTACTTCCTTGTCCGGCTCCAGCCTGACCACCATCGCCGGTTTCCTGGCGCTGTGCTTCATGCAGCTGACCCTGGGCCGGGACATCGGCCTGGTCATGGCCAAGGGCGTGGTGCTGGGCGTGGCCACAGTGGTACTGGTGCTGCCCGCACTGCTGCTGATTTTTGACGAAAAAATCGAAAAGCACAAGCACCGGACGCTGATCCCCAATTTTGAAAAGATGAATCGCTTTATCATCCGCCACCGGCGGGTGTTTGTGGCCGTCTTTCTGCTGCTGTTCCTGCCAGCGGTATACGCCCAGAGCCACACCGCCGTCTACTACAAGCTGGATGAGGCGCTGCCCCAGGACATGGACTCCATCGTCGCCAACAACAAACTGAAAAATGACTACGACATGGCGGCTTCCCACTTTGTGCTGCTGCGGGACGATCTCTCCTCCACGGAGATGAATCAACTGGAGACCTCCGTAAAGGATGTGGAAGGCATTACCTCTGTCCTCTCTTATCACGCCATGCTGGGCAGCGGCATTCCTGATTTTTTCATTCCTGAGGCCCTGCGTGATATGCTGAAACAAGGCGGCTGGCAGATGATGATGGTCAACTCCGAATATCCGGCTGCCTCTGACCAGGTATCCGTCCAGTTGGAAGAACTGGAGCGCATCATAAAGAGCTATGACCCCGAAGCGCTCATCACCGGTGAGGCGGTACTGACCGACGATCTGATCGACACCTCCGCTGTGGATTTCAAGGTGACCAACTACATCTCTCTTGCCGCCATCTTCTTGATCATCATGGTGGTGTTCCGATCTCTCTCCATGCCCCTCGTGCTGGTAGCGGCCATTGAACTGTCCATTTTTATCAACCAGGGCATTCCTTACTTTACCGGCACGGTCATCCCCTTCGTGTCCCCCACCATCATCGGCTGCGTCCAGCTGGGCGCCACGGTGGATTACGCGATTCTGATGGCTACCCGCTTCCGGGAGGAGCTGCGGGCTGGAAAGAGCCGGGAGGATTCTATCCGCATCGCGGCCACTTCCTCGGATGCCTCCATCATCACCAGTTCTCTGGTGCTGTTCTGCGCCACCCTGGGTGTAGGGACGATCTCCGAGATTGAGATCATCAGTTCCATCTGCATGATGCTGGCCCGCGGCGCCCTGATCTCAGCTGTCATCAGCATGTTTATCATGCCCCCAGTGCTGTGCGTCTGCGAGCCCATCTTCAACAAGACCAGCCTCCACTGGCGTCTTCCAGTCAAACAGGTAAAGGAGCCTATGGTGTCTGGGAAATAACGGTTTATTCTTTCCGACTCGGCGGTTACTTGCGCTATATCAACGAGAAATCTCGCGGAGAAATTTATTTAAAACGGTGATGTTTATGGGACACAGGGTCATCTGTATCGGCAGGCAATTTGGCAGCGGCGGACATGAAATTGCGGTCCGGACAGCGGAGCGGCTGGGGATTAAGGTCTATGAACGGGAACTTCTCCACCTGGCCTGCAAATATGGGGAGCTTTCCGCTAATCTCATGGAAAGTTCCGACGAAAGGGCTACTAATCCGTTCCTGTATCAGGGCGTTTATGAGGGAAATTACCATGTGATTCGGGGGCTACCTACTTCTGAGGTCCTGTTTGCCCTGCAAAGCCATGAGATCAAGCGCATTGCCAAAGAGGAAGACTGCATTTTTGTAGGCCGGTGTGCCGACTTTGTCCTTCGGGATACGGATGCCCAACTGCTGAAAGTCTTTGTCTCCGCGCCAGAGGAACAGCGAATTCGCCGGAAAATGGAGCAGGAGGGGCTAAACCTGTCCAATGCAAAGCGCTTAGTCGCAAAAATGGATAAGCAGAGGCGCAAATACTATGAAGGTTATACCGGTCAGTTGTGGGGGGACCCGCAAAATCACGACTTGAATATTGACACAAGTGTGATACCCATCCACCATGCGGTGGAGCTGATTGTTTCACGGTTTTGAAGCCGAAAGCAATGCAGATGAATACCACCATCCCCACTATCTATGCCGACGGCTTCATGGATCCTGCCATCCGGCTACCGCTGCCGATCCCACCGCCCAGGGCGTCATCGCCATCGTGGCCCTGGTGGTGAATGTGGTCATCCTGGTCGCCATCATCAAGCGGGCAAAGGCCCAGAAAAAGAACCCTTACAAGCAGGAGGTCTTTACAGATCAGAAGGACTTCCAGGAGGCCATGGCAAGAGCCTGATGCAGACTCTACAAACAGAAAACCACTGGAGCAGAACATCGTATGAAAACAATGGACTTGGTAGTTCGCAAGGCCTCATCCTTTTGACTGTTGAGGGGAATGAGAATGGCTGAAAATGATAATGGCACTTAAGCACTTTCTGCGCACTTTCCAAAAGAGTTTTTCCTTGTTATCATTTGTCTTGTTTATATACTTCCCCACCATCTGATGGAGTGGAGGTGGTACAGAGCAAGTTGCCCGAGCCGGAAAGAGGTACTTGACAATCGTTCTGGTTCAAGCTACTATCACGGCAACAAGATTTGCCATCGAGAAAAGGCCCCGGCTCCGTCTGATTCGGCGGAGCCGGGGCTTTGACCAATACACTGACCAATATCAGAAAATCAGCGGGTGGACACAGTGGACAAGGCAGTTATTTGTACCCACAGAAAATGGGGCCAAAAGTGCCGGAAAGCACCCAATAGCAGGGCTTTTACGTCCCGACGCATCTTCACACGCAGGAGGTCACTGGTTCGAGTCCAGTAGTCTCCACCAAAAAGTTCCTGATTTCGCAAGAAATCAGGAACTTTTCTTTTTAATCGCCGCGAAAAAGTTTGCTTTAAATTTCTGCTTTTTCTCCGACCAATACACTGACCAATACCGCGATAGTAGCCGATAGAATGAGGCAGCACCGGGCAGGAATTCCTCGCCCGGTGCTGCCGTGATGGTTACGATCTTTTTGTATGGTCAGAAAAAATCCAGCCTTCCATCTCACACGCGTCTGCAAGCGCTTTGGTGAGCTTTTTGATTGGAAAGTCTGGTGCGGTTTGTATAATGAGTACCAAATGTCCCCAATCCACATGCAGGTTTAGAAGAGCGCTCTTCTCCAGTGTCGAACCTTCATCAAAATGAAGAGGAAACTCTTTTTTCAGAATAGAACAATTCAGATAGACGTCCGCCCAGGGAATCTCCGTATGGATACACTGATAGAGCGATGTATACAATCCTTTGGGCAGCCGGTCAAAGAGAAATATATGCTTTTCCCCTTTGCCCACCTCCTCTTCTTTGAACCAACGGCACTGTTCTAACGCCATTTGGCGCAGTTCTAGAAAGCGCGCCTCCCACAGGGCACAGGTATGTCCGGTATAGTCCGACACGGTCAGCTCCACAGGTAGCCCGGCACTGACCTCTTCCACAGTGCGCTGTACAATCGCATGGAAGGGGCGCAGTGCTTCCTCCTGTTCGGCCGAGGCCGCCAGCGCCCCATATCCGCCGGGAAGTCCGTATGATCCCGTCATGCCGGCAGTTGCTTCCTCTGCCCGGAACTCTCCGGGCATCAGCCAAAACTCCCCTAGGCGCAGTTCGTCAAGCAACCTGTCAGTTCTTTCTTTTCGTTTCCGGAAAACCATAGTTACTCTCCCACATCCGTTTCCTATGCTCAGGAACAATTTAGCCTTCCAAATCGCATGTATCAGTAATCGCTGCTGTAAAATTTCTTATTGGCAGCCCAGTAAAGTCAACCACCTATTTATTGAAGAGTCAATTGTCTTCCCTCTTTTTCACAGAGTGTTTTTATCTGGTCGATGCACTTCTGTACACTACCAGGAACTTCAATCAACAAATAGTCATGCAGTTCATGGCAGAATACCCGCACACCAAACGGGCTCTTCTCCAACTGTGCAAAGTTCGGTTTTGATAGCGCCTGGCAGTACCCATATCCATAGTATCTGTATTGCAGCAGGCTATCTTCCGGAATCAACTGCAGGAGTTTAGGGCTGTCATATTCTGATACGCTTATAAGTGTGGATGCTGTCCGGCAAATAACGTTTCCTCCCAGGGACTGATACCCAGCAGCAAACGGTGCGTGCTCCAGCGAGTCCTTGAAGGACTCGAGATGTTCCAGAACAAAGGAATACTGAGAAAGGATCTGTGCGCCACATAGGCGCATGAACTGCGGAAACCCAGGGTCAGAATCCTCATAGCGCGGCTCCATACACAACAACTGGTTGGCTGGATGAGCGGGTTTTTCATGGGAATAGAATCCGCCTATGCGCACAGTAATATCCGTGCTGATTAGTTCGGTATTCCGGTATATTTGGTTATGATTACCCCGTTTCCATAACATTTACATCACTCCATTGCAGTAATGTCAACAACCCATCTGCCAAGTGCATTACCGCCGTAGGACCCTGCAATACCGAGTACAAGACCACCAACAGCACCGCCGATTGCCGTTCCCACGCCAGGCATAATCGCTGTTCCTATTGCAGCACCTGCAGCAGCGCCGCCCTTTGCTCCCAGCGCGCCTAGTCCCCAACTTCCACCAATTCCAGCAACTACTGAATATGTTTTCTTTCCAATTTTCCGATCTGCGTCATGAAGATCGCTTTCTACCGTCTGATACAGCTCCAATGCATCCAATGCAGCCCCAGTAACCAAAAGGACCTTTCCGGCAACACGGACTTTCTTAGCGACACCATCAAAATCTTTCAGAACACGATAAGCATCGTCAGATATCTGGGTATGGTTCCATGCATTTAGATTTGCACGCTGAAATTCAGATGGATTGTACTTTCCGCTTTTGATGCTTCGTCCCTCAACCGTATTGATATGAGGATAATTGAAACTACCATGCGGTTTATCTGCTCGGAAAACAATGATCCCCTTATTCTGATTTGCACTTCTTTTAGAAAAATCCCAGAGTGCGGATATACCCAATCCTGAAATTTTTGCCGATGTAATTCCTGTAAGAGAGCTTTGGAGCGGATCGACCCATGTAAGGGTTGGAACAGAGCCATGTAACAGTTGCTGCATAAAATCTGCAACTGCTTTTTCTGTCTTCTCCCCGTAAACTCCGTCCTCCAGCAGCCGCCCACCTAAATTCAATTCGTTGAATCTTTGCTGTAACTGGCGGATTTTTGCTGCATCGCCACCCACAAACCATGCCAGCCGCTCGATCATGCTGTCGGAAATACCTGTGCTGATCCCGCAGTGTTCCAGTTCGCTAACAGCGGCACGCAGGTTACGGGCTGTATCGTCTGTGATATAGTTGTTCTCTCGTTCGTTTTGCGATAAATCCCGCTGTAATTGGCGCGCGATATCTTCCAAGGAGTCCTTTATGCCTCCATCGTAGTCATCGCTGTATATGGCAGGAAGATCCTGCAAAAGGACCTTCCGTTCCACATAGTTCAGATATTCTCTGCTGCCAATGGAATACCCACAACGCCCCCGCAGATCTGCCGATTCATTGTTGCTACGGTATGTGTTCAGTACATCCCGTAAGAATTCTTTATCCTTTCCCTGTGAAATATCCTGGAGAAATGCAGTCTTTCTTGCATCGCTCCCTGCCGCAAAGGAAATACTCCAATCCACAGCCTTTTGAAGCAAATCAAGGCACTCACTGGCAAAGAAGTCTGAACAGTTCTTAATTTTTTGAATTGCGGTTTGGACAGCCCGATCGTCACGCAAAGAACTGCCTGGGAGATAAAAAGAGGATAGATTCAGGATTCCTATGCAGTCACTGCTATGGCTGCAAAAACTGCCGGATATCCTGCATACATCATATAGCGATTGTACCTGCTTGGCAAGTGCGCTCCTTCGATCAGAGGATATATTGCGAATGACGTTTATGTGTTCCTGCAAGTCGTCGTAGATCTCTTCCACTGCGGCGCCAGCACGGTTCCCCACCTCCCGTAATGTTTCGTGGTAATTCGTTTCTGACGGTCTTTGCATCAGCGTGCCAAAAAAAGTGGCGCGGTTTACGCGGTTCCAATAGTCACTGCTCCCCAAAACAGCACCGTTTTCACCAGTTGCTTCCTTGCTCATAGGTTTCCCTCCTGAAAGTTTTCTCAAATGCAGGCCTCCGTATGAAGAAAATTGCATGTTTCTGTGCAACAAACTGACAGAATTTTTACCAGAAAGGCAGCACCGGGCAGGAATTTCCCAGCCCAGTGCTGCCTTATGTTTATTTTGATGGTTACATCGCCTTTCCAATTACATCTCCCATGGTATCCGCGGCCTCCCGCATCATTTCCGGCGTGGCGTGGGTGTAGGCACTGAGCGTGAACCCTGCCGAGTAGTGCCCCAGAGTACTGGACAGGGTTTTCACATCCACCCCATTCTTCAGAGACAGCGTTGCGAAGGTATGCCGGAGATCGTGGAACCGGATATGCTCGGCGCCGATGGCCTTGAGGATCTTCTCGTGAGTATGCCGGAAGGAATCCGGATCGAACATCCCGCCCGTCTTAGGTGATGGGAACATGTAGGGATTTCCCGGATGCTTCTTGTGCTCCTCCACCAGCAACTCCACCGCTTGCTGTGAAACCGGCAGGACGCGGATGGAATTGTGGGTCTTAGGTTGACTCACCACCAGTTCTCCCTTGGTGCGCGTCACCTGCTTCGTGATGGAGATGGTTCGGTTCTCCACGTCCAGGTCCGTCCAGAGGAGGGCCAACAACTCTCCCCGCCGCAGTCCCGTGGTCAGCTCCAGGTAGAAGGGCGCCAGCAGGCTCCGCTTATCCGCTTCCATCAGATAGGGTCGGATCTTCTCTTCCAGCAGGACTTTCATCTCCCGCTTTTCCATCTTTGGAAGCTTGCAGCCCCTGGCGGGATTCACCAGAATCAGCCGCTCCGCCACGGCTTGTTCCAGGCAGTTGTTCAACAAAGTATGGATGCCATGGACCACTCGGACGCTCAGTCCCTTGTTTTTCAGCTGGATGTGCTGGTACCGCTGCACCCGCCCGTTCTTCTGGAGATCGTTGTAGAACTTCTGGATCTGGATCGTGGTGAGCTTGTCCAGCTTGATGTCCCCCAGTTCGGGGATAATGTGGTTATTGATATAGTTCAGATAGTAGTCCTTGGTGTTCTCCCGAAGCCGGGGTTCGGCGTAGACCTCGTACCACATCTTCACCCAGCTTTTTACCGTGTGGGTGCCGCTGCGGTTCATGTCCAGCCGCTGACTGTCTGCGATGGCCTTTTTCAGCTTCTCCTTAACCTCCGCCTGGGTCTTCCCCAGTACATTCTTGATTTTCTGCTTTCCGGTCGCCGGATCATAGGCGGCCGTATAGAACCCCTCCCACCGGCCATCCTTCCGTTTGCGGATGCTGCCTTCGCCGTTAGCGCGTTTCTTTCCCATCCATCATCCCTCCTTTCCTGCCAGTTCACAAGCCCGCTGCTCGTCCTCGTTTTCAAAGTTGTACGGCGGATGATCCGCCAGAAGTTCCTGCTGGATGCCCTGAGCCAGACGGTAACCGGAGATGAAACTGTTGAGACACACTTCCTCCCGCAGAGCATCTTCAAGAGCAGCTTCCGCTCCGGCTCATCCAGCAGACGGGTGAGCTGCCTATGGGTCCGCTCGATTTTCCTGTCCAGATACTCCGCCCTCCGGGATGTCGTCTCGAACCTGTAGCAAAGGGCTTTCATATAATCGCGCATCGTGAGTCGCCTCCTATCAGCGACACACAATACCATGCCCTGACCTCAATAGCTACTCCAACCGCGCAGAGTTATCAATTTGTTAGCAAATTCAGAACCGCCTCCGAAAATTCGGAAGCGGTCCTGAATGTTGCACTCACATATGAAGTCTCGGTGATAGACGCTGCTGTTGCTCCATAATCCGCCGATGCACAGGGATCATGATTCTTTCCAGTCGGGCAGACAGATAAGTCTGGTAGAATTGCCGCTGCAGTTCATCCAGAAAAGGAACTTCTCTGATGAAAGCCTGCATCTCATCCAGATGGAATCGCGGCATCATGCGCATGACCGCCGCATTGCAGTCCTTGTTTTCAGCTGCCATCAGGAAATCATAGTAGTTGATCTTTCGGTCATTCTGCTTGATAGCCGAAGTCGGAAAGCGGTAGATCCGGGCGTTCAGTTCATCCTGATTTGACAAGACCGCCCGCATCACCTGGGCATCTGCCTGGGGCAGCAGACAGCTGCCGCAATCATAGACCGGGGCCAGCGTTGCGGTCTGGGTGTCGTCGTGATAGAGGAATCCCCAGTTCCCGTTGTGCCGGTCAAAATTTCCCAGAAGCGCGTCTACCACAAATACATTCCAAAAGTGCTGCAGCACTTCCACAGGATTCACGTACTGCTGCTTTTCAATGGTATCCAGAATGTCCTCCAGCTCCGTTCCGGTGCCGCCGTGTTCCGAATCGATAACGGTATTCTTGATGGAGCAGAAGTCAAACAGCTTGCTTCCGTCTGCGGTAAAATCTTTGCAGGCACAGACGATCTTCGTCTTTCCCCCCACATCAAAGGTCCCCAGGATGGATTCCTGCGCGGGGATTCCAACCATGTTGAAGATGGTGCTGGCGATGTGCTCGCTGATACAGCTATTCGTGTAGGACAGCTCTGTTCTCTTTCCCTGACCGGAAGGTGGAAATTTCAGCATATATCGCTCGCCCTGATATTCGATTGCGATCTTCTTCCCGTTGGCACCGTTATAAGCACTTCCGGGCACACGCTTGCAGTTTGTAAAATCAGGCACTTCATTCACCCCACAGAAACTTCTGACGCAAATAATTGGCATGTTCATGTGTGATCGCGCCATCGTTGATCTCCGCGATGTTGATGCTTCCGTACAGCTCTCCCCACAGACAGTCCAGCAGAGAGGACCCCTCCGCAAGGCCTTCTTTGTATGCGTCCAGATCATGCTGGAGGTAAGGTGGGAGCCCATATTCCCATGAGCGTTCCCGCATGGCTTCCGCCGGCTCCCCGCCTGTCCCCGTTGAGCAAACCTGCTTTTGCGCCGACATATCCTTCATAGAAACACTCCTTTCCTTGATTTGTATGTTGTATTTTACCACATTGCTTCGCCGCAAATCAACGATTGCCCGCATATCATATCTTTTCGATCTGTTTGTCTACCCATTCTTGAAGTTTGTCCTTGGGGATCACGATACGATTACCGATCCTCAGTGCGGGAAAGCCCTCGGACCGGGCCAATTCATAAGCCCCGGCACGGGAGATTCCCAACGCCGCTGCCATCTCAGGAACCGAGAGCATCAGCGGCAGATCTTCATAAGATTTAAATGTTTCTTTTTTCACTCGATATCCTTTCTCCTCTCCTGCCGTAGGAGAGGCATTTATTTGTTGTTCTTCGTCTTGTTGATTTATTTCTTCACCATCCGGTGGAGGGAATCATCCGCAGGAGCTGCAGCGTGGCCAACAGGTGTTTGCGTCTTACCACCCCTTCATGGTCATACCGCCCCAGGTCTGGGTTTGTGTCTGCTCTTCTTCGTGATCGTCGGGCTGGTGGCCCAAGGCGATCCGCAGCTCCTGGAGTTCCCGCATTCGCTTGCGGTCGATGTGCAGCCTCGGCTGTGCGGGCGCGGTGGGCGCGTTGTCCCAGAAGATGTTGCTCATGTGGTAGAGCAAACGGCTCACCGTCATCAGGAGTTGCGGCTGGTGCCATTGATCTTGGCGTTCCAAAATGTACTAGGCGTTTGGATGACCATACGCATCCGCCATCCGGAAGCAGTTCCAGGCCGCTTCTTCGTCTTTGGGAACGCCGCTGCCCGTGAGGTGCAGTTTTCCCAACAAATAGTTCACCCAGGGATGATTCTGATCGGCTGCGTGGCGGAGGTACTCCGCCGCCTTAGCTGCGTCCTTTTGCACGGACCTACCTGTCAGGTATTCCTTTCCCAGCCGGTAGGCGGCGTCGGTGTTCCCGTTTCGAGCTGCTCTCTCCAACCATTGGATGCCATCGGAAGTATCATGCACCTCCGGATCATCGGAGAGATATAATTTCCCCAACGCATATTGAGCTGCAGACAGATTTTGCTTTGCCGCCAGTTCCAGCCAGTGGGCGGCTTGTTCTGCGTCCGGCAGCAGCAGGCCGCCGTCCCGGTACAGCAGTCCCAGGAAGTACTGGGCATGAACATCACCGTACTCCGCCAGCCGCTCCAGATCCTCCACCGCCTCATCCCGCTGATCCAGCGGCAGCTTGCTGTCTTCGATCCTGGCCCGCAGCCGCAGGCACTCGTAGGAGACCTCCCAGTTGTCCACCCACTCCCCTCTCTCCTCCATCTTTTCATCCTCGAAGGTGATCTTACCCAGATGGATATTCTCCGCCTCCCGGATGACGGCGTTCCGGATGGCCCGGAACTCCTTCTGCTTTGACAGTGGCGGGCGTGGCTGCTTCTTCCCCGAGTAGAACTCGTTCACCTGACACTGGAGCTCCCACCACTTCTGATAGCACTGATCCACGACAGGGATGCACTCCAGCTGATCCACGATCTCATCTACCTGCCGCTTCATGGGCCGTGGAAGATAGCCGTAGGACTTCTTGCCTTTGACCTCCCCCAGCTGCTGGGACAGCTTCCAAATCATCTGCTCCGCCTGGCTGTGCTCACAGATTGTATCCCGCATCTGCCGGGACAGTTCCAGCATGACCTTCCGAGTTTCACGAACCAGTTCATCCCGGGAGACAGACTTCTGTTCGTAGACATGGAGCAGCTCCTGTTGGAAGATATCATTGGTGAGCTGAGACTTCATCTGGCGGATGCCATCCCGATCCAGGTGTGCTTGCCCCGGTTTCACCGACCAGGCCATCATGTGAACATGTGGATGGTGATCCTCGTCGTGGAACGCTGCATACCACCGGAAGTCTTGAGGCAGGATGTGCATAGCTGCCGCGATGTCGTTACGGCGAGCACGGAGCAAAGCCCGCCACGCCTGTGCGTTGTTGTAGCCAAGACGCTCCGCGTCTTCCCGGTGCAGAGAGATGATGTGTGTCCAGACGTTGCCGGTGTAGTGTTCCAGTTCGGACATGGCTGCGTCCAGATCCACATGATCCACGTCACCGAACAGGCCATGGTCACCCAGCCGCTCTGCACGAGGCCGGGTTGCGATGTACTTCATGTAGCCATCCGTCTGCTGCACCTGCTTCCAGTGCTCCTCCAGCGCCAGCGTGATCATCGATGAGGCGTTGGCTTTCGTTGGTTTCTGCACATAGTCCTCGTACTCCAGCAGCTCCTTCACATCCGGGAAGTCTTTCGTCAGCTTTGTGATGAGCTGTTCCTGCTTGCGGGTTGGCGGGCGGTCATCCGGGATGATCTCCACCCGCTCCCGCGTCGCAATGTACCTCATGTAACCGTCTGCACCCTGACTACCTCCGCACTTGATATACGGACTCTTGACGATCAGTCTTGCCATCCATCATCACCGTCCCGCTGCTCCTGTGCACGCTTGACAATCTGCTCCAGACGCAGTCGTCCGTTGAACTTCTTCACGCTGGCCACACTCTCCGCACGTTTTTTCCGCAGGTACGCTTCGTCCAGATTGACGCAGTCCGCAAGAACGCTTATGCCCATGTCCATTTCCACCGCTTGTTTGAAGAGCAGCGACGCCATGCGATCTTCAAACTGATCCAGTCGGCCATCCAGGTAGGACTGCACTGAGGATGGCAGGAACATGCCGGCGTTGTTGGCGCTGAGATAGTCCAGATAAAAGTTGATAGCGTTCTCGATAAATCCGGTGAGACTGCGGCTGCCGTCTTCCTGATAACGCCGCTCCAGCCGCGCCTTCATCTCCGGCGTCAGGTAGAGGGCAAACTTCTCTTTTTGGCTCATAAAGGCCTCCTTTCTTGGGGGTGACCCCTGGTTTTTTCTTGTGGGCGTAAGTCCCGCGGGATAACGACCGCAGAATCTCTTTCTCTCTCTGTTTTTGACCCCACTTCCTGTGATTTCGGAACCCCTTGAAACTGCCCGCACTGCGGGCAGATGTGCCGGGTGAAAGCTGGGGCGGTGACCCCAGGCCTTTATCCAGCTTTTCGTCGTCACAAGCTCCATATCCCTCATTTTCGCCCAAAAGGGCGAAAATTCGCTCATTCCGCTGCTCCTCCTCTTCCCGCCGGACCCGCTTCGCTGGGCTCCGGCGGGAGCCCTGTGTTGTCCTCCGCAGAGCCTCAAAACCGGCCCAAATCCGTCTGAAATCCCCGGGAGGGGCCGGGACCCTGCCGGGGCCCAAGCCGCTCTACACAGGGCCTCGCAAGGGGCACACGGGCTTTTCCTTGTTATCCTTCGTCTTGTTGATACACTTCCCCGCCATCTTCTGTGGTAGAGCTCCTGCCTGCACGATACCCTACGGTGGAAAGCGCAGGCAGCGGCAGGATGTAGTAGCGGTTGTTGCTCTGCCGCCAGCGTCCGTCGCGGCGCATCTGCTTGGTTGCCACCTTGCGAATGAATCCGCGTTCCACCAACTGCTTGACTGCGTCCCGTGCAGCATTTTCGGAACAGCTACAGTGCAGTGCGATGGTCTTGATGCTGGGCCAGCACAGATCTTTTTGCCCAGCGCAGCAGACCAGGTAACTGTATACCGCCAGCGGGATTGGTTTCAGGTCATAGCAAAAGATGGCATTGCTCATTTGATAGAATCGTTCACCGAGAATCGGCATAGAGTACCTCCGTGTTCTTTTCAAATTCAGAGAACAAAATCTTGCGTTCCGGAAGTCTCTCTGTTAGACTGTTTGCAGATGGAGTCTGCGTTTTTCGGAACGCGGCGCGCCGCCGGACTGTTGCAGCAGTTTCGGCGGCTTTCCTTTTTGATTAAGAAAACCAATTTGTTTTTGGGCTGTGCGTGAATGCATATCACCACCGTTCTTAAAAATTCTGTTGTCCAGCAACTCGTGTTTAACCACTCATCCACATTCCTCCTTTCTTTCTCCCTAGAAAACAAAAAGCCATCCAGATCGTCCTTGTCTTTACGATCACGGATGGCGCCCTTCCCCCTAACATGCCATTATTCACTTGTGGTACTGTACTGGCCCGCGTGAAGGGCTACCGGGCTTTTAATTTCCAGTATTTGTATTATAAAATTGGAGAGAAGCTGTGTCAACCGCTGCCCCCCGGTCATCTGTGAACCTTCTGTAAACCTTTCACTAAGCTACGCACAAATCATCATGATATTGCGAATCCAGCTACGACTATGAGCCCTTTGAGCTGTGTCCTACCGTTTGTAGTCAACGTGGTCATTGAGAATTTTCTCTCTACGTGTTCTTACTCTTCAGTGCTCGAAAACAATCAATTTTCTAAATAATGAATATACCAGAAGCCCCGCCAAATGGAGGGGCTTCTGGTAAAAGGAGTAATTACTATAACCGATAAATAGATGGAAACAATGCTCTCGGGAAACTGGTAATATCTTCAGCAGATACAATGAATGAATCTGCTACATATATTTAGATTCCTTCACTTTAATTTTCTAGCAATCTCCCGCAGCAGTTCCTCCGACGGATTCTTCCGGTCCACAGCGGAGACATCAGCGATCAAGCGATGCAGCGAAACATTTTCCGCCTCCGCCACCTTACGGAACATGGGCAGGAAGTTGGAGTGACAGCCAGCAAGACCCAGCATCAGATCCGTAGGCGTTACCGCCACATGGTATCCGTAAGGCTTCATGGCGGGAATCAACTCTTGATCCAGATAGTCCAGCAGTCCATACAGATCCACATCCTGCAGATATCCTTCTTTTTTGAGAGTTGCCGCAGCCAACTCGGTTGCACAGTTGCCCGCCGAACGGGCCATACCCAGTAACCCGCAGTCAATCTCATCGGCGCCGGCAGCCACCGCCGCCAGAGCATTGGCCTGAGACAGGCCGAGATTGCTGTGTCCATGGAAGCCGACCGGGATCGTCACCGCAGCCTTCAGGGCCTTCACATAGGAAACCGCTTCCTGAGGAAACATGGTGCCGGCGGAATCCATAATGGTAATCATATCTACGCCGGCATTCTGGAGCATTTTTGCTTCTCTGGCAAGTTCCTCCGGGGTGGAGACGTAGGCCTTCATGAGAGAGTACCGGCAAATCAAACCCGCCTTTTTCACCAGCTCGACTGCTTGAACAGATCCGGCCCCGTCCCCGGCATTGGCCCCAACCCGCAGGAAGGTCAGGCCCCCGTCTTTCGCCGTGCGGGTCAGGGTCTCATCTGCCAGCTTGGCCATCAGGAACATGCCCAGACGGCCCTGGGACACATACGGTTTCAAAATCTTCAGATACTCCTGGTCACTGAGGGCTTTTGTTGCCTGTAACTTTTCATATGCACCCATCCCCTTGCAGTTACCTAGCTCAATGTCCTGAATGCCGGCGGCCAGCAGGCCTCTGACGATGCTGATGGTCAGCTCTGCGGAAAAACCGTGACCCACCACATTGCCGCCGTCCCGCAGCGTATTATCAAATAAGTTCATAGGGAGATCTCTCCTTCGTATGTTATTCCATCAAACCCGGCAGGAAAGTGACGATCTGCGGGAAGAAAATAACGATTACTGCTACAGCGACCTCCACCAAGATGAAAGGAAGAACCTCCTTGGCTACCTTTACGAAGGGACGGTTGGAAATGCTGCAGCTGACAAACAGACAAGGGCCGAAAGGCGGCGTGGCAATGCCGATGCACATAACGAACACCACGAAGAATCCAAAGAAAATGGGATCTACCCCATATACCAGAGCCACCGGGTGCAGGATCGGTGCCACAATGATCACGACGGAAAGAGCCTCCATGAACATGCCTGCAATCATCAAAATCACCAGCGTCAGGAACAAAAACACCAAAGAGGAAGAGGACACGGACTGAATTGCTTGCGCTAAAATAGTAGGCACATTGTAATAGGTCACAATCCAACCGAACAGCTGAGCTGTTGTCACCATGATGGAAATCACGACCGTCTGTACCGCACTCTTCTTAAAAATATCCCAAAGTTGACGAATGGTAATGCTCCGATATACGCACAGGGCCACCAGAATACCATAGACAGCGGCAATGGCGGCCGCTTCCGTGGCAGTGCAGATACCAAAGTAGATAGTTACCAGAATAATAATGGGCATCAGCAGGGCCAGGAAAGAATCCCGCACACTGTCCCACAGCTTCCGCCAGGAGAACGCCACACTTTCCGTGGGCATGTCCCGGCGCTTGGCAATGATATAGACCATGAAGCAGAGCAGCATGCACGTAAGAATCCCGGGTACTACGCCGGACATCAGCAGCTTTGTGATCGACTCTCCTGTGGCCACACCATAAAAGATCATCATGAGGCTGGGCGGAATGACCGGCCCCAGCGTACCGCCGATGGCCTGGACCGCCGCAGAAAAGTCCTTGGGATAGCCGCGCTGCTCCATCTCGGGATACATCAGCCCGCCGATGGCTGCCGTAGTGGCTGTGGCAGATCCCGAGAGCGCCGCAAAGATCGTGCTGGCCACCACGGAGATAATTCCCAGGCTACCCTTCATTCGCCCCAGCAGGACGGTTGCCATATCCACCAGTTTTTTGGAGATGCCTCCCTGACTCATCACCTCTCCGGCTACCACGAAAGCCGGCACGGCCAGGAAACTGAAATTGTTGGCACCGTTAAAAACACGCTGCGTCAGAAGTGCCAACGGCATGGAGTCCATAGTCAGCAGAGCTGCAAAACAGGACAGAGAAAGGGACCACGCGATGGGTACACCGATCAGCATGAATGCCAATAAGCTGACCAGCAGAATAATAGGTGTCAATTCCATACCGCGTTATCCCTCCTTGTCCCGAGAATTCCGCATGTCCCGCAGCTCTGCCACGGTTTTGCGCAGGACCTCGATCAGCGCCAGAAAATAGCCAAGCGGCATCATTGCATAGATGATCCACATGGGGATATGCATGCTGGGGCTCACCGACGTAAAGCCGGCCTGCACCAGCATAATCCCGCTGGCCGTGAAAACCAGCAGCGCCACGATGGTCAGCAGATAGGTAACCAGATTCAGAATGTGCTTACTGCGCTGGCTGTGGATGAGCGTATCCAGAATATCCACACGCAGGGCGGCATTCTGGCTGACCATAATGTTCAAAGTGAAAAACAGCGTTCCAATGAACATGTAGCGAGTCATCTCTTCACTCCAGGAAATGCTGAACGCAAACACATACCGGCAAAGAACGTTTATAAAGATCAGTACGATGACCGCAAACATACAGAAAGCTGCGATCGCGTACGAAATCCGCTGTATAATGCTCCAGAGTTTAGCCACGTTTACCCCCCACAATCTCTTTCGTTTAACAGGTAACGCTGCCGTTAGCCAGCCAAGGCCTGAATCTGCTCCACCATATCATCATACTCAGGGTGCCCGTCATACACGCTTTGAACCATCTCTCTGAGCTGACCCTGATTCAGGGCGGTGTGGGTATCCACCAAATCATTGATGATAAATTCCCGCTCAGCCTCGTCCGCTTCACGGAGCTCCTGATTGTTGGAATCCATGGCCAACAGAGCCGCTTCCTCAAACACGGCCTGATCCTCAGGGGAAAGGCTGTTCCAGACTCTGGAGGACATCAGAAGCACACCGCAGGTATAGATATGATTGGTTTCTACATAATGGGAGACCATCTCTGCATAGCCATTGGCCACGGCGGCAGTGTTGAACACTTCCATTGCGTCAATGGTTCCCTGCTGAAGGCCGGTCAGCGCCTCGGACGCAGACATCGTCGTAGGCGAAGCACCCAGGGCCTCCCACAGTTCCAGATGGAGGGCGTTCTCCATCACGCGGATTTTCAGGCCCTTCAGATCCTCGATAGCCTGAACATCTTTGTTGGTAAACAGCTGCCGGAAGCCATTCTCCATCAGGGTCAGGGTCTTGAAGCCGGCAGCATCAATATCACCCATGATGGAAGCGCGGATGGGACTTTCGGCGTCAAAAAACACTGCGTCAGCATGATCATAGTCCTGAATCAGGAACGGCAAATCCAGGTAGGAAATCGCCGGCACCGTATTTGCCAGAGGTGTGGAAGCGGTAAAGCACATGTCAACGGTGCCGATATTCACACCCTCGATCAGATCGCTCTCTCCGCCCAGGGTGGAGTTGGCATACAGATCAATTTGATACCGGCCGTCCGTATTTTCGTAGATATAGTCGCTCATTTCCTGCATGGCAATGTGCATGGGATAATCCTCCGCATACACATGACCCATTTTTAAAACCGTGGTTTCGCTTTCCTCACTACCGGTATCACTGCTTCCTGTGGCCGAACCGCACCCGGTCAGAAAACTCAGGCTCATTACCGCTGCCATCAGGGCCGCCATCCATCTCTTCTTCATTTTCATCGCTTGCTCCTCCTCGTTTTTATTTGCATTGTGTCTGATTCTTTAGTAACTGTCCATTCTGAATCACCAGAATGGGGGTATACAAGAAACTGCAGGAATAGCTTTCCCCCTGCCCATCAATCATCTCAAAGTTTCGTTCCTGCCGCCGCAGGACCACACACTGATTGCGGTAGGTAAGGGGGAACTCTAAATATCGGGCGGGATTGGTCATCAGCGCTTGGAATACCTCTTCGCGGCTAATGCCAAAGTTCAGCAGTGCGGAGAGTATATGAAACTGGTCCACGACTTTGCTGCCGGGGGTTCGATAGGACATCTCCACCAGATCCGCGCCCAGAGTGTCGAATTTCAGTCCCTGGGCATAGGCCTCCCGAAATACCCGCCAAGAAAAATGTTTTCCGGCATATCCCACATCAAACAGGACGCCCCGCTCCCGGGCGGCAAATACCTCGGGCAAAACATTTCCATGCTCGTCCAGGATCGTGTTGGAAAACCCAGAATAGGGGTGGGTCAGGATATCACCGCGCTGCAGGAAGTTGGCGGAGTCCCGTGCGTCCATACACTGGCCGGAAGTGTGAACCATCATGTGAGTTTTGCTGCGGTGCGCGATCTCTCGGCATAAACGCATTAGGGCGGTATCGGTTTCCGCGCTCCTGTAGGGCAGCCAGCCCAGCTGTACTTTGACGCCAAGCGCCTGACCGGGATGAGCGGAGATTACATCCACATAGCGATCCGTATCGATTTCTTCGGGCAGTGTGGGTGTTACCGGAGGGAAAACTGTCAGTCCTTCCGGCAGAATTGAAAGGAACGACTTCAGACGCAGATTGGAAAATGTCTGCCAGTACTTCTGCGCCTGCTCCCAGTCATTTACGCCGAAGGTGCCGGCATCTAAAGCGCCCACAAATCCCTCTGAGAAGTACCGGTTTCCCTCCACGCCAAATGGCGAACGGGCCGGAGGAGCCCAAATATGAGCGTGCATGTCAATCATTCCTGGAAGGATCAGATCATCCTCCCGCAGATGGATCACGCAGTCCGGCTCTTCCACGAGTTCCATGACGATCTCACGGTTAGCGGCAAAGTCTTGTTCCTGCCAGAGACTGCCGCTTTCGATTCTCCAATGTCCCATAAGATCTCCTCCTTATGATCCGTTAGTCTTAGCTTGAAAATGCACTCACCGAACTGGATGAATCGGTGCTTTGCCGGCCAGAACATTCAGCGTTTCCTCCACCACTTCCGTACCGGCTTTTTGTAAAGATTCTTCCGTATTGCCGCCGATATGAGGCGTGGCGCTGAAGTTTGGCAGGGACAACAGCTTGTTTTCTGCGGTGGGCGGTTCCTGAACGAATGTATCGCAGGCCGCCGCTTTTAGTTTGCCGGAAACCAGGGCATCATACAAATCGTTCTCATTAATTACTGCGCCTCGGGCTGCATTCACAAACACAGCGCCGGGCTTGAAGTGATTGAACAGGTCTCCGGAAATCATATTGGTGGTAGAGGGGACCAAGGGCACATTGATGTTCACCAGATCAGATTGTTCCAGCAGCTCCTCCAGCGTCTCAACTTTCTCAAACCCTCGTTTTGCCGCTTCTTCCGCTGAAATAAACGGATCGTAACCAAGTACTTTTGTCCCAAAGCCCTCCCGCATAATGTGGGCGACTCGTTGAGCGATATTGCCCATACCGATCTGGCCGAACGTTTTCCCCTTGACCTCTGTTCCCAGGAAATCGCGGGGGGCAATGGTTTTGAACTGGCTGTTGCGGCATTTTACGTTGGCCTCGTATATCCGCCGCTCCAGCATCAAAAACAGTCCCACCGTCATCTCCGCCACTGAGTCAGCATTGGCTGTGGGTGTATAAATTACTTGGATTCCCCGTTCCTTGGCAGCTGCAACGTCAATCGTATTACAGCCGATTCCGTGTTTAGCAATGACCTTGAGGTTTTTGGCGCGGTCCATCATCTCTGCTGTCACAGGAATATTTCGCAAGATGATTGCGTCGATCTCCTCGATATGATTGAAATTATCCACTACGGTGGCATGCTGCTTCAGTTTCTCTGCCGCCGGGGGATAGATGTATTCGCTTAGATAGACAATCATTGTGTCGTCCTTCTTCCTTTTTGATCCGGCGGCCAACCGGCGAAAGATGTGTACACATCGCACCCGCGCGTTTTGTCGTGGATGCTACAACTATAATATACTGTCGTATTTACAAATGTCAATTTATATTATGAAGAAAATACAACATTATTTTTGTGTGATATGCAAAAAGAGCAGACTGTAAAGTCTGCTCTTTCATATTAATTTATCTGATAATTCACAAACGCAATTCTGCGGTTAATTCATCACGCTCACTGGCCCGGCGGCGATAGTCCTCCGGCAATAATTGGGCCAGACGGGTTACCAAGTATTCGGAAATCAGAGTCACAGCCATTGCAGAATTAAAAAAGCTGACATTTTTGCACTCTGCCATCAGCAAAACATGGGCCAGTTCTGACAGAGGGGAGAGGACACTGTTGGTTACTAAGATAACCGATGCTCCCCGATTCCGTGCTAGCTGGGCCAGCCGAAGGTCAGACTTGTAGAAACGATTCATAGAGAATAGAAGAACACAGTCCCCCGGCTGTATATCTTGAAGACTGCCGATGCCGCCTGGGCCTTCGTCACAAATGTGGACAACGTGATCCAGCAGAAAACGAAGTAGCCAAGCACATTGATTGGCCACACCCAGGCATCCCCGGAAACCAATGATATAACGGTGACCGGCATTCCGCAACAGTTCGGCAGCTGCTTGAAACTGCTGGTCACTGTTCTGGCGGAATGTTCGTTCCAGATTATACTGGATTACCCCCATATACTCCGCCAGAGAGTCTCCTCCAAATTGAGTGCGGTTGGCCTCGAAACGCTCTGCCAGGGACAAGTTATTGATTCCGCCGGCAGCCTGGCTGGCCAGGCTGTTGTAAATGTCGTTCTTCAAATCGGTAAAGCCTTCATACCCGATGGCTCTGGCAAAACGGGTGATGGAGGCATCGCTGACGCCAATGGCCCTGGCCATTTCCATGGAAGAGCTCATGCCTACTCGTTCTGGGTGCTGAATAAAAAACTCGGCAATTTTTCGCTGAGATTTGGTAAGGCGGGTGTTTTTTACCCGATCAGCAATTACGTTTTCCATAGTGTAACGGCCCTCCCAGTCTTGATGGCAACAGAATAACATACTGGCTGTCGCATGTCCATCATATTTTGTTGTGAATGCGTCATATTCGGAAACTTTTCTTTGCCCATACTGTCCCGATTCAAGATCGGAAATTGTGCAGCGCAGGCCAAGGCCTTGTTTATCGCCCTAGGGCATCTTCAACAATCCAACAGTAAAGCCAATGGCAAATAAACAGCACCAGCCAATCAGGAAACCATTCAATCACTTAGCAATTGCCTTTTAATATGTTTCTTCTTGTTGATACACTTCCTCACCACGTGGTGCAGTAGGGCCAGTGTGCGACGAATTGCCTGAACCGAAAACAATACTTGACATTTTTTCAATTGCAAGCTAACATTACGGAAACAACGCCACTTTTGTTTTGAAAAATCAAGCCAAAATCTGATTATCCCTTGAAAACACTGTATCCACGGGCATTTCAGACAGGTCAAAACCATCTCATTTACTACGATTTTACTACTGTTGAGTGAGCCTTGACACGCTGAAAGACCACGAAATGCCAAGATACGGGTACAGTACCCGTCAATCGGGGCCTCCGCCCCGTGACCATATAACTGAATACAGACCGGCCATCTGCCGGGGCAACGCCATGGGTAACACAAACCTGTGGCGTTTTTTTATGCCCTGCCGGGGGCACGCAAAACTGTATAAAAACGGGTGGGAAATCCCCTGTTTTTTCGCCTGTGGGCGGCGCAAATGAAGCCGCCCATATTCTTTCCCTCATGGGAGGCCGGGCGGCGATACAGGGGCGCAAACCCGCCGAAACGAACACTTTTCAAAACCGAAGGAAGGAGGTATCCAACATGGCGGTATTCCGCATTGAGAAAACCCGCGATTACACGGTGATGTCCAACCATCACCTGCGGGACAAGTCGCTCTCGTTGAAAGCGAAGGGCCTTCTCTCCCTCATGCTCTCCCTGCCGGAGGAGTGGGACTATACCACCAAGGGGCTGGCCCGGATCTGCAAGGATGGCGTTGACAGTATCTGCGCCGGGGTGCGGGAGCTGGAGGAACACGGCTATGTGATCCGCCAGCGGGTCCGCAACCCCAACGGCCAGCTCGGCGCCATCGAGTACACCATCCTGGAGCAGCCCAGACCGCCGGAACCAAAACCGCAAAAACCTGAACGGGAAAATCCAGTCTTGGATAATCCTGAACAGGCTTCCCCTGTCTTGGAAGAACCTGAACAGGGAAACCCCGCACAATTAAATACTAATAGATCAAGTAAAGAAAAATCAAAAAAAGATCTATCAAGTACGGAAGGATCAAATCCTGTCCAATCAATCCCCCAAACCCCCAGGGGCTCGGACCGGAAAGGACGGGACCGGATGCGGGAACGGGAAAGCTATCGGGAATTGATTTTGGAGAACATCGAGTATGACTGCCTCATCCAGAACCACCGCCTTGACCGTGACCGCCTGGACGAGCTGGTGGAGCTCATGGTGGACACGGTGTGCTCCAACCGGGAGATGATCCGTATCGCCGGGGACGACTACCCGGCGGAGGTGGTCAAGTCCCGGTTCCTGAAGCTGGACAGCTCCCACATCGAGTATGTGCTGGACCGGATGCGGGAGAACACCACCTATGTCCGCAATATCAAGAAATACCTGCTGGCCGCCCTGTATAACGCCCCGGCCACCATCGGCAGCTACTACACTTCCCTGGTGAGCTATGACCTGTACGGCGGCGGAGAAAGGAGGTAGCGCCTATGCAGGAAGAAATCACCCAAGGCGCGGTCTCCCTCTCGGTGGAGGCGGGCAAGATGACCGCGGACCTGCTCCAAAAGGCCCTGAAGAAGGTGCTGGAGGAGATGCAGAAAAAGCCCTCCCAGCGCACTCTCCGTCAGGGAAAACAGACCCTTCACCAGCTCAAACAGCATGGGGCCTCCCTGACCAACATTGAGATCACGGAGCAGAACATCAAGGCGTTTTCGGCGGTGGCGAAGAAGTACGACATCGACTACGCCCTGAAGAAGGACCCCCATACAGAACCCCCACACTACTATGTGTTTTTCAAGGCGAAGGACAAGGACCAGCTCCAACCGGCCTTCAAGGAGTTCACCGCCATGACCCTGGACCGGGAGAAGCGCCCCACCATCCGGGAGCGGCTGGCCCAGGCCCAGGAACAGGCCAAGACCAAGCACTGGGAACGGGAGAAGGTCAAAGCCAAGGACCGGGAGGTGGCGCGATGACCGACAAGGTGAAAAAGCTGGTGCTGCTCAACCTCCCGTATCTCATCTTCGTGTATCTCTTTGACAAGCTCTGCCAGGGTGTGCGGCTGGCGCCTGGGGCGGACGCCTCGGAGAAGCTGCTCCACATCGGGCAGGGCTTTTCGGCGGCCTTTGCCAGTCTGGCGCCCAGCCTCCATCTGGTGGACCTGTGCGTGGGCGCCGCCGGCGCGGTGCTGATCCGGCTGGTGGTCTACTCCAAGGGCAAGAACGCGAAGAAATACCGCAAAGGCATGGAGTATGGGAGCGCCCGCTGGGGCACCCCGGCCGACATTGCCCCTTACATGGACAAGGACTTTTCCCAAAACGTCCTTCTCACCCAGACGGAGCGGATCACCATGTCGAGCCGCCCGAAGGAACCCAAGTACGCAAGAAATAAAAATATCCTGGTCATCGGCGGTTCCGGCTCCGGCAAGACGAGGTTCTTCGTCAAGCCCAACCTGCTCCAGTGCCATTCTTCGTATGTGGTCACGGACCCCAAGGGCACCATCCTGAATGAGGTGGGCGCCCTGCTGGATCGCAAGGGATACCGCATTAAAAGCCTGAACCTCATCAACTTCAAGAAGTCCATGCGGTACAACCCTCTGGCGTACATCCGCAGCGAGAAGGATATTTTGAAGCTGGTGAACGCCCTGATCCTCAACACCAAGGGAGAGGGCGAAAAGAGCTCCGAGGATTTTTGGGTGAAGGCCGAGCGATTGTACTATTCCGCCCTCATCGGGTACATCTGGTACGAGGCGGAGCCGGAGGAGCGCAACTTCATCACCCTGCTGGACCTTATCAACGCCAGCGAGGCGCGGGAGGATGACGAGGAGTTTCAGTCCCCCGTGGATCTGCTGTTCGCCAAGCTGGAGAAGGAACACCCGGACCACTTCGCCGTGAAGCAGTACCGCAAATTCAAAATGGCCGCGGGCAAAACTCTAAAATCCATACTGATTTCCTGCGGCGCCCGCCTGGCGCCCTTTGACATCGCGGAACTGCGGGACCTCATGGCGGAGGACGAGCTGGAGCTGGACACCCTGGGCGACCGAAAATTGGCGCTGTTTGTCATCCTCTCGGATACGGACAGCACTTTTAATTTCGTGGCGGCGCTCATGTACTCCCAGCTTTTCAACCTCCTGTGCGACAAGGCGGACGACTTCTACGGCGGCCGCCTGCCGGTCCATGTGCGGTGCCTGCTGGACGAGTTTGCGAATATTGGGCAAATTCCAAACTTCGAGAAATTGATTGCTACCATCCGAAGCCGTGAAATATCGGCTTCTATTATTTTGCAGCGCCAAAGCCAGTTAAAGACCATCTACAAGGACGCGGCGGATACCATCGTGGGTAACTGCGACAGTACCTTGTTTTTGGGAGGCAAGGAGAAATCCACCCTGAAGGAGATCTCGGAGCTGCTGGGCAAGGAGACCATCGACAGCTTCAATCAATCGGAGAACCGGGGCAGCCAGGTTTCTCACGGCCTCACCTATCAGAAATTGGGAAAGGAGTTGATGACCCAGGACGAATTGGCGGTAATGGACGGAGGCAAGTGTATCTTCATGCTGCGGGGCGTGCGTCCCTTCCTCTCGGACAAGTACGACCTGACGAAGCACCCCAACTACAAGTACACCGCCGACGCCGACAAGAAATACCTCTTTGATATGGAACGGTACATGAAACGCAAACCGGCTATTGTTAAGCCGGATGAGCCTTTCGAGATGTACAAATTGACCGCAGCAGACCTTCAATAACAATTCTACAAAACGAAAGGAAATATGATTTATGGATTTTTTCACTAACGCTATCGACGTGTTGCAGACTCTGGTGATCGCCCTGGGCGGCGGCCTGTGCGTGTGGGGCGGCATCAACCTCCTGGAAGGTTACGGCCAGGATAACCCTGCCAGTAATGCTCATGTGCCATAAAGTAACACGCAAGAATTTATAGACAGCAGCCCACAATTCCAATTATTAACCATAGGTTAATTTTGTAAACTCAATTTTTAATATTTGCTCCATTGTTCCGTGAAATTATCTCTGCTATTATGATTTACAGAAGAACGGAGGTGCAATATGAAAATCAATGAAATCATCCGAGAAAAAAGGAAAGCCTTATCTCTCACACAAGAGCAAATTGCGGAGTATTTAGGCGTATCGACACCGGCAGTTAATAAATGGGAGAAAGGCAGTACATATCCCGATATAACGCTTCTTCCCGCATTGGCGCGATTACTAAAGATAGACCTCAATACACTTATGTCTTTTCAAGACGATTTGAGTGATGTAGAGATAGTCAATTTTGTAGATGAAGTCGATAAGACTGTTCGCGAAAAAGATTATGATACTGCTTTCAAAATGGGAATTGACAAGATACATGAATACCCAACTTGTGAAAGTCTAACATATTCCGTAATCATGTATTTACATGGCGCGTTGTTTCTTTACGGAGTTGCAGAGCCGGAACGCTATGAAGAAACCTTCATAAAATTTTATGAACGATTGTCTACCAGTGAAAATATTGAAATCAAGGAAACTGTAATCAGTATGTTGATTTCTTATAATCGAAAGATAAAAAATTACTCTAAGGCAGAAGAACTCATTAACACCTACCCATCTACTTCTGTTGATAAGGAAGAACAACTTGCCATTCTCTATACAGCGCAAGATAAATTTTTGGACGCTTTAAAAATATGGGAACACAGGGTCTTAAATAGCGCAACCGAAATTCAAACTGCCTTAATGAATATGTTGGAGATAGCAGTAAAAGAGAACCGAATGCAGGACGCAAACTTTTACGCAGAAATTTATGAGCAAGTATCAAAATTGTGCCATGTCCCACCATATATTCCCTACATTGCAAAACTCCAGCTTTCTGTTATCGAACAGGATAAAACGAAATGCTTAACTGCGCTTAAATCTATGTTACCAGCTATCCAAGAAGAATGGAAACCACAAGATTGTCCTCTTTATCGTCATTTGCATGGCAGTGAAACAAATAGCTTTTCAGAACGACTATTTGATATGATGAAAAATGAAATGGAAAGCGGTAACGACTTTTCGTTTTTATCTGATAATCCAGAGTATCAACAAATTCTCGAAGAACTAAAAGGTAGGGTCTGAACTCATAGCAAAGCCAGCCGAGCCAGTCAACGGTCAAGATGAACGGCGCATACGCGCCGCCGTTGACAGCCCCGCCCGCCTTTGCTGGTAGGCAATCAAGGGGCGACAGCATTTTTTGCTGTCGCCCCTTATAATACTGAAAATGCACAGATGTTAATTTGCATTGCTTGCCGCAACGAGACTTCTTTAGCTATAATGAAGTCGCCAAAGGCAAAGGAGGTATAGTGTATGTTTAGTGAGAATCTTAAATTCCTGCGAAAGAAAAAAGGACTATCGCAAGAGGAACTGGCTGTTCGGCTCAATATCGTTCGACAGACTGTATCAAAATGGGAAAAGGGCTTATCAGTACCAGATGCTGATTTACTGGTAAAACTGGCGGATATCCTTGAAGTAAGTGTCGCCGAGCTGCTGGGTGGAAATATCCCTGATTGCGAAGATACAAACGAGCTTGCGGAGCAGCTTTCCCGTATCAATGAGCAGTTAGCAATCAAAAATCGTCGTTCCCGTCGTATTTGGAAAGTCGTACTTGGAATAATTGTAGCATTTGTTGTTATCAATATATTCTTTGTTATTGTAGGCGTTATATCAAACAACTCCTACAGGGAATACACGAATGTTGAACAATTACCAATTTCTGAAGAAAATCAGACTTACGAAAATAATCCTTGATGATATCACTTTACATGGGGCGACAGCAAGGAGTGCTGCCGCCCCGCACTATTATTCAGAGAGGGGGGATTTCCATGACCGAAGATGAAGCCTACAAAGTGCATATCCAGTACACCTTTAACGCCTTTTGTAAGATCGTCATTCGTCACGCAGCCATAGATAAAATCTTGAATCTGCGCCGGAGGTGGGAACGGGAAGTTTCCCTTGACTATCTGATGAATGAGAAGTTTGTCCAGCTTGCCGAGCCGGAGCAGCTTGAAGAATATCTTTTTACTGCCTGCGGCCAAACTGCCGTTTTGTACCATGCGGAACTTGCCGCCGCCCTTGCCCTATTGCCGGAGCAGACACAGGAAGAAATCTTCCGTTACTATTTCCTGCGCCAGCCGCAGCGAGTGATCGGCGTACATATCGGCCGGACACGCAGCACAGCGGGGCGGCATATCCAGCTTGCCTTGCAGCGGCTACGGCGGCTCATGGAGGGAAAAGGCCATGAGTAAACTTCTGCCCTATGAAACAATCGTCAAAGCCCATGAGGACGACCCAGACGCGGTAGACGCCGTTCTTTCCCACTACGCCGGATATATCCGCTACTTTTCAAAAGTACACGGGCAGGTCAACGCCGAGGTTGAGGAATATGTGAAGCAGCAGCTAATCGCCGCGCTATTCAAGTTTCGCTTTGACCGATAAACAAAGAACGAACACTGGCTGTCATTAGCGGTTTTCCCCAGCAAGTTTACAATTCACCTATTCTCTCAAACAGCCGGTCATGATATAATAAAATTAACAATAAAGCGGTATATGATTGAGGTAATACTATGAAACGGTTTGCTGTCCAGATGATAGACGGTTCTATTTCATCCGATTGGTGGAAAACGATAATTGAACATTTTGCAAATGTTGGTGATATATTTGAAATTCGGTGCTGGAAAGAAGAAGTATCCGAGATTGTAAGAGCGTCTTTATATGGTGTTGCCATAGATGATAAAAATGAGGTGTCAATCAAGGGTATTGTAACCAAAGAACTACTCGAAGAATTATTGACAGATAACCCTACAGATAAAACTATCTATAACAAAATGACAAGCTATTTCACAGTCAATATAAAAAATGACTTGTATGATATTCGGAGCGAGCATTATGGTACGGAAATGTATATAGAAATAACTGCCGCCAAGGATATAGCTTTTTTTGAACAGGTCATAAGTCAGTATTCTGATCAGTTTAGCATCGAAACACTATAACAACAAAGCCCTATTTGTCGAGAAAATGAGTTGCATGAAAATCAGTTTAGGAGGAAGAAAATATGACCAAGAAGTATTCAAGAATTATTGCGGCCATTATGCTGGTAATTGCGATTGTTTTTATCTTTATTGCCTTGAATAACCCACAGGCAAGTTTTCCGTGGAGCAATGCAATTACATATATTCTTTATGGGATATATGTCGTTATAATGGTGGTGCTGTTTATTGCTCCATTTAAGAAAAAATAGCGGTCTCAAATTTATAGAATTGTTCATAAGCCAACCTAACTCGAACTTTCAAAACTGAATACCAGCCGTCACCGGCGGCCAACGAAAGCAGTAAGTCTGAAAAAGATTTGCTGCTTTTTTGGTTGTCCGTTTGGCATTTTTGAAATTTGTCCGTATTAAGAAGCAAAAAAAAGAAAGATAAATTTGGATTATCGAATGAATAGCACAGCCGGCCGAGCCAGTCAACGGTCAAGATGAACGGCGCGTACCGCGCCGCCGTTGACAGCCCCGCCCGCCTTTGCAGATAGGCAATCAAGGGGCGACAGCAAGGAGTGCTGCCGCCCCGCACTATTATCAGAGAGGGGGAATTTCCATGACCGAAGATGAAGCCTATAAAGTGCATATCCAGTACACATTCAATGCCTTTTGCAAGATTGTCATTCGTCACGCAGCCATAGATAAAATTTTGAAGCTGCGCCGGAGGTGGGAACGGGAAGTTTCCCTTGACTATCTGATGAATGAAAAGTTTGTCCAGCTTGCCGAACCGGAGCAGCTTGAAGAATATCTTTTTACCGCCTGCGGCCAGACCGCCGTTCTGTACCATGCGGAACTTGCCGCCGCCCTCGCCCGTTTGCCGGAGCAGGCACAGGAAGAACTTTTCCGTTACTACTTCCTGCGCCAGCCGCAGCGCGTGATCGGCGTACATATCGGCCGGACACGCAGCACAGCGGGGCGGCATATCCAGCTTGCTTTGAAACGGCTGCGGCGGCTCATGGAGGGAAAAGACCATGAGTAAACTTCTCCCCTATGAAACAATCGTCAAGGCGCATGAGGGCGACCCGGACGCAATCGACACCGTTCTTTCCCACTACGCCGGATATATCCGTTACTTTTCCAAAGTACACGGGCAGGTCAACGCCGAGGTTGAGGAATATGTGAAGCAGCAGCTAATCGCCGCGCTATTCAAGTTTCGCTTTGACCGATAAGATGAAAAGCCGAATGTCGACGGTCATTAGCAGTGTCACTCCGTAAGTTTACAATTCAGCTATTTCCAAACCTATCCTGCCTGTAGTATAATAAAATCAATGACAAATTGGAAGTTGTGTGGGAGGTAGAGTATTCATGGGGAAATTCTTTTTGTTTATGCTCTATATTGTTTTTGCATTTATTTTAGGGATTTTATCAGTTGTATTAAAGAAAAAGCATACTCAATTTCCTGATTTTAGGGTAGGATACCACAATAAAAAGATAATGGAAAATAAAGAAAATTGGGACTATGCAAATAATGTTGCGGGGAATTTATGTGCCTTGTTTGCGGTTATCGGTATTATTGTTTCCGTAATTTTATATCTGCTTAAAGCAAATATGAATATAACAATAATAATATTCTTTATATACACTATAGCTGCAATATTAGCCATTTTGGTGTTGCCAGTAAAGTTAATAAAAAAATAACTACTATTCTCTGCAATAGAATTAAAGTCAAATTGATAAATCCTAATTTGTTGAGCTAACCTGACCCGAACTTTCAAAACTAAATACCAGCCGCCACCGGCGACCAGCAAAAGCAGTAAGTCTGAAAAAGATTTGCTGCTTTTTTTGCTGCCCGTTTGACTTCCCGGCCATTTAGCCCCTTGCCGGTTGTAGTAGTGAGTGAGGGGAAAATTTTTGCCCTGGTGTTTGGCAGATTTCAAAACGCAGTGGTGTAGGGAGTGAAAGGAAAAATTTTCTGCCCCGCCGGTTGCCAAATTTCCTTTTTCCGCATTACAGAAGCAAAAGAAAGTTTGTAGCAATCCCCGTTCAGCGGGTAGCTGTCGGCTTCTCATTTGTATCTTTGGCGAAAAGGGAAAAAGGCCGCGCACAGCGGGCTGAAAGCCCCGCCCTGTTCGCTCTATGTACGGAAAAACCCGGACAGGAGCAGTCTGCGGCAGTCTTAGAGCAAGTTTCTACCACGGTGCCAAAATCCGCAATTCTGCGGTTTTGCCCCTCGCGGGAAACTTGTTGGGGAGTGCCTTCCCCAAACCCTGCTATGCGGCTTGCGCCGTAAAAAAGATTTCCGTCCGGCGAAAAGTTTTTCTCTCTTTCGCCCCGGAAACGGCTAACAGATAAGAGCATTTTTTGTGATAAGTGAAAGGAGGTTTACAGCCCATGCCGAAGCGATACAACACACCCCACCGCAGCCGCGTTGTAAAAACCCGGCTGTCCGAAGATGAATACGCCGACTTCACAGCGCGGCTTGCGCCCTATGGTATCAGCCAGTCGGAATTTCTCCGGCAGGCGATACGGCGCACCACAATACGCCCCGTTATCCATGTGTCGGCGGTCAATGACGAACTGCTCTCCGTTGTCGGGAAGCTGGCCGCCGAATACGGCAGGATCGGCGGCAACCTCAATCAGATTGCCCGGTATCTGAATGAGTACGGCGCACCCTACAATACGCTGTCCGGCGAGGTACGCGCCGCCATAGCCGACCTTGCCGCCCTCAAGTATGAAGTCCTCAAGAAAGTAGGTGACGCGGTTGGCAACACTCAAGCATATCAACTCTAAAAACGCCGACTACGGAGCCGCCGAACAATACCTGCTTTTTGAGCATGACGAGTTTACCATGAAGCCCGTCCTTGATGAAACCGGCAGGCTTATCCCCCGCGAGGACTACCGGCTGTCCACACTGAACTGCGGCGCGGAGGATTTTGCCGTTGCCTGTATGCGGGCAAATCTCCGCTATGGGAAGAACCAACAGCGGGAAGATGTGAAAAGTCACCACTATATCATCAGCTTTGACCCACGGGACGGCCCGGACAACGGCTTGACCGTAGACCGGGCGCAGGAATTGGGCGAGAGGTTTTGCGCCGAGCATTTCCCCGGCCACCAAGCCCTTGTATGCACCCACCCGGACGGGCATAACCACAGCGGCAACATTCATGTGCATATCGTTATCAATTCGCTGCGGATAGAGGAGGTGCCGTTCCTGCCCTACATGGACAGGCCAGCCGACACGAAAGCCGGTTGCAAGCACCGCTGTACCGACGCGGCCTTGCGCTACTTCAAGTCCGAAGTCATGGAGATGTGCCACCGGGAGGGGCTTTACCAAATCGACCTCTTGAACGGCAGCAAGAACCGCGTGACCGACCGGGAGTATTGGGCGCAGAAAAAGGGACAGGCCGCGCTGGATAAGCAGAACGCCCCCATGATTGCAGGCGGTATCACACCCCGGCAGACCAAGTTTGAAACGAACAAGGAGAAGCTGCGGCAGACCATACGCACCGCGCTGTCTGCGGCAACCTCATTCGAGGACTTTTCCTCTCTGCTGCTGCGGGAGGGCGTAACCGTCAAGGAGAGCCGGGGGCGGCTGTCCTACCTTACGCCGGACAGGACGAAACCCATTACCGCCCGGAAGCTGGGCGACGACTTTGACCGCGCCGCTGTCCTTGCCGTTTTGGAGCAGAACGCCGCCAGAGCCACAGAAAAAGCCGCGACTATATCCAGCACCCCGCCCTCTATCCAAGACCAACTGCGGGCAGACAGAGCCGCCCGAACTGCGCCGAATGTGCAACGGCTTGTGGACATTGAGCAGAAGAAAGCCGAGGGCAAAGGCCGGGGCTATGAACGCTGGGCGACCATGCACAACCTCAAACAAATGGCCGCGACGCTGAATGTGTATCAGGAATATGGCTTCACTTCCCCGGAGCAGTTAGAAGCCGCCGTTGATACCGCCTATCAGGAAATGCGCCAGACCAGCGGCGAACTGAAAGCACTGGAAACGAAGCTACAAGGGAAAAAGGAGTTGCAGCAACAGGTACTTGCTTACGCCAAGACCAAGCCTGCCCGCGACGGGCTGAAAGCACAGAAATCCGAGAAAGCCCGCGCCGCCTACCGGCAGGCGCATGAGAGCGATTTTATCATAGCCGACGCAGCCGCCCGGTATTTCCGGGAGCATGGCATTACCAAGCTGCCCGCCCGGAAAGCGTTGCAGGCCGAGATCGAGCAGCTTGTTTCCAAGAAATCCGGCCTGTATAACACCTACCACGAACAGAAACAGCGGTATGCGGAGTTGCAGACGGTCAAGCGGAATATCGACCAGATTTTGCGCCGGGAGGAACCCCGCCGCAGAAAGGAGCAGAGCCATGAGCGATAAGCTGCCCCGCATGGACTACCGCCAGCACCGGCGGGCGCGGCGGCTGGTGCATGAGTGCTGTAACTACGACGAGGGAAACTGCCTGCTGTTGGACGATGGGGAGCCTTGCATGTGCGTCCAGAGCATTTCCCTTTCCCTCATGTGCCGGTGGTTCCGTGTGGCTGTCCTGCCCCTTGACAGGGAACTGGCCGCAGCCCTCTTGTACCGGGGGAGCCGGAAACGGTGCGCCGTCTGCGGCGCGGCCTTTGTCCCCAAGTCAAACCGGGGAAAATACTGCCCCGACTGCGCCGCCAGAGTACGCCGCCGCAAAGAAGCCGAGCGACAGCGCAAACGCTACCACCTTTCTACGCATTTAGGGGCTGTCAAACCCTTGTAAATCAAGGGTTTTTTGCCCGCCCTCAACGGGGGCTTGATACATTTATCCTTTTCCCCCGGAAACGGCGTTCTAAATGCGTACAAACGCCCCAAATCCACCCAAAGGAGGAACCATGTCAGACAACCGAAAATACTACTACCTCAAGCTGAAAGAGAATTACTTTGACGAGGACGCTATCGTGCTGCTGGAAAGTATGCAGGACGGCATCCTCTATTCCAACATTCTCTTGAAACTGTACCTGAAATCGCTGAAAAACGGCGGGAAGTTGCAGCTTGATGAAAATATTCCCTACACCGCGCAGATGATTGCCACCATTACCCGCCAGCAAGTCGGCACCGTAGAGCGAGCCTTGCAGATTTTTATGAAGCTGGGGCTTGTGGAGCCGTTACAGAACGGCGCGTTGTATATGAGCAACATTGAACTGCTTATCGGCCAATCCTCTACCGAGGGGGAGCGGAAACGGCGGGCAAGGCTGGCTTTGCAGGAGCAGAAAGCCTTGCCAAAGGCCGGGGCGGACAAATGTCCACCATATCAAGCGGACATTTGTCCACCAGAGATAGAGATAGAGAAAGAGATAGAGATAGAAAAAGAGAGAGAGCGAGAGTTAGATACGGGACAGCCCACCCGCGCCGCTTATGGTCGATATGAAAATGTCTTTCTTTCGCAATCAGAACTGGACGGGCTGAAAGCAGACCTGCCCGACAAATGGAACTACTACATTGACCGGCTATCCTGCCATATCGCGTCCAGCGGCAAGCGATACAAGAGCCATGCCGCCACAATCTACAAATGGGCGCAGGAGGACGCAGCCAAGAAAGCCCCGAAAAAGGGCATACCCGACTACTCATGCAAGGAGGGCGAGAGTTTATGAAGAACGAAATCAACGCTGTTTTGGAAAATATGACGGCTGCCACCCCGGAGCCGGAGGACTACACCGGCGAGGACGGTTTACTGTACTGCGGCAAGTGCCGCAAGCCGAAAGAAGCCTATTTTGCGCCGGATAAGGCTGCTATCTTTGGGCGTGACCGCCACCCGGCAGAGTGCGACTGCCAGAGAGCCGCCCGCGAGGAACGGGAGGCCGCCGAGAAGCGGCGCAGGCACCTTGACACCGTGGAGGAATTGAAACGCCGGGGCTTTACCGACCCCACCATGCGGGACTGGACTTTTGAGAACGACAACGGCAGGAACCCGCAGGCCGGGATTGCCCGCCGGTATGTGGAGCATTGGGAGGATATGCGAACCGACAATATCGGCTGCCTGTTCTGGGGCGGCGTGGGAACCGGGAAAAGCTACCTTGCGGGCTGTATCGCAAACGCCCTTATGGAGAAAGAAATCCCCGTCCACATGACGAACTTTGCCCTTATCCTCAACGACCTTGCCGCCAGCTTTGAAGGGCGCAACGAGTACATTTCCCGCCTTTGCCGCTATCCGCTGCTTATCCTTGACGACTTCGGCATGGAGCGCGGGACGGAATACGGGCTGGAACAGGTTTTCCATGTGATAGACAGCCGTTACCGCAGCGGCAAGCCGCTGATCGTCACGACCAACCTCACGCTGGACGACCTGCGAAACCCGGAGGACACCGCCCATTCCCGGATTTATGACCGGCTGCTTTCCATGTGCGTCCCGGTACGCTTTACCGGCGAGAACTTCCGGCAGGAAACCGCACAGCGGAAAATGGAGAGCATGAAAAAACTGATTACCGACTGAAAGGAGTATTGCCTATGGCAGATAACAAGCAGCACGATACCCGCACCGCCCGCCGCCCCGACTGCGTGACGGAAATCCGCATGGGCAATTCCGTCCTTGTCGTGTCCGGCTATTTCAAGAAAGACACTACCACCACCGCCGCCGACAAAATGGCGCGGGTACTGGAAGCGGAAGCCGCTGCTACACAAAAACCGGCGATTTGACAAGCTGTAAAGAAGCAGATTTGACACTTTTGCCGCTATACAACCAGCCCTGTTCCGTGGTACAATGGAACCACGGAATAGTGGGGCTGGCTGTCGGAAACGGAGGATTTTATGTTAAGACAAGCCACCCAAAACCTCATTACCGCCCTTTATCCGAGATTGTCCCATGAGGACGAACTGCAAGGCGAGAGTAATTCCATATCGAACCAAAAACGGATACTCGAAACCTTTGCAAAACAAAATGGCTTTACCAACCTGCGCTGGTACACCGACGACGGCTATTCCGGCGCGAACTTTCAAAGGCCCGGTTTTCAAGCCATGCTTGCAGACATTGAAGCTGGGAAAGTGGGTACAGTTATCGTCAAGGACATGAGCCGGTTAGGGCGAAACTACTTGCAGGTAGGGTTTTACACGGAAATGCTGTTCCCTCAAAAGGGGGTGCGTTTTATCGCTGTCAACGACAATGTGGACAGTGCAAACGGCGGCATGGAAAACGATTTTACCCCTCTGCGAAATCTGTTCAACGAATGGCTGGTGAGAGATACGAGCAAGAAAATCAGGGCAGTAAAACGAGCAAAAGGCATGAGCGGCAAGCCCGTTACCAGCAAGCCGGTCTATGGCTATCTCATGGACGAGGACGAGAACTATATCGTTGACGAGGAAACCGCGCCGGTTGTCCAGCAGATATACCAGCTTTGCCTTGCCGGGAACGGCCCGACCAAGATTGCCCGTATGCTGTCGGAGCAGCAAATCCCCACGCCGGGGACGCTGGAATACCGCAGGACGGGCAGCACCCGCCGCTACCACCCCGGCTATGAGTGCAAATGGGCGACAAATACCGTTGTCCACCTGTTGGAAAACCGGGAGTACACCGGCTGTCTGGTAAACTTCAAGACGGAGAAGCCCTCTTACAAAACCAAGCACAGCGTAGAGAACCCCATCGAGAAGCAGGCCATTTTCCCGAACCACCATGAGCCGATTATCGACACGGAAACATGGGAGCGCGTGCAGGAGTTACGCAAGCAGCGCAAACGCCCGAACCGCTATGACGAGGTGGGGCTGTTCTCCGGTATGCTGTTCTGCGCCGACTGCGGCCATGTGATGTACCAGCAGCGGTATCAGAACAAGAACCGCAAGCAGGACTGTTACATCTGCGGCAGCTACAAGAAGCGCACCCGCGACTGTACGGCGCACTTTATCCGCACCGACCTGTTGACCGCCGGTGTCCTCTCCAATCTCCGGCAAGTGACCGAATACGCCGCCAAGCATGAGAGCCGCTTTGTGAAGCTGCTTATCCAGCAGAACGAGATCGGCGGCAAGAGAAAGACCGCCGCAGCCACGAAGCAGCTTGAACAGGCGCAGGAGCGCATTTCCGAAGTGAGCCGCATTATCAAGCGGCTGTATGAGGACAATGTGAACGGCAAAATCAGCGACGAGCGTTTCATGGAACTGTCGGCAGACTATGAGCAGGAGCAGCGGGAACTGAAAGACCGCGCCGCCGCTTTGCAGGAGGAACTGGACAAGTCGCAGGCCGCCACCGTCAACGCGGAAAAGTTTATGGGGATTGTCCGAAAGCACCTTGCCTTTGAGGAATTGACCCCCACCCTCTTGCGGGAAATGATTGAGAAAATCGTCGTGCATGAGTGCAGTTATGACGAGAACGGCACCCGCAGGCAGGACATTGAGATTTATTACAGCTTTGTCGGCAAGATTGACTTGCCCGAAGCCTAACGCCCGACCTATCCGACACAATGGCCAAGTGCCGGATAGGAACGGCAAAATTTTTTACACTTCTATTACTTCTTTATCACACATAAGCAAAATCCCAGGGCATCAAGCAGCTCATGGCCGGCGGCGGTGTCGCCCTCATCGGCATTACCCTGATCCCGCTGCTGTCCGGCCTGCTGGGCTGATGGCTCCCCATAACACCCGCGGGAGGTCCCGGTACACGGGGCCTCCCGCAAAGGAGGTGATCCCCGTTGATCTTTGACGCGATACAGGAGTGGTTCCAGGAACTGCTCATTGACGGTATCATATCCAACCTGACCGGGATGTTTGATACCCTGAATACCAAGGTAGGCGAGATCGCCGGGGAGGTGGGCATGACGCCCTCGGCGTGGAACAGCGGCATCTTCAACATGGTCCGCAACCTCTCGGAGACCGTCATCGTCCCCTTCGCCAGCATCGTCCTCACCTTTGTCATGTGCTATGAGCTTATCCAGCTCATCATTGAAAAGAACAATCTCCATGACTTCGACACCTGGATCTTCTTCAAGTGGATCTTCAAGACTTTCTGTGCGGTGCTCATCGTCACCAACACCTGGAACATCGTCATGGCGGTGTTCGATGTGGCGCAGAATGTGGTGAGCCAGAGCGCCGGCGTCATCATCTCGGACGCAGGCATCGACATATCCAGCGTGACCGCCGACCTGGAGACCCAGCTCGCGGACTGGAGCATCGGCGCCCTGCTGGGGCTGTGGTTCCAGAGCATCTTCGTGGGGCTGTGTACGCAGATACTCTCCATCTGTATCTTCCTGGTCATCTACGGCCGGATGATTGAGGTGTATTTGGTGACCTCGATAGGTCCCATCCCCTTTGCCACAATGGTGAACCGGGAGTGGGGCAACACGGGGCAGAACTATCTCCGCTCCCTGCTGGCCCTGGGCTTCCAGGCGTTTCTCATTATGATCTGTGTGGGGATCTACGCGGTGCTGGTGGAGAGCATTTCTTTGAGCGGAGACAACATTTCCGGCGCCATTTGGGGCTGTATGGGGTACACGGTCCTCTTGTGCTTCACGCTTTTCAAGACCGGCAGCCTCGCCAAGTCCCTGTTCGGGGCGCACTAAAGGAGGTGGCTGTTTGAAGATCGGATTGGTGGATGTGGACTCTCACAACTTTCCCAACCTCTGCCTGATGAAGCTCTCCGAGTATCATACACGGCGGGGCGACCGGGTGGAGTGGTGGAGCCCCAAAGGCCGCTATGACCTGGTTTACAAGAGCCGTGTATTCACGGACACCTACTCCAAGGACACCATCGTGGTGAACAATGCGGACCAGGTCATTCAGGGCGGTACGGGCTATGGGCCGGGTGGCAAGGACCTCCCCTATGAGATTGAGCACATCCGGCCGGACTACTTTTTGTATCCGCGGTTTTTGGGAACGGCCTACGGCTTTTTGAGCCGGGGCTGTCCGAGAAACTGCGGATTTTGCATTGTCAGCGGCAAGGAGGGGCGCAGGAGCGTCAAAGTCGCTGACCTCTCTGAATTTTGGCGCGGTGAGGACGAGATCAAACTGCTGGACCCCAACCTGCTGGCCTGCCCGGACCATGAGGCGCTGCTGGAACAGCTTGCCGCCAGCCGGGCGCTGGTGGACTTTACCCAGGGACTGGACATCCGGCTGACGAACCCGGACAACATCGCCCTGCTGAACAAGGTGCGGACCAAGGCGGTGCATTTCGCCTGGGACAACCCGGAGGAGGACCTGACGGAGCACTTCCGGCGCTTTGTGGCGCATACCGCCATCCGAAGCGACCGGAACCGGCGGGTGTATGTACTGACCAACTACGGCAGCACCCATGAGCAGGACCTCTACCGGGTGAACACCCTGCGGGCCCTGGGGTATGACCCCTATGTGATGATCTATGAGCGTCCCACCGCCCCCAAGATCACCCGCCATCTTCAGCGGTGGGTGAACAACAAACGGATTTTCCACACGGTAAAAGATTTTAAGGACTATGCTCCCATGAAAAAGGAGGTGCATTGATTGGCCTATGTAACGATCCCGAAGGACCTGAGCCGGGTACAGAGCAAGGTCCTGTTCGGGCTGACCAAGCGGCAGGTGATATGTTTTGGAGCGGCGGCAGTTATTGGCGTGCCGCTTTTCTTTTTGAGCAGGGGCGCGCTGGGGACCACCACGGCGGCGCTCTGCATGATTCTGGTCATGCTGCCTTTCTTCCTGTTCGCCATGTACCAGCGCAACGGGCAGCCCCTGGAGGTGTTCCTGGGGCATCTCATTCAGAATAAATTTCTTCGCCCCAAGGTGCGGATCTACCAGACCAACAATCTCTATTCCGCCCTGTTGCGGCAATACGAACTGGAACAGGAGGTGAGAAAGATTGCAGGCAAAAACGGCAAGACACGAAAAAACGGCAAAGCCCAGGCGTAAGCTGACCCGGGCCGAGCGCAAGCAGATCGAGGCGGTGGTCCGCCAGGCCAAGGGGGATGGGAAAGCCCATACGGTGCAGGACAGCATCCCCTTCCGCAATATCTTCCCGGACGGGCTGTGCCGGCTGGATGGCAATTCTTTTTCCAAGACGATTGCCTTTGCGGATGTGAATTACCGCCTGGCCGGGCCGGAGGACCAGCGGGACATCTTTGAACACCTCTGCGACTTCTACAACGGCTATGATCCCTCCATCGGGGTGCAGATGACTTTGAGCAGCCGGTATGTGGAGCATGGCCCGGAGGAGGACCTGTTCGGCATCCATCCCCAAGGGGACGACCTGGACCCCATCCGGGAGGACGCGGCCGGGATACTGCGCTTTCAGTATGAGCGGGGCAGCAACGGCTATGTGAAAACCAAGTATGTGACCCTGACCATCGAGGCGGAAAACCTGGCGGCGGCGCGGGCGCGCTTCGCCCGCATCGAGACCGACACCCTCAACCGCTTCAAGGTCATGGGGGCCGCCGCCCATGTGCTGGACGGGAAGGAGCGGCTGGAGCTGCTTCACGGCATCCTCCACCCGGCAGACGGCCGCCGTCCGGAGGGCGGGAAGTTCGCTTTCGATTGGGACTGGCTGGCGCCCAGCGGCCTTTCGGTCAAGGACTTCATCGCCCCGTCCTCCTTCCACTTCGGGGAGACCCGCACCTTCCGCATCGGCGAGATGTACGGGGCGGTGAGCTTTTTGCAGATCACCGCCCCGGAGATCCACGACCGCATTTTGGCGGAGTTTATGGAGACCGAGGGGAATATCCTGGTGACCATGCACATCCGGGGCATCAACCAGAACGAGGCCATCAAGATGGTCAAGCGCAAGATCACCGACCTGGACGCCATGAAAATTGCGGAGCAGAAACGGGCGGTACGGAGCGGATACGATATGGACATACTCCCCAGCGACCTTGCCACCTACGGCGGCGCGGCAAAGACCATCCTCCAGGACCTGCAAAGCCGGAATGAGCGAATGTTCAATCTGACCTTCCTGGTCATGCACATGGCGGCAACCAAGCAGAAGCTGGAGATCGCCGTATCTCAGGCGGCCAGTGTGGCGCAGACCTACAACTGCCAGCTCTCCCGGCTGGACTTCCAGCAGGAAGATGGGCTCATGTCCTCGCTCCCCCTGGGCCTCAACCGTATCAAGATCGAGCGGAGCCTGACCACCTCGGCCCTGGCGGTGTTCGTCCCCTTCGTCACCCAGGAGCTGTTCATGGGCGGGGACGCCATGTACTACGGCCTCAACGCTTTAAGCAACAACATGATCCTTCTGGACCGCAAACAGTCCAGGAGCCCCAACGGGCTGGTGTTTGGCACGCCGGGCAGCGGCAAGTCCATGAGCTGTAAGCGGGAGATCACCTTCATCATCCTGACCACCAAAGATAACGTCATCATCTGCGACCCGGAGGACGAGTATTCGCCCCTGGTGCGCCGGCTGGGCGGGCAGGTCATCCGGCTGTCCCCGTCCAGCACCGACTATGTGAACCCCCTGGACATCAACCTCAACTATTCAGACGAGGAGAACCCCCTGGCGCTGAAAAGTGATTTTGTCCTGTCCTTCTGCGAGCTCATCATGGGGAGCAAGACGGGGCTGGAGGCCATCGAGAAAACGGTCATCGACCGGGCGGTGCAGAAGATCTACCAGCCCTACTTCGCAGACCCCCGGCCGGAGAATATGCCCATCCTGGGCGACCTGATGGAGGCGCTGCTGGCGCAGGGCATCCCGGAGGCCGACCGGGTGGCCCAGGCGCTGGATCTGTATGTGAACGGTTCGCTGAACTTCTTTAATCACCGCACTACCGTGGACATCCGCAACCGGCTGGTCTGCTTTGACATCAAGGGCCTGGGCAAGAACCTGAAAAAGCCCGGTATGCTCATTGTCCAGGACGCGGTGTGGAACACCGTCACCATCAACCGGGCCATCGGGCGCTCCACCTGGTATTTCGTGGACGAGTTCCACCTCCTGCTGAAGGAGGAGCAGACGGCGGCCTATTCGGCGGAGATCTGGAAGCGGTTTAGAAAATGGGGCGGGGTGCCTACGGGGGCAACCCAGAACCCCAAGGACCTGCTCTCCTCCCCGGAGATCGAGAACATCCTGGAAAACAGCGACTTCATCTATATGCTCAACCAGGCCGCCGGCGACCGCAAGATTTTAGCGGAGCGGCTGGGCATCTCGGCGGAACAGCTTGCCTATGTGACCAACTCCGAGCCGGGACACGGGCTGCTGTTCTTCAACAATGTCATCCTGCCCTTTGCGGATGACTTCCCAAAGGACACGGAGCTTTACAAGCTGCTCACCACCAAGCCCAGCGAGGTGGAACACATATAATCAAAGAAATAGAATAGGTCATTTTCATATTTCTTACTTAACAAATGAGGTGATGTCTGCTATAATTAGAGAAAATATGGAAGGCGGTGTTCTTATGATTAAAGAAACTCCTCCAAACATTGAGGAACTCAAACGGAAAGCCAATAATCAGAATAGTTGGCGAGAGAGACTAGAAGCAGTAAACGAACTTAAAAAGTATGATTGCCAACAATCTCGAGATATTCTAACTCGGTTAGCGATTCATGATGTTGTGTTTACTGTTAAAGAAGCTGCATTTAGGGCTGCACAAGCGATGAATGTAACCAAAGGCGGAAAACCCCTTTACTTGGGAAAAAAGCCAAAGGGCAACCTTGTTGATGGAATTACTAAGAAGCTCACCCGCGTGCGTGATTCCTTACCAGAAAATTTCACATTAGAAGATTTTAAAGCTGAGTTTCAACGTTTGTATCCTGCCGCATATGATGCTTATGATGGAGACAAAGGAAAACAGTTCGACAAGTGGTTAAACAATGTTATTCCGATGTTACCGAAGAAAAAATAACAAATGATTAAACCCGCCTCAACCGAGGCGGGTTTTCTTATGCCCAAAATTCAAAAAGGAGCATCGAATGAAGAAGAATACACTGTATATCATCGAAGGAAAAACCTATCTGAACCATATCAACGATGAAGTCCACCTGTATGGCCTTCTCCATCAGCTTGCCTTCCTGGCGGGCCGGATCAAGGATGAGGAGGACGTGTTCCATGTGCTGGACGCGGCGAAACGCTACGGCGAGATCGCCGAGGAGAAGTTCCAGAGCTGGGGCATCCCCGGCCGCTATCTGGTGTTCGGCGACCCCAAGGATTTGAAGGGGCTCATGGACAAGGAACTGGACGAGGTGGAGGCCGTCCCTGAGGAGGAGCCGAAGCCCAAGAAATATCGGGATGAGTACATCATCCCCGGCAGCGGCTTCCGTATGCTGGTGGGCGACATCCACCACCTGATCGTCCTCTACTATTCGCTGGCCCGCCGCCTGTCCGAGGCGGAGACGGAGAAGGACTTTCTCCGCTTGAAAAAGCGGGCCGGCAATTATGAGAAAGAGATGAAGCGGATCTACCGCAGCCTGGGCCTCCCGGAGGACAGCAGCGCCGCCCAGGACATCCTGGAGGAGTCCATCATCCGGCGCCACCACATGATCCGCCTGGAGGATGTGGAGGAGGAGTCCCAGGACGAGGGAGAACTTGAAGGGGATGAGGTATGGAGCGACTGACCCATGTGAGCCTGTTCTCCGGCATTGGCGGTCTGGACCTGGCGGCGGAGGCGGCCGGGTTCGAGACTGTCTGCCAGTGTGAATGGGCGGACTACCCCTATTCCATCCTGGAGCGGCACTGGCCGGATGTGCCGAAGTTCCGGGACATCACCACATTTACGAAGGAGGCGTTTTTTGAGAAAACAGGACTTGAAACAGTCACCATCATCTCCGGCGGCTTCCCCTGTCAGCCCTTCTCCACCGCCGGAAAGCGGCGGGGCTTTGCGGATGAACGCTACCTGTGGCCGGAGATGTGCAGAGTTATTGCCGAACTGCGGCCCCATTGGGTGCTTGGGGAAAATGTTGCTGGCTTCATCAATATGGGGCTCGACAAAACGATTTTTGACCTGGCAAAAGCGGGATACGCTGTTCTCCCATTCGTATTTCCGGCTTGCGGCGTCGGCGCGTGGCATGAGCGCCAGCGAACTTTTATCGTCGCGGCTGATGTTTCCCACGCCCCTTGCCTCCGACAAATCCACCTGCAGGGACGCGGCAAACCTGGATGTGTACCTGTCGGACAATGGAATCTTCCGCAAGCGGAACAAGGATGGGACGATCTGGAGCCTGAGCCTTTCGGCGGCGGTGTTCTACCTGACGCCGGCGGCATCGGAGGGCTACCGCTCCACCCTGAAACCCACGGCCTTCCAGGGCAAGTCCCCGTCCAGCAACCTGTCGGCCCAGGTGATCCACCAGGAGCAGCCCCTGTCGGAGAAGGCGGCACTGAACCCGGATTGGGTGGAATGGCTCATGGGCTTCCCGAAAGGATGGACGGCCGTATCCTATGGCGAGAGGAACCCGCAGGCATCCCCCGCATAACGGAGGACACGAAGGACCGGGCCCTGCGGCTGAAAACCCTGGGAAACGCGGTCTGCCCGCCCCAGGCCTATCCCATTTTTCATTACATTTCCATGATCGAGACCGGGGCGTGCGCCGGCATCTGCCCCTATGGAGGAGGTGACGGATAAATGCAGGAATGGAAAGCCTCTGAGAAGGAGGCCCAGAAGATGACCCGTGACGGGGCCATTTCGGTGAACCTGGTGACCGGCGAGGCCACCCATGTTTCGGACCGTCCCCCGGAGCAGGACTATTCCTCTGCTGATGAGACCGCCGGTGTGCTGAACCGAGCGGCGGACGAGGCGGCGGGCCATGTGGAACGGCGCCAGGCGAAAAAGGCGCGGCGCAAGCGGCGCGACACCTTTCGGGAGGGGGAGGCGGCCAGGGACCGCCCTTCCTCCCGTTTGCAGTTTTCGGAGGCGGACCGAGCGGCGCCGGAGCTGAAAAAAGCTGTCCGCAAGTCCGACAAGGCGGCAGACAAGCTGGACGCGGCAAAGGCCGCTGTCCCCGTAAAGCCTCCCGGTAAGGAGCATGGCAACCCATTGTCCCGGCCGGTGCAGGAAATACGGTCCACCCTCCACGGCGAAGTGAGCAAGGTGGAGGGCGATAACTCCGGTGTTCAGGCCGGCCACCTGGGAGAACGGCAGATTGAGAAGGCCGTGGGCTATGGCAATCGGCGTTTCCATCAGGCGCGTGCGGACCGGAAACTGAAACCCTGGCGGGATGTGAAGCAGGCGGAGCAGGCGGCGGTGAAAGCCAATGCCGATTTCTACTGGCGAAAGTCCGTCATGGAAAATCCCCAGCTTGCTTCCAGCAATCCCATCTCCCGCCTGTGGCAGAAGAAACGGCTGCAAAAACAGTACGCCGCCGCCCACCGGGCCGGGACCGGCGCGGCCCAAGCCGCGGGCAAGGCGTCCCAGACCGCCGCCTCCGCAGCGAAGAAAGGCGGCGGGACCATCGCCCAGAAGCTGGGCGGCTTCGTCACCAAAAACAAGCACACCCTCCTCATCGTGGGCGGGATCGGCTTGATCCTCATGCTCATCATGGGGCTGATGCAGTCCTGCACTTCCATGTTCGGGGGCGGGACTTCCGGCCTGGTGGCGTCCTCCTATCTCTCCGAGGACGCGGACCTGACCGGGGCCGAGGCCGCCTATTGCGGGATGGAGGCGGAGCTTCAAGAATACCTGGACACCTACGAGGCCACCCACGACTATGACGAATATCACTTTGACCTGGACGAGATCGAGCATGACCCTTATGTGCTGCTGTCCATCCTGTCGGCGCTCCATGAAGGGGTGTTTACCCTGGACGAGGTGCAAGGCGACTTGGAAATGCTCTTTGACAAGCAGTACATCCTCACCGAAACTGTGACCACCGAAACAAGGTATCGGACGGAAACCCGGACAGACAGCGAGGGCAACGAGTACGAAGTGGAGGTGCCATACACCTGGTATATCTGCACCGTCACGCTGGAAAATTTTGACCTCTCTCATGTGCCGGTCTACATCATGGGCGAGGATCAGCTTTCCATGTACGCCGTGTATATGTCTACCCTGGGCAACCGGCCGGATCTGTTTCCGTCCTCCGGGTATGTGGGCAAGTACATCGAGAACCCGCCTACGGCCTGGGACATCCCCGCCGAGTACCTGACGGATGAACGGTTTGCTACCCTCATCACCGAGGCGGAGAAATACCTGGGATACCCCTATGTGTGGGGCGGGAGCAGCCCGGAGACATCGTTTGACTGTTCCGGCTTCGTCAGCTATGTGCTGACCAGCACCGGCCTGTGCAATACCGGGCGGCTGGGCGCCCAGGGGCTCTACAATATCTCCACGCCGGTATCCGACCCCCAGCCCGGTGATTTGGTGTTCTTCGTGGGCACCTATGACACCAGCGGTATCTCCCATGTGGGTATTTATGTGGGCGATGGGATGATGCTGCATTGCGGAGACCCGATTTCCTACACCAATTTGAATACAAGTTACTGGCAGTCTCACTTTTATGCCTACGGCCGGCCGCCGTACAACTGATGGGAGGTGAAGCACACATCAATATGGTTTCCTATGGGGGCGGTGTCAACAGCACCGCCCTTTTAGTCGGTCTGCATCAGCACCGTATCCCGGTAGACCTGATCCTCTTTGCAGATACCGGGGCGGAGCATCCCCACACCTACGCCTACCTGGACATCATGGACCGCTGGCTGAAGGACCACGGGATGCCGCCCATCACCAGAGTCTACAAGACCACGCGGGACGGCAAGCGGCTGACCCTGGAGCAGGAGTGTTTGCAGAGCGGTACCCTGCCTTCCATCGCCTACGGCTTCAAGCGGTGTTCCCTGAAACACAAGATCGGGCCGCAGGAAAAGTTCTGCAATCACTATTTGCCCTGTCAAAAGGTATGGGCGGCGGGCAAGCGGGTGGTGAAGTTCATCGGCTACGACGCAGGCGAGGGCTACCGCAGCGACAAGGTGCTGCTGGGCGACCTGGCCGACCCCAAGTACAGCAAGTGGTATCCCCTGATGGAATGGGGATGGGACCGGGCGGCTTGTATGCGGGCCATTGAAGATGCGGGCCTGTCCCAGCCGGGCAAGTCCTCCTGCTTTTTCTGCCCCAGCATGAGGGCGGAGGAGATCATCCACCTGCGGGACCACCACCCGGACCTGTTCCGAAGGGCCATCGCCCTGGAGGACAACGCCCGCCCCAATTTGAAAACGGTCCAGGGCCTGGGCCGCAGCTATTCATGGAAAGAACGATTTGGAAAGGAGTTTTGCACACATGGCAACTGTTGAGAAGATCCGCCGTGACATTGAAAAGACCAAGGAGAAGATCTCCGAGCAGCAGAAGCGCCTCCGCACCCTGGAGGCCCAGCTCACCGAGGAGGAAAACCTGGAGATCGTCCGCATGGTCAAGGCGGTGAAGATGGACAACCGGGAGCTGACGGCCTTCCTGAAGGCTTACGCCAGCGGCCTCATCACCCTGCCGGAGGGCATGATGGAGGCGGAGGCGTCGGCTGACCCCGGCGAGAACGAGATGGAGGACGCCGAGTATGAAGAATAAAACGATCATCCGCCTGTTTACGGCGGCTCTGGCCGTGGCGCTCTGTGCCACGGCTTTTGCGGTCCCCGCCTTTGCCGGCGGCGGGGAGGGTGAACCTTACTACACCGAAACGGAGGCTGACCTCACGGAGGATGACGGAACCCCGGAAATCACGGTTTCCGATGATGAAGATACTGCCGGCGGCGATAATGCGGAGGCCGGCGGTGACACCCTGGACCAGCTCACCGAACTGTTGGGCAGCCTGGGAACCGTGACCGTCACCGAGGATGGTATCCTGTTCACTCCCAACCTGGAGGGCCTGGAGCCCCTGCGCACCGGCACCGTGACCACCTGCGGCGGCAATCTGAATGTCCGCACCGGCGCAGGGCTGGACAATGACGCATTCACCCAGCTTCCCAACGGGGCGCAGGTAGAAGTCATCGGCACCGAGGGCGAATGGGTCAAGGTGCTTCTGCCGGAGCGGGAGGGCTATGTTCATTCCGACTACCTGACCATCACGGACACGGGCAGCTTCTCCCTCTCCCTGGACGGGACGGACCTCTCCGCCCTGCTGGAGCTGTTCGCCTCCGGCCTCTCCGGGGGCGGAGGGGCAGCCCTGACCCCGGATGGGAACCTGTCCCTCATTGACGACCTGGGCGGGACATCCTCCGGCAAGCAGTTCATCACGGTGGAGACAAAGGGCGGCAACGTGTTCTATCTCATCATCGACCGGGATGACGAGGGGGCGCAGACCGTCCACTTCCTGAACCAGGTGGACGAGGCGGACCTCCTGGCACTGATGGAGGATGGCGAGGCCCAGGAGGCGCCGGCGGTCTGCACCTGTACGGAGAAATGCCAGGCCGGGGCGGTGAACACCTCCTGCGAGGTGTGCGCGGTGAATATGGCCGAGTGCGCCGGCGCGGAGCCGGAGCCGGAACCCGAACCGGAGCCGGAGGCGGAGAAGTCCGGGGGCATGGGCGCCCTGGCGCTGGTCCTGGCGCTGGTGGTGCTGGGCGGCGGCGGAGCCTTCGCCTATATCAAGTTTATCCGTCCCAAGCAGGCGTCCAAGGTCAGCGCAGACCCGGACGACTATGATTTTGCGGATGAGGAGGAGTATATCAACGAGGACGAACCGGAACCGGAGGAAGAAATGGAGGATACGAAATGAAGCTGGTGATCTGTGAGAAACCGAGTGTTGCAAAAGCCGTCGCGTCGGCCCTGGGTGTCACATCCAGGGCCGATGGCTGTTTTGAAGGAAATGGGCTCATCGTTTCCTGGTGCGTGGGGCATTTGGTGTCCCCGATGGACGCAGCCGGGTACGACCTTGGTTATAAGAAATGGAAGTATGATGACCTTCCCATCCTGCCGGAGCCCTTCCGCTATGTGCTGGCGAAGGGCAAGGAGGACGCCTTCCAGAACTTGAAGCACCTCATGGAGCGAGAGGATGTCACCGAGCTGGTCAACGCCTGCGACGCCGGGCGGGAGGGCGAACTCATCTTCCGGCTGGTCTATGAGATGGCGGGATGCCAGAAGCCCTTCTCCCGTCTGTGGATCTCTTCCATGGAGGACGCGGCGATCCGGGAGGGCTTCCAGGACCTGCGCCCCGGCGCGGAGTATGACCCGCTGTACCAGTCCGCCCTCTGCCGCCAGAAAGCAGACTGGCTCATTGGGATCAACGCCACAAGACTTTTTTCTGTCCTCTACCACCGCACCCTGAATGTGGGGCGGGTGCAGACCCCCACCCTTGCCATGCTGGTGGACCGGGGCAGCAAAATCACAATGTTCCGCAAAGAGAAATACCATCATGTGCGCCTGACCCTGGGCGGGGCCGAGGCGGTGTCGGAGAAGATCGCCGCCCCGGAGGAGGCGGAGGCCCTGAGGGCGGCCTGTGCCGGCGCGGAGGCAGTCTGCGCTTCCGTCACCCGTGAACAGAAGAAAGAGGCACCGCCCAGGCTCTACGACCTGACCACCCTCCAGCGGGAGGCCAACCGCATCTTCGGCTACACGGCGAAACAGACGCTGGACTACGCACAATCCCTCTATGAGAAAAAGCTGCTGACCTATCCCCGGACGGACAGCCGGTTTTTGACCGCCGACATGGCGGAGACCGCTTCGGTGGTCCTCCACCTGGCGGCCAAGGTACCGCCCTTTGACGGGTGCGGGGAGTTCTTCCCGGATGTGTCCTTGCTGGTAAATGACAAGAAGGTGTCCGACCACCACGCCATCATCCCCACGCTGGAGCTGGAGAAGGCGGGCCTGTCCGAACTGCCCGTGGGTGAGCGCAATATCCTTCTGCTGGTGTGCCGGGAGCTGCTGTGCGCGGTTGCGGAGCCCTATGTGTACGAGGCGGTGACGGCGACCTTTACCTGCGGCGGGCAGACCTTCACCGCCAAGGGGCGGCGCATCCTCTCCGAGGGCTGGCGTGAGATCGACCACATTTTCCGCGCTTCCCTGAAGGAGCAGCCGGAGGGCGAGGCGGAACCCACCGCTCTGCCGGACTTCACCGAGGGTCAACTTTTTGACCAGGTGGAGGCCGCTGTCACCGAACACTTCACCGCCCCGCCTAAGGCGTACACGGAGGACACCCTCCTGGCGGCGATGGAGACTGCCGGGAAAGAGGAGATGCCGGAGGACGCCGAGCGCAAGGGCCTGGGCACCCCGGCCACCAGGGCGGCGATCCTGGAGAAGCTGGTGGCGGCCGGGTTTGTGGAGCGCAAAGGGAAAAGTCTCATCCCTACCAAGGCGGGGATCAACCTGGTCACCGTCCTGCCGGATACTTTGACCTCTCCCATGCTCACGGCGGAGTGGGAGCAGAAGCTGACCGCCATCGCCAGGGGTGAGGGCGATCCCGCCGCTTTCATGGCGGGGATCTCTGACATGGCGCGGGAACTGGTGAAAACCTATTCCCACATCTCCGAGGAGGGCCAGAAGCTGTTCGCCCTGGAGCGGGAGGCCGTGGGTCTCTGCCCCCGCTGCGGCAAGCCGGTCTATGAGGGCAGGAAGAATTTTTACTGCTCCGACCGCGCCTGCCGCTTTGTCCTTTGGAAGGACGACCGCTTCTGGACCTCCCGCAAGAAGGAGCTGACAAAAAAGATGGCCGGCGACCTTTTGAAGAAGGGCCGCACCTTCGTCAAGGGGATGTGGTCTGAAAAGAAGGGCGCCGCCTATGACGCGGTGGTGGTGCTGGATGATACCGGCGAGAAGTATGTCCGCTTCAAATTGGAGTTCCCCAAACGGAAGGAGGGCGTGAATGGCAGATAAAGCAATCCCGGATATTTCCCTGGGCGGCGCTGAACAGAACATGAGCCGGGAGGAGTTGGCGGCGGTAGCGAAAGCCGTTGCCGCCCTATCCCAGGAGGACCGGGACCTTCTGACTGCTGTCCAGGAGTCCCCCTATCGGCTGACCACGGCGGAGCAGTTCCTGGAATTTGAGAAAAATGTGGACTGCTTCGTGCTGGAGCCCCATGTTCGGACCCTGGAGGACCTGGGCTGGGAGTACCTGGAGGAGAAACTGACCATCGGCCTGACGGACGACCTCCGGGCCGCCATTGACCCCGCCCCCTTCGGCCGGCGCGCCCTGGAGGAGGACCGGGGGTGCTTCACCAGCCGGGGGTATCTGTTCCCCACGGATGCCCCATGGCAGCACGACCGCCCCCAGGCGAAGCAGGCGGACCGCAAGCCCTCCATCAGGGAGCGGCTGGAACAGAGCAAACAGGAGTGCAGGAACAAGAACAAGGCCCAGGCGCCCCGCAAGGGGAAGTCTGAGCCGGAGCTGTAATAGGAGGTGCGTATATGCCCCATTATGAATATGACAAGGATTATCCCTTTGCCGCCTTCATCACAAACCTGGGCAAGTACAACGAGGGCGACCTGGTGGGCGAATGGGTGAAGTTCCCCACCACGCCAGAGGAGATGCAGAAGGTGTTTGAACGGATCGGCATTGGGCAGAAGGATGACTTCGGCCAGCCCTATGAGGAGTGGTTCATCACTGACTATGACTGCTATGTGGACGGCCTCTACGACAAGCTGGGCGAGTATGAGAACCTGGACGAGCTCAACTACCTGGCCTCCAAACTGGACGAGATGAGCCAGGGCGAGTACGAACAGTTCCAGGCGGCGATGGAGATCGGCGACCATTCGGGCAGCTTGCAGGAGATCATCAACCTGACCGAGAACCTGGACTGCTACGACATTTACCCCGACATCCACGACCACGACGACCTGGGCCGGTATTACATCGAGGAGCTGGACGCCATGCAGGTGCCGGAGCACCTGCGGAACTACATCGACTATGAGGCCTACGGCCGGGACGTCGCCCTGGAGGAGGGCGGCGAGTTCACCGACCTGGGGTATGTGCGGGACACCGGGAGCAGCTTCCATGAGTATTACGATGGGGAGCATGGCAGCATCCCGGAGGAATACCGGGTGATGACCTTCCAGGACGCGGAGGAGCTGACCGAGGAGGAAAAATCCGAATGGGCGATGGACATCGCCTACGATATGGACGAGTTCTTCCGCCAGCACGACCCGCAGTATGCCGCCGAGCACCCGGAGGAGCACGCAGCCAAGGAGGAGATCTACGAAAATCTGATGGCCGGCCGCATTTCCGCCCTGGATGAGAAGCTGGCCGCCCTGGGGCAGACCCAGGAGGACTATCTCCCTTCGGAGATTGAGAAATTCAAAGACGCCACCGGCTATGAGGAATTTCTTGACTTTGATCCGGCTGTAATCAAAGCGGCATTGGAGGACCCGGACAAGTCCCATGTGGACGAGATGCTGGCCTTTGCGGAGCAGGCGGGCCGGGAGTATGAGGCGGAGCTGGCCGGACAGACCCCGGCGCCCTCCCCGGATGACCGGGAGACCGGCGAAACGGTGCGGACTCCCAGGGGCACCTTCTATGTGACGGATATGAGCCGGGAGCAGATGGAGGCGGCCGGGTACGGCCTGCACCATCAGTCTGACGATGGGAAGTATCTTATCATGGGCAACGGCGCCAGAGCTTTTGCTGTTCTGGCGGAGCAGCCGGAAAAAGACAACCCCCTCCGAACCGCCGAGATGACCCTGGAGGACGACTATGGGATGATCGATGGGGTCATCAACAACGGCCGCAAGGGCGAGGAACTGGAGGCGGCGAAGGCCGAGGCAGCCCGGACCTCCCCGGAGAAGCGCCCCTCCATCCGGGAGCGGCTGGCGGAGGCGAAAAAGGAGTGCGGTGAACGCAAGCCCCCGGACAAGGCCCACCAGAAGAAGTCCCCGGAGCGCGACCTATGAGCCGGAGCAAGAAGTGGCGGCTGGAGTGGTCCTTCTTCCTGGGGGAGAACGGCCGCCGCAAGTACAACAAGGTCTGCAAGGGCTGTGTCCACCCCTGCAAGCAGAGTTTTCGGGCGGTTCTTATCTCCTGTCCCCATTACCAGTCCGCACGCTCGAAAAAGCGTAGGGTTTAGGGTAGGAAATGGGCTGTAAAACCGTCTGTGGCGGCTTTTCCGGGAGCCGCCCTTATGATTTCCCATGTGGGCCTGCCCCTCCGGTTTGAGGGGCGCAAAGCAACAGTTTTGAACACTTTTCCATAGCAGAGCGGGAGCGCCGCCTTCGGTTTGAGCCGAGGGTGACGCTCCCGCTTCTTTTTTTGTCCTCTTTTCTCTTTCTATCAGGACCGGACAGGAAGGATATTCGCAGTAGTAGGCGCTGTGGGAATGTGCGTAAACGGTCATGCTTGCGGAGCTGTGGGAAACGATGTTTGCGGGCTGTGGGAAAGTCGACGGCTTTTCCATCGGACCGTGAATATCTGTTTTCCATCGGCGGAGCGGCCGTTTTCCACATTTCCATCGTGCAAAATTGCAGGATGGCATCAATGGTGCATTGCTTTTTCATGCGGGATAAGATATACTGAATACATACTGGTTAGTTAATGCTAACCTTTTGATTTGCTTACAAGCGAAAGGGGGATGTATGTGAACTGGACGCGTGCCATCCTGGACGGGCTCGCCATGGCGGCCTATTTTAACCTGTTCGCCGCGGCGGTGGCGCTGTATCAGCCCCGGCTGATGTTTCCCTGCTATCCGCCCGCCATCATCAAGGCGGCAAAAGATCCGCCGACAAAGGCCGAAAATCGTTTTTACTGGCTTTGGATCTGCTTTGGGGAACTGCTGCCCCTCCTTCTTTACGGTGCGGCCAGCACTGTGGAGGGCGGGACAACAGGCTTCTGGTGTCCCGCCCTGACGGGGTATATCCAGTGGATGATCGTCAATGTCTGTGACCTGCTCTTTCTGGACCTCTGGCTGATACAGAGGAAGGCAAAACGCCGTTTTATCATCCCAGGAACCGAAGGGCACCCCGGCTATGGGTTCAAGGCGTGGATGAAAAGCTATGCCTTGCCGGAGCACTTGCTGCAATGGCCATTGATCCTCTGCCCTTTGTTGGCGGCAATACAGGCAGGGCTGGGTTTGGTCATGAATGCGCTGTGGCAGGCAGTATAGTCGTTTGCAATGTTTATGTTTATAAGGAGGGATACCATGCCGGAATTCAACGCCGTAGAGAACACTTTGTTCATTCCCATGCTGGGCAGGATCTATATCAGCGAGCATTTTCAAAACATTTTGTATGATGAAAAGGCCCTGTCGCTGAAAGATGTGCTGCCCAAAAGTCTGGTGGAAACCGGTTCCCAGAGCCAGTATACCCTGCTGGCCTCTGCCTCCCGTTCCGCCAATATGGACCGATATATCCGGGACTTTCTCCGCCGCAAACCAGACGGCGTAATTGCGGAGCTGGGGTGCGGGCTGGAGACCACCTTTTACCGGAACGACGATGGGCATACCCGCTGGTACGCTGTCGATCTGCCGGATGTCATGGAATACCGAAAGACGCTGCTCCCGGAACCGGAGCGACAGACATACTTTGCCGGCGATGCCTTTTCAGATGGCTGGATCAGGAAGATTCGTATCGATGCACCGGATGCGCCGGTGCTGGTTACTGCCGGCGGTCTGCTCCACTATTTTGAAGAGGAAAAAGTGCTTGCCCTTCTGCGGATGCTGCAAAGCTTCGGAAATATGGAGGTCGTGTTCGACAGCGTGAGCAAAAGCGGAATGGATATGATGCGGAAAAAATACATGAAGCAGATGGGCCATGCTGACGCGAGGATGTTTTTCTATGTGGATTCCGCGGCGGCACTCGCTCATAAAATTGGCATTGATGCCCGCGCGATTGCAGAGGAACCCTATTACCGCCATATCGACAAGGCCGGGCTGAAGCTCTCCACAAAGCTCAGCATGAACGTATCCGACCGATTTTGTATGGTGAAAATGGTGCATGTGAAATAAAGCAAGAAAGATTTAGCTAAGTAAGGAGATGATATTATCATGCAGGACAGGAATTACCAGCAGGCGGCAATCCGCCTTGGGACGCATGGGGAGAATTACGGGAGCTGGATGTCAAACCCTGTTTTCTATGTGGTAGGCGGCCTTTTTGCCTTGGCCGTTGTGCTGGCCGTGCTGTCCTTTGCGGTGTTCCATATCACGGCGCTGGGTGTGGTGTTCGTGATTGCCGCAGTGATCCTGCTGGCGCTGTTCCTGTGGTGCGCCTGGATACGGCGTCAATATGCCTTTGGGGGCGGCGGTATGATGGAGCGGACCCACCTGGTCATCCTCTCCCATCTGGATTTTGACGGGCAGGGGCAACTGCTGGAAGTGGGCTGCGGCTCCGGGCCATTGTCCATCCGGGCGGCTCTCACCTGGCCGTCGGCCCAGGTGGTGGGCATTGACTATTGGGGCGTAGACTTCGGCTACAACCAAACTATGTGCGAGAAAAACGCTGCAAGCGAAGGTGTAGCCGCCCGGTGCCGGTTCCAGCATGGGGACGCCAACAAGCTGGACTTCCCGGATGAGAGCTTCGACGCTGTGGTGAGCAACTATGTCTATCATAATATCATGGGTTCAGACAAGCGGACACTGCTGCTGGAAACCCTGCGGGTGTTGAAAAAGGGCGGCGTGTTCGCCCTCAACGATGAGATGAAGCCCCGCATGTACGGGGACATGGAGGCCTTTGCCCAAGAGCTGCGGGACATGGGGTATGAGGACGTACACATCATCGACACGGCCCTGGAGGCCTTCGGCTCCCGCCGGCGGGCGGCCATGATGATGCTGGGCGACTCCCGGATGCTGGTGGGACGCAAATAGTGCCGGCGCATAGGCTTTCCATGACGTAAACAAAAAACAACCCCTTTTATGTCCTGTTGACTGGACTGTATGCGAATGCTGTACTCCGGCCAGTAGTAACGAATTTAGCACAGGATGGTGCCGATGAAATACCACATTGAGAAGAACACCATACAAGAGACGCTGGTGATCCCCCTGTACGCCCGGGCACTGTGTACCCGGCGGTTTCCCCACCTATTTTCCGATCCGCTGTCTGTGGAACTGCTGGAGCGGCTAGACTACGATTTTTCTGCCCTAGAGCAGGCGTCCGGCGGCCTGATGCAGACCTTTGGGGCCATGGAGGCGGCCATGCGCCAGAGCGATCTGTCCTGGGAGGTGAAGGACTACCTGCGGGGCCATCCCTGTGCGGCTGTGGTGAACCTGGGCTGCGGACTGGATCAGACGGGCCGGTCCTGCGACAACGGGCAGTGCCGCATCTATAACATCGACCTGCCCGACGTGATGGCGGTGCGGGAGGCGCTGCTGCCCGCCGGGGAACGGGAGAAAAACCTAGCCGCCGACCTAAATGACCTCTCCTGGTTCGACGCCATTGACACGCCGGCGGAGGACGGGGCTGTGTTCTTTGCCGCTGGGGTGTTCTACTACTTCCGAACGGAACAGGTGCGCGCCCTCTGCGCGGCCATGGCGGAACGGTTTCCGGGCGGGCGGCTGGTATTCGATGCCGCCGGGCCGACAGCGGTAAAGCTGATGCTGAAAACCTGGGTCAAGCAGGCGGGCATCCGGGATGTGGGGGCATACTTTTCCGTCCAGGACGCAGAAAGAGAATTGCCTGCCTGGTCGGACCGCATTACCGTATCCAGCCGTGGCTATATGTTGGGCTATCAGGATCTACGGGGGCCCGGAGTCCGCGCCATCCACCGTCTTCTGGCCAGGACTGCCGATGGGCCGCTGAAGCTGCGGATCGTGCGGATGGCGTTCCAAAAGTCCCACGGTGGTCACCGACCTGACCGGCGGGTACCTGGCGCTGATGGTGCGGCTGGATGAGTACGCGGATCTGAACAAAACTTATTCTGGAGCGGACACCATGAGGAGAGCCGGCTGGAATTGACCAGCCGGCTCTTTGCCGTTTGTCCATCTTAATATCCCACGATCAGGCGGTAAATGGTGAGGGGCACATACCATGCCGCCACCAGCAGGCGCCACACCAGGACGAAGCCCCCGATGAGGCCGCCGATGATGAAGTTCAGAACGAACAGCGCGGAGCCGCCGCCCAGGGAGCCGCCGCCCGGCACGATCCAGACGCACATCCGATGGATGCCGAAGGGCAGGCCGCAGAGTATCCAGAGCCAGAGAAGATCCAGCTCTCCATTCCTGATGCAGGCGGATTTGAAAATGCAGTACAGCAGCCCGGCGATGGCGACGGGCAAAACTGCCTTCTTGAAAAATTCCTTGATGGCTTCGGTTCTCGTCATTGGCGGCACCTCCATTCCTGCCTCCATTATACCGGGAAAATCTGACCGCGCCCAGGGGCTTTTGAAAAGTCCGGCAAAGCGCACAATCCCCGCCATTCCAGCTTTCCAATATGACCAAAGTGCATTTTGAAAAAAGAATTTCGCCAGCCATCTTGACAGCATAGGAAAAGCGATGTATTATAACAGTGTTATATTACAGTGTTATGTGGAGAAAGATATGGAAGAAAAGATAAGCGCCACTTTGGAGAGCATACAGCAGGCTGCCATGCAGGAATTTCTTGACAAAGGATTTCAGGGGGCATCCCTGCGGCAGATCGTGAAGAACGCCGGGGTGACCACCGGGGCCTTTTACGGCTACTTCTCCAGCAAGGAGGCCCTGTTCAACGCCCTGGTGGAGCCCCACGCCGCCGCCCTCATGGGTAAGTTTATGGAGGCTCAGACCTCCTTTGCCGAACTGCCCGAGGAACAGCAGCCCGATCACATGGGGGTGGAGTCCTCCCACTGCGTCCACTGGATGGTGGACTACATCTGCCAGCACCGGGAGCCGGTGAAGCTGCTCCTCACCCGCTCAGAGGGTACCAGCTACGAGCACTTCGTCCACAACATGGTGGAGGTGGAGGTCGAGTATACCCTCCAATATATGGAGGTGCTCCGCCGCCTGGGAAGGGACATTCCTGTGCTGGACAAATCCCTATGTCACATCATTGCCAGCGGGATGATGAGTGGCATCTTCGAGATCGTGATCCACGATATGCCCCGGGAACAGGCCTTGCGGGATGTGGATCAACTCCGCGATTTCTACACTGCCGGATGGCTGAAATTGATGGGGGCTTGACCCCTATCTTTTTTGGATATAAGTTAGCAATAACTAACTGTTTTAACAAGGAGGGATCACTTTGAAACAAAAGAAACCAAGCAGCCTGACCCGCATCCTGGGCTATGCGGGCGGGCATAAGAACCTGACGATCCTGGGCTGTATCCTGTCCGCCCTGTCGGCGGTGCTGGGGCTGGCACCCTACCTGTATGTCTGGCTGGTGGCCAGAAGCATACTGGCCGCCTGGCCCAGCCTGGACGGGGCCGGGGATCTGGGCCGTTTTGGTTGGATGGCGGTGTGGTTTGCCATTGGCAGCATCCTGCTGTACTTTGCCGCCCTTATGTCCACCCATATCGCAGCCTTCCGCACCGCCCGGAACATCCGGCGCGCCGCTATGACCCATGTGCTGAAGCTCCCCCTGGGCTTTTTTACCGGGAATCAATCGGGGCGGCTGCGCAAGCTCATCGACGACAACGCCGGGCTCACCGAGGACCTGCTGGCCCACAAGCTCCCCGACCTGGCCGCCACGGCGGTGACGCCCATCGCTGCCATCGTCGTGCTGTTCCTTTTTGACTGGCGGATGGGCCTTCTGTGCCTGCTCACCATGGTGCTGGCTTTGCTGTCCATGTGCCTGATGATGGGCGGCAAGAATGCCGGCTTCTTCCACCGCTATCAAAAGGAGATCGAGCGCATGAGCGGCGAGGCGGTGGAGTATGTCCGGGGCATTCCGGTGGTAAAGATGTTCCAGCAGACGGTCTACTCCTTCAAGGCCTTCTACGCCGCCATTCAGGATTACAGTAACCTGGCCAGCCAGTACGCCATGAGCTGTCGGACAGGCCAGACCTGCTTCCTCACCTTCATCAACGGGGCCTTCGCCCTGCTGATCCCGGCAGCGCTGCTCATTGCTTCCGGCGGGGATGTTCGTACCGCGCTGGTGAACCTGATTTTCTACGCCCTGTTCGCCCCCGCCTGCGGTCAGATGATCAACCGCATCATGTATATGAGCGAGGCCGTGATGGAGGCCGACGAGGCCATCGGCCGTCTGGACGAGATCCTGAGCCAGCAGCCTATGGAGGAGCCGAAGGTCCAAAAGAGGCCGGTCAACGACGCCGTGACCTTTGACCATGTGACCTTCACCTACCCCGGCGCGGACCGGCCCGCGCTGGAGAATGTGAGCTTTTCCGTCCAGCCCGGTGAAGTGGTGGCCCTGGTGGGCCCCTCCGGCGGGGGAAAGACCACCGCCGCCAGCCTGATCCCTCGGTTCTGGGATGTGGACAGCGGCAGCGTCACCGTGGGCGGTGCGGACGTACGGGAGCTGGACAGCGCTGCCCTCATGGGGCAGGTGGCCTTTGTGTTCCAGGATACCCGGCTGTTCAAGGAGAGCTTGCTGGAAAATATCCGGGCTGCCCGTCCGGATGCCTCCCGGGAGGAGGTGCTTGCCGCCGCCCATGCCGCCCAGTGCGATGACATCCTGGAAAAACTGCCCCAGGGGTTGGACACGGTGGTGGGAGCCAGAGGCGTCTATCTCTCCGGTGGAGAACAGCAGCGCATCGCCCTGGCCCGGGCCATTTTGAAGGACGCCCCCATCGTGGTGCTGGACGAAGCAACCGCCTTTGCCGACCCAGAGAACGAGCATCAGATCCAAAAGGCCTTTGAGACGCTGACCCGGAACAAAACGGTGCTGATGATCGCCCACCGGCTATCCACGGTGCAGAATGCGGACAACATCATCGTCCTCAGCGAGGGGAAGATCGCGGAACAGGGCAGCCACGGCGCCTTGCTGGAGAAAAACGGCGTCTACGCCGCCATGTGGGCGGACTATCAGCGCAGCGCCCAGTGGAAGGTTGGAAAGGAGGCGGCGGTATGATAAAGAAATTACAACACATCTTCGCCCTCAGCGAGAAGGGGGCCAAGGATCTGGCGAAGGCCGTGAGTTGGTGCTTTGTGTGCAATCTGGCTCTTATGTTCCCCATCGGGGCAGTCCTGTTTACAATTCAACACCTGCTTGGCTGTCTGGAGGGCGGCGGCAGTCCCACGGACGGGTTCTGGCTCTATGTGGGCTTTGCCCTGGCGGTGCTGGTCCTACTGTTCGTCCTTCACTGGTTCCAGTACGCCTCCCTCTATATCGCCACCTACCGGGAGAGCGCAAACCGCCGGGTGAGCCTGGCGGAGACGCTGCGCAGGCTTCCACTGTCCTTTTTCGGGAACCGGGATCTCAGCGACCTGACCTCCACCATGATCGCCGACTGCTCCAGCCTGGACCAGATGTTTTCCCACTATGTGCCCCAGCTGTTTGCCTCCATCGGCTCCACGCTGGTGATCGGGGTGTGCATGTTCGCCTGCGACTGGCGCATGGCCCTGGCGGTGCTGTGGGTGGTGCCCGTGGCGGTTGCGCTGACGGCGGGCTCCAAAAAGATTCAGGATGCCTTCGGGACAAAAAACATCCTGAACAAGCGGGCGGTGGCCGACTGCATCCAGGAGGGGCTGGAGACCATCCGGGACATCAAGGCCTGCCACCGGGAGGAGCGGTATCTTGGCGATCTGGAGGCAAAGCTGTCCGCTATGGAGGGCAGCTCCATCCGCTCCGAACTGGCCACCGGCGTGTTCGTGTGCTCCGCTCAAGCCTTCCTGCGGCTGGGGCTTGCCACCACGGTGCTCACCGGCGGGGCACTGCTGCTGGCCGGGGAGCTCTCCTTCCTCTATTTCCTGGGCTTCCTCTTTGCCGCCGCCCGGCTGTACGATCCTCTGGGGGTGGTGCTCCAGAACATCGCCGCCACCTTCAACACCAAGCTGCAGATTGAACGGATGCGCTCCATCCTGGAGCAGCCGGTGCAGACGGGAACAGAGGACTTCCGTCCGTCCAGCTACGACATCACCTTTGACCATGTCTCCTTTGCCTACCGGGAGGGTGCAGGGGTGTTGGAAGATGTGAGCTTCACCGCCCGCCAGGGGGAGGTCACCGCCCTCATTGGTCCCTCCGGGGGCGGGAAGTCCACCGCCTGCAAGCTGGCTGCCCGGTTCTGGGACGTCACCGGCGGGAAGGTGTCGCTGGGTGGAACGGACGTGTCCACGGTAGACCCGGAGGCTCTCCTGCGCTCCTACTCCATGGTGTTCCAGGACGTGGTGCTGTTCCGGGACACGGTGATGGAGAACATCCGTCTGGGCCGCCGAGACGCCACCGATGAGGAGGTGCTGGAAGCCGCCAAAGCCGCCCAATGCGATGAGTTTATCCGTAAGCTGCCCCAGGGCTACCAGACGGTGATTGGAGAGAACGGTTCCACCCTCTCCGGCGGGGAGCGGCAGCGGATCTCCATCGCCCGGGCACTTCTAAAGGACGCGCCGGTGGTGCTGCTGGACGAGGCCACCGCCAGCCTGGACGTGGAGAACGAGAGTGCCGTCCAGACCGCCCTCTCCCGTCTGCTTCAAGGCAAGACAGTGTTGGTGATAGCCCACCGGATGCGCACCGTGGCGGGGGCCGACCACATCGTGGTGCTGGAGGACGGCCATGTGGTCCAGCAGGGCACTCCGGCGGAGCTGATGGAGCAGGGCGGCCTCTACCGCCGCATGGTGGAGCTTCAGAACGAGAGCGCCCAGTGGCGGCTGGGTTAATTTTTCCGTCTATTCAAGTTCATTCGTTTTTTCCTTCGGGAGTACAATATCCTTTGGCTGTTCAAGCAACATGCTGACGTTTTGACTAAGGGTATCGTACTCCCGTTCTTTATGCTGTGCCTTTCGATATTCCGATTGCAGGGCGGACTTCCTGGCGGTGAGCTCGTCCATCTCGGCCCGGAGTCGTTTGGTGGCAGGCAGGGGTACGGCGTCCAGGCGCTTCAGCTCCCTTGCCGCCGCCTCAAACAGGATGATCTCCCCCTCATGCCCCCGGAGGAATTTCTCTTTGTCCCTGGACTGGCGGTATTGGTCATACAGGGGACGGAGCTGGCGGTAGGTGTCGGCGTGTTTCATGGTGAGAGTCAGCCGCTCCATTTCCTTCTCTGTTGCCCGGAGGTCTGCCTTCACCCTGGCGGTGGCGGCCGCCGCCCCGTCGCAACGCTCGGCCAGTTCCTCATAACTGGAGATCCCATGTTCGGTCAGGAAGTTCAGCGTTTCGGCGGCCCGCTTCAAATTCTCGATGGTCGCCCAGTGCTTGTAACCGGCGCTCTGCTGGGCTTTGAGATTGTTCTGGATGTCGATGAGCAGGCTGGGCTTCCCGGTGCGCTGCTTCGGCTGGCGGGAGGGGCTGGGCCTGCCGGCGATCCGGGCGGTCAGGGCCTCCTCTGCGTAGTCGGCGCCCAGGGCCTTCAATCGGGTGAACCGCTCCTGGCCCGGTGCCCTGGCGGAGATGTACTTGCCCCGTTTCAGTTCGTACCCTTCCCGCTGAAGGCGGCGGAGCAGGTCCTCCAGGCCGGCGCAGCCGGGCAGGAGCCGGTCGATGGCGGAGCGCAGCTTCGCCTTGTAGCTGGTGCCGTTCTGTTCCGCCTGGTGTTCGATGTAGCTCTTGCCCTTGTCCCGGCCTGGGACGATGACGGACAGGCCATGCTCCTTGCAGATTCGGTCGCTGGTGCGGCGGATCTCATGGTAGCTCCGCTTATTGGAGTGGTAGTGCCGGTGATCCTGGAAACTGACCGCATTGAAAATCAGGTGGTTATGGACGTGATCCCTGTCTATGTGGGTGGTGAGGACAAACTCATATTTTCCCCCCAGGACCTCCCGCGCCAGCTCCATGCCGATCCGGTGGGCCTCCTCCGGCGTGACCTCCCCAGGCTCAAACGCCTGGATGAGGTGGCGGCCCAGGTTCGTGCCCTTGTCGATGGCATGGCGGCGGGTCCAGGCAAACTCAATATCGGCGGTCTCGGCGGAGCAGCCGAAGGAGGACACCAGCAGCCTTCCATCCGTCTTGTCGGGATTGCAGATATAGTCGATGGCCGCTTTCAGCGTTGACTTAATAGGATGCGTCTTTGTAACTGCCATATCTGGTCCATCCTCTCCCGGATCTCCTCCATGTCGGCCTGGTAGGCCGAACCGCCGGCGTTCAGCCGCTTGGCGATCTGGTTGATGTTCCGGCCGATGGCGCCCAGGGTTTTCGTCATTTCCTTAATATCGGTTGTATCCACATGGATGATATATCCGTCAATCGCCATCTTGCGCAGATATGCCCCATACCGCTTTGTGGGGAGCTGCGCCATCTTCTCGTCGATGAGCCGCTTCTCCTCCTCCGTCACCCAGAACTTCATCTGGATGTTCCGCTTTCTGTTTACCATTCCGCTTCGCCTCCGTTTCTTATAAGGGTCTGGGACTATCCCAGCAAGCAATTTTCGTGTTTAGGGGCAGGGGTCCCCCTAAACCGAAAATCCGCCAGTGGGTACTCGCTGGCTGTGCTTGCTACAACAACCCTTCCCTCGTTTTCCCCTCTACTAATACTACACTTCCTACTGGCAAAAATGGCAAACTATCCATTTTTATAGATTCAGTTCTGCACTGGCCTTTGAGATATCAAATAATTCTTCACCATTTGGTAGAAATTCATTTCATTTTTTATTGAGGCTGATGTTCCAAATTGGCCCAGAACTCCATAGCAATCGTATGGAACCGCTCTGTGACTGTCACTGCCCTCTTTCCTTGGGTAGAGGATGGAAAGAATAACAAACAGATGCTGTGTTTTCCCATTCCACCACCTGCTCTACCAGTGTTGAGAACATTGCATCCGCCTACCCGTCAACAGATTTATGCAGAATGCTCTGAGGTATTGAAAAGAAGATTTTGGTGGGTGCTTCAAAGAATTATCTGGTGCTATGAAAAAATAGAAATCAAAGCGTAAAAAATATTGACAAAGAAGATCAAATGCGTTATTATATCAGTGATATATATCATTGATATAACAACGCAAACGCACAGAGATAAGATCATAAGGCGGTGAGCACATGGAAGAGTATACAGAAACACAGCGAAAGATACTTGAAATTGGGAAAAAGGAGTTCCTTGCCAAAGGTTTCAAGGACGCTTCTCTGCGCGGCATTGTTAAAGAGGCCGGGTTTACCCAGGGGGCATTTTACGGATATTATCCAGATAAAGCCGCACTCTTTGACGCATTGGTATCGGAAGCTGCGGACGGACTTGTGGAACAGTTCAAGGCGGCTCAGGAGGCCCACTTTGACCTGATCCCGGCAGAGCGAACCATCGACAGCAGGAGGCTGTCCACGGAGTATTTGCGGTATTTTCTCGGGTATATTTACGATCATTTTGACGCTTTCAAACTGATCCTCTGCTGTTCTGCCGGGACGAGATATGAAAATTACGTCCACGAACTGGTAGAGCTTGAGGTCAGCCAGACGGAACGCTATTATAATGAGCTGGAGCGGCGAGGCAAGATCGAAGGGCATATCAGCCATGAGCTGCATCATCTCATCACCAGCGCCTATTTCACTGCGGTATTTGAGACTGTAGTTCACGACATGAATCGTGAACGGGCCATGAGCTATATTGAGGAACTGGCCACCTTTTTCAACTGCGGGTGGGATGGGCTGTTAAGGCTCAAATGAGCCTTAACTTTTTTGTCAAACGGTTAGCGTACACTAACTTATGATAATAGCTCTATTACCCGGCAATCCTTAAACTTATGTCTCAGACACAATGAAACATCCCCGGTTTTTACTGGATACCATAAAATACACGAAAAACAAATGAAAGGAGAGGCAAATGAAACAGAAAAAGAACAGCGCATTTCACTGGCTTCTGCGCCTTGCCGCTCAATGCAGAGGGAAGATGATTCTGTCGGTTCTGCTGGCGGTGGCGGGCGCATTTTGCGGTGTAGTCCCGTATTTTGCAGTGTCACGGATCGTCATTTTGGTTTGCGGCTGGCAATATGAGCTGGCGCCCATCGCCCTGTGGACCTTCGCTGCCCTTCTGGGTTATTTGGGAAGCACCTGGTTTGGAACGGCCTCCACCATGCTCAGCCACCGCAGCGCCTTTACCATTCTGAAAAACATCCGCACCGAACTGACGGGAAAACTTGCCCGGGTCCCCATGGGGTATATCCTAGACACGCCATCGGGCAAGTTCAAGACCATGCTGGTGGATACGGTGGAAAAACTGGAACTGCCCCTGGCCCACATGATCCCGGAACTCACCGCAAATATTCTGGTTCCCATCTTCATGCTTGCCTATCTCTTTGTACTGGACTGGCGCATGGCCTTGATCTCCCTGATCACGATCCCCATCGGCCTTGTCTGCTATATGGGCATGATGAAGGATTACGAGGTCCGCTACAACCGGGTGCTGGACGCCAGCAAGAACATGGACGCCGCTATCGTGGAGTACATCGGCGGCATCGAGGTCATCAAGGCGTTCAATCAGGGGACTGCCTCTTATGCCAAATATGCGGATGCCGTAAAGGAGAACGAGGCGGCAAAGGCCACCTGGTTCCGCCAGACCAATGGCTTTTATATTGCCGGTATCGCCATCATGCCCTCCTGCCTGCTGGGAGTTCTGCCTCTGGGGGCATGGCTCTTTCAGCAGGGGAGCATCACGGCCCCTACCCTGATCACCTGTGTGATCCTGGCACTGGGGCTGGTGTCGCCGCTGATCCAGGCATTGCGGTACACGGACAGCCTGGCCATGGTAGATTCCACCGTCAAGGAGATCGCCGGGCTTTTGGAGGCGGAAGAACTGCACCGCCCTGCCCAGTCGGTGCGGCTGGATAACACCAATATCTCCTTGCGTGATGTCTCCTTTGGCTACGGGAATCAGGAGGTGCTGCACCGTGTGAGTTTTGATGTGGTGCCGGGCGGGATGACCGCCATCGTAGGCCCCTCCGGTTCAGGAAAATCCACAGTTGCCCGGCTCATCGCATCCTTCTGGGAGGCGGACAACGGCGCAGTGGAGCTGGGCGACGTGGATGTTCGGAACATCCCCCTCTCCCAGGTCATGGAAACAGTGGCCTATGTCTCACAGGACAATTTTCTGTTCCACCTGACGGTGAAAGAAAACATCCGGCTGGGGAGGCCGGACGCCACAGACGAGGAAGTCTTTGCCGCTGCAAAACTGGCCAGCTGCCATGACTTCATTACGGCTCTGCCAAAGGGCTATGATACCCTGGTGGGAGACGGCGGAGGCAGTCTCTCCGGGGGCGAGCGGCAGCGCATTGCCATCGCCCGTGCTATTTTGAAGGACAGCCCTGTGGTGGTGCTGGACGAGGCCACCGCCTTCACTGACCCAGAGAACGAGGCAGTGATCCAGGCTTCTATCAACCAGCTGGTACAGGGGAAAACGCTGATCGTCATTGCCCACCGGCTTTCCACCATTATCCATGCGGACCGGATCGTGGTATTGGACCATGGACAGGTGGAGGCTTTAGGGACCCATGAAGAACTTCTGGTCAGCTGTCCGCTGTACCGTGAACTTTGGAATGCGCATATCAGCGCCAAAGATACGGGAGAGGAGGATGCACTATGATCAAACTGATAAAACGGCTGCTGGATTTTTCCGGCAAAGAGCGGGGTTCCCTGCTGCTGTCCTTTGTATTTACCTTATTGGACTCTGTATTCCAGATGCTGCCCATCCTGGCCATCCTTACGGTACTCGCTGGCCTGCTGGCTGCTGCCGATGGCGGCGTCATGCCGGCGCAAACCATCTGGATATCGCTGGCTGTTATGGTAGTCAGTATCCTGGGGCGGATCGTGTTCAACAATTTGTCCGCTGGCAGGCGCACTCTGGGCAGCTTTTCCATGTGCGCTGAAAAGCGGCTTGAAATCGGAGAGCACATGAAGCGGGTCCCTATGGGCTATTTCAACGAAAATCGCCTGGGAGATATCACCGCCGCTGTGACCACCACGCTCTCGGATGTGGAGAACAATGCGGTCACAATCCTGGAGCAGGTGGCGGGCGGCTTCATCCATGCCCTGGTCATCGGCGTGTGGCTGCTCTTTTATGAGTGGCGTGTCGGAATTGCTATGTTTATAGGACTGATCCTCGCCATGTTGGTCTACGCCGTCATGCAGAAGGCGGCCAAACGCCTTGCACCGAGGCGGCAGGCCGCTCAGGCCAATCTGGTGACGGCGTTCCTGGAATACATCCAGGGCATGGGTGTGGTGAAAGCCTTCGGTCTGGGGGAACGCTCGGGCAAAGCGGTAAATCAGGCCATTGATGAAAGCGCCGACGCCAATATTGCCCTGGAAAGCACTTTCTCCGCACTGACCGGGGTCTATCAGACGGTATTCAAGCTGGCACGGGCCGCCATTCTGGTGATCGCCCCCTATCTGCTGCTGGGCGGCGGGATCACGCCGGTAAAGTGCCTGCTCCTGCTGGTATCCAGCTTTATGATCTATTCTGCCGTGGAGATGGTGGGCAGCATGGCCTCTGTGGCCCGGGGGATCGAGGCGTCCCTGGACCGGCTGGACGCCGTGATGGATACCCCGGTCATGGATGAGCAAGGGACGGATCTGAATCCGGAGCGTTTTGATATCGAGATCAGCCATGTCTCCTTCGCCTATGGCAAGGAGGATGTCCTGCATGATGTGAGCGTGACCATCCCAGAGAAGACCACCTGCGCCATCGTAGGCCCCTCCGGCTCCGGCAAATCCACTCTGGTGAGCCTCGCAGCCCGATTCTGGGATGTGGGAAAAGGGAGTATCCGCATCGGCGGGCATGATGTGCGGGAGTACACCTGCGACAGCCTGCTGCGCAACTTTTCTATTGTATTCCAGAATGTCTATCTTTTTGAGGATACCATTGAAAACAACATCAAGTTTGGCCGTCCGGACGCCACGCAGGATGAGGTGATAGAAGCGGCAAAGAAAGCCTGCTGCCACAATTTTATCGAGGCTTTGCCGGAGGGATATCAGACCTGTGTAGGAGAGGGCGGCGCCACCCTTTCCGGCGGGGAGCGCCAGCGGATCTCCATCGCCCGAGCTATTTTGAAAGATGCTCCCATCATCGTTCTGGATGAGGCCACTGCAAGCGTAGACCCGGAGAATGAGCAGGAGCTGTTAAAAGCCGTCAGGGAGCTGACCAGGGATAAGACCATCCTGATGATCGCCCACCGACTCTCCACGGTCCGGGACGCCGATCAGATCATCGTGCTGGACAAAGGCCGTATCGTCCAGCATGGTACCCACACCGAACTGATAAAACAGGAGGGCCTGTACCGCCGCTTTGTGGAAGTGCGGGAACAGGCCCTGGGATGGAGGCTGGAAAAAGCATGAACCTGGAAAAGAAACTCCAAAGGAGCCGCCTGGGAGAAGCCTATGCGGAAATCCAAAACGGTGCGGATAGACAGGCGGTGCTCCAGACCTACGATGCCCTTCTCAAAGAGAACGACCTGTCCAATAAGATGCTGGCGCGGCACATGGCAGGCAGCATCCTGCCCTCGGTAGCAATATACCGGGGCTTACAGGAACAGGGCTGGAAACCTGTTGAGGCCAGGCGGCTTATCCGCACCTCCGTCCTTAACGCTTCCAAGCCCATGGCAAAATTCTTTCAGGGATTTGGAAAACTGCCGTTTTTCTTCCCACTGTTCCGGGTCATGTGCCCGGCGTCTACGAAAGCAGGGTTTGGGCCGGAGGGCTGGCGGTTTGAATGGAAGCGCAACGACGCCTACGCCATCGAGTGGGACTGCCACGCCTGCCTGTACGCCAATGTATTCCGCCGCTATGGAGTGCCGGAGCTGACGCCCATCTTCTGCGAGAGCGACGATGTGATGTACGGAAATATCCCCGGCGCACGATGGGGACGGACCAAGACCATCGGAAGGGGCGACGCACTCTGCAACTTCCGTTTTATCAACACGCGAAAGGAAAATCAAGATGACAAACAACAATAGATGGACGGTCAGAGACGTGATCACCACTGTATTGCTTACCGTGGTGCTGATCCTGATCCAACTGGTAATCAATATGGTGTGCATGGTGAATGATTTTGTCAGCATGGTCCTGTCGGTGGGGATCACGATGCTGCTGTGCGCGCCTGTCTACTTTCTAATGGTCAGCCGGGTGCGTAAGCGATTTGTCTCTCTGGTCTACATGACGATTTTGGGCCTGGTGTTCCTCATGATGGGAAACTGGTATCTGCTGCCCTATTATATGATCGTCGGCGTGATCTGCGAGGCTATCCTGTGGAAAAACGGCTGGGAATCCAAAAAGAAGATGACCCTGTCCTGGACGGTGGCCAGCCTGCTCTATAACGGCGTCAATCTGCTGCCCCTCTGGTTTTTCTGGGATACCTACGAGACCTTTGCCCTGCAAAGCGGCATGGAACAGAGCTATATCGACTCCTTTGTGCGGTATTACTCCTCCCTGGGTTGGCTGGTGTTCATCCTCCTGTTCACCACGGTATGCGGCTTTGTGGGGAGCCTCATCGGCGGTAAGCTCATTGGAAAACACTTCAAGAAGGCGGGCGTCCTCTGATGCAGAGGCGGAATTTGGCGGTGCCTGTAAAGCTGTGGGCGCTGCTCTGGACCATCCTGGGGATCTCCCTGACCGGCAATGCGATGCTGACCTGCGTACTCACAGCGGCATGTTTTCTCTATCTGGCCGTACAGAAAAACTGGCGGCTGATGGGGGGCTTTGCTCTGTTTTACGGGATACTGGCGCTGCTGCTGTACCTGATCCGGTATCATGGCCTGCACATGGTGGTGTTCTCCGAGTTCTATGTGCTGATGTTCTGGAACCTGTCCCCCGTATTCCTGGTGGGCTGGGACCTTATCACCACGCCGCCGGGGGAGCTAGCCGCTTTTCTTTCCCGTATTCATATGCCCACTGCTGTGATATTGGGGCTGCTGGTGCTGTTCCGTTTCTTTCCCACCATGAAGGCGGAACTGAAAGGCGTAGGGCGTTCCATGCGCAACCGGGGACTGACGGCCCCGGCACGGCTGCTCACCCATCCGGCGGCCTCCTGCGAATATGTATTGGTGCCCATGCTGCTACGCTGCCTGCAGCTTGCCGACCAGCTTTCCGTATCCGCGGTGGCCCGGGGAGCGGAAGCCCCGGGGAAGCGGGGCAGTTATCATGAGAGAAAGATGGATACTTTGGACTGGTGCCAGCTTGTGCTGTGGCCGGTTGTTACGGTACTGTTTCTGTGGATGGGAGGGATGCGGTTGTGATACGGATGGAAAACGTCTCCTTTCACTATGCGGATTGTGAACAAGGGGTCAAGGACATCAACCTGACCATCCATGACGGGGAATGCGTGGTACTCACCGGCCCGTCAGGAGGAGGCAAGACCACGCTGACGCGGCTCTTGAACGGACTTGCGCCGGCTTATTATACCGGCAGCATGGAGGGACATATTTTCCTCGACGATACACCTCTGGAAACGTTGCCGCAATATGCCGTTGGCCGCCGGGTGGGCAGCGTATTCCAGGACCCCAAAAGCCAGTTCTTTTCTTCAGAGCTTGCCGGCGAGGTGGCCTTTGCCTGTGAGAATTACGGGATGGCCCGGGAGGAGGTCCGCAGCCGGACCGATGCCGCCATCCAAACTTTTTCCCTGGAGCATCTGCGGGGTCGCAGTTTGGATGTACTCTCCAGCGGAGAAAAACAGCGGGTGGCGATTGCCTCCGTTTATGCGCTGCGCCCCGGCGTCTATGTCTGCGACGAGCCAACCGCCAACCTGGACGGAGAGGGGTCAGAGCAGCTGGCTGAAACCCTGAAAAAACTCAAGGCCGAGGGCTGCACCCTGGTGATCGCCGAGCACCGGCTGGCATGGCTCTCTGGCATCGCTGACCGTTTCCTGTATCTTGACGGCGGACGTATCCTGTGGGAAAAAAGCCCGGTGGAGATGGCGCACATGAGCGAAGGGGAACGGGAAACCTACGGCCTGCGGGAAGTGACGCAGTCGCCTTTCCCGGATTTGCCGCAGCCGGAAAGCGGCGATGTTTTTATCCGGACAGAGGACCTATCCTGCAAAAGAAAAGGCAATTTGATTTTTCACCATCTCTCACTTTCAGTCTGCGCCGGGCAGGTTACCGCTGTGACTGGCCGTAATGGGGCGGGGAAAACCAGTTTGGCGATGGCGCTGTCCGGCCTGTGGAAAGAGAGCGGCGGCAGTGTGCTAATCGGCGGGGAAAAATTGCGCGCCGCAGGGCGCCGCAGGCGGGCTTGGTACAGCGCCAACGATACCGGCACACAGTTTTTTACGAACAGCGTCACAGAGGAACTGCTGCTGGGTGACCACCACTCGCAGACCCGGCTGGAACAGGCCGGAGGCCTTTTGAAGCGGCTGGGGCTATATGCGTATAAAGATGCCCATCCGGCCACCCTTTCCGGCGGACAAAAGCAGCGCCTCTCCCTGGCCTGCGGAATCCTCTCCGGGCGTGATGTGCTCATTTTTGATGAGCCAACGAGTGGACTGGACGGCGGGAACATGCGGATTATTGCCGATATGCTGCGAAACGAGGCAGACAAAGGGAAAACCATCCTGGTGATCACCCACGACGTGGAGCTGATCCGCCGCTGCTGTGATCGTATGGTCAAGATGGGATAATTTAGTAAAATATAGTTTCAAATTATATTCTTTTTTGATGGAGTTTGTTTTTCCCATAGAGCAAGGAAGCTCAACAAAAATGGCATTATAAGAATTGTATGTGAAATGATTGAAGAGTTGTTTTTATGATTGCCCTGCGTTGGCCTGCGATTTTTGAGGGGGATATGATTATGAGTGAGAAAAATGGTTTGTTAATTGTCAATATGCCATTTTATAATTAACATTATAAGAGGCCGTAAATACATACAAGAGGCTTAAGGAATTTTCATTTTTCTGTGTATTATTGCGGCCTTGTTCGGAACAATTAGTAGTCAATAAATCACAACAACATAGCGCGGACGCAGTAGTGGGATTCTCCTGTTCCTGTGTCCGCGCTATTTCTATCGCTCAGCCAAACTGCCGCTCCCCGCCCCGTTTCGTTCCGACCCACTGGTCTGAACGAAACGAAAGGAGCTTATCTATGAGCGGCAAGAAATTTACATATAATCCCCCCACAGCGAAGCCAAAACGGCCCTCCGCTGAACGAGTAGTGAGCGAAAGGGGAAGAAAAGAACTGCCTCCCGGCACGAAGGGAGGTGAGAACTTGAAACCTGACCGCCACTACGAGCACAAGCAGCACGCCTTTGACAGCTACTGCAAGAAGGTGCTGAAATACGAGGCGTACAACGGCTATCGTGAGATCAGGCGCCGCCAGAAGTGTGAGGCACTGTTCAGCGAACTGTCAGAGGAGGAATTGGCCCAGCTTGCAGTTTATGACCGCTACTCCTGGGAATACACGGACTTCCCCGTGGGAGGCGCTGTGATTCTGATTGAGGATGACCGGCTGGCCGAGGCGCTGAACGCCCTGCCCCAGGATAACCGGGACATCTTCCTGATGTACTGGTTCCTGGACATGGCGGACCGCGAGATCGCCGAGTACATGAACATGGCCCGCCGGACGGTCAACACCCGCAGGCAGAAAGCCTATCGGCTGCTGAAGGAGCTGATGGGAGGTGAAGCGGATGATTAAATCTGCGTGCACGCGGGCGTCGCTGATCCCTTATCCGGTGATCGCCGCCGCTGTCGGGGGTAACCCCGAAGCGGTGAACCGGGTAGTCCGGCACTATTCCGGCTACATCGCCGCGCTGTCTACGAGGACAAGCTATGACCTTGACGGTTTTCCTCGTCCCCAGGTAGATGAAGATTTGCGCCGGCGGCTGGAAACGAAGCTGATTATCTCCATCCTGGGCTTTGATCTGAACTGACCCAGGGCCGGGCGCTGCGTGTTTTCCCCCTTTCCACGCGGCGTCCCCAAATAGCTCCTTGACAAAGAAAGCCCGGCGGGAGGCCTCCGGCGCAGTATAAGGCAGACGGATACGATCTGTTTGTGCCGAGCCGTTCGGCCGGTGCGCCATGACCCTGTTGCAAGTCCGCAGGACGGGACCCCTACTAAACAGGAGAGCGATGAACACCAGGCCGTGAAGCAGGTGTGGCAGCCTGTGGGCGAGGACGCGCAGACAGGATAATGAGACTCGCGCATTGGACGCCCGCAAAGCATCGTGCGCCGCACCCATCAGCATGGGCCGGGGTGAAATTCCCGTGGAGCCGCAGCCGGCGGCCATCCGTTTTCTGCCTCTTATTCTTTGCAACACCGTCCTCTTGAAAGGGGACGCGCAAATTTTTAGGAGGTGTTGTATTTGAACACGAACGATATTCCTATCTGGCAAAAATACACGCTTTCCATTGAGGAGGCGTCCAGATATTTTCGCATTGGGGAAAAGAAGCTCCGCAGTTTAGCCGAGGAAAACCCTGACGCCAACTGGCTCATTATGAACGGCAACCGCCTCCAGATCAAGCGCAAGCAGTTTGAGAAAGTCATCGACGAGCTGGAGGTTATTTGAGGAAGCCGGCTGACAATGGGCCCGGGGCGCGGTATAATATGTATAGCGTATCGAGGCTCATTCCAGCGATGGAAGGGAGCTTTACATCATGTCAGGGAAAAGACGCGATAGCAAAGGTCGAATTTTAAGAACTGGAGAGAGCCAGAGAAAAGACGGAAGATACGCTTACAAGTACACGGACGCCTGCGGAAAGACTCAATTCGTGTATGCCTGGAAACTGGTCCCCACCGACAAGACCCCCACGGGCAAGCGGGATGACATCTCGCTTCGTGAGAAGGTCAAGGAGATCCTGCGAGACCTGAACGATGGGATCGACACCATCGGCAAGAAGATGACGGTCTGCCAGCTTTATGCCCGTCAGAACAGCCATCGGAAGAATGTCAAGCGGAACACCGAGAAGGGCCGGGAATACCTGATGTCCGTTCTGAAAAGCGACCCCCTGGGCTCCCGAAGCATTGACACGGTGAAGCTCTCGGACGCCAAGGAATGGGCCATCAGGATGAGCGAGAAGGGCTACGCCTACAAGACCATCAATAACTGGAAACGGTCTTTGAAAGCGGCCTTTTACACGGCGATTGAGGATGACTGCATCCGAAAAAACCCGTTCAACTTTGCTATGGACACGGTCCTGGAGGATGACACGGAGGAAAAAGTCGCGCTGACCCAGGAACAGGAGGACCGCCTCCTGGCCTTCGCCGGCAGCGACCCGGTCTACCGGAAGTATTGCGAAGAGATCATCGTCCTGCTGGGGACCGGCCTCCGCGTCTCCGAGCTGTGCGGCCTGACGGTGGATCTGGATTTTGAGAACCGCCGGATCGATGTGGATCACCAGCTTCTGCGGGACAGCGAGCTCGGCTACTATGTGGACGCGCCCAAGACCAAGAACGGTGTGCGCCAAATCCCCATGAGCGAGAAGGTCTACCAGGCATTGAAGCGGGCTGTGAAGAACAGGGGCAAGGCCGCCCCGGTCAATATCGGGGGTTACACCAACTTCCTGTTCCTCAACCAAAGCGGCCTTCCCAAAACGGCGTCCTGCTACGAGAGCATGTTCCAGGGGCTTGTCAGGAAGTACAACAAGCACCACAAGCCTGATGAGGCCCTGCCGAACATCACGCCCCATACCATGCGGCACACTTTCTGCACTCGGCTTGCCCAGGCTGGAATGAACCCCAAAGACCTGCAATACATCATGGGACATTCCAACATCACCATGACGCTGAACTATTACGCTCATGCGGATTACGCCTCTGCGAAAGCGGCGATGGACAAGCTGGCGGCTTAGTAGTAAGGCCGGTTTTCTACTACGCTTTTACTACTTTTGACCGCCAAATGAGGCTCCGATATGCCATGATATGCGGGGTATCTTCCGAAACGCAAAATGCCGGAAATGCTTGATATTCCAAGCAATTCCGACATTTGCGAAGTGGTGCCAAGATAATCAGAAAATCGGTAAAACTTTTTGTGGAAAAAGTCCCCGGCTCCGCGCATTGAGCGGAGCCGGGACTTTGACCAATACGCTGACCAATATCCGGATATCAGAGGGTGGACACAGTGGACAATGACCTGTTGCCTGTTCCGAAAAAGCGGAGCAAAAAGTACCGGAAAGCACCCAATAGCAGGACTTTGACATCCGGACGGCTCTTCACACGCAGGAGGTCACTGGTTCGAGTCCAGTAGTCTCCACCAAAAAGTTCCTGATTTCTTGCGAAATCAGGAACTTTTCTTTGATTTTCGCAACTTTTTCGCAACTTTACGGTGTCCCGATTTTTCTCCGTTTTTGATTGACCACAGAAATACCACAGACAGGAAAACTCCCGCATCTGCGGGAGTTTCTTTTTTTCGCTTTCATGGCCGGTTCCCTGCTTTCTGGAGTTGTCTCCGCTCCTCCTGGATCTCTGCTTTCATGGTTTTAATCAGTACCTTCAGCTTCTCCTCGCACTCTTCCAGGGTGTGGCCGTAGACATTCCGGGAACGCTGTTTGCCGTCCGGCCCTCTGGGGGAATACCGTCCTTCCCAGAGATGGTCGCCGATCTGATGGACGCAGCCGGTGCCGGGCTTGCGCCGTTTTCCAGGGTCCGCCCGGAAGGTGGTCATAGCTGGCTGCTTCGCCTCTTCGGCTTCCTCGGTTGGCACCTCCTGCTTCCCGATTCCCTGGTCGATTTTGGCCGCTGCCTGCCGCTCCATGGCTTTCGTCACGTGGGTGTAGACGTTTAATGTTGTGCTGGAGGACCGGTGCCCTACCACTGCCGAGAGGGTCTTCACGTCCATGCCGTACTCCAGCGCCGTGGTCACGAAGGTGTGCCGGAGATCGTGGAACCGAACTTTGGGGCACTGGGCCCGTTTCAGGACCCGGCTCAGCAGCTTCCGGACTGCCGCCGGGTCCCGGGGTGCGTCCTCCTTTTTGGGGGACGGAAAGATCCAGCGGGAATCCACCTGTTTGCGATAGTGCCGCAACTGCTCCGTCACAGCGGGTGAGAGGACGATGGTGCGGACGGCGGCGTCCGTCTTGGGCTGGGACACGGTCAGCTTTCCCCGCACCCGGGAGACCTGTCTGCTGATGCGCAGCTCGCCGGTTCCCAGGTCCAGGTCGTCCCACTGAAGGGCCAGCAGTTCCCCCCGCCGCAGTCCTGCGGACAACTCCAGAAGAAGCAATTCATAGCAGCCGTCCTCCTTGGCCTGGATGAGCAATCGCTGCATCTCCTCCCGGGTCAGCACCTGCATCTCCCGTCTTCCCTCTCCCGGCAGCTTGCAGCCCTCGGCGGGGTTCATGGGGATCAGCCCCTCCTCCACCGCCTGGGCCAGTGCCGCCCGGCAGGTGATGTGGCAGCCCCGGACAGAGCGGTCAGACAGTCCCTGACCGTAGAGGTCCGTTCTGTTCAGCCGCCCGCTGTGCTTGAGCTGGTGGTAAAACTGCTGGAGGTTCGCTTCCGTCAGCTTGTTCAGGGGGATCTCCCCCAGAACCGGGATGATGTGCCGGTAGATCCGCAGCTCATACTCCTGCTGGGTGCTGGGCCGGAGGGCGGGCATGGAATAAGTCTGATACCAGTGATCCAGCCACGCCCCGAAGGTCATGCCCGATTCAATTTCTTTAGGCTGCTCCGGAGGGCGGCATTGCTCCCGCAGGGCTTTCAGCTTTTGCAGGCATTCCCCTTTTGTTTTGGCCAGACAGTTCTTCGTCCTAGGATAGCCCCGCTCATCGTAGCCCACCACATACCGCCCTTCCCAGCGGCCGTCTTTTCTCAGGTGGACGCTGCCGCTGCCGGGTTTTCGCCGCTTTGCCATGGTGCCAGCTCCTTTCCGAAGATGTCTGTCATGAAGGTGTCCATCGCCTGGGCCGCCTGCCGCTGCATATCGCCGGTGACGTGGGCGTAAGTGTCCAGGGTGAAGCTGGCCTTGGTGTGGCCCAGGATGCCGGAGAGGGTCTTGGCATCCACGCCGCTGGCCAGGGCATGGGTGGCGAAGGTGTGCCGGAGGTCATGGAACCGCAGCTCCGGCAGTCCCGCCCGCTTCAGCAATGCCTTCATCCGGTTGTAGGCCATGTCCGGCGGCAGGGGCTGCTCCGGCAGAAGCGGGTGGCAGAAGATCCACTGGGAGCAGGAGCGCTTCTTCCGCTTTTGCAGCAGCTCTGCTGTGCTGGGCGGCAGGGTGATGACACGCTTTCCGGCGCCCGTCTTGGTGGCTCCCGCAGTGACGCCTCCGCCCCTCCGGCGGTGGATGGTGCGGCGGACGGAGATGGTCCCCTGCTTGCTGTCGAAGTCCGACCACATGAGGCCGCAGATCTCGCCTTTCCGTAGGCCGGTGGTCAGCTCTGTGTAGAAGAAGTCGTACCAGATGGGATCTTTTCTGATTTCTTCCATAAAGCACTCCAGCTGGGCGTCATTGAGGATCTTCCTGGGGGTCATCTCCTTTTTGGGCAGGGTGACATCCTGGGTGGGATTCTGGGGAATGAGCCGCGCCCGCACCGCCGCGTCCATGGCCAGGTGGAGCACCCCGTGGAGATGGCGGACGGTGGAGGCGGACAGGGCGTGTCCATACTCCGGGTCCTCCCGGACACGGCCATGCTTCTGGACGTCCCGGTACAGCTTCCGGACATCGTCCGGGGTGATCTTGCTGATGGGCTTGCTGCCCAGCCGGGGCTTGATGTAACACTGGACATGATGGCCGTAACTTTCCAGGGTACTCTCCCGCACGGAGGGGGCCACCAACTCCTCCAGCCATTGGTCCAGCCACTCCCCCAGGGTCATGCGGCTGTTCTCGGTGAGATCCACGCCCCGGTAGGTACTCATCTCCCGGTGGAGCTTTTCCGTCAGGACTTTCTGATTCCCGGCGGATACGTAGCGGAAGATGGAGTCGCCGTTCTCCTTGTGGCCCACCACGATGCGGCCTTCCCAGCGTCCGTCCTCTCGTTTGCGGACCATGCCGTCCCCGGACGGTCTGCGCCCATGACTACACCTCCGCCCGTCGGCAGGCCCTGGCCTCTTCCTCGTCCTCGAAGGAGTACAGCCCGTCTGCCTCCAGTTCCTGTGCCAGGCCCCAGGCCAATTTGAACCCGGTCATGAAGCTGGCAAGGGATGTCTCTTCCCGGAGCTCGATGCCCAGGTCTACCAGCTTGAGCAGCTTCTCCCGGTTCTGCCGGTCCAGCTGCTCCCGCAGTTCCTGCCGGAGCTCCTCGATCTCTCTTCGCACGTCCGCACACTCCGGTTCCCGGAAGAACCGCTGGTGCAGCGCCCGCAGATAGTCATTCATGTGTCTCGCCTCCTCTTAGCGACACACAATACCGTAAGACGCAGAGAATATCCAGGGATTTTGACCACAGTTCAGAAAGAATTATCATTTGCGTGGTTCGAGGGCCCTGCGGACGAAAAGTTGGACCAAATGATATGGAAACGAATCAACAAGTCAGCCCCAGGCTGCGCCTGAAGTCCATGGGGCTGCGCCAGCCAAGGGACTGCTTGATGCGCTCCCGGTTATACCAGTGCAAATAACTGTCGAGGATGGAAATAAACTGCCGCAGAGATACGCCCTCCCAGGAAACTCCATAGAACATCTCGTTCTTCAGCCGCCCAAAGAATCCCTCGCAGGCAGCGTTGTCCGGAGAACAGCCTTTCGCCGACATGGAGCGCCGCAGGCCGGCTGCTCTCATGCGCTGGATCCAGCCCGGCCAGCGGTAATGCCCGCCCCGGTCCGAATGGAGGATGGGCCGTTCCCCTTCCCGCAGCCCGGAAATCGCCGCATCCAGCATGGAATTGACCAACCGGGCATTGGGAGATGTCCCGATCGCCCAGGTCACCGCCATGCCGTCAAAGCAGTCAATGATCGGGGAAAGATACACTTTGCCTGCAGGCAAACGAAATTCCGTGATATCTGTCAGCCACTTCTCGTTTGGCTTTTCCGCATGAAAATCCCGGTTGATAAGATTGGGCGCCGCCGGGCTGATCTCGCCAAGATAAGAGTTGTAGTGCCGGCGTCTGATGTTTCGGACCACAAGGCATTCCTCTTTCATTACACGGCGAATGACTTTCTCGGACACGCTGCGTCCGAGGCCTTTCAAGACGGCGTGGAGCCGCCGGTAGCCGTAGCAGCCATTCACAGCCGCAAAGGCCTCCCGGATCTCCTGCCGCAGGTTTTGGTATTTATCCGGTCTGTTCAACACTCGTTCCTGATAAAAGTAACTGCTTTTGGACAGATGCAGGCAGTCCAGCAGTTCCTTCAGCCGATATGCGTTTCTCAGGGCGTCAATCACTGCGGCTTTTTCCTGGTTGCTCAGGTTATTTGGATTGACGCCCTCTTCTTTTTTTAGGATCTCGTCCGCCTTTTTCAGGACATCTACCTCCAGCTGCAGCCGGTGGCGGGTCTTCTCCAACTCCATGTTCTCTCGCCGCAGAGACTCCACCGCTTCCACCAGCGCGGCATTTTCCGCCCGCAATGCCTCCAGTGCCGCCTCGCTCAGCGGTTCCTCCGGTTTTTTCATCTCATCTGTACACTCCCCGGCAAACAGCTTTTCCCGCCAGAAATACAGGTTGGAGTGGCTCACTCCGTATCTGTTTGCGATCTTTTCAGCGCCACCGCCTCTGGCGCAGAATTCCACCACGGCTTCGCGCTTCTGCTCTGGTGTACATTTTACGGCACTTTGCCTGGAGATACAAGGCTGTCCCTCCGGTGGGCCGGATTCCAGCACCCATTGACGCAGCCGCTCCCGATCCACATACCCCAGGGCTTTGGAGGTCCTGGTGTAGTTGCATCCGTTGGCGTAATAATGGGCCACAGCCGTTGCCTTTTGCTCCTCCGTGTGCAGAGGCGCTCTGATGAAATCCCGGTGCAGATCCCCGTTTTCCCGATACTCCCGGTACCAGCCCCGCAGTGCTTCGTGGGATGGGTATCCCAACTTCCGGATCGTTTGATTGGCCTGATACCCTGATGCGATGTATGCTTTCACCGCCCGTATCCGCTCTTCATATGGATACATTCTTGCCCCTTCCCGGTCCAGCTTTTTGTCCGCAGTCCCAATGCGTCCCGCGCCGATGGCCTTGACGATCTTCTGGTGGGTATGCCGTAAGGAATCCGAATGAAACATTTTACCCGTCTTGGATAACGGGAACGTGTAGGGATTTTCCGGGTGTTTTTTGTGCGCCTCCACCAGCAGGACGCGGATGAAATTGTGAGTCTTGGGCTGGCTCACCACCAGTTTTCCCTTGGCGCGTGTTGCCTACTTCGTGTGGGTGCCGCTGCGGTCCATAAAGCTGAAAGCACGCAAGCAGAGGAGGACCATCTCCACGGACCTGTGGAACCAACAGGCTGCGGCCGCTCAACGGCTGAAGGACGCCTTTGCGGAAGGAGGAAATTGATAAAGAAGCGTATGTACAGCGACTGAATGCGTTGTAAGGAAAACAATATCCGTTACAAGAAAATCCTCTCTGATCATCCATCATGCGGCAGGAAAAGCGCGTCTCAAGGCTGTAATTCGTTTTTTGAATACACAGAGCTGGGTAAAAGCGTTTTTCCCCTCTAACAAAAGGCCCGTCAGTCATATTTGGAATGAGCCGTTTCCTCTTAAAAGCCAAAAAATTAACAGGCCCTCTGCCGGCTTAAGCGGCAGAGGGCCTGTTGCATGCGTATGGAATCAATCTAAAACTTCTATGCTGTCATCTTCACCGATGGCCAGCTTCATATAGGACATGCCGTCATTTTCACACATGCTGTAAACGCCCAGGAGGGCGGTATCCGGCGCAAGCTCCTGTTTGCTGTAAACAGTGCCGTTGAAGGTTACATCAGGGCCGTCCGTCACTACACCCACGGCGTATTCCGTCTCCACCGCAACCCCTTCGCAGGAGACAAACACTTTGACGAAGTTGTCCTCCAGCCCCATGTCCTCTCCGGCTCCGGACGTAACCTCTTTGCAGGTTACGACGGACCCTTCCCCAAAGGAACAGCCGCCGCCTAAGCTGACCATAGCGTGATAGTCGCCCAGGATCGTAAGGCCGCCGTTGAAGGTGCAGTTGTCAAAATAGATGCCGCTGCGCAGATCAATGGATCCATCCCGTGTACTGGCGGGATCGACTGTTACGGTGACCATCTCATCAAAGGCTACATCATAGACTTCGGTCGTCTCACCCGCTTTCAGCTGATAATCGTACTGTACCTCAGCAGCATCGCCGCTGGAGTCATCTCCCTGGGGTGCATTGGAGTCATTGGCGGGTGCAGAGGTGTCTGCGCCGGAACAGGCGCAAAGCGCCAGCAGCATGGCTGCCATCAGAAATGCAAACAGTTTCTTCATCATCGAATTTCCTTTCTTCTTGCGTATTTGATGACTGGTCATCCCAGTCGGTTGCCCCAGATGTCCTCATCCAATAAAACGACCGTACCGGACTCGTCCCCCAGCACCTCCAGAGCGGTCTGCGGATCGTAGATGTCCATGTCCAGATTCGCGCTGTCGCTGTGGATCAGGGGGATGTCGGCATACTGCACATAGGTGTTGCCCTCAAAGTCGGGAAAGTACTCCTCTACATACGTCTGGATGTAAACGAGGGCCGACCGGGCCACGAAGAACGCGTTGTTCCGAATGGCGCACCCCTCCTGAAGATTGGGGCCGCCCTCATGGGTAAAGGCGGGGGAAAAGCTCTGATCCATCCAGTCCTCCAGACCGGTAAAGAGCACCCAGTTGTCCTCATAGAGACAGTCCACAAACTTGCGCTCCGGATTCGCCTCCTCATCCCAGTTGAAAAAGGTCAGACCGGAGGCGCATTGATAGAAGAGATTCCCCACAAACTGCACGCCATAGACACTGCCTGATTCAAAACCCTGTTCCTCAAAAATTTCGATTCCGCCGCCGGCGTGATACATGTGGTGGACATAGTTGTTTTGATACCGGGTACCGTGATTACCGCCGCCCAAGGCGCCTGCCAACCGCTGAATGCCGGCGCCGTATCCGGTGATTGCATCGCCGGTGTTGTAGGCCCCGATAATACCACCGACCCAGCCCACTTCGCAGTTCTGAATCGTTACGCCATCGCCCTCGCCAACAGTAACCACCCCGTCTCCGGCAAAGCCGATGAACAGGTTATCCAGCACACAGCCATCGGCAATGTTGTCAAAGAGAGGGCACTGCGCCTGGAACTCAATACTCCCATAGAGCTCCCCTGGATTTCCCTCGTCACAGCGGAAGTACAACTCTCCCAGGGGGATGCGTCCATCCCCCTGGCCAGTGAGGTAGATGGGCAGGGTGTCCGGCAGGGTGCTGTCCGCCTGGGAGAAGAAGGTCAGGTTTTCCGTCAGCTCCGTTGTCACATCAAAGGGTGCCTGGGAGAGCTGCTCCTCCAGATCGAAGTCTTCCGGCGTCCAGTTGGCGGGGCCGATATAGTGGAGAAACTCCGTGCCGCTCCAGTAGCCCAGCACCTTCTGGGCAACGATCTCCTCATTGAGCACCATGGCACCGCAGTCTGGCATGTCCCGGTGATAGAGCCAGATCTTCTCCCCGTTTTCTCCCTCCCACCAGAGGGACCAGAGAGCCGGATCTCCCCCGTTTTCCGGGGAGGCGCAAATGCGGGGCTTTGCCCCCTGGCCGTAGGCGGAGTAGGTCACGCCTTCTTTTGTCTCCACGGTGGTGTTCCGCCAGACACCGCCCCGCTCCAAGAACACCGCGTCGCCGTGCTCCAGCGCAGCCTTGTTGACCCGGTCCAGCGTGGCCCAGGCGGTCTCGGGGCTGAGCCCGTCATTTCCATCATCGCCCTTGTTGGACACGTAGTAGGCAGTACCGGTGTAGGTCTCACCGGGAACAAGCGTCTCATCCCACACAATTTGGGTTTCACTGGTCAGGATGGTTTCCCGTCGCTCCACCGCCTCCTCCAGCAGAGCCGTGGCGGCGGCCACGTCCTCATCCATGGGACCGGCGGAGCTGCCTGCACTTCCGCCCTGGTGACCCGCTCCCGCACCTGCGGTACATCCGGACAGCAAGAGGACAACGGTCAGCCCCAATGGAATGGACATACCCTGTCGTTTTCTCATCATAAAGCCCCCCTGTTCAGAATGTTGCGTGGGGACAGTGGAAACCGGCGGTGACTTTGCTTTCGCCCGTGCCGCAAACGGCACACAGACACCGTCATCCTTCGATCACCACCCCTCTGTCATCGCCCAGAAGCTCGAGGCCCTCTGTCAGCGTGAGGGCGGTGCCGCTATCCGCCAGATAAAGACCGGTGCCGCCGGGGCTCTGCACATAGGTGTTGCCCGTAAAAATACGGCTGTATTCCTCTGAGTACCGGTCCACCAGGATCAGCGCTCCCGAGGCAAAGGCAAAGGTGTTGTTCCGCACCTGCACGGTGCCGTCATGGGCGCAGGGCCCGCCCTGGAGAACGACCGCGTCACAGAAGGCCTCCTCCCAGACGCTGTTGAACCAGTTGTCCTGACCGGAGTACAGCACCAGATTGTCCTCCACCGCCATATTCCGGAAGATGTGCCCGTCCACTGCCTCCTCGTCCCAGTTGCACAGGAGAATGGCCTGGGTACAGTATTCTATGAGATTGCCGGAGATGGTACAGCCTTCCATGGCGGGGCAGTCCTCAAACAACTCCAAGGCGATTCCCTCCTGAAAGGTGTGGTGGACATAGTTATTCCGCACGGTGATGCCGCTGCCGTTGAAGGCCATGCCGCCGCCGTTGCAGCCCATGGAGCCGCAGTTGTAGGAGATGTGGTCATCCGATCCGGAGGCAGGTCTGTACCCGGTGACATTGCCTCCCATGAAGCCCACCTCCACGTTTTGAAGAAGGCTGTGGTTGCCGGTGGGAATGCCGTTGGCGCTGCCGCTGACGAAGGTCATGGAAGAAAACAGGATACACAGATTGTCGTATACCTGGTTGTCGGCAAAGCCGTCCACCAGGGGGAAGGGCTGAATGAACTCGATGCTCTCGTAGAGTTCCCCCGGATTTCCCGCGTCGCAGCGGAAGTACAGCTTCCCTGTCACATAGTCGTAGCGGCTGTCCGCCTCATTCCAGGTATGGAAAATGCGGTCGTTGTAGAGCCCCTGCCGGTCCTCCGGGTAGCGCAGGTCCGGGAAGCAGTACCCGTCGGGCAGGTGCTCTTCCACCGAGTAGACGGTTTCCTCCTCCAAAGGCCAGTAGTTCTCGTCCACCACCTGATATTCGCTGCCGTTCCAATAGGCCTTGGCCCGGTTTGCCACAGTCTCCTCGTTCAGCACGATACCGGCCACCTCGGTCATCTCCGTGGAATAGACCCAGATCTTTCTCCCGTCCGCCCCCTCATAGGCGAGGGTCCACTTCTCTTTGCCGGCACCATTTTCCAGGGAGCCCAGAAACCGGGGCTTTTCTCCCTCCCCGTAGGCAGAGAAGGTGATCCCCTCTGTCCACACGGCCGAGCTGGGCAGACTGACCCCGCGCCACACGCTGCCCCGCTCAAAGAACACCGCGTCGCCGTATCGAAGCGTCACGTGATCCAGGGCCGCCGGGGTGGCAAAGGCGGTTTCCGGGCTGCGGCCGTCCTGGTCGTCGCTGCCGCCGTTGGAGACATAGTAGGCGGTACCGATGTAGGTCTCACCCCTGACGAAGGTATCGCTTTTGACGATGGCTGTTTCACTGCTCCGGATGGCTTCCCGGCGCTCGTCCGCCTGAGTTAAAATTGCCTGCACCTCCGGTGTGGAAAAGAAGGCCTCGTCCCGGGCCTCTATGGCCGGTGCGGCACAGCTCTCCTCCGACTCATACAGCCGCAGGACTGCCAGCGCCGCCTCCTCGATGGTAAAGGGCTGCTCCAGCCGCAGATCCCCGGCCTCGTCAAACTCCAGCAGGGGAAGGCCGGACACCAGGGAGACCCGCCGCTGGGAGAAGTCATAGGCCGGACCCACATGGTTGTTGTCCGCGCAGCCTTCTCCCAGATCAATGGGGGTGTCCCAGTCGAAGAGGGGATAGTCCATGGTGACCACCTCCCACACCCGGCCGGCGTATGCCCCAAAACAGTCTCCGGCCAATGCGTTAAAGGAGGCCAGCCCCATGGTCTTTGCCCCAAACAGCAGCGCCACCATGCCGCCGTCCCGCCGCATTTCTTCCTCCGGCGCGTCAGCGGTCTCCTCCTCCCACGCCGGCAGCCTGCTCTTGTCATACAGGGAAATCGCTTTCCCCAGCATGGCACAGAACTGGGCCCAGGTAACGGCGCTGTCCGGATCTCCCGCATCCTCCGGCAAAAAGCCATACCAGGCGGTACGCTCCCACTCGTCCATAGGGATTTCCGCAGAAAACTCCTCCGCTTCCACAGTGGCAGTCGGAGCAATAGACTGTTTCTCTGTGCCGCAGGCAGACAGGGAAACCAGAAGGCAAATTGCCAGAAGAAGAGCAGAAAATCGTCTCATGATGCCGTGATCCTTTCTCGCGGGATAGGTTAAAAAAGAGAAATTCCCCAAAGAGGGCCGTATGCTCCTCTTTGGGGAATAGTTTATCATACACGCCTGAATATCGGGTGCGCAGTCTGCGCACCGTATCTTTTCACTGATACTGGATCTGAAACGCCGCTTGAGACAACTGCTCCTGTACCAAGGGCTGATGCTGCTTGCTCAGGGTTAGAAGCGAAAGCCAGGGAGAGTCCAGCAGCGGGGTGAGGTCGGTAAAAGGATTGTTTCGCAGATCCACATCCGTCATGACGGGCATTTCAGACAGAAAAGACAGGTCGCTCACCCCTGTTTCCCCGAGATTCAAATAGCGCAGACTGGACAGAAGGGTAAGCGCCTCCGGGTGAGAGACGGCGCTGCCGTACAGATCCAGATCCCGCAGGGCTTGAAGACCTGTAAGATGAGAGAGGTCGACATCCTGTGTAGCGTACAGCCGCAGTTCCACCAGTCCGGTCAGTCCCGCCAGGGTATCTGCCGCCCCGCCGGGCAGCTCCCCTACAATCAGTCGGGTGAGATTGGGACAGGACTCCAGCGGGGAGAAGTCCGTGACCCAGGTGCCCCGCGCGTTCAGGGACTGGATACCGCTTCCCTCAAAGACCTCCACCGAGGTGATGCCGGTCGCTTCCAATGTCACCTCCTGCAATGCGGTCAGCTGGGCCAGTGCCTCCGCGGATCGCACAGGGTTTTCCCCCAGGTCCAGCACACGCAGCTCCGTCTGGCCTGCCAGCGGGCTCAGATCGGAAATCTGGTTTCCTGTGAGACTGAGATACTCCAAGGGCAGCTCCGCCAGGAAGGATACATCCGAGATCTGCTGGTAGTCCAGGATCAGTACCCGCAGGTTGGTGCACTGTGCCAAAAGCTCCAGGTCACCGTCACTGATGTCCCCATGGGCGGTCTCCACCGCATAGCGGTCGTGGGCGAAGCCAACTCGGTCCTCGTGCTCCTGAAGAGTGCCCATCAGAGCCTCTCCGCATACCAGCAGCTGCTCCACCTCACCCAGCCGCTCCGTGGGGATGGGTTCTCCGTCCTCCAGCTGTAACTCCTGACGAAGGGCAGCCTCCAGCAGGGATGACTGCGGCTGCGCCTCAGCGGCGGAGCCCCACAAAATGCCGAGGATGATCGCCGCACCTGTCACGACGGCGGCAGCTGCGGCGCCCCAGCGCAGCCAGCGGTATTTCAGCGCCCGGTACACCGCACGGACAGAGGAATAGCGGTTTTTCGGATCGAAGGCCGTGCACCGCCGGATCACACGGCGCAGGTATCCGGGGCCCATATCCTGCTTGGAGAGGTCAAAACTGCCCGTGAGCAAAAAGCGCATCAGGATGCCCAGACTGTAAAGGTCGGAACGCTGATCCGTCTGCTGATAGCCGAATTGCTCCGGCGGAGCAGTGACCTGGGTCCCAAGGAACACGGTGTCTCCCTGCTGTTCCGGCCGGTGGCGCCGTGCGGCCCCCAGGTCAATGAGGTGGCAGCGGCCCGACGGGTCCAAAACCACATTCTGGGGCTTGACATCCCGGCAGATGACCGGCGGATTTTGACTGTGCAGGTATTGCAGCACCTGGCACAGGGATAGCGCTGCCCCCCGCACGTTGTCCGGGGGAAGGGGGCCCTGGGCCGTTACCTGCTCATGGAGGCTGACACCGTCCACATACTCCCGAATCAGGTATTCCGTTCCCTCCCATTCCAGATAAGACAGAGGGCGGGGGAGCTGCGGATGCCGCAGTTCCCGCAGCAGTTCATACTCCTGCTTCAGGGCATCCTCCCGCCCCGCGGGCTGGATCTTCAGCACTGCGGGCCATCCGGCCCGATCATGGACCAGATACACTTTCCGCTCCCCATCTTTCAGGCAAGCCTGGGGAATATATTGGGCACTCAGACAGGGGGGCAGCAAAAGATCATCCAGTACCTGAGTCTGATACTCCCGCAAAAACTGTTCCCGTGCCTCCATATCAACTCTCCCTGGCATAGAGGCTTCGCTCGGGCAGGGAGGCAAGCAGGTCCTCTGTTTCCAGAAGGGTCATGTGCTGGTTCAGGGCAAAAATCACCGCTGCGTCCCGGCGTATTTTCGGGTAGAGCGCCCCGCAGCCTCCCACCATCAGCAACCGTTGGGCCTCTTTTACATTCAAGGACAGGGACAGTGCTGTGCGCAGCAGGATGTCCCGGCCCGGGATCCGCTCACCGCGCAAAACCTGATATGCGTAGGATTTGCTGATGTCGGCAGCAGCGATCCACTCTGGAGCCGATACCCCCGCCAGCTCCAACAGCTCCTGAAGAACCTGCGCGCAGGTGGGGTCCGTCCGCTCCTGGATTAAAAGGGCCTTACCGCTCTCTCGACCGCGCAGCCTGTGGAACAACTTGCTTGTGGTTTCGGGCATATACCCCTCTCCTCTCCATCATTGCCGCAAGCCCGTCAGCCAATCGGGCTGGAAAAACAGAATTTACGAATCCTCATGCTGACTCAGATGATCAGGGCTCCAAAAGCGATATCCGATATCAATGAAGTTCAAGCAAAAAGAGTTTTGCGAATAGCGGAAGGTTCTTGATGCCTTTGCTTTTTGCGCAAATCTATGCTGCATACGCTTTTATGCTTTATTCTACCGCAAAAAGCAAAATTGCGCCAGAGGAAAGAAACATCTCCAAATTCATTGCCCTGCCTAAACTTTGTTATGATTCGTCTGGTTGATATAGTTCCCACCACTTGGTGCAGTAGGGGCGGCGCAGGATGAATTGTCTGGCCTGCAAACAGCTCTTGACATTTTCTCGGCTGCAAGCTGCCATTACGGAAACAATGCCACCTCTTGTGGAAAGAGTCCCTGGCTCCGTCTGATGAACGGAGCCGGGGACTTGACCAATGCGATGACCAATATCCGGATATCAGCGGGTGGACACAGTGAACAATGACCTTTTGCTCGTTCTGAAAAAGTGAAACCAAAAGCGCCGGAAAGCGCCTGATAGCAGGGCTTTGACGCACAGACGGATCTTCACTCGCAGGAGGTTACTGGTTCGAGTCCAGCAGTTTCCGCCAAAAAGTTTGCCTCAATGAGAAAGCAAGAAGCCTGTCCCGAAAGAGACAGGCTTTCTTTGCTGTAAAGGTTTTGATTTTGTTATCCTTCGTATCGTTGATACCCTTCTGTATCAGATAATTGGGAGGAAGATTATTCGTTTGGATAAGGCTCCAGGAAGGCGTGGAAATGGCGCATGGGCAGATTGTGGCCCCAGACAATGCGCATGTTGGGGATATTCTCCCGATCCTCATACAGGGCTTTCACCGCAGCGATCACATAGTCCAGATGCTCCTGGGTCAGGCGGCTGCGGTCGATGGCAAAGCGCACCACATTGGCCAGCTCCGCCTGCTGCTCCGGGGTCTTCAGGTCGTACTCCATGGAGTAGTCGCCAAGCTCTGAGACCCGGATACCGTACCGGCGGATCAGCTCCAGGGAGAAGCCCTCGCCGGCGAAGGTGTCGTGGCCCCGCTTTCCGTCAAAGAATTCGTCCATGTTGATGTACACAGCATGGCCGCCGGCAGGCAGCACCACGCCCTTGATCCCGGCCTTGTAGAATCCCTCGGCCAGGTAGTTGCACTGCGCTACACGTTCGCTCATATAGCCGAAGTTGCAGCTTTCGTACAGGCCCACGGCCAGGGCCATAATGTCCCGGCCGGACATGCCGCCGTAGGAGTCGTTGCCGTAGCAGGAGATCTGCTTGACCTTCAGCAGCACGCCCACGTCGGTCTTGACGGTGCCGTCGGCGTTGAAGTCGGAGAAGTTCTTCCAGAACAGTCCGCGGTCTCGGAAGGCCAGCATGCCGCCCATGTTGGCGTGGCCGTCCTTCTTGGCGGACATGGTGAAGGCGTCGCAATAGGAGAACATCTCCGTTGCGATCTCGGCGATGGACTTGTCGGCGTAGCCCTCCTCACTGGTCTTGATAAAGTAGGCGTTCTCCGCCCAGCGGGCGGCGTCAAAGACCAGGGGGATGTTGTACTTGTGGGCCACCCGATTGATCTCCCGCAGGTTGGCCATGGACACCGCCTGACCGCAGATGGGATTGTTGGTGATGCAGGCGAAGACCAGGGGTACGTTCTCCGGCCCCACGCCCTGAATCAGCTGCTCCAGCTTCTCGATGTCCATGTTGCCCTTGAAGGGGTTCTTCTCGTACCGGCCGCCCTCGGGCACCTGGTAGAGCAGTTCCTTGTCGTACAGGTTCCGGGGAATGGAGCCCATCTGCTTGATGTTGCCCTCCGTGGTATCGAAATGGCCGTTAGAGGGGATAGTGAACACCTTGCCCGGATGCCGGGCGGAGAGGATATTCCGTACGATTTCCATCAGTACCGACTCGGCGGCCCGTCCCTGCTGGATGATAAAGGTGTTGGGCCGCTCCATCTGGGCAGCGCCGCCGTTGAACAGGCCGCCCTCGTACTCGCAAAGGTACAGCTCGTCCATCATCTTTTCCACATCCCGGCAGTCAGTGCGGACCAGATCGATGGACTTCTTCCAATTCTTCTCGCCGCCCCGCTCAAAGATGTCCCGGAAGGTGTCCAGCAAAACATAGTAGCCGGTGTTACGGCCGTATGCCTCGTCTCCCAGGAACAGCGCGGCCCATTGATGATTGGTCATAGCGGTGGTGCCGGAGTCCGACAACATGTCCACTGTCAAAAGGCCGGAGGGGAAAGCAAATTCATTATAGTGGGTGGCTTTCAGGGCCCGCTCCCGTTGTTCCACGGTAACCGTAGGCAGGTCGCGGACGGCGAAGGCGCAGTGGCGGGGGGTGGGAACATTCAGCGGATACATTTTCATAGACCTTTTACCTCCATGTTTTGGTGCTGTGCACTGTCAGATTTGGAGATACCCCGGTCACCGGCTGGTGCCGGCTGGCGGACGGTATGACTGCCGCGGCCTTTCCCAAGAGGCCAAAGAGGGGAGTGGTTCTTTTTTCATTATAGCGGAAAGCCTCACTGGTGTAATTGTTGCGCCGGACAAGGGATCTGAAAAAATTCTGTCCTGCCGGACAAAGCGGAGTGAAGTCAAAGGTCAAAAACGGTTGCAAAGGCGCAGGCAATTTTATATAGTGTTGAATAGGAATTTATACTGGGATGATCATAAAGGACAGGGGGCGACAGATATGACCGTGGGCGATGTGATGAAACTGCCCTGCATGGTAGGGGCTGAAGTCGTGGCCGGTCGAGACGGACTGGGTCATCCGGTGGAGTCGGTGAACGTGCTGGAGTACGGCTGGCCCACGGAGCTTTTGAATCACTTCTTTCGTTCCAATACATTTGACGGCAACGAACTGCTGATCTCCGCCCTGGCCTCTATTGCCGATGATGTGGATGCCCAGTGTGAAAACGTCCGCCGCTACCATGCCGTGGGCTCAGTGGGACTGGTGCTGTATTATGTAGGTATCATCGTCCCGGAGATCGACCAGCGGCTGATGGACCTGTGTAACGAGCTGGGATTTCCGCTGATTTGTATGCCCCGGGGTCAGAGTAGCCTGCGGTATAGTGAGGTCATTCGCGAGGTGCTGTTTGAGGTTTACCGGGAGCAGCAGCGGGAACAGTTTTTCGTCAGCACCCTGCTGGATCGAATCTCCGGCCTGCCAGCCCAGCAGCGCAGCATGGAGACGCTATTGCAGATGCTCAGCGAGCATCTGCGGGTGTCCGTGATCCTGACGGAACGGCGCCAGGTACTCAATACCGCCGTTTTCTGGCCCCGGTCTTTGAGTCCAGTCATCACTGACCAGCTGCCCGTCTGGCTGAAAGAACTGGGCGGCAGCAACCAGATCCGGGTTCCTCTAGGTGACGGCGAGGGCTATCTCCAAAGCTGTCCCTATCTGTCCGGGGATTCCGACAATCTGCGGCTGTTTATTCTCAAATACCGCGAGCCCTTATCGGAGGACATGCTCTGGCAGGCCAGCGAATGTGTGCGGCTGTTTATTCATATCTGGAACAAAAACCATGGGAAATTTGTGATCTCCGAACTGGTTCGCGCCATTATCAATGACGAGCCAGTCCACAAACAGCAGTTGGCCCAGATGTTTCGGGTACGAATCGAGGATCTGAACCAGATGTGGCTGTTCATTCCCCGCCAGGAACAGACAGAACATGACGAACAGCTGCTGCGCAGTTGTACCGATTACTTTTCCGCGTTCTCCGATCCTGTGTTGGTCAGCTATTACGAGGATACACTGGTGGTGTTTACTCGTGCTCTCCGGAACGGCAAACAGGATGAGGGAGAACTGTTTGGATCTCCAGAGCGGCTGGACTGTGTTCTCCGGAGATACGAAATCATCTGCTGCGATTGTCTTGACAACAGCACGGACGCCCGCCAAGCGTATCTGGTCAGCATGGCGCACTGGCGGGCCGCCAGGAAAACCTACCCCAGAGCCAAGGTGTTAAGGACAGAGGATGTGATGTTTGCTAAGCTGTGTCAGGAAATTATGTCTAGCCGAGAGAATTTGGATCAATACCTGAAAATCATCTCCAGCCTGCGCAGCGCCAACGCAGAACTGATTCCCACATTGACCGTCTATCTGCTGGATGCCGGTTCCAGCATGGCGGAGACTGCCCGCTTGCTGTACGTTCATCTGAATACGGTGAAGTACCGGTTACGGCAGGTGCAGGAGCTGACCGGCTTTTCTCCCACCCAGCTGCCGGGAGCGTATTCCCTGTACATTGGCGCTGCAATCAACCGGATCTCCGGTGAGGAAACTTAAAACAACCGTTTCTCCTGGGCCCGCTTGTCCTGTTCGGATAAGCGGGCCTGTTCTTTTTTTGTCTCAGCGGACAATTACAAAGAGCACAAGTTGCTTTACAATATTCCTATAAGATTTGTGCAAATCACACAGCGATTAATGACAACTTTATGGGAGGGAAGAAGAAATGGCAAAGAAAACAATCGAGGCCTCCGGACTCGGTCAGGTCCGGCCGGAAGATCGCAAAAGCTGGCTCAGCATTGCCTTTATCTGGGCGGGTTCTGTGTGCTGTGTTCCCGCGCTGATGGTGGGCGCCGGTATCACCATGGGCCTGACCTTCGGTCAGGCGGCCCTGGCCATGTGCATTGGATACGGGATATGTGTGCTTTTGATGATCCTGATGAGTATTCTCTCTGCCGACAAGGGAATCCCGACAGTGGTGGCAGCCTCTGGCGCTTTCGGAAAAATTGGATCGGGCTATGTGGTTTCCTTCATCATCGCGTTCTGCTTTATCTGCTGGTTCGGATTCCAGGCGGTCATCTGCGGTGAGGCTTTCGCTGCCATTCTCAATACTTATGGCATTCCTCTTCCGGGGGTGGCCTCTACCATTTTGTGGGGCCTGGTCATGTGCATCACCGCCGTGGTGGGTATCAACTGGATCAAGATTTTGAACCTGGTGTCGGTACCGGCGCTGATTCTGATTCTGGTATATGCCATGATCGTAGTGTTTCAGGATCCGGAGTCGGTGGCCGCCATTTCCAACTATGCCCCTGCAGCCAACGCCCCCATGGTGGTCGCCATTGGCACAGCGGTGGGCGGTTTTGCCACCGGCAGTGTACTCTCCGGAGATGTGACCCGTTACTGCAAGAGCCGCCGGGATGTCATCCTCTCCAGTATCATTGGTGTCATTCCCATGGGCGTAGGCACTATGCTGGCTGGCGGAGTGCTGGCGATTCATTCCGGCGCGGTGGGTATGGATACCAGCAGCATTGTCAATATGCTCTCCAGCATCGGCTCTCCTGTCCTGGGACTGCTGGTACTGGTGTTGGCTACATGGACGACCAATGTTTCAAATGCCTACTCCGCCGGCTTTGCCCTTCTGAGCCTGACCCGGGCCAAGGATGAAAAGCGGGCCTTCTTCACCTTGTTGGCCGGTGTGCTGGGCACGCTGTTGGCGGTACTGGGCATCACTAATTACTTCAACAGCTTCCTCAATGTCCTGGCTGCGTTTATTCCCCCAGTGGCTGGTGTGGTCATTGTGGATTACTTTATCATCAGCAAGGCCGACCCTGAGGCCTGGAAACCCACGGCCGGAGCGAATCTTGCGGGTATCCTGTCCTGGCTGGTGGGCTCTGTAGTAGCGCTGGCTTTTCCGACGGTGCTGGTGCCAACGGTCAATGGAATTGTGGTGGCCTGTATCCTGTACCTGATTCTGTTCCCTCTGCTGGGCAAAAAAGCATCGGAAGAACCAGCCGATAATAAGACGGACCCCGTATGAAAATAGGCCCCACAACAAAGAAGCAACTGCTTTCAACAGATTATATTAAGGAGGAGTCACCATGAGAAAGCTGCACAAACAGGACATTATTGAGATTTTGTACGGAGCGACCCTGCTGGGTGCCGGCGGCGGCGGATCTCTGTCCCAGGGCCTGGGCATGCTGGACAGCCTGGAGGCCTCCGGCGAAACCATTGAGCTGGATCTGCTGGACCTCTCTGAGATCGGTGACAACGAGTATGCCGCCATGGTGGCGGGCCTGGGCTCCCCCGTGGCTATGCTGGATCCCGATATGCCCATGTTCGGCCCCGATGCCGTCCACGCCTACCGGGCGTTCCAGAAGGCATTCCGGGCGGAGGGCAAGGAGTGCAAGTACCTGTACTCCGGCGAAATGGGCGGCTTCAATACCTTCACTCCCATGCTGGTGGCCATCCTGTCCGACAAGGACCCCGCCAAGCGCATCAAGTTCCTGGACGTCGACAGCAACGGCCGCGCTGTGCCGGAGCTGAACACCACCCTCAACGCCTACTACAATCATCCCCCCAAGCCCATGGGCCTTGGCAGCCTCTACGGTGACGAGATCATCGTGGATCCCATCAACGACCACTCCGGCGAACAGATCGCCCGGCAGATGTGCATGCTTTACAAAATGCGCATCGGCTTTGCCACCTGGGGCATGAACAAGGCGGAGATGGCAGAGGCTTTGGATGTCGGCTGTGTCACCAAGGCTCAGAACATCGGCAAGGCCATCCTGGCGGCCCGTGAGAAGGGCGCCGACGTCATGGAGGAACTGAAAAAGGCAATGGAGGTCCGGGAGTTCTGCCGCGGAACCATTGAAAAGCTGGACATCAAGGCCGAGGGCGGCTTCGACTTCGGCACCACTGTGGTCAAGGGCGACGACGGCCACCTCTACTACATCGACTTCAAGAATGAGAACCTGATCCTGCGGGACGAGGGCGGCAAGACCTGCCTGACTGCGCCGGAGGGAATCGGGATGCTGGATATGGACACCCTGATGCCGCTGACCAATGCGGACACCAAGGTGGGTATGCGGGTACTGGTCACCATGACGCCCGCCCATCCCAACTGGTGGGATGAGGCCCACAAAGCCTATACCTGCTGGCTGCCGGAGCTGGAGCGTGTGGGCATGAAGGGCGATCAGGTCCGCTACTGAGTCGGCGACAATCGTGCGGATAAGGAGGAAATCCTATGGGCGTATTGGATCAGCTGGAACCCAAGGCGGTATTCAGCTATTTTGAAACCATCTGCGGCATCCCCCACGGCTCCGGAAACACCGGTCCCATCGCCGACTATCTGGTGAAGTTTGCTCAGGACCGGGGCCTTGCGTGGTATCGGGATGCGGCCAACAACGTGGTGCTGACCAAACCCGCCAGCCCAGGCCACGAGACAGCGGACACGGTGATCCTGCAGGCCCACACGGACATGGTGTGCGAGAAAGCCCCCGGCGTGGAGTTTGATTTCACCAAGGACGCCATTCGGCCCATCGTGGAGGGCGACACCCTCCGGGCCGACGGCACCACTCTGGGCGCCGACAACGGTATCTCCGTGGCCATGATCCTGGCGCTGCTGGACGATCCGGATCTGAAGCATCCCAAGATCGAGGCCCTGCTGACCAGCGATGAGGAAACCGGCATGGTGGGTGCCTTCGCCTTCGACTGCTCGCACTTGACCGGACATAAGCTCATCAACCTGGACTCGGAATATGAGGGCGTGCTGATGTGCAGCTGCGCCGGCGGCGCCAATGCCTATTCCACCATTCCCGTTCAGCGGGAGGAGACTGCCCTCCGGCTGGTGGAGATAACCGTCAGCGGTCTTGCCAGCGGTCACTCCGGTGTGGAGATCCACAAGGGCCGGGCCAATGCCAACGTGCTGATGGGCCGGCTGCTGGGCGCCCTGGGAGAAAAACTTCCCTATCAGCTGGTAAAACTGGAGGGCGGCTCCCGGGAAACTGCCATTGCGGCCACCGCCACGGCGGTGATCGGCGTGGCTGCGGACAGTGCGGACGCGGCAGCGGAGATCGCGGGCAGCTGCGGCGCCGTGTTCGCCAAGGAATATGCGGCGGCGGAGCCGGGCCTGACGGTGATTGCCAAGGCGCTGACTTCTGAGACGGTCAGTGCCCTGACGGCGGAGAGCACCGCCCTGGTGACCCGAGTGCTGCAGGCCCTACCCGACGGGGTTCAGGCCATGAGCGTGGATATGCCGGGCCTGGTGCAGACCTCCCTGAACTTTGGCATTTTGAAACTAAAGGATACTGAGCTGTACTGCGCCAACACGGTCCGCAGTTCCATGACTACCCAGAAACTGTGGATCCTGGACAAGGTGCGCGCTGTGGCGGAGTTGGCCGGAGGGACCACGGAGGTCTCCGGCAGCTATCCCGGCTGGTCCTACAATCCCCGCTCTGTGGTAAAGGACACGATCCTGGCGGTTTATAAGGATCTGTTCGGCAAGGAAGCCACCGTGGAGGCGGTCCACGCCGGCATCGAGTGCGGTCTCTTCGCCGACAGTATCCCCGATCTGGACTGTGTGTCCATCGGCCCTGATATGGCGGATGTCCACACTCCCAAGGAGCATCTGAGCATTTCCTCCACCGCCCGGACTTTCGCTCTGCTGAAAGAGGTCCTGGCCCGGAGCAAATGACCATCAATCAAATACGCGGCATACGGATACCTCTGTGACTGTTTGGGCAGTCGCGGAACGTCCCCTGTTTCCAAAGAACACTGCCCTTCGGTCGGAAAACCGAAGGGCGGTGTTCTTTTGCCCTTTAAAGAGGCGCCTTTCAAATCACAAGAGAAAAGAAGGAGAACGCCACATGGAAAAGCATCTGTTATCCGGTAATGAGGCCATTGCCCGGGGCGCCTGGGAGGCAGGCGCCCGGGTGTGTTCGGCCTATCCCGGCACCCCCAGCACAGAGATTTTTGAAGCACTGCCCCAGTATGCGGGCGACCTTTACTGCGAGTGGGCGCCCAACGAGAAGGTGGCTGCGGAGGTGGCTTACGGCGCTGCCATCTCCGGCGTGCGCAGCCTCTGCGCCATGAAGCACGTGGGCGTGAACGTGGCGGCTGATCCCCTGTTCACCGCCGCTTACAACGGTGTGGCCGGCGGTTTTGTGATCATCACCGCCGACGACCCCAGTATGCACTCCTCCCAAAACGAGCAGGATAACCGGCATTACGCCAGAGCTGCCCGGATGGCCCTGGTGGAGCCCTCGGATTCCCAGGAGTGCATCGACTTTTTAAAAGAGGCATACCGGATCTCGGAGCGGTTCGATATGCCGGTCCTGTTCCGTACCACCACCCGGATCTCTCACTCCAAGAGCCTGACGGTCCTTGGGGATCGGGAATCGGTGCCTGCGGTGGCCTATACCCGGAACGCCGCCAAAAATGTCAGTTCTCCGGCCAATGCCTACCGGAATCATCCCAAAGTGGAGCGAAACCTGATGGAACTGGAGCGCTACGGAAATACCAGTCCCCTCAACAAAGTGGAGCGGCGGGGGAGGAAGCTGGGCGTGATTACGGCTTCCGCCGCTTACCAATATGCCAAGGATGCCTTCCCGGAGGACACCTCCTTTTTGAAACTGGGATTGACCTATCCGCTGCCCATGGATCTAATCCGGGAGTTTGCCTCCTGGGTGGAGACCCTGTACGTCATTGAAGAACTGGAACCCTTCATGGAAGAGCAGATCAAAGCCGCTGGAATTCCTTGCACAGGCAAGGACCTGACGGGCCGGCTTTATGAGCTGAACCCGCAGCTGCTGCGCCAGCGGATCCTCGGCGAGAAGCCGAAGACTGTGGAGCTGCCGGTGCAGGCGGTGTCCCGTCCGCCCACGCTGTGTCCGGGCTGCCCCCATCGGGGATTCTTCTACACTATGTCCAAGGGAAAGGATTTCGTCGTCAGCGGGGATATCGGCTGCTACACACTGGGCGCCTCCGCTCCCCTGAGCGCCATGGATACCTGCGTGTGCATGGGCGGCGGATTCTCCGTGGCCATGGGGCTCGCCAGGGGCTTCGAGGCGGCCGGCGCATCCAAAAAGGTCTTTGGCGTCATGGGCGACTCCACATTCTTCCACAGCGGCATGACCGGCGCGGTGGAGATCCTCTACAACAAGGGCAGCGTGATCCCGGTGGTGCTGGACAACCACATCACCGGCATGACCGGCCATCAGGACAACCCCGGCAGCGGCTATACGCTCCAGGGAGAGGCGGCCGCCGCCATCCGGATCGAGGATGTGCTGCGGGCCTACGGCTACCAGAACATCATCATCGTGGATCCCCAGGACCTCAGCGCCATGCAGAAGGCGGTGGACGACGCCCTGGCCTCCGAGACGCCGGCGGCGATCATTGCCCGGCGGCCCTGCCTGCTGATCAAGCGTGAGCATCACGACATCGGATTGTGCCGGGTGGACACCAACAAATGTATCGGCTGTAAGAAATGCCTGAAAGTGGGCTGTCCTGCGGTCATGATGAAAGACGGCAGATCCTTTATTGATCCCACCCAGTGCGTGGGCTGCACCGTCTGCGCCCAGGTCTGTCCTGTGGGCGCCATCACAAGAAAGGAGCTGTGATCATGGAGCGAAAAAGCGCGTTGCTGGTGGGCGTAGGCGGCCAAGGAGCCATTCTGGCGGCCAAGATCCTGGTGGCGGGTCTCATGGAGGCCGGGTATGATGTGAAAATGAGCGAGGTCCACGGCATGAGCCAACGGGGCGGCAGCGTCTCCACCCAGGTCCACTGGGGGGAAAAAGTCTACTCTCCGGTGATCGGCCCCGGCGCGGCGGATGTGATGGTGGCCTTTGAAAAGATGGAGGCGGTCCGCTACGCGGAATTCCTCAAGCCCGAGGGCGTGGCGGTCATCAACGACTACGAGATCCCATCCTCTACCGTGGCGGCCGGACTGGCGGAATATCCCCAGGGCTGCCTGGAGGCCATGAAGAGCCATTTCCGCTGTCTGACCCTCAACGCCGGGGGCATCGCCCTGGAGCTGGGAAATGCCAAGTGCATGAACGTGGTGTTGTTCGGGGCTATGACCCGTGCCCTGGGAATGGACAATATCGACTGGGAGGCCGTCATCCGCAGGACAGTGCCCGCCGCCTCCCTGGAGCTGAACCTGCGGGCGTACCGTGCCGGCCGGGAGGCCGTGGCGTAAAGGAGGAAATGCGTGAATCTCCATCAGGAATACCAGACAAAGCTGGTGACGCCGGAGGAGGCGGTGAAGGCCGTCAAAAGCGGGGACTGGGTGGACTACACCACCAACGTCTGCTTCCCGCCCCTGCTGGACGCCGCCTTGGCAAAGCGCCGGGACGAGCTGACTGACGTCAAGGTGCGGGGAAACCTCCTGTTCGGGCCGCTTCAGATCGTGGAGTGCGACCCCACAAGAGAGCATTTCTGCTACAACTCCTGGCACTGCTCTGCCTATGAGCGCAAGCTCTCTGATCGAGGCCTTTGCAGCTACATCCCCATGATTTTCCGAAATGTGGTGCCCTACTACCGCCATTTTCTCACGGTGAATGTGGCCATGATGTGCGTGCCGCCCATGGACAAGCACGGGTATTTCAACCTCTCCTGCGCCACGGGCGTGGCCCGGGGGATCCTGGACAAGGCCGATATCGTGATCCTGGAGGTCAACGAGCACCTGCCTGACATCTACGGCGGCTTCGACGAGTCCATTCACCTCTCGGAGGTGGACTACATCGTGGAGGGTCCCCATGATCCCCTGCCGGAGTTCCCGGTGGCGGAGGCCACAGAGGAGGACCGCCGCATCGCGGAGCTGCTGGTGCCCTATGTCCGGGACGGGGCGGCCCTGCAGCTGGGCATCGGGTCCATGCCCAACGTGGTGGGGTCATTGCTGGCCCAATCCGACGTGAAGGATCTGACCATGCACACGGAGCTGTGCGGCGATGCCTACTTCCGGCTGTATGAAGCCGGAAAGCTGACCAATGCCCGCTGCGCCCTCCATCCACGAAAGGGCCTCACCGGCATCGTGTTCGGGTCACGGGCGCTGTACGACTGGGTGGACCGGAACCCGGCCGTGACAGCGGCGCCCCTGGAGTACATCAACGCCCCGGCCACCATCGCGCAGCTGGAGAACATGGTGTCCATCAACAGCTGCATTTCCGCCGACCTCTACGGCCAGGTCTGCGCCGAGAGCGCGGGGCTGCGGCACATCAGCGGCACCGGCGGCCAGCTGGACTACCTCACCGGCGCGGCGGACGCCAAGGGGGGCAAGGCCTTCATCTGCATGACGTCCTCCTTTGTGGACAAGGCGGTGGTCCGCCGCTCCCGCATCCTGCCCCACTTTGAAGGCGACATCGTCACAGATCCCCGGAGCCAGGCCTATTACATCGTCACCGAGTTCGGCGCCGTCAATCTGGCGGGCCGGTCCACCTGGGAGCGGGCGGAGCTGCTGATCTCCATCGCCCACCCGGATTTCCGGGAGGAGCTGACCGCCGCGGCGGAGCGGCAGAAGATCTGGCGCCGGTCCAACAAGCGCTGACTGATCAACTCTGGAAATTTGGAAAGGGGACTTTTGCCTATGATCGCGCAAGAGATGTATCAGCTGGGAGCCAGCCGCTCCTGTATCCGGGAACTGTTTGAGTACGGCCTGCGCCAGGCGGCGGTGGTGGGGAAGGAGAACGTCTACGACTTCTCCCTGGGCAATCCCTCCATTCCCGCGCCGGAGGAGGTGCGGCAGGCCTTCTCCCAGCTTATTGCCCGGGAGGACAGCCTTAGCGTCCACGGCTATACCCCCGCCCCCGGCAGCATGGAGGCCCGCTCCGCCGTGGCGGCGGACCTGAACAAGCGGTTTGGGGCTGACATCCGTGCGGAGAACCTGTTTCTTACCTGCGGCGCCGCTCCGGCACTGATCTCTGTGATCCGGGCCCTGGCGGTGGAAGGAGCGGAGATCATGGCCGTTGCCCCCTTCTTCCCGGAGTACCGGCCGTTCGTGGAGAGCAGCGGGGCAAAATTTACGGTGGTGCCCGCCGACACGCAGACGTTCCAAATCCCGGTGGCAGAGGTGGAGAAGCGCCTGACGGCCCATACCCAGGCCATCATCGTCAACTCTCCCAACAACCCCTCCGGCGCCATCTACTCTCCGGAGAACCTGCTGGCCCTGGGAGAGGTGCTGACCCGGAGGGGGGCGGAGTACGGCCACCCTATCTACATTATTGCCGACGAGCCCTACCGGGAGCTGGTATACGACGGGACGGAGGTACCATTCATCCCGAACCTCTATCCCAACACCGTGGTGTGCTACTCCTGGTCCAAGTCGTTGTCCCTGCCGGGAGAGCGGATCGGGTACGTCTGCGTACCGGACCAGGCGGCGGACAGCAAGGCTCTCTACGCTGCGGTGGCCGGTGCCGCCCGGGCTCTGGGCCACGTGTGTGCGCCGTCCATGCAGCAGCTGGTGGCGGGGCTGTGCGCGGCGGTGCGGCCGGACCTGGCGGCCTATGACGAAAACCGCAAAACCCTCTACGAAGCCCTGACCAGTTACGGTTACCGGTGCGTACGGCCCCAGGGCGCCTTCTACCTGTTCGTTCAGGCGCCGGGCGGCGACGCCCAGGCATTCTCGAACCATGCCAGGGAGAAAAACCTGCTGATTGTCCCCGGCGGTGACTTTGGCTGCCCGGACTTTTTCCGGGCCAGCACCTGCGTCAGCCATGATATGATCCTGAAAAGTCTGCCTATTTTTAAAGAATTGATACAAGCATACAAATAAAGGGGGATTATGAACATGAACGCATATCTGTCCAGTGTGATTGAGAACGTCAAGACCAAGCATGCGGGCGAGCCTGAATTTGTCCAGACCGTGGAGGAGGTCTTTTCCTCCCTGGAGCCTGTGATCGAAAAGCATCCGGAGTACGAGAAGGCCGACCTTCTGAACCGGATGGTGGAGCCGGAGCGGATGTTCACCTTCCGCGTGGTGTGGATGGCCGACGACGGCTCCTGGCATACCAATATCGGCTACCGCTGCCAGTTCAACGGCGCCATCGGCCCCTACAAGGGCGGCCTGCGGTTCCAGAAGAACGTATACCCCGGCATCATCAAGTTCCTGGGCTTCGAGCAGATCTTCAAGAACTCCCTGACCGGCCTGCCCATCGGCGGCGGCAAGGGCGGCTCTGACTTCGACCCCGCCGGCAAGTCCGACGCCGAGGTCATGCGCTTCTGCCAGAGCTACATGCAGGCGCTCTATCGCTATATCGGGCCCGACGTGGACGTGCCCGCCGGCGACATGGGCGTGGGTGCCCGGGAGATCGGATATCTTTACGGCGAGTACCGGCGCCTGAAGGGCAGCTTTGAAAACGGCGTGCTCACCGGTAAGGGCTTCTCCTACGGCGGCAGCCGCATCCGTCCCGAGGCCACCGGTTACGGCGCGGTGTACTATCTGGAGAACGTCCTCAAGCACGAGGGCGAGGATATCAAGGGCAAGACCATTGCCTGCGCGGGCTTCGGCAACGTGACCTGGGGCATCTGCAAGAAGGCCACGGAGCTGGGCGCCAAGGTGGTCACCCTCTCCGGCCCCGACGGCTACATCTACGATCCCGACGGCGTGGCGACGCAGGAGAAGATCGACTATCTGGTGGAGATGCGCGGCAGCGGCCGGAACCTGGTGAAGGACTACGCGGACAAGTTCGGCGTGGAGTTCCACCCGGGCGAGAAGCCCTGGGGCGTGAAGGTGGATATCTGCATGCCCTCCGCCATGCAGAATGACGTCCATATGGAACACGCCCAGAAGATTGCCCAGGCCGGCGTGAAGTATTACATCGAGGTGGCCAACATGCCCACCACCAACGACGCGCTGAAGTTCCTGATGGACCAGCCCGGCGTCATCGTGGCGCCCAGCAAGGCCGTCAACGCCGGCGGCGTGGCGACCTCCGCCCTGGAGATGGCCCAGAACAGCGAGCGGCTGGTGTGGACCGCCGAGGAGGTCGACAAGCAGCTCAAGCAGATCATGAACACCATCTATCAGATGAGCGTGGACGCCGCCGAGAAATACGGCCTGGGCTATAACCTGGTGGCCGGTGCAAACATCGCGGGCTTCCAGAGAGTGGCCGACGCCATGATGGCCCAGGGCATCTTCTGATCGGGATGAAAACAGATGGAATCCTGGTTGCTTACAGCAAAGCAAAAGATGCCAATGGTATCACCCCTAAATGCTTCCGGGAATTTTTTGTTATGATTCGTTTTATTGATACATTTCCCCACCACGCGGTGCAGCAGGGGCCGTGCATGGAAAATTGCCTGAACCGAAAACAGCTCTTGACATTCTCCCAATAGCAAGCTGCGATCACGACAGCAAGATTGCTTTTTGTGGAAAGAGTCCCCGGCTCCGCCTGATGAGCGGAGCCGGGGACTTGACCAATGCGATGACCAATATCCGGATATCAGCGGGGGGACACAGCGGACAACGACCTCTTGCCTGTTCTGAAAAAACGGAGCAAACCCTGCCGGAAAGGGCCTGATGGCAGATATTTGATGTCCAAACGGATCTTCACACGCAGCAGGCCGCTGGCTTGAGTACGGTAGTCTCCGTCAAAAAATTCCTGATTTTGAAAAATGTATACTTTTGCTTTGCTTTTCGGAGAAATAGATGTTCTGGCAGTCTTTCTCCCCGAGAAGTATCTTCCGGGCCGTCGCGCCCCTCCCTTCCTCGTGCTTGACTGAACAGAAATAAACTGCTATAATTTGTGTCGCGTTGGGAACGCTTCGTTTGGTACATTATCGCTAACAAGTGTATGCTTGTTGGCGATTTTTCTTTTTGTGTCGATCCTGTGCAAGGAGGAATGCCGCAGTGAGCCAGACAACGTCCGCTCATAACGAGATTTTACAAGGTCCCATCTTATCCCCGCTGATCCGGTTTGCTCTGCCCCTGATGCTCTCGCTGCTGCTCCAGGCGCTTTACGGAGCCGTGGATCTTGCCGTAGTGGGAAAATTCTCCTCCACGGCCAGCACTGCGGCTGTGGCCACCGGCAGCCAGATGATGCAGTCCGTCACGTCTTTGGTCACCGGTTTGACCATGGGCGTGACCATTCTGGTGGGAAAGGCTGTGGGAGCTGGTGATTTCCAGCAGGCAGGGCGGATCGCCGCCGGACAGATCAAACTTTTTTCGGCAGTGGCAATCCTTCTGACCGGGCTGGTTACTGTTTTTGCGCCTCTTAGCTGCCGATGGATGAACGTCCCTGCCAACGCCTTGGAGCAGACGATCGCCTATATCCGCATCTGCGCCGGGGGTATGGTGTTTATCACGGCCTACAATGGCATCAGCGGCATCTTCCGCGGACTGGGCAACTCCAAAAGCCCTCTGCTGTTCGTCCTGATCGCCTGCATCGTCAATGTGTTCCTGGACCTTCTTCTGGTGGGCGTTTTCCATATGGATGCCGCCGGTGCCGCGCTGGCCACAGTGGCCGCCCAGGCATGCAGCGTCCTGTTCTCCGTTCTCTATATCCGGCGCCGTCCGCTCCCCTTTGTCCTCACCCGGGAGAGCTTTCGCGCCCGCGGCTGCGTTCTGCGGATCGCCGCCCTGGGCGCGCCGATCGCCCTGCAGGATTTTCTGGTAAACATCTCCTTTTTGATGATCACCAGCATCGTCAACCGCCTGGGCGTGGCAGAGTCTGCCGGCATCGGCATTTCAGAGAAGCTTTTCGTATTCCTCTCCATCATCCCCATGGCGTTCATGTCCGCCCTTTCCACTTTTGTGGCCCAAAACATGGGGGCCGGGCAGCCTGAGCGTGCCAGAAAATCCCTGCTGATTGCCCGCCGCATCTCTGTGGTATTCGGCGCGGGCATCTTTCTGCTCACCTTCTTCGGCGGAGGCCTGCTGGCTGCAATCTTTGAAAACGACCCAGCCGTCATTGCCGCCACCGCTGCCTATCTCAGAGGCAGCTCCCTGGAATATCTGCTCACTCCCGCCATCTTCTGTACGCTGGGGTACTTCAATGGTATGGAACGCACACCGTTCGTTATGGTCCAGGGCCTGGCCTCCGCTTTTCTGGTGCGGGTTCCCCTATCCTATCTTCTCAGCCTGATGCCCGGTGCAGATATGCTGGTCATCAGTCTGGCAGTCCCAATCTCCGCCGTGGTGAATCTGCTGGCCTGCCTGATCTACGACCGGCATCTGCGCCGCAGCCTCTCCCCTTGCTGATCGCATCAAAAACGAACGTGCACGCCATTTGTTATGCAGCATGTCGGGCTGCTTGGCAAATGGCGTGCAATTCATTTTCGGGATACGATTGCGGGTCCTCGGTGCGGGAAGCCCCTTGGGCCGGGGAGCTGCGCGCACGAGCCGCATGGGCACAGCTTGTCTGATGCCGAGGAACGCCGCAAATCACAGATCCGCAAAAGCAGACCAATTGCTAAGGGCGCCTGTTTGGCTTTTTTACTCTTTTATATCTCCATCATCGCCTTGCTGCGCCGGCAAATCCGCATCTCCGATGAAGCCGTTTCCGGCGGTGCAGATCCACTCGGGGTGGTGCTGCAGGACCTGCAGACCATAGATGTGGCTTTGCAGAAAGCTGTTGATCCTGCTGACCATTTTCTCCGGCGTATCAGGAAAGAGGTCCAGCAGCCAAGCCTCTATAATGCCGCCCAGCGCGCTCACAAAGAGCGGGATGCCATCCGGATCCAGGTCGAGCTCCAGCCGCTGGGCCATTTTTTTCAGTTCCTTGCTGAAAATCCCCTCCAGGTCGGCCCCGAAAAAGCGCTTGAGCGCGTCGTGGCCTGAGGAGCGCAGGGCGCACAGGCACACGGCCTTGTTTTCCTGCAGATAGTGGAACAGCTGCAGCAGACCCTCCTGCCAGAGGAGCGCGCCCTCCTGCTGCTGCAGAAGAGAGAGGGCCTCCTCCTGAAACATCCATCGCACCAGGGCATAGATATCCTCAAAATGATAATAAAAGGCGCGGCGCTGCATGCCGCACGCCTCTGTGAGCTCCTGAATGGTGATCTGCTCCAGGGGCTTTTTTGCCATCTTCTCCTTGAGTGCGGCGGCCAGATTTCGTTTTGTACGCTCCGAGGCGCTGTTTGCCATCGTTTTCACCTCAGACAGAACCGGGATTTTGTGGCTAGTATAACAAGTCTTGAAAAAAAGCGCAAGCCTCCGGCCATTTTTAAAAGGCGTGGCTTTTCTGCGGCAGATATGCCGAAGTGTGAAAAATGACACAGTTTTTCCCCTTTGTGTATTGAGGATTCCTGCCGGTTTCTCTATCTTTTGTGATGTGCCTGCGGGCTTCGGCGGGAGAGGTATGAGATCGGGACAAAAATCGGGTGTGTGCGCAACGCGCGTATATATCGGCGGAGGCGAACGTAATGTTCAGAAAATACCATGTAACCCTCCACAGTCAGATGGGGCCCAAGAAGGGGACCCTGATGCTGAAGGAGGACCGTGGAGCGATTACAGGAACGCTCTGCCTCCTCTCTCGCGAGCTTCCCGTCAGCGGCAGCCGCGCGCCGGACGGGCGGCTGTATCTGGACCATCAGGTGGTAACGGCCGTCAGCACCTATCCCTGCCGGTCCGTTTTGAGGGATACGGGGGGAACCTTGTCGGGAGAACTCCGGATGGATCCTTCAAAGGCCCCCTGGAGTGGAGGAAAACCGCAGCCAGAAGTGATCATGACCTGGAGCGGAGAGCAATTTGAAGAAACGGAGGCGGAGAGCCATTGAACCCGGAAAAGGAGCGCAGGTCGCCCATTGAATCGCTGGCGGCGTTTATCGTCGACAAGCGGAACCTGATTTTTTTCTTTTATATTGCCGCTATGATCTTCTCCGTGTTTTCTCAGGGCTGGGTCCAAGTGGAGAACGACATCACCGCGTACCTGCCCGATGACACCGAGACCCGGCAGGGACTGTCCATTATGGAGAAGGAGCTGACCACCTACGGAACGGCCCGCGTCGTGGTCTCCCACACGTCCGGAGAACTGGCGGAGCGGCTGGCGGACCGGATGGGGCAGATCGAGGGCGTCACCTCCGCCGTCGTGGGCTCCGGCCTGCCCGGCGGGGAGGACGATGAGGAGGACCTCTCCGACTACATCCGCGGCTCCGATGTGCTGATCAGCGTCACCTTTGACGGCGAGGCGGAGGACGAGATCAGTCTGACCGCCATGGATGAACTCAAAGCCCTGCTGGAACCCTACGACGCCTACATCAGCAGCGACGTGGGCAACGACGCCGCCGGGAACCTGGCCTCGGAGATGCGGGTCATCCTGGTCATCGCCTTCATCGTCATCGTACTGGTGCTGCTGTTCACCTCCCGGTCCTACGCGGAGCTGCCGGTGCTGATGCTGACCTTCGGCTCGGCCGCTCTTTTGAACATGGGCACCAACTTCATCTTCGGCACCATCTCCTTTGTCTCCAACTCGGTGACGGTGGTGCTGCAGCTGGCCCTTGCCATCGACTACGCCATCATCCTGCTCCACCGCTTCACCGAGGAGCGGGAGCGGCTGGGGGAGGACCGGGCGGCCTGCATCGCCGCGCTGTCCTACTCCATCCCCGCCATCTCCTCCAGTTCCCTGACCACCATCTCCGGCCTGGCCGCCATGATGTTCATGCAGTTCGGCTTGGGCTTCGACATGGGCCTGGTGCTCATCAAGGCCATCTGCTTCAGCATGCTCTCCGTGTTCACATTGATGCCGGGCCTGCTGATGCTGTTCTCCAATGCCATCCGCAAGACCCAGCACCGCAGCTTCGTCCCCCACATCGACAAGTGGGGCAATTTGGTGGTGAAGCTCCGCTACATCGGGGCGCCGGTCTTTGCGCTGCTGCTGGTGGTGGGCTTCGTGCTGTCCCAGAAGTGCCCCTATGTCTACGGCTACTCGGAGCTGGTGACCACCAAGCAGAACGAGAACCAGATCGCCGAGCAGCGGGTCAACGAGACCTTCGGCGCCCAGAACATCATGGCCCTGCTGGTGCCAAAGGGGGACTACGAGAGCGAAAAGGCGCTGCTGCACCGGCTGGAGCAGTACGACGAGGTGGACTACGCCATGGGCCTTTCCAACATCGAGGCCCTGGACGGCTACACCCTCACCGACAAGCTCACGCCCCGCCAGTTTGCCGAGATGACCGATATGGACTATGAGATCATCGAGCTTTTGTACACCGCCTACGCCGCCAGGGATGACGAGCTGGGCAAGGCGGTCAGCGGCGTAGACACCTACGCGGTGCCCCTGATGGATATGTTCTTTTTCCTCCACGACCAGGTGGACGAGGGCTTCGTCACCCTGGACGAGGAGACGGAGGCCGACATCAACGACCTCTATGAGGCCCTCACCGAAGCCCAGGCCCAGATGCTGGGCGACAACTACACCCGCATGATCCTGAACCTGAACCTTCCCGAGGAGGGGGAGGAGACCTTTGCCTTCCTCCAGACCATCCACCGGGAGGCAGAGCGGTACTACCCGGCCCACCAGGTCTATCTGGTGGGCAACTCCACCAGCGACTACGACCTGTCCGCCTCCTTTGAGCGGGACAACATCCTCATCAGCGTGCTGTCGGTGGTGTTCGTCATCCTGGTGCTGCTGTTCACCTTCCAGTCGGTGGGACTGCCGATCCTGCTGATCTGCGTCATTCAGGGCAGTATCTGGATCAATTTCTCCTTCCCCACCGTCTTTGACGAGCCCATCTTCTTCATGGGCTACCTGGTGGTCACCTCCATCCAGATGGGCGCCAACATCGACTACGCCATCGTCATCTCCTCCCGGTACAGCGAGATGAAGGAACTCATGCCGCCCAGAAAGGCCATCATCAAGGCCCTGGACCTGGCCTTCCCCACGGTGCTGACCTCCGGCACCATCCTGACCGTGGCGGCCTACCTGATCGGCAAGCTCTCCTCGGAGCCCGCCATCGTGGGCATCGGCGAGAACCTGAGCCGGGGCACCCTCATCTCCATCATCCTGGTCATGTTCGTCCTGCCCCAGATCCTGCTGCTGGGCGACCTGATCGTGGAAAAGACCCGGTTCAACATCAAGGTCCCGGAGGTGACCCGCACGGTCACCGGCACGGTCTACGTCAACGGCCGCATCCGGGGCCGGGTCAACGGCATCGTGGACGCCACTGTCCACGGCATCATCCGCGGCGACGTGTCCGCGGTACTGGACACCGGCAACATCAGTCCGGCGCCGGAGCCCGACCGGCTGCCGGCCGGCACGGAAGAGACGGGAAAGGAGGCGGACGGACATGACCAGAAATAAACAGCGCGTGATCGCGCTGCTGCTGGCCCTGCTCCTGGCGGGGTCCCTGGCGGCCCCCGCCCTGGCGGCGGAGAGCGGCACGGTCCACATCCGGACCGCCCAGGATCTGGCGGACCTGTCCCGGAGCTGCTCCGTGGACGGCTGGTCCGTGGGAAAGACGGTCTATCTGGATGCGGACATCGACCTGTCCGGAACGGAGTTCCGGCCCATCCCCATCTTCTGCGGCACCTTTTACGGCCAGGGCCACACCGTCTCCGGCTTTTCCCTCACGGGGAGCGGGGACGACCGGGGCTTCTTCCGCTATGTCCGGGGCGGCGCCGTCGTCCAGGACCTGACGGTCTGCGGCTCCGTCTCCCCCAGCGACCGGAAGGACAACATCGGCGGCCTGGTGGGCGTCAACAGCGGCAGTCTGCTCAACTGCGCCTTTTACGGCAACGTAAAGGCCGGGACCAATGCGGGCGGCCTGGTGGGCTGCAACCGGCCCACCGGGCAGATCATCAACTGCACCTACTCCGGCACGCTTCTGGGCGAGCACTATGTGGGCGGCATCACGGGCCAGAACGAGGGCAGCGTGATCCGCTGCCGGAACGACGGCGACGTCAACATCACCGAGGTCAAGACCACGGTGGCCATCCAGGAGATGGATCTCAGCACCATCCGCTCCACGGAGAGCGTCCCCGCCTGCACCGACATCGGCGGCATCGCCGGGGCCTCCTCCGGTATCCTCCAGAGCTGCACCAACAACGGCGACGTGGGGTACGAGCACGTGGGCTACAACGTGGGCGGCATCGCCGGCCGGCAGTCCGGCTGGCTGGACAGCTGCGTCAACAACGGCACCGTCCGGGGCCGGAAGGACGTGGGCGGCATCTGCGGACAGATGGAGCCCCGGCTGACGCTGCTCTTCGACGCCGACAGCCTGGATGACCTCTGGGAGGAGCTGGACACCCTCCAGGCCCTCATGGACCAGGCCATCTCCCACGCGGAGGGGGTCTCCGACGACCTCTCCGGCCGGATGACCGGCCTGACCGACAGCGCAGATGCGGTGAAGGACGCGGCCTCCGACCTCTCGGACGCCATGACCGGCTGGGCCGACGGGAATATCGAGACCATCAACGACGCCTCCGCCCGGGTCTCCTGGGTCCTGGACCGGCTGGAGCCCATCTCCGACGCGGCGGACGCCGCCCTGGAGCGGATCCGGGACGCCGCGGATCTGGCGGACGATGCCCTGGACGCGGCCGGCCGGATCAGCGGCCTGTCCGAGGACGCCCTGGCGGATGTGCGCCTGGCCCTGGCGCAGGTGAAGAGCGCCGCGCAGGCCTGCTCCGACGCCCTGGACGATGTCCGGGCCGCGCTGGAGAAGCTGGGAGCCTCCCTGGGCAGCAGCCAGGACATGGCCGCGGCCATGGAGGATGTGGAGGCGGCCCTGGATGAGCTGATGGACGCCTTCGGCCTGCTCTCCGACGCCTTCGGCGATCTGATGGCGGCCCTAGGCGAACACTACGGCCAGGGCGGCTCCGACTGGGACGGGGTCCTGGCGGCGCTGAGCGAGATGCGCGACGCAGCGGATCAGGTCGAGAGCGCCCTTGCGGCGCTGCGCCTGGCCCTGGAGGGCGCGGGAACCGTGGCGGACGGCTATCTCCGGGAGGCGCTGGAGGAGATCGCCGCCGCGGCGGAGAACCTGCGGGCCGGGTTTGCCGGCATGGGCCAGGCCGGCGGACACCTCCAGAACGCCCTGGACCATCTGGAGGCCATTGCCCCCCTGGGGGAGAGCGCCGCCGCGCTGCTCAAAAAAGCGGCGCAGACCCTGGGGGGCGCCTGCGGACAGCTCCAGGATGCCGGTGAGACCTTCAGCGGCGTCATGTCCGACCTGGCGGATGAGCCGGAGATCTCCTTCCGCCCCGTGGGGGAGGCGGTCGGCGAAACGGGCGACGTGCTGGACGACGCCATGGGCGGACTGAGCGACGCCATGCAGAGCCTGAACGACACCCTGTCGGCCTCCTCCGACCTACTCCTGTCGGATCTGCGGGCCATCAACGCCCAGTTCGGGCGGGTCATCGATGTGCTCCGCCGGCACAGCGACAGCGAGGAGGCGGAGGAGGACGAAGAGCTGCTGGAGGACGTGTCCGACCAGGCCACCGAGACCGACGAGGACGCCGGGCGCATCACCAACGCCCGGAATACCGGCGCGGTGGAGGGAGACGTGAACGTGGCGGGCATCGTGGGGTCCATGGCCATCGAGTACGACTATGACCCCGAGGACGACCTGACCACCTCCGGCGACCGGTCCCTGAACTTCCGCTATCAGGCCGCCGCCCTGACCGAGGGGTGCGTCAACAGCGGGACGGTCACCGGCAAAAAGGACTACGTGGGCGGCATCGTGGGCCGCATGGATCTGGGCACCGTGTCCCGGTGCGAGAGCTACGCCGCCGTGGAGAGTACCGGCGGCGACTATGTGGGCGGCATCGCGGGAGCGGCCTGGTCCTCCATCCGGGACTGCTGGGCACGCTGCGCCCTGAACGGGAACGACTGCATCGGCGGCGTGGCGGGCCTGGGTAAGACCGTCACCGGCTGCCGCGCCCTGGTGGAGATCGACGAGGGCTCCGCCTGCCTGGGCGCCGTGCTGGGAGACGCGGAGGAGGACGGAACGGTGTCCGGCAACCTCTTCACCCACGAAACCCTGGGGGGCATCGATGGCATCAGCTACCTGGGGCAGGCGGAGCCGGTGGACTTTGAGACCCTCTCCCAGGGTGCTCCCGCCGCCTTCACCCGGTTCCGGCTGGTGTTCATTGCCGACGGCAAGGTGGTGGAGACCTACGACTTCTCCTACGGCGACGCCCTGACCCGGCTGCCGGACATTCCGGAGAAGACGGGGTACAGTGCCAGCTGGCCTGAGATCGACTACGGCCACCTGACCTTCTCCCAGACGCTGGAGGCGGAGTATACCGCCTATTCCACCGCCCTGACCGCCCTGGGGGACCCGCCGCAGATCGTGGCGGAGGGAACCTTCAGCTCCGGCAGCACCCTGGCCGTCTCCGCGGAGGAGGACACCTGGGCGGATGCCCACGGGGCCTCCCACACCGGCACGGTCTACACCGTGACGATCACCGACCCGGTTCAGCCTGTCGCCGATTTCCAGATCCAGTACAGACTGTCCGGCGGCTCCGGCGGCACCGTGTGGATCAGCACCCCGGAGGGGTGGGTGCAGCAGGAGGCGCAGACCGACGGGCGCTACCTGGTGTTCCGGGCGGATGGGGACTCCGTCACCTTCGCCGTTCAGGAGCACACGGCAAATCCGGGAGTATTGATCCTTGGAATTATCATCGGTGTTGTTGCGGCCGGCGGCTTGGCGCTCCTGTGGAAGAAACGGGGCAAAAAGGGAAACCCGGAGGAGCGGGGGACAGTTGATCCAAAATCCCATTTGCCGTAATCGGCAGGACCGAACGTGCTGCCCGGAGGGCAAGCCTTCGACGGCCGCAACGGTTATGACCGCAGCTTGCGCCGCGCAAGCATGTGGAACAGTGGAGGGTGCGCCGGGATATTTCTTCAAAAGTGCCTATGAACATGAAAAACAGGCGAAAGTCAGCAAAAACCATGGGGAAATTTTCTGGCGTTTGCTTGTGTGCGGGGAACTGCTGCTTAGAACCCGGCGCTTTTTACCAAAAAGTTCCTGATTTCGTGAGAAATCAGGAACTTTTTTAAATCTCCGCTTTTGTGCCGGCCCATATGGCGACAGGCTCTGTTGGAACACGACAGCAGCGGGCGGAAACCGTCTGCCGCTGCTGACTGCTTCCCCTGTGCGCCGGACGATCCCGCGGAAGGGGCACGGCGCCTTCTCCCACTTGGCTGAGGCCGCCGGCGCTCCATATCCGCCGGGAGATCCGTGACAGCGCACGGTCAATCAAAACTGACGTCCTCCAGACGGAGGACCAGAATACCGTATTCCTCCCGGGTTCGATCTGCTTGAATCGTGCCGACGACGGTCACCTCCGATTGGGCGGGCGGATAGTCCTCAGGGTAGCGGGCCTGAGCGGGCATTACAATGTCAAATCCTTGGGCGCAGCAGGCGGTGGCGTCCTGTACGATTACGCCACAGTAGACCTGCTGCGTATTAGGGTCCTGATACACGAAAAAACTCCCCTTCATTCGGATAGTCTTTCCGATACAATCATCCGGCGCCGACATCATGTTGAATAGTTCTGCGTATATCATGGTACTGCTGAGGGGCGTTAAATCCAGATCCACGGGAGTGGGAGGGCCTTCCAAAGGATCCGGCTGCGGGCCGTTGGCCGGAGTTTCCTGTTCCGCCCCGGCGCCGGGGGCGGAGGCCTGTGGGGGCAGAGGAGTTTCCAACGCGTCTTCCCGTTCGGAGAGAATCGGCTCCACGAAAGACTGCTGGGGGGCGGTATCAGGCGCGGCGGGCGCATCTTCCCCCGGAAGAGGCTCTGCCTCTTGGGAAACAGGGGAGGTGAGCGGCGCCGTATTCTGCGGGGGCTTTTTGCTGCCTCCGCATGCAGTGCAGGACAGAAGCAACGCCCCTGTGAGAATCAGTATGGTCCATCGCTTCATGGCTTACCTCCTTCCGATCCGTGCGGCCAGAGAACAAAGGGCAAAGAGCAGGATCTGCACGGCAACGATGGTGGATCCCACTGGTGTGCCCGCCAGAATAGACGTGAGGATCCCAGCGGCAGTGCAGCAGACAGAGAAAACGGCGGCGCAGAGCGTGACGGCGCGGAAGCTTTTGAACAGCCGCATGGCGGACATGGCCGGAAAGATCACCAGAGCCGAAATCAGCAGAGATCCCACCAGATTCATGGCCATTACGATGACCGCCGCCGTCACCACGGCAAGGATCAGGTTGTATCGCTTCGCCCTGGTTCCGGTGGCGGAGGCAAAGCTCTCGTCAAAGGTGACGGCAAAGATCTTGTGATAAAAGAAGAGAAACAAAAGCACGACCAAAACCGACAGGATCACGCACAGCCATACCTCTGTTTCCGTGAGGGTGAGGATGGATGTGGAGCCGAACAAAGTCGTACACACGTCTCCGGACAGATTTGCGGAGGCGGAAAACACGTTCATCACCAGGTAGCCTACCGCCAAGGCGCCCACCGAGAGCATGGCCATGGCGGCGTCGCCCTTGACCCTGGCGCTGCGGCCCGTGCCCAGCAGCAGGACGGCGCACAGCACGGTGACACCCATGACCAGGGGCATGTCGGAAGTCAGATTCAAAACGGATGCCACCGACATGGCGCCAAAGGCCACATGGGACAAGCCGTCTCCGATAAAGGAAAATCGCCTGAGGACCAGGGTCACCCCCAGAAGGGAGGCGCACAGGGCCACCAGCACCCCCACCGCAAGGGCGTACCGCACAAAGGGATAAGCCCAGTACTGGACCAGCTTCTCAATCAGCGCCGCCAAGGCAGACCCCTCCTCTCTGCTTCAAATACCTTTGGCCGGGTGCGGACCGGACAAAGGCGTCCCGGGGGCCAAAAAACACCTGCTCCCCCAGACAGAGAATATGGCTGGCGTGACAAAGCGCGGCCTGCACGTCGTGGGAGATCATAAGGATCGTGACGCCGTCGTGTTTGTTAAGCTGGGAGATCACCTGATACAGCTCCCGGCTGGCGGACGGATCCAGGCCGGATACCGGCTCGTCCAGCAGCAGCATTTTTTGGGCCGCGCAAAGAGCCCGGGCCAGCAGCACCCGCTGCTGCTGGCCTCCCGACAGCTCCCGATAACAGCGCCCGGAAAGACGCTCCATATCCATACGCCGGAGGGACTGCCGGGCCAGATCCTTTTCCGCCCGGGTGTAAAAGGGGCGCAGGCCGCACCGGCCCTGACAGCCGGAAAGGGCCACCTCCCAAACTGTGGCGGGAAAGTCCCGCTGGGCTTGGGTCTGCTGGGGCAGATAGCCGATTTCAGCGGGGAGCACGCCTCCGCCCAGGACCACGGACCCCTCCAAGGGGGGCAGAAGGCCCAGGATGGTCCGCATCAGTGTGGATTTCCCCGTTCCGTTCTCCCCCAGGATGTACAGATAGTCTCCGGCGTGGATGGTAAAGCTCAGATCCCGGACAAGGGCGGAATCATAGCCCAGGGTCAGGCCCTGGCAGTTCATCTGGATCATGGAATTCCTCTCAGCGCAGCGCAGCCTTCAGGGTTTCCAGGTTTTGTTCCATGATGGAGAGGTAGCTGGCTCCGGCCGCAACATCGGCGGCTGTCACCGACTGCATGGAATCCAGCGTGAGAATCTCCTGGTTCTTCCCGCTGGTATTGCCGACCACCGTCTCGGCAATGCCGTGGGTAGTCCCCTCGATGGTCAGCACGCAGGGCAGCGACAGCTCGTCCGCCTTGCCGGCCAGGAAGGCCACCGTTTCAAAGCTGGCCTCCGTTTCCGCCGAGCAGCCGGAAAACGCGGCATAGTAAGTGAGCCCGTAGTCGTCTACCAGATACCGGAAGGGAAAACGGTCGGCAAAGAGCAGCGTGCGGGTGGAAGAGGCGTCCACAGCAGCCTGATACTGCCCGTCCAGGTCGATCAGCTTTTGAATGTATGCGGCGGCATTTTCTGCGTAGGTGGTCTGATGCTCGTGGTCAATGGCTCCCAGAGTATCGGCAATGGCGCCGCAGAGCACAGCGGCGTTCCGCAGGGAGAGCCAGATGTGCTCGTCATCATGGTCGTGTTCCTCGTGATCATGGTCTTCTTCATGATCGTGGTCTTCCTCGTGGTCCTCCTCATGGCTGTGATGATGCTCGGTTTCCTGCATCCCTTCAACCATCTCCTCTGCTTTTACAGCGTCCCCCAGAATGTCCATCAGATCCATTGTTGCCCGGTTGGGGTTGGCGGAGTTGGTCAAAGCGTCCTCCACCCAGTCGTCCGACTCTCCCCCTGTATAGAGGAACAGGTCGCAGTTGGAGATAACCACCATGTCGTCGGCCGTGGGCTGAAAGCTGTGGAGATCCACGCCGTCATCCAGGAGCATGGTGAGTTCCACGCGGTCGGCCTGATCCCCTAGAATTTCCCGGACCCAGTCATATTCGGGAAAGATGGTGGTGACGATCCGCAGCTTTTCACCGCTGCTTTTGGAAGCGGAAGGGGTTTGACAGCCGGTCAGCGCTCCCATTGCCAGCGCGAGAGAAAGGGACATGCAGACTATTTTTTTCATATCGATAAAACCTCCGAATTGATACAGAAACTGAAAAAAGGGCGCAAAAATACAAGGGGATCCAGGCGTGCGCCAAGAGAGCCTGCCCCGATTGGGCAGACTCGTCCCCTTGTCTGTGGTTTCTGTTTAATTCAGCAGTTTTACCCGCAGCAAGACCGGCGAAGGTACGACAATCGCATTCTGCGGCCGCGGGGCGAGAAGCAGGGTAAAGAAGCAGAGCACCGCCGCAGCGGCAGATGCCGCATGAGCCGTGGAGAGCTGCTCCAGCAGGACCTGGCAGATTTGGACCTGGTGGCATATGGTGCAATGATCGCCGCTGCAGTCGTGGTCAGCCTCAGCGGCCACAAAGAATGCGGAGAAGATCAGGGCTGCGATCAGCAGCGCCGCTCCACAGACGGCGGCAAAACGCATTCGTTTTGTCAAGTTCTTCTCCCTCCTCTGTACGATATACTTATGGACCGCGCCGGCACTGACACGTGCCGTGCGGGATGGGATTGGAGATGACCGGCTCAAAGCTCTTCGGCTCTCGCGGCGCGGGATATCCGCTTTGCGGGAGGGCCATGCCAAAAGGGCACGCATCGGGCGCGGGACCTGAGCGCAGCGCTGTTGGCCGGCGTGCCCTGCTCCAATTTGCGAATGATTTGCAAATCAATATAGCACGTACGCGATCAGCCGTCAATGATCACTTATGGGGATGCGTTCGGCTTCAAAAATCAGTTGCTTGATGTGTTAGTTAAAGCTAACTATAATTATAGAAGATGTTGCCGTGTTTGGCAAGACAACATGGCAAACGAATAAATTTTTTGTTTTGGAAAGCAGGTGTTACGTTTGAGGATAACAAAAGCGGAACAGGAGAGGATTTCCCTGGGTACCCACGGAGAGGACTATGGAAACTGGATGTCAAATCCGGTATTTTATATCCTCGGCGGCATAACTATACTGGCTGCCGTCTTGACGGTCATCTCCTTTGCAGTTTTCCGGGTGACCGCTGCGGGCGCTGTATGCGCGGTGATTACGGCGGCCCTGCTGGGATTGCTGGGCTGGATCACGTGGATCCGGCGGCAGTATGCCTTTGGGGGCGGCGGAATCATGGAACAGGTACACCGGACCGTGCTCTCCCATCTTGATAGCCAGAGAGAGGGCTCCATGCTGGAGGTGGGGGGCGGATCCGGAGCACTCTCGATCCGGGCGGCTTTGACCTGGCCGGAAACCAGGGCGATGGGCGTGGATTACTGGGGAGCTGGAGGGGACCGGCGGCCGCGTGAACGTGCAGACCTGCTCCGAGCAGCTGATCTATGAGATCCGTGCTCCGGCCTGCTATTATACTCCCGACTGCGTGGCGGACTTTTCCAACGTCTCCTCTGAGCAGGCTGGAAAAGACCGCGTCCGGGTAAGCGGCGCCGCGGGTCGTCCCCGGACTGACACGCTGGAGGCGAGCGTGGGATACAAGGACGGCTACATCGGCAGCTGCGGACTGAGCTTCGGCGGACCCAAGTGCTTTGAGCGCACTGTGCTGGCGGTGCAGATGGTGGAGAAGATCAGCGAGACCTACTATCATCCCGCCGAGCATCGGGTGGACATCATCGGCTACAACTCCCTGTATCCCAGGGATCTGTCCGAGGGCTTCCCCGGCGGCACCGAGCCGCTGGAACTGCGGCTGCGGGTTGCCGAGCGCGACGCCGACAAGGAGACGTTCACCATGATCTTCAACGAGGTGGATGCTTTTACCATCGACAGGCCCGCCAACTGCGGCGGAATGGAGCGCCACATTACAGAGCTGGTGGCCGTGCTGTCCGTTCTGGTCCCCCATGAGGACATTGAAACCTCTTATGTGGAGGAGGTCCTGTAAGATGAAGCTGCTGGAAATCGCACACTCCCCCACCGGTGACAAGGTGAATATATGAAAACTGGGAGGGCAACGGAAAACTTCCGCACATCATCGGCGGACTGCATTCCGATGTGAAGGCTTACTTCAAAACCTACGAAAAGATCGAAGCGCTGGAGCGATCCGGGCACATCAAAATCATCCCCGGTCATGGCGTGCATGTACTGGAACACAGGGTCTACCCAGTGTCAAACCAGGAGGCTGCTGAATGAACATTCTGTTTTTATTGCTGGCTATTGCGCTGTTCATCGCGCTGGTTTTGAAAAACGTCCCCACTGTCATTGCCGCCATCCTGTCATCCATCTTCCTGCTGCTGACCCGGCGGATGGGATTGTATGAGGGCATCACTGCCCCCTATATGACAGGCTTCGGGAACTACGTGCGGGACTTCTTCCTGCTGTTTATGCTGGGCGCGCTCTTCGGAAAGCTGGTGGAGATCAGCGGCGCGGCCAACAGCATTTCCACCTTTATTTTCCGGGCCTTTGGCGACCGCTTTGCGATCGTCGGCCTGATTATTATGGGTATCATCCTGACCTTGGACGGCGTGAACCTGTTTGTGGACATGTTTACCATGCACCCTCTGGCCATGTTCCGCAAGGCGGACATCCCCCGCAAATTTTTCCCGGCCGCTTCTTTTGCCGGCTGTGTGGGCGTGACCATGACCGCCCCCTTCACGCCCTCCATCCAGAACGCCACGCCCACCGTCTACCTGGGTACCACAGTGGCCGCAGCAACAGTTCCGGGCATGATCTCCACGGTGCTGAAGCTGACCCTTTGCACGGCCTATGTGATGTGGGTGGTCAAGCGGGCCAAGAACCGCGGCGAACACTTTGAGGAACTGGAGGGGGAGAACGCCGCGGCAGAAGTGACGAGAGAAGCCGCCGGCCCCTCTGTGCTGGCCTCTGTCCTGCCGATGCTGGTGATCCTGGTGGTGCTGAATGTGGTCAAGCAGCCCATCGTTACCTCTCTGCTGGCCGGTGTAGTGGCCGCCTTCATCTTTTACTTCAGGCACATGCCTCACAGCCTGAAGGAGATCAGCGCCGAGGTGCAGGACAGTGTCTTTGCGGGATTGAAGACCATCTCCATCACCGCCGCTGCCGCGGGCTACGGCGCGGTGGTGGCTGCGACCCCCGCCTTCCAGGAGATCACGGATTTCGTGCTGAACCTGGTGGGAACCTTCTGCTGATCGCCGGCATTGCGACCATGCTCATGGCGGGCGTCATGAACTCCTCCTCCGGCAGCATGGCGATTGTCTGCCCCATCCTGGGCGAGCGGTTTCTGGCCATGGGCGTCAACGCCGAGGCACTGCACCGGGTGATCGTGGTGGCCTCCAGCACCCTGGACTCCACTCCCCAGAGCGGCTTCGTGTGCAATATCCTCACCCACAGCCATACCACGCACCGGCAGGGCTACTGGCACGTGTGCGTGGTGTCGGCCATCGCGCCTATCGTGGAGACGCTGCTGCTGATCCCGCTGTGCGCCTTGTTCGGACTGGCGTAATGAAAATTGCAGCCTGGATATTCCAGGCTGCAATTTATTTCTGCATTTGGGATCGCGCCGGACAAGGAAAAAATATCGACGGGCTGCCGTTTGGCACGACTCCGGCCGGCGGGTGCCGGATGCTGCCGCGCGTTTTTTGACACGGGACCTCCGACACTGGGGCCCGGCCAGATGCTTTGGGCGCCTGGCGCCGGCTTTGACCGCCGTCTTACTTGTTCAGGATCTGCATGAACTCCTCGCCGGTGATGGTTTCCTTTTCGTAGAGGAATTTGGCCAGCTCGTCCAGCTTTTCCCGGTTCTCCAGCAGGATGGACGCCGCCTTTTCATGCTGCTTTTTCACCAGGTCCACCACCTGCCGGTCCACCTCCGCCGCAGTCTCGCCGGAGCAGGTCAGGGAGGCGTCGCCGCCCAGGTACTGGTTGTGTACCGTCTCCAGGGCCACCATGTCGAAGTCCCGGCTCATGCCATACCGGGTGATCATGGCCCGGGCCAGTTTGGTGGCCTGTTCAATGTCGTTGGAGGCGCCGGTGGAGATGGTGCCGAACACCACTTCCTCCGCTGCGCGGCCGCCGGTATAGGTGGCGATCTTGTTTTCGATCTCCTCCTTGGTCATCAGGTAGTGGTTGCCCTCCTCCACCTGCATGGTGTAGCCCAGGGCGCCGGAGGTCCGGGGGATAATGGTGATCTTCTGGACCGGGGCGGAGTGGTTCTGCTTGGCGGCCACCAGGGCATGGCCGATCTCGTGGTAGGCCACGGTCCACTTCTCCTTGTCCGTGAGGATGGCGTTTTTCTTCTGGTAGCCGGCGATGACCACCTCGATGCTCTCCTCCAGATCGGACTGGGTGACAAAGCGCCGCCCGTCCCGGACAGCCCGCAGGGCCGCTTCGTTGATGATGTTGGCCAGCTCCGCGCCGGAGGCGCCGGAGGCCATCCGGGCGATCTGGCGGAAATCCACGTCGTCCGCCACTTTGATCTTTTTGGCGTGGACCTTTAAGATCTCCTCCCGGCCCTTCAGGTCCGGCAGCTCCACCGGCACCCGGCGGTCGAAGCGGCCGGGACGGGTCAGGGCCGGATCCAGGGACTCGGGACGGTTGGTGGCGGCCAGGATGATGACGCCGGTGTTGCCCTCAAAGCCGTCCATCTCGGTGAGCAGCTGGTTCAACGTTTGCTCCCGCTCGTCGTTGCCGCCCATCTGGCCGTCCCGCTTTTTGCCGATGGCGTCGATCTCATCGATAAAGACGATGCAGGGGGCCTTTTCCTTGGCCTGGCGGAACAGGTCCCGGACCTTGCTGGCGCCCATGCCCACGAACATCTCCACAAACTCGGAGCCGGAGATGGAGAAGAAGGGGACGCTGGCCTCGCCGGCCACGGCCTTGGCCAGCATGGTCTTGCCGGTGCCCGGAGGGCCCACCAGCAAAATGCCCTTGGGCATGGAAGCGCCGATCTCCCTGTACTTGCCGGGGTTGTGGAGGTATTCCACGACCTCGGTGAGGCTCTCCTTGGCCTCGTCCTCACCGGCCACGTCGGAGAACTTGATGCCCTCGGCGGATTTTACGTAGATCTTGGCGCTGGAGCGGCCCGCGCCGAACATCATGGAGTTGGGGCCGCCGGCCTTGTTCATCATCCGCCGGGACATCAGCTGCCCCAGCCCCACGAAGATCAGGATGGGCAGCAGCCAGCTCAGCAGGAAGGAGAGGAAGGGGGACATCTGCTCCACGATCTCGCTGGCAAACACCGCGCCGGAGTCCTTCAGCCGGTAGATCAGGTCCGGATCGTTCATGACACCGGTCTTGTAGATCTGTCCGCTGTCCTTGTCGGTGAAAAGGATCTGGTTCTCCTGCACCTCCACCTGGCCGATCTGCTTTTCCTCGGTCATGGTCATAAAGGTGCCGTAGTCCACCTCCCGCACCTGCCGCTGGGCCAGCCAGGGCATGGCCAGAAAGTTGAAGAGCATCAGTACCAGCAGTACGATGCCGTAATAGTACAGCAGAGGCTTTTTGGGTGACTTCACTTCGTTCATGTGGATTCCTCCTCGGTGTGGTTTGGTGATGCCTGCTCCTGGCAGCGCATCCGCAGCTCCTTGGCCCGCAGCGCCGCAAGCAGGGCATGGTGTATGGCCTGGGCGGCCGCGTCCATGGCGTATTCACCATAGAGGCACGCCGCTTCCGCCTGGTCCTCCAGCGCGTCGGCTCCCTCGCTGTGGAGATAGCCGGGCAGCTTTTCCTGCAAGATGACTCGGACCCGGCGCAGGTAGTCCAGCTGGGCCCGGGACAGGGCCGCTACCGCCGGGGAGCGGCCGGTGTCGGCGCTTTGCCGCAGGCGCCGCTCCGCATCCGCTTCCTCCTGTTGCAGCTGCTCCAGCTCCAGGCGGATCTGCTGCAGATCTGCCTGTTCATACCGGCGGAACTGCGCTGCCGTCTGCTGCTGCTGCCGCGCCAGCTCCCGGAGCTTGCCGGAAAAAATCTCTTCCTTGGGATACGTTGGCCCCATCTCCTCTCAGCGGCTTCCTTTGATATATGGTTATAGCAGACGGACGGCGGGACCGCCATGGGCAGATCCCGCCGTATGTTCAGACAAAATCCCCGGAGTGTCAAATTCCTTGACACTCCGGGGATTTTGTCAGGATGGTGCGCCGGACCCGCGGGTCCGCTCAGCGTTCCGGGGCCTGGCCGGTGCGGTCGAACAGCAGACGGCGCATCTGGCAGGCCAGCTTCTCCCGGTCCACGTTCTTCCCGCCGTATTCCAGCAGCAGCCCCACGATACCGCAGGCGCAGAAGCTCAGGGCGATCTCTGTGTCCTCATAGGAGAGATTGTTCCGGGCCCCCTTGCTGCGCAGCAGCTCCTGGAGGTAGGTCCGGACAGAGCGCACCATGATCCCCTCAATCTGCTCCCGACGCTGAGAATGCAGCAGCTTTTGCAGCAGCACGTCCGCCTCGGCGGAGGCGGAGATGAAGTCCCGGAGGACCGCCTCCGGGTCGTCGGAGGACAGGCTGCGTGTCAGCAGGGTCTGAAAGGCCTGCTGCATGGACCACTCGATGACCTCCAGAAGGTCCTGGAAGTGATAGTAAAAGGTCTGCCGGGAAATGCCGCACCGTTCCACCAGGTCCTTGACTGTGATCTTGTCCACATTTTTCTCCCGGGACAGCTGCATGAACGTATCGGCGATCATCCCTTTGACATTCACCGGCATGGCGGCACCTCCTTCAGCTGATGGGGACAGTTTACCACAAGAACCGGCCGCCTGTCCAGAAACGCTGCGGACAGATAAAAGCAAACTGGAAATGTAAGCGGTTTCAAGGAAAAGATAAGCTTGCATTGCTTTCTGTTATCTGCTATGATAAGGGCACACAAAAAAGATGCTTTAATTTGCTATTTTTTGTATATTTTCACAGTAGAAGGGGAGGGCGATTGAAAAAACAAAACTTTTTAGTTGAAATTCCTTTTTTCGGGAAAAACGAAGAAAAAGTAAAGCGATCTGAATTTTTAAAGACTTTTTCTTGCGTTTCCACTCAACTTCGGGCGCTTTTTTTAAATGCTGCCGGAGTTCTTGATGCCGGAAAATAGAAGGATTTCCTTGCGTTGGATCTGGTTGGGTCCATCAAAAAGCACCGAGTACCCATTGCATTGCCCCTTCCCGCCGTTTTTGCTGCGGAATCTTCAATGTATCCGCTTACATTTGCGGCGGACCGCTTTGCCGCCCTCCGGGAGAGGACGGTACCACAACGGTTTCCGATCCATGCGGTCGTGGATACCACATCCCACTTTACCCCCAACGGACAAGAAAGGAAGGCTGTACGATGAAAAAAACGAAGCGCTTTTTGGCACTGCTCCTCTCTGCGATGATGCTGCTGGCCCTGGCTGCCTGCGGAGGCGGCGGAGACACGGCGCCTGCCGGCGACAGCGACGGCGGCGAGGCACAGGCCTCCGGCAGCAATGAGCTGACCGTCTACACCGCGTTCCCCGAGGCTGAGGTGGCCTACTACTTCAACGCCTTTGAGGAGGCAACCGGCATCAAGGTCAACGCCCTGCGCCTGTCCGCCGGTGAAATGCTCACCCGCGTGGCGGCTGAGAAGGACAATCCTCAGGCTGCGCTGATGTTCGGCGGTTCCACCGACAACTACATCGCCGCTGTGGACCAGGGCCTGCTGGAGCCCTATCAGTCTCCGGAGCTGGAAAACGCCCCTGAGACCTACATCGACCCCACCGGCACCTGGAACCCCATCTATGTGGGCGCCATCGCCTTTGCCTGCAACAAGGAGTGGTTCGCCGAGAAGGGCTACGACTATCCCACCAGCTGGGACGACCTGCTGGATCCCAAGTATGAGAACATGGTCATCATGGCCCACCCCGCCACCTCCGGCACCGCCTACACCGTGCTGGCCACGCTGATCCAGCTCAAGGGCGAGGACGCTGTGTGGGATTACCTGAAGGAGCTGGACAAGAACATGTCCCAGTACACCAAATCCGGCGCCAACGCCCCCAACTCCGTGGCGCTGGGCGAGGCTGCCATTGCTCTGACCTTCTCTCACGACGGCCTGCAGCCCACCGTGGAGGGCTATCCCATCGAGCTGAGCTTCCCCACTGACGGCACCGGCTACGAGGTGGGCGCCATGGCTCTGATCAAGGGCGGCCCCGCCGATCAGCAGGAGAACGCCAAGAAGTTCATCGACTTCATGTGCTCCGCTGAGGGTCAGAACCTGTACGCCGAGAACAACTCCTTCCGGGTGCCCGTCAACACCCAGGCCACCCCGGCCGAGGGCCTGGTGACCCTGGACTCTGTGGCCGTCATCGACTATGACGCCGTCTGGGCCGCCGAGAACAAGACCGCCTTCACCGAGCAGTTCGAGGCCAACATCGCCGGCGCTCCCGCGGAATAATTCTTTGAAATACCTGACGGCCTTCCCCCCGTGAAGGGGGGAAGGCCCAGCCCGTTGAAAAAATTTTTTCAACGGGCTGGGAAAGGTTTTTGCGCCTTTCCAAAAGGCGCAAAAACGGACGATTGAAAACGAAAGGAACCCTTCCTGGGTTCCTCTCGTAACTCTCTTCCTTCCCGCCGCACAAGATTTTTCGCTTTTTCGAAAGCTTCGGCCTTCCCCCCTTCACGGGGGGAAGGCCCCTTTCCAAGGGAATCCATCAAACGCAGGAGGAACATACATGGCAAATTCTCCCGGAACGGGCGGAAAGAGCGCCGCCCGTCTGAAAAAGCGCAATGAGACGAAAATGATTCTGCGCCAGCCGGTGCTGCTGATCGCCGTATTGGCCACCATTGCCCTTCTGGTGCTCTTCGTCATCTTCCCCCTGGCCAAGGTGCTGCTCTTCAGCGTCACGGATGAGTCCGGCGCGGTCTCCCTGGCCTCCCTGAAGCAGCTGTTCACCACCACCCGGTATCTCAAGACCTTCGGCCGCACCATGGCCCTGGGCGTGGTGGTGGCGGTGATCTCCACCTTTATCGGCTATATTTTCGCTTTCACCATCACCCGCACCAACGTGCCCTGCAAGGGCTTTCTCAAAACCATTGCCACACTGCCCATCCTGTCCCCGCCCTTCATCTTGTCCCTGTCCATCATTTTCCTCTTCGGCAAGCAGGGACTCATCACCAAGGAGCTGCTGGGCATCACGGGCAATAACGTCTACGGCATGGGCAGTCTGGTGGTGGTGCAGGTCATCAGCTTTTTCCCCATCGCCTACATGACCCTATCCGGCATTCTCTCCTCCATTGACGCCTCGGTAGAGGACGCCGCCTGCAACATGGGCGCGAGCCGGTGGCATACCTTCTGGACGGTGACCTTCCCCCTGTCCCTGCCGGGCATCATCTCCGGGTGCCTGCTGGTGTTCATCCAGTCCCTGGAGGACTTCTCCAACCCCGCCACCATCGGAGGCGACTTCACCACCCTCTCCGTGGAGGTCTACCAGATCATCAACGGCAGCTACGATATGCGCAAGGGCTCCGCTCTGGCCCTTTTGATGCTGGTGCCTGCTATGGTGGCCTTTTTGCTGAACAAGTACTGGGTCAACAAGAAGAGCTTCGTCACCGTCACCGGCAAGCCCACCCAGGCCCGCAAGCTGATGGACGAGGCCCACATCAAGTGGCCCCTGTTCATCTTCTGTATGCTGGTGGCTGCCGTCATCATTCTCTTTTACGGCACCGTGGTCTTCGGCTCCTTTGTCCAGACGTGGGGCTACAACTACTCCCTGACCCTGGACCAGTACAGCCGGGCCCTGCAGCAGGGCTGGGACAGCCTGAAAAACTCCATGATCCTGGGTCTTGTGGCCGCGCTGCTGGGCGGACTTCTGGGTATGGTCATCGCCTACATCACCGCCAAGCGCAATTACTACGGCAAGCGGTTCATTGAAGTGTCCTCCGTGCTGATGTTCGCGGTTCCCGGCACCGTGCTGGGCATCGCCTATATCCTGGCCTTCAACACCGGCTTCCTGGTGCTGACCGGCACCGCCGCCATTCTGGTGATCGTGTTCGTGTTCCGCAATATGCCGGTGGCCATCGAGTCCGGTACCACCACGCTGCTGCAGATCGACAACTCCATTGAGGAGGCCTCCACCATCCTGGGCGCCGGCAGCGGCTACTCCTTCCGCCGCATCACGCTGCCTATGCTGCGCAATGCCTTTTTCTCCGGCATCGTGTACTCCTTCGTGAAGGCCATCACCGCCGTCAGCGCGGTCATCTTCCTGGTCTCGCCCCGGTGGAACCTGGTCACCAGCAAGATCTATACCCTGTTCGACCAGGCCAAGTACAGCCAGGCGGCGGCCTTCGTCACCATGATGGTGGTCATTCTGCTGGTATTCATCGGCATCTTCAACGGCCTGATCAACCTGCTGCTGGCACCGCGGTCCCGGGTGCCCAAGGGCGTCGGCGCAAACCCTGAGAAAACGGAGGAAACGAAATGAGCAATCAGACCACGGAACGCCTGGGCAAGAAGAGCTCCAGCGTAATTTTGAAAGATGTGACCAAGATCTTCCAGCAGCCGGACACCGGCAAGGACTTTGTGGCGGTGGATCATATCAACCTCCACATCCAGGACGGGGAGATGGTGACGCTGCTGGGCCCCTCGGGCTGCGGCAAGACCACCACCCTGCGGATGATCTCCGGCTTTGAGTATCCCACCAGCGGCAGCGTTCTGATCGGCGACCGGGACGTGGCCAAGGTCCCCCCCAACAAGCGGGGCATCTCCATGGTGTTCCAGAGCTACGCCCTGTTTCCCCACCTGAACATCTGGGAGAATATTGCCTACGGACTGAAGGTGGCCAAGGTCTCCCAGAGCGAGCTGGTGGAGCGGACCAACGGCGTGGTGGAGATGATGCAGCTCAAGGGGCTGGAACGGCGGTTCCCCAACCAGCTATCCGGCGGCCAGCAGCAGCGGGTGGCCCTGGCCCGGGCTGTCGTGATCGAGCCCAGCGTGCTGCTGTTTGACGAGCCTTTGTCCAACCTGGACGCCAAGCTGCGGGAGAGCATGCGGGATGACCTGCGGGCGCTCCAGAAGCGGCTGGGCATCACCTCCCTGTACGTGACCCACGATCAGTCCGAGGCCATGGCCATCTCCGACCGGGTGGTCATCATGAAGGACGGCGTCATCTGCCAGCAGGGCTCCCCCACGGAGATCTATGAGCAGCCCAACAGCCGCTTTGTGGCAAACTTCATCGGAAAGGCCAACTTCATCGACGGCACCTTCCGCGGGCTGGACGGCCAGACCGCCCTGGTGGAGGTGGGGGGCAAGACCATCTCCATCCCCGTCCCCGGCAAGATGCAGGATGTCCAGAAGGACGGTCCCTGCTGCCTGGCGGTTCGGCCGGAGTCCATCCAGCTCTCCGCCGACCAGGGCCAGCTGCCGGGCCGGGTATCCCGGGCCACCTACTACGGTGCCAAGGTGGAGTACGAGGTCATGTTGGGTGACCAGCCCACCATTGTGGAGGTCTACAACCCCCAGCTGACAGAGCGCTTCACCGAGGGAGACGAGGTCTATATGACTCTGATCGACCGCTGCGTGCGGGTCCTTCGCTGAGAGAAAACAAGAGCCGGCGCCGCTGATGCGGCGCCGGCTCTTGCTGCGGATGCGGAATTCTGCTGGATGGAAGCGGAAAAGGGGATCCGCCCTTCCGGAGCGGTCCGGAAGGGCCCGGGGAGCAAAGCCCCCTTGCGCAGCGCGGGACTTCGAAACCATGATGAACCCCCGGGATCCAGAGGATCCCAGGGGTCCAGGTGTGGAGATGCGGGGCGCTTACGCCTGCTTGGCTTTGCTCCTTGCCTTGTAGTTCCGCCAGGCAAACAGCAGCACGGAACCCACGGCGATCAGGATGAAGGCGCAGCTGATGGGGCGGGTGAAGAAGATCTCGGCGCTGCCGCCGGAGACCACCATGGCCCGCCGGAAGTTCTTCTCGGCCAGGGGGCCCAGCACCATGCCCAGCAGGATGGGCACCAGCTGGAAGTCCATGCGGCGCAGGAAATAGGACACGATGCCGAAGATCAGGATGATGTAGATGTCATACACCCGGTTGTTGGTGGAGTAGGAGCCCGCAATGCAGAAGGTCAGCACGATGGGCGCCAGGATCTCATAGGGGATCCGGGTGATGTGGGCGTAAAAGCGGGTGAAGCCGCTGCCCAGGATGTACATAAACACGTTCACCACGATCAGGCCCAGCATGATGGCGTACAGTACGCTCCCCTGTTCAGAGAACAGCGTGGGGCCGGGCACCATGCCATGGAGCATGAAGGCGCCCATGAGGATGGCGGTGGACCCGTCACCGGGGACGCCCAGGGTCAGCATGGGGATCATGGTGGCGCCGCAGGCGCCGTTGTTGGCGGACTCGGAGGCCGCCACGCCCTCGATCTCGCCGTGGCCGAAGGTCTCCGGGTGCTTGGACAGCTGCTTGGTCTGGTTGTAGGCGATGAACGCCGCCAGGCCGCCGCCGGTGCCGGGCGTGGCGCCGATGATCACGCCGATCAGAGAGCCGATGGCAATGGGCTTGCGGCAGCGGCGGTACTCGTCCTTGGTGATCTTGTCCTTGGTGATGGCGGAGGCACTGATGGTCTTGTGGTCTGTCTTGGGGTTGTACTGGGACTTCATCAGGATCTCCGAGATGGCGAACAGGCCGATCAGGGCGATGATCAGGTCGATGCCGGCCATGAGCTTGCGCTGGCCGAAGATGAACCGGGCCGTGCCGCTGATGGCGTCCGTGCCCACCGTGGCCATGAACAGGCCGATGCACGCGCCGATCAGGCCCTTGAAGATGCTGTTGTTGGACACGCCGGCGATGACCGACAGGCCGAACACCGCCAGGGCGAAATACTCCGCGGGGCCGAACAGCAGGGTGATCTTGGCAATGGGGGGCGCCAGGAACAGCAGCGCCAGGGCGCTGATAAGACCGCCCACGGTGGAGGCATACAGCGCCATCTGCAGCGCCTTGAAAGCCTTGCCCTTGACGGTCATGGGATAGCCGTCAAAGAGCGTCGCCGCGTTGGCGGAGGTGCCGGGGGTGTTGATGAGAATGGCGGTGATGGACCCGCCGTAGGTGCCGCCGCAGTAGATGGCCAGCAGCATCAAAATCGCCATGGTGGGATCCATGCTGTACGTCAGCGGGATGCACAAAATCAGTCCCAGGTCTGAGGTCAGACCGGGGATGGCGCCCACCACGATGCCGATGGCCAGACCCAGGGGGATGACCAGGAAGTTCTGCCACTGGGCCAGGATCTCAAGCCCGCCTAAAAATTGTTCCACAAGCATTCTCCTTTCTCATCACGGCAGCGAGACATGGAGGAACACGGCGAACACATAGTACACCACGCCGACCATGGCAAGGGGGATCGCGTAATAATACCATTTGCGCGCGCCGAAGTAGATCATGATCGCGACCACCAGGATGACGGTCGAGAGGATGAAGCCCAACGGCTCCACGGCAAAGCAGTACGCCACCAGGAACAGCGCGTACAGGACGGAGCGCATCTCCTTGCGGAACCCCTCGGAGCGGAAGCTCTCCCGGGTGATGACCAGCTCTTTTTTCTCCCGGGCAAAGATCCCCTCCAGCAGCAGGCAGACGGCGAAGAGAAAAATCCCGCCGATGGCGATGCGGGGCAGGGTCTGGGCATTGATGGCGGTTTTTTCCATGGTCCGGATCTGGGAGGGGATCAGGAACCACATCACCGCGCCCAGAATGGTGAACACGGTGCCGGAGATCATCTCCGTATTGTATTTGATCTTCATGTCGATGTACCTCCATGTTGAGGAAGGAGGCGCCCCATGCCCGATGCGACCATGGGGCGCCGAAGGATTACTGGACCAGGGGGATGTACTTGGTCATGGCCTCGGACTGAGCGGCCACCATGCTGAGGATCTCTTCAGAGCCGGCGTTCCACACGGCGTTGCCCATGCCCTCCATGAACTCCTGGAACTCGGGATCGGCGTAGACCTTCTGGATGAACTCCCGCAGGATCTCCTGCTTGCTCTCGTCCACGGTGGAGCGGACGGCGAAGTAGTCCATGCCGGTGAACTCCACGTCGATGCCCTGGTCCTTGAAGGAGTCAATGTGGCCGATGCCCTCCACGTCCAGGCCCTCGGGGATGAAGGTGCCCAGGCAGTTGAGGTCGCCGCTGATGACGTAGTCGCGGTAGGTCGGAGGAGAGCCGATGGCCACGTCCACGTGGCCGCCCATCAGGGCGTTGATGGCCTCCTGGCCGCCGTCATAGACCACGGGCTCGGAGGGGATGTCCAGAATGGCGAACAGGGCGGAGATCATGGTGTAGCTGTCGTTGCCGGGACCGCCGGTGGTGGCGTAGGTGACGGTGTGGCCGGCGTTGGCGTAGTCCACCAGCTCCTGGATGTTGGTGATGCCGCTGGAGCCGTTGGCCAGGACCACGAACTCGGTGATGCGGATACCGGCCAGAGGCGTGATGTCGTCAATGGTGTAGTCCACGTCGATGAAGCTGGGGGTCAGGGAGAACAGGGGACCGTTGCAGTAGAACAGGGTGTAGCCGTCATCCGCCGCGTCCAGGAAGTCGTTCATGCCGATGGTGCCGGAACCGCCGGTGTGGTTCTCCACGATCATGGGCACGCCCAGGTACTCCTGGCTGTAAGAGGCGATCTGCCGGGTGATGACGTCGGGACCGCCGCCCAGGCTCCAGGGCTGGATGATCGTGATTTCTTTCTCGGGCCAGGAGGCGTCAGCGGTCTGCTGGGCGTCCTGGGAGCCGCCGTCGGAGGCGGTGTCCTTGCCGCCGCAGGCCGCAAGGCTGAGGACCATGAGAAGGGCGAGAGCCAGAGACATCAGTTTCTTCATCGTGAATTCTCCTTTTTCTGAATTTTTATACTTTCACGAATTCCGGAATGATCCCACCGGAATCCATTGCCAGGGTGATGGCCTGGAATCCCTCGGGGCGGGAGAAATAGGGGGGGTATTCCCGCTCGTCGGAAAACAGGAACTGCGGGGCCCGCTCCGGCGGAAACAGGGCGGCCAGCCGCTGGTAGACCGCCGGGTTGGCGCTGTTGTAGCGCCGGTCGGAGGCGGAGGTGGTAATAACGAACGCCAAGGGCATATTCGCCATGAATTGTTCGGAAATCGAATCGATCTGCCCGTGATGCGGCAATTTGAGAACGTTTACATTTTCGAGTAAAAATTTAGGGATCTGGGACCACTCCTTGGGACAGCTGTCCGCGGCGCTGAGCAGGACGTGTGTCCCCAATTCAAAGCGCAGCAGCAGGCTGGTCCGGTTGGACAGGGCATCCAGCCGTGTCAGACAGGCCGTGACGGCCGATGCATCCTCCCTTTGGCGATAGGCCTGCTCCACCAGGTCCATATAGTCGGACAGGACTTCCTCCTGCGGCGCCAACACCCGCATCCGGGCGGCGCCGTCCAGGTCCAGGGTGTCCCCGGCCCGCACCACTGTGATGGGGATGTGCGCTTCCCGGGCACGCAGCAGGATCCGCCGGTATGCATTCAGCGCGTTGGTGTAGAGCGGGACGCTCCGGGCGGCGCCGGCGGCAGGGGCCAGCTCGCAGCCGGCCAGGAAGGGCTCCACCGGGTAGGGCACGTAAATGCGGCCCACCTCTGTCTGCTCCAGAACGGCCTCCAGGCCGCAGACGTGGTCTTCGTGGATATGGGAGATCACCACGGCGTCCAGCTGCCGAATCCCCCGGGCCTTCAAATACGACGCCGCCCGGATCCGGTAGGGGTCCCCCTCAAATTCCGAGGGGAGGGCGCTTCCGCCGTCCAGCAGCAGCCGGAAGCGGTCGGAGGGTTCCACCAGGATCGTGTCGCCGTATCCCACGTTGATCACTGTAACGTGCATCCATTCACCTCTTTTCTGTCAAATAGCTTCTATCGGAATCCGGGGTCTCGGCGGCTTCGCCGTCAGGTGGTCCCCCGGATCACCAGCTCAGTTGGAATCTCGATCTGCGTCTCGCGGATCTCCTCTCCGCCGATCAGGTCGAAGAGCTTCTGCGCCGCCAGGCGGCCCATCTGATCCACGTCGATCCGCACGGTAGTCAGCTCCGGTGCCACCACACGGCTGATAAAGCTGTCGTCAAAGCCGACGATGGCCAGGTCCTCGGGGATTCTCAGCCCCGCCCGGAAGGCCGCCTTCATGGCGCCGGCTGCGATGGTGTCGTTGGTACAGAAGAAGGCCGTGGGGCGGTCCGGCTGGCGCAGCAGCCGGGCTGCGGTCTCTTCGCTGTCCTCCAGGGTGGGATCCAGTTCCACCACGAACCGGGGATCTGCAGTGAGACCGTGATCAGACAGGGTCCGAAAGAACCCCTCCGCCCGGGCATCCCGGACCTGGGGAGAGAACCGGCCCGCCAGCAGGCCGATTTTGCGGTGACCCCGCTCACACAGGTGGGCGGTGGCCAGGACGGCGCCGTGGTAGTGGTCCGCCGAGACACACAGCAGACCCTCCAGGTCCAGCCGGTTGTTTACCAGCACCACGGGGATGTTCTGCCTGCGGTAGGCCTCGATGGCCTGGAGGTCGGCCTCGCCGGCAAAGATCACGCCGTCCATGTGCTTTTTGATGCACACGTCGCCATTGGGCAGCCGGATGTCCTGACTGGTGGTGACGAAGAGGCTGTAATTACGGCGGGTCCCCTCCTGCATGGCTGCCTCCAGCAGCGGGGAGTAGAAGGGGTTCAAAATGGCGGGATACTGCTTTTCGTGGATGATAAAGGCGATGTTCTCCGTCTGCTGACGGACCATCGCTCTGGCGATGGCATTTGGGGCGTAGTTCAGCTTTTTCGCCGCGGCGTATACCTTCTCCCGGGTCTTTTCGCTGACCGTCTCCGGCGAGGCGTAGGCCCGGGACACGGTGGCCTTGGAGTAGCCGCACAGCTTTGCCACATCAATGATCGTTGCTGCCATAGGGTTCTCCTAACGCTTTGAGAACGTTCTCATCTGTTGAGACCGTCATAAATGGATATTGGAGGAAAAGTCAATATTGACTTAAAAAAACGAATGATTTTGTATGATTGGACAAACGGGGCGGGAAATTTTCTACAATTTGGGCGATAAAGAAGCAAAAAACAGCCGTTTTTCTGCGCGGCGCCATAAGCGGGGTAAAGAAAAGGGGCGCCTGCTCTCACGCGCAGAGCAGACGCCCGGACCTGGTTTTGAAGCGGGCAGACCCGCGGCATGGCGCTCCGGCGGAGCAGTTCAGCATCCCTCACCAGAGGCTGCGGGGGATGCCGGGCAGGTCTGCCGGAGAAAGCGGATCAGCTCCCAGCCCAGCTTGGGCAGATACCGTCCCTTTTTCATAAAAATTCCTACGTCAAAGACCAGCGGCTCCTGAAAGGGGCGCAGGACCAGCCCCTCGCAGCCGGGCACCCGCTGGCCCTCCACGGCGCTGATAATGCCCACGTGGCGGCAGGACCACACCAGGTTTACCATGCAGAGGATCTGGTTGTAATTGAGCACGATGTTGGGGGTGATCTGATATCGTTCAAATTCCTGGGTCATGACCCGGCACACCTTGGACTGCACGTCCATCATGATCAGCCTCTCCTGGGCCAGGAGCCGCAGGGGGATCCGCTCCAGCTCCGCCAGAGGGGAGTCGGGATGCAGCACCGCGTGGATCTCCGCCTTGACAATGGGGATCCGCTCAAAGTCCTCCGCGCCGGGTCCCTCGGGAAAACCATTGTAGGCCAGATCCAGCTGCTCGCTTCGCACCATCTCCACATGCTTGTTCATGGAGCCTTCGTCCAGATAGATCTGGGCCCGGGGATGCTGCTCGGTGAAGGTGGAGAAGATCCGGGGGACCAGGTCGGTGAAGGCGTGGGACATCCCCAGCCGCAGCCGCTGCTCTGCGGAGTTGGCAAGATCCTGCATGGCGTTCTCTGTCTCCGTGCACAGCCGCAGGATCCGCTGGGTCCAGACCATGAACTGCTCGCCCTCATAGGTAAAGGCCACCTTTTTGGAGTTGCGTACGATCAGCTTGGCGCCCAGCTCCGTCTCCAAAGCGCTGATGGCGCTGGAGATGGCCGGCTGGGAGACATAGAGGGCCTCGCTGGCCTTGGTGAAATTCTTATACCGATATACCGCGTTGAGATACTGGAGGTGCCGCAGATTGAACATTGCCGTACCCGCCTTTCCGGAATTTTCTTGACTAAAGAATAAGATAGAGTTATAAAAAAGTCAAGACGGCCTTATGCTAGTGGATACTATAGATAAATTTTTCACAAGCCAACCATAAATTCTTGTTATTTATGGATAATTTATCGGTATTTTACTATAAGCTCGCCACGCTCTACAATACGACATAGGGAAATTGAATTCAAAAAGGAGGCATATCCCGAACCGGCGTGAGCCGGGACCAACAAAGATCGAAAGGAAGAGAGATATGATCGTACTGAGCGTGGTAGGAATTCTCCTGGCATTTGGCGTCCTGGTCTTTGCGGCGTACAAAAAAATCAGCATGTTCCTGGCGGCGGTCATTGCGGCGTCCCTGGTGGCGCTGTTCAGCGGCCTGCCGGTGGCGGCGTCCATGGTGGGTGCGGAGGGCCCCTTCCTGATCGGCATGAAGGACTTCGTGGGCAGCTGGCTGGTCATCTTCGCCATGGGTGCCCTGCTGGGCGCGCTGTATGACAAGAGCGGCGCCACCTGGCGCATCAGCAGCACCCTCATCAACAAGGCGGGCACCCAGTGGACCCTGCTGATCTACGTGCTGGTGGGCGGCCTCCTGGTCTACGGCGGCATCCAGGTCACTGTTATGATCTTCGTGCTGCTGCCCTTCGCCAAGATCCTCTTCCCCAAGGCGGGCATCCCCTGGTACTTGTTCCCCGGCATCACCGGCCTGGCCATCGCCACCTTTGCCATGGGCCAGATGCCCGGCAGTCTGCAGATGCAGAACATCATTCCCTCTCAGATCCTGGGCACGTCCCTGACCGCCGCCCCGGTGGAGGGCGTGCTGGCCACGCTGTTCATGGTGGTGTTCGGCGTGGGCTATCTCTCCTGGGAGGCCAAGAAGGGCCGGGATACCCCCGAGGCGGCCATTGAGCTCTATCAGGTCCAGGGCGGCACCCTGGACGAGGCGGAGCTGGAGGGGCGGGCCCCGGGCTTCTGGGTGTCCCTGATCCCCATGGTGGTGGCCTTCGTCCTCATCAACGGTGTGAAGGTGGAGCTGCTCTACGGTCTGGGCGCCGGCTGCGTGCTGTCGGTGCTGATGTTCTGGAAGTCCCTGGGCGGCCTCACCGGTATCCGGGACGTGGTGTCCGAGGGCTTCAACAACGGCATCTTCCCCTGCATCATCATCGCCTCCGTGGTAGGCGTGGGCAAGGTCATCTCCGCCACGGATGTGTTCGCCCTGATCCAGGGCAACATCATCAACCTGCCTCTGCCGGGCCTCCTGAAGGTGGCGGCCATCACCACCATCATCGCCGGCATCACCGGCTCCGCCTCCGGCGGTCTGACCATCGCCCTGGAGCTGTTCGGCGAGACCTTCATGTCCTGGGGCTACACCCCGGAGATCATCCACCGGGTGGCCTCCATCGCCTGCGGCGGCCTGGATACCCTGCCCTGGAACGGCACCGTGGTCATGCTGTTTGCCCTGTCCGGCGTGTCCTACAAGAAGGGCTACAAGCACGTGGCGGTGGAGACGGTGATCCTGCCGCTGCTGTCCCTGATCCCTGTGTTCCTTTACTATTCCATCACCCACTGAAGTAACGAGAAAGGTCGTGTGAAATCGTGGCAACCTATGAAAAAGACTTCCTGATGCAGCTCTACCGCACCATGGTCCGCATCCGCGCCTTTGAGGAGAAGGCCGCCGAGTGCTTCACCAAGGGAATGCTGGCGGGCAACATCCACCTGAGCATCGGGCAGGAGGCGGCGGAGGCCGGCGCCTTTGCGGCCATCGGTCCCCAGGACTACTTCACCTCCACCCACCGGGGCCACGGCCACGCCATCGCCCGGGGCGCGGACCCCAATCTGGCCATGGCGGAGCTGTTCGGCAAGGCCACCGGCTACTGCAAGGGCAAGGGCGGCTCCATGCACATCGCGGACATGGAGAAGATGAACCACCTGGGCGCCAACGGCATCGTGGGCGCGGGCCAGCCCATCTCCGCCGGCAGCGCCCTGGCCTCCAAGATCATGGGCGACGGCGCGGTCACCGTGGGGTGCTTCGGCGACGGCTCCACCAACGAGGGCTCCTTCCACGAGGCGCTGAACATGGCGGCCGCCTGGAAGCTGCCCCTGGTGTGGTTCATTGAGAACAACTGCTACGGCGTGTCCACGGAGATCCACCGGGTCACCAACACGCCGGACCTGGCCTCCCGTGCCGCGGCCTACGGCGTGCCCTACGCCGTAGTGGACGGCACCGACGCCACCGCGGTCTACGAGGCCATGGTCACCGCCATGGACCACGCCCGCTCCGGCCAGGGCCCCTACGTGGTGGAGGCCAAGGTGTACCGCTATCAGGGCCACTACTGCGGCGACCCGGCGGTATACCGGCCCAAGGAGTACATGGAGGAGGCCCTGGAAAAGGACGGCATCGAGAAGCTGGGCCGGCGCCTGCTGGACGCCGGTGCGACGGCGGAGGAGCTGGAGGCCGTCAAGCAGGCGGCAGAGGAGGAGATGGCCGCGGCGGTGAAGTTCGCCGACGAGTCCCCCTATCCCGATCCTGCCACGGTGCTGGATGACATGTATGTGAGCGACAACGAAAGGTGTGTGGCGAGATGAGCAAGAAGATCACTGTCAGCAAGGCCATCGGCGAGGCTTTGCACGAGGAGATGCTCCGGGACGAGAAGGTCTTTATCATGGGCGAGGACATGGCGGTCATGGGCAACGTGTTCGCCATCACCAAGGGCTTCCTGGAGGAATTCGGCCCCAACCGGGTCATTGACACCCCCATTTCCGAGGAGGGCTTCGTGGGCATGGCCGTGGGCGCCGCCGTCCGGGGGATGCGGCCCGTGGTGGAGCTGATGTACGACGACTTCGCCACCGAGTGCGCCGATCCCCTGTTCAACCAGGCCGCCAAGATCCGCTACATGACCGGCGGCCAGTGCAACGTGCCCATGGTCCTGCGGGCCCCCATGGGCGCCGGCCGCCGCAACGCCGGCCAGCACTCCCAGTCCCTGGAAAACTTCTTCTGCCACTTCCCGGGCTTGAAGGTGGTGGCCCCCTGCACCGCCAAGGACGCCAAGGGCATGCTGAAGGCCGCCATCCGGGACGACGACCCCGTCATTTTCCTGGAGCACAAGCTGCTCTACGCCCGCAAGGAGGAGATCCCCGAGGGCGAGTACGTGATCCCCCTGGGCCAGGCGGAGGTGAAGCGGGAGGGCACCGACCTGACCGTCATCACCTGGAGCCGGGAGGTGAACTTCTCTCTGGAGGCCGCGGAGACCCTGGCCGCCCAGGGCATCAGCGTGGAGGTCCTGGACCTGCGGAGCCTGGTGCCTCTGGACTGGGACGCCATCGTCCGCTCCGTGTCCAAGACCCACAACGTGGTCATCGTCTCCGAGGAGGTCAAGCGCGGCAGCTACGCCGGCGAACTCTCCGCCCAGATCGCCGAGGAGCTCTTCGACGAGCTGGACGCCCCGGTGGAGCGGGTATGCGGCCTGAACATCTGCTCGCCCTTCAGCCCGGTGCTGGAGGATCAGAACTTCCCCCACCCGGAGGACATCGTCCGGGCGGTCAAGCGGGTTCTGAACAAGTAAGGAGGGGACGAGCATGGCATATGAAGTGTTGATGCCCCAGCTGGGGCTGACCATGGAGGAGGGCACCGTCTCCAAGTGGCTCAAACAGGAGGGCGAGGCCGTGAAGGCCGGGGAGGCCATCCTGGAGATCACCACCGACAAGCTGACCAATGAGGTCCTCAGCGAGCACGACGGCGTCCTTTTGAAGATCGTGGCCCAGGAGGGGGAGGACATCCCCGTCAAGGGTCTGCTGGCTTACATCGGCCAGAGCGGCGAGGCCGTGGGCGGCTCCGCCCCTGATGCCGCACCCGCCGCACCCGCGGCTGCCCCTGCGGCTGCCGCGCCTGCCGCGCCCGCGCCTGCGGCCGCGCCCAACGGCGCCCGGATCCGCATCTCCCCCCTGGCCCGCAAGACTGCGGCCAAGCTGGGCGTGGACTACACGGCCCTCCGGGGCACCGGCCCCTCCGGCCGGATCGTCCAGCGGGATATCCTGGCCGCGGCCCAGGCCCAAAAGGAGACCGCTGCGGCCCCTGCGCCCGCCCCTGTGCCCGCGCCTGCGCCCGCCCCGGCGTCTGCCGGGCTGGAGCTGATGGAGGGCGACACCGTGACGAAGCTCACCGGCATGCGCAAGGTGGTGGCGGAGCGGATGTCCCGGTCCCACAGCGAGATCCCCTCCGTGACCCAGACCACCAAGGTGGACGTGACGGAGCTGATGCGGTTCCGCAAGCTCCTCCAGCAGGAGAGCGGCACCAAGTACTCCGTCAACGATCTGATCCTCAAGGCCGTTGCCAAGGTCCTGCGCCAGCACCCGGAGATCCTGGTCAGTTACGACGGCGGCCAGATGATCCAGCGGGCCCATGTGAATTTGGGCATGGCCGTGGCCCTGGACGCGGGACTCATCGTCCCCGTGATCCGGGACGCCGACCGGCTGAGCCTGGACGCCCTGTCCGCCGCCGCCCGGGACCTGGCGGAGCGGGCCAAGAACAACCATCTCACGGCGGACGAGTACAAGGGCTCCACCTTCACCGTCTCCAACCTGGGCATGTTCGGCGTGGAGAGCTTCACGCCCATCATCAACCAGCCGGACGCCGGGATCCTGGGTGTGTGCGCCGTGGAGGACGAGCTGGTCATGGACGACGAGGGGACCATCTCCAAGCACCAGGTCATGCGGGTGTCCTTCACCTTTGACCACCGGCTGATCGACGGCGCCGTGGCGGCCAAGTTCGCCCTGGACCTGCGGGACCTGCTGCAGGCGCCCATGCGGATCCTGCTGTGACGGAGGGCGCGTGCAATGGCTTATGAACTGAAAATGCCCCAGCTGGGGCTGACCATGGAGGAGGGCACCGTCTCCAAGTGGCTCAAGCGGGAGGGCGACGCCGTGGCGGCCGGGGAGGCCGTCCTGGAGATCACCACCGACAAGCTGACCAACGAGGTCGCCAGCGAGCAGAGCGGCGTCCTTTTGAAGATCGTGGCCCGGGAGGGCGACGACGTGCCCGTAAAGGGCACCCTGGGCTGGATCGGCCAGAGCGGCGAGGCCGTGCCCGGCGCCGCGCCTGCCGCTTCTGCGGCGGCCCCTGCGCCCGCTGCGGTCTCTGCCGCGGCAGGACCCAAGACCGTCATCGTGGTGGGCGGCGGCCCCGGCGGCTACGTGGCCGCCATCCGCGCCGCCCAGCTGGGCGCCTCCGTCACCGTGGTGGAGAAGGAGCACCTGGGCGGCACCTGTTTGAACATCGGCTGCATCCCCACCAAGTGCCTGCTCCACAGCGCCGAGCTGATGGAGGACATCTGGACCCAGGGCAGGGAGATCGGCATTGAGGTGGAGGGCGTGAAGGTGAACTTCCCCCAGGTCATCGCCCACAAGAACGCCGTCTCCAAGCAGCTGACCGGCGGCATCGCCGCCCTGCTGAAGGCCAACAAGGTGGCGAAGATCGACGGTGAGGCCACCTTCACCGCCCCCAAGACTCTGGAGGTCACCAAGGCCGACGGCAGCAAGGAGACCATGACCGCCGACGCCATCATCGTGGCTACCGGCTCCATCAACGCCGTGCCTCCCATCCCCGGCATCAAGGACAACCCCAACTGCATCGACTCCACCGGCGCTCTGAGCCTGGAGGCCCTGCCCAAGTCCATGGTGGTCATCGGCGGCGGCGTCATCGGCCTGGAGCTGGCCTGTGCCTACGCCGCCTTCGGCACCAAGATCACGGTGGTGGAGGCCATGGACCACATGCTGCCCATGCTGGACGGCGATCTGACCAAGATCGGCGTGGCCCACATGAAGAAGATGGGCATGGAGTTCAACCTGGAGTGCCCCGTGCAGGCGGTCGAGGAGTCCCCCGTGGGCGCCAAGGTGGTCTGCAAGAACAAGGCCGGCGAGACCGTCAGCTTTGAGGCGGAGAAGGTCCTGGTGGCCATCGGCCGCAAGGCCAACACCGCCAGCCTGAACCTGGAGGCCGGCGGGCTGAACAACGACCGGGGCCGCATCCTGGTCAACGACAGGATGGAGACCAACGTCCCCGGCGTGTACGCCATCGGCGACTGCGTGTTCGGCCGCGCCCAGCTGGCCCATACCGCCAGCGCCATGGGCGAGGTGGCCGCTGAGAACATCATGGGCATGGACGCCAAGTACGACGAGTCCACCAACCCCACCTGCGTGTACATTGAGCCGGAGGCCGCCTCCGTGGGCCTCACCGAGGAGCAGGCCAAGGCCAAGGGCATCGACTACAAGGTGGGCAAGTTCCCCATGAGCGCCAACGGCAAGGCCCTGATCCTCAACGGCGGCGAGGGCCTGGTGAAGATCATCGCCGGGGCGGAGTACGGCGAGGTTTTGGGCATGCACATCATCGGGCCCCGGGCCACGGATCTCATCGCCGAGGGCGCCCTGGCCATCGGCGGAGAGATGACCCTGGACGAGATCATCGCCACCATCCACTCCCATCCCACCGTCACCGAGACCATGCGGGAGTGCGCCCTGGACGCCCTGGGCCGGGCGGTCCACATCCCGCCCCGGAAGAAGAAATAAGAGCCCCATTATCTTGACAACAGGAGGAACGCGAGCATGAAAACCATCGGATATCTGGGCCTGGGCGTCATGGGCTACGGCATGACGTCCAACCTGATCGATAAGAGCGGCGGCGATGTCTATGGCTACGACCCGGTGCCCGCCCTGCGGGAGCGGTTCGCCGCCCGGGGCGGCAAGGCCCTGGACCAGGCCCGGACCCTCTATGAGACCTGCGACATCATCTTCATGTGCCTGCCCACCAACGCCATCGTCAAGGCCACCATCACGGAGATCATGGAGATCGCCCGACCCGGGACCATTCTGGTGGACATGGGCTCCACCTCTCCCTACGTGATCCAGGACCTGCACAAGACCGCTCTGGAAAAGGGGTTCCATCTGCTGGACTCTCCCGTCAGCGGCGGCGAGATCGGCGCCAACGGCGGCTCCCTGGTCATCATGTGCGGCGGCGAGCGGGAGGTCTTTGAGGCCGTGAAGCCCTATTTGCAGATGATGGGCAAGACCGTGACCTACATGGGGCCCTCCGGCTGCGGCAGCACCGCCAAGGTGGCCAACAACATGATGGTGGGCATCCACCTGCTGGCCATGGGCGAGGCCTTCGCCTTTGCCAAGAAGGCGGGCCTGGATCCCCAGACCCTCTTCGACGCCATCAAGGGCGGCTTTGCCCAGAGCGCCGTTATGGACGTGAAGGTGCCCAAGACCCTCAGCCGGGACTTCTCCGCCAGCGCCCGCATCGCCGTCCACCTCAAGGACGTGAACAACGCCATGGAGCTGGCCGGCCATCTGGGCGTGGATCTGCCCATGACCAAAATCGTCAAGGAGCAGATGGACTGGATGGATGCCCACGGCATGATCGACGAGGATCAGTGCGCCCTGGTGAAGTACTACGAGGACGCCATGGGTGTGGAGATCCGGTCCGACCGGTAACCCAATCAGCAACCGCCCCGCCTGTCAGGCCCCGCGCCCGGCAGGCGGGGCGATTTTTTGCCCCGGCGGGGCCGGACCGTTTGACGGATGGCGCCGCCGCTGGTACAATCATATAGAGAAAAAAACACGCGGACAGACCGCGATGGGAGGGACCGCACCATGTATGATTTTGACGAGATCATCGACCGCCGCCACACCAACGCCCTGAATACCGACGGCTTCCGGGACTACATCTTCCACGCTGACGACTCCATGACCTTCCCCTACAAGGACGAGGAGTTCATCCGCATGTGGGTGGCCGACATGGAGTTCGCCACTCCGGACGTGGTGATCGACGGCATCCGCCGCCGTCTGGACCGGCGGATCTTCGGCTACACCCGGGTGTTTGAGGACGCCTATTACCAGGCCTTCGCCGCCTGGTGCCGCCGCCGCTACGGCTGGGACTTCCCCAGGGAGCAGCTGGTCATGTCCAACGGCATCATCCCGGCGCTGTATGAGCTGGTGGAGTACATCAGTGCGCCGGACGAGCAGGTGCTGTTCCTGACGCCCTCCTACGCCTATTTCAAGTACGCTGCCGACCACAACCACCGCAGCTGCGTGTGCTGCGACCTGGTCCGGGCCGAGGACGGCAGCTATGCCGTGGACTTTGACGATCTGGAGCGAAAGGCCGCGGACCCCAGGACCACGCTGTTCATCTTCTGCAATCCCCACAACCCCACCGGCCGGGTCTGGCGGCGGGAGGAGCTGGAGCGGATCGCCGCCATCGCGGAGCGGTACGGCCTGTGGGTGATCTCCGACGAGATCCACTGCGACCTGACCCGGTCCCACCTGACCCACACGCCCATGGGCAAGGTCATGCCGGACTACGGGCGGCTCATTACCTGCATGGCCCCCAGCAAGACCTTCAACATGGCGGGGCTCATGATCTCCAACGTCCTCATCCGGGACGAGGCCCTTCGGGCCAAGTGGCTCAGCCGCCACTACAACTTCGACAACCCCCTCAGCATCGCCGCCGCCCAGGCGGCCTACGAGGAGGGGGAGCCCTGGCTGAAGGAGCTCCAGGCCTATCTGGACGAAAATTTTGCCTTCACCGGGAAGTACCTGGCGGAGCACCTGCCCCGGGCCGGATACCGGGTCTCCGAGGCCACGTATCTGGCCTGGGTGGACCTGAGTGCGTACTTCCGGCCGGAGGAGTCCCTTACCATGTTCTTCGCCTACGAGGCGGGGGTGCTGCTGGAGGGCGGGAACATGTTCGTCCAGAACTCCGACTGCTTCATCCGGCTGAACCTGGCCTGCCCCCGCTCCATTCTGGAGGAGGGCCTGCGCCGCATCTGCGAGGCGGTCAACACCAGGCACCGGGAGCCGTACCTGCGCAAGGCATGAGCGGTTCCGGCCGTCATATTACGGAACAAGGCCCGGCGCCCCACAATGGGGCGCCGGGCCTTGCTGTCTGGTCAAAAAATTCCCCGCAGGCCATTGGCCTGCGGGGAATGGAAAGTACTTGCTTAGTACATGCCGCCCATGTCGGGGGCAGCGGGAGCGGGTGCGGGGGGCTGCGTCGTCACGGGCTCCGTATCCCGCGCCCCGACGCATGCGGCGGGGCTTGCTCACTCCGCCGCTCCTCCTCTCCCCACAAAATCTTCGATTTTGCGGGGGCCCCAGGAAACGCCCGAGCCCCCACGGAAAAAGCCCCCGGCCATCTGGCCGGGGGCATACGGGTTCCTTTTGCTTAGTACATACCGCCCATGTCGGGAGCAGCGGGAGCCGGAGCGGGAGGCTCGGGCTTGTCGGCCACCAGGGACTCGGTGGTCAGCACCATGGCGGAGACGCTGGCGGCGTTCTCCAGGGCGCTGCGGGTCACCTTGGCGGGGTCGATGATGCCGGAGGACACCATGTCGCAGTACTCCTCCTTGTAGGCGTCGAAACCGTAGCCGTTCTTGCCGGAGGAGCGGACCTTCTCCAGGATCACGGAGCCGTCCAGGCCGGCGTTGGCGGCGATCTGACGGATGGGGGCCTCCAGGGCCTTGGCGATGATCTGGACGCCGGTCTTCTCGTCGCCCTCCACGGTGCTCAGCAGAGCCTCCACGGCGGGGATCACGTTGACGAAGATGGTGCCGCCGCCGGCGACAACGCCCTCCTCAACAGCGGCGCGGGTGGCGTTCAGGGCGTCCTCGATGCGCAGCTTCTTCTCCTTCATCTCGGTCTCGGTAGCGGCGCCGACCTTGATGACGGCCACACCGCCGGCCAGCTTGGCCAGGCGCTCCTGCAGCTTCTCCTTGTCGTAGTCGCTGGTGGTGACGGCGATCTGGGAGCGGATCTGAGCGACCCGGTCCTTGATGGCCTGGGAATCGCCGGCGCCGTCGACGATGGTGGTGTTCTCCTTGGTGACCTTCACCTGACGGGCACGGCCCAGCATGTCGATGGTGGCGGTCTTGAGCTCCAGACCGACCTCCTCGCTGATGACGGTGCCGCCGGTCAGGGTGGCGATATCCTGCAGCATCTCCTTGCGGCGGTCGCCGAAGCCGGGGGCCTTGACGCACACCACGGTCAGGGTGCCGCGCAGACGGTTGACGATCAGGGTGCTGAGGGCCTCGCCCTCCACATCCTCGGCAATGATCATCAGCTTCTTGCCGGCCTGGACCAGCTGCTCCAGAATGGGCAGGATGTCGGAGATGACGGAGATCTTCTTGTCGGTGATCAGGATATAGGGATCGTCCAGAACGGCTTCCATCTTCTCAGTGTCGGTGACCATGTAGGGGGTGATGTAGCCCCGGTCGAACTGCATGCCCTCGACGACCTCGGAATAGGTCTCGGCGGTCTTGGACTCCTCGATGGTGATGACACCGTCGGCGCTGACCTTCTCCATGGCGTCGGCGATCAGGGTGCCGATGGCCTCGTCACCGCTGGAGACGGCGCCGACACGGGCGATGTCCTTGGAACCGTCCACGGTCTTGGCCTGCTTCTTGACCTCGGCCACGGCGGCCTCCACGGCCTTGGCCATGCCCTTCTTCACCACGATGGGATTGGCACCGGCGGCCAGGTTCTTCAGACCCTCGTGGATCATGGCCTGGGCCAGCAGGGTGGCGGTGGTGGTGCCGTCGCCGGCCACGTCGTTGGTCTTGGTGGAGACTTCCTTCACCAGCTGGGCGCCCATGTTCTCAAAGGGATCGTCCAGTTCGATCTCCTTGGCGATGGTCACGCCGTCGTTGGTGATGAGGGGAGCGCCGTACTTCTTGTCCAGGACCACGTTGCGGCCCTTGGGGCCCAGGGTGATCTTGACGGTATCGGCCAGAGAGTTGACGCCGGCTTCCAGAGCCTTGCGGGCCTCATCGCCGCGCTTGATGAGCTTAGACATGATAATCAAACCTCCAATTTGAAGATGAGTTTACGTTTTACAGCGGCCCCCGGAAGAGGGCCAGGGGCAACCTCCGGTTTCCCCGGTTGATTTACCGGAGGCAAATCAAGAAAATGAGATCATTTTCGCCGGGGCGTGTACCTGGCGAAAATACCCCGACCCGCGCGTCCGGGGGACGCGCACACCAGTGACCGACGTCACTGGTGAGGGGGATCTAAAGGGGGGACGCAGTCCCCTCTTTAAGACCGAAGGTCATTCGACGATGGCCAGAATGTCGTTCTGACGGACGACCACGTACTCCACGTCCTCCAGGGTGACCTTGGTGCCGGCGTACTGGCTGGTGATGACCTTGTCGCCGGGCTTCACGGTCATGACCACGTCCTTGCCGTCCACGTTACCGCCGGGGCCCACGGAGATGACTTCGGCCACGGAGGGCTTCTCCTTGGCGGAGCCGGTGAGGATGATGCCGCCCTTGGTGGTCTCCTCGGTCTCCACCATCTTCAGGATGACACGATCTGCAAGCGGAGTGAGTTTCATGTTGGGTTCCTCCTTATAGTTATCAAAAAGTTAAACGAAATTCAGCGTTAGCACTCAACTCTCTCGAGTGCTAACGCTGTTATCATAGTACAGTCTATCCGGTTTGTAAAGGGGAAAATTCACAAAAGTTATGAAGAATTTGTAAATCCTCCCAAAGGAGGCTCACCGGGCGGTGGCGTTGGGATCGCAGCCCTTGGGGCCGAAGAAGTTCAGCCGTTTGTCCGCCAGGCGCATGGTCACCTCCCGGGACCGGAAGCACTCCCCGTCCAGGCACGTGACGATGTCCGCTCCGGGGGACAGGATGCGCACCTCCCGGGCGTCGGAGATCCGGGCCAGCCGGGGCAGCCGGTCGGCGTTTCCGGCGGAGTAGGCCCCGAAGAGCCGGGCGAAGGTGGCGCGGCTGACGCTGCGGACCAAAATGGTGTGGAGCTTGCCGTCGTCCATCCGGGCAACGGGGACGGGGGTGGAGCCGCCGCCGTAGTACCGGCCGTTGCACATGGAGATCAGGGCGTAGTCCCCCTCCAGCCGCTCCTGGTCCAGAAAGACCGTCCAACGGTGGCCGAGCTGGCGGAACAGGAAGTTCACCGCCACGGAAACCAGGTAGCTGCCCCGGCCGCTGAGCAGGGGGGAGGACCCCAGCTGGTGGACGCTCTCGGCCACCTGGGCGTCGATGCCGTTGCAGGCGATGGTCAGGCAGTACCGGCCGTTGCAGTCGATGAGGTCCAGGGGAAACTGGTCCCCGTCCCAGAGGTTTTCCGCGTCGGCGAACTTGGTCATGTCGGCGCCGAAGTTCTTGAGAAAGTCGTTGCCGGTGCCGGCGGGGATGCAGGTCATGGCGGCGTTGGAAAAGCCCGCCAGGCCGTTGGCAACCTCGTGGATGGTGCCGTCGCCGCCGCAGGCATAAAAGCGCAGGGGCTCCCCGCTCTCCGCCAGACGGCGGGCCATCTCCGTTGCGCCGCCGGGCCGGTCCGTCAGCAGGCACTGGCACTCCAGGCCGTGGGCTGTCCGCAGCCGGTCCGCCATGGCGTAGATCCGGGTGGTCTGGTCGCGGTTTCCGGCGGCGGGGTTGATGATGAAGATGTGGCGCATGGATACACCACCTTTTTTCAGGTTAGAAGTAATACGTGGAGAGAACGTCCCTCTCTGCCTGTTTCGCGGTTATTTGCCGTACATGAACAGGTCGCACTTGATCATGCCGTTGTAGAGCTTGCGCTTCTTGTCCGCGGCGCGGCCAAAGCACTGCTCGAACTCCGTGTGGGACGAGAGGATCAGGATGCGCCATTTGGGCGGCATCTGGGCCATGGACCGGCCGAACGCCCGGTACAGCTCCCCGGCCTCCTGCTTTTCCAGCAGCCGCTCGCCGTAGGGCGGGTTGGTCACCAGCTGGCCGTATTCGCTGTCGCGGTGGAATTTGGCGGCGTCGGCCACCTCAAAGCGGATGCACTCGTCCACCCCGGCCAGGGCCGCGTTGTGGCCAGCCAGCTCCACCGCCGCCGGGTCGATGTCCCCGCCCCAGATGTCGTAGGTGCCGTGGAACTCCTTGTCCTGGGCCTCGTCGGCGGCGTCCATCCAGAGCCTGCTGTCCATGTTCTTCCACTTCTGGGCGGCGAAGCGCCGGTCCAGGCCCGGGGCCCGGTTCTTGGCAATCAGCGCCGCCTCGATGGGGATGGTGCCGCTGCCGCAGAAGGGGTCGCAGAAGGGGTCCTTCCCCCGGTAGCGGGACAGCAGCACCAGCGCCGCCGCCAGGGTCTCCCGCAGGGGCGCGCCCATGTTCCTGGCCCGGTAGCCCCGCTTGTACAGCCCCTCGCCGGAGGTGTCCAGATACAGCGTGGCGGTGTCCTTGACGATGGAGAACTGGATCTGATAGCGGCTGCCGGTCTCCGGCAGGGTCTCCAGCCCATACGCGCCGCCCAGCCGCCTGGCGGCGGCCTTCTTCACGATGGCCTGGCAGGCGGGCACCGAGTGGAGGGTGGAGTTCAGGGAGTAGCCCTTCACCGGGAACTCCCCGTCCCGGGGGATGAAGTCCTCCCAGGGCAGGGCGGCCGTCCCCTGGAACAGCGCCTCAAAGTCCGGGGCCGGGAAGGACCCCAGCTCCATCAGCACCCGCGCGCCGCAGCGCAGGCCGATGTTCAGCCGGGCGATGTCGGCCATGGTGCCGGTGCAGTGGACCCGGCCGTTCTCCGCCCGGACCTCCGCAAGGCCCATCCGCCGCATTTCCTCCGCCACCAGGCTCTCCAGCCCCAAAAGACACGGGACCGTCAACGTCATGGCGCCCGCCTCCTTCCTAAAGAAACGATTTCATATAGGAGCAGTATAGCAGGAAAAACGCCCCGGCGCAATGCGCATATGATCGACCAGGGATTGTTACCAAAATGAAATAGCTTTTGCGGCGGCGCTGTGGTACACTGTTGCCAAACACAAGGATTGCCCGCGGACCGCGGGACGAGAGGAGGCGTTTTTTTGAGCGGATTTTTGCAGAGTATTGACCTGCCGGTGTGGCTGTGGCTGATCGCGCTGGTGGTGTTCGCGGTGGTGGAGGCCGCCACGGCGGGACTGGTGTGCATCTGGTTCGCCGTGGGCGCCCTGGCGGCGCTGCTGGCGGGCCTGTTCGGCGCCGGCATCCTGGTGCAGGTGGTGGTGTTTGCCGTGGTGTCCGCCGCGGCCCTGGCTGCCACCCGGCCCCTGGTGCGGCGCATGACCGCCGGAAAGGCCGTGGCCACCAACGCCGACCGTGTGCTGGGCGCCGCCGCCAAGGTGACGGAGACCATCGACAATGAAAACTCCCGGGGCGCCGTCTATGTGGACGGCAAGACCTGGACCGCCCGCAGCGCCGACGGCAGCGTGATCCATGCCGGAGAGCGGGTGGAGGTAACGGCCATGGAGGGCGTGAAGCTCTTTGTGAAATTATGTGAAAAGACGGAGGGTGCGAAGGTATGAACATGGGAAATCTCATCAGCGTCGCGGTAGTCGTGATCCTGGTGCTGCTGGTGCTGGTGCTGCTGATCAGCAACATCCACATCGTCCAGCAGTCCCGGGCCTATGTGGTGGAGCGCCTGGGCGCCTTCCACACAGTGTGGAACGTGGGCCTTCACTTCAAGGTGCCCTTTATCATGCGGGTGGCCAAGAAGGTGTCCTTGAAGGAACAGGTGGCGGACTTTGCTCCCCAGCCGGTCATCACCAAGGACAACGTCACCATGCAGATCGACACCGTCATCTACTTCCAGATCACGGACCCCAAGCTGTATACCTACGGCGTGGAGCACCCCATGAACGCCATTGAGAACCTGACCGCCACCACCCTGCGCAACATCATCGGCGACATGGAGCTGGACCAGTCCCTGACCAGCCGCGACACCATCAACACCCGGATGCGGGCCATCCTGGACGAGGCCACGGACCCCTGGGGCATCAAGGTCAACCGGGTGGAGCTGAAGAACATCATCCCGCCCAAGGAGATCCAGAACGCCATGGAGAAGCAGATGAAGGCGGAGCGGGAGCGCCGCGAGTCCATCCTCCAGGCTGAGGGCACCAAGCAGTCCCAGATCCTGGTGGCCGAGGGTGAAAAGCAGTCCGCCATTTTGAAGGCCGACGCCGCCAAGCAGGCCGCCATCCTGAAGGCCCAGGGCGAGAAGGAGGCCCGCATCATGGCCGCCGAGGCCGAGGCCCAGGCCATCATGCAGGTCCAGCAGGCCCTGGCCGACTCCCTGAAGCTGCTGAACGAGGCCGCCCCCAACAATCAGGTAGTCAAGCTGAAAGCCCTGGAGACCATGCAGAAGATGGCCGACGGCAAGGCCACCAAGATCATCATTCCCAGCGAGCTCCAGGGCCTGGCGGGCCTTGCCGCCAGCGCCAAGGCCGTGTTTGAAAGCGAGGAGCCCAAGGCACAGTGAATCCATCCGGCAGCAAAGGGCCGCCCCATGCGGGGCGGCCTTTTTTTGCAGACCTCTTGAGGCGGCATAGGGGAATTGTTCACAGTTGGTTCATGAAAGAAAAAAAGGGGCAGGCTATGATGAGGCAAATCCGCCGGCGCGTCCAGTGCACCGGCGGCGAAAAAACACGCCCGGCGGGGCGGGTTCGGAGAGGAGATCAGCCATGAAAAGACAGGGAACACGGCGGGCGGCGCTGGTGATGACGGCGCTGCTGCTGGCTTCGGCGGCCTTCTGGAGCGCCGCCCTGCGCCAGGCGCCGGTGCCGGCAAAATACGCCCTGCCGGTCCTGATGTACCATCATTTGGTGGCGGACGGGGAACCTTGCAACGATATGACCGTCACCGCGGGCCGCATGGAGGAGGATCTCAAGTGGCTCCGGGACAACGGATATCACACAGTGCTGCCGCGGGAACTGGCCGATGGGGAGGACCTGCCGAAAAAGGCGGTGCTGCTGACCTTTGACGACGGCTACCGCAGCAACTATCAGCTGCTTTACCCGCTGTTGGAAAAATACCGGATGAAGGCTGTGATTTCCATTATCACCTGCATGCCGGACCTGCCTGCCGACAATTTCCTCTCCTGGGACATGTGCCGGGAGATGACCGATTCCGGCCTGGTGGAGATCGGTTCCCATACCAATCACCTGCACAATCTGGGAGACCGGGGCGGCTGCTTCGACCCGGACGGAATCAACGGCATCCAGCGGGACCCGGCGGAGAGCGACGAAGAGTTCCGCGCCCGGGTCCTGGATGATATCCAGAAAAGCTACGACCGCATTACCTGGGAGGTGGGGCGGCCCACCTTTTTCGCCTATCCCTTCGGCGTGGTCGAGCCGGAGGCGGAGGATCTGATCGAGGAGTTGTTTCCGGTGACAGCGGTCACCCGCCCCGGTATCACAGATCTGCGGAAGGGAACCCGCCAGATGCCCCGGCTGACGGTGACCATGGACACGCCGCTGGAGAAGCTGCTCAAGAGAACTTAACCCCAAGTTAAGAAATGCCCGCAGGGGTTGAACAGCCGTCGGTTGCCGGAGACGCTTGGGCCTGCTATGATGGAGCCATCCGGAAGAGGAGGGCTACCGCATGAAGATTCACCAGATCATCCGTACCCGGCGGCAGGCCCTGGGCCTGACCCAGGAGCAGCTGGCGGGAAAGCTGGGGGTGTCGGCCCCGGCGGTCAACAAGTGGGAGCGGGGCAATTCTTACCCTGATATCACGCTGCTGCCGGTACTGGCCCGGACCCTGGGAGTGGATCTCAACACCCTGCTGTCCTTTCAGGAGGATCTGACGGAGCGGGAGATCGGAGAATTTCTGTGCCGCCTCCACGAGGAGGGGCGGCAAAGGGGCTGCGCCGCCGCCTTTGCCCTGGCGGAGGAAAAGCTCCGGCAATTTCCCGGCAGCGACCGCCTGGCGTACAGCGCAGCCGGGCTGCTGGCGGGCATTCTGGCCCTGTACCCCGGCGGGGACGAGGCGGAGCGGACCGCCTGGCAGGGGAAGATCGACGCCCTCTATGACCGCGTCCTCCACAGCGCCGACGCCCGGCTCCGGGAGTGGGCCGCTTACACGGCGGCCAACCGGTGCATGGGCCGGGGAGAGCTGGATCGGGCGGAGGAGCTGCTGAGCGGCCTGTCCGACACCCACCGGTCCAAGCGGGAGGCCCTGGCGTCCCTGCGGCGGAAGCAGGGGCGGACGGAGGAGGGCTGGACACTGCTGGAGCGGGAGCTGTTCGACCGGGCCCACGCCATCGAGAGCATCCTGTTGACCATGGCGGACTGGGCCATGGCGGAGGGCGATCAGGACCGGGCCCAGGGGCTGACGGAGACGGCGGAGCGGGCCGGAGCGGTGCTGGACCTGTCGGACTATGCGGTGGTGTCTGCGCCCTTTCAGCTGGCTGTGGCGGAGCGGGACGGCACTCGGGTCCTTGCCCTGCTGGAACGGCTCTTTTGCAGCCTGACGGCGCCCTGGGACCTGAGCGGGTCCCTGCTGTACCGCCACCTGGACACCAAGGAGGACGCCGGGGAGGGACGGGATGCTCTGATCCCGTGCCTGCTGGAGCAGATCGAGGCGGACCCGGACTGCGCCTTTCTGAGGGAACTGCCGGAGTATGCCGGCCTGACGGCGCGCTGGCGGCCAAAGGCATGAGAAAAGCGGAGGGACGAAAGTCCCTCCGCTTTTTTGCGCGGCTCAAAAGACCCGGTCGCCGCTCTGGAAGCCCAGGCCCGGGTGGAAGTCGAACTTCACCGCGCCCACAGCCACCTGGGGCCCCACGGCCCGCTGGATGCGGGCGATGCCCTCGTTGCCGAAGCCGGCGCACAGCTCGATGGCAGTGACGCCCGCCGCCGCCAGCTGCCGGGCGGCGGCCTCCGCCTCGTCATAATTGCGGCAGCCCACCACGTTGAGGTTCACGCTTCCGGTGGGGACCACGGCCCGGGTGTCCGGACCGGCGTCGCCCGCCAGAAAAAGAAACGCGGCCTCCAATGCCATAACAAACAGCTCCTTTCGAAATTCGGATCGGTAAGCGGATGTACGGAAAAACCGGGGGCGCCGGAGGGCGCCCCCGGAGGGTGCGTTTGCTTACAGGCGGGTCACCACGGGGATGACCATAGGATTGCGCTTGGTGGTTTTGAAGAGGTAGCTGCTGACCGCGGACTTCACTGCGCCCTTGAGCTCCCCGTCGTCCCGGCTGCGCTTGCGGGTCACGCCCTCGGCGGCATCCATGGCCACGTTCTGCAGCTCCTTCATCAGGTCCCCGGACTCCTTGACGTAGATGAAGCCCCGGGTGATGATCTCCGGCTGGCTCAGCAGCGCGCCGTCGTGGCTGGAGACGGGCATCACGACCACCACCATGCCGTCCTCGGCCAGGCGCTTGCGGTCCCGCATGACCACGGCGCCCACGTCGCCCACGCCGGAGCCGTCCACATACACCTCGCCGGCGGGAACGGTGCCGCCCAGCTTCATGGTCTTGCCGGTGATCTCGATGACGGAGCCGTTCTCCGCGATGGCGATGTGGTTGCGGTCCATGCCCATCTGCTGGGCCACCTGGGAGTGGATCTGCAGCATCCGCTGCTCGCCGTGGAGGGGGACGAAGAAACGGGGCTTCGTCAGGGCGTGGATGATCTTCAGCTCCTCCTGGCAGGCGTGGCCGGAGACATGGAGCATGTCGGCCCGGTCGTAGATGACCTTCACGCCCTTGCGGAACAGCTCGTTGATGACCCGGCCCACGGTGACCTCGTTGCCGGGGATGGCGGAGGCGGAGATGATGACCTTGTCCCCGGCGCCCAGCTCCACCTGCTTGTGGGTGGAGAAGGCCATGCGGTACAGGGCGCTCATCTCCTCGCCCTGGGAGCCGGTGGTGACGATGACCTGCTTGTTCTTGGGCAGACCCTTAATCTTGTTGATGTCCATGAGGGTGTTTTTGGGCACCTTCATGTAGCCCAGTTCCGTGGAGACCTTCATCATGTTCTCCATGGACCGGCCCGTCACGGCCACCTTCCGGCCGCAGGCAGCGGCGGCGTCCAGCACCTGCTGGATCCGGTGGACGTTGGAGGCGAAGGTGGTGACGATGATCCGCTCCTCGCAGTTCTGGAACTGGCGGGCGAAGGTGGCGCCCACGGTCTTTTCCGAGGGGGTGAAGCCGGGCCGCTCCACGTTGGTGGAGTCGGCGCACAGGCACAGCACGCCCTCCTTGCCCAGTTCGCCCAGGCGGGCCAGATCGATGACCTCCCCGTCGATGGGGGTGGAGTCGATCTTGAAGTCGCCGGTGTGGACCACGGTGCCCATCTTGGTGTGGATGGCGAAGGCCACGGAGTCGGCGATGGAGTGGTTCACATGGATGAACTCCACGTTGAACTTGCCGGCCCGGACGGTCTTGCCGGGCTCCACGGTGATGAGTTTGGTGGACTTGACCAGGCCGTGCTCCTCCAGCTTCAGCTTGATGAGGCCTGCCGTGAAACGGGTGCAGTAGATGGGCAGGTTGATCTGCTTGAGCACGTAGGGGATGGCGCCCACATGGTCCTCGTGGCCGTGGGTGATGAAGAGGCCGCGGATCCGGGCGCGGTTTTTGATGAGATAGGTGACGTCGGGGATGATGCAGTCGATGCCGTACATGTCGTCCCCGGGGAAGGCCATGCCGCAGTCCACCACGATGATCTCGCCGCCGTACTCATAGGCGGTCATGTTCTTGCCGATCTCGTCCAGACCGCCCAGGGGAATGATTTTCAGTTTTTCTGCCATAGTGTCGATAATACTCCTTTGAAATACAAAATATGTAGATATCCTCCCTGGTACGCGGACATGTGGGCGCGATCCGCCCTGCAGACGCCAAAAAGGCGCACGCAAAGAAGAGACGCCCGTTGCCTGTGCGGCCCCGTTTCGCCGCCAGGGGTTCGGTCACGTCATGCAGTCGTTCCATATGGAGGTTTTATTTAACTGATGCAGAGGTCCGCTCCGCTTCAGTGAAATACGGAAAAAGTGCGGAAAAGCGGTTGCTTCTCGACGCGAAATTTGATATGCTGTCAGGTGTGGCGCTCACGTCTGACGGGGCCTTTTGCCAACGGCAGGAAAGAGCTTTCACATGATACTTTGCACTATTATACCACAGGAAACCGAATTTGTATACATCATTTTTTGAAGCGGTTTTTCCCTGCGGAGAGAGGAGGCGGCCGGATGCGCGCCACCATCAAAATGATCGCGGAGCAGGCCGGTGTCTCCATCGGCACCGTGGACCGGGTGCTCCATAACCGGCCTTATGTGAAGCCGGAGGTGCGGGAGCGGGTCCTCCAGGTGATGGAGGAGCTGGACTACCGCCCTAACCGTATGGCCAGCGCTCTGGCCCTCAGCGGTACCAGCCGCCGCTTCGCGGTGGTCCAGCCCGCCTGGGAAGGCTACGTGGGCGACGCCATTGCCGCCGGCATCAGTAAATTCCGGGAGGAGCGGCGGGACTACAACCTCTCCGTGGCGGTGCGGACCTACCGCCAGGGCCGGACGGCGGAGTGCCTGCGGCATCTGGAGGAACTGGCGGCAGAGGGCGTTCAGGGCATCGCGCTGTGCGCCTCGGACTGTCCCGCTGTCCGCCAGGCGCTGGCGGACCTGTCCCGCCGGCGGATCCCGGTGGTGACCTTCAACTCTGATATCGCCGGGGCGGAGCGGCTGTGCTTCGTGGGGGAAAACGCCCACCGGGCCGGCCGCCTGGCCGGAGAGATCGCCTCCAAATTCCTGGGGCCGGAGGACCGGGTGCTGCTGGTCTACGCCGGGCCGGAGTACGCCGGCCACAAGGGCCGGGCGGACGGTTTTTTGGACCGGTTGGGGGAGCTGGGCTTTCCCCGGGCGGGCGTACGGATCGCCGCCACCCACGAGGACTATGATGAGACGCTGGCGGCGGTGAGCGCCGCCCTGGCGGAGGACCCGGGGCTGCGGTGCATCTACATGGCCAACCGCAGCGTCACCGCCTGCGCCGAGGCCCTGCGCCGGGCGGGCCTGGCCGGAAAGGTGCGATTGCTGGCCCACGACAACAGCCCGGAGATCCGGGCGCTGCTGCGGGAGGGCGTGTTGGATTTCACCATCGATCAGAACCTGTCCTATCAGACCCGGAAGGCCCTGTCGGTGCTGTTCGACGCCGTGCTGGAGCACAAGCGTCCCCAAAAGGACAGCTACTATCCCGACAGTCCCATCCTCACCGCAGAAAACTGCTGAACCTTCCCCGGAGGGCACTGCTCTCCGGGGCTTTGCGCGCCCGGGAGCGGGCGGTTTTAACAGTTGCACCTTCCGGGGAAAACTGATATACTGATATATCTATAAATATGCTTTTGCGGCAAAGGAGAATCTCTTATGACAAACAAAAAGCTCTCCCGCCTGCTGGAGCCCAATCTGAAGCTGTATTTTCTGTGTATGGTGGTCTTTGCCATCGCCACCGCGCTGGTGGACCCGCTGCTGGGCCTGATCCAGCTGTGCGCCATCGGCGGACTGTACCTGTATTTCACCAGCAGCAGCAAAAAGCGCCGCCAGGGGATCATACAGTACATTGATAACCTGACCGGCAGCGTGGACACCGCCAGCAAGTCCACTCTCATCAACTCTCCTCTGCCCATCATGGTGTTCCGGCCGGACACCGGGGAGGTCATCTGGAGCAATGAGAACTTCCTCCAGCTGGCCGGCGTCCGGGAGCACCTCTTTGAGATGAAGGTGGAGGACGCGGTGCCGGACTTCTCCGTCCAGTGGCTGCTGGAGGGCAAGCAGGAGTGCCCGGTGCGGGTGTACATGAACAGCCGCCGCTTCCGGGTCTACGGCAGCCTGGTCCGGGCCAAGGGCCGGGGCGAAGAGCAGAACCTGGTGGCCACCACCTACTGGGTGGATACCACCGAGGCCGACGCCATCCAGGAGAAGTACGCGGCCACCCGGACCGTGGCGGCGATTTTGATGCTGGACAACTACGAGGACCTGATGAAGGCCTGCGCCGACACCGCCCGCAGCGCCGTTCTGGCCCAGATCGACGAAAAGCTCAACAGCTGGGCCGCCGCCGGACAGGGGCTGCTGCTGAAAACCGAGCGGGACCGGTATCTGTTCCTCTTCGAGGAGCAGCACTATCAGCATTTCGTGGAGGAGAAATTCTCTATTCTGGATGCCATCCGGGATATCAAGGTGGGCGAGGGCGTCCACCCCACCCTCTCCATCGGCATCGGCCGCAGCGCCGAGAGCATGGAGGAGCTGTACAAAAACGCCAACTTGTCCCTGGAGATGGCCCTCAGCCGAGGCGGCGACCAGGCGGTGGTCCGCGGCAAGGTGGACTTTGAGTTCTACGGCGGCCGCAGCAAGGCCACAGAGAAGCGCACCAAGGTCAAGTCCCGGGTCATGGCCAACGCCCTCAGCGAGCTGATCGCCGATGCCACTCAAATCTATATCATGGGTCACAGCTTTGCGGACATGGACGCCGTGGGCGCCGCGGCGGGCCTTTGCTGCATCGCCCGGAAGCGGGGCAAGCGGGCCCAGGTGGTCATCGATCTGGAGCGCAACGCTGCCAAGCCGGTTCTGCAGAAGCTGCGGGCCCTGCCGGAGTATGAGGATGTGTTCACCACCGGCGGCGACGCCTTTTTGAAGATGCAGCCCGGGGCCCTTCTGATCGTGGTGGATACCAACCGCCCCGATCTGGTGGAGGATCCCCAGCTGCTGGAGTCCTGCAACCGGGTGGCGGTCATCGACCACCACCGCCGGGCGGCCACCTATATCGAAAACGCGGCCTTCAGCTTCCATGAGCCCTATGCCTCCTCCGCCTCGGAACTGGTGACGGAGCTGCTGCAATATCTGGTAGACGCCACAGACCTGCTGCGGGAGGAGGCGGAGAGCCTGCTGGCCGGCATCGTGCTGGACACCAAGCACTTTACGCTCCGCACCGGCGGACGCACCTTTGAGGCGGCGGCCTTCCTGCGGCGGGCCGGCGCCGACACCACCGATGTCCAGCGCCTGTTCCAGAACGACCTGAGCGAGATGGTCTCCCGCTACGACATCATCCGCCGGGCGGAGATGTACCGGGACAGCTTCGCCATCGCCGTCATCCCCCAGGACGGGGTGGACCGCGTCGCGGCGGCCCAGGCGGCGGACGAGCTGCTGGGCCTCAAGGGGGTCAAGGCGTCCTTCGTGCTGTTCAAGAGCGGCCCCAATGTGCAGATGTCCGCCCGGTCTTTGGGCGAGATCAATGTCCAGGTGATCCTGGAGGCCCTGGGCGGCGGCGGAAACTCCACCACCGCCGGTGGCAAGGCGGAAAACTGCGATGTCCTCACCGCCCGGGAAAAGCTGACGGAGGCCATCGACGCGTATTTTGAGAAGTGATCCGACCGGATCACGGTAAGGAGACAGTAGTATGAAAGTGATTTTACAGCAGGATGTGAAGGGCCAGGGCAAGAAGGGCCAGATGGTGGAGGTCTCCGAGGGCTATGCCCGGAACTTCCTTCTGCCCCGGAAGCTGGCCATCGCCGCCACCACGGACGCCATCAACACCATGAACCTCAAGGAGAAGGCCCGCAAGGCCGAGGAGGCCCGCCAGAAGGCGGAGGCGGAGGCCACCGCTGAAAAGCTCAAGGAGTGCATGGTGAAGCTCACCGCCAAGGCCGGCAGCGGCGGACGGCTCTTCGGCGCCGTCACCACCAAGGAGATCTCCGACGGGCTCAAGGCCCAGTTCGGACTGGACATCCCCAAGCAGAAGCTGGTGCTGGAGGACCCCATCAAGTCCTTCGGCAGCTATCAGGTGAAGGCCAAGCTGGGCTTTGAGGTGTCGGGGACGGTGTACGTCTCCGTGTTCGAGGAGAAGTGAGCGGGGGCGCAGGGCCTCTGAACGACCATACCGGGAGGTGAACGTCCATGGCAAATGAAGATCTGCTGCTGCGGCAGATGCCCCACTCCCTGGAGGGCGAGCAGGCGGTTTTAGGCTCCATGCTGATCGACGCCGGCTGCGTCAAGGACGTCATGGACAAGCTGCGGCCGGACGACTTCTACCTGCGGCAGAACCGGGAGATCTTTGAGACCATCTACTCCATGTTCTCCTATGCCAAGCCCATCGACGGCATCACCGTCTGCGAGGAGATGCAGCGGCTGGGCACCTACGACCCCCAGACCACCCGCTCGTATCTGGCCCAGCTGATGGAGATCACCCCCACCAGCGCCAACGTCATGGAGTACGTGGCCATCGTCCGGGACAAGGCCCTGCTGCGGGGCGTTGCCCAGGCGGCGGCGGAGATCACCGCCCTGGTGCAGGAGGGCGTGGGCGGCGCCGGGGAGATCCTGGAGGCGGCGGAGCAGAAGGTCTACGCCGTCCGCCGGGGCCAGAGCGCCCAGGACATGGTCCCCCTGCGGCAGGTGCTGCCGGAGGTGCTGGACCGCTTGGGGGAGATGAGCGAGAGCGACTCCCGCCTGCCCGGCCTTTCCACCGGCATGTCCGCCGTGGACCAGAAGATCACGGGCCTGAACAAGTCGGACCTCATTCTGCTGGCCGCCCGGCCCGGCATGGGCAAGACCTCCATGGCGCTGAACATGGCGCTGAACGTGGCCAAGAGCACCCACCGGACGGTGGCGGTGTTCTCCCTGGAGATGTCCCGGGAGCAGCTGGCCATGCGGCTACTCAGCGCCGAGGCCCTGGTGGAGAACAACCGCCTGCGGACCGGCTCCCTGCGGGAGACCGACTGGGAGAAGATCGCCGGCGCCGCCACGGTGCTGAACCGGGTGGACATCCGGATCGACGACAACCCCATGCTGTCGGTGGCGGACATGAACGCCAAGTGCCGGCGGCTGGACAACCTGGCCCTGGTGGTCATCGACTATTTGCAGCTGATGACCTCCGCCGGCGGCCGGGGATACAGCGGCGAGAACCGCCAGCAGGTGGTCTCCGATATCTCCCGAATGCTCAAGATCATGGCCAAGGAGCTCAACGTCCCCGTGATCTGCCTGAGCCAGCTCTCCCGTGCCAACGAGAAGCGGGAGGACAAGCGGCCCATGCTGTCGGATCTGCGCGAGTCCGGCGCCATCGAGCAGGACGCGGACATCGTTCTGTTTTTGTACCGGGACGATTATTATAACGAGGACTCGGAGAAGCATAATATTGCCGAGTGCATCGTGGCAAAGAACCGCCACGGCGAGACCGGCAAGGTGGAGCTGCGGTGGATGCCGGAGTATACCACCTTCTCCACATTGGATACGAGATATGACGACGAGGAGTGAACTCTCCGCCGCCGGGGCCTTCCTGGCGGAGCGGATGCCTGCGGGCGGACGGGTGCTGTGCGCCGTCTCCGGCGGGCTGGACTCCATGTGCCTGCTGCACTATCTGGATACCTGGGGACGGCGGCACGGCTTTTCCGTGGGCGCCGCCCACTTCAACCACCGCCTGCGGCCCGCCGCGGACCGGGACGAGGACTTTGTCCGGGACTGGTGCGCCGGGCGGAGCATCCCGTTTTACGCTGGTTCCGGCCAAGTCCGGGGCCTGGCTGAAAACCTGGGCCTCTCTCTGGAGGAGGCCGGGCGGAAGCTGCGGTATGACTTCCTGCGGGAGACGGCGGAGCGGGAGGGCTTTTCAGCCGTCCTCACCGCCCACCACGCCGGCGACAACGCCGAGACCATGCTGCTGAACCTGATCCGGGGCACGGGCCTCCGGGGCCTTTGCGGCATCCCGCCGGAGCGGGACATCATCCTGCGGCCCTTTCTGGGCCTGAACCGGGAGGAGCTGGCCGCCTACGCCGCCGCTCACGGCATCCCCCATGTGGAGGACGAGACCAACGCCGACCCGGACGCCGCCGCCCGGAACCTGCTGCGGCTGAAGGTGCTGCCGCTGCTGCGGCAGCTCAATCCCCGGGCCGAGGCCCATATGGCCCGCACCGCCGCGCTCCTGCGGGAGACGGACGAGGGACTGGCGGATCTGACGGAGCGGTACCTGCGCGCCGCCTCCGTCCAGCCGGGACGGGTGACGGTCCCCCTGGGAAAGCTGGCGGAGGTGCCGGACTTCCTGCGGCCGAAGGTGCTGCTGGGGCTGTTCGACCTGCTGGGCGCGGGGCGGAAGGACATCGGCACCGTCCACCTGGAGGCGCTGCAGGCGCTGTGGAACAGCCATGGCAACGACGCCCGCATCAGTCTGCCCCACGGCGTTACAGCCCGCCTGGCAGCCTCCCGGCTGATCCTGGAGACGCTGCCGCCGCCCCCTTCCCGGGCGGAGCTGGTGGAGGGCTGTCCCCTGCGATGGGGCGATTACACGCTGACTCTGCTGGACCGGAGAGCCGGGGCGGGACTGCCCCTGCGGCCCGGGCCGGAGCGGGTGGCCGTGGGCCCCTGCGACGGTGGGGCGCGGCTGACCCTGCCGGAGACCCATGGCGGCGGCCGCACGGTGAAGCGGCTGTGCCTGGACCGGGGGATCTCCCTGGCGGAGCGGGACCGGCTGCCTGCCGTCTACGCGGGAGACCGGCTTGCCGCCGTGTGGCGGCTGGGTGTGGATACGGAATTTCTGCCGGAGGGGGAGGGCCCCTGCCGGTTCATTCAAATTTTGAAACATACAGAGGAGAACAGCCATGAGAAGTGAGATGGAGAAGGATATCCTGAAGGTGCTGGTCACGGAGGAGGAGATCAAAGCCCGTATTGCCGAGATGGGCGAGGCGCTGTACGAACAGTTCCACGACCGCGATCCGCTGTTTTTGGGTGTTTTGAAGGGGTCGTTCGTGTTTATGGCGGATCTGGTCCGGGCTTGCCAGGTCAAAAGCGACGTGGAGTTCATCGCCGTCAGCTCCTATCAGAACGCCACCGTGTCCTCCGGCCGGGTGCAGATCACCCATGACCTCCAGCAGGACATCACCGGCCGCCATCTGATCATCGTGGAGGACATTCTGGACTCCGGCAACACCCTGGCCTTTTTGAAGGACTACTTCCTGACCAAGGGCGCCGCCTCCATCACCATCGTGACGCTGCTGGATAAGCCCTCCCGCCGCACCAAGGCCATCACCGCGGATCTGGCCGGCTTCACGGTGCCGGACGAATTCGTGGTGGGCTATGGGCTGGATTACTGCCAGCAGTACCGGAACGTGCCCTATATCGGCGTTTTGAAACCGGAGGTCTACTCCAACCACTGATCCGCTCCGGCAGAGGGAACGGATTTTCCGGCCGGCACGGGCCGGCAGGAAAAGGGGGATTATTTGTGACGAGACAATACAAGCGCTCCAACCTGAGCTTCGCCCTGCTGGCGCTGGTGATTTTGCTGTGCGTCAGCTGGCTGTGGCAGGCGGACATGCGGGAGCAGCAGGTCGATTACTCCCAGATGCGCCAGCTGTTTTTGCAGGAGAAGGTGGAGGCGTTTACCATCGACAGCGGCGGCATGCTGACCATGCAGCTGCGTCAGGCGGTGGACGGCAGCGAGATCGTCCGCTACCAGCTCTACGACTTCCAGCTGTTCTATGATGACTTCAACGATCTGGTTCAGGAGCAATACGCCAAGGGCGTCATCACCGCCTACGACTACCCGGACCCGGAGAGCACCAACTGGCTGGCGCTGCTGCTGCCCTATGTGCTGGTGGCGGCGGTGCTGGCGGTGTTCTGGTACTTCATGATGGCCCGGGCTCAGGGGGGCATGGGGCCGGACAAGATGGCCAAATTCGGCTCCGCCCGGACCCGGACCCTGACGGACAAGGACAAAAAGGTCACCTTCGAGGACGTGGCCGGCGCCGACGAGGAGAAGGAAGAACTCCAGGAGATCGTGGAGTTTTTGAAGGACCCCAAGCGCTTCATCGCACTGGGGGCCCGGATCCCCAAGGGCGTGCTGCTGGTGGGCCCTCCGGGCACCGGCAAGACCCTGCTGGCCAAGGCCGTGGCGGGAGAGGCCGGCGTGGGCTTTTTGTCCATCTCCGGCTCCGACTTCGTGGAGCTGTACGTGGGCGTGGGCGCCAGCCGCGTCCGGGACCTGTTTGACCAGGCCAAAAAGACCGCCCCGGCCATCGTGTTCATTGACGAAATCGACGCCGTGGGCCGCCAGAGAGGCACGGGCCTGGGCGGCGGTCACGACGAGCGGGAGCAGACCCTCAACCAGCTGCTGGTGGAGATGGACGGCTTTGCCGCCAACGAGGGCGTGGTGGTCCTGGCGGCCACCAACCGCGCCGACGTGCTGGACCCGGCGCTGCTGCGGCCCGGCCGCTTCGACCGGCAGATCTACGTGGGCCTGCCGGATATCAAGGGACGGGAGGAGATCCTGAAGGTCCACGCCAAGGGCAAGCCTCTGGCGGAGGATGTGGACCTGCGCAAGCTGGCTCAGGGAACTCCCGGCTTTACCGGCGCGGACCTGGAGAACCTCATCAACGAGGGCGCGCTGCTGGCCGCCCGCCGCAAGCGGAAATTCATCACCATGGGGGACCTGAAAGAGGCGGAGATCAAGGTCATCGCCGGCCCGGAGAAGAAGAGCCGGGTGATTCCCCAGCACGAGCGGGAGCTGACCGCCTATCACGAGGCGGGCCACGCCGTGGTCATGCACGCCCTGCCGGACCACGACCCCGTCACCCAGATCAGCATCGTCCCCAGAGGCCAGGCCGGCGGCATGACCATTTCCCTGCCGGAGGAGGACCGGTCCTACCTCTCCAAGCGGTATATGGAGGACCAGATCGTGGCGCTGCTGGGCGGCCGGGTGGCCGAAAAGCTGTGCCTGGGGGATATCTCCACCGGCGCCAGCAACGACATCCAGCGGGCCAGCCAGATCGCCCGGAAGATGGTGGCCTCCTACGGCATGAGCGACAAGATCGGCACGGTCTCCTTCGAGTCCGGACACGACGAGGTGTTCATCGGCCGCACCATGTCCCAGGGCCGCAGCTACTCCGAGGCGGTGGCCGCTCAGATCGACGAAGAGGTCAAGGCCTTGGTGGCCAAGGCCTACGCCCGGTGCCAGGAGATCCTGGAGGCCAGCCGCGACAAGCTGGAGGCGGTGGCGTCGTATCTGCTGGAGCATGAGACCATGGAGCAGGAGGAGTTCCTGGCCGTCTTTGGTGAGACGCCCAAGCCCCTGCCGGAAAGCACCCGGTAAGAAGGAATAAGAGCGCCGCCGGAAGTTTCCGGCGGCGCTTTTGCGCTCCCTGCGGAATAAGGGCTACAACAAAGGAAAAGACTAGAGACCGGAAAAAAACCATCTTTTTTAAAAGGGGCCGACCGGCAGAATCACCAAAACGCCTGTCTCTGATACGCGGACAGCTGACCGCTGATTTTTCCTGCCAGTTCGCGGCTGTCTCCCGTACGGGGACAAATGAACGGCTTGTACGGAGAAAATCAGCCGTTTTTTGGAAAAGCGACGGCTTCTTTCTGGTGATTATTCATCTTGCATTGCATGGAAAAACCTCGTAAAATGATACCCATGCTGTGGGAGAAGTCCCGCGCAACCCAAAAACAGGAGGATGAAAAGAATGAAAAAGATCTTTGCGCTGCTGCTGACGCTGGCCATGGTCCTGGGTCTGCTGGCCGGCTGCGGCGGCACTTCCGGCGATTCCGCTGCCAGTGACGATGCTGCCCAGAGCGGCGAGACCGCCACCGGCGACAAGGTTGTCCGCATCGGCGTGTTCGAGCCCGCCACCGGCGACTCCGGTGCCGGCGGCAAGCAGGAGATGCTGGGCATGCAGTACGCCAACAAGGAGACGCCCACCGTGGACATCGGCGGCGAGACCTATACGGTCGAGCTGGTCTATGCCGACAACGGCTCCGACTCTTCCAAGGCCATCACCGCCGCTTCCGAGCTGGTGAGCAAGGACGTTTCCCTGGTCCTGGGCTCCTATGGCTCCGGCGTGTCCATCGCCGCCGGCCCCACCTTTGACGAGGCGGGCCTGGCCGCCATCGGCGTCACCTGCACCAACCCCCAGGTGACCGCGGGCAACGACTACTACTTCCGCATCTGCTTCCTGGATCCCTTCCAGGGCACCGTCCTCGCCAACTTCGCCCAGGAGAAGTTCTCCGCCAAGAAGGCGTATCTGCTGGGCGAGCTGGGCAACGAGTATGACCAGGGCCTCATCACCTACTTCGAGCAGGCCTTTACCGCCGCCGGCGGCTCCGTGGTGAAGGACTCCTTCCCCACCAACACCTCTGACTTCACCACCTATCTCAACAAGGCCAAGAGCGAGGGCTGCGAGGTCATCTTCTGCCCCGTGTCCATTGCCTACTCCACCCAGATCGTGGCGCTGGCCAAGTCCATGAACCTGGAGATCCCCATTCTGGGCTCCGACACTCTGGACAGCAACATGGTCCTGGAGGCCGCCGCCGATTCCAACGTGCAGATCTACTGCTCCACCTTCTACCAGGAGGGCGGTTCTCCTGAGTTCGACGAGGGCATCAAGGCCTGGCTGAACGAGGATTCCACCGCCATGACCAACAACGGCGGCAACGACACCATCGCCGCCGTCACCGCCATGGGCTATGACGCTTACTATGTGGCGCTGGAGGCTCTGAAGGCCGCCGGTTCCACCGATCCCGCCGCCGTGAAGGCCGCTCTGCCTTCCGTCACCTATACCGGCGTGTCCGGCGCCATCGCCTTCGATGAGATCGGCGACGCCATCCGCGACACCGCCTATATCAAGACCGCGGACAATGCCAATGTGGCCTGGACGCTGGAGACGGTGCAGACCGTTGCCGGCTGATCCCTGAACCCGACGCCTGGCGGGGGCGCGCCCCCGCCAGGCGGTTCTTGCTTTGCTGGGGCCGCCTCGAAAGCAGCCGAGTGTTCCCCGGCCCTTTTCGAGACGGTCCTGACTTGTAAACTGATAAAAAGAAAGGGGAGGATTTTCCGTGCAATACGGCATCTCCATCCTGCTCTCCGGCATTTCGCTGGGAGGCCAGTACGCCCTGATCGCCATTGGATACACGCTGGTGTACGGCATCCTGCGCCTGATCAACTTCGCCCACGGCGACGTGTTCATGGCCGCGGGCCTTATGATGGTGTATCTCAGCGCCAGCATGCCCCTGGCCGTGTCCGCGCCGCTGATGATCGTGCTGGTGGTGGCGCTGGGCTTCTTCATCGAGCGGGCGGCCTACAAGCCCCTGCGCACCGCGCCCCGGATGAGCGTCATGATCTCCGCCATCGGCGTGAGCTATCTGCTCCAGAACTTTGCTACCTATATCACCGGCGGCCTTCCCCAGATGTACCCCTCCATTCCCGGCCTCTCCGGCCAGGTCACCATCGCGGGTGTGTCCACCAAGTGGGTCACCGTGGTTACCCCGGTGCTGGTGGTGGTGCTGGTGATCGCCCTGACCCAGCTCATCAACCACACTAAGATCGGCATGGCCATGCGGGCGGCCTCCCGGGACTTTGAGACGGCGCAGCTCATGGGCATCAAGATCAACTCCGTGATCTCCTTCACCTTCGTCATCGGGTCCTTCCTGGCGGCGGTGGGCTCCATGCTGTATTTCACCAACTACCAGTCCATCGTGCCCCTGTCCGGCGCCCTGCCGGGCCTGCGGGCCTTCGTGGCGGCGGTGTTCGGCGGCATCGGCTCCATCCCCGGCGCCGTGGTGGGCGCATTCCTGATCGGCATTTCCGAGAGCGTCATCAAGGGCTCCGACTGGTCCGTGTTCTCCGATGCGTTCACCTTCGCGCTGCTGATCATCATTCTGGTGGTGAAGCCCACCGGATTGTTCGGTGAGAAGATCACCGACAAAGTGTAAGGGAGGGATCAACTGTGCTGCAAGAAAAGAAAAGCAAGCGGGGCACGCTGGTGGTCCTCCTGTGCACCGTGGCATTGCTGGCCCTGGTGATCCTGCTGGAGAACACCATGAAGTCCACCCACATGCTCTTCACCGTGCTGAAAAAGGGCGCGGTATACGCGGTGGTGGCTTCCTCCATGAACCTGCTCAACGGCTTTACCGGCCTGTTCTCTCTGGGCCAGTCCGGCTTCATGCTGCTGGGCGCCTACACCTACGCCATCCTGACCATCCCTGTGGCGGCCCGGGAGAGTGTGTACTATATCTACCAGGGCTCCGCCATCAACTTCTCCCTGCCGGAGCTCTTCGGCGGCGGCGCCGTGGGCCTTGTGATCGGCGTGCTGCTGGCTCTGATCCTCTCCGGCATCGTGGCGGCCGCCGTGGCGTGGCTGATCGGCTTGCCGGTGCTGCGGCTGAAGTCCGACTATCTGGCCATCGCCACCCTGGGCTTCGGCGAGATCATCCGGGCCATCTTCCAGTGGGACAAACTGGGCCCCGTCACCAACGGCGCCAACGCCCTCAAGAGCTTCCCCACCTTCTCCAGCTTCAACATCGAGCTGCCGGGCTTTGCCCTGCGCCTGTCCACCTTTGTGCCCTTCCTGCTGGGGGCGCTGTGCATCGGCGGCATCCTGCTGCTCATCAACTCCACCTACGGCCGGGCCTTCAAGGCCATCCGGGACGATGAGGTGGCCGCCGAGGCCATGGGCATCAACCTCTCCCGCCACAAGCGGCTGGCCTTCTGCATCAGCTCCTTCTTCGCCGGGGTGGGAGGCGGCATGTTCGCCATGTTCGCCAACCAGGCCCAGGCCAAGACCTTCACCACGGCCATGACCTACGAGATTTTGCTGATCGTGGTCATCGGCGGCATCGGCTCCATCTCCGGCAGCTGCATCGCCGCGTTCTTGTACGTGGCTGCCAGCGAGTGGTGGCTGCGGTTTTTGGACACCAGCGTCACCTTCACCTCTCCCGCCGACCCCCGGCGCATCGCCTTCATCGCCATCTATGCCATCGTGGTGGTGGGCGGCGCCGTGCTGCTGATCCTCCGGGACCGCAGGGGCGAGAAGGTTTTGTGGAAGGAGATCGTCACAGGCGTGGTGGCCCTGGCCCTCATGGGCTGGCTCGCCATGTACCTGGCCGGCGGTTCCATGACCATGCCCTTCCTGCGCAACGGCTTCCGCATGGTGGTGTTCTCCCTGGTCATCATGGTGGTGGTGCTGTTCTTCCGCCGCGGCCTCATGGGAGACAAGGAGCTGCCGGACCTGTTCCGCAGAAAAAGACCCGCCAAAGCGGTGAAGGGAGGCGGCGCCAATGGCTGAGAACGTGCTGAAAGTAGAAAATGTCACCATGCAGTTCGGCGGCGTGGTGGCCGTGGACAATATGAACCTCTCCATCGACAAGGGGGAGATCGTGGCATTGATTGGGCCCAACGGCGCCGGCAAGACCACCGCCTTCAACGTGGTCACCGGCGTATACCAGCCCACCAACGGCGCCGTCTGGTTCCAGGGGGAGAAGATCGTGGAGAATCACCCCCAGGGCAAGATGCGCGCCATGTACAAGGGGGAGCACGCCGGGGAGTACACCCACGTCATCGCCCCTACCCCCGACAAGATCACCCAGCTGGGCATGGCCCGGACCTTCCAGAACATCCGGCTGTGGAAGTCCCAGACCGTGTTTGACAACGTCCTGATCGCCAAGCACTGCCGCACCCACACCAACTTCCTCTCCGCCACCTTCCGTCTCAACCGGAAGGAGGAGGCGGAGCAGCGCCGGAACGTGGAGCAGCTGCTGGAGACCGTGGGACTGCTGGACGTGAAGGATGAACTGGCCACCTCCCTGCCCTACGGCAAGCAGCGGCGGCTGGAGATCGCCCGGGCCCTGGCGGCGGAGCCGAAGCTGCTGCTGCTGGATGAGCCGGCGGCGGGCATGAACCCCCAGGAGACCGACGAGCTGACGGCCTTCATCGGCCAGATCCGGGATCAGTTCGGCCTGACGGTGTTCCTGATCGAGCACCACATGGATCTGGTCATGGACATCTCCGACCGCATCTACGTGCTGGACTTCGGCAAGCTGATCGCCGAGGGCACGCCGGCGGAGATCCAGAACAATCAGCGCGTCATCGACGCGTATCTGGGGGTGGCGGAAGATGCTTAAAATCGAAAACCTCCACGTCAGCTACGGCGGCATCCAGGCCCTCCGGGGCATCTCTCTGGAGGTGCCCGACGGCAAGATTGTCACGCTGATCGGCGCCAACGGCGCCGGCAAGTCCACCACCCTGCGCACCATCACCGGCCTGGTGAAGGCCAGCGCCGGGTCCATCCTCTGGAACGGCCAGGAGCTGCTGGGCAAGCCCATCGACAAGATCGTCTCTGCCGGCATCGCCATGAGCCCCGAGGGGCGCCGGGTCTTTGCGGACCTGACGGTGGTGGAGAACCTGAAGATCGGCGCATACCTGCGCAAGGACAAGGCGGAGATCGAGAAGGACCTCAAGTGGGTCTACGAGCTGTTCCCCCGGCTGGAGGAGCGCAGCTGGCAGCTGGCCGGCACGCTCTCCGGCGGCGAGCAGCAGATGCTGGCCGTGGGCCGGGCGCTGATGTCCCGCCCCAAGCTGATGATGCTGGATGAGCCCTCTCTGGGCCTTGCGCCCCTGGTGGTGCAGGACATCTTCTCCATCATCCGGGAGATCAACCGCCAGGGCGTCACCGTGCTGCTGATCGAGCAGAACGCCAACATGGCGCTGAAGATCGCGGACCTGGCCTACGTGCTGGAGACGGGACACATCACCATGTCCGGCACCGGCGCGGAGCTGCTGGCCAACGAGAAAGTGAAAGAAGCGTATCTGGGCAAGCACCGGAACTGAGAAACGCAAAGACCCGCCCGGTCCCACAGGGGGCCGGGCGGGTTTCATTTGTCAAACGGGTGTTATTCTTCAAAGAGTTTGGAGGCGGGGACGTCCAGGACCTGGGCGATCTTAAAGATCATGTACAGGGAAGCCCCTGTAATGGTTTTGCCGTTGTTGGCCTCAATTCTGCTGATGAAACTCCAACTGCATCCCAGCTTTTCTGCAAGCTGTTCCTGCGTCATACCGGCTTTCTTACGATACAGAGCAATGCGCAAGCCCAGCATCTGAAATTGTGGCCGGAATTCCTCGCGCTTCTCCTGCATCGTCTCACCTCCTGCTGTTTACTATGGTAGCATGAAAAAAGAAAAAGTTTTACTCCACAAAATGATTGAAATATATCGTATTTTGAAGTAAACTGTCCCTAATAAGAAAGGGAGGAAACGCTATGAAAACTGTGGAGTTAAACGTGGAAGATTACCTGTACGCCTTTTATGCGAAGGTGGCGGCGCAGGTCGGGCGGAGCACCGAGCAGGTCATGGCCGACGCCCTGTTCCGGTTTGCCGGAGAGGCCGCCGCGGGGGCCATGGAGAGGGCGCGGAAGTGAGGACGCCGTTCCGGGGGCGCAGCTTCCCTGCGGGGATGCGCCCCCATTCTCTTTTGCCGCGGCAAAAGAGAACCCTCCAGAGGGGCTTCTCTTGTCCCTTCGGGACAATTCACCTTCCGCGCCGCGCCCGGTGTAAGAGAAAAACGCCGGGACGAACAGGAGGGCCGCCCGGCCCTCCTGTTCGTGATGACGGGGGTCGTGCGAATCGGTCGGGTTATCCCCGCCGGCCCCGTCGTCCCTGCGCCCCGCCCCGGCAGTTGAAGAGCCTGGCTCCCGCATAACCACCCTGGCCGGATAGCCGGGGTGCTGAACGCATTTGCCTCTGCTTCTCTTTCCGCGCGTTCCGCTCCGCTGCGCGCTGCCGGGGCATTTGGGGAGAAGCCGCCGGTTGGGCGGCTGCCGTGGGCGTTTTCGATGGAAATAAAGCGCCGGTTTTTGCGAGGGGAGAAAACGACTGCGGTCCAAAGCGGCTGCCGCTTTCACGGCAGGTCCCGTCCCCACGGGGACGGCTCACTGCGACCGCCGGGGCAGCGCGCAGCGAAGCGGAACGCGCGGGAGCAGAAATACGCCAATTCGGTTTTGCGTCCCGTCCGCCCACCCAAGGCCGTTATGCGGGGATGCAGTTCTTCGCGGGACGGGTCCGGCGCAGGGACGGCGGGGCCACCGACGCCTGCCGGACCGATTCGCACGCCCCCCGTTACACGAAAGGGCGGCCCAAAAGGGCCGCCCTTTCGTCCAAGCGGTTTTCTTTTGACCGGCCGCGGCCGTTTTCTTTTGCCGCCAGCAAAAGAAAATGGGGGCGGATCCCTGCAGGGAACCCGCGGTCCTTCCCTGCCTGCCGGAAAAAGGCGGGGAGGTGCAAGCGGCTCCTCATCCGTGATTTGCGGTACAAATGCCGACTTCCCCGGAGGGGACGGGCTCCGTGGGACAATCACCCCAGCCAGACTCCCAGCACCAAAAACGCCAGGGTCAACAGCAGAAAGTAAAGGATCAGCTTCCACACGTACTTGACCCACCGGTCGTAGGGCACATGCCCCAGGGCCAGGGCACCCATGACCACCGCCGCCGTGGGGGTGATGATGTTCACCAGGCCGCTGGCGGACTGAAAGGCCGTCACCACCAGGTCGCCGCCCACGCCGGCGAACCGGCCCAGGGGGGCGATGATGGGAATGGACAGCGTGGCCAGTCCCGAGGAGGAGGGGATCAGGATGGTCAGGGGCAGGTAGATCAAAAACACCAGCAGCACGAAGCTGACAGGGCCGGCGCCGCTGAGGGCCGTCTCGCCCCAGTGGAGCACTGTGTCGGTGATGCCGCCGTCGTTCATCAGCACGGTGATGCCCCGGCTGATGCCGATGATGAAGGCCACGCCCAAAAGGTCCGCGCAGCCGGCCACGAAGGTCTCCACCAGGGTCTCCTCGCTCATGCGGTCCATGAGCCCCACGATCACGCCGCCCACCAGGAACAGCGCGCTGAGTTCCGGGAACCACCAGCCGAGAGACGGCAGCGGCAGCCCCATCTCGTCAAAGGGAATCACGCCGTAGGTCATGGTCAGGAACACCAGGGCGAACACGACCAGGATGGCCTTGCGGCGGGCGGTGAGGGGCGGCGGATCCTCCATGCTGACCTGGAGCTTGCCCACGCCCACGCCCACCACGGACCGGGAGGGGTCCCGCTTGACCCGGGCGGCGTAGGCGGAGACGAACCAGATGGCGGCGCCCTCAAAGACGATCCACTGCAAAAGCCGCAGCAAAATGCCGTCTCCCAGGGACACTCCCGCAAAGCCCGCGGCGATGCCGGTGGCGAAGGGATTCACCGTGGAGGCGATGACGCCGGCCCCGGCTCCCAGCAGGATCACGCTGATGCCCACCACCGCGTCGTAGCCCGCTGCCAGGAACACCGGGATCAGCAGGGGATAGAAGGCCATAGTCTCCTCCCACATCCCGTAGGTGGTGCCGCCCAGGCCGAAGAAGATCATGAGAATGGGGATCAGCCACTTCTCCCGGCCGCCCAGCAGCCGGATGACCCCGACCACTCCGGCATCGATGGCGCCGGTTTTCATGACCACGCCCAGAAAGCCGCCCACCGTCAGAATGAACAGACACACGTCCACGGCGTCATAGAAGCCGGAGAAGGACGCCTTGAGCACGTCGCCCACGCCCTGGGGATTGGCCGGGACGGCGTGGTAGGTGCCCGCCACCGGCACGCCGTCCGCGTACTCGTAGCTGCCCGCCGGGATCAGCCAGGTGGCCAGGGCCACCAGCACGATCAGCAGGAAGAGGATGGTGTAGGCTGTGGGCATCCGGAATCTGGGTTTATCCACGCCATCAGCTCCTTATTTTCCGATTGTGGCCACCAGCACGGCCTTGATGGAGTGCATCCGGTTCTCCGCCTCGTCAAAAACCACGCTGTGGCGGCTGCGGAACACCTCGTCGGTGACCTCCCGGATGTCCACGCCCTTGCCCTGCCACTCCTTGGCCAGCTTCGTCTCGAAGTCGTGGAAGGAGGGCAGGCAGTGGAGGTACAGCACGGCGGGGTTGCCGGTGGCTTTGATGGTCTCCTCTGTCACCCGGAAGGGGGAGAGCAGCTCCGCACGCTTGGGGATCAGATCCTCCTCGCCCATGGAGGCCCAGATGTCGCCGTAGATCACATCGGCGCCCTTGAGGGAGCTGCGGTCATCGGTGATCTCGATGACGGCGCCGGTGCCCCGGGCGATAGCCATGACCCGGTCCACCAGGGCCTTGTCCATCTCTCGGACCAGCTCCTGGGGCCCGAGGCCCACAAAGTGCATGCCCATCTTGGCGGCGCCGATCATCCAGGCGTAGCACATGTTGTTGCGCACGTCGCCGGGGAACACCACCTTTACCCGGTTCAGGGGCTTGGGGCAGTGCTCCTCAATGGTCATCATGTCCGCCAGGATCTGGGTGGGGTGGTCGGCGTCGGTCAGGCCGTTCCACACAGGGACGCCGGCAAATTTCGCCAGGTCCTCCACCACCTTCTGCTCATAGCCCCGGTACTCGATGCCGTCGAAGAAGCGGCCCAGGACCTTGGCGGAGTCCTCCAGGGACTCCTTTTTGCCCATCTGAGAGCTGCCGGCGTCCAGGTAGGTGACGTGGCCGCCCTCCTGGGTGGCCGCCACCTCGAACGAGCAGCGGGTGCGGGTGGAGGTCTTTTCAAACAGCAGCACGATGTGCTTGCCCTCCAGGGCCCGGCCGGGGGTACCGGCGCGGCGCTTGGCCTTCAGGTCGTGGCCCAGGTCCAGAAGATAGCGGATCTCCCCGGGAGTGAAGTCCTCCAGGGTCAGGAAGCTGCGGCCTTTCAGATTGACTGCCATAATGTCATTCTCCTTTTTTGTTTGCAGGATGGTGCGGGGAGTCCCCCGCGGGATGCGCCCCCCATTCTCTTTTTGAAGCGTCAAAAAGAGAATGCGCCGCGCCCGGTGGAAGAGAAAAAACGCTCTGTGCCAAACCTTGCGCCGCCGGCGCAAGGTTTGGCAGATGCGGGGGTCGTGCGGATCGGTGCGGCGGGCATCGGAAACCCCGTTGTCCCTGCGCCTTACCCCGGTGCTTGAAGAATCTGGTCCCCGCATGACGACTGCGGCGAATAAACGGGGAGGTCAACGGATCGACCAGCGTCCCTTTCCGCTGCCGCTTGTCTGGCAGATGCCGAAGGCCTGTCAACCGGCGCTTGATGACCTGCATGGTCGCTGGGCGCTGCCCTGGCATACGCGGATGGCCGTTATGCCCGTAGGGGCGGATCCTGTATCCGCCCGTTTCTGCCGGTCGGCGGAGCGGGAGATGCGTGTCCTCCCGCCAACGGCGGATGGTGGGGCGGTTCGCTCCGGCCCCAGCCGCTCAGGGATCGTCCCGCCACAGGGGCATGGACATACAGCGGGGACCGCCCCGGCCCCGGCTCAGCTCCGCGCTGGGGATGGTGTGGACCCGGATGCCCGCCTCCTCCAGGGAGCGGTTGGTGACGTAGTTCCGGGAGTAGACCACCACCTCGCCGGGGGCGATGGCCAGGGTGTTGGACCCGTCGCTCCACTGCTCCCGGGCGGCGTCGATCTCGCTGCCCTGGCCGCAGGGGATCAGCTGGACCCGGTCCAGCTCCAGGTGCTCCTTGAGGATATCCTCCAGACGGCCGTCCTCCTGGCGGATGGTCATGCGGCGGTTCTCGTCCAGCTCCATGACGAATACGGTGATTTGCTGGAGGATGTTGGGGTGGACGGTGAACTTGTTATAGTCCACCATGGTGAACACTGTATCCAAGTGCATGAAGGAGCGGGTCTTGGGGATGTCGAAAGCCAGGAGCTTGCGGAAGGTCTTGCTCTGGGAGAGCACCGTCTCCGCCAGCTGGTCGATGGAGTCCTCCTGGGTGCGCTGGGAGATGCCCACCGCCAGCACCTGGGGCGAGAGGATCAGGATGTCGCCGCCCTCCAGGGAGGAGGTCTCGCCCCGGTCGTACCAGCGGGGGGCGGTGCGGTAGTCGGGGTGGTGCTCGAAGATGAATTTGCCGAAGAGGGTCTCCCGGTTCCGGGTGGCGGTGTGCATCTTGTGGATGGACACGCCGGTGCCGATGGTGGCAAAGGGGTCCCGGGTGAAATACAGGTTGGGCAGGGGATCCACTGCGAAAGGATAGTCGTCGCCGGCGGCGGAGAGGTAGTCTCCCAGCCGGGCGCTGGAGGCACGCAGCTGGCTCTTGCGGACGCCGGCCATCATGGCCTGGACCATCTCCTTGTCCGGCAGGGCGGTGAAGAAGTCCTCCAGGCTCTCCCGGGTCCGGTCGTCCTTGACGCCGGATTCCTCCAGAAACTGGCGGATCAGCTCTTCCCGGACCTGCCCGTCGGTGAGAGACTGGACCACCAGATCTGCCAGGTATACGACTTCTACCCCTTGGCTCCGCAGGCACGCGGCAAAGGAGTCGTGCTCCCGCTGGGCCTCCCGCAGATAGGGGATGTCGTCAAACAACAGCCGCTCCAGGTATTCCGGCATCAGATTCTCCAGTTCGCCGCCGGGGCGGTGGAGCATCACCTTCCGAAGTCGTCCGATTTCGGAGGTGTTGTGAATTCCGCTTTCCAAAACGCTCACTCCTTTTTGGGTTGAAAGGATCAGGGGATTCGTTCTTTGTTAGGGTCCCTGTTTTTTTTCGTTTCATGCGCCGCAGAGCCTGTTTTTTGCAAAAAAAGAACGCCGGCGAGATCTCGCCGGCGTTCTTGCTGATATTGATTTGTGTTTGGAAATCAGTATCCCACGATCAGACCCTTTTCCATGGCATAAAAACTGGTGAGACCCCGACAGGAAATAATCTCCACCTGCTTGACCGGCAGGTCCTCCAGGATCTGCTGTTTGAGCTTCATGGCGCCCTCCAGATTTTCACAGTGGGAGATCACCACCTCCGCGCCGTCGCACTCCTTGCTGGCGCGCATGAGGGCAGTAATGGACCGGAAGGTCTTGGCCTCTCCCCGGGCCTTGTCGGCCACATGAATGGTGCCCTGGGGCGTGGCGTCGGCAATGACGTGGATGCCCAGAGAGTGAAGCAATGTGCCCACCAGAGGCCGCATCCGGCCGTTTTTGATGAGATTGTCGAAATTCTCCAGGGTGAAGCAGGTCCGCAGCGCTGCCTGATACAGCCGCAGCTGGGCGCAGATGCCGTCGAAATCCCCGGTCTCATCGGCCTCCATCAGCTCCTTGGCCCGGCGGATCAGCAGCACCATGGCCCCGGCGGTGGCACGGGAATCAATGACGCAGACACGCTTTTCGGGATACTCCTCCAGCACCATGTCTCTGGCCATGATGGCGGAGTTATAGGTTCCGGAGAGATTGGAGGAGATGGTGAAGCAGACGGTGCAGTCCCCTGCCTCAAAGGCCTTGGCAAAATCCGCCGGAGAGGGGCAGGCGGAGGAGGAGGCGGACTTCTCCGCTGCCATGGCCCGCAGCATCTCCGGCACCGAAAGATCGTCGTTGTCCACAAACTCCTGATCGCCCACCTGGATGCGCAGGGGAACAGAGTGGAACAGAACGCGGTCACTGTGGAAAGCGGAGGTTCGCAGGTCGCAGCTGCTGTCGCTGACAATATTCCAAATCATACGAAACACCTCGAAATATGGTTTTCGATATCACATAAGTTATCATAATATACCTGCTCCGGTTTGTCAATGAAGAATCCGTAAAAGTTGACAAACAGACGGAAAAGTGGTATTCTCAAAAAGTTCTGAAAAGAACAATTAAAAAAAGAACAAATAAAGGGGAGGCAACTATGGCGATCACCAGTTCCCAGCTGCTGAAGGTCTCCCGCCAGTTCAAGCGGTATTACGAGGCGTGCTTCTCTGCTTTCCTGGACCGAGAAGCCCTGACCATGCGGGATCTCCACGTGCTGCTGTTTCTGGCCAATAATCCGGGCCGAGATACAGCCCGGGATGTGGCGGAGCTGCGGGGACTTCCCAAATCCCAGGTCTCCGGGGCGGTGGAGCTGCTGGCGGCCCGGGGACTTCTGCGGCGGCTGCCGGACCAAGCGGACCGGCGGGTGGTGCATTTGATATTGACGGAGTCCGGAACCATTCTGGGACGGGAGGCACAGGAGATCCAGGCGGCCTGCGCGCAGGCGGTGTTTGCTCCGCTGACGGCAGCGGAAGCCGAACAATTTCAAGCCCTGCTGGAAAAAGTTCTGAAGGGTGCGGAAAGCACATTGCGGGAAGGAGTAGAGTAATGAATCGACAAGGTGTGGATCTTGGCAGCGGCAAGGTAGGAAAGCTGCTGTTTTCTCTGGCACTGCCCACTATTACGTCTCAAATTGTCAATATGCTGTACAATTTGGTGGACCGAGTCTATATCGGCCATATGCAGCCGGTGGAGACCGTGGGAAAACTGGCGCTGACCGGCGTGGGCGTGTGCCTGCCCATCATCATGGTGATCTCCGCCTTTGCGGCCCTGATGGCCATGGGCGGTGCGCCCCGGGCCTCCATTGAGGAGGGGCGGGGGAACGTGCCCGGTTCCGAGCGGATCATGGGCAACAGCTTCACGCTGCTGGTGGCGGCGGCGCTGGTGCTGACGGCGGTATTCATGGCGTTTGCGGAGCCCATGCTTCGCATCTTCGGCGCCAGCGACAACACCATCGGCTACGCCTTGGACTATATGCGGATCTACTGCCTGGGGACCATCTTCGTCCAGGTGACACTGGGCATGAACGCCTTCATCACCGCCCAGGGCTTCACGGTGGTGGGCATGAAAACCGTGCTGATCGGCGCCGGGCTCAACACGGTGCTGGATCCGGTGTTCATTTTCGCCTTCGGTATGGGTGTCCGGGGTGCAGCCCTGGCTACCATCTTGTCCCAGGCGGTCAGCGCCGCCTGGGTGCTGCGGTTCCTGACGGGGCCCAAGACCAAATGGCGTCTGCGCAGGGACTGCCTGCGGCCCCGGGCCAAGGTGGTGCTGCCCAGTCTGGCGCTGGGCTTGTCACCCTTTATCATGCAGTCCACGGAGAGTTTGATCGCCGTGTGCTTCAATTCCTCCCTGCTCAAGTACGGCGGCGATACCGCCGTAGGCGCCATGACGGTATTGACCAGTATCATGCAGTTTGCCATGATGCCTCTCCAGGGCCTGACGCAGGGAGCGCAGCCCATCATCAGCTATAATTACGGCGCCCGGAATTCGGACCGGGTCCGGGCCGCCTTTCGCTGTCTGCTGAAGGCCTGCCTGGTCTACTCGCTGACACTGTGGGTGCTGGTGCAGCTGTTCCCGGAGATGTTCGTGCTGATCTTCAACAACTCCCCGGCCCTGGTGGACTATGCTGCATGGGCATTGCGCATCTACATGGCGGCCACCGGCATCTTCGGCATCCAGATCGCCTGCCAGCAGACGTTCGTGGCTCTGGGCAGCGCCAAGATCTCGCTGTTTCTGGCCGTGCTGCGCAAGATCATCCTGCTGATCCCCCTGATCTACATTCTCCCCAATTTCTTCGCCGACAAGGCATTCGCTGTGTTCCTGGCGGAGCCGGTGGCGGATCTGCTGGCGGTCTGCACCACCGCCGTCATGTTCTCCGTGCAGTTCCGCAGGAGCATGGCGGCCCTGGAGGCCCCCGAGACCGGCACCTGATTTTTCCCGCCTTCACAGATAAAAACGTCCCCCGCGCTTCCTGGGAAGCGCGGGGGACGCTGTGTCTGCAGATGTTCAGAAGGGCGGCCGCAGCCAGCCGATCAGGGCCAGCAGGGCGAAGTGCGCGGGGTAGAAGACGTAGAAGAACCACTGAGACCGCCGTCCTGCGTTCCCCTTCTCCCCGTTGTAGGCCAGCGTGACCAGAGCTCCCAAGTAGTTGCCGAAGGCGTTGAGCACGCAGTTGGCGACGGCGGTAGAGGTAGCCGCAGTCACGGCCCAGCGGATCAGGTTCCACCGGGACAGCGCCGTGGCGGGCAGCAGCCACAGGGCGCGCCTGGGGCGGGAGAGGCCCCGGGTCTGATAAAAGACGAAAATCAGCAGGATGTAGCCCTCCCTGCCCTCTGTATGGAGCAGGTGGGCCAGCAGGGCGGCGGCCGCCACCGCCAGATATGCCAGGGGGCGGCGTCCGGCGGCGGAGAGGCGCTCCCAGGCCCACAGGGCCGCAAGCCCCAGGAACAGGGTGAAGAGGATGTTCAGGTTAGTGCCGCGCCAGTTCCCTGTGAGGCCGTACAGCCGCTGCTCTGCCAGGTCGAACAGGGTGTAGGGCAACTGGGCGAGGAGGGCCGTGAGGAGGATGCGGCGGCAGTAGGCCCGGATGTCGTGGGTGTGGGCGAAGCCGTTGGCGGCGCAGAAGAGAAAGATGGGCGCCGCCAGACGCCCGATGTACGCCAGAAGAAGGGGCACGTCCTCCAGCAGCCAGAGCGCCGCGTCCAGATGACCAGCGGTCTCCAGAGCCGCCGCCAGGGGGAGCAGCGCCTCCGACGGGGGGAAGATGCGGGTGACATGGTCAAAGACCATGCAACAGAGCGCCAGGAGTTTGAGCTGTTTAAAATTCATGGGAAGACCTCCTTTTTCCGGAAGTATCTCATAAAGATCTTACAGCGGCCGGGCGAACTCCTTACAGATTTCTTAAATGGCGGCTGAAAAAACGGGCCGCCGTGACCGGCGGCCCGCGGGGCTCAGTGTTTCCCATCCTTGGGCAGAATCAGGTTCAGCAGCACCGCCATGATGGTGGCGATGACCACCGGGGACTTGCCGAAGATCATGGTGAAGCTGTCGGGGAACTGGCTCAGAGATGCGCTGGCCTGGGAGATGCCCACGCCCAGAGCGGCAGACAGGCCCACGATGGTGGTGTTCCGGGCCGTCAGGTCCTGGGAGGCGATCAGCTTCATGCCGGTCATGGCAATGGTGGAGAACACGGTGATGGTGGCGCCGCCCAGCACGCACTGGGGAATGGTGGTCAGCACGGCGGCGAACTTGGGAGACAGGCCTGCCAGCAGCAAAAAGGCGCCGGTCAGGGCAAAGACGGTCCGGTTGACCACCTTATTGGTGGTGACGATGCCCACGTTCTGGGAGTATGTAGCGGTGGGCAGGCCGCCGAAGAGGGCGGTCAGGATGTTGCTGACGCCGTAGGCCACGATGCCGCCCTGGAGCTCCTTGCCGGTGGGCTCCCGGTTCATGCCGCCCACGGTGGTGGCGGTGAAGTCGCCGATGGCCTGGATGGAGTTGATGGCGAACAGCAGCCCGATGGCCACGCAGGAGGACAGGTCGAAGGAAACGCCGAAGTGCATGAACCGGGGCAGGGAGAACCAGGCGGCGCCGCCCACGTCGGCAAAGCTCACCATGCCGAAGCACAGTGCCACCACATAGCCGAAGAGCATGCCGATCAAAATGGAGGCCAGACGGCACAGGCCCTTGGCCTTGTTGTTGAGAATCAGCACCGCCGCCAGGGTCAGCGCGGCGATCAGCCAGTTCTGCCAGGAGCCGTAGGCCAGCGCCTCCGGCAGCCCCTTGGCGGTGACGGACTCCAGGGTGTTGGCGGTTCCGCCAGCCATGTAGTTGATGGCGGTGGGATACAGGGACAGACCGATGGTGAATACCACCGTGCCGGTGATCACCGGCGGGAACAGCAGCCGGATCTTCTTGACGAAAAGGCCCACCAGGACGGCAACGATGCCGCCCACGATCATGGCGCCGGCAATGGCCGCGACGCCGCCGCCGCTGGCGGCAATGGCCTGCATGCTGGGCACGTAGGCAAAGCTGACGCCCAAAATCACCGGCAGGCCGGAACCGAACCGTCCGCCGATGGGGTAGAGCTGCAGCAGCGTACACACAGCGGACATCACCAGGGACGCCTGGATCAGCAGGACCTGATCCGACAAAGACAGTCCGATGGCGCTGGCGATCATGATGGGGGGCGTGACGCAGCCCACGATCATGGCGACCAGATGCTGTAATGCCAGGGAAACGGAGGTGCCGATGGGAGGGACGCCGTGGAACTGGAAAAGCAGCTCCCGGCCGGTGGCGGGGCGATCCATAGTCAGGACTCCTTTCGGGCGGGCAGAATTGTGAGGTTTTCTAAAGTTGATTCTATCATAACATGTATTTTGATAAAAGCAAACAAAAATTTTGGAAAGAAGAAAAATTTTTAGCTGTTTTAAAATGGAAACATCTGCCACGGCGCAAACTCCAGGCAAACTTCACGCAAAAACCACGCAAAAAAAGAGGACGCGCAGATATGCGCGTCCTCCAGGGGTTACAGCACCTTGCTGAGGAAGTCCTGCAATCTGGGATTTTGGGGATGAGAGAAGATCTGCTCAGGGGGAGCTTCTTCCAGAATATGGCCCTCGTCCATAAACAGCACCCGGCTGGCCACCTCCCGGGCAAAGCCCATCTCATGGGTGACCACCACCATGGTCATGCCGTCCCGGGCCAGCTCCTTCATCACGTCCAGCACCTCGCCCACCATCTCGGGGTCCAGGGCGGAGGTGGGCTCGTCAAAGAGCATGACCTTGGGTTTCATGGCCAGGGCACGGACGATGGCGATGCGCTGCTTCTGGCCGCCGGAGAGCTGGGCAGGGTAGGCGTCGGCCTTCTCCTCCAGGCCCACCCGTTTGAGCAGGGCGGTGGCGGTATCGTCCGCCTCGGCCTGGGTCATGAGCTTGGTGCGCACCGGGGCCAGGGTGATGTTCTTCCGGATGGTCATGTTGGGGAACAGGTTGAAGTGCTGGAACACCATGCCCATCTGTTGGCGCAGCTTGTCGATGTCGGCCTTGGGGTCGGTGATCTCATGGCCGCCGAAGGTAATGGTGCCGGCAGTGGGGATCTCCAGCAGGTTCAGACACCGCAGGAAGGTGGACTTGCCGGAGCCGGAGGGCCCGATGACCACTACCTTCTCGCCGGGGTAGATGTGCTGGCTCAGGTTGTCCAGTACCAGATGGTCCCCAAAGGACTTGCTGAGGTTTTTAACGTCGATCACTTTGACGCAGCCTCCTTTCCAGCTTGCCCTGCAGCCAGGAGAACACCATGACCAGCACCAGGTAGATGCAGGCGGTGCCGATCAGGGGGAACATGGCCTCATAAGTCCGGCCGTAGATGCCCTGGGCGGCATAGAGCAGTTCCTTGCCGCCGATGCAGGTGATGAGAGAGGTGTCCTTGAGCAGGATGATGAACTCATTGCCCAGGGCCGGCAGAATGGCCTTGAAGGCCTGGGGAATGACGATAAAGCGCATGGTGTCCAGATACCCAAGACCCAGGGACCGGCCCGCCTCGCTCTGGCCCGGGTCCAGGCTCATAAGGCCGCCCCGGATGATCTCCGCCACGTAGGCGCCGGAGTTGATGCCCAGGGTCAGGGCGCCCACAGCGGTGAAGTTCCGGCTGGACTTGAAAATGACCAGGCCCATGATGAGCAGCTGTACCATCATGGGAGTGCCGCGGATGATGGTGACATATACCTTTGCCACGACATTGGCCGCACCCAGGGCGGGATTGTGGATACCGGGGCGCTGCTGGTCGTGGGCAGTGCGGATCATGGCCACCAGCACGCCCAGGGCGATGCCGATGGCAAGGGCCAGGGCGGTCGTCACCAGGGTGGTGCCCACGCCGCCGATGTACTGCTTCCAGCGGTCCGCTTCCAAAAATGCCTGATAGAACTTGACAAAGAACTCCTGCCACCAGGCCAGGTCCGCGCCGCCGGCCAGCATGGGCTTCCACAGCTCGTAATAGGCTGCCAGGTCCACAGGGGATCACCTCTCTCTTTCTGTTTGGTTGGGGATATGCCGAAAAAAGGGCGGCAGGAGCCGCCCTTTTTGGTTTGCCGGGGACCGATTACTCGGCGGTGATATAGCTGTCGATGATGGACTGGACGGTGCCGTCGGCGATCAGCTCATTGAGGGCGCCGTTCACGGCATCCAGCAGGGCGGTGTTGCCCTTGTTGACACCGATGGAGTACTGCTCCTCCACCCAGGGAGTCTCCAGGATGGTCAATCCGGCGTTGGCAGCCACAAACTCCTGAGCGGGGCCGTTGTCAATGATGACGCAGTCCACCTGGCCGTTCATCAGGGCCTGGACGGCGGTGATGCCGTTGTCATAGGCCACCACATGGTCCTCGCCGTAACCGCCGTTCTCCGGGGTGTCGGAGGCATAGATATAGCCGGTGGTGCCGCGCTGGGTGCCGATCATCTTCTCGCCCAGGTTGTCCATGGTCACGTCGGAGCCCTCCTTGACGATGACCACCTGCACGCCGGTGGCATAGCTGTCGGTGAAGTCCATGACCAGCAGGCGGTCGTCGGTGATGGACACGCCGGCCATGACGATGTCGCTCTTGCCCTGCTGGACGGCCAGGAGGGCGGAGTCAAAGTCCATGTCGTCGATCTGCAGCTCCAGGCCCAGCTTCTCGGCGATGGCGGCGGCAATGTCGGCGTCGATGCCCACCACGGCGCCGGAGTCGTCGGTCATCTCATAGGGAGGGAAGGCGGCGTTGGTGCTCATGATGAGCTTGCCCTCTTCCACGGTGGTGAACTCGGCGGTGCCGGTGGAGTCGGTGGTCTCCTCGGTCTGGGTGTCCTCAGTGGTCTCCTCGGTGGTCTCGGTGCTGTCGCCGCCGCAGGCAGCCAGGCTCAGGACCATGGCCAGCGTCAGCAGCAGAGCAAATAACTTCTTCATGATATCTTCCTTCTTTTCATGTGCTCCCGCGGTGAGCGGGGCGTTTTCCAATGGGACCGGAGCGGGACAGGCCCGCCTTCGGAACACGCATACCTTATCACTTCCCTATGGGCTTGTCAATACTTTCTCACAGAAAAGTGAATAAATATTTGAAATAGTCCAAAAACCTGGAAGAGAATTTGAAAAAAAGTGGCAAAAATGCCCTTCTCTCCGCAGCAAGCCGCAGAGAGAAGGGAGGAAAACGTGAATATTTGAGTGAATATACAGGCGAGAGGCCGCTTACTGCACCCCGCCGGGACTTCCGAAAGGGGCCGTCTCCAGCCGCAGAAAGAATCCCTGGTTGTGTCCGCAGACCGGGCAGGCGCCGGGAGCGGCGGGACCCTGGTGGATGTGGCCGCAGTTGAGACACAGCCAGCCCTGCCCCGCGCCGCCGGAGAACAGCTTCCCCTGCTCCAGGAGATCGGCCAGGGCGCCGAAGCGGTCACCGTGGGCCTGTTCGATGGCGGCGATCAGCTGAAAAGAAGCGGCGATCCGGTCAAAGCCCTCCTGCCGGGCGGTTTCGGCGAAGGCCGGGTAGATCTCCTGATGCTCCTGATACTCCCCGTGGCAGGCACGGCGCAGCAGGACCACCGGGTCCTCCGTCAGGTCTACCGGATAGCCGCCGTCGATGGCCACGGTGCCTCCGGCAAAGGGCTTCATGTGCCGGTAGAAGATCTCCGCATGCTCCTTCTCCTGGTGAGCGGTGAACTGAAACACCGCCTCCAGCACATGCAGACCCTGGGCGCGGCACTGGGCGGCGGCGAAGGTGTAGCGGTTGCGGGCCTGGCTCTCGCCGGCAAAGGCCCGCATAAGGTTTTTCAACGTCTCGCTGTTTGCGAAATCCACAGACATAGCGGTTCCCTCCCGTACAAATTGGTTGGGAACAGTTTCCGCCGGAGGGGACGGTTTTATGCGCGCCGAACAAAAAGACGCCCCCGGCTTTCACCGGGGGCGCGGAGGCTTGTCCGTCAGGATTCCTCCGGCAGGCGGTATTTGCGCAGATCCCTGCGCAGATCCTCGTCAAAGGAGCTGGCAGTTTTGACGCTGTGGAGATAGGTATGGCTGTCCAGACCGCCGTCGTGCTCCTGAATCACGGACACGGCGATGTTGGAGCAGTGGTCGGAGACGCGCTCGCAGTTGGTCAGCAGGTCGTTGAGCACAAAGCCCATCTGAATGGTACACTGACCGGACTGGAGCCGGCGGATGTGCCGGTCCCGGATGGCCTCGATCAGCCGGTCGATGGTCTCCTCCAGGGGCTCCACCGCCGCGGCATCTGCAGGATCGTCGGCCTGGAAGCAGTGGAAGGCATTGTCCAAGATATCCCGCAGGGCGGCGATCAGCACGCCCAGCTCGGCCTCGGCGCTGCCGGAGAAGGCCAGGTCCTTGTCGTGGAGCTCCCGGGCGGAGTCCTGGATGTTCAGGGCGTGGTCGCCGATACGCTCAAAGTCGCCCACTGCGTGGAGCAGCCGGGAGACCGTGCGGATGTCGTCCATGGATACGCCGTGCTGGGATACTTCTACCAGGTAGTTGCTGATGTGGTCCTCGTAAATGTCCAGCTTGTCCTCATTTTCCACAATCAGAGCCTCTCGCTCCTCGCTCCAGCGGTCCAGCTGTTCCAGAGCCAGCAGAAGGTTTTCGTGGGCCAGCTGGCCCATCCGGTTGGCCATGGCCACGCTCTCATTGATGGCCACGCCGGGGGTGCGCAGCAGCAGGGGATCCAGGAAGGCAAACTGCTCGCCGGCGCGTTCGCTGCGGACCACTCTCCGCGCCAGCTGTTCCAGCTGGCGGGAGAAGGGCAGCAAAATGAGGGTGGTGAACACATTGAATGCGGTGTGGCAGAAGGCGATGCCCACGGCACCCACAGCGGCGTCCATGAAGGCGAAGTCCAGCAGCAGATTGCCGCCGTAAAAGAGGATCAGACACACCACGGTGCCGATAATATTAAAGGAGATGTGGATGACGGCCACCCGCTTGGCGTTGCGGTTGACGCCGATGGAGCTCAAAAGGGCGGTGACGCAGGTGCCGATGTTCTGGCCCATGATGATGGGAATGGCCATGCCGTAGGTGATGGAGCCGGTCAGGGCCAGGGCCTGCAAGATGCCCACGGAGGCAGCGGAGGACTGGATGACGCCGGTAAAGACGGCGCCCACGGCCACGCCCAGAAGGGGATTGTTGAAGGCGGTGAGGAGGCTGGAGAACTCCGGCATATCCGCCAGGGGACTGACGGCCTGCTTCATCAGCTCCATGCCGTACATCAAAATGGCAAAGCCCACCAGGATCCGGCCGATGTCCCGCCGGCGCTGCTTCTTGGAGCCCATGATGAGGATGATGCCCGCCAGAGCCAGCAGGGGGGAGAAGTTCTCCGGCTTCAGGAGATTCACAAAGACATTCTCGCTCTCGATCCCCGTCAGGGCCAGGATCCAGGCGGTGAGTGTGGTGCCGATGTTGGACCCCATGATGACCCCGATGGTCTGACCCAGCTCCATGACGCCGGAATTCACCAGGCCCACCAGCATCACCGTCATGGCCGAGGAGGACTGGATGGCGATGGTGATGCCCGCTCCCAGCAGCAGGCTTTTGAAGGGGTTGGAGGTCATGCGCTTGAGCATCCGCTCCAGCTTGCCGCCGGCCATCTTCTCCAGACTCTTGGACATGGTGGTCATGCCGTAGAGGAAGAAAGCCAGGCCGCCGCAGAGGGTAAAGATGGAAAAAATGTCCATGTCGTCGATCCTCTCCGTTTTTCGCGCCGCCCAAGGGGGGGCGGCGGTGATCCATTCTATGTATGGCGCGCCACCATTATATATGTAAAAAAACCTGCTGGGAAGGGGGTTGGACAAGATTTCGCAAAATTTGCGTAAAATGATCGGCAGAGTGCACAACGAAACCGTTTGCATTTGTGCAAAAGAGAAGCAGCACCTCCTGGCGGAGGTGCTGTCTCGGAAAACTGTTCAAACAGAGGAGTCGCTGGTCCATAGCTGCCGGACCGCGCCGGCGGCGTCCCGGCCGGCAAAATAGCCGTCCTGCCACAGCGCCAGGATCTTCCGGGTGTCCCGTTCCATACGGGAGAAGCCCTGGGTGCTCTTGGGGGCAATCACCAGCGCCTTCCCCGCCTTTTCCAGGGCAAAGAGCTCCTCCCGGCACCGGTTGTATCGCTCCGCCCGGTCGGACAGGGTGTGGAGGAACGCCGGGTACTTCCGGAAGGCGCGCTCCATCACCGCCCCCGCATGGTCCGGCTGCTTGCGGTAGCCGCGCTCCCGGGTCAGCACTACCACCAGCCGGTCGCAGCCCAGCTCCAGGGCCCGGCGCCAGGGGATGGCGTCGGCGCAGCCGCCGTCCAGGTAGGGCACGCCGTCGATGACGATGGGCGGAAACAGCAGCGGGATGGCGCAGGTGGCCTGGAGCAGCAGGAATTTATCATCCCGCCGGGGCACCTGCAGATAGGCCGCCCGGCCGGAGGTCAGGTCCGTGACCACGGCCTCCGCCAGACCCGGATAGGCGGCGAAGGTGTCGTAATCAAAGGGTACCAGCCGGTTGGGAATGGTCTCATAGGCGAATTCCAGGCCGAAGTAGCAGCGGTTGCGGGGGTTGATCCAGTTCCGCAGACCCATGTAGCGGCGGTCGTTGGCATAGTGCATCAGCAGCTTCAGATTCCGGCGCTTTTGCCGGGAGAGGTAGCTGACGCCGTAGGCCATGCCGGCGGAGACGCCCACCGTATAGTCGGGCATGGGCAGCCCCGCGTCCAGAAAGGCGTCGCACACGCCGGAGGAGAAAATGGTGCGGAAGGCGCCGCCCTCCAGCACCAGAGCGGTTTTCATGAGAGGTCACTTCCCTGTATGGAGACTTTCCGGCCTCCGCCGGAATAAAACTATTATAGCACGAGTCGGTCCGAAAGAAAACCTTGCCAAGAAACTGTAAAAAATTTTGAAAGGTGCGATTCTCTTCTTGCCACGCGGGTGAAGCGTTCGGTATAATAAACTTTCAAAGACCTGGAAAGGAGGCGATGGCGCTGCCCTGGAAGAAAAAAATGATCTGGCGGGAGCGGCTGGACCGCAACCGGACCATCCTGGGGGAAAAGATTCGGGAGGCTCTGGCCTCCGTGGTGCCCATTACCGCCATTGTGCTGGTGCTGAGTTTTACCGTGGCCCCTCTTCCCACGGCCACGCTGCTGGCTTTTCTGGTCGGCGCGGCGCTGCTGATCGTGGGCATGGGGCTGTTCACCCTGGGTGCGGACACCGCCATGACCCCCATCGGCGAGCGGGTGGGCGCCCACATGACCCGGTCCCGGAAGCTGTGGGTGGTGGTCCTGGTGGGCTTTTTGATCGGCGTTATCGTCACCGTGTCGGAGCCGGACCTGCAGGTGCTGGCCACCCAGGTGCCCGGCGTACCCAACGCCCTGCTGGTCGGCGCCGTGGCCCTGGGCGTGGGTGTGTTTTTGGTGATCGCCATGCTGCGTATCCTTTTCCGCATTCCCCTCAGCCGCATCCTGATCGTGTTTTACATCGCGGTGTTCGGCCTGACGCTGCTGGTGCCCGAGGATTTCCTGGCCATCGCCTTTGACTCCGGCGGCGTGACCACCGGCCCCATGACCGTGCCCTTCATCATGGCCCTGGGCCTGGGCGTGTCCTCCATCCGCAGCGACGAGAATGCCTCGCAGGACAGCTTCGGCCTGGTGGCCCTGTGTTCCATCGGTCCCATTTTGGCCGTGCTGATCCTGGCCATGATCTATCCCGCTGCCGGGACCTATACCCCGGTGGCCCTGCCCGATGCAGCGGACAGCCGGGCGCTGTGGCGCCTGTTTGAGGAGGGGTTCCCCACCTATCTGGAAGAGGTGGCCGTGTGCCTTGCCCCCATTGCTGCCTTTTTCGCCCTGTTTCAGGTGTTTGCCCTGAAGCTGAAGCGGAAAAAGGTGTTGAAAATCGCCGTGGGCATCCTATATACTGATCTGGGGCTGGTACTGTTTCTCACCGGCGTCAACGTGGGCTTCATGCCGGCGGGCAGCTACTTGGGCCGCCAGATCGCCGGCCTGCCCTACAACTGGATCCTTGTGCCCATCGGCATGCTGATGGGCTGGTTTATCGTCCAGGCGGAGCCCGCGGTCCATGTGCTCAACAAGCAGGTGGAGGAGATCACCTCCGGCGCCATCCCCGGAAAGGCCATGAGCACCAGCCTGTCCGTGGGCGTGGCTGTGTCTATCGGCCTTGCCATGGTGCGGGTCATGACCGGCGTGTCCATTTACGCCTTTTTGGTGCCGGGATATCTGGCGGCCATCGTCATGTCGTTTTTCGTGCCCAGGATCTTCACGGCCATCGCCTTCGACTCCGGCGGCGTGGCCTCCGGACCCATGACCGCCACCTTCCTGCTGCCCTTTGCCATGGGCGCCTGCGAGGCCCTGGGCGGCAACGTAGTCACCGACGCCTTCGGCGTGGTGGCCATGGTGGCTATGACGCCGCTGCTGACCATTCAGATGCTGGGCCTGCTGTATCAGAGCAAGCTCCGCCGGGCGGAGGCCCAGGCGCAGGTCCAGGACGAGGAGATCATCGATCTGTGAGAACCTTAAGAGAGGAGGGACGCCTATGCAGGGAGTGGATCTCATCATCACCATCACCGACCGGGACCGGTGCGAGGACTTCACCGCCTGGTTTTGCAGCCAGGACATTCCTCTGGTGCTGACGGCGCTGGGCCGGGGCACCGCTACCACGGAGATCCTGGACTGCCTGGGGCTGGAGGATTCAGAGAAGGCCGTGCTGCTGTGCGTGGCGCCCCGGTCCCCCCGCCTGATCCGCCGGGCGGCACGGGAGCTGTGGCTGGACGTGCCGGGCAACGGCGTACTGATGGCGGTGCCGGTGGACAGCATCGGCGGGCGGACCGCCAAGGAATATCTGCTGCATCAGCAGGAGGGAGAGTCCCCCATGACGGAGCAAGAGAAAACCCACGAGTTGATCGTGGTCATCACCAATCAGGGCTATACGGACCAGGTCATGGACGCTGCCAGGGCCGCCGGGGCTACCGGCGGCACCGCCGTTCACGCCAAGGGCACCGGCACGGAGCTGGCCAAGCGGTTTTTCGGGGTGTCCATCGCCTCGGAGCGGGAGCTGATCTTCATCCTGGCCCGGGTGGAGGACAAAAAGCCCATCATGAAGGCCGTCATGGACCAGGCAGGCATGAACAGCAAGGCCCAGTCCCTGGTGTTCTCCCTGCCGGTCAGCGGACTGGCGGGCCTGCGGACCCTGGATACGGAGGAATAAAAGACCGGCCCGCCGCTTTCAGCGGCGGGCCGGTCTTGCGTCGGGAGCGCGTTTTTCACAGCAGCCCCCGGTCCCGGGCCAGAGCCTCCACGCTGCGGTCGTAGGTGGCCTCCGCCTCCGGAGAGAAGAAGCAGCCGGGGACCCCCTCGCCGTGGTCCCGATGGTGGGCCACGCACTCACAGCACTTGCCGTGCCGGGGGCAGTTGTAGGTGCAGGGGCAGGGACGGGTATTGTCGCAAGCCATGTACAGTCCTCCTCTTTCCGATTCTGCTTCCAGTGTATCACCGGGAGGCCAGGTGGGGAAGATGAAAACGCCGTTTTTTTGTTCCAATGCCGAACAGACGGGAAAATCTTGCAAACCGCCGCGGAGTATGATACATTGAACAGTCGAGAACCCGTGTTCACGGGCAGGGAACGCCCGGGGCCTTCCCTGCCGGTGAAAGCGGGTTCCTGAGAAAGAGGAGGAAACATATGCCCACCCTGAATGAAGAGATCACCCGGCGGCGGACCTTCGCCATCATCTCCCACCCCGACGCCGGCAAGACCACCCTGACGGAAAAATTCCTGCTGTACGGCGGGGCCATCGCCCAGGCCGGCGAGGTCAAGGGCAAGCGGGCCCGGGCCGCCACGTCGGACTGGATGGAGATCGAGAAGCAGCGCGGCATCTCCGTCACGTCCTCGGTACTGCAGTTCCAGCACGACGGCTTCTGCGTCAACATCCTGGATACCCCCGGCCACCAGGACTTCTCCGAGGACACCTACCGCACCCTCATGGCGGCGGACAGCGCCGTCATGGTCATCGACGGGGCCAAGGGCGTGGAGCCCCAGACCCGCAAACTCTTCAAGGTCTGTGCCCTGCGGCATATCCCCATCTTCACCTTTATCAACAAGATGGACCGGGAGACCCGGGACCCTCTGGAGCTGTGCGAAGAGGTGGAGCGGGAGCTGGGTATCGACACCTATCCCGTCAACTGGCCCATCGGCTGCGGCCGGGAGTTCCAGGGCGTCTACGACCGCCAGAAAAAGCACATCCTCTTCTTCTCCGGCGAGGGCCACGCCAAAAAGGCCGCCGCCATGGAGGTGGACCTGGAGGACGAAGTGGTGGACCACACCATCGGCGAGACCCGGGCCGCCGCCCTGCGGGAGGAGGTGGAGCTGCTGGGGGCCGGACGGGAGTTCGACCTCAAGGCCGTGCGCAACGGCACCCTCTCCCCGGTGTTCTTCGGCTCCGCACTCACCAACTTCGGTGTGGAGCCCTTCCTGGAGGCCTTCCTCCAGATGACCACGCCGCCCCTGCCCCGGGTCAGCGACCAGGGGGAGGTGGACGTGTTCTCCGAGGACTTCTCCGCCTTCGTGTTCAAGATCCAGGCCAACATGAACAAGGCCCACCGGGACCGGCTGGCCTTCATGCGGATCTGCTCCGGCAAGTTCAAGCGGGAGACGGAGTACTACCACGTGCAAAGCGGCAAGAAGCTGCGCCTTTCCCAGCCCCAGCAGATGATGGCCGCGGAGCGGGAGATCGTGGACGAGGCCTACGCCGGGGACATCATCGGCGTATTCGACCCGGGCCTTTTTTCCATCGGCGACACCATCACCGTGCCCGGCAAGAAGTTCCGCTTCTCCGGCATCCCCACCTTCGAGCCGGAGCACTTCATGCGGGTCAGCCCCATGGACACCATGAAGCGCAAGCAGTTCATCAAGGGCACGGAGCAGATCGCCCAGGAGGGCGCCATCCAGATCTTCAAGGTCCCCGGCGCCGGTCTGGAGGAGGTCATCGTGGGCGTGGTGGGCACGCTGCAGTTTGACGTGTTCCAGTACCGCATGCGCAGCGAGTACGGCGTGGAGCTGCGGATGGAGGGATTGCCCTTCGACCACCTGCGGGTGGTGACCGAGTGCCCCTGCGAGCCCGCCGACCTGGTCCTCTGCACCGGCGCGGCGCTGCTGGAGGACTTCAAGGGCCGGCTGCTGATCGCCTTCGGCGGCGAGTGGTCCGTGGGCTTCCTGACCAAGCACAACCCCGGCCTGGTTCTGGCGGAGTCGCTGTCTGTATAAAAAGGAAAGAGCAGCGGGAGAGGCAAACGCCTCTCCCGCTGTTTGTTTATTGCTCCGGCGGCTTTCTCCGCCCGGGAAAGCCCAGCAGACCCAGTACGACTCCCGCCAGAAACGAAAGGGGCGGCAGCAGGCCCGTGTGACGGACGGTGAACAGGGAGATGGGATTGGCGGAGATCTCCTGACTGAAGGAATACCCGCCCCCGGCGCTCCGCAGCGCCAGCAGCTCCAGCGTGCCCTGGATCAGGGATACCGTCAGCGGCAGCATGGTCAGCAGCCATACCGCCAGCACCGCCAGGATGCCCCGGCGGGTCCACGCCGCCCAGGGACGGTCCGGGGGACGGGCGTTCAGCAGCGCCAGGGCGCCCTGGGCCGCCGTCCACCCCAGGGCCACCAGGGACAGGGGCAGCAGGATCAGCTTGCACAGGAAGAAGGGAGCGGAGATGTACGTCCGCTCAAACAGGTCCGCGGCCTGCCGGCCGCCCCACCAGACCAAGACCAGCAGCAGCGCGCTCACCACTGCTCCCGCCGCCACACGCCGCAGCCGGGCGGTCCGGTCCGTCTGCGCCGGACCGTAGAGGACCTCCGTCACGTCGGCGCCCAGGGCCTCCGCCAGGGCCGTCAGCATCTCCACGTCCGGCCGGGATCGGCCGGTCTCGTAGTTGGAGACCGTCTGCCGGGTGACGTGGAGGGCCTCCGCCAGCTGATCCTGGCTCAGGCCCCGCCGGGTCCGCAGCGTGCGGATGTTTTTTCCGATGTCCCGCATGGGCTCACCCCCTCCTTTTCCGGCTCCATTGTACGGCAGAGGGACCGGGATTGTCACGCAAAGAGTCTTTGCACCGGCGGTTTACAGGGCCGTTCCGCTCCGCGCGCCGGTAAAGCGGCCCTCCGCCACGGCGGGGACGCCGTTCACGAACACGTAATCCATGCCCTGCGCCAGCTGCTCCGGATCGGCCCAGGTGCCCGTCTCGTGGATGTGCTCCAGAGAGAACAGGCACAGGTCCGCGTCGGCGCCCGCCTCGATCCGGCCCTTTTTCGTGAGGCCGAAGCGGTCCGCCGCCTGCCGGGTGATCTTGTGGACGGCCTGGGGCAGTGTCAGCACGCCCCTTTGGGCCACATAGGTCTCCAGCAGCCGGGGGTATGTGCCGTACACCCGGGGGTGCAGGAGCCCGGCGGGATAGGTGGCGTCGGAGATCACGCCGGAGAAGGGGGCGCGGAGGATGTCCGCGATGTCGTCCTCGTGGGCGATGAAGTCGATCATGGAGGGGCCGCAGTCCTCCGCCGCCAGCAGGTCAAACAGTGCGTCAAAGGGATCCTTCCCCTGGGCGTCGGCGATATAGGCGATGGACCTGCCCTCAAAGGCCCGGTGCTCCGGCCGCTTCAATGAGGCGGCCAGGATGTTGTCAAAGCCCGCCAGATCCGCGATGTTTTCAAAGTCCCGGCCGGTCTCCATCCGCCGCCGCATCTGCCGCCGCTGCTCCGGGGCATGGAGGGCGGCGGTCAGGGCCGCCGTGCCGCCCGAGAGGAACTCCGGCGGCAGCACGTGGATCAGCTGGGTGGACCCGGCGGGGTAGGGGTACACGTCGCAGCTTACGTCCAGGCCCTCCTCCCGGGCCGCGGCGATCCGCGCGAGCATCCGGGGCACGGCGCCGCGCCAGTTGCGCCGGCCGATGGCCTTGAGATGGCTGATCTCCACCGGCGTCTCCAGGGCCTTTGCCGCCGTCAGCATCTCCTCCAGGGCGGCCTCCACGCCGTCGCCCTCCTGGCGCATGTGGACGGTGACGACCCGGCCGGACCGGCGCAGGGGCGCCAGGGCCCGGATCAGGCCCTCTGTGTCGTAAAAGCACTCCGGCGCGTACCCAAGGCCAAGAGACACCCCCAGGGCGCCGTCCGCCAGGGCCCGCTCCAGGGCGGCGTGAATGGCCCGGTACGCCTCATCGGAGAGGGGGCCGGCCCCGAAGCCCGCGGCGCAGGCCCGGAGGGTCCCCATGCCCACCAGCATCCCGGCGCTGAGGGCGGGCCGGGCGGCGGTGAGCCGGGCCCGGTAGTCCGCCAGAGTGGGAAAGGCCTCCCCCGGACCGGTGATGGGGGCCAGATAGTCCAGCACCGCCTGTTGGTTGGGCCCCGCCACCGGGGCCAGGGACAGCCCGCAGTTGCCGCTGAGGATCGCGGTCAGGCCCTGGGCCAGCTCCGCCCGGCCGTGGTCCGCCGTCAGCATGACGGCGTCGCCGTGGCGGTGGATGTCGATGAAGCCGGGGGTCAGATACCGCCCGGCGGCGTCGATCACCGTCCGGGCCTCCGCGCCGTGCAGGTCTCCCACGGCGGCGATGGTCCCGCCGGAGAGGGCCACGTCGGCGGAGACCGCCGCGGCACCGGAGCCGTCCAGAACGGCGGCGTTTTGGATGAGATAGTCGAACATACACCCGCCTCCTTGCTGTTTTGGACCAGTGTAGCACCCCGCCGGAGGCTTTGCAAGGGACGCAGTTGTAACCTTTTTGTAAGGAACGGGAGCGCCGAAATGTGATATGCTGAAAAAAGTGGATAACGCTGAAAAAGGAGGCATTTCCATGGCCGGTGTGTGCGGAAGGGACTGTATGGGCTGTGAGGACCGGCAGCGGTATGGCTGCCGGGGATGTCTGGAGACGGGAGGCAATCCCGTGTGGGGCGGCTGCCGGGTGACGGCCTGCTGCCACAGCCAGGGAATGCAGAACTGCGGCGAATGTCCTTCCCGCCAGGGGTGCCCCAAGCCGGAGGAAATGGAGCGGCTGCGGCAGCAGTGGGAGCAGGAGGAGCAGAAGCGGCAGGCGGACTGGCGGGCGGGTCTGGCCCGGCGGACGCCGGTCCTGGAGAAATGGCTGCCGGTGCTGTTCTGGCTGAGCCTTGTGAGTATGGCGCTGAACCTGGCGGACCGGCTGCCCCTGAGCCAGTGGCTCTCTCTGGCCCTCAGTGCGGTGAGCCTGGCCCTGGGGATCGCGGCCCTGGTGGCCTACTGGAAGCTGTCGGTCCTGTCGGGGCGGCTGCGGCTGGTGTGGCGGCTGTAGCTGGCCACCCAGATCGTGGGTGTGGCGGCCATCGCGGCGATGCTGCCCGCGCTGTTCCGCGCGGCGTCCGGCCCGGCGGTGTCGGATCTCATGAGCGTGTTGGGCATTTCCATCGGACTGGGCCTCGTCGGCGCGCTGGTGGCGGCGCTGGTGCTGGCGGGCTGCGCCATCGCGCACCTGGTGATGCTGTGGAAAACCGGACGGTTCTTCCGGGACCTGCGGCCGGTGGACCCGCCTCTGCCGCCCGCGGGGGAAGATGCAGCTCTATAAGAAAGAGATATATAAGAAAAGCGGACGCCCTGAGGGCGTCCGCTTTTTTTATGTTAATGTACGAGGATCAGTCCTGGCACAGGCCGGCGGTGATGATGGCCATGGAGTAGACCTCCAGGGCGTTGCAGCCGCGGCTGAGGTCGTTGATGGGGGCGTTCAGGCCCTGCAGGATGGGGCCGTACGCGTCGAAGGAGCCCATGCGCTGGGCGATCTTGTAGCCGATGTTGCCGGCGTTGATGTCGGGGAAGATGAAGGTGTTGGCATGGCCGGCCACGGGGGAATCGGGGCACTTGGTGTGGGCCACGCGGGGAGCGACGGCGGCGTCGAACTGCAGCTCGCCGTCCATGGCCAGATCCGGCGCGGCGGCCTTGGCCTTGGCGCAGGCGTTGCGCATCTTGTCCACGTCCTCACCCTTGCCGGAGCCCAGGGTGGAATAGCTCAGGAAGGCGATCTTGGGATCGATGCCGAACACCTTGGCGGTGGCAGCGGTCTCCAGGGCGATCTCCACCAGCTCGTCCTCGGTGGGCTTGATGTTGATGGCACAGTCGCCCATGGCCAGGACCTCGTTCTCGCCGGTGGCGGAGGGACGGACCAGAATGAAGCAGGAGGAGACGATCTTGTTGCCGGGCTTGGTCTTGATGATCTGCAGGGCGGGACGGACCGTGTCGGCGGTGGAGTAGGTGGCGCCGCCCAGCAGGGCGTCGGCGTAGCCCATCTTCACCAGCATGGTGCCGAAGTAGTTGGCCTGCTGCAGGGCGGCGCGGCACTGCTCCTCGGTCATCTTGCCCTTGCGCAGCTCCACCATGGCGGCAACCATCTTGTCCATGTCGGCAAAGGTGGCGGGATCGACGATCTCGGCGCCGCGGATGTTGAAGCCGATCTCCTCGGCGGCGGCCTGGATCTCCTCGGCGTTGCCCACCAGCACGGGGGTCAGGAAGGTACCGGACAGCAGGCGGGCGGAAGCCTCCAGAATACGGGGATCGGTGCCCTCGGTGAACACGATCTTCCGGGGATGGGCCTTCAGCTTTTTGATGAGAAATTCAAACATGTGCGTTTCCTCCAAAAATGTATGGGTTTGGGTCTGAATTATACCGGTTTCATTATACACCACTGGTCCGCCGGGTCAATTAAAAAATAAAATTCCCGGCACAAAAATTTACAGATTCTTTTCGCCGCGCCCCGCCGTTTGGAAGGAACTGGCGCGGCATTGGCAGGCATGGTACAAAAAAACAGGAAAAGAACCGAAAATTCGGCACTTTTTTACCAAGACAGGGCTTGACGAACCAGGGAAAAGAAGGTATCATGAAACGGTAACAAATTGTAACTTTTTTCTTGGACGTTGTCACAGGAGACGATATGCGTAATATGAAAGAAACCACTATCTGCCTGGACGAGAAAAACGAGACCGGTAAGAGCGGACGCCGCCCCCGTCGGGCGGCGGTTTCCACGCAGCCGGCACGGCGGGAGGCCCACCGCCTCCGCCAGGAGCCGGAGCAGGCCAAGCCTGTGGTTCAGGCCGCCATTCCCGCCTGGGCGGAGGAGCCGCTGCCCCAGGAGGGGCCGGAGACCGGTGAGCAGCATCGGGACGGCTTCTGGCACTACCTGCGGGCGGAGGAGGGCTCCGAGAGCCCCTTCATTATTTTGTGGGAGATTCTCTCCACGGAGTACCGCCTGGCCCGGCGCCGTTGGCGCCACATTGTGCGGGAGAAGAGAGCCAAGCGTTTCCCGGAGTCCGACCGGCCGCTGCTGGCGCTGCTGCTGTTTTTCTGGAGTTTGGTGCCCATGGCGGCGGGGCTACTGGGCGAATGGTCCCTGGCCCGCCGCAAGCGCGTCCATGAGCGCATGAACCGCATGGGCCGCTGGCTGGATCCGCACCGGTTCCATCCTGCCGTGTTTTTGGGCGGTGCCTGCTGCGTGGCCGCAGTGGTGCTGTTCTTCTCCTTCTACACTTTTGGCACCACTGTCAGCTACGACGGCGAGGTGGTGGCCGTGGTGGATTCCCAGGCCACCGCGCAGGAGGTCCGCTCCGATCTGGAGCAGGTCACCGCCCGGACCCTGGGCCAGACCTATACCATCGACGATTCCCTGCTGCAGTTTTCCGACGGCCTGGTCTCCCGCCAGGAGATGGTGGACCAGACTACTTTGGAGGAGGACCTGTCTCAGGAACTGGGTGTGGTCACCTCCGCCTACTGCCTGTATGTAAACGGCGAGCTGGTCGGCGCCACGCCCTATGAGGGGGCGCTGGATGAACTGCTCAGTCAGCTCCAGGGCGCCGCGACGGATGAGAACACCATCTCCTGCACCTTTGCCGAGGATGTGGAGATCAAGCAGGAGCTGGTCCCCTCCGACCAGATCGTGAATCTGGGCTACCTGGCCGAGACTCTGTACAGCACCAAGCAGGAGGAGGTCACCTACACCGTCGTCAAGGGCGACACCTGGTCCGAGATCGCCGAGGACCACGGCATGACCTCCAAGGAACTGCTGGCCATGAACCCCGGCTATGATATCAATAAGATCCAGATCGGTGAAGTGCTGACCCTGTCCGCCGCCGTGCCCTACCTGACCATGACTGTGGTTCAGCGGGAGCACTACGTAGAGGACGTCATGTACGACATCGAGTATACCGATACCGCCAATCTCTATCAGGGCGACTATCAAGTGACCTCCAAGGGCGAGTACGGCGCCGCCGACGTGGTGGCCAACGTCACCTATGTCAACGGCGAGGAAACCGCCCGGACGGTGCTCTCCTCTGTGACGCTGAAAGAGCCTGTGACGGAGCAGCAGCTCCGGGGCACCAAGGAGCGGCCCACCTGGCTGCCCACCGGTACCTTCCGCTGGCCCACCTCCGGCCGGATCACCTCCACCTTCGGCGGACGGGCCTCCCCCGGCGGCATCGGCTCCACCAACCACAAGGGCATCGACATCGCCAACGGCTACGGCACGGCCATTTACGCCGCCGACGGCGGCACGGTCACCTACGCCGGGTGGATGGGCGGCTACGGCTATCTGGTCCAGATCAACCACGGCAACGGCTATGTGACCTATTACGGCCACAACTCTAGTCTGCTGGTGTCCGTGGGACAGCACGTCTACAAGGGCCAGCAGATTGCCCGTATGGGCTCCACCGGCAACTCCACCGGCAACCATTGCCACTTTGAGGTCCGCTACAACGGTGTGGCCAAGAACCCGCTGAACTACCTGCCGTAACGGATCCCCCACATGGAACAGACAAAACAGCGCCCGGCCAAAAGGCCGGGCGCTGTTTTACGTTTTAAAGGTCACTGGGCCAGCCGCTCCCGGGCAGAGCCGGCGGACGCCCCGGCCACCCGGCGTGCAATATAGGGCTGCACCGCCTCCAAAGGAATCCCCAGCGCCGCCGACAGCTCCCCGTAAAGCAGGCGCTCCGCCTGCTTCATATACCGCTCATCCACCATGCCCAGCCGCTTCTTTTTTGCCTGGGCTGCCTGCTGTTTGCAGTAGATGGACATGGTCAGCCGCAGCAGATCTGCACAGTCACTGGTTCGCAGCACGGACTGGTAGTGTTGGGCCAGGGCCTGGAGGGTGGGGCTGTACACCGCCTCTGCCTGGATGGTGGGGATCAGGTCGATCAGCGCCTCCGCCTCCCGGGCGGAGATCACCGGCCGCATGGGGACCTTGCCGCTGTCTGCCGGGGTGTAGATGATGCCGTCCTGGTGGAGCGGCTTGAGCAGATAATACCGCCTGCTTCGGTCCTCCCCGGGCATCTCCGGGCAGGTAACACCCTCCACCCGGCACACGCCGGTGGTGCCGCAGACGACCAGTTCCCCTGTTTGATACATCAATGAGCCTCCTTGCTCCGGCGGGCCGCCGTTCCTTCCGGAACGGCGGCCCTGGTACCAGGCCCCTGCCAGGGGCCGTATTCTCCCTTTACAGTTTACCATATTTTCTCAAAAAAATGTGAGGAAAATTTTTAACGGCTTCCGGGGAAACCTATGGGCGTCCCAAGCGAGATGAGATAAAATCAAAAGATCCCCCGCGTTTCTGGCCCGGCCGGGAGCTGGCGGAGGCAGACTGAAAGAAAGAGAGAATGAGGCAGCTATGGCAAGAAAGAACATTCAGAAGAACCTGTCCTATGATACGGAGCGCCGTCTCTACTACGCCGTGTTCCAGAGGGATGGGCGCCGCCGCACCCGTACCTACCGCACACTGGCGGAGGCCGAGGCGGCGCTGGAAAAACGGAGGGAGGAGCGGCAGTGCCTTCCGGGGCGAAACTGCACCCTTGGGCAGTGGCTGACCTTCTGGCTGGAGGAGGTGGCAGCCCGGGACCGGGCGGTGAGCACGCTGTATGCCTACCGGAATATGGCCCGGTGCCATCTGCTGCCGGCGCTGGGAGAGGTGCCGCTGCGGGAGCTGACGCCCTATCAGGTTCAGAATTATCTGTTCGAGCGGATGGAGCAGGGATTGTCACCCAACACGGTCATCAAGCACTATGTGCTGCTGACCACGGCTCTGGGTCTGGCGGTGCGGCTGGAGGTGCTGGACCGCAGTCCACTGGACCGGGTGACGCCGCCCAAGCGGCAGGAGAGCCATTACCGCTTTTACTCGCCGGAGCAGCTGCAGATGCTCTTTTCCGCAGCGGAGGGTACCATGCTGGAGCTGCCGGTAAAGCTGGCGGCTTACCTGGGGCTGCGGCGCAGCGAGATCTGCGGCCTGCGGTGGCAGGACGTGGATCTGGAGGCGGGACTGCTGTCTGTCCGGGAGGTGCGCACGGAGGTGGGCGGCGAGGTGGTGCTGAAGGAGCCCAAGACCCGCAGCTCCGTCCGGCGCCTGGGGATCGCCGGTCTGCGGGATCTGCGGGAGGTGCTGGCCCGGGCACGGGAACGGCGGCCCAGCGCGGACCCGCGAGCCTGGGTGGTGCTGCGGGAGGACGGCCGGGCCCCGGATCCCGACCAGCTGACCCGGGATCTGCGGCGGCTGGTCCGGCGGCGGGGCCTGCCGCCCATCAGCCTCCACGGTCTGCGCCACAGCTTCGCCTCCGTGGCCAACAGCCAGGGGGTCCCCATGTTCGACATCTCCCGGACCCTGGGCCACAGCTCCCTGGCGGTCACCAGCAACATTTACACCCATCTTTTTGACAGTACCGAAAGCGGCGCCCTGGCCGCTGTTGCCCGGGCCATTGAGCAGGCCTGACGCGGGGATTTTCAATAGATCCGCCAAGAAACAGGGGAAAAATTTGGCTATATTGCGGGCTTTTCCCCGGGAGAAAAACATCGTAAACTAAACTCGTCGGTATACGCCGATGAATCAATAGGCCCGCGTACGCTCTCCATCTTCCAGCTGCGCGGGGACCTGAAAAGGAGGAAAAAACAACCGTTGCGGCTTACGGTGCGGCAGTGTTGGAGACCTGTCGCAAAGCACCGCCGTCCCAGCGGCGGGGTGTGAGGCGATGCGCGCGGATGCCGCATGGCTAAAGCCGGAGAAAGATGGCAGGAGTATCTCTCGTCAACATCAAGAAGGTCTATCCCCCCTCCAACGACCAGAAAAAGGCCCAGAAGGCCAAGAAGGGCGAACAGCAGGAGGAGAAGAAGGTCAACCTGCAGGTGACCGCGGACGGCGTCGTGGCCGTTCAGGAGTTCAACCTGGAGGTGGCCGACAAGGAGTTCATCGTGCTGGTGGGCCCCTCGGGCTGCGGCAAATCCACCACGCTGCGCATGGTGGCCGGCCTGGAGGAGATCAGCAGCGGCGAGCTGTACATCGACGGCAAGCTGATGAACGACGTGGCCCCCAAGGACCGGGATATCGCCATGGTGTTCCAGAACTACGCCCTCTATCCCCATATGACCGTGTATGAGAACATGGCCTTCCCCCTGAAACTGCGCAAGGTCCCCAAGGATGAGATCGACCGCCGGGTGAAAGAGGCGGCGGAGATCCTGGACATCACCCAGTACTTAGAGCGCAAGCCCAAGGCCCTGTCCGGCGGCCAGCGCCAGCGCGTGGCCATCGGCCGCGCCATCGTCCGGGAGCCCAAGATCCTGCTGATGGATGAGCCGCTCAGCAACCTGGACGCCAAGCTGCGCAACCAGATGCGGGCGGAAATCATCAAGCTGCGCCAGAAGATCGATACCACCTTCCTGTACGTGACCCACGACCAGACCGAGGCCATGACCCTGGGCGACCGGATCGTCATTATGAAGGACGGCTTCATCCAGCAGATCGGCACCCCCCAGGAGGTATTTGACCATCCGGCCAACCTCTTCGTGGCGGGCTTCATCGGCATGCCCCAGATGAACTTCTTCGACGCGGAGCTGAAGAAGGACGGTGAGAAGTACCTGGTGTCCGTGGGCGGCTATCAGGTGCAGCTGTCCGAGGCCAAGTGCGCCAATCTCGCCAAGAAGGGCGTGGGCAGCCAGAGCATCACCCTGGGCGTGCGGCCCAATCACATCGTTCTGGACCAGCAGGGAGACAGCGTTCCCGCCAAGATGGACGTGTTTGAGATGATGGGCAACGAGATCCACCTCCACGTTACCGCCGAGGGCAGAGACGTAGTGATCATCGTCCCCACCATGGATCTGAACGGCAGCTATACCGAGACCTTTGCTCCGGGACGGGACCTGGCGTTTACCTTCCGCGGAAGCGCCTGCCATGTGTTCGACAAGGACGGCAAGAACCTGGAGTTCTGAGCACGCTCCGTTCCATTAAGAAAACAAAAGAGCGCCGGCGGAAGCCGGCGCTCTTTTTTTGCGCATGTCGGGGAAAGAGGCGGGGCCGTCTCGGCCGACAGCGGGCAACGGGAGAAGTTGGATATGCAGGAAAATAAACGCCCGCCGGTCTCCTTGGGGGCCGGCGGGCTTCGGTTTACTCGAATTCGATGGTGGCAGGGGGCTTGCTGGTGATGTCGTAGAGGACCCGGTTGATGTGGGGCACCTCGTTGACCACCCGGACGCTGACCCGGTCCAGCACCTCGTAGGGGATGCGGGTCCAGTCGGCGGTCATGAAGTCGCTGGTGGTCACGGACCGCAGGGCCAGGGCGTAGTCGTAAGTGCGGCCGTCGCCCTGAACGCCCACGGAGCGCATGTTGGTCAGCACCGCGAAGTACTGGTTCATGGTGCCCTCCAGCCCCGCCTTGGCGATCTCGTCCCGGAAGATGAAATCCGCCAGGCGCAGCATGTCCAGCTTCTCCTTGGTGATGTCGCCCAGGCAGCGGATGGCCAGGCCCGGACCCGGGAAGGGCTGGCGCATGACCAGGTACTCGGGCAGCCCCAGCTCCCGGCCCAGCTGGCGGACCTCGTCCTTGAACAGCATCCGCAGGGGCTCGATGATCTCCTTGAAGTCCACGTAGTCGGGAAGGCCTCCCACGTTGTGGTGGCTCTTGATGACGGCGGCGTTGCCGGCGCCGGACTCGATCACGTCGGGATAGATGGTGCCCTGGACCAGATAGTCCACCTTGCCGATCTTCTTGGCCTCCGCCTCAAAGACCCGGATGAACTCCTCGCCGATGATCTTGCGCTTGCGCTCCGGCTCGTTTTCGCCGGCCAGCTTGATGAGGAACTGGTTCTCGGCGTTGACCCGGACGAAGTTGATGTCCCACTTGGCGAAGGCCTGTTCCACCTCGTCGCCCTCGTTGAGGCGCATGAGGCCGTGGTCCACGAACACGCAGGTCAGCTGGTTGCCCACGGCCTCGGCCACCAGGGCCGCGGCCACGGAGGAGTCCACGCCGCCGGAGAGGGCCAGCAGGACCTTGCCGTCGCCCACCTTCTCCCGGACGGCCTGGATGGCGGTGGCCTTGTAGTCGCCCATGGTCCAGTCGCCCTTGGCGCCGCAGACCTCGTAGAGGAAGTTGCGGATCATATCGGTGCCGTGTTCGGTGTGGTTCACCTCCGGATGGTACTGGACACCGTAGAAGCCCCGGGCCTCGTCGCAGATGGCCACATTGGGGCAGGCGTCGGAGTGGGCTACCAGGGTGAAGCCCTCGGGCACCTTTTCCATATAGTCGCCGTGGCTCATCCAGGTGACGCCCTGGGCGGGCAGACCCTTGAAGAGCTTGCAGGCGGTGTCGAAATAGGTCTCGGTCTTGCCGTACTCCCGGGCGGAGTCGGCGGTGGCGGCGGTGACACGGCCGCCCAGGTTGTGGGCGATCAGCTGGCAGCCGTAGCAGATGCCAAGGATGGGCACGCCCAGGGTGAACAGGCCCGGGTCCGCCTGGGGAGAGGCGGGGTCATAGACGCTGTTGGGGCCGCCGGTGAAGATGATGCCAATGGGATCCATGGCCCGGATGGCGTCCAGAGAGGTGGTGTAGGGCTTGACCTCGCAGTAGACGCCGCACTCCCGGACCCGGCGGGCGATCAGCTGGTTGTACTGACCGCCGAAGTCCAGGACGATCACAGTCTGGTGGGACAAGGGGGATTCCTCCTTACAAAGTAAAATTGCGGTTCATGGCACCCGGACAGCCACTTTGGGATGCCGGGGAAAACGGATACACCCGGCCCTGCCGGGCCGGGTGTGGGGGATCAGACCTCGTCCCGGAAGACGATGTGGCCGGGCTCGGCGGACTCGATAATGGCCAGGGACTTGAGGTTCACGCCGGCTTCCCGCAGGCGGTCGCCGCCGCCCTGGAAGCCCTTTTCCACGGCGCAGCCGATGCCCACCAGGGTGGCGCCGGCGGCTTCCACGATGTCACACAGACCACGCATGGCCTCGCCGTTGGCCATGAAGTCGTCAATGATCAGCACCTTGTCGTCGGCACTGAGCCAGTCCTTGGCCACCAGCAAGGTGACCTTCTTCTTGTAGGTGTAGGAGAAAATATCGCTCTGATAAAGACCGCCCTCAATGTTGTCGCTCTTGGCCTTCTTGGCAAAGAGCATGGGCTTGTGGAAGCGCTGGGCCACAATGGCGGACAGGGCAATGCCGCTGGCCTCGGCAGTGAGGATCATGGTGACCTCGTCCATGTTGAAGTGCTTGCCGAACTCATCGGCGATGTGGGTCATCAGCTCCGTGTCGATGCGGTGGTTCAAAAAGCCGTCCACCTTGATGATGTTGCCGGGCAGCACCTTGCCCTCTTTGACGATACGGTCTTTCAGTTCCTGCATACGTATTTCCCCCTCAATTTCTATCTATTAAAGTATTGGGCTTCAGCCCGGGTTTTATGAACGCTGCGCTATGGGTCCTATTATCCCGGATTTCGATAGTTTTTGCAACTGTTTTTCCGACAAAAAGGAAGGTTTTTCGCGCCGCTTGTTTGTGGAAAGGCAAAACGGCCCGCCCCGTGGGGAACACGGAGCGGGTCGCGGGCGTTATGCTTTTTCCAGGCGATCGGCGGCGCCGTCCAGCCAGGTGCCCTGGAAGGACTCGATGTCCCCGGCGTCGGTGAGAGCCGCCAGGGCGGGGTCGATGGGCATTTCCGCCAGCACCGGCAGATGATGCCGGGCGGCGGCCTCGGCGGTCTTGCCCTGGCCGAAGAGATAGATCTTCTTTCCGCAGTCCGGGCAGGCCACGTAGCTCATGTTCTCCACCAGACCCAGGGTGGGGACCTCCATCATCTCCGCCATCTTCACGGCCTTCTCCACCACCATGCTGACCAGCTCCTGGGGAGAGGCCACGATGATCAGCCCATCCAGAGGGATGGACTGGAACACGGAGAGAGACACGTCGCCGGTTCCCGGCGGCATATCCACGAACAGATAGTCGCAGTTCCACAGCACGTCGGTCCAGAACTGCTGGACCACGCCGGAGATGACCGGACCCCGCCAGATGACCGGGTCCGTCTCATTGGGCAGCAGCAGGTTGGTGGACATGATCTGGATGCCGGTGCGGGAGGTCATGGGATACAGGCCCTCCTGGCTGCCCATGGCCTGGCCGTGGACGCCGAAGGCCTTGGGTATGGAGGGGCCGGTGACGTCGGCGTCCAGGATGCCGACCTGATAGCCCCGCCGCCGCATGGTGACCGCCAGCTGGCTGGTGACCATGGACTTGCCGACGCCGCCCTTGCCGGACACGATCCCGAATACCTTGCCCACCCGGGCGGCGGGATTGTGCTCCTTCAGCAGGGACTGGGGCGCCTGCCGCTCCGCGCAGCTCTCGCCGCAGGTGGAGCAATCGTGGGTGCACTCGCTCATGATACGAAATCTCCTTTTTCCGCGCTTTGGCGCGGTCATTTTGCTCGTTTGCTCCGGTTTTCCCGGAGACATCTCCCATCTTATACCCGATCTGCCCCCGCCGTCAACCGCTGGACGGAAACTTCATCGTCTCCGGTGAAAAAGTCCGCCTCCCGGCTGTGACAGGTGAAGAGCAGGATCTGGCGGCCCCGGGCCGCCTCCTTCAGATAGCGCAGGGCGGCGGCGCAGCGGCTGTCGTCGAAATTGGCCAGGGCGTCGTCCAGCACGATGGGCACGGTTTTCTCCGGCGGCAGCACCAGGTCGCAGATGGCCAGCCGCACCGCCAGATACAGCTGGTCCAGAGCTCCGGCGGACAGCAGCTCCGCCTCCCGGTACACGCCTTCACCCGCGGGCTCCGCCGACAGGCGGAAACTCCGGTCCAGCACCACGCCGCCGTACCGCCCGCCGGTGAGGCCGGAGAAGATCTCCGCCGCCCTGCGGCCCAGCTCCGGGGAAAAGCGGTTTTGCAGGGTGGTGTTGGCGGTGTCCAGGGCCTCCAGGGCCAGCTGGAGGGCGGCGTATTCGCCCTCCAGCTGCTCCTTTTGTGCCAGCTGTTCCTCCCGGACGGAGGCCAGCACCGCCGGGTCGCCTACGGCGTGGAGACGGCCGGTGAGCCGGTCCGCCGCGGACTTGGCGGCGGCCAGAGCCTCCCGGGTGCCCTCCAGCTCTGCCGTCACCGCCTCCCGGTTCCGCACGGGCGGGGCGGGGCGTTCTGCCTCCTCCGCCTGGGGCAACTGCTGGGACTGGACCTCCCACCGCAGCCGGGCGTCCCGGGCGGCGGTCTCTGCCTCCGCCAGCTCCCTCCGGCGCACGGCGCACTGGCGCAGCAGGCTGTCCGCCGTGGGAATGTCGAAGGCGGCGGGGGCGAAACGGCGGACCTCCAGCAAAATACCCTGCTCATTAGAGCTGAGGGAGCTATATAAAGTGTCCGCGGCGGCGGTCTTGGCGTTGACCGCCTCCTGGGCCGCCTCCCGGGCTTCATACAACTTACAATAGGTGTCGGCCATGCCTGCAATGGCGTCCGGATCGGCGGTGCCGAACCGCTTGGTCAGGGCGGTGTGCCGCATGGCTTCCAGCGTATGCGTTCGATACAGGCGGGAAATATAGGTGCCCGCCCCGGCTACCACGGCGGCCACGGCTCCCGGCAGGAGCCAGGGAACCATCCGCATCAGCGGCAGGTCCAGTGTGGAGGTACGGGCATACAGCAGGGCAAAGACGCCGCCTGCCGCAGCCAGAAACAAAAAGAAGATGGCCAGTTCCCGGACTGCCACGGCGCCGGGGACCTTATCGCTCGGGGCCGCCTGCTGGGCCTCCTTCCGGGCGCTGTCCGGCGTCTGCCCGGCAAAGGGACTCTCACCCAGGTTGGCCTCGGCCTTCAACAGGGCCTTCATGGCCTCGTCCCGCTCCGCCCGGGCCTTCTCCACGCTTCTGCGCACGGTCTGGAGGTTCACGATGGCCCCCCGGAGCCGGGCGATGGTGTCGTTTTCCGGCAGCCGCTCCTCCTCCGCCCGGCGCCGCAGAGCGGAGGCCCGCTCGGCTGCTTCCCGGGCAGCGGTCTCAGCGCCGGACAGGGCCTGCCGCCTCTGGGCGGCCTCCCAGCGGTCGTGGGCGGCCAGCTCCTCTGTGAGAGAGGCCTCCCGGGCGGCCAGCTCCTCCGCCTGGGCCCGGGCCTGGGACAGCTGACCCTCTAACTCGCCGATCTCCGACAGCTGCCGCTCCGTCTCCGCCAGCTCTGCCTCCAGGGCGGGCAGCAGTCCGGTTTTGTTGTGGCGGCGGCGGTTCAGCTGCTTTTTCAGGGCGTCCGCCGCCTCCGTATAGGAGGTGTCCTCCTCCCCGGCGGAGATCAGGGCGGCGATCCGCCGCTCCAGTCCCGCGTCCTGGGTGACGGCCAGGCCGCTCTGACGGATAAAGGCGCTGCGCTCAAACACCTCCCGGCTGACGCCCAGCAGGGTCTCCCCACAGGTGCGGCCGGTCAGGTCCGGCACGGCGTCTCCGGTGCCTGCATAAACGGCAGAGAATTCCCCCATGGGGCTGGTCTGGCGGCGGGTGGTCCGGGTCAGGGTCAGCTCCCCCAGGTCCGTGCCGCAGTCCAACCGCCCGCTCATGGCGGCGCCGGACCAGGGGGTATAACGGTTCTTGTCGGCGATGAAGCCCGCCCGGTCCCGCTCCCGGCTGTTGATGCCGTACAGCATGGAGGCCAGGAAGGCGCACCAGGTGGACTTGCCGCTCTCGTTGGGGGATTGCAGGATATTCAGCCCCTCCTGCAGCTCCAGAGTGCGGCCCTGGAGCTGGCCGAAGGTGGCAGTCATACGGCGGATCAGCAGAAGGATCCCTCCTTATACATAAAATTCAAGGTTTTGGTTCATTATAGCACTGCGCCCCCTGTTTTGCCCAGAGTGTTTTCTGTTCCGATGGCAGAAACGGCCTATGTAATAAGCGTGTATAATGGCGGTTATAAAAAAATCAAAGAAATTGCGAAAAAGGTGTTGACAAGTGGTGGCAGGAGTGGTATTCTAAGCAAGCTGTTCGGGACGACCGGATGTGAGCCACAAAAACTTCGAAAAAAAGAAGAAAAAAGTGGTTGACAAATGAAGAGAGACCTGATATAATAGCAATGTTCCGCCGGGAGCGGCGTGCACCTTGTAAATTAAACAACGTAACGAAAAGAAAGCACCAGACGGACGCTTCTTTTGTGAGAGATCACGGAAGAAGAACCAAAGAAGCCGAAGGACCGGGTTGAGTCAATTACCGGTCGCGGAGGCAAAAGATGAAGCTATGGAAAATAGCTCTATGAAAGATTAGCTCGAGCTACGGCTCGTGTTGATGCCATTTTATAGAGAGTTTGATCCTGGCTCAGGACGAACGCTGGCGGCGTGCTTAACACATGCAAGTCGAACGGAGCACCCCTGATCGAGGTTTCGGCCAAGTGAAGGGAATGCTTAGTGGCGGACTGGTGAGTAACGCGTGAGGAACCTGCCTTCCAGAGGGGGACAACAGTTGGAAACGACTGCTAATACCGCATGACGCATGATCGGGGCATCCCGGACATGCCAAAGATTTATCGCTGGAAGATGGCCTCGCGTCTGATTAGCTAGTAGGCGGGGTAACGGCCCACCTAGGCGACGATCAGTAGCCGGACTGAGAGGTTGACCGGCCACATTGGGACTGAGATACGGCCCAGACTCCTACGGGAGGCAGCAGTGGGGAATATTGGGCAATGGACGCAAGTCTGACCCAGCAACGCCGCGTGAAGGAAGAAGGCTTTCGGGTTGTAAACTTCTTTTGTCAGGGAACAGTAGAAGAGGGTACCTGACGAATAAGCCACGGCTAACTACGTGCCAGCAGCCGCGGTAATACGTAGGTGGCAAGCGTTGTCCGGATTTACTGGGTGTAAAGGGCGTGTAGCCGGGCTGATAAGTCAGATGTGAAATCTGGAGGCTCAACCTCCAAACTGCATTTGAAACTGTCGGTCTTGAGTATCGGAGAGGTAACCGGAATTCCTAGTGTAGCGGTGAAATGCGTAGATATTAGGAAGAACACCAGTGGCGAAGGCGGGTTACTGGACGACAACTGACGGTGAGGCGCGAAAGCGTGGGGAGCAAACAGGATTAGATACCCTGGTAGTCCACGCTGTAAACGATCAATACTAGGTGTGCGGGGACTGACCCCCTGCGTGCCGCAGTTAACACAATAAGTATTGCACCTGGGGAGTACGATCGCAAGGTTGAAACTCAAAGGAATTGACGGGGGCCCGCACAAGCGGTGGATTATGTGGTTTAATTCGAAGCAACGCGAAGAACCTTACCAGGGCTTGACATCCTGCTAACGAAGTAGAGATACATCAGGTGCCCTTCGGGGAAAGCAGAGACAGGTGGTGCATGGTTGTCGTCAGCTCGTGTCGTGAGATGTTGGGTTAAGTCCCGCAACGAGCGCAACCCCTATTGTTAGTTGCTACGCAAGAGCACTCTAGCGAGACTGCCGTTGACAAAACGGAGGAAGGTGGGGACGACGTCAAATCATCATGCCCCTTATGTCCTGGGCTACACACGTAATACAATGGCGGTCAACAGAGGGAGGCAAAGCCGCGAGGCAGAGCGAACCCCTAAAAGCCGTCCCAGTTCGGATCGCAGGCTGCAACCCGCCTGCGTGAAGTCGGAATCGCTAGTAATCGCGGATCAGCATGCCGCGGTGAATACGTTCCCGGGCCTTGTACACACCGCCCGTCACACCATGAGAGTCGGGAACACCCGAAGTCCGTAGCCTAACCGCAAGGGGGGCGCGGCCGAAGGTGGGTTCGATAATTGGGGTGAAGTCGTAACAAGGTAGCCGTATCGGAAGGTGCGGCTGGATCACCTCCTTTCTAAGGAGACCTCGATCAGTGAGACATCTGGTCGTAACATCCTGGTCAGACGTTTGGAGCGTCGAGTAGTTACGTTGTTTAATTTAGAGGGTACACGCCCTAGGGGATACGAGGGGATATAGCTCAGCTGGGAGAGCGCCTGCCTTGCAAGCAGGAGGTCGCCGGTTCGATCCCGACTATCTCCACCATACTTTCTTTTGAAAAAGAAAGTAGGCAAAGAAAACTTTAATAAGGCGCTTTCAACAGGTCGTAAGATCTGAGAGAGACGGGCCCGTAGCTCAGCTGGCTAGAGCGTACGACTGATAATCGTAAGGTCGGTGGTTCGAGCCCACTCGGGCCCACCAGAAGACGGCATTTGCTGTCGGATCTCAAAGCCCAAGGGATTGGACTTTGAGATCTGGCTTCAAACGAGGCTGGAAAAGCTGCACCTTGAAAACTGAACAATGTGACATGTATGAAGTAAGGCAACAGAGAGGTTGCTGCGTCAAAAGACGCGGCAAGCAAATTTTAATTGTGGAACACATCTGAAAAGATGAGGGTAACGATTACAATTTCAATCTTTGTGAAGCCTGCATAATTCTTAAGAGAACCAAGATTTCTCTGACTGAAAGGTCAAGCTGGAAAGAGCGCAAGGGGAATGCCTTGGCATCAGGAGCCGACGAAGGACGCGATAAGCTGCGATAAGCTTCGGGGAGGAGCAAATATCCTGTGATCCGGAGATTTCCGAATGGGGCAACCCACACAGGCAATACCTGTGTAGCGTGCGTTGAATCAAATAGGCGTACGCGGGGAACCGCCTGAACTGAAACATCTAAGTAGGGCGAGGAAAAGACATCAACCGAGATTCCGCTAGTAGTGGCGAGCGAACGCGGAGGAGGCCAAACCGGAGGATTTATTCTCCGGGGTTGCGGACGATCATACGGTGCACTAGTTTAGCCGAAGGGTCTGGGAAGGCCCGCCACAGAGGGTGAGAGCCCCGTAGGCGAAAGGCGATGTGCACTCGATCGGATCCAGAGTACCGCGGGACACGTGAAACCCCGTGGGAAACCGGGTGGACCACCATCCAAGCCTAAATACTACCTGATGACCGATAGAGGAGCAGTACCGTGAGGGAAAGGTGAAAAGGACCCCGGGAGGGGAGTGAAAGAGAACCTGAAACCTTGTGCTTACAAGCAGTCAAAGCGCGTTAATGCGTGATGGCGTACTTTTTGTAGAACGGTCCGGCGAGTTATAGTAACGAGCAAGCTTAAGGTATTCAGTACCGGAGGCGAAGCGAGAGCAAGTCTGAATAGGGCGTGTAAAGTTCGTTGCCATAGACCCGAAACCGGGTGACCTACCCATGAGCAGGTTGAAGTGGGGGTGAAACCCCATGGAGGACCGAACCGACCCCCGTTGCAATGGTGGCGGATGACTTGTGGGTAGCGGTGAAATTCCAATCGAACTCGGAGATAGCTGGTTCTCCCCGAAATAGCTTTAGGGCTAGCGTTATGTTAGATTACCGGAGGTAAAGCACTGAATGGTTTAGGGGCTGATAAAGTTACCGACGCCTATCAAACTAAGAATGCCGGCTAATTGATGCATAGCAGTCAGACAGTGTGAGATAAGTTTCATTGTCAAAAGGGAAACAGCCCAGACCCACAGCTAAGGTCCCCAATATACGCTAAGTGGAAAACGATGTGGAATTGCGAAAACAACCAGGATGTTGGCTTAGAAGCAGCCACTCATTAAAAGAGTGCGTAATAGCTCACTGGTCGAGTGACTCTGCGCGGAAAATGTAACGGGGCTAAGCGTATAACCGAAGCTTGGGATTGTCGAAAGACAGTGGTAGGGGAGCGTTCTGTACGGGGCGAAGTCGCAGCGGGAGCAGCGGTGGACTGTACAGAAGTGAGAATGCCGGAATGAGTAGCGAGAATTATGTGGGAATCATAATGGCCGAAAATCTAAGGTTTCTTGGGGAAGGTTCGTCCGCCCAAGGTAAGTCGGGAGCTAAGGCGAGGCCGAACGGCGTAGTCGATGCACATACGGTAGAAATTCCGTAACCACCGAACTTTAAGCCAGAGGGACACTTTGAGATAGCCGAACCCGGGCGTTGGTTGACCCGGGCGAAAGGGAGCGAAATATAGTAGCGAAGTCGGCGATGCTTGGAGGCGAGAAAAGCTCTGGGGTATACTAAGGTGCCCGTACCGCAAACCGACACAGGTAGATGAGGAGAGAATCCTAAGGCCAACGGGAGAAGGGTTGTTAAGGAACTCGGCAAGTTGACCCCGTAACTTCGGAATAAGGGGAGCCTCGAAAGAGGCCGCAGTGAAAAGGCCCAAGCAACTGTTTACCAAAAACACAGGTCTATGCTAAATCGAAAGATGACGTATATGGGCTGACGCCTGCCCGGTGCCGGAAGGTTAAGAGGAGATGTCAGCCGCAAGGTGAAGCATTGAATTGAAGCCCCGGTAAACGGCGGCCGTAACTATAACGGTCCTAAGGTAGCGAAATTCCTTGTCAGGTAAGTTCTGACCCGCACGAAAGGCGTAATGATTTGGGCACTGTCTCAACAGCCCGCCCGGCGAAATTGTAGTACCGGTGAAGATGCCGGTTACCCGCAACTAGACGGAAAGACCCCATGGAGCTTTACTGCAGCTTAATACTGGAAATCGGTAATTCATGTACAGGATAGGTGGGAGACATGGAAGCCCGGGCGTCAGCTTGGGTGGAGTCGCCGGTGGGATACCACTCTTGGATTGCTGATTTTCTAACCTGCGGCCGTGAATCCGGTCGGGGGACACTGTTAGGCGGGCAGTTTGACTGGGGCGGTCGCCTCCTAAAGTGTAACGGAGGCGCTCAAAGGTTGGCTCAGCACGGACGGAAATCGTGCAGTGAGTGTAAACGCAGAAGCCAGCCTAACTGCGAGACCGACGGGTCGAGCAGTAACGAAAGTTGGAGTTAGTGATCCGGTGGTATGTGAGTGGAAATGCCATCGCTCAACGGATAAAAGCTACCCTGGGGATAACAGGCTGATCTCCCCCAAGCGTCCACAGCGACGGGGAGGTTTGGCACCTCGATGTCGGCTCGTCACATCCTGGGGCTGAATTCGGTCCCAAGGGTTCGGCTGTTCGCCGATTAAAGTGGCACGCGAGCTGGGTTCAGAACGTCGTGAGACAGTTCGGTCCCTATCTGTTGCGGGCGTAAGAGATTTGAAGGGAGCTGTCCTTAGTACGAGAGGACCGGGATGGACGTACCTCTGGTGCACCAGTTGTTCTGCCAAGGGCATAGCTGGGTAGCTAAGTACGGACGAGATAAACGCTGAAAGCATCTAAGCGTGAAACTCCCCCTAAGATGAGATCTCTCACCTCGAAAGAGGGTAAGGGCCCAGGAGGACTACCTGGTAGATAGGCCGGAGGTGGAAGTGCAGTAATGCATGCAGCTGACCGGTACTAATAGCCCGAGGGCTTGACCTACAAGAAGAAAGCAGGCGGCCTGAAGAAGTGGATGTCACATTGTTCGGTTTTGAGGGTGCAGCGAAAAGCGCACGCTCGTGAAAAGAAGAGTATGCACCTTTAGCTCAGTTGGTAGAGCAACTGACTCTTAATCAGTGGGTCCCCGGTTCGAGTCCGTGAAGGTGCACCATGGCCCGTTGGTCAAGTGGTTAAGACAGCGGCCTCTCACGCCGTTAACATCGGTTCGAATCCGGTACGGGTCACCAAACTCTTCTTGACAAAGAGAGCAAAAGACAATATAATACAGGATGTTCTCCGGCAAAGCCGGAAGACAGAAGTTGGTGCTGATTAGGGCGAGGGTCCACCCGTTCCCATTCCGAACACGGTAGTTAAGCTCGTTCCTGCCGACAATACTTGGCTGGCGACGGCCCGGGAAAATAGGTAGCGCCAACACAGGCTCTGGTTTTCAGAGCCTGACATATTCCTCCTTAGCTCAGTTGGTAGAGCACGCGGCTGTTAACCGCGCTGTCGTAGGTTCGAGTCCTACAGGGGGAGCCAGTGTACTGCCGCCACTGCGGTGGCGGCAGTACTTCTCTTTAAGAGAATGGATACGGGCCTTTAGCTCAGTTGGTTAGAGCAGCTGGCTCATAACCGGCCGGTCCCGGGTTCGAATCCCTGAAGGCCCACCACTATGGTCGTTCGCCTGACGGGATACCGCAAGCGAAATAGGGGTATAGCTCAGCTGGTAGAGCAGCGGTCTCCAAAACCGCGTGCCGAGGGTTCGAATCCTTCTGCCCCTGCCATAAAAGTCTTTACAACATGGGTTGTATGTGATATAGTTATTTAGGTCGAGCCTAATAAATGGCCCGGTAGTTCAGTTGGTTAGAACGCTAGCCTGTCACGCTAGAGGTCGACGGTTCGAGCCCGTTCCGGGTCGCCATTTTTATGCTGCTGTAGCTCAGTCGGTAGAGCGCATCCTTGGTAAGGATGAGGTCGGCGGTTCGAATCCGCCCAGCAGCTCCAGAAAACACCTGAAATCTTCGGATTTCGGGTGTTTTCCTTTTTAAAGATACAATATTTGATATTACAGCTGAGCGGTGCCGGGAATTGATGGGAAGATCCTCTGAAAGGAGGAAACTCGTGAGCGGGAGGAGACGCCGGAGAGGCTGCCGGTGAATACGATCGAACCTAACCGATTGAGGCCTCGGAAATAATGGGAACAGACCGCCATAGATGCGTGGACTCGGTAGGTGGAAAGAGACCGGGCACCAACGAAGGGTGCCTTTGTGGCATAGCAGATGGCCCGGAAGAGGTATGCGCGGAAACGGAATAAACGGTGAAAAGGCAGGAAGCCTGTCCCTGTTGGGGCAGGCTTCCTTTGCTGCGGATATCTGAATATCTGATTGTCCTTACAGGCTGCGGATACAGTTCCCCCGCAGTCGGTGAGAGCGCACTCCACACGGGAACCGTGTGAGGTCCCGTTATTTTTCTGTGGAGAAGCGGTAAACGGTGTACGACTGATAGGTCTCCCCCGACCGCAGCACGGTGCTGGGAAACTGAGGAAAATTGGGTCTGCACGGGTAGTGCTGAGTCTCCAGGCAAAATCCGCCGTACCGGGGATAGCGGATGCCGCCCTTGCCGCAGGGAGCCTTGTCGCCATCCACGTAGTTGCCGGTGTACAGCTGGACCGACGGCTGACTAGTGCGCAGATCCATGCGGATGCCGCTGCGGGGACAGACGGCAAAGCCCCGGCCCTCCTGACCCTCAGGGAAGATCAGGTTGTGGTCATAGCCCTGACACAGCACCAGCTGGGGATCCGCGCTGCAAAGGCCTTCCCGCAGCAGGCGCGGCGTCCGGAAGTCCATAGGAGTGTCCTGCACAGGCAGCACGCGGCCGGTGGGAAGCGTCTGGGCATCCCCCGCGGTGAAGCGGTCGCAGGTCAGATACAGGCGGTGATCCATGATGTTGCCCCGGCCCTGGCCCGCCAGATTGAAATAGGAGTGGTTGGTGAGATTCACCACTGTATCCCCCTCGGCTTTGGCTGTATAGTGGATCCGCAGTTCGTTTTCCTCTGTCAGCGTGTAGCAGACCTCCACTTCCAAAGTACCGGGATAGCCCTCCTCTCCCTCGGGGCTGCGGCGGCGGAAGGTCACGGTATTTCCGGCGGCCTCCGCCGCGAACAAAGATGTGCAGTAGACGCCGTGGAGGTGGTTCTCTCCATCGTTTTTCTCCAGCCGGTAGGTCCTTCCGTTCAATTCAAAGGCCGCGCCTTTGATGCGGTTGGCATAGCGGCCCACAAAGGCGCCAAAGAAGCAGGAGCCGCTTTCATAGCCGGAGAGGTCGTCGTAGCCCAGAACCACATCTGTTGGAATACCGTCCCGGTCCGGCACGACGATGGAGCGGACCACGCAGCCCCAGTCCAAAAGCTCTACCGACATACCGGAACGGTTGCGCAGGGTAAAGCAGGTGACGGCCTGGCCGCCCCGGGTGGCCCCGAAGGGCCTGCTGGTCATGTCCATGGCTGCGCCTCCCTCTCAATTCTGACCGTAATAGGCGTGGGCACCGTGCTTGCGGAGATAGTGCTTATCCAGCAGCTCCTGCTGCATGGCTCCCCGGCCCGGCTCCAGTGCCAGGGCATGGAAGTCCATAAAGGCGACCTCTTCCATGACCACGGCGTTGTGAACAGCGTTGAATGGATCTGTGCCCCAGGCAAAGGGACCGTGGCTGTTGACCAGCACGCCGGGCACGGTGGCCGGATCGATGTTCCGCTGGGTGAAGGTCTTCACGATGACGCTGCCGGTCTCGCGCTCGTAGCTGTTTTGGTCCTCCGGAGCGCCGATCTCAGCGGGAGTCATGAGGCGGGTGCAGGGGATCTCCCCGTAGAAATAGTCCCCCTGAGTGGTGCCCATGGCGGGGATGCCCCGGCCCGCCTGGGCAAAGCTGGTGGCCCAGCGGGAATGGGTGTGGACGATGCCGCCCAGGGCAGGCCATGCCCGGTACAGGACCAGATGCGTGTCGGTGTCGCTGGAGGGCTTGTAGCGGCCCTCCACCACCTTGCCGTCCAGGTCCACCACCACCATGTCCTCCGGCTTCATATCGTTGTATTCCACGCCGGAGGGCTTGATGACCACCAGCCCCTGCCGGCGGTCAATGCCAGACACGTTGCCCCAGGTGAAGGTCACAAGGCCGTGCTTGGGCAGCAGCAGGTTGGCCTCGCAGACCTGTTTTTTCAGTTTTTCCAGCATAGTGCGCATCTCCTCGTTGCTTGATAAGGGACCGGGCGGAGCCCGCAGGCCCCGCCCGGCGCGCCTTTTAGAATTCTTTCAGTTTCCAGGCGATGTCGTTATAAAACAGCTCTTTCTTGAAATCGCTGAGCGTGGTGTCCTTGGTGATGTGGACGCACTCGATCTGCGTCATCTCGGCCCAGTCCTCCATCATCTCGGCGGTCAGGGACGTGGAGAGGACGGTGTGGTGGGCGCCGCCGGCGTGGATCCAGCACTTGACGCCGGTCAGCAGATCCGGCATGGGTTTCCACATGACCCGGGCCACCGGCAGGTTGGGCATCTCCAGAATGGGCTTGATGACCTGGATGTCCTGAATGATCATCCGCATCCGGCCCCCCATGTCGATGAGGCTGACCACGATGCCGGGGCCGTCCCTGCCCTCGAACACCAGGCGGGCGGGGGGCTGGCGGTCGCCGATGCCCAGAGGATGGATCTCGATGCGGGGACGGCTGGCGGCAATGGAGGGGCAGACCTCCAGCATATGAGCGCCCAGGGAAACCTCCTTGCCGGGCTCCAGATCATAGGTATAGTCCTCCATGAAGAGGGTGCCGCCTTCCAGCCCCTCGGCCATCTTCTTCATGATGGCGGTCATGCCGGCCACCTTCCAGTCGCCCTCGCCGCCGTAGCCGATGCCGTCGGCCATCATGTTCTGGCTCGCAAGGCCGGGCAGTTGCTCCATGCCGTAGAGGTCCTGGAAATTGTTGATGAAGGCCTGGGCGCCCTCGCGCTCCAAGATCTTCCGCATGGCCACTTCTTCCCTGGCCTGGTAGCGAACGGTGGCAAGATCGTCGGTGGCAAGGTCATAGCGGTCCTTGTACTGCTCCATCTGAGCGTCCACTTCCGCCTCGGTAACGGCGTTCATGGTCTCCACCAGATGGCCCACGGGCCAATAGTCCACCTGCCAGCCCAGCTTGATCTGGGCCTCTACCTTGTCGCCCTCGGTGACGGCCACATCCCGCATGTTGTCGCCGAAGCGAACGATCCGCAGTTGGCGGGAGAAGTCATAGCCGATGGCGGCCCGCATCCAGGCGGCCAGCTCCTGCTGGACGGGCGCGTCCTGCCAGTAACCGGCGATGACCTTCCGGGGCAGGCGCATCCGGGCGCCGATGAACCCGTGCTCCCGGTCGCCGTGGGCGGCCTGGTTGAGGTTCATGAAGTCCATGTCGATCTCCTCGTTGGGGATCTTCCGGTTGTACTGGGTGGCCAGGTGGCAGTAGGGCTTTTGCAGCAGGTCAAAGCCGTGGATCCACATTTTGCTGGGGGAGAAGGTGTGGCACCAGGTGACCACACCGCAGCAGGAGTCGTCGTAATTGGCCTCCTTCATGATGGCGGTGATCTCCGCGTCGGTCTTGACGGTGGCCTTGTACACCAGTTTGCAGGGCAGGATGCCGGACGCGCTCATGGTCTCCGCCATCTCGGCGGCCCGCTTGTCAACGGTCTCCAGGACCTCGGGGCCATACAGGAACTGACTGCCCACCACAAACCAGAACACTTTGTTATTCATGTGAATGTACCTCCAATCACGTTCGTACTTATTTCAGATGTTCCACGGCGCACCGCTCCACGGGCAGAGCGCGGACATAGCGCTCCATGAAGGCGGCAAAGCCCGCCTGATCCTCCGGGTCGGGCCGGACGGTATCGGCCCGCTGGCCGGCGAATACTTGGTCCGCCAGATAGGTTTCCAGGGTCTCGCCGTCCCGGCGGCGGGCCCGGTAGGCGGGCAGCAGGGCCATGCCCCAGGGACCGCCCTCACCGGCGGTCTCCATGACGGACACCGGCGCTCCGGCCGCGGCGGCCATGAGACGCTGCCCTGCCTCGGGGGTCTTGAAGAAGCCGCCGTGGCCCAGCAGACGGTCCACCTTCACCTGCTCTCCGGCCAGGATATCCAGTCCCAGCTTCAAAGCGCCCAGAGCGCTGAAGAGCTGGGTGCGCATGAAGTTGGCAAAGGTCAGACGGCCCTCCGGGCTCCGGGCCAGCAGGGGACGTCCTTCCTCCAGCCCGGTTACGGGCTCGCCGGAGAGATAGTTGTACAGCATCAGCCCGCCGCCGTCCTTCTCGCCGTCCAGGGCGGAGCGGAACATGGCGGTGAAGAGGACGTTTTTGTCTACCGGCTGGCCCATGGCCTCCAGGAAGCCCTGAAATACTGTGGCCCAGGCGTTGATCTCATTGGTGCAGTTGTTGCAGTGGACCATGGCCACCGGCTTGCCGGTGGGAGTGGTCACCATGTCGATCTCAGGATAGACCCTGGAGAGGGGCTTCTCCAGCACGATCATGGCGAACATGCTGGTGCCGGCGGACACGTTGCCGGTCCGCTCCGCCACGGCGTTGGTGGCGGCCATGCCGGTGCCGGCGTCGCCCTCCGGCGGCGCCAGGGGGATGCCGCTGCCCAGAGTGCCGGTGGGGTCCAGGAGCCTTGCCCCCTCCGGTGTCAGGGCACCGGCGTCGGCACCGGCGGGAAGCACCTGGGGCAGGATGTCCCGCAGCTTCCAGGGGTAGCCCTTGCCGGCCACCAGGGCGTCGAAGGAGTCCACCATCGCCTGGTCATAATCGCAGCGTCTGCTGTCGATGGGGAACATGCCGCTGGCCTCGCCCACGCCCAGGACCCGTTTGCCGGTGAGCTTATAGTGGACGTATCCGGCCAGAGTGGTGAGGGAATCAATGTCCCGCACATGGTCCTCGCCGTTGAGAATGGCCTGGTACAGATGGGCGATGGACCAGCGCAGAGGGATGTTGAACCGGAACCGCTCCGTCAGCTGGGCGGCGGCGGGGCCGGTGGTGGTATTGCGCCAGGTGCGGAAGGCCGCCAGGGCCTCTCCATTTCGGTCCAGAGGCAGGTAGCCGTGCATCATGGCGGAAAAGCCCATGGCGCCCACCCGGCGCAGCTTTTCGCCGCAGGCGGCCTCCACCTGTCCGGCCAGCTGGCCGTAGGCGGTCTGGAGCCCCGACCACACGTCTTCCAGATGATAGGTCCAGTAGCCGCCCTCGTGACGGTTTTCCCAGCTGTACTCGCCGGAGGCCAGAGGGGCGTGGTCCGGACCGATCAGCACTGCCTTGATGCGGGTGGAGCCCAGCTCGATGCCCAGATAGGTCTCGCCGGAGCGGATCGCTTCTCTCATATCCATTTCGCCGTCCCCCTTACTTGCTCTTTTCCTTGATCCGGGCGAAGATGCTCTGCAGCACGATGAAGAAGCACAGCAGGGCGGCCGTCAGGATGTTGGGCCAGGAGGAGGCCAGCTTGCCGTTGGTCTGGACAATGGTGGAGATGGTGCCGTTGATGAGCACGCCGAAGAGGGTGCCGATCACGTTGCCCACGCCGCCGGTCAGCAGGGTGCCGCCGATGACGGCGGAGGAGATGGCGTCCATCTCCATGCCGGTGGCCTGGGAGACGCTGGCGGACATGGTGTTCATGCAGTAGCAGATGCCGCCCACGGAGCACAGGAAGGAGGAGAGCACATAGGCCTTCAGCTTTGTCCTTTTCACATCCAGGCCCATCATGGCCGCCGACTGCTCATTGCCGCCCACGGCGTACAGGGACCGACCGAACTTGGTGTACCGCAGTACCAGGAAGATGACTACCAGCACCAGCAGAGCCACCACCACACCGATGCCGATGTAGGGCACTTGGATGATGCCCTTTTTGTTGGCATAGCCCAGAGCTTCCGGCAGATAGATGCGGAAGTTTGCCATATCATAGAACAGCTGGTTGATCTCGGCGGTGATGGACAGCTGGTTGGTGGAGATCACCGCCGTCATGCCCCGGGCGAAGAACATGCCTGCCATGGTGACGATGAACGGCTGGATCTCCAGATAGCCCACGCAGAATCCCTGTACCAGACCGAAGACGATGCCGATGACCAGCACCAGCAGCACCATCACCGGCGCGCTCATGTGCCACTCGCTCATGCCGTAGGCCAGAAGCATGCAGTCCAGTGCCACCAGAGAGCCCACGGAGATGTCGATGCCTCCGGTCAGCATGACGCAGGTCAGGCCGCAGGCCACGCAGATGAGGCCCGCGTTGGTGCGGAACAGATTCAGGAAGGTCTGCAGGTTGGTAAAGCCTTTGCTGGCGTATGCCACGCAGCCGGCGGCATACAGGATCACGAACAGGGCGATGGTGATGTACAGCAGCATGGTGTTGCTGTTCATCTGCCTGCGGTCTCTCAGAGTGCGGCCCTTTTTCGGTGCCTGTGCACCGGCGTCCTTTCTGTCCAGAACGTTTCCGCTCTTTTTCATACGCTGGCCACCTCCTTCTGGACGGCCGCCTTGGCGGCGGCCCGCTTTTTGAACCACGCCTTCACCGGCGGCGCCTGCACCGCCACGATGGCGATGACGATGATGGCCTTGAACACCGGGTTCACGGCGGTGGACACGCCCATGGCGAACATGGTGGTGGTGATGGCCTGGATGGTATAGGCGCCGATGATGGAGCCGGCCAGGTTGAACCGGCCGCCGCCCAGGCTGTTGCCGCCCAGGGCCACCGCCAGAATGGCGTCCAGCTCCATATCCAGGCCGATGTTGTTGGAGTCGGCGCTGGTGATCCGGGAGGAGGCCACGATGCCGGCGATACCAGCGCACAGTCCGCACAGCAGATAGCAGGTGAAGATGATTCGCTTGGAGTTGAGGCCGGCGATGCGGCTGGCCTTCTTGTTGATGCCCACGGACTGGATGTACATGCCCATGGCGGTCTTTTTCAGCACCACGGAGGTCACCGCCACGCACGCCGCCGCGATGATGATGGGCGTGGGCACAGGGCCGATGTAGCCGCCGAAGACGCCAAACTCCGGCACCCGGATATAGACGATCAGGTTGTTGCACAGCAGCAGTCCGATGGCCCGGGCCGCCGACCAGAGGATCAGGGTGGCCACCATTGGCTGGATATTCAGGTAAGCCACCAGTGTGCCGTTGAAGGCGCCGCACAGGCATCCCATGAGCAGGGCGCCCAGAAGGCCCACCGCCAGAGGCATGGCAAACTCCTCGGCACTGGACACGGAGGACACGCCGAAGCCCGCCACCAGCATGCAGCAGAAGGAGGCGCAAAGGCTCATAACGGAGCCTACAGAGATATCCGTTCCTGCGGAGGCGGAGACTACCAGGGTCATGCCGATAGCCAGAATGGCCACCTCGCTGCCGCGGTTGAGGATATTGACGATCCGCCCGCTGAGCAGGCCGTTGGTAATTGTGATCTTGAAGAAGTTATAGAAGTCGTTGCCCTGAGCCAGGTCATAAATCATATTGACGCACAGGACCAGAAGCATGCAGAAAATTGGTAAAAAGAGCCGCTGCTGGGTGAGTTTTTTTAATTTAGTTATTCTTTCCACCTCCCGCAATGGCGGCCATGACCCGCTCCTGGGTCAGTTCGCCGTCCAGCTCGCCTACCTTGGCGCCGTCACGCAGCACCGCCATGCGGTTGCAGGTGCGCAGCATCTCCTCAATCTCGGAGGAGATGAACATGACGCTCTTGCCCTCGCCGGCCAGCTTGATGATGAGCTTCTGGATTTCTGTCTTGGTCCCGATATCGATACCGCGGGTGGGCTCATCCAGGATTAAAAAGTCAGGATCTGTGGCCAGCCAGCGGGCCAGAATGACCTTCTGCTGGTTGCCGCCGGAAAGCTGCTTGACGGGGGTTTCCCGGCTGGCGGTCTTGATCTGCAGCAGGTCGATGTAGCGGTCGGCGATCTCCTCCTGCTTGGCCCGGGGCAGCTGCTTGAACATACCCCGCTTGGCCTGGAGGGCCAGGATGATGTTCTCCCGGACGGACAGATCGCCGATGATGCCCTCGGCCTTGCGGTCGTCGGGGAGCAGCCCCATCCCCATGTTCATGGCGTCGATGGGCTGGTTGATCTTGACATCCTTGCCGGCGACCTTCAGCGTGCCGGTCTGGGCCTTGTCTGCACCGTAAATGGCCCGGGCCAGCTCGCTGCGGCCGGAGCCCAGCAGGCCGGTGAGGCCAATGACCTCGCCTTTGTGGATATCCAGATCAAAGGGCTTGATGGTGCCCTTGTGGCTCAGGCCCCGGGCGGAGATCTCCAGAGGGGCCTGGGCGTCGTATGTAAAGCCCTCGGGCTTGATGGAGGCCAGGTCGTCGAAGTCCTTGCCCATCATGGCGGCCACCAGCTTCACGCGGGGCAGCTCCGCCACGGGATATTCGCCCACCAGGGTGCCGTTGCGCAGCACGGTGATCCGGTCGCACACGGCGTACACCTGCTCCAGGAAGTGGGTGACGAACACGATGCCCACGCCCTGTTCCTTCAGCTGCAGCATCATCTTGAAGAGCTTTTCCACCTCGTTGTCGTCCAGAGAGGAGGTGGGCTCATCCAGGATCAGTACCTTGCAGTCCATATCCACCGCCCGGGCAATGGCGATCATCTGCTGAATGGCCAGGGAGTAATTCTCCAGGTTCTGGCTTACATCCACCTTAATATCCAGGCGCTTGACCAGTTCGTCGGCTTTTTTGTGCATGGTCCGGCGGTCAATGGTGCGGAAGGCTGTCATGGGCTCCCGGCCGATGTACAGGTTTTCCGCCACGCTCAGGTTGGGGCAGAGGTTCACCTCCTGGTACACGGTAGAGATGCCAACCCGCTGGGCGTCCAGGGTGGAGCGGTTTTTCACAGGCACCTCAATCCCGTCCACGCAGATCTCGCCGGCCTCAAAGTCGTTGATACCGGTGAGGCACTTGATAAGGGTGGACTTGCCCGCGCCGTTTTCCCACATCAGGGCGTGGATTTCCCCTCTGCGCAGGGTGAAATCCACATTGTCCAGAGCTTTCACGCCGGGGAAGGTCATACTGATCCCGCGCGCCGTCAAAACAATATTGTCTTTCAATTCCTATCACCTCGAAGAAAAAGGGAGGACCCTGAAGCGATTGTGGGTCCTCCCTCGGGTTTTATATACCTACTCCTTCACGGACCACCGCAGGGAGCGGGACTGATTAGTAGGGACGGGCGTCCAGAACTTCCTGGGTGACGAAGATCACGTCCTGCTCCTCACCGTTGACGGTGATGGTGGAGACGTTATCTTCAGCGGCGAACCAAGACTCAGTGACGTAGATCTCCTTTTCGGGAGTCTCGCCGGCTTCCAGCTGGCCGATGATCTCAGCGACGGTGGGAGCGGCCATGGGGTTGCACTCGAAGTTGGCGTTGATCTTGCCGTCCATGACCATCTGGACATAGGGCTTGTTGGCGTTGAAGGAGACCAGGATCACATCGCCGCCCACGCCGTAGGTGACACCGGCGTTGTCCATGGCGGTCATAGCGCCGGCGGCTTCGTTGTCGTTTTGGCAGATGACCACATTGAACTGGCCGGCATAGCTCTGGCAGTAGGACTCCATGACCTCCTGACCGCCAGCTTCGGTGAAGTCACCGGACTGGGAGTCGAGGATGGTCCAGCCCTCACGGTCGGCGATCTCCTTGAAACCGTCGGTACGGCCGATGGTGGCGGAGGCGCCGGTGGAGCCTTCGATGACCAGGGCGTTGATCTCGGTGATGCCCTTGTCGGCGGCATAGGCCTTCAGCCACTCGCCGCAGGCCAGACCCTCGACCTTGAAGTCAGAGCCGACCCAGGAGACATACTTGTCGGAGTCGTCGATGGTGCGGTCGATAACGATGACGGGGATGCCGGCGTCCTCGCACTCAGTCAGGACGGCGTCCCAGCCGGTGGAGACGATGGGATCGATGATGATGTAGTCCAGACCCTGCTGGATGAAGTTGCGGACGGCCTCCAGCTGCTTGGCGGAGTCGTTGTCGCAGTCTACGAAGGACAGCTCGTAGCCGTTGGCCTCGGAGAACACATCCTGAGCGGACTTGGTGGAGGCGGTACGCCAGTCGGACTCGTGGCCCACCTGAGCAAAGCCTACGGTGATCAGACCGCCGGTCTCTTCGGCGGTATCCTCGGTGGCGGTGTCCTCAGCGGCAGTATCCTCGGCGGCGGTGTCGCCGCCGCAAGCCACCAGAGCCAGGGACATCAGCAGGGCAAGAGCAAGGGCCAAAAACTTCTTCATAGTGAACGCTCCTTCTGATAAAATATAATTTCGCGTCACCCGACGCGGGAGTTACAGAAGCGCTGAAAAAGATTGAGTAATTTTTCCTCTATATTTATTTTTCTTGAGTAAAAGTTTAGCATATTTTTCTAAATTGTCAACAAATGTTTTTGAAAGGTAAACGATTTCTTACGTATAGTACAAAAAAGCAAGAGTTCTTTTGGTAGAAACATCTGCGGCCCATCTTAAAAAACACTAAATAATTTTTTAATTTATATAGAAATTTAGTTATTGATGTTGCTTTTCCTTTAGCGCCGCGCTATAATAAACGAAAAACCAGCGCCAGACGGCATTTTGGGAACGAGGGGAGGAGAGAGCAATGGGAATCACCGCAAAAGACATTGCGGAACGTCTGGGGGTATCCCCGTCTGCGGTCTCTCTGGCTTTGAACGGAAAACCAGGAGTGAGTGTAGCCACCAGAGAGCGGATCCTGGCAGAGGCCATCCGCATGGGGTATATCACGCAGAAGGGATCTGCGGAAGCGGCCCCCAATATTCGATATGTGATCTTTCTGGAGCGAGGGGACGCCGTTAAGGAGACCTCCTTTTACTCTATTGTGCTTCAGGGCATTGAGGCCAGAGCCAAGGAGTATGGATATAACGTGCTGATCAGCTATTTCGACACCAGTCACGACTGGAACGAACAGATCGCTGCCATCTGCAAGGATATTTCCGGCCTTATTGTTCTGGGCACAGAGGTCGCGGACCAGCACATTGAGATAGCCCGGGCCCACGGCGTGGGAAAGCTGAATCTGCCCATGGTCATGGTGGATAACGCCACCAGCCTGGTGGACATTGACTGCGTAGTGGCCGACAACCGCGGCGGCGCTTATCGGGCGGCCTCTTATCTGCTCAGCAAGGGCTATCCCGATGTGGGATATCTGCGCTCCACGGTCCGCATCGACAGTTTTGATGAGCGGGAGGCCGGCGTCATCAAGGCCCGCCGGGAGCGGGGACTTTTGGGAAAGGCACCGATGCAGTGTATCGGCGTGGGCATCTCTTCGGAGCAGGCTTTTTACGATATGAGCGCCTGGCTGGGCCAGGGGGGCAAGCCCCTGCCGGCGTTGTTTGCAGACAGCGATATCATTGCCGCCTCCTGTATCCGGGCTCTGAAGTCCCACGGCTATCAGGTGCCCGGGGATGTCTCTGTGGTGGGCTTTGATGATATGCCCATCTGCACCATGGTGGATCCGCCGCTGACCACGATCCACATCGCCAAGGAACTGATGGGGATGCTGGCTATGGATCTCCTGCATCAGCGTATCCGGGAGGGTAACCGCGCCCTTTGCGATCAGCGGACCGATATGCTGCGCACCACGGTCTCCACCCACCTGGTGGAGCGGGAGAGCGTTGCCCGCAGCTTTGGTTGAGGATCCGCAGGGAGAGCGCGGGCGTAGGGATCATGTCCGCCCGAAGCGGCGATATTGGCCCAGCGCCCGATGCTGCAACGTTTTTGCAGGAATGTGTGCGCTTTTATAAGGCTGTTTGCTTTGTTGTTTTTGTATTATCGATATACTTTCCTATAAGATTTGGGGTAGAGGAGATCAAACAGGCGCCGGGGCCAACCTGCTTAGTGGGAAAGACTTGGAGGATTGACCTACACTCTGCCCCACGCGGGGAAACGAGCGGACAGAAGCAATGAAGCAAATGATGCCGCTGACATCATATTTTTGGAGCAAAAAGAGCGGGGAGCGTTGAAATGCAAAGGTTGGAATGTACCCAATCCGTTGGTAAGAGCGAGGACCGAGCTCAAATCTGCCTAACAGCTTTAAAACCTCGATTTTCGAGGCTTTTTCGTTGTATTTTTTGTTTTTATGGAGTGGCCCACTTTTCTGGCCCTACACCACATTTAAACCGTACCCTATAAAGGAGACCTGTGGGAATGCCCACGGCCCTGATTGGTGGACACGCATTTAATCCATCGGGTCAATGGCTTCATTTGTGGTATGATGAAATTACCGGATGGAGGTATATAGTATGGGCCCGAGACGGAAGCCTTGGGCTTTGAACGGCTCCACAACACCACCAAGCGCATCCGACGGCAGGCCAAGTCACGGGTGGAACTTGGCAAGAGTACCCGATTGAAAGGCGGGATGGGGCCGACGGTACCGGAGAACGAGGCCACCAGGCGCATGAAGCGGGAGAGCTTGGTGCTCCAGTAACGGATAGCCTGCTTAAAAAAGTCATGAAGCTACATGACGAGCCGGAGCAATGTTCTGACGGTGAAGGAGTTGTGCCCACTGGCCGGTGTCTCTTGCCCCGGGTACTACAACTGACTAGATAAGTTTCCGGTAGGCCAAGGAGCCCCGGGAGGAACAGGACAAGGCGGCATCTGCATGAACGTGAAAAGGATCTGACATTTCATGCACAAGTATGAGCTTACTTGTCCCATCTGGAAGCTACCCCCTATTGCAGGTTACGGAAGGCCATTCGAATAAGCTCCGTAGCGGAGAATATAGTGAATCGGAAGTTTGAGTCCTACGCTCCCAGGGCTGTGCTGCTCATCGACATCACTTACATTCCGCTATGCGGTGGGGTTTGCTACCTGTCCACAATCCTGGCTGTCTGTACAAAGTAGGTGCTGGTGTATGCCATGAACGAATCTCTGGAGGTGGATTTTGCTCCTGCAGACGGCGGAGCAGATGGTGAAGCACCACAGAGTTTCATTGAACAAAGAAATTGAAATCCACAGCGACAGAGGTACACTATACCAGTTTGAGATTCATACAGATGGTGGAGAGTCGGGAGCTGCGCCGGTCTATGTCCTGTAGAGGAAACTGCTGGGATAGTGTGCCTAAGGAGAGTTTCTTCGGGCACATAAAGGACAAGCAAGGGGGGAGATCCAGAACTAGATATCCTTTGTAGAGGCAAAGGCCTCTCTTGACCGCTGGATGGGATGCTACAACTGCAATTGCTGCCAATGTACCGAGCGAAACTCTCATCAAATGAATACTACCGCTACATCACCACAGGTGAATGATCCGGCATGCTGCCACCATGGGTCAAATGAATTTGCCCTTGACTTGAGGAGCACTTTAGAAAAAAACACAGTGCACCGGCAGGGAAGTTCGGCTTCCCAACCGGTGCACTGTTCTGTTTAAGTGATAAGTGTTACTGTACCTGCGCCATAAGGCCATCCCATAGCTTGGGCAATTTCACCCTGTTTTTGATGGATGATGTGGGTGTAGGCTCGCAGAGTGAATCCGGTGTCGTAGTGGCGTAGCATGGCGGAGGCGATCTTGATGTCCACGCCGTCCCGGAGAGCCAGTGTGGAGAAGGTATGGCGGAAGGCGTAGAACCGAAAGTGCTTTAGCCTAGCATCTTTGAAAATTCGTTTGAGCAGGGTGGCTTGGCGTGTTTCTGGGCCAGCGGCTCCACCGCTTTCTGAGAGATGGAAGCCAGCCAGATAGAGTTCTCCTCCTTGGGGTATGACACGATCAGGTTGGTTGCCCTTGCTCTTGGTGGCCTGTTTGCTGGCGGAGATGGTTTTTCTGGGAATGCCCAAGTTCTTCCATCGCAGTGCCAACAAATCGCCCTTACGGATTTCACAAACCAACTCTAGATAGAACATGGACAGAGCCCCTTGTTTCCCTGCGGCGTCCAGATAGGTTTTCGGGGTTTCGGGACGGAGTGTTTTCATCTCCTAATACGGGATTTTGGGAACCACTTAGTTGCCCGCGGAATTGGGATGAGCAACCGCTGGAGCTGTAGAGCATGGTGTGGACGCCCGGTACCGTGGAGCCCCTGAAACCTGACTCCTTTTCCTCTGATATTCACACTGCCTACTATTTTCCAGTAGGTCTTTATAGAGTTTTTGAATCTTACGGCTGGTGGTAACAGATTCCACCTATGTGAAGGTGAACGCGCCTCCAGCCTCGGAGCACTTGGCAGAAGTAACAGAGGAGCTGGAGGCGTACTGGGCATAGATGGACGCATATGAGGAAGAGGGCTTGGAGGAGCTGGTGTTGAGGCAATAAGGAGGGGGCAGGCAGGTTAAAAACCTTCATCGGTATGACCGGAAATGGGCTGGCTGTATGAATCCGGAGTCGGGACACCTGAACTGTCCCGAAAAGCCAAAGGGCATCCCCATCTGTCTCATCAAGCGATGGACTGCTAGATATCGCGGTGATCTCTTGGAAAGTGAACAATGCGGTACCATATCTGAGATAGATCGAGTCTGTCCAACAGGAGAGCATCCCCATCCATGTGGGTGGATGTAGCCTACGATTTGCTGCTGTTCTGTCAGGGGCTGCGGGACCAGAGTATCCGATTTTATGTCCGTCTATTGACCCGCTCTGCGTCGCCTCTGGGTGGAGTTTCAGGATCTACCTTTACATACAATGAGAAGCGAGATTTCTATACCTATCCCGGTGTATTATGTGGACAGGAGCGACTGCGCAGCCTGTCCCTTGAAAGCGAAGCGCGTGGGAAAGGAGTGGCCGAGTGCCTGGAACGCGACTATTTCTGAAGAGAGATCCGGGAGGATCTGAAGGGGCTGGACAGCCCGGCATACCAGAGGGCTTTGCGCAAGCGACAGATATGGAGCAAGGGATCCTTTGCGGCGCAGAAGGAAGGGCACAGGTTTGACTGGTTCCTGCGGCGAGGCACAAGGGCACCGGAGGACTACAGCCTCTTGTCAGTGACCGCATGGAATCTGAAGCGGATGATCAAATGAATCAAGTGGGCTGAAAAGTGTCTTTTTCCAGCTAAGAGAACCTGTTTAATATTTGTATGGCTGTTGTATTTCATCAGTCTTTTGGCAGGGTAGCTTTGGACTATGCTTATAAGTTGCGCTGATCAGTTCTCCATTCTGTCATACTGTTCCGCCACCGTACTTCCTTGGTGAGTCTGATAGACTCCTGCCGAATTTCTATGGTGTCAAGGGTGATAAGTAAGTGGATGAGCTAAAAAGATTTTTTAGAGAAGGCAGGACTAATATTTGTGTACTGATTCGTGCGGATTATTAGAGCAGTTTTTCGGCGCTTTCAAAAGGTTGAGAAGCGTGACCTGGAACCATCGTATAGGGAGAAACAAATATTCAGAAGATGGTCATCCGCCGCCCAACTGGATGTTTAAAGCGGGACAGTGTTCATTCATAGTGGCTTTGGCTTGCTCGGCAGCCTCTGCGGTAAGCGGCTTAATGTCAGCAAAACGATATACAAGATCAAACGCTTTCCATTTTCCTTCGCCCGCCTGGTGAAACGGCAATAAATGAACACTACATACATTGTTTTGCACGCAAATATCCGCAATTTCTCTTAATGTCGGAGCGTCGTCGTTAAAACCGGGAATCAGAGGAATCCGAACAATGATTTGCTTTTTACCTGCGATCCGCCGGAAATTTGACAGGATTAACGAATTGGATACACCGGTGTATTGCCTGTGTCGTTCCGGATCTACGTGCTTGATATCGAATAATACTAAATCGGTATGTTCAATGACAGATAAAAATTCTTTTTCGCGGCAGTATCCACAGGTTTCAATCGCTGTGTGAATATTTTCCGCATGGCAGGAAGCCAGTATTTCAGCAGCAAATTGAGGTTGCATCGTGGCCTCACCACCGCTAAGCGTTACACCGCCGTTGCTGTTTTGATAAAAAACCTTATCCCGCAGGACTTCTTTCATAACCTGCTGAACAGTCATCTGTTTGCCGGAAATTGTACGGGCCTCTGTTGGACATTGCTGACAGCACTCCTCGCATCGGATACATTTTTGCAAGTCGGTATGCAGAAAGCCTTCCGCCAGAGTAATAGCACCGGTGGGGCAGACTTCTAGGCAGTGGCGACATCCTATACATTTGTCTGCAAAAAATCCAATCGAAGCGGAAAGTGCCAGATTTTCCGGATTTTGGCACCACTGGCAACGAAGCGGGCAGCCAGAGAAAAAGACAATGGTACGAATACCCGGACCGTCATGTACGCTAAAACGCTGTATTTGCGATACCCATCCCACGGTGCAGCCTCCTATTCAGATCCTCAAATAGCTACTAAATATGTGCCAAAAACTGTCATATACTCCTGCGTGGGGAAGGACGCCCCGGGCCATTTGGCCCGGGGCATTATTTTCATTACATCAAAGGCGATCGAACTGACAGTTTATAATGCGTTTGTCTAAAAAATCAAATGTTGTGTTTGATTCTGTTAATAAAAATGTCCTGGTGCTTTTTTGGAAGCGCAATAAAATAGCCGGAAAAACCACCGAAGCGTACACGGAGGCTTTTGTGCTTTTCTGGATGAACTTGAGCATCGCGCATTTCTGCTTCACTGACACCGTTAAGCGTAAGAATAATTCCGCCCAAGGCACGGAAAGACTGAATCAAGCCAACAAGACGCTCGATACCCTCTTTGCCGCAGGCCTCATTGGAGTTGATTTGTAAATCTAGGGGACAACCACTGATATAAGGGAGCAGGTTCGGCTTTGTGGCAGAGAGAATCGATGCGGTGGGACCTTCTTTATCCATACCAAATACGGGAGAATAGTTTGAGCTGAGCGTTTCTTGAAAATACCGGCCATCGGCAGATGCTCCGAGCTTTTCGCCGAACACAGCGAAACTTTCAAAGGTCCCAATGGCAATGGGCATGAGCATCCAAGGAATGTCCTTTTGCGCTTGTTTAATGACCTCGGAGCAGTCTTTCAAAATACGTATGGCAAAAGAATCCACATAATCGTTATCATTTCCAAACTTCGGCACCCTATTCAACAATGTTTGCCGCAAGGGTTCCTCATCGGCAAAATCATTTTTCAGTGCGGCGATCAAGTGCTCCATGGTCAGCGACTTTTCCTCAAAAACCAGTTGCTTGATAGCGGCCATGGAGTCGCAGAAATTGGCAACACCTGTGAGAATGGGGGTAAAAATGGTATACTTTGCTCCCCCTTGAGTCACATCTTTGCCGCGCTGAATACAATCTGACATTAACACAGAAAGAAGCGGATCAGGAGCGATTCCATAAAGAGATCCATAATATTCAATACGGTTATCAAGAACTTTTTTTACGTGTTCCTTTATAAGACGCATAACTGCGTCATAGACATCTTCTATGGAAGTGAAGGTGCATGGATCACCAACATCAGAGGCCTCCACTTTGCCCCGCACCAGACTTTTGCCGTGAAAGAGTACGTATTCCAACATCTGAACAAGCTCAATGTGCCAATATGCGTGGTCAGTTTTTCCGGGAATCAATGTTTCCCAGCAACCGTCATTGGCATAATTGCGGGCATCTGAAAGAGGAATTCCCAAATTTACAAGGCCTTGTATGATAGGCTCGTCATTATAAAGAGCGGGCTCTCCGCTTCCTGCGGCCAAAATCTCCGCGCATCTGGTAAACAGCTTTCTTGGCGCATGGTCATGGAGCCGGACGGACAGAACAGGGGAAACGACCTCCAGCTTTGCCCAGCAGTTAAGGATTAGGAAGGTGAGTTCATTGGTCGCATCATTTCCATCAGAGTCCTGGCCGCCCAGTATCATATTGGATAACCAGTGGTTTGAGGCTAGCGTATAAGAAGACTCCCGCAGGTCTGAGGGACCACTACCGGCTTCCCGGTCCAAGGACATCCAAGATTTTCCGCCAAGGGAGAAATCACCGAAAGAGTAATGGTCTTCCCAATCGCTGCTGTTTATCTGCACCCGCTCACTAAATTTTACAAGCCAACTGGTACACAATTCTTCCGCCCATTCCTTGGTAATAAGTCCGCTCTCAAGGTCCTTTTGATAAAACGCGTATAAATATTGATCGGCTCGTCCAATGGGAACAAATTCAAGGCAGGAGTGAAACGCCGCATATGTGAACCAATGGCATTGTAAAGCTTCATGGAAAGTCGTTGCGGGGTTTTCCGGCACACGGGTACATACCTGATACATGGAGAATAATTCTTTTCGCCGAAGAGGATCTGTCTCTTCGGTGGCAGCTTTAAGAAGGAGCCCGGCATACCGGTCGGCATAGCGGCTGAGGGCATTCAAGCAGATCAACATGGCCCGGTAGAGGGAGAGCTTTTCCTCATCCCCGGTTTGTGTCATTTTTTCAAGAATCTCGCACCTGATCCCGCGGACTCCCTTAGTCAATAGCTTTTCGTAATCCGGAGGATGATGCCCCCAGACAGAGCGTTCATTCAAACCAATTTCCTTGGCGGCTTCCAGTTCCGCATCAGTCGCATAGTGGGGAAAAAGGTGCCCAAAGCCGACCATTGCCATGTTTGCAACTCCGACAATCAACTCGTCTGGCTTCAGTTCTGCCGGGATATTTTGTAACGTATAATCCACAGCTAAAGCCTTGCGGACGATCAGGGGCTCTTCCGCAACGCCCGGTTGATCGAGAATGGTGGTGTTCTCCCCCCACCATTCTTTTTTCGTAAAAAATTCCTTATCAAATAATCTGGCTTTTAATCTCTCAAACCGTGTCTTGGAAGTTGAATTTGTTTCGCTCATGATTAACTCCTTTCCCCAGGCGGATCTTGAAAGGCCCGAAACTTATACAGCTTCACTATACATGCTTTTAGCACTACGGCAAACATCTTTTTTGCGCAGTAAGTTTGTTATATTGCGGTTAAAGCGGACGGAACTCAGAGAGACTTTGCATACTCGTTGGGACCAATCCCTACGAACTTCTTGAATATATTATAAAAGTTTGAGTAATTTGAAAATCCAACACTATAACAAACTTCAACAATAGGCACCTGGCTTTTGATTAAATCCATTGCTTTGCGGACGCGCTTGAAATTAACATAATTGATCAGCGTAAACCCCATGGTTTCTTTAAAAGTGTGGCAAAGATGATATTTGCTAATAAAGAATTCTTTGGAGAGATCGTCCAACTTGATATGGTCTGTATAGTGATTTTCAATGTAATCAATAATAGGCAATAAGCGTCCGTCTATCTTTTCACCCTTTTGCAGGCCACTAGTGCCGTCCAGATAGGAAAGACTATAAATGAACATTAAATGCATGATAAGCTTGTCAATCGTGCTTCCGTTTTTCGCGTGGATCGCACTTTCCAGCTCCAACAAAACAGAAGCGTGTATGGATTGTTGCGAGGAATCCAACCTGATGAGATGGCTTGCCGGGCGGCTATCAGATTTAAACAGAGAGAAGAGAGAAGAAAATGAGACCATATAGGGACAGATGTAGTCAGGAGAGATATGGATGTAGATTCGTTCATAACAGACGGAGGGCAGCACAATAGGACGGTGCAGAGAATGTTTGTTGATGGATAGGATATCACCGGGTTGCAGCATGTACTGATACCCGTTAAGTTCATAGACAATATTTCCCTGCAACAAAATGTAGAACTCATTAAAGTCGTGGTTGTCCATTTCAAAAATCTGGTGTGCGCCTGAAGTCGACAAGAGGTGTACATACTTTATGGCACTGGTTTCATATTCCGCTATCGTTTTTTCATCCATTGCAACCACTCTCTTCCGGTAAATAATAAAAGCCGGCTTTCCAGGAACCGGAATTTTACAGCTTGAATGCAAAAACTTGTTCTGCATTACAGCAAAAATCTAAAGCAATATAATATATATAGCACACAATACCAATGAAGACAAGTTACATTTTTTACAATATAATTATCAGTAAGTTAGCTTATATTAATTGCTAAAAACTCATAAATGTATACGAATAATCTGAAAGAGATTGCGCAATTATGATTCAATGCAAGGAACGGATTTGCTTCCCGGAAATTTCAATTTGCAAGTGGATAAAAATGGGCAAAAAACAGGAAGATTTTGCTTGCCGAAAAAATGGAGCCGCGTGTTATCCGATGGGAACTACTTCTCAATGAAGCGACGACTTGCATTGGAAAAGTATATGGATCAAGAAGAACGACACCGAAAGAAAGGATGGGATGTGAGAATAGGAAGCTGGTTAATTTGGATGCTGCAATGTGCATTTGAAACTGTTTAGAGGTGCGGAGCTGCTTTCATGCAATTATTATGAGGGCATCATCTGATTTGCGCGCGGCTCTCCGGAGCCGGAGGAAATCTCGTTTTATCATGGACCAAGGGGTCTGCCCTAATCGGATTTTAGAAAAACGCGGAAAAACCGATGGAAAAATAAGCTTAACTATTACTAGACTTGCGACTGCAACACAACCACATTTTTACTTCCGGTATTTGACTCTAACCGTGCGTGGGACAAGGAAGACACTATAGTTGTGCGAAATACCGGAATCCTATTATCACGGTGATGGAGCGTGGAGCGGGCAGAACAATGGCATATGGTCATAGCCATTCGTGGCATTGGCCCCCAAAGGAGTTCAGTAAAAGCAATCCGTATAAACAGCTTTGGAGAAATATCGTAGGCCAGCGTGCCAGCAAGTAAAGGAGACTGAAGTGGTAACGAAATATGCGGTAAGGATCAATTCATTTTTAAGGACGGAAAAAAATCTCTGTGCTGCCCTGGATAAAATTGCTCAGTTGAGAGAAAACGGTATCAATTATGTTGATCTCAACTATCCAGAACACTTTAAAGACCACTCCTTGGAAGAGATCCGGCGTATGCTTTTCGAAAGGGGACTTCGGCTGAATGCGGTTGCCACCCGTTTTAGAGACAAGTATATCCACGGAGATTTTACGAACAAGGACTCAGCAATTCGACGGGATGCGATCGAGTTGACCAAACAGGCGGCTGATGCGTGTCGTTTTCTTGAGGGAAATCACATTATTGTCTGGCTGAAAGACGATGGCTATGATTATTCTTTCCAGATAGACTATGCGAAGGCTTGGGGCGACTTGGTTTTTGCTTTCCGGGAGGTATGTGCGTATACAGATCTTCCAATCAGTATCGAGTACAAGCCGTACGAAGAGCGTGTTCATACGTTGTTGGACAGCTATAGTGCTACCTGGAACCTCATCAGGGATGTGGGTGCAGAAAACCTGGGTGTTACATTGGATTTTTGCCATGCTCTGATGAAAAAAGAATCACCCGGCTTTGTTACCGCTATGCTGCTGGAGAAGAATAAACTTTTCAGTGTCCATTTGAATGATGGGGAAGGCTCCGGAGATGATGGGCTGATGGTTGGCGCGGCAAACTTTTTTCAAACACTGGAGGTTTTTTACTATCTGCGTAAGTACCAATTTGACGGCATTATTTACTTTGATACCTTTCCCAAACGAGAGGCAGATATTGATGAGACCCGAGCCAATTTGTCCATGTGCAGAAAAATGGAGGAATTGCTCGACAGGATTGGAATGGAGCAGATCGCGGCGGCAATAGAGAACAACAATGCCGCGCATACATTGGAAACTTTGATCCGGGAGTTATAAGAGAATTGACAGAGCGGCGTGAGGTATTTTCGCTTTTTCATGTAAATGAAAAAGCGAGAATATAAAAAAATATGAAAGGAACAGAAGAAATGAAGAAAAGATTAGTACTGGCTCTTGTGTTGGTAATGCTTTTGTCCCTGGTAGGATGTGGCAGCGGAGGCGAAAGCGGCCAGACGGGCGATGAGCCTACGGACAGCAGCACGGTAGAAGACGGCGGTCAGCAGACCGAGGACACTTCTCAGCAGGACACAAGCTTCAGCCCGGACGATGCGGAAGGTATCACTGCGGCCGAGATGCGTGAACAGTTTGGCGCGATTCCGCTCCCGACCGAACCGCTGGTGATTGGCGGTGTGGCTAAGGCTTTCGAAAACGAGTTCTGGAGAACGCTGAAGGAGGGCTATGAGGAATTTGGCCAGAAGCTCAACGATCAGGGCATTGATATTACGATTGATGTTCGCTCTGCTTCCAGCGAAGAGGACGAAGAGGGCCAGCTCTCCATTGTGTATGACATGATTAACAAGGGCTACGATGGCCTGATGCTCTCTCCGATTTCCGACTCCTGTCTTACCCCGGGAGTTGAAGATGCTATGAAGGAGAACATCCCTGTTTTGAGCGTGAATGATGGCATTATCCCCAATGCGGAGCATTTCGTGCTCCCCTTCGGCAAAGAGCCCGGTCAAATGGCTGCCGATTACCTGGGCGAAAAGCTGGGCGGTGAAGGCAAGGTTGCCATTGTTATGGGTATGCCCAAGGCCTATGCTGCCCGTCAGCGCACGGCTGGTTTTGAGGAAACTATAGCGGAGAAATTCCCCAACATTGAGATCGCTGAAAAGCAGAACGCAGACTGGGACCGTGCCCTTGCGAAGGATTTGGCTGAAACCTGGATCAATAAACACGATGACTTGGATGCAATTTTCTGCAACAATGACACGATGGCGCTGGGTGTTATTGAAGCGGTAAAAGAGTCTGGCCGCGATATTATGGTAATTGGTGTGGACGGCACTAGTGAGGCCTATGAGAAGATCCGTGCCGGTGAATTGACTGCAACAGTGGACTCTTTCCCCCGCTATATGGCTCAGTTTGCATTTGAGGCGTTGCTGCGCATTCAGGCCGGGCAGCAGCTGCCCACGGTCATTAGAACACCCGAGGTTTTGATCGATGCGACGAATTGTGACATGGATCCTGCAGAGTTGATTAATTGGACGGAGCCGGTATTTGAATAATCATTGCAATAGGGCTCTAAAGGGATTCCCGTTTAACGTTCCGACGAGTAAAACTCGTCGGAACGTTATTAAAAGGCACGCGAAAGAAGGGGTGAATGCCTCATGCTGAGATTTGAAAATATCACAAAACAGTTTGGGATCAGCACGGTTCTGCATAGTGTCGACTTTGAAATCAAATCTGGAGAAATTCACGCGCTGCTAGGAGAAAACGGCGCCGGAAAATCGACGCTGCTCAATATTTTGCATGGTATTTACAGCGACTATCAGGGACGGGTCATTATTGAGGACGAGCTTGTCCAATTCAAGACTCCCTATGATGCCCTGCGCTTTGGCATCGCGAAAGTGCATCAGGAGGTAAATGTCGTATCGGGGCTTCTGGCCGGTGAAAATATTGCGCTTGGCTATGAAATTGCAAAAATGGGATTTATTAACCGAAAGCAGATGTTCAAAAAGACGGATGAACTTTTGGACCGTCTGGGCTGCAATTTCACAAGTACTGCGAGGGTTGAAGATCTAAGCGCGGCCGATTTGCAAATGATCCAAATTACAAAAGCGCTTTATCACAACGCTCGGATCATATCCTTTGATGAACCGACGGCGTCTTTGTCACAGCGAGAGACAGATCGGCTTTTTGATATTATCCGAGACCTAAAGAAGCAAGGAAAAACCATTCTTTATGTTAGCCACCGTATGGATGAGATTTTCCAGATATGTGACCGAGCGAGTGTCATGCGGGATGGCCATTATATCGGTACCTATGACGTGAATAAAATTACAAAAGACGAATTGATCCGAAATATGGTGGGCCGGGATGTTTCAGCCTATGCAAAGCGTCACAAGCCTCTGCGCGCGACAGAGGAGGTTGTTCTACAGGTAGAGCACCTGACGCGGCCGAGGGTGTTTGAAGATATCAGTTTTGAACTGCACCGGGGGGAGATCCTGGGTTTTTCCGGGCTCGTCGGAGCCAAGCGTACGGATGTTATGATGGCATTGTTCGGTGCGGATCCATATGTTTCCGGTACCATTAAGAAAAACGGCAAAGTCATCCATAACGATTCCCCCAGTCACTCCCTTAAGAATGGAATTGCATTGCTGCCAGAAAATCGAAAGGCACATGGCTTTATTCAGGACACTACTAATAAGGATAATATCGCGATCGCATCAGTTAAAAACTTTTTAAAAGGCGGTTTGTTTATAGATTGGCGAAAGGCAAAGGAGAACTGCATCAAATATATTAATTTGCTTCAGATCTCTCCACCTGACCCTGAATTTATCACATCGTCCCTCAGCGGAGGTAATCAGCAAAAGGTAATCTTGGCAAAATGGATGACAGCGGATGCGGATATTATTATTTTTGATGAACCGACAAAGGGAATCGACGTGGGTGCAAAGGCTGAAATATATGCAGTTATGGAAGACCTTGTTCAGCATGGGAAATCCATCATAATGGTTTCGTCGGAGCTGACAGAGATTATAGGGATGAGCGATCATGTGGTTGTAATGAACGAAGGAAAAATGACCGCTTATCTCAACCGCGACCAACTGACGGAAGAACTGCTTTTGCAATACTCAATGGGAGGATAAAACATCAATGAAAAAGTTATTAAAAGGCGCAAGCAGAGAGGTAACGCTTGTCGTAGCAATTGTTTTGATGGGTGTTATCTTCACATTGATCAATTCCAGCTTTTTTACCCCTCGAAACCTGATCAACATTTTAGACCAGACGACGATCAATGGCCTTTTGGCAGTTGGAATTACTCTGGCGATTTTGACCGGCGGCATTGATTTGTCCATTGGCGCGATCTTGGGTATGACCGCCGTGCTGGTCGGGCAGTGGCTGGTCAACGGAATGGCCCCCCTGGTGGCAGTCCTGGTTGGCATGGTTTTAGGATTTTCTATGGGCTGCCTGAATGGGATTTTGATTGCAAAACTCAAACTTCAGCCGTTTATTGCGACCCTTGGTACATGCAGCGCCCTTCGCGGACTGACATATATCTACACTGGTGGCTGGCCAATCATGAATATTCCGGAAAATTTCCGGGATCTGGTTGATGGGGATCTGTTCGGCTGGCTTCCGTCCGCATTGGTCATGATGGTCATTTTTATGGCCATTTGCCATATTCTGCTGCGAAAGACCAAATTTGGCCTCTACACCTATGCTCTGGGAAACAATGAGAGCGCCACGAAGCTCTCCGGCGTGAATGTTGATCTTTATAAGATTTTGGCTTACGGCATATCCGGTATGGGCGGAGCGCTGGCGGGCCTGGTAATGATTGCGCGCCTTGGCTCGGCAGAGCCGTCCGCAGGTGATGGATATGAGATGTATGCCATTGCCGCTGCGGCTATCGGAGGAACAAGCCTTGCCGGAGGCAAGGGCAATGTGGTTGCTACGCTGATCGGAGCTATATTGCTGCAGACCCTGAAAACTGGTTTGGTGGTAGTCAGCGTTGACCCATACTGGCAGCGGGTGGCGACCGGTGCGATCATTGTGATTGCGGCATATTTTGAAACCGCGAGAAATCAGCTTTCCATGATGAGGCAGAAACACGCTTGATTATGGCTGCTCTGGTGCCCAAAACACACAAGAACAGGAGGAGGTTCCTTTGGGAGACTACGCACTTGTGATTGGCAGCATCAACTACGATATCATTCTTTGCCAAAAGAGGCTTCCCCGGGCGGGAGAGACCTATGTTGTTGACGGTGTTCGCTGTGCGGGGGGAGGAAAAGGCGCCAATCAGGCAGTCCAGTGTGCAAAGCTTGGCCTTCCGGTCCGCATGGCGGGTCTAATTGGCCCCGATCCCATGGGAGAGCAGATTCTTCAGGATATGAATGCCTTTGGCGTTGATACGTCGCTCGTTCAAAGATGTGCTGTGCAGACCGGGATGGGTATCATCCATACTCTTGAGGACGGAACAGTTTACGCCTCGATTTCTTCAGGGGCAAACGCCATGGCGGATACTGCGTATTTGTCTGCAATCAGCGAGTATATCCGTGATGCACAGATAGTCCTTCTGCAGATGGAGATCCCGCAGGAAACAAATGAGAGGATCATTGAAGCTGCATTCGCCGCTGGGGTTCCGATCATATTAAATGCGGCTCCGGCCGCAAGCATTTCCAAAGAAGCCTTGTGCAAGGTGGATTATTTCATTGTAAATGAGACAGAGGCCTCTTACTATTCCGGCGTTAAAGTTTCAGACTTGGAGACTGCTAAAAGTGCAGCACCGATTTTGCTGGAGATGATCCGTGGAAGTTTGATCATTACTCTGGGGGCCAATGGAAGCCTTCTGGGTGATCAGTCAGGTGATCAGCACTGGATACAGCCGCAAAAAATTAAAGACGTTGTGGATACTACGGGGGCAGGAGACTCTTATATCGGTGCTTTTGCATATTGCAAAATAAACCATATGGATGACTTGGATGCCTGCGTTTTTGCAAGCAGGGCGGCGGGGCTCACTGTAGGAGGCATGGGAGCGCAAGCCTCTATGCCGAGGCTGATCAACGGAAAGATATCAGTTTGAATAAGCTGATTCTATATTTTATTGAAAGGGTTGATGGGAAATGTATGGCATTAATGACAAACTCGCAAAACGAGAGGAAGACGGCCGTCCAATTATTGTTGGTGTGATAGGCGCCGGGCAAATGGGACGCGGTATGATCTGCCAAGCTTCCCTGATCAAAGGCATGAAAATCGGCGTAGTGGCGGATTTGAATACAGAAGTGGCGGTTAAGGCGTTGAAGTCCTCTGGTATGAGTGACGATGATTTTCGTATCACAAATACCCTCTCTGAGGCCAATGATATTTTGGCACAAGGCAAAACCGTTGTAACGGAAGATTTTTCCATTGGAGTCGCCATGGATAAAGTGGACGCGATCGTGGACATCACGGGTGTGCCCAATGTTGCTGCCCGGGTTGCGTATGATTCCATTATGAACCACAAGCATGTAGTCCTTCTGACGGTGGAAACCGATGTTGTTGTGGGACCGATTCTCAATAAATTGGCGAAGAAGTGCGGCGTTGTGTATACTGTCTCCGCCGGTGATGAACCGGGTGTTGTCAAGGGCCTTTATGATTTTGCGATTGCTTCCGGCTATCGTGTCCTATCTGCAGGCAAAAGCCCCAACAATGTGCTTGATTTTACCTGTACCCCTGACACGGTCCGCGAAGAAGCGCTCCGCCGCGGCATGAATCCCAAGATGCTTTGTTCCTTCAAAGACAATACAAAGACGATGGTGGAACTGACCTGCATCTCCAATGCCACTGGCCTCGTGCCGGATGTGCCTGGCTGCCATGGAGGCACGGCGGATGTCTATACCCCTGAGCGGGTCAAGCCCTTTCTGGATCTTCTCAGACTGAAAGAAGAGGGCGGGATTTTAAACCAGTATGGGGTTGTTGAATATATCAACGGCATGGCGCCGGGGGTGTTCGTGACCTATACTGTAGACAACCCAGAGGTCCGTGCAGAACTGAAATATCTGAGCCAGGGTGATGGTCCCAACTATATTCTGTGGAGACCGTATCATCTGACTAGTCTGGAGACTTTGCACAGTGTGGCCATGGCGGTATTGGAAAACAAGCCTACCATTGTGCCCATGGATGGCTTTGTTTCTGAGACTTGCTGTATGGCCAAGACTGATTTGAAGGCAGGATCTCATCTGGATGGCGGCGGCGGTTATACTGTCCGCGGCTGGATGATGAAGCATGAGGATGCGGTCAAGAGCCGGGCGCTGCCCCTTGGCCTGGTTTCCCCCAAGGCCAAGTTGCTGCAGGATGTAAAATGCGGAGATCTGATTACCTACGACATGGTTGAACTGGAAGAAGGGGCCTTTATCAATAGACTGAGAGCGCTGCAGGATCTGCTATTTTAACAATCGGCTTTTTGTGTGGGTTGGCAAAATATTTGTCAACCCACACAAGCGTAACTTCAGCAAAAGGGTGTTCTTTAGGATCTAGTTCATTGGGAAAGGGCGATATTATGAAAGGACTTAAATTCTGGATTATGGATAACGGATGCGGCTACAATGATAAGGCCTGGCATGTTGCCTTGCCGCACCCTGGCACGAAATCAAATCCTAACCCTCCGGCAGAGTTTTGGCGGGTTCCCTTTTTGATGACGTTAATCTATCATCCTGACGCTGGATATATTCTCTACGATGTGGGGACCTTTCCGGGAGATGAGGCAGGGGGGCGTTCTCCAATTCACAGTGAGTATTTCCCGATGGAAGCTACCCGTGACTGCTTTATTGACAGGCGTTTGGCGGAGTTGGGGCTGACAGTGGATGACATTTCAATGATTGTCTTGTCTCATCTTCACTGGGATCATGCACATGGGCTGAAGTTCTTTAGCAATACCAGAGCGGGGAAGAATATCTATGTGTCCAGAAAGGAATTCGAGTATGCATTGGTAGAAACACATCTCAGGGATGATGAGGCGACCTCGGACTCTGCCTATTTTCGCAGTATTATGGATATTCCTGGCCTGGAATACCACCTTCTGGAAGAGGACTGTGAATTCTTGCCGGGGATGCATTTGATTATGTTGGGAGGGCATACCCCCGGTGTTATGGGTATGCTCCTGGAACTTGAAAGTGGAAATTATCTGTTCCCCAGCGATGCGGCGTATTCTACTATTAATTATGGCCCACCGGCAAAATTGCCAGGAATCATTTATGACACGCTGGGATTCTATGATTCAATCAAAAAATTGTACCGTATTGAAAAACAGTATCAGGCAAAACTGATATTTCCTCATGATGACGAGTCTGCAAAGCAGTATAAGTTTTCTCCGGATTTTTATGAATAATTGTGGCAAAAGACTTGCCGTTTGAAATAGCAAGTCTTTTGCCTTAGGTAAATGATTTCCGGTTATTTCATTTGGCGGGATCCTCTATGCTGTGGACGATATTGAGAAGGGCCTGATATGAAGGATCCCCGTCAATGATGCAAAAGCGAAGATGATTATGAATTGTTTCATACGGCTCAAGAAACCTCATATTTTTTTCGGACTGTTCTACTGCACAGCCCCGCAGGAAGCTGTTGCAGGGCTCCAGTCCCAAGACATAATCATGGGCGCACATACTTTTCCACTGCGTGATATACGGTAGATTGTTTGCGGAGTATTGAATATACGCGCCCAGCTTTCGCGCTTGGTTGTAAATGCCGGCATAACAATATCCGGTCTCATCGGCAATGTTTGTATGGTAATAAACGCGCTCGGGCTCCTGGGGGATTGGAGCAGTGATTTGGTCCCACACTGCCAGCCCCGCTTCTGCATCCGCATCTCTTGGAAGCATTGCGCCGGGGCCCTTCACAAGCTTTGCCCCTGCGTCTAAAAGCGGATAGCCAAAGTTGAAATGGTAGAGAACTGCATAAGGCTGGCGCACAGAACTGACATTTGTGATTTGGTCATAAATATCAATATGTTTGCCGTATAAGGATACCTCCATTTTCCGATCCAGATGCAGGTTGTATCCGTATAGATATGAGTCTTTCATTTTGCCGGATACAGATAAAATATAATCGGAGCCCTCCCAGTGAGCATCGGTGGAAATATATTCAGGCTGTTTATTGCTGATCCTGCCATGCATATTTCTAAAGGCGCCATTATCAAAGCAGGCGTTTCCGATATTTGCGAGGCCGCAGGTTGTAAGCATGCCCGGAATAAAGTAATATGGAAATTCACCGTCCAATGCATTGAAAGAAGAGGAAGCTGCAATTCCGTTTTTGCTGATAAATCCCATGTTTATGCCTTGGTATGAGAGATCGAGAATATCCAGACATTTACTTTCAAGAACGCGGAATCTTAATCCAGCGGCATTATACACCTCTATGATGCCGTCGCCTCTTGCCGGACCAGAAGAAATCTCACTTCGGGTGATTCCGGCGAGCTGTGACATATCCCCAATATGCTGCAACAAATGAATGTCCATACGCTTTTGTATCCAGACGCGGTTTGGATACCCTCCTTTACTTGATAGTATCTCCAGCTTACCGAAAAGGGACTGCAAATGCATTGATTTTGTTGCGGATTTGTATCATATAATTGCCAAAAATGGTATGAACCCTTATATGAGCCATAGAAGGAATATGCTTGCGTTGTGATTTGTTCTTGCTTGGATTTTCATTCGGATACGGGCATTAAAACGTAAGGTTAACAATTCGATGAAGGAAAGGATGAACAATTATGCAGAATTTATTGAAGGACAAAGTTATCGTTATAACCGGTGGAACAAAAGGTGTTGGCCGCGCTGCCGCTATTGCTGCAGCAGCGGAGGGAGCAAAAGTTGTCATAGCTGGGCGGGATGCCGCTGCGGCTGAAGAAATCATCGGTGTTATTCGGACGGAGGGCAAAGGAGACGCTATGTTTGTGCGCACAGATGTCTCAAAAGCTGCAGAGTGCGAACATTTGATGGAGCGTGCATACGCTGCCTATGGAAAAATTGATGGCTTGGTCAATTATGCGGGGATTTTGCCTGTCGCATCCATATTGGATACAACGGAGGAACTGTATGAATCCATTATGGATACAAACGCGAAAAGTGCGTTTTTTTGTGCAAAATATGCCCTGCGGTATATGAAACCAGCCAGAAGCGGAAGTATCATCAACATGGGATCACTGCATGCTTATGGGGGCGAAGAAGATCGGGCAGCCTACGCGGTATCAAAAGGGGCTATGCGTACGTTGATGCTGCATATAGCAAAAAACTATGCGAAATATCATATCCGCTGTAACTGGATTACAATTGGCTGGATTGCTACGCCTGGCGAATTAGCGCTGCGCGAATGCAAAGGAGGAATGGAGTGGATCAATCGTATTGGAAGTCAAGTATTCCCCATGGGTAAGATACAGACCTTTGAGGATAATGTGGCGGGCATCCTTTATTTATTGTCGGATTATGCTGAGCAGGTTTCCGGAACGGAACTGTATATTACCGGTGGCTTGATGGATGCTTCATTCCAATCAGAGGCAGAGTAATATCTGAAATTGGTTACCAATTGTTTGAACAGTTGATGATGCTTCTGAATTTGGACTGTCCAATTATCATTTTATCATCAATTGGTAAGGACGTGGCGGAGATTCAAATTCACTCAGTAGTTCAAAAAGCACCCGAAGATTTTAAAGTTTTGCGCTTCTGCTGTAGATTTGTGTTTTCTGCGTGGGTAAAATGTGAATTAAGCATTTGAGCTGCACGGTAACTCACACGTGAAATAAACTGTACCCAATAAAATGGACACGGGAAATTGCCCACGGCCACAGTGGGTGGACATACATTTACCTCATCGGGTCAAATGGCGGCATCTGCGGTGTGATGAGATTACCGGATGAAAGTACAATATACGAATGACAAGAAAATTTACATGGGAAGGACTGAACCTCCTCAGAGCAGATCACAATGTATCCTGGGCCATCCCGGACATCATCTCTTATACCCTGGCCTTCAAGCAGATGTTCCGGGTCTTCAACTGCCAGGGCTACACTGGCAAGGATGCTTTCTGCAAGTTGGACTACAACAGAGAAATCCAGGGTCGTGAACGTATTTACAACACCACCGAGCGTATCCGAAGGGCAGCTATCAAGTTATCGGAAGGACTTTGCTAGGGCTCTTGGGAGGACGTGCGTCTCACAAGCAGCACTGGTGGATGAGGCCAATGCATGAAGCGGGGAACCCTAGTGCTCCAGTAGAAGGCTTTCTTAAAAAGTCATGAAGCTGCATGACTCGCCGGACATGGGCATCTGCATGAATGTGAAGAAGATTTGACCGCTCATGTGGAAATACAATCTATCTTGCCCTATCCAGAAACCGAACCCATATCTCAGATTGCAGAAGTCCATTCGGATGGGTACTGCGGCGGAGGATTTGGTAACTCGGGGGGGTGAGTCCAGCGGTCTCAGAACTATGCTGCTGACTGACATCATCTACCCTTTAACAAAATGTTCTGTCACCTGTTCACAATCTTGAACGTCTTCAAGAAGCTGATCGTGGCCTATGCTTTGAACAAGGCTTTGGGGGTGGATTTTATCCTGGAGACGGTAGAGCAGATACAGGGGCTCACTAAGCAAAAAGACCGTAATCCGTAGCGACCAAGGCACTATATTCTAGTTTGAACTTATCCGGCTGGCGAGGAGCCGAGAGCTGTGCTGGTCTATGTCGTCCGGGGAAACTGCTGGGCCAATGCGTATCAGGAGGGTACCTTCAGACACTTGAAGGGCGAAATGGCAGGTGAGATCCTGAACTGGATGTCTTTCGCGGAGGCCACGGCCTCCGTTGACCGCTGGATGGACTACTAAAACCGTGACCACTGCCAGTGGGATTTAGCAAAGCTATCACCGGATGAATACTGCCGATATATCACTACAGGAGAATATCCCGACGGCAGACTCCAGCCAAGGAACAATTGGAAATACTCTTAACTGGGAAAAAACTCCAGACCCGCTTTGGCTGGCGGTTTGCGGTTTTAGAGATTACTGCCTGCTTATATCCTTTTGGCGTGCCGGCATGTCTGAAAAGGTTTAAAGCGCACCGGGCAGGGATCTTTGCTTCCCGCCCGGTGCGCGCTCTTTGCTGTCGTTTCTTTTTGCATGACCTGTATGAGGACTCCTATGGTCGTCCGGCCGCTGAACCCTGCTTCTGGATCCGGGTTTGCGCCCCCGATTTCATTGATTAGTACATACGGGCAATCATACTGCTTTCCCTATGACAGGCCGCAAGTACTCCTGTTATGGCTTGTCCGCCTCCGCTTTCAAACGGGAATGCCCGCTCTGGTTCTGTTCCATTTTCAGAAGAGAGACATCGGAAGAGGGGGCGTTTGGAACCGGGGGAATTTTGCCGGAGTGAGATTCTCCTGCTGCCAAGATGACTATGATGCCCTCTGCGGAAAGATATGCCCGTACCCCTTAATAAAAATAAAGTTTATTACAGGCTGTCCGGCAGAAACGAGCAGAAGGATTACGGCTGCGCCTCCAGAGCGTGCCGGATCTTTTCATACAAAGCCGGCAAATCACGCGTAATCAAGAGTATGGACCATTTCGTATTGTCTTGTGATCACTTTAAAGGAGAGAGATTCCAGCATTTCCAAGATCTGCTGTTGGTTGGATTCGATATTTTTCGCCGCAACATGCGGATATCGAAGAAGAAGTGCCAGCACCACCTCTCTCAAATCCTTGATTCCGTTCCAGCCAAACTGAAAAATTTGCCCGTTTTCCTTTGAAAATACGCACCAGGCAGAGATCGTTTGTCCCTTGATGAATGCAACCTCATAACGGTCCGGGTGCAGCCACAGCACGCGGTCTGAATGCTCGTATGACGGCAGATTCCGGTTGAGACCAGCGGCTTGCTGGAAATCAAATGCCGCAAGGCTGGAAAATTGCACCTGCCTTGACGGACTGTACCCCTTTGGGGTACTGGCGCTTAAGACGGCAAACTCTCTCGTGATGGAAAATCCCTGCCGTTTATAAAGCGCGATGGCCCGCTCGTTTTCCTGAAGCACCTCCAGATAGTACCGCTCGATTTGCTGCTGCCTGAGTGCTCTCTTGGCAAAAGCAAAGAGACGGGTAAAGACCTGCTTGCCCCGATGTACCGGAATCACACCGGTTGCCACATCAAAGGCCGCCCGATGGCCCTGATAAAGACCGCAGGAATTAAACATAAACCCGATCAACGTTCCATCCAAGAAAGCACCGAAAGACAACGATCTGTCCACACCGGTCGCCGACAAAAGTTCGGCCAGCGCCTTTTCGTCCAGGTGGATCGGGAACGCATAGTCGGAAAAGGCACAGTTCAGACATGCGGAAATTTTGTGGAAGGGAAGCCCCTGCAGATTTTTGTATTGATACATGACTCCGTCCTGCTTTCTGCAAAATGCACGGTTTTGATCCATGTGGGCTGTTTTATCTGGCCGGGGACAGGCGGTATGCGCCCTTGCCGATTTTTAAAACTTCCCCTTGCCGCTCCAACGCATTCAGGACCCGTTGAAGCTGGCGGGCGCTGCAGTGCAGGCGAAATGCCTCCCGTTCGATTCCCTGCAAGACTCCATCCTGACACTTATAGCGCATGTAGGAGAGAACACGGTCGGAAAGGGACCCGGGAGCCGCATTCAATGCGGTGATGGCGGCCATTTTATCCGTCAGACTTTGACAGATCATTTGCAGGAAGAGATTGTCTGCCAAAAGTGCATCCCGGTTTTGCGATATGGACAGAGCGAGGCAAAGCAGCGGTTCTGCCGCTTCCGTATAAATACTGCCTATACTGGAATGAAACAAGTCCATATCGCCAAGGATATAGTCCGTTTTGCCGCTGGAAAGCGAGTAACGGCCGCCATCGTCCCGAATGAAATAAATGTTCAGACTTCCTTGGACAACAACCTGAAACCAGGCCTCTTCCAGCAGAGGGGAGGTGACCAGCTCCCCTTTTTCATAACGCAGTAAAACAAGATTGGGCCTCAGCTGTTCCAAAACCATGCGGTATCGGCTTTTTCCTGCCCAGACTGCAATGGCCTGCGCGTCATAAATTTTTTCCATAGCGCCTCCCAAAACGGGACATATGTCCGGGTTCGCCTCTTTAGTTTACGGTATAATCGAGGCGTTTGCAAGGGAGGAATGACGATGACATCGGTATTTGATGAAACCAATCTGTCCAGAGCCATCGCCCGGGTGGGATTGCCTGCCATGCTGGGCCAGCTTACCACGTTGATCTACAATATGGCGGACACCTTTTTTGTTTCCCTGACCCAGGAGCCCGCCATGATCGCGGCAGTGACCCTGTGTACTCCGGTTCTGCTGATTATCATGTCCATTGCCTGTGTATTTGGTATGGGCGGCAGCAGCGTGATTGCCCGTCTTCTGGGAGAGGGACGGAAGGAGTACGCCGGAAAAACGGTAAATTTCTGCACCTATGCCATGGCGTTGTCCGGTGTGTTTACGGCTGTTTTGGGGCTTCTGCTGCTTGCTCCGCTGGCGGAGCTTGCCGGAGCGGATGCGGAGAACCTGGGTTACACGCAGGATTATCTCCGTTATGTGTTCCTGGGTGCGCCTTTTATCATGCTTTCCAATGGATTTGTCCATCTGTTTCGCTCCGCCGGACTTATCCGGGAGAGTACGGTAGGCCTTGTTTTAGGCAATGCCATCAATATTGTGCTGGATTACGTGTTTATCATCCCCCTGGGCTGGGGGGCCGCAGGAGCCGCTGCCGCCACCTCTCTGGGGTTTGTCTGCTCCAGTGTGTATTATCTCGCCTGCATGGTCAATCAAAACCGGCGGGGCGATCCTCTGTTTTCTGTATCGCCCCGGGCATTTTGCCCGGACCGCGGTATGGTGAGCAGTGTGGTGTCCATCGGGATTCCGGGAGCCCTCATTACTGTTTTGATGAGCGTGGCCAACATTGTGCTCAATAACTATATTGCCATCTATGGCTCCAACGCTGTGGCGGCCTATGGCATTGCCTATAAAATCGACATGGTGCCGATTATGCTGTCGGTAGGCCTGTCTCAGGGGGTTACCCCTCTCATTGGCTACTGCTTCGGCGCAGGGCAGTCGGGGCGTATGACAGCTACGATGCGGCTTTCCACGCTGTATGGAGTTTTGCTGGGTTCGGTGTTTACGCTGCTGTTTTTGCTTACTGGACAGCAGCTGGCGGGAATTTTCCTGCATGAGGATATTTTGGCTGCTCAGGCAGGAAATTTCCTGAGGGTGCTGTGCCTGTCGGCTCCTGCGCTGGGAATCATCAACATGGTGACCAGCTATTTTCAGGCGTTGGGGAAGGCGCTTTATTCTCTGAGCATTACAGTGCTGCGCAACGCTGTGCTGTTTATTCCTGCGGTTATTCTGCTCAACCATCTGTGGGGGCTTGCTGGCGTTATTGCCGCGCAGCCTGTGGTGGAGGCCTTGCTGACAGTGATCTGCCTGGTCCTTTATGGTTGGGACTGCAGGAAGAATTTTGCGGGCCAACAAAAAGCGCATTTTCCTGAACACGGGCGAAAAGCCGATAGACTGGCTGTTGACCGAATGGGGAGCCGCGAGTGCAGATGATATGGCCGGGGTGAGGGCTGCCGGGAATTGATTTGCATGGAAAGAAGCGAACAGGCGCCGGGCGGGAAGCTTTGCGCGCCGCCCGGTGCCTGCCTTTCTCCCTCTGCCCGAGCCGTGCCATGACGGCTTTTACAGCCGGATCTTGACGATGCGGTATGGAATATCAGATATGGCTGTTTCATTCCTGCTGTTTTACGGGGCTGTGGCGAAGCAATATCTGCCGGAAAAACATCCGCCCGCAGGGGATGCACACCGGGACTTTCTCTGCCGCTCCAATTTCCGGCCTGCTAGTGCGGTTCTGAGCTGGACAAGATCAAACCCCCGCTGTTTTCTTCTGAAAACAGCGGGGGTTTCTGCGTTTTGGGAGCTTTTGCGGGGCACCATGCTTTGGCCACTGAGAGGGTGATATGCGCATCAAGGAAGAGACAGTGAAAGGACGAGTTCCTCTGCCGGCATGTCAGCGGCTAGACATTTCCCGCGAATGAGATCGGCTGTATCCCGGGGAAACGGATAGGCACGCGGATCCTGATATGGCCGGTCCGCTGCGCTGCGGAACGAGCGGACGCGCGGAAACGATAAGCGAAAAGCCTGCCCCGGCAAGGGAACAGGCTTTTTTGCATATTCACCTGAATAGAAATATATCAGTCTTGCGAAGCGGAACCATGCTTCAAACCGACGGGCCGCAAAAGAAAGCGGCCGACCAAAGCCCTCAATTTTGAATGTATACGGCTTCTTTGCGGCCCGCTGGTGATCAAAAGATCATACCTTTTTTGAGAAAATAATCAAATTATGACTTTATTCTCGCCGTATAACGAGTTCAACGATTAGAATAGCCAAGCATGGAGGACAGGCGCTGGGTGTGCTGGAGCAGAGCCTGGGCATATCGGGCCTGATCCTCTTCCGTCATGGAACGGCTGGAAAGACTGATGGCACCCAGGGGCTTGCGGTTGTAATTCATCAATACCGTGCCCACGCAAAACAGCCCCGGTTCATTTTCCTCCATATCCAGTGCGTAGTTTCTCTCCCGGATGCGGGCGATATCCTGCATCAGTTCATCGGCGGTGCGGATGGTGTTGGGCGTCAGAGGCTTGGCCTCCATCAGCTCCCACTTGCGGAGGATCTCCTCGTTTGAATACGTGCTCAGGATTGCCTTTCCGGCGCTGGTGGAGTACAGGGGGGAGCGGCCGCCTACCCGCGTATAGATGGAAAAGGGAGAATTGTTCTTGTCAAAGCTCTCCAGACACAACAGTTCATTGTTGTCCTCCACGGAAAACTGGGCGATGATCCCCAGCTCGTTGGACAGCGTTTCCAGCTCCCCCTTGACCAGGTTGATGTAGTCCAGATTCCGGACCGCGCGCACCCCGATCTCAAAGGCCTTCAGGGACAACGAGTAGTCCCCCGTCTTTGCATCCCGCAGCAGATAGCCGTTGTCGCACAGTGTCATGGCGATCCGCAGCAGCGAGGCTTTATTCAAACCGAGTTCCTTATGGAGACTGTTGAGACTTATGGAGTCGTTTCTGGCCACAGTTTCCAGAACCAGAAACGCACGGTCGATGGACTGGACAGACCCGCTGGAGGGTGAAGAAGTGGGCATAAAATCAAACCTGCCTTTGTGCAAATACGTCAATTTATTCTGTCATTTTCTATTATATACATGAAATGTATATGCGTCAAATGAAAAAAGTGCGCAAATTTTGAAACGGTGTAACGAAATATCAAAATAGACAATAAAATTTTAAAATGGTTATGACATATGTAGAAAAGTAAAATGAGGTATTTACTTTTAAAATCCTTAGAAGTATTATAATCTTGCGTTTCAAAATACAATACAATCATTTCAAAAATGAAAACTTACTGTTGGGGGGAAACCAAAAATGGCAAAGGCAAAAACAAACACGGAATTGTGCAAGGGCTGCCGTCTGTGCGTTGGCGTGTGCCCGAAAAAAGCGATCATTCCATTGGAGACCGTCAACAAAAAGGGCTATGAGATCATCCGGGTGGACGAGGACCTGTGTATCGGCTGCGGCATGTGCTACAAGATCTGCCCGGACTATGTCTTTACGGTGGAGTGAGAAAGGAGAATAGAAGTGAGTGAATCCTACAAGCTGCTGAAAGGCAACGAGGCCGTCGCGGAAGCGGCGCTGCGGGCCGGCTGCCGTTTTTACGCCGGATATCCCATTACCCCCCAGAGCGAGATCCTGGAATACATGGCCGACAACATGGAAAAGCGGGGCGGCGTTTTTATCCAGGGCGAAAATGAGATCGCCAGCATGAGCATGCTGTACGGTGCGGCCGCCTGCGGCGCCCGGTGCATGTCCTCTTCCTCCGGCCCGGGCTTTGACCTTAAACAGGAGGAGATCTCCTACCTCTCCGCCGCGGAGCTGCCCGCCGTCATCGTCAACGCCATGCGGTACGGCCTGGGCGACGGTGAGATCACTGCCGGTCAGGACTCCTACTGGGTATCCACCCGCGGCGGCGGCCACGGCGATAAGCGGCTGCTGGTCCTGGCACCGGCTTCCGTACAGGAGTGCGCGGATCTGACCTATCTGGCCTTTGATCTGGCGGAAAAGTACCGCAATGTGGTGGAGATCCTGAGCGACGGCGCCATCTGTCAGATGATCGAGAAGTGCTACCTGCCGGAGGCCAAAGAACATGACATGGATCAATTCGATTGGACACTGACCGGCAAGCCCAGAGACCAGAAGAAAAACAAGGCGTACAACGTCAGCTACTACATGGGCTACGAGAAATACAACCAGCACATGCGGGAGAAGATTCGGACCATGTTCGAACAGGAGCAGCGCTGGGAGGAGTTCATGGTGGAGGATGCGGAACTGGTCCTGGTGGCCTACGGCATCTCCTCCCGGGTGTGCCGCTCCGCAGTCCGCCAGGCCCGGAAGGAGGGCATGAAGCTGGGACTGATCCGGCCCATTACCGTGTGGCCCTATCCCCGCAAGGCCTTTGCCAATGTGCCTGAGAGCGTGAAGGGCTATGTCTCTGTGGAGATGAGCCTGACCTCCCAGATGGGGGAGGACATCCTCACTGCCACCCGCTACACCAAGCCGCTCTACGGCTATCTCACGACCAAGGACCTGCCCACCGTGGAGGGGATCATCGCCTATTGCAGCGAGGTCCTGGCAGGGAAGATTCAGCCCATGGAGGTGCTATAAGATGCCTGTTTACAAAAAACCGGAATCCATCATTCAAACCGCGGGATACTGCGGCGGCTGCGGCCACGGCATCATTCAGCGGCTGATCGCCGAGAGCATTGAAGAACTGGGCCTGCAGGATCAGGTCATTGCCTGCGTGGACATCGCCTGTGCCTTCTGGTCGCAGGACGCGCTGAACTTTGAGTTCATCGCCGGCCCCCACGGCCGCTGCGCCTCCGTGGCCACCGGCATCAAGAAGGTCCGGCCCGACACCACCGTGTACGTCCATGCCGGCGACGGCTGCTCCTACGTGATCGGCCTGGACGAGACAGCCTACGCCGCCATCCGCGATGTGCCCATCACCATGATCGTGGTGAACAACGGCATCTTCGGCATGACCGGCGGACAGATGAACCTGGCCACTACCCTCATCGGTGACAAGACGCTCAGCAGCAAGACCGGCCGGAAAAAAGAGACCATGGGCCATCCCGTGGATATGCTCAAGGCGTTTTCCGCCTTTGACGTGGAGTTTTTGGCCCGGGGTGCCATCTATGACCCCAAGCACATCGATCAGACGAAGAAGTACATCAAAAAGGGCTTTGAAAACCAGCGCGACAAGAAGGGCTTCTCCCTGATCGAGGTCCTCTCTCCCTGCCCCACCAACTGGAAGCTGACGCCGGTGCAGGCCAACGAGAAGATCAGGAACGAAAACGAGAAAGTGTTCCCCCTGGGCGTCTATGTGGATCGCGGAGGTGAAAGCAATGGCTGATATGATTTTGGCGGGATTCGGCGGACAGGGCATCCTGACTGCCGGAAAGATCCTGATTGATGTGGCTGCCCAGAAGGGCAAGGAGGTCAGCTGGACCTCCTCCTACGGCGCGGAGATGCGCGGCGGCACGGCCAGCTGCAGCGTGGTCATCTCCGACGAGGAGATCGGCAGCCCCTACCCCACCAAGCTGGACATCCTTTTGGCTATGAACGAGCCCTCTTACGATAAGTTCATCGGCGATATGCGCGAGGGCGGCTGCGTCATCGTCAACAGCTCTCTGATGGGCCAGCGGGAATACCCCAAGCATGTGAAGGTCTACGGCGTGGACGCGACCAATATCGCCAACAGCCTGGAAAACGGCCGGGCGGCCAACCTGGTGATGCTGGGCGCCATGATGCAGGCCACCGGCCTGATCGACCCGGAGGAGTTTGGACAGGGCCTGGATCACTACTTCGAGAAGAAAGGCCGCAATACCCCGTCCAATCTGGCCTGCTACAAGCAGGGCATGGAGACGGTCAAGGAACTGTAAGGAGGACAGAGGCGGATGGGCAAAACCTTGCAGACAAAGCAGACGCTTCTGGAGTTGGCGTACATACTGGGCGGCTGTGTACTCTATGCCCTGTCCATGGTGTGGTTCCTGGACCCGGTGCATATCATCCCAGGCAGCGTGACCGGCATCGCAGTGGTGACAAAGGCGCTGTTCGGCATTCCGATCGGCGCGCTGAACCTGGTCATCAACGTGCCGCTGGTGCTGATCGCTGTGTTCTTCCTGGGGAAAAAGCTGCTGGTCTATACAGTCATCACGGTCGTGCTCACCTCTGTGTTCATTGACTGGTGGGCGGTGCTTCCGCCGCTGACGGAGGATATGCTCCTGGCGTCGGTATTCGGCGGCGTGGTGATGGGAATCGGCCTGGGGATGATCCTCAAGGGCGGCGCCACCACCGGCGGCACCACTGTGGTGGGGCGGCTGGTCGTGCGCAGGTATCCCAATCTCCCCATTGGGACAATCCTGCTGATCGGCGACTTCATCATCATCACGGTGGGCTCCATCCTGCTGCAGGACTGGGATCTGTTTTTGTACTCCGTGCTGGATCTGTACGTGTGTGTCATCGCCATCGACAAGGTGATGTACGGCTTTGATGTCAAGTGCGCGGCGGTGCTTTACACCCCCAGAGCGGAGGAAGTGGCCCGCGCCCTGCAAAGCAGCTTCCCCTGCCGGACAGTGCCTTTCGCGGAGGGCGCCGGGCTGGTGTGCTACTGCAAGAAGTCCCTTGTCAGCAAGATCCAGCGGGCTGCGCAGGCCTGTGACCCGGAGATGGTGTGCGCCTGCGTGAATCTGGATTATTCCTTCGGCGGGATCGACCGTCAAGGCTGAGGGAGATCCTCCGGAGCAGACTGGATCGCCCCATCCATCTGTACGCTGCACATAAAAAACACCCTGTGCGTCCGGGCGGGACCCGGAGGCCCGGGCGCACAGCAAAAAATTACAGGAGGCAAGCAAAATGAAACTGGAAGAACTCAAGAGTGAACACGCACCGAAGGCAATCGGACCTTATTCCCACGGCAGAAAGTACGGCAATATGATCATCACCTCCGGACAGATCCCCCTGGACCCGGATACCAATGAGATGGTGACGGAGATCAAGGCGGCCACCCGGACGGTGCTGAACAACCTCCTCTCCATCGTGGAGGCCGGCGGCGGCTGCAAGGAGAGCATTGCCAAGGTCGACGTGTTCGTCAAGACGCTGGATGATTTTGCGGCCATCAACGAGGTGTACACGGAGTTCTTCGGTGACCACCGCCCGGCCCGGGTGCTGGTGCAGGTAGGGGACCTGCCGGCCGGAGCCAAGCTGGAAGCTGCCATGACCGCATTCGTGTGCGATTGAATCTGACTGATATGAGGGAAATCAGCGGGTAACAATATCCGCCGGAAGAAAGGGGATAGCAATGAAACTGACAGACTATGAGAAGTCGATGCTGGACGGCGAACAGGGAGAAATGCGCCAGCAGGCCCTCCAGGCCCTGTGTGACCTGGCGGCGTTTTACGACGTGGAGGAATTCGTGGAGATCGTAGGCTGCCACGATGACAGCACGGTTTACGCCGGCGAGGCCCAGGTTGCTTTCGCGGAACATCTGGCCGCCAAGGGCGCCAAGTTTGCAGTGCCCACCACCACCAACGCCACGGCGTGCGACCTCAACCTCTGGGACAGACAAAAGCACGATGTGGAGACCATGTCCGCCACCCGCCGCATTGAGGCGGCGCACGTAAAAATGGGCGCGATCCCCACCTGGTCCTGCGCACCTTACCATGCCGGCGTGGCGCCCTCCTTCGGACAGCAGTTCGCCAGCGCCGAGTCCAACGTGATCTGCTACTACAACTCCATCATCGGCGCCCGTACCAACCGCTACGCCGGTCCTCTGGAGCTGCTGTGCGGCATCGCCGGCCGCGCGCCCTACTTCGGCCTCCATAAGCCCGAAAACCGCTTCGCGGAGGGCCTGGTGAAGCTGGGCGCTGATATCAAGCCGGAGTATTTTGTGGAAGAGGACATCTTCAATCTGATCTCCTATGCCTATGGCTCCATCGTCGCCGACCGCGTCTGGGCACTGGAGGGAATGCCCACCAAGGGGATCACCAATGAGATCCTGAAGCAGTTCAGCGCCACGGCGGCCTCCTCCGGCGGCATCGCGCTGTTCCATATGATCGGCGTGACGCCGGAGGCCCAGACCAAGGAGCAGGCCTTTGGCGGGAAGGAGCCCAAGGAAGTGGTGGAGATCCACCTTTCCGACCTGGCGGAAGCCGAGCGCCAGATCACCAATCCGAACGTCACGGATATTGACGCCATTGTCCTGGGCTGCCCCCACTGCTCCTACAACGAGTGCGCCAAGGTCGAGGAGCTGTTCCGCGGACGCCGGGTCCATGAGAACGTCCATTTCTGGCTTATCACCCCCAGAAGCGTGGCGGACCGCCTGAAGGACAGCGGCCTGTACGAGCGACTGATCCGTCTGGGCGTGGAGATTTACAGCGATGGGTGTATCCTGGAGTACCGGAACAAGAATCTGGGCACCAACACCATGATGTCCAACTCCGGAAAGTTCGACACCTACTGCTTTGCCATGCGCGGGCTCCAGCCGGTGTTTGGCAGCATGAAGGAGTGCATTGAATCCGCCGTGGCGGGTAAAGTCATGAAGGAGGCGAAACCATGGAGAAAGTGACCGTCAAGTGCAAGACTGCCGTCTATGGCAATGTCCGTGCAGAACTGCTCTATGCCAATGAGCCCATGAGTTTCTGGGGCACCGTGGACCCCCAGAGCGGAACGATCCGGGACAACCGTCACTCCCTCTATATGAAGAACATGGCCGGCAAGGTTCTGGCCTTTACCACGCCCAAGGGCAGCAGCGGCACCGGCCTGATCATCCTGGAGCAGATCCGGACCGGCTGTGCGCCCGCCGCCATCATCAATCTGCGCAGCGACCCCGTGGTCCTCACCGGACCCATCATCGCAAAGCGCTTCTACGGCGTTGACATCCCCGTGGTCAACCTCAGCGAGGAGGACTATGCCAAGCTGGAAGGCGCCAAAGAGGTGGAGTTCCATGACGACCGGGACGAAATCGATATCTACTACGAATAAGGAGCTGCTTTTCGCGATCCCGATTTTTCGTTGAAGCTTGAGAAAGATGTAGGGAGAATATATGAAAAATACAAATATTAATAAAGCCGCCTTTTGGCCTGCGCTGGTGTGTTTGTGTATTCTGGTCGGCGCTGGTATTTTTGCGACAGACGCCCTGGGTTCCCTCCTCAACAGCATTCTCTACGGCATGGCAGACCGGGCGGGCTGGTTCTTTGAGCTGTTTGCCATTATCTGCATCATCCTGACGTTCGTGCTGGCATTTTCCAAGTTCGGCAGCATCAAGATCGGCGGTCCGGACGCCAAGCCGGATTTCAAGACCTGGAACTGGATCACGATGTCCCTGTGCGGCGGCATTGGAACCGGATTGCTGTTCTGGGCCATGGGCGAGCCCATCTACCACTTCATGACGCCTCCGGTGGCGGCGGGTGTGGAGGCCGGCAGCCGGGAGGCGGCCATCTTCTCCATCTCCCAAACCATGTGGAACTGGTCCATTCCGCAGTACTGCATGTACACCATCTGCGCTGTGGCCTTTGCCCTGACGGCCTACAACATGCGCAAGCCCCTGGCCTACGGCCCCGTGCTCAACAGCGCGTTCAACAGAAACGCCAGCAAGCTGGAGACCGTCGTTCACGGCCTGACGATCTTTACCATGTGCGGCGCCGTGGCCTGCTCCATGGGCGTCGGCCTGATGCAGATCGGCGCCGGCGTGGAGTATCTCGCGGGCCTCAAGACCGGCGTGGGTGTCTGGCTGGTGGTGGCCGTCATCATCACGGTCCTGTTTACCGTCTCCTGCGTCTCCGGTATCGGAAAGGGCCTGAAAAAGCTCTCCTCCTTTACTACGATCGTGTTTATCGCCATGCTGGTGTTTGTGTGCGTGTTCGGCCCCTCCACCTTTATGGCAAAGCTGGGAACGGAGTCCTTTGCCAGTTTGCTGGATAACACCTTCACCCACACGGCCATTTTGAATACCATGGCGGACGAGGACACCTGGTATGCCGACTGGATCGTTCAGTACTGGGCCTCCTTCATTGTGTACGCGCCGATTCTGGGTATGTTCCTCAGCCGTATGGCCAAGGGCCGCACGGTCCGCTCCTTCATTCTGGTGAATGTGCTGGCTCCGTCCATTTTCTGCATGGTGTGGATCGCGGCGTTCGGCGGCATCACACTGAATATGCAGAGCACCGGCTCCTTCGATATCTGGAATGCAGTGAACACCACCGGCATGGAGTCCACCATCTTCTACATTTTGGGTTCCTTCCCCCTTGGCAAGGTCCTGATCGCGGTGTTCCTGATTTCCATTTTCACATCCTTTGCCACCATGGCGGACCCTGTGGCTGCCGCGCTGGCTACCATCAGCACCCATGGCCTCAGTGTGGATGACGAGGCGCCCCGCACGCTGAAGATCCTCTTCGGCATCATTATGGGTACCGTCGCCTATTTGCTGGTGGCCTCCGGCGGCGTCAGTTCCGTCAAGGGAATGTGGGTCATCATCGGCTTCCCCATCGCCTTCATTATGATGGTGATTATCGTCTCTGCATTCCGCAATGCCGGAAAGTGCGCGGCAAAGGAGGATCATATGCTTTTGGATGATCCTGCTGAGGCAAAGAAATAAGGCTGCCCCATTGAAAAAGGTCCGGCGGCGCAGAACCTGCGCCGCCGGGCAGAAATCCGCGGGAACCGTGCCCGCTGACGTTTCATTTCGCCGCAGGGGGGATGCCCCTGCGGCAGCCGCAACCGTATCTGATCGTATTTGAAAAGGAGACTACCTATGAATCAACATGCCCCGGCCGCCCAGTGCAATCCGGCTGACAAGCCGCTGACCGGCGTCCGTGTTCTGGATCTGACCCACGCGTATAGCGGGCCTTTCTGCACCATGCATCTGGCGGACCAGGGCGCGGAGGTCATCAAAATCGAGGTCCCCGGAAAAGGGGACCAGAGCCGAAACTGGGCCCCCTTCAAAAACGGCTCCAGCGGCTATTTCGCCTATATCAACCGCAATAAATACGGTATGACCCTGGACCTGAAGAGTGAAGAGGGCAAAGCGATTTTCAAAAAGCTGGTGGCGCAGTCCGATGTAGTCTGTGAGAATTTCCGGGTGGGCACGATGGAGCGCCTGGGCCTCGGCTACGATGTCCTCAAGGAGATCAACCCCTCCCTCATCTATGCCTCCATTTCCGGATTCGGCCTGGAGGGCCCGCTGGCCCAGCGGCCCTGCTATGACATCATTGCACAGGCCATGGGCGGAATGATGAGCATGACGGGCTTCGGCGATCAGCAGACGAAGGTCGGCCCGGCCATTGCCGACAACTATTCCGGTACTTATTTGGCGCTGGGGATTGCGATGGCGCTGTATCAGAGAAGCAAGACCGGCCTGGGCCGCCGGCTGGATGTGTCCATGGTGGATACGATCTTTTCCGTTTTGGAGGCCGGGGCGGTGGAGTACACCATCAACGGCCACGTTTCCAAGCCGGAGGGCAACCGGGATCCCGGTATCTCTCCCTTCGACTCCTTCAGCGCCAAGGACGGGAACTTTGTTATGGCCTGCGGAACGGATGGGTTCTGGAGAGCGCTGTGCGGCCTGATGAACCGCCCGGAACTGGCGGAGGACCCGCGCTTTGTCACCAATGCCAAGCGCTGCGAAAATTACATCCATGAGCTGCGCGGCATCATTGCCCAGTGGGCTGCCGGCTATACCGTGGATGAGATGGAGCAGATGCTGGTGGGGGCGGGAATCCCCTTTGGCCGGATCCTGAACATGGACCAGGTCTGCGCCCAGGACGTGCTGCGGGACCGGAACATGCTTTGGAAGGTAAAGGATACCGGAATCGGCGAGGAGATCGAAATTCCCGGTTCTCCCATCAAGATGCACGGCTGTCTCGATGCGGCGATGCGCTCTGCCCCTGTGGTGGGGGAGCATACCGATGCGCTCTTGCGGGCTGTACTGGGAATGGACGAGGCCGAGATCGGCCGGCTCCACGACGGTCATGTTGTCTGACTATCTACATGCAGAACTGCCCGGGGCGGCATTGCCGGACATCCGCTGTGCATCAGGCATTGGTGCCGCTGCCAGATGGCCGTGCGCTACGGCCTGATACGAAACGGCCCCCCGCAGGGATATGCTTGATCAAAAAACATACGCCGGAGAAGATTTTCTTCTCCGGCGTATGTTTTTGTGTTTACAGCGCTTCTGCGGAGGCTGCGGGAAAGAACTCTTTTCAATGCCGCCAGCCGCGCTTACGATACGTTACAAAATATTTCTGATGATCGGGGGGAGAAAAAACTTTGCGATGGAACCGCATCATTCCGCAGACAGCCTGTGCTCCAAATCCACAGAGTCGCCGCTGACCAGGTGGACGGGGAGACAGATGCGCTTACAGTCCACGCTGTCTGCAGAGCCGGCGTTGATTTTCCGCCATAGCTGTGTTGCAACGGTTTCGGCCTGCAGATCTATCATGGTATCAATGGTCGTCACAGCGGGGGTGGACAGTCGGGACAGGTCGTTGTTGTCAAAACCTGTGACCGCAATGTCGGCGGGAATGCTGTAGCCGATTTCCTCAAGGGCCTTGATGGTCAGGACGGCGGTGCGGTTGTCCGCGCAGAGGAATGCCTCCGGTATGTAGGGCAGATGCCTTAGCCGGGCGACCATGTTTTCCAAGGCAATCGGCTCATCCAGGGGCAGATCTGCGATGCATATATCCGGATCCACAGGCAGCGCATAATGTTCGCAGGCGCTTTTAAAATACATGTATCGTTCGAAGAAAGAGAAGTAGCGGTTGGGATTGCCGATAAATCCTATTTTCCTGTAGTTGTGTTCATACAGGTGCTTCATCAACAGATATGTGCCGGCAAAATTGTCTTCGATTACCACATCCGTCGGTACATCCGGATAAAAAAAGCTGCAGCAGATAACGGGAATTTTGGTCCCTGCAAAGTGCGTGACCAGCTGCTTGTCAGAGTCGCCCAGAAGGATGATTGCACAGATATCGTTTTTGTAGATGACCTGGTCGATCTCTCCAGGCGATAATGAGGCGTCCAGATTGATCGTGACGGTATTCCCGCCCCGTGCCTTGATTTTTGCGCAGAGTAAGCGGTAGAGATCTGAAAAGAAATAGGTGTCTCCGAAATTTTCCGCAGTGGAGCATATGAGGATGGACGCTTTGGTTGAGATCCGCCTGGAGGAGTAGCCCATATCTCCCGCCACAGTGACGATTTGCTCCCGCAGTTCCTGACTGACCCCGCTGCCGCCGCGAAGAGCAACCGATACGGTGTTTTGGGAAACACCTAGCTTTTCTGCAACATCTTTTAAGGTAATGCGCTTTTCCATAAATTTCCCTCTTCCGAACGTTTTCTTTCAGTAGCAACATTAGTGTGATAATATTATAAACCATTAAAAACAGAATGTAAATAATTTGCTATAATTTTTTTAATCATAAAAATCATGAATTAATTAAGTGATTAATTTACAAAATAAACAAAAATGACTCTGTTAAAAATAAGATTTTCTACATTATATACTAAAAACTATTGACAATAGAAAAAAATTACGTAAAATATAGATTACAAATTAAATTAAATTACAGGAAAAGAAAAAGATTAATGGAAGAAGGAGGGAGAAAATTGGAGGGTAATTACATACTGAGCATGAGAAACATTACAAAAACCTTCCCTGGCGTAAAAGCGCTTGATAAGGTGAATCTGAATGTGAGAGCCGGCACCGTACATGCGCTGATGGGAGAAAACGGAGCAGGGAAATCGACTCTGATGAAGATTCTGGACGGCTTGATTCAACCAGATGAAGGAGAGGTCTGGATTGACGGCAAGCGCGCGGAAGCACTGACCCCTAAAAAAGCGGCGTCGCTTGGCGTGGCGATGATACATCAGGAGTTGAGCTCAGCGCCCAATCTCACCCTCGCTGAAAACATTTTCCTGGGGCGGGAGCCGATGCGCGGCTGTGCGATCGATCACAAAGCCATGCTACGGGATGCAGAGACCTATATGAAGCGGATGAAAATTAAATATCCGCCTACAACAAAGGCGGGCGAGGTAAGCGTTTCCATCATGCAGCTGGTGGAGATCTGCAAGGCCATTTCCTGTAATGCGAAGATCATTGTTATGGACGAGCCGACCTCGGCCATCACAGATGCAGAAGTCGATACATTGTTTGAATGCATTGAAGAGCTTAAGCGGGAGGGCGTAGCAGTCATCTATATTACGCATAAGCTGGACGAGCTGTTCCGCATCGCAGACGATGTGACGGTGCTGCGTGACGGACAGTGGATTGGGACTGCCCCTGCTGAGGAACTGGATAATGACCGTGTGATTTCCATGATGATCGGCCGCGAACTGAGCAATGTGTTTCCCAAGGAGTTCGCTCCGATCGGAGAAGAGGCGCTGCGGGTAGAAGGTCTGTCTCGAAAAGGTACTTTCAGCGATATTAGCTTTTCTGTCCGGCATGGTGAGATTTTGGGAATTGCGGGTCTGATTGGTTCCGGCCGGACTGAGACCATGCGTTGTATTTTCGGATTGGACCGTGCCGATGCGGGGAGCATTTATTTGGATGGAAAGCCCATTTCCGTGAAAAGCCCGGGCGACGCACTGAAACATGGCATTGCCATGGTGCCGGAAGACCGGAAAGTGTCTGGGCTGGTACTAGGGATGTCCATTAAGGAGAACATTACTCTGGCGTTCCTGAAAGAGTTTGTCTCGGGAGTTGCCATCAATCTCAGAAAAGAGGGGAAAAGGGCGCAGGATATCATTGATATGCTGCGAATCAAGACCAAGGATCAAAATAATCGCGCGGATTCTCTCAGCGGAGGAAACCAACAGAAAATAGTGCTTGGAAAATGGCTGATTTCCGATGTAAAAGTACTGATTCTGGACGAACCGACGCGCGGTGTAGACATCGGTGCGAAAGCAGAGATCCACAAGATCATGTGCCAGCTCGCAAAGGAGGGAATGTCCATTATTATGATTTCCTCGGAACTGCCTGAGGTACTTGGCATGAGTGACCGCATTCTGGTCATGCATGAAGGCAGGCTGAAGGGAGAACTGCAAAGGGACGAGGCAAACCAGGAACGGATCATGAAGATTGCGCTTGCCGACTGAAGATGCGGAATAATTTGATGGGGGGTCAAAAATGAGCGAAATGCACGCAGTTCAGAAAAAGAAACTGCCGATGATCTTTAAAAAATTCGGTATATACATCGTCCTGCTTCTGATGATTATAGGCTCGGCTTTACTGAACGACCGGTTTTTGACGCAGGCCAACATTACGAACATTATGCGGCAGATCGTTGTAATCATGATCATCGCCTGCGGTGAACAGCTGGTGATTACCGGCGGCGATATCGATTTGTCGCCCGGTTCGGTTGTCGCGCTTGCGGGTGTTATCGGAACATCGGTCTTTGTTGCAACAGACAGCATTATCCTGGCCGTGGGGGCCTCCATCCTGATCGGCGCGCTCTGCGGGCTGTTCAGCGGTCTTGTCCTCACGCATTACGGAATTCCCGCCTTTATTGTGACCCTTGCGGTACAAACCAGCGCGAGAGGCCTTGCCCTTGTGTATACCGGGGGCATACCCGTGTCCAATCTCGGGCGCCTGACCACTTTGGGCCAGGGTTATCTCGGCCCGATCCCCATTCCCGTAATCATTATGGCGGGCGTGCTTTTCGTCACGTGGTTCGTTATGAGCCGCCGTCCCCTTGGGCGGTATATCTATGCCATTGGCGGAAATGAAAGTGCGGCGGTTGCATCCGGAATCAACGTAAAAAAGGTCAAGGTGCTGGCGTATCTGCTGAACGGCTGTTTTGTAGGTCTTGCGGGTATTATTTTGATGGCACGGGTGAACTCCGGACAGCCTGCGATTGGCGTCGGATATGAATTTGACGGCATCACTGCCTGCGTTGTGGGCGGAATCAGCCTGAACGGAGGTTCCGGCAGCATTATCGGGACCATTGCCGGCGGACTGATCGTCGGTATTATCAACAATATGCTGAACCTGCAGAACGTCTCTGCGTATTATCAGCAGATCGTTAAAGGATTGGTTATCCTGATTGCCGTTATCATTGATGTGAAGAGCAAAAAGACCTCTTCAAAGTGACGGCTTCCGACAGCGTTACGTCTCTTTCATACAGGGACTGACGAATAAAACATGAAAAACGGAGGAATTAAGAATGAAGCGCTTGATCACTGTTGTTGTCACACTGACGATGCTCCTGACCTTGGCTGCCTGTTCTTCCAATACATCGTCTGATTCGGGGGCTGCGGAAAATGATGCGCAAACAGAAGGGACCGGGTACCAGGTTGGGTATGCCAATCTCGCGGATTCGGATGTCAACTGCCGCTTGACCAAAGAGTACTTCCTGGAATATGCAAAGCAGTATGAGGGAATGGAAGTGCTGGCTTCCGACGCTCAGAACCAAATTGAAAAGCAGATTGCCGATATTGAGAACTTCATTGCTCAGGGTGTTGATACCATTATTGCGCTGCCGCTGGACTATGAGGCGCTGACTCCTTCCGTTCAGGCGGCCAATGAGGCAGGCATTCCCTTCATTGCCTTCCGGGCACAGATCTCCGGCGGCGACTATGTGTACTGCGGCTCCAATGATGAGGACGCCGGCAAGCTGCAGGCGGAGTATTGCATTGAGAATTTGCCGGAAAATGCAAAGGTGCTGTATATGTCCGGAACGCTGGGCATGAATCATACGACCCTGCGCATGAACGGGTTTAAGGACCTGCTGGCAGCGGAGCGCCCTGATGTCACGATCATTGCCGAGCAGGACGGAAACTATGACCGCGCAAAGGGTATGCAGATCACTGAGGACTGGATCCAGAGCTATGACGAATTTGATGCCATCGTCTGTGCAAATGATCAGATGGCGCTGGGTGCCATTGAGGCATTGAAGGGCGCCCGGCGGCTGGAGGGCGTGCAGGTTCTCGGCGTTGACGCCGTCGATGATGCCCTTGTGGCAATTAAGGCCGGTGAAATGGCAATGTCCGCGTTCCAGAATGCAAATGAGCAGGCCAAGGCTTGCGCGGAGATGGCCAGCAAGCTTGCGCAGGGAGAAAGCGTGGAGGACATCTATATCCCCTTTGAGGCCGTTACCAAGGACAACGTGGCGGAGTACATGAAGTGAGCTTCACGGAGACGAAAGGAGACTGCATGAATATCTTGGCGGTAGTTGCGCATCCGGACGATGTGGAGATGTGGTGCGGCGGTACGCTTAGAAAGTATGCGGAAAAGGGACATAAGATCTCAATCATCGTTGCAACAAACGGGCGGACGGGCACGCACCGGGAAACGGATGACCGGGAGCTGATCGAGCGCCGGGAGCGGGAGGAGCTGGCGGCTTCGAAATTTTATGAGGCCGATGTACAGTTCCTGCGTCAGGATGACGGAGAACTGTTCAATGACCGGCAGACGCGCCGGCAGGTGATCAATGCGATCCGCCGTGCAAAGCCGGATGTGATTTTCACGCATCCCCCATATGATGAAAATGTCGATCACTTTACAACTGGAGAATTGGTCAGAAACAGTATTGCCTATCTACCGCTGTCAAATGTACGGGTGGAAGAGCCGCCGCTCAAGCGGCAGCCCATGGTGTTCTTTGTGGACAACTACGCGGGAATCGGACCGATGCCGGAGGCGTTTGTCGATATCACAGAACAATTTGAAATCAAGAAGAAAGCGCTTTTGTGCCACCAGTCGCAGTTGACTGCGGATACCCACTGGCTGGAAATGCTGGAGGTGCAGGCCAGATTCCGGGGAATGCAGTACAATGTCAAATACGCGGAAGCGTTCACGGGGTTCAAGCTGTTTGAATCGATGCCTGATTACTCGGTTCTGCCGTAAAACAATTTTTTGAAAAACATATCGGAAAGGAAATGTGAGTCATATGAAAATTGGTATCATTGGGGTTGGCAACATGGGCCAGCAGCACGCCGGTTTGATCAAAACCAATCCGAAGCTGGAACTGTTCGGAATGACGGATATGGATACCGCGAGAGCGGAAAAGGTTTCGGCCGCGTTCGGCTGCCGCTGTTTTGCTTCCGTTGAGGCCTTGCTGGAGTCTGAAGTGGAGATGGTGTTTATCACCGTTCCCAACACTGCACATGGTCCGCTTTGCATCCAGGCGCTCAATGCCGGCAAGCATGTGTTCGTGGAAAAGCCGCTGGCCACCAATCTCAAGGATGCCAAGGAGATCAAGGACCTCCAGGCCAAGACGGGACTGCATGTGTTTGTGGGATATAACCGCCGCTTTGCGCCCGTGTATCTGGAGGCCAAAAAGACGGTGTCCCAGCCGGATTTCAAGCCTGTCAATGTGAACATCATCCAGAATGACGGCGATATGCAGAATCCCGCATGGCTCACTGATATCAAGATGACCGGCGGATTTATGTATGATACCACGGTGCATTTCCTGGATATGGCCCGGTATCTGCTGGGGGATATTTGTGAGATCCGAGCCTTGGGAGCGGCGTCCTTCTATCCCATCGAGGATGGCTTTGCGGTGCAGATGAAGTTCAAGAGCGGCGCCTACGGCGTGATCTCCTCCTGCGGCTATGCCTCCTGGATCTCTCCCTTTGAGCGTGTGCAGGTGGTCGGAGATCACAAGAGCGTCATTACGGAAGAGCTGGACAGCTATCGATATTCCTCCGCGCTGGGGGCCGTTGTCGAGGGCCGCGAATTCTCTACGCTGGAACACGATGTGAAGTGGGGCTATGCCCAGATGCATGATCACATGTTCAATGAGTGCATCTTCGGCGGCGCGGCACCGAAAAACAGCGTGGATGACGGCTACAAGGTGGTGGAACTGATCGAGGCCTGCTATGAGTCTGCCCGGGCGGACGGCAAGATCATCCGCTTTGACGTCTGAGGAGGGGATCGAAATGATGAAGCTGAGCTGCAGCTCCCAGTCTCTTGATCACCTGTTCATGCAGGGAAAGGTCACCCTGTTTGACTTTGCCGATTACTGTGCGGATGTGCTTGGCGTTACATACATTGAGGTGGAGGACAAGCACTTTGCCTCCACGGACCCCGCCTATGTGGCCGAACTCAAGGCATACTTTGACAAAAAGAACCTGAAAGTGTGCAACATCGCGTTCGACTGCAGCTTTGGATATCCGACCGCCCAGCAGAACCGGGCGCAGATTGACCGGGCAAAGGAATGGATGCCGATTGGAAAGGCGCTGGGCAGCCCTAATTTCCGTCTGTTTGCCGGTTGGATGGGCGGACCGGACCCGGAGATCCACAAAAAAGGGCCCGCCGTTCAAAAGCCGGAGACCGCATGGGCGGAAATGGTGGAATGTGTGCAGGAGCTGTGTGATTACGGAAAGGACATGGGCCTCTCCATTGTGATTGAGAACCACAACCACGGCGGGTTCCTCTCTGCGTCCAAAGACGTGCTGCGCCTGTTTGATGAGGTGAAGCGGGATAATTTGAGCCTGCTGCTGGATACAGGCAATTATGTGGATGGGATCGACGGCATCCGCGCCACCACGCATCTGGTGAAAAAGCATGTCCACCTGAAGGTCAATCAGGTGGTGGAGGATGGACACGACACGGTGTATGATCTGCCGCTGATCCTGGAGGTATTGACGCAGAGCGGATATGATGGTACCTTGTCTATTGAGTATGAAGGTGAGCAGGACGAAAAGATCTACATTAAAAAGGTGACGGATTTTGTGCGTGCCTGCTTGCAGGAATGAGGAGAGCTTGTAATGGTCCAGATGAAAAACGTACGGATTGGCGTGCACCCCATCAACTGGTGCAACGATGATATGACGGATCCCCTGCTGGGAGATGGATACTCATTTTATGATATCATCGACCAGGCGGCGGAAGCGGGATACGCGGGGATCGAAAACAGCCGGAAATTCCCCCGCGACGCGAAGGTCCTGAAGCCTGAATTTGACAAGCGGGGTCTGGAACTGACCTCCGGCTGGTGCGACACCATGTTCGCCTGCAAGGAGCTGCGCGATGAATATTTTGAAGGGCTGAAGGAGAAGGCAAAATTCTTCCTGGACATGGGCGCAAAGTACGTGATCGCCGCAGAGGGAACGGGTTCCTCCTGCTGGGATCCCAGAGAGTACCGTGCGGCGAAAGGCGTTCAGAAGCTGAATGAAGAGGAGTGGAAGCTCTTCACCGACGGACTGAACATGGCTGGGCGCTTCTGCAAGGACAACGGCCTCACCCTCGTCTATCATGTGCATACGGGCACCTGCGTCGAGACGTTTGATGAGACGCAGAAGCTGTGCGACATGACGGATCCGGAGTATGTGAATCTGCTGGCGGACACAGGACACCTGTGCTTCTGCGGCGTGAACATTCCGGAGTTCTATGATCATTTTGCTGACCGCATCAAGTATGTCCATCTGAAGAACATCCGTCCGCTTGTCCTTCAGGTCGTTCGTGAGTTCGGCATCGACTTCAACAATGCCGTCAAGCTCGGGATCTTCACTGTGCCCGGCGATGACGGGGCCGTGGACTTCCAGACGGTGTTTGAGATCCTTGCCAAGCACAACTATGAGGGCTGGATGCTGGTAGAGGCAGAGCAGTACCTGCCGTCTCCGAGCGCGCTCCATTTTGCCAAAATGGCAAGATCGTATATCCGCCAGCAGACCGGGCTTTGATTGCCCTTCCGGCCGCTTTGCAAACACTGCCGTATAAGCACAGTCCCCCGGAGCCTTTAAGGGGCTCCGGGGGACTGTTGTATGCCGGGAACTTTTCAGGGGGATTCTCCGCCTTATTATCAAAACCTACAGGAGGTGCACTATGAAAAAAGTCCGTCGTTTGCTGTCGTGCGCCGCAGCGGTGTGCCTGCTGGGCTCGGCAGCCCAGGCTCTGGAACCGGCCCTGGACCCCCTGCCGGACCTGTCCGCCTATCCCACCCGTCTCCTGGTGGATGGCCGGGCCGTGGAGGAGGGGGCCCTGCCCCGCTATCTGGAGGGGGGCGTCCTGCTGCCGCTGCGGAACATCCTGGAGCAGGCCGGATATGCCGTGGACTGGGATGCCCGGGCCCGAGGCGCGGTTTTTTCCGCGGAGGGTTCCGGGGAGTATCTGCTGGACCCTGCCACCGGAGACCTGACGCTGAAAGGAGCCCGACTCTGGACAGACCCCGCGGCGGTGGTGCTGGACGGAGTTACCTATGTGTCGGCTGAGCTGTTTGACTATGTAGAGGGTGTCGCCGCGGACTGGGACGGCGCGACCAACACGGCGGTCGTCGTCACCGATGAGCCCCGGGACAATGTGTACTGCTACGACCTGGGGGAGGGAGTGCTGACACAGGGAAAGCGGGAGATCCCTTACCGGATGCAGGGCGTGATCGGTGTGCCGGAGGGGGAGGACCGTCCGGTGGTGATCCTCCTCCACGGCGCTCACCCCATCCGTTCGGCGGCGGAAAACCGCTATGACCTTGGGTTTTCCTATCTGGTGGACCAGCTGGCGGACGCGGGATATCTGGCGCTGTCCATGAACGTGGGCATCAATTACTCCTTTGAAAACGGAGAGCCCATGGGCTGTGAGCGCACGGTACAGGTGGTGGAGCAGCAGAGCGATCTTCTCCGGCGCGCCATTGAGGGGGAGACGGGGATTTTTCCCTGCGATCTGAAGAACAAGGGCGATCTGGACCGGGTGATCCTGGTGGGCCATTCCTGGGCGGGCTATGATATCTTTGAGGTGGCCGCCCGCGCGGAGGGCCTTGGTGTTCAGGGACTTGTGTCGGCAGCTCCGGCGCTGGTGAGCCCGCTGTCCTGCGAGCTGGCGGATGTGCCTGTGGGGATCATCATTCCCCAGTATGACGGAGACGTGACCAGTCTGGACGGCGGCACCCTTTTCGACCAGCTGGAGCATACGCCGCAGCGGAGCAGCGGCACGGATCTGATCTACTTGAAAAACGGCAACCACGGCGGATTCAGCACCGCTCTGGTGCGCCCGGATCCCTTTGCGGATCGGGAGACGCTGCCGCTGGTGATGGAACCGGAGAGGCAGCAGGCGTTTTTTGGCGCCTATGTGCTGGATTTTCTGGAGTCTGTTCTGGAGACGGGAAAAACCCCGCTGGAGGCGAAGCCCACTCTGGAGGGGATGTACGGAGACTTCCCGGTCATGCTCCGGGTGGATGCCGGTGGGACGGTGCTCTACCAGGCGTCCGGGGATTCCGTAAAAGCACTTGAGACCAGCGGCGTTGCGGCAGAGGCGGAGAATGCGTGCAGCACGCTGGATCACACGGCGGAGGCGTTCCGCATCCCGGGATCTTTCCTGCGCTATGATCTGACCCGCTTGAGCCGGGACAGCGCCGCAGCTTCCGTGCGGATTCCGGTGTCGGCCGATCTGCGTCAGGCGGTCTATCTGTAGATGGATCTGGCGCAGGACAGCGGAGACCAGCGCAACCGCCGGACCGACCAGAGCCTGACGGTGACGCTGCGGGACGCGGGAGGGCGGGAGGCCTCTGTGAAAGCGGAGGCGGGCACGCCGGCTCTTGCCTGGCAGGAGGGAACTGTGGAACGGATCCCGGTGGCGGGGCGGAAGGACCTGCTCCAGTACAGCACGTTTGCGCCGCTGGGCACGCTGCGGCTGGATACGGCGGCATTTTCCGGCGTGGATCTGGGACGGATCACCCAGATCACGCTGACCTTTGACCAGCCCTCCGGCAGCATCATGCTGCGGGAGATCCAGACCGTGAAATAGCGCTTCGCGGCAGGAACCTTTTTCCCTGCCGCTGCGTCTAAGGCGGTAAACGGGCAGACGGCCCGAAAAAAGGAGAACGCAGTCTATGACCAAACCCTACCTGAAAAAGCTGTTGGCGCTGCTGGCGGCGCTGACGCTGCTGCTGGCCCTGGCGGGCTGCGGCGGAACTGAGAGCGGAGACGCCCCGGATGATCCCGCGCAGGCGGAGCAGCCCATTGCAGAAGAGAATGACCAGCAGCCCGAAACACCTCCCCAGGAGCCCGAAGAAGCCGGGGAGGATCCGGCCGACGGGGAGGAGGCCGCCGCGGAAGAGGCGCCTCCCTCTGCGCCGGAGGAGAGCGGCATGACGCTCAGCAGAACGGATTTCACGCTGTTCCAGGCCGGCAGCAGCTACCGCCTTACCGCCGCCGGGGCGGATGGGGCCTGCACGTATACCAGCAGCGATCCCAAGGTGGCAGCCGTCGGCGGCGACGGAACCGTCACCGCGGTATCGCCCGGCAAGGCGGTCATCACCGTCACCAGCGGCTCGGAGAGCCGCACCTGCGTGGTCTGGTGCCGCTGGACGGCGGAGGAGCAGCCGGCGGACGAGCCCGCGGAGGCGGCGGATGACCCTGCCGAGAAGCCTGCGGAGAAACCGGCGGATGAGAGCGTGGACCTGTCCGCGTTTTATCAGGATACCACGGCAAAGCACACCTTCCAGACGCTGGAGGAATTCACCGGAGAGATCCTGGACGCCTATTACCCCGGCATGAGCGGCGTTGCCGCCAAGCAATGCCTGATCATGGGGACGATGCTCAGCATGAACAACGGCGAATTCTGTCTGGTGGAAGTGACGGATGCGGCGGACGTGGACACCGTGAAGGGGATCCTGCAGGGACGCATCGATTATATGGCGGAGACCGGCGCCTGGTACCCCGGACCCACGGAGCTGTGGACCAACTCCAGCCGGGTGGTGTCCAACGGGAATTACGTGATGATGGTGGTCCACGAGGACTGCGACCAGATCGTGGATGAATTCAACGCGCTGTTTCAGTGAGCGCGCCTCCGGACGGAAGAAACGGAAAAAGAGACGGCGGACACATGGGTGTCCGCCGTTTCAGCCTGCCGGAAAAGGCGCAATTCTTGCGCGCCGGGAAGGAAGATAGTTACGAAAGAAACCCAGGAGGGGTGTCTTTCGTTTTTAATCATAAGTTTTTTGAACCTTTTGAAAGGATCAAAAAACTTGCGCAGAGCGGCGAAAAATTTTTCGACACTCTGCGACGGCGGACACCCATGTGTCCGCCGTCTTTTTTTGCCGCGTTAATGAGCGTTACCGGGAGGCGGCGCGGGCCAGCTCTACAATGTCGCCCACGCCGTTCAAAACGGCGGTGGGCCGGTAGGCGTAGGTTTTCAGGGTGTCTCTGGTGGATACGCCGGAGAGCACCAGAACAGTGGACATGCCGCTCTCCAGCCCGGAGATCACGTCCGTGTCCATCCGGTCGCCCACCATGACGGCGTCCGCGGAGTGGCAGTTCAGCATTCGAAGACCCGTCCGCATCATCAGGGGGTTGGGCTTTCCGCAGAAGTAGGCCTGGGTGCCGGTGGCCATTTCAATGGGGGCCACCAGGGCCCGGCACGCCGGGGCGATGCCGTGCTCAATGGGACCGGAGACGTCGGAGTTGGCGCCGATCAGCTTGGCGCCGGCCAGGACCAGGTTGGTGGCCTTGGTCAGGGAGTCCAGAGAGTAGGACCGGCCCTCGCCCACCACCACATAATCCGGGTTCACGTCGTTCATGGTGATGCCCGCGTCGTAGAGGGCGTTGAGAAGGCCCGCCTCGCCGATGACGAAGGCGGAGCAGCCGGGGGCCTGCTCCTTCAAAAAGGCCGCGGTGGCCAGGGCGCTGGTGTAAAAGTGCTCCTCAGAGACGTCCAGACCCAGGCGGGCCAGCTTCTGCTGCAGCTCCCGGGGCGTGTAGCCGCTGTTGTTGGTGAGAAAGAGGAACTCCTTGTGCTCCTCGTGGAGCCACCGGATGAATTCCGCCACGCCGGGCAGGACCTGATTGCCGTGATAGATCACGCCGTCCATATCGCAGATGAAGCCGCGCTTTTGGTTGAAGTCAAGTGTATGTTCCATGTGCTCCTCCTAAGACGATGCCGCCTGGGCCGGCCCCCGGGGACGATATCGGGGCGGGGCGCCTGCCGTCGGTGGATGGTGTTTTTCTGATTATACCCGAAATCCGCCGCCTCTGCCACTGAAAAAACGGTAAAAAAACCGTAAACTGTCAGGCATTTCCGGCACCGGAACATTTTACTGAGATTTCACATAGCTTTTTCACAAACGGGGTGTCGGATTTTCTCCAGCTTTCCTATACTAAAAAGACTGAAAAGAAACGTGTCGAACGGGAAGGCGTGGGTGCGGGATGAATGCATATTGGAACCGGGAGCTGTCCTGGCTGAAATTCAACGAGCGGGTTTTGGAGGAGGCGGAGAGCGAGAGCGTGCCGCTGTGCGAGCGGCTGAGCTTCGCGTCCATCTATCAGAACAATCTGGATGAGTTCTTCATGGTGCGGGTGGGCTCTCTGGCAGACCGGATGCTGCTGTCCAAAAACCTGCGGGACAGCAAGACCCACATGACCGCAGAGGAGCAGATCCGGGCGGTCTTGAAGGATGTGGCCCGGCTGAACCGGCGCAAGGACGCGGTCTATGCCACGCTGATGAGCCGCCTGGAGGACTGCGGCGTCCGGCTGGTGAATTTCAAAAAGCTGGAGGGGCAGGAGAGCCGGGAGCTGGAGCGGTATTTCGACGCAGAGATCGCGCCGCTGCTCTCTCCCACCCTGGTGACCCGGCGGCAGCCCTTCCCCTTTCTGCAGAACCGGGAGATCTATGCCGTGGGCGTTCTGGTGGGGAAGAGCGGGAAGGAGAAGCTGGGCATCATTCCCTGCGGCACCGGCGTGATCCCCCGGCTGATCTCTGTCCCGGGCCGCCCGGGGGCCTATATGCTGTCCGAGGAGCTGATCCTCCACTTCCTGCCCAAGGTGTTCGGAGGGAACCGGGTGGTGGCGAAGTCCCTGCTCCGGATGACCCGGAACGCGGACATCGACGCCGACACGCTTTACGACGAGGGATTGGACTATCGGGAGTTCATGGCCAAGCTCATCAAGCGCCGGCGGCGGCTGGCTCCCGTGCGGCTGGAGCTGTCCCGGGAGCTGGACGGGGACATCGTCAAGACACTGTGCGCCTATACGGAGGTCAAGCCCGAGGCGGTGTTCCGCTGCCGTTCGCCCCTGGAGCTGAGCTTCCTCTCCCAGATCCAGGACACCCTGCGCCAGCGGCCGGAGCTGTTTTTTGAAAAGCGCTTTCCCCAGCGCTCGCCTCAGTTCCGCGCCGACCGCCCGATCTTTGCCCAGATCCGGGAGAAGGACAAGCTGCTCTCCTATCCCTACGAGAGCATGAAGCCCTTCCTGGACTTTTTGCAGGAGGCGGCCGGGGACCCGGCCGTAGTGTCCATCAAGATGACGCTGTACCGGGTGGCCCGGCGCAGCAAGGTGGTGGAGGCCCTGATCGAGGCGGCGGAAAACGGGAAGAACGTGCTGGTGCTGGTGGAGCTGAAGGCCCGCTTTGATGAGGAGAACAACATCGAGTGGTCCCGCCGTTTGGAAGAGGCGGGCTGCCAGGTCATCTACGGTCTGGAGGGCTATAAGGTCCACAGCAAGCTGTGCCTGGTGACTCGCCGGGAAAAGGGGCATACCGAGTATTTCACCCAGGTAGGCACCGGCAACTACAACGAAAAGACCGCCCGGATGTACACGGACCTCTCTTTGATGACGGCGGACCCGGATATCGGGCTGGAGGCGGCCATGGTGTTCCAGGCCCTGGCCAAGGGGGAGACGGTGGAGTCCTCCCGTCAGCTGCTGGTGGCGCCCCGGTGCCTGCAAAACCGGGTGCTGGAGCTGATCGACCGGGAGGCCGACTTCGCCCGGCGGGGCCAGCGGGCCTATATCGGCGTCAAGATCAACTCCCTGACCGACAAGGCCATCATCGACCGGCTGATCGAGGCGTCCCGGGCCGGCGTGCAGATCGACCTGATCGTCCGGGGCATCTGCTGCCTGCTGCCCGGCATCCCAGGGCTCACGGACCATATCCGGGTCATCAGCATCGTGGGGCGCTTCCTGGAGCACTCCCGGATCTACCTCTTCGGCCCGGAGGAGCGGCAGACGGCGTATTTGGCCTCCGCCGATTTCATGACCCGCAACACCCTGCGGCGGGTGGAGGTGGCGGCTCCGATCCTGGACGGGGACCTGCGCCGCCGCGTCAATGCGATGTTTCAGACCATGCTGCGGGACAACCAGCAGGCCCGGGAGCTGCGCCCCACGGGGGAATACGTGCGCCTGCACGCCCAGGAGGATGCGCTCAACGCCCAGGAGTATTTTTACCGGCAGGCATATGAGCGCGCAGCCGAGCAGCCGGAGCCCCAGCAGGCCGCCCCGGCACCGCGCAGACGCCCCCGCTCCTTTGGTGAATGGTTTCGCGCAAAGGCGGGAATATCTTGATAAAAGCTGCGAAACGGAGGAATCGGGAATGAAATACGCGCTGATCGATATGGGCTCCAACAGCATCCGGCTGACGGTCTACGACGTGGACCAGACGGCATTTAAGATCCTGTTCCGGGAGAAGATCATGGCGGGCCTTGCCGGATACGTGGAGCACGGGCGGCTGAGCGGGGATGGCATCGAGTGTGCCTGCCAGAGCCTCCGGGAGTTCCGTCAGACCCTGGACCTGCTTCAGATCGGGAATCTGGCGGTCTTTGCCACGGCGTCGCTGCGCAATATCTCCAACACCGCCCAGGCGGTGGAGCAGATCTTCCGCGCCACGGGTATCCCGGTGGAGGTACTCTCCGGGGAGGCCGAGGCGGAATACGGCTTCCAGGGGGCCACCTGTGATATCCGGATCGCCGACGGACTGTTTGCGGACGTGGGCGGCGCCAGCGCGGAGCTGGTGCTCTTTGGCGGCGGACAGGTCCGAAAGGCCGCCAGCGTGCCGGTGGGATCCCTGAAGCTCTACCGGGAGTGCGTGAAAAAGATCCTGCCGGGCAAGGAATCCCGGCGGCGGATCGAGGCGGCCGTCCGGACCGCCTTTGAAGGCGACGACCTCCGGGACTTCCCGCAGCGGGCACACCTGGTCTGTGTGGGGGGAACGGCCCGTGCCTCCCTGCGCCTCTGCCGCAGGCTCTTCGGCCTGCCGGAGGACAGCCGGACCTTTACCCGCTCCCAGCTGGAGGCCCTGGACAGGCAGCTGCGCGGGACGGGAAAGGACACGGCGGATCTGATCCTGCGCTGCGAGCCCGAGCGCATCCACACCCTGGTCCCCGGGGTCATGGTGCTGCGGTTCCTGGCGGATCGCTACGGCGTGGAGGACATCACCGTCAGCCACTACGGCGTCCGGGAGGGCTATCTGCGCCGGAAGATCCAGCCCTCCGTGCAGGCGTGACGGCCCGGAGCCGGCGGCCTTTGTATCATCCCCCTGCCCGGCGGCGCCGGACAGGGGGATGATATTTTACCAACTCTTTGCATGGCCGCGGTAGCGGCTTTACACAGCCCTGGCTTATACTGAGCGCGATCCCGGAGATCACGGTATTTCACGATATTTTGAGAAAAGAGAGGAACTCCCCATGATGAGACGACTTCTTGCGGGCCTGCTGGCCGGAGCCGCTGTACTGGGACTGGCCGCCTGCGGCGCAGCCGCTCAGCAGCCCGGCGCACAGGCAGAGCCGATGGCTGCATCGCTGGACGGCACCCTTGCGGCTGCCTCTGTGCAAAATGATTCCCAGTGGACGGGGCGCGCACCCAAATATGTGTTTTTGTTTATCGGCGACGGCATGAGCTATCCTCAGTTCCAGGCCGCGGCGGACTATTTGGGCGCTGTGGCGGATCCTGACTATACCAAGGCCCTGCCCAGTGTGAAGGACCATCAGGGCGCCAAGCTGAACGGCCCTCAGGCGCTGAACTTCATGGACTTTGAAGTGGCCGGCTCCGCCGTCACCTACGATTCCTGCAGCTTTGCGCCGGATTCCGCCTCTACCGCAACCTCCATCGCCACCGGCTACAAGACCTATTCCGGCATGATCAACACAGATGAAACCGGTACAAAGACCTATGAGACCATCGCCGAAAAGCTCCATGAGCAGAAGGGCTGGAAGGTGGGCGTCATTTCCTCCGTCAACCTCAACCACGCCACGCCCGCTGCGTTCTATGCCCACCAGGCCAGCCGCAACAATTACTATGAGATCGGCGTGGAGATGGTGGAGTCCGGCTTTGAGTATTTTGCCGGCGGCGCCCTGAAAAAACCCACCGGCAACGACGGCACCCAGAGGGATCTGTATGAGCTGGCTGCGGAGGCCGGATACAAGGTGACGACCACCCAGGCCGATGCGGCCAAGGTTACCGCGCAGGATGAAAAGGTCATTCTTATTGACGAGCATCTTGCCGACGACGACGCCATGGACTACGAATTGGACCGCGTGGAGGGCGAGTGGGCTCTGGCCGATTATGTGGAAAAGGGCATCGAGGTCCTGGACAACGACAAGGGCTTCTTCATGATGTGCGAGGGCGGCAAGATCGACTGGGCCTGCCACGCCAATGACGCCGGCTCCACCGTCAGCGACACCCTGGCGCTGGCCGACGCGGTGCAGGTGGCTGTGGACTTTGCAAAAAAGCATCCCCAGGATACCCTGATCCTGGTGACGGGCGACCATGAGACCGGCGGACTGACCATCGGCTATGCCGGCACGGACTACGACACCTATCTCACCAATCTGACCAGCCAGAAGATCTCCTATGCCCAGTTCGACGAGCAGTATGTGGCTCGGTACAAGGCGGAAAAGACCTCCTTTGCGGACGCGATGAAGGATGTGGAGGAGCTGTTCGGCCTGAAGCTCAAGGGCAGCGCCAACGACCGGCTGGTGCTGACCGCCTATGAGGTCCAGCGGCTGAAGGATGCCTACGCGCTGGCCATGAGCGACTACGATTCCGACGCCTACACCCAGGAGCAGTACGTGCTCTATGGCACCTATAACCCCTTCTCCGTCACGGTCACCCACATTCTGAACAACAAGTCCGGCATTGATTTTACAAGCTATTCTCACACCGGACTGCCTGTGGCGGTATTTGCTGAGGGCACCGGAGCGGAGAGCTTCGGCGGCTATTATGACAACACCGCCATCTATACCAAGCTGGCCAATATGCTCAAGGTCCGGTAAGACCTGTATCTTCCGCGGAAGCAGGGGGCGGCGCAGCCGCTCCCTGTGCCGCTGTTTCAGGAGGCAGTATGAAGATCCCTGTATTCCGATTTTCCAGAAAGACCCACGGACCGGTGCTGGCCGCTCTGCTCCTGCTGGCGGTGCTGCTGGTGCTGCCCACGGGCTTTGAGGGAAATCTGACCTATCAGAACGCCGACCGGGTCCGGGCGGAGGTGCTGGCCACCGACGAAAGCGACATCGTGGACACCGGTCTGATCCGCACCGGAGAGCAGCGGTGTACAGTGACGCTGCTGGGCGGCCGGTTCCGGGGACAGACCGTGGAAGCGGTGAACCGGCTTAACGGCTCCCTGGCCCAGGACAAGCTGTTTTCTCCCGGCGATATCGCCTTTGTGACGGTCAGCCACAGCGGCGGCGCCATCTCCGTGGTCTCCATGACGGACCATTACCGGCTGGACAAGGAGGCACTGCTGGCGGGCGCCTTTTTGCTGCTGCTGGTGCTGTTTGCCGGAGGGACCGGCCTGCGGGCCATCTTGTCCTTCGTGGATACCATTTTGCTGATGTGGAAGGTGCTGGTGCCCTGTCTGCTGCGGGGCTGGAACCCCGTCTGGGTGGCGCTGGGGCTGGTACTGGTCCTGACGGCGCTGATCCTCAGCCTGATCTACGGCTTTGACCGCCGGTGTCTGGCGGCTGTCTCCGGCGCGGCGCTGGCCATCGCCGTCACAGCGGTGCTGGGTGTGATCTTTACGGACCTGTTCCGCATCCATGGCGCTGTGATGGAGTCCAGCGAGAGCCTGCTCTATGCCGGGTATCAGAACCTGGACCTCACCCTGATCTTCATGGCCTCCATTTTCCTGGGGTCCTCCGGTGCGGTGATGGATCTGTCGGTGGATATCTGCTCCGCCGTACATGAAGTGGTGGAAAAGCGGCCGGATATCGGCCCCAGAGAGGCCATCGCCTCCGGCTTTGCCGTGGGACGGGCGGCCTGCGGATCCACGACGACCACGCTGCTGCTGGCCTATTCCGGCAGCTATGTGGCGCTTTTGATGGTCTTTATGGCCCAGGGGACGCCGGTGGAGTTTATCCTGAATTATAAGTATGTGGCGGCGGAGATCGTCCACACGGTGGTGGGGTCCTTTGGTCTGGTGACGGTGGCTCCGCTGACCGCCATTACCAGCGGCCTGCTGCTGACGAGGCGGACGGCGGAGCGGACCGCTCCCTGAAGAGCATTCTTCCGGACGGCAGGAGGGTGCAAGGCGGCCTGCCTGACGCCGGATGGGCCGCTGTGCTTTCGAAAATCGTCCGGCAGCTTGCCGCCGGATAAAAAAACAGCAAGAAAGGCACGACATGCGTCGTGCCTTTCTTGCTGCGCGCCGCCCGGAGGACGGCCTGTTGGGATGGGATCATCTGGAGCGCTTGAGGACCTCCAGCAGGAAGGTCCATACCCGTTGCACGGAGGAGACGCTCATCTTCTCCCGGGGAGTGTGGATCTCCAGCAGATCGGGACCGATGGACACGCAGTCCAGCCCCGGCAGCTTGCCGGCAAAAAGACCGCACTCCAGTCCGGCATGGATGGCCTCCACCTTGGGGGGCTTGCCGTACTGCTCTGTAAAGACCTCCACCATCAGGTCCCGCAGGGGGGAGTGCTCCTGATACTGCCAGCCGGTGTACTCGCCGGAGAACTCCACATGACCGCCCAGCTGCTCGGTCAGGCAGGCCAGATGGTCCTTGAGCATCTGCTTCTGGGAGTCTACGCTGCTGCGGACGCTGAAGGAGGCCCGGACCTCGTCGCCCTCCGTGACCAAAATGCCCAGATTCAGCGAGGTCTGCACCAGACCGGGGATCTCGGCGCTCATGGCCTGGATGCCGTTGGGCAGGCAGCTGAGCAGGCACAACACCTTGCCGGTGGAGGCCTGGTCCATGGGGACGGCCCCGGCGGCGGACATCTCCACCGTCACGGTCAGGGCCGCGTCGGTGGTGCGGTACTCGTTTTGGAAGACGGCCTCCATCTCTCCGGCGGCCTTTTCAGCGGCGGCGGGATCACAGACCACAAGCTGCGCCTGCGCCGCCACGGGAATGGCGTTGTCCTTGAGGCCGCCGCTGACGCTGACCACCCGCAGCTGTGTCTCCCGGGCCATGGCACGCAGCACCCGGCCCAGCAGCATGTTGGCGTTGGCCCGTCCCTTGTCGATCTCCGCGCCGGAGTGGCCGCCGGTGAGGCCCTCCACCTTCACGGTTACGGCGGAGCCGTCAAAGGGGGTCCGGGTCACCGGCAGGATGCAGGCGGTGGTGTTGCCGCCGGCACAGCTGACGGTAAAGATGCCCTCCGCCTCGGAGTCCAGATTGAGCATGGTGCGGCCCTTCAGCGGCGTTACGTCCATGGCGGTGGCGCCCAGCAGGCCGATCTCCTCGTCCACGGTGAACACCGCCTCCAGCCGGGGGTGGGGGATGTCGTCGGCGTCCAGAATGGCCAGGGCCATGGCCACGGCGATGCCGTCGTCGCCGCCCAGCGTGGTGCCCTTGGCGTAGACGTAGTCGCCCTCCACGGCCAGATCCAGGCCCTCACGGCTCATATCCTTGCCGCAGCCGGCCTCCTTTTCGCACACCATGTCCAGGTGCCCCTGGAGGATCACCGGTTTGGCGGCCTCATAGCCCGGGGTGGCCTCCTTGATGATGATGACGTTGTTGCTCTCGTCCTGATGATACTCCAGGCCCCGCTCTTTGGCAAAGGCCACGCACCAGTCGCTGATGGCCTTGGTGTTCCGGGACCCGTGGGGAATGGCGCACATCTCCTCGAAAAACCGGAACACACTGCGGGGTTCCAAATGCTCCAAAACGCTCATAGCTGAAAACTCCTCTCGTTGAAAGATCGCTGATATCACGGCTTGAGCCGGTAGCGGCCGCCGGAGAGCTCCTCCAGCAGCTGCTGGTCCACCATGTAGCGGGCCAGCCGGGGGGCGAAGGCCCTGGAGTCCTGCACCGCCACCCGCCGCCGGGACCAGAACTGCCCCGCCTTCACGCCGGCGCACAGCTGGGCCATCTGGGCAAGATCGATCTGGTCGTGCCCCTTCAGATAGTGTACCACTTTTCCGGCGCTTTTGCTCAGCAGGATCCGCTCCAGGTCGGCGCCCTGGGTCATGCTCCGGCGCAGGCCCCACACGTACAGGATCGCCGTCACCAGGGCGAAGCCCAGGATACCCAGGATCATCTGTCCAGTGCTCACGGCGCCACCTTGTCCCTTCCCCGGAAGAGGATGAAGCGGTTGTTGCGCAGGATCTGCATATACTTCACCAGCCGGTCGTACAGCGGCTCCGCCTGCGCGCCGAACTGCGCCTTCATCCCCTGGGCCAGGTCGCCCACGCTCTTTGTCCCGTCGATCTCCTTCCACAGGAAGCTGCCGTACGCGTCCAGCCGGATGTGGCTGACCCGGGGGGTGTGGAAGAATTTCTGGGCGATGGCGGCGTAGAAGCCCCGGTGGACCATGTGGATGGTGACAGAGCCGTCCGCGTCCGCATCCCAGCCGTTGCGGGGATTTTTCACCGGGACCAGGTCCAGATAGTTGTCTTGTTTGTTTTTTGCCATATCGCTGCTCCTTGCGGGTAATAGCCCAAGCCGGGCTGCATACCAAAGTATACAGCCCGGCTTTTGGGAATGCAATCGTTAGTTTGCCTTCTTCTGCTCCTTGGTGGCAAAGAGGAAGATGGTCAGCAGGATGACGGCGAAGCAGATGAGGCCGCCGATCTGGCCGATGCTGAACTTTTCGCTGAAGTCGATGGCGTTGCTGACGTAGAGGGTGGCGCCCTTTTCGTCTACACCGATGGGGATGATGGCGAGGACCGCCAGCAAAATGCCCACGATGCCCTCGCCGGCGATCAGGCCGGAGGAGTAGAGCACGCCGGACTGGACCACGTTGTCCTTGACCTTGTCGCTGCTGTACTTGCGCTTTTCCAGGAACCAGCGCAGCAGACCGCCCAGCATCATGGGCACGGACAGATAGATGGGCAGGTAAAGGCCGATGGCGAAGGGCAGCACGGGGATGCCCAGCACCTCCACCACGATGGCGATGAACACGCCGGAGAGCACCAGGTTCCAGGGCAGGTTGCCGCCCATGACGCCCTCGACGATCATCTTCATCAAGATCGCCTGGGGAGCGGGCAGGTCGTTGGAGCCGTAGCCGCCCCAGGCCATGCTCAGCAGATACAAAATGGCGCCGATGGCCACGGCGGAGACCGCCACGCCGATCAGCTCGCCGATCTGCTGCCTGCGGGGCGTGGCGCCCACCAGGAAACCGGTCTTGAGGTCCTGGGAGGTGTCGCCGGCGATGGCGGCCACCACGCAGATCACGCCGCCGATAACGATGGCGGCGGTCATGCCCTCGATGCCGTCAGTGCCGGTGGCCTTGAGCAGCAGGGTGGAGATCAGCAGCGTGGCGATGGCCATGCCGGAGACGGGGTTGTTGGACGAGCCGATCAGGCCCACCATGCGGGAGGAGACGGTGGCGAAGAAGAAGCCGAAGACAATGACGATCAGGGCGGTGAACAGGTTCAGGGGGATGGCGGGCACCAGCCACAGCACCACGGCCACGATCAGCACGCCCAGCAGCACCACCTTCATGGGGATGTCCTGCTCGGTGCGCAGGGTGCCGGCGGTGCGGCCCTTGCCGTAGTCGCCCATGGCGTCACGGAAGGTGCGGATGATCAGGGGCAGGGACTTGATGAGGCTCAGCACGCCGCCGCAGGCCACGGCGCCGGCGCCGATGTAGCGCAGGTAGTTGCTCCACAGGGCGGAGACACCCTTCTTGGCAATCAGCTCACTGATGGTCATGTCCGTGACGGGGAACATGATGGTGTCGCCGCCGAACAGGGCCATCAGGGGCAGGATCACGAACCAGCCCAGCACGCCGCCGGCGAACAGATAAGAGGACACCTTCACGCCGCAGATGTAGCCCACGCCGGCCAGGGCCGGCAGCACGTCGATGCCGATGCCGGCGCCCTTGTAGCCGGGCACGTCGTAGGTGATCTCGCTGGGGAACACCTTCAGTCCGTCGGCAATGAACTTGTACAGCGCCGCGATGCCAAGACCCGAGAACACGGTGGACGCCTTGGCGCCGCCCTCCTCGCCGGCGATGAGCACCTCGGCGCAGGCCTGGCCCTCGGGATAGGCCAGCACGCCGTGCTCCTTGACGATCAGAGCGCTGCGCAGGGGGATCATCATGAGCACGCCCAGCACGCCGCCGCACAGGGCGATCAGGCCGATCTCCACCAGGGAGGGCACGTCGCACAGGCCATCCTTGGCCCACATGAACAGGGCCGGCAGGGTGAAGATGGCGCCGGCGGCCACGGACTCACCGGCGGAGCCGATGGTCTGGACCATGTTGTTCTCCAGAATGGAGTCCCGCCGCAGGATCTTGCGGATGACACCCATGGAGATGACAGCCGCGGGAATGGAGGCAGACACCGTCATGCCCACCCGGAGGCCCAGGTAGGCGTTGGCGCCGCCAAAGACAACGGCCAGGATGGCGCCCAGCACGATGGAGACCGCCGTGAATTCGGGCATGACCTTGTCCGCGGGGATATAGGGTCGAAATTTGTTTTCTTCCACGATACCCAATTCCTTTCTCTTGTAGAATTTTTTTATGGCGCTGAACAGGCCGGCCTCGTATTCCAGAGTCCGGCCTGTTGCAGATCACCATGTTATTTTACAAAATCTTAACGGTTCCGTCAAGGACTTTTCGTTCCTAGGGATTTCCTGGGAATTATCGCCGCCGCCAGCTCAGCAGCAGGGCCGAGTTGGAGATCACCAGCACAGACCCGGCGTTGTGGACCAGGGCGCCCACTACGGGATTTAAGATGCCGGTGATGGCCAGGGTGATGGCCAGGAAGTTCAGCGCCATGGAAAAGGTCATGTTCAGCTTAATGGTGGTCATCATCCGCCGGGACAGGGCCAGCAGATGGGGCAGCTCCTTCACCTCGTCGTCCACCAGGGCAATGTCCGCTGCGTCCACGGCGATGTCGCTGCCGACGCCGCCCATGGCGATGCCTACATGGGCGCGCTTCAGCGCCGGGGCGTCATTGATGCCGTCACCCATCATGCACACGGGCTCGCCGGAGCGCTGGCAGGCGTCGATGTAGCGGAGCTTGTCCTCCGGCAGGCAGCCGGAGCGGACCTCCCGGATGTTCAGCGCCGCGGCGATGGTCCGGGCGGCGTTTTCGTGGTCGCCGGTCAGCAGCACCGGCCGGACGCCCAGGGAGGAGAGGCGGGCCACCATGTCCGCACTCTGGGGCCGGAGGGTGTCCGCCAGGGCGAGATAGCCGGCGAAGGCGCCGTCCACCGCCAGATAGGTGACGGTGCAGCCCCGGCTCAGGGCCGCCTCCGCCTCCGGCGGCGGACAGAAGGCCACGCCCTGCTCCGCCAGCAGCTCCGGACTGCCCGCCAGAACGGACCGGCCCTCCACCTCCGCAGCCACGCCCCGGCCGGGGATCATGCGGAAGTTCCCGGCGGCGGGGAGGCCGCCGCCCTCCGCCTGCTTCCAGCCGCTGACGATGGCCTTGCCCAGGGGATGCTCGGACAGCTGCTCGGCCGCCGCCGCCAGACGCCGGAGGCTCCGCTCGTCCAGGTCCGGGAGGACGCTGCCAGCCTCTACCACCTGGGGCGTGCCGCAGGTCAGGGTGCCGGTTTTGTCAAAGGTGACCACCTGCACCTGGGCCAGCCGTTCCAGGGCGTCGCCCTGGCGGACCAGGAAGCCGTGGCGGGTGGCGTTGCCGATGGCCGCCATGATGGCGGTGGGGGTGGCCAGCACCAGAGCACAGGGGCAGAACACCACCAGGATGGTGACTGCCCGGATGATCTCGCCGGTGATGAGCCAGGTCAGCGCGGCGGCGCTGAGGGCGACCACCACGATCCAGGTGGCCCACCGGTCCGCCAGCCCCACGATCTTCGCCTTGCCCGCGTCGGCGGACTGGACCAGCCGAATCATCCGCTGGATGGAGCTGTCCTCGCCCACCCGGGCGGCCTCCATCTCAAAGGCGCCGAAATGGTTCACCGTGCCGGAGGACACGGCGTCCCCCGGCCCCTTGTCCACCGGCAGGGACTCGCCGGTCATGACCGCCTGGTTGACGGAGGTCCGGCCGGAGAGGATGACCCCGTCCACCGGCACCGTCTCTCCCGGCAGCACCCGCAGATGCTCGCCCACCCGGACCGCCTCCGCCGCCACGACCTCCTCGCCCTCCGCCGTCAGACGCCGGGCGGTCCGGGGCGTCAGGTGCACCAGCTTTTCGATGCCGGCCCGGGCCTTGGCTACGGTCAGCTCTTCCAGCAGGGCGCCCAGCTGCATGATGAAGGCCACCTCGCCGGCGGCGAAGTACTCTCCGATGCACACCGACGCGATCAGCGCCAGGGACACCAGCACGTCTGCCTTGATATCGAAGGCGGTGACCAGGCCGATGAGGGCTTCCAGAATGATGGGCACACCGCACAGCACGATGGCCGCCCAGGCCATGTCGAAGGGGAGGGGCCGGAAGTCCAGCAGGCTGGCCAGTACCGCCGCCCCCGAGAGAACCAGCAGCGTCACGTCCTTTTTGATCCCGCCCAGCTCCAGCAGATGCTCCAGTCGTTCCATCCGTGCGTTCATAAAACAGCCTCTCTTCCATACCGTAGGGGGTATGGGTAAATTATACCCATGGGGGTATATTCTGTCAAGGGAAAAAGCAGCCGGTCCCGGCTGCTTTTTGCACTTATCCCATATTGGAGAACCGCTCCACCGCCTTGGTGAAACTCTCGATGGTCTTGTCGGCGTCGCCGTGCTGGATGCCGTCCCGGACGCAGTGTTTGATATGCCCCTCCAGCACCACCTTGCCGCAGCCGTGCAGGGCGGACTTGGCCGCGTTGATCTGGGCCAGGATATCCTCGCAGGGCACGTCCTCGTCCACCATCCGGTCGATGGCCTGGACCTGCCCGATGATCTTTTTCAGCCTGCGGTGCAGGTTCTCCGCGTCCATGCACTGCCTCATAAACATCCCTCCATACCGTAAGAGGTATCCGTATGGCCCTCATTATACCCGGGGTGGCGGCCCCTGTCAATGCGGCCGCCACGGGTGCGCTAGCTCCGGTGCCGGCGGCCGGTGGAGGAGGGGAGACCCAGCTCCATGCGGTACTTGGCTACGGTCCGCCGGGCCAGACGGACGCCCTCCCCGGACAGCAGCTCCACCAGCGTCTGGTCGCTGAGGGGATGGGCCGGGTCCTCCTGGCGCACCAGCTCCAGCATCCGCCGCTTTACCGCCTGCTGAGAGGGGCCGGCCTGACCCACGGCATGGCTGAAGAAATAGCGCAGGGGATAGGTTCCCTGGCGGCACTGGAGGTACTTGCCCCGGACTGCCCGGGATACGGTGGAGGGGTGGACCTCCAGCTGCTCCGCCAGGGTCAGCAGGCTCATGGGGGCCAGCTCGCCGGTCTTTCCGGAGAAGAAGGGGCGCTGGGCCTCCAGGATGGCCTCGGCGCAGCGGCGCAGGGTGCCGCCCCGCCGCTCCAGACTGTTCAGCAGCCACTTGGCCTGCTGCATCTTCTGCTGTAAGTAGGCCCGGGTCTCCTTTTCGTCGGACTCCTTCAGGAGCCGGGCATAGTAGTCGCTGATGGTGACCCGGGGCAGATAGTACTCGTTCAGCACCACCTGGAGCTCCCCGTCCAGCTCCACGATGAACACGTCCGGCCGGACGTACACCGTGGGCTCTGCCGGCTGGAAGGCCCGGCCGGGGTGGGGTTCCAGGGCGGCGATGGCCTTTTCCGCTGCCTGGATCTCCGCCGTAGTCAGGCCCAGCTCCCGGGCAATGGGCCCGTAGTGCTTCCGGCCCAGCTCCGGCAGGAACCGGGCCACGATGTCCATGACCGCCGGGGAGGGATGCTTCTGCCGGGACAGCTGCAGCAGCAGGCACTCCGACAGGTTCCGGGCGCCCACGCCCGCCGGGTCCAGACTCTGGATGGTGGCCAGGGCCTTGTCCAGCAGAGGGCGGGGCACCTTCATGTTCTCCAGTCCGTCCAGGTCCTCCTGGGCCAGATATCCGTCCTCGTCCACCAGCTCCGCCAGATACCGGCACAGAGCCAGCAGGGGCTTGGAAAGCCGCCGCCGGTCCAGCTGGTCCCGGAGGAAGGCGGAAAGGCTCTCCGTCTCCCGGTCCAGAGCGCCCCGCTCCGGGGCGGCTGTGTCCTCATGGACAAAGGTGCCGCCGTGGAGGCCGCCGTCGATCCAGCTGGCCTTCTGGCGCAGTTCCTCGTAGGCGCTGCGCAGGGACGAGGCATCCTCCTGTTCCACCAAAGGATTTTCCTCACTGATTTTGCCCAGGTACTCCAGCAGCTCCTGGGAGTTCATCTGCAAAATCTCCATGGACTGGAGCAGCTGCGGCGTCAGCTTCAGCTCCTGCCGCAGCTCCGCTTTCAGCGTGACCAGGCTCATGAGACGCCTCCTCTCTCCGCGGCGCTGACATACTTGGCGATCTTCCGGGCGGCGGTGGCCTGGGAGATGCCCAGGTCCCTTGCCACTGCCACGGTGGTGCCGCAGCGGCGGTAGGACTCCCGGATGATCTGGCGCTCATAGGCGTCCATCCGCTCTGCCAGCGTGCCGGACCGCTCCGGCAAAACGGCGGGCAGGGGCTCCTCCTGGCCGGTGTACTCCTGGGGCAGGGCGGTCACGTCGATGATGGGATCCTGGACGATGATGACCAGCCGCTCGATGAGGTTTTCCAGCTGGCGCACGTTGCCGGGCCACTCATAGCGCTCCAGGAAGTTCAGAAAGCGGGGACTGAAGGTGAGGTTCTTCCCGTACTCCCCGCAGAACCGGGCCAGGAACTGGTGGGACAGGGGAAAGATGTCCTCCTTGCGCTGCCGCAGGGGCGGGATGTGGATGCGGATGACATTGAGCCGGTAGAAGAGGTCGGAGCGGAACAGTCCCCGCTGGACCTCCTCCTCCAGATTGCGGTTGGTGGCCACGATCAGACGGAAATCCAACTCGATCTTCCGGGTTCCGGAGAGGCGCTCAATGGTCTTTTCCTGAATCAGCTGCAGGAGTTTGGACTGGATGTGGGGCGGCAGTTCGCCGATCTCGTCGAGAAACAGCGTGCCGTGGTTGGCCAGCTCGATCTTGCCGATCTTGCCGCCGGAGGCGGCGCCGGTGAAGGCGCCCTTTTCATAGCCGAAGAGCTCCGACTCAATGAGGTTCTCGTGGAGCACCGCGCAGTTGACCTCGATGAAGGGGCCCTCCGAGCGGTTGCTCATGGCGTGGATGGCCTTGGCCACAGCGCTCTTGCCCACGCCGGTCTCACCGGTGATGAGGATGTTGGCCTTGGTGTTGGCGGTATTCTGGATCAGCGTCCACAGCCGCTGCATGGAGTGGCTCTTGAATACCAGGGTGGTGGAGGTGGCCCGGGTCCGCAGCTCCGCGATCTCCTGGGAGTACTGCTGCAGAGAGTCCTGCAAATGGCGGTAGTTGCGCTGAATGGTGTTGATCTGTTCCATGGACACGGTGTTGAAGCACACGGCGTATTTCAGCTCCCCGTTGTCGTCGAACAGGGGGATGCCCACGGTCATGACATTGCGGTGGGTGTGGTTGATGGTCTGGGTGGCGGTGATCTTGCGCTTCTGGCGGATCACCTCGGCTGTGATGCAGGGGGTGAAGGTGCCGTCGGCCTCCAGGTCGAAGGCGGACTTGCCCACGATGGAGTTGTGGGCAAAGCCGAAATTCCGCTCGTAGGTCTCACTGACCCGCAGGATGGTGCCTTTGGCGTCGGAGAGCATCATGTCGTCCGCCAGCACCAGGTTGTTCTCCGGGTTCAGAATATCAAAAAGCCCTTTGAGGTTGATATCTTCATCGAAAATGCCTGAAAAATTTGTGTTCTGCGCCAAACTTTTCACCTGCTTTCCACAAAACTGGCTGGTTGCTGCCGCTCTATTCATTTTTGAGTATAGCATATTCAAGAATGAATAGAAAGAGGAAATTTCCAGAAATTCCTTGTCGGTTTTTACAGAAAACAGCGGTCAAATTATTCTCTCCGCACAAAAAAATCTGTTTGTCCGGACGGCCTGCCACGCATCCGCATCTATTCATTATTGAATAGAACGAAAGGCGAACCCGACGGCGTTTCGTCAAAACTGCAAAAAGCGATTGCGGAAATTCTGCCAAGATGCACAGAAAGCGGCAGCGGCGGCAGGGAAAATGCCCTTGAAAAACTGGCATCGATTTTGCTATAATTTTAGTCAGCAAAAACCGGGCTCGTCCCGATGAAATTATGAGGAGGAGATCTGCAATGTATCAGACCATTCGTTACGAGAAGAACGGCAACATCGGTATTGCCACCATCAATCGTCCCGAAGCCCTGAACGCTTTGAACTCCACGGTTATCTCCGAGCTGGAGCAGTTGATCGCCGAGGTGGAAAAGGACGCCGAGCTGGGCGCCTTCATCATCACCGGCGAGGGCCGCTCCTTCGTGGCCGGCGCCGATATCGGTGAGCAGAAGCCCATGGACGTGGCCCAGGGCCGCAAGTGGGGCCAGAGAGGCAGCGCCCTCTTCCGCCGTATCGAGAAGCTGGAGATCCCCACCATCGCCGCGGTGAACGGCTTCGCCCTGGGAGGCGGCTGTGAGCTGGCCATGGCCTGCGACATCATCCTGGCTGCCGGTCCCAACGCCGAGGGCAAGGGCGGCGCCAAGTTCGGCCAGCCCGAGGTGGGCCTGGGCATCACCCCCGGCTTCTCCGGCACCCAGCGTCTGCCCCGCCGCGTGGGTATCGCCAAGGCCAAGGAGCTGATCTTCTCCGGCAAGACCATCGGCGCCGCCGAGGCCAAGGAGATCGGCCTGGTCAACGCCGTGTACGCCCCCGAGGAGCTGATGGCCGGCGCCGTCGCCATGGCCAAGTCCTTCACCGCCAACGCTCCCATCGCCGTTAAGTACTCCAAGGCCTGCATCGACCGCGGCATGCAGATGGACATTGACGACGGCATCGCTCTGGAGAACGAGCTGTTCGCCATGTGCTTTGCCACCGAGGACCAGAAGGAGGGCATGGGCGCCTTCCTGGAAAAGCGCAAGGAAAAGCACTTCCAGAACAAGTAAGAGAATTCCGATACATATAAAAAAGAGGGATAAAACGACATGAAGAAAGTTCGCGTACTGACCGCTGAGGAAGCGGCCCTGCTGGTTCAGGACGGCGACACCATTTCCACCGGCGGCTTCGTCAGCTGCGCCTGCCCCGAGGCGCTGTCCATCGCGCTGGAAAAGCGCTTTCTGGAGACCGGCCATCCCCGTGACCTGACGCTGTTCTTCGCAGCCGGTCAGGGCCACCGGGACGGCACCGGCGGCGACCACTACGGCCATGAGGGCATGGTCAAGCGCGTGGTGGGCGGCCACTGGGACCGCGCCCCCAAGCTGGGCGACCTGGCTCTGGCCAACAAGATCGAAGCCTACAACCTGCCCCAGGGCGTCATCACCCACATGTACCGGGACATCGCCGCCCACAACATCGGCACCATCACCCACGTGGGTCTGTACACCTTCGCCGACCCCCGCAACGGCGGCGGCAAGCTGAACACCGCCACCAAGGAGGACCTGGTGAAGCTGGTGGAGATCGAGGGCGAGGAGCGCCTGCTGTACAAGGGCTTCCCCATCAACGTCTGCTTCCTGCGGGGCTCCTACGCCGATGAGTACGGCAACGTCACCGTCCACCGCGAGATCGGCCCTCTGGACGTCACCGCCCAGGCCCAGGCCACCAAGAACTCCGGCGGCAAGGTCATTGTCCAGGTGGAGAAGATCGTCCAGGGCGGTTCTCTGGATCCCAAGCTGGTGAAGATCCCCGGCATCTATGTGGACGCCATCGTGGTGGGCTCCATCGAGGACAACATGCAGTGCCTGGGCATGCCCTATGACGGCGCCCTGACCGGCGAGTTCCGCATCCCCGTGGACGCCATCCCCCCCATCCCCCTGGACGCCAAGAAGATCATCGCCCGCCGGGCCGCCATGGAGCTGCCCCAGGACGCCATCGTGAACCTGGGCACCGGCGCTCCCGAGAAGATCGCCAATGTGGCCGCCGAGGAGGGCATCTCCGACAAGATGACCCTGACCGTGGAGGCCGGCGGCATCGCCGGCGTGCCTTACGGCGGCACCCAGTTCGGCGCCTCCGCCAACGCCATGGCCATTCTGGACCACAACGTCCAGTTTGACTTCTATCAGGGCGGCGGCCTGGACGTGGCCTTCCTGGGCCTGGCCGAGACCGCGCCCAACGGCGACCTGAACGTGTCCAAGTTCGGCACCCGCCTGGCCGGCGCCGGCGGCTTCATCGACATCACCCAGAACGCCAAGAAGGTGGTCTACTGCGGCACCTTCACCGCCAAGGGCCTCAAGACCGAATGCCAGGACGGCAAGCTGGTCATCACCCAGGAGGGCGCCAAGAAGAAGTTCGTCAACCAGGTCGAGCACATCACCTTCTCCGGCGTCTACGCCAACAAGGTCCACCAGCCGGTGCTCTACATCACCGAGCGCGCCGTGTTCGAGCTGCGGCCCGAGGGTGTGACCCTGATCGAGATCGCCCCCGGCATCGACCTCCAGACCCAGGTCCTGGATCAGATGGAGTTCATGCCCAAGATCGCCGAGGACCTCAAGCTCATGGACGAGCGCATCTTCAAGGATGAGCTGATGGGCCTGGCCAACGATTAACGCAACCCCCAACCATATCGAGGAGGAAAAAAGAATGGCTTTAATGACCGCACAGGAATACGTTGAGAGCCTGCGCAAGCTGAACACCCGGGTGTACATGTTCGGCGAGAAGATCGACAACTGGGTGGATCACCCCATGATCCGTCCCTCCATCAACTGCGTCGCCATGACCTACGCCCTGGCTCAGGACCCCCAGTACGCGGAGCTCATGACCGTCAAGTCCAGCCTGACCGGCCACACCATCAACCGCTTCACCCACCTGCATCAGTCCACCGAGGACCTGATGAACAAGGTGAAGATGCAGCGCCTGCTGGGCCAGAAGACCGCCAGCTGCTTCCAGCGCTGCGTGGGCATGGACGCCTTCAACGCCGTGTTCTCCACCACCTATGAGATCGACGAGAAGTACGGCACCCACTATCACGACAACTTCAAGAAGTTCCTGACCATGGTCCAGGACAACGACCTGACCGTGGACGGCGCCATGACCGACCCCAAGGGCGACCGGTCCAAGGCCCCCAGCCAGCAGGCCGACCCCGACATGTATGTCCATGTCGTGGAGCGCCGGCCCGACGGCATCGTGGTCTGCGGCGCCAAGTGCCACCAGACCGGCTCCATCAACTCCCACTGGCACATCTTCATGCCCACCATCTCCATGGGCGAGGCCGACAAGGACTGGGCTGTGAGCTTCGCCTGCCCCACCGACGCCGAGGGCATGTACATGATCTACGGCCGTCAGTCCTGCGACACCCGGAAGCTGGAGGAGAACGCCTCCATCGACGTGGGCAACGCCAAGTTCGGCGGCCAGGAGGCCCTGGTGGTCCTGGACCACGTGTTCATCCCCAACGAGTACATCTTCCTCAACGGCGAGTATGAGTTCGCCGGCATGATCGTGGAGCGCTTCGCCGGCTATCACCGCCAGAGCTATGGCGGCTGCAAGGTCGGCGTGGGCGACACCCTGATCGGCGCTGCGGCCCTTGCCGCCGAGTACAACGGCGTGGAGAAGGCCAGCGCCGTCAAGGACAAGCTGATCGAGATGACCCACCTGAACGAGACCCTGTTCTGCTGCGGCATCGCCTGCTCCGCCCAGGGCTTCAAGACCAAGGCGGGCAACTATCAGATCGACCTGCTGCTGGCCAACGTCTGCAAGCAGAACGTCACCCGCTTCCCCTATGAGATCGTCCGTCTGGCCGAGGACATCGCCGGCGGCCTGGTGGTCACCATGCCCTCTCAGACCGACTTCAACTCCGACACCGTGGTGGGCCGCAACGGCGAGACCATCGGCGAGATCTGCAACAAGTTCTTCGCCGCCCGCGAGGGTGTCAAGACTGAGGACCGCCAGCGCATCATGCGCTTCATCGAGAACCTGTGCCTGGGCGCTGCCGCCGTCGGCTACCGCACCGAGTCCATGCACGGCGCCGGCTCTCCCCAGGCCCAGCGCATCATGATCGCCCGCCAGGGCAACATCCAGGGCAAGAAGCAGCTGGCTAAGGACATCGCGGGCATCAAGTAATCCGTCCAGGGGGGACGATGTCCCCCCTGGATACGAAGTCACCGCGCCGCCTGCGGCGGCACAATGGCTTCGATACCCCCCGCTCCTCCGCACGGCGGAGGAGCCGCGCCCAATGGCGCGGGCAGTGGTGTTCCGGACAGGCAGAGCCTGCCCGGAACGGAGGGGGCCCCCTTCAATATTGCGCGACCAAAATTTGATATAAGGAGACAACATCATGGATTTCAATCTGAGCCGTGAGCACCAGCTGATCCGGAAGATGATGGCGGACTTCACCGAGAATGAAGTCAAGCCCATCGCCGCCGAGACCGACCTCAACAGTGAGTACCCCCGGGAGAACATCGAGAAGCTGTTCGACCTGGGCGTCATGGGCATGTGCGTGCCCAAGGAGTACGGCGGCGCCGGCGCCGATCCTCTGGCCAGCGCCATCTGCATCGAGGAGCTGTCCAAGGCCTGCGCCTCCACCGGCGACATCGTCGCCACCCACAATGGCCTGTGCTGCGATCCCATCCTGACCCACGGCACCGAGGAGCAGAAGGCCAAGTACCTGCCCATGCTGACCACCGGCCACAAGGTCGGCGCCTTCTGCCTGACCGAGCCCAACGCCGGTTCCGACGCCTCCAAGGGCCAGACCGAGGCCAAGCTGGAGGGCGACCACTATGTGATGAACGGCTCCAAGATCTTCATCACCAACGGCTATGTGGCCGACGTGTTCGTGGTGTTCGCCATGACCGACAAGACCAAGGGCACCAAGGGCATCTCCGCCTTCATCGTGGAGAGCAGCTTCCCCGGCTTCTCCGTGGGCAAGCACGAGGTGAAGATGGGCCTGCACGGCTCTCCCACCGCTGAGATCGTGTTCACCGACTGCATCGTTCCCAAGGAGAACCTGCTGGGCAAGGAAGGCAAGGGCTTCAACATCGCCATGCAGACCCTCGACGGCGGCCGTATCGGCATCGCTGCCCAGGGCCTGGGCATCGCCGAGGGCGCCCTGGAGGAGGCCAAGAACTACACCAAGGGCCGCGTCCAGTTCGGCAAGCCCATCAGCAAGTTCCAGAACACCCAGTTCACCTTCGCCGACATGGAGCTGGGCTGCGAGGCCGGCCGCCTGCTGACCTATCAGGCCGCCATCCTCAAGGGCGAGGGCAAGCGCTACACCAAGGAGGCCGCCATGGCCAAGCTGTTCACCTCTGAGCACGCCATGAAGACCACCACCAAGGCGCTGCAGATGTTCGGCGGCTACGGCTATACCAAGGACTATCCCATGGAGCGCATGATGCGCGACGCCAAGATCACCGAGATCTACGAGGGCACCTCCGAGGTCCAGCGCATCGTCATCTCCGCCAACATGGGTCTGTAAGAGGAGGAAGAAACGACTATGAAGATCATTGTTTGCGTCAAGCAGGTACCCGATACCTCCGGCAAGGTGGCTGTCAATCCCGACGGCACCCTGAACCGTGCATCCATGCAGACCATCACCAACCCCGACGACATGAACGCCGTGGAGGCTGCCCTGAAGCTGAAGGACGCCACCGGCTGCAAGGTCATCGTTATCACCATGGGTCCCCCGCCGGCAGCCGGCATGCTGCGTGAGCTGATGGCCATGGGCGCCGACGAGGGCGTTCTGGTGTCCGCCCGCGAGTTCGGCGGCTCCGATACCTACGCCACCTCCCAGATCCTGGCCGCCGCCATCTCTACCATCGGCGTGGAGAAGGACGATATCGTCATGTGCGGCCGGCAGGCCATCGACGGCGACACCGCTCAGGTCGGTCCCCAGATCGCCGAGAAGCTGCACCTGCCCCAGGTGACCTATGCCGCCGACATCACCAAGGACGGCGACACCGTCACCGTCAAGCGCATGCTGGAGGACGGCTACATGACCATCAAGGTCCAGACCCCCTGCCTCATCACCTGCATCAAGGAGCTCAACCAGCCCCGTTACATGAGCATCGGCGGCATCTATGCCACCTACAACAAGCCTCTGGAGACCTTTGACTATGAGAAGCTGAAGGATCATCCCCTGATCGACGCCACCACCATCGGCCTCAAGGGCTCTCCCACCAACATCTTCAAGAGCTTCACCCCGCCTGCCAAGGGCGTCGGCATGATGCTGGAGGGCAACGGCAAGGAGACCTGCGAGAAGCTGGCCGGTATTCTGGCCGACAAGCACATCATCTGAGAAAGGGGAACATACGACTATGTCTAACTTCAATAGCGCGGATATCGCTGCTTTCAAGGACGTATGGGTGTTCTGTGAGCAGCGCGAGGGCAAGCTGATGCCCACCGATTTCGAGCTGATCTCCAAGGGCCGCGACCTGGCCAACGAGCTGGGCGTGAACCTGTGCGGCCTGCTGCTGGGCGGCGAGGGGATCGAGAGCGTTGCCAAGGAGCTGGGCGGCTACGGCGCCGACAAGGTGATCGTGTGCGAGAGCCCGCTGCTGGCCGTGTACAACACCGACGCCTATGCCAAGGTCATCTGCGACGTCATCGAGGAGATGAAGCCCGAGGCCTTCCTGATCGGCGCCACCAACATCGGCCGTGACCTGGGCCCCCGGTGCGCCGCCCGTCTGCACACCGGCCTGTGCGCTGACTGCACCCACCTGGACGTGGATGTGGCCAACTACATCCAGTTCCTGCGTGAGTCCTCCACTCTGGACGTGGACAACACCAAGTGGGACATGGAGGACCGGAACCTGAAGATGACCCGTCCCGCTTTCGGCGGTCACCTGATGGCCACCATCATCTGCCCCCGCTTCCGTCCCTGCATGGCGACGGTGCGTCCGGGCGTCATGAAGAAGAACCCCTTCGATCAGGCCAAGGCCGACGCCTGCGAGATCGTCAAGCCCGCCTTCTCCCTGACCGAGGCCGACATCCACACCGAGGTCACCGAGGTGGTCAAGGCCGCCAAGAAGCTGGTGGACCTGATCGGCGCCGACTACATCGTGTCCGTTGGCCGCGGCATCAGCAAGGATGTCGAGGGCGGCATCAAGCTGGCTGAGGAGCTGGCTGAGGTGCTGGGCGGCGTCGTTGGCGGCTCCCGTGCCACCATCGACTCCGGCTGGCTGTCCGCCGACCATCAGGTGGGCCAGACCGGCAAGACCGTGCATCCGAAGGTGTACATCGCTCTGGGCATTTCCGGCGCCATCCAGCACAAGGCCGGCATGCAGGACTCCGAGTGCATCATCGCGGTGAACAAGAACGACACCGCTCCCATCTTCGAGATCGCCGACTACGGCATCTGCGGCGACCTGTTCAAGGTCACTCCCATGCTGATCGAGGCCATCAAGGCCGCCAAGGCTGCCAAGTAAGGTACTGCCGGGAAATCCGCTGCTCTGCAACGCAGAGCTGAGCGAAAAACAACAGCCGGAGGTCCGGCGTTTCCAGAAGAAACGCCGGACCTCCGTTGCGGGCTGACTTGTTAAAAAAATCACGGCAAATTTTGTCTGATGGACCGGGTTTGCCTGATTGATAAACAGCAAGCTATTTTGGAAGGGAGAAAGAAACACATGAAGAAGAAAATTTTTGCGCTGCTGATGGCGGCCGCAATGTCCCTGGGCCTGTTAAGCGGCTGCGGAACCGCTGACAGCGGGGTCATGGACCAGGCCAACGCCAACGCCGTCTCCGGCGGCAACAGCGACCTGCCGGTGGTCACCTGGAAGATGGGTTCCACCTGGGGCGCCGGCAACGTCCACTTCACCGTGGATCAGCGGTTCAGCGAGATCCTCAGCCAGCTGACCGGCGGCCGCTTCACGGTCACCAACTACGCCGACGGCGAGCTGTGCTCCGCCAGCCAGCTGTTCGACTATGTCAGCCAGGGCACCATCGAGTGCGGCGGCGACTGGGGCGGCTACTGGTCCGGCAAGGACACCGCTTTCGAGCTGCTGTCCACCATCATGGACGACTTCACCGCGCTGGATTACTACACCTGGATCTATGAGGCCGGCGGTATGGAGTGCTACAAGGAGATGTACGGCCAGTACAACATGGAGTACTTCCCCCTGGTCACCAACCCCTCTGAGTCCGGCATCCGCTCCGTGAAGCCCATTACCTCCATTGAGGATATGCAGCACATGAAGATCCGTCTGGGCGGCGTCATGGCCGGCAAGGCGGCTCAGAAGCTGGGCATCAACATCACCACTGTGGCCGCTTCCGAGCTGTATGAGTCCCTGCAGCGCGGCGTGATCGACGGCGGCGAGTTCTCCGGCCCCAAGGCAGACGACTCCCTGAAGCTGCAGGAGGTCGCTCCCTACTGGTGCGCTCCCGCCTGGTATCAGTCCGCCGGCGTCAACGGCGTCATGGTCAACCTGGACGCCTGGAACAAGCTGCCCGAGGAGTATCAGGTGGCCTTTGAGACCGCGGCCCGCCTGTGCTGCGGCGAGCAGCTGTCCCGCTACATCTACAACGACATGACCGTCACCAACCAGATGATCGACGAGCAGGGCATCACCGTCACCCACCTGTCCGACGAGGACATGGAGCTGATCCGTCAGACCTGCCTGGAGACCTATCTGGAGGAGTGCGAGATCAACCCCAATTTCAAGATGGTCTATGATTCCATGCAGGCGTATCGCGCGACCGCCGACAACTATCGCGACTGGACCGGTGACTACGGCTTCGGCTTCAACCGCGAAGCGTAAAGCGCCTCTTGAAAAAGAGAAAATCTTGAGAGAGGTGTAAAAATGAAAGTAATCGATGCTATCTGCGGGGTCATCGACAAGGTGAACGACATCCTTGGCAAGGTGTTTTCCCTGCTGGTTCTGGGCATTCTGGGCGTCATTTTGTGTGAGGTCGTGCTGCGGCGCATCTTCAACAGCCCCCAGATCTGGACCCAGGATCTGATCGTTATGCTGTTTGCCAGCTATATCATCCTGATCTGCGCCTACGGCTTTCAGAAGAAGGCCTTCGTGGCGGTGGACGTGCTGTTTGCCCAGCTGCCCATGCTGGCCCAGCACATCCTCCACACGGTCACCTATCTGATCTTCCTGGTACCCTTCGTGGTGTCCATGCTGCCCGTGAGCTGGAACTTCTTCCTGAAGGCCTATACCACCGGCGAGCAGACCTACTCTGTGTGGGCCGCGCCTACCTGGCCTGTGAAGTTCTGCCTGTTCTTCGGCCTGCTGCTGCTGGCTGTCCAGTCTGTTTCCGAGATCCTCAAGCAGGTGCGCGGCATTATCGAGGATGTCACCGCTAAGAAACTGCCCAAGGATGGGAAGGAGGCGCAGAAATGACTGCTTTGATGGATTATTTACAGGGGCTTGTAGCCTCCTCCGGAATCGTGGCCAGCGACCTGGCCGTTGTCATGATCGCGCTGCTGTTCGGTTTGATGCTGGTGGGCCTGGTCCTGGGCCAGGAGCTGGCCTTCGTTCTGGGCGGCGTTGGCGTGCTGGTTGGCTGGCTGGCCTGGGGTGATCCCGGCGTCACCATCGCCATGACCAAGATCTATGACCAGATGCAAAGCTACTCCATGGTGGCTATCCCCATGTTCGTGCTGATGGCCAATTTCCTGACCTACTCCAAGGTGGCGGACGGCCTGTTCGAGTCCATCCGTTACCTGCTGGGCCCCCTGAAGGGCGGTCTGGGCCTGGCCGTGATCCTGGTTTCCACTGTGTTCGCCGCCACCACCGGTATCGTGGGCGCCTCCGTGGTCACCATGGGCATGCTGTCCCTGCCCGTGCTGCTGCGCAGCGGCTATAAGCCCTCTCTGGCCTGCGGCATGGTGTGCGCCGGCGGCTCTCTGGGCATTCTGATCCCGCCCTCCATCATGCTGGTGTCCATGGGCTCCTACGCGGAGGTCTCCGTCGGCAAGATCTTCTTTGCCGCCATCGTTCCCGGCCTGTGCCTGTCTCTGTGCTACATCATCTATCTGATGGTGGTCTGCCATATCCACCCCGACTGGGGCCCGGCCATGAGCGCTGAGGAGCTGGCGGAGATGCCCCTGCGGAAGCGCATCACCGGCTCCCTGGTGAACCTGGTCCCCCCGCTGCTGCTGATCATCGCCGTGCTGGGCTCCATCTTCGGCGGCATTGCCACCCCCACGGAGGCTGCCGGTGTGGGCGCCTTCTTCGCCCTGATCCTGGCCATCTGCTACAAGCAGTTCAGCTGGAAGATGCTCTATGAGTCCCTGATGGATACCGCCAAGACCACCGCCATGGTGTTCATCATCCTCTTCGGCGCGGCCGCCTTCACCGGCGTGTTCATGTCTCTGGACGGCGACCAGATCATCTCCAACTGGGTGCTGGGCATGGGCATCGGCAAGTGGGGCGCCTTTGCCATCATGATGATCATCATGTTCATCCTGGGCATGTTCATCGACTGGCTGGGCATCGTCATGATCGTGTTCCCCATCTTCCTGCCCATCATGGATCAGTTCGGCTTCGACCGCCTGTGGCTGGTGGCCGTCAGCGCCACGCTGCTGCAGACCTGCTTCATGACCCCGCCCTTCGGCTTCGCTCTGTTCTATGTCAAGGGCATCCTGCCGGACAACATCAAGATCCAGGAGGTCTACAAGGGCGTCATTCCCTTTATCATCATCATCTGCATTGTGACCGCCCTGTGCGCGGTCTTCCCGCCTGTGGTCACCTGGCTGCCCGGCCTGCTGGCTGCCTGAGTGCTCTGCGGAGAACAAGCAAAACGGCCGTCCCGTATGGGACGGCCGTTTTTTCTGATGGGTTTAAGGGGCCGCGGGACCGATCTCTCGCACCGTCAGGCGGTCGCCCGCCACAGAGAAGCGGACCTCCAGCCCGGCGAACACGAAGCCATAGACCCGCTCCGGGTCGTCCTGGTAGTGGGGCCGGGGGTCCAGGGCCAGTACACCGGTCAGGGCCTCCCGCCGCTCCGGCGGAACCAGCTCCAGCAGATGGGGCGGGATGTCCACCGTCAGCGTCGGCGCCGCCGGGGCGCTGGCAAAGCCGCCGGTGGCCTCCGGACGGCAGTCCCCGTAGGGGAGGTAGGGCTTGATGTCCAGAATGGGGGTCCCGTCCATCAGGTCCGCACCCCGGACGCGCAGCACCGTGCCGTCATGGGCCGTGGGCTCCACGGCCTCCAGCGCCACGCAGGAAAGGCCGATGGGATTGGGCCGGAAGGGGGAGCGGGTGGCGAACACGCCCATTCTGGCGTTGCCGCCCAGCCGCGGCGGCCGTACGGTGGGGGACCAGCCCTGCCGGAGGGACTGGTCAAAGGCCCAGATCAGCCAGATGTGGGAAAAGCCCTCCAGGCCCCGCAGGGCGTCGGGATTGCGGAACTCCGGCTCAAAGACCACGGTGGCGGAGAGGGCCTCCACCAGACCGCTCTGCCGGGGCACGCCGAACTTGGAGCCGAATTCGCTGTGGATGCGGGCAATGGGCCGCATGGAAAAGGTATCCGCCATGAGAGGGCCTCCCTTGTGTGGTATGTAGATTGTTCCCATTATACCGGACCGGGCGGAAAAAGAAAACCAAAAAAACCGGAGGTGCAAAGGCCGGCCCTTCGAAAAAGAGCCCGACTCCCCACGGGAGTCGGGCTCTCAGCATCGCCTGCCGGCGGGAGATGAAAGCGGGAAGGAGACGCAGGGCCGCCTCCGAACCCAACTGCTGCCGGGCCGGTGCCCTCTGCCCGGAGCAGAGGGCTTTCGGGACAGACCCGCGGATCTCCGCGGCGGATCACATGGTCCAGGCCGCGGCGCCCAACACGCTCTCCGGCATATGCATCACCCACCAGGCGGCGGCGAACAGCGACAGGGCAGTGAGGACGATCACGGTGCATAGCAGCATCCCCACCCAGTCGTATTTGACCGCGCTGCTGTTCCGGGCCGCCAGCAGCACCTCTGCGCCCAGCAGCACCAGCACCAGGGGGCTTAGCTTCAAAAGCCACAGCAGGTCCGCCTCCGGCAGGAGGAGGGAGGCCAGCATCCAAAGGCCGAAAACCACCAGGGTCACGCCGAAGGTGAAGGTGCCCACCCGCCGGGAAGGACGCATCGGTGTCTGCTCACGGTTCTCCATGGATATCCTCCTCGTTCTCCGACTCCGCAGATTGTTCCGTTTCCAAAGGCTCCGCCGCCTCCGGCTCCGGGCTGTCCTCCGGCTCTGCTCCCCCGGAGACCGGCGGGGTGAAGGGCGGGATGTCGTCCTCCGGCACGGCCCGGACCTTGGGGCCCCGGATGAACCACAGGCCCAGCGCGATCACCAGCACCGTCATCACCACCCGGGGCAGGTCGTAGCACAGGAAGTAGTACAGCCAGTCCCAGAGGATCCCGCCCAGACGGCGGATCAGCGTGTCGTAGAGCAGATACATGCCCACGATCACCAGTGCCCAGCCGATGACGCTGTGGCGCTTTTGCAGCAGGGCGGTCATCTGACGGGCATCCATATCCGACAGGCCGAAGAGGTAGGCGTCCTCCGATGCGGTGCCCTGGTCGATCTGGCGGCGGAGGTTGTAGCTGTCAAAGAAGGCATACAGCCAGATCACCGGCGCGAAGAAGGCCAGGGGTCCCAGCCTCAGAAAGCCCGCCGCGGCGATCAGGGTAAAAACGCCCAGCAGCAGAGAGAGGCCTCGCTTCATGTACCCCTGGTACATCTGGCCGCAGCCGCACAGGCAAGAGGTGAGAAAGAGCAAAAATCCGTGTGGTTGTTTCATGGGTGGGTTCCTCCTTGTGTGGTGCCCGGCTCACCGCCGAGCGAGTCGAACCATCCGGCCAGGCCGGAAAAGGCGTCCTGAAAATTTTGGGGCCAGGCGGCGGCCCACTCCGTCATGGCGGTACCCGCCTCCGCCAGGGGGCGGGGCCGGTCCTGCCGCTCCGGGCTTATGCCGCCCCACAGCAGCGTCAGCGCCAGGGCCACGGCGGCGGCCGCTGTGGCGTAACGGCTGGTGACCAGCCGGATCACCCTCCGCCGGATGCGGCGGCCCAGGCCCTCCCGGCAGGCCGGGGTGGGAGCCAGCAGCGTCTCATCGGTCAGACGCTCCGTATAGCGCTGGAGGCACCGGTCGCAGAAGGCCAGGTGCTCTGCGATCTCCAGCCGGTGGAGTTCGTCCAGCGGGGCTCCGCCGGTCAGTGCCTCCAGGGCCTGATCCGTCAGGTGTCCGTGCCTGTCAAAGATCTCCATTCCGCCGCCTCCTTTCCAATTCCTCCCGCAGCAGCCGTTTGCCCCGGGAGAGCTGTGTATGAATGGTTTTCACCGGCCGGCCCAGGGCCAGGGCCGCCTCCTCCGGCGTCCGCTCCTTCAGCAGGCACAGCCTGCACACGGAGCGGTAGGGCTCCCGCAGGGCCGTCACCAGATCCGCGATCTCTCCGGCGGAGGCCCGGCTCAGGGCGATCTCCTCCGCTGGGGGAGACAGGCCCGGGGGAAGCTCCTCCTCCCCCGGCAGCACCGTGCGGCGGCTCCAGGCGCTTTGCAGGTGGTCCTTGGCCTTGTTGGCCGCCACCCGCCCCAGCCACTGCCGTTCGTAGCCGGCAGGGATGGTGTCCCGGTGAAGATAGGCGGAGAGGAAGGTCTCCTGGGTCAGATCCTCTGCCGCGGCGCCGTCCCGGACCAGCTGGAAGCAGATGGTGTACACCAGCCGCTCGTACTGCCGTACCAGCTGGGAAAAGCTCTCACTTGTCATGACTGCCACGCCGCGCCGCCGCCTCCTCTCTTGCTCCGTCGTTTATCATACGAGACAGCGTCCCGGATTTCTTCAAAAAAATGAAAATTCTCTCCCCGGCCAGGCTCCGGCAGGGGAGAGAGCGCTCAGTTCCGGCGGATGCCCCGGACCACCACCGCCGGCTCTCCGGCGGCATGGGTCACGGCGGCCTCCACTCCGTAGACCGCGGCCAGGGCCTCCGGCGTCACCACGGAGGCGTCCCCGGCGGCGTGGACGGCGCCGCCCCGGAGCAGCAAAAAGCGGTCGCAGAAGCGCAGCGCCTGGGTGAGGTCGTGGAGCACCGCCACGGCGGTGAGCCGTTCCTCCCGGCAGATCCGGCGCACCAGATCCAGCACCTCGTACTGGTTGCGCAGGTCCAGATTGCTGGTGGGCTCGTCCAGCAGCAGGAGCTTCGGCCGCTGGGCCAGGGCCCGGCCCAGCAGCACCTTCTGCCGCTCGCCGCCGGAGAGCCGGTCAAGCTCCCGGTCCGCCAGCGTCTCCAGGTCCAGGCGGCGCAGGACGGCCTCCACTGCCCGCCGGTCCTCACCGGAAACGCCCCAGCGCAGATAGGGCTTGCGGCCCAGCAGCACCGTATCGTAAACCGTCAGCGCCGCGGCGGTGTTCTCCTGGGCCACGAAGGCCGCCTGCCGGGCCAGCGCGCCGGGGGAGAGGGCCGTGAGGTCCGTACCGTCCAGCATTGCCCGCCCGGCTCTGGGGCGCAGGATGCCGCCCAGGCATTTGAGCAGGGTGGACTTTCCGGCACCGTTGTTGCCCAGGACCGCCAGAAAGGAGCCCGGTTCCACGGAAAAGGAGATGTCCCGCAGGATCTCCCGCCCGCAGGGATAGGAGAAGGAGAGACATTCCACATTCAGCACAGGCGGTCCCTCCTTCGAAACAGCAGATAGAGAAACATAGGCGCCCCCAAAAAGGAGGTGATGGCCCCGATGGGCAGCACCGCCGGAGACAGCAGTTCCCTGGCCGCCAGATCGCCCAGCAGCAGCAGCGCCGCGCCGCCCAGGGCGGAGGCGGGGATCAGAAAACGGTGGTCGGCGCCGGTGAAGCGGCGCAGCATGTGGGGCGCCACCAGCCCCACAAAGCTGACCACCCCCACGAAGGCCACGCTGACGGCGGCGATGAGGGTACACAGCGCCATGCTGGCGCAGGTCAGGACGCCCACGTTGACGCCCAGGCTTCGTGCGGTGTCTCCGCCGCCGGAGAGGGCGTTGTAGTTCCAGCGGTTCCACAGGAAAAAGAGCAGGGCCGCCGCCGTGCAGGCGGCGATGAGGCCGATCTCGCTCCAGCCGGGCCGGCCCAGGTCCCCGAAGGTCCAGTAGACCACCGTGGCTACCTGGACGTCGTCGGCAAAGTATTGCAGCAGGGTGGTGCCGCCGGTGAACAGGGAGCTCAATGCCACCCCCGCCAGGATCATGGAGGAGGGCGCGGCGCCCCGCAGCCGGGACAGTGCCAGCACGAATACCGTGGTGGCCATACCGCCTAAAAAGGCGCACACCGTCACGGCGGCGGGGGAGGAGATGGTGACGGCGGAAGCAGCGTTGGCGGCGTTCTGGACCCCGGCGTCCAGGCCGATGATGGCCGCCGCCGCACCGAAGGCCGCCCCCTGAGATACCCCCAGTGTGGAGGCAGAGGCCAGGGGATTGCGGAGCACGCACTGCATCACGCAGCCGGACAGGGCCAGGGCGGCGCCCACCACGGCGGCCGCCGCCGTCCGGGGCAGCCGCACCCGGAAGAGGATGGCCCGGGTCTGGTCGGTGCCCCGGCCCAGCAGGGCCTCCAGCAGATCGCCCGCCGTCAGGGCGGAGGAACCGGTGGTCAGGGAGACCAGGACCAGAGCCCCCACCAGCAGCGCCAGGACCGCCAGGGTCAGCCATCTGCGCCGGAGGAGGCGGCCGTATGCCGCCGGCATGGTCCGCTCACGTCCCATGGCCGATCACCAGGGGACCAAAGCCCAGGCCCTCCGCCGCCATCTCGGCATAGTAGCCCCGGCCCAGCAGGAATTCCAGGATCTCGTCGGTCGTTTCCGCCATATCCACGTCGGCAAACCGCTCCGGATACAGGACGGACCCGGCGTAGTAGGCGTCGGCCAGGGCATAGCCCACGTTGGTGGAGTAGTTGTTGTAGGACACGCAGGCGTAGACCTGTCCCTGCCGCACCGCCGTCAGAGCGTCGAAGAAGCCGGGGTTGGCGTCGTATTCCCCGTTGACCAGCTCCAGGCTGCCCGGGTCCAGAAAGATCACGTCCGGGTCCCAGGTGAGGAGCTTCTCCGGGTCGGCGTCGTAGTAGCCCTCCCGGCCCGCCTCGTCGGCCACGTTCCGGGCGCCGATGGCCAGGAAGGGGCCGAAGCGGGAGTAGGTGCCGGTGAAGCCGTGGGCCCCGGAGAAGGTGACGGCCCCGGCGTAGCAGGCGGGCTTGTCCGATTCCGGAATGTCCGCCGTCCGGGCGGCCAGATCCGCCTTGCAGCCGTCGATGTAATCCAAAACCGCCTCACACCGCTCCCGGGCCCCCAGCACCTGGGCGGCCACGGTCATGGCGGTGTAGAAGCTCTCGTCGATGAAGTGGATGCTCTGGGCCCGGACGGACACGCAGGGGATACCGGTGGCGGCCTGGAGATCCTCCAGGGCCTCCTGGGTGTAGCCGGAGAGGATCACGTCCGGCTGGAGGGCGATGAGCTCCTCCACATAGGCGGTGTTGGCGGTGCCGCCGCCCTTGCCGATGGAGGGCAGGCCCGCCAGCAGGTCGTGGTAGACATAGGCGTAGTCCCGGAGGGGGGAGGTCCCGTAGGTTTTGTCGGTGTCCTCCACACCTGTGAGGCGGTCGGTGCACTGGAGGTAGCACACCATCCGCAGCGCGCCGGAGCCGGTGCACACCACCGTCTCCACGGTCTCCGGGATCTCCACGGTCCGGCCGTAGCTGTCCGTCACGGTGCGGACAGCGGTATCCGCGGCGGGATCATCACCGCCGCCAGCCCCGCCGCCGCAGGCGGTGAGGCCCGCCAGGGCCAGCAGGGTCAAAAGCAGAGAAAACAGTCGTCTCATGCAGGTTCCTTTCCTTGATGGGGGTCAGCGGTCATAGGGGCGGAAGCAGTGCAGGCACACCACCTTCCCGTCCTGGAGACGGGCCATGTGCTCCGCCATGGTCTCCCCGCAGATCGCGCAGGTGCAGGTGCGGAAGAGCCGGGCCTTTTCCGGCAGGGGGACTCTGGGAGCCGTGGTGGTGAAGAGGTCCTCCAGCGGGGCCTCCAGGATCCACCGCATCCGCTCCTCCCGGGTCATGTCCGACTGATTGCGCAGGGCCACCACCCGGACGCCCTTTCCCGTGGCCCGGCTGTAAAAGGTGTAGGCGCTCTTGCCGGTGGGGGTGTAAAGGAGATTGCCCTTGCCGAAGGTGCAGCCCAGCAGCACCTGGACAGCGTCCACCGGGCAGGCGTCGGTCTCGGCGATGCACACCAGCTCCTCGTCGGGGGAGAAGCCCCAGCCCAGCCGGTCCCGGACGTACTCGCACAGACGCACGCCCAGGGCCAGGCCCGGGCAGGTATGGCCGTGGAAGGCCGCGCACTTGTCCCAGATGGCTTTATCCACGGGGTGCCTCCTGTTCCGCCGCGGCCTTCACCGCCGCCTCCCAGACGGTCTGAAAGGGGACGCCGCAGCGTCGGGCGGCGGCTGCCGCGTCGCCGTACTCCGGCTTTTCCTTACAGATGCCGAAGCCCTCGCCCCGCTTTATGGCGATGGGGCCAAAGGCCGTCTCCACCGTGCGGCAGGAGGGGGTGAGCACATAGCGGGTGCACCGCCGGGCCCGGACCCCCAGGGTGGAGGTCTCCCGCAGCACGGCCCGGGCCAGGCGCTCCTCGTCGGCGGGACGGCACAGCACCGTCAGCGCCGCGGCGGCACGGCCCTTTTTCATGACGATGGGGGCGGTGGTTACGTCCAGGGCCCCCTGGGCCATCAGGGTCTCGCAGGCGTAGGCCAGGGCCTCCGCCGTGGAGTCGTCGATGTGGCAGACCAGCTCCGTGATCTCCTCCCGGCCCGCCTGGCCGCTCTCGCCCAGCAGGGCGCGGACGCAGTTGGCGGCGGGGAACTCCTTGCGGCCCACGCCCACGCCGGTGGCCTCCAGGGTCATCAGGGGCTGGGGGCCGAAGAAGGCGGCAAAGTGGGCCAGCAGGGCCGCACCGGTGGGGGTGCACAGTTCCCCCCGGATCTCGCCGCCGTAGCAGGGGACGCCCCGCAGCAGGTAGGCGGTGGCGGGGGCGGGCACCGGCATAATGCCGTGGGCGCAGCGGACCTGACCGCTGCCCACATGGACCGGGGAGGCCGTGATCCGCTCCGCGCCCAGCAGGTGCAGCGCCAGGCACACGCCGGTCACGTCCGCCACCGCGTCCAGGGCGCCCACCTCGTGGAAATGGACCTCTGTCACCGGAACGCCGTGGGCCGCGGCCTCGGCGTCGGCGATGCGGCGGTAGACGGCTTTGGCGTTCTCCCGCACCGCCTCCGGCACCGGCAGATGGTCCAGAATGCGGTCGATGTCCGCCGGAGCCGCGTGGTGATGGTGGCCGTGCTCATGGGAGTGCTCGTGGTCGTGGGGATGCTCGTGGTCGTGGGGATGCTCGTGGTCGTGGGGATGCTCGTGGTCGTGGGGATGCTCGTGGTCGTGGGGATGCTCGTGGTCGTGAGGGTGCTCATGGACCTCGGCTAGAGCGGCGCCCAGGGGCAGGTCGTGACTGACCTCCTCCTGGCTGTGGACCGTCACCCCCATCCGCGTCCCGGCGATGCCGCAGGTGACGGCAGGGACTGCCGCCACGGTCACGCCGGGCAGGAGGCCGTTCATGGTGCGCAGGAAGTCCTCCTTCTGCTGCCGGTCCAACAGCTCATACAGGGCCGCCGTCAGCATATCGCCTGCGGCGCCCATGTTGCACTCGAGATACAGCGTTTTCATTCCCGGATCCCCTCCATGAGATTGATGCGGCTGGCGAGAAATCCCGCGCCGAAGCCGTTGTCGATGTTCACCACGCTGATGCCGCTGGCGCAGGCGTTCAGCATGGACAGCAGGGCGCTGAGCCCGCCGAAGGAGGCCCCGTAGCCCACGCTGGTGGGCACGGCGATGACGGGGCAGTCCACCAGGCCCCCGACTACGCTGGCAAGGGCCCCCTCCATGCCCGCCACAGCCACCACCGCCCGGGCGCTCATCAGAGGCTCCAGGTTGGAAAGGAGCCGGTGCAGCCCCGCCACGCCCACGTCATAGAGCCGGGTCACGGCGCTGCCCAGGGCCTCGGCGGTGAGGGCCGCCTCCTCCGCCACAGGCAGGTCGCTGGTGCCGCCGGTGGCCACCACCACGCTGCCCCGGCCTGTCACCGCTTTGGGAAAGGCCACCGCCAGGCGGGACAGAGGATCGTAGCGCAGGGGGAACCGGGCCTGGAGGATCTCCGCCGTCTCCGGGGCGATCCGGGTCACCAGGACGTTTTCCGCTCCCCGGCCGCCCATGGCCTCCAGGATCCCGGCGATCTGCTCCGGCGTCTTGGACTGGCCGTAGATCACCTCCGCGGACCCCTGGCGCAGGGCGCGGTGGTGGTCCACCTTGGCGTAGCCCAGGTCCTGGAAGGGGGCCAGCTTCAGCTCCAGCAGCGCCCCCTCCGGGGTCAGTTCACCGGCCTGGACCTGCTGCAAAATGTGTAAAATATCGTTCTTTACAGACATGATATGCGACAACCTCCTTCAATTCGACGGCGTTCGGGCCGTGAGGTCCAGATGGACGGCGGCAAACAGCGGCGCAAGACCCGCCAGGATCTCCGCCCGCCGCTCCAGCGCCAGGGGCATCTGGGCGGCTGTGACCTGCACCAGGGCGCCGTCCCCCCGCAGCCGCAATCGGAAGTCCCGGAAGCCCAGGGCCGCCAGCACCGCCTCGCCCTGCTCCACCTTTTCCAGCGCCGCCGCCGTCAGGGGCGTGCCGGTGGGGACCCGGGTGGCGAGGCAGGCATAGGCGGGCTTGTCCCAGGTGGGGAGGCCTGCCTCCCGGCTCAGGCGCCGGACGTCGGCCTTGGTCAGCCCGCACTCCCGGAGGGGGGACCGGACTCCCAGCTCCGCCAGGGCCGCCATGCCGGGGCGGTCGCCGGCGTCGTCGGAGGCGTTGGTGCCGTCGGCCACCAGGGGAAGGCCCTCTGCCGCCGCGTGCTCCAGGATGGCCCGGAACAGGGCCCGCTTGCAGAAGTAGCACCGCCGGGGCGGGTTGGCGGCCACCTGCGGGTCCGCCAGCACGTCCGCCTCCAGCACCGTCAGGGGCAGACCGCACAGGTCCGCCAGGGTCTCGGCGTCAGCCCGCTCATGGGCGGGCTGGAAGGGTGTCTGGACAAAGCAGGCCCTCCAGCCGGCGCCGTATTTGCCCGCCGCCCAGGCCAGCAGGGCGGAGTCCACGCCGCCGGAGAGGGCCAGGAGCCCTCTGGGATGCTGCTGAAAGAAGGATGGAAGATCCATCGCCGTCACCTCCGAAACAAAAAAGGGCATACCCCGGCGGGGTATGCCTTCTGGCATCGCTGAACAGGCTCCGCCTCCGGCGGAGCGGACAGAGAGGATCGGCGCCCTGGGCGCCGGGCGGGGACCTTCTGATCCCCCGTAGAAATTCATTATACCGTGCCGTTCCGCCGCCGTCAAGGCGCACCTTGACAAGGGCCGGGAAGATGGGTATTCTGGGAGAAACAAGAAGAGGAGGGATGACCGTGGGGGAGCGGGACGTGCTGGTGGCTGTGGTGGACGGCCAGGGAGGCGGCATGGGCCGGGGACTGGTGGAGGCCGTGAAGCGGGCCTGGCCGGACCTGCGGGTCCGGGCCCTGGGCACCAACGCCCTGGCCACCGCCGCCATGCTGCGGGCCGGGGCCGACGACGGCGCCACCGGCGAGAACGCCGTGGCGGTGAATGCCGCCCGGGCGGACGTGATCCTGGGCCCCGTGGGGATCGCCATTCCCAACGGACTGTTGGGAGAGGTGACGCCCCGGATGGCGGAGGCCGTGGGGGAGAGCGCCGCGGCGAAGATCCTGCTGCCCTCCCAGCGCTGCGGTATCCGCCTGGCGGTGGGCCCGGTCCAGCCCATGCAGTTCTATCTGGACGAGGCGGTGCGCCTGCTGGGCCAGGAGCTGGGGCGGCTGGGCCGTATCCCTCACAACGACGACGGGAGGACCTGACATGAAAAACCATCCGACCTCCGGCGGGCGGGACGCCTTCCGCTCCCGCTGGGGCTTCAAGCTGGCCTGCATCGGCTCCGCCGTGGGCATGGGGAACATCTGGATGTTCCCCTCCCGGGTGTCGGCCTACGGGGCGGTGTTCCTGCTGCCCTATATTCTGTTCGTGGCCCTGATCGCCTCCACCGGCGTCATCGGGGAGATGGCCTTCGGCCGGGCGGCCGGGGGCGGGCCCATCGTGGCCTTCGGCGAGGCGGCCCGGCGCCGCACCGGCAGCCGCCGCTGGGGCGAGGCCCTGGGCCTGGTGCCGGTGGCGGGCTCCCTGGCCATGGCCATCGGCTACTCCGTGGTGGTGGGCTGGCTGCTGAAATACGCCGCCGACGCCCTGACCGGCGCCTGGCTGGAAAACCGGGGCGTGGAGGCCTTCGACGCGGCCTTCTCCTCCGCCGCCTCCGCCTGGGGCAACAACCTCTGGCAGACCGCGGCGGTGGTGATCGCCATGGTCATCATGGCCCTGGGGATCGGCGGGGGCATCGAGAAGGCCAATAAGGTGATGATGCCCCTGTTCTTCTGCCTCTTCCTGGGCCTTGCGGTGTACATCTCCACCCTGCCCGGCGCCGGGGCGGGCTACCGCTATATGTTCCTCATGGACCCGGCGGGGCTGCTGGACCCCATGGTGTGGGTCTATGCCCTGGGCCAGGCCTTTTTCTCACTGTCCGTGGCTGGCAACGGCACGCTGATCTACGGATCGTATCTGTCCCGGGAGGCGGACGTGCCCGCCTCCGCCCGGACCGTGGCCCTGTTTGACACCCTGGCCGCCATGCTGGCGGCGCTGGTCATCATCCCCGCCATGGCTACCGCCGGGGAGACCCTCAGCCGCAGCGGCCCGGGCCTCCTGTTCATCTTCCTGCCCAACCTCTTCCGGGAGATGCCCGGCGGGCCGGTCATCATGGCGGTATTTTTCGTGGCGGCCCTCTTTGCCGGCATGACCTCCCTCATCAACCTCTTCGAGGCCCCCATCGCCACGGTCCAGGAGAAGTTTCGCCTGAGCCGCCTGGCCGCCGTGGGCGCGGTGGGTGCCGTGGGCCTCGCGGCCAGCCTGGCCATCCAGGGGATCGTGTCCCCGTGGATGGACGTGTGCTCCATCTACGCCTGCCCCGTGGGGGCATTGCTGGCGGGCGTGTTCTTCTTCTGGGTCTGGGGGAAGGCGGACTGCCTGTCCCAGGTGAACCTGGCCCGGCGTAAGCCCCTGGGAAGCTGGTTCTACCCCCTGGCAAAATACGCATTCTGCGGCGTGACGGTGATCGTTCTGGTCATGGGCGCCATCAAGGGAGGCATTGGCTGAGATGCGGGAATTTTTCAGAGAGATCCTTCACGCTCTGGAGGCTGGGCGGCCGGTGGAGCTGGTCAGCGTGGTCCGCGCCAGCGGCTCCACCCCCCGGGGCGCCGGGGCCATGATGGCCGTGTTCCCCGATGGCCGCGCCGTCGGTACCGTGGGCGGCGGCAGCGCTGAGTTCGAGTCTCAGAAACATGCCGCGGCCCTGCTGGAAGCTGGCGGGGAGGACCTGTGCCGCTTCCGCTTCATCCAGGGCGAGGCCGCCAGTCTCGGCATGGTCTGCGGCGGCGATGTGGAGGTCCAGTTCCAGTATCTGTCCCCGGCGGACGAGGCCGTCCTCACCGTCCTGCGGGAGATGAAGGAGGCCTGCGCCCACAGTGCGGACCTGTGGCTGGTGCGGCGGATCGAGGACGGCCGCGTCACCGCCATGGGCACCGCAGGGCGGGATGCGGTACGCCATCTGGAGGCCCCGCCGGAGAATTTGCCGGACCTGCTGGGTCCCCGGGCGGTCTATGACGGGCAGTGGTTCGCGGTGCCGGTGGTGAAGGCCGGACGGACCTATATCTTCGGCGGCGGCCATGTGTCCCAGGCCCTGGTGCCGGTGCTGGCGGGGCTGGACTTCCGCCCGGTGGTGTACGACGACCGGCCGGAGTTTGCCGACCCGGCCCTGTTTCCCGGCGCGGAGCAGACCCTCTGCGGCAGCTTCCTGGAGCTGTCCAGGCACGTCACGGTGACGCCGGACGACTGCGTGGTCATCATGACCCGGGGCCACCAGGCGGACTACGAGGTGCTCACTCAGGTTCTGCGCAGCGGCGCCCGGTACATCGGGTGCATCGGCTCCCGGAAGAAGCTGGCACTTTGCCGGGACAAGCTGCTCGCCGCCGGCTTTACCGAGGCGGAATACGCCTGCGTCCACGCCCCCATCGGCCTTGCCATCGGGGCGGAGACCCCGGCGGAGATCGCCATTTCCGTGGCGGCGGAGATGATCGCCGTCCGGGCGGGCGTGAAACCTTGAGAAAAAGCGGGAAAATTTCCCCGACAGCCCTCCCGTTGGGAGGGCTGTCTGCTTGCATTGGGGGCCGGGGCCATGTTACAATAAATCCTGACAAAATGGCCGCCGGGCGGACCGGCAGATCATCACGACGGAGGGGAAGCCTATGAACCGCATCAGCAAGGAGAACTACTACCTGGACATCGCCCAGACCGTTCTGGAGCGGGCTACCTGCCTGCGGCGGGTGTACGGCGCCATCATTGTGAAGAACGATGAGATCATTGCCACCGGCTACAACGGCGCTCCCCGGGGCCGGGCCAACTGCGTGGATATGGGCTACTGCTCCCGGGAGGCCCAGAAGGTGCCCCGGGGCGAGCGGTACGAGCTGTGCCGCAGCGTCCACGCCGAGGCCAACGCCATCATCTCCGCCGCCCGGCGGGACATGGTGGGCGGCACGCTGTATCTGGTGGGCCGGGACGCCCGCACCGGAGAGCTGCTCTCCGACGCCACCTCCTGCCCCATGTGCCGCCGCCTGGTCATCAATGCGGGCCTGGCCCGGGTGGTGATCCGCCGGACTCCCACGGAGTTCGACGTGGTGGACGTGGAGCAGTGGGTCCACGAGGACGACCTGCTGGTACCCCGGGACCCGGATGCCATTCTGGACCAGATGTGAGAGAAAGGAAGCCTGCGGTTTGAAGATCGGACTTGTGACCTTTTACCATATCCACCATTACGGCGCTCTGCTCCAGGCCTGCGCCACGGAGCGGGCGGTGGAGGCCCTGGGGGGCCAGTGCGAGATCATCGACTACTACGTCAATCAGAACAACGCGCTCTTCCAGGCCCCCAAAGGCCTGGGCAGCGCCGCCCACGACGCCCATACCGCCCTGCACTACGGGCCGCTCAAGGCCCGGTATGGCCGGTTCGAGGCCTTTGCCCGCCAGCACCTGCGCATCTCCCCCCACCGCTTTGAGAGCCTGGAGGAGCTGCGGTCCGCGGAGCTGCCCTACGACCTGATCCTCTCCGGCAGCGACCAGATCTGGAACCCGAAGATCTTCCCGGACGGACATTTCGATCCGGTGTTCTTCGGCGCCTTCACGGACCGGCGGAAGATCGCCTACGCCCCCTCCTTCGGCATCCCCCGGATCCCGGAGGAGATGGAGGAGGAGCTGCGGGGCTATCTGGAGCAGTTCTCCCACCTCTCCGTCCGGGAGCGGCAGGGCCGGCGGATCGTCCGGGACCTGACGGGCCGGGAGGTGGAGGTGGTGCTGGATCCCACGCTGCTGCTGACGGCGGAGCAGTGGAAGGCCATGGCCTCGGACACGCTGTTCACCGGCCGGAACGCCCTGCCAAAGGGCGGCTACCTCCTTTGCTACTGCATCAGCCGCCCCGGCGCCCTGGAGCCCTACATCCGGCGCCTGGCGGCCGAGACCGGGCTGCCGGTGGTGCAGCTGTGCGGCATCCGCCAGAAGGTCCACCCCAAGGCCCGCTGCGTGCTGGACGCGGGCCCGGCGGAATTCCTGAGCCTCTTTGCCAACGCCGCCGCCGTGTGCACCAATTCCTTCCACGGCACGGTGTTCTCCCTCCAGTTCCAGGTTCCCTTCTTCACCGCCGTGTCCCCGGCGGAGCTGGCGGCGCCGGAGAGCTCCCGGACCTTCAGCCTTTTGAGCCGCCTGGGCCTCCAGGACCGGATCATCGGCACCGGCACCTCTGCCGGCCCCGGCGACCCCGTGGATTGGGCCGCCGCCGGGGAGCGGCTGGAGGCGGAGCGCCAGGCCTCCCTGGACTACCTGTGGGCCGCCATGACCGGTGCCCCCCGGGAGGAGGCGCCCGCCCACGTGGAGCCGCCGGCCTCCGCCGGTCCCGTCCTGGCCGACCGCACCCGCTGTACCGGCTGCTCCGCCTGCGCTGCTGTCTGCCCCAAAGACGCCATCGCCATGAAGCGGGACAAGGAGGGCTTTGCCTATCCGGCCGTGGACCCGGAGCGCTGCGTCCGCTGCGGCCGCTGCACCGCCGTGTGCCCCATCCTGAACCCCAAGGAGCGCAGCGGCGTCCCGGCGGTGTTCGCCGCCTGGAACAAGGACGACGCCATCCGAAAGGACTCCACCTCCGGCGGCGTGTTCTCCCTGGTGGCGGAGTATGTGCTGGAGGGGGGCGGCGTGGTGTTCGGCGCCGCCTTTGACGCCCACCAGCACCTGCGCCACATCGCCTGCTTCCGCAAGGAGGACCTGTGGCGCCTGCGGGGGGCCAAGTACGTCCAGAGCGACCTGGGCGATCTGGGCCAGACCTTCCGGGAGATCAAGATCGCCCTGGAGACCCGGCAGGTGCTCTTCTCCGGTACCCCCTGTCAGGTGGAGGGCCTGTACCGCTTCCTGGGCGGACGGCCGGAGAACCTCACCACCTGCGACCTGGTGTGCCACGGCGTGCCCTCCCCCGGCGTGTGGGAGGACATGGCCCGGTCCATCGAGCGCCGCCGGCGCAAGGATCTCCAGGCGGTGCGCTTCCGCAACAAGGTCACCGGCTGGAAGGACAGCCACTTCACCACTGTCTATGACGACGGCACCGTGGACACGGCGCCCCTCTTTTCCACGGAGTACGGCCGAGCCTTTGGCCGGGCGCTGTTCCTGCGGCCCAGCTGCTACGCCTGCCCCTATACCACCATGGCCCGGGTGGGCGACCTGACCTTGGGCGACTTCTGGGGCCTGCGGGACGACGAGCTGCCGGAGCAGCAGGAGAAGGGCGTCAGCCTCCTCATGGTCAACACCCCCCACGGCAGCCATCTCTTCGACCAGCTGCTGCTGGGCAAGCAGGTGTTCCCGCCGGAGCGGGCCGTGGCGGGCAATCCACGGCTGGCCTCTCCCATCGGGCGTCCCGCCGAGCGGGCGGCCTTCTTCGCCGCCTATGCAACAGAGCCTTTCGAGCAGGTCCGCAAGCGCTTTTTCCGGCTGCCGCCCCTGCCGGTGCGGGCCGCCGGGAAGGTGCTGTCCCCGGAGATCAAGGAGAAGCTGCGGAAAAAGCTGCGCTGAACAAGAAAAAATTCTGTTTCGTTGCAAAAACAACATCTTTTGACACGGCACCGTGGTATGCTTCCTAACAGAAACCACCCCCCGCGGAGCGGGGCAGAATAGAGGAACCGCCGAAGAGGCGGAAAACAGGAGGTAAATGATCATGAAGCAGTATGAGTGCGATCTTTGCGGTTATATCTACGACGAGGCCGCCGGCGACCCCGACAACGGCGTGGCCCCCGGCACCAAGTGGGAGGACGTGCCCGCTGACTGGGTGTGCCCCCTGTGCGGCGCCGGCAAGGACGAGTTCACCGCGAAGTAAGACCCGGCAGACGAAAAAGTCCCGCTCCGACCGGAGCGGGACTTTTTTTGCCGTTTAGGCCGCCTCATGGCGGAGGGTCATCCGCTTGCGCAGGACGGGGATCCTGGGCAGGACCCGCAGCAGCAAAGAGCCCAGCACGTAGCAGGCGATGGCCTCGCCTGCGCCCACGGTCAGGGCGTTGAAGCCAAAGGCCGGCAGGAAGGCCGCGCCGTCCTGGACGGAGAACCAGGCGATCTCCGCGCCCACGATGACGGCGTTGCAGAGCACTGGCGGCAGCGGCGCCAGTGCCAGGTTGGGCATCCGGCGGGTCCACAGGGCCGCCAGCAGCGTGGCGGCGGTGCCGAAGATCCAGTCCAGGGGGATGGGGGACATCAGTACGTTGGAGAGGAAGCACCCCACGGCCAGGCCGGGGATGGCCTCCGGGAAGAAGAAGGGCAGCACGGTCATGGCCTCGGCCACCCGCAGCTGGATGGCCCCGTACTGGGGGATGGGCAGCAGGGTGGTCAGCACCGTGTATACGGCGGCGATGACGGCGGCGGTGGTCAGCTGGCGGACGGTAAAGCGGGAGTTGGACATGAAAAAAGACCTCCTTGTGAAGTGTGGGAGGCCTGTTGACTGCCGGCGGGCAGGAAAACACGCGGGAATTCAGGCCCGCGCCGCCTCCATTTTTTTGTTTAGAGAACGACGGGCCCGACAGACCGGGAAACCGCCGAACGAACGCCCCGCCGGGGCGCTTGGACAGGGAGATGGCACCTGTCGGAAAGCAGTATATCATATGTCCAAGGGAAAGGCAAGAAAAAGCGGAAGCCATCGGCTTCCGCTTTTTTGGACTATTTGCCTATGGAGGAAGAGGAAATTTCCTCCTCCGTCACCACGATACAGCAGAGTTCCGTGGTGCGTTCCGGATTCTCCGCCGGTCCAAGGGGCGTGTCCAGCACGTCGTAGAGGATGTGCTCCGCCTCCTCCACCGTCATGGCGTAGCCTGTTCCGATCACGCCCTTGTCAGGGAAATTGGCGTTGGAATAAGGCTTGCCCTCGTAACCGTCCAGAGCGTCTGCCACGGTATCTTTCGACAGAAATACCGTGAAGGAAAACACCACGTTGCCGTTTTCCACCCAGCTGTCCGCCGCGCTGGTGGTGGCGGCAGCGACGCTGTTTTCGCTTGGCGTCTCCGGCTGAGCGGCATCCTCGGCGGCGGCTCCGGCGTTCTCTGTGCCCGCCTCGTCTTCCGCAGCCGCTCCGGCGCCCTCAGTGACGGCCTCAGTACCCTCCTGGGCAATGGCCCCGGTGTCCTCTTCGGCGATGGCTCCGGCGTCCTCCTGCCCGTTGGTCTGGGCGGTGTAGGCGTGGGGCTGGACCGCGTCTGCGGCCGTCCCCGTCTTCGTCCCTATCTCCGGCGGTTCTCCGGCGGTTTCTGCGGCGGGAGTGCTGGCCTCGGCCACGGGGGTTTCCTCTGTCTCCGCTGCCTCCGGCTCGGAGTTCCGGGCGGCGGCCGTGTCGTCCCGGGTCTGTGCGGTCTCCGGGACAGTTTCCTCTGCCACGATACCGGCGGAGGCGGTGTCTGCCGTGGCTGTGTCCATGGGCAGGCTTTTTACCAAGATCACAATGGCGCAGCAGGCGGCCAGGGGCGCCAGCACCTTGACCCAGGGGGTCCGGCGCTTTTTGCGCGGCGCTGCGCCGGAGCGGATGGCGCCCATCACGGACGCGGCAAAGCCATCGGGGACTTCGGTCTCTTCGATCTCCGGGAAATTCTCCCGCAGCAGCAGCGCCGTCTGGACGTAGGCCCGGCAGCCGCCGCACACCGTCAGGTGCTCCCGGACGCGGGCGGTGTCCTCCGGCGGCAGCTCTCCGTCGATATACGGGTCCAGCAGGGCCGCGTAGTCCTCACAGTATTTCATTGGCAGCCCTCCTTTCCTGTCTCTTTGGACGGAGGCGCCGCCAAAAAGTTCCCGCTGCGCAGCAAAAAGTTTCGCAGCTGCTTCCGGCCCCGGCTGATCCGGGATTTCACGGTGCCCACGTCCAGATCCAGCGTGTCCGCGATCTCGTCGTAGCTGAGCTGGTGCATCTCCCGCAGGACCAGCACCTGCCGGTGCTCCGGCGACAGCGCACGGAGGCCCTCCTCGATCTGGGCGCGCAGCTCCCGGCGCTCCGCCTCCTCCTGGGGGGAGGGGGCGGCGTCTGGCACGTCGCAGCCCAGCTCCTCGTCGTCCAGGGAGGGGCCCGCCGCGGCGCGGTGGCGGCCCTCCCGCCGCAGAAGGTCCACGCAGGCGTTGGACGTCAGCCGGTACAGCCAGGTGGAGAAGCTGGAGTCTCCCCGGAAGAACCGCAGCCCCTGCCAGGCGGCGAGAAAGGCCTCCTGGGCGGCCTCGGCGGCGTCCTCCTGGTTGCCGCACATCCGCACGGCCAGGGCGAACACCCGCTTCTCATACAGGCGCACCAGGGACTCGAAGGCCCCCTCGTCCCCCTGCCGGGCGGCATCCACCAGCCGTTGTTCTTGTGTCGTATCCGTCATGTCAGATCCCTCTTGATGCCCTTGGTCACCCGGTACACATCCTCCAGGGTGCTCATCTGCACGATCTGTTCCTTGTAGTAATTGGAGTGGGGCACGCCCTTGAGATACCAGCAGTAGTGGCGACGGGCCTCCAGCACCGCCACCCGCTCGCCCTTGTACCGGGCCGCCAGCTCAAACTGGCGCACGGCGGTGTCGCACCGCTCCGCAAGGGGCGGCAGCGGCGGGATGGGCAGCCCCTCCAGGGCCGCTTTCGCCTGCTGGAACAGCCAGGGGTTGCCGAAGCACCCCCGGCCGATCATGGCCATATCCGCCTTGGTGTGCTGCAGGATGCGCACGGCGTCCTCCGGCTTCCAGATGTCGCCGTTGGCCATGACCGGGATGGACACCGCCTCCTTTACCTGCCGGATGCAGGTCCAGTCCGCCTGCCCGCTGTACACCTGGGCCCGGGTCCGGCCGTGGACCGCCACGGCGCTGACGCCGGCCTGCTCCAGACCCCGGGCGAACTCCACGCAGTTGCAGCTGCCCATATCCCAGCCCCGGCGGAACTTGGCGGTGACGGGGACGGACACCGCCTTCACCACCGCCTCAGCGATGCGGGCGGCCTTCTCCGGGTCCTTCATCAGCGCGGCGCCGTCGCCGTTGTTCACGATCTTGCCCATGGGGCAGCCCATGTTCAGGTCGATGATGTCGGCCCCGGTGGCCTCCAGGGCGATCTGGGCGGCCTCTGCCATGCACACCGGGTCGCTGCCGAAGATCTGCACGGCGGCGGGGTGCTCCCCGGGAAATTGGGTCAGCAGGGAGAAGGTCTTTTTATCGCGGTAGCACAGGGCTTTGGAGGAGATCAGCTCTGTGACGGTGTAGCCCGCTCCCAGCTCCGAACAGATCTGGCGGAAGGCCGTGTCCGTGACGCCAGCCATGGGCGCCAGGACCAGCCGGGAGTCGATCTCAACATTTCCAATCCGCAAAAGCGTCCCTCCTTTTCCGCTGAAATGCCCATATACTATACCATATCCCGCAAAAAAAGTCCACAGGGGAATCCCTGCGGCCCCTTTTGGCAATGTAGGACTACAATACATATTGGACAAGTGAATAAAAAAGGATGAAGGATAAGGCCTCATCGGTTAAAGTTGGAGTTGCAGACAACAACTGAACGAGAGGGGGCCATATCCTTCATGAGCAAGAGTATAACACAGGACATGGCATACAGGCAATCCCTGATGAAGTACGCGGAGAAATATGGAGTAGCTAAAGCCAGCCGGAAGTACAACAAAAGCCGGTCGTACATCTACTTCTGGAAGAACCGCTGGGATGGTACACCGGGATCCCTGGCCTGCCAGTCCCGGCGGCCCCACCACCATCCCAACCAGCACACACAGGCGGAGCTGAAGCTGATCCGGGACCTGCGCCGCAGGAATCCCAACCTTGGCATGGTGGAGCTGTGGCACCGGTTGCGGCAGCGGGGCTATACCCGCCGCCCGGAGAGCCTGTTCCGTGTCATGCGCAAGCTGGGGTTGTTTCCTGCGGCCGAGAAGAAGAAAGCATACAAGCCAAAGCCCTACCAGCAGATGACCTATCCCGGCCAGCGTGTCCAGGTGGATGTGAAGGTGGTGCCCCGCCGCTGCGTCGCCGACCCGGAGCTGCGCCTGTTCCAGTACACCGCTATTGACGAGTTTACCCGTCTGCGCTTCCTGGCCGCCTATCCCGAGCAGTCCACCTTTTCCTCCGCTGATTTTCTAAGAAAGCTGGTCCGCTGGTATGCCCGCCGGGGCATCCGGGTGGAATGCGTCCAGACCGACAATGGCCCAGAGTTTACCAACCGCTTCCTCACAGGTAGACAAGACAGCCCTTCCCTATTTGAGAAAACTGCCGCCGAGCTTGGCATCCGCCACAAGCTCATCCGTCCCTATACCCCACGCCACAACGGCAAGGTGGAGCGCAGCCACCGTGAGGACCAGAAACGCTTCTATTCCTGCCACAGCTTTTATTCCCTGGATGACTTCGCAAAGCAGCTCGCCGTTCACAACCGCCGCTCCAACAACTTCCCCATGAGGCCCCTCAACTGGTGTTCCCCCTTAGAGTTCGCCGTCCAATATGTTTGACAAACCTACAGGAATCCCTGCGGCCCCTTTTGGCAAAAATTCCGGCCTTCCTCCTTTCCCGACGAGATTTTACCGGCGAGGGCTGTAAAATGATGGAAAACAACCAAGGAGGCCGCGGTGACGCGGCGAAGGCAGGAGGAATTTGCTGTGCGGCACGGTCAGATCAAGTTGGAGGGGGAGCAGTCGGCCAGACTGCTGTCCTGGGGCATCCGGTTTTTCCTGGCGGCGGCTCTGAGCGCCAGCCAGACGCCGGGGGGCTACGCCCCCTTCGCCCTGGGCTGTGTGGCTGCGTCAGGGCCGGGATCCATGGGCGGCGCGGCACTGGTGGGCTGCGTGGTGGGGGCGGCACTGTTCATGGACTTCGCCCAGGCGCTGCCGTTCCTGGCGGCGGGGGTGCTGATCCTCTCCGCCGCCACCGCCTTCCGGGACCTGAGGCTGCTGGAGACAAAGTGGTTTTTGCCCCTGACGGCGGCGGGGCTGTTCTTGTCGGTCAGCGGCATCTATGTGCTCCAGTCCCTGGCGCCGCTGGAGGACCTGAGCCCCTGCGTGGCGGCAGCGGTGCTGGTGGGGCTTTCGGCGTGGTACGACCAGCCCCTGCTGTGGCCGGGGCGGGAGCGGCTGGAGCCGGACAGCCTGCTGTTTCTGGCCGGGTCCGTGGTGCTGGCCCTGACGGACCTGGAGCTGGTGGGGCTCTCCGTGGGCCGGGCGCTGCTGTGCGCCCTGCTGCTGTATACCGCCTACCAGCGGGGCACCCTGGCCGGCGCGGCGGCGGGCCTGGGCGCAGGGCTCACCGCGGACTTCCTCTCCGGCGGCGGCAGCGTCCTCTTCGGCGCGGCCTATGGCCTGGCGGGCATGGCGGCGGGCAGCCGGACCGGACATCGCCGGGGCGGGGCGGCCCTGGCCTTTCTGGGAGCGGTGCTGGCGGCGCTGCTGCCGGTGCACGACGCCCTGGCCGTGCCGCTGCTGCTGGAGTCCGCCGTGGGCACGGCGCTCTTTTTGCTGCTGCCGGGCCGGGTGTTCGGCGGCAAGCGGGTCAAGCGGCCTGAGGCGGCGGAGGGGGGACCGGCCCCTCTGGAGCGGATGAAGCAGCAGCTGACCCGGACGGCGGCGGTGCTGCGGGACCTGTACGACAGCATGGGCCGGGGGACCCCGGTCTCCACGGAGGAAAACCCCGCCATCATCTTCGACCGGGCGGCGGAGAAGGTGTGCCGTGGCTGTGCCCTGTGCGAGCTGTGCTGGCAGCGGGAGTACACCGGCACCTTCAACGCCCTCAACGACGCCACGCCCTTCCTTCTGGAGCGGGGACGGGCCCTGCCCAAGGACTTCCCCGGCTACTTTGCCGACCGCTGCGTCCACCTGCCGGACTTTCTCACCGCCGTCAACGGGGAGCTGACGGCCTTTCTGCTGCGGCGGCAGTACCGGCGGCAGCTGGAGGAGACCCGCCGCAGCGCCCGGGGCCAGTACGCCCAGCTCAGCGAGCTGCTGACCGCCACCGCCGCGGGACTGGGGGAGGTACCTGTCTCCGGCGAGGCGGAGGCCGCCTGCCGTATCGGCGCGGCCCTGCGGCCCAAGGAGGGGGAGCTGGTGTGCGGGGACACGGTGGTGTCCTTCCGCACGGGGACGGGCCTTTTGTGCCTGCTGCTGGCCGACGGCATGGGCAGCGGCGAGGCCGCCCGGAAGGAGTCGGCCCTGACCTGCCGCCTGGTGGAGCAGTTCCTGGAGGCGGGCATTGAGCCGGAGGCGGCCCTCAAGACCCTCAACTCCGCCATGGCCCTCCGGGGGGCGGACACCGGCAGCTTCACCACCATCGACCTGCTCACCTGCCGCCCGGAGACCGGGGAGGCGGTGTTCTACAAGTACGGCGCCGCCCCCAGCTACCTGAAAAAGGGCGGCGTGGTCCGTCGGGTCACCGGCGGCACCCTGCCGGCGGGACTGCGGGGATCACCGGCGGTGCCGGACGTGACCCGGGCGACACTGGAGCCCGGCGGCTTTGCGGTGCTCATCAGCGACGGCGTGGCGGACCCGGGCCGGGACGAGTGGCTCATGGACCTGCTGGCCGGCTGGGAAGGGGAGGACCCCCAGGTATTGGCTGGGCTGATCCTCAGCGAAAGCGTCCGCCGGGAGGGCCTCCAGGACGACTGCGGCATCCAGGTGCTGTACCGGGCGAAGGAGGGCGCTGTAAAAAAGGTGTGACAGCGGTATAATTCTCCTGCCGCCGCGGCAAACTGGAATCATCAAAACTGTGAGCAAACAGGAGGCTTGAGAGCGGATGGTGAAAGGTATTTCCAGACGGGTCGTGGTGCTGGACTCCCCGGACCAGCGGTATTTTGAACAGGCGATCTTCATTGTGCGCAACGACGCCGCCGGCGAGGGCGTCAGCGCCCGGGAGCTGGTGGAGGAGGCCAAGCGGGTGGCCCGGAACTACGCGGGCGGCGAGCACGGGAAGTTCAGCCGCCTGTGGCGGCTGAACCCGGCGGTGTACACGCTGCTGGGCGCGGGCGGCATCGGCCTGGCGTGGCTGACGGTGGCCCTGATCTGAACAGACCAAAAAACAGGAGGCCGGTCCGAAAGGACCGGCCTCCTGCGGCTTTATGCGTGTTCAAAATAGCGCCGGGTGGTCTCCGCGTCGGCGGCGATCCGGGCCTTCAGGGCGTCCAGGGAGTCGAAGCGCATCTCGTCGCGCAGGTGCTGGAAAAACTCCAGGCGGACGGTCTGGCCGTACAGATCTCCCTCGAAATCCAGCAGGCAGGCCTCCACCGTCACGTCGGTGCCGTTGTTCACCGTGGGTCGGGTGCCCACGTTGGTGACGGCGGCGTAGCTCTCCCCGCCGGGCAGGTACGCCCGGGTCACGTAGACGCCGTGGCTGGGCACCAGCACGTGGGGCGGGATGGTGAGGTTGGCGGTGGGGAACAGCCGGGCGGAGCCGATGCCGCGGCCGTGGCGGACGATACCCGTCAGGGTGTGGGGGTGGCCCAGGAAGCGGTTGGCACGGTCGATCTGCCCCAGCTCCACCAGACGGCGGATGTAGGTGGAGCTGACGGTGATGCCCGCCACCTCCACCTTGGGGATGATGTCGCAGCCAAGGCCCAGCTCCCGGCACTTTTCCACCAGCCGCTCCGGGTTGCCCCCGTTCTTGTGGCCGAAGTGGTGGTCGTGGCCCGCCACCAGGTGGACGGCGTGATACCGTCCCACCAGGATCTCCGTGATGTAGGGCTCCCAGGGGGTGGTCATCATCTCCTGATCAAAGGGTACCATCAGCACGTCCCGGATGCCGTACAGCCGCCGGATCAGGTCCCGCCGGTCCTCCGGCGAGTTGATCAGGGGGCAGGGGACGCCGGTGACCACCTCCTTGGGCGGGCGGTCGAAGGTGAACACCGCCGGGGTGCAGCCCCGGCGGGCGGCCTCCTCCGCGGTGCGCCGCAGCAGAGCGGCGTGGCCCAGGTGGACTCCGTCAAAGAAGCCCAGGGCAATGACTCTCTCTTTCATGCTTATGCTCCGAAAAAGTTTTTGATGGACGTGAGGACGCCGCCCTCCGCCCGGGAAAGGCACAGGAACTGCCGGCCCTGACCGTAGACACGGTAGGTGCCGTCGGCGGTGCCAGGCAGGGTGATGGGATTGCCGCAGCGGACCCGCTTTTCCAGCTTGTCCGATTTCAGCAGCAGTATGGGATGGTCGGAAAAGAGGCTGTCCGTGGGCAGCAGCAGCTCTTCCCCCCGAGACTGGACGTCCTCCAGCGTCACCGCCTGGTCCGCCGTGAAGGCGGCGGCCATGGTGCGGCGCAGGGAGTACATGGCACCGCCGCAGCCCAGGGCCTGGCCGATGTCGTGGCACAATGTCCGGATGTACGTCCCCTTGGAGCACAGGCACCGCAGCACGAAGTCCGTCTCGCTCACCTGCTCCAGCAGCTCCAGTTCGTAAAAGGTGACGGACCGGGGCTTGCGCTCCACCTCCTGCCCCTTCCGGGCCAGGTCGTAGAGCTTCTGCCCGCCGATCTTGATGGCGGAGTACATGGGCGGAATCTGCTGCTGAGGTCCCCGGAACCGCTCCAGCACCTGCCGGACCTGCTCCGCCGTGACGGTGACCGGATGGGTCTCCAGGGCGGTGCCGGTGGTGTCCTGGGTGTCGGTGACGAGCCCTAAGCGCAGACCCGCCACATACTCTTTGCGGCCGTTCTCCGCGAACTCCACGCCCCGGGTGGCCTGCCCCACGAACACCGGCAGCACGCCGGTGGCCATGGGGTCCAGGGTTCCGCCGTGGCCCACCCGCTTCTCGCGGAGGATGCCCCGGACCTTGGCGCACACGTCCATGCTGGTCCAGCCGGCGGGTTTGTCAATGATGAGGATTCCGTTGGGCATTGGGATACCTGCCTTGTTCCGGGCCGATCTGTGTCAGCCCTGATAGTCGGGGACGGTCCGGGCGATGGCGTCCAGAATGGCCGCCTTGGCCTGGGGCCAGGGGGCCTCCACGGTGCAGCCCGCGGCGGCGGCGTGGCCGCCTCCGCCCAGCAGACGGCAGACCTCCGTGGCGTTGACCCGCGCGCCGGTGCGCACGGACATCTTCCACACGTCCGGCCGCAGCTCCCGCATGGTCACGGCGCAGTCCACGCCCTCCATCTGGCCGCCCAGGGCGCTGAGGTCCTCGGCGTCGGTCTCGTCGGCACCCAGCCGCTCCATCAGGGACATGGGCACGGACAGCAGCGCCACCCGGTCGTTGTCATAGAACTCGCAGCCGCTCAGCATGGCGCCCTCCAGCTGCATCCGCTTGCGGCTCTTGGTGCGGAAGAACACCTTGTTGACGGTCCGGTAGTCGATGCCGGTCCGCAGCAGCGCCGCCGCCACGGCGTGGGTGCAGGCGGTGGTGTTGGCGTAGGCAAAGCAGCCGGTGTCCGTGGACACGGCCACGTAGAGGGGCAGCGCCATCTCCGCCGTCACGGGGCCCAGCCGGGCCAGGATGTCGTAGATCAGCTCGCCGCAGGCGGCGGCCTCGGGCCGGACGATGTTGGCTTTGCCGAAGTGCTCGAAGGAGGGGTGGTGGTCGATGGCCAGGTCGATGCGCCCCAGATAGGCTTTGGCATTCTCTGGCAGCAGGCTGACGGTGGCCACGTCGGTGGAGACCACGAAGGCGGGCTCAAAGCCCTCCGGCGCGGCGTAGGGGGCGAAGTAGGGGGCGGTGGTGCGGGTCAGCTCCGGATTGGGCAGCAGGTATGCGGTCTTGCCCTGGGCCCGCAGCCCGGCGCACAGCGCCGCCGCGCAGCCCACGGTGTCCCCGTCAGGGCGCACGTGGGTCAGGATCAGCACATTGTCATAGGTCCGCAGCAGTGCCGCGGTCTGTTCCACGGTCAGCATGGCTCACTCCTCCTCTGCGGGAGCGCCGTCCTGCTGGGCCGCGTCCTTCTCCTCCACCTGCCGCAGCACCTCCAGGATGTGGGCGCCGTGGAGGATGGAGTCGTCGGGGATGAACTGGAGCTCCGGGGTGTAGCGCAGCTGCAAGGCCCGGCCCAGCTCCCGCCGCAAAAAGCCCGCGGCGGACTTGAGGCCCTTGAGCACGTCCTTCTCCTGGGTCTTGTCCAGAACGGAGATATAGACCCGGGCGTAGCGCAGGTCGCCGGTGGTGTCCACCCGGGTGATGGAGACCATGCCCACCTGGGCCACCCGGGGGTCCTTCAGGCGGCGCAGCTGGTCCGCCAGCTCCCGCTGGATCTCTTCATTGATGCGGCCGATGCGATTGCTAGGCATAAAAGATACCTCCTTGGTGTGGAAGGGGTTGGGGATGTCCACCGGGACCGGTGGGGGAGGCCGGGAGGTTCCCGGAGGATGCACCCCCCATTTTCTTTTCGTCTTGCCGAAAAGACTGCGTCCGCAGGCGCGTGTCGGAGGCCAACCGCCGCTTGCGGCGGCTCTTGGGCCGGAGACAAACGGGCCGTGCACGGTCCAAAAGAAAAGGCACTGGGTGCCAAACCTCGCGCGGAGAGCGCAAGATTTGGCAAATGTGGAGGTCGTGTAAATCGGTGCGGCGGGTGTCGACAGCCCTGTCTGCCTTGCGCCTTGCTCCGGTGGTCGAAAGACCCTTGGGCCGTACAGACCGTGCGGCGGGCAGATGGGGTGCAAAATCGCATTTGCCCCGGCTTCTCGTTCCGCGCCTTCCGCTTCGCTAGGTGCTGCCCCGGCGGGTGCGGGCAGAGACGGCGGGACACGCGGGTCCCGCCCTACCACCGCCCGGGGCGCGGGGCACGGCGATGCCGGGTCTTCCGGGCCTTCCGTAGGGGCCGATTCCATATCGGCCCGCCGCCAGGTGCTCCGCTGGCACCAGGTGAGCGGCAGCGGAAAGAGACGCTGGTCGATTCGTTGACTACCCACGTCTCTCCGCCGCAGTTGTTATGCGGGGACCAGGCTCTTCAAGTGCCATGGTAAAACACAGGGACGACGGGGCCATCGATCTTCGCCGGACCGATTCGCACGACCCCTGTATTTTCCAAACCTTGCACTACAGGTGCAAGGTTTGGCACCTAGCGGTTTTCTTTTGACCGGCCGCGACCGTTTTCTTTTGTCACGACAAAAGAAAATGGGGGCGGATCCCCCGCGGGAAGCCCGTACGTCCTCCCGGCCCGCCGGGGAAAAACACAGGGGCGGCGACGCGGTCGCCGCCCCTATCGTGCGCAGTGATTGGGTTGGAAATGCCCCTGTTTATCTGGGAATCTCATCCATGGTGAAGGCCTCGATGATGTCGCCTTCCTTGATGTCGTTGAACTTCTCCACGGTGAGGCCGCACTCGTAGTTCTCGGCCACCTCCTTGGCGTCGTCCTTGAAGCGCTTCAGGGAGGCGAGGCTGCCCTCGTGGATCACGATGCCGTCCCGGACCACCCGCACGGAGCAGGCACGGACGATCTTGCCGTCCTGGACGTAGCAGCCGGCCACGGTGCCCACGCTGGACACCCGGTAGGTCTGGCGGACCTCCGCGTGGCCCAGGACCACCTCCCGGTACTTGGGCGCCAGCATGCCCTTCATGGCGGCGGTGATCTCGTCGATGCAGTCGTAGATGACCCGGTACATCCGCATATCCACGTTCTGGCGGATGGCGCCGTCACGGGCGGCAGCGTCGGGCCGGACGTTGAAGCCCACGATGATGGCGTTGGAGGAGGCGGCCAGCATCACGTCGGACTCGTTGATGGCGCCCACGCCGCCGTGGATCACCTTCACGTTGACCTCGTCGTTGCTGAGCTTCTCCAGAGAGGCCTTCACGGCCTCCACGCTGCCCTGGACGTCGGCCTTGACGATCAATGCCAGCTCCTTGCGCTCGCCGGCCTGGATCTGGTCGAACAGGTTCTCCAGGGAGACCTTCTGCACCGGCGCGGCGGCCTTGGCCCGGGCCTCGGCCTTGCGCTGCTCCACCAGCTCCCGGGCCATGCGCTCGTCGGCCACGGCGAAGAAGGGACTGCCGGCCTCGGGGGCCTCGCTGAGGCCCGCGATCTCCACGGGCACGGAGGGACCGGCCTCGGTCAGGCGGTTGCCCTTGTAGTCCAGCATGGTGCGCACGCGGCCCACGGCGGTGCCGGCGATGATGATGTCGCCCTGCTTGAGGGTGCCGTTCTGGACCAGGAGGGTAGCCACGGGACCACGGCCCTTGTCAAGCCGGGCCTCGATGACGGTGCCCTGACCAGCGCGGTTGGGGTTGGCCTTCAGCTCCGCCATCTCGGCGGTGAGGGTCACCATCTCCAGCAGGTTGTCGATGCCGATGTTCTTCTTGGCGGAGACCTTGCAGCAGATGGTCTCGCCGCCCCAGTCCTCGGGCACCAGGCCGTGCTCGGTCAGCTGCTGGAGCACCCGGTCGGGGTTGGCGTTTTCCTTGTCGATCTTGTTGATGGCCACGATGATGGGGATATTGGCGGCCTTGGCGTGGTTGATGGACTCGATGGTCTGGGGCATGATGCCGTCGTCCGCCGCCACCATCAAGATGGCGATGTCGGTGATCATGGCGCCGCGGGCACGCATGGAGGTGAAGGCCTCGTGGCCCGGAGTGTCCAGGAAGGTGATGGGCTTGCCGTTCACCTGGACCTGGTAGGCGCCGATGTGCTGGGTGATGCCGCCGGCCTCGCCGGCCGCCACGGAGGTGTTGCGGATGGTGTCCAGCAAAGAGGTCTTGCCGTGGTCGACGTGGCCCATGACCACCACCACGGGGGCCCGGGGCACCAGGTCCTCCGGCTTATCCTCGTGGTCGTCGATCAGACGCTCTTCGATGGTGACGGTGATCTCCTTCTCCACCTTGCAGCCCATCTCTTCGGCGATGATGGCGGCGGTGTCGAAGTCGATGATCTGACTGAGGGAGGCCATGACGCCGTTCTTCATCAGGCACTTGACCACCTCGGCGCCGGTCTTTTTCATGCGGCTGGCCAGCTCGCCCACGCTGATCTCGTCGGGGATCATGACCTTCACAGGGGCCTTCTTGGCGATCTCCAGCTGGAGGCGGCGCATCTTCTCGGCCTCGTCCTGGCGGCGCTTGTTGGAGAAGGTCATGCCGCCCCGGCGCTGGCTGTTGGTGCGGATCTTCTCCTTGCCGCTGCGCTGCTGCATCCGGTTGGCCCGCTCGGGAGCCAGTTCCTCCAGCCGCTGGTCATACTTGGCCAGGTTCACATCGCCGCCCTTGCGGGTGTCCACGATCTTCTTCTGGGGCACCCGGGACATGGGCTGCTGGGGCTGCTGCGCCGCCTGCTGGCCGCCCTGGGGGGCCGCCTGGGGCTTGCCGCCGTTTTGCGCGGGCGCGGCGCCGGCCTGCTTGGGGGCGGGCTTGGCGGCGCTGCTGTCCTGCACGGGGGCAGCAGCCTTCTCGGCGGAGGGGGCCTTGGGGGCCTTGGGGGCCTCCTTCTCTTTTTCCTTGAAGGTGTCCGCGAAGATCGCCTGGATGCTGGACACCTGGTTGTGCTGGGTCAGATAGTCGAAGATCAGGGACAGCTCGTGGTCCGTGAGAACCTGCATATGGTTCTTGGGGGCCTGGGCGTACTTCGTCAGGATCTCCGTAATGGTCTTGGTGGGAAGGCCGAAGTCCTTGGCCACCTCATGCACTCTGTATTTTTCAATACCCAATCAAAACACCTCGTCTTGCTCCAACCCGAGGGCTGGGAAATTTATTTGCAGTTGCCGCCCCGGACCTGCGCCGGGGCAGCGGCGCGGCCCGTCAGCCCTCCTTCTTGCGGAAGGAGCCCTTGCCCTTTTTCACCGGGCGGCTGTTGGCATAGGGACGCGCCTGTCCCTTCGGCTTGGGGCGTTTGTCCCTGCTGGGACGGGAATACCGCTTGGATGCCGGGGCGTCCCCGCGTCCGGCGGCTCCGCCTGGGGTCCGCTGTTCCGCACTCCGCCGGCCATGGATCTGGCGGCCGGCCTGGTCTGCGGAGCCGCGCCGATCATAGGGGCGGCGGTCCGGGGTCTGCCCGTCACGGGCTTTCCGGCCGGGGGAACGGTCCTGGGCGCTCCGCCGGTCCGGCGGACGTTCTCCGGCGGGCCGTCTGTGAGACGGCGCACGGCCGGGGGCCTCGGGACTCCGGGGCGCCTCCGGTTCCGGAGGCCGGGGAGCCGGCTCCGGGGGCTTTCGCCGCCCCTTGCGGAGATTTTTCTCATGGGCGGCCTGCTCGGCCTTCCGCTCCGCCGCCCGGCGGGCCTTCTCGGCCATCCGCGCCGCAGTGTCGCCGTACTGGGCGACGTCCAGCTCCGCCAGGAGCTTCGCCAGGGCGGAGGCCAGGCCGATATCGGTCACCGCTGCCAGGGCCACGGAATTCCGCCCCAGGGCCCGGCCCATCTGCTCCTTGGTGCAGGGCAGGCGGACCCACAGGCAGCTGCCTGCCAGGGCCATGTGCTCGCAGCGGCGGCGGGTATTGTCGGCGCTGTCGGCGGCCAGCAGCAGCAGCCGGGCGTCCTTGGCCCGGGCGGCCGCGTCCACCGGCTCCTCGCCCACCGCCAGATTTCCGCCCCGGAGGCTCAGGCCCAGCAGAGAGAGGATCCGGTCATTGCTGTTCATCCGCACCTCGCAGTTCCGCCTCCATGGCGTCGTAAACCTCCGCCGGGATGGCCGTCTCAAAGGCCCGCTCCAGGGCCCGGGACTTCCGGGCCCGCCGCAGGCACTCCACATCGTGGCACACATAGGCGCCGCGGCCGGGCTTCTTTCCCCCGAAGTCCAGGGAGACCGTCCCCTCCGGGGACTTCACCACCCGCAGCAGGGACTTCTTGTCTTTCATTTCCCGGCAGCCCACACACTGCCGCTGGGGGATCTTTTTCACTTTCGGCATCCGTCAGGCCGCCTTTCTGGTTGATTTTTTGATATTATTCCTCCGCGGGCGCGGTTTCAGCCGCGTCCTCTCCGGCGGCCTCGGCCGCCTCGTCGCTGTCGCGGTAGCTCTCGGGCTTGATGTCGATCTTGTAGCCGGTCAGGCGGGCGGCCAGGCGGGCGTTCTGACCCTCCTTGCCGATGGCCAGGGACAGCTGATCGTCCGGCACCACACAGCGGCAGGCCTTGCCCTCGTCGGCCATCCACACGTCCACCACGTCGGCGGGCGCCAGGGCGGCGGCGATAAACTGGGCGGGGTCCTCGCTCCACTTGATGATGTCGATCTTCTCGCCCCGCAGCTCCTCCACGATGGCGGCCACCCGCTGGCCCTTGGGGCCCACGCAGGCGCCGATGGGATCCACGTTCTCGTCGTTGGACCACACGGCCATCTTGGTGCGACTGCCGGCCTCCCGGGCGATGGACTTGACCTCCACGGTGCCGTCGTAGATCTCCGGCACCTCCAGCTCGAACAGACGCTTGACAAGGCCCGGGTGCGTCCGGGAGATCAGCACCTGGGGACCCCGGGTGCTGCGGCGGACCTCCACCACGTAGACCTTCACGTGCATGCCCTCGGTGAGCTCCTCGCCGGGGACCTGCTCGCCGGACATCAGCAGCGCCTCGGTGGACTCGGCGCCGGTGCCGATGCGCAGGGAGACGCTGCCGGTGCGGGGATCGATGCGGGTCACCACACCGGTGAGGATCTCGTGCTGCTTGGAGTTGAACTCGTCGTACACCATGCCCCGCTCGGCCTCCCGCAGACCCTGGATGATGACCTGCTTGCCGTTGCCGGCGGCGATGCGGCCGAACTCCACGGTGTCCACGGGGATGTTGACGATGTCGCCGATCTCATACTTGGCGGAGAGCTTCTTGGCCTCCTCCACGGTCATCTCGTTGGCCGGGTCCACGTAGTCCTCCTCGTCCACCACGTTCTTCTGGACGAACATCTTCAGGTCCTGGTGGGCCTCATCCACGTCCACGATCACGTTCTCCACGTCCACGTGGTCCCGCTTGTAGGCGGTGGTCAGGGCCTGGATGATCTTCTCCATCATGAAGGACTGGGGGATGCCCCGCTCCTTTTCCAGCAGAGCCAGAGCGGCAAAGATCTCCGCAGGGTTGAAGCCCACGGGTTCCTTTTGCTTTTTGCCTTTCATCGCTGATTCTCCTTAGTTATAAAATATACGTCTTTTTGGACGGTTGGGGTCTTAGAATTCCACCCGCAGGCGGACCAGGGCGATGTCCTTTTTGGGGAAGGTCAGCTCCCGGTTCCCGAAGGTGATGGTCACGTCGCCGCTGGCCTCGTCATAGGCCTTCAGCACGCCGGGGAACTCCTTGCGGCCCTCCAGGTTCCGGTACAGCTTCACCAGCACCGGGCTGCCCAGATACCGCTGGAAGTCGCCGGGGCGCTTGAGGGCCCGCTCGGCTCCGGCGGAGCCCACCTCCAGGGTGTAGCTGCCCTCGATGGGGTCGGCCTCGTCCAGCAGGTCGCTGACCTTTCGGGAGACGGCCTCGCAGTCCAGGATGTCCACGCCGCCCTCCTTGTCCAGGAGGATGCGCAGATACCAGGTGCCGGCCTCCTTGACGTACTCCACGTCCCAGAGGGTGCAGCCCTGCTCGGCGATGGCGGGGGCCGCCAGTTCGGCGGTCAGTTCCGTGATTTTTTTCATGGAAGGACTCCCTTCTTCCGCAGAATATGCAGATTTTGACAGACCGAAAAAAGTCAAGAAAAAGAGCGGACCGGCGGCCCACTCCACATACCTTACACTTCTAACATATGCATCATAGCACAGGAGGCATCAAAGCGCAAGACTTTTCTTTCATATTCCTCTGCATTTACAGGAAAAAACCGGGCGAAAAACCCCGCGGCGGGCCGAAAAGCGGGCTCGGTCCGCCGCGGGGCGGGAATGGAGGCCGGAACGGAGGACAGGACCGCCGGTTTCGCCCCCTCCGCCGCCCTCAGCGGCTGCGCGCAAAGGCGGCGCCGCAGGAGAGCAGGAACACCGTGAGGTTGGCCGCCACCACGGACGCGCCCACCGGTGTGGACCAGACCCAGGAGGCGGTGAGCCCCGCGCAGAAGCACACCACCGCGGTGGTCCCGGCGCAGATCATGACGCCCCGGAAGCTCTTGAACAGCCGCATGGCCGTCAGGGCCGGGAAGATCACCAGGGAAGAGATCAGCATGGCGCCCATCATCCGCATCCCCAGCACGATGGTCAGCGCCGTCAGCACCGCGAGAAGGGTGTTGTACCGGTCCACCTTCAGCCCCGTGGCCCGGGAGAAGCTCTCGTCGAAAGTGACGGCGAAGAGCTTGTGGTAAAAGAGCACGAACAGCACCAGCACCGCCAGGCTCAGCCCCGCCGCCAGCAGCACGTCCAGGTCCGTCATGGCCAGGACGCTGCCGAACATGTAGTTGTCCACGTCGGTGGTCATGCCGGTGGTGCGGGAGATGACGATGACGCCCACCGCCAGGGCCGAGGCGCTCATGACCGCCACGGCGGCGTCGCTGTTCCACCGGGGATGGCTGGCCATGCGCAGCAGGAAGAAGGCTGCCAGGATCACCACCGGAATGGAGAAGTACAGGGGCGTCACCCCCAGCGCCACGGCGATGGCCAATGCGCCGAAGGACACGTGGCTGAGGCCGTCGCCGATCATGGAGTAGCGCTTGAGGACCAGGGACACCCCCAGCAGCGCCGCGCACAGGCTCACCAGCACGCCGGCGATCAGGGCCCGCTGCATGAAGGGCCAGGTCAGCATTTCCAGAATATTCATACGTCCTCCTCCCGGAACCGCCGCCCCTGGGGCGAGGCCAGATACTCCGCCGCCGTCCCCAGAAAGACGCTGTCGTGGCCGATGTGCAGCACCCGGCGGGCGCCCTTCAGCGCGGCCTTGAGGTCGTGGGTCACCATGACCACCGCCATGCCCTCTTTGCGGTTGAGGTAGGACAGCAGCTTATACAGGTCCTGGGCGGCGGCGGGGTCCAGACCCGTCACCGGCTCGTCCAGGATCAGCAGCCGCCCGGCGGCGCACAGGGCCCGGGCCAGCAGGGCCCGCTGCTGCTGGCCGCCGGAGAGGTCCCGGTAGCACTTGTCCTTGAGCTCCAGGATACCCAGCTTGCCCATGTTCATCAACGCCTGGGACTTCTGGGCGGCGGAGTAGAAGAATCGCATCCCCTTGCGGTTGAGGCAGCCGGAGAGGACCACCTCGTACACCGTGGCGGGGAAGTCCCGCTGGGCCCGGGTCTGCTGGGGCAGGTATCCGATGGCCCCCCGCTCCAGCTCCGGCGAGCGGAGGATCTGGCCCGACTGGGGGGCGATCAGGCCCAGCAGGCCCCGCAGCAGGGTGGACTTGCCGGAGCCGTTGTCCCCCACGATGCAAAGGTAGTCCCCGGCCCGGACCGTCAGGTCCAGATGAGTCAGGACGCTCTGACCCTCATAGCCCAGAGACACGTCCCGGCAGACGATCAGTTCATTGCTCTCCACGCGTTTCCTCCTCTTTGGCGCACTGGTCACAGATCCCCGAGAGCAGCGTGCCCCGGGGGTTGATGCGGAAGTGGTGCTCCCGCTCCAGGTGGTCGTAGAGCCCCTGGAGCTGGACGCAGTCCACATGGCGGATGCGGCCGCAGCGCTCGCATCTGAGCAGAAAGCAGTCCCGGTGACCGTGGCCGTCCCGGCCGCAGAACTGGTAAAAGGCGCCGTCCTCGGTGTTGATCTTGTGGACGATGCCCGCCGCCTCCAGCCGCTCCAGCTGGCGGTAGACGGTGGCGAGGCCCACGGGACACCCGGCGGAGCGCAGGTCCTCCGCCAGCTCCCCGGCGGTGACGGAGGCGTCCCCCCGCCGCTGGAGGCACTGCAAAATGGCCTGGCGCTGTCTGGTGGTGTAGGGCATGGCGCACCCTCCTCAATTTGAAAATGATTCTCGTTCTCGTATTATAGACAGCGGGAGAAAAAAGTCAAGAGCGGTTGCAAAAGTCCGGCAAATAGGGTATGGTAGAGTTATACGGGATTTGCGCATGGTTGCGTAAATCCAATTTTAATGAAATGCAGGAGAGGATCCCATGAAAGTCTCTTTGGTGATCATGGCCGCGGGCCTGGGCTCCCGGTACGGCGGAAGCAAGCAGGTGGACGGCATCGGCCCCAACGGGGAGATCCTGATGGAGTACTCCATCTACGACGCCCTCCGGGCCGGGTTCAATAAAGTGGTGTTCATCATCAAGCCGGAGATGGAGGAGATGGTCCGCCGCCTGTGCGGCGACGCTCTGGCCCGCCGCACCGCCGCCGACGGTTCGCCGGTGGAGGTGGCCTACGCCTTCCAGGACTTTACCTCGGTGCCGGACTTCTATCACATCCCGGCGGAGCGGACCAAGCCCTTCGGCACGGTCCACGCCCTGCTGTGCGCCGCCGGCGTGGTCCATGAGCCCTGCTGCGTCATCAACGCCGACGACTATTACGGTGTGGACGCCTTCCGCACCATATATGACGAGCTGGTGAAGCTGCCTGAAAGCGGCAGGGCCACCATGGTGGGCTACCTCCTCAAGAACACCGCCAGCCTCCACGGCACCGTGTCCCGGGGCGTCTGCGCCGTGGAGGACGGGAAGCTGCGCGCCATCCGGGAGGCGCTGAAGATCCAGCTGTATCCCGACGGGTCCCTGAAGGACCTGGCGGAGGACCGCTCCCTGGCGCCGGACACGGTGGTGTCCATGAACTTCTGGGGCTTTGCCCCCAGCATTTTCCCGGCGCTGAAGGACTACTTTGAGAACTTCCTGCGCCACGAGGCCGGGGACAACATCAAGGCTGAGTGCCTGCTGCCGCTGATGGTGGGCGAGCAGCTGGAGAAGGGGGCTCTGGAGGTCTCCGTGCTCCACTCCGCCGACAAGTGGTTCGGCATGACCTATCAGGAGGACCGGGCCCTGGTGGCGGAGGAACTGAAAAAACTCCATGCCCGGGGGATCTACCCTACCAGCCTGCGGGACTGAGAGAAGGCGGCGCCGTGGACGGTCAGGAGAAGCGGCGGCTGGACTGCCCCCTATGTGGCCTGCGGCGGAAGGCGCCGTGAGCGGTCCCGGTGAACAGCGTGAAAAAACAGCGGCGGACACCGAAAGGTGTCCGCCGCCGCTTCTTTTTCGGGGATGCTCAGAGGAACGACTCCGCCGCGTACAGCCAGGTGCCGTCGGCCGAGAGCAGCAGCCACAGCTCATTGCGGCTGTCCGAGGGGTGGGCCTTGGTGAAGCAGCAGCACTGCGCCGGGTCCGGCCGCCAGTCCGCGGGAACGGACAGACCGTCCCAGATGAACGCCGCTCCGCACTCCGCCGGGGCGCATTCCTCCGTCTGTTCCTCCAGGGCCGCCGCCAGTCCGCTGCCGGGGGCGTATTCCAGCACGTGGTACCGCAAACCGTCCCCATGGGGGCTGGTGCCGCTGTCTGTCTCGTAAAGGCAGCCGCTGCTGCGGGGCAGGTCCGGATCCCAGTTGAGGCCGATGATCCGCTCATAGCCGCCGGAGAAAAGGACCGTCAGCGAAACGAAAACTGCCGCCAGAAGGACCAGCAAAAGGAGAGAGATCCCGACCATTTTTCGCCTCATCTCAGTCCCCTCCCATGGCCGCCAGACACGCCGACAGGTCCCAGCTGCGCCAGTCGGCGCAGTCCCGCCGGGCCTCCGCCCGGCGCTCATCCAGCAGGGTGGACAATCGGGTCTGCCCGTAGCTGTCCCCCCAGTCCGTCCAGGTCTGGCAGATCAGGTCCCCGTCCAGCCGCTCCAGCTGGGACAGGGTGTCGTAGGACAGGCTGTACAGCAGGTACTCCACATCGATGGTCTGGCTCTCGCCGGAGAGGCAGCGGTCCACCTGGTCCTTTGCCACCAGGTAGTCCACCGGCACGCAGTTGATCACCAGCCACCCGGCCAGGGCCACCGGCGCCGCCGCCCGGAAGAAGCCGAAGTCCGGCCGCGCCAGCTTGACCGCCGCCGCCAGGAAAAACAGGGCCATCATCCCCATGCCCCAGTAGGTCATGCAGCGCTTGAAGGACAGGCCGTAGGCCTCCACGTACAGCGTCATCCGCCAGGCGGCGGAGGCCAGCAGCAAAAAGCTTTCCGCCGTCAGCACCGCCCCCAGCAGCCGCACCGCCGCGTAACTGCCGCCGCCGCGGCGGGAGAAGGTCAGGCAGACCAGCAGCACCGTCAGGTTCACCGCCGTGACGCCCACCATCTGGAAAAAGCCGCTGCGGGCCCACTCGGCATAGGAAAGGCCCCGGCTGGCGAGGTATGCCTCCCCGCCGAAGAGCCCGGCGGACTGGACCGCCAGGAACAGGGCGTAGAGGGCGGCCACCGCCGCCAGCACCACGGCGAAGCCCAGACCGTCCACGGTCCGGCCCGTCCGCTCCGCGGACCGGGACAGGGGAGTGGGGCGCCGCAGGAAGTACAGCAGGCTGAATACGAAGGGCGTCAGGATCAGCGCCCAGACCAGCTTCCACACCGTGGAGGTGAAGTGCTCCCGGAGGAAGATCCGCACCTCCGCCGTGGCGGCGGCGAAGAGGGCGTCGGCGGAGGCCAGCACCGGCACCAGCACCGCCAGCAGCACCAGGGCTCCCACGGCGCCCAGCACCGCCGCCCAGGTCCGGCGCCGGGGGGCGGAGGAGGCGGTCAGCACCGCGCCCAAGGCGCCCAACTGACCGAACAGGCCCACCAAAAGCAGACACAGCCGCTCCCACAGCATGACCGGCTGCTGCCAGGGCAGGCGTCCCGCCCCGGACAGGGACATCAGGTGCACCGGCACCAGGACCAGCAGCGCCAGCAGGTTCCACCACCGGAACCAGCTGTTGGAGGTCAGGGCAAAGGAGGCCAGCAGCGCCAGGTTCATCACCAGCAGCACCCGGTCCTCCCGCCGCCGCAGGCACGCCCGGCCCAGATAGCCCAGCGCCAGGGCGTACCACAGAAAGCCCGCGGCGGTCAGCCCCAGGCCCCAGGGCCAGTGCCAAAAGAAACTGTCCACCAACAGGAAACACCAAACCGGCGTCAGGAGCAGCGCCCGCCGGTCCCGCCGGTCGGCGGCGTAGGGTTTTCCGGGATTTTGGGTAGGCTTCGCCGGCCCTCCCGCGGGGAGGGCGTTTTCAGGAACAGACATATGCAATTCTCCTTATGATCGGGTCCGCCGCAGGCGGACATAGTTTGTGGCGCCAGAGGCAGGGGAAGGGAAGCGCGGAGAGGGATTTAGCTTCCCTGATCCGGCACGTATTCCAGGATGTCCCCCGGCTGGCAGTCCAGGGCGGCGCAGATGGCCTCCAGGGTGGAAAAGCGCACCGCCTTGGCCTTGTTGTTTTTCAGAATCGACAGATTGGCCAGAGTGATGTCTACCTTTTCCGACAGCTGGCTCAGGGACATCTTCCGTCTGGCCATCATCACGTCCAAATTCACTACGATCGCCATAGACTCACCTCAAATCGTCAGGTCATTCTCCGCCTTGATCTCCGCCGCCTGGCGGAACAGGGCGGACATGACCAGGCACAGAAGCCCCGCCATGGCGAACAGGGGGACCAGCAGGGCGGTATAGGAGGCCAGAGCGGCGGAACCCTCCCGGAAGAGGGTAAACATGGTCCGGCCCAGGGCTCCGGCGGCGATGACAAAGCAGGCCTGGCCCGCGCGGCGGAGAGAAACCGCGTTTTTCGGAGAGAAGGGCGTGCCGTCCGCCACCGTGGCCAGGATACGGATGCCCTGGATCAAAATGACGGCGCCGCAGATGGACACCAGCCATAAAAACAGGGCCAGGACAGCGGAGTGGGCATGGCCCCAGCTCTCCAGAGAGATCCGGAGGAGATTCCCCAGGCCGTCGTCAAAATCATAGGCAAAAACCGCCATCAGATGCTCCAGCGTGGGCCCACCGGCCACATTGGCCTGGAAGTAGGCAAACGCGTTGATCCAGGGCAGCAGAAAGGCCTCTGTGATCAGCGCCAGAATGGACAGGCAGATCAGGGCGTCGGCGATCTTCTGCGCAGGCGTTCGTATCATTCCGCCCACCTCCTCAGATCGTCAGGTCGTTTTCTGCCTTCATCTCCGCCGCCTGGCGGAACAGGGCGGACATGACCAGGCACAGAAGCCCCGCCATGGCGAAGATGGGGACGAACAGGGCGTTGTAGGACAGCAGGGGCTGGGGCGAGCGGAAATACCACACGCTGAACACCAGCCGCGCCAGAGCCGCGCCGGAGACGACGAAGGAACACACCGCGGCCCGCCGCAGGCTGACAGCGTTTTCCGCCGAGAAGGGCGCGCCCCGCAGAATGGTGCGCAGCACCCGCCGCCCCTGCCAGAGGATCAGAGCCGTGCACACACCGGCCACCAGCAGAAACAGCGTCAGCACCAGAGCGCGGGTACTCTTCCAGCACCAGAACCAGGCCAGGAAGCTGGCAGCCGCGGTGGCGGTCAGGATGTCGTCCTGTCCGGGATGGAGAAAGTCCCGCAGATAGGCCGCGACACCCTCCAGCAGGCCGGACCCCTCTGACAGCTCCAGGGACACCACGGCCACCGGAACCAGATATAAGATGATGATGTTGCACACCAGGGCGGCGATTACCAGGACATTCAGCACCCGGGCGATCTTCTGCACGTGGGAACCCTCCATGGCCACTCCTCCTTTTGGCTGTATCCTACCACGGGATGTTATTGTTTGTCAACGATTATTTATTGTTTTTCGATAAATTTGGAGGAGGCAAGCGATCCGCGGAGGCCGGAAAAACAGGAAAGCGGGCAGCCCGTTGGGACTGCCCGCTTTCCTGTATGATATAGAGAAAGGAGAGGGAAAATGGTGTGTGTGTTCACAAGCTTCCTGCTTGTTGAATTCATCATAGCCGCCTGCCCACGGAAAGTCAACAGGCTGGAGTGAAGCTTCACAATTTGTTTACAGAACGGCAGAATTCGTCAAAATTCGTTCATAAATCGTTCAAAAAGTTCCGCCTGATTCCGCGTTGACAAGGGCGCTGCACTGTGCTAGTATTTAGCGTGCTAATATTTAGCACACTAAATAAAAACGGGAGGTGTCTCCATGTTTTATGCCAACGCCCTGGGACCCACGCTGGGGCGGTGTGCCCACCTGGCCCGGGCCGGGATGGAGGCCCGGCTCAGCCGGTACGAGGTCACTCCGGTCCAGACCCATGTGCTGCTGTATCTGTTCCGCCACGGCGGCCAGGCGCCCCAGTGCCAGGTGACGGACTTTTTGAAGGTAAAGCCCTCCACCGCCAACGGTATCCTGGATCGGATGGCGGAGAAGGAGCTGGTGGTCCGCAGCGTCAGCGGCAGCGACGCCCGGCGCCGCCTCATCACGCTCACCGACAAGGGCCGCCAGCAGCAGGCCCTGTTTGAGCAGGCCTTTCGGGAGTCGGAGGCCGCCATGGTGCGGGGCTTTACTCCCCAGGAGACGGAGCAGCTCCGGGAGCTCCTGGACAGGGTCATTCGGAATTTGGAGGAGGATCAAGCGACATGACGAAATATATGCGGCCTTACGCCGGCTGGATTGCCCTGGGCATCGGGTGCAGTGCGGCGGAGGCGATCTTTGAGCTGCTGATCCCGCTGGTGATGAGTGACATTGTGGATGTGGGCATCGCCACCGGGGACCAGGGCTACATCCTGCGCAAGGGCATTTTGATGGTGGTGATGGCCATGGTGTCCCTGGCCTTCGGCCTGGGAGCCGCCGCCTGCTCCGCCACGGCGGGCATGGGCTTCGGCGCGGGTCTCCGCGCGGCGGAGTATGACCACATCCAGGAATACGCCTTTTCCAATATCGAGAAATTTTCCACCGCCTCTTTGGTGACGCGCCTGACCAACGACGTCAACAACCTGCAGATGACGCTGATGTTCGGTATGCGGCTGCTGGTGCGGGCCCCGGTGATGCTGGTGTGCGCCCTGTTTCTCTCCATCCGCATCAGCCGTCAGCTCAGCAATGTCTTTCTGGTGGCGCTGCCGCTGCTGGCGGTGTCCGTGGCGCTGATCCTCTCCAAGGCCAGCCCCCTGTTCCGCTCCATGCAGGAAAAGACCGACGCGCTGAACCTGGTGGTCCAGGAGGATCTGACCGGCATCCGGGTGGTGAAGTCCTTCGTCCGGGAGGACCACGAGCGGGAGAAGTTCGCCAAGCGCAACCTGGACCTGAAGAACAACGCCCAGCGGGCCTTCGGCATGGTGGTCATCAATATGCCCATCATGATGCTGATCGTCTACGGCACCATCATTGCCGTCATGTGGTTCGGCGGCCAGATGGTCTTTGCCGGGTCCCTGGAGGCCGGAAAGCTCATCACCTTCTTCACCTACATCACCCAGATCATGATTTCCCTGATGATGGTATCCATGATCTTCATGATGATGACCCGGTCCGTGGCCTGTGCCCGCCGCATCCGGGAGGTGCTGGAGGAGCGGCCCGCCATCACCGACGACCGGGCCGTCACCGACACCGATGACAGCGGCGCTGCCGTCCCCGCCCAGGTGAAGGACGGCAGCATCGATTTCGACCACGTCTCCTTCAAGTACAACACCGAGGCCGCCGAGTGGATCCTGCGGGACGTGGACATCCACATCCGCTCCGGCCAGACCGTGGGCATCCTGGGCGGCACCGGCAGCGCCAAGACCACCCTGGTGTCCCTGATCCCCCGGCTGTACGAGGCCACGGAGGGCACCGTCTCCGTGGGCGGCCGGCCGGTGGCGGAGTATACTATGGAGCACCTGCGGGATGAGGTCAGCGTGGTGCTGCAGAAGAATACCCTCTTCTCCGGCACCATTCGGGAGAACCTCCTCTGGGGCGATCCCGACGCCACCGACGAGCAGCTCTGGGCGGCCTGCCGCTCCGCCTGCGCCGACGAGTTCCTGGAGCGGATGCCGGACGGCCTGGACACCGACCTGGGCCAGGGCGGCGTCAACGTCTCCGGCGGCCAGAAGCAGCGGCTGTGCATCGCCCGGGCCATTTTGAAGCGGCCCAAGGTGCTGATCCTGGACGACTCCACCTCCGCCGTGGACACCGCCACCGACGCCAAGATCCGCAGCGCCTTTGCCAATGAGCTCAAGGACACCACCAAGCTCATCATCGCCCAGCGGGTCACCTCTGTGTGCGAGGCGGACCTGATTTTGGTGATGGACGGCGGCCGGGTGGCGGCCCAGGGCACCCATGAAGAACTGATGAAGACCTGCGACATCTACCGCGAGGTCTATGAGTCCCAGCAGGAAGGAGTGAGCATCGGTGGCTGAACAGCGTCAAAACAATTCCCGCCCCATGGGCCCCGGCGGCCCCGGACGGGGACCCGGCCGCCACGGCTTCCAGAAGCCCAAGGACCTGCGGGGGACCCTGGGAAAGCTGATGCGGTATCTGGGCCGGTACACCCGCCTGCTGGTGATCGTGGCGGTGCTGCTGGTCATCAGCTCCGTGTGCACCGTGGGCGGGTCCTACCTCATCAAGCCCCTCATCAACGACTATATCCTCCCCGGCGACTTCCCGGGCCTTGCCAGGATGCTGGCCATCATGGCGGCGGTCTATATCACCGGCGCGGCCTGCTCTTTCGGCTACGCCCGCATCATGGTCCATGTATCCCAGAACACCGTGGCCAAGATCCGTGCCGACCTCTTTGACCGGATGCAGACCCTGCCGCTGAAATTTTTCGACACCCACACCCACGGCGAGCTCATGAGCCGCTACACCAACGACATCGACACCATCTCCGAGGCCCTGAACAACAGCTTCGGCAGCCTCATCTCCTGCACGCTGAACTTCACCGGCACCATCATCATGATGATCGTGCTGAGCCCGGCCCTGACCCTCATCACTCTGGTGATGCTGGTGGTGATGCTGCGGGTGGTCAAGGTCATCGGCGGCCGCTCCCGGCGGTACTTTGCCGCCCAGCAGGCGGCCCTGGGCGCCGTCAACGGCTACATCGAGGAGATGATCGAGGGCCAGAAGGTCATCAAGGTCTTTAACCACGAGCACGCCGCCAAAGCGGATTTCCGCAAGCTCAACGAGGACTACCGCCACGCGGCCACCCGGGCCCAGGCCTACGGCGGCGCCATGATGCCCGCCATGGGCAACCTCAGCTATATCAACTACGCCATCACCTGCGGCGTGGGCGCCATCCTGGCCATCGGCAGCGGCACCTTCCAGCTGGGGGACCTGGCGGCCTTCCTCCAGTACACCCGGCAGGTCAGCCAGCCCATCACCCAGATCTCCCAGCAGGTGAACACCATCCTCTCCGCCGTGGCCGGCGCCGAGCGGGTCTTTGAGGTCATGGAGGCCCGGCCCGAGACCGACGCGGGCAAGGTGAAGCTGGTCCGGGTCACCGAGGACCGCGGCGGCAGTCTGACCGAGGCGGACTTCGACACCGGGGAGTGGGCCTGGAAGCAGCCCGACGGCACGCTGACCCAGGTCCGGGGCGACGTGCGCTTTGACCATGTGGTCTTTGGCTACGACGAGAAAAAGACCGTCCTCCACGACATCTCCCTGTACGCAAAGCCCGGCCAGAAGATCGCCTTCGTGGGCTCCACCGGCGCCGGCAAGACCACCATCACCAACCTCATCAACCGCTTCTACGAGATCCAGTCCGGCACCATCACCTACGACGGCATCGATGTCCGGGACATCGAGAAGGACTCCCTGCGCCGGTCCCTGGGCATCGTGCTCCAGGACACCCATCTCTTCACCGGCACCGTGGCCGACAACATCCGCTACGGCCGCCTGGAGGCCACCGACGAGGAGGTGGAGGCCGCCGCGGCCATGGCCGGAGCCGACGCCTTCATCCGCCGCCTGCCCCAGGGCTATCAGACCGTCCTCTCCGGCGACGGCGGGAACCTGAGCCAGGGCGAGCGGCAGCTGCTGAACATCGCCCGGGCGGCCTGCGCCAACCCGCCGGTGCTGATCCTGGACGAGGCGACCAGCTCCATCGACACCCGCACGGAAAAGCTCATCGAGCAGGGCATGGACCGGCTCATGGCGGGCCGCACCGTGTTCGTCATCGCCCACCGGCTCTCCACCGTCCGCAACGCCAAGGCCATCATGGTCCTGGAGCAGGGCGAGATCATCGAGCGGGGCGACCACGAGGACCTGCTGGCCCAGCACGGCCGGTACTACCAGCTCTACACCGGCCAGGCGGAACTGGACTGACCGCCGCTTTCCCCAAACCCAAAACAGAGAAACAGCGCACCCGGAATTCCGGGTGCGCTGTTTTGCGTCAGTAGTGCCAGTTGGCCGGGTTGCTGTCCGAAGAACTGATGTCCGGGTGGACCAGGTCCCCATCCTCCAAATCGGGGACATAGGGCACGTCCTGGCAGATGATGGTCCTGCCGTACACGTCCGTCACCACCGCGGCGATCTCGACGGTGTCCTGAGCGGTCAGATCCAGCCGCAGCTCCGGCAGACAGTAGAAGGAGCAGTCCTCAAAGCCGTGAAAGCTGTCGGGCTGTTCGCAGGGCTCCGCCCAGGCGGCCAGCTGCCGGTTTTTAAACAGCCCCACCCGCACGTCGGCGATGGCAGCGGCGCTGTCGGACCAGATCTGCTCCCGGGTCCAGAGATAGCGCTCGTGGCTGTTCTCCGTCAGCACCAGGGCTCCGTCTGTCAGGTCCATCCACATGAAGTTGCTTTGGATATCCACGGTGGGCATGGTGTCACTGTACAGGCTGTAAAACTGGTCCAGCAGTTGGGTGGAGCGGGTGCCGTCGGGGGCGATGAACACCACCGACACGGTAATGCTGTCCGTCAGTTCTGCGGTCAGGCCGGCGGAGAAGGTCTGTCCCGGCTCCAGAACCGCAGGTACCTCCACAGGGCCGCTGCCGCTGTCGGTCTGGAACACGGCGGTCATGCCCTCCACGTAGGTCTTGGGTACGGCCCAGGCCCGGAAGGATACCGTGTTGGCGGCAGGGTCCAGGGCGGTCTGCTCGCAGCCGTAGTCGGCGGTGAGACTGTTCTGGGCCTTCAATATCTCCTCCACACGGCTTGAGATGGAGCCGATCTGGCTGTTGACGGTGCTCTCCACCCGGGTGATGTTGTTTTGCAGAGTGCCATACTGCTGATCCATCCGATCCAGCTGTTTGGAGAGACTGTAAAGGCCGCCCACCAGACACAGCGCCGCAGCGATCACTGCCGCCTTCAGCCACTTCCGCCTGCGGCGGGAAGGGGGCTGGGGCAGGGCGGCGGTGTACCGCGCCACGATTTCCTCCACCATGCGCAGCTGGGCCTCCGTCAGCTCGCCTGTCTCCGGGGCGGGCTCCGCATCCGCTCCATCGTCCTGAGGCGGCTCCTCCACTCCCAGCAGCCACCCCACGGACACGCCGAAGAGGCGGCTCAGGGCGATCAGCTTGTCGATCTCCGGCAGGGCGGAGTCGCTCTCCCACTTGTAGATGGACTGCCGGGACACGCCCAGCTGCTCCCCCAGGGCCTCCTGGCTGAGCCCCAGCTCCTTTCGCTTTTGTCCCACGCGCTGTCCAATGGTCATGGGCGATCCCTCCTTTTCGGTGCCAGCGTAACAGAAACAGCCCGTTCCGGGCCACCAACCGCCGGGCGGCACCGTGTCAACCTGCGGTTAGCAAAGGCGGAAACCCGCTGCGCCCCAAGACGTTCCGGTCACAGCAGCTTTTCGTAGCAGTTCAGTGTCTCGTGGATGAACCCCATGAAGAAGAACTCCGCCGCCCCGGCGTACCGGTAGCCGATGGAGGGATAGAGGCGGTTGGCGGGGAGGTTCCCCTCCCAGGTGTCCAGCCGGATGACGGTCTTGCCCTGGCGGCGGCACTCGGTCTCGCAGAAGGCCGCCAGTTCCCGGGCCAGGCCCCGCCCGGACCAGTTCGGGTGGATGCAGAGCGTGTGGATCACGCCCACCTGGTCCCGCCGGGCCGGGATGGACCAGGGGATGGCGTCGTACTCCGGCAGCTGATCGCCGTTGAGGTTCACCACGCCCCAGAGGGCGCCGCCCTCCTCGCCCACGTACAGGGTCCCTGCCTCCAGGGCGGCGCGGGCGGTGTCGGCGGTGGGGTATTTACCCCGCTGCCAGTTGGTGTAGACGGGGCCCTGCTCCTCCCGGTCCAGAATGGCGTTGTAGATGGCCTCCACGCCGGGCAGGTCGGCGGCCGTGGCTTTTCGGATCATGGATGTACCTCCTCATGGATTTCGTCGCCCCGGCGGCAGACCGGGGAGGATGAAAACGGCGCGCCGCCGGGGCAGCGCGCCGTTGCTTTTTTGGATCAGTTCTGCGGGGCGTCCGACTTGTTCTCCGCCGGAGCGCTTTCCGCCGGGGCGTCCGGCTTGTCCTCCGCTGGGGCGTCCGCCTGGGCGGGCTGGTCCTCCGGGAGCTCCGGGGCCTCGATCTTCTGGGAGATCATGTGGACCTTCTTGGCCGCCGGCTCGATCACGTCCGGGGTGGAGGGGCGGAAGCCGTCCTGCCGGGTGGAGGCGTAGGGGTTCTCCACCAGAGCGGGGTCCCGGCCTTCGATGATGGCTACCATCTCCGCGCCGGTAATGGTCTCCTTCTCCATCAGGTAGGCCACCACCTTGTCCATGTCATCCCGGCTCTCTTGGATGACCTCCACGGCGGCCTTGTAGCACTTGTCCAGCAGCTCCTTGACCGCCTGGTCCATGCGGGCGGCGGTGTCCTGGGCGCAGTCCATGCCGTAGCCGCCGTCCAGGTACTGGTTGCGGCGGGAGGCCAGGGCCATCATGCCGAACTCGTCGCTCATGCCGAACATGGCTACCATGTTCCGCGCCACGTTGGTGGCGTCCTGGATATCCTGGCTGGCGCCGTTGGTCATGGTGTGCATGACCACCTCCTCGGCGGCGCGGCCGCCCATGGAGACGGTGATCTTGGCCATGAGCTCGTCCTTGGTGCGCAGCTCCGTCTTGTCCTCCTCGGGCATCAGCAACGTGTAGCCCAGAGACCCCTGGGTGTGGGGGACAATGGTGATCTTCTGGACCGGCTCGGTGTTCTTCTGCTTGTAAGCCACCATGGCGTGGCCCACCTCGTGGTAGGCCACCAGCTTCTTCTCGAACTCGGTGAGGACGCTGCCCTTTTTCTCCGTGCCGGCGATGACCAGCTCAAAGGCGGCCAGCAGGTCCTCCTGGGTCACCAGCTTGCGGCCCTTGCGCACGGCCCGGAGGGCCGCCTCGTTGACCAGGTTTGCAAGGTCCGCGCCCACGCACCCGGCGGTGGCCAGGGCCACCTTCTTGAGGTCCACGTCCTCGCCCAGCTTGATGTTGCGGGTGTGGACCTGGAGCGTGGCGATGCGCCCGGCCAGGTTGGGCCGGTCGATGGTGATGCGCCGGTCGAAGCGGCCGGGCCGGAGCAATGCCTGGTCCAAGACCTCGGGGCGGTTGGTGGCGGCCAGAAGGATGACGCCCTTGGTGGGGTCGAAGCCGTCCATCTCCGCCAGCAGCTGGTTGAGGGTCTGCTCCCGCTCGTCATTGCCGCCCATGCGGTTGTCGCGGGACTTGCCGATGGTGTCGATCTCGTCGATGAACACGATGCAGGGGGCCACCTTGCTGGCCTCCTTAAAGAGGTCCCGGACGCGGGATGCGCCCACGCCCACGAACATCTCCACGAAGTCGGAGCCGGAGATGGAGAAGAAGGGCACGTTGGCCTCGCCGGCCACGGCCTTTGCAAGCAGGGTCTTGCCGGTGCCCGGAGGGCCCACCAGCAGCGCGCCCTTGGGGAGCTTGGCGCCGATCTCCGTGTATTTCTGGGGGTTGTGGAGGAAGTCGATGATCTCCGTCAAAGACTCCTTGGCCTCGTCCTGACCGGCCACGTCCCGGAAGGTGACGCCGGTGGACTTCTCCATGTACACCTTGGCGTTGGCCTTGCCCACGCCGCCGATGCCGCCGATGCCTCCCATGCCGCCCTTCTTGTTGATCCAGCGCATGGCCAGGGAGAACATCAGGAAGATGAACACGAAGGGCACCACATAGCTGATGAGGACCGCCAGAATGGGGTTCATGGCGGCCTGATAGGGCTCACCCAGAGGGACGCCGGCCTCCTCGCAGCGGGCGGTGATGGCGTCGCCGCTCTCCGTGGGGACGCAGTAGAGGTGGTAGTCCGTCTCATAGGTGGTCCCGGTCTCCGGGTCCTTGTACACGTACCCCTCCACGGGGGTGATGACCAGGGTGCCCTCGGTGCTGTCCACCTGGACCTCACGGACCTGACCCTCCTCCAGCAGGTCCAGGAAATCCGTGTACCGGATCTCCGCGGAGCCGGTGTGGCTGGCAGCGCTTCCCAGGTAATTGCTGGCATAGCTGATGACGATGGTCAGCAGCGCCGCCCAGCACAGCAGGGAGATCACGCCCCGCCAGTTGCTGTTTTTGTCGTTTTTGTTGTTTTTGTTGTCGTTTTGGTTCATGTATGGAACTCCTCTCAGGTGAAAGGCAAAATACCCTTACAAATAAAGGGATGAAATCCTTGCAAGTATAACACAGAAGCGGCGGGGCTACAAGGAAAAGCCTTGGATTTTTGATGAAATTTCTGTGAATTCCACTTTATTGTGTCCGGCGGCTATGGTATACTAAACTGCAAATGTGAGAAAAAGAGCCCGCTGGAAAGACCGCTCCGGCGGGGTGAAGAAGTTTGCTTGGGGGAGACACCATGGACCAACAGAGAAAAAACGACCTGACCGCCGGAGCCGACGGCATCATCGAGGGCCGCAACGCCGTCATCGAGGCCCTGCGGGCCGGGGAGACCATTGATAAGATCTACCTGCAAAAGGGCGAGACGGACCGGACCCTGGGCCACATCGCCTCCACGGCCCGCGCCGCCGGCGTGGTGGTGGTGGAGGCGGACAAGCGCAAGCTGGACGCCATGAGCCGCACCCACGCCCACCAGGGTGTCATCGCCCTGGCGGCGGTGCGGGAATATGTCAGCGTGGAGAGCATCCTCTCCGCCGCGGCAGAGAAGGGGGAGGCGCCGCTGATCGTGGTGTGCGACGAGATCTCCGATCCCCACAATCTGGGCGCCATCATCCGCACCGCCGAGTGCGCCGGGGCCCACGGGGTGGTGATCCCCAAGCGCCGCAGCGCCGGGCTCACCGCCGTGGTGGCCAAGACCTCCGCCGGCGCCGTGGCCCACATGCCTGTGGCTCGGGTGCCCAACATCCCCACGCTGCTCAAGGATCTGAAAAAGCAGGGGGTGTGGGTGTTCGGCACCGCCGCCGGAGGGACCACCTCCCTCTATGACGCGGATCTGAAGGGCCCTGCCGCCATCGTCATCGGCAGCGAGGGCGACGGCATGACCCGCCTGGCCATGGAAACGTGCGACTTTCTCGTCAGCATCCCCATGCGGGGCAAGCTGAACTCCCTCAATGCCAGCGCCGCCGCCGCCATTTTGCTGTACGAGGCGGTGCGCCAGAGAGGCTGACCTTTACGAAAACCACGGAATAAAGAGGTTGGATATGGTTCCAAAGGACGCGGACAATCGATATGACGATCTGCTCTCCGGCGGCGTGCCCGCCGCCTCGGAGGACTACTCTCTGGAGGAGATCCTGGCGGAGTTCGGCGCAGGGGAGGAGCAGCGGCTGCTGCGGGGCACCGAGGCAGAGGAGACACCGCCCTCCGCTCCGCCGCAGCCCCGGCAGAGGGAGGCCGCTCCTGCTCAAGCCCCGGCGCAGCCCCGGCGAAAGGAGGCCGCCCCGGCCGTCCCGGCGCAGCCGGAGCCGCCGGAGGCGGAGCTGCCCCCCGCCCCCCGGCCCATCCCGCTGGAGGAAGTGGTGGGCAGCACCGTGGACGCGGTGATGGAGGAGAGCCGGGAGCCTCTGCTCAAGCCCCGGCGGCGCCGGGGCCTGTTCTCCCGCAAGCCCATGGAGGAAGAGGAGACGGAGGAGCTGTACCAGCGGCCTCCGGCCCCTGAGCCGGAGCCGGAGGCAGAGCCCATCGGGCCGGAGCCGGACCTTGTGGATGTGTCGGAGGCCTGCCGCCGGGAGAGCCGGATCCTCAGCGCACCCCTGCCAGCGGCGGCGGTGGTGTCGCTGCTGCCGGCGGTGCTGCTGGCGGCGGAGACCTACGGGCTGGAGATCCCCTTCTGGACCGGACAGGTGAAAAACCAGTGCCTGGTGCTGCTGGGCTGCCTGGCGGTGGTGTCGCTGCTGGCCCGGCGGGTGTACCTGCGGGCGTTCCGGCTGCTGAGCCGCAGGCGCTGCTCCAGCCAGCTGCTGGCAGTGCTGTCGGCTCTGGCCTCGGCGGCGGACTGTGTGCTGTATCTGACGTCCCAGGCCCGTTCCGCCGCCATGCCCTACGCCGCCGTCAGCTGTATGGCGCTGACCTTCGCCCTGTGGGGCGCCGCCCGGGAGGGCGAGGGTTATCGGGATACCTTTCGGGCGGCGGCTGTGGACGACGAGCCGCCGTACCTGGTGACGGAGACGGAGCGGGGCGCCTGCAAGCAGCGGGGCGCCGTGCGGGGGTTCTACACCACCGCCGTCCGGGACGACGCGGTGACGGTCTGGCAGGCGGTGCTGCTGCCGGTGGTGCTGGTGGCCACGGTGGTGTTTGCCGGGCTCAGCTCCCTGGGCCAGGGCAGGGGGGCGGACTTCCTGCTCAACTGGTCCGCCATATTGGCGGCGGGAGCCACCTTTGCCCTGCCCCTTTGCTGGGCGCTGCCCTTTTCCAAGCTGGCCCGCCACCTGCAAAAAACCGGCTGCGCCGTGGCCGGCTGGAGCGGGGCGGAGAAGATCAGCAGCCAGCGCCGCATGATTTTGACCGACGGAGACCTCTTTCCCCCGGGCACCATCCAGCTCAACGGCGTCAAGGTCTTTGGCGAGGAGCTGGGACAGGCCGCCTCTTACGCGGCCACGCTGGCCCGGTGCGCCGGGTGCGGCCTGGAGCGGGTCTTTGACGGGCTGCTGCGCAGCGAGGGCGGCCGCTATCAGGAGGCCCAGGACTTCAGCTTCTACGAGGAGGGCGGCTATTCCGCCACCATCCACGGTGAGACGGTGCTGCTGGGCACCGCCTCCTTCATGCGGAAGATGGAGGTGCGCCTGCCGGGGAACATCAACCTCAAGACCGGGATCTTCCTGGCGGTGGACCGGCAGCTGGCCGCGGCCTTCGCGGTGAAGTACCACGCCGCCGAGAATGTGGATTTCGCTCTGCGGATGATGCGCCGCAGCCGCGTGACGCCGGTGCTGGCGTCCCGGGACCCCAACATCACCCCGGCCCTTTTGAAGCGCAAGTTCCACAAGGGCGTGAAGGTGGAGTACCCGGACCTGACGGACCGGGTGGCCCTCAGCGAGGCGGAGCAGGACCGGGGACTGCCCCGGGGCCTGATCTTCCGGGAGGGACTGCTGCCCTATGCCGAGGCTGTGTGCGGCAGCCGCCGGCTGTGCCGGGCGGTGCGGCGGGCGGCGGGGCTGTCCTTCTTCGCCAGTGCCGCCGGGACGCTGCTGACGTCCTATCTGGCGTTCCAGGGGTCCTACGACCTGCTCTCCCCGCTGGCGCTGCTGGTGTTCAGCCTGCTGTGGACGGCGCCGGTGCTGCTGATGGCCGACTGGACCGGCCGCTACTGAGCCGGAACCCACCCGAAAAACAGCGGAGGGCCGCCCGCCGGGCGGCCCTTTATTGATTGGAAGAATGCTGTAAGGCCCCGTCGTCTGCCGGAACGCTGCGCGGGCACAAAAACGCCCGGGAGCAGTGGGACCTGTTCCGGGCGGCACCGGGGCTGTTATAAAATTCATGTGAATGGAGGCAAGCTGCCATGAAAAGAAGATTCCTCGCCGTATGCTGTGCCCTGGCCCTGGTGCTGGGTGCCGTTCCCGCCGCCGGCGCCCTGGAGGGGGAGGCCCGGCGTTCCGCCGATATTCTGGTGACCCTGGGCCTGGCGGACGATGCCGGCGATCTTACCGCCCCCGCAACCCGGGGCCAGGCGGCGGAGCTGCTGGTGAAGCTGGCCGGAGCGGAGCAGGAGGCCGCGGCCTCCCGCTGGACCGCCGGGTTCCTGGACGTGACGGCCCAGGCGGCCGCCGCCGTGAACTACGCCGCCCGCCAGGGCTGGATCAGCGGCGTTACGGCCACGGCCTTCCAGCCCGGCAGGACCGTCACCGCCAATGCCTGGAGCGCCTTTTTGCTGCGGATGCTGGGATACAGCGACAAGGACGGGGACTTCACCGTCACTGACGCCGCCCGCTTTGCCCAGCGGATCGGGCTCTTTCCCGCCGCCTGGGACGGCGCCATGACCCTGGGTGACCTGTATGAGACCGCCGCTGCGGCTCTGACCTTCTCCTACCGGGACGGCAGCGGCACCGTGATCGGCCGCATGGTGGAACAGGGTGCCGTCACCCGCTCCGCGGCCAACGCCCTGGGGCTCCTGACCCCCACCCTCACCGCCCGGCAGGCGGCGGACCGGTACGCCTCCGCCGTGTTCTGCCTCCAGGTCTACGAGAGCCAGGAGGCACTTCGGGAGAATACGCCCTCCGCCGCGGCCAGCGGCTTCTTCATCCGTGAGGACGGACTGGCGGTTACCAATTACCACTCCATCGAAGGAGGGGAGACCGCCTTCGCCATCCTCTCCACAGGAGAGGTCTGCGCCGTGGAGAGCGTGGTCTACTATGACAGCGGCATCGACATCGCGGTACTCCGGATCGCCCGGACCACCCGGGACGGCACCGCTGTTTCCGCTTTCAACCATCTGGACATGGTTTCCACCGCCGACGTCCGCCCCGGCGACACGGTCTACACCATCAGCAACCCCCTGGGCATGGGTCTGGCCGTCAGCACCGGCGTCATCAGCGCCACAGACCGGGAGGTGGAGCGCTACGCTCTGCCCTGCATCATGAACACCGCCGACATCTCCAAGGGCAGCAGCGGCGGCGCGCTGCTCAACGAGTATGGCCAGGCCATCGCCGTCACCTCCGGCGCCTACCTCTACGGCAACAACATGTATCTGGCCGTCCCCATCGACCCGGTCCTCACCGCGGACCTGACGGTCCCCGGCCAGCCCCTGGCAAAGGCCTCCGGCGCCGCCTGAGGCCGCCCTCCGCGCAGCAAAAGGCCGCCCCTTTCGGGGCGGCTTTTTCCGTCTGTGGTATTTGTCAGCGGCAGTCCCCGTGATCCAGCAGGAACGCCTCCAGCTCCTCCGCTGTCCGGACCACCGCCACGGCGCCGGCCTGCGCCAGCTCGCCGGGGGCGGCGTAGCCGAAGAACTCCACGCCCACGCAGTCGATGCCGCACTCCCGGGCGCCCAGCACGTCGAACTTCCGGTCGCCCACCATCAAGATGGCGGGTTTGTCGGCCTCGGTGAGGCCCAGGCGGCGCATGGTCTCCCGGATCACGTCCGCCTTGCTCCAGTCTCCCACCGGCGGGCTGCCGGTGATGGCCGCCATGGAGGGCGCGAAACCGAACTTCTCACAGATGGGCACGCACATCTCCTCCGGCTTGGAGGAGGCCAGTGCCAGCACGAAGCCCCGCTCCTTCAGCCGCGCGCACAGCTCCGGCATCCCGGGAGCCGCGGCGTTTTCGAACTTCCCGATGGGCGCGTAGCGCTCCCGGAACAGACGGATGCCCTCCAGGGCCTCCTCCTCGGTGAAGCCGCAGTACTCCATGTAGGAGTCCTGAAGGGGCGGGCCGATGAAGTTCAGCAGCGTCTCCGTCGGCGGGACGGGCCGTCCCATCTTCTCCAGAGCGTAGCGCAGGCAGTTGAGGATGCCCTCCTTGGAGTCGGTCAGGGTCCCGTCCAGATCAAAAAATATGTAGTGATACATCAAATCTTCTCCTCTTGTCTCTCACGGAGAAAATTCTATCATGCCCGCTCCGCTTTCGCAAGGGGGCGGGAGCCGTTTTTCCTCTTTGGGCAAAAAGGCAGTGCCTCCGGGGGATTCTTTTGGAAAACATCCGCAAACAAATGCCGGGGCGGTGCAAAGCACCGCCCCGGCATGACATCCCGGCCCTCACGCCGGGCGGCCGGCTTCTCCGTCGTCTCCGCCGGCGGAGCGTGTCCGCTTCCGCCGGGAGAGGATACTTTTCACGCCGCCGGCCAGCAGTCCCAGCCCCGTGAGGCCCCCCGCCGCCAGCACCGCCCGCCGGAGCCGCAGCCAGGGCAGCACCTCTCCGTCCCGCTGAGCCTTCATCTGGGGCCACCACTCGTCAAACCGGGCGTCCTGCATCACGTCCTCTCCGAACCGCTGGATCCAGGGGGCGATGGCGGCGTCAAACTTCCCGTCCGCCCAGACCCACAGCGCCCAGAACGTCGCCAGCCACACTCCGGCGGCAAAGAGCAGGGCCTTCTGCCCCCGATTCAGGCGCGGTCCCAAAAGCCCCCGCTCCGGCCCCGCCAGGCGCCGCCCTGCCAGGGTGAAACCCGCGATCAGCACCAGCAGCCCTGCGCAGAAGATCACGGGCTTCCACTGGTCGTGGGTATAGGGGACTGTCAAGGTCCCCAGGTCCACGCTCTCCCAGTCCGGCGTCCCCAGCCGCAGCAGGCACACGAAGGCGTACCACTGGAGGGCGGCGGAGAGCAGGAGCTTGCGCAGCAGGTTCAGCCAGAAGGTGCCCTCCGCCTCCACGCCGCCGTACCGCACCGGGTGGGCCGCCAGCACGAAGCCGATCCACCCCATGGCCACCGACAGGGGCAGCGCCGCCAGGCTCACATAGGGAATGCCCAGCCGCGCCGTCACCGCCAGGGCCAGGGATACGGCAAAACACACGTCGAACCGCAGCCGCAGCCGGGACATGAGCCGCCGCTTCAGCGCCGCCGTCTCCGGCGGGCTCTCCTGCCGCAGGGTCCGGCCTGCCAGAATGTCGTCGGCGGTGACGCCGTACAGCTCCGCCAGGGCCGGCAGTACCGTGATCTCCGGGAACCCTCCCCCGGTCTCCCACTTACTGACGGTCTTGTTGGAAACGCCCAGGATCTCCGCCGCGGCCTCCTGGGTCAGCCCCTTGGCCTTTCGCAGCATGGCGAGATACGCCCCGGTCTTGTTGGTGTCCATGGCCGTCCTCCTTTCTCTCTGGATCCATGCTACCGGATGGGGCGGAAACTGTCCACCCCCGCTGGCGGAAGCGGACTCTGCGGAGCGCAGACTTCCTCCAACTCCCTGGGATCACAGGGCTCCCGGCGCACCGCTCTCCGTTTTCAGATCCGCCCACAGCAGATCCGCCAGCACCCAGGCCAGGGGGATCAGGGCCACCCAGATGGCCTTGCCCTGGATCCGGCGGCACAGCACGGTGGACAGCACGCCGCCCAGCACGAACACCGCCAGCATCCCCAGGTGGCACAGGCTCCGCCGGACGTACTGCCGCTCCCGGGTCCGCAGGGCCATGCAGCAGGCGATGCCGGTCTGGCGCAGGTGGTTGGTGCAGAAGGTGGTGGCCATAGGAACGCCCTCCGCCGCCCGGAAGGTGTTGTACTGCATGGAGCAGATGAAGTTGATGGCCACCTGGGAGATCTGGAAGGGCGCCGTCTCCGGCAGCAGACCCAGGACGAACACAGCTGCCATCTCCACGGCCACCAGCACCGTCTCCCACTGGGTGGGCAGGCGCCAGCGGTCGGAGGTCCGGGCGGCCTCCGACAAAAAGGCGCCCAGGAAATAGGCGCTCATGGGGATCAGATAGTACAGGGCCTTTCCCCAGTGGGCGTCGCCGGCCGCCATGGCGAACAGCACGAAGTTGGCGGTCTGGGCGTTGCAGAACACGCCGCCCCGGATGGTGTAGGTAAAGGCGCCGAAGTAGCCGCCCACAAACATCAGGATGGTGAAGATCCACCACCGCTGGCTCTCCGGATAGTCCGTGCCGTCCCGTTTGCGCAAATGAAGCATCCCGGTCCCTCCCGATCCGCCGCACCGGTCTTTTGCGGCGTTTTTCTCCATGATAGTACGGCCTTCGGCCGGATTCAAGAAAAACCTGCCCGCTGGAGGGAAAAGGGAGGGGACCGCATTGCGGTCCCCTCCCGAAAGATCCCCCGACAGTGTGTCCGCCTCCCGCGCCAGCCCCACGAGGGGCCGGAGGCGCCGGAGAAGGCGCTCAGAACTTCAGCTTCCAGACCACCTCGCCGGTGGTCAGGGTGTCCCCGCTGCGCAGGGCGCAGGGCATGGAGATGGCCGTGCCGTTGACCCGGGTGCCGTTCTGGGACCCCAGGTCCTCCAGGTACACGGTGTCCTCCGCCAGGAACACCCGGGCGTGCCGCCGGGAGACGGAGGGGTCGTCAAAGACGATGTCGCAGGTGCCGTCCCGGCCCACGGTCAGCTCCCGGACCAGGGTGTATTCCGGGCTGTCCCCGGCCAGGGTGCCGCAGACCGTCTCCACCCGCAGGAAGATCCCCGCCGCCTCCGGAGCCGGAGGCGCGGCCGGGGCCGCCGGGGCGGCGGGCTGTTTCTTTTTCCGCAGCAGCACCGCGGCCAGGGCCGCCGCCAGCACTGCGGCTCCCCCGATGATCCACACCAGGGGCGGCACGGCGGGGCCGCCGTCCGGCTCCTCCGCCGGGGCGGCCTGGGCCGCCGCGCCGGTGTTCCCGGAGGGCGGCAGCTGGACCGGCGGCTCCGTCTGGTCGTCCGCCGTCTCCGCCTGCTCCGGCAGGTCCACGGTGCTCTCCGCCCGGCACAGCAGCTCGCCGCCGGAGGCGAAGGTGACGGTGAGGGGCTGGTCCGCGCCGGAGGCGGTGCAGCCGGTCAGGTCGAAGCCGGTGACCAGCATGGCGCCGTTGAGGGCGGCCAGCTGCTCCGCGGCCTCCGCCGCGGCGGCGGGATCCGCCGCCGCGCAGCTGGTGCCGCCGGAGGCCTCCGCCAGCAGGCCCAGGGACTCGATGGCCCCGCTGTCTCCGCCCACGCCCACGGCGTGGAGCATCACGTCCGAGCCGCTCAGCCGCTCCAGCAGGTCCTCGTGGGAGACGCCGCCCGCCGGGTCGTACTGGACGGCGTCGGACAGCACCACCATGCACCGCAGCTCACTGCCCTCCCGGGGGATGGCCTCGAAGGCGTCCAGAGCCTGGTCAATGCAGCTGTGGAGGCGGGTGACGTCCTCGTCAAAGGGCAGGGCCTCCATGGCCTCCGCCAGGTCCTCCGCCGGGATCTCCTCCGCCGACAGGGAGACGGCGTCGCCGAAGGTGGCCAGGAGGTAGCGGGTGTGCTCGCCCCCCTGGGCGGCCAGAGCCCCGGCGTAGGCCGCCAGCTCCTCCCGGAAAGGCGGCATGGATGTGGAGTTGTCCACCAGCAGCAGATAGGTCACGGGGGACCCGGCCTGGCGCACCGTCTCCAGGGCGTGGGCGGCGGAGAAGGTCTGGCCGCCGATCCCGGCCCGGGCCTGGGTGACGGGCCGGTCGGTCTCCGCCAGCTCCACGTAGGTATACAGGGTGCTGTCCTGCACGAAGGCCCGGACGATCTCCGCGCCCTCCGCCGCCAGGGCGTTTACGCACAGCAGCCCCGCCGCGGCGCAGGCCGCCAGGGCCCCAAGCAGTCGTCTCATGGTCATTCCTCCACAAATACGGTGATGAGGGAAAAGTTGTCGTTGCCCGGCGGGGTGCGGCGGATGTGCCGCAGCAGCATCAGCCGGGCCCACTGCTCCGGGGTCTGCGCCTTCAGGCAGTCCGCCAGGATCTCCTCCCGGTACACATACTCCCAAAAGCCGTCGGAGCACAGCAAAAAGGCCTGGCCCGGCGCCAGGGGCGCCGAGGCGGTCTCCGGGGAACAGGTCTCCCGGCCCAGCACCCGCAGCAAACTGGAGCGGTCGTCGTCGTGGTAGACGTCCATCCGGGAGATCTCGCCCCCCAGGAACTTGCGGTAGGTGACGGAGTGGTCCGCGGTCAGCTGGGTGCACCCCCCCTCTGCCACCCGGTAGAGCCGGGAGTCGCCGATGTGGCCCCAGAGGGCGGTGCCCCCCTCCAGCCACAGCGCCGCGGCGGTGGTGCGCATCTCCTCCTGGCCGGGGAGCTTCTGCCCCTCCAGGATGTCCCCGTTGGCCCGGACAAAGGCCTCCCGCAGGGCGGCCTCCCCGGCCTCGCCGGCGGACAGGCAGGCCCGGCAGACCGCCTCCGCCGCCAGGGCGGAGGCCACCTCCCCCCGGCCGTGTCCGCCCAGACCGTCGGCCAGGACGAACACCTCCCGGCCGTCGCCGTGGCCCAGGCGGAGGCTGTCCTCATTGTGGGCCCGGCCGCCCTGGTTGGTATAGGAATAGGCGGTGATCGTCATACTCACTCCACTTCCAGGCACACGGTGTTGGCCGCCTCGCCCAGGTAGATGGCGCTCTTGGGCGGCAGCTTCACCGGGGTGTCCGGGGTCAGGCGCTGGCCGTCGGCCAGGAAGGTGCCGTAGGTGGAGCCCAGGTCCGTGACCACGAACACGCCCTCCCGCCGGTCAAAGTAGATCTGGCAGTGGCGGGCGCTGACGCCGGGGGTGCCCTCCTGATAGACCAGGCGGCACACGGCGGTGTCCCGGCCGATCTGGACCGGCTGCTGGTGGAGCTGGACCACCTGTCCGGCGTGCTGGGGAGCGGTGGACCGCAGCACGGGGGTGCCCTGGGCCTCCTTGGGCTCCTCCGCCGCCGGGGCGGGAGCCTTCTTCTTCCGCAGCACCAGCACCAGGACCACGGCGATCACCACCACGGCCGCGGCGATGCCGCCGTAGAGGGCCAGGTTGGAGCCGGTGTCGGCCTCATAGAGGGCGTAGGGGATGCTGTTGCGGTCCAGGATGGGCAGGATCTCGCTGATGCTCACGGCGTAGAACAGGTTCTGGTCCAGGTTGGACGCGGCGGTGTTGATGCCCAGCACCGCGCCGCTGCCGTCCACCAGGGGGCCGCCGGAGTTGCCGCCGCTCATGGCGGTGTCGGTCTGGATCAGGCGGCGGCCGGTGCCGCTCTCGGTGAGGAAGCGGCTGACGCTGCCGGTGGTGACGGTGGCGTCGTCCTTGCTGAAGGAGGTGACGGCCTGGATGGTGATGTCTGCCGCCAGGGGATAGCCCACGGCGTAGACCTCGCTGCCCAGCATGGCCTCCTCGGGCTCCCGCAGCAGCAGCGGCTCCCGCAGGTCCGTGGCCTTCTCCAGCTTCAGCAGGGCCACGTCCTTCTCGGCGTCGTAGTCCACCAGATAGGCCTCCTGCTCGCTGTCCTTGTCAAAGACGGCATAGAGCTCGCCGCCGCCCAGGGCCTTGCCCGCCAGGATGAACTCCTCCACCACGTGGCAGTTGGTGACGATGTACTGGGGATCCTCCCCCTGAGGGCCCACGAAGAAGCCGGTGCCCTGCCAGTAGTTCATGGTGCCGTCGTCGTCGGGGGCGCCGGTGCGGATCATGACGATGCCGTTGAGGGTGTTCTGATCGAAGGCGGCGCTGGCCGGGGCCGCGCACGCCAGCGCCAGGACGGCGGCCAGCACCAGGGCCGCAAGATGACGAAGTTTTCTCATACCACACACTCCAAATCGTTTTATTTGCAGGAAATCAGGATCCCGGTGAAGTTGTCCTGGGCGGGGAGGTCCTTTTCCAGCACCATCTGCTCCAGCAGGGCGCAGCCCTCCTCCGGCCGCAGGGCCATGGCCTCCATCAGCTCCGGAGGGGTCAGCACGCCGCTGACGCCGTCGGAGCACAGCAGCAGCGCATCGCCGGGCAGCAGCGCCAGGGGCCGCAGGCTGCGGTCCACCTCCTCCAGGCGGTCGATGCCCACGAAGGAGGTCAGCCGGTGGGCGTCCTCGTCCTGCTCCGCCCGCTCCCGGCAGATGACGTCCTGCTCCAGTTCCCGGGCGTAGAGGGTATTGAGGAAGGTGTGCTCCCGGTTGAGCTGGAACACGCCCCCGTCCCGCAGGAGGAAGATGGCGCTGTCTCCCACGCTGACCCAGTGCAGGGCGCTGCCCCGCAGATGGACCGCTGCCAAGGTGGTGCCGCTGGCGCCGGAGAAGCGACGGAACACCTCCCGGCTGACGGCGTGAACGCTCTCTGCCAGCCAGGCGGGGATGTCCGTGTCGGGGCCGCAGTCCCGGAACCGGGCCAGCAGGTCCTCCACGGCGCTCTGGCTGGCCTCCTTGCCGTCGGCCATGCCGCCCATGCCGTCGGCCACCACGGCCAGGAGGCCCTGGCTGCGGCGCAGGTCGGGGCTGGCCGCGTTCACCACGGCGAAGGAGTCCTCCTGCCGTTCCCGCCGGCCCACGCCCTGGATGTTGCCCACCTCCACCGTCAGCTCGCCCGGCTCCCGGGGCAATTCCCGGGTGACGGAGGGCTCGGTGACCCGCCGGGAGCGGCCCAGCAGGTTATGTAGCAGACCCATGGCGGTCCCCCTCTTTGTCCTCCCAGCGGAACTGCTCGCCGCACAGCGGGACGAACAGCAGCTTGGTCTGGCCGAAGTCGATGAGGTCGTAGGCCTTCAGCGGCATGGGGGAGAACAGCTCCTCCCCGTTGAGATAGACGATGTTGCGCCCCTCGCCGGGGATGAGGTTGAAGCGGTTGTTGCGGTCGCTGTAACTGATGCGGGCGTGGTTCTCCGCCGAGATGGTCATGTCCCCGGTGACGGTGATGTCCATGCGCTCGCTGCGGCCGATGGCGTTGATGCCGCCCCGGACGGTGTAGCTCTTGCCCCGGCTGGGGCCCTCCACGCAGACGAGCCACCCCACCACCGGGTCGAAGCCCATCTCCTGCTGCATCATGGCCACGGTCTTGCCCGCCTGGGCCACGCTGACGCCCAGGCCCCTGGGCGGCGCCGTGGGCTCCGGCGCAGGCTGAGGCGCGTAGCCCCTGGGGGGCATGGTCTTGGAGGGGGCCGTCACCGGCGTGGGGGCGTAGCCCCGGGGCGGCTGGGTCCGGCTGTCATCCGTGACCGGAGTGTAGCCCTTGGGCGGCTGGGTTTTCTGGGGCGCCGTCACCGGCGTCCGGGACAGCGGCGCCGTGGGCTGGGGCGCCGTCACCGGCACCGGGGCCGTGGGATTGACGGCGGTGGTCCGGACCGGGGCGGTGCGGCCCGCCGCGGCCACGGTGATCTGCTGGTTGGTCTTACAGTAGGGGCAGGTGGGGTACTTATCCGGGTCATAGAGATGTCCCCGCCCGCATTCGATCTGTGCCATGGGGTTCCCTCCTCCTATCTCTGATGGGTCAGCTGATATCCACGTTGGTCACATGGGACACCGGGGAGGTGTCCAGATTATCGGCACTGTTGTTCAGGGTAAAGCTCTTGAGGTTCGTCAGGTTCGACAGGGCGCTGATGTCCCGGACGGGATGGTCGTAATTGCCGATATACAGCGTCAGGGTCTGCAGCTCCGTCAGGCTCGCCAGGGCGGAGAGGTCGTTGTTGAAGACATTGCCGTTGATGTACAGCTCCGTCAGCCCCGTGAGGCTGCTCAGGGGGGCCAGGGAAATGCCCGGGTCGTCATAGTCGTTGTTGCCGTAATAGCGCAGGGTCTTGAGTCCCGTCAGGCCCTTCAGGGGCGCCAGGCTCTCCACCGGACCGTCCACATCCAGGGATTGCAGCTGCGTCAGTCCCGCGAGGCCCTCGATGTTGATCGGCGTCTTGAAATCATAGTCCCGGCTGGGCAGGTCCAGGGACTGCAGCTTGGTCAGGTTGGTCAGAGGCGTCACGTCGGTATACATAGCGCCAGAGCCGTAGAGCTGCAGCTCCCGCAGCTCCGTCAGGTTCTCCAGGCCCTGGAGGCTCTTCAGCCCCTCGGTCCGCACGGACAGGGACTGCAGCTTCGTCAGACCCTCCACGCCCTTCAGGGAGGAAATGCCGGAGTCGCTGCCGCTCAGCCGCAGCTCCCGCAGATCCGTCAGGCCGGAGAGGAAGCTCAGGTCCTCCACATAGTAGTTTCCGGAGAGGTTCAGATTTTGCAGCTTCGTCAGGCCCGACAGCACGCTCAGGTCGGTCACGTTGCCCACGTTCAGGTACAGCTGCGTCAGCTTCGTCATGCCCGCCAGGGCGCTGATATCCGACAGGGAGTAGTAACCGCTGCTGTTGTAGTCGTCCAGATTCAGCGTCCGCAGCTCCGTCATGCCCGCCAGGGGGGCCAGGCTGGTGATGCCGCTGACATTCAGCCGCAGCTCCTGGAGCTTGGTCATGCCGGACAGGGCCTCCAGATGGGTGACGCCGTTGGCGCCGGAAGTGCCGTTGTTGCGCCCGATCTCCAGGCGGGTCAGGCCCGTCAGGTTTTTCAGCGGCGTCAGGTCCAGATCCTCAAAATCGCCCCAGATATAGACCTCCTGGAGCTTGGTCATATTTTCCATGAAGGAAAGGTCGGAGATGTAGTTGTTGCTGCCGTTGAAGTTCAGGTTCTTCACGTTGACAAGGCCCGACAGCACGCTCAGGTCCGCCTCGCCCACATCGTTCAGCTGGAGGTACTCCAGCTTGGTCCAGCCGGACATGAAGGACAGGTCCTCCACCGGGGAACCGTAGTAGTTGAACTCCGTCAGGTTGGTCAGGCCCGACAGGGGGCTCAGATCCGTCAGGTTGGGGTTTTCCCGCAGGTCGATGTACTCCAGCTTCTCCAGGCCTGCCAGGGGCGAGACGTCGGTGATGTCGTTGCTCCCCAGGCGCAGGCTGTTCAGCTCCGTCAGCGGCTCCAGGGGGGTCAGGTCCGTGATCTCGTTGCCCTCCAGGCTCAGATAGGTCAGGTTGATCATGTACCGGAGATCCTGGATATCGCTGTCCGTCAGGCCCATGTTCTCCAGCTCCAGCCGCCGCTCGTCGGTGCTGTATGTCTGGCCCTGGATGGTGATGGAGGGCACCGCGGACTTTTTGAGGGGACTGCCTCCGCCTCCGTCTCCGCCGCTGCCGCCGCCCAGGAAGCTGGAGGCGATCACCAGCGCCAGCACCGCCGCGGCGATGGCGCCGAAGAATTTGGGCCGCTTCTTCACCTTCCCGATCAGTTCATCCAGCTGGCTGCCGGCGGTGGGCGCCGCCGGGGCCGCGCCGGGCAGGTCCACCACCCGCTGGCTCTCAATGGCCTCCAGAAACTCCGCCGCGCTCTGGAACCGGTCCTCCGGCTGGACCGCCAGGCCCTTGAGGATGGCCTTGTCCAGATACTCCGGGATCTCGATGCCGAGCTGCGAGATGGGCACCAGCTCGTCCTTGTCCAGCCGCTCCAGGCTCTCCGGCGGGAGATACCCGGTGATGGCCGCGTAGAAGCAGGCCGCGCAGGAGTACACGTCCGTGTAGGGTCCCTGGCGGCTTCTCCGGATGTACTGCTCCTTGGGGGCGTAGCCCACCTTCAAAATCACGTCCAGGCTCTTGGACTTGTCGCCGATGGAGTACCGGGCGGAGCCGAAGTCCAGGAGCTTGACCATACCGTCTTTGGTGATGTAGATGTTGTCCGGGGTCACGTCCCGGTGGATGAAGCCCTCGGCGTGGACCGCCGTCAGGGCCTGGAGGACGGGGATCATCACGTTGAGCGCCTCCTCCACGCTGACCTTGCCGCCGTGGCCCGCGATATAGGTCTTGAAGGAGATGCCCTCGATGTAGTCCATGACGAAGTACGACGTGTCGTTCTCGTCGAAGTAGCTGGTGACGCCGGCGATGTTGGGGTGGCCGATGAACTTGGCCAGGGTCCGGGCCTCCTCCAGAAAGCGCTCCGCGCCGTAGGTGAAGGCCTCGGTCTTGCTCTCGGCCAGGACGGAGACGGTGGTCCCGTCCACACGGGTGGCCAGCTCGCTGGGCATGAACTCCTTCACGGCCACCTTGGCGCCCAGCTGGGTGTCCAGGGCCAGGTAGGTGATGCCGAAGCCGCCCTGGCCCAGCACCCGGCCCACGATGTAGCGGCCGCCCAGCACTGTCCCGGCCCGGAGGGCCGTGGGGAATTTCTTCTCGTTTTCCGCCAGGTCAAAGCCGCAGTGGGGGCAGGGACCCCCGCCCTCCGGCCGCTCCTGGAAGCAGTTGTAGCAAAGGGTGGATACACTGGTCGGCATGATGCATTTCTCCCATCCGCAGTTGTTGGGGGGCGGGATCGCTCCCGCCCCCGGCGTATTCAGGTGCTTTCTCCAGAGGCGCCGCCTAGAACAGCGTCCCCTCTCCCTGGGCAAAGAGCATATCGTTGATGGCGTTGAGCTCCGTTCCGTGCAGGAGCCCGTGGCTGATGATGGCGTCCCGCCGGCTCCGGGGATAGAGCTGGGCGTAGGAGGCCTGCTGAAGCAGCCGCTGGGTCTCCTCCAGCGTGGCGCCCAGGCCGATGCACAGGCACAGCAGCCGGTCCCGGGAGGGCTTGCGCCGGCCGGAGAACACCTGGTGGAGGTACACCTCGCTCGTGCCCGCCTTCCGGGCCAGGGCCGCTTTGGACAGGGACTTCTTCTCGTAGAGCGCCTGGAGCAGCTCGGAGACGCTCTGATCGGCAAAAAACGGCTGGTTTTCCGTCAGATAGGCGTCGATCTCCGACTCGCTCATCAGCTCCTGGATCAGTTCCCCTGTACTCTTCTCCTCCACACTTTTTCCCCCCTCTTTACTTCCAAAGTGAAATTGTATATACTAAATTTACAACGTTTTATAAGGCGATACAATATGCTCTCTGCATAGTATCCGCGGTTTGGGGGAGGGATTTCCCATCTACACCTGGCTGTTGGACATTCTGAAAACCGAATACGACGAGGTGTGCCTGCTCAAGGAGGGTCCCCGTGGCAGCGTGCGGCTGCTGCGCCACCGTGCCACGGGGCGGCGCTTTGTCCTCCGCCGCTTTACCGGCAGCGGGGAGGTCTACCGGAAGCTGCTGGACTGCGCCTGCTCCAATCTTCCTATGATCTACGAGGTGGCGGAGGGCGAGGGCGAGACCGCCGTGCTGGAGGAGTACATCCAGGGGGACACCCTGGGCTTTTTGTTGCAGGGCGGCCTGTTCACCCCGGAGCAGACCCGGAAGATCGTCCTCCAGGTCTGCCGGGCATTGTGGGTGCTCCACTCCCTGGGCGCCGTCCACCGGGACGTGAAGCCGGAGAACATCCTCCTGCGGGGGGATGAGGCCGTGCTGATCGACTTCGACGCCGCCCGGCTCCACAAGCCCGCCCTCAGCGCCGACACCCAGATCCTGGGCACCACCGGCTTCGCCGCCCCGGAGCAGTACGGCCTGTCCCAGTCCGACCCCCGGGCGGACATCTATTCCGTGGGTATCCTCATCAATGTGATGCTCACCGGCCAGCACCCCTCCCGGAAGCTGGCGGAGGGGCGGCTGGGCCGGGTGGTGGACCGGTGCACCCACGTCAATCCCCAGCAGCGCTATCAGAACGTGCTGCGGCTGATGGAGGCGCTGTGACATGGATCAGACCTCAAAATCCTGCCCCTACTGCGGGTCGCCTCTGCCCCGGGCCGCCGCCTTCTGTCCCCACTGCGCCCAAAGCCTCCGGCCCCGCAGGACCATGGCGCCGCCCCTCCGGCGGTGGCGGCGGCTCCTGCGGCCTGCCGTGATCCTGGCGGTGCTGGCGGCGGCCATGCTGGCGGGCTGGCGCTGCCTGGCTCCCCGTACATTCGACGCCTACGGCCAGGTGACCTACACCGACGCCGATGGCACCTATCAGCTGCTGGTGACCTTTCAGAACGAGCGCTTCACGCCCCAGCCGGAGATCACGGAGCAGGCGGAGGCGGACGGGGAATACCGGATGCCCTCCCGCCTGTTCATCAACCATGTGGACACCGGTGCCAACGCCGGGCAGATCTTCTTGCAGAAGGTGGAGTGGGCCTCCGCCGAGCTGCTCCAGCCGGAGGACAGCCCTTCGCCCATGGTCTGCTCCCAGCCGGAGTACCGGGATTTCTCCCCGGATTCCGCCCTGGTCTCCCTGGTGGATTTCGCCGGCCGCAGCGCCCCGGCGGAGCTGGTGTGGACCCTCCGCATGGAAAACGGGGACACCATCCGCCTGCGGCAGAAGATCGCGGCGGAACTGGTGGAGACCTATGACTTCGGCCCGGAGGACGCCCCCATGGACACGGCGGAGGACCTCCAGGCCCTGGTGGACCGGATCGCAGAGGAGGTCCCTCTGCCCGCCGTGGTGAACCTCCACCTGCCCGCCGTCACCTACCAGGGCGGCCTCACCATCGGGGACCGGCCCGTGAACCTCTTCGGCTCCGCCGACGCCTCCGGCCGCCGCACCGCCTTCACCGGCACCGTCCGGGTGGCCGCCCCGGACGGGCCCATCTGCTACTTTCACGACCTGGACTTCACCGGGGACGGCAGCGGCGTGGGCGTGTCCGCCTCGTCCCGCTTCTGGGCGGAGAACTGCGCCTTCACCAACTGGAAAACCGGCGTCCTGGGCTACGGGGACGTGTGGGTCAACGTGATCGGCTGCCGCTTCACGGGCAACGGCGTGGGGTTCCACTTCAACAGTGCCGGCAAATACGCCACCCACACCCTGTACAACGACAATCTCTTTGAACACAACGGCACCGCTGTGCTGCTGGAGCGGGTGCCCACAGAGGAGACGCTGAATTTCCAGGGCTGCCGGTTCACCGGCAACGGCACCGACATCGACAACCGCTGCGGCCATTCGCTGGAGATCGCCCAGGCCGTCTTTGAGTAAGGAGGAGACCGGATTTGGAACGCATCTGTCCCCACTGTGGGGCCCCTCTGCCGGAGGAGGCCTCCTTCTGCCCCCGCTGCGCCCGGGACATCCATCCCCGCAGGACGGCGAAGCCCCCGGCGCCCCTGCGGAAAAAGCGCCTGCTGGGCCTGCTGGTCCTGGCGGCGCTGATCGCCGGGGGCGTATACTGGGCGCTCCAGGCCCGTGCGCCTCAGGTCTACGACGGGGTGGGCGAGGTGATCTACACCGACGGAGACACCGCCTATCAGGTGCTGGTGGCCTGGCCCAACGACCGCTGCGCCCCGGCGCCGGACATCTACCAGAACGGGCGGGCGGAGGAGACCACCCGCTGGCCCTCCCGGCTGTATGTCAACTACAAGGACACCGGCGCCGACGCCTGGGACGAGTTCTCCGCCCGGGTGGAGAGCTTCCGGGTGGAGGTGGAACAGGACGCCCGGGGCGCCTCGGAGCTGACCGCGGAGGCCCCCACAGTCCGGGACGACTACTCTCCGGACGCCGCCATGGTCTCCACCCTGGACTTCACCGGGGACTGCGGGGAGCCCCAGGTGGTGTGGGTCCTGGAGCTGACCAACGGGGACGTGATCCGGGTCCGGCAGACCATGCACGTGACGCTTATCAACACCTACGTCTACGACTACCACGACTACCCCATGGAGACCCTGGAACAGCTGCGGACCCTGCTGGACCGGATCGAGGCGGAGACGGACCGGCTGGACGAGGTGCTGGTCTGCCTGCCCCCGGTCACCTACACCGGGAAGCTGGAGCTGACCGGCCGCTCCTATGAGTTCCACGGCTGCACCGACGGGACCGGCCGCACGGTGTTCACCGACACCGTCCACGTGGCTACGGAGCAGGCCTACTGGCTGAATTTCTTCTACGACATCGACTTTGTGGGGGACGGCTCCGGTGTGGGGTTGTCCTTCTCCGTCAGCGGCCGGGCCACGGACTGCACCTTCACCGGCTGGAAGACCGCCGTGCTGGGTTACGGCTACGCCTGGGTCAACGTGATCGGCTGCCATCTGGCGGACAATCAGGTGGGCTTCCACTTCAACAGCACCGGCCAGAGCGCCAATCACTCCCTGTACAACGACAACCGCTTCGAGAACAACGGCACCGCCGTGCTGCTGGAGAGTGTGCCCACGGACATGACCCTGGATTTCGTGGGCTCGGTGTTCGCCGGAAACGGTACCGATATCGACAACCGCTGCGATCACAGCCTGGACCTCTCCCAGGCGGTATTTTCCTGAGCGGCAGCCTCTGAACGCATAAAGAGCGCGCCCCCGGCCGGTGGCCGGAGGCGCGCTCTTTATGATTGAAAGGGGGGATCGATCTCTTAGCCGAAGTAACGCTTCAGCAGGCCCTCAAAGGCCTTGCCGTGGCGGGCCTCGTCGCGGGCCATCTCATGCACGGTGTCGTGGATGGCATCCAGGTTGTACTGCTTAGCCAGCTTGGCCAGCTCGAACTTGCCGGCGGTAGCGCCGTTCTCGGCCTCGACGCGCATCTCCAGGTTCTTCTTGGTGGAGGTGGTCACCACGTCGCCCAGCAGCTCGGCAAACTTGGAGGCGTGCTCGGCCTCCTCGTAGGCGGCCTTCTCCCAGTACAGGCCGATCTCGGGATAGCCCTCGCGATGGGCCACGCGGGCCATGGCCAGGTACATGCCGACCTCGGTGCACTCGCCCATGAAGTTGGCGTTCAGACCGTCGATGATCTCCTTCTGGACCTCAGCGGGGACACCCTCGCCGAAGGACTTGCCCACGCCCACGACGTGCTCGGCAGCCCAGCTCATCTCACCCTTCTGCTCGGTGAACTTGGAGGCGGGAACGCCGCACTGGGGGCACTTCTCGGGGGGATTGGCACCCTCAAACACATAACCGCAAACAGAGCAGACCCACTTCTTCATAGTAATTTCCTCCTCAACATATTCCTTATTGTTTTATGTTCTTTGAATCATTCATTGCGCTTGGGATGGTCACAGTATAACAGGATATTCGAATATTTGAAGTTGCTTATGCAACAGGCGCAAAAATTTTATGTGGTTTTTTCCCGCTCAAAGATCAGGTCCACATTGCTGATGCCGCCGTGGCCGGTGAAGGCCACCGGAAAGAAGCCCACGTACCGCCACCCCTCGGCGGCGTACCGGTCGATCAGCTCCCGGTGCTCCCGGGAGCCGGAGAGAAATCCGCCGCCGGTCTCCACTGGCAGATATTTGTACTCGTACATTCACTTTCCTCCCTTCGGAAAACGGCGGGACCCGGGGGTCCCGCCGTTTTGGCGCGTTTTGAATGAAGTTACTGCTCCTCCGCCAGGGCCTTGCCTCAGCGACGGCCTTGCCCCATCGGGCGCTCCGCGCCCTGCGGGGACCCCGCATTGGACCCAGATCGTCCGAAATGAATTCGGCCGATCTCAAGAGTTTGCCTCCGGCAAAATGCTTGTACGCCGGACTTCCGGCGAGAAGACGCCGGCGGCGCGGTTTTCGGTTACTGCTCCTCCGCCAGGGCCTTGGCCTCAGCGATGGCCTTCTCCTGGGCGGCGGGCGGGCAGTCCTCGTAGCGGACGAAGTGGAACACGAAGCTGCCGCGGCTCTGGGTCATGGACCGCAGGTCGATGGCATAGCTGCCCATCTCGGCCATGGGGACCTCGGCGGTGATGACCTGCTCGCCGTCGCCGGTGGGATCCATGCCCATGACACGGCCGCGCCGCTTGTTCAGGTCGCCGATGACGTCGCCCATGTAGCTGTCGGGCACGGTGACCTTCAGCTCGCCCACGGGCTCCAGCAGCACGGGGTTGGCCTCGGGCATGGCGGCCTTGTAGGCCAGCTGGGCCGCGGTCTTGAAGGCGATTTCAGAGGAGTCCACCGGGTGATAGGAGCCGTCGTACAGCACGGCCTTCAGGTTCACCACCGGATAGCCGGCCAGGGGACCGTGGGCGCAGGCCTCCCGCAGGCCCTTTTCCACGGCGGGGAAGAAGTTCTTGGGCACGGAGCCGCCGAAGACCTCCTCGGCGAAGATCATGTCGTCCTGCTCGGCCTGGGGCTCGAAGCGGATCCACACGTCGCCGAACTGGCCGGAGCCGCCGGTCTGCTTCTTGTGACGGCCCTGCTTCTGGACGGTCTTGCGGATCTTCTCGCGGTAGGGCACGCGGGTGGGCTTGAGCTCGGCCTCCACGTTGAAGCGGCTCTTGAGCTTGCTGACCAGCACGTCGATCTGCATGTCGCCGGAGCCGGAGAGGACCATCTGGTGGGTCTCGGCGTTGTTGGAGACGGTGAAGGTGGGATCCTCCTCGTTGAGGCGGGCAAGGCCCTGGGCGATCTTGTCCTCCTGGCCCCGGGTCTTGGGCACGATGGCCACGGAGTAGCAGGGCTCGGCGAAGGGGATCTGCTTGAGGGCCACGACCTTACGGGCGTCGCACAGGGTGTCACCGGTCTTGACCTTGTCCATCTTGCCGATGGCGCCGATGTCGCCGCAGACCAGCTCCTTGACCTCGGTGGCCTTCTTGCCCCGCATGGCGTACAGCCGGCCCAGCTTCTCGGAGGACCCGGTGCGGGCGTTGACCATGGGCATATCCGGCGTGATGGAGCCGGAGAGCACCTTCACGAAGGAGTACTTGCCGTACTGGTCGGAGACGGTCTTAAAGACGAAGGCGGTGGGCACGCCGCCGGGGGAGACCACGAACTCCTCGGTCTCGCCGTCGGCCTTGGTAGCTTTATGATAGTTGCCCTCCATGGGGTTGGGCAGCAGGTCCACGATGTTGTCCAGCAGCATCAAAGAGCCCATGCAGTTGACGGCGGAGCCGCACAGCACGGGGAACAGACTCAGCTCCCGGACGCCCTGGCGCAGGCCCTGGATCATCTCGGCGTAGGTGAAATCCTCGCCGCCGAAGAACTTGTCCATGAACTCCTCGCTGGTCTCGGCCACGGACTCCTTGAGGGCGTTGTTGAACTCCTCAATGACCTCGCCCTTGCCCTCGGGGATCTCGATTTCCACCCGCTTGAGGTTCTGCATCTCATAGGCGCGCTTGTTCAGCACGTCGATGATGCCGGTGACCTTCTTGTCGGCGTCCCAGATGGGGACCACCACCGGGGCGATCTTGTTGCCGAAGCGCTCCCGCAGGGCCTCGAAGGTGGCGTTGTAGTCGCTGTTGTCCTCGTCGGTCTTGGAGATGTAGATGAAGCGGGGCATATTCCGCTCCTCGCAGTACTTCCACGCCTTCTCCAGACCCACGGACACGCCGTCCTTGGCAGAGCAGACGATGATGGCGGCGTCGGCGGCCCGCAGGGACTCCATGACCTCGCCGGCGAAGTCGAAGGCGCCCGGGGTGTCCAGCAGGTTGATCTTGCAGCCCTTGTACTCCAGGGGCGCCACAGCGGCGGAGATGGAGATCTGGCGCTTGGTCTCCTCCGGATCGTAGTCGCAGACGGTATTGCCGTCGGCGCCGCGGCCGATGCGGTCGATGGCGCCGGTCATATACAGCAGGCTCTCCGCCAGGGCGGTCTTGCCGTTTCCGCTGTGCCCCAGCAGACAGACGTTGCGGATGTTTTGTACAGAATAGCTCATGTTCGTTCCACTCCTTATGTTGTGCTGCCTCCTGGCCCAGAGGGCCGGATCATAAGCGCGGGGGAATGCCTAATGTAGAAATTATACAACGTTTGCCGGGGCAATACAACAAAAATTTTGGCATCTTTCCCGTTTTGGGCAGGAGGGAGAAAATCACCGGCGAAATTTTGTCACCCCGTGAGAAAATCGCCTCCGGCGCCCACGGAAAAAGCGACTGTCCAAACCAACCTGCGGCCGAAGGGGAGGGGATTTGCGGAGGGTCAGCCTCCGCAGCTGACGGCGGCTGCCCGGGCCAGGATCGCACCCGGCGCACGGCATATCCCCTCCGCAGGCAAGTGCGCGTCACTGGACAGGCTGGGGGAAAACTGCTATACTGGCCCCATACGGAAGGGGGGGAGACCATGGCGGAACAGATCGAAGCGGGCCTGTGGCGCCTGGACATCCCGCTGGTGGGGAACCCGCTGAAAAATCTCAACAGCTACCTGCTCACGGGAGAGCGGAACCTGCTGATCGACACCGGCTTCCGCCAGGACCCCTGCCGGGAGGCCATGGCCCGCCAGCTTCAGGAGATCGGCGCGGACCCGGACCGGACGGATATCTTCCTCACCCACCTCCACAGCGACCACGCGGGCCTGGCCCCGGAGCTGATCCGGCCCGGCTGCCGCATCTTCATCAGCGGCACGGACCTGCCGGGGCTGGAGGACGCCATGAGCCCGGAGCGGTGGCGGCGGATGTACCGGGAGTATGAGCGAAACGGCTTTTCCCCGGAGGAGACGGCCCTGCTCTGGTGCGGCAATCCGGCCCAGAACGCCGGCGCCGGGCAGTGGGACCCGTCTTTGTACACGGCCCTGGCCGACGGGGCGGAGCTGACGTACGGCGGCTGCCGGCTGCGGTGCATCCTGACCCCGGGCCATACGCCGGGGCACCTGTGCCTGTACGAACCGGAGCGGCGGTGGCTGTTCTGCGGGGACCACGTGCTGTTCCACATCACCCCCAACATCTGCCGCTGGAGCGGCGTGCGGGACTCCCTGGGGGACTATCTCAAGAGCCTGGAGCGGGTGAAGGAGCTGCCGGTGGAGCGGCTGCTGCCGGCCCACCGGGCCGAGACGGGGGATCTCCGCGCCCGGGCGGAGGAGCTGCGGCTCCACCACCTGCGCCGCCTGGAAAACGCCCTGGACATCGTCCGCCGCCGTCCGGGCCTCACCGCCTACGACATCGCCGGCGAGATGCGCTGGAGCATCCGCTGCCGGGACTGGGGGGACTTCCCCGTGACCCAGAAGTTCTTCGCCGTGGGCGAGGCCCTGTCCCACCTGGACTATCTGGAGGTCCGGGGCCTGGTGGAACGGCGGTCGGAGCGGGAACACGACGTCTATTTCGCCGCCGACGGCGGCAGGATCACCCAAGAGACCTACTTCAAATAAAGGAGCGTGCTGAAATGGAACTGAACGAGATTTTGAGCAAGTGCGACCACACCCTGCTGGCCCAGACGGCCACCTGGAAGGAGATCCAGGCTATCTGCGACGACGGCATGAAATACGGCTGCGCCAGCGTCTGCATCCCCGCAAGCTACGTCCGGCAGGCGGCGCAGTACGTGGAGGGAAAGCTCCCCATCTGCACCGTCATCGGCTTCCCCAACGGCTACGACACCACCGCCGCCAAGTGCTTCATGGCCTCCGACGCCGTGGACAACGGCGCCGAGGAGGTGGACATGGTCATCAACATCGGCTGGGTCAAGGATAAGAAGTGGGACGACCTGCTCAGCGAGATCAAGGCCGTCAAGGCCGCCTGCAAGGGAAAGCTCCTGAAGGTCATCATCGAGTGCTGCTTCCTCACCGACGAGGAGAAGGTGAAGATGTGTGAGATCGTCACCGCCTCCGGCGCCGACTATATCAAGACCTCCACGGGCTTCGGCGGAGGCGGCGCCACCCGGGAGGACGTGGCCCTGTTCGCAAAGCACGTGGGCCCCGACGTGAAGATCAAGGCCGCCGGCGGCATCGCCGACCTGAAGGACGCCGAGGACTTCATCAGCCTGGGCGCCTCCCGCCTGGGCACCAGCCGCATCGTCAAGGCCGTCAAGGCCATGGAGGGCTGAGCCATGGGCACGCCCCACAATGAGGCGGCCGCGGGCGCCTTCGCCAAGACGGTCCTGATGCCCGGCGATCCTCTGCGGGCCAAATTCATCGCCGAGACCTTCCTGGAAAACCCCGTGCTGGTCAACAACGTCCGGGGCATCCAGGGCTATACCGGCACCTATCAGGGCACGCCGGTGTCCGTCATGGCCTCCGGCATGGGCATGCCCTCCATCGGCATCTACTCCCATGAGCTGTTCCACGTCTACGACGTGGACAACATCATCCGCATCGGCTCCGCCGGGGCCATCTCCCCGAAGCTGAAGCTCCGGGACGTGGTCCTGGCCCAGGGGGCCTGCACGGACTCCCGCTACGCCCACCAGTATGGCCTGGGCGGCACCTTCGCCCCCATCGCCGACTTCACCCTGCTGGAGACCGCCGTGGCCGTGGCCCGGCGGCTGGGCGTGGAGCCCCCGGTGGGGAACCTGCTCAGCTCCGACGTGTTCTACAACAAGGCCGGAGACACCCTGAAGTGGGGGGAGATGGGGGTGCTGGCCATTGAGATGGAGGCCGCCGCCCTGTACTGCAACGCCGCCGAGGCCGGCAAGCGGGCCCTGGCCATGTGCACCATTTCCGACAGCCTGGTCACCGGGGAGGCCCTGCCTCCCGCCGAGCGGCAGACCAGCTTCACCCGGATGATGGAGATTGCCCTGGGCACCGCCGTGGAAATGGCGAAGAAGTGAACTGCGCCGCCTAAGGGCGGATAGAGAAAGCGGGAGGCAAACGGCCTCCCGCTTTCGTCAAAATAGGGGAAAATGTGTCCAAAACGAAAACGATGGGGGTTCCTAGTTGAAATCCGGGTAAAGAACTGGTATAATGCAAGCTGATCCGAAACGGATCGGACCCGGTTGAAACCGGAAAAATATGGAAAGAAGGTAGATTCCAATGAAGAAGTTTCTTGCATTGACTCTGGCATTGGTGATGGCCTTGTCCCTGGTCGCCTGCGGCGGCGGCAGCGATACCGCTCAGACGGACGAGGATACCGCCACGACCGAGGATACCGCCACTGACGAGACCACGACCGAGGCTCCCGCCAGCGCCGACGATATCCCCGACACCATGACCAGCGAGGACGGCAAGTATCAGGTGGCCTTCGTCACCGACGTGGGCCAGCTGAAGGACAAGTCCTTCAACCAGGGCACCTTTGACGGCGTGAAGCTGTATGCCGCCGCCAACGGCCTGAGCTACAAGTACTATCAGCCCGCCAACTCCAGCGAGGCCACCGACGATGACCGCTATGACGCCATGAAGGCCGCCGTGGACGGCGGCGCTGAGGTCGTCGTGTGCGCCGGCTACCTGCAGGAGGCCGCCCTCAAGCGCGCCGCCATGGAGTTCCCCGACGTGCCCTTCGTGTTCATCGACGGCTATCCCCTGACCGATGACGACGGCAATGTCCTGGCCAACGTGGCCGGCATCTCCTTCCAGGAGGAGCAGGCCGGTTATCTGGCCGGCTTCGCCGCTGTGAAGGACGGCTTCACCAAGCTGGGCTTCTCCGGCGGCGGCGGCGGCACCAACGATGCCTGCTGCCGGTTCGGCTACGGCTATGTCCAGGGCGCCAACGCCGCGGCTGAGGAGCTGGGCGTCACCGTCGACATGAACTACTCCTGGGAGTACGGCGCCACCTTCTCCGCCTCCACCGAGCTGCAGACCATGATCAGCGGCTGGTATGCCAACGGCACTGAGATCGTCTTTGCCTGCGGCGGCTCCATGTTCCAGTCCATCGCCGCCGCGGCTTCCGCCAACGACGGCTATGTGATCGGCGTGGACGTGGACCAGTCCGGCGAGTCCGACTACGTGGTCACCTCCGCCATGAAGGGTCTGTCTGACGCCGTGCAGTGGGCCGTTGGCCATGTGTACGACGGCACCTTCTCTGAGATCGGCGGCACCGGCACCTCCCTGGGCGTGAAGGACAACGCCGTGGCGCTGCCCACCGCGGACAGCTCCTGGCGCTTCGAGACCTTCACCGTGGAGGAGTACGAGGACCTGTATCAGCAGATGCTGGACGGCACCCTGGTGGTGGACAACGACTTCTCCAAGCTGGAGACCACCGAGTGGAGCAACGTGAACCTGAGCATTATCTAAGGCAATATTTCACTGGGGAAAGAGGGCGCGAACGCGCCCTCTTTCTTTTGGCCCCGGCGTTCCGGGGCATGAATTTCTTGTGTTTTTTCCCCAAATATTATATAATAGCTCTATCTATTCAGGAGAGGGCGGGATGAGGCTTATGGAAGCGGAGAACATCATCGAAATGCTTCACATCACCAAGGAATTCCCCGGCATCATCGCCAATGACGACATCACGCTCCAGCTGCGGCGGGGAGAGATCCACGCGCTGCTGGGCGAAAACGGCGCCGGAAAATCCACACTGATGAGCGTGCTGTTCGGCCTGTATCAGCCGGAGGCGGGCGTCATCAAGAAAAACGGGCAGGAAGTGAAGATCCACGACCCCAACGACGCCACCGCCCTGGGGATCGGCATGGTGCACCAGCACTTCAAGCTGATCGACGTGTTCACGGTGCTGGACAACATCATTTTGGGGGCGGAGACCACCAAACTGGGCTTTTTGCAGAAGAAGGAGGCCCGGAAGAAGGTGGAGGCCCTGTCGGAGAAATACGGCCTCAAGGTGGATCTGGACGCCCGGGTGGAGGATATCACCGTGGGCATGCAGCAGCGGGTGGAGATCCTGAAGATGCTCTACCGGGACAACGAGATCCTGATTTTTGACGAGCCCACCGCCGTGCTGACGCCCCAGGAGATCGACGAGCTCATGGCCACCATGAAGGAGTTCGCCAAGGAGGGCAAGTCCATCCTCTTCATCTCCCACAAGCTCAATGAGATCATGGCCGTGGCCGACCGGGTGACGGTGCTGCGCAAGGGCAAGTGCATCGGCACCGTGGAGACCAGGGACACGGACAAGCAGTCCCTCAGCAACATGATGGTGGGCCGCCCCGTGCAGCTGGAGGTGGTCAAGGCCCCCGCCCGGCCCACCGACGTGGTGCTGGATGTGGCGGGCCTCACCGTGCCCTCCAAGAGCCACAAGCGCAACGCCGTCAACGACGTCACCTTCCAGGTGCGGGCCGGGGAGATCGTCTGCATCGCCGGCATCGACGGCAACGGCCAGAGCGAGCTGATCTACGGCCTGACGGGGCTGGAGAAGTGCTCCGGCGGCACCGTGAAGCTGTGCGGCCGGGACATCTCCCACGCCTCCATCCGTCACCGGGGGGACGACATGAGCCACATCCCCGAGGACCGGCACAAGCACGGGCTGATCCTGGATTTCACCCTGGAGCAGAACATGGTGCTCCAGCGGTTCCGGGAGCCCCGGTTCCAGCACATGGGCTTCATCAAAACCGGCGCCGTGCGGGAGTACGCCGACAAGCTGATCGAGCAATATGACGTCCGCTCCGGCCAGGGGCCCGTCACCGTGGCCCGCAGCATGTCCGGCGGCAACCAGCAAAAGGCCATCATCGCCCGGGAGGTGGACCGGGACAAGCCGCTGATCGTGGCCGTCCAGCCCACCCGGGGCCTGGACGTGGGCGCCATCGAATACATCCACAGCCAGCTGGTGGCGGAGCGGGACAAGGGCCGCGCCGTGCTGCTGGTGTCGCTGGAGCTGGACGAGGTCATGAGCCTCAGCGACCGGATCCTGGTGATGTACGAGGGCGAGATCGTGGGCGAGCTGGATCCCCGGACCACCACCGTGCAGGAGCTGGGCCTGTATATGGCAGGCGCCAAGAGAACGACGAAGGCAGGTGAGACGGCGTGAAGCAAAAGGGTTCCAATCTGTTGGAGCGGGACGGCACCAAATCCGTGCTGGCGTCCCTGATCTCCATTTTCATCGGCCTGATCGTGGGCGGCGTCATCATTCTGATCGTGGGCCTGGGCTCTCCGGAGCTGGGCATCACCGGTGCCTGGGACGGCATCCGGCTGGTGTTCGGCGGCCTCTTCGCCACCGGGCGGGACGCCGCCGGCGCCCTGACCTTCGGCTTCAACCCCACCAACATGGGCAATATGCTCTTCCGGGCCACACCGCTGATCCTGACGGGCCTTTCCGTGGCCGTGGCCTTCAAGACGGGCCTTTTCAACATCGGCGCGCCGGGCCAGTACCTGATGGGCACCGCCGCCACGCTGATGCTGGCCCTGGGCATCCCCTCCGAGACCGTCCCCGCCGGGCTGATCTGGGTGATCGCCTTTTTGGGCGGCATCCTGGCCGGCGCCGTGTGGGGCTGCATCCCGGGCCTGGTGAAGGCCTTCCTCAACATCAACGAGGTGCTGGCCTGCATCATGACCAACTGGATCGCCGCCAATCTGGTCACCTGGATGTTCGACGGCAGCGACTACCGCAACCTGGTGGAGAACACCAAGAGCGGCTATATCTACAAGACTTCCTTCAACGGCGTCCAGACGCCCAAGCTGGGGCTGGACAAGCTCTTCCCCAACTCCCAGGTCAACGGCGGCATCCTGGTGGCCATCGTCATCGCGGTGCTGATCTACATCCTTATGAGCAAGACCACCCTGGGCTATGAGCTCAAGGCCTGCGGCGCCAACCGCCACGCCGCCCGGTACGCCGGCATCGCCGACAAGCGCAACATCGTGCTGTCCATGGCCATCGCCGGCGGCCTCTCCGGCGCCGCGGCGTCGCTGTACTACCTCTCCGGCAACACCGAGTTCTTCTGGTCCACCTACCAGTCCCTGCCCGCCACGGGCTTCAACGGCATCCCCGTGGCCCTGCTGGCGGCCAGCCATCCCATCGCGGTGGTGTTCACCGGCTGCTTCATGTCCATGCTGGACATCGTGGGACTGCAGATGACCAACCTGACGGCCTACAACGAGTACATCACCGACGTGATCATCGCGGTGATCGTGTACCTCAGCGCCTTCTCCCTGGTGATCAAGATGCTGCTCAGCGCCCGGGGCAAGCGCCGGGCTGCGGCGGCGGAGCAGGCGGCCCCGGCGGCCGCACCGGCAAAGGACGGGCCGGATGGAACGGATGGGAAAGGAGGCGATGGGGTATGACGTTTCTGATCCAGCAGACCCTGATCTACGCCGTCCCCCTGATGATCGTGGCCCTGGCCGGCGTGTTCGCCGAGCGCAGCGGCATCATCAACCTGGCGCTGGAAGGCATCATGATCTTCGGCGCCTTCGTGGGCGTGCTGTTCGTCAACGTGACCCAGCAGGCGGGCACCTTCGCCGAGGCCAAGGCCGCCGGCGACTGGGTGGCCCTCCAGGGCTTCATGCTGCTGGCCATGCTGGCGGCGGCGGTGATGGGGGCCGTGTTCTCCCTGCTGCTGAGCTTCGCCTCCGTGAACCTGAAGGCGGACCAGACCATCGGCGGCACCGCGCTGAACCTGCTGGCCCCCGCCCTGGTGCTGTTCTTCATCCGCATCATCGCCAACCAGAACACCCTCCAGATGGCCGAGGGCGACTCCGCCAGCTGGTTCATGATCAAAAAGAGCTTCTTCGGCTACGGCCGCGGCGATGAGATGGGCTTCCTGGGCTCCACCTTCATCGACAAGACCTACCTTGCCACCTACATCTGCATCCTGCTGTTCGTGGTGCTGTCCATCCTGCTGTACAAGACCCGCTTCGGCCTGCGGCTGCGCTCCTGCGGTGAAAATCCCCAGGCGGCGGACTCTCTGGGCATCAACGTCTACAAGATGCGCTACGCCGGCACCACCATCTCCGGCGCCCTGGCGGGCATGGGCGGCTTCGTCTACGCCATGACCACCGCCAACTGCGCCTCCACCGGCGACGTGGCGGGCTTCGGCTTCCTGGCCCTGGCGGTGATGATCTTCGGCAACTGGAAGCCCCTGAACATCGCCGGCGCGGCGCTGATCTTCGGCCTGTTCAAGTGCATCGCCGCCTCCTACTCCAGCATCGACATCAACGGCGACGGCGTGTTCCTGCTCAAGGAGATCGGCGTGAGCCCCCACTTCTACCGGATGCTGCCCTATATCATCACCCTGGTGGTTCTGGCCTTCACCTCCAAGAAGTCCCGGGCCCCCAAGGCCGAGGGCATCCCCTACGACAAGGGCCAGCGCTGAGAGAGGGGGGAGCGCCATGGAACCGATCTTTTTCCAGCTCCCCGTCTGTGTGGGGGACGTGACGCTGCGGGTGGCCCGGGGCCACTTTGCCACCCGTCACAGCCACATCAACTATCTCATCGACGTGACCGCCCAGAAGGCCAGCCTCCGGGAGGCGGAGGCCGTGGCGGCGCAGCTGGCGGAGCGGCACCTGTCCAACAGCCTGGTGGACACCATTTTGTGCCTGGACGGCACCCGGGTCATCGGCACCTGCCTTGCCCGGCAGCTGACCCAGTCCGGCTACCGCTCCATGAACGAGGGCCGGGATATGTATGTCCTCCGGGCGGAGGCCGACGGCGAGGGCAAGATCCTGATTCGGGACAATGCCCGCCACATGATCCGGGGGAAGAACGTGCTGCTCCTGGTTGCCTCTCTGACCACCGGCACCACCGCCCGCCGGGGCATGGAGTGCGTGGCGTACTACGGCGGCCATGTGGCCGGCGTGGCCGCCATTTACAGCCATAAGACGGTCATGGAGGACGTGCCCGTGGCGTCGCTGTTCGATTACACGGACCTGCCGGATTACGCCAGCTATCCGCCGGACCAGTGTCCCTTCTGCCGCCGGGGCGTGCCCCTGGACGCGGTGGTCAACAGCTTCGGCTATTCTGTCATATGACGCAGCGAAACCGCACCCCCGGCGCCTGGGCGCCGGGGGTGCGGTGCGTCGCAGGGGAGGCCGGACCGGGACGCCGGAGGAGGGATTGCCTATCCCAGCACGTACCCCGCCAGTGAAGCCGCCAGCGCCGCCGCCAGGAGGCCCTGGACCGCCTTGCCCCGGAGACAGGCTGCCGGGGACAGGCCGCTGCCCTCCAGCACCGCCGCCGTCTGGCACAGCACCGACAGCCCGCCCCAGCCCGCCATGCCGGAGACCAGGATGAAGCCGAAGCGGTCCGGCGTCAGCAGGGGCGTCAGGGAGAACAGCTCCGTGAGCCCCACCAGCGACGCCCCGGCCCGGCCCCCCAGGGCCGCCAGAGGCCTTGCCAGCACGTAGAAGAACACCACGAAGGCGCACACCGACGCCATGCCCCGCAGAGACGCCGCCACCGCCTCCACCAGGGCAGCGGGGGCCGACACGGCCCGGAAGGCCGGCGGACGGGTCAGCTGCCGCCGGCGGGCAGGCCGCGCCCGGCCCCGGAACAAAAGGCCCGTCAGCAGCGCCGAGAGCAGGTGGATCAGCCACAGCCAGATCCCCGTCCGCACGCTGCCGAACACCCCCACGCCCAGGACGCTGATGAGGAACACCGGGTTGGAGTTGTTGCAGAAGGTCAGCAGCCGCTCCCCCTCCTCCCGGGATACCAGCCCCGCCCGGCACAGCTGCGCGGCGGTGGAGGCGCCGATGGGATAGCCCCCCACCAGCCCCAGCACCAGCGCGGCGCTGCCGGCCCCGGGCACCCGGTAGAGCGGTTCCATCAGCCCCGCCAGCCAGGGGGCTGCCAGCTCGCCGAAGCCCAGGGACAGCAGGGCGGAGGTGACTACCAGGAAGGGGAACAGCGCCGGGACCACGGACCGGGCGCACAGGTCCAGCGCCTCCTCCACGGAGGCCCGGACCGCGGCGGCGTCCGCCAGCATCCACAGCAGCAGTCCGCACAGTCCCAGACAGGCCAAAAGGCGCCAGCGCAGTCTCATTCCCCCGTCACCCCCCGCCTGAGTCTATGCCCCGCCGGCGGCGGCTATGCCGCCGTGGGACACGCAAGTTTCTCCCCGGCGGCGCATACAGTCGGGGGAGAGGTGAGACGATGGAGCGGAACAAAAAAGACAAGGCGGGGGTCCTGGACACGGTGGCGGAGCTGTTCGACCTGCCGGCGGACGTGGTGGCGGGCCTGCCCCACCTGGAGATGGTGGGCAGCCGCCAGCTGTATCTGGAGCACCACGCCGGGATCCTGTCCTATGGGGAGGAGCAGATCGACGTGAACACCTCCGGCGGTGTGCTGCGGGTGCGGGGGCAGCGGCTGTCCCTGATGGCCATGACGGCGGAGGAGCTGCGGATCGGCGGGCGGATCGCCGCCGTGGAGTGGGTGTAGGCCATGCTGAAAGAGATCGTCAACCGCCTCCGCGGCCAGACCTGGGTGCGGGTGGAGGCCCCCTTCCCGGAGCGGGTGCTGAACCTGTGCAGCGCCAGGGGGCTGGCCTTCTGGGACCTGGAGTGGCAGTCGGAGACCGCCTTCACCTGCCGCCTCAGCCGCCGGGACTGCGGGCGGCTGCGGCGGGCTCTGCGGAGGATGGAGTGCGAGATGACCGTGGTCCGGGGCGAGGGCGTGCCCTTCTTTCTGGGCCGGTTCCGCCGGCGGCAGGTGCTGCTGGCGGGCCTCACGGCGTGCGTGCTGTGGGTGACGGTGGGGTCCTTCTTCATCTGGGACTTCACCGTGGAGGGCAACGAGACCGTCTCGGACGAGGAGATCCTAAGGGCTCTGGAGAAAAACGGCATCGGCATCGGTACGCTGGGCCTGGGCCTGGACACGGAGGACCTGCGCAATCACATCCTGCTGGAGATCCCGGAACTCAACTGGCTCACCGTCAACGTCTCCGGCTGCCGGGCCACGGTCCAGGTGCAGGAGCGGCGGCCGGTGCCGGAGCTGGTCAGCAAACGGGAACCGGCCAACGTAGTGGCCCGTCGGGCCGGTCTGGTGCTGGAGATCCAGGCGCTGGACGGCACCGCCTGCGTGCTGCCGGGCACGGCTGTGACGGAGGGGCAGATCCTGATCTCCGGCGTGGAGGACACGCAGACCCTGGGCGCCCGGGTCCTCACCGGCATGGGCACCGTGGAGGCCCGGACCTGGTATACGCTCACTGCCGACCTGCCCCTTTCGGCGCCGGTGAAGCGCTACACCGGGGAGGAGAGGACCTTTTACTCCCTGGTCCTGGGGACGGAGCGGATAAAATTCTTCTCAAACAGTGGCATGGAGGCCGGTTCTTATGATAAAATAACCACCAGAGACCGTCTCACCTTCTTTGGCGTGCCGCTGCCGGTGACGCTGGAGCGGGAGACGTGCCGGTACTATGAGCCCCAGGCCGCCGCCGTGGATATCGCCGCCGCGGAGGACGCGGCCGAGGCGGCCCTGACCGACTACCTTCACACCCTGGTGGACGACTACGGCACCGTGTCCTCCACCCTCTGCTCCTCCCGCCAGCGGGGCGAGACGCTGACAGTGACGCTGACGGCGGAGTGTGTGGAGCAGATCGCCCAGACGGTGCCCATCTATACGGAAGAACCGGACGGAGACCGCCCGTAAAAAGCACAGGAGTGATACTTTGGAACAGAGAATCAGCATTGAGCGGCTGGAGCAGGCCGTGAACATCTTCGGGTCCTTCGACGAGAACATCCGCCTGCTGGAGCAGGAGTTCTCCGTCACGGTGGTGAACCGGGACGGAGAGCTCCGGGTGGAGGGCGAGCCGGAGAACACGATGCTGGCCTGCAAGGCCATCCAGGCCCTGCTGACCCTCTCCTCCCGGGGAGAGGCCATCGGCGAGCAGAACGTGCGCTACGTCATCGGATTGGTCCGCTCCGGCAAGGAGGAGCAGATCACCCAGCTGACCGGGGACGTGCTGTGCATCTCCGCCAAGGGCCGGCCCATCAAGCCCAAGACCATCGGCCAGAAGGAGTATATCGCCTCCGTTCTGAAAAACACCGTCACCATCGGCGTGGGCCCGGCGGGCACCGGCAAGACGTATCTGGCCGTGGCCGCCGCCGTCCAGGCCTTCCGGGACAAGCAGGTCAACCGCATCATCCTCACCCGCCCGGCGGTGGAGGCCGGCGAGCGGCTGGGCTTTCTTCCCGGCGACCTCCAGAGCAAGGTGGACCCGTACCTCAGGCCCCTGTACGACGCCCTCTTCGATATGCTGGGGGCGGAGACGTACCAGAAGTACCTGGAGCGGGGCAACATCGAGGTGGCGCCCCTGGCCTATATGCGGGGCCGCACCCTGGACGACAGCTTCATCATCCTGGACGAGGCCCAGAACACCTCCCGGGAGCAGATGAAGATGTTCCTGACCCGCCTTGGCTTCGGGTCCAAGATCGTCATTACCGGCGACGTGACCCAGATCGACCTGCCCGACGGCAAGGCCTCCGGCCTCCGGGAGGCCATGCGGGTGCTGCGGAAGGTGGAGGGCATCGGCATCTGCGAGCTGACCAACGCCGACGTGGTCCGCCACGTCATGGTCCAGCGGATCGTGGCGGCCTATGAGGAGTACGAGAACGCCAGAAACGGCGGAAAGGGGAAGAAGTGATGGCAAAGCGGCATTATATTCCGGTCACCGCGGACATTCCCGGCGCCGCCAGCCAGGGCAACTGCGCCCTGATCCGCAAGGTCATCCGCACGGCGCTGGAGGCGGAGGGGGTGGACTTCCCCTGCGAGGTGGACGTGCTGCTGACCGACGACGCCCGCATCCACGAGATCAACCGGGAGATGCGGCAGGTGGACCGGCCCACGGACGTGCTGAGCTTTCCGGAGTTCGACCTGACGCCCGGCGAGCTGCCGGGCGCGGAGGACGCCGACCCGGGCACGGGCCTGGTGCCCCTGGGGGACATGGTGATCTCCATGGAGCACGTGGCGGCCCAGGCCAGGGAGTACGGCCACACCCGGCGCCGGGAGCTCTCGTATCTGGTGGTCCACTCGGCGCTGCACCTGCTGGGCTACGACCACCTGGACGAGGGACCCCAGAAGGCCCAGATGCGCGCCCGGGAGGAGGCCATCCTGGCCCAGCTGGGGATCGGGCGCTAGTCCCGGGGCAGCCCCCGCCCGGTGTGCAGGCCCAGCAGGAAGGCGTGGATCACAACAAACTCCTGGGTCTTATCGTAGAGCTGCTCACACCGAAAGCTCATGACATCGAACATCTCATCGAAGTAGAGCTTGTAGTCCCCTTGTGGGAGCCCCTCCAGGTAGGGCCTGATGTAGTGGGCGTGAAGCCAGAGCAGGAAGTCGGACATGATAAGCCCCCCGAAACACGATATTTATTAGGTGCTATCACTAGGATAGCACGATATAAGTTAGGTGTCAATAGAGTATGGATATTTTAGTGCAAGAGAGATTACGGGCACTACGCGCGGAACGCCACGAAACGCAGAAGCAGGTTGGAGAGGCTGTTGGACTGAGTGAGCGGCATTATCAGTTTTTTGAGCTGGGAAAGCATTTGCCCAGCCTGGAAAACGCCTGGAAGCTGGCGGACCACTTCGGGGTGTCCCTGGACTATCTGGTGGGGCGCAGCGACCGGCGGTGAGTCGCCGCGTACCATCTTTGCGGATGGGGCATATACTGTCCCGAGGTGATGAGGATGGTAATGCTCCATGATGGCCTGCTGGCCTTTTTCTCAGCGGTGGGCGTGACCACCGTGGTCTGGCTCCTGGCGGGGGCGGTGCTCCGGGCCGGGCGGCCCGCGATCCCCGGGCTTTTGCTGGTGCTGCCCCTGCGGGGGGAGGCCCTGGCCATGGAGGCGGACGTGCGGGAGCTGCGGCGTCTGCGCCGCCAGCTGCCGGGGGCCGGGATCCTCCTGGCGGACTGCGGCATGAGCGCCGACGCCCGGGCTCTGGCCGCGTACCTGGCGGACCGGACCGAGGGCGTGGCCCTGACGGAGGGGCCGGAGATCAAACTGGGGTGAGACCCCGAAAGCGAGTGAACGAAGGATATGGAAGAGCTGACCGCCTGCGAGGGCACCGTACATAGCGTCATCTTTCAAAACGCCGAGAACGGCTATACGGTCCTGCGCCTCCTGACCGAGGAGGGCGAGGTGGTCACGGTGGTGGGGTGCATCCCCTGTGCCGCGCCGGGCGAACACCTGACGGTGACCGGCGTCCGGGAGACCCACCCCCAGCACGGCGAGCAGCTGCGGGCGGTGGAGCTGGAGCGGAGCCTGCCGGAGGACGAGGAGGAGATCGTGTGCTACCTGTCCTCCGGCGTGTGCAAGGGCGTGGGCCCCGCCACGGCGGAGCGGATCGTGGACCGCTTCGGCGCCCAGGCGCTGGACATTCTGGAGCTCTCGCCGGAGCGGCTGACGGAGCTCAAGGGCATCACCGCCCGAAAGGCCCAGGAGATTGCGGAGAGCTTCCGCCGCCACATGGGACTGCGGCGGCTGATGGCCTTCCTGGCCCGGTATCAGCTGCCGCCGGTGCTGGCCATGCAGCTGCGCCGCCAGTACGGCGACGCGGCCCTGGAGAAGATCCGGGAGAACCCGTACCTCCTCTCCGGCGACAGCTGCGGCGTGGCCTTCTCCGTCACCGACGGGATCGCCCTTGGCATGGGCATCGACCCGGACAGCAGCCAGCGGCTCCAGGCGGCGGTGACCTTTGAGCTCAGCCACAACGAGAACAACGGCCACGTCTTTCTCCCCCGGGACAAGCTGATCGCCGCCACGGCCCAGCTGCTCTCCTGCGGCACGGAGGCGGTGGAGCAGGCCCTGGACACGCTGGTGGAACGGGGCGCCGTGGTCCAGGAGCGGGTGGCCAACGTGGACGCCTGCTACCTGCGGCGGCTGTGGGAGGCGGAGCGGTCCGCCTGCGTGCGGCTGCTGGGCCTGCTGGCCTCCCCGGCGGACACCAGCACCCAGGCCGCCCGGGCCGTGGAGGAGATCCAGAGGGAGCAGGGCATCACCTACGCGCCCCTTCAGCGCCAGGCGGTGGAGCTGGCCGCCCGGCAGGGCGTGGTGATCCTCACCGGCGGCCCCGGCACCGGCAAGACCACGGCGGTCCGGGGCATCGTGGCCCTGCTGGAGAAGATGGGCCTGGAGATCCTGCTGGCGGCCCCCACGGGCCGGGCCGCCAAGCGCATGAGTGAGCTGACCGGCCGGGAGGCCCAGACCATCCACCGGATGCTGGGCATGAACTGGAGCGAGAGCACCGGAGAGGTGACCTTCGCCAAGTCGGAGAAGGAGCCCCTGGAGGCCGACGCGGTCATCCTGGACGAGATGAGCATGGTGGACCTGACGCTGTTCGACGCGCTGCTCCGGGCCCTGCGGCCCGGGACCCGGCTGGTGCTGGTGGGGGACGCGGACCAGCTGCCCTCGGTGGGGGCGGGGAATGTGTTCTCCGACCTGATCCGCAGCGGCAAGGTGGAGACGGTTTTCCTGCGGGAGGTGTTCCGCCAGGCATCGGCATCCGCCATCATCCGCAACGCCCACGCGGTGAACCTGGGGCAGCCGCCCCAGCTGACCAACGACCAGGGGGACTGCTTCTTCCTGTGCCGCCGGGACCCGGAGCGGGTGGTGTCCACGGTGGTGGAGCTGTGCGGCAGCCGCCTGCCGGAGAAGATGGGCGTCCCGGCGGACCAGATCCAGGTCCTGACTCCCACCCGCAAGGGCCCCACCGGTACCATCAGCCTCAACCGCCGCCTCCAGGCGGCGCTGAATCCCCCGGCGGAGGACAAGCGGGAGCTCCAGTGGGGCGAGCGGCTGTTCCGGGAGGGGGACCGGATCATGCAGACCCGCAACGACTACGACGTGGTCTGGGAGAAGGCCGACGGCACCGTGGGCACCGGGATGTTCAACGGCGACGTGGGGAAGATTTTGAAGATCGACCCCTCCGGCGAGTGGCTGGAGGTGGACTTCGACGGCCGGGCGGCCGTCTACGGCGCGGAGCAGCTCAGTGAGATCGACCTGGCCTACGCCCAGACGGTCCACAAGGCCCAGGGCAGCGAGTACCGCTGCGTGGTGCTCTCCGTCATGCCCGCCGCCCCGTCGCTGATGGTTCGGGGCGTGCTGTACACGGCCCTGACCCGGGCGCGGGAGCTGCTGATCCTGGTGGGGGACGATGCCGCCATCCGGGCCATGGCGGCCAACGACCGCCAGCAGAAGCGGTATTCGGGGCTGCGGTGGCGGCTGGCCCACAGCGGGGAGTGAGGAGGCAGTCTGCCGCCAGCGTTTCCGGCAGGGGCGTTCGTGGGATGTCCCTTTTCCCGGCGGGCCGGGAGGGCGGCGCGGGGTCCCCGCGGGGGATGCGCCCCCCATTCTCTTTTGTCTTGCCAAAAGAGAATGCGCCGCGCCCGGTGGAAGAGAAAATCGCTGAGACGAAGAGGCGGCCCGTGCGGGCCGTCTCTTCGTGCAACGAGGGTCGTGCGAATCGGTCCGGCGCGTATCGACAGCCCCGTCGACCCTGCGCCTTACCCGGGCGGTCGTGGAACTGCGTTTCCGCATAACGACTGCGGCGATTGTTCGGGGTGCAAAATCGGATTTGCCCCTGCTTCTCTTTCCGCGCCCTCCGCTTTACCCGCAAGGGGTACGCCGCATCCGTAAGGCAGCAGAGCTGCCAACGGCTGCGCAGCTGCTAGGCGCTGGCCCGGTGGCGGCAAGAGTTTTGACGAACAAGGGAATGCTCAGGGGTCGGACGCATGGGCCTCAGCAGGAGGATATAGAATCTACCCCTGCGGTAAGCGGGGACCAACATCAATCGCCGGTCCCAATTACCGCGCCCGTCGGGAAGCGCGCAGCTATTGGCGGCGTCTGCAAGTGCCAGGGCAGCGCGTAGCGAAGCGGAACGCGCGGGAGTGGGAATACGCCGATTCAGGTTTCCCCCCGCTTATCCACCGCAGTTGTTATGCGGGTACAGGGCTCTTCAAACTCCGGAGTCAGGCGCAGGGCCGACGGGGCCGTCGATGCGCGCCGGACCGATTCGCACGACCCCCGCATTTACAAGAGGCCGGCCCTCTGGGCCGGCCTCTTGTCCTGGCGGTTTTCTTTTGACCGGCCGCGGCCGTTTTCTTTTGTCAAGACAAAAGAAAATGGGGGCGGATTCCTCCGGGAAACTCCCGCCCCCCGCCTGATAGTGACGGCTCACTGCATATAATAGGACAAATAGTCCAAAATAGCGCAGTACAATGTGTCCTAAGAATACAATCACTTCGGTGATGTTTGATGAATTTGAGGATTCGTGATCTGCGTGAGGACCGTGATTTGAAGCAGAAGCAAATCGCGGAAGTTCTGCTTTGTGACCAGTCGCTGTACTCGAAGTATGAACGGGGAGAGCGGGAACTCCCGCTGCGCTACGCCATTGCGCTGGCAAACTATTACGGCGTCAGCTTGGATTATCTGGTAGGACTGACGGACGAAAAGCGCCCTTATTCCCGGCGGAGAAATAACCCATGAAAATTTGGGAGAGTTTTCTGGACCTTCTCTACCCGCCCAAGTGCCCCTTCTGCGGCAAGGTTCAGGAGACCCGGGGCATCTGCCCCGCCTGCCGCAAGGCCCTGCCCTGGACCGAAGGGGACCAGGGCCTGAAAACGCTGCCCGGCGGCACCATCTGCGCCGCGCCGCTGTGGTACGAGGACCTGGCCCGGGAGGGCCTCCTGCGCTTCAAGTTCCAGGGCGCCGCCGCCGCGGCGGCGCCCCTGGGGGAGCTGATCGCCCAGTGCGCCGCGGAGCGGTTCTCCGGGGCGTTCGACGTGGTCACCTGGGTGCCGGTCAGCCGCCGCAGGCTGCGCAAACGGGGCTACGACCAGGCACGGCTGCTGGCGGAGAGCGCCTGCCGGGTCTGGGGCGTGAGACCGGAGCGGCTGCTGCGCAAGACCTGGGACAACCCCGCCCAGTCCGGCCTCAGCGAGGCCGCCGCCCGACGGGCCAACGTGCTGGGGGTCTACGAGGCGGCGGAGGCGGAGAAGCTCCGGGGAAGGCGGGTGCTGCTGGTGGACGATATCTGCACCACCGGCGCCACCCTGGCCGAGTGCGCCCGGACCCTGCGCGCCGCCGGAGCGGAGTCCGTGGCCTGCGTGACCGCCGCGCTGACCCGGGAGAAGGAAAAAGTTCACAATCCGGCCAAAGAATAGGGTTGCAATCGGCGAAAACTGTCAGTATAATGTACCTTGTATGATTGCGTTCGGGAAAACCCGTTCATAATACCTGTTAGAAAGATCAAATGAGGTGGAACTATGTCCATGACGAAGGATATCGGTATCGATCTTGGTACCGCGTCGGTACTTGTGTATGTAAAGGGCAAGGGCATCGTGCTCAACGAGCCCTCCGTGGTGGCAATGGATAAGACCACGGGCAAGCTGCTGAAGGTGGGCACCGAGGCCCAGGCCATGCTGGGCCGCACCCCCGGCAACATCATCGCCATCCGTCCCCTGCGGGAGGGCGTCATCTCCGACTACGACATGACCGAGCGGATGCTGCGGGAGTTCATCCACAAGGTGGCCGGCGTGTCCTTCTTCAAGCCCCGGGTCATCATCTGCGTGCCCTCCGGCATCACGGAGGTCGAGGAGCGCGCCGTCATCGACGCCGGCATCCAGGCCGGCGCCCGGAAGGTGTATCTGATCGAGGAGCCCGTGGCCGCGGCCATCGGCGCCGGCATCGATATCACCCAGCCCGACGGCCACATGGTGGTGGACGTCGGCGGCGGCACCGCCGACATCGCCGTCATCTCCCTCAGCGGCGTTGTGGAGAGCGCCTCCATCAAGATCGCCGGCGATCAGCTCAACGAGTCCGTGGTGAAGTATATGCGCCGCAAGCACAACCTGCTGGTGGGCGAGCGCACCGCCGAGGAGATGAAGAAGCAGATCGGCTGCGTCTTCCCCAAGGAGGAAGAGGAGACCATGGACGTCAAGGGCCGGTGCCTGTTGACGGGCCTTCCCAAGGTGGTCACCGTCTCCTCCACGGAGATGATGGACGCCTTCGAGGAGCCGGTGGAGCGCATCATGGAGGCCATCCACTCCGTGCTGGAGCGCACGCCCCCGGAGCTGGTGGCGGACATCTCCACCAACGGCATCGTCATGACCGGCGGCGGCAGCCTGGTCTCCGGCTTCGACAAGCTGGTCACCGCCCGCACCGGCATCCACACCGTCATCGCCGAGGACGCCATTTCCTGCGTTGCCCTGGGCACCGGCAAGAGCCTGGACTCCCTCAACGCCATGCAGGACGGCACCATGAACCTCAGCCGCCGCAAGCAGATGAACTGAACAGAGACAGGAAAAAGGCCGCCCGGCAGGGCGGCCTTTTTGGCGGTCTCTGTGCGTTTGCGGGCCAGATGGGGCACCTGGGCCGCTCAGGTGAGGCGGATGCCGCGCTCCGCCTCGTAGGCGGCCCGCTGGGCCTCCCAGTACGCCCGGTCGGCGTCGGTGATGGGCCGCAGCACCCGGCAGGGGTTCCCGGCGGCCACGACGCCGGCAGGCAGGCTCCGGTTCACCACGGACCCGGCGGCCACGATGGTGCCCGCCCCGATGGTGACGCCGGGCAGCACCGTCACGCTCCCGCCGATCCAGACATCGTCGGCGATGGTGATGGGGGCGCCGAACTCCAGCTCGGTGTTCCGCACCCCGGCGTCAATGGGGTGCCCGGCAGCGAAGAGGCTCACCCTGGGGCCGAAAAACACGTGGGAGCCGATGGCGACGGACGCCACGTCCAGAATGATGCAGTCGTAGTTGGCGTAAAAGTGGTCGCCGATGGTGATGTTGGTGCCGTAGTCGCAGCGGAAACTGGGCTCGATCCAGCAGTTCGCGCCCATATGGCCCAGCAGGCGGCGCAAAATGGTCTGCCGCCCGGCGCTGTCTGCCGGGGCCGTGTCGTTGAAGGCCCGGCACAGCTCCTTGGCCCGCAGCCGCGCCGCCGCCAGCTCCGGATCTGCGGCGTTGTAAAGCTGTCCGGTCAGCATCCGCTCCCGCTCTGTCAAGGTCGATCCCCTCCTGTGGACTGTGAGATTGATAAGGCCAGTAAAGCAGAAATTGCCGCCGCTGTCAACGGAAAGCCCTTGCAATTTCCGGGGGATTTGGTATCATGGAACCAACCTTTCAGGATTGCCGGCGGCCCGTTCCGCCGGAGAAGGAGGAGCCATGGCTGTCCAGATCATCACCGATTCCACCAGCGACCTGACCAATGAGGAGCTGCGGGAGCTGAACGTCCACGTCATCCGGATGCGGGTGATCTTCGAGGACGGTGTGTTCACCGACGGCGTGGATATGGACAAGGAGCAGTTCTACGCCAAGCAGGCCGCGGCGTCCGCGCTGCCCAAGACCACCCAGGTCAACCCCCAGGAGTACTGCGAGGCCTTCGGCCCGCTGCTGGAGAGCGGGGACGAGGTGGTGGCCGTGCTGCTGTCCTCCAAGCTGTCGGGCTGCTACCAGTCCGCCTGCATCGCCAAGGAGATGCTGGAGGAGGCCGGGGAGCGGCTGCATCTGGTGGACTCCCTCAACGCCACCATCGGCGAGGGACTGCTGGTGCGGGAGGCCGTGCGGATGCGGGACGCGGGAAAGTCCGCCGCGGAGATCGCCGCCGCCCTGGAGGATCTGCGCCGCCGGGTGCGGTTCCTGGCCTTCATCGGCACCATGAAGTATCTGAAAATGGGCGGGCGGGTGTCCGCCTCCGCTGCCGCGCTGGGAGGGATGCTGCACATTTCCCCGGTGGTGGCCCTGGTGGAGGGAGAGGTCAAGGCCGTGGGCAAGGTCCGGGGCCGGGAGAAGATCTTCAGCTACACCATGGATTTTGCCCAGCACTATCCCGTGGACAGCCGCCACTGTGTGGTGTTCGGCCACTCCCGGTGCCTGGAGACCATGGAGCCCTATCGGGACAAGTGCATCCAGGCTCTGGGCCTGCGGGACTGGGCCCAGGACGAGCTGGGTCCCGTCATCGGCACCCACGCCGGGCCCGGCTGCTACGGCATGGCCTACATTGGCCTGAAATAAACTGGATGTTGCCAAAACGACTGCGTTCGGCCTCCTTTTGGGGTATACTTCCCATAAGGCCGAAAAAACGGCGCGGCCCGCAGGCCGCGCCGTTTTCTGATGTACAAGCGCCGATCAGCCGAAGAGGTGGATGAAGCCGAAGTCGTTCAGCTGGCCCAGCAGGACCAGGAACATACCCAGCGGAGTGACAATGTAAATGCAGATCTTGTAGAAGAGGTCGATCTTGGCGCTGCTGCCCAGACGGACTTCGTCCAGCACCGTTTTGGGTTTGACCTCGAAGGCTACCATCAGGCTCATCAGCAGCGCGCCCAGCGGCATGGCGATGCCCTCGGACATCATGTCCATGAAGTCCAGCCAGCAGTCGTTCCAGGTGTGGATGCCGAAGGTGGCCTGGCCGGGAACCCACAGACCGTTGGAGCCCAGGCCGTCCACCGCAACCAGAATGGCCTCCACGGTGATGGCCAGGCACACGATCAGGACCACTTTGTGGCGGCTGGCAGTTTTGCCCTTTTCCGCGGCGCGGTCCAGGAAGAAGGTGGCGACCACTTCCACCAGGGAGATGGCAGAGGAGATGGCGGCGATCAGGACCAGCAGGTAGAAGATCACGCCGAACAGGGGACCGGCGGTGCCCATGGCGTTGAACACGTCCTGCAGCGTGACGAACAGCAGGTTGGGGCCGCTGAGCTTGATGTCGGCCACGTTCATGCCCTGGTTGATGCCGTTGGCCACGGCGGCGGGGATGACGGCGAGGCCGGCCATCAGGGCCACCAGGGTATCGGAGAACACGATGACCATGGAGTTTTTCACCAGGTTCTCCTGCTTGCTGAGGTAGGAGCCGTAGGTGAACATGACGCCCATGGCCAGGGACAACGAGAAGAACATCTGACCGCCGGCGGTGGCCAGGACGGTGATGAAGTTGGGCGCCTCCGCAATAAAGCCGGCACTGACGGCGTAGCCGGGGACGAACATGAACTTCAGACCCTCCACGGCGTTGGGCAGGGTCAGGGCCCGGATGATAATGATGACCAGCATCACGAACAGGGCCGGCATGCCGATCTTGTTGAACTTCTCAATGCCGCCGGAGATGCCGCCCCGGTTGATGAGGAAGCAGATTACCAGGAACAGCAGGGTGAACACCACGCAGCCGAAGGGATTGGTCAGCATGGCGCTGAACAGCTCCGAGCCGGTGGAGAGCACCTCCGTACCGCCGAAGGCCAGGTTGCTCATGTTCAGGGACATGTACTCAATGCAGTAGCCGCCCAGAACCGAGTAGAAGCTCATGATGATGAAGGGAGAGAACACTGCCAGCCAGCCCACCCATTTGAACTTCTTGGACAGGGTGTGATAGCAGCCGATGACGCCCTTGCCGACTTTCCGGCCCATGGCCAGCTCGCTGACCATGACCACAAAGCCCACGAAGATGGCCAGGAACAGGTATGCGATCAGGAAGGTAAAACCGCCGGACTTGCCCATCTTGTACGGGAAACCCCAGATGTTGCCAAGGCCGACGGCGGAGCCGATGGCAGCCAGCAGAAAGCCGATATTGCTGCCCCAGGAACCTCGTTCATTTGACATAAAATTTCCCCTCTTTCCTATACGGATTTCTGTTAAAAATATACTACGTTCCGGTGCTCCCGTCAAGTGTCTTTCATGGGAAGTGCCCAGATGTGTCTTTTTGCCATGGACAAATATTTCACAATTAAGGACAGGGTTTGAAAGTATGTTGCAGTTTCAGTCAGTGACAAAACGAGATGCGGCCCGGCTGCGGCGGTACTATCAGGGCTGTGATTTCGGCCTTTGCGAGTACTCCGTGGGCACCAAGCTCATGTGGCGGGGCGTGCTGCACCCCAGCTGGACCGAGGCGGCGGGCTGCCTGGTAGTCCGCAACGAGATCGGCGGACAGGTGGTCTTTGACTACCCGGTGCCCGGGCCGGAGGGCGATGAGGACGCCGCTCTGGAGGCCATTGAGACTTACTGCCTGGAGCAGGGGCTCCCGCCGGTGATCTCCGTGGTTCCGGAGAGCAGGGCTCCCCGGCTGCTGGCCCGCTATCCCTACGCCCAGGTCAGCAATGTACGCACCTGGCAGGACTATGTGTACTACCGGGAGGACCTGCAGTTTTTCACCGGCCGCCGCTACTCCGGTCAGCGCAATCATATCAACAAGTTCCGCGCCGGCTGGCCGGAGGCCGCCTTCCGGCCCTTGACGGCGGCGGACGAGGCGGTGATCCAGCGGTTCTGGCAGGACTATGAGGCGGAGTTTCCCAAGGGCAACAATGCCAAGGCCCTGGACGAGCTGGCCCTGGCCCGGAAGATGCTGAAGCTGGCGGGGAAATCCTGCTTCTTTACGGGGGGGCTTTTTGACGGAGAGAAGCTGATCGGCCTGTCTTTGTCGGAAAAGTGCGGCGACACGCTGATCATCCACATCGAAAAGGCCCTGTACTCCTACACCGGCGTGTACCCCACCCTGGTGCAGCTGGTGGCGGATGCATTCGGCGAGGGCTGCCAGTGGATCAACCGGGAGGACGACGCCGCAGACCGCGGCCTGCGGACCTCCAAGCTCCAGTACGGCCCTGCCAAGCTGGCCCCCAAGTACCGCTTCGAGCCCCAGAACGAGCTGATCCGCCATGTGGCGGCCATCCCGGAGCTGAAAACGGAGCGATTGACCCTCTCCGCCATCACCGAGGCGGATCTGCCCGCCTACAACGCCCTGGTGCTGGACGCTGGCCGGAACCGCTGGTGGGGCTATGACGACGTGGGCGGCCTGGGCGGACCGGTGACGCAGACCAGCTTCCTGGACGTGGCCCGCCGGGACTTTGAAAACCGCCAGGCGGTGAACTTCGCCGTGCGGCTGGACGGGCAGCTGATCGGCGAGGCGGTGCTCTACCGCTTCGACTGCCGTGGCGGCGCGGAGCTGGGCTGCCGCGTCGACGCCGCCCACGCCGGCTGCGGCTACGGCACCGAGGCCTTTGCCGCCGTGGCGGACTGGGCGCTGTACAAGGTGCACCTGAGCCGGGTGGTGGCCAAGTGCTACAAGGAGAACCAGGCCTCCTACAAGATGCTTTCGTCCTGTATGCGGAAAAAGGGAGAGGACGAGACCTTCTTCTACTTTGAAAAACTGGTGTGAGCCGCTGTTCTGGCGGCAGAGCACACAAAGCGGCCGCCTCCACAGGCGGCCGCTTTTTTCCTGCGGGGCGGAGCGGCCTGCGTTCTTGCCGCCGTCGCGGCGGCGTGATATACTGAGACTGAAAAAGCGGAGGGAGGGACGCACTGTGAAAAAGCATCCCCTGGACAGGCTGATGAACCGGCTGAGCCTGCTGGTGCTGGCGGGCGCCGCCGTGTTTCTCGCGGCGTACTGGCACCGCATCCCGGCCCGGGTGCCCATGCACTTCAACGCCGCCGGCCAGATCGACCGCTGGGGCAGTCAGGCGGAGCTGCTGATCCTGCCGGTGATCGCCTGGCTGATGTACGGCCTTCTCACCGTGGTGGAGCAGTTTCCAAGCGCCTGGAACACCGGCGTGAAGGTGACGGAGGAGAACCGGGAGCGGGTCTACGCCCTGCTGGCCCACATGCTCAGCACGCTGAAATTCCTGATGGTGGTCCTGTTTGCCTGGATCACCGTCTGGTGCGCCCTGGCCCGGCCCCTGCCGGTGTGGTTTCTGCCGGTGGTGCTGATCGCCTTGTTCGGGGACATGATCTACTGGCTGGTCCGCCTCTTCCGGGCCCGGTAGGCCCACACAGGCAGATATATCGAAAACGGCCCGGACGCATATGCGTCCGGGCCTTGTTTTGCGGTTCAGTTCTCCGGGGTCAGATACTCCGGGCCGAAGCTGTGGGGCAGAAGCTCCGGGAGGGTAAAGGTCCGCTCCTGCCCGGCGCCGTTGAGGCAGATGATCTCGATATTCGGCGCGAACTCCCGCAGCACCTGGCGGCACACGGCACAGGGCACGCAGAAATCGTCGCACCGGCCGGCTACGGCGATGCGCACAAAGTCCCGGTGCCCCTCGCTGACGGCCTTGGCCACCGCCGTCCGCTCGGCGCAGATGGTGGGGGAGAAGGCGGCGTTTTCAATGTTGCAGCCGGTGAACACGGTGCCGTCGGCGCACTCCAGGGCGGCGCCCACGGGGAAGTGGGAGTAGGGGCAGTAGGACCGGTCCAGCATGGCGACGGCCGCGGCCTTCAGTTCGTCTCGGGTCATGAAACCCCTCCTTCAAGAAAATACGCTCAGCCGATGGTCTGGAGCTCCACGGCCGCCACCGGCAGCGTGTCCAGCTCCGTGTCCGGGTCGGAGATCTCCGAGGTGTCGTACCGGACGGTCACCCAGCCGCCCAGCGTGGGGGCGTCATAGAGGTCCACCCACAGGCTGGACAGGGCGTCGGATACGTCCTGGGGCTCGCCCCAGGCGTCCAGCAGGTCCTGGCGGCGGAACCCGGCCAGGGCCTCGGCGGCCTCCTCGTCGGTCATGGCCTCCACCTCTGAAAGAGGGGGGACCTCCGCCGCCTTCTCAGCGGAGCCGCAGGCGGTCAGCGCCGTCACTGCCAGCAGCGACAGCAGGAACAAAAAGACGCGCTGCCTCATGGGAGACTGCCTCCTTTTTCAAATTCAGTCCCAGTCGATCTCCCGCTGGGGCCGGACTGCTACATCCATAATATCCTTTGCGTCGTAGAATTGCAAGTACCGGTCCCGGGAGTGGCGCAGGGTGGTGCCGTCCGGGTGGAGCCGGTCGCAGATGACCGCGCAGATGTCCTTTTTGATGTAGCTGAAGCTCTCGATGCCAACGGAGGCGAACACCCGGAAGCCCTGGCTCTGGAGGTACTGGAACACGGGGCCGGTGTTCTGCCAGTCGTTGCCGTCGGGCCGCTCGCCGTGGGGGTAGAAGAGGATGGTGGTGGGGCCCACCAGGCTGCCAACCTCGTCAAGCCACCGCTCCGTGTCCGCCTGGATGGACTCCAGGGACTTGGCGCCCAGGCGGATGTGGCCCCAGGTGTGGCTGCCGAAGGTCCAGCCGGTGCGCTTGAGTTCGGCGATGATGGGCTTCACCGCCTCGATCTCCCTCTGGCGATTGGCCTCCTGGGCCTCGGTCCAGCTCTTGGTGTCGGTCTGAGTGCGGTAGCCCAGGATCCCCTCATAGCCGGTGAGGCTCAGGCAGCCCTTGGCGCCGAAGGGGGAGAAGTCCGGGTGCTCCTCCACGAACTTGTCCAGGATGGGCACCGCGTCCAGGTCCCGGCTGACCACCTCCGCCCCCTGGGGGTCCTTGCCGTAGGAGGCGATCTTGCCGTCCTCCCCGAGGATGAGCTTCCAGGTAAAGCCGTTGGTGAGCATATACTCGTAGTAGTTCACGTCGTCGTAGGAGAGGATCAGGGGCTTCTTGCCCTCGGGGAGGTAGAGGGTGTTCTTCACCATTTTGGGCGTCCCGTCCTCGCCGGTGGTCTCGCGCCACACGTCGGCGATGTCCACCAGCACGTAGCCCTTGTCATAGACGCTCTGGAGGATCTTGTTGTACTCATCCACGGTGACCATGTAGTCGTCGATGCCGCCCTCCTGGTTATCCCCGTCGAAGGCCAGCTCCGGGTAGGCCACCACCGGGTGGAAGAACAGGTGCTCCACGATGCCGTCGTAGGCGGCGTAGGTCACCCCATCCCGGGTGCCGCCCTCGGGCATCACCGTGGGGTCGTAAATGTCATAGGGCTCCGGCTCCGGGGGCGCGGGCTCTTCCTCCGCCTCCTGGGCGGAGGTATCTTCTTCAGCGGCATCCGGGTCCTCTGACGGGGCCGGGGATCCGCCGCAGGCGGTCAGGGAGAACAGCAGGAAACAGGCGAGCAGGAATGAGAGAAAGCGGCGCATGGCGGGACGTTCCTTTCTGTCGAATTTAGTCGATCTCAGTATAGCAGGAATCCCCGCCGGAGAGAAGAACAAAAAGATGACAAAAGAAACAGGATGGTAAAAAGACGGCTCTTGCGGAGCCGCCTTTCACCGTATGCGAGGGCCCCGTACCGAGCCGCTACCGCTTGTCCCCGGGCCGGAACACCAGGGCCATGACCAGCCCCGCCACCACCGCCGCCGCGATGCCCCCGGCGGTGGCGGAGAGGCCGCCGGTCAGGCCCCCCAGCCAGCCCTCCTCCGCCACGGCGGTCTCCACGCCCTTTGCCAGGGCGTGGCCGAAGCCGGTCAGGGGCACCGTGGCCCCGGCGCCGCCCCAGTCGGCGATGGGCTGATACAGCCCCAGGGCGCTGAGGGCCACCCCGGCCACCACGTACCCGGTGAGGATGCGGGCGGGGGTCAGCTGGGTCCGGTCAATGAGGATCTGCCCCACGGCGCAGAGGATGCCGCCGCAGAGGAACGCCTTGAGATAGTCCATATGCCTGCCTCCCGGAAATTGGTTTTTCACAGGTTTCCCCGTCGCCGGGAGATTATGCGCAAGAGGCCGGAAACGGACGGACGGGGCCGGAATTTCCGGCCCCGTCCGTCCTGTTTAAGAGGAAAAAGGGATGCGTTTATTCACTCGGCGTCCTGAAGGGCGTCGTAGCCCTCTTCGCCGGTGCGGACTTTGATGACGTTCTCCACGTCGCACACGAAGATCTTGCCGTCGCCGATGTGGCCGGTGTAGAGGACCCGCTTGGCGGTCTCCACCACCAGGGCCACGGGCACCTTGCACACCACGATGGACACCTGGATGCTGGGCAGCATGGTGGCCTCCACCCTGGCGCCTCGGAAGTAGCCTTCGGTCTTGCCCCGCTGCTCGCCGCAGCCCATGACGTTGGTGGCGGTCATGCCGGTGATGCCGATGTCGAACATGGCCCGCTTCAATGCGTCGAACCGCTCCATCTTGCAGAGGATCTCCACCCGGGTGATCTTCACGCCGCCCGGGGCGGCCTTCACGGGAGAGGGCACCGTCTCCACCGGAACGGCCTTCTCCACCGGCACCTCCGCTGCCGCCGGAACGGCGGGCAGGGGCAGGCCGTCGGGGGTGTCGTCATAGACGAAGGCGAAGCCGCCGTAGGCGGAGGGCAGGCCGTGCTCGGTGACGTCCAGGCCCTTGAGCTCCTCCTCCGGGCTGACTCGCAGGCCGATGGTGTGCTTGATGACGAGGAACACAATGGTGATCATCACCGCGGCCCAGAGGGCCGTGGCGCCCACGCCGATGCACTGGGTCAGGAAGAAGGAGGCGCCATGGCCGTAGAGGAGGCCCTCGGAGGTGGAGAGCAGGCCGGTGAGGAGCGTGCCCGCCGCGCCGCACACGCCGTGGACGGAGATGGCGCCCACCGGGTCGTCGATCTTCAAAACGGAATCGAAGAAGCCAACGGAGATGGGAAGCAGCAGTCCCGCTACGATGCCGATGACGGCGGCGCCGGCGGGGGAGACCACGTCGCACCCGGCGGTGACGGCCACCAGGCCCGCCAGGGCGGCGTTGAGGGTCATGCCCACGTCGGGCTTGCCGTGGCGCAGCCAGGTGTAGACCATGGTGACCACGCAGGCCACGGCGGGGGCCATGTTGGTGGTGACGAAGATGAGGCCCGCGGAGGCGATGGCGTCGTCCCCGGTCATGGAGACCGTGGAGCAGCCGTTGAAGCCGAACCAGCAGAACCAGAGGATAAACACCCCCAGGGCGCCCAGGGACAGGTTGTGGCCTAAGATAGCCCGGGGCTTGCCGTCCTTGTCGTACTTGCCCATCCGGGGACCCAGGATGGCGGCGCCGATGGCGGCGCAGACGCCGCCCACCATGTGGACCGCCGTGGATCCGGCGAAGTCATGGAACCCCAGCTGGCTCAGCCAGCCGCCGCCCCAGATCCAGTGGCCGGAGACGGGGTAGATGAACGCGGAGATGCAGAAGGAGTAGATGCAGTAGGAGACGAATTTCGTCCGCTCCGCCATGGAACCGGAGACGATGGTGGCGGAGGTGGCGCAGAATACGGTCTGGAAGATGAGGTACGCCAGCAGCGGCACGCCCGCGGGCAGGATGGCGGAATAGTCGCCCCGGACAAAGGGGTCAAAGCCGCCGATGATGGCCCCGGACCCGGCGAACATCAGGCCGAAGCCCAAGATCCAGTAGGTGGGGGCGCCGATGCAGAAGTCCATGAGGTTTTTCATGAGGATGTTGCCGGTGTTCTTGGCCCGGGTGAAGCCCGCCTCGCACATGGCAAAGCCGGCCTGCATCAAAAAGACAAGGGCTGCTCCCAGCAGGACCCAGATGGTGTTGACGGATGAATACATGGTGTTCCCTCCCGAAACCCCGTGCGCGGGAGCGGGCCGGCTTCCGACCCGCGCCGGGAAAAAATAAAGGGCAAGGGCGCCTGAGAGATCTTCTCACAGGCGCCCTTGCCTTTTGATGCAAAGACTTTACCACGGGGGACGGGAAATCGTCAACGTGCGATTTTCACAACGCTTTTTGGGGATTTTTTGAAAATTTCTCCGCCTGTCACAGGGGCCGCACCAGATTGGTGTAGCCGTTGAGAAAGGCGTCCGCCTCCGCTGCGGCGGCCCGGCCCTCGGCGATGGCCCAGACCACCAGGGACTGGCCCCGGCGCATATCGCCCGCGGCAAAGACCTTCTCCACGCTGGTGGCGTGGCGGCCCGGGGCGGTGGTCACGGTGTCCCCCGCCTCCACGCCGAAGGCCTCGCACACGCCCCTTTCGCACCCGGCAAAGCCCGTGGCGGCGATCAGCAGCTCACAGGGCAGGGTGTCGCCGCTGGTGGTGACCGCGCCGGTGAGGGCGCCGTCCTTATCCACCGTCAACTCCTTCACCTGGACGGAAAAGCGCCGGGGATCGGCGCCGGTGACGGCCGCGGCCTCCTCGTGGGCGTAGTCCAGGGGCAGCGTCCCGGCCACCAGGTAGTCCTCCCGCCTGCGCCGCACCAGCTGGGTCACGGAGACGCAGCCCTGGCGCAGGGCGGTGGCCACGCAGTCGCTGGCGGTGTCGCCGGTGCCCACGATCACCACATGGCGGCCCTCCGCCGTGGGCACGGCGGGGGTCTGCCCGAACACCTGCCGCTCCACGGCGGCCTTGAGAAACTCCGTGCCGTAGTAAACGCCGGTGACGGCCGAGGTGTCCAGCCCCAGGGGCCGGGGACGGCCCGCGCCGCAGCAGAGGATCACGGCGTCGTACTCCGCCATGAGCCGCCGGGCCACTGTCTCGTCGGCGGCGTCCACGCCGGTGACGAAGCTCACGCCCTCGTCGGTCATCAGGTCCAGCCGCCGCTTGACGATGGATTTGTCCAGCTTCATGGAGGGGATGCCGTAGGTCAGCAGGCCGCCGGGATGGGCCTCCCGCTCCACCACCGTGACGGAGTGGCCCCGGTGGTTCAGCTGGTCCGCCGCCGCCAGACCCGCCGGGCCGGAGCCCACCACGCAGACCTTCTTCCCGGACCACTGGGGCGGGCGGCGCCGCCGCATGAGCCCCTCTGAGAAGGCGCCCTCGATGATGGACAGCTCATTGTCCCGGTTGGACACCGCCTGGCCGTAGATGCCGCAGACACAGGCGCTCTCGCAGGGAGCCGGGCAGACCCGGCCGGTGAACTCCGGGAAGTTGTTGGTTTTCAGCAGCCGGGCCAGGGCGTGGCCCAGGTTGCCGCTCATGATCATGTCGTTCCACTCGGGGATGAGATTGTGGAGGGGGCAGCCGAAGGTGCGCCCCTCATACACCATGCCCGTCTGGCAGAAGGGGACGCCGCAGTTCATGCAGCGGGCGCCCTGCTGCTCCCGGACGGCCTGGGGCAGGGGGATGTGGAATTCCTCCCAGTCCCGCACCCGCTCCTCCGGCGGCCGCCGCAGGTCGTCCCTCCGGGCGTATTCCAGAAATCCAGTGGGTTTTCCCATTGTGCGTGCCTCCTTCCTCAGCCTCTGGCGTTGGCGTAGAACGCCTCGATCTCCGCCTGCTCGCGGCTCATGCCCTTTTCCTCGTACTGGGCGATGGATTTGAGCATCCGGTCGTAGTCCCGGGGCATGACCTTCTTGAAGCAGGGGATATAGGACTTGAAGGCCGCCAGGATCTTCTTGCCCCGGGGGGAGCCGGTGGCGGCCACGTGGGCCTCGATCAGGGAGCGCAGCTCCGCGATGTCGTGGCTCTCGGTCAGGGTGTCGGTGAGCACCTGCTCCTTGTTGAGGCGCAGGTACAGGTCGTGGTGTTCATCCAGCACGTAGGCGATGCCGCCCGACATGCCGGCGGCGAAGTTCTTCCCCGTGGGGCCCAGGATCACGCAGCGGCCGCCGGTCATATACTCGCAGCCGTGGTCGCCCACGCCCTCCACCACCGCCACGGCGCCGGAGTTGCGGACGCAGAACCGCTCGCCGGCCCGGCCGTTGATGAAGGCCGCGCCGCCGGTGGCGCCGTAGAGGGCCACATTGCCCACGATGATGTTCTCGCCGGGGTCGAAAACAGAGCCCTTGGGCGGATAGAGGATCAGCTTTCCGCCGGAGAGACCCTTGCCGAAGCCGTCGTTGCAGTCGCCCTCCAGCTCCAGCGTCAGACCCTTGGGGATGAAGGCGCCGAAGGACTGCCCGCCGCCGCCCTTGCAGGAGATGACGTAGGTGTCGTCCGGCAGGGTGTCGCCCCGCCTGCGGGTGATCTCGGAGCCGAAGAGGGTGCCGAAGGACCGGTCCGTGGAGGACACGGCCACGCTGAGGCGGCCGGGTTTCCCGGCCTTGAGGGCCTTGCCCAGCTTCTCCAGCAGCACCCGCATATCGGCGGTGCGCTCCAGGTGGAAGTCGTAGGCGTCCTGGGGCTCGAAGTGGGGCACGTGCGCGCCCCAGGGGTTTTGCAGCAGGGCGCTGAGGTCCAGGGTCTCCGCCCGGTGGGTCACCAGCTGTTCCCGGACCCGCAGCAGGTCGCTGCGGCCCACCAGCTCCTCCACGGTGCGGATGCCCAATTTGGCCATATACTCCCGCAGCTCCCGGGCCACGAAGGTCATGAAGTTGATCACGTGCTCCGGCTTTCCGGCAAAGCGCTTGCGCAGCTGGGGGTTCTGGGTGGCGATGCCGGCGGGGCAGGTGTCCAGGTTGCACACCCGCATCATGCAGCAGCCCATGGCCACCAGGGGGGCCGTGGCGAAGCCGAACTCCTCGGCGCCCAGCATGCAGGCGATGGCCACGTCCCGGCCGGTCATCAGCTTGCCGTCGGCCTCCAGCACCACCTGGGTCCGCAGGCCGTTTTGCAGCAGGGCCTGGTGGGCCTCCGCCACGCCCAGTTCCCAGGGCAGGCCCGCTCCGGCAATGGAGTTGCGGGGGGCCGCGCCGGTGCCGCCGTCGTGGCCGGAGATCAGCACCACCTGGGCGCCTGCCTTGGCAACGCCCGCGGCGATGGTGCCAACGCCCGCCTCGCTGACCAGCTTGACGCTGATCCGGGCGCGGCGGTTGGCATTTTTCAGGTCGTAGATCAGCTGGGCCAGGTCCTCGATGGAGTAGATATCGTGGTGGGGCGGGGGCGAGATCAGGCTCACGCCGGGGGTGGAGTACCGGGTCCTGGCGATCCAGGGGTAGACCTTCTTCCCCGGCAGGTGGCCGCCCTCGCCGGGCTTGGCGCCCTGGGCCATCTTGATCTGGATCTCCTGGGCGCTGCAAAGGTACTCGCTGGTGACGCCGAAGCGGCCGGAGGCCACCTGCTTGATGGCGGAGCACCGCTCGTCGCCCAGCCGCTCCCGGGCCTCGCCGCCCTCGCCGGAGTTGGACTTGCCGCCGATGCGGTTCATGGCGATGGCCATGCACTCGTGGGCCTCCTGGGAGATGGAGCCGTAGCTCATGGCGCCGGTCTTGAACCGGCGGACGATGGATTCCACGCTCTCCACCTCCTCAAGGGGGATGCCGCCGTGCTCGTCGAACCGGAAGTCCAGTACGCCCCGGAGGGTGTGGGGCTTATCGGCGTCGTCCACCAGGGCGGCGTATTCCTTGAAGGTCTCGTAGCTGCCCTCCCGGGCTGCCTTCTGCAGCAGCAGAATGGTCCGGGGGTTGTACATGTGGTCCTCCTTGTCGGGGCCGGAGCGGAGCTTGTGGGACCCGGTGGAGTCCAGGGTGGTGTCGTAGCCCAGGCCCAGGGGATCGAAGGCCTGGTTGTGGTTCCACTCCACGCCCTCGCCGATCTCCTCCAGGCCCACGCCGCCCACCCGGCTGACGGTGTTGGTGAAGTACTTGTCGATCACGTCCTTGCAGATGCCCACGCACTCGAAGATCTGGGCGGACTGGTAGGACTGGATGGTGGAGATGCCCATTTTGGAGGCGATCTTCACGATGCCGTGGAGGATGGCCCGGTCGTAGTCGTCCACGGCCGCCGCCGGGTCCTTGTCCAAAAGGCCCACGGCGATCAGCTCCTCCACGCACTCCTGGGCGAGATACGGGTTGATGGCCTGGGCGCCGTAGCCCAGAAGGGCGGCGAAGTGGTGCACGTCCCGGGGCTCCGCGCTCTCCAGGATCATGGACACGGCGGTGCGCTTCTTGGTGCGGACCAGATACTGCTCCAGGGCGCTGACCGCCAGCAGCGAGGGTATGGCCACGTGGTTTTCGTCCACGCCCCGGTCGGAGAGGATCAGGATATTGGCGCCCTTCTTGTAGGCCCGGTCCACGTTGACGAACAGCCGGTCCAGGGCGTTTTCCAGGGGAGAGCCCTTGTAGTAGAGCAGGGAGATGGTCTCCACGCGGAAGCCGGGCCGGTCCATGTAGCGGATCTTCATGAGGTCCACGGAGGTGAGGATGGGGTTGTGGATCTGGAGGACGGCGCAGTTTTCCGGCCGCTCCTCCAGGAGATTGCCGCCGGAGCCCACGTACACGGTGGTGTCGGTGACGATCTCCTCCCGGATGGCGTCCATGGGGGGATTGGTCACCTGGGCGAAGAGCTGCTTGAAGTAGTTGAACAGGGGCTGATGGTGCTCGCTGAGCACCGCCAGCGGCGTGTCCACGCCCATGGCGGAGGTGGGCTCTGCCCCGTCCCGGGCCATGGGGAGGATGGAGTCCTTGACCTCCTCATAGGTGTAGCCGAAGGCCTTGTACAGCCGGTCCCGCAGCTCCTGGGGGTGGCGCTCCACCCGCCGGTTGGGGATGGGCAGGTCCTTGAGATAAACAAGATGGGCGTCCAGCCACTCGCCGTAGGGCTGGCGGGCGGCGCAGCGGCCCTTGACCTCCCCGTCCTCCAGCAGCCGCCCCTGGGACAGGTCCGCCAGCAGCATCTTGCCGGGCTGGAGCCGGGACTTTTTCACGATGGTCTCCGGCGGCAGGTCCAGCACGCCCACCTCCGAGGACAAAATCAGCCGGTCGCTGTCGGTGAGATACCACCGGCAGGGCCGCAGGCCGTTGCGGTCCAGGACCGCGCCCACGGTGTCGCCGTCGGAGAATACGATGGCCGCCGGGCCGTCCCAGGGCTCCATCATGGTGGCGTAGTAGTGGTAGAAGTCCCGCTTCTCCCGCTCCATCCGCCGGTCGTTGGCCCAGGGCTCGGGGATGCACATCATCACCGCCCGGGGCAGCTCGATGCCGTTCATCAGCAGGAATTCCAGGGTGTTGTCCAGCATGGACGAGTCGGACCCGCTCTGGTCCACCACCGGCAGGATCTTGTCCATGTCCTCCTCCAGGATGGGGGAGCGCATGGTCTCCTCCCGGGCCAGCATCCGGTCCACGTTGCCCCGGATGGTGTTGATCTCGCCGTTGTGGAGGATGTAGCGGTTGGGGTGGGCCCGCTCCCAGCTGGGGTTGGTGTTGGTGGAGAAGCGGGAGTGGACCAGGGCCAGGGCGCTCTCGCAGTCCTCCGCCTCCAGGTCAGCGTAGAACCGGCGCAGCTGGCCCACCAGGAACATGCCCTTGTAGACGATGGTCCGGCTGGAGAAGGAGGGGATATAGGTGTTGACATTGGACTGCTCGAACACCCGCCGGGCCACATACAGCTTCCGGTCAAAGTCCAGCCCCGGGGCGCAGTCCGCCGGACGCTTCACAAAGCACTGGAAGATGGCGGGCATGCAGTCCAGAGCCCGCTGGCCCAGGACCTCCGGGTGGGTGGGCACCTGCCGCCAGCCCAAAAATTCCATGCCCTCCTTGGCCACGATGATCTCCAGCATCTTCTGGGCCTGGGCCCGCTTGAGGGGGTCCGTGGGGAAGAAGAACATGCCCACGCCGTAGTCCCTGGGTCCGCCCAGGGCGATGCCCTCGGCGGCGGCCGCCCGGACCATCAGGGCGTGGGGGATCTGCATCATGAGGCCCACGCCGTCGCCGGTCTGGCCGGAGGCGTCCTTGCCGGCCCGGTGCTCCAGCTTTTCCACGATCTTCAGCGCGTCGTCCACCACGCTGTGGGAGCAGCGGCCCTTTAGGTCCACCACCGCGCCGATGCCGCAGGCGTCGTGCTCGAAGCGCGGGTCGTACAGGGGATCGTGCTTGTATTCAGGTCCCGCCATTGGAACCCCTCCATTCTCTTGTCAGTGTGTATTTGGACCGGGATCGGCGCCGCTCACCGGGTGTAGGTCTCAATGACCAGCCGGGCGGTCTGCTCCAGCCGCAGCCCCGTGTCCATGCTGCGCTTCTGGAGGAAGCGGTGGGCCTCCGCCTCGCTCATGCGGTTGACGTCCATCAGCAGCTCCTTGGCCCGGCGGATCAGCCGCTGGGCCTCCTCCTGCCGGGCCGGAGGCGGGCGGCGGCGCCGCTGATGCAGCAGCGTGTCCAGGGAGGCGTACAGGTCCGCCCGGCTGGCCGGGACCGGGAGCCGGTAGAGGTTCTCCCCCTGGCACAGGTCCAGATTGGCGGCGGAGGCGATCACCAGCACCCCGGTCCCGGGGCCCAGGTCCGCCGCCAGCTCCGGGGCGGTCATGTCCCGCAGGCGGAAGCCGCACACCACGGCGGCTCCGCCCAGCTTGCCCACCGCCCGGAGCACCTCGGCCCCGGAGGCGAAGGCGCCGGCCACGGGATATCCGCCGCTCTCCAGAAGCCGCTGGATCCGGCGCCGGGCGTCCTCATGGGCAAAGGCCGTCACGATCCGCTCCATGGCACAGCACCCCCTTTCGGCAGTTCTCCGGTCCGCCCGGCGGACCGGTCAGGTCAGTAGGTGACCAGGTACTTCTCCAGCTCCCACTGGGAGACCTGGCTCCGGTATTCCTCCCACTCCCGCCGCTTGCCGGTGAGGTACTGGGCGGCCACGTGGGGGCCCAGGGCGGCGGTGACGGTCCCGTCGGCCTCCAGGGCGTTCAGGGCTGCCTCCAGGGAGTCCGGCAGCAGGGGTACCCCCTGGGCCGCCAGGGCGGCGGGGGACATCTCGTAGAGGTTCTCCGTGATCTCCGGCGGCGGCGTCAGCCCCCGGCGGATGCCGTCCAGGCCCGCCGTCAGGCAGGCGGCGAAGGTCAGGTAGGGATTGCAGGACGGGTCGGGGCTGCGCAGCTCCACCCGGGTGCCCCGGCCCCGGGGGGTGGGGATGCGGATGAGGGCGGAGCGGTTGCCGGTGGACCAGGCCACGCAGCAGGGGGCCTCATATCCCGGGACCAGCCGCTTGTAGGAGTTGACCAGGGGATTGGTCAGCGCGCAGAAGCCCGGCACGTGGTCCAGCAGCCCCGCGATGAACTGATAGGCCAGGGGGGACAGCTGCCGGGGGTCCGCCGGGTCGTAGAAGGCGTTCTCCCCGTCCCGGAAGAGGGACATGTTCACGTGCATGCCGCTGCCGGCGGCATTCGCCACGGGCTTGGGCATGAAAGTGGCGTGGAGGCCGTTCTTCTGGGCCAGGGTCTTGACCGCCAGCTTGAAGGTCATGATGTTGTCGGCGGAGCGGAGGGCGCCGGTGTACTTGAAGTCGATCTCGTGCTGGCCGGCGGCCACCTCGTGGTGGCTGGCCTCGATCTCGAAGCCCATCTCCTCCAGGCACAGGCAGATCTCCCGGCGGGTGGACTCCCCGTGGTCCAGGGGGCCCAGGTCGAAGTACCCGGCCTCGTCGCTGGTGCGGGTGGTGGGGCGGCCGTCCTCATCAGTCTGGAACAGGAAGAACTCCAGCTCCGGCCCGGCGTTGAAGGTGAAGCCCATGTCCTCCGCCTGCCGCAGCGCCCGCTTCAGCACGCTTCGGGGGTCTCCCACGAAGGGCGTGCCGTCGGGATTGTAGACGTCGCAGATCAGCCGGGCCACCTTGCCGTACTGGGGCCGCCAGGGCAGCACCGCGAAGGTGTCCAGGTCCGGCCGCAGGTATTGGTCGGACTCCTCCACCCGGACGAAGCCCTCGATGGAGCTGCCGTCCATCATGATCTCCCCGTCCAGAGCCCTCCCGATCTGAGAGGCGGTGATGGCCACGTTTTTCAGCTGGCCGAAGATGTCGGTGAACTGCATGCGGATGAATTGGATGTCCTCCTCCCGGATCAGGCGGAGGATGTCCTCCCGGGTGTACTTGCCCATGGCTCGATCTCCTTTCACCGGCCGCGGAACCGGTCGATTTATCGCTTTAAAGCGGTATTTTACAAAAAACAAAAAGAGCGCAACGGACCCTGAGGGGGGCCCCGTTGCTCTCCCTTGGGAGGGATTATACCGTCGCAAAGCCCGTCCTGTCAACGCTTTCGGCGCTTCCGGAACGGGCTGGCGGCAGATTTTATGGGTTGTTCTAAAATGTGGGGGAGGGAAAAAATCACCTTTGTGCAATTTCCATACGGGGAAAAATGTGCGCGGGAGGTGAACATCACCGCTCCGCGGCCAGACACACCGCGTGGCAGATGCCGGGGATGGACTCTCCCTGACAGGCGGAGATGGGGGAGAGCAGCGCCCCGGTGGGGGCGAAGAGGACCCGCTTCCACCGGCCCGCCCGCATCCCGGAGAGCAGGTAGCCGTTGAGCACCGACGCCGAGCAGCCGCAGCCGGAGGCCCCGGCGTGCATGTCCTGCCGCTGGCGGTCGTAGAGCAGAAGGCCGCAGTCCTGGAAGTGAGCGCCCATGTCAATGCCGTCCCGGGCGAAGAAGTCCCGGACGATGGCGTGGCCCAGCTCGCCCAGGTCCCCGGTGACGATCAGGTCGAAGTCCCGGGGGCCGGTGCCGGTGTCACGGAAGAAGGCGGAGAGGGTGTCGTAGGCGGCGGGGGCCATGGCGGCGCCCATGTTGTTGGCGTCGGGGATGCCCTTGTCCACGATGCGGCCGCAGGTCACGTGGGTGACGTAGGGCCCGGGGCCCTCCCGGTCCAGGATGGTGCACCCGGCGGCGGTGGCGGTCCACTGGGCGGTGGGGGTGCGCTGGTTGCCGTAGGGCACCGGCATCCGGTACTGGCGCTCGGCGGTGCAGTAGTGGGAGGAGGTCATGGCGGCGCAGCGGCGGGCGAAGCCCCCGTCGATCAGCATGGCCGCGAGAGACAGGGACTCGCCCATGGTGGAGCAGGCGCCGTAGAGGCCGTAGAAGGGGATGCCGAAGTCCCGCAGGCCGAAGGAGGAGCCGATGCACTGGTTGAGGAGGTCTCCGGCCAGCACATAGTCCAGGTCCTCCGGCTTGAGCCGCGCCTTGTCCAGGGCCTGGCGCAGCACCGCCTGCTGCATGGCGGACTCCGCCTTCTCCCAGGTCTTTTCCCCGAAGAAGGAGCTGGTCTCCAGCCGGTCGAAGCAGTCCGCCAGGGGGCCCTGGCCCTCGAATTTCCCGCCGATGTTGGAGAAGGCCAGCACGGAGGGGGGGTGGGCCAGGGCCACGGTCCGGCTGCCCAGACGTTTTTCGTTCATGGTGTCGCCGCCTTTTCGTGAGGATTTTCCATAGGTTGTCCGAAAGACGGCAAAAATATGAAGCCCGGCGTTTGCCGGGCTTTGAACAGTTTAAAGTTCCTCGTTTTCATACTCGAAGGACAATCCGCAGGCGTAGCAGAAATTCCGGTCGCCCCGCTGGCGGCGGCCGCACCGGGGACAGGCCACGGTCTCCAGGGTCCTGGAGGGGAAGCGGGCGGGGGCGTCCGGCGGCGGAGCCTCCGGCTCGGGCGGCATGGGCGGCAGGATGCCGTGTTCCGAGAGGATCTTCTCCAGGGCCAGCAGCTGGTTTTCCAGCTCCGTGACCCGTTTTTTCAAAGACTGGATCTCCTTGTCCTGCCGCTGGTCCGTGGCATAGGAGCTGTTGGCGGCGCTCTCCAGCGCCTCCTGCTTGTCCAGCATCTCCGCGTGCAGGAACAGGTCCGGCTTCAGATACCAGGGAAAGGACACGGCTCTCGCCTCCTTTTGACGGGATAGGACCATTCTACCACAGGCGGCGGGGAATGAAAAGGGAAAACCTGCGGCAAAAAGTGGGGTTAGCCCGCTCTAATGTTTCAAAAATCCCCTGTACATCCGCCCGGCGCCGTGGTATAATCACCACTTAATGAACAGATCCCAGAAAAAGGAGACAGACGGCATGAGTGAGGAGATGCGGACCTTCGGATACCTCTGCCCGGCGTGCGGCAAGCCCGTCATGGCGGCTCGGTCCGTGTTCGCCCTGGAGGCCTCCAACGCGGAGGTGGAGTGCGAATGCGGCAAGTCCGCCCTGAGCGTGGGCTTTGACGGGGAGCGGTATCACCTGACGGTGCCCTGCGGCCTCTGCAGCGAGACCCACGAGGCGGTGTGCCCGCCGGAGCGGGTGCTCCGGGGCGGCACGGCCCTGGCCTGCCCCCAGACGAAGCAATTCTGCTGCTTTATCGGGGACGAGGGCACGGTGGAAAAGCACCTGCGGGAGCTGGAGATCCTGGCGGAGAAGGAAAAGCGCCAGGAGGAGGGCCCCGAGGCCTTCGCCGACAGCGTCATCATGTACGAGGTCCTCTCCGAGCTCAAGGAGATCGCCGCCCGGCCCGGCGGCATCACCTGCGCCTGCGGCTCCCGCCGCTACGGCATGGAGATCCGCCGCAGCGCCGTGGACCTGATCTGCCGGGACTGCGGCGCCAAGCTGCGCATCAGCGCCGCCACGGACGCGGACCTGGACGATCTGTGCTGTCACATGAAACTGGTGATCCCCGGGAACCGGGGATGAGGCAGGGCCCCGCCGCCAAGGCGGGGCGCGATTTGCTGAAATGTTTGACGAGCTTGTGAGACGGGAAGGAAGATAGTTACGAAAGAAACCCAGGAGGGGTGTCTTTCGTTTTCAATCATCAGTTTTTTTGTTTCAAAAAAACTTGCCCTGCCTGTCGAACTGGTTCGACAGGCAGGGCCCCGCCGCCAAGGCGGGGCGCTTTTAACGAGACGGAGCCGGAGGCTCCCAAAAAGGAGGAATGTGCCGTGATCACACTGCTGGCACGGCTGCTGATCAAACATCAGGGGGATGAGGGCGCGGTCCGCCGGGCCTATGGCGTCCTCTGCGGCGCGGTGGGCATCTGCCTGAACGTGCTGCTGTTCGCAGGGAAGTTTTTCGCCGGACTGCTGTCCGGGTCCATCGCCATCACGGCGGACGCCTTCAACAACCTCTCCGACGCCGGGTCCTCTTTTGTGACCCTGCTGGGCTTCCAGCTGGCGGGGCAGAAGGCCGACGCCGGGCACCCCTTCGGCCACGGGCGGATCGAGTACCTGTCGGGCCTGGTGGTGTCGGTGCTGATCTTGCTGATGGGCGTGGAGCTGGGCAAGTCCTCCCTGGACAAGATCCTCCACCCGGAGGCGGTGGAGTTCAGCCCCCTGGTGGTGGCCATCCTCTGCGCCTCCATCGCCGTGAAGCTGTACATGTTCTTCTATAACCGGCGCCTGGGGAAGAAGCTGGGCTCCACCGCCATGGAGGCCACGGCCCTGGACTCCCTCAGCGACAGCGTGGCCACTTCCGCGGTGCTGCTGGCCACCCTGGTGGGCCACTTCACCGGGCTCAAGATCGACGGCTGGTGCGGACTGCTGGTGGCGGCCTTCATCCTCTGGTCCGGCATCAGCGCCGCCAAGGAGACCCTGGACCCCCTGCTGGGTGCGCCGCCCACGGCGGAGCTGGTGGAGCGGATCCGGGATCTGGTCCTGGCCCACAAGACCATCATCGGCATCCACGACCTGATCGTCCACGACTACGGCCCCGGCCGCATGATGATCTCCCTCCACGCGGAGGTCTCCGCCTCCGGGGACGTGCTGGAGCTCCACGACGAGATCGACAACGTGGAAAACGAGCTGCGGGAGAAGCTGGGCTGCGAGGCGGTGATCCACATGGACCCCATCGTCACCGACGACGGGCTCACCCAGGAGACCCGCCAGCGGGTGGCCGCCCTGGTCCACTGCATCGACGACGCCATCTCCATCCACGACTTCCGGATGGTGAAGGGCCCCACCCACACCAACGTGATCTTCGACGCGGTGGTGCCCTTCGGCTTCCGCCTCAGCGACGAGGACGTGGCAAAGAAGATCCGCACCGCCGTCCGGGCGCTGGACGGCAACTACTACGCCGTGGTGAAGGTGGAGCGGTCCTATACATAATGAAACGCGGAAGAGGGGCGCGGCCGGGCGCCTTTCTTCCGCTGCTTTTTGAAGGGGGGGAGCGGGAATGGAACTGGGGTTCTGCGGAAGGGACTGCGGCATCTGCGACGTCCGGGAGGCGTACGGCTGCGCCGGGTGCCGCGAGAGCGGGGGGGTCCCGCCCCACGGCCCCTGTCCCGTGGCGGCCTGCTGCCGGGAACGGGGCCTGGAGAAGTGCGGAGACTGTCAGGCGCTGGACTGCGCATTTCTGCCGGAGCGGGAAGGCGGGCCGCGCGCTGCGTCCCGTTTGGCGCCGCTGCGGCGGGAGGGCCTGGGCGGCGCGGACCGGGCGGCGGAGCTGGGCGCGGGACTGCGGCGCCTGTTTTGGATCTGGCTGGGGGGAGATGCGGCCGTCTATCTGGCGGCCGGGATAGCGTCGGTCCTGCTGGCGCACGGCTGTACCTGGGTCCTGCGGCTGATCCCCGGGGCCCTGGAGCTGGCGGTGTGCCTGGCCATGGGCCGGACCCTGAGCCGGCTGGGAGAGGCATATCGTACAGTGCCGCCGTTTCTGACGGCCTACGGTGCGGTGCGGGCGGTGAGCGGCGCCGTGTCCTCCCTGCCGGTGCTGGCGGCGCTGACCCTCCTCCAGGGAGGTCTGGAATTGGCGTGGCTCTTCCGGCTGTATCGGGCCAACGGGGCCCTGCTGGAGCGGATCGGGGACCGGCGGGCCGTCCTCTGGCGGTGCCTGGCCCGGTGGGCCGTGGCGGTGGGAGCGGTGATATGTCTGATGTCCGTGCCAGTGCCCTCCGTGGAAGTTTGGCAAACGCTGCAACTTTGGTCGTGGGTGGACAGCCTGCCCACTGCGGTATTCGTGCTGGCATATGCGCTGGCGATGGTGCTTCTGGCGGTGAAGCTATGCGCCGCGGTGCTGTGGGTGGTCCGCTGGGTCCAGCTGTGGCGGACGGCGGAGACCTTCCGGCGGCTGGGCACAGAGCCCTGAACGGCGGCGGAGATGTTGGCTGCGGACCATGGCACCCCTGTTTTCCATAAATGACCGGCGGACCTTCCAAAAGGTCCGCCGGTCTTTGTTCACTGCTGTTCCAGGGGCAGGATGCCGCCGGGGTCCGCGGCCACGGTGACCGTCTCGCCGGCCCGGGCCGTCCAGGTTTCCCGGTCCGCCTCCATGCGGATGGGGAGCACGTCCGCCGCCGCGGCCTCCGGCCGCAGCAGCACGGTAAGGGCGTTCACATCCTCCACCACCCGGACCACCCGGCAGGCAAAGGCATTTTCAGTTCCGGCTTCCGCCAAGCGCAGGCTCCGGGCCCGGATGCCCGCCCGGCGCACCTGCTCCGGCACCGGGCTCTCACAGGCCAGGGTCACGCCCCACGCCGGCACGTACACCCCGCCGTCCCGGGGGAGGGCATCCGCAAAGTTCTCGCAGCCGGACAGGCGCGCCGCCGCCTCCGTGCCGGGCCGGGCCATCAGGTCGGCCATGGGCCGCACGGCCTGGGACCGGCCCTGGTCCATGACACAGACCCTGGGGCAGTTGCGCAGCACCTCCCCCCGGTCGTGGGACACCCAGATCACCGGGCCGGGAAAGGCCGACAGGGTCTCCCACAGCTCCAGCTCCAGCTGGTGCTTGAGGTAGCTGTCCAGGGCGGAGAAGGGCTCGTCCAGCAAGATGGCCCCCGGCTCCGAGGCCAGGATCCGGGCCAGGGCGCAGCGCTGCTGCTGCCCGCCGGAGAGCTGGCCCGGCCGCAGGTCCGCCACCGCCTCCAGCTGGAACTGGCGGAGCTTGTCCGCGGCCACGGACGCCCGCTGCCTCCGGTCCCGGACCGCCGCGGCGATGTTCTGCCGGACGGTCATGTTGGGGAACAGGGCGTACTGCTGAAAGAGATAGCCCACCCGCCGCTTCTGGGGCGGCAGGTCGATGTGGGCGGCGCTGTCGAAGAGGGTCACGCCGTCCAGGGTGATCCGGCCCCGGTCCGGGGTCAGGATGCCCGCCACGCACTTGAGCGTCACGCTCTTGCCGCAGCCGGAGGCCCCCAGCAGGGCCAGGGTCTCCCCCTCCGCCTCAAACCGGACCTCCAGATGGAAGTCCCCCATGCGCTTTTCGATGTCCACAGACAGACTCATCCGCGCCGCCCTCCTTTTTCCGCCTTCTGCCGGGTCTCCAGCAGGTTCACCGCCAGCAGAAACACGGCGGAGATGGCGATGTTCACCAGCACCCACATGGCGGCCCCGGCGTTGTCGTTGGTGCGCCAGAGCTGGTAGACGGTGGTGGAGATGGTGGCGGTGCGGCCGGGGGTGTAGCCCGCGATCATGGAGGTGGCGCCGTACTCGCCCAGGGCCCGGGCGAAGGCCAGCACGGTCCCGGCCAGGATGCCCTGCCGGCACACCGGCATCTGCACCCGCCAGAATACCCACGTGTTGGACCGGCCCAACGTCCGCCCCGCGTCGGCCAGATTTTTGTCGAAGCTCTCGAAGGCGCCCCGGGCGGTGCGGTACATCAGGGGGAAGGCCACCACGACGGTTGCGAAGATGGCGGACCACCAGGTCATGACCAGCTTCACATCAAAAGTCTCCAGCACCCAGGCCCCCAGAGGCCGCTTGGGCCCCAGCAGCATCAGCAGGAGCCAGCCCACCACCGTGGGCGGCAGCACCAGGGGCAGCGTCAGCACCACGTCCAGCACGCCCTTCACCAGCCGGGGGAGCCTGGCGATGTAGTACGCTGCCCAGATGCCGAGAAAGAACACGGCCACGGTGGAGATGGCGGCGATGCGCAGTGAGTTGTAAAGGGGAAACCAGTCCATACGCGGGACCTCCTGAGGGGATGATGGGGGACCGCCGTTTCCGCCCGCCGAAGGCGGGCCGCCGCGGCGTCAAGTGCGCTGCGGCCTTGGACCGGCCGGGCAAAGCCCGGCCGGTCAGGATGGATCCGGGGGTATCAGCCCAGCGGGGTGAAGCCCACGCTCTCAAAGACGGCGGAGGCGTCGGCGGTGCTGAGGTAGTCCAGGAAGGCCTTGGCCTCGTCGGGGTGCTGGCTGGTTTTCAGCACCGCCGCCGGGTAGATCACCTGGCCGCACATCTCGGCGGTGGCGCCGTCCACGGTGTCAAGGCCTGCGGAGAAGGCGTCGGTGGCGTAGATGATGCCGCAGTCCACGGCCGCCTCGCTGACCTGGGTGGTGACCTCCTTGACGTTGGAGCCGTAGGTCAGGCATCCGGCGATGGCCGCCTCGTCCAGCCCGTAGTAGGCGAAGATCTTCTGGGTGTACTGGCCCACGGGCACGTCGCTGTTGCCGATGGCCAGGGCCACGCCGCCGCTCTTGAGCAGCTCCGCCAGCTGGTCAAAGGTCTCGATCCCGGCGGGGTTGCCCTCCGGAACCGCCAGGGCCACCTTGTTCTCCAGCAGGTCCAGCCGGGTGGCGCTGTCCACAAAGTCCAGGCCCTCGGTGTTCTCCTCGCCGCCCTCGGTGTCCAGCTGGTTCATCTGCTTGGGGGCCGCGGAGAGAAAGACGTCGCAGTCGGCGCCCTCCTGGATCTGGGTCTTGAGGGTGCCGGAGGAGTCGTAGGTGGGCACGATGGTGACACCCGGCGCCACTTCCTTGTACTGCTCGATGATCCGGTCCAGGGACTCGGTCAGGGAGGCGGCGGCAAAGACGTACAGCTCCACCGCCCCGGCGGTGTCCTCGGTTTCGGCGGTGTCGGCCTCCTGGATATCCGCGGTCTCCGTACCGCCGCAGGCGGTCAGGGCCAGGGCCATGGTCAGGGCCAGCAGCAAAGACAGTGCTTTTTTCATGGGGAGATCTTCCTTTCTGATGATAATATGTTCTCACCGCCGATGCAAGGGCGGGATGGAACCTTCGTGATATTCAAGTGAGTATAACGAACGGGGAAGGATATGCGCCGATTCATCGGCGCATATCCGGGGTGCGTTATTTTCCGAAGGGGCACGCGGGCCAGTGGCAGGGCTTGCACCCCAGGCACAGCCCGCCCTCGCCCAGGGCCACGATCTGCTGCCGCGTCACCGGCACGTCCGCCGCCACGAAGGGCAGCACCAGGTCGAAGATGGTAGCGCCCGCGTACATGACGCAGCCGGGAAGGCCCATCACCGGAGTGCCGTCGTCGTAGTAGCCAAGCAAAAACATGGCGCCGGGCAGCACCGGGGCGCCGTAGGTGACGATCTGCGCCCCGCTGGCTTTGATCCCGCCGGGGGTGTTGTCATCCGGGTCCACGCTCATGCCGCCGGTGCAGAGGATCACGTCGGCGCCGGTTTTCCGGGCCTCGGTGACGGCGTTGGCCACATTCTCCACCCCGTCGCCGGAGTAGGCCACAGAGATCGTCTCAATGCCGTAGGCGGCCAGCTTGTCCTTCACCACCGGGGTGAAGGTGTCCTGGATGAGGCCCTTTTTCACCTCGCTGCCGGTGGCCACGATGGCGGCGGTTTTCCGCACCCAGGGCCGCAGCTCCAGCAGGGGGGCGTCCCCGGCGGCCTGTTCCGCCGCCTGCAATTTCTTCTCCGGGATGATGAGGGGGATGACCCGCATCCCCGCCAGCTTGTCGCCTTTGCGGACGGCGGTGCCGCCCTTCCGGGTGGCGATCATGATGTCCTCCACGGTATTGACGGCGATCAGCCTTTCGGAGTTCACCCGGAAGAGACCGTCGCAGGCGGCCTTCAGCTCGATCTTGCCCTCCTTGACCTCGCTGCGGTCCATGTGGCCGTTTGCGCACAGGGCGTACAGCCGCTCGGCGGCGTCGTTCTCGTGGAGCATCCCCGGCGTCATCTCCCAGACGTACAGGTGCTCCTTGCCCATGGAGAGCAGGACCGGGATATCTTCCTCTGTCACCACATGGCCCTTGCGGAACCGGGCGTCCTTGTACTGGTCACGGATGATCTGGGTCAGGTCGTGGCACAGCACATGGCCCACGGCCTCCTCGGTTTTGATCAGCTTCATGCCTTCGCCTCCAGAATCTCGATTTCATCTCCGGGGCGGACGGTGCCCTCTTTCACCACGATCGCGAAGATGCCCTCCGTGGGCATGACGCACTTGCCCACGGCCTTTTTGATGGCGCAGTCGCTGTGGCACTCCTTGCCGATCTGGGTCACCTCCACCTCGGTCTCGCCGATGCGCAGGCGGGTGCCCACAGGCAGGTGCTTGAGGTCGATGCCCCGGGTGTTGATGTTCTCGGCGAACACACCCTCGCCCAGGGGGATGGGGCAGGCGGCGCGCATGGTGTCCACGCTCTCCTCCGCCAGGAGGGAGATCTGCCGGTGCCAGTCCCCCGCGTGGGCATCGCCCACGATGCCGTGGCGCAGCTTGAATTGAATCTCCGGGACCGGGTGCTTGACGGTCCCTTTTTTCTCACTGATGTTGACGGATACGACGGCGGCCAAGGGGCTCACTCCTTTATTCTGTAATCTCCGCTCTTGCCGCCGGACTTTTCCAGCAGGCGGATGTTGGTGATGCGCATGTCCTTCTGGACGGCCTTGCACATGTCGTAGATGGTCAGCGCCGCCACGGACACGGCGGTCAGCGCCTCCATCTCCACGCCGGTGACGCCGGTGCAGGTGACCGCCGCCCGGATCTCCACCATGGCGGGCTCGTCGGAGAGGGCGAAGGTGATGTCGATGCCGGTCAGAGGCAGGGGATGGCACATGGGGATCAGCTCCCAGTTGTGCTTGGCCGCCTGGATGCCCGCCACCTGGGCCACCGCCAGTACGTCGCCCTTTTTCATGGTGCCGGCTTTGATCTTCTCCAGAGTCTCCGGGGCCATGTGGATCTCCCCGGCGGCCACGGCGGTGCGGTGGGTGACGGCCTTGTCCGTCACGTCCACCATCTTCGCCCGGCCCTGCTCGTTGAAATGGGTCAGTTCTCCCATGGTTCAGCCTCCGATTTGGTTCATGTTCCGGGGGGTGTCGCTCTTCCGCTCTGTCAGATGGTGACGCTGGGGCTTCTGGGTGATGCCCTGCCGGATAGCATTTTGCAGCTGCCAGCCGTGGAGACCCCTCAGGTCGATCTCCTCCCGGCTGTGAAGGCAGCCCTTCAGCTTACCGTCCGCCGTCACCCGGATGCGGCGGCAGTCGGCGCAGAAGTCGTGGCTCACCGGGGAGATCAGGCCGATGGTACCCGCCGCCCCCGGCAGCCGATACCGCCGGGCCACGCCGCTGCTCTCAATCTGCTCCAGCTCCGGCAGGCGCTCCAGCACCGTGTCCGCGCTTAGAAAGCAAGCCCTGTCCCAGTCCGCGCAGGGGCCCATGGGCATCAGCTCGATGAACCGCATCTCCCAGGGGTGGTCACGGGTCAGGGCGGCGAAATCGGCGATCTCGTCGTCGTTGAAGCCGCCGATGAGGACGGTGTCGAATTTCAGGTCCCGGAATCCGGCGTCCTCCGCCGCCCGGATGCCCTCCAGCACGTCGGACAGCTGCCCCAGCCGGGTCATTTGGGCAAATCGCTCCGGCCGCAGGGTGTCCAGGCTGATGTTCAGCCGGTCCAGCCCCGCCTCCCGCAGGGGCTTTGCCAGCTTTGGCAGCAGGCTGCCGTTGGTGGTGAGGCACAGCTCCCGGAGGTCCGGGATGGCCCGCAGCTGGCGGCACAATTCCACGATGCCACGCCGCACCAGCGGTTCGCCGCCGGTCAGGCGGATCTTCCGCACGCCGCAGACCACGCAGGCCGCCGCCACCTCCGCCAGCTCCTCCAGGGTCAGCATCTCCCGGTGCTCCCGTTTGCACACGCCCTCCTCCGGCATGCAGTACCGGCAGCGGTAGTTGCACCGGTCCGTGACGGACAGGCGCAGGTAGTCGATGGTCCGTCCGCAGCCGTCAGTCATGGCGTCCTCCCCTCCGTGATACTCAACTTAGGTAAACGGTATGATATCCCATTATAAGGCCTTCGGGGCAAAAGTCAAGGAAGAACCCGCCGGGGGAATGGGAAAAGGCGATCGGGCACGCAGGGGCCGGTCGTTTGAAGGCCCGGAGCGCAAAAAAAATGCCGCCCGGTTGGGCGGCATTTTGAGAGCCTTGGTAAAAACTCAGCGCTTGGAGAACTGGGGCGCGCGGCGGGCAGCCTTCAGGCCGCACTTCTTGCGCGCCCCGTGCGGCGCTGCCGCCCGGGGACCCCCGGTGGATGGAATATGCTCGGGGCAAGTGAATTGCCCCTGCGCCAAGGTTTTGGGCGGGGCCCAAAACGCTTGTACGGCGCGGTGCGCCGCCCCGCGCTGTGGGGCCCCGAAGGAGCGCAAAAAAAATGCCGCCCGGTTGGGCGGCATTTTGAGAGACTGGGTAAAAACTCAGCGCTTGGAGAACTGGGGAGCGCGGCGGGCAGCCTTCAGGCCGCACTTCTTGCGCGCCCCGTGCGGCGCTGCCGCCCGGGGACCCCCGGTGGATGGAATATGCTCGGGGCAAGTGAATTGCCCCTGCGCCAAGGTTTTGGGCGGGGCCCAAAACGCTTGTACGGCGCGGTGCGCCGCCCCGCGCTGCGGGGCCCCGAAGGAGCGCAAGAAAAAATGCCGCCTGGCTGGGCGGCATTTTGAGAGACTGGATAAAAACTCAGCGCTTGGAGAACTGGGGAGCGCGGCGGGCAGCCTTCAGGCCGTACTTCTTGCGCTCCTTCATGCGGGGATCGCGGGTCAGGAAACCGGCCTTCTTCAGGATGGGGCGGTTGTCCTCGCTGGCCAGCAGCAGGGCGCGGGCGATGCCGTGGCGCAGGGCGCCGGCCTGGCCGGAGACGCCGCCGCCGGTGACGGTGGCCACGATGTCCATCTTGCCGGTGTTGCCGGTGGCCTCCAGGGGCTGACGGACCACCATCTTCAGGGTGTCCAGGCCGAAGTAATCGTCGATGTCCCGGCCGTTGATGGTGATGGAGCCGGTGCCGTTGGGGAACAGGTGAACGCGGGCCACGGAGGACTTCCGGCGGCCGGTACCGTACAGGTAGGGCTTCTTAGACTGATACATTCTCGATATCCTCCTTACTCCACGTCCAGGGCGACGGGCTTCTGGGCCTGCTGCTCGTAGTTGGCGTCGGCATAGATGTGCAGGCGCTTCAGGGAATCCTTGCCCACGGTGTTCTTGGGCAGCATGCCGCGGACGGCCACGCGCAGGGCCAGCTCGGGCTTCTCCTGCATCAGGATGCGGTAGGGGGTCTCCTTCAGGCCGCCCACCCAGCCGGAGTGGGTGCGGTAGAACTTCTGCTCGCCCTTCTTGCCGGTCAGGACAGCCTTGCCGGCGTTGATGATGATGACGTTGTCGCCGCAGTCGGCGTGGGGAGTGTAGGTGGGCTTCAGCTTGCCGCGCAGCAGGTCGGCAGCCCGGACGGCGGTCTTGCCCAGGGGCTTGCCGGCGGCGTCCAGGATGTACCACTTACGCTCGATGTTGGCCTTGTTTGCCATAAAAGTGGACATGGTGTTTCCTCCGTATGATATATTTGTATTCGCTTTACAAATCAAGAGCTCCGGGTTAAAATCGGAGCATCACTATTTATATCACCGGGAAACGGGCTTGTCAACAGGAATTTGATTTACCACGCGGAAAGCTCGTAATATCTTTGATTTTCTCGCGATATCTCGCAAATGCTGATACTCGATTTTTCCTTTCCGAAAAAAGAAGCGCCGGACGGCCCTGGACCGCCCGGCATGGGGGAAGCGTATGTAGCTAGAGCACCCATTGGACCAGAAGCAGCAGGGCGAAGCCCGGCAGGCCCAGGATGCCGATGACCAGGGCGTTCCAAAGGTTCAGCCCCAGGGCGATGCCGGTGATGCCGGAGGTCAGGCCCACGGCCCACAGGGCCAGGAACCCCAGGGCCGTGTTGGCCAGCAGCTTCAGCGCCAGGCGCAGGGGGGCGCTGAACACGCGGATCAGGGCGATGAGAAAGAACCCCGCCAGGATGGCGGCGATGATCTTCTGGTTCAGGTCCATGCGGCCTCCCCCTCCAGCCCCGCCGCGGCCTCCGCCGTGGGGCTGCGTTCCTTGATGGCGCGGATGAGATAGTTGCACCGGGCTTTCACGGCGCTGATCTGATAGATGCACGACTCCACCAGCTCCGGGTCCAGGGCCTGGTCGAACTGGCGGTAGGCGTTGGCCAGGTCCGCCTGGGCCGCCAGCAGCTCCTCTTTCAGGATCAGCAGCTCCGGGTCCGGCCGGGTCTTTCCGGAAAAGAGAACGGTTTTCATGGCAGTGTCCCTCCTATGGTTTATGTATGGGAAGTTTGGACAAATATGCCAGATTTCATACGACAGGAGGGGACAAGATGCACTCGGAGCAGGAGCGCTTCATGGAGGAGGCTCTGGCCCTGGCCCGGGAGGCCGCGGCCGCCGGGGAGGTGCCGGTGGGCTGCGTCATCGTGCGGAATGGGCAGATCGTGGGCCGGGGCCGCAACCGGCGGGAGGAGAAGCGCGCCACCGCCTCCCACGCGGAGATGGAGGCCATCGCCCGGGCCAACGAGGCCCTTGGCACCTGGCGGCTGGAGGACTGCGAGCTGTATGTGACGTTGGAGCCCTGCCCCATGTGTGCCGGGGCCATCCTCAACGCCCGGATCGCCCGGGTGTGGTACGGTGCCCGGGACCCGGCCTTCGGCGCCTGCGGCGGCGTGACGAACCTCTTCATGGAGGATTTCCCCAACCGCCCCGCCCTGGTGGGCGGCGTGCTGGGGGAGGAATGCCGGGCGGAGCTGGCGAAGTTCTTCGCCGGGCTGCGTGAGAAAAAAACCGATGCCTCTGATGGGATTTAATACTTTTGTAACAATTACCGCTGGTTTGGTTAACAACTCTCGGGTATCGTAATACTTGCAAGAGACAAAACTTCTTTTCATCCAATCTTCCAACAAATAGGGAACAGGGCCAGCCGGAAGGCTGGCCCTGTTCTCGTTTTCCGCCGGGCGGAGGGGAGGCTTGCCGCTCGGCCCTGTTCCTGTTTCTGGAAAAGTTGTAAAAGAACCATGAACCCCGCCGGAACAGGTGTTTCCGGCGGGGTTTTTGTGGTATATTGTCTATTGAGCGTCTCCGCAGCGGCCCAGGACGGCCAGATGCTGGAGCAGAAAGCCCGTCAGGGTCAGGGCGGCGCCGCCGTTGAAGAGGACCGCGCTGAGGCCGCCGTCGGCCAGGGAGGCCAGACACAGCGTCACGGCGGGCACGGCATAGAGCACGAAGCGCCGGGTCCGGCCCGCGCCGTAGGCGAAGGCGGAGAGCCGGTACAGGGCCAGGATCGTCAGCACCAGGGCCAGCACCTCCACCCAGAAGGCAGCCAGGACCGGATTGGTGGAGTCCTGCCGGTACACCAGCACCAGCCGCACCACCAGACACACCACCGGCGCCAGCAGCACCGCGCCGTTAAAGGCTCTGGGCTTTTCGCGGCCGCCTCTGCGGCAGGCCGCCGCTGCGGGGAACAGAAATACGCCTGCTGCCGCCGTCAGCGCCCCCAGCAGCAGCCGCTCCCGCCGGTCCGCGGCGGAGAGCAGCGCCATACCGGGCAGGCCCTGCACCCCCATACCGGCGGCCAGGTCCGCCAGGCCCGCCGCAGCGATCAAAAACACGCCCGCCACCGCCAGGGTCAGCAGCCCGGCGTCGGCGGTGGAGAAGCCCGCGGGAAAGAGGGGGGCGTCCTCCGCCTGCTCCGGCAGCCGCCGGACCAGCAGCAGGCACGCCGCAAAGACCGCCGCTGCCAGCACCGCCGCGGCGATGCCGAAGGGGCAGCCGGGGACGGGCAGGCCGGTGTCCGGCTCGAAGCCGGTGCGCCACTGGGCCAGCCGCAGGGCAAAGGCGGCGCAGCCGCCGCCCAGGGCCAGGATGGGGAACACAGCATATCGTCTCATAGGAGAGATCTCCTTGTCTGTTGGAATTTCAAAGGACAGTATACCACGGCGGGAAATATTTGTCCATGCCGGTCTCATGTTCTCCCGGCCAGGCGCATACAGTGAGGAAAGGGACAGGCCCGGAGACGAAAGAGGAGGAAGTACATGAAGCGCACATCTCAGTTCCGCCAGACCGCCGCGGTGTCCGCGGCGCTGCTGGCGCTGTTGTTTTTGCTGCCCCTGGCGGTGGTGGTCCCCTTCCGGGACAGCCTCTTTTCCGCCCGGGACACGGTGGACGAGCACGAGGCGGAGCCCTTTGTCCCCGGCGAGCTGGACGCCTCCGTCACGCTGCGGGTGCTGGACGGGGACACGGTGGAGGAGATGGACCTGGGAACCTATCTGGTGGCGGTGGTCCGGGCGGAGATGCCCGCCTCCTTCGAGCCGGAGGCCCTAAAGGCCCAGGCGGTGGCCGCCCGGACCTATACCTTGTATAAGATCCGCACCGGCGGCAACCACGGCGAGGAGGCCGACATCTGCACCGACTCCACCTGCTGCCAGGCCTACATCGCCGAGGACCGGGCCCGGGAGAACTGGGGCGCGGACGCCGATGAAAACGAGGCCAAGATCGAGGCGGCGGTCCACGACACCGACGGAGAGACCATCCTCTACGACGGCGTACCGATCCTGGCAGTGTTCCACTCCTCCTCCGCCGGGCAGACCCGCGCCGCCGGGGAGGTGTGGGTCAGCGACCTGCCCTACCTCCAGGCGGTGTCGTCCCCGGAGCAGGGAGACGCCATCCCCAACTATTACAGCCGGGCGGAGTTCACGGCGGAGCAGTTCCGGGAGAAGGTCCTCTCCGCCCTGCCGGAGGCAGACCTGTCAGGCCCCATGGACACCTGGCTCCAAAACGCCGTCACCGACACTGCCGGCAGCGTGGAGACCGTGGAGGTGGGGGGCGTGGCCGTCAAGGGCAGCACCGTGCGCAGCATCCTGGGCCTGCGGTCCGCCTGCTTCGAGTGGGAGATCCAGAAGCAGACGCTGGTGTTCTACGTCACCGGCTTCGGCCACGGCGTGGGCATGAGCCAGTACGGCGCCAACCAGATGGCGGCGGAGGGGGCGGACTACCGGGAGATCCTGACCCACTACTACACCGGCGTCACCGTGGAGCCCTATGTCCCCGGGGAGGGGTGAAGGCTTTACAAGGAACGGCCGGATATGCTAAAATAACTTGTTTAAAGCTGCCGGTGGAGCCGGCGGAGAGGAGGCGGGGCCCATGAGACGAAAACTGCTGGCGGCGCTATTCTGCGCGGCGCTGATGCTGCAGCTGGCGGTGCCGGCGGGCGCCGCCGGGTCGGTGTATTTCACCGCCGTCAACAAAAACGTCCTGAAACTGTCGGACGCCACCATGCCCTTCTGGTCCGGCGGCTACCTGTATGTGCCCTCCAGCATTTTTACCGGCGCCAACCGGGACCTGCAGGTGGGTGTGACCGTCACCAGCTCCGGCGGCGGCACCACGCTGCTGCTCTACGGAGGCGGCACGGAGTTCCAGACCCTCAGCTTTGACCTGAGCAAGGACTTCGCCGTGGACAAAAACGGCAACATGTACTTCCAGAAGGCCATCCAGCGGGGCGGCGTCACGTTCCTGCCCATCTCCCTGGTGGCCCGGGTGTTCGACCTGGTCTACACCGTCATCGAGGTGTCCCGGGGGTATCTGGTGTGGGTGCGGACCCACAGCGCGGATATGTCGGAGCGGATCTTTGCCGACGCCGCCAGCTACCAGATGGAGAGCCGGTACAGCCAGTATCTGAAGGAGCAGGGCCAGGGGGACGCCTCTTCCGGGGAGGAGAGCACCGGCGGCGCCGCCCAGACCACCTCCGGCCAGCGGGTGTATTTGTGCCTGGAGGCGGCGGACGGCTCCGCGGTGTCTGCCCTGCTGGACGCGCTGGACCAGTACGGCAGCCAGGCGGCCTTTTACTGCACCGTGGACTTTCTGGAGCGGGAGGGAGCTCTCCTGCGGCGGATGACCGCCACGGGACAGGCCGTGGGCATCCTGGCGGACGCGGCGGCGGGCTCCACCGTGGCCGAGCAGCTGGCGGCGGGCAACGCCGCCCTGGAGGCCGCCACCTGCGGCAGGACCCGCCTGGCCCGGCTGGAGAACGTCTCCGACCAGACCGCCGCCGAGGTGGAGCAGATGGGCTACGTGTGTCTGTGGGAGGATCTGGACCGCTCCATCTATCCGCTGTCCAACAGCTCTGCCGCCGAGGTGCTGGCGCGCCGGGTAGGCGAGCGGAGCGGGAGTGTCAGCGTATGGCTGGGCGACGGCGCCGCCGCCGCCGGGCTGCGGGCCTTCCTTACCGGCCTGCGCCAGTCCGGAGACCGCTGCCTGGCCCTGACGGAGACCACCTGAGCGGGGAATTCACAGAATATTCAACACCGCCCGGCCAAAACGGGTATAATGAGAGACAGAACTGTAAGAAACTGGAGGGATCGCCATGGGCCGTAACATTCTGGTGGTAGAGGACGACCGCAACATCTGCGACCTGATCCACATGTATCTGGTGAAGGAGGGCTTCGACGTCCGCATCGCCGGCGACGGGGGAAAGGCCATTGAGGAGTTCAAGAAGCAGGCGCCGGACCTGATCCTGCTGGACATCATGCTGCCGGTGATGGACGGCTGGGCCGTCTGCGCCAAGATCCGGGAGACCAGCAAGGTCCCCATCATCATGCTGACCGCCAAGAGCGAGGTGTTCGACCGGATCCAGGGCCTGGAGATGGGCGCCGACGACTACATCGTCAAGCCCTTCGAGATGAAGGAGCTGATCGCCCGGATCAACGCCGTGCTGCGGCGGACGGAGATCCCCAACGACACCACCAAGCGGCTGACCTTCGACAAGCTGGTCATCGACCTGGACTCCTACGAGCTGATCGTGGACGGCAAGAAGATCGACACGCCCCCCAAGGAGCTGGAGCTCCTTTACCACCTGGCCTCCACGCCCAACCGGGTCTACACCCGCAATCAGCTGCTGGACGAGGTGTGGGGCTTCGACTACTTCGGCGACAGCCGGACCGTGGACGTGCATATCAAGCGCCTGCGGGAGAAGGTAGAGGGCGTCAGCGACCGGTGGGCCCTCAAGACCGTCTGGGGCGTGGGGTACAAGTTTGAAGTGACCGGCGCCCGGCCGGCGGAGAAGGCGGACGGATGAAGGGACTGAAAAAGCGGTTCCGCGGGCTGTACTGGCGGCAGCTGTTCGTCACCGCCGGCATGGTGATGCTGACGCTGTTTCTGCTGGGCGCGTCCTTCTTCTCCCTGAGCTACAATTACGCCCGCAGCCAGAAGAGCGAGGAGCTGGGGGAAAAGGCCGAGATGGTGGCCAAGATCGCGGCCGGATACCTGCGCACCGGCCAGGAGGACGACCTGCGCCAGCTGGCCACCTTTGCCGCCACGGTGTCGGAGGTGGACTTCCTGATCTGCGACACCGAGGGCCACGTGGGCCTTTCCACCGATCCGGCCATGGAGGGTCTGGTGGTCACCGTGCCGGATGAGATGACCCGGGAGGTGCTGGAGGAGCACATCTCCGCCGGCCGCAGCGACCTGGACGGCTTTTATGAGGCCAAGCGGTTCATCGTGGGCGTGCCCATCTATACCGGCGACACCGGCGAGCCCGCCGGCATCGCCTTTGCCGTGTCCACCAGCGCGTCTTTGGACTCCATGTGGCAGGGCTTCATCGGGCTGTTCTTCATGACGGCCTTCGTCGTGCTGATGATCTCCTTCATGGCCTCCTCCGTCACCGCCATGCGGCAGGTGCAGCCCATCCGGGAGATGGCACAGGCCACCCGCCGCTACGCCGAGGGCGACTTCGACGTGCGCATGCGGGATTACGGCCGGGACGACGAGGTGGGCGAGCTGGCGGCCTCCTTCAACAACATGGCCGAGACGCTGCAGCAGACCGAGCGCCAGCGGCGGGAGTTCATCGCCAACATCTCCCACGAGCTCAAGACCCCCATGACCACCATCGCCGGCTACACCGACGGCATCCTGGACGGCACCATCCCCCCGGAGAACGAGCGGCAGTACCTCCAGATCATCTCCGACGAGAGCCGGCGCCTGAGCCGCCTGGTGCGGCGGATGCTGGACGTGAGCCAGCTCCAGGCCATGGACCCCCTCCGGGGCGGCAGCCGCTTCGACGTGTGCGAGAGCATGCGCCGGGTGCTGATCTCCCTGGAGAAGAAGATCACCGAGCGGGAGCTGGACGTGGAGGCCGACATCCCCGACGAGCCCATTTTGGTGCTGGGGGACAAGGACCTCATCACCCAGGTGATCTACAACCTGCTGGACAACGCCGCCAAGTTCGCCACCCCCGGCACCACGCTGTACCTGGGCGTGACCACCATCGACGGCAAGGCCCGGGTGACGGTGCGGAACCTGGGGGAGACCATCTCCCCGGAGGAACTGCCGCTGCTGTTCGAGCGGTTCCACAAGAGCGACAAGTCCCGCAGCGAGGATAAGGACGGCGTGGGCCTGGGGCTCTACATCGTCAAGACCATTTTGGAGCAGCACAAGGAAAAGATCAATGTGACCAGCGAGAACGGCGTGACCACCTTCTCCTTCTCCCTGGCCATGGAATGAGGAACGCATGAACGACAACACGCACGCCTCCCCGGAGCAGCGCCTTCCCGGCGAGGTGGTCGAACGCTATATCCAGCCGGACCCCCGGGAGGTGGTGGAGCGCTACGTCCGCCCCCTGCCCGGGCGGAGAAGCGCGCCCGCCCGCCCCTCCCGCCGCCGCGGCCGCACGGGGCTGTGGGTGTTTCTCCTGTGCCTGGGCGTGACGCTGGCCCTGGCCGTGGGGACCTGGGCCTGGAACACCGCCGGAGAGGTCCGGCGGGACCGGTTCTACTTTGATTATGAGGAGCAGGAATCTTCCGCCGACACGGAGGCCGTCACCATTCCCACCTATCCCTACGGGCAGGGCGTGACCCTGGAGGTGGCCCCCGCCGGCGGTACGGAGCTGACCGCCCAGGAGATCTACCGGCTGGTGAACCCCTCTGTGGTGACGGTGCTGGCCCAGCTGGAGGACGGGGTGTCCGTGGGCACCGGCGTCATCTTCACCCAGGACGGCTACATCCTCACCAACTACCATGTGGTCTCCGGCGGCCGGGACGCCTCCGTCACGCTGGACAGCGGCCGCAGCTACGAGGCCAAATACGTGGCCGGGGACGCGGAAAATGACCTGGCGGTGCTGAAGGTGGACCTGACGGGCCTGCCCGCCGCCGCATTCGGCGACTCGGACGCCCTGACCGTGGGCGACAAGGTCTACGCCATCGGCAACCCTCTGGGCGTGGAGCTGCGAGGCACCCTCACCGACGGCATCGTCTCCGCCATCAACCGGGACGTGTGGGTGGAGGGCCGGAAGATGACCCTGATCCAGACCAATGCCGCGCTGAACTCCGGAAACTCCGGCGGTCCGCTCATCAACGTCTACGGCCAGGTGGTGGGCATCAACACCATCAAGATGAGCTCCGCCTACTCCAATGTCGAGGGCCTGGGCTTCGCCCTGCCCAGCTCCTCCATCCAGTATCTGGTCAACGACCTGCTGGAGTGCGGCCAGGTGCGGCCGGAGCCGGAGCTGGGCGTGTCCGTGCTGCAGCTGGGCGTCCGGCTGGACGAGGACCTCTGGGGCGTGGAGGTGGTGGAGGTGAATCCCCGCTCCGCCGCTGAAAAGGCCGGCGTCCGGGTGGGAGATTTCATCGTCTCCGCCGCCGGCGCCGAGGTCACCTCCAGCCAGGATCTGCTGCGTATCCGGCGCCGGTTCCATGTGGGGGACGAGCTGCCCCTGACCCTCTGGCGGGAGGGAGAGCAGCTGGAGGTCACGCTGGTGCTGCAGGGCGCCGGGGACAGCGGCTCCTGACACTGACCGCGCATCATAAGGCCCCCGGCGGAACTGCTCCGCCGGGGGCCTTTGCCGTCCGGCCCTTGCAATTCCCGCCGGGGGCCGATATAATAGCCCCAGATCAAAAGGAATTGGGGGACTTTGCCATGAACACCCGGATGGAACACGACACCATGGGCTCCATCGCCGTGCCGGCGGACCGGCACTGGGGCGCCCAGACCCAGCGGAGCCTGGAGAATTTCAGGATCGGCGGCCAGCGCCAGCCCAGGGAGATCATCACCGCCTTCGCCTATTTGAAGGAGGCCTGCGCCCTGGCCAACGCCGCGTGCGGCAAGCTGACGGCGGAGCAGGCCGCCGCCATCGCCGCCGCCTGCGCCGAGATCCGGGCGGGGAAGTGGGACGAGGAGTTCCCCCTGGTGGTCTGGCAGACCGGCAGCGGCACCCAGACCAATATGAACGTCAATGAGGTCATCTCTCACCTGACGGCGGAGCGGGGCGTGGCCCTGCACCCCAACGACCACGTCAACGCCTCCCAGTCCAGCAACGACACCTTCCCCTCCGCCCTTCACATCGCCGCGGCCCTGAGCGTGGCAAACGACGTGATCCCGGCGGCGGAGCGGCTGGCGGCGGCCTTCCGGCAGCTGGAGGAGGCGTATCCCGACCTCATCCGCATCGGCCGCACCCACCTCCAGGACGCCACGCCCCTGCGCTTTGCCCAGGAGGTCTCCGGCTGGCGGGAACTGGTTGAGGCCCCGGTGCGGATGCTGCGCCTGGCCCTGACGGAGCTGTGCAGACTGGCCATCGGCGGCACCGCTGTGGGCACCGGCCTCAACGCCCCCAAGGGGTACGACGAGATGGTCTGCGCCCGGCTCCGGGAGATGACCGGCCTGGACTTCCAGCCGGACGCCAACAAGTTCCACGCCCTCACCAGCAAGGACGCCCTGGTCTTTGCCCACGGGGCCCTGAAGGCCCTGGCCGCCAACCTCATGAAGATCGCCAACGACATCCGATTCGAGGCCAGCGGCCCCCGCTGCGGCATGGGCGAGCTCCACATCCCGGAAAACGAGCCCGGCAGTTCCATCATGCCCGGCAAGGTGAACCCCACCCAGTGCGAGGCCGTCACCATGGTGGCCGTCCAGGTCATGGCGGGCGACGCCGCCATCGGCTTTGCCGCCAGCCAGGGCAACTTCCAGCTCAATGTGTTCCTGCCGGTCTCGGCCTATAACTTCCAGCTCTCCGCCCGGCTGCTGACGGATGTAATGGACTCCTTCCGGGTCCACTGCGTGGAGGGCATCACCCCCAACGCGGAGCGGATGGCGTACAACCTCCAGAACTCCCTCATGCTGGTCACCTGCCTGACGCCGAAGATCGGCTATGAGGCGGCGGCCAAGTGCGCCAAGAAGGCCCTCTCCGACGGCACCACCCTCAAAGAGGCGGTGCTGGCCCTGGGGCTCCTCACGGCGGAGGAGTTCGACGAGACCGTCCGCCCGGAGAAGATGGTCTGAATAAAATCCCGGCGCCCCGGCGTACACAGGTACGCCGGGGCGCCTTCGGCTTTCTCAGCGGCGGTCCCGGTACCGCCGCCACAGGCATACCAGCGCCGCCGCCAGCAGCAGCGGCGCCAGCAGAGCCAGGGCTGCGGTCAGGCAGATCCCCAGTCCCACCGCCAGCGGCGCCAGGACCGAGGAGGCCCAGAGCAGTACGGACACCAGGATCGCCAGGGCCACCGCCCCCAGGGCCAGCGTCAAAAGGTCAAAGCAGCAGTTCATAGACCCGCCTTTCCTTGGCGCCGCGCAGCACCGTCCGGCGGGGCCCGCGCCCCGCGGACCATTCTATGCCGCCCCTCCTGTGCCGGTGACAGCGTGCGGATGAAGGGGTGAATATATACAGCACGATATCCATTTCACCGCCCCGGGCGGCCCCTGGCCGGGGCGTCAAAGGCCGGCAGGCCCTGGAATACAGGCCCTCTCTTGTCAAAATATGCAAAAGCAACCAAGAGAAAACGGAATTGTTGTGCAAGTTACTACTTGAATAAATATTCACGGAAGGCGTATAATTCAACCATCATCAAACAAACGCTGTTGGAGGTACATACCATGGCTAACAAGAAAGAGATCAAGAAGATCGTGCTGGCGTATTCCGGCGGTCTGGACACTTCCATTATCATCCCCTGGCTGAAGGAGAACTACGGCAACCCCGAGATCATCGCCGTGGCCGGCAACGTGGGCCAGAACGACGAGCTGGACGGCCTGGAGGAAAAAGCCATCAAGACCGGCGCTTCCAAGCTGTACGTCATGGACCTGGTGGACGAGATGGTGGACGAGATCATCATCCCCTCCATGATGATGGGCGCCAAGTACGAGGACTACCTGCTGGGCACCGCCTTCGCCCGGCCCGTGATCGCCAAGGGCCTGGTGGAGATCGCCAAGAAGGAGGGCGCCGACGCCATCGCCCACGGCTGCACCGGCAAGGGCAACGACCAGATCCGCTTCGAGCTGGCCATCAAGCGCTTCGCCCCCGAAATGACCATCATCGCCCCCTGGCGTGAGTGGGACATCAAGAGCCGGAACGAGGAGATCGACTACGCCGAGGCCCACAACGTGCCTCTGAAGGTCAGCCGGGAGACCAGCTACTCCAAGGACAAGAACCTCTGGCACCTGAGCCACGAGGGCCTGGACCTGGAGGACCCCGCCAGCGAGCCTCTGTACGACAAGCCGGGCTTCCTGGAGATGGGCGTCAGCCCCGCCATGGCGCCCGACGCGCCCACCTATGTGACCATCGACTTTGAGAAGGGCTGGCCCGTGGCCCTCAACGGCGAGAAGATGAAGGCCAGCACCATGATCGCCAAGCTCAATGAGATCGGCGGCGCCAACGGCATCGGCCTGCTGGACATCGTGGAGAACCGGATGACCGGCATGAAGGACCGCGGCGTCTACGAGACCCCGGGCGGCACCATCCTGTACCGGGCCCACGAGGTCCTGGAGATGATCACCATCGACAAGGACACCGCCCACATGAAGAAGAAGCTGTCCGTGGACTTCGCCGACCTGGTCTACAACGGCAAGTGGTACACCCCCCTGCGGGAGGCCCTGACCGCCTTCGTCATGGACACCCAGAAGCACGTCACCGGCCAGGTGAAGCTGAAGCTCTATAAGGGCAACATCATCACCTCCGGCGTGACCTCTCCCGAGACGCTGTACTCCGAGAACATCGTCACCTTCCAGGAGAGCGACTACAACCAGGCCGACGCCGGCGGGTTCATCAACCTCTGGGGCCTGCCCGACACCATCCTGGCGCTGCGGGATCAGGGGAAGCTCTGAGATACCCAGGAGGGGAGCAGGCTCCCCTCCTGACCACCCCACCACCAGTGACGCCGCGTCACTGGTGTGTGCGCCCCGGGGGCGCACGGGTCGGGGAATTTTCGCCACGTACACGCCGCGGCGAAAATGATTGAAAATTCTTGATTTGCCTCCGGCAAATCAACCGGGGGAACCCAAGGGTTCCCCCTGGCCCCCCTCCGCGGAGGGGGAATATACAGGACAGACCGCGGGACGGAGAGTTTCTTCGCCCCGCGTCTGCGATGAATGGCCCCATACCACGTCAAGGGAGATGACCCCATTGAAACCGAAGGTCTATATCGACGGCAAGGAGGGCACCACCGGCCTCCAGATTTACGACCGGCTCGCGGCCCGGGACGACATCGACTTGCTGCTGATCGACGAGGACAAGCGCAAGGACACGGATGAGCGGAAGAAACTGCTCAACGCCGCCGACATCGTCTTTCTCTGCCTGCCGGACGCAGCGGCCGTGGAGGCCGTGGGCCTGGTGGAGAGCCCGGACACCCGCATCATCGACGCCTCCACCGCCCACCGCACCGCCCCCGGCTGGGTCTACGGCTTTCCGGAGCTGAAGCCCGGCCAGCGCCAGGCCATCGCGGCGTCCAAGCGGGTGGCAAACCCTGGCTGCCACGCCACGGGCTTCATCAGCGTGACGGCGCCCCTGGTGGAACTGGGATTGCTGCCCAAAGACGCGGACCTGAGCTGCTTCTCCCTGACCGGCTACTCCGGCGGCGGCAAGAAGATGATCGCCCAGTACGAGGCGGAGGACCGGGACGCGGCCCTCTCCGCCCCCTGTCCCTACGGTCTGGGCCAGGGCCACAAGCACCTGCCGGAGATGCAGAAGATCTGCGGTCTTGCCAAAGCCCCGGTGTTCGTGCCCATCGTGGACGACTACTACAAGGGCATGGCCACCACCGTGGCCCTGCACCGCAGCCAGCTGCGGGCGGTGCCCAGTCTCCACGCCCTGTGGCGGGCCTACGCCGACTACTACGCGGGGCAGGCCATGGTCCACGTGGACCCGGACCCGGCGGAATCGCCCGCGGCCAAGCTGTACGCGGGTGCCATGGCCGGGCGGAACGACCTCCGGATCGTGGTGGCGGGCAGCGATGAGGCCTTCACGGTCACGGCCCTGTTCGACAACCTGGGCAAAGGCGCGTCCGGCGCCGCTGTCCAGAACATGAACATTCTTTTGGGCCTTCCTGAGACTACCGGCCTGCTGTAAAGCGGATGGTCCGCGCCCGACGCGCCCTGACGGGCGATCTGATGCCGCCGCCCTCGTCCCCTGCGGGGACAACCGGGCGGCATGGCAAAGGCGGCGCCGCTGTCCAGAACAGGAACATCCTGCTGGGTCTGGACGAGACCACGGGCCTGGTGTAACTCCGGTAGTCCGCGCCGGGCGGAACCACTTTTTATCTCTGATCCGAAAAGGGGGATCTCTATGCTGAACTTTATCGAAGGCGGCGTCTGCGCCGCCCAGGGCTTTAAGGCCGGCGGCATCCACGTGGGCGTCAAGACCCACGCGGAGTGGAAGAAGGACATGGCCATGATCGTATCCGACGTGGACTGCGCCTGCGCCGCCGTGTATACCAAGAACGCCGTGAAGGCCGCCCACATCCACGTGGACAAGGCCCACCTGGCTGACGGCAAGGCCCGGGCGGCCGTCATCAACAGCGGCAACGCCAACGCCTGCGCCCCCCACGGGGAGGAGAACGCGGAGCGGGTCTGCGCCGCCGCCGCCAAGGCCGTGGGCTGCCCGGCGGAGGACGTGGTCTGCGCCGCCACCGGCGTCATCGGCCAGACATTGAACGTGGCGGTGATGGAGGCCGGTATGCCGGACCTGTACGCCGCCGTGGAGGCCAGCGCCGCCGGGTCCGACGCCGCGGCCCACGCCATCATGACCACCGACACGGTGAAGAAGGAGGCGGCGGTGGAGACCACCGTGGGCGGCAAAACCGTCCGGATGGGCGGCATCGCCAAGGGCTCCGGCATGATCCATCCCAACATGGGCACCATGCTGTGCTTCCTGACCACCGACTGCGCCATCTCTCCGGAGATGATCCGCACCGCCCTGCTGGAGACGGTGAACGTCAGCTTCAACCGCATCAGCGTGGACGGGGACACCTCCACCAACGACACCTGCTGCGTCCTGGCCAACGGCCTGGCGGGCAACCCGGTCATCACCGAGAAGGGCCCTGACTACGAGGCGTTCCTGGCCGCTCTCCAGGCCCTTTGCATGGAGATGGCCCGGAAGATGGCCTCCGACGGCGAGGGCGCCACGCATCTGATCACCTGCACCGTCACCGGCGCCGCCAGCGAGCAGTCCGCGGAGACCATTTCCAAGTCCGTCATCGGCTCCGCCCTGACCAAGGCCGCCATTTTCGGCGCCGACGCCAACTGGGGCCGGGTCCTGTGCGCCATGGGCTACTCCGGAGAGGACTTCGACCCGGACAAGGTGGACATCTCCTTTGTCAGCGATGCGGGCTCTGTCCAGGTGTGCGCCAAGGGCCGGGGCCTGGACTTCGACGAGGCCAAAGCCAAGAAGGTCCTGACGGAGCACGACGTCACCATCGCCATCACCATGGGGGAGGGCGCGGCCAGCTGCACCTGCTGGGGCTGCGACCTGACCTATGAGTATGTGAAGATCAACGGCGATTACCGGACCTGATGGCCCAAAAGCCGTCGCCCTGAGCGCTGCGGGGGCGGGATCTGCCGCCCCTCCCAAACCCCTGGGGGGAAGGCGGCTGGCCGGAGGCCGGACGGATGAGGGGCCTGCAAGAACCCGGCCTTTTGTCAGCGCACCCGTAGGGGCGGATCCTGTATCCGCCCGTTCTCGCTCTGTCAGATGTCCTCACGGGTCGCCCTTTGCCCGGAGGCCCGGGCGGGTACCGGGAGGTTCCCGGGAACTGCACTCCCCGCCGTGAAACGGCGGGACCCATTCGCCCCCTGCGGGCAAACCTGAATAGAAATGAGTTGATCCCATGTCCTCTCACGCACAGCAGGCGCGGACCCTGGTGGAAGCCCTGCCCTATATCCAGAAATTCACCGGCAAGACCATCGTGGTCAAATACGGCGGCAACGCCATGGTCTCCGACAAGCTGCGCCAGGCCGTCATGAGCGACATCATCCTGCTGAGCCTGGTGGGCATCCGGGTGGTGGTGGTCCACGGCGGCGGGCCGGAGATCAGCGATATGCTGAAGAAGATCGGCCACCAGAGCCGCTTTGTGGACGGACTGCGCTATACCGACGAGACCACCATGGACATCGTCCAGTCGGTGCTGTGCGGCAAGGTCAACAAGAACCTGGTGGCTCAGCTCAACCGGCTGGGCGGCCGGGCCATCGGCCTTTGCGGCATGGACGGCCAGCTGTTCCAGGCGGAGCGGCTGGATGAGAAGTACGGCCTGGTGGGCCGCATCACCGGCGTCAACGCAGACCCGGTGGAAAACGCCCTGACAAACGGATACATCCCGGTGGTGTCCACCGTGGCCCAGGGCATGGATGCCGACACCGCCTACAACATCAACGCCGACACCGCCGCCGCCAAGCTGGCCGCCGCCATGGGCGCGGAAAAGCTCATTTTGCTGACCGATGTCCGCGGCCTTCTCCGGGATCCCCACGACGAGGACACCCTCATCCACGTGGTCCACACCTACGAGGTGCCGGAGCTGGTGGCCCAGGGCGTCATCTCCGGCGGCATGATCCCCAAGATGGACTGCTGCGTGGATGCCATCGCCGGCGGCGTGGAGCGGGTCCACATCCTGGACGGCCGTATCCCTCACTCCATTTTGATCGAGCTGCTGTCCGACCAGGGCATCGGCACCATGCTGAAAAAGGAGGACTGAACCTATGAACAGCCAGGAGATCAAGGCCCTGACGGGCCAGTACATCCTCAACACCTACGGCCGCTTCCCGGTGGCCCTGGACCACGGACAGGGCGCCACGCTCTATGATCCCGAGGGGAAGGCCTACATCGACTTTGCCAGCGGCATCGGCGTGGCCAGCCTGGGCTACGGCGACGGCGACTGGGTCAAGGCCATCACGGATCAGGCCGGGAAGCTGGGTCACAGCTCCAACCTCTTCTACACGGAGCCCCCCGCCAAACTGGCCCAGCTCCTCTGTCAGCGCACCGGCATGGCCGGCGTGTTCTTTGCCAACGGCGGCGGCGAGGCCAACGAGGGCATGATCAAGCTGGCCCGGAAGTACAGCTTTGATAAGTACGGCACCGGCCGCGCCACCATCATCACCCTCAACAACTCCTTCCACGGCCGCACCATCACCACCCTGACCGCCACCGGCCAGGAGGTGTTCCACAACTACTTCTTCCCCTTCACCGAGGGCTTCCGCTACGCCGACGCCAATGACATGGCCTCCCTGGAGGCCGCCGCCGGGGACGACGTGTGCGCCGTCATGGTGGAGCTGGTCCAGGGCGAGGGCGGCGTGCTGCCCCTGGACAGGGATTACGTCCAGGCCCTCTCCAAGCTCTGCGCGGAGCGCGACTGGCTGCTGCTGGTGGACGAGGTCCAGACCGGCGTGGGCCGGACCGGCAGGCTGTTTGCCTTCCAGCACTACGGGATCCTGCCCGACGTGGTGTCCTTCGCCAAGGGCATCGCCGGGGGCCTGCCCATGAGCGGTATCATGGCCAATGCCAAGTGCCGGGAGGTGCTGGGCCCGGGCATGCACGCCACCACCTTCGGCGGCAACCCCATCTGTGCCGCCGCCGGTCTGGTGGTCCAGGAGAAGCTGAGCGATGCGTTCCTTGCCCAGGTGGAGCAGAAGGGCGCGTATCTGCGGCAGAAGATCGAGGAGCTGGACCTGCCCTGCTTCGGCGCCACCCGGGGCTTAGGCCTCATGATCGGCATTGCCGTGCAGGACGGCTGGACCAACAAGGACATCGCCGGCAAGCTGATCGAAAACGGCCTGCTGGTCCTGACTGCCGGCCCCGGCATGCGGCTGCTGCCGCCGCTGATGATCTCCCAGGCGGAGATGGACCAGGGCCTGGCCGTCATGAAGCAGGTCCTGGGCTGAGAAAAAAGAAAGACCTCTGTTCTCTCCATCCCGCGACGCTTTAGGAGGCCGTTCCCCTTACCATAGCCATCACCATAACCATGCCCTTTACCATAACCCTTACTATAACGGGAGGATTTTATAAAATTTTCCCGGGAGGCTGCGCAGTTTTACACAGCCAATTCTGAAGAAGCGAGGAGACGCCCATGGAAAACCACACCCATTTTCTCAAACTCCTGGATTTCACTCCCGCCGAGATCCAGCAGTTCCTGGACACCGCTGCCGACCTGAAGGCCAAGAAGAAGGCCGGCATCCCCCACCGCTACCTGGAGGGGAAGAACGTGGCGCTGATCTTTGAAAAGACCTCCACCCGCACCCGCTGCGCCTTTGAGGTGGCCGCCCAGGATCTGGGCATGGGATCCACCTACCTGGGGCCCACCGGCTCCCAGATCGGCGTGAAGGAGTCCATCGCGGACACTGCCCGGGTGCTGGGCCGGATGTACGACGGCATCGAGTACCGGGGCTTCGGCCAGACCATCGTGGAGGAGCTGGCCAAGTACGCCGGCGTGCCCGTGTTCAACGGATTGACCAACGAGTTCCACCCCACCCAGATCCTGGCGGACTTCCTGACCATTCAGGAGCACTTCGGCAAGCTCCGGGGCGTGAAGCTGGTGTACCTGGGCGACGCCCGGTTCAACATGGGCAACAGCCTGATGGTGGGCTGCGCCAAGATGGGCATGCACTTCGTGGCCTGCGCGCCCAAGGCGTATATGCCGGACCAGGCGCTCATTGACACCTGTCAGGCCATCGCCGCCGAGACCGGCGCCGTGCTGGAGTTCATTGAGGACCCCATGGCTGCCACCAAGAACGCCGACGTGCTCTATACCGACGTGTGGGTCTCCATGGGCGAGCCCGTGGAGGTCTGGCAGGAGCGCATCGCGGCTCTCGCCCCCTATCAGGTGACGAAGGCCCTGATGGACAACGCCGGTCCCCAGTGCAAGTTCATGCACTGCCTGCCCGCCTACCACGACCACAAGACCCAGGTGGGCAAGGAGATGGGCGAGAAGTTCGGCCGGGACGCCATGGAGGTCACCGACGAGGTGTTCGAGTCCGATGCCTCCATCGTCTTTGACGAGGCGGAGAACCGCATGCACACCATCAAGGCCGTCATGTACGAGCTGATGAAGTAAACACCGGATGAAACGGCAGGGCCGCCCCTCGAAAGAGGGGCGGCCCTGTTTGCTTTGTGAGCTCAGGCCGGTTCGCCGGGGACCCAGTCGGAGGAGACAGCGATCCACTCCGGCGTGTCGGCGAAAGCGGAGTCCGGATAGCGGCAGGCCGCCAGCACGGTCCAGGTGGTCTGGCCGTGGTCGTCGGTGATCCGCACCGCCGCCACCAGGGTCTCGCCGCGCTCCAGGCGCAGGGCGGTCTGGAAACTCTCTCCGTCATAGAGCTGGACATAGCCCTGCTCCCGGTACAGCGGCACCGCCTGGGATACGGGAAGCACCTGCTCCGGCTCCGTCTCCTGATTTCGGTACAGGCACAGATCCACCGCCGTGGGCGCCAGGGCGATGTCGGGGTCCGGCTGGATGTGCAGGTCCAGCGCCCCGAACGAGACCTTCCCCGCGCCTTGGTGCAGCGTCATGTCCCAGCTGCCCTCCACCCGGAGCTGATAGACCCCGGGCAGGCAGTCGTACAGGATGTCAAAGGGGCTGGAGCGGGTGACGCCGCCGTCGGTCAGGGCCGCGGAGAGGGTGATCGCCGGGTCCATCGGCAGCTCCCAATTCTCCGCCGCAAAGCCGCTCCCCTGCCGGAGAGCCTCGGTCCGGAACTGCCGCCCGTCGGAGAGGACGGCGGTAAAAACGGCGGCGGTGTCCCCGGTCCACTCCTTGGGAAACACGGTGACCGTCAGGGTCACGGTCTCCGCCGCCGCGTCAAAATCCGTGACAGTCACGGCGTGATTAGATAGTATATTATCTTTTTCGTCTAATATATTGCTGATTTGACCGGTCATCTGGCCGGTGAGGTCGTTCAGCTGCGCGCTGACCTGGCTCTGGACGCCCGCCATCTGGGACCGGAGGTCGTCCATCTGCCGGTTCAGGGAGACCAGCCTGCCCGCCGCCAGCGCCGCGCCCAGCACCAGCGCGAAGCCCACCACGGCGGCGGCCAGTTTCCTGTTCCGGCTCCACCGGGGCCGGACCGCCGCCAGGTATTTCTCCGCGATGGCCTCCGCCGCCGCCAGCTCCCGGTCCGTCAGCTCCGGGGCCGGGACGGTCTCATCCGGCGCCGCGCCGCCGTTTTCCGCTGAGGCGGCTCCAACTCCGCTTCCTTTGGCGGGCCCCGCCTCCCCGGCGGGGGGCTCCATCCCCAGCAGCGTCCCCACGGTGACGGCGAACAGGCGGCTCATGGCGATGAGTTTCTCCAGCTCCGGCACGGCGGCGTCGGCCTCCCAGCGGCTCACCGCCTGGCGGCTGACCCCCAGCCGCTCTCCCAGGGCCTCCTGGCTGAGCCCAGCGGCCTTGCGGTGCGCCTGAATGCGGCCGCCAAGAGTTTTGGCTTCTTCCATGGGGACACCTCCTTTTTGTGCCCTCAGCATACCAAAATCGGGCCGGCAAGGCAACCACCGGCGGCCTTCCAGCGTGTCAACCAGTGATTGCGGCGGCAGAAAAGTACGGCGAAACCGGTCAAAATCACCATATACTGTCCAAAAATAAGCGGTAAAAATGCGCTTAGTTTGTGCGACTTGACAAATCCTACTCTTTCGCATACAATAAAACAGTCATTTACGACCACAAGAGGAGAGGGGTTTGAGACTTTGAAAATGCAGCGTTCCGCGGGCATTCTGCTGCCCGTGTTCTCCCTGCCGGGGCCCTACGGCATCGGCACCCTGGGCAAGGAGGCCCGGGCATTCGCAGACTTTTTGAAGGCCGCCGGCCAGCGCTGGTGGCAGATTTTGCCGGTGGGCCCCACCGGGGCCGGGGACTCCCCCTACACCAGTGTGTCCACCTTCGCCGGCAACCCGCTGCTGCTGGACCCGGAGGCCCTGGCGGCGGAGGGACTGCTGACCGGGGAGGACCTGGACCGGCTCCGGGTACCGGAGGGTCCCGTGGACTACGGCGCCCTGTATGAGAGCCGGGAGCGGATGCTGCGCACCGCCTTCTCCCGCCTCAGCGGCGACAAGGCCCAGGCGATGCGGGAGTTTGCGGACCGGCACCCCTGGGTCCGGGAGTTCGCCCTGTACCAGGCTGCCAAGGTCCATTTCGGCCAGCAGCCCTGGTACCAGTGGCCCGACGAGCCCCTGCGCCGCCACGAGAGCGCCGCCGTGGAGCACTGGCGGGGGGTCCTGGCGGAGGAGGTGGCCTTCCACACCGCCGTGCAGTACTGGTTTGCCGTCCAGTGGGAGGCGCTGAAAGCCTATGTCAACAGCCTGGGCGTGGGCCTGATCGGGGACCTGCCCATCTACGTCTCTCTGGACAGCGCCGACGTCTGGGCCGAGCGGAAGGAGTTCCTGCTGGACCAGACCGGAAGACCCTCCAAGGTGGCGGGCGTCCCGCCGGACTACTTCTCTGAAGAGGGCCAGCTCTGGGGAAACCCCCTGTACGACTGGAAGGCCCAGAAGGCCGACGGCTTCGGCTGGTGGATCCGCCGGGTGGAGGGCGCCTCCGCCCGCTTCGACGCACTGCGCCTGGACCATTTCCGGGGCTTTGAGAGCTACTGGGCCGTGCCCGCCGGGTCCGCCACCGCCAAGACCGGCCAGTGGGAGAAGGGCCCCGGCATGGACCTTTTGGGGGTCCTCACCAACTGGTTCCCCCAGATCACCTACATCGCCGAGGACCTGGGGATCCTGACCGACGATGTCCACCGGCTGCGGGACGCCTCGGGCCTGCCGGGCATGAAGGTGCTGGAGTTCGCCTTCTCCGGGCCGGACAACGCGTACCTGCCCCACCATTACACCAACCCCAACTGCGTGTGCTACACCGGCACCCACGACAACGACACCGCCCTGGGCTGGTACGCCGGGGCCTCTGACAAGGAAAAGGCCTTTGCAAAGACCTACCTGGGGGCGGAGGACGGCGAGAGCGCCCGGCGGGCCCTGCTGCGCGTCGGGCAGACCAGTATGGCGGTGCTGTTCGTGGCCCAGATGCAGGACTACCTGGGCCTTGGCGGCGAGGCCCGGATCAACGTGCCGGGCGTGGCCAACGGCAACTGGCGCTGGCGGATGGCCTCCGGCGCCGCCACGGCGGAGCTGGCTGAAGAGATCCGCGCCCTGACCGCCGCCGCCAGCCGCTGCTGAGGCTTGACGGCGGTTTGGGAACATGATATGATTTCCCCGTCCCCGGGAAGACGGACTCTGACCGGCGGACCCAACAAGCGAGGCCGCCGGAACCGGCGGGCCGGAGTTCTGTCGTTCTGGCGGCGAGGCGTTTTCCGAGCCGTGAGACGGGGAGTGGGCACGGAGGGACCTCCGCGCCCGGACGAGACTGTCCGCGTCCCCTTCGCCACGACGGCGGAGGGGACGCTTGTTTTTGGCCGTGGAATCCACGGCGAACCGTGAAGCGCGCCGGTCCCGACCGGTTTTGGGCGTGCCGCCGCGCGTGAATTCTCACCGGAAGGAGCGATCACCATGGAGACACGGGTGGCGGTGCTGGCCGTCATCGTGAAAAATCCGGAGGCGGTGCCGGCCCTCAACGACCTGCTGCACCGGTACGCCTCCCGCATCATCGGGCGGATGGGGGTGCCCTATCACGCCCGGGGGGTCAACATCATCAGCGTGGCCATGGACGCCCCGGCCGACGAGATCTCCGCCCTGTCGGGCAAGATCGGGCGGCTGGCGGGGGTCACCGCCAAGACCGTCTACGCCCCGGAGGAGGCCCTGTGAGCCTGCCGGGAACATCATGAGAAAAGAGGTAACGGACATGAAACACTGGAAGAAGCTGCTGTCCCTGGCCCTGACCCTGGCATTGGCCCTGTCCCTGGCCGGGTGCGGCAAGACCGATCCCCAGGACACGGAGGACCAGACGGAAGAGCAGACCGAGGAGGTCACCGGCGAGAGCTACGCCATCGCCGCCCTGAAAGGCCCCACCGCCATGGGCCTGGTGAAGCTGATGAGCGACACGGACGAGAAGGCGGCCCAAATGCTGGACTCCAGCAAACCCTATGAGGGGGAAGTGGGTAACCTTTACACCTTCACCCTGGCTGCCTCTGCCGATGAGGTCAGCCCCCTGCTGATGAAGGGGGAGCTGGACATGGCCTGCGTGCCGGCCAACCTGGCGGCGGTGCTGTATCAAAAGACCGAGGGGGACATCGTGACGCTGGCGGTGAACACCCTGGGCGTGCTCTATATCGTGGAGAACGGCAACGCCGTGACGTCTATGGCGGACCTGGCGGGCAAGACCATCGTGGCCTCCGGCAAGGGGTCCACGCCGGAGTATGCCCTGCGCTATCTGCTCTCTGAGAACGGCCTGGACCCGGATGCCGACGTGACCATCGACTGGAAGAGCGAGCACTCCGAGTGCGTCACCGCCCTGGCCACCGGCGCCGCCACCATCGCCATGCTGCCCCAGCCCTTCGTCACCGTGGCGGAGAACAAGATCTCCGGCCTGCGGACCGCTCTGGACCTGACGGAGCAGTGGGACGCCCTGGACAACGGCTCCGCCCTGCTCACCGGCGTGATCGTGGCCCGGCGGGAGGTGGTGGAACAAAACCCCGCCGCCGTGGACGCCTTCCTCAAGGACTACGCCGGGAGCGTGGAGTGGGTCAACGCCAACCCTGCCGACGCGGCGGAGCTGATCGGCTCCTACGGCATCGTGGAGGCGGCGGTGGCGGAGAAGGCCCTGCCCCACTGCAACATCGTCTGCATCACCGGCGCGGAGATGAAGGACAAGCTCTCCGGCTACCTCCAGGTGCTCTTTGACGCCGACGCCAGCTCCGTGGGCGGCGCCCTGCCGGGGGACAATTTCTATTACGGCGCGTAATTTCGACAGGAAAGTATACAAAATGTAGGGAGGCGACCGGTCATGCACAAGGGAAAAACGCCCCTGCGGCTGTGGGCGGTGGCCTTCTGGCTGGCGATGTGGCAGCTGGCGGCCATGGCCATGGCCGCGGCCTACCGCCACGGCGGCCTGCTGCTGGCCTCGCCTCTGACGGCCCTGGGGCGGCTGGGAGAGCTGGCGGTCACCGCCGCCTTCTGGACCGCCGTGGGCCGCTCCGCCGCCGCCATCCTGGGGGGCTTTCTCCTCTCCTGCGCCCTGGCCGTGGCCTGCGCCGCCTTGGCCGCCCGGTGCCGGGCGGTGCGGGAGCTGCTGGGGCCGCTGGTGGCGGTGGTGAAGGCGGTGCCGGTGGTGTCCTTCATCATCCTGGCGCTGTTCTGGCTGAATACGGCGGCGCTGCCCCTCTTTATCTCGGCGCTGATGGTGTTCCCGCCGGTATACCTCAGCGTGCTGGAGGGCATCGGCCGGGCGGACCGGCAGCTGCTGGAGATGGCGAAGGTGTTCCGCGTGCCCTGGGGGCGGCGGGCGGCGGGGATCTACCTGCCGGCGGTGCTGCCCTCTTTCCGCGCGGCGGTGTCGGTGTCCCTGGGGCTTTGCTGGAAGGCCGGCGCCGCGGCGGAGGTCATCGGATTGCCCGCCGGGACCATCGGCGAGCGGCTCTACACCGCCAAGGTGTACTTCGAGACCGGGGACCTCTTTGCCTGGACCGCCGTGATCGTGGCGGTGTCTGTTGGCTTTGAGAAGCTGTTTTTGCGGGCGGTGGACGCCCTGGCGGGAAAGGCGGGGTGCTGATGGAGCTGCGCGCGGAACATCTGTGGAAGTCTTACGGCGGCGCGGAGGTCCTGCGGGACGTGTCCCTTGCTGTGACGGTCGGGGAGCCGGTGTGTCTCATGGCTCCTTCCGGCACCGGCAAGACCACGCTGCTGCGGCTGCTGATGGGCCTGGAGCGGCCGGACCGGGGCCGCATCACGGCGCCGCCGGGCCTGCGGTGGGCCGCCGTGTTCCAGGAGGACCGGCTGCTGGAGCATCTGGACGCCCAGGGCAACCTGCGCTTTGCCCTGGGTGCCGCCCTGGAGGCGGAGCGGGCTGCCGCGCTGCTGGCGGAGCTGGGCCTGGGGGACGTGGGGGACAAGCCGGTCCGGGACTACTCCGGCGGCATGAAGCGCCGCCTGGCCCTGGCCCGGGCGCTGCTCTCGCCCGCCGACGCCCTGGCTCTGGACGAGCCCTTCACGGGTTTGGACGAGGCATCCCGGGACTGCTGTCTTGCGGCGGTGGACCGTCTTGCGGCGGGGCGGCTGCTGATCCTGGCCAGTCACAGCGGCGGCGACGCCGCGGCCCTGGGGGCCCGGATCGTGACCCTGGGCGGACATTGAAAACCTTTGCACAGCGATTTTGGCGCCATCTTCGACTTTTTTCGTGGATGGCGCCGGATTTTTTGCAAAAAAGTTCCGATTGGGGGTAGCAATCCGGGGGAGACTGTGATAAAATCGCAGGGTATATCGTCCGTGCCGCCCGTCCCGCGGGGAAGAGGGCGCCGGCATACCGGAAGGAGATCCTTATGATCAAAATTACCACCGACTCCACCTGCGACCTGCCGGGGGAGCTGCTGGAACAGCACCATATCACCGTCCTGCCCCTGGGTATTGTGAAAGCGGGCAAGCTGTATCAGGACGGCATCAACATCCGCACTGCCGCCATCGCCGCCCATGTGGACGCCGGCGGCGAGATCACCACCACCAACGCCGTCAACGTGGCGGACTACGAGGCAGTGTTCCGCCGGGAGACGGAGCGGTACGACGCCGTCATCCACATCAACATCGGCATGGGCTTCTCCTGCTGCCACCAGAACGCCAAGCTGGCGGCGGAGGAGGTGCCGGAGGTCTACGTGGTGGACTCCGGCAACCTGACCATGGGCCATGGGATGCTGGTGCTGGCGGCGGCAGAGGCTGCCGAGGCCGGAAAGAGCGTGGGGGAGATCCTGGCGCTGCTGGAGGACATGATCCCCCGGATCGAGACCAGCTTCGTGCTGGACCGGCTGGACTATATGAAAAAGGGCGGCCGCTGCTCCGCCGTCACGGCCCTGGGCGCCAACCTTTTGAAGCTCCACCCCTGCGTGGAGGTCATCGACGGCCGGATGTCCGTCACCAAGAAGTACCGGGGCTCCATGGAAAAGGTTCTGGGCGAGTATGTGCGGGAGCGGCTGGCGGGCCGCACGGACATCGACACCGGACGCATCTTCCTGGTGGACACCTGCCGCACGCCGGGCCTGACGGAGAGCGTCCGGGCCATTCTGGAGGAGGACGGCCGCTTCGGCCAGATCATCTGCGGCAAGGCCGGCTGCACCATCTTCTGCCACTGCGGGCCGGACACCCTGGGACTGGTGTTCCTGCGGAAATGAGCAAAAAAAGACAGAGGGCACTTGCCCTCTGTCTTTTTTGTCAGGCGTCTTTACTTGACGGCGATGGCCTCGATCTCGCACAGCACGCCCTTGGGCAGCTCCTTCACCGCCACGCAGGAGCGGGCGGGCTTGGAGGTGAAGTACTTGGCATACACCTCGTTGAAGGCGGCGAAATCGCCCATGTCGGCCAGGAAGCAGGTGGTCTTGACCACGGACTCATAATTCACGCCGGCGGCCTCCAGGATGGCGCCCACATTCTTGCAGCTCTGCTCGGCCTGGGCGGCGATGCCCTCGGGAACGGCGCCGGTGGCGGGGTCCACGGGGATCTGGCCGGAGGTGAACACGAACTCGCCCACAGTCCAGCCCTGGGAATAGGGGCCGATGGCGCCGGGGGCGGCGGTGGTGGAAATGACGGTCTTATTCATGGGAATCGTCCTCCTTTATTTGTAATAGGTGTACCTATCATACCATATGGAGGAGAAAAGTCAATCGCCGTCCCTTGAGCGCCGGGGCGAATTGTGCTATGATAAAGGGGAAAAAACGACCACAGGCCCGGTCCGCCGGGCCGGAGGAGGATGTATGGACTGCTTTCGGCAGAGCCTGACGGAGAACAGCTACACCCGTCAGGAGGAGATGAACTTTGCCCGCTGCGACCGGCATCAGCGCGCCCGGGTGAGCACGCTGCTGAGCCTGGCGGCGGCCATGGCCGGGTACGACTACGACGCCCGGGGCCTGACCCACGACGTGCTCTGGGACAGGGGAGAGGTGTTCCTCCTGTCCCGGATCGCCTTGAAGATTCAGGACTGCCCCCGGGTCCGGGACGTGCTGGACGTGACCACCTGGGAGGACGGTACCAAGGGCGCCCACATGCAGCGGGTCTATGAGCTGCGGGACCAGGCGGGGGCGCTGCGCTGCGCCATCCGCAGCGACTGGGTGCTGGTGGATCCGCGGACCCGGCGCATCCTGCGGCCGGAGAGCTTCACCGCCAAGGCCATCACCACCTGCCCGGTGGACATCGACTGTCCGCCCACCCGGAAGGTGCTCCTGCCCCGGACGGGACTGGAGGAGTTGGGTACCCGCCCTGTCTACTGGTCCGACCTGGACGGCAACGGCCACTTGTACAGCGGCAACTACGGCGACATCGCCTGGGACTTCCTCCCCGCGGACCTGCGGGAGCGGACCCCCTCGGCCTTCTACATCAATTACAGCCGGGAGGCCACCCTGGACCAGGAGCTGCGGCTGCTGGGCATCCGGGACGGGGAAGCCGCCTACCTCATGGAGGGCGTGGGCCCGGGCGGCACCTGCTTCACCTGCCGCTGCGAATTCAGCAAATAAAACGTCGAAAACCGCCGGAAAACGGCGGTTTTCATGTTTTCAAGGACAAAATGCAAAAGATGCACAAAAATAGAAGAGATTTTTATTAAAACTGACAAACAAATTTTGAAGGAAAAAGGTGGATTTGTAACCGGTTTTGTAACCGGTTTTGTAACCACTCCGTGATATACTGACAGCGTACCCAAAAATTAGGAGGTGGTTTTTGCTGCGGCGTGCGGATCCGCAGAGGCAGTGAGGGGGCCGTGAAACCGCTCGGCGTCGGGAAGATCCGGTACCGGATCTTCGGCTTTGTGCAGCAAAGCCGAAGGGGCGCTGATATCCCTGCGCGGGGAGCCGCGCGAGAATAGATGCAAAGGCAAACCGCCGGAAACGGCGGGACGCAAAGCAAGGGGGCTAAAGCGGCGATAGCCGCCAGGCCAGCCCGGCCGCCATGTATTCGATCTCACGATAACGAAAGGAGAACGAAAGATGGCAAGAAAGAAGTTACAAAAACTCTTCGCACTGCTGCTGACCTTCAGCATGACCATGAGCCTGCTGGGCGTCACGGCGTTCGCGGAGGACGAGGACGATGTGTACCTCCTGGAAGTCGGCGAATCCATAGAGATCGGCGATTACACAGGCGTGTCCCAGCAGGATCGGGAGAAGTACACGAACCACCAGTGGGAGACCAGTGATCCTAAAGTGGCGACTGTGAAATGGGATGAGGAGACCGGCGTTGTGACCGTCATCGGCGTGGACGAGGGTACGGTTACCATCACCCACCGCTATGACGTGGTGGAGGTGCTTGAGCCGCCTGCGGTCAATCCGCAGTCTGTCCAGGTGCCGCCCACTCAGGAGCCGACTACCCCGGAGCCGACTACCCCGGAGCCGACTACCCCGGAGCCGACTACCCCGGAGCCGACTACCCCGGAGCCGACTACCCCGGAGCCGACTACCCCGGAGCCGACTACCCCGGAGCCGACTACCCCGGAGCCGACTACCCCGGAGCCGACTACCCCGGAGCCGACTACCCCGGAGCCGACTACCCCGGAGCCGACTACCCCGGAGCCGACTACCCCGGAGCCGACTACCCCGGAGCCGACTACCCCGGAGCCGACTACCCCGGAGCCGACTACCCCGGAGCCGACTACCCCGGAGCCGACTACCCCGGAGCCGACTACCCCGGAGCTGACCACTCAGGAGCCGACCACTCAGGAGCCGACCACTCAGGAGCAGACCGTCCAGACGATCGAGGCGGCTCGTGTCTTTAACGACCCTCTGGAGCCCGGTACTGAACCCACATGGTCGGAGACCTGGACCTTTGAGGTGACCGCCCCCGAGCAGGAGACCCCCGAGATCCCCGAGGAGACCTGCGATGTGGAGTATAAGCAGATGTCCGATGGGATCTCCTATGATGGCTACGAGTTTGACCCGGCGACGCAAGTTTATACGTTCAACTATACCATTGGGAAGGAGGTATCCTCCTCCGATTTGGTAATTGATTTGGGCCTATGCGCACAGGATTTGTGGGAAAATGAGACACAGATGCCTGGCGATAGTTACAAATTTTTGATCAAGGTAACAAACAATTCCGGGCATGTTTATGGGTATAAGGACGGCAGTTTTGCCCTTGCCCCAGAGGATACCAGTCAGTTTGGCAGCTTGGAAGAAGGCTCTTTGCTGCCTGTTTTGACTTATGACGGACAATATCTCCCCATCCGACATTCCGGCGCGATGATCCCATTTTATTTTCTTAGTATTTTCGGGGTCAGTAATAGCGGAGATGTCACGTTTGACCAGATGTGCCAAATTTATAACTATTTGGATCAGGCGGGATATTCCGGTGAAAACGCTATGACGCGCTATGTACTGAATTATTACAACGACACAAGGGGAACCTCCTATGCAAGCCTGACAGAAATGTTTGGCGATCACCCGGACTGGCTGGATGGAAATCTGGTTACCGCCAACGGTATTTTTACTATGACCCAGGAGGAATTGATTGCAAAGATCCAGCAGTATCCGTGGATCGACCGGTTTGTGTATGTTACTGGGAGCGGTTCAGAGCTGGATGTTCAGATCAAATGGCCGGAGGCTGAACTTGCTGCCGCCAGCTATAATGCGTTCTATACAGGTCTGTTCAGTGCTGTTTTCGGAAAAGAAAATGTTGACTATCTGAAACCTCTGCCTTCGGATTATGGTGGGGACTTGGAGTTCTCCCGTTCTCACGGCGTAGGAGATTATCTGCCCGGAACAGCTCTCTATGAGGAAACAAATTCCTATTTTGCCAGTTTGACCGAGGATGGGTTCCAAGACGGTGAAACACTGGAGATTTGGTCCGGATATGGAATTGACGCTCCCGGTGCGGGAAATGTCTACGCCAATTACGAATTCACCTATTACAACGTCATCGAGCTGGAGCAGCTGGACACCTCCTACACCGTCCGGCATGAGTACTACACCAACGACAAGCTGACCGGCTCCACCGAGAGCGACCCGGTCACCGGCCTTCTGGTGGGCAGTACCGTGAGCGTGGCCGACATCGAGCAGGTGCCCAGCTATCAGGGCGGCGATTACGAGTACACCAGCACCACCCCCAACGAGACCCTGACCCTGACCTCCAACGCGGCGGACAACGTGATCGTCCTGCGGTATGACCGCACGGTCGAAGTGGAGGAGCCCACCTTTGAGTGGGATACCTCCAAGTCCAAGACGGCCACTCCTCTGGACGAGGATCTGAAGTCCCAGGTGACGCTGTCCCTGCCCTCCGCGGAGGAGACGCTGGAGAGCGACATCGTGTTTGTTGTAGATAAGTCCACCAGCAGCCGAGATGAATCTACCGAGGGTGGTCTGGCGATGCTGGAAGCGCTGAACAGCTCCCTGGAGTCCACCAAGGCGGTCATCAATGTCGGCATCGTTGTCTTTGACGGTACCTATCATGTGATGCGGGAGCTCTCTCCCTATGACGCTGCCGATGTGGCGGAAAAAATGAGCGCCAGGATCCCTCTGGAAGAGGATACCAGCGGCACCAACATCGAGGCGGGCCTGCTGGCGGCGCAGGCGATGCTGGAGGAGCATACCAGCGTGGCCAACAACCGTAAGTACGTGATCCTGGTCAGCGACGGCCTCACCCGCCTGTTCACTGGCCCGGACGGTGAGACGGTGCAGATCATCTTCAACCAGCTGGAGGCCGACGGCACCCGGTACTTCGGCGAGTATACGACCTGGTGCCTGAGCAACCGCCTCGGGGACGGCGAGTACAAGGTGCCCGGTGGGGTCGATTGGCTCACCTATTACACCACGGTGATCAAACCCCAGGTGGAAGCCGACGGCGATACCTATGTGATGGACTTTACCGGCGCCAGTACCATGACTGATACTGTGCCTGAGAAGTACATTCCTCTTGATGAAGTGCAGGATCACGCACAGGCGATCGACCGCGCGTTCTATGACGCGTATCAGGCGTATCTGGACCTGAGCACGGCGTACCACTGTTACGCTATCTACACGGGTTCCTCCGAATTGGGCAGCAGCTTCATGTCCACCCTCAGCAACGGCGAGACCCTGGACTTCGACGACATCCAGAACGACATCCTCTACGCGGTGGACAAGGGCTCCTATGTCGTGGACTACATCGGCTATGTGGCCGGCAGCTACGACTTTGACTTCGTGAACGATGTCTCCGCCATGAGCCTGAAGGTGGGCGAGACGACCTATCCCGCCGTGAGACTGACCGATAACCGCTATGGCTTCAAGCCGGTGGGAGACGGCACCTATGCCTTCACCCTCGAATATGAGAGAGGCAACGGCCTGAATGAGGAGCACTTTACCTGGACCATCGGAGAGGCTGTCAGCAACTTTGCTCCCGTCCAGCTGACCTACACCGTCAAGCTGGTCACGCCTCCCACCGAGCCCGGCGACTACAAGCTGGATACCAACCAGATCGCCACCCTCCACCCGGTGAACTCCGACGGTACTCCTGGCGATCCTGAGGACTTCGAGAAGCCCACTGTGGATTACACCGTCGGCGGCGGCACCGGTCCCGAGGGTCCCGGCACCGATCCCACGCCTCCCGGCGGCACTGATCCCACGCCTCCCGGCGGCGACGGCGGCACCGACATCCCCGACGGCAACACGCCCACCACGGACCTGCCCGATCAGGAGACCCCGACTACGGAGCTGCCCGAGGAGGAGACCCCGACTACGGAGCTCCCCGATGAGGAGACTCCCCTGGCGGAAGTGCCCGAGACCGGCGATATGTCCGCCCTGTGGCTGGCCATGACCGCCCTGTCCGGCACGGGCCTTGCCGGCGTGACCTTCCTGGGCCGCAAGAAGCGGGACGAGGAGTGATCTCCGTTCCCACGGAAACAAGACTTGAACCGCTAAGTAAAACAGCGCCCCCGGCTTTCGCCGGGGGCGCTGCTTTTGGATGTATTTGAACTCAGAAGCCGTAGAGCATGGAGCGGTCGATGTCCGCGATGCTGTGGGCGCCGCACATGGCCATGGTGTCGCTGAGCTCCGCCTTGAGCTTGTCCACGTAGGCCTTGACGCCCTCGGCGCCGCCGCCGTAGACCATGTTGACGAAGGGCCGGCCGATCAGAACGCCGTCGGCGCCCAGAGCCAGGGCCTTGAACACGTCCATGCCGGAGCGGATGCCGCCGTCCACCAGGATGGTCAGCTTGCCGCCCACCGCGTCCACGATGCCGGGCAGGACCTCGGCGGTGGAGGGGCACTGGTCCAGCACCCGGCCGCCGTGGTTGGACACCACGATGCCCTTGGCGCCGGCCTCCAGGGCCTTCTGGGCGCCCCGGACGGTCATGATGCCCTTGAGGATGAAGGGCTTTCCGGCCATCTCCACCACATCCCGCAGCTCCTCCACGGTCTTGCTGCCGGCGGGCGGGGTCAGGTTCTTCAGGAAGGGCAGGCCCGCGGCGTCGATGTCCATGGCGATGGCGAAGGGATCCGCCTCCCGGGCCAGGGTCAGCTTGGTTTTCAGGGTGTTCACATCCCAGGGCTTGATGGTGGGCACGCCGTGGCCGCCGCAGGCGGAGATGGCCTTCACGGCGCCCTCCACCACGGCGGGGTTGGTGCCGTCGCCGGTGAAGGCGGCGATGCCGGCCTGGGCGCAGGCGGGCACCAGGATCTCGTTGTACTGTAAATCGTCGTACTTGTCGCCGTAGTGCAGCTGCATGGCGCCCACGGGGGCGGCGAACACCGGCAGGTCAAAGGTCCGGCCGAACAGCTCCACGGAGGTGTCCACCGGCTTGTTCTCGCAGATGGTGTCCATGTTGACGCACAGCTCCTGCCACTTCTGGTAGTTGCGGATGAAGCCGGTGCCGATGCCCTTGGCGCCGGGGCCGGGGATGGTGTTCTTGCAGGCCAGGCCGTTGCAGACCGGGCAGGACTTGCAGTAGGGGCCGATGTTGCCCCGGGCGTTTTCCAAAGCTTCCTGATAAGTCATATGGTTTTCCCCTCCGAATCGATTTGCGGCCCGCCGAGCGGGCATTTATACATCGACATTTTACCTCCCGTGGGGGAAAAAGGCAACCGTCCCTCCCAAAACCAGGGAAAAATTTTGCGTCCGGCGGAACCTTCTGCAAAAAATCTCGTCTATACAGACAAATGACCATGATGGAAGAACGGATGGAGGAAAAGAAGGAGGTAACGACATGAAGCGAGGACTTGCAATGCTGACGGCGCTGTTGCTGCTGCTGGGCCTCATGAGCGGCTGCGGCGGCAGCGACACATCCGGCGCCACTGCCTCAGACATGGTGGCGACGGAGGAGACGGCTGACAACGGCAGCTACGGCGGGAACATGACGGCGCAGATGCCGGAATCCCCGGCGGAGGACGGGAGCGGGGAGGACCGGCTCCGCAACGCCAAGATGATCTACACCGCGGACCTGAGCGTGGAGACCACCGCCTTTGACGACGCCGCGGCCAGCCTGCGGCAGATGGTGGAGGACCTGGGCGGCTACTTCGAGTCCGCCTCGGTCTACAACCACGGCGGCAATTACCGCAGCGCCTTCTACACCATCCGGGTCCCGGCGGAGAACTTCCGGAATCTGCTGGAGCAGGTGGGGGAGCTGTGCCACGTGGTCCGCCAGGAGGAGGGCAGCGACAATATCAGTGAGCAGTACTACGACGTGGAGAGCCGCCTGGTGACCCAGCAGACCAAGCTGGAGCGGCTCCAGACCCTGCTGAGCCAGGCGGAGACCATGGAGGACATCATCACCATCGAGTCCGCCATCTCCGAGACGGAGCTGGCCATCGAGCAGCTGACCGGGACTCTGCGCCAGTACGACAGCCTGGTGGACTACTCCACCGTCACCATCTCCCTGGAGGAGGTCTACAAGCTCTCCAACGCGGAGGAGCCGCCCACCACGTTTGCAAGCCGCCTGGGCCGGGCCTTTGCCGCCGGCTGGAACGGATTTGTGGACTTCCTGGAGGCCATCGTGATGATCCTGGCCTACGCCTGGGTGCCGGTGCTGGTTCTGCTGGCCGTGGGCGGCACGGTGCTGTGGCGCCTGCTGCGGAAAAAGAGGGACAAGGGGAATGGACCGCCGGAAAACCGGGCATCCTGACCGGTGACGGACCATACAGCAAAGCGGCTGCCTCCGGGCGGCCGCTTTTTTTGGCTGCGGCGCAAAAGCTGGTACGGACGACTTGACAAATTCAATAAAACTGTATAATATTGTTTTAGAAACTAGATTACACGGTTTGGAGGTCTTGCTATGAAACGTGTATCGCAGATCCAGCTGCTGGGGGACTCCATCCTCAAGGGCATCCAGGTGGAGCCCGCCACCGGGCGGTACGTCACCCGGAACGAGATCGGCATTCCCGGCCTGGAGCGGGACTTCGGACTGACGGTGAAAAACGGCTCCCACTTCGGCGCCACGGTGGTGAAGGGGGAGCGGCTGCTGGAGCGGCTGCTGGAGCGGGAGACGCCCTGCGACGCGGTGGTGATGGATTTCGGCGGCAACGACTGCGACTTCCGCTGGGACCAGGTGGCGGCGGACCCGGAGGGGGACCACCGGCCCAACGTGCCCCTGGAGGAGTTTTTGCAGCGGTATCGGGAGATGATCGCCCAGCTGCGGCTCCACGGCATCACGCCGGTGCTGACCACCCTGCCGCCGCTGGAGCCGGAGCGGTTTTTCCATTGGTGGTGCGGCAAGCTGGACCAGGCGGCGGTACGCCGCTGGCTGGGCAGCCTCACCAACATCTACGCCCATCAGGAGAACTACTCCCGGGCGGTGGAGCAGCTGGCCCGGCAGACGGAGACCCCGCTGGTGGACATCCGGGGGGCCTTCCTGGCCCACGGCCACCTTGGTCAGCTTCTGTGCGAGGACGGCACCCACCCCAACTCCGCCGGCCAGGCGCTCATCGGCGATGCCTTCCGGGACTTTGCCCGGGAGCATCTGGAGCCGGTCCGGCAGACGGCGTGAGAGTGCCTGCCCCGCCGGCACTTTCCTGCATAACTGTGAAAGAGACCGCCTGCGGGCGGTCTCTTTTTGTCAAGATCCATAACAAATTGTAGAAACAGACGTGAATATAACTGAAAGGAATGGGATACGGCACGCTCCGGCGGCACATACTACCCCTGATACGGACCGCGGAGGCCCGCGGTCCGGCGGGTTTTGCTTGAGCAATGGAGGTGCCGCATGGAACAGCTTTCAGAACACTATGCAGATAACGTCCGCTGGTTCGATGAGACCCTGGGCGCCGGCCGCAGCTGCGACATGGTTTGCCGGGATTTGCAGATCGGCGGCCGACGGGGGCGGATCTGGGTCATCGACGGCTTCGGCGGCGACGCCATCCTGGAGCGGATGGGGGCCTTCTGGCTGTCCCTGAAGCCGGAGCAGGTGGGGACCATCACAAAGATGCAGGAGTTCACCGACCGGTTCGTCACATTCATGGAGGTGGAGGTCAGCTTCGACCGGGACGACATCGTCACCTCGGTGCTGCTGGGCAAGAGCCTGCTGCTGCTGGAGGGAGCCCGGGGCGCGGCGCTGATCGACGCCAAGGAGTACCCCAGCCGGGGAGTGGCGGAGCCGCTGGACGGCAAGGTCCTCCGGGGTGCCCACGACGGCTTCATCGAGGCGGTGGTGCCCAACATGGCCCTGCTGCGCCGCCGCATCCGGGACCCCCACCTGACCATGGAGGGCATGAAGGTGGGCACCCGCAGCCACAACGACGTGGTGCTGTGCTATCTGGACGACCGGGTGGACCAGGAGCTTTTAGAGCAGGTCCGGGAGAAGCTGCGGGGGATCAAGATGCGATCCCTCAGCATGGGGCAGGAGAGCGTGTCGGAGAGCATCCGGCCCAAGCAGTGGTACAACCCCTTTCCCAAGGTCCGCTACACCGAGCGGCCGGACACTGCCGCCGCCTGCGTCATGGAGGGGTATATCATCGTCATGGTGGACAACTCCCCCTCGGTGATGATTCTGCCCACCTCCTTTTTCGACTTCACCCAGGAGGCCAACGAGTTCTACTTCCCGCCCCTGGTGGGCACCTACCTGCGGGTGCTGAGGATCATCGTGTTTTTGATCTCGCTGTTCATCACGCCCGCCTGGTATATGATGGTCAACGAGCCGGGGCGGCTGCCGGGATGGCTGGACTTCCTGTCCTCCCCGGAGCCGGCGTCCCTGGACCTTCTCTGGCAGCTGCTGGTGGTGGAGTTTCTGATCGACGTGCTGAAGCTGGCGTCCCTCAACACGCCGGATTCCCTCTCCAGCTCCTTCTCCATGCTGGGGGCGCTGATCCTGGGCGACTTCGCCGTCCAGGCCGGGTGGCTGGGGCCGGAGGTGCTGGTGTATATGGCCTTCGTGTCGGTGGCGGGCTTTGCCCAGCCCAGCTATGAGCTGGGCTACGCCTTCAAGCTGCTGCGGGTGACGCTGCTGCTGGTCACGGCGGTGTTCGACGCATGGGGCTTCTTCCTGGGCTCCCTGGGGATTCTGATATTGCTGGCCACCACCAAGCCCCTGGTGGGCAAGGCCTATCTCTACCCCCTGATCCCCTTCAACGCCACCGCTCTGCGGCGGCTGCTGATCCGGGAGCCCATCAGCCGGGACAATACCTGAGGACAAAACGACACGGCGCGGAGCCCCGGACAGGTGGGGCCCCGCGCCTTCCTCTTATTCCATGTCCGCCGGATGGACCGGATTGCCGTGGTCCCGGATGAGATCCGCCAGGTCCGCCGCCTGCATCCAGACGGTGGCGGTGTTGTCGTTGGGGTGGACGCCGATGCGGCCGGTAAAGTCCCGGTCCAGGAACCATGTCACCCGGCGCTCCGTGTCGTTCAGCAGGCCCAGGGGCGTCACGGACCCGGGGGTCAGCTTCAGCAGCGCCGCCAGATCCTCCGCCGAGGCAAAGGTCAGCGGCCGGGTGCCATGGCGGCGGCGGAACGCCTTCAGATCCACCCGCTTGTCCCCACGGACAGTGATGAGGTAGTACGCCCGTTTTTTGTCGTCCCGGACGAAGAGGTTTTTGGCGTCGTCCGCTGGGTAGGGCAGCGCCACCTGGTCCAGCTGGGCCATGCTGTACACAGCCGGGTGCTCCGTGACCTCATAGGCGATGCCCCGGCTGTCCAGATATCGGTATGTCTCCGCTTTGTCCATAGCCAGTCCCCCCGCTTTCGATGATTTTCCCCAGTATATCAGTCTCCCAGGACCGGCGCAAGAAAGAAACGCCGCCGTTGTGTTTTTGGATAAAGAAGATGGTAAAAGTTTTACGGAATTTTGCCGCCCTTTTTCTGCCGCTTTGTTGCACATTCCACAAAAATCCGGTATGCTTAAACAAGGAGGAACGCCGCCCGGCTTTGCCGGACGGCACAGGTTGATGAAAAAGGAGTGAACGCCCCATGAGCAGACTGGATATCAAGACCCCCAGCCAGGCCCAGGCGGTGGTGGATCAGCTCTACCGGAATGTAGAGCACCGGATCGCCTCCAGCCCCCCGGGCCTGTGTCCCATCGACATGGCTCTGAATTTCCTGGAGCTGTGCCACGCCCAGACCTGCGGCAAGTGCGTGCCCTGCCGGATCGGTCTTGGGCAGCTGGCCCAGATGCTGCGGGAGGTACTGGACGGCCAGCCGGACATTCAGATCCTCCGCCGCATTGAGCAGACCGCCCAGACCATCGTGGACACCGCTGACTGCGCCATCGGCATCAATGCCGCCCAGCTGGTGCTCATGGGCCTCCAGGGCTTCCGGGACGACTATGAGGAGCACATCCTCCGCCACCGGTGCCTGGGCAGCCTGAAAAACCCGGTGCCCTGCGTGGCGCTGTGTCCCGCGGGCGTGGATATCCCCGGCTACATCGCCCTGGTCCACGCCGGACGCTATGCCGACGCCGTGCGATTGATCCGCAAGGACAACCCCTTCCCGGTGGCCTGTGCCTACATCTGCGAGCACCCCTGCGAGGCCCGCTGCCGCCGCCGCATGGTGGACGACGCGGTGAATATCCGGGCCCTGAAGCGCTACGCCGTGGACCAGGCCGGCCAGGTGCCCCAGCCCCCCTGCGCCCCGGCCACGGGGAAGAAGGTGGCCGTCATCGGCGGCGGCCCCGGCGGCCTCTCCGCCGCATACTATCTGGCCCTCATGGGCCACAGCGTCACCGTCTACGAAAAGCGGAAGGCCCTGGGCGGCATGCTGCGCTACGGCATCCCCGACTACCGCTTCCCCCGGACGCTGCTGGACGCCGAGATCGCCTCGATCCTGTCCCTGGGCATTGAGGTACATACCGACATCAACGTGGGCACCGACGTGACGCTGGATCAGCTGAAGCAGGAGTACGACTGCCTGTACCTGGCCATCGGCGCCCACACGGACAAAAAGACCGGCATCGAGGGCGAGAACAGCCGCGGCGTCGTCTCTGCGGTGGAGCTGCTGCGGGGCATCGGCGACGGCGAAAAGCCGGATTTCACCGGCAAGCGGGTGGTGGTCATCGGCGGCGGCAACGTGGCCATGGACGTGACCCGCAGCGCCATCCGTCTGGGAGCCGAGAAGGTCACCTGCGTCTACCGCCGCCGGAAGGAGGACATGACCGCCCTGCCCGAGGAGGTGGAGGGCGCCGAGGCCGAGGGGGCCGAGCTGCTGACCCTCCACGCCCCGGTGCGGATCGAGAGCGACGATAGCGGCAACGCCGTGGCCCTCTGGACTCAGCCCCAGATCATCGGCGAGATGGACCGCCAGGGCCGTCCCAAGCCCGGCACCGCCCGGGCGGCGGAGCACCGCATTGAGGCGGACGTCATCATCGTGGCCATCGGACAGGGCGTGGAGTCCCTGGGCTTTGAGCAGTCCGGCGTGGTGATCCAGCGGGGCGGCACGCTGCTGGCCGGGTCCGACACCAAGCTGCCGGATCTGGAGGGCGTGTTCGCCGGCGGCGACTGCGTCACCGGCCCCGCCACGGTCATCCGGGCCATCGCCGCCGGCAAGGCGGCGGCCGCCAACATCGACGAGTACCTGGGCTTCCACCACGAGATCGCCTCGCCCGTCCAGGTGCCGGCGCCCCGGTTCTCCGACCTCAAGCCCCGGGGCCGGGTCAACACCACCGAGCGGGACGCCTGCGAGCGCAAGCATGACTTCACCTGTATCGAGTGCGGCCTGACCGCGGAGGAGGCGGAGCAGGAGTCCTCCCGCTGCCTGCGGTGCGACCACTTCGGATACGGAGTTTTCAAGGGAGGACGTGTGGAAAAATGGTAAATGCGATCATCGACGGCCGCGCCGTCTCCGTGCAGGCGGGCACCACCATCCTGGACGCCGCCCGCTCCGCCGGCATCCCCATCCCCCACCTGTGCTATCTGAAGGGCATCAACGAGATCGCCGCCTGCCGCATGTGCGTGGTGGAGGTGAAGGGCATCGAGCGGCTGGTCACTGCCTGCGACAATGTGGTGCTGGAGGGTATGGTGATCTCCACCAACAGCCCCCGGGTCCGCCGGGCCCGGCGGACCAACCTGCGTCTGCTGCTCAGCCAGCACGACACCAGCTGCACCACCTGTATCCGCAGCGGCAACTGCGAGCTCCAGACCCTCTCCCAGGAGCTGAATATCCACTACCAGCCCTACGCCGTCAAGCCTGAGCGGTCCCGGATCGACCTGGACGCCCCCCTGATCCGGGAGGCGGGCAAGTGCATCAAGTGCATGCGCTGCGTTCAGATCTGCGACAAGGTCCAGGGTATGCACATCTGGGATGTGGCGGGCACCGGCTCCCGGACCACCGTGGACGTCAGCTTCAACCGCCTGCTGAAAAACACCGACTGCACTTACTGCGGCCAGTGCGTCACCCACTGCCCCACCGGCGCCCTGACGGCCCGGGACGACACCAACGCCGTGTTCCGGGCCCTGGAGGACCCCAATATCACCACCGTCATCCAGGTGGCCCCGGCGGTGCGGGTGGCCTGGGCGGAGAGCTTTGGGCTGGACCCGGCCTTCGCCACCACCGGCCGCATGGTGGCGGCATTGCGGCGGGTGGGCTTTGACTACGTGTTCGACACCAACTTCACCGCAGACCTGACCATCATGGAGGAGGGCAGCGAGTTCCTCCACCGCTTCACTCACCGGGATCAGTACGCCTGGCCCATGTTCACCTCCTGCTGCCCCGGCTGGGTACGGTTCGTGAAGGGACAGTTCCCCGCCTACACGGACAATCTCTCCACCGCCAAGTCCCCCCAGCAGATGTTCGGCGCCATGGCCAAGAGCTATTTCGCCCAGCGCAAGGGCATCGATCCCCACAGGATGTTCGTGGTGTCGGTGATGCCCTGCATCTCCAAAAAAAGCGAGTGCGGCCTGCCCACCATGGCCGATGCCTGCGGCGATCCGGACGTGGACGTTGTGCTGACCACCCGGGAGCTGGGGCGGCTGCTGCGCAGCGAGCACATCGTGCCCGCCGACCTTCCGGAGGAGAGCTTCGACTCGCCCCTGGGCTCCGGCACCGGCGCGGCGGTGATCTTCGGCGCCACCGGCGGCGTCATGGACGCGGCCCTGCGCAGCGCCTACTTCCTGGTGACCGGCCGGAACCCGGATCCGGACGCCTTCGCAGAGGTCCGGGGAGACAAGCCCTGGAAGGAGGCGACCTATACGATCCCCGGTGCCGGAGCGGTGCGGGTGGCCGTGGTCAGCGGCCTGGGCAATACCCGCCATCTGATGGAGGCCCTGGAGAAGGGCCGCGCGGAGTACGATTTTGTGGAGGTCATGGCCTGCCCCGGCGGCTGTGCCGGCGGCGGTGGTCAGCCCATTCACGAGGGCGAGGAGCTGGCCGCCGAGCGAGGCGCGCGCCTGTGGCAGCTGGATGCCGACGCGCCCGTCCGCTTCTCCCACGAAAACCCCGACGTGCAGGCGCTGTACCGGGAGTTTTTGGGTGCGCCCCTGGGAGAGAAGTCCCATCATCTGCTCCACACGGATCACCGGGGCTGGTCCTTGCCCGTGTTCCGGCGGGAGGAGTGAGCGCCTCTTGGTCTGCAGCACCCCCCGTCCTGCAGGACGGGGGGTGTTCACTGAAGGTGAATGTTTTTCCTCGCATATTTTTGATAAAAAACAATGTTTTTTTCAAGTGATTTGGTGATATATGCATACAAATTTGACATAATCCCTAGAAAATAGGTAATATATTTGTAAGGATCTGCCAATGTACATGCTTGCCTTTTCTGCGCGCTGCCTGTATAATGGTAAGATCAAAGAAAAGCTGGACGCCCCTGCGCCAGAAGGAGGTCCCATGAAGAGCGGAGACCGCTACACAACAAGAGAGCTGTGCCTGTTGGTCCGGGAGATGGAACGTCTGTTTGAGGTGGTGCGCCTGCTGGATCCGGCGGCGGAAGAGCGGCTGACACCCATATCTGAGGACAGGCTGGAGCGGGGGCCCTGGGATGAATTGTACGTACTGTTGGACACTCCTGGTGGAGTCAGCGGCGAGAGCCCGGACCATCGCCGTCCGGTCCACGCCCTGTCCTGCCCGCTGTTTTTGACGGAAAATGGCCGGGAAGTGCCCCTGGTTCTGGAGCTGGCCGGCTGGGCGCCTTCCCGTTTGGTGGAGCGGCGGCGCGGGCACTTCTCCCTGGAAAAGGCGTCTGCCGCCCGTGAAGAGCTGTACCGGGACGAGCTGACCCAGGTGTTCAACCGCCGTTATCTCAACGATTTTGTGTTTTTGCGCCGCCAGATGGACCGGCTGACCCGGGTGGGTGTCATCATGATGGACCTGCGCCGGTTCAAGGAGGTCAATGACACCTTCGGCCACCTGGCCGGAGACCGGACGCTGGAGCAGGTGGCCCGGGTGCTGGGTGAGCATGTCCGGGGCCAGGACTCGGTGATCCGTCTGGGCGGCGACGAGTTCGTGGTCATCCTGCTGGACTGCGGGGAGGATATTGTCTGCCGGAAGATCGAGGAGCTGCGGGCGGCTCTGGTGCCGGTGGCGGAGGCGGACTTTGGCTATGCCTACACGGACCAGTTCTCCCCCTCAGTGGAAATGCTGCGGGAGCTGCTGGACCAGGCGGACCGCCGGATGTACCAGGAAAAACGCCGCGCCCCCTGAGGCGGCCCGGCGACAGATGAGACGATGACTATGATGACGATACAGCGGGGCCCGCGCCGATCCGGCGCGGGCCCCGCTGTTCTTATTCCTCAATGGTGATGGCGGACACGGGGCAGTTGTCCCGGGCCTCCCGGGCCAGATCCTCCTGGCCCGCAGGCACGCCGCTGCCGTGGGCCAGCCCGTCGTCTCCCATGTGGAACACATCCGGGCAGGTGCCCTCGCACAGGCCGCAGCCGATGCAGGCGTCGCTGACGATCGCGTTCATATCCATATCTCCTTTAATCCAGAATATTTCCATCCCGGCCCAGTGTCACCACCTGCCAGGGAATGAACTTGCCGCTGTTGCGCAGGGCCGTCTCCACGGCCCGCTGGATGCCGCCGCAGCAGGGAACTTCCATCCGCACCACCGTGACCTCCCGGATGTCGTTGCGGCGAATGATCTCCGTGAGCTTTTCGGCGTAGTCGCCCTCGTCCAGCTTGGGGCAGCCGATCAGGGTGATCCGGCCCCGCATGAAGCGCTGGTGGAAGTCCGCCCGGGAAAAGGCGGTGCAGTCGGCGGCGATCAGGAGCTTTGCCCCCTGATAGAAGGGCGCCTCCACCGGCAGCAGCTTGATCTGTACCGGCCACTGCCGCAGGCAGGACACGGGACCCTCCGCCGCCGGGGGCACCGGGTGATGAGGATTGCCGTGGCCCATCTCCTGGGTCTGGGAGCCGGGACAGCCAGCCTGGGGCGCCGGATGGCGGGGAGCCTCCTCCGCCGGGTACAGGGTCTGCGTCATGGAGCCGGGGCAGCCGCAGGGCAGCGTGTCTCCGGCGGCCTTTTTGGCCTGGACCGCTGCCTCGTCATAGGGGGCGGCCTCCCGCTCCACAAAGGTGATGGCCCCGGTGGGACAGGTGGGCAGGCAGTCGCCCAGGCCGTCGCAGTAGTCGTCCCGCAGCAGCTTGGCCTTGCCGTCCACCATGCCGATGGCGCCCTCGTGACAGGCCGCGGCGCAGGCGCCGCAGCCGTTGCATTTTTCCTGATCGATCTCAATGATCCTGCGTACCATAGTGTTTCTCCTTTTTTTCATTTCAAACGGGTCTCCCCTTGCCTTTCTGGACACAGTATCCTACAATAGAAGGGAATAGTCTGTTGGATTTCCAACGAAAGAAAGGGAAACGCATATGGAGATCACCCCGGCCATGGCTGTCTCGCCCCTGTTCCGGGGCATTCCCTCGGAGGAGCTGAACGCGCTCTTGGATTGCATGGGCGCCGCCCGGCGCCGCTACCGGCGGGGGGAGCTGATCCTGCGCCGGGGGGACCTGGCGCAGCGGCTGGGCCTGGTGCTCTCCGGCGCCGTCCACATCGTCCGGGAGGACTTCTGGGGCAACCGGACCATCGTGGGTCTGGCGGAGAGCGGGGAGGTGTTCGCCGAGTCCTACGCCTGCCTGGGCTCGGAGCCGCTGGAGGTCTCCGCCCTGGCGGCGGTAGAGACGGAGGTGCTGTTTCTGGACGCGGGCCGGGCGGTGGCCGGCTGCGGCCGGGGCTGCGCCGCCCACGCGCAGCTGTCCCGGAACCTGCTGGCATTGCTGGCCGGGCGGAACCTGGCCCTGACGCGGAAGATGGGCCACATGGCCCGGCGCACCACCCGGGACAAGGTGCTCAGCTTCCTCTCCGCCCAGGCCCTCCGGGCCGGGGGACCGGCCTTCGACATCCCCCTGGACCGCCAGCAGCTGGCGGACTATCTGGCGGTGGACCGCAGCGCCCTGTCGGCGGTGCTGAGCCGTCTCCGGGACGAGGGGGTCCTGGAATTCCACAAAAACCACTTCCGCTTGCTCCGCCCGGAGCAGCTGCCGGAGTGAGAGGAGGACACCATGCGCATCCGCGTACCGGACTACTATGAGCAGTTTCACTGTCTGGCGGGGGAGTGCCCCCACACCTGCTGCGAGAAGTGGGAGGTGGTCATCGACGAGGAGACGGCTCGCCTCTATGATGCCGTCCCGGGGGATCTGGGGGAGAAGCTCCGCGCCGCCATGGAGACGGACGCGGAGGGGGACGTCTGTTTTCCCCTCTCCGGCGGGCGGTGCCCCTTTCTGGATGGAGAAAACCTCTGCGAGATCCACCGGCAGCTGGGTCCGGAGGCCACCTCCGTCACCTGCCGCAGCCATCCCCGCTTTACGGAGGACTACGGCCCCTTCCGGGAGGTGACGCTGTGCGCCTCCTGCCCGGCGGCGCTGGCACTGCTGCTGGGGTCTGACGCGCCCCTGACCTTCCGGGAGACGGAGACGGCGGAGCCGGAGGAGCCGGGGGACCCGTGGCTCACGGGTCTGGTGCCCCTGCGGGACCGGATGCTCCGGGAGCTGACGGACCGTGCCCGCCCGCTTCAGGGGCGGCTGGAAAGACTTTTGCTGCTGGCGCTGGAGGCCCAGGGTCTGCTGGAGGTGGATCGGGCGGCGGAACTGGCGGCTCTGGCGGAGGTGTGGGAGGCGCCCCCGGTGGAACTCCCGGAGGGCCCTGGGATCTTTCCACGGGTCCTGGAAGTCCTCTCCGGACTGGAGGCGCTGGACGGTGACTGGCGGGAGCTGCTGCGCCGGGCGGAGACGGCAGAGGCGGTGCCCGTGCCGGAGCGGCTGTTGGGGCGGGTGGGAACATACTTCCTGTTCCGGTATCCCCTCAAGGCGGTCAACGACGGCGACCTGCTGGGCCGGGTGCAGCTGTGCGTTCTGATGGTGCTCCTGGCCCGGCGTCTGGCGGCCGTGTGCGGCCTCTCCGAGGCGGTGCGGCGGCTGTGCAGCGAGATCGAGCACAGCGAGGAGAACCTGGAGGCTTTGCAGCAGGCCTTTCTGGAGGACGGGGGGCTGTCCCCGGCGGCCTTTCTCCGGACCCTGCGGGAGGCGTGAGACCCCCGGCCGCAGATTTGTGCGTTTTGCTTTTCCAAAGGTGATTCCTTTGTGAAAATTGTAAAATCTCACAATAGGGATTGACAAAAGAGAGAAAGTATTGTACATTATAGACACAGGAAAGGAGTGAGTCCAATGGGCTAGCTAGCTCAGAGGTCCCAAAATGATCCTGAATCCCAGCGCCGTTCGGAACAGAGGAATCCCTCAAAACCCAGCAAATTCTCAGCAGACTCCGGAAGACCCAAAGACGAAACACACCTCACTCTGATGAGCAACACGAGAACAAGCGTTTTGGTAAGAACCAGAGCAGACGTCTGCGTGTACCTGATGTTTTATGGATTGGCAAACCTGAGTTTCCCATTACCCCAGCATTGTTCCCAAGCATCCGAACGGTAACCGAAGAAAGCAAGAGGTAAACAGTATTGGAAAATCCGATCCAGGAGTAGACCCCCCGTTCGTCGTTGGAGCGAGCGGGGGGTTGTGTTATGACTGGGGGACCGATCAGCGCCTGCGGTGGCCGTCTGTTTGACACGGCTTGCCGGAGGTTTGTTTTTTATAAGGGGAAAAGGCGGAAGGTGAGATGAATGGGGGCGAAGCTGCTGAGCAGAGGAGGGCGTTCCCGCCTGCGGCGATAAGCAGGCGCCTGCCTTGGCTAGGTTCCGCTTTTCCTGCATATGCCGCGGTTTTTCGCTGACAGAGAGCAGCCCGAGGATATGAAAGAACAAAACAGCACCCGACCGGATCACCGGTTGGGCGCTGCGGCTTTGCATGGGGTGGGCGATTACGGGAAGGACTACCCTATAGGCTTGTTGGCCGCGGAAGTACTCTGCCCTCTCTCCGTCGGGCTCCAGAGATCTTCGTCAGCAAGTATTTTACAAAAAACACAGCGGCCCGGACCATTCGGTCCGGGCCGCCGCGGCACTATACAAAACGCGAAGGCGTTTCTTACTTGTGATCCACAGAGGACATGTAGCGGATCAGGTCCACCATCTTGTTGGAGTAGCCGCACTCGTTGTCGTACCAGGAGACGACCTTCACGAAGGTGTCGGTCAGAGCGATGCCGGCCTTCTTGTCGAAGATGGAGGTGCGGGGATCGCCCAGGAAGTCGGAGGAGACAACGTCCTCGTCGGTGTAACCCAGAACGCCCTTCAGCTCGCCCTCGGAGGCGGCCTTCATGGCCTCGCAGATCTGCTCATAGGTGGCGGGCTTAGCCAGCTTGGCGGTCAGGTCCACGACGGACACGTCCAGGGTGGGAACGCGCATAGACATACCGGTCAGCTTGCCGTTGAGCTCGGGGATAACCTTGCCCACGGCCTTGGCGGCGCCGGTGGAGGAGGGGATGATGTTGCCGGTAGCGGCACGGCCGCCGCGCCAGTCCTTCAGGGAAGCGCCGTCCAGCAGCTTCTGGGTGGGAGTGACGGAGTGCACGGTGGTCATCAGGCCTTCCACGATGCCGAAGTTCTCATGCAGGACCTTGGCGATGGGAGCCAGGCAGTTGGTGGTGCAGGAGGCGTTGGACACGAAGGTCATGTCGGAGGTGTACTTGGTGTGGTTGACGCCCATGACGAACATCGGGGTGTCGTCCTTGGAGGGGGCGCCCATGACGACGTGCTTGGCGCCGGCGTCGATGTGGCCCTGGCACAGGTCCTTGCTCAGGTGCTTGCCGGTGCACTCGCAGATATACTCAGCGCCCACAGAGGCCCAGGGAATGTCCTTGACGTCCATGGCGGTGAACACGGGATACTTCTTGCCGTTGACGATCAGAGCGCCGTCCTCGGAAGAGACCTCGCCGGGGAACTTGCCGTGCACGCTGTCGTACTTGAGCATATAGGCCATATACTCGGGGTTCATGAAGGGATCGTTCAGGCCGACGACCTCCACGTCGTCCCGGTTCAGGGCAGCGCGGAAGACCAGACGGCCGATGCGGCCAAAGCCATTGATGCCGATTTTGGTGTTCATAATGGAAAGACTCCTTTCACAAATACGGGTACGCCTCCTCGGCGTCCATTTGAAACGATTGCGCAAACGTTTCATGTAATCGTTTATATTGGTATACTAGCATACTGTTTGATATTTGACAATCGTCATTTCTGATAACATTTTTGAAGGTTGGTTGTGAATATTTAATAATAAAACCACGAAAAACCAAAAAAATTCCCGGACTGAAGGGGAAAAAGGCCTTGACGTCGGAGAAAAGCTGTCCTATACTGGAGTAGCTAATTGTTTACGCAAGGTAACACATCTTTGCGCAAAGAAGGAAGAGGTCCATGAAAGTTACGATTTCGGATGTGGCCAAGCTGGCGGGGGTCTCCACCGCCACGGTCTCCCACACCATCAACAACACCCGTTACGTCTCCAATGAGACCAAGGAGAAGGTCTACAAGGCCATTGCGGAGCTGGGCTACACGCCGGACGCCTCCGCCCGCAGCTTCCGCACCGGAAAGAAGCGGACCATCGGCTTTATTGTGCCCGATATCGCCAATAAATTCTTCGCCACCATGATCGAGGCGGTGGAAAATTATCTCTCCGCCCACGGCTATCAGCTGATCATCGCCAACACCAAGGAGAATATGGAGCGGGAGGAGACCAACATCCGCCTGCTGACCGCCGGGCTGGTGGACGGACTGCTGATCGCCAGCACCATGGATGATTTCCAGCGCTTTGACGCGCTGATCCCCGCCGGCTTCCCGGTGGTGCTGGTGGACCGGACCTTCCCGGTGAAGAAGTACTCCTCCATCTGCGTGTCCAACTTCCAGCCCATTTACCGCAGTGTCTGCCGCCTGGCGGGAAAGGGCGACCGCCGCATCGGCATCATCGGCGGCCTGCCCCGCCTGTCCACCACCACGGAGCGCATCTCCGCCTATCAGCAGGCCATGGCCGACTGCGGACTGCCGGAGGATCCGGATCTGATCCGCTACGGCGACTCCATGGAAAAGAGCGCCGCCGGCTGCCTGGAGGAGCTGCTGGACCGCCAGTGCGACGCCATCATCGTCTGCCAGGGCCTCATGGCCTCGGAGACCATTATCTACCTCCACCAGAAGGGCATCCAGCTGGCCCAGGACATCGACCTGGTCAGCTTCGTGGACTATGACTCCGACGTCTACGCGCTCTATGCCGACCAGATGGACACCATCATCCAGCCGGTGGAGGAACTGGGTGAGGCCGCCGGGGAGCAGATCCTCCGCCGGGTGGAGGAGCCCGACGCCCCCATCTTTGAAAAGGTGCTGACCTCCGCCTACAAGCCCTATAACCAGACCCGCTCCTGGACCCACTCGGAGCGCTGAGAGAGGAAAGACGCCCCCGCTGCTTTCGCAGCGGGGGCGTTTTATGCATTTGGACCGCTCAGGCGGCAAAGCGCAGGTGGAACCGGGCACCGGCCTCGCCGGCAAAGACCACCATGCCGCCCTCCGGCAGCGTCACGGCGCCGGTGTCACCCAGCACGGAGGAGGCGGCCACCTTGCCGGAGGCGTCGTAGACCCAGAAGCCGGCGTCCTCCGGCCCCTGGACCGTCATGGTCTTTCCGGCGGCGGAGCCCACCTGATACCAGCGGGCGTAGCCGTCGGGCTGGATGGTGGAGTAGGCCCAGCCGGAGCCGGTGAAGAGCTGCGGCGCGCCGGAGGCCTCCATGTAGACGCTGCCCCGGACGGTGAGCCAGGTGACGCCGTCCCGGACCTGACGGGTGTAGTCCATGCCGTCCCGGCCGCCCACGCCGGGCAGGGCCACGGCAAAGAGGGCGCTGGTCTCATCCGCGATCCGGTCCGGTCCCAGATAGCCCGGAATGGGCGCAGAGGCCTCGGCGGCGGTTTCGCTGAGGGACAGGTAGACCTGGGAGCTGTATTTCTCAGTCATGGGCAGGATGCTCATGGTGAGGACCTGGTCCCACAGGGCCTGGACCTCCTCCGTCACTGCGTTGTCCGGCAGCTTCACCGCCGCGTAGTTGGACACCGGCAGCGCCCCCAGGCCCGGCAGGGCGGAGACGGCCTTCTGATAGAGGTAGATCTCCCCGTTGTCCTCCTTCACGAAGGACAGCGCGGCGGTGCCGGTGGCATCCCGGAAGGTGCCGTCGGCGCAGTAGGTGAAGGTCTGGGCCGGGACCATGGTGGGATAGGTGGGGCAGGTCATGGTGAGCGTGCCGTCGTCGGCCAGCTCGATGTGGTACTGGAGGGAGGTGGAGCCGTAGTACCCGGCGTACTGCTTCAGCTCCGCCGGCAGGGGAGCGGGCTCCGCCTCCGGCAAGGCGGGGATGGTCTGGTCCACGCTCACGCCCTCCTCCGCCAGGGCGGCGGCCAGGATCTGCGTGGCGGCCAGCTGGTTATAGGTGGAGGTGCCGCCGGAGGTGACCACCGCCGCCGCCATGTCGTACTCCGGCAGCACCACCAGGGCGGCGTGATAGCGCAGGGTGTCGCCGCCCTTGGTCAGGGCGGTGATATCGCTCTGACAGAAGGGGAACCACTCCACGTTGTCCCAGCCCAGGCCGTAGGCCAGGGTGTCCAGGGTGTCGTCGGGCCAGATGCCGCGGCTGTACTCGGGGTAGGCCATGGCCTCCAGGGAGGACTCTTTGAGCAGCTTGGTGCCGGTCAGGGCGCCGCCGAAGGATGCCAGATCCGAGGCGGTGGCGTACAGGCCGCCGGCGCCTATGGCGTTCAGGGAGTCTACCGGCAGGGCCTCGGTGCTGCTGCCGGAGTAGGTCTTGGCCAGGCGGGCGGTGTCGAAGTCGCCGCCGGGGGCGTAGGTGTCGTCCAGGCCGATGGGGTCCAGGATGTACCGGTCCACATAGTCCATGAAGTCCATGCCGCTGACGGCCTCCACCACCAGCTCCGCCAGGGTGAAGCCGTCGTTGCAGTAGACGCTGTACGCGCCGGGATCGGCGATGAGCCGCTGGGTGGACAGGGCCTCCAGCAGACCGTCGGTGGCGGAGGGGTCGGCGTCGTCAAAGAGGATGGCGCCGGCCAGGCCCGTGCCCATGATGCCGGAGGAGTGGTTCAGCAGCATCCGGACGGTGATGTCCTTGTAGCGGCTGTCGGCCATCCGGAAGTCCTTGAGGTAGCGGGTCACCGGGGCGTCCAGGGACACTTTGCCCTGCTCCGCCAGCTGCATCACCGCCACGGTGGTGTAGATCTTGCTGACGGAGCCGATGCCGTAGAGGATGTCCTCGGTCAGGGCCCGGTTTTCCGTCTTGGAGTAGACGCCGCTGGCGCCGGTGTCGGTGACGGCGCCGTCCTGCCACAGGGCGTACTGGATGCTGATGGCACCGCCGAAGGTGGCCGCGGCGGCGATGGCCTCCTCCACCGGATCCGCGGTTTCCTCCGCGGCGGCGGAGACCGTCAGGCTCAGGGCCAGGGTCAGCGCCAACAGCAGGGCGCTCCAACGGGTTCGCTGCTTCATATGTGTTCTTCCTTTCCTGCCCCGCAGGGCGTATGGCCGGCAGCCGGCCTGTTTCTGCTTTCTAGGATATACCCTCCCCCAGGGGGAAGGTCAAGTAAAAGTTTTCACCGGGACGATCCGAATTGCCCCTGGTCCTCACAGAGACCGGAACTGCCGACAGTTTAGAACAATTTGTTCTTGACTATACTGACAGCGGTGATGGAGATGGAGACACGGCGATTCGAGCGGATTCGGGCCCTCCGGGAGGACGCGGACCTGACCCATGCGGCGGTGGGGCGGGCCATCAATGTGCCCCAGCGGACCTATGCCTATTATGAGAGCGGACAGCGGATGCTCCCGCCCCAGGTGCTCTGTGCCCTGGCAGACTTCTACGGCGTCAGCGTGGATGATCTGCTGGGTCGGACGGACGTCCGGGAGACGAACCGATAGAAAGACGCCCTCCGGCGCAAATCTTCGCGCCGGAGGGCGTTCTGCTTATCTTCTCCGTCCGATCCGCAATGACACGGCGCAGCAGACCATACCCACGGCGCCCAGGCCAAGGCACAGTCCCAGCATGGCGCCGCAGCCGCCCCAGTCCACGGCATAGCCTGCCAAGAGGTTGCCGAACATGGCCCCCAGGCCGTTGGAGGCCATCATCATCACCGACTGGCCCTGGATCCGGTCCGCCTGGGACACGTTCTCGTTGGCGTAGTACACCGAGGCGGGCGTGAACAGGCCGTAGCCCAGCATCTGGACCGGCTGGACCGCCAGCAGCCACCACAGGTCCGGCGCCAGCAGGAAGAAGAGCGGCTTGAGCCCCATGAACACCACGGACAGCGCCAGAGTTCCGCCGCTGCCCAGCCTCCGGTGCAGGGCCGGGAACAGCAGGGCTGCCGGCAGCTCCGAGGCGGCCATCAAAAACAGGACCAGGCCCAGATGGCTCTCGTCGCCGCCCTGCTCGCCTACCAGGGAGACCATGAAGCTGACGATGGGCATGACCGCCGCCAGGGCGAAAAACACCGCCGCCAGCATCCAGGCAAAGGAGCGGCTGGAGCGGATCAGATACCACACGGAGTGGGGCCGCTCCCCCTCGGCCAGCGGCGGCAGCGCCTCCTGGGGGAAGGCCGGAAAGGCGGCGGAGACCAGGATCATCAGTATCAGCAGGCCCAGGTGGGTCCACAGCAGCGTCTCCACCCCCAGGGCCGCCGCCTGCCGTCCCAGCAGCACGCAGGACACGGCATAGGACAAAGAGCCGAGGCCCCGGCACAGGCTGTACCGCACCTCCAGCCCCACGCTGATAAACTGCACCGCCATGGAGTCCAGCAGGGGATAGGCGTTGAGTTCCAGCACGCCCAGGGCCAGGAAGATGGCCGCCATGCCCCAGAAGCCGGGACGGGCGGCGATCAGCACGCCGTTGACGGCCAGGGCTGCCAGCAGGCACACCACCAGAATCCGTTTCAGAGGCACCGTCCGGTGCCGGTCGGCCCAGCTGCCGATCAGGGGCTGGGCAAAGATCCCCGCCAGACACCGGATGGCCACAAAGACCCCGGCGTCCGCGCTGGAAAAGCCGCGGTTCAGCACCAGGGCGGTCTGGTATCCGGCAAAGGCTGCGAACATGGCCCAGTAGACCAGGTGCAGCAGGATGTACAGCCCGTTGAGCCGCCGCAGGGAGGGAAACGCGCTCACGTCCGTGCCCCCCAGGCGGTCAGCGCCCCCAGCAGGGGCTCGAAGTCCACGCCCTCCCGCATGGGCAGGCCCTCCGCTGCCGTCCGCTCCGCGCAGAGCTTCACGAAATCCACGGCGGCCCGGGCGGCCTCGGTCAGGCTGGCGCCCTGGACCAGGGCGCCGGTGAGGACACTGGCGAACACATCTCCAGTGCCGTGGAATTCCCGGGGCACCCGCTCCGTCTGAACGGCGTGGACGCGGCCGTCGGCGGCGTCAAAGCACACGGCGCCGGTGGCGTCCTCTCCGGCGGCGGCACCGGTCAGCACCACGGAGCGCCGGCCCTCCAGACTCAGCTTTTCCACGATCTCCCGGCAGCCGGCCTCTCCGGCGGGCAGGTCCTCGTAGGGGATGCCCAACAGCAGGGCCGCCTCGGTGAGGTTGGGGGTGATGACGTCGGCCTGGGCGGCCAGGTGGGCGGTGCCGGCGCACATGGCGGGGGTGTAGGTCTGATAGACCTTGCCGTGGTCGCCCATGACCGGGTCCACCACCACGATGGTGCCGTCGGCGCAGAAGTTTTGGATAAAGTCCTCCACAATGCCGATCTGCCGCTCGCTGCCCAGAAAGCCGCTGTACAGGGCCCGGAAGCCCAGATCCAGCTGCTTCCAGTGGGCGGCCACCTTGGGCATCTCGTCGGTCATGTCCAGGAAGGTGAAGCCCTCGAACCCGCCGGTATGGGTGGAGAGAAAAGCAGTGGGCAGGGGGCAGCACTGGACGCCCATGGCGGAGAGGATGGGGATGGCCACGGTCAATGAGCAGCGGCCGAAGCCGGACATATCGTGGATGGCGGCGACGCGGGGTGTCATCATGGCGGATTTCCTCTTTTCAGCAGAAAACTTCGTAACGGGTCCTATTTTAACGCAGTTTTGCCTATTGTTCAAGAGTAGGGAATGTGTTATACTGCACATATCCCGGCGCCCGGCCCATCCGCGGACGAGCCGTTCTGCCGGAGACCGCCGTCGTGATCCGCGCCTGTGATGGAATTGGTAGACATGCGAGATTTAGGTTCTCGTGCAGCGATGCGTGTGGGTTCGAGTCCCTTCAGGCGCACCAAAAAAGAAAGGCATCTGCTGAACTGATAAGCCCCATAGGTACACAAAGTGAACCTGTGGGGCTTATCGCCGTGTATGGGAACAGGGTATGTGAAACTTCACATACCTTGTTTTTTTCTTTCATGACTTATGAGAAAACGAGAGGAAATTTTCCCGCACTATAGCACTATATAAATGGATAAAATGTAAACAGAGAATATGATTTTTCAGTCCATATCTTTGTTAACAGGTTTAGGATTTTTAAAATGGTTTGCAGATCTTGAAATGAGTGGAGTCAGCCAATAATGAAGGCGTTTTCAAAGACAACCTCCAGGTTCCTCAAGTTTATGTACGTCTTATCGTTTCACCGAGTACCAACCACATGGCGAAGCCGGAAACAGGTCAGTATGAGGGCAGAGTATTTTAATTTTTCAAAAAAACGGCGGCTTGAAACTTGCTATTTCAAAACCGCCGCAAGGCTGCTGTATTGTGTTTTGGCGTGTGAATACCCAGCCGCCGAAACAACGGTTTTTTTTATTATTCCGTTGAGCGACATTTCATTGTTGTATCTATAAATCGTGAAATATGGGCGACATATTTTTGTAAGTGCAAAATTGCGTATATCCCAAGCCCTTTAGTAATTCTTTGGTTTCTTTTATGTAAGCCCCTAAATGTTCCGGTTTATGGCTGTCACTGCCAATCGTTATAATTTTTCCCCCAAGCTCCCGATACAGCTTTAAGATGTCCATAGATGGCGTTGTATCAGAAAGACCATATCTGTATGAGGAAGTATTGATTTCGATCCCTTTGCCATCGGAGATGACGGTTTTTAATATCTTTTCTATCAACGGCTTGATGTTCTGAAATGGGTAAACGCCGTTTTTATCGTAACGCACAATCAGATCCATGTGTCCTAAAACACTGTATTCTTTGTATTGCTGTACGACCGCGAGCATTTCTTCATAATATTTTTCATTGTATTCCTGCTGTGTTTTCCCACGCTGAAAATCCTGTGTCCAAAACTCCAGATTTCCGACCTGATGAATAGACAGTATAATAAAATCAAAAGGATACTTGTGAAACAAGGTACGGAACATAGGAATCGTATGTGTTTGTATGCCAAATTCCAATCCCATCTTTAGTCCAATTTTATCTCCGTACAAATATTGCATTTCTCTTATTTCTTCTATGTACTGAGGATAATATACATTTGCAAGAGGTTCACCATTTCGATATTTAATTTTTTTCCCGCTTTCCCAGTCGGATTTTACACCGTAGTCAACATGATCGGTAAAACAGATCTCGTTTAATCCAAGGCCAATCGCATCGGTTACAACGCTTTCCATAGGATAAACAGAATCGTCACTATATTCTGTGTGCACATGATAATCGGCTAACATTTTTTCCCTCCATTCTGCCTGTTGTAATAAATCGGCTGATATTTACTCGTAACCGGCATATACCATATAATTGATAAATCTGAAATAATCATCTTTATCGGACAGGAATACATCAATTCCTTTCTCTTTCCGAATTTCTGTTTTCAGCAATTCCATATCAGCATTTTCTTGTGATAAGTCATAGAGCCCGTGCCCTGGGCATAAGAACGATACCTGCCCTTGGCTTTTTTGGATTAGACGGATCAGTTTTTCCTCGTTCGGAATGTAAAGAATTTTAATATGCAGCATTTCGATCCCTCCACTTTAAGGTCACTTTTAAGAGTTTTTCGTGCATCAGTACCATGAGGGTCAAAATAAGCAGCAGATAGAGCGGCAATAGCGAAACACTGATATGGTTTGCAATCAGCCCGAAAACAGGCGGCATTAGACAGGTGCCCACATAGGCAGACGCCATTTGCACGCCAATAATTGCCTGGGATTTATCCGCTCCAAAACGATCCGGCGTGGAATGGATAATCGACGGATAAATAGGAGCACAGCCTAAGCCAACCAAAACCAGTCCGGCCAAGGAACCGCTTTCTCCAAATGGAAGAAGCAAAAGCAGCGCGCCCACAGCCACGATTGCCTGACCCAATCGAATCATCTGCGTATCATTTAGCTTTAGCGTCAAAAATCCGCTCAACGCCCGTCCTACGGTGATCCCCACAAAAAACAGACTGGCAAAACTGGCCGCTGTGTCCTCAGCCAATCCACGGTACAGTACAAGATAACTGCTTGCCCACAGGCCCGTTGTCTGTTCCACGGCACAGTAACAAAAAAATGTAACCATGACCTCTTTTGCACCCGGAATGGAGACGATCTTTTTCAGAGAAAGAGGTTCTCCTTTCTCTGTATCAATTTTTACATCTGCCGATGTTCTGTTTTTCCACAGCGGCAAACTGAACATAAGAATAGCGGTTAAAACAATTTGCAGGATCGCAACATAACGATACCCCATGTTCCAGGAGCCGCTATCGCTTAAAGCATATCCCATGACATAAGGCCCCAGGGAAGCGCCGACACCCCACATACAGTGAAGCCAACTCATGTGCCTGCTGGCGTAGTGAAGCGCGACATAGTTATTGAGTGAAGCGTCTACACTCCCGGCGCCAAGCCCATAAGGAATAGCCCATATACACAGCGCCAAATAAGAATGACTGATTGAAAAGCCAAATAAAGCGGCGGCTGTCATCAGCACACTAAAAGCGGTCACTTTTCCTGTCCCGAATTTTTTGGTGAGCCGGTCACTTTGCAGGCTCGAAATAATCGTGCCTACCGCAATAATCATGGAAATTCCACCCGCATAAGAAACGGGAACGGAAAACTCCTGATACATGGACGGCCACGCTGACCCTAAGAGGGAATCAGGAAGCCCCAAACTGATAAAAGCAAGGTAAATAATTCCTAACAACAACTGAAACATTGTATTGTCCTCCTGTGTTTTCCTTTACTAAAAGAATACCGCCAATCCACACTTGATACAACTCATATATAGCCGCATAATATAATAAAACCGCCGAACAAAAGGAGGGGGCATACAATGGCCTTACAGGAGTGCGGATTAAATCTAAATCGAGTATCAAAAGAATTACAGCCGCATGGAACGATTGACTTTCCTTGTGCCGGATATACTTCTTTTCATACAGAGCGACAGGAGGACATGATACCGTGGCATTGGCATGATGAAATTGAACTTGTCTATATGGCAGAGGGGAAAATGAAAGTCAAGACACCGTCTGAATCCTTTCTATTGGAACGTGGCGACCTGGTTGCCATCAATTCGAATGTCCTTCATTCTGCTTTTGCGGTTGGGGAATGCCGTCTGCGTTCTCTTGTTTTCAGCCCCTCGCTTATCACAGGAAATGACAATTCTATTTATGCCAAAAAATATATTCAACCGCTTATATCCTGTCATTCCTTTTCTGGCTTGCTTATTGGTGATGGAATGGAAGGCACCACAGTTTGGTTTAACGCCGCCTTTGAAGCACTGGAGCAGGATGTACGCGGATTTGAATTTATCGTCCGGGAAAATCTTTCCCGCATTTGCTTTTACTTGTATGAGCAGTTTGAACAACAGCTTACCGAAAAGGAACAGCCTCTCGATCAAGATAATCTACGGATTAGGAAAATGCTTGAATTTATTCACAAAAATTTTGCGGATAGTCTGTCATTAGCAGATATTTCAAATTCTGCTGATATTAGCGAGCGAGAATGTATGCGTTGTTTTCAAAAAACAATCCAGATTTCTCCTGTCCAATATTTGCTAAAATATCGCATTATGCAGGGAGCAGAAATGCTACTTGGCGACAAGGGGAAAAGCATTTCAGAAATAGCGGCGGATTGCGGATTTGACAGCCCCAGCAATTTCACAAAATTCTTTCGTCGGTATTATAACTGTACACCTCGCGAATACAGACAAAAACAAACAGAATGATAGCCTCCTTCCTCAAGAGCAACGTTTGGCTCCTCATTCACCTGCGTAGGGGCAATCGATGATGTGCTCATCGGTGGCAGGAAACTCTAAATCAGGAACACCCAGATGAAAGAAGGATTGGATCGGACGCTCACGGAGCCTGTGGCGGCAGAAGCCGTACTGGACCGGGCCGAAGACTTGGGTATATCAGAGCGCACGCTGATGATCTCCAAAAAGAATTTGGTTGTGCCCTTATAGAAATGGAGGAACCAGTGGTACTGACAGATCCCAGAGCAAGGCTGTAAGGATGTAACGACCTAAGGGCTTTGCATCCTTGCAGTCTTCTTTCTCCGCAGATAACTGCCACAGGAAAACGGCAGCCCCGCTGGGGAGATTCTTCCCTTTGAAGAGGGCAAGTGCCTCCCAGCGGTGCGGAGTATCCTGACTTCTTCTACCGAATAGCCCAGGACGGTCCCCCCGTTTATGGTGGGCTTTTCTATATTAACTCTCAGCATTGACAAAAGGGAACGTTTGTTCTATACTAAATTCAGGCGAAAGCCAAGAACTCGCAGCTTTCCGGTGAGGTCCACACCCCGGTGGGACCTCAGACATTCATGGGCCTCGTAGGGCACCATAACCACCCTGAACGAAGGGAACATCCATGAAGGTCTTCAGTATTTGGCGCTGTACCGGCAGCGCGGGTGTGCGCCTTTCCGTGGAGAGCGGAAAGGACACGAATGGACGACTCTGTCGTTGTTCTCTACAATGGGGAGCCAGTATCGGTGCCAAGGGAGGTTGCGGAATTTCTGGAGCAGGAGCGGAAACGGGAGCAGGCGCAGGACAAGCGGGACGAGAGGCATCTGAGTAGAAGTGAGTTTGAAACGGTGCTGTCCTGTCTTGGAAACACCGACCCTCCCGTGGAAGAAACTGCGATCCAGGCCCTCCAGCTTGAAACTCTGCGAAAGGCCGTCCAAACATTAGACGCCCAGGAGCAAAACCTGATCGCCCTGCGCTATGGTCAGGAGCTGACCATGGAGGAGATCGGGAGGCTCTGCGGCATGTCGAAAATGGCGGTATCAAAGCGGCTGAGAAAGCTCTACGAAAAGCTGAGGAGCTCTGTCATATGACAGGGCTCCCCGGCTTTTTTCTTTCTCTGGGCATGCTATTCGCAGGCTCCGCTCTCGTCCATACCGGGCGGGAGCAAAATTTTTCCCAAAGATTTTTCATTTTCTGGTTTACAAACTGCTTCTGAGTGTCCTAATGGGTGAAGGGCAAATTTTTCGAATCGGAAAACCAGCTGATGGCCGCAGCTGGGATTGCCCTAAAAGAAACTCAGAAAAGAAAGAAGGGCGAACATGAATCCAACCCCGTTGACCTATCTGGACGCCGAGACTCTGATCAGCACCGTCCTGCCGCCCATCCGCTTTGTCGTAGACAAACTGCTCCCCCAGGGCCTGCACATCCTGGCTGGAGCGCCGAAGGTGGGAAAATCCTGGCTGGCTCTGTGGCTCTGCCTATGTGTCGCCAAGGGAGAGCCAGTCTGGAATTTCCCTACTCTTCGGGGCAGCGTCCTCTACCTCTGCCTGGAGGACAGTTACTCCCGCATCCAAAACCGTCTGCTGGATATCACAGATGACGCCCCCGCAGGCCTGTGCTTTGCCACCATGTCCGAGAAACTGCATAGCGGGCTGGTGGAGCAGATCGAGGGATTTCTTGCGGAACATCCAGAGACTGTGCTGGTGGTCATCGACACCCTCCAGCGCATCCGGGCCGTGGGAAACGAGGCAAATCCCTACGCCAGCGACTACCGGGATCTGGGTGTGCTGAAGGAATTGGCAGACCGGCACCGCATCGCCATCCTGCTGATCCACCACCTGCGGAAACTGAACGATGAAGATCCCATGAACATGATCTCCGGCACCACCGGCATCAGCGGAGCCACGGACACCAACCTGGTGCTGAAAAAGGGGAAGCGCAGCGGCAGCACCGCCACCCTCTACTGCACCGGGCGGGACATCGAGTACCAGGAGCTGGCCCTGGAGTTCGACCGGAACACGCATCTATGGAATCTGGTGTCCAGCGGAGAGTCCATAGAAGAAAAACAGGACGAAGTCCTGCTTTCTCTTTCTGCTTTTCTCTCAGAGCGCCGAGAGTTTACCGGCACTGCCACGGAGCTGGCAGAGGCGCTGGAGCCCTATTGCAGAGAAATAATACTTCCCAATGTGCTGATGAAACACCTGCTCCGCCGCCAAGAGGAACTGTCCCGCATGGGAATCGCTCTCCAGAGCAGGCGGACTCGTGACCGGCGGGAGCTGGCGTTGACACGAGCCTGTGACGGCAATGACGGCAGTGACGGGAAAAACGATACGGAGCCAGTGCCGGATTTGTTGTCACAGCCGTCACAGCTGTCACCGTATCAAACAGATATTTCCAAGGAAGGTAGTGAGGAGAAATGAACCGACTGGAGAAAGATTTGAAATTGCTTTTGGATTCCTTGGCGGGCCGCTGCACGGCGGAAACCATGCACTCCGTCATGGAGACAATGAAACAGTCTATGGATGACGAGGAAATTCCCCCAGCGAATGCAGTGAGATCCTTCATCCAACACCCGGAACAGCCGACGGAATTGACCGCCTTTCAGCAGGCTCTTGCGATGGACAGCCTGCTGGAACAGGCGGAGGTAAATTTCCGTACGCTCTGCGATCTGCTCCGTTACCACTACTGGAAACAGGCCGGAGCGGTCAGCTCCGTAGACGAGTTTCTGGAGCTGTTCCGGTAAGACCTTGAGGGAGGCCGGGGATACGGATTCCTCCCTTTCGGGAGGGCAAGCATCGCGTCCGGCTATACGCCGGCCACCGTTCCGGGGCGCTGCCCCGAACCCCAGTTTTGGGGGAACGATGTAGGAAGGAGTATCCATGCAGAGAGAAAAGAAAAGCGAGATCATCACCCTGCGGGTGACACCGCAAGTCAAAGAACGCATCAGGGCCAAAGCCCAGGAACTGAGCCTGACGGTCACCGACTACCTGTGCCTCTGCGGTCTGGGCAAGAAGATCGTCCGGGTGGATGGACTGGATCAGGTGCTGTCCGAGCTGAAGGCCCAGGGGCGGAATCTCAACCAGCTCACCACCCTGGCCAACATGGGCAAGATCGCCGTGGTGTATGGGGATCGACTGGCAGAGGGCTACGCCCAAATCAGCGAACAGCTCCGGCAGCTGATGCGGGAGGTGACTTGAGGTGGCCACCTTCACCGCCGTCAAGAACCGGGGCAGAGGCCGGGGCGCGCTGGGCGGGGTGCTGCGGTACAGCCAGCAGGACGAAAAGACACTGTGGGAAGGGCAACGGTTGGTGACCGGCTGGAACTGCACCGCACAAAGTGCCCTCTCCGAGATGCTGCTCACCAAGGAGCGGCATCGGAAAACGGACGGGCGGCAGTACTACCACTTCGTCCAGTCCTTTGCGGAAACGGACGACCTGACGCCCCAGGAGGCCCACGCCATTGCTCTGGAGCTGGCCCAGAGGGAGTTCCCCAACTTTGAAGTGCTGGTGGCCACCCACATAGACACCGACCATCTGCACAGCCACCTGATCGTCAACAGTGTCAGCTTCCAGGATGGCAGGAAACTCCACCAAAGCGCCGCCGACCTGCAGGCCCACCGGCTGACCAGCGACGAGATCTGTGCCGCCCACGGTCTGGACATCCTGCCGCCGCCTGAAAAACAGGTCAAGCAGAAACGCATGAGCAGCCGAGAGTATCGCTCCGCCACCAAGGGCGAGAGCTGGAAGTTCCGGCTGATGAACACTATCGATCAGTGTATGCGGTATGCCGCCACTAAAGACGAATTTATTTCTCTGATGGAGAGCGAGGGCTACCAGGTGCGGTGGACGGACAGCCGGAAGAACATCACCTACACCACCCCGGAGGGCATGAAGTGCCGGGACGACCGGCTCCACGAAAGAAAGTACACCAAGGAGGTCATGGAACGTGAATTCCGAATCCGGGCAGAGATTATCCGTAGAAGAACTGAAACAGCTGAACCAGCCGCCGGCATCGTCCGTACCGGCCACGCCGACGGATGCCCCCACGAGGCAGAACTGGGACGATCTGCTGGCGGCGCTCACGGCCCTGTACCAGCTGGAGAACACGAACAGCAACCGGCTGGAGCGCCTGGAGGCCAGCGTTGCGGCACAGGAGGCTCTGTTTCGGGCGTTGAGCCGTCAGGTGGGGCAGCTCCCCACCCAGGCTCAACTGGAGGCGCTGGCGCGGGATGTGGCCCAAATGAGGGCGGAGCTGAAACAGGCTGGGAAGAAGAAAGAACTTTCTGTTTCTCCTCCCAGTCTGAAAACGGCGCTGTCCGTGCTGATCTGGCTGGCCCTGATTTTGCTGGGCACGCTGGTGGGAATGGTGGTCTTGCGAACGATCTGGTCCGGCTTGGCCGCGCTCTGGAGCGCGGTGCGGACGCTAATCCCGTAAGGGATGCCACCACCACGCACCAGCACGGCGACCGGAAGGCCCTCCGCAAGGAGAGGGAAAAGAAGATCGCCCTCGGCCACAAGGAGGACGATCATGAGGAAGAACCAACTTGGCAACAGACCATGAGCTGAGGCCAACCGTTCCCTGATATGGGAAGAAAGGCGAATATGAAAAAAGATTACGAGGAGTATCGGGACACCGGCGTTCTGGGCGGCTACCACCCGGAGATGGCCGTACTGCAGGAGCAGCGCGGCGGAGAAATCCTGACCACATTCCGGGACACCAATTACCAGCAACGGGAGGATCACCTGGAGAGCCAGCGGGAGATGCTCATCCGGGGGAAGGTATTCCATGTGACCTCTGTGTTCCCCAACCAGGCCATAGCGACGCCCACGGATAAGCTGCTCTCCCTGATTGACGCCGAGTTCGCGGATCAGGGCCACAGCGCCTGATGTTTCGGTAGACTTGGGGGAGCCGGTGGGGTATACTGTCCTTACCCCATACCGGCTTGCCCCAGGAAAAGGAGGTTACAGAATATGGCAAGCCAAAAATATAATATCCTCTATGGCCGGCTCAGTCAGGAGGACGAGCGGCAGGGGGAGTCAAATTCCATCTACAACCAAAAGCTGTTTCTGGAGAAGTACGCGGCAGACAATGGATTTGAGAACACCCTGTTCCTGGCCGACGACGGGTACTCCGGCACCAACTTCGACCGGCCCGCGTGGAAGAAAATCGTGGAGATGATCGAGGACGGTGAGGTGGAGACCCTGATCGTCAAGGATCTCAGCCGACTGGGACGAGAGTACCTGCAGGTGGGCCAGCTGACGGAGCTCTACTTTCCAGAGAAGGGCGTCCGGTTCATAGCGGTCAACGACGGAGTGGATTCCCTGGTGGAGAGCAGCAATGACTTCAACCCCATCCGCAACTGGGCCAACGAGCTCCACGCCAAGGACACCAGCAAAAAGGTGCGGGCCATCAAGAAAATGCAGGCGGAGCGCGGGGAGCGTTCTGGCTCCAAACCACCCTACGGGTACAAGAAGAAGGATAAGGATTCCAAAGAAATTGTGCCGGACGAGGCGACTGCCCCCGTGGTATGCCGGATCTTCGAGCTGTGCGCTGCCGGGAGAGGCCCCAACCAGATCGCCAGAATCCTGACCAGGGATCAGATTTTGAACCCAACCAACCAGTACTACCAGGACACAGGGACGGCCTGCAACCACCTGGACACGACCCGCCCCTATAGCTGGAGCGGCAAAACGGTAGCCAATATCCTGGAGAACATCGTCTACCTCGGCCACACGCTCTCCTTGTGGCGAACAACGCTTTCCTACAAGAACAAAAAGCAGATCCACAGACCGGAGAGCGAGCAGATTTTGGTGAAGAACACCCATGCGCCGCTGGTGTCTCAGGAGCTCTGGGAGATCGTCCAGGAGGTGCGCCGGCACAAACGCCGCCCGCCCAAGCACATGGAGGAGCCGAATCTATTCTCTGGCTTGGTCTACTGCTCCGACTGCGGACAGTACCTGGTGCTCTGCCGGACAGAAAAGATGCGGGAGGATCAGTACTACTTCCGGTGCTCCACCTACGGTAAGCGTGGAAAGGACGCCTGCACCCCTCACCAGATCCGGGAGATCGACCTGAAACAGATCGTACTGGACGATCTGCGCAGGGTAACCCACTTCGCCCGGATGAAGGAGCGGCAGTTTGCTGAGTACATCAACCAGAAGAACACACTGGAACTGCGGCGGGAGATCAACCGTGTGCAGAAGGAGCTGGATGCCATGCGCCGCAGAGATGGGGAATTGAGTGCCCTGTTCAAGCGGCTCTATGAGGACAACGTGCTGGGGCGTGTGACCAACGAGCAGTTCCGGATGCTCTCCACCGACTACAACGCCGAGCAGAAAGAGCTGGAAACGGCCATCCCCGCGAAGGAGGAGCAGTTGGAGAGGCTGAAAGCCTCGGTCGCCAATGTGGACGCCTTCATCGAGAAGGCTAAGCAGTACACCGCCATCGACGAACTGACGCCCCAGCTGCTGCGGCTGTTCATCCAGCGCATCGAGATCGGGGAGCGCACGAAGAAGCACTCCCGCTCCGCTGGCCAGAGCGTCCGGATCGTGTACCGGGACATCGGTGCGCTGGACACGCCCATGCGGGAGGGCGACCACGCACCGCGCATGGCGAAACAGATCACAGAAAAAGAAGAAATCATCCGATTGCTGGCATGAAAACACAGAGGCGGACGGCTTCCGCCGTCCGCCTCTGTGCCTGACAATTCACCCAGTTCAGAAAATGTACCTATGGGAACCATCAGAAAGCAGATGCCTTTCTTTTTTGGGGTTCCGCCGCCCAAAGGGCGGCTCCACCCTCCGGTGATTGGAATGCTCGGGCGAAGCACCCGCAAGGGGCACACCGCATCCGTAAGGCGGCAAAGCCGCCAACGGCTGCGCGGTGAATTCGCCCTGCGCCGAGGTTTTGCCTGCGGCAAAACGCTCGTACGGCGCAAATGCGCCGCCGGCCAGAAGGCCGGTTTGCCAGTTCTCCTGCTGCTGACTCAATTATGGAAAATATCGATTTTAATCGCCCCTTGCAAAAGAGGAGGACATCCGTATGGATGCCCCCCTCTTTTGATGTATTCAGCAGGTGTGGCGGTTTTCGTAATCCACGATCGCGTCCACCTTTTTGCCGGAGCGCTCGTTGTACTCGTACGTGCAGCTCAGGTACGCGGCGATCAGTTCCTTTGCCAGCATATTGCCCGTGACCTGACTGCCCAGTGTGATGATGTTGCAGTTGTTGGACAGGCACGCCCGCTTGGCGGAATAGACGTTCAGTACGTTTGCCGCATAGGCGCCCTTGACCTTGTTGGCCGCCATCATGACGCCGATGCCGGTGCCGCAGAACAGGATACCGCGGTCAAATTCCTTCGCCGCCACAGCCTCCGCCGCCCGGATGGCGACGTTGGCATAGATGGGATCGTCGCTGCCGAAATCCGTCACCTCATGGCCCAATTCCCTGACGAATTTCATCATTTCCTGCTTGAATGCGGCGGCATTGGGGTCGCAAGCCATTACAATTTTCATTGGAAACCCTCTTGTTCTCTAGAGAATACCGATGACTGGCTCAGTCAAACTTCTGCCCTTCCAGCGGGTACTGCGGGCAGCCGAATTTCTTTGCCCACCAGCTGGTCATCAGGGGAGCCAGGATGCAGCTGACCACCACAGACGCGGCCACCTGGACCGTCGCCGTCTCGGCAACAGCCGCCAGAGAGGGATCCACCACCGCGATGGCAGCCGGGACGGCTACGGCGTTGCCGGCCGTGGTCGCCACGCCCCAGGCCGCATACCCGGGACGGCGGCTGATAAAGCGGTCGCACAGGCAGATGAACGCGCCGCCGATGAACACCGTGGTGAGGCCCAGGACGATGCCGGAGATGCCGCCCTTGACCACATTGACCAGATTGATGCCGGTGCCCAGAGCAAAGCCGATGATGGGGATGATGGCAGAGCCCATGGGAGAGAACAGGTCCCGCATGTCGTGGTCCAGATTGCCGATAATCATACCGGCGGCCACGGGAATGATCGCCGCGATCAGGGACTGGAAGGGAATGTCCGCCAGACCGGAGGCGCCCAGCGCCACCAGAGTGAAGAAGGGGCCGTCATTGAGCGCCAGCAGGGGGAAGCAGCCGGCGTCCGCGCGGTCGCCGTAGTTGCCCATCAGTGTCAGATATACGCTGCCGTTGCTGTTGGTGACTGCGCTGATGATCGCCAGGGAGGAAAGCCCCAGGAAGCCGGCGGAGCCGAAGATCTTGCCCACCAGAATGCCGAGGCCCGCGCCGATGATAAACTTCGAGATCAGGAGCACGCCGCCGCGCTTGAGCACCTTGCCCATGTCGCCGACCTGCAGGGCGGTGCCCATGCAGAACAGCTGCGCGCCCAGCAGGGTATTGGTGCCTGCGCTGGAGAACACCGCCTGCGTCAGTCCGCCGATCTGCCAGATATTCGGGAAGATCGTGGTGATGATGCTGCCCAAAAGGAGCGGGACTACCATCATTCCGGCAGGAACCTTTTTCAAGAACTTCATAATCATAAATACTTCCCCTTCTTTTTTCTCTCGCTTTTCTCTGTTATCTGTTTGCTTCCAGCAAGATCCTGTTTACAATGTCGATGCCCACCTCGTCATAGCCGCAGAAGCCGCCTTTGACGACCACCGGCATGCCGTCATAAGAGCCTGCCAGCCGGCCTACATCGATCTGGGGAACGATGTTGTCCACGGCGCGGATATAGACAGTCCCGATCATTTTGCAGACGCTTTCCATCGTGTCGCCTCCGGTCAGGAGCAGTCCCGCGATGCGCTCGCGCCCAAATTCACGCAAAACGCTGTCGGTGATCTCCGCCAGGCCGCGGTTGATGCGTGCGGAGCTCTCACCCTGCGCATAGCCATGCCGTTCGTCCTCCTCCCTGAGATTGACCAGGGAGTCGTGGAGCGCCGTCTCCACCAGGAGCACCTTCGGAGGATTGGGCGCGCGCAAAACGCCGCGAAGTTGGACGAGGGTCTGCGTGACCTCCGCCGTGTGTTCCTCCTCGTCTCCCAGGAGGCGGTTTGGCGATACGCTGACGCGCACAGACGCCGGCTCCGCCTGGAGAAGAAGCTCCATCTGCTTCTTCGTGTACGGATTTGCGGAGCCTGCAATGATCAGTGCGGTCTTTCCCTTTGCCGGCTCCGCAGCGTCCTTCTGCGCCGGCTTGTCCTCGCTGGCGATCCCCCGCGCGACTGCGAGCTTCATGGTAAAAGCGCCCGGATCCACCGCCAGGATGTTCCAGTTCAGTTCCACGCAGGCATTGGCGATCTCCGCCTCATGGGCCATGCTCACCGCGTCCAGGATGAAGAATTCCGTTCCGGCTTCACGGCTTTTCCGCAACGCCTGCTGGATGGCCTCGCAGCCCTGCTGTACCACCGTTATGGGGATCAGGTCCACCTTCCGCCTGGTCTGCTTTTGGATGATGGCGGGCACATAGCATTCCGTGACGGGAGTTTTCACATCCTGCGCGACGGAGGTTTCGTTCAGAATGACGCTGTCGATGACAGAGTAGCCGCCCACGCAGATCCGTTTGGACGGCGGCATGGACGTGACCATGACTGCGACCGTGTCGCCGCCCAAGACGTCCAGCATGGCGTCGGCCTCGTATCCGATGCCGCCCCGCATGGTGGTGTCGATCTTTTTGGAAAAGTACCGCACCCCGGCCGCCTTCAGGGCCAGTGTGGTGCTCTTCACTGCCTCATATGCCGCCTGGGGAGGGAGCGCGCGGCTGCTGGTGCTTACGTAAATGGCCTCCAGCTTTTTTGCCTCGTCGTTTCCGGCCATCGTCTCCGCATTGAGAAACAGCCCGGTTTTCACGTGGGCCTTTGCCATCATCATTCCTGCGCTGGCTGTGCCGGTGAAGTCGTCCGCTACTACCCCGATCTGAAGCATTACGCTCCCTCCTTCGCTCCTGTCAGCTGCACGGCAAAGTCGATGGCGTTCAGCAGACTCAGCTCGTTCGCCTCGCCGTTGCCGGCGTGTCCGTATCCGGTTCCGTGGTCCACGGAGGAGCGGATGATGGAAAAGCCCAGGTTGACATTGATGCCGGAGACCGCATCCCACTTGCCGGCCTCCTTGTTGTAGACAAAGCCTTCGATTTTGCAGGGGATGTGTCCCTGGTCGTGATACATGACGATTACGATGTCGTACCAGCCGCCCAGTGCCTTGGAGAAGATGGTATCCGGCGGCGTGGGCTTTTTCTCGGGGATGTTGATGCCCTCCGCCAGAGCCTGGTCGATGGCGGGCTGGATCTCCTCGATCTCCTCCCGGCCGAACATGCCGTTTTCGCCGCTGTGGGGGTTCAGGCCCGCCACGCCGATCTTGGGGTTGGCAATGCCGATCTTCTTCATGGCGTCGTTGGCCAGCCGGATCACGTCGAGCACGCGGTCCTTCTTGACGCGGTCGCAGGCCTCTCTCAAGGAGCAATGGGTGCTGACGTGGGCGACGCGCAGGTCGTTGTGTCCCAGCATGGTGCACCACTTCTCCGCATGGGTGTAATGGGCATAGACTTCGGTGTGGCCCACAAAATGGTGCCCGGCCATGTTGATGGCCTCCTTGGAAAATGCATTGGTGACGGTTGCGTCGACTTCACCCTTCATGGCAAGGTCGATGAGCTTGACCACATACTGAAAGCTGGCCTCACCGCCCAGCACCGTGGCCCCGAGGCCGAAGGGCTTGGGATCCTTGGGGTCTCCCGGGATATCCTCCCGCTTGATCAGCCCCATGTCATACACGTCGATCACGCCCGGAACGTACTGGGCCTCGGAGATCGCGTGGATCGGACGGATCTTCACGTCGAACCCGGACAGCGTTTTCTGGACGGCTGCCGCGTACTCCATTGCGCTCGCATCGCCGATAATGACCGGCCTGCACATGTCATACAGCTTTGGATCCTTGAAGATCCTGACCGAGATCTCCGGCCCGTTCCCGAAGGGATCCCCCATTGATATGCCTACAATCGGTTTCGTTCCCACAACTCCGTCTCCTTTCGATGTCGTAAGTTAAAATTATGACTAATCATATAAAACAAAAGATTTTGACTTATTTTTTCTTTTGTTTGATATTTTACTTATAGCACAATATTCGAATAGCTTCAATGATTTCCGCGGCTTAAAATTTACCAAAACTTCGTAACGTTTTTTGTGCGTTTGCGCAAACGAGACGTGTTTGTTTCGGGGCGGCATTTGCACAAACAGACTTCCCGCACGCTTTGCCCTGCGGCGGAACCTGCGGAAAACGGTCCGCCTGCATGGTTCCCGGCCGCGCGTTTCGAACAAAGGCCGCCTTGTATAAGCGGGAACGGCTTTCGCCTGATTCGGGGCTGCCTAAGTCACCGAAAGCAGGGGAGGTCCGCGGGGCCGGAAAGGGACCGTGCTCGGGAAAACCATTTGCAAACGGCGGGGAAACCTGATAAAATTGACCTAGCTTCCGGTATTTGCGGCAGGTGCATGTCCGGCGCCCGAGCCCCTGCAGCGGGCAGGAGGATCGGGTGAAAAGACGCCTGCTCTCCGTGCGCCGCTGTGCGGGGCGATGGCGGGATCCCCGTCCAACGGGACCGGGGCCTCCGATCCGGTGAAGAAGGCCCAGCTGAGCGTTTGAGGCCGGCCGCCGGCAGCGTGATTCTGCGGCTGCATGGGGCCGGACTGCCTCCGGCGGGGATTGGCGCGGGACATCAACCAGGAACAGGAAAGATCGATATGAAACAGGAAGAAAGATTGAGAACGATTCTCAGAGAACTGGAGAATACGGGGGAAGTTCGGGTCACGGATCTGAGCAGGCTGCTGCAGTGCTCGGAAGTGACGATCCGGGGGGATATCAAGCGCCTTGATGAGGAGGGACGGCTGAAGCGGACTTACGGCGGAGCCATCCGCAGATCCGCCGGGATCTCCGTTTCCTTCCGGCCGGGCCTCTACTATGAGCGAGCCGCGCAAAAGCGGGCCATCGCCCAGAAGGCATACACATATATCGAGGACAGGGACACCATCATGCTGGGCGATTCCACGACCTGCCTGTACCTTGCGGAATGTATCCAGAAGGGTCCGGAAAAGCAGGTGTCTGTCATCACCAACTCCCTTTGCGCGGCTGCCATGCTGGTCTCCTGCGATCATGTGACGCTCTTTGTGCTGGGGGGAAAGGTGTTCTCCGAGTCTCCCAACATGCTGGACGGGATCACGGCGGCCCAGGTGCGCAGATACCATGTCAACAAGGCGTTTATCGGCATCAACGGCATCAACCTGAAGGTGGGACTTACAGCGGCAGGCGCCCCGCAGCTGGAAGTGAAGCGGGAGATGCTGGCCTGCGCGGACCGCACCTTTGTGCTGGCGGACAGCAGCAAGTTCGGCAGCAAGGACCTGTTCATGGTCTGTTCGGTGGATGAGATTTACAGCATTATTACGGATAACGAAATTGAGGAATCCTATGTAAAAGAGGCGGAGAAGATGAATGTGCGGGTTGTGATCGCATAGGGAGATCAAGCCCGGCACTGCGGCATCCGGGGCATGGGGAGCGTGTCTCCTGCGGGCAGAAACGCTGCCGAGCTTCCGGAACCGGCAACAGGAGGGGCCGGCCCGGGCCTGTTTCCGCTGCATACGAAACAAGGAAGGCGCGAGAGTTCTCGCGCCTTCCTTGTTTCCTTTTGCTGCTGTTGGATGTGCGCCGCCTGACCTGCTGTGCGCAGGAATGTGTCAGCCAGGCGTCTGCCAAGGCTTTTTCGCGGTCACGCAGAGCCAGTTGCGCCGGGAGACGCGGTCTGTGCGTACCTGGCAGAACCCCGCGGACCGCAGAAAGCGCTCCAGCTGCCCTGCGGTGTAAATCTTCATGCCTTTGATGATGGCACACCATTTTTCCTGAGCGGGATCGGAGCCGTCGGCTTCATTGCAAATCAGAAAGCAGCCGCCCGGTTTCAGGACCCGAAGCATCTGGCGGAAGCTCTGCTCCGGCTCCGGCCAGAAATAGACGGTCTCAAAGGCGGTGACCAGATCGAAGGCGCTGTCGGGAAAGGGAAGAGACGCCACGTCTCCCACCGTGACCCGGCAAAGGCCAGCGGCCACGGCCCGGCGGTTGACCTTTTCTGCTTTGGCTGCGCTTACAGGGGAGTGGTCCAGCCCAATGACCAGCCCGCCGGAAAAACGCTTCCGCATGGCGGCCATGTTGGCGCCGCCTCCGCAGCCTGCATCCAGCACCAGGCTGCCGTCCTTTAACTCCAGGTGCTGCATGCCCCAGCGGGCCACGGAGGCATGGCCCCGGTTCATCATGGACACCATGATTTTTCCGCCCAGGCCCTGCGGGTTTCGGGTGTGTTCAAAGAAATTGCGCATGATCGCTTGACCCTCCTCGTTTGTGTGGATTGAACTTCCGCTGTTCCCCGCAGGGTCCCCAGCCGGCGTCCAGCGGGAACACGGGGCGGCTGCGGATGATATGCAATGGTGTTAGTTTAAACTAACCATATGCGGATTGTAGCACGCTGTCCGGCAATATGCAAGGGGTGACCGGCGCAAATCCTGTGCGGGTTTGTGCCGGCCAATTTATCGGATTCCAGGCTTGCAATTTTCTGGATAACGTAGTATCATATAGTTAGTTTTAGCTAACTATATATCCTCAGATCCAGCATAAAGGCAGGTAAGTTCTGATATTGACGATTGGGAGAGCAATATGCTGAGTGAATTTTTGACAAACGGAGGACACGGCTTGATCCGGTGGAGCGGCGCTATGCCGGGCGTACGGATCTGTCAGTTTGAACTTGAGGAATCCTGGGCGGAAAAAATGCGGGCCATTCCGATTGCGGGGGTGCCTGGCCATTTTGAGACGTTTTTCTGTCAGGGCGGAAGCGCCATCGCCGAACGTATGCATGGCCGCTCCGGCAAGGTGAAGGCGGAGAACGTCTTTTTGCTCTCCGATGTGTCCGGGTTCCGCTCTTTTAAAATCAGCGGAGATTTGAAAGGGATTTTGGTATCGGTGGATGGCGGGGCGGCCCGGGGGAGCTTCTTTTCGGCCTGTTCGGCCATGGGGCTGACGCTGGATACCGGACTGGTGAAGGAACGAATGGATGCGCAGGGCGGGTGCTTTGTGATGGCGGACTCGCCATGGACCCACGCGGCGTTCCGATGCCTTGCGTCTTTGCCGGATGACGCCCGGGGACGGTACTGCGTTTTCAAGGCCGTGGAGCTTTTGTATCTGCTCTGTACCAGAGATTGGGGAAGGGATCTGCCGCTGCCGGCAGAGGGCTATGTCTCACAGAGCATTTTGGACGTGAAGCAGTACATGGAGACGCATTTGTCGGAGAAAATCACCATTCCTGCTCTGAGCAGGCGGTTTTCTCTCTCTCCCACATCCCTGAAAGCGGATTTTCGCCGTACGTATGGACAGCCGATCCATCGCTGGCTGATCGGAGTGCGCATGAAGCATGCGGCAGAACTGATCCGCTCCACGGGCCTGTCCAATCAGGAGATTGCCCAGGCGGTGGGATATGAAGGAGTGAGCCAATTCAACGCAGCCTTTAAGCGGCACTATGGGACGACGCCCGGGCGGTTGAGAAAAATGTCGAAAGCCGCAATTTCACGTCTGTTTTAGCAAAGACAACCGGCCGTGTTCTCTGTTACGATATCTGCACAAATCCATTACGTTCGGCACAAAAGGAGTGACACTGATGAGGCGGCATCGATTTTGGGCCTGGGGTGCGGTGTTCTGCATGATCATGGTCATGGTCACCGGCTACAAACGAAAATAAGGGAAGGGAAGGTTCGATCATGAACGTTTACACGAAGCTGGCCTGCTTTGCGGGCGGTGCGCTGTTTGGGTCGGTCGGCATCAGGCTGCTGTCCAGCAGGGACGCGAGAAAAGCCTATGTCCATGTCACAGCCGCCGGTCTGCGGATGAAGGACTCTGTTCTGGGGACCGTGACCACGGTCCAGGAGAATGCCGCAGACATCCTGGCCTCCGCCAGGGACCTGAATGAGACGCGCACGGCGAAGGAGGCGGAGGAGACCGCCGCTGCCGAGCTGGTGAGCGAAGAAGCCTGATATCCGCAGAGGGAGCCGCTTGCGGCTCCCTCTTTTTCGGAAAGGAGAACGCTATGAACGCAACGATCCTGCATGAGAGCCGGGGCCGCATCCGGCTCAGGCTGCGGCAGAGACGGATGACCCTTGTCCAGGCGGACCTGCTGGAGGCCTGGCTCCGGGAGCAGTCGTGGGTGCGGCAGGCCGCTGTCCATGAGCGCACCTGCTGTGTCATCGTGTATTATGACGGAGACCGACGGGCCGTGCTGGAGGCTATCCGGCGCTTTTCCTGGCAGGAGGCGGAGCAGACCGTCACGCTGCCCGCCCGCAGCAGCCGGGCGCTGAACCGGGAGTTTGAGGAAAAGCTGGTGGGTATGGTGGTATGCCGGGCGGCATGCACCCTGTTCCTGCCGCCGCCGCTGCGTATTGCCCGTATTCTGTGGCACATGATTCCCTTTGTGGGGCGGGGACTGCGCTGCCTGTTCCGCCGCCGCATCAGAGTCGAACTCCTGGATGCCCTGTCCGTCTCCCTTTCTGTCTGCCGGGGCGACTTTGAGACGGCCGGGACCGTCATGTTTTTGCTGGAGGCGGGTGAGCTGCTGGAGGAGTGGACGCGGAAAAAATCCGTGGAGGATCTGGCGGCGTGCATGTCGCTGCATGTGGACCGGGTCTGGCTGCGCACGCCCCGGGGCGAGGCACTGGTCCCTGTTTCCCAGATCCGGCCGGGAGACGCCGTGGTGGTGCGCGCCGGGGGGATCATCCCGGTGGACGGTGTGGTGCTGGAGGGGGAGGTCACCGTCAATCAGGCGTCCCTCACCGGGGAGTCCATTCCGGTGCCCAAGCGCCCGGGCGGAGCGGTGTATGCCGGGACTGTGGTGGAGGAGGGGGAGTGCGTGCTGGAGGTGAAGCAGCCCTCCGGCCAGAGCCGCTATGACCGGATCGTGCGCATGATCGAGCAATCGGAGCAGATGAAGTCTGCCGCCGAGAGCAAAGCGGCGACGCTGGCCGACCGGCTGGTGCCCTATACCTTTGCGGGGAGCCTGCTGGGACTTGCCCTCACCCGCAGCGCGGCCCGGGCGCTGTCGGTGCTGATGGTGGACTTCTCCTGTGCGCTGAAGCTGGCTATGCCGCTGGCCGTCCTCTCCGCCATGCGGGAGGCTGGCCGGTCCCATATCACCGTCAAGGGCGGCAAATTCCTGGAGGCGGTGGCCGCGGCTGATACCGTCGTCTTTGACAAGACCGGGACCCTGACCCATGCCTGTCCCAGAGTGGCCCGGGTGGTTCCCTTCGGGGGCAGGGACGAGGGGGAGATGCTGCGGCTGGCCGCCTGTCTGGAAGAGCACTTCCCCCATTCCATGGCCAACGCCGTGGTGGAGGAGGCCCGGCGGCGGGGCCTGATCCACGCGGAGTACCACTCCAAGGTGGAGTACTTGGTGGCCCACGGGATCGCCAGTACGGTCAATGGGGAGCGGGTCCTCATCGGCAGCGCGCATTTTGTGTTTGAGGATGAGGGCTGCCGGATTCCAGAGGGGGAGCAGGACCACTTTGAGGCGCTTTCGCCGGAGGATTCCCACCTGTATCTGGCTGCGGGCGGACAGCTGGCGGCGGTAATCTGTATCTCCGATCCGCTGCGGGAGGAGGCGAAAGAAGTCCTTGCCTCGCTCCGTGCCCTGGGTATCACCAATACCGTCATGCTCACCGGGGACAGCCGCCGTACGGCTGCTGCCGTTGCCGCCCAGGTGGGTGTGGACGAATTCCGCTCTGAGGTGCTCCCTGCGGACAAGGCGGAGTATGTGGCCCGGCTGCGGCGGGAGGGACACACAGTCCTGATGGTGGGCGACGGCATCAATGACTCGCCGGCCCTGTCCGAGGCGGACGCCGGCATCGCCATCAGCGGCGGCGCGGCCATCGCCCGGGAGATCGCGGACATCACCATCGCTGCGGACAGCCTGTGGGAGCTGGCGGAGCTGCGCCGAATCGCCATGGCGCTCATGGCGCGCATCCACTCCAACTACCGCTTCGTCATCGGATTCAACGGCGCCCTGATCGCCCTGGGCGCGGCCGGGATCCTGCCTCCAGCCGCCTCCGCCACGCTCCATAATCTCTCCACCCTGGCCGTCAGCCTGCGGAGCATGAGCGCTCTGCCGTCTGCGCCGGGCAGATAACGGAGCGGCCTGTCAAAGTTCCTTTGACAGGCCGCTCTTGTTTTTGGTGGTACCAAAGGCAACCCCCGGCTAAGCCGGGGGTAAAAAATAGCTTAAAGCGAGGAGAAAAGTAGAAAAAGAAAAAACTCCCTGATAAGGTAGAAGTGGTTTGCCGACCACACAACTACGATAACAGGGAGGTCTTCATCGTGAAAGACAAAGACATAAGTAGTTTAGAGCATACGAGTTGGAGATGTCAATATCACATCGTATTTGCACCAAAATATCGGAGGATGGAGATATATGGACAAATAAAACAGGATATAGGAGTGATATTGAGGAAACTGTGCCAGCAGAAGGGGGTAGAAATAATAGAAGCCAGAGCGTGTCCGGATCATATCCATATGCTGATAAGTATCCCACCCAAGTACAGCGTGTCACAGATTATGGGGTATTTAAAGGGGAAGAGCAGTCTGATGATATTTGACCGACATGCGAATCTAAAATATAAGTATGGGAATCGGCACTTTTGGGCGAGAGGATATTATGTGGATACAGTGGGACGGAATAAAAAGCAGATAGCAGAGTATATCCGAAATCAACTGGCATCGGATCAAATAGCAGACCAGATAGGGCTGAAAGAGTTTGTTGACCCGTTTACGGGTCGCGAGAACAAGAAGGCATAAGAGGAACCCCTTAAGGGGTAGCCCGAGAAAGAAATGCAGTCGGCAAACCTTTCGGGGCCCCTTAAGGGGCTTCGTCCGTATCTGGCCCTTATAGGGCCTACTCAAGCCTCCGGCTCAGCCGGAGGTTTTGACTGGGGCACGATTTTTCGCGCATCTCCCTTGACAAAGTGTGTGGATCCTTTGGTTATAACGGGGTTATATATCACTGCTATATGGAGGGACGGCCTGCCGCTGCGCTGGAGAAGATTCAGCAGGCAGCGATGGAGGCATTTTTGGAGAAGGGCTTTCCGGGTGCCTCCCTGCGCCAGATCGTCAAACAGGCGGGAACTGCCGCCGGCGCTTTTTCCGGCTATTTTTCCAGCAAGGAGGCGCGCTTTGCCTCCCTTGTAAAGCCTCACGCCGCCGCGCCCATAGGCCGGTTTATGGAAGCCCAGACCTCCTTTGCCGAGCTGCCGGCGCGGAAAGACACTTGACAAAGAAATTATACGGCTGTATAATTAAATCGAATTATACGAGTGTATAAAAAGGAGGCAGGCTGATGGAGCAGGAGATCAAACGGCTGGGAGATGCCGAACTGGAGATCATGCAGGCAGTGTGGCGGGCGGAGGGACCGGTCAGCGCCAGCGAGGTGCGCGCGGCCCTCCGGGGCCGGCGGGACTGGGCGCTGGCCACGCTGATGACGGTTCTGAAGCGCCTTTGTGACAAGGGGTTCCTCCTGTGCGAAAAGCAGGGGCGGAACAATCTGTACCGGGCGCTGATCCCGGAGGTGACCTATCAGCAGCAGGAGGGCCGCACGGTGCTGGAAAAGCTCTACGGCAACTCCGTGACCGGCCTGGTGGCGTCGCTGTACGCAGGAAAGTCCATTGACGATGCGGACATGGCGGAGCTCAAGCGCTTTTTGGAGGAATGGGAGGGCGGAACATGATGGAGTCCTTTGTCATCGATCTGCTGCGGACGTCCCTGGTGGTGGGGGCGGCCGCCTGTGCGCTGGCCGCCGCGGCCCGGCCGTGGTACCGGCGCTTTTCCGCCGGGGGAAGGAACCGGCTGTGGCTGCTGCTGGCGATTTTGCTGCTGGCGGGACCCTTTCTGCGGCCGCCCCAGGCCTACCGCATCGCCTTGCCCGCCGCCGTTTCGGCTCCGGCGGAAGAGACCAACCGCGGCCAGGCCGCCGCGCCGCAGCCTGCGGCGGAGCCGATGGGACAGACGGCGGAGAGTGTCCCCCAGACCGGGGCGGCACCGGCCCTGCAGGCCGCTGCGCCGGAGGAGGGGGAAAGCTCCGCCCGGCTGCCGTCCGTGACGCCGGAAACAGCCGCCCAGTGGATCTGGGGAGTGGGGGCCGCCGCCTTTGTGCTGTGGCAGGCCGGGGGAGAGTTCCTTTTCCGCCGCCGGGTCCGCCGGTGGGCCGTTCCGGAGGAGGGCGAGGCGGTACTGGCGCTGTACCGGTCGGTGCTGCCCGAGGTGCCCCATCCGCCGCTGCTGCGCTGCGCCGTCGTGGAGACCCCGGTGCTGGCGGGGGCGCTGCGGCCCAGGCTGTTGCTGCCAGAGCGGACGTATGAGGCGGAGACGCTGGGCTACCTGTTCCGCCATGAGCTGTGCCACCGGAAGAGCCGGGATATCTGGCGCAAGCTGCTGTATCTGACGGCAAATGCCATCCACTGGTTCAACCCTGCTGCATGGCTGCTGCGCTGGGAGGCGGAGCGGGATCTGGAGCGGCTGGGCGACGAGCGGGTGGTGGCCGCGGCGGGGGCCGCGGAGCGCCGGGCTTACGGCGCGGTGCTGCTGGATGCAGCCGGGTCCATCCGGGGACCGGCAGCCTCCACGTACATCTCTAATGATGCCAGGGCCCTGCGGGACCGGCTGGAGAGCATCCTGCGCCCCGGCAGGCGCAGCGGCCGGGTCTGGACGGCGCTGGCGGGCCTGGCGGTCTGCGGCACGGTGGTGCTCACCGGCTGCTTCGGCGGCGCAGAGGTCCCCGCGGACACGGCGGAGAGCATCGGAACAGACCGGGAGATCCAACACATCCTGATCCTGGGCACTGCGCAGAATACGCCGCAGCTGAGCTGCGACGCGGTGCTGCTGGTGACATGCGACTATGACCGGCCTGCCCTGGATGTCCTGAGTATCCCGCGGGATACCTACTTCGCTCAGGCGGAGGGGACGGCCAAGACGCCCGGCAGAGGCGCCTTTTCCTCCGACACGCCTCTGGAGACGGCGGCGGAGCTGGTCTCCCAGCTGACCGGTACCCGTGTGGACGCCACGGTGATCGTCGACGCGGAGGCTCTGGCCGGCCTGGTGGACGCCGTGGGCGGCGTGACCTGCGCCGTTCCCCGGGATATGGACTACGACGACCCGGCCCAGGGGCTGTCCATCCACCTGACGGAGGGCACCCGGCACCTGGACGGAGAGCAGTTCGTGGGGCTTCTGCGCTACCGGCTGGGGAACGATCTCAGCGAGAGCTATCCCCAGGGGGACCTGGACCGGATCCGAACCCAGCAGCAGGCCATCGGGGCCCTGGCGGAGGCGGTCTGCGGATGCTCTCTGGAACAGATCACGGCCTTGACGGCCTTGGCGGCTGAGAGCGTGACCACGGACCTCTCCGCTCAGCAGCTGCTGTATCTGAGCAAGGGGCTCCTGTCCGGCGGTCTGTCCGCGGAGGATGTGACCTGTTCCACGCTGCCGGGGGCGAATGGCTCCATCTGGAGCGAGGAATACCAGTGCCAACTGAGCTATTGGATCCCCGCCGGGACGGAGAAGATCAGTGGGATGCCGGACCTGAGCGATTCCCAGTCGGAGGCGGAGACGGACCGGCAGGCCATGGAGGCGGCGGGGGCTGCCCTCTATAAGCCATGAGACCGGACGGCGGAAACAGGGGGAAGACACTGCCATGGAAACCATCGCCGGAGCGGAGCGGACGGCCCATGTGGTCTGGGTCAGCGAGGAGGCTCGGATCGCGTCCTTTCATCCGGTGGAGGGGTATCTTCCCCGGCGCTTCTGGAACCACGCCTTTTTTATGGGCTATCTGTACTCCCTGCAAAGACGCAGCTTCCGCTTTCAGTGAAGGGGAGGGCGCGAAACAGCCGTGCCGGAAAGGCGCGGCTGTTTTTTAACATCCGCCGGAGCGATAACGGCTACCATTTCCTGCCGGAAGGGTGTATAATAAAAATCAGCGAAATCAGGGGGAGGTCCCTGGCGGGAGGGTATGGCGTGATGAAGAGAAAGACCATCCGCTTTTTGTGGGTCAGTCTGGCGGTCCTGGCCGCGCTGTGCGTGGCGGTGTTCGCGTGGCTTAATCAGACCATGGTGCAAAAGAGCAACGAGACGATCACCCGGGTGGCGAATATCTATATGGAGGAGATCAACACCCAGCTGCGGCGGCACTTTGACTCGCTGGTGGAAATGCAGATGTCCCAAGTGGAGGGACTCATCCTGGCCGTGCCGCCCGAGACGGTGCAGACGATGGATGAGGACACCGTGCAGACCTTGACGGAAAAGGGGAGAGCCAGAGGGTTTACCTACCTGGCCCTGTACAACACCGACGGCCAGGCGGATATCCTGTATGGGGAACCGGTGACGATCCGGGAGGAGGACCGCTTTCTGGATTCCCTGAACCAGGCGGAGCCGAAAGTCGTCCTGGGCGACACCGCCGCCGGCCAGGGCGTGCTGCTGCTGGGCGTGTCGGTGGGTTATCCGATATCGGAGGGATATCCCATGCGGGACGGCAGCCGGTGCACCGCCCTGCTGGTCGGTGTGCCCGTGGAGTCGGTCAACCTGGCGCTGTCACTGGACGAGGACGAGACGCTGGTGTTCTCCCACATCATTGAGAGAAGCGGCCGCTTTGTGCTGAAGAATTCCCGGGTGGATACGGACAACTATTACGACTGGCTGCTGGCGCGGGGAGAATTTGCCGGAAAGAGCCCGGAACAGGTGGTCTCCGAGATGCGCGGGAGCCTGGCTCAGGGAGGATTTTTCAGCATGGCCATGTCGCTGGACGGCCGGCAGCGGCATGTCTACTGCTCTCCGCTGTCCAACTCCGAGTGGTATCTGGTCACAGTGATGCCCTACGGCGCGCTGGACGAGGTGGTGTCGGACCTGGGCAGTGACCGGGCGGCCACCATGCTGGCCGGATGCGGGATCCTGCTGGCGGCTACGCTGGTGGTGTTCTTCCTGTATCTGCGCATGTCCCGGCGCCAGCTGGCGGCCGTGGAAAAGGCCCAGCGGGAGGCCGAGCGGGCCAACCGGGCCAAGAGCGAGTTCCTCTCCAATATGAGCCACGACATCCGCACTCCCATGAACGCCATCGTGGGCATGACCGCCATCGCCGCGGCCAATATGGACAACCCCGACCGGGTGGCCTCCTGTCTGCGGAAGATCTCTCTGTCCAGCCAGCACCTGCTGGGCCTGATCAACGACGTTCTGGATATGTCCAAGATTGAAAGCGGCAAGCTGACGCTGAACGTGGACGTCATCTGCCTGCGGGAGACCATGGAGAGCATCGTCAGCATCATCCAGCCCCAGGTAAAGGCCAAGCGGCAGCTGTTCGACGTGTTTATCCAGAACATCCGGCGGGAGAACCTGTACTGCGACAGCGTGCGGCTGAACCAGGTGCTGCTGAACCTGCTGTCCAACGCCATGAAGTTCACCCCCGAGGAGGGCAGCATCACCGTGACGGTCTCTCAGGAGGATTCCCCCCGGGGCGAGGGCTTCGTCCGGACCCACTTCATCGTCCGGGACACCGGCATCGGCATGTCGGAGGAATTCCAGAAAAAGATCTTCGAGTCCTTCGCCCGGGAGGACAGCACCCGCGTCCAGCGCACCGAGGGCACCGGTCTGGGCATGGCCATCACCAAATACATTGTGGATGAGATGCAGGGCACCATCGCCGTGGCCAGCCGGCGGGGCGAGGGCAGCGAGTTCCATGTGACGCTGGATCTGGAGGCCGCTCCCGAGGATGACGAAACCATGCGCCTGCCCGACTGGGAGATGCTGGTGGTGGACGACGACGAGCAGCTGTGCCGCTCCGCCGCCGACTCCCTCCGGGACATGGGCGTCCGGGCGGAGTGGGCGCTCAGCGGACCGCAGGCCATCGACATGGCCCGGGAGCGGCACCGCCAGGGCCGGGATTACCAGGTGATCCTGCTGGACTGGAAGATCCCGGGCATGGACGGCATCGAGACGGCCCGGCGCCTGCGGGCAGCCATCGGGGACCATGTGCCCATCCTGCTGATCTCCGCCTACGACTGGAGCGACATTGAGGACCAGGCCCGTCAGGCCGGCATCAGCGGCTTTTTGTCCAAGCCGCTGTTCAGGTCCACCCTGTACCACGGCCTGCTGCGCTTTGCCGGGGACGAGGCGGCCCGGCCGGAGGAACCCCAGGAGACTGGCCGGGACTTTTCCGGCGTCCGCATCCTGCTGGCGGAGGACAACGAGCTCAACTGGGAGATCGCGAACGAGCTGCTCACCGCCCAGGGCTTCCGGCTGGACTGGGCGGAGAACGGCCAAAAGTGCGTGGAGCTGTTCGAATCCGCTGAGGCCGGGACCTACGACCTGATCCTGATGGATCTGCGGATGCCGGTGATGAACGGCTACGACGCCACCCGGGCCATCCGTGCCCTTGACCGGCCGGACGCCCAGACCATTCCCATCATCGCCATGACTGCCGACGCCTTCTCCGAGGACATCCACCGGTGCCTGGAGTGCGGTATGGACGCCCATATCGCAAAGCCCCTGGACATGCGGGAGCTGCTACGCCTGCTGCAGCGGTATCTGCCGTGATCCGCCGTGCGCCCGCTTGCGGGCGCACGGTTTTTTCCTGCCGTGGACAATGGTGGTTTACCGGCGGAAAAAAGTCTGATACAATCAAAGGACCAATGATAAAGGAGGATACCGCCATGGCTCCGTTGATCCTGATTGCGGAGGATGACGCCGACATCCGCAGCCTGCTTCGGCTCTATCTGGAGGGGGAGGGCTTCCGGGTGGCAGAGGCCGCCGACGGCGCCGCCGCTCTGGACCTGGCCCGGACCGAGCCGCCGGACATGGCCATTTTGGATGTGATGATGCCGGGGATGAACGGCTTTGAGCTGACCCGGGCCCTGCGGGCTTACAGCGACGTGCCCATTTTGATCCTCTCCGCCAAGAGCCAGGACAACGACAAGATCCTGGGTCTGAACCTGGGCGCCGACGACTACATCGCAAAGCCCTTCAACCCGGTGGAGATCGTGGCCCGGGTCCGGGCCCAGCTGCGCCGGGCCGCCCGGACGGGGGGCGACGTGCTGCGGGTGGGGGATCTGGCCCTGGACACCGCCTCGTTCCAGCTGACCCGGGGCGGTACGCCCATCCCCCTGACGCCCATGGAGTACAAGGTCCTGGCCCTGCTCATGCGGGCCCCGGGGCGGATCTTCACCAAGGTCCAGCTGTACGAGGGGGCGGTGGGCCCCTATTTCGAGGGAGACGACAACACGATGATGGTGCACATCTCCAAGCTGCGGGAGAAGATCGAGGAGGATCCCAAAAATCCCCGCTACATCATCACGGTGAGAGGATTGGGGTATAAGATTGAAAAATAAACGACGCTCCGGCAGCCTCTTCGCGCTGCTGGCCCGGACGTATCTGCTCTTTACGCTGACGCTGCTGGCCATCGCGGCGGGGGTGTTCTGCCTGTGGGAAGCGTGGCTGACGGACCTCTACCGCCCGGTGGACTGGGACGGGCTTTTGACGGACCCGGCTCTGGAGAGCGGAGACTACGGCCGGGCGGCCCGGTCCCTTGCCAAAGGCGGCGGGGAATTTGCCGTCTATGACCAGGCGGGGCGGCTGCGCTACGCCTCCGGCGACGGCTTCGATCCGATCTGTACCGCCGGAGAACTGGACTGCGTGCCCCTTTACGGCGACGACGTGTCCACGACGGTGTTCCCCCGGCAGAGCCCCGACGGCGCGTCGGGCTATCTGCTCATCCGCCAGCGCTATGACGGCAGCGAGACCGCGCCCGCGGAGCTCATGGCCCTGGATGGGGACTACCAAGTGACCTACGGCGGCTTTTCCGACGGCCGCACAGGCTATACCCGCCGGGAGTACCAGTATCTCACCGGCACCCGCTTTCCCGGCACCCGCTTGGTGCGCCAGGAGATCTCCTCCGCCCGGGGGGAGGAGACGCTGCTGCTGCGGGAGCGGCTTTTGACGCCGGAGGAGGACCTGCGCCACTACCGGGAGTCCTGGCGGATCTGGCTTTTGTGTGTACCGCTGTACCTGCTGGGGGCAGGGGCCTTTTTGTGGTGGCTGAGCCGCAAGATCGGCAGGCCCCTGCGGCGGCTCAACGACGCCGTGGAGGCCCAGGCGGAGGGACGCTCGGTCCGGGTGGGCGAGTGCGGCGGCACCTGGGAGATCCGGCGCATCGCCGAGAGCTTCGACCGCTTTGCCGACCGCCTGGACGAGAGCGAGGCGGAGCGGCGCCGCCTGGACCAGGGCCGCCAGAAGCTCATCGCCGATATCTCCCACGATATCAAGACCCCCGTCACCGTCATTGCCGGGTACGTGGACGCCATCTGCGACGGCACGGTGCCGCCTCAGGAGCGGGAGCGGTATCTCCGGGCCATCCGGGCCCGGGCGGAGACGCTGACGGAACTGGTGGAGGCTTTCCACGAGTACAGCAAGGTGGAGCACCCGGCCTTTGTGCTGCACCGGGAGCGGACGGACCTGTGCGAGTTCCTGCGGGCGTATCTGGCGAAAAAATACGGCGAGATCGACCTGGCGGGCTTCTCGCTGGAGGTGGCCATCCCCGAGCGGCCCCTCTTTTGCCGGCTGGATCGGTTCCAGTTCACCCGGGTGCTGGACAACCTCCTCACCAACGCCCTGCGCCACAACCGCCTGGGGACCGTGCTGTTCTTCGATGTGGAGCGGGAGGGGGCCCAGGCCCTGGTGCGGGTGGCGGACAACGGCGCCGGCATCCCTCCGGAGCAGGCCGCCCGGCTGTTCGAGCCCTTCGTGGTGGGCAGCGAGGCCCGCTCCGGCAAGGGCAGCGGCCTGGGGCTGTCCATCACCCGGCGGATCGTGGAAAAGCACGGCGGCACCATCGTCCTCTCGCCCCGGCCGGGCCCCGGCCGCAGCACGGAGTTTTTGCTGCGCCTGCCCCTGGACCCGTCCCCGACACCGCCCCGGAGAGAAGAGACAGCCGAATAAGAGATCGGAAATGGGGATCCCCCGGACCGCACAGGTCCGGGGGATTTTTTGCTTTCTTTGCAAATCTTAAGGAAACGCAAAGGGGCGGTAAAGACTGGGGCGGTATGATACACCGCAGAAAGGGGGCTGACCCATGAACCAGCCTGATCCGCGGAGCCGTCCCATCATCGAGGTGCGGGACGTCCGCAAGGAATACCCCATCGGCGACGAGACGGTGGTGGCGCTCAAGCGCATCAATCTTCAGGTTTTCCGGGGGGAGATCTGCTGTATCTTCGGTACCTCCGGCTCCGGAAAGAGCACGCTGCTCAACCAGCTGGCCGGGATGGAGAAGCCCACCCGGGGCGAGGTGCGCATCGGCGGCGTGCCCATCTCCCGGCTGGATGAGAACCAGCTGGCATCCTTCCGCCAGAAGCACCTGGGCTTCGTGTTCCAATCCTACAATCTGCTGCCCAACCTCACCGCCACGGAGAACGTGGCCATGCCGCTGCTGTTCCGGGGCGTGCCCCGGCGGGACCGGGAGGAGGCGGCCCGGGCCCTTTTGAAGCGGGTGGGCCTGAGCCACCGGCTGGACCACTTCCCCCGGCAGATGTCCGGCGGCCAGCAGCAGCGGGCGGGCATCGCCCGGGCCTTCATCGCCCGGCCGGACGTGGTCTTTGCCGACGAGCCAACCGGCAACCTGGACTCCAAGACCACCGTGGAGATCATGGAGATGATCTGCACCTTTGCCCGCAACTATCACCAGACCATCATCCTGGTGACCCACGATCCGGAGATGGCGTCCTACGCCGACCGGATCGTCACCCTCATCGACGGCGAGATCGTCAGCAATCAACGAAATCAAAAGGAGAATCCCCGCCATGAAACGTAATCTGCTTATCCGCGGCTGCGCGCTGTTGCTGCTGGTGGTCCTGGCGGCCACCCTGGTCCCCATGGCCTCCGCCGCCGGCGGCAGCCTGTACATCACAGGCTACACCGTCACCGATGCCGGGGGCAGACCGGTGGGCGCCATCACCAAGGGCTCCACGGTGAACATTGCTGTGTCCGTCAAGGACATCAGCGACGGCAGCGGTCAGGGCAACCCCCAGGGCCTGGACATCGCCAAGCTGGACGACAGCTTCACCGGCGGCAGCGTGACCACCCGCCGGACCTCTCCGGACGGCGCGCCTCTGGTTTACGAGGTGCTGCTGACGGGCCTTCAGTACAAGGGCGTTGGCCAGGCCCTGCGGCTCCAGATCGGCAGTGCCGGGCAGCCGGATTCCTATCAGACCATGGAGACCACCATCACCGAGGCGGTGGTCTACGAGGCGCCCCAGCCGGTGACACCGCCCGCACCTGAGACTCCGGAGGCCTCTCCGGCACCCATGGTGGTGATCTCCCGGAGCGAGCTGGAGCAGCCCCTGCGCCCTGGCCAGGAGGTGGAGCTGACGGTGTATTTCCGCAACCTCAGCGGTCCCCGGATGCGCTCTCCGGTGGCCTCCTTTACCCCCTCGGAGGGGCTGAGCATTGTGGGCGGCGCCTCCTCCTTCCCCCTGAATGATATCCCCAGCAAGAAGAGTGTCAGCCTCAAGGTGCGGATAAAGGCCGCCAGCGTCATCGCCTCACCCAACCAGACGCTGGGGGTGGATCTGAAGTACAACTACCACAACAACATCTCCATGGTCCAGGCCGCTGCCAACGACAAGATCTCCATTCCCGCCCTGGCCCGGGAGAGCGTGCCCCAGCCGGTGGTGGTGACGACCCGCTCCGCCATGGATACGCCCATGTCGCCGGGGGAGATCCGGGAGATCACCCTGTCCTTTGCCAATACCAGCGAGGCACGGCTGGTCTCTCCGGTGCTCTCCGTGACGCCCTCAGAGGCGCTGGTGCTGAAGAACGACGTCTCCACCTTCCTGATGGAGGATATCGCTCCCGGCGCCGCCGGTACTGTGACGCTGAAGCTGCAAGCTGCAAAGGATGTGGCCTCCGCCAATCAGACTGTCAGCACAGAGCTGAAATTCGCCTATGACAACGGCACCGCTCTGGCGCAGGCATCCGTGTCGGACAAGATCAACGTCCCCGTGGACGTCCCCTCCAAGGCGGACGCCCCCACGCCCAATATTGTCATCCGCAGCTTTACCTACGGCGAGAGCTCCGTGGCCACGGGCAGCGCCTTCCCCCTGGGCTTCACCTTCGTCAACACCGGCAAGATGGGCATTGAGAATGTGGTGGTCACCGTGGACGGCGGCGAGAGCTTCACCATGAACAACAGCACCAACACCTTCTACTACCCCGCCTTGTCCGCCGGAGGCAGCCAGACCCAGGAGGTGCCCATGCGGGTGGTGCCCACCAGCAAGAGCGGCGCCCAGAGCATCACGGTGGGCTTCAAATATGAGTACGTATCCGGTGACAAGCGAACCCAGGCCAATACGGACATCCGGATCTCCGTTCCGGTCTATCAGCCCGACCGCTTCCAGATCAACGCCCCCGCCGTGCCGGAGACGGTGACGGTGGGCGAGGAGACGGCCCTCACCCTGGCCTATGTGAACAAGGGCCGGGGCGACATTTCCAACGTGGAGGCCGTGGTGGAGGGCGACGGAGTGGACACCCCCGCCCGGACCCAGTACCTGGGCAACATCATCGCCGGCGGCAGCGGCAACATCGGCTTTGCCCTGACGCCCAGCCAGGAGGGGGAGATCCCCCTGACGCTGAAGATCTCCTATGAAAATGCGGACCAGCAGCTGGTGACCCGGGAGTTCCCCGTCACGCTCAAGGCCGAGGAGCCGCCCATGGTGGAGGAGACGGATTTTGAAGAGCCGGAGCAAGGCGGCGGCTTCCCCTGGCTGGCGGTGGTCCTGGTGATCGCCGGCGCCGGAGCCGGCGGTGGGGCTCTGTGGCTGCGCAAGCGGAAAAAGAAGGCGGAGGCCGTGACCGACGGCAGCTGGGAGGACTGGGACCAGACGCCGGGCAGTGAGGAGGCGTGAGCGTTGAAACAAAATGATCTGCTGCGTATATGCCTGCAAAATCTCATGCGCCGCAAGTCCCGCACCTTCCTCACGGTGCTGGGCGTGCTCATCGGCTGCTGCTCCATCGTCATCATGGTGTCCCTGGGCATCGGCATGAAGCAGTCCCAGGAAAAGCTGCTGGCGGAGATGGGTGATCTGACCATCGTTACCGTCAACGCTCCCCAGGGCGGCCGGGGCAAGCTGAAGCTGGACGACGCCCTGGTGCGCCGCCTGCGGACCCTGGAGGGGGTGGAGTCCGTGGCGCCCAAGCAGTCTCTGGAGGTGGAGTCCATCCGGCTGGTGACCGGGATCGGCGGCCGCTATGTGGCCGACTGGTCGGCGCTGGTGGGACTGGACACCGCCGAGATGGAGAAGATGGGCTATCAGGTCCTCTCCGGCGACCGGGCGCAGAAGAGCGGCGACGTGCTGGTGGGACAGTATCTGGCGTACAGCTTCCGGGACACCCTGCGCCCTGACGGCAGCAACATGGTGGACCGCTGGAGCGGCATGTGGGACGAGAGCGGAAAGGATAAGGATCCGCCGCCGCCCTATTTTGACCCCCTCAGCGGCCCCATCACCCTGGAGGCGGAGACGGCAAACGGCAAAATCACCGCCCAGCTGCGTCCTGTGGGCGTGGTGAAGGAGGACTACGCCAAGGGGGCGGAGACCTCCGAGGGGGTGATCATGAGCCTTTCGGACCTGCGCGGGCTGCTGACCAAGGCCCTGGGCAACGGCAAGAAGATGCCGGCCTACGACTCTGTCCTGGTAAAGGTGCAGAACATCTCTCAGGTGAAGCCGGTGGAGAACCAGATCAAGACCATGGGCTACTCCACGGAGTCCATGGAGAGCATCCGGGAACCCATGGAAAAGGAAGCCCGGCAAAAGCAGATGATGCTGGGAGGCCTTGGCGCCATCTCCCTGTTCGTGGCGGCCCTGGGCATCACCAACACCATGATCATGTCCATCTCCGAGCGGACCCGGGAGATCGGCATTATGAAGGCTCTGGGCTGCTATGTCCGGGATATCCGGGTGATGTTTCTGGCGGAGGCGGGCGCCATCGGCCTCATCGGAGGACTGGTGGGCTGCGTTATCAGCTTCGTGATCTCGGTGATCATCAACCTGGTATCCATGGGGCTGTCGCCGGAGAATCTGCCGGCGGCCATCCTGGGCGGCGGCGAGACCTCCCGGGTGTCGGTGATCCCCCCGTGGCTGCTGCTGTTCGCGGTGGTGTTCTCCGTGCTGATCGGCCTGGGCTCCGGGTACTATCCGGCCAACAAGGCGGTGCAGATCCCCGCTCTGGAGGCGATTAAAAGCGAATGACCCCCCGATACGAAGAAAATCAGGCGGCGCCCTCTTGACAGGGCGCCGCCGTCGTGTTATATTTGCGTTACGGTTAGTTACTAGACTAATTAACCGACTAGGAAAGGAGGCGGCCTGTGCAGTTTACAGAGGACCGGCCCATCTTCCAGCAGCTGGCGGAGCAGCTGGAGGAGGCCATTCTGGCCGGGACGTACCCGGAGGAGAGCCAGGTGCCCTCCATCACCGAGTACTCCGTGGCCTACAAGATCAATCCCGCCACAGCCCTCAAGGGCATCAACCTGCTGGTGGACGCGGGGCTGCTGTACAAGAGGCGGGGCGTGGGGATGTTCGTCTCTCCCGGCGCCCGGGAGAAGCTCCTGGGGGCCCGGCGGGAGCGGTTTTATCACGATCACATCCAGCGCACGGTGCGGGAGGCCCGGAACCTGGGGCTGACGGACCGGGAAGTGCTGGATTTGCTGGAAAGGGGTTTACAGGAACATGGCGATTGAATTTCAACACGTCACCAAGCGTTTCGGCGCCGTCACGGCGCTGGAGGACGTGTCGGTGACCTTCGGCGGCGATAAAATTTACGGGCTGCTGGGCAACAACGGCGCGGGCAAGTCCACCCTGCTGAATATCCTGACAGGCCGGATCTGCCCGGACGGCGGCGCCGTCACCGTGGACGGCGCGCCGGTCACCGGCGACGAGGCCCTGGGGAAGCTCTTCCTGGTGGGGGAGCAGAACCTCTATCCCGACGATATGCGGGTCAAGGGGGCCTTTGACGCGGCGGCGCTGTTCTATCCGGACTTTGACCGGGCCCGGGCGGAGGACCTGGCGGGGCAGTTCGGCCTGTCCGTCAAGCAGAAGATCAACCGCCTCTCCACCGGCTACGGCTCCATCTTCCGGAATATTCTGGGCCTGTGCGTGGGCACGCCCTACGTGCTCTTCGACGAGCCGGTGCTGGGGCTGGACGCCCAGCACCGGGACCTCTTTTACCGGCTGCTGCTGGAGACCTACGCGGAGCAGCCCCGGACCATCGTGCTCTCCACCCACCTCATCGACGAGGTGGCGCAGATCGTGGAGCACACGGTCATCATCCGGGCTGGCCGCATCCTCCAGGACGCCCCCACGGAGCAGCTGACGGCGGGGGCCTGCACCATCTCCGGCCCGGCCGCCGCCGTGGACGATTATACGGCGGGGAAGGATGTCCTGACGGCGCGGAGTCTGGGCGGCCTCAAGACCGTGTGCCTGCGCGGAGGCGACGGCGGACCGCTGCCCGCCGGGCTGGAGCGGACCCGCCTGGGGCTCCAGGAGTACTTTATCAGTTTGATGGAAGAGGAGGATCGGAAATGAGCGTGGCGTTGAACCGGGCGGTCCGGTACGGGATCCGCAATTACCTCCGGGCGGCAGGTATTTTGCTGCTGGTGATGCTGCTGATCCCCCTGGCCCTGTGGGTCATGCTGGCGATGCTGGGCGGCAGCGGCAGCAATTTCAACGGCTACTCCCTGTCGGTGGGGGTATTCGGATTCGTGCTGGGCATGGTGGGCATCCGGGAAAACCTGCGGATGTTAAACCAGAACGGTGTCTCCCGCCGCACCGCCTTTCTGGCAGAGATCGTCAGCCAGGCAGTGGTGGCGGTGCTGGTGGCCCTGGGGACAACGGCGGTGCTGGCGGTGTATCGTGCCCTCCCCGGCCTCATGGCTCGGGTGGAGGTGTCGGATGTGTACCAGCTGCTCTACGAGGGGGCGGACATGGGCCCCGCCGGCTATCTGCGGACGGCGGTGTTCTCCGCCGCCATGGCCTTTTCCCTGGCGGGGGTGGGCCAGTTCTGGTCGGTGCTGTACTGGCGCCTGAGCAAGTTCTGGACGGTGATCGTCTCCATCGCCATTCCCCTGGTGCTGATCTTCGGCCCTGCGGCGGTGCTGACCGCTGTGGGCGACACACCGGCGGGGGAGGCCATTGTCCGGGTGCTGGCGGCTCTGGGGCGGTTCTTTATAGGCTCTGTGTGGAACGCCGCTCTGGTGTTTCTGGCGGTGGCGGCAGTGAGCTTTGCCCTCAGCTGGCTGCTGGTCCGCCGGGCGGTAATCCGGGGCGCCAAATGAATACAAGACAAAAAGGGAGAGCGGACGGCCGTCCGCTCTCCCTTTTGATGTACGGCTTTTTACAGCATTTTCAGCAGCTCCAGCTGTTCGCCGGAGGGGCCGGTGAAGAACCAGTTCTCCAGCCCGCCGAAGGTGCTGGGCAGGACGTTTTTCTCCCCGGTCATAAAGGTGTCCACACCCAGGGCCTTCAGGTCCGCCGCGGCTTTGTCCACATCGTCCACGTAAATGGCGATGTGGGGGATAACGCCCTCACCGCCGGGATTCGAGGCGATCAGCTCCACGGTGAAGCCCGCCAGCTCCACCAGTGCCAGCTCGTTGGCCTGGGCCGGGGGACAGGCGGGGGCACGCTGGAGCAGCCTGCCGCCGATGCGCTCATAAAAGGCGATGCTCGCGTCCATGTCTGCCGTGCGGACGGCGATGTGGCCCAGGCCCTGATAGTGTTCATTCATATTCATATGGATCCTCCTTCATGGTAGTTCACGGGTGGGATGGGGGTGCGCTCTCCGGCAGCTCCCCGGGAATCAGCGCGCCGATGACGCCGCACACCGCCGCCGGCAGCAGCCAGCCGAAGCCGATGGAGGCCAGGGGCAGCGCATCCAGGAAGGGCAGCTCCACGCCGCCGTAAGTGGAGAGGGTTTTCAGCAGGCTCACCGCCAGGGCGCCCAGGGCCGCCAGCCGGTATACCCACACCCGCCGCAGCCGCCGGCCCGCCAGAGCCAGCAGGATCAGGGCCAGGGTGGGGGGATAGACCACGTCCAGAATGGGTCCGGCGATGGCAACGATCTGATCCAGGCCGAAGTTGGACACCACGGCGCTGAACACGCAGATTACCGCCGCCGTCACCGGGTAGGACAGCCGTCCGCCGGTGAGGCCGGAAAAGTAGGAGGCGGCGGAGCTGACCAGCGCCACCGCCGTGGTGACACAGGCCAGGGCCACCACGATGGAAAACAGCACCACGCCCGCGAAGCCCAAGAGGTTCCGTACGATGGATACCACCAGATACGTCCGGTTCACGGTCAGATCGAAGAACCGGGAGGTGGTGACGCCCAGGTAGGTCAGGCCCAGGTATACCACCAGCAGCGCCGCTCCGGCCACGGCGCCGGCGCCCGCCACCACGGTGAACTTGTCCTTCAGAGCGGTGTGGCCCTTGGCCTCGGCGCTTTTGAGCACGATGATGCCGAACACCATGGCCGCCAGTACGTCCATGGTCTGGTAGCCGGCCTCGATGCCGGTGGCGGGGACGTTGTCCACCAGGGTCCTGGCAGGCACGGGGCCGATGGGGTCGATAACGCCCTTGACGATCAGAATGAGCAGTCCCAGCAGCAGCGCCGGGGTGAGCACCTTGCCCACGATGTCCACCACGGCGGATTCCTTCACGCACAGCAGGAAGATCACCGCGAAGAACAAAATGGAGAACAGCACCGGACTGAACCCGGACACCAGAGGCGACAGGGCCATCTCATAGGTGGTGGCCGCCGTCCGGGGGATGGCAAGCATGGGCCCGATGCACAGCACAATGGCGCTCATCAGCACCGTGGCGGGAACGCGGCTCAGAGGGCGGGTGATGCCGTCGCTGCCGCCCTGGCGGAGGATGGCGAACAGAGCCAGCAGCGCCAGGCCGATGTCCGCCAGATAGTAGCAGAGAAAGCCCAGGAACCACTGGTGTCCTGATTCCAGTCCCAGATAGGGGGGGAAGACCACGTTTCCGGCGCCGAAGAACATGGAGAACAGGGCGAAGCCGATTACAAAAATGTCCTTCCAGATACGCTTCATAAAAACCTCCTTGTCCCATTCGCCGCCGGGCGGCCCGATATTGCCAGAATCTATTATATACGATTTTTTCCAAAAGGGCAAACGCTTTCCCGGGGCCATCCGCCGGCAGCAGAAAATTTTTGAGGAAAGGGGAACTTTTTTGCTTAGCCGCCGTCCAAAAGTTGAAAACCAGGGCGAATACCGCCCGAAAATTTTTTGTTACAGGAGAGAAACCCATGAAAAAGAGATGGACGGCCCTTCTGCTGGCCCTGACGATGACCCTGGCTCTGACTGCCTGCGGCGGAGAGCAGCCTTCCGGCGAAGAGGACGCGCAGGAGAGCGTGGAGGAGACGGTGGACGATGCCCAGACGGAGACCGGCGAGGATATGACGGAGACCGGCACCGAGGAAGCGGAGGACGAGCAGGCGCAGGAGCCCCAGTTGGGAGAGCAGCCCGCCGACACCACTGAAAAGCCCCAGACCGGCAGCAGTCCCGCCGACACCAACGAGAAGCCCCAGAGCCAGCCGGTGGAAAAGCCCTCCACGGAGCAGAAGCCTGCCCAGGAGCAGAAGCCCGCGGCCTCCGCAGACCTGTCCGCCTTTGCCGCGGACCTGGCCGCCTCCCAGACCAACTGGCCCGGCATGATGGCCCTGGAGGGCGAGGCGCTGGACACCTACTATCCCGGCCTGTCCGCCCTGTCCCCCAAGCAGTGCGTGGTACAGATGGCCATGATCTCCGCCTCCGCCGTGGAGATCGCCCTGGTGGAGGTGGCCTCCAGCGCCGATGTGGAGACCGTCAAGGGCATCTTCCAGTCCCGGATCGACTATCAGCTGGGCGACGGGGAGAACCCCGGCGGCCTGCTGTATCCGGCCTCCGTGGAGCTGTGGCAGAACAACGCCCGCATCGTCTCCAACGGCAACTATGTGATGCTGGTGGTCTTTGAGAACGCCGACGGCGTGGTGGACAGCTTCAACGCCCAGTTCGCCTGAGCAGCCGGAAATCAGAAAAGGAAACACGGGACCCGCCCGCCGGCGGGTCCCGTGTGCTGTTTTGCTCAGATCTTCACCAGTTCATACTGCCGGGTGCCCAGCCCCAGCTTCTCCGCGTGCTCCAGGCACACCTGCCACTCGGTGTCCGGGTGGACGGCGTGGAAGAAGTCCTTGTCGGCGCAGTCGCAGTCCTGGTCAAAGACGGCGGAGTTGCGGACCGGCGTCTGGGCCAGGACCGCATCGGCGCAGGCCTGGTCCAGGGCCACGGGATCGAAGGAGGCGAACATGCCCACGTTGGGGACGATGGGCACGTCGTTCTCCCCGTGGCAGTCGCAGTTGGGGGACACGTCCACCACCAGCGACACATGGAAGCAGGGGCGGCCGTCCACCACAGCCTTGGTGTACTCGGCGATCTTCTTGTTGAGGATGGCCGGGGCCTCGTCGTACAGGCACTGGATGGCGTCCTTGGGGCACACGGCCAGACACCGGGCGCAGCCCACGCACTTGTCGGTGTTGATGGTGGCCTTGCCGTCGGGACCGAACTCCGGGGCGCCGTGGGCGCAGATCTTGGCGCAGGCCCGGCAGCCGATGCACTTTTTCTGCTTGACGAAGGGCTTGCCGGAGTTGTGCTGCTCCATCTTGCCGGCCCGGGAGCCGCAGCCCATGCCGATGTTTTTCAGGGTGCCGCCCATGCCGGCCTGCTCGTGGCCCTTGAAGTGGGTCAGGGAGACGAACACGTCGGCGTCCATGACGGCCCGGCCGATCTTGGCGGCCTTGACGTACTCGCCGCCCTCCACGGGCACCTCCACCTCGTCGTTGCCCTTGAGGCCGTCGGCGATGATGACATGGCAGCCGGTGGAGTAGGGGGTGAAGCCGTTGACGTAGGCGGACTCGATGTGGTCCAGGGCATTTTTGCGGCCGCCCACGTACAGGGTGTTGCAGTCGGTCAGGAAGGGCTTGCCCCCCTGGCTCTTCACCAGGTCCGCCACCACCTTGGCCCAGTTGGGCCGCAGGTACGCCAGGTTCCCCGGCTCGCCGAAGTGCATCTTGATGGCGACGAATTTGTCCTCCATGTCGATCTCGCCGAAGCCGGCGGTCATCATCAGCCGGGCCAGCTTCTGGGGCAGGTTCTCACGCCAGCTGGGGCAGCGGAAATCTGCGAAATAGACCTTTGCTTTTTCTGCCATATGCGGTACTCCTTCTCCTCTTTTTTCCTTGTTCCCTTGAAAACGCCTGGGGTCCGGCGGACGAAGGGGGCCTGCCTGCCCCCCGCCCCTCAGGGCAGGTCCACCGTGATATTGTCGGTGCCGTGCTCGTCGAATTCCGAGAGGTAGGCGTCGATACGGTCCATCAGCTGGCTGTAATTCTCCCGGGTCAGGGGCTCACCGTCCATATCCCGCAGGGCCAGCTCCTCCGCCAGGATCTCATAAAACACGATGTCCTCGTATTGCTCGATGGCCTCGTGGATGCCGCCGTCGGCAAAGGCTCGGGAGGGGATCAGCTCTCCCCGGTACAGCTCCACCAGCTTGCTCATCCTGTGCTGAAGGCAATGGGAAAAGACCAGGCTCTCCACCTCGTCGTACTCCTTGATGCGGTCGTTTTCGCGGGTGGAGTTCATCACCCAGTTGCCTATGTAGACCAGATCCAGCAGATACCGGAACTGCTGCTCCGTCAATTCGATCTTCATGGGGAAAACACCTCCCTGTCAGTTCTCTGCCGCCGGCGTCCCCGGCGGCGCACATTGGTACAGTATGATTATAGCAAAGCCGCAGGGGAAATGCCATATAAAAAAGCGGGGAAAAAGACTAAAATCTGTAGGACTACAATACATATTGGACAAGTGAATAAAAAAGGATGAAGGATAAGGCCTCATCGGTTAAAGTTGGAGTTGCAGACAACAACTGAACGAGAGGGGGCCATATCCTTCATGAGCAAGAGTATAACACAGGACATGGCATACAGGCAATCCCTGATGAAGTACGCGGAGAAATATGGAGTAGCTAAAGCCAGCCGGAAGTACAACAAAAGCCGGTCGTACATCTACTTCTGGAAGAACCGCTGGGATGGTACACCGGGATCCCTGGCCTGCCAGTCCCGGCGGCCCCACCACCATCCCAACCAGCACACACAGGCGGAGCTGAAGCTGATCCGGGACCTGCGCCGCAGGAATCCCAACCTTGGCATGGTGGAGCTGTGGCACCGGTTGCGGCAGCGGGGCTATACCCGCCGCCCGGAGAGCCTGTTCCGTGTCATGCGCAAGCTGGGGTTGTTTCCTGCGGCCGAGAAGAAGAAAGCATACAAGCCAAAGCCCTACCAGCAGATGACCTATCCCGGCCAGCGTGTCCAGGTGGATGTGAAGGTGGTGCCCCGCCGCTGCGTCGCCGACCCGGAGCTGCGCCTGTTCCAGTACACCGCTATTGACGAGTTTACCCGTCTGCGCTTCCTGGCCGCCTATCCCGAGCAGTCCACCTTTTCCTCCGCTGATTTTCTAAGAAAGCTGGTCCGCTGGTATGCCCGCCGGGGCATCCGGGTGGAATGCGTCCAGACCGACAATGGCCCAGAGTTTACCAACCGCTTCCTCACAGGTAGACAAGACAGCCCTTCCCTATTTGAGAAAACTGCCGCCGAGCTTGGCATCCGCCACAAGCTCATCCGTCCCTATACCCCACGCCACAACGGCAAGGTGGAGCGCAGCCACCGTGAGGACCAGAAACGCTTCTATTCCTGCCACAGCTTTTATTCCCTGGATGACTTCGCAAAGCAGCTCGCCGTTCACAACCGCCGCTCCAACAACTTCCCCATGAGGCCCCTCAACTGGTGTTCCCCCTTAGAGTTCGCCGTCCAATATGTTTGACAAACCTACAAAAAAGCGGGGAAAAAGACTAAAATCTGTCTTGCGGCCCTGGGGGTTGCATAGTATAATATGTAATTCAGATGCGATGCGCTTCGTGCCCGCCGGGCCGGAAGGGCGGCGCAGACGGATAAGGAGTTTGAAACAGTTATGGATATGCGACCCATCGGCGTGTTCGATTCGGGCCTGGGCGGGCTGACGGCGGTCAGCTCCCTGTGGCGCATCCTGCCGGAGGAGGACCTCATCTACTTCGGCGACACGGCCCGGGTGCCCTACGGCGGCCGCTCCCCGGAGACGATTTTGAAATACGCCCGCCAGGACGTGCGGTTCCTGCGGTCCTTTGATCTCAAGGCCATTTTGATCGCCTGCGGTACGGTCACCACCACCTCCCTCACCACCTTGCAGGCGGAAAACGACCTGCCCATGGTGGGCGTGGTGGAGCCCACCTGTCAGCGGGCGGTGCTGGTGACGAAAAACAAGCGGGTGGGGATGATCGCCACGGCGGCCTCCGTCCGCTCCGGGGCCTACGAGGCGGCGCTGCGCCGTCTGGACCCGGAGATCCAGGTGTTCTGCCGGGCCTGCCCGCTGCTGGTGCCCCTGGTGGAAAACGGCCGCATCCGCCCCGGCGACGTGGTCATCGAGACGGTGGTGGCGGAGTATCTGGAGCCCCTGCGCCAAGCCGGAGTGGACACGGTGATTCTGGGCTGCACCCATTATCCGTTGCTGCTGGAGGTCATCGCCCAGATCATGGGCCCCGGGGTGGAGCTGGTTTCCGCCGGTGAGGAGTCCGCCTTCCAGCTCAAGCGGATGCTGAAAGAGCGGGGCCTCCGGGCACCGGAGGACCGCCAGGGCCAGACGGAGTTTTACGTCAGCGACCGGGTGGAGGACTTTGAACAGACGGCTACGCTGTTCCTGCGCCAGGACCTGCGCCACGCCGCACGGAGGATCGACATTGACCAGTACTGAGAACCGTTCGCTGCCTGTCCTGCTGTCCATCCGGGGCGAGCAGTATTTCGACGGCGTGGACCCCGACGCCACGGAGCTGATGACCGAGGGGACCATGGAGCTGTCGGAGGAGGGGCTGACCCTCCGCTATCAGGAGAGCGCCCTGACCGGCATGGAGGGCACCGTCACCACCTTTGAATTGCGTGGCCCCCGGGTGACGCTGACCCGCAGCGGGGCGGTGAACTCCCAGATGATCTTCGAGGAGGGGCGCCAGCACACGTCGCTGTACGAGACGCCCTTCGGAGAGCTGTCGGTGGACATCCAGACCAGCCGCCTGCGCCACAACCTGACGGAGCGGGGCGGCGTCATGGAGATCAAGTATTCCATCGCCGTGGAGCACACGGTCACAGGCCGGAACTGCTTCAAGATCCGGGTAAAGCGGAAGTGAGAGAGGGGCGCCGGCGGCTCGCGCGGCAGCGCGTCCAAGCATTTCGGCGCAGCCGGAATCTTGCCGGAAGGCGAATTTACTTCGCCTGAGGATTTTAATCAAAAGGGCTCCCGCGGGGCCTGCCCCGTGGGAAGCACACCGTCACAGGCCGGAACTGCTTCAAGATCCGGGTAAAGCGGAAGTGAGAAACAGCGGGCAGAATAGAGAATGCGCCGCGGAGGATCCCTTCGGGGCGATCAACGAAAGAATGACGGCGGCATGGCCGCCGCGTAAGGAGAGGAACAAACTCATGATCAACATGATCCAGAACGCAAAAGACCAGGCCGCGGCCCTGGCCATGGCCGCCTACCGCGCCGCCGCGGCCGACGGGACCCTGCCCCAGGCGGCGGTCCCCGCCGCCCCGGTGGAGATCCCCAAGGACACCGCCAACGGCGACTTCACCACCACCTTTGCCATGGCCGCCGCCCGGGCCCTGCGCCAGCCCCCCCGGGCCATCGCCCAGGCCCTGCTGGACCACATGGACCTCAGCGGCAGCTACTTCACCTCCGCCGAGATCGCCGGCCCCGGCTTTCTGAACTTCCGCCTGGGCAGCGACTGGTACGGCGGCGTCCTGTCCGCCGTGGAGGCCGAGGGTGACAGCTACGGCACCAACGACGGCCTCAAGGGGAAGAAGTATATGGTGGAGTTCGTCTCCGCCAACCCCACCGGCCCCATGCACATGGGCAACGCCCGGGGCGGCGTTCTGGGTGACACCCTGGCAAGCGTCCTCTCCGCCTGCGGCGCCGACGTGACGCGGGAGTTCTACGTCAACGACGCCGGCCACCAGATCGACAAGTTCGCCCACTCCATCGAGGCCCGCTACCTCCAGATCATCCAGGGTGAGGACGCGGTCCCCTTCCCGGAGGACGGCTACCAGGGCGTGGACATCCGGGAGCTGGCCCAGGCCTACTATGACCAGCACGGCGAGGAACTGCTGAACGTCCCGGCGGAAGAGCGCCAGGAAAAGCTGGCCCAGTTCGGCCTGAGCGTGAACCTGCCCCGGATGAAGACCGATCTGGAGCGCTACAAGATCCACTACGACAACTGGTTCTACGAGTCCACCCTCCATGAGAGCGGGTATGTTGCCGAGACTGTGGACCTGCTTACGGAAAAGGGCTGGACCTATGAAAAGGACGGGGCCCTCTGGCTCAAGACCGCCGACATCCTCCGGGACCACTACCGCAGGGCCGGGAAGAAGGAGGCGGACATCGAGAAGCTGGACCTGAAGGACGACGTGCTGCGCCGGGCCAATGGCTTCTACACCTACTTCGCCGCCGACATCGCCTACCACCGCAACAAGTTCGCCGTCCGGGGCTTCGACAAGGTCATCAACGTCTGGGGCGCCGACCACCACGGCCACGTGGCCCGGCTGAAGGGGGCGCTGGACGCCCTGGACCTGAACGGGTCCGAGCGGCTGGACATCGTCCTCATGCAGCTGGTCAAGCTCCTGCGGGACGGCGAGGTGGTCCGCATGTCCAAGCGGACCGGCAAGGCCATCTCCCTCCACGACCTGCTGGACGAGGTCAGCGTGGACGCCGCCCGGTGGTACTTCAACGCCAAGCCCGACACCCAGATGGAATTCGACCTGGGCCTTGCCGTCCGGGAGGACAGCGAGAACCCCATCTACTACGTGGAGTACGCCCACGCCCGGATCTGCTCGCTGCTGCGGACGCTGAAGGAGGAGGGGGCCTCCGTCCCCGCCCAGGCGGACGTGGACCTCTCCCTGCTCTCCGGCGAGACGGAGCAGGCCCTCATCAAGCAGATCGCCCAGTTCTGCGAGGAGGTGAAGCTGGCGGCCCGGGACTATGATCCCAGCCACATCAACCGCTACCTCCAGGAGCTGGCCGGCTGCTTCCACCGCTTCTACACCGCCTGCCGCATCAAGGGCGAGGCCCCGGCGGTCATGGCGGCCCGCCTGAAGCTGGCGGACGAGACCCGGATCGTGCTGAAAAACGGCCTGCGGCTCATCGGCGTGGACGCGCCGGAGAAGATGTGACGGCCTTTCGGACCTGACAGGAGGACGAGTCCATGGAGTTTCAAAGAGAGACCGGCCGCATCTACGCGGAACGGGACGGACAGCTGATCGCCGAGATCACCTTCCCGGAGGAGGACGGCGTGGCGGTCATCGACCACACCTTTGTAGACGGCTCCCTGCGGGGCCAGGGGGTGGCGGGCCAGCTGGTCCGCGCCGCCGCGGACCAGATCCGGGACCAGGGCAAAAAAGCCCGGGCGGTGTGCACCTATGCCCGGGCCTGGTTTGACCGCCACCCGGAGCAGGCGGACCTGCTGGAGGGCTGAGGCCCCAGGCGCGGAAAGACCGATCAAAACGGCGGAGACGTCCGATCTCCGCCGTTTTTCCTTAGAGAGACAGGAGGGAATCATATGGAACAGAGAGCTTCTGCCCGCCGGGCAGCGCTGCGGGCGGCCTTTCCAGCCACAGTGCCGGTGCTGACGGGGTTTTTGTGCCTGGGGATCGCCTACGGCGTGCTGATGGAGACCAAGGGGTACGGGCCCCCGTGGTCGGTGCTCATGAGCGCCATCGCCTTCGGCGGCAGCATGCAGTTCGTGGCCATCACGCTGCTGACTGCTGTTTTCGATCCCCTCCAGGCCTTTTTGCTCTCGGTCATGGTCAACGCCCGGCACATCTTCTACGGGCTGAGTTTGCTGGACAAGTACCGGGGTCTGGGGAAGGTGCGGCCCTTCCTCATCTATGTGCTCTGCGACGAGACCTTCTCCCTGGTGTCCACCCTGGAGCCGCCGGAGGGAGTGGAGCGGAAGGACTTCTACTTCTGGGTCTCCCTGCTGGACTATTCCTACTGGATCGCCGGCACCGCCCTGGGCGGCCTGGTGGGGAACCTCATCACCTTCGACACCACAGGCCTTGACTTTGCCCTGACGGCGCTGTTCGTGGTGCTGTTCCTGGAGCAGTGGAAAAAGCGGGCCAACCGCCCCGCCGGGCTGCTGGGCATGGCCTGCGCCGCGGCTGCGTTGGCGGTGTTCGGGGCGGACAACCTGGTGATCCCCGCCATGGCGCTGATCCTGGTGCTGCTGCTGGTATTGCGGTCCAGGCTGGACCGCGGAGAGGAGGCGGCGTCATGACGCTGACACCCATACAGACCCTTGGCATCATCCTGGCGGTGGCCGCCGGGACCCAGCTGACCCGGTGGCTGCCCTTCTGGCTGTTCCCGGAGAAGCGGGACCCGCCGCCGGTGGTGGCCTACCTGGGCCGGGTGCTGCCGCCGGCCATGATGGGACTGCTGGTGGTCTACTGCCTCAAGGGCGTCAGCTGGACCGCCGCGCCCCACGGCGCGCCGGAGCTGATCGCCGTGGCCGTCACCGCCGCCCTCCACTGGTGGCGGGGCAATGTGCTGGTGTCCATTGCCGGCGGTACGGCGGTGTACATGCTGCTGGTGCAGCTGGTATTTGCGTAGAGCGCACAGATGCATAAACCTTCCAGAGGTTGCATAAACTGGGACCGCGGCTTGTGCCGCGGTCCTTTTTTTTGGAATCGATAGGAGGGGCGCCATGCGCAGACAACTGGTTTGGTGGGAACTGGCGGGCTTTTTGTTTACCGCGGCGGCGGGATCGCTGCTGCATTTTGTCTACGACTGGAGCGGCGGCAGCGCTCTGGCGGCGGCCTTCTCCGCCGTCAACGAATCCACCTGGGAGCACATGAAGCTGCTGTTTTTCCCCATGTTCCTGTTCTCTGTGGTCCAGGTGATCGCCCTGGGGCGGCAGTATCCCAATTTCCTGGCGGTCCGGGCCGTCAGCACCGCGGTGGGCCTGGCGCTGATCCCGGTGCTGTTCTATACCTATACCGGCGTGCTGGGCCGGGATGTGGCGTGGGTGGACGTGACCATCTTTATCCTGTCGGCCCTGGCGGCCTTCGGGCTGGATTTCCGGCTGCTGCGGCGGGGACGGTGGAACAGCGGCTGGCAGCAGGTGGCGGGGCTGCTGGTGCTTTGGGGCCTGGCCTTTTTGTTCGTGTACTTCACCTTCCGCCCGCCGATGCTGGGCCTGTGGCAGGACCCGGTCACCGGCGGCTACGGCATCCCCTGACAATCAAACAGCGGCCAGAGGCGGGGACCGGTCCGGTCCCCGCCTCTGCCGTTCATAGGGATTTTACGTTGACCGTTTTCTGTTCAGGGGGTATAATAGCCTCATTCTTTATTCTTAACATTTGACAGGAGGAGGTCCTGCTATGGAGACCAGACGGAGGTCTGTGGCGCCCTTTTACGCCGTGGCGGCGCTGTGGCTGGCCTGGGGCGTGCTGGCGCCGCTGTACGAGCCACTGCACTATGTCCTGGCGGCAGCGGCGTCGGCGGCGGTATTCGTGATCGTCAGCGCCCTGTGCCGCGCCGGCGCCGTGGGACAGCAGGCGGAGCGGAAGGCGGAGCCGAAAAAAGAGGCAGAGCCCTCCACCGGCAACGCGGAGCTGGACAAGATGCTCAAAGACGGATCGCTGGCTATCGCGGAGATGAAGCGTCTGGACGACAACATCGCCGACCCCGGCATCTCCGCCGACATCGTCCGGCTGGAGCAGGTGTCCCAGAAGATCTTCGACGAGGTGAAGCGGGATCCGAAGAAGCTGCCCCAGATCCGTAAGTTCATGGACTACTACCTGCCCACCACCCTCAAGCTCCTCAACGCCTACGACCGCATGAGCGGCGCCGGCGTGTCAGGGGAGAACATCGACACCACGCTTTCAAAGGTGGAGGGCATGATGCGGACCATCGTGGCCGCCTTTGAAAAGCAGCTGGACAGCCTGTACGGCGCCGAGGCCCTGGACATCTCCACGGACATCACCGTCCTGGAGAACATGATGGCCCGGGAGGGCCTGACGGACCAGCCCCTCAAGGCCCAGAGCAGCCCCGGGGACGACCCGGACATCAAGCTGGAACTGTAAGCACGCAAGATTTGACCGCCAGAAGGAACGGAGGAAATGACCATGACGGAAGATAAGAACCTGATCCCGGAGCTGACCCTGGAGCCCACCCAGGCCGCCGCGGCGGAAGAGGTGCCCCAGCTGACATTGGACCCCAGCGCCCCCGCCGCGCCCCAGGCGCAGGCGGAACCCGAAAAGCCCGCCGCGGAGCCGGTGCAGCTGGACGACCGGCTGCTCAGCGACGCGGAAAAGCAGGCGGTGGAGGAGTTCGCCAAGAAGATCGACATCACCGACTCCAACATGATCCTGCAGTACGGTGCCGCCGCCCAGAAGAACGTGGCGGGCTTTTCCGAAAACGCCCTGAACTCCGTCCGTACCAAGGACCTGGGCGAGGTGGGAAAGTCCCTCAGCGAGCTGGTGGTGGAGCTGAAGGGCTTCGGCGAGGAAGAGGAGAAGAAGGGCCTCTTCGGCCTGTTCAAAAAGACCGGCAGCAAAATCGAGGCCATGAAGGCCCAGTACGCCAAGGTGGAGTCCAATGTGGACAAGATCGCCCGGGAGCTGGAGCAGCACCAGGTGACGCTTTTGAAGGACGTGGCCATGCTGGACCAGATGTACGAGCTGAACCTCAAGTACTACAAGGAGCTGACCATGTATATCCTGGCCGGCAAGAAGAAGCTGGAGCAGGTCCGTGCCCAGGAGCTGCCCGCCCTGAAGGCCAAGGCGGAGCAGACCGGCGCCCAGGAGGACGCCCAGGCCTACAATGACCTTGCCCAGATGTGCGAGCGGTTTGAAAAGAAGCTCCACGACCTGGAGCTGACGCGGATCATCTCCGTCCAGATGGGTCCCCAGACCAGGCTGATCCAGAACAACGACACGCTGATGGTGGAGAAGATCCAGTCCTCCCTGGTGAACACCATTCCCCTGTGGAAGAGCCAGATGGTGCTGGCCCTGGGTCTGGAGCACAGCCGCCAGGCCACGGCCGCCCAGAGCGCCGTGACGGAGATGACCAACGAACTGCTGAAAAAGAACGCCGACATGCTGAAGATGGGCACCGTGGCCACCGCCAAGGAGGCCGAGCGCAGCATCGTGGACATCGAGACCCTCCAGCACACAAATGCGCAGCTGATCTCCACCCTGGACGAGGTGCTGAACATCCAGAAGGAGGGCGCCGCCAAGCGCAAGGCCGCCGAGGCGGAGCTGGGCCGGATCGAGGGTGAGCTGAAGCAGAAGCTGATGGAACTGCGGGGGTAAGCATACCCGGAACACCCGGTCGGCCCGGCTTCGTGGGTCCCCGCCGGGGCCCGGCGGGTCCGGTGGAGAGAGGCGGATTTCGAGGGGGAGCGGGCTGACACCGTTGCGGCATTGCACTTCCCGGCCCTGATGGGGCCGCCAAGCGCGCCGCTGCCTCGAAAGCGGCTTGCTTCTTCCGCCGCAGGCGGCGCTTTGTCGCTTTCCCCCTCGACCTCCCCTACCACCGCGTCAGAACAAGCTGCGCTTTGTTCGGCCCCGCCTGTTCTTCCTCTCCCCGCCAAAGCCTCTTCGCGGTTTTGGCGTGGGTCCCGTTGCCGGTTACCGGTTTGCGCGTCCCCCGGATGCGCGGGCCGGGGGATGTTCGCCGGGTCGCAGCGTGAAGAAACTATGCCGGTGGCATAGTTTTAGCGGAGACCGCAGCGGCTGTGCCGCGAGGAGACGCAGTTCGCGCCCCTGCGGAAATGATTGGAAATGCTGCTTTCGCCGGAGGCGAAAGCACCGGGAAAAACCGCCTGTTTTTCCCCGGCCCCTTCTCCGAGAAGGTCCGCAGTTTTTTTCTCTGAATCCATAGAAGAGGATCATTGCCTATGAAATTTTTCCACAAACGAGGCGTGGCCGCCATCGTCATGGTGCTGGCCATCGTGACAGGCGCGGCGCTGGGACAGCTGCGCGAGCCCGACGGCTCCAGTGCCCCCTCCACCGCCATCGTGGGCACCTATACGTATACGTACGACCACGCCGGGGTGCTCACCGATAAGACCATGGAGCACATGGACGCCATGAACGCCTCTCTCTTTGCCCAGACCGGCGCCCAGATCCTGACCGTGACGGTGGACACCACCGACGGGCAGGACATTATGGACTACGCCCTGGACCTGGGCAACACCTACGGCGTGGGTTCCGCCGAGCGGAACAACGGCGTGGTGATGGTGCTGGCTCTGGAGAACATCTCCCAGAGCGGCCTGGTGGGCGATTACTGCGTGGTGGTGGGCGACGGCCTTGGCAGCCACGTGGACGATTTCACCGCCATGCAGTCCTACTATCTGGAGAGCGACTTCGCCGCCGGAGACTACGACGCCGGCGTCCTGGCCGCCTTCGACGCCTTCATCGCCTGGTTCGCCGACTTCTACGGCGTGGACATCCGGGAGGGCTACATCCCCGCCGTGCCGGAGACGTACTCCAGCGGCACCTACTACACCGAGAGCACCGGCTACTTCGCCCCCACCTTCGGGACCGTGCTGGGGAATCTGCTGGGCGTGATGCTGGTGCTGTTCGTGGTGTGGGTGATCCTGGACGGCGTCCGCTACAACCGCTACCGGCGGCGGTATCTGCTGCCGGGCATGGGGCGGCCCACGGTGCTGTACTATCCCATCTTCTGGGGACGGCCCCGGCGGCCCCGTCCTCCCAGACCGCCCAGATCCCCCCGGCCTCCCAGACCGCCCGGATCTCCGCCCCCCGGCGGCCCCGGCGGCTTTGGCGGCGGAGGCTTCTTCGGCGGGGGCTTCGGCTCCGGCGGACCCTTGGGCGGCAGCCGCGGGGGCAGTTCCTCCGGCAGCCGCAGAGGCGGATCCTTCGGCGGCAGCCGGGGTGGGTCCTTTGGCGGCGGCAGCTTCGGAGGCGGCTTCGGCGGGAGCCGGGGCGGCTTCGGAGGCGGATCCTTCCGGGGCGGTTTCGGCGGCAGCCGCGGAGGCGGCGGCTTCCGGGGCGGCGGCCGGAGATAAATACGCAGTGAGCGGCGCGGCCAAGTGGCCGCGCCGCTCAGAGCGTCGAAACGTTTCAACGCTCTGAGCAAGTTTTTTGACCCTTTCAAAAGGTTCAAAAAACTTAAGATGGAAAACGAGAGGAATCCTTCCTGGGTTCCTCTCGTAGCTCTCTTCCTTCCCGCCGCGCAGATTTTCCTTTTTTAGACGAGCTCACGGCTTCACGGCGCGGCCACTTGGCCGCGCCGCTCTTTCAATCTTCCTCCGCCAGGTCCAGCCCCAGATAGATGAGGTCCGGCATGGGCGCGCCGTTATAGGACTCGATCTCCCGGAAGCCCAGCTTCTTATAAAGGCAGATGGCCCCCGCCAGAAAGGGGAAGGTGTCCAGCACCATCCGCCGGCAGCCCATGGACCGGGCATCCGCGATCAGGCGGCGGACCGTCCGCTCTGCCAGTCCCTGCCCCCGGAAGGCAGGGCGGATGTAGAGCCGCTTGAGCTCCCACAGACCGCCCTCCAGAGGCCGGATGGCCCCGGTGCCCACGGCCTCTCCAGTCTCCGTCACCAGCAGGTACAGCCGCCCGTCCGGCGGGCCGTACTTGTCGGAGAGGTGGCTGAGCTCCTGGTCATAGTTCTGTAATTGCAGATACGCTTCAAAGGCGGGCTTCTCCGCCAGCAGCATGTCCGTGTACTCCTGAAACAGCGGGCCCACCGCCTCCGGGTGGGCGCAGCCGTCGAGAAATTGGATGTCCACGTCTCGCCGCCTCCTTTTTTCCAGCGCGCCCGGCGGACGCCGGGCGTTTTTCCCAGTATACCACGCCGCCGTGCCGCCGTCCACCGCCCGGGGCGGCGGAGAAAAAAGTTTTTGCCGGAGGGAACGATCCGCGCCCCTCCGGCGTGTTTACAGTGAAAGCGCTTTTCAAACCCCAGGAAAGGAGCGGACCCATGACGGAACAGGAGAGGTTCCTCCGGCGGGCCATGGAGGCCCACGGCGGCGCCGTGTACCGGCTGGCCCTGTGCCGGACCCAGTCGGTGCCGGACGCGGAGGACGTGTATCAGGACGTGTTTTTGCGCCTGCTGAACCAGCGGGACGGCCCGGCGTGGGAGCCGGAGCATCTGAAGGCCTGGCTGCTGCGGACGGCGCTGAACCGCTGCGCGGACCTGCACCGGCTGCGCCTGCGGCGGCCGGTGGTGCCGCTGGAGGAAGTGTCGGAGACCGCCGCCGCGGAGGACGGGGCGGCGGAGCTGTGGGAGGCGGTGGGGCGGCTGCCGGAGAAGCTGCGCACGCCGGTGCACCTCTATTACGCCGAGGGCTACACCGCCGGGGAGATCGCCGCCCTGCTGGGCGTCCCGGCGGCCACGGTCCGCACCCGGCTCCACCGGGCGCGGCAAAAATTGAAGGACATGCTGGGAGGTTGTGACGATGGAGAACCGATATCAGAAGATGACAGACCATATCCGTCCGCCGGAGGAACTTGACCGGCGGGTGCTGGCCGCGGCCCGGGACGCGGCCGCGCCACAGCGGACCCGGCGCCCAGCCCGCCGGTGGGTCCGGGCGGCCGTGTGCGCCGCCTGTGCCCTGGCGCTGGTGCTGGGCACCTGGCGTCTTTCCCCCGGAGCAGAGAGTGAAACGGATGGCGCGGCTCTGCCCGCCTTCTCCTTCGGCCTGACGGCCTATGCCGCCGACACCGGGGAGTATGCTCCCTCCAATGCCAACGGCGCCCTGGCCTTCCGCACCGGCGGTGAGGGCGGCTGGACCGAGAGCGGTGGCTATTACACCGGCTGTATGTTCCAGGTGACGGGAGAGGACATCGCCTCCGTCTCCCTTTCCATCGACCGGGGCGGGCTGTACCGTTGCCGGCTGCGCACGGACCTGACGGAGGCGGAGATCGCCCAGGCGCGCCGGGCCATGGAGGAGGGCACCCTGGCCGCCGCTGCCATCACCCAGGAGGCGGACGGCAGCTGGTCCATGCCGGAGATCACCAGCCCGGAGACCTCCGTCACGGAGGACTACGACCCGGAGACCAGCTACGGCTTCTGGGTCCCGGGAGTGGACGCGGAGCGCTGGCAGGAGGACATGAGAGAGGCGTCCCACGAGAGCATCGACTGCCTGGACGGCGCCCGGCTGACGGTCTGCGTCACCTTCTCCGACGGCAGCACCCAGAGCAAGACGTACACCCTCTCCACCGGCAGGCTCCGGTACGCGCCGGACAGGGATGGCCCCGGCGGGACCCTGCTGCCCCAGCTGGCCGGGGACGACGAGTCCTACGTCTACGGCGTCTACGCCGAGTCTGAGAGCGAGGGGCGCTATTTCCTCTGGCCGGTCCCGGGGGCCAGCACCATCAGCCTCTCCAACCCCTACGGGGCAGGGGAGAACGGCACCTTCCACGCCGGCATCGACATTCCCGCCCCGGCGGGCACGGCCGTCCTGGCGGCGGCGGACGGCACCGTGGCGGAGATCGGCTTTGACAGCGAGCGGGGCAACTACATCGTCCTGGACCACGACGGCGGGCTGACCACCCTCTACGGCCAGTGCCGGGAGATCGCGGAGGGCCTGACAGAGGGCGATGCCGTCTCCGCCGGGGAGACTGTCGCCGTTCTGGGCGCCACCGGGATGGCCACCGGCGCCCACCTCCACTTTGAGGCCCGCCTGGACGGGGAGCCCCAGGACCCGGTGGCCTACTTCGACAGCGCCGTCCGGGATACCCTGCGCATGGGCTGACCGGCCGCAAACAGAAAAGACCGCCCCTGGGGCGGTCTTTTTTGCGGTTCAATAAATTTTGTGAAAATGAAAATTTAATCTTGACTTTAATAAAATTAAAGTTTATATTAACTTTATGAAAGGGGCGTGAGCAGATGGCAACTATGCCGGTGTGGATGGCGGAGCTGGAGGACGAGGATGTGACCTTCATCAAGAAGTTTCTCCTCTCCTCCGGATCGCTGAAGGAGGTGGCGGCGCTGTACGGCGTCAGCTACCCCACGGTACGGCTGCGGCTGGACCGGCTGATCCAGAAGATCCAGCTGACGGAGAGCGCTGAGGCGGATCCCTATGTGTCGCTGGTGAAGCGGCTGGCGGTGGACGACAAGCTGGATTTCGACACCGCCAAGCTCCTGATCACCGAATACCGCAGGACAAAGGAGGAACATTGACATGGCGATTGCATCGAGGTTTCTGGCCGTGGCGCTGATCGTATTTCTGGTGCTGATCGTGGGTGGTGTGGCGCTGCAGATCTTTCTGTCCCGGAGAAAGAGCAAATGGCTGGGATTGATCCTGCCGCTGCTGACGTTTTTGTACGCCCTGGCGCTGACGCTGAACGTCACATCCATCGACGGCGCCTTCCCCTGGGGGGCGCTCCTGGCTGCCTTCCTGCTGGGGAACATCCCCACGCTGGTGCTGCTGGCCATCTACTGGGCGGTCCGGGAGAAGTTCCGGGTGCGGGACCAGATCGACAAAATGAACATCGACGACCTGTAAGAGACAAAAAAGACCGCCGGAAGGCGGTCTTTTTTTCACGGGTCCTCCTGGGGGCGGGTCCGGGGAAGGTTCCAGCGGAAGTGTGCGGAGAGCAGGCGGATCAGCAGCACCGCCGCGGTGCCGCCCAGGGTGGCGGGGACCTCGCCCCACACCCGCCACAGCCCCACGCACACCAGGGCCCCCGCCAGGGAGGCGGAGGCGTACACATGCTTGACGAAGATGTAGGGCGTCTGTCCGGCCAGCACGTCCCGCAGCACGCCGCCGCCCACGCCGGTGACCACGCCCACGAACACCAGCAAAAACAGCGTGGGGCTGCCGGTGCTGCCGTAGGCGATGCGGATGCCCACCACGGTGAAGATGCCAAGGCCCGCGGAGTCCAGGATCAGCATGGACAGGTCGTACAGCCGCTGGTCCCACATCAGCACCCGCCGGATGCCCGGCAGGAACAGCACCAGGGAGGCGCCCAGAGCCACCAGGGCATAGATGGGATCCTGAAAGGTGGCGGGCGGGGTGTTGCCCAGGATCACGTCCCGGATGACGCCGCCGCCCACGGCGGTGGTCAGGCCCAGGGTGCACACGCCGAAGAGGTCCATGCCCCGTTTCAGCCCCGTAATGGCACCGGAGGCGGCGAAGGCCAGCGTCCCCGCCAGCTCCAGGATCAGGAAAAACAGTTCCATCGGCGCCGCCTCACACTTCTCCGCCCCGGACCATCTCCATGAAGGCGGCGGCCGCGGCGGTGGGGGAGACGTCCTGCAGGGTGCACATGTCCACGCTGCGGGCGGGAATGTCGAAGTCTACCTGCAAAAGCCGGATGTCCCCGGCCTCCAGGTCCTTTTTCACGAATTCCAGGGTCACGCCCGCCACACCCAGGCCGATCCGGGCCAGGGTCACCAGCAGCTGCCGGGAGCTCAGCTCGATCTCCGGCGTCAGCGTCACGCCGGCCTTTAAAAATTCCTGCTCCAGAAACACCCGGCTGCTGGCCTTGCGCTCCAGAAGGATCAGGGGGAACGATGCGATCTCCTGGCGGGTGTGGACGTGGTCGAAGTCGCACTCATACTCCCGGCCCGCCACAAAGGCGGTGTGGGTGGCAAAGCACGGCCATGTGACAAGCCCTGGGTCCGCCGGGGAGGAGGCGAAGGCGATGTCCACCGCCCCGGACCGCAGCAGGGCCAGCACCTTGGCGCTGCGGCCGCTGACGATCTTCAGCCGGATGCCGGGGTGGAGCCGGTGGAAGGCCTCCAGATACGGCGTGAGAAACTGGCCGGTGACGGTGTCGCTGGCGCCGATGACCAGCGAGCCCAGCAGCAGCTGCTGGGCCTGGGAGAGCTTGTCCTCGCCGGTGGCGATAAGCCCCAGGGCGCTGCGGACATACTGATAGAGCAGCTGCCCCTCCCCGGTCAGCGTCACGCCCCGGGGACTGCGGGCGAACAGCCGGGCCTGGAGTGCCGTCTCCAGCTGCTTGACGGACTGGCTCACCGCCGACTGGGAGATATACAGGTTCCGGGCCGCCACGGAGATGTTGCCGGTTTCGGCCACCTCTTTGAACACCCGGTACAGTTCCAGCTTCACCGCCATACTGCCGCCTCCTGTTTTCGTAAAATCAGTGTTGCTTATCATAGGCAGACCTATTATAAGCAAGCCCCGGCAGAAAGGCAAGTCCTCCGCCGGGGAAAAATTCCCCCGGACGGCTTTGCAACCGCCGGCATTTTTGGTATACTCTATAAAATCAGCAAACGATCACAGGGGAGGCGCGTATATGGAGATCCACATTCTGGCGGTAGGCGACGTGGTGGGGGAGCCGGGCCTGCGGCACCTGGAGCGGCACCTGCGGCCCTTGCAGAAGCTCAAGGACATCGCCTTCACCGTGGTCAACGGGGAGAACGCCTCCGGCGTGGGGCTGACGCCGGACCAGGCCTGCCGGATCTACGACGCCGGCGCCGATGCGGTGACTCTGGGTAATCACACCTTTGGGAAGATGCAGATCCGGGACTTCCTGGAGGACACGCCCTGGCTGCTGCGGCCGGCCAACTACACCGGTCGGGCCCCGGGCCGGGGCTGCGGGATCTTTGAGCGGAACGGCTTTTCCGTCCGGGTCGTCAACCTCATCGGCCGCTGCGACCTCCACTGGGGGGGAGAGAACCCCTTCACCACCGCCGATGCCCTGCTCAAGCGGGGAACGGCGGAGGTGACGCTGGTGGACTTCCACGCTGAGGCCACCAGCGAGAAGCTGGCCATGGGCTACTACCTGGACGGCCGGGTGTCCGCCCTGTGGGGCACCCACACCCACGTGCCCACCGCCGACGAGCGGGTGTACCCCAAGGGCACCGGCTACATCACGGACCTGGGCATGACCGGGCCGGTGGAGTCGGTGCTGGGGGTGGAGCCCTGGCAGTCGGTGGAGCATTTCTTGGGGGGCCTGCCGGGCCGCTACCGCAGCCCCGAGGGGCCCTGCAAGCTGCAGGGCGCCGTATTCACCGTGGATACCGCTACGGGCCTTTGCACCGCCGTGGAGCGGGTGGACGTCCGGTAAATTGGGAGAATTACAACATAAGAAAGAGGAAATGCAGTATGTCAATCCAGAAAGTGAGAGCGTATTTTGAGACCCTGGGCATCGCGGACCGTATCCGGGAGTTTACCGTGTCCTCCGCCACGGTGGAGCTGGCGGCGGTGGCCGTGGGCGTGGAGGGCGCCCGCATTGCCAAGAGCCTGAGCTTCAAGGTGGACGACCACCCCATCATCATCGTGGTGGCCGGGGACGCCAAGGTGGACAACAGCCGCTACAAGGCCCAGTTCCACACCAAGGCCAAGATGCTGACCTTTGAGGAGGCCCACACCCTCATCGGCCACGACGTGGGCGGCGTGTGCCCCTTCGCCCTGCCGGAGGACGTGCAGGTGTACCTGGACGTGTCCTTAAAGCGCTTTGAGACCGTGTTCCCCGCCGCCGGCAGCGACAACAGTGCCGTGGAGATGACCTGCGAGGAGCTGGAGCGGTACGCCTCCAACTTCGTGGCCTGGGTGGACGTGTGCAAGGCCTGGCGTCCGGAGGAGCAGAACTGACGGGAGGCGGACCATGCTGACATTCATCCATGCCGCCGACTTCCACCTGGACAGCGCCTTCGGCGCCCTGGACCAGCGGCGCTCCGCCGCCCGCCGGCGGGAGAGCCGAGAGACGGCGCTGCGCCTTTCCAACTATGTGAACAGCCAGGGCGTGGACCTGGTGCTGCTGGCCGGGGACCTGTTCGACAGCGCCGCGGCCTTCCGGGAGACCGGGGAGCAGCTCTCGGCGGCCCTGGGGCAGATGGAGGCGCAGGTGTTCATCGCCCCCGGCAACCACGACTGGTACGGCCCCGGCAGTCCCTGGCGCACCGTGGACTGGCCGGAAAACGTGCATATCTTCTCGGAAAATGCCCTGACCGCCGTGGAGCTGCCGGAGTGGAACCTGGTGGTCCACGGGGCGGCCTTCACGGGGCCCGAGCAGGCGGAGAGCGCGCTCCGGGGCTTCACCGCCCCCGACGACGGTAAAGTCCACATCGGACTGCTCCACGGGGAGGTCGAGGCGCCGGAGGACCGGTACGGCCCCCTGCGCAAAGACGATATTGCCGCCAGCGGCCTTGCCTACCTGGCCCTGGGCCACGTCCACCGGCGGACCGAGCCGGTGCGCATCGGCGGCACGGTCTGCGCCTGGCCCGGCTGCATCGAGGGCCGGGGTTTCGACGAGCTGGGGGAGAAGGGCTTCTACCGGGGCACCCTGGACGAGAGCGGCCGGGTGTCGTTGACCTTCGTGCCCTTTGCCCGGCGGCGGTATGAGATCCTGGAGGTGGACGTCACCGGAAAGGACTCCCGCGCCGCGGTGGAGGCGGCGCTGCCCGCGGACACCGCCCGGGACCTGTACCGCATCGTCCTCACCGGCGAGACCGGGGAGGGCGGCGCCGGAGCGGCGGCGCTGGAGGAGGCCCTGGCAGACCGGTTCTACGCCCTGGAGGTCCGGGACCGGACCCGCATGGCCGAGGACCTGTGGGCCCGGGCGGAGGAGGACTCCCTGCGGGGGTTGTTCCTGCGGCAGCTGCGGCTGAGACGGGACGGAGCAAAGACGGAGGAGGAGCGCCGGGCGGCGGAGCAGGCGGCCCGGTTCGGCCTGGCGGCCCTGGACCACAGGGAGATCGGATAAGGAGCGGAGGACTGCCATGAAACGGATCTTGCTGATCGGCACCGGCGGCACCATCGCCTCCGAGGTCACGGACAGCGGCCTGATGCCGGAGCTGACCACGGAGCAGCTTCTGGCCCACCTGCCGGCGGTGTCGGACATCTGCGATGTGGAGTGCTTGCAGCTGCTGAACCTGGACAGCACCAACATCACCCCGGCCCACTGGCTGGAGATGGCCCGGTGTGTCCGGGACCACTACGACGATTACGACGGCTTCGTCCTGACCCACGGCACCGACACCATGGCCTATACGGCGGCGGGCCTGAGCTACCTCATCCAGGGCAGCCCCAAGCCCATCGTCCTCACCGGCGCCCAGAAGCCCATCGGCTTCGACTCCACCGACTCCAAGGTGAACCTGACCGACGCCTTGCGCTGCGCGGCGGAGGACCTGCCGGGCGTCGCCATCGTCTTTGACGGCAAGGTCATCCCCGGCACCCGGGCCAAAAAGACCCGGTCCAAGAGCTTCCAGGCCTTCTCCAGCATCAACTTCCCCTATCTGGGGGTCCTGCGGGACGGGGTGCTGTTGCGCTATATCCGCCCGGAATGCGCCGGGGCACCGGTGTTTTACGACCGGCTGGATACCGCCGTGGCCCTTTTGAAGCTGCTGCCGGGCATGGACCGGGCGGCGGCGGACTTTTTGCTGGAGCGGAACCACGCCCTCATCATCGAGAGCTTCGGCGTGGGGGGACTTCCCGAGCACGGCGGGTTCTACGAGTGCGTCCGGGACTGGATGGACCGGGGGCGGATCATCGTGGTGACCACCCAGGTGGAAAACGAGGGCAGCGACCTGGGGGTGTACCACGTGGGCCACGCCCTCAAGCGGCGGCTGGGAGTGCTGGAGGCCTACGACATGACCTGCGAGGCCGTGGCGGCCAAGCTCATGTGGATCCTGGGCCGGACCCGGGACCGGGCGGAGGTGGAGCGGCTGTTCTACACCCCGGTGGCGAGAGACATCCTCTGGCCGGCGGAGTGAGAGACTTGCCGGAGAGCCTCCGGGGGCCGGGAGGTTCCCGGGGAATCCGCCCCCATTTTCTTTTCGAGGCATCGAAAAGAAAACGGCCGCGGCCGGTCAAAAGAAAAGATGCCTGGACGAAAGGGCGGCCCATCCGGGCCGCCCTTTCGTGGTACGGGGGTCGTGCGAATCGGTCCGGCGGGTGTCGGACGCCCCGTCGTCTCTGCGCCTTCCCCCGGCGGTCGAAAGACCCTGGAGCCACATAGACCGTGCGGTGGAGGGACGGGGTGGTGGACGGATGTGCCTGTACTTCTGTCTCCGCGCGTTCCGCTTCGCTACGCGCTGCCGGGGCGATTGCTGAGAGCGCCAGGGCGGCGGGCAGGTCCTCCATCCGCCCCCACATTCCACCGGGAAGGCTGCATCGTCCGCCAGAGCAGCGCGTAGCGAAGCGGAACGCGCGGGAGTAGAAATTCGCCAATTCAGTTTTCCACCCCTGTTACCCGCCGCAGTTGTTATGCGGGAATCAGGCTCTTCAAGTGCAGGGGTAAGGCGCAAGGCCGACGGGGCGCCCGACACCCGCCGCACCGATTCGCACGACCCCCGTACTTCGGCAAAACGCCCCCCCGGGGCGTTTTGCCGCCGGCGGTTTTCTCTTCCACCGGGCGCGGCGCATTCTCTTTTGGCAAGACAAAAGAGAATGGGGGGCGTATCCCCGCAGGGGCGACCCCTGCACTGGCAGGACCCTGCCGGCCCCGGCAAAAAACCACCACAACTGCCCTTCAAAAAGCCGCCAAAACAGGCAGAATGTCCCCTTGACAGGGACACACCGACGTGGTATAGTGTCCTCGAATTTGAAAAAAGGCATCGAAAAGGACGCTGACCGGGAAAGACAGCAGAGAGGAGCCGCCATTGGCTGCAAGCGGCTCTTGCCGATTACCGGACCCCAGCCACCGCCTTGGAGCCGCCCACCGATATGTAGGCTGGGACGGGACCTCCCGTTACAGAGGACACGAGCGGCGCTCCTTTGGGAGCGCAAGCAGGGTGGAACCGTGGAATACGTTTGTTCGTATCTCACCCCTGATTTTTCGTCAGGGGTGGGATATTTTTGTTTTGCAACAAAAATATGGCAGCTGATCTCAGCCTCACCCCTCGCCGCTGAAGCGGCAACCGGGGTGAATGGCAGAAAAACAGCGGTCCGCTGTTTTTCGAGTTCACCCCTCAGACAAGGAGGAAACATCATGAGCGAGGAAAACATCTACACCTTTGAAAACCCCGAATACCGGAAAACCTACTGGCACACCTGCTCCCACGTCCTGGCCCAGGCCATGAAGCGCCTGCACCCGGAGGTGAAGCTGGCCATCGGTCCCAGCATTGAAAACGGCTTCTACTATGACTTCGACACCCCCCGGCCCTTCACCCCCGAGGATCTGGAGGCTCTGGAGGCCGAGATGCGCAAGATCTGCAAGGAGAAGCTGAAGCTGGAGCGGTTCGAGCTGCCCCGGGAAGAGGCCGTGAAGCTCATGGAGGAGAAGGAAGAGCCCTACAAGGTGGAGCTCATCAACGACCTGCCCGCCGACGCCGTCATCTCCTTCTACAAGCAGGGCGAGTTCACGGACCTGTGCGCCGGTCCCCACCTGGACTCCACCGGCCGCATCAAGGGCAACGCCATCAAGCTCACCAGCGCCACCGGCGCCTACTGGCGGGGCGATTCCAACCGCAAGATGCTCCAGCGCATCTACGGTGTGGCCTTCCCCAAGAAGGATGAGCTGGATGCCTACCTCCAGCAGCAGGCCGAGGCCCTCAAGCGGGACCACAACAAGCTGGGCCGGGAGCTGGAGTACTTCACCACCGTGGACGTGATCGGCCAGGGCCTGCCCGTGCTGCTGCCCAAGGGCGCCCGGGTGGTCCAGCTGATGCAGCGCTGGATCGAGGACACCGAGCAAAAGCGCGGCTACCTCCTGACCAAGACCCCCCTCATGGCCAAGCGGGACCTCTACAAGATCTCCGGCCACTGGGACCACTACCTGGACGGCATGTTCATCCTGGGCGACCCCTATGATGAGACCAAGGAGTGCTTCGCCCTGCGTCCCATGACCTGCCCCTTCCAGTATCAGGTGTTCCTCAACCGCCAGCGGTCCTACCGGGACCTGCCTATGCGGCTGGGTGAGACGTCCACCCTGTTCCGCAACGAGGACTCCGGCGAGATGCACGGCCTCATCCGCGTCCGCCAGTTCACCATCTCCGAGGGCCATCTGATCCTCCGCCCCGACCAGCTGGAGGAGGAGTTCAAGGGCTGCCTGGACCTGGCCAAGTACTGCCTGGGCACCCTGGGCCTGCTGGACAAGTGCACCTTCCGCTTCTCCCAGTGGGATCCCGCCAACCCCAACAACAAGTACGAGGGCACCGCGGAGCAGTGGGAGCACGCCCAGTCCGTCATGGCCCAGATCCTCAAGGACCTGGACGTGGAGTACACCGTGGGCATCGACGAGGCCGCCTTCTACGGCCCCAAGCTGGATATTCAGTACAAGAACGTCTACGGCAAGGAGGATACCCTGGTCACCATCCAGATCGATATGCTCCTGGCCGAGAAGTTCGGCATGTACTATATCGATGAAAACGGCGAGAAGGCCCTGCCCTATATCATCCACCGCACCTCCATGGGCTGCTACGAGCGGACCCTGGCCTACCTGATCGAGGAGTACGCCGGCGCCCTGCCCACGTGGCTTGCCCCCGAGCAGGTCCGCTTCCTGCCCGTCACTGACCGGGCCGCCGACTACTGCGCGGACCTGTCCCGGAAGCTGGGCGACATGGGCTTCCGCTCCGAGGTGGACTACCGCAACGAGAAGATCGGCCGCAAGATCCGGGACGCCCAGATGGACAAGGTCCCCTATATGCTGGTCATCGGCGACCGGGATATGGAGAACGGCACTGTCTCTCCCCGCCACCGCGCCGACGGCGACCTGGGCGCCATGTCCTTCGAGGACTTTGCGGCCCAGCTGCGGGAAGTGGTGGATACCAAGGCCAAGCGCTGAGTCCCGCCCGTCACAGAAGAATATTTGGAAAAGGCCGCCCGCTGGGCGGCCTTTTCTGGAAAACAGGGAAAATGACCGTTGATGGCGGACATTAGTCCTGCTGAAATAGACAAAATCTGAAGTAATCTTACGCAAAAAAACTGGATGCTTTTCTGAAAATCATTTCCTCCGCCGCGAAGGCGTTGCCACGGCCGCGGCGGGGGAGTATACTCATACAAGAGAAACGATACCCGCCGGGGCCTGTCCCAAAAGGACGGAGGCGCCCGGGGGAAAGGAGGAACCGGCCATGAGCCAAGAATTCAAGAAAGTTCTGGTAGCCAACCGGGGCGAGATCGCCATGCGGATCTTCCGGGCCTGCCACGACCTGGGGCTCCAGACCATCGCCATCTACTCCAATGAGGACATGTACAGCGTGTTCCGCACCGCCGCCGACGAGTCCTATCTGATCGGCAAGAACCTCAGCCCCCTGGGGGCCTATCTGGACATTCCCCGGATCATCGCCCTGGCCAAGAAGCACGGGGCCGACGCCATCCACCCCGGCTACGGCTTTTTGTCGGAGAACGGCGACTTCGCCCGGGCCTGTGAGGAGGCCGGCATCAAGTTCATCGGTCCCTCTTCCCGCGTGCTGGACCTGATGGGCGACAAACTCTCCGCCAAGCAGATCGCCGTGGAGTGCGGCGTGCCCACCACCCCGGGCACCACCGAGCCCCTCCAGAGCCGCCAGGCCGCTCAGAAGCTGGCTATGGAGTTCGGCTTCCCCGTGATTTTGAAGGCGGCCGCCGGCGGCGGCGGCCGGGGCATGCGCCGGTGCGACACCGTGGAGGAAGTGGGCGTCAACTTCGACCTGGTGAAGGCCGAGGCCAAGAAGGCCTTCGGCAACGACGACATCTTCATGGAGAAGTTCCTGGTGGAGCCCAAGCACATCGAGGTCCAGGTCCTGGGCGACGAGCAGGGCAACGTGGTGCACCTGTTCGAGCGGGACTGCTCCCTCCAGCGCCGCTACCAGAAGGTGGTGGAGTTCACCCCCGCCTTCTCTGTGGACAAGAAGATCCGCCAGGCCCTGTACGAGGACGCGGTGAAGATCGCCAAGCACGTGGGCTATGTCAACGCCGGCACCCTGGAGTTCCTGGTGGACAAGGAGGGCCATCACTACTTCATTGAGATGAATCCCCGGATCCAGGTGGAGCACACCGTCACCGAGATGGTCACCGGCGTGGACCTGGTCCGTTCCCAGATCCTCATTGCCGAAGGCTGCCCCCTCAGCGATCCCCGCATCGGCATCAAGAAGCAGAGCGACCTCCACGTCAACGGCTACGCCATCCAGTGCCGCGTGACCACCGAGGACCCGGCCAACAACTTCGCCCCCGACACCGGCCGCATCACGGCCTACCGCTCCGCCGGCGGCTTCGGCATCCGCCTGGACGGCGGCAACGCCTACACCGGCGCGGTGATCTCTCCCTACTACGACTCCCTGCTGGTGAAGATCACCACCTGGGACAACACCTTCGAGGGCGTGTGCCGCAAGGCCGCCCGGGCTATCAACGAGGTCCACGTCCGGGGCGTCAAGACCAACATCGCCTTCATCACCAACATCCTCAAGAACCCGGCCTTCATCGCCGGTCAGTGCCATACCAAGTTCATCGACGAGACGCCGGAGCTGTTCCAGCTGGACGAGAGCCAGGACCGCGCCACCAAGATGCTCAAGTATATCGGCAACATCGTGGTCAAGGAGCAGGGCGAGCACAAGCTCTATGACGAGTGCCGCTTCCCGCCGGTGACGGGCAACCGGCCCGACGGGCTCAAGCAGATGCTGGACGCCAAGGGCCCCAAGGCCGTGGCCGACTGGGTGAAGGACCAGAAGAAGCTGCTGATCTGCGACACCACCTGCCGCGACGCCCACCAGTCCCTGCTGGCCACCCGGGTCCGCAGCCGCGACATCCTCAAGGGCATGGAGGGCACCAGCGAGATCCTGGCGGACGCCTTCTCCCTGGAGTGCTGGGGCGGCGCCACCTTCGACGTGGCGTACCGCTTCCTCCACGAGTCCCCCTGGGAGCGGCTGGACATGATCCGGGAGAAGGCCCCCAACCTGCTGCTGCAGATGCTGCTGCGGGGCGCCAACGCCGTGGGCTACACCAACTACCCCGACAACGTCATCCGGGAGTTCATCAAGGAGGCCGCCCGCTCCGGCATCGACGTGTTCCGGATCTTCGACTCCCTGAACTGGATCCCCGGTATGGAAGTGGCCATGGATGAGGTCCTCAAGCAGGATAAGATCTGCCAGGCCACCATCTGCTACACCGGCGACATCCTGGATCCCAAGCGGGACAAATACCCTCTGAAATACTACGTGGATCTGGCCAAGGAACTGGAGAAGCGGGGCGCCCACATGCTGGCCATCAAGGATATGTCCGGCGTGCTCAAGCCCTATGCCGCCAAGAAGCTGGTCTCCACCCTCAAGCAGGAGATCGGCATCCCCATCCAGCTCCACACCCACGACACCTCCGGCAACCAGGTGGCCGCCTGTCTGCTGGCGGCGGAGGCCGGCGTGGACGTGGTGGACTGCGCCATCTCCTCCATGGCCGGCATGACCAGCCAGCCCTCTCTCAACGCCGTGGTGGCGGCCCTTCAGGGCACCGAGCGGGACACGGGCCTGGATCTGGACCGGCTGCAGCTGCTGACCGACTACTGGGAGGACGTGCGCAAGCGCTACGACTCCTTTGAGGGCGGCCTCACCTGCAACAACGCCGACATCTACCGCTATGAGATCCCCGGCGGCCAGTACACCAACCTCAAGCCCCAGGTGGAGTCCCTGGGCCTGGGCAGCCGCTTCATGGAGGTCAAGGAGAACTACCGCAAGGTCAACGAGATGCTGGGCGACATCGTGAAGGTGACGCCCTCTTCCAAGATGGTGGGCGACCTGGCCATCTTCATGACCCAGAACCATCTGACGCCGGAGAACATCGTGGAGAAGGGCGAGGGCCTGGCCTTCCCGGACAGCGCCGTCAGCTACTTCTCCGGCATGATGGGCCAGCCCGCCGGCGGCTTCCCCAAGGATCTCCAGCGGGTGGTCCTCAAGGGCAAGTCGGCCATCACCTGCCGGCCCGGCGAGCTGCTGCCGCCGGTGGACTTCGAGGCCAAGAAGCGGGAGATGGCCTCCTTCGACCCCGATCCCACCTGGCGGGCCGTGCTGAGCTACTGCCTGTATCCCAAGGTGGTGGAGGACTTCGTCAAGAACCAGAAGGAGTACGGCTATATCATGCGGCTGGGCAGCCACGTGTTCTTCCACGGCCTGGCCGTGGGCGAGACCAACAAGGTCAACATCGCCGACGGCAAGACCCTGGTCATCAAGTACCTGGGCCTGGGCGAGGTGGACAAGGAGGGCATGCGCACCGTCAGCTTCGAGCTCAACGGCATCCGCCGGGATGTGCAGGTGCCCGACGAGGCGGCCCAGAAGAACATCGTCAAGGTCCCCATGGCGGACCCCGAGGACAAGAGCCAGGTGGGCGCCTCCATCCCCGGCGCGGTCAGCAAGATCAGCGTCAAGGTGGGCGACACCGTGGAGAAAAACCAGACCCTCATCACCATCGAGGCCATGAAGATGGAGACCGCCATCACCGCCCGCATGGGCGGCGTGGTGGAGAGTATTTTGATCCACGAGGGAGACACCGTCAAGGGCGGCCAGCTGCTGCTGACCATCCGCTGAGGATAGCCTGCCGGGGCCGGTTCCTTCTTTGGGAGGGAGCCGGCCCCTCCGCATTTCCGCCGGAGGGGAGCGGATTTGCAGGATATCTGTCATATTCCAGAGACTGGAAAGGAAAAGTGAAACCCGACTGGCATCAACTTGCAAAAAAGTGGGATATTCACAAAAAAAGACTTGAAAAATGACGGCAAGTGGGATATGATGTGCAAGTATTCAATAGAACCCGGCAAAATATGAAAAGGGAAAGAGGAACCATGATGAAGAAGTATTTATCTTTGCTGCTGGCCGTCCTCATGACGGCTTCTCTGCTGGCCGGCTGCGGCGGCGATACCGCCAGCGACGATACCGCTGCTGATGACACCGCTTCCGCCGAGACCGGCGATACCGCCGCTTCCACCGGCTCCGGCGTGGAGCTGAAGTTCACCACCGGCGGCGACCAGGGCACCTATTATGGCTTCGGCACCGTGCTGGCCCAGTATGTCACCAGCAACACCGGCTCCAAGGTCACTGCCGTGGTCTCCAACGGCTCTCAGGACAACATTGAGCAGATGGACCTGAACACTGCCCAGCTGGGCTTCGTCCAGTCCGACGTCATGAGCTACGCCTATAACGGCGAGCGCCTGTTCGAGGGTATGGCGGTGGAGAACTTCTCCACCGTGGCCGCTCTGTATATGGAGCAGGTCCAGATCGTCACCTGCGATCCCTCCATCCAGTCTGTGGCTGACCTGAAGGGCAAGAACGTATCCATCGGCGCCTCCGGCTCCGGCGTGTACTACAACGCTCTGGACGTGCTGGCCGCCTATGGCCTGACTGAGCAGGACATCAACCCCACCTTCCAGGACTTCGGCAACAGCGTGGACGCCCTGCAGGACGGCAAGATCGACGCCGCCTTTGTGGTGGCCGGCGCTCCCACCGTGGCCGTGACCTCCCTGGCCACCGCCAAGGACGTGTATCTGGTTAGCCTGGACGACGAGCACATCGAGGCTCTGAAGGCCGAGTGCCCCTACTATGAGAAGTACGTGATCCCCGAGGGGACCTATGAGGGTGTCGCCGAGACCACCACTGTGGCCGTGGGCGCCGTGGTCATCGCCCGGGACGACGTGGCTGAGGACGATGTGTACAACTTCGTCTCCGCCATCTTCGAGAACGCCGACTCCCTGGCCCACGACAAGGCCGGCGAGCTGAATCTGGAGTTTGCCTCCTCCGGCACCGCCGTGCCCTATCATCCCGGCGCCGCCAAGTACTTCGCCGAGAAGGGCATCGAAGTTCCCACCAAGTAAGGGGCAGCTGAATCTGTACCGTCCGGAAACTACGGCGGAGGATCTCCGCCGTAGTTTCCGCGGTATAAAGGGCTGTTAAGGCCCTGACAAGAGATGTTCAAGATATTCCAAAGTGAGGGGGAGCCCCCATGGGCCTATTCAAGAAAAAAGCGACTCAGGAGCCGGTGCTGCCGGTAAATGAGGTACACGACGATTCCACCGGCACCGCCGCCGACGTGGAAGCCGTCATGAAAAAATACGACCGGGAGTCCAACACCCGGGTGTGGGAGGGCGCGCCCAAGGTTGCGATCAGCATTCTGATGGCTGCGTTCTCTCTGTACTGCATCATCGACACGGTCTTTCTCACCACCCTGACGGAAATCCGTCTGCCGGTGTTTGTGGGGCTGGTGCTGCTGCTGGGCTTTTTGACCTTTCCCGCCCGGAAGGGCGACGACCGAGTCAACCACCTGCCCTGGTATGATGTGCTGCTGATCGTCTGCGGTTCCGGCGCCTACTTCTTCTATGCCGCCAACGCCATGACAGTCATCCAGCTGTCCAGCCGCATCATGAAGGAACCCCTGTACATGGTGATCGGCTTTATCGGCATCATTGCCCTGATCGAGCTGTGCCGCCGCTGTGTGGGCATTCCCATTTTGTGCGTGGCCGGCGTGCTGCTGGTGTATACCTTCGTCAACCTCATGGGCACCCGGGCGCTGACGGCGGATCAGCTGGCGCTGACGCTGTCCCAGGTGATCCGCACCATGTTCTATACCACCAACGGCATCTTCGGCGGACCCATCAGCGTGTGCGCCAAGTTCATCGTGGTGTTCATCATCTTCGGCGCGTTCCTGGAGCGCACCGGCATCGCCAACTTCTTCATCAGTCTGGCCAACGCCGTGGCCGGCGCCGCCCCCGGCGGCCCCGCCAAGGTGGCCGTTATCTCCTCCGCCCTGTGCGGCATGGTGTCCGGCTCCTCCGTGGGCAACACCGTCACCACCGGTTCCGTCACCATTCCCATGATGAAAAAGACCGGCTACAAGGGCGAGTTCGCCGGCGCAGTGGAGGCCGCCGCCTCCACCGGCGGCCAGATCATGCCGCCCATTATGGGCGCCGCCGCCTTCCTGATGGCGGAGTTCACCGGTGAGCCTTACAGTCAGATCGCTGTCCGGGCCATCCTGCCCGCCGTACTGTACTTTACCGGCATTTACATCGCCGTCCATCTGGAGGCTAAAAAGCTGGGCCTTCAGGGCATTCCCCGGGACCAGCTGCCAAGGCTTGGGCACCTGATGAAGCGCATCTACCTGCTTTTCCCCCTGGTGCTGCTGGTGGCTCTGGTCTCCACCAACACCTACACCATGGCTTACTCTGCCGCCCTGGCCATCGTAGCCACCATCGTGGTGAGCCTGCCCGACATCATTTTGGACGGTATCCATGCCGGTGGCGCGCGCCGCTCCGGCCTGGACCTTGGCCGCATGGTATTCGGCGCCCTGGAGGGCGGCGCCAAGGGCTCCATCACCGTGGCCGTGGCCTGCGGCATGGCCGGCGTCATCTCCGGCTGCATCACGGTGACGGGCCTGGCCTCCAAGCTGCTCAGCGCCATCGTCTCTGTGGCCGGCGGCCATATGATGATCGCCCTGGTGCTGACTATGCTGTGCTGCATCGTGCTGGGTATGGGCGTGCCCACCACCGCCAACTACTGCATCATGGCGGCCACCTGCGCCCCCATCCTGATGGATCCCTCCATCGGCGTGACCATGATGGCGGCCCACTTCTTCGTGTTCTACTTCGGCATCGTGGCGGACATCACCCCGCCTGTGGCCCTGGCGGCCTATGCCGGCAGCGCCATCGCCAAGGCCGATCCCATGAAGACCGGCGTCAACGCCACCAAGCTGGCCATTGCCGCCTTCATCGTGCCCTACATCTTTGCCCTCAGTCCCCAGATGCTCTTTATCGATGTGGACAGCGCCTTCCAGGTGGTCCAGATCTGCATCAGCGCGCTGCTGGGTATCTTCGGTGTGGCTGCCGCCCTCAACGGTTTCCTCTACCGGCATATCCCGCTGGTGCTGAGGGTGGTCATCGCCGCCGGCGGACTGTGCATGCTGGTCCCCGGTACCTGGAGCGATATTGTGGGCTTTCTGCTGGTGGCGGGTGTGGTGCTGTATCAGCGCTTCTCCGCCCGGCGCCTGACCGCGGCCTGAGTGGCTGCTCCCCCTGTGCCGCTGAAAGAGGCCGCTTCCCGAACAGGAGGCGGCCTCTTTTTTACTTGCGTAATTTTATAATTTGTGACAGCTGTTTTTGCCGCTTTTGGCCGTATCTGATCGTTTTTTGCGCTTCTGAGACGGGGATTGCAGGCGGCCGTCATTTGTAACTGTTTTGTTGTTGCTTTGCAGCGCTTAGTGTACTAGTATGAGCAATACAGTTACTATGTGAAATCACGTTTCGACGAAAAGGAGAACGAGTCATGGCTGAAGTCAAGGACCTGGAACAGCTGCCGGAGACTGCACCGGAGCAGGCACAGGAGGCTCCCCAGACCCCGGCGGTGCCGCTGAAGGAGCGGTGGCGGGCGATGCCCCGGAAAAAACGCCGCCGGATCATCCGGTGGACCGCGATCTTGCTGATGCTGGCCATTCTGGCGGCGATCTTGCTCAAGGTGTTCGGCGGAAAGGGCGGCGACGCCCAGGTAGTGACCGATGTGGTCCAGTACGGCTCCATTACCTCCGTGGTGGAAAACAGCGGCCTCACCAAGGCCAAGAGCAGCGAGACCATCACCCTGACCACCACCGGTACGGTAATGGACGTGCTGGTGGCGGAGGGCGAGAAGGTCACCGCCGGCACGCCGCTGTTCGTGGTGGAATCCCCGGCGGCGGAGACTGCTGTCCAGAAGGCCCGCAGCAATGTGGAGGGCTATGAAAAGCGGCTTGCCCAGGCCCAGAAGGACCTGGCCGGTCTGAATTTCAGCGCCCCCTTTGCCGGAAAGATCATGCTGAAGGATGAGCACCCGGATCTGCAGGTGGGCGATGAGGTGGCCAAGGGTGCCGCCGTGGCGGAGCTCAACGACGATACCAGGCTGCGCCTGGAGCAGTATTACAGCTATGCCTATGCCGGAGACCTGTATGTGGGTCAGTCGGTGAACGTGTCCATCCCGGCGCTGATGACCTCCATCCCCGGCACCGTGGAGGCGGTCCACATGGTCAGCCGCATCACGCCGGAGGGCTCCAAGCTGTTCTCTGCGGAGATCGTGGTGAACAACGAGGGCTCCCTGACGGCTGAGATGGCGGCCTCCGCCACCGTCACTGTGGGCGGCGAGACCGTGTATCCCTACGAGCCGGGCAAGCTGGAGTACTACCGCTCCACCACCCTGACCACCACCGTGGGCGGCACCGTGCTGGCCAACAACCTGGTGAACTACCTCCAGGTCTCCGCCGGTCAGGTGCTGCTGCAGATTGACGCGCAGCAGAGCGAGAGTGAGCTGTTCACCATCCAGCAGAACCTGGAGACCGCCAAGGCGGATCTGGAGGCGGCAGAGAAGAACCTGGCCAACTGCAAGGCCACCGCCCCCATTGACGGTATGGTGATCGGACTGACCATGCAGCCCGGCGACGAGATCGCCGCCAACACCGCCGTGGTCACCATTTCCGATACCTCCGCTATCCTGGTCAGCGCCAACGTGGATGAGCGGAACATCAGTTACATCAAGCCCGGCATGCCGGTGGAGCTGGACCAGTGGGGCACCCCGGCCTTCGGTACGGTGGAGACCGTCAGCCTGTCCTCCACGGTCAACAACGGCGTGGCTACCTATCCCATCACCATCTCTGTGGACAACAGCGAGGGGACCATCCAGGTCAACAGCTACATCAATTTCAAGATCACAGCCAGCGAGAACGACAACTGCCTGGTGCTGCCGCTCCAGTGTGTCCGAAAGATCTCCCAGGAGGACGGGACCACCGTGGATGTGGTGTTCGTCAAGGGGAGCCGGCCGGAAAACGCCATCGAGACGCCCATGCTGGAAGAGGAGATTCCCAGCGGCTTCTGGGCGGTGCCGGTGGAGATCGGCATCTCCGACAACAGCAATGTGGAGATCAAGTCCGGCGTGGAGGAGGGGACCGAGGTCTTTACCCAGATCCAGTCCATCCAGGCCTATGGTTGATGCCATGGAGAAACATCTGATCGAACTGCGGGACGTCTATAAGATCTACGGCGAGGGCCTGGAGAGCGAGGTCCGCGCTTTGGACGGCGTTTCCCTGACCATTGACCGGGGGGAGTTCGTGGCCATCGTGGGCCAGTCCGGCTCCGGCAAGTCCACCATGATGAACGTGCTGGGCTGCCTGGACGTCCCCACCCGGGGTGACTACCTTCTGGACGGTACCGACGTCCGGGAACTGACGGACAAGGAGCTCTCCCATATCCGCAACAAGCAGATCGGCTTCATCTTCCAGCAGTATAATCTGATTCAGGATCTGACGGTGCTGGAGAATGTGGAGCTGCCGCTGATCTACCAGGGGATCCGGGTGGACGACCGGTACGACCTGGCTACAGAGGCCCTGGCCCGCGTGGGACTGGCAGGCCGGATGAAGCACCGGCCCACGGAGATGTCCGGCGGCCAGCAGCAGCGAGTGGCCATTGCCCGGGCCATTGCCGCCAAGCCCCCCATCATCATGGCCGACGAGCCCACCGGCGCGTTGGATTCCCGCACAGGCCATGAAGTGCTGGAATTCCTCCAGCAGCTCAACCGGGAGGGGACCACGGTGATCCTCATTACCCATGACAACGGCATTGCCGCCACCGCCCGCCGCTGTGTGCGGCTTCAGGACGGGAAGGTGGTGGAGGACCGGCAGCAGGAGGTGGACTGGTTTTGAATATCCGACAGGCCATGAAAATGGCGTGGAAGTCCATCTGGGGCAAGAAAGGCCGGTCCTTTCTGACCATGCTGGGCATCATCATCGGCATCGCGGCGGTCATGACCATTGTCTCCGCCATCAACGGCTACACCACCAAGACCATGGAGCAGTATGCCGCCATGGGCAGCAACAAGCTGACGGTCTATATCTGGAACTATCTCTATGATGAGAAGGGCAACAGCCTGGGCAAGGATTACTTCCCGGCTCTGTATGACTATTGCAGTACCATCAAGGAGTATGTGGTGGGCGTGACGCCCCAGGCAAACTGCGAAGCCACGGTGGTGTACGGCACCAAGAGCTCTGCCAATATGCAGTACAATTACGATGACAAGGGCAACCCCATAGGCGATTTTCCCCCCAGCATCTACTATGTCAGTGATCAGTACAGCATCTGCAACAATCTGACGGTCACCAAGGGGCGGGACCTGAGCATGCTGGATTGCCAGCGCTATAACCAGGTCTGTGTCCTGGGCGCCACGGCGGCCAAGGCGTTTTTTGACGGCGTGGATCCCGTGGGCAAGGAAATGCAGTTCAACGGGCAGAGTTTTGAGGTCATCGGCGTCTATGGCAGCCGTGTGGGCAAGGACAATCCCAACGGCCAGAACATGGACAATTTCATCCTTGTGCCCTATACCGCCCGGCGGGTCCTGGGCGGCGCGGCTCCGGAGCAGTTCATCGTCAAGGCCCGGGACAGCGCCTCCATGATTGAGGCCAGCACCCGGATCGGCGGTTTTCTGAAGGGCCTGGTGGATCCCGCCAGCGGCGGGTTCAACGTGGACAAGGAGAACTCCTGGCAGGACTACCAGAACCAGCAGATGGGCATGATCTCCATGATCCTGGGCGGCATCGCCGCCATCAGCCTGCTGGTGGGCGGCATCGGCATCATGAACATCATGCTGGTCACCGTCACCGAGCGGACGCGGGAGATCGGCATTCGCCGGGCCATCGGCGCCGAGCGGGCCTCCATCATCACCCAGTTCCTGATCGAGGCGGCTATGCTCTGCGGCATCGGCGGCGTTTTCGGTATCCTGGTGGGCACCGGCGGCAGTCTGCTGGTGGGTCGGCTGATGTTTAAGATGACCATTTTCCCGGCAGTGTGGATCACGCTCTGCGCGTTTACGCTGTCGGTGGCGCTGGGAATTCTGTTTGGCATTTATCCGGCCGTCAAGGCATCCAAACTTCAGCCGGTGGAAGCCCTGCGGGCGGAATGAGAGGGAGATCAACATGAAAAAACGACTTGTGACTTGTTTGCTGGCGATCTGCATGGTCCTGTCGCTGCTGCCGGTGTCCGCCGGCGCGGCGGCAAAGGACACCGTCACCTTTTCGGATGTGGGGGACCGGAATACCGCCGTGGCGGTGGAGTCCCTGCGCCTGCTGGGCGTGCTGGACGGCTATGGAGACGGCACCTTCCGGCCCGGCACCATCCTGACCCGGGCCCAGTTCTGCAAAATGGCGGTCTACGCCATGAACGGCTCTGAGGAGCTGGGGCGCTACCGCACCGTCACGGTGTTCCCGGATGTGAAGCCCTCCCACTGGGCCGCCGCCTACATCAACATGGCGGCCAAGGGCAAGGGGATCATCTCCGGCTATGTGGACGGCCAGTTCCACCCGGACCGCACCGTCACTGTGGGCCATGCGGTGACCATCCTGCTGCGGATGCTGGGCTACAAGGATGAAAACATCGGCGGCGTCTGGCCCGACAGCTATATGGCGGAGGCTGCCGTCATCGGACTGACCGACGGCGTGGGCACCGACGCCAGTGCCGGTCTCACCCGCGGTCAGGCGGCCCGGCTGTTTTTGAACCTGCTCCGGGCAGATATGCGGGAGGGCGGCTCCTATGTCACCGTCGGCATGAAGTGCGCGGTGGTGGAGAACGCCATGCTGGTCTCCTCCCGGGCCACCGGGGCGGACGGCCGGGAGAACGCGCTGCAGCTGGCCAACGGCACGGTATATCCCATGGCCAGCGGCAAGACCTCCAACGGCATGCTGGACGGCTCCAAGGGCACCCTGGTGCTCAACGACCAGGGCCAGGCCATGACCTTTGTGCCTGACAGTGTGGGCTCTCAGAAGACCATCACCCTGGCTTCCGCCAAGGCAACGGAGATCACCGATACCTTCGGTGTCACCTATCCCGTCAGCGGCGACGTGTCCGCCTACTACCAGGGTTCTCAGCAGTCCTGGAGCGGCGTGTACGCCTGGCTGAATCCCGGCACCTCCCTGACGCTGTACCTCAATACCGCCGGCAAGGTGGAATACGTGTTTGTGGGCGGCGGCACCAGTTCCAGCGCGGCCATCATCGTCTATGAAAAGGGTTCCACCAAGGGCTTTGACTCCCTGGCGGGCACCACCACGTACAAGATCTTCAAAAACGGCATGGAAGTGACGGCGGGCGATATGCGGCCTTACGATGTGGCCACCTATTCCAGCAGTACCAACTCCATTCGGGTGTGCGATACCAGAATTACGGCCTATTACCGCAGCTGCTATCCCAACGCCCAGGAGCCCACCACCATCACGATCTTCGAGGATACGGAGCTGAAGGTGCTGCCCACCGCCAGAGAGACCCTGTCCGACTTCAAGCCCGGTGACCAGATCACCGTGCTGCTGACCGAGGACAATCAGGTGGCCGGCGCGGTCAAGGCCGGCAGCGGCAACGTCCAGGGCAACGCCGTGGGTATCGCCAAGAGCGTCTCCTCCGGCTCCGCCGAGGTGAATCTCCTGTGCGGCCTCACTGTCAAGGGCACCTCCAGCCTCACCGGCACTGACGCTGAGCGTCTGTCCGGCCAGATGGTCCGTGTGTCCTCCGGCGCCAAGGGCGCGCTGAATCTGACGCAGCTGACCGGCGGCGTCAGCGGCGGACTGGATGTGGCGGCCCGGAAGCTGGGCAGCAAGGATCTGGCGGACAACGTCATGATCTTTGAAAACGCCCCCGAGGGCATGCGCAGCGTCAGCCTGTCCGATCTGAACATCGGCACCATCCCGGCGTCCGACATCGGCTATGCCCGCACCAACTGGAGAGGCGACGTGGATCTGATCATTCTGGGCTCCGCCGTGGGCAGCACGTATATCTACGGTATCGCCAAGTATGAGCGGGGAGACCTGATCTCCGGCGCTGACGGCAGCTATTACGCTCCCGGCAAGCTGACGATCCTCCAGGGCAACGGCAAGAGCTTCGGTCCCATCGAGACCGGCTATGTGGTCACCACCGGCGAGTGCATCGGCATCACTGTGACCGGCACCGGCTCCAACCAGCACATTGCCAGCCTGGTCCGGCTCACGGCGCTCAAAGACGTTCCCAACAGCGCCTGGAGCGGCTCCGGTGCGGTGACGGTGGGCGGCCGGACGTATACCGTGCCCTCCGATGTGCTGTGCTACAATGTCCGCACTCAGGATTGGATGACGCTGAGCCAGGCCCACGCCTACGCGGCCTCTTCGGATCTCTACGTCCACAACGGCGCGGTCCGGATTATCCAGGTGCGCTGAGCGCGATTGACCCCGCAGGAAAAGACAAGAACACGGGAAGCCCGCCGCAATCTGCGGCGGGCTTCCCGTGTTTTGTGATTCACCCTCTCAGACGGTAGACCCGGCCGGATCCGGTGTCCTCTGCCGTAACGATGTCCTCCGCCAGCAGGGAGCGGAGACAGTCGGCGGCAATGGAGGGCTCCAGGCCCAGGCGGTCCGCGATCTCCCCGGCGGAGGCGGATACCTGTTCCGTCAGAAGATCGATGACAGCGTCGCTGCGCAGCCGGCGCACGGCGGGATGGCTGTCCCGGCGGGCGGCGGCCTCCGCCCCAGTGGGCGGTGCCATGTCCAGTTCCAGCGTGGTCCGTTCCGGATCCAGTTCCTCCCGGATCCGGGGCGCCGGCCAGCCCTGACGGCGCCAGACGGCATAGATGCCGGGGATACCGCCGCCGTCCCCGCGTCCAAGGCTCACCAGCTGGAAAAGCCGAACCAGTCCCAGATTCCGGGGATCGGATACGCCGCCGCTGCGGGCCGCGTCCACGTCGATGCAAAAGGCGCCGGGGTTGGTCAGACGAATGCTCCGCGGTTCCCGGCGGACCAGGATACCGCCCGTACCCCGGTAGTCGGCGTTGACCAGGCAGTTGGCCAGCGCTTCCCCCACGGCATCGGCCACAGCGGGATCCGCGTCCCAGGTCAGAGCCCGGCGGACCCGGAGATAGAAGTCAAAAACATTGCCGCTCCAGTCCCCGGCGGAGGAGACCAGGGCCATGGCTTCTCCCTCTTTGGGGCAGTCCCGGTAGTCCAGCCGGTAACGGGGGAAAACGGCGGTGATGGCCTCCGCCCGGCCGAACATCAAAAGACCCGCCGCCGTGGGGCGGAGGACGCCGCCTTCATCGGCGGCCGCGGCGCCCAGGCGGGTCAGCAGCTCCGCCCGGTCCAGGTCCCGCCAGCCCTGGTCGGGCCGCTCCCGCTCCAGCCGCAGCCGATAGCGGCGCAGTGTCCCGCCGTCCAGGGCCTCCAGATCCGCCCCGTCCAGCGGCCGGGTGTCGGCGGACCGGACCGCCGCCGCCTCCAGCATCCGCCGGACCTCCTCCCGGGAGCAGCGGTAGTCGCCGTCGCCCCGGCGGCGGTAGGTGCCGGTCATGGGGTCGCCGCCCACATATACCGGCCGGTCGTACCGCCGGGCCCGGGGGATCTCGATGGCCACGATGTGCCTGCCCTCCACCTCCACCACGCTGACGCTTCGCTCGGAGAGAATGTTGACGCTGACCCGGCGGGGGTCGTTGAGGATCTCCCGGAACTCCCGGATCAGCCACTGGGGATCCGGCAGGTCCACCGGCCGCAGGGAGTGGTCCGGCAGCTCCTCCACTCCCAGCAGAAGGATGCCGCCCAGAGTGTTGGCGAAGGCAGAGTAGGTCTCCCACAGGCTCTCCGGCAGCCCGCCGGTGGATAGCTTGGCTTCGATGCGGTTGTTTTCCCGGTATCGCTGGATGTTGTGCAGGTCGATCATCCGCCGTCCCTCCCGGTGTGCTTTGTTGGTTTCATTATAGTGACGGCGGAGATAAAACACAACGGAAACTTCCCAGGGAAAAAGGACGCCTGTCGGGCGTCCTTTTTCCGGTGTCCGGGCGGTTCAGCAGCGGTTGAAGAGGTACTGCCAGCTGTCCCGCCGCCAGCGGCAGCAGTCCCGGCGGCAGAAGATCTCCACGTTGCCGCCGGGCGGCAGTACCACCCGCAGCGTCACGCGGCTGCCGCAGCTCCGATACAGCGTCAGGACGTAGTCTCCCGGTGCCAGGAAACCAAAGAGGATATCTCCCTGACAAAGCGGCGACCGGGCCCAGCAGCTGCAGCCGCTGCCGGGCTGCAGGACCGCGGTGTCTCCGGGACGGAAATCCTCCAGGAGCAGGCGGATGCCGCACCGGCGGCATCCGCCCTCCAGGCACAGGGGAACGTCCGCCTCGCCTCCGTCGCAGAGGCAGAAGCGGCGGACTGCCTGGATGCCCCGGTCGGGTCTTACTGCTCCAGCTTGGCCTTGACCAGATATTCCCCGCCGGTGACGCCGCCGAACAGGTACTTTCCCGCGTCGTTGGTCTTGGTGGTGGCAATCAGTAGCTCCTGGGACACGCCCGCCACCGTCACCACCTGGTACAAACCCACGAAGCATCCGGCCACCGCCGCGCCGGTGTTGTCCCGGATCATGCCGCTGACAGTGCCGTTGTAGGTGCGGCTGTCCACGGTCATGGACATGGTGACGTTGGCGATAGAGCCGCCTGCGATGACGGCGGTCATGGTGGAGGCGGCCACATAGCCCTCTGCGCTGGAGAGCAGGGTGTAGACCCCGTCGGCCAGGTCATAGAAGGCGAACTCGCCGTCAGCGGCGGAATAGGTGACGGCCAGAGTGGTGCCCAGGGCGTCCTGCAAGGTGATCTTGCCGCCGGACAGAGGGGTGGAGGTGCCCTGGAGAGGGTCCTCCACCGTCAGCACGCCGGCGATGGTGCCCAGAGACAATGAGGCGTCTGCCGTACAGGTCAGGTTGACCTGAGTGGTGACGCCGGCGGTGAGGGTGACCCCTGCCGCGTCGCTGAGCAGGTATCCGTCCTTCACGGCTCCCAGGCTGTACGTGCCGGCGGGGATGCCGGAGAGGGTATAGGCGCCGGAGGCGTCGGTCATGGTGTGCTGATAGGGCAGGCCCGCGCTGTCGAACAGCTTGACAGTGGCGTCAGCCACGGGGACGGCGCCGTCGGTGACCACGCCGTATACCGTGGCCAGGGAGGCGGCGGCAGGGGGCAGCTCCAGGTCCACGTTGACCTCCTGCATTCCCTGGATGTCAAAATTCTGGCTGTACTGCAAGCTCAGCAGGTCCTGTTTGATATCGGCCATGAGAATCTTCCTGTTACCTGTTAGATCATGATTGTTTGTCGGTATGGGTGGGGCAGCCGATGAGAAAGCCCACGCAGCCGGAGACGAAGTCCCGAAACTGGACCACTGTGGCGGCCACGGAGTCAGACTCCGCCGCAGTCAGATCCCACTGGCTCAGGTTCCGCAGAACCAGCAGCGTCACCAGGCTGAACAGCCCGATACAGGTGGCCACGGCCACTTGCAGGCAGTTGGCGGCGTCATTTCCGGCGGAAGAATCCGGGGTGCTGTCAGCGGTCCCGGCGGTATCCGGCGCGGCGGCCTGGCCGCCGTCGGAAAAACCGATACGGTCCATGGGCGCGGCAGGGTCCGTCGGCAAGCCTTTCCCCGTCTCCAGCTTACGCGGCGGCAGTGAGGCGGGTGTCTGTCCGGCGGTGTGGCGGATGAAATTGGCGCTGAGGAAATAACCGAAAATGGCCGCGGCGGAGGTGCGGACGATGATGTCGATATCCTCTGCCGCCTGTCCGGCGCCGGCCGGACAGAAAATGCTGTATGCGGACTGGATCAGCAGCACCAGCATAAATACCAGCAGCCCCTTATCCACAGGATGGATCCGGTCCAGAAGGCCGCGGAGACCGCAGCGGCCCGGTGCGGGGCTCATAAGGGCACCTCCTGCGGTACCGGCGGAGCGGGAAAGAACATGGAGACGCTCCTTTCTGAGATGGGCGGGAGATGTCCGCAGGACCCGTAGGTCGCCGCGGACGTTTTGTCACAGAGGGCAGAGAAGAAAGATCCGGTCCTCCAGCCGTACGATAACTGTGTTGCTGAAAAGAGGCCGGCCCTGAAAACGCACCTGAGCGCGGTTGTGCAGAAAATGGGTGAATCGGGCGGGAATTGCCCGTTTGTGCCCGCAGTCACAAGGCGCGCAGCGGTTGATACAGTTAAACGGAGCCGCCTGTAACCTGCACTTGAAAGGTGATGACGGCGCTCCCTGCTGCGGGAACGGAGGGGATCGTATAGCTGAGGGTGCTGCCGGCCACAGTGGGAACAGCGGAGACATCGTTGACCTTGAAGGTGTCGGTGAGATATGCACAGCCCTGAGGCAGCGTGTCGGTGAAGGGAAGGTCGGAGAGAGCGGTAAGAGACACATTGGTGATGGTGACCGTGTAGGTCAGGGTTTCGCCGATGCTGGCGGAGAGCTTATCCACAGCTTTGGACACAGTGGGCGGCAGCGACAGCAGAGTGGAGACGGTGTTGCTGAGGATGCTGGTACCCTCAAAGGAGACGCTGGCGCTATTGTCCAGCCGATTGATAAGAGCCATTGCATCACATCCTTTCGCATCCATCCTATGTGGCCGGGCTGGAAAGGTGCCGGGGAGAATCTGAGGGGGCGGGAACAGAGAGCCGGAGGGAGAGGCGAACTTGGCGTATAAAAAGAGGGGAACGTTTCTGAACAACGGGCAGTCTGAATGTCCAATCGGCCGATGTTATCATTCTTTCAATTTCTTGTGGTTCAAATGGCTTCGCTCTCTGGGCTGCGGCAAGGTCCCGCGCAGCGGATTCGATTTGGAAAGGAGGAGCAGCGGCGTGAGCGCGCTCTGACTTTTGTAAAAAAGTCGGAGCAAGCGATACAGAGCTTGCTCCGACGTGGTGCCGGTGGTGGGACTCGAACCCACACGGTATCGCTACCAACGGATTTTGAGTCCGTCACGTCTACCAATTCCATCACACCGGCAAAACTTGTGGCCTTCATTATACAGGAAGCGGCATGGGAATTCAAGTGTTGTTTTTCACGGCCTATCTCCGGAGAGGGAAACGCCCTGCTTTTTTCCGCCTGTGCCTGCATTTTGTGCGGCTTTTCCTGCGAGCAGGGGGATGGCTGCGGGAATTTTGCCAATACTAATTGTATGCCAGAAGTTTACCAATAGTATGTTCATATTGGGTAAAATGCAGGAAAGGGAGGTGAGTTCCCGTGGAAGGAAACCATATTGGAAATCATATTCGCGCTTTACGGCTGGCCCGAAGCATGACACAAGAGGACTTTGCAAACCGCATCAACGTGGCGAAGTCCACGGTGTCGGCTTATGAGAACGGTTCCCGGCTTCCTTCCTACGACGTGCTGGTGAAGATTGCGGATCTGTTCCATGTGACCACAGATAACCTGCTGGGGCGGAGCAGCGGATGTATGATCGATGTCAGCGGCCTGACGGCGAAGCAGCGCAATGCCATTCAGGATGTGGTGACCACTTACCAGGCGTTCAACCGTCTGCATCGTCAGTATGCGGCTGGGGATGTGGACGCGATTTATGACGGCGGAGATCTGAAAAGCAGGGAAGGCGGGCAGTGAGAAACGCGCCCGTCCTTTTTTGCGCCTGTTTGCCGGAGGATACCGGTTTGCCTGGAAAAATGAACAGAGCGTAAAATGCCGGGAAAATCCAAAGAAATGCTACACAAACCGGTGCAGACGTGCTATGATATATGAGTTAAATTCTGCGAATTTGCGCCTTTGGGCGCGAGAGAAGGGAGGCGCCCCCATGAGATATCCGCTTCGCGTGGCCGGCCTGGGACTGATGGCGGGCGTGCTGGCGCTGCTGACTACCGGCTGCGGTTTTGCCTTTTCCCCGGAGGAGCTGTACAGCCTGCCGGCCCTTCCGGCGGAATATACGGAGCTGAACAACAGCATCAGCCAGATGATCGACAGCGGCGCCGAATATGCCGCTCCGGTCTCCGGCACCAATATCCAGCCGGTGCAGATGAAGGATCTGGACGGTGACGGACAGCAGGAGGCAGTGGCCTTCTTCCGCAACTCCGCCGACGAAAAGCCGCTGAAAATCTGCATCTACACGGCGGACGGGGAACGCTATGAACAGACCGCCGTCATCGAGGGCAGCGGCACCGCCATTTATAGCATCGAGTACAGCGATCTGGACAACGACGGCCGGCAGGAGCTGATCGTGGGCTGGCGCGTCAGCACTGACGCCCAGGCTTTGACAGTCTACTCTCTGCGGACCGGCCGTCCGGAGGAGCTGATGCGAACCAATTACGTCAAATACGCCATTACCGACTTGGATCAGGACCAGCTGAAGGAGTTGGTGGTGCTGCGGCCCGATGAGATGGGCAGCGGCCTGGCGGATTACTACTGCTGGGAGGAGAGCAGCCTGAGTCTGCGCTCCTATGCCCGGATCTCCAGTACCATGGCCGAGCTCAGCGGACAGCAGGGGCGGGTCCAGAAGGGAACGCTGTCCGGCGGCGCGCCGGCGCTGTTCATCACCGGCGTGGAAGATGCCTCCTGGTCCGTGACCGACATCCTTACGGTTCGGGACGGGGAGCTGAGCAACCTGCTGCTGTCCGATGTCACCGGCGTCTCCGGAGAGATCGTGGCATACAGCGGCCTCTATCCCACGGATATCAATGGAGACGGTGTCACGGAGCTGCCTCAGCCCCTGAGTGTCTCCGCCTGGACCGGCTGGGAGTGGAGCACCTACCAGTGGGTGAACTGGCGCAGCTACGACAGTGCCGGCACCGAGAAGCAGGTGGTCAGCACCTATCACAACACGGAGGACGGCTGGTATCTGCAGATGCCGGAGGAGTGGCGGGGCCGGATTCTGGTCAGCCGCGTCACCGGTCAGGACGAGATCACCGTGGTGTTCTCCATCCTGGGAGAGGACCCGGAGGAGGAGCCCCAGCCGTTTTTGAAGATCACCGCCCTGACCGGTTCCAGCCGGGAGATCAAGGCGACTCGGGGCGGGCGGATCATCCTGCGGCGGCAGGTGGAGCGGATCTTCACCGCGGAGCTGCTGGATGCCAACGATACCTGGGAATACGGCGTGACCGAGGATGAGGTCCGGGAGGCGTTCAACCTGATCACCACAGAGTGGCTGGCAGGGGACAACTGACCGGCGGAAAGGACAGGAGCGTATGAAAAAAGTATTGGTTCTGGAGGATGAGTCCAGTATCCGCAGTTTTATCGTCATCAATCTGCGCCGGGGCGGCTACGACGTGATCGAGGCTGAGACCGGCGAGGAGGCCCTGGAGCAGCTGAAGGAGAACCCCGATGTGAAGGTGGCGCTGCTGGACATCATGCTGCCCGGCATCGACGGGTTCGAGGTCTGCCGCCGCATCCGGGCCACCAACACGAAGATCGGCATTATCATGCTGACGGCCCGGTCCCAGGAGATGGACAAGGTGACGGGCCTCATGACCGGCGCCGACGACTATGTGACCAAACCCTTCTCCCCGGCGGAGCTGACTGCCCGGGTGGACGCCCTGTTCCGCCGGGCCGGCGGCGAGGAGCCGGTGCAGACCGGCGAGATCCGTCAGGAGCCCTTCCTGCTGAATACCCGGAACCGGACGCTGGAGAAAAACGGCGAGCGGATCAAGCTGACCCAGGTGGAATATTCCATCATGAAGATGTTTATGGAAAACCCCGGCAAGGCCTTGTCCCGGGAGGAGATTCTGGACATGGTCTGGGGCCGGGACTACTTCGGCGAGCTGAAGATCGTGGATGTGAACATCCGCCGTCTGCGGCTGAAGATCGAGGACAACGTGCAGAACCCCACCTACATCACCACCGTGTGGGGCTACGGCTACAAGTGGGGATTCTGAATAAGGCTCACCCCACGTTGTCCGGGGCCCCGCAAAGCGGGGCGGGCCGTCAGGCCCGTACAAGCGTTTTCGCCGGAGGCGGAAACCTTGGCGCCAGGCGGGATCCATTCCCGCCGCGCAGGTAAACCAGGGCTCCCGTCCCGCAGCGCGGGATGGGAAGCGCAGAACCCCGCCTACATCACCACCGTGTGGGGCTACGGCTACAAGTGGGGGTTCTGAGCCGCCGCTGAGGCGCAGCTGGATCACGACAGAGAGGAGGACAGGCCGTGACAGAGGACGAAAAGACGAAAAAATGGAAGGCCCTGCGGATCCGGGGCCTGCGTCAGCGCTGGATCGTCAACACCATCATGCCCGTGCTGGTGCTGCTGGTGCTGATCGTGACGCTGTTCTCCGCGGGCGTCTCCAGCTACTATTACAGCAGCGTCCGGGACGGCCTGGAGAAACAGGCCCAGGCCATGGCCGGCGCCTTCAACGACTATTTCATGACCAGCTATACGGAATATTACCAGATGGCGGTCCAGACCACCGACAGCTTTGAGGACAAGGACCGCATTGAGCTGCAGTTCATCGACAGCAGCGGCAGCGTCCAGACCTCCACCTCCGGCCTCAAGGCCGGCACCTTCCCCGGTACCAGCGACATCCGCCAGGCCATCCAGGACGGGGAGATGCGGCCCTATCAGGGCCGGGATCCGGAGACCGGGGAGAACATCCTCTCCGTGTCCTATCCGCTGCTGTTCAACGGCAAGGTGGTGGGCGTCATGCGGCTGGTGACCTCCCTGCGGGCGGTGAACCGTCAGATCATCATGGCGGTAATGGCCATTCTGGCCATCGCCGTGATCTGCATGGCCCTGGTGGTCATCTCCAATTTGCTGTTCATCAACAATGTGGTGGAGCCGGTGGCGGTGGTCACCGACGCCGCCAAGCGGATTTCGGCGGGCAGCTACGGTATTCGCATCGAGAACAAATATCCGGACGAGCTGGGCGAACTGGTAGACAACATCAACGATATGTCGCTGAAGATCGGCCGCAACGAGAAGATGAAGCAGGAGTTCATCTCCTCCGTGTCCCATGAGCTGCGCACGCCTCTGACCGCCATCAACGGCTGGGGCGAGACGATCCTGGAGGATCCCACCGGCGACCCGGAGCAGCTGCGCCGGGGCATCCGCATCATCCTCAACGAGTCCCGGCGCCTTTCCACCATGGTGGAGGAGCTGCTGGAGTTCTCCAAGATGGAGGACGGCCACTTCACCCTGCGGATCGAGGAGGTAGACCTCCAGGCGGAGTTCGAGGATGCCATCTTCACCTACCGGGAGCTGTTCCGGCAGGAGGGCATCGAGCTGGAGTACCGCACCGGCACCGTGGAGCTGCCCATGATCCAGGGGGATCCGGAGCGGCTCAAGCAGGTGTTCTGCAACGTGCTGGACAACGCCGCCAAGCACGGCGGCTCCGGCAAGCGGATCTCCACCTCCGTCACCCGGGAGGTGGACGACGCCGTGGTCCGGGTCCGGGACTACGGCCCCGGCATCCCCGAGGCGGAGCTGCCCTTCATCAAGCAGAAGTTTTACAAGGGCTCCTCCAAGGCCCGGGGCAGCGGCATCGGCCTGGCCGTGTGCGACGAGATCATCAAGCTCCACAACGGCACCTTCACCATCGGCAATGCCATCGGCGGCGGCGCCGAGGTCACCATCCGCCTGCCCATCCAGGAATAAGACGGAAAATAATCGAACAAATGTTTGCTTTTTGCGAATGTCTGTGATATACTTCAATCGTTAGAAAGGAATTTTCATGGCAGAACAGAAATCCTGCGCCTTCCGCACCAGCATCGGCGGACAGGCGCTGATCGAGGGCATCCTCATGCGGGGCCCGGAAAAGCAGGCCATCGTGGTCCGGGACCAGGAGGGGCAGCTGGTGGAAAAGGTGGAGGAGCTGCGGCTCATCAAGGACCGCTATCCCATCCTGGGCGTGCCCCTGATCCGGGGCACCGTCAACTTCCTCTCCGCCATGGTCAACGGCGTCAAGGCTCTGATGTACTCCGCCGACTTTTACCCCGACGAGGAGGCGGCCCAGCCCTCCAAATTCGAGCTGTGGCTGGAAAAGCACCTCACCAGCAAGAAGCTGGAGAGCGCCATCGTGGCCCTGGCGGTGGTGCTGGGTGTGGGAATGTCCGTGTTTTTGTTCATGGTGCTGCCCACCTTCCTCACCGGCGGACTGCTGCACTTCTTCCCCGGCTTTCCCATGTGGGGTCGGAACCTGATCGAGGGCGTGCTGAAAGTCCTGATCTTTTTGCTGTACCTGATCTTCTGCTCCAAACAGAAGGACATCTACCGGGTGTTCCAGTACCACGGAGCGGAGCACAAGACCATCTTCTGCTACGAGGCGGGCCTGCCGCTGACGGTGGAGAACGTCCGCATCCAGCCCCGGCACCATCCCCGCTGCGGCACGAGCTTCCTGTTCGTGGTGATCTTCGTGTCCATCCTGGTGTCCAGCGTGGTGTTCGGCATCTGGCCCATCACCAACGTGTGGCTGCGGACGGCGGCCCACATCGTGCTGCTGCCCCTGGTGGTGGGTATCACCTACGAGTTCAACCGCTGGGTGGGCCGCCATGTGCAGGACAGCGGCCTGGCCAAGTTCCTGACCAAGCCGGGCCTCTGGATGCAGAACTTCACCACCAACGAGCCCGACGACTCCATGATCGAGGTGGCCATCCGCTCCCTGGAGCTGGTGCTGCCGGGGGAGAAGGGCAAGGACGCGTGGTGACGGCCCGGCCGCTTTTGCAGACAGAAAACGACAACGAGGCGTAATTATGGCCATTACCTATAACAATCTGTATTTGGATATCCGCCAGCAGCTGCGGCGCGCCGGCATCGAGGAGGCCACGCTGGAGGCCCGGGAGCTGGTGTGCTTCGGCACCGGCAAGAGCCGGGAGCAGCTGGTCCGGGACGGCGGGCTGTACGCCTCGCCGGAGCTGGAGAAGCGGGTGCGGGACCTGGTGGACCGCCACCTGGCCGGAGAGCCGGTGGCGTACCTGATCGGGGAGTGGGAGTTCTACGGCCTGCCCCTGGATATCTCCCCCGACGTGCTGATCCCCCGGCCGGACACGGAGGTGCTGGCCGAGCAGGCCATCGGCTACGTCAAGACGCTGGGAGAGTGCCGGGTGCTGGACCTGTGCGCCGGCAGCGGCTGCATCGGCCTGGCCGTGGCCGCCCAGGCGCCCCAGGCCCGGGTGGTGCTGGGGGAGTGGTCCGACGGGGCGCTGCGCATCTGCCGCCAGAACATCCGCCGCAACAGCCTCTCCGCCCGGGTGGTGCCCATGGGGGCCGACGCCCGGGAAAAGCCGGAGAAATCCCTGGGGGAGTTTCAGTGTATCGTCTCCAATCCCCCCTACATCCCCAGCGGCGACATCGCCGGGCTGGACGTGTCCGTGAAGGACTATGAGCCCCACCTGGCCCTGGACGGCGGTGACGACGGCCTGGACTTTTACCGGAGCATCTCCGAGAAGTGGAAGGACGCCCTGGTCCCCGGCGGCCGCCTCTATTTCGAGGTGGGAATCGGCCAGGCGGACGCGGTGCTTCGTATCATGCGCGCCCAGGGCTTCGGGGACATCCAGGTGGTCAAGGACCTGCGGGACGTGCCCCGGGTGGTGTTCGGCACCCTTTGTACGGAGATCTGACGGGCGGGGACGCCCATTCCCATAGACCGAGATTGTTTGCAGGAGGAAGAGACATATGGCAAGAGACAAGGCGCCGCTGCCCAGCGCGGGCCCGGCGGACGACAAGAAGAAGGCCATCGACACCGCCATGGCCCAGATCGAGAAGATGTACGGCAAGGGCTCCATCATGCGCTTCGGCGACCGGGCGGAGCTGAACGTGGACTTCATTCCCACCGGCTCCCTGGCGTTGGACCTGGCCCTGGGCATCGGGGGCCTTCCCAAGGGGCGGATCGTGGAGATCTACGGGCCGGAGTCCTCCGGCAAGACTACCCTGGCCCTGCACGTGGTGGCGGAGGCCCAGCGCCGCGGCGGCGAGGTGGCCTTTGTGGACGCCGAGCACGCCCTGGACCCCACCTATGCCCGGGCCCTGGGCGTGAAGGTGGAGGATATGCTGATCTCCCAGCCGGACACCGGCGAGCAGGCCCTGGAGATCACCGAGGCCCTGGTCCGCTCCGGCGCCATCGACGTGGTCGTGGTGGACTCCGTGGCAGCCCTGGTGCCCCGGGCGGAGATCGAGGGCGAGATGGGCGACAGCTATGTGGGCCTCCAGGCCCGGCTCATGAGCCAGGCGCTCCGCAAGCTCACCGGCGCCATCGGCAAGACCAACACCATCGTCATCTTCATCAACCAGCTGCGGGAAAAGGTGGGCGTCATGTACGGCAACCCCGAGGTCACCACCGGCGGCCGGGCCTTGAAGTTCTACTCCTCCGTCCGCATCGACGTGCGGCGGATCGAGGCGCTGAAAAACGGCAGTGAGATCATCGGCAGCCGCACCCGGGCCAAGGTGGTCAAGAACAAAGTGGCGCCCCCCTTCCGGGAGGCGGAGTTCGACATCATGTACGGCCAGGGCATCGCCCACGAGGGTGAGCTGCTGGACCTGGGCGTAAAGCTGGATCTGGTCCAGAAGGCCGGCTCCTGGTTCTCCATGGGGGAGACCCGCATCGGCCAGGGCCGGGACGCCGCCAAGAAATATCTGATCGAAAATCCCGAGGTGGCGGAGCAGCTGGAGGCGGACATCCGCAAGAACTTTGACAAGCTCATGAGCAACCAGGACCGGATCGCGGCCAGAGCCGCGGGCCGCGCGGTGGACGTGTCCGCCGACGACTTCAACGATGCGGATTGACCGGATCGAAGCGTCCAGGCATAAAAAGGGCCGGGTGCTGGTGTTTTTGGAGGACGGCGCCTGCCTGAAGATCACGGAGCAGGAGCTGCTGGACTTCGGCCTGCGCAGCGGGGATGACCTCTCCGCCCCCCAGCTGACGAAGCTGAAGGAGGCGGCGGGCCTCTCCGATACCAAGGCGACGGCCGCAGACCTCATCGGCAAGCGGGCCATGAGCCGCGCCAGTCTGGAGAAAAAGCTCCGGGACAAGGGCGCCAGCGAGGCGGAGGCCCGGTACGCCGGGGAGTGGCTGGAGGCCATCGGCGCCCTCAACGACGCCGAGTACGCCGCCATTCTGGTCCGGCACTACGGCCAGATGGGCTACGGCCCCCGGTACGTCCAGGAAAAACTGCGGGAAAAGGGCGTGCCCCGGGAGCTGTGGGAGGACGCCCTGGACGCCCTGCCGGAGGCGGCGGAGCAGATCGACCGCTTTCTCGCCGCCAAGCTCCAGGGCCGTTCTCCGGACCCGAGGGAGAAAAAGCGCCTCACCGACGCCCTGCTGCGCCGGGGCTACAACTGGGGCGACGTGAAGGCGGGCTGGAACCGCTACGGCGCGGAGGGGTTTGACGGCGAGCTGTAAGGCAGCGCCGAGAGCATCAGGTGGACGCCCCACCGCAGGCCCTGGAGGAACAGGGCCTCTTCCTGCCAGCTGTTGGCCCGGTACTCCGCGGCCTGATACCGCTCGATGAAGCGCCGGCCCATGGTCTGCATCCACTTGCGCTCCAGATCCTCCAGCTCCCGCCGGGCGGCCTGGATACAGGGATTGGCCGGGGGCCGGACCGCGTCCAGGGAGAGGTAGAACAGCTGGGTAAGGAACGCATCGTTCATGTGGAACCCTCCTTAAATATACCTTTTTGTAGTATTTTCGATAACATGAGTGTATACTACAAAAAGGTATAAGTCAAGAGGTAAATATGAAAACAATGATTGTTTTTAAGGACCGGGTACGTGCCCTCAGAAAATCCATGAACTTGAATCAGCAGGAGTTGGGAGAGGCGCTGGGCTTGTCACAGAAAGCCATCAGCACCATCGAGAGCGGCAGCCGGGGCACCACCATCGAAAAGCTGGTGCTGCTGGCAGAGTTTTTCCACGTCTCCACGGACTATCTCCTGGGCATCACCGACGACCCCGCCTGGCGGGGCGGACCGCTAGAATGAAGGGAAGGGACCCTATTTGCAGTATCGTGTTGCATTCATCTCCCTGGGCTGCGCCAAGAACCAGGTGAACTGCGAGCAGATGATGGCCGCCGTCACCGCGGCGGGCCACACCGTCCAGGCTGACCCCGCCGGGGCCGACGTGGCGGTGGTGAATACCTGCGGCTTTTTGCAGTCCGCCTGCGAGGAGGCCATCGACAACATCCTGGAGATGGCGGCGCTGAAACAGGCGGGCCAGATCAAAAAGATCCTGGTCACCGGCTGCATGGCCCAGCGGTACAAGACAGACATACTCTCTGAACTGCCGGAGGTGGACGGCATCCTGGGCACCGGCAGCTACGGCGACATCGCCGCCGCCATCGACGAGGTCATGACGGGGGAGGAGCGCCCCTGCCGCCTGGGCAACATCCACACCTGCCCCCAGGGCGGGCCCCGCATCCTCTCCACGCCCCCCTGGTACGCCTATCTGCGCATCGCCGAGGGCTGCGACAACCACTGCGCCTACTGCGTCATCCCCTCTCTCCGGGGCAAGTACCGCAGCCGCCCCATGGACGAGCTCCTGGCCGAGGCCGCGGAGCTGGCCGACGCCGGGGTACGGGAGCTGCTGGTCATTGCCCAGGACATCACCCGCTACGGCACAGACTTCAACGGGGAGCACCAGCTGGCGGCATTGCTGCGGGAACTGTGCAAGCTGGACTTCCACTGGGTCCGGCTCCACTACCTCTACCCCGACGAGATCACCGACGAGCTCATCGACACCATCGCCGCCGAGCCCAAGATCGTCAAATACCTGGATATCCCCATCCAGCACTGCAACGATGCCATCCTGAAGGCCATGAACCGCCGGGACACGAAAGCGGAACTCCTGGCGCTGTTTGAGAAACTCCGGGCCCGGATCCCCGGCCTGGTGCTGCGGACCAGCCTCATCACGGGCCTGCCCGGCGAGGGGGAGGCGGAGCTGGAGGAGCTGTGCGACTTCCTGCGTGAGACCCGCATCGAGCGGGCCGGGGTGTTCCCCTTCTCCCCGGAGGAGGGCACCAGGGCCGCCCAGATGGACCACGTGGACACCGAGGAGGCCCGCCGCCGGGCGGAGCTGGTGGTGGACGTCCAGTCCGACATCATCGACGACTACAACGAGTCCCTCCTGGGCGAGGAGCGGGAGGTCCTGTGCGAGGGCTTCGACGGTCAGGCGCAGATGTGCTACGGCCGCAGCTACGCCGAGAGCCCGGACATCGACGGCCGCATCTGGTTCACCGCCGGGGAAGAGGTGGAGCCCGGCACCTTCGTGACCGTGCGCCTCACCGGCACCATGGACGGCGAGCTCACCGGCGAGCTGGCGGAATGAGGTCGCCCCTGGAGGAGATCCCCGGGGTGGGGAAGCGGATTGCCGCCGTCATGGAGGCCCTGGGCATCCGTCAGGTGTCGGATCTCGTGGGCCGGGACCCGGAGGAGCTGTACCGGCAGGAGTGCCTGCTCAAGGGCTTTCAGGAGGACCGCTGCGCCCTGTACGTGTGGCGGACGGCGGTCTACTACGCCGAACACCCGGCCCCGGAGGCGGAAAAGCTGAAGTGGTGGTACTGGAAGGACCGGCCCTACCCGCCGGCGAAGGAAGGAGAACAACCATGAATTTGCCGAATAAATTGACTCTTTTGCGTATTATATTGATCCCTGTTTTTATGGTGGTGCTGTATTGGGGCTTTCCCGGCGCCAATTATGTGGCCCTGGCCATCTTCATCGTGGCCAGCTTCACGGACCTGCTGGACGGCAAGATCGCCCGGAAGTACAACCTGGTGACGGACTTCGGCAAGTTCGCCGACCCCCTGGCCGACAAGATGCTGGTGACGGCAGCCATGCTGTGGTTCGTGGAGACGGGGAAGATGGCGGCCTGGATGCTGCTGATTGTCATTGTCCGGGAGTTCGCCGTCAGCGGCCTGCGGATGATCGCCAGCGACAAGGGCCGGGTCATCGCCGCCGGCTGGTCCGGCAAGGTCAAGACCGCCTCCACCATGGTGTGCATCGTCATCATGTTCCTGCCCATCCCGGCGGTGGTGAACACCATCTGCGTCTGGGTCATCACCCTGACCACCCTGTACTCCGGCGTGGAGTACTTCGTCCAGAACAAGGACGTGATCGCCTCCGCCTGAGGCCCGCGATCAAAAAACCACCCCCGGCGCGGTTTACCGCGCCGGGGGTGCTCTGCGTTCAGTCCTTTGTCCGGGAGCGGAACCGGCGCTCCGCAAAACGCCGGCTTCCCAGCATGGCCATGGCCCCCAGCCATACCGCAAGCACGTCCCGGGGATCCCCCACGGACCGGGGCAGGTACAGCGGCGTCACGACTTCCCAGAAGAGACCGCAGCCCAGGGCGAAGGCGCTGACCGGGAACAGGCCCCGCATCGGCTTTCGCCCTGTCAGTTCCAAAAGCCCGTTCAAAAAGCACAGCATCAGCGCCCCGGCCAAAAAGTCCGCGAAGTGCCAGGCCAGCAGGCGGTTGCCGGTGAGAGGCGCCAGGGCGAAGCGGTTGAGCGTGTAGAGGATGCCGATGGCCCCCATGGGCACCAGATACCGCCGCCCCATCACAGGAACGATAAAATCAGCAGCGCCACGATCACGGCGCCCACCACGCCCCAGAAGCCGATGCCGTCCTTTTTGTCCGCAGGCGGCAGCTCCATGGCGGAGGGCTTGGCCCGCAGGGCGTCCTCGGAGTCCCCGCCGTCCTCCACGATGCGCAGGGAGGGGAACAGGTCCCGGTCCAGATGGGCGGTCAGATACTGGGCGGCGCTGTCCGTCAGGTTCCGCCGCAGCAGAACCGTGGTGGCGCTCCCCACCTGCAGCAGCATCTGGGCCTGCTCCCGGGTCATGCCGCAGAAGCGGACCAGCTGGTCCGCGCTCCGCTTGTCGGCGTAATACTGGCTGCCGGCCACCACAGCGTACCGCCGTCCCCGGGGCGGCACCGTGGGAAGGGGACAGCCGCAGACCGGGCAGACGGTTCCGTCCACGCTGCGCCCGCAGCAGGGACAGGTATCCGGCGGCGTGTAGACCGGGGCTGCCGGCGGGGCCTCTTCGGGCTCTCTGCCCAGCAGCACGTAGTCCGCGGACACGTGCAGCGCCTCACACAGCGCCGCGATGGTGGCGGCGTCCGGCGCGGTCTGGCCGCTCTCCCATTTGCTCACCGCCTGCCGGGTGACGCCCACCAGCTCCCCCAGCTGTTCCTGGGTCAATCCCGCGGCCTTGCGCACCGCGGCGATCCGGTCCTTCAGTTCCATTGGCAATTCCCTCCCTCTCGTTTCGCTTCCATCATAGCAAAAAGCTCGTTTCCTGACAAGCGACCGGGAAAAACATCCTGTCAACCCTCTGTTGACAAGCCCTCCGGCAGGGAAAAATCCCCCGGCCCCTTGACACACCGGACAAATCCTGATAATATGCTAAGGTAAATTGAATAGCGCGATGATCGGGAAGAGTATCGGCATACCCAAAGAACAGAGAGGGCGCGTCACCGGCTGCAAGCGTGCCTGCGGAGGGAGCTGTGAAAGTGCGCCCGGGAGCGCGGGGGATGTGGAAGCCCCCCGACCGGCCCCCGTCACAGGGCCTCCTTGAGTGATAAAAGAGAGTGGAACCGCGATTCGTCGCCTCTCGTACTTTGGTACGGGAGGCGCTTTTGTTTGCCCCCCGGCCGGCACAAGGAGAAATGCAACTATGGCAAAACGCGTCACCCGTCTGGGCGGCCTTCTGGCCGCCTATCAGCGCCGCGACCCCGCGGCCCGCAGCAAGCTGGAGATCTTCCTGCTCTACCCCGGCGTCCACGCCATCCTCTACCACCGCCTGGCTCACTGGCTGTATGTCCACCGCCGGTTCTTCCTGGCCCGGTGCGTGTCCCAGTGGAGCCGGTTCTGGACCGGCATCGAGATCCACCCCGGCGCCACCATCGGCCACCGGCTGGTCATCGACCACGGTATGGGCATCATCATCGGCGAGACCGCCGAGATCGGAGACGACTGCCTGCTCTACCAGGGCGTGACCCTGGGGGGAACGGGAAAGGATAAGGGCAAGCGACACCCCACCCTGGGCGACAACGTGCTGGTGGGCTCCGGCGCCAAGGTGCTGGGTCCCTTCATGGTGGGCGACAACGCCCGCATCGCCGCCGGCGCCGTGGTGCTGGGGGAAGTCCCGCCCAACTGCACCGCCGTGGGCGTGCCCGCCCGGATCGTCCGCTGCGCCGGAAAGCCCGTATACTTCGCCGACGACGTGGACCAGATCCACATGGCGGACCCGGTTCTGGAGGAGCTGGTGGCAATGTCCCGGCGGATCGAGGAACTGGAACAGGAAGTGCAAAAGCTGACCAATACGAAAGAGAGGACTGCCTGAGATGTATCTGTACAATTCAGCCACCCATAAGAAAGAGGAATTTAAGACCCACACCCCCGGCCATGTGGAGATGTACACCTGCGGCCCCACGGTGTACCACTTCGCCCACATCGGGAACCTTCGCAGCTATATCATGGAGGACGTGCTGGAGAAGTACCTGCGCTACGCCGGGTACGATGTGAACCGGGTCATGAACATCACCGACGTGGGCCACCTGACCTCCGACGCCGACGAGGGCGAGGACAAGATGCTCAAGGGCGCCCGGCGGGAGCACAAGACCGTCATGGAGATCGCCCAGTTCTACACCGACGCCTTCTTCTCCGACTGCGCCAAGCTGAACATCAAGACGCCGGACACCGTTCAGCCCGCCACCGGCTGCATCGACGAGTATATCAAGATCGTCTCCAAGCTGGTGGACACCGGCTATGCCTACCTCGCCGGCGGCAACGTGTATTTTGACACCTCCAAGCTGGACCATTACTACGTGTTCAACGACCACGACGAGGAGGATCTGGCCGTGGGCGTCCGGGAGGGTGTGGAGGAGGACACCAACAAGCGCAACAAGAACGACTTCGTCCTCTGGTTCACCAAGTCCAAGTTCGAGGACCAGGCCCTCAAGTGGGACTCCCCCTGGGGCGTGGGCTACCCCGGCTGGCACATCGAGTGCTCCGGCATCTCCATGAAGTACAACGGCGAGTATCTGGACCTCCACTGCGGCGGCGTGGACAACGCCTTCCCCCACCACACCAATGAGATCGCCCAGTCCGAGAGCTACCTGGGCCACCCCTGGTGCAAGCAGTGGTTCCACGTCCACCACCTGAATACCAGCGACGGCAAGATGAGCAAGTCCAAGGGCGAGTTTTTGACCGTTTCCCTCCTGGAGGAGAAGGGTTACGATCCCCTGGCCTACCGGTTCTTCTGCCTCCAGAGCCACTACCGCAAGGCTCTGGTGTTCACCTGGGAGAACCTGGACAATGCCGTGGCGGCCTACGACAAGCTGATCGCCCGGATCGCCGCTCTCAAGCCCGAGGACGGCCCCGTGGACCAGGCCGTGTTCGATGAGTACAAGGCCAAGTTCCTTCAGCAGATGGGCAACGACCTCAACACCTCCATGGGTGTCACCGCCGTGTACGACGCATTGAAGGCAAAGACCAATGACGCCACCCGTCTGGCTCTGATCGGCGACTATGACACCGTGCTGTCCCTGAGCCTTCTGGAAAAGGCGGCGGCCAAGCGGGCGGAGGCCGCCAAGGCCACCACCACCCAGGCTTCGGGCGGCTATACCGTCACCGGCGAGGGCGACCCGGCCATCGACGCGCTGGTCCTCCAGCGGTACGAGGCCAAGAAGGCCAAGAACTTCGCCGAGGCGGACCGCATCCGGGATGAGCTGAAGGCCCAGGGCATCGAGATCATCGACACCAAGGGCGGCGCCAGCTGGAAGCGGATATGAGCGGCTGCCATCCCAGATCAAAAAGGACCGCGGGCAAATGCCCGCGGTCCCTTTTTTGACCTTGGGAAACAAATGGAAAAAGTTTTCGCGCTTTTGGGGAAAAGCGGTGCTTTCCCTTGACAAAATTCGACAATTCTCCTATTATAGGACCACTATTGCGCAGTATAGTGGCACGTCACTGTAAGGATGTGCCGGAGGGAGAGGAACCCATGGAATTGAACCGGGCGGTGGCGGAGAACATCAAGCGTATCCGCAAGACGAAAAAACTCAGCATGGAGCGGCTGGCCCAGGAGGCCGGCGTCTCCCGCAGCATGCTGGGCCAGATCGAGCGGGGAGAGGCCAACCCTTCCGTGGCCCTGCTGGGCAAGCTGGCGGCGGCGCTGAAGGTGCCCGCCGACGTGCTGCTGGAAAACGACGACTTTCAGTCCCTGCTGCTGGCCCGGGAACTGGACACCAAGCCCGTCCGCCTGGACGGCGGCAAGACGGTGCTGCGGCCCTCCTTCCCCTATGACGATGTGACCCGGCAGGAGAGCTTTTTCCTGGACCTGTACATCAGCGCCCAGTACGCCCCGGAGCCCTCGGTGCCCGGGTGCCTGTGCCACGCCACGGTGCTCTCCGGCACTGTGGGCCTGGAGGCGGAGGAGCAGACCTTCCAGCTGCTGGAGCGGGACGCCCTGCGGTTCGCCGCAGACCGGCCCTACCGCTTCTCCAACCAGACCAGCGCCAGCGCCAGGCTGCTGCTGGTATACCGCTATTTGAAATAAGGAGACTTGCCCCATGACCATCCGCACTGCGACTATGACCGATCTCCGGGCCGTCACGGACCTGGAGGCTGCCTGCTTCCCCGCCGCCGAGGCTGCCACGGAGGCGGACTTTGCCGCAAGGCTCTCGGCCTATCCGGACCATTTCTGGCTGCTGGAGGAGGACGGGGAGCTGATCTCTTTCATCGATGGTATGGTGACCGACGAACCGACCCTCCGGGATGAAATGTACGAAAACGCCGCCCTCCACGACGAGAGCGGCACCTGGCAGATGATTTTCGGCGTCAACACCCGGCCGGACCGCCGGCGGCGGGGCTGTGCCGGGACGCTCATGGAGCGGGTGATCGCCGATGCCCGGGCCCAGGGCCGCAAGGGCTGCGTTCTCACCTGCAAGGCCGCCCTGGTCCACTACTACGAGAAATTCGGCTACGTCAGCGAGGGCCGCTCCGCCTCCACCCACGGCGGCGTGGAGTGGTACGACATGCGGCTGGCCTTTTGAAAGGGGAGAGGGACATGGGTGATCCGCGCAGGCGCCGCAGCGCCGCAGGGGGCCTGACCCTGCTGGCGGCCGCCGGGTACATTTGCTGGAAAGGGCTGAAAGCGGTGGATCGCCGCCTGGAACAGCGACGGAACAAGACTTCCGGACAGGAGAAACAGCGCCCCTGAGGACGACAAAGCGCCCGGCCATCCGGCCGGGCGCTTTTCCTGCGCGGTCTGCGGAGATCACTCGCCCATGGGGGCGCCGCAGTGGGGGCAGAACTTGCTGTCAGAGGCGGCACCGCAGATGGGGCAGGTGCGCTGGCCCTCCTCCGCCTGCACGAACTCGGCCTCTCCGGCCTCGTCGCTCTTGGCGGGTTTGCTGGCCTCCAGCTCGGCGATGCGGGCCTTGGCGGCGTTGACCGCCTCCACCAGTTCCCGCACGCCTTCGGGGATCTCGCCCTCGTACTCGTTGACGAACCACTCGCCGATGGTACGGTAGGTCTTGTCGATCTCCCGCTGTTCGCCGGCGATGGCAACGCTGATCTTGGTCAGCTTGGCCACGTCCTTGGCCTTGTCCGCCGCCAGGAATGCCACGTCCTTGGCCTTGTCCGCCGCCACGGCGGCGATGTCAATGGTCTTTTTGCTCAGATCATCAAAATCCATATGGAAGAACTCCTTTCCTCTCCGCCGGGGACCGGCGGTATAGTGGGATCAGCCGCTTGCCATCAGTATACCCCACTTTGACGCTTTGCGCAACTGAAATCCCAACTTGTTTACAGTTCGTTTTCTTCCCAGCGCATGGACCGCTCCACCGCCCGGCGCCAGCGGCGGTAATCGGCGTCGCAGGCGGCCTCGTCCCGCCGGGGCAGGAACACGTGCTGGCTGCGGCGCAGCCCCTCCAGCTGGCTGAGGTCGCTCCACACCCCGGCGGCCAGGCCCGCCAGCGCCGCCGCACCGAAGGCGGTGGTCTCCACCTGGTCCGGCCGGTCCACCGGCAGCCGCAGCAGGTCCGCCTGGGTCTGCATCATGATGTCGCTGACGCTGGCGCCGCCGTCCACCCGCAGCGTGGTGATGGGGCAGGGGGCGTCGGCGTTCATGGCCCGGACCAGGTCCGTCACCTGGAAGGCGATGGCGTCCAGCACCGCCCGGGCGATGTGGGCCCGGGTGGAGCCCCGGGTGAGGCCCACGATGGTGCCCCGGGCGTACATGTCCCAGTAGGGGGCGCCAAGGCCCGTGAAGGCCGGCACCAGCACCACGCCGCCGGCGTCCGGCACGCTCTCTGCCAGCCGGTCGCACTCCGGGGCGGAGGCGATGATCCCCAGCTCGTCCCGGAGCCACTGGATGGCGCTGCCGGCGTTGAACACGCTGCCCTCCAGGGCGTACGTGGTTTTTCCTCCCACGGTCCAGGCGGCGGAGGTCACCAGTCCCGCCCGGGAGACCACCGGCTCCGCTCCCACGTTCATCAGCGTGAAGCAGCCGGTGCCGTAGGTGTTCTTGGCCTGGCCGGGGGCGAAGCACCCCTGGCCGAACAGGGCGGCCGCCTGGTCTCCGGCGCTGCCGCAGATGGGGATGCCCGCCAGGTCCTCCAGCCCCGGCAGACCCGGCGCCACGGTGCCGTAGATCTCACTGTTGGAGCAGGGACGGGGCAGCAGCTCCATGGGGATCTCCAGAGCGCGGCAGAGGTCCTCGTCCCACTGGAGGGTGTGGATGTTGAAGAGCATGGTGCGGGAGGCGTTGGAGTGGTCCGTCACGTGGGCCTTGCCGCCGGTCAGGTTCCAGATCAGCCAGCTGTCCACGGTGCCGGCGCACAGCTCTCCCCGCTCCGCCCGCTCCCGGACGCCGGGCACGTTGTCCAGGATCCAGCGGATCTTGGTGCCGGAGAAGTAGGCGTCGATCAGAAGGCCCGTCTTTTCCCGCACCGTCTCCCCCAGGCCCCGGGCGCTCAGCTGGTCGCACAGAGGCGCCGTCCGGCGGCACTGCCAGACGATGGCATTGTATACCGGGGTGCCGGTACGGCGGTCCCAGAGGATGGTGGTCTCCCGCTGATTGGTGATGCCGATGGCGGAGATGGCCTTGGGGTCGATGTGGGCGGTGTCCACCGCCTCCGTCAGGGCCCGGACGGTGGTGGTCCAGATCTCCATGGGATCGTGCTCCACCCAGCCGGGCCGGGGGTAGATCTGGCGGAAGGGGTGCTGGGCCCGGGCGGCGATCTCGCCGCTGCGGCGGAACAAAATGGCCCGGGAACTGGTGGTCCCCTGGTCCAGGGCAATGACAAAGGGCTCCATGGCGTCAGCCTCCTCTGGTGTAAATCGCCGGGGCGTGGTAAAATAGGGGCAGAAGAGCGCAGAATGGGAGAGCGGCCCGGCCGTTTTCCCCAGTATATCACAAGGAGGTCCGGTTTTCCATGGAGAGATACGAATTTACCTTCCCCTCTGCAGACGGTGTCACCGCCATCCACGCGGTGGAGTGGGTGCCGGAGGGCCCGGTCCGGGCGGTGCTGGTGGTGTCCCACGGCGTGGCAGAGTATATCCTGCGGTACAGGGGACTGGCGGAGTACCTGACGGAGCGGGGCTTCGCCGTGGCGGGCCACGACCATCTGGGCCACGGCACCTCCGTGGCGGAGGGCCGTCCCCGGCTGTACTTCGGGAAGAAGGGCAGCTGGAACGATGTGGTGGCGGACCTGTATGAGCGGCGGCAGCTGGCGGGGCGGCGGTTTCCCGGCGTGCCGGTGTTCCTGATGGGCCACTCCATGGGCTCCTTCCTGGCCAGGACGTACCTGATCCGCTATCCCGGCACGGTCCAGGGAGCCATCCTCATGGGCACGGGCCAGATGCCCCCGGCCCTGGTGGCGGCAGGCCGGGCCATTGCCGCCCGGGAGATCCGCAAGGTGGGGGAGGACCACTCCAGCCCCGTGGTGATGCAGCTGGCCTTCGGCGCCTACAACAAGCGCTTCGCCCCCAACCGCACGGACTTTGACTGGCTGAGCCTGGACGGCGGCAACGTGGACCGCTACCTGGCGGACCCCCTGTGCGGGGGAGACCCCACTGTGGGGCTGTTCCGGGAGATGCTCTCCGGCATCGCCTTCATCAGCAAGCAGGCCAACCTGAAAAAGATGAATCTCAATACCCCGGTCCTTTTTATCTCCGGGGCGGAAGACCCGGTGGGCGACTGTAGTAAGGGCGTGGAGCGGGCCGCCGCCTCTTTCCGGCGTGCCGGTGTTCGGGATGTGACGGTGAAGCTGTACCCCCAGCTGCGCCACGAGATCCTCCAGGAGGCGGAGGCGCCCCAGGTCTGTGAGGACCTGTACCAATGGCTCTGCGGCAAGCTGCCGGAGGCGTGATATGATCATTTTGGAGACGGAGCGCTTGCGGCTGCGGGAGCTGACGGCGGAGGACCGCCCGGCCCTGTGCGCCATTTTGCAGGATGCGGAGGTGATGTACGCCTACGCTCACGCCTTCTCCGACCGGGAAGTGGACGACTGGCTCCAAAACCAGCTGGATCGCTACCGCCGGGACGGCTTCGGGCTATGGGCCGTGGTGCGAAAGTCCGACGGCGCCGTCATCGGCCAGTGCGGCCTCACCTGGCAGCAGTGGGGAGAGCGCCGGGTTTTAGAGGTGGGATACCTCTTCCGCCGCGCCGCCTGGCACCAGGGCTATGCAGCGGAGGCCGCCCGGGCCTGCCGGGATTACGCCTTCTTGGTCCTGGGGGCGGCGGAGGTATTCTCCATCATCCGGGACAACAATGGGCCCTCCCGCCGGGTGGCGGAGCGCAACGGCATGGCGGTCCGGGGCGGCCTTGTGAAGCACTATTACGGCCTGGAGATGCCTCATGTGGTGTACAGTGTCCGCCGGGAGGAGATCTAGGCGGCCGCCCCCAGCCGCAGGCACTCCGGGTCCCCGGTCTGCCGCAGCAGCGCGGCGGAGACCACGCTGTCGGCGGTGATCACCAGCAGCAGGACATAGGTGAGCCAGGGCGGCATGGCCGCCAGCGCCGGCGCCAGCAGGGCCTGGAGCGGCGACAGGGCCGCCGCGGTCAGAAAGCCCCAGGCCAGGGTGAAGGGCAGGCATACCCGCCCCCGGAGGTTCCAGCGCACCTGGGAGTAGTCCCAGAACCGGACTCCCAGCAGCCGGTCGTACAGCAGGTGGACCACATATTCCACCGCCGTGGCGGTCAGCGCCCCCCACAGGGCCAAGGACCAAAAGGTGCCGGTGAGGCCCGGCGGCAGCGCCAGCACGGCCAGGGCTCCCAGGCCGTACACCGGGCACAGGGGCAGCAGCAAAAAACACTTCCTGGTCTGCCGGGGCGACGCCGTGGCGGCGGCATAGCCCTTTTCCAGCAGATACCCCAGGAAGCTGTATGTCCAGAACACCCACAGCCAGTATCCCACGCACATTCCTCCGTTTCTCCCCGTCAGTGTTCCCGGAAGGGAGCGCTTCATACCCCCATTGCGCGGCGGGGCGCGGGGTGATATAATCGCATCAGCATGATGGAAGGGAGGCGGTCCCATGGCGGACACCTGGGAGGGCCTGCGGCAGGAGTGCCTGGCCTGTCAGGGCTGCGCCCTGGCCCAGACGCGGACCAATGTGGTCTTTGGCGACGGCGCCACCGACGCCAAGATCCTGCTGGTGGGAGAGGGCCCCGGCCAGCACGAGGACGAGCAGGGCGTGCCCTTCGTAGGCAAGGCCGGCATGCTGCTGGACGATATGCTGGAGATCATCGGCCTGGACCGCACCAAGGTCTATATCGCCAACCTCGTCAAGTGCCGCCCGCCGGGCAACCGGGACCCGCTGAACGTGGAGCAGGACGCCTGCATCGGCTTTCTCCGGCGGCAGACGGCCCTGCTGCGGCCCAAGATCCTCATCTGCCTGGGCCGCATCGCCGCCAAGGCCATCATCGACGAGAACTTCCGCATCACCAGCCAGCACGGCCAGTGGTTCACCCGGGGCGGCGTCCAGATGACCGCCATCTACCACCCGGCGGCCCTGCTGCGGGATGTGAACAAGCGGCCGGAGACCTTCGAGGACCTCAAGAGCATCCAGGCCAAGGTCCGGGAGCTGTTCGGCCCCGACGGTCCGTAAAGCACACGGGGAGGCGCCGCCTCCCCGCTGTTTTCGGACGGATGTAAACCATGAAAAGAAATATGGTTGACAACAGGCGGCGCCCATGGTATACTGCCCAGCAGAATAGACGAACAGGGGGCAGAAAATATGGCAGATACGACGGCTGTAAAGGGCAAATGGAGAACGGTGGACCTGGCCTATACGGCGCTGTTCGCCGTGCTGATGACGGTGTGCGCCTGGATCAGTGTGCCGCTGCCGGTGCCCTTCACCCTTCAGACCTTCGCCATCTGCGCGGCCATGGGGGTCCTGGGCGGCCGCCGGAGCACCTGGGCGGTGGCAGTGTACCTGCTGCTGGGGGCCGTGGGCCTTCCGGTGTTCTCCGGTTTCCGTGGCGGCCTGGGTGCGCTGCTGGGTACCACCGGCGGCTATATCCTGGGGTTTCTGGCCATGCCCCTGGTATACTGGCTGGTGACCGACCTGCTGGGAGATCGTCTGGCGGTGTCGGCGGCGGCCATGGTGCTGGGCCTGGCGGTGTGCTACGCCTTCGGCACAGCCTGGTTCGTAGTGCTCTACACCCGCTCCAGCGGCCCCATCACCGTGGGAGCGGCCCTGGGGATGTGCGTGCTCCCCTTTGTGATCCCGGACCTTGTGAAGATGGCTTTGGCCCTGACCCTGTCCCGCCGGCTGCGGGATCGGCTGAAGTAACAAAAGGACGGCGCCGGACCCGGTCCGGCGCCGCGTTTTATGCGTTTTTATAATTGTAATCCCCGGCGGGATGTGATATGGTGGTCCGTGGAAATTTTCGGAACATGGGGGAGAAAACGATGAAAACGCGGATCACTGCCTTTTTGAAAGGGGAGGCGGTACTGTGTGTGGCGGCGGTGTGCGCCGTGATCACCATGGCGCTGGTGCCGCCGGACGGGGCGTATATCGGCTACATCGACCTGCGGGTGCTGTGCCTGCTGCTGTGCCTGATGGCGGTGGTGGCGGGGGTCCAGTCCTGCGGGGCCTTCCAGTATCTGGCGGAGCAGATGCTGCTGCGGCGTCCGGGCCCAAGGGCCCTGGGGATCATCCTGGTGCTTCTGCCCTTTTTCGTGTCCATGGCGGTGACCAACGACGTGGCGCTGATCACCTTCGTGCCCTTCACGCTGCTGCTTTTGGAGCAGCTGGGCTGCCGCCGGGCGGCGGTGCCGCTGCTGGTGCTCCAGACCGTGGCGGCCAACCTGGGCAGCATGGCCACGCCGGTGGGCAATCCCCAGAATCTGTTTTTATACGCCGCCTATGAGCTGACGCCGGGGGACTTTTTCCCGGTGGTGCTGCCCCTGACGGGCATTGCCCTGGTGTGCCTGGCAGCCGCCGCGGCGCCGGTGCTGCCCAAAGCGCTGCCCGCGCCGGAGCTCACCGGCCAGGCCCTGCGCAATCCCCGGAAGCTGGCTCTGTACGGTGTGCTGTTCGTGCTGTGCCTGCTGACGGTGTTCCGCGTCCTGCCCTACGGCATTTTGACGGTGATCGTGGTGGCGGCCCTGGCCCTGGCGGAGCCGGTGCTGCTGAAAAAGCTGGACTACGGCCTGCTTGCCACCTTCGTGTGCTTTTTCATCGTCTCCGGCAACCTGGGCCGCCTGCCGGCGGTCCATGACCTGCTCCAGTCCCTGCTGGAGCGGTCCACGCTGCTGACCGGCGTCCTCACCAGCCAGATCATCAGCAACGTGCCGGCGGCGGTGCTGCTGTCCGGGTTTACGGACAACTGGCGGGACCTGCTGCTGGGGGTGGACATCGGCGGCCTGGGCACGCCCATCGCCTCCCTGGCCAGCCTCATCACGCTGAAGCTGTATCTGCGGTCCCGGGAGGCCCGGCCGGGCCGGTTCCTGGCGGTGTTCACCCTGGCCAACGCAGCGGGCCTTGTGATCCTGCTGGCCGCGGCGGCGGTGCTGTTCCGCTGAAAAGTGCAAAAACGAGGACGCGTTATGCGCGTCCTCGTTTTTTGATTTATTGGTGCTTGTTGCGGATCGCGTCCCGGTGGGTGCCGTCGGCACAGTCGATGTAGCGGACGAAGAGGGACACCTTGTTATCCTCATTCAGAGCCGTCCACAGCTCGTCGGCCAGGGCCTCCGGGTCCGGGGCCGTCAGGGCCACCCGCACCGGCTCCCCCTCGAAGGAGGGCAGGGGCTCGCCGTCGCCCTTGTAGGTGTGGATGAAGCGGCCCTCTCCGGCCAGGGGATGGTCATAGGTGTAGAAGAACCGCTGGCAGCAGCTGGGGTCCCCGTCGGCGGATTTCAGAATGGACAGCTTGAAGCTGCCGTCGGGGGACAGCAGGCCGGAGATGCGGGGGGTGTAGTTGGGCGCGTCCGGCTCAAAGGTCCGGGTGTGCAGGGCGGAGGCGAAGGTCCGGCCCGCCAGCAGCCCGTCCCGGACGGTGTCGGTCTGGTCGCCGTTGGTGACCACAAGCCCCCGGCCCACCTTTCGGACGGGGTGGTAGATGATGAGGCTGGGGTCCGTCATCTTGGAGGGGTCGAAGGCCTGGGTGCGGATGCCGTCCTCCGTGGGGACGAACACCCGGTTCCGGGAGTTGGCGCTGCGGCCCATGATGAAGTAGGCCGCCACGGCGTACCGGCCGTCGGCGCTGCGGCCCAGCAGGATGCCCCGGCCGGGGTAGGCGTTGGCTTTGAGCAGCTGAGAGAGGTTCTGGATGTCCATGGGCGGTTCTCCTTATCTCAAAAGTTTTTTTCGTTCCCGGTAATCCGGCAGATACCGCTCCAGCAGGGCGTAGAAGGCCGGGCCGTGGTTCTTCACCCGGATGTGACACAGCTCGTGGACCACCACCAGGTCGATGGCGGGTTCCGGGCAGTTCATCAGAAAGCAGGAAAAGCAGAGGCTGTTTTTGCCGCTGCAGCTGCCGTACCGCTTCCGGGCGGAGGTGATCTTCACTCCCGTGGGCGTCACGCCCATCCGCCGGGCCCAGAGGGCCACTTTTTCCGGCAGCACCGCCCGGGCTCTGTCCTTCAGGGCCGCGATCTCCGCTGCCGTGGGCTCCGGCGGGGGCGGGGCAGCCCGGCGCTTTTCCAGCTGCCGGGCGATCCAGGCCTCATGCCGGGATAAAAAGCCGTCGATGGCCGCCTGGGACAGCCGCCGGGGCGCGCGGACCAGCACCCGGCCGTCCCGGGTGATCTCCACCGCCAGGGTCCGGCGGTCTGAGCGGATCAATTCGTAGATTTCCATGGAAAGACCATAGCACAGATGGGGAAAAAAGGCAAGTGGGGCGGGGGACAGGCGGGGCGGTCAGAGGGGTTGGTCGGTACTGCTCTTCTCCTCGGGCGCGGGTGGAGTGGACGATACGGTCCCCTCCGGAAGATCCGGGTCGATGACGAAAAGGTCACTGGGCGTACATTCCAGGACCTGACATAGCGTCTCCAGCGTTTCCAGGTGGATAGAATTTGTCTCGTTGTTGACGATCCTGCTCAGGTTTTGATGGCTCATGCCCATCTGTTTTGCGAGCCAGTAGCGGGTCTTTTTCTTCTGCTCCAACAGAGCCAGGATATTGAATCGAATCATATACTATCTCCCCATTAGGTGATCTATTGATTCGATAATATGTAAATACTACTCTTTACATACAGCCCCCAAGATTGTATAATCTATAAATTGCATATTCCGGTATATTTTGTGGGGAGGGGACACCTATGCCCGATTGGAAAGCGATGTATTTGTCTTTGATGCGGGACACAGAAAAAGCCATTCGGATCTTGGAGGAAGGTCAGCAAAAATGCGAGGAGATGTACTTGCAGGATACAGGGTCCACACTTCGCATCCTGCCTCCTCCGGCACCCGGCGAGGCAGAGGGCGCGGAAGGACGGCGCTGACTGCCCCGGCATCATAAAAAAGGAGACCCGTTCGGGTCTCCTTTTTTGCCGCTTCGTCGTGCTCTTTTATGCCAAGAAGCCCTTGAGGATGCAGTCCTCGGCCTCCTCCTCGGTCAGGCCCAGGGTCTCCAGCTTCAAAAGCTGGTCCCCGGCGATCTTGCCGATGGCGGCCTCGTGGATCAGCTGGGCCTCGGTGCAGTTGGCGGTGATCTCCGGAATGGAGCGGATCTTGGCCTCGCCCATGATGATGGAGTCGCACTGGACGTGGCCGAAGCACTTGGCGTCGCCCACCACCCGGGGGTAGAACACCTGGGAGGAGTGGTCCTGGGCCACGGACCGGGAGATCACCCGGCACTTGGCGTCCTCACCCTCCAGGTCGATCTCCATGTTGCTCTCGGCCACCTGGTCGCCGTGGGTCAGCAGCCGCTCGGTGATGACCGCCTCGCTGCCGGCGGCGCAGACGATCTTGGTGTCCCGCTTGGTGGAGTCCACGCCCCGGATCTGGACCGTGTCCATCTGAATGGAGGCGCCCTCCTCCAGGTACACGACGGTCCGGGGATTGAACACCTTGCCGCCCTTGCCGTCGCCCTCGCCGTAGTGCTTCTCGCTGTAATGGACCCTGGAGTTTTTGCCCACGTGGAAGGTGTGGATGCCGTCGTGGCGGGACTCCTGGTCGCCGCAGTTGTGGATGCCGCAGCCGGCCACGATCTCCACGTCGCAGTTCTCCCCGATGTAGAAATCGTTGTACACCGTCTCCTGGATGCCGGGCTGGGTGATGATGACGGGGATGTGGCACGTCTCGCCCACGGTGCCGTCCAGCACGCGGATATCGATACCGCTCTTTCCGTCGGTCCGGTTGTCGATCTTGATGTGCTCCGTGGACTCCCGGCCGTCGCAGCCGCAGTCCTTGCGGATGTTGAACGCGCCCACGGGCTTGCCCAGCAGGTCGGCGATCTTCTCCAGAAGCTCCCGGTCCACCTGTGTATCCATCATCTCAAAACACCTTCTTTCGTGAGAACAGGGCACCCGGACAGGGTGTCCGACAGGATCTGGGGCAGGATCTCCTCCGGCGTGCCCCGGTGGCGCAGCTCGCCGTCGCCCACCACGATGACCTCGTCGGCCAGGGAGATGATTCGCTCCTGGTGGGAAATGATGATCATGGTGGCGGTGCCGGCGGCGTGGATCTGCTCAAAGGTCTCCGTCAGCCGGGCGAAGGACCACAGGTCGATGCCCGCCTCCGGCTCGTCGAAGATCATCAGCTGGCTGCCCCGGGCCAGGATGGTGGCGATCTCGATGCGCTTGACCTCGCCGCCGGAGAGGGACACGTCCACCTCCCGGTCCAGATAGTCGTTGGCGCACAGGCCCACCTTGGTCAGGTACTGGCAGCACTGGTCTTTGGTCAGCTTCTGGCTGCCCGCCGCCACGTTGAGCAGCTTGCGGACGGTGATGCCCTTGAAGCGGGGGGGCTGCTGGAAGCCGTAGCTGATGCCCAGCCGCGCCCGCTCCGTGATGCCCAGGTCCGTGATGTCCTGGCCGTTCCAGAGGATCCGGCCGGAGGTGGGCTTCACCAGGCCCATGATGATCTTGGCCAGGGTGGTCTTGCCGCCGCCGTTGGGGCCGGTAAAGACCACCAGTTTGTGGTCGTCCAGAGTCAGGGAGATATCCCGGAGGATGCCCAGCTCCTCCTCACCTTCCCGGACGGTGTAGCTGATATGTTTCAGTTCCAGCATCGTTTGGAACCTCCTTTGCTGGCGTATATGGTCGTAACTACTCTAGTTTACCAGAAGGAATTGGAAAAAGCAACGAGGGGCCGCTTTTTTCCAATGCTATTTTAACCCGGAGGGGGAAAGGATATCGGTTGCATTTGCAATAGTCACCAAATGTTTTCCGATGCATATGCTAAAGGGAAAAGGAGGGACCCCTATGGAACAGAATCTACATACCCCTGCGTCTTACGACTACCGGCAGTACGACCGGGTGTGGCAGCGGGTGGCGCCGGGACTGGAACCCTACCCGGATATGAAGGAGACGGAAAAGCGCCTGGCGGAGCTGCGGACGGCCCAGGGTCCGGCGGTGCCCGCCATGGAGAGCACGCCCCTTCCGGAAGCACCGGAGGGGCAGCTGCCCGGCGCGGAGCCGGACCCCTGCTGCATGGGCACCGCCGCGGAGGAACTGCTGGAGGTGCTGGAGGGCTTCATCGAGGTGGAGCTGGCGGACCGGCGGCACTATCTGGCCCTCAGCCGGCAGGCCCCGGCCTTTGCCCGCCAGCAGGTCCGCCAGCTGGCGGAGGAGGCCGGCTGCGCCGCAAGGCAGCTGATGGCGGCCTGTTATCTCATCACCGGGGAGTGCTACCGGCCTGCGGTGGAGTGCGGCCGGATCTGCCTGGGCCGCTGGTGTGCGGCGGTGCGGGAGCGGTATCACGCCGAAGCCTGCAACGGTATGAACTACCTGCGGGCGGCGGAGAGCACCACGGACCCCTGCCTGGAGCGATTGCTGACGGAGCTGGGGGAGGCGTCCTACCGGCAGGCGGACGCCCTGCTGTGCCTGCTGCAAAAGAGCCTGTGAGGGGCAGAGAGGGTGGGGACCGTCCAAAGCGGCCTCCACCCTCTTTTCCTGCGGAGAAAAGTGTGGTATACTGAATGCCGAATTTTCAGATCCAACGGGAGGAACGGCATGTTTACCGGATTTACCGACGAGACCGTGGACTTCATGTGGGGCATCCGCTTCAACAATGAGAAGCCCTGGTTCGAGGCCCACAAGGAGACGTATCTCCGCAGCTTCTACCAGCCCATGCGGGCCCTGGGGGAGGAGCTGCGGGACTTTTTGGCGGACAGGCGCCCGGAGTACGGGCTCATCGCCAAGACCACCCGCATCTATCGGGACGCCCGGCGGCTCCACGGCCGGGGCCCCTACAAGGACCACCTGTGGTTCTGCGTGGAGCAGCCCTCGGAGCAATGGACCGCCCGGCCCACCTTCTGGTTCGAGCTGGGGCCGGAGGACTGGACCTACGGCATGGGGTACTATATGCCCCGTCCCCTGACCATGGCCAAGCTCCGCGCCCGGATCGACCGGGACCCCAAAACCATGGAGGCGCTGACCCGGAAGCTGGCACGGCAGACGGAGTTCGCACTGGAGACGGAGGACTACAAGCGCCCCCGCTCCGCGGCGCCCTCGCCGCTGCTGGAGCCCTGGTACCGGATGAAGAGCTTTTCCATCTGCCATGAGGAGAAGCTGACGGAGGAGCTGTTCTCCCGGGCCATCGCGGAGCGGCTGAAGGAGGGGTATGGGTTTTTGCTGCCCTACTACGATTACTTCGTTACCCTGGAGGGGGACCCGGACCCCAGGGAGCTGTGAGGCGGGGTTGCAAAGCCGGGAAAAAGCGGCTATACTGACAAAAAATGATTGGGAAAAAGGAGCGGATCACCATGAGAGCATGTCCTGACCGGGCGGCGGCCCTGGCGCTGCTGCGCAAGTACAACCAAGAGCATTTCCATATCCAGCACGCCCTGACGGTGGAGGCCGTCATGCGCTGGTACGCCGAGAACCTGGGCCACGGGGACGAGGCGGACTTCTGGGCCACGGTGGGACTGCTCCACGACGTGGACTTTGAGCAGTGGCCGGAGGAACACTGCAAGAAGGCCCCGGAGCTGCTCTCGGAGATCGGCTGCGGCGAGGACTTCATCCACGCGGTGTGCAGCCACGGCTACGGCCTGTGCTCCGATGTGGAGCCCACGGAGGAGATGGAGAAGGTCCTCTTCGCCGCCGACGAGCTGACGGGGCTCATCGGCGCCGCGGCGCTGATGCGGCCCAGCAAGAGCTGCCAGGATATGGAGGTCAGCTCCCTGAAAAAGAAGTTCAAGGACAAGAAGTTCGCCGCCGGCTGCTCCCGGGACGTGATCCGGGAGGGCGCCGAGCGGTTGGGCTGGCCCCTGGAGGAGCTGATGGACAAGACCCTTCAGGCCATGCGTGCCAGCGAGGACGCCATCGCCGACGCCATGAAGGCCCTGTAAAAACTGTGAAAAAGCCGCCCGGCACAGCCGGGCGGCTTTTTTGCTGCAGGGGCTCAGCGGAACAGCTTCACCGCGCACCACACCAGGGCCAGGGCCATGCAGGTGTTGATGACCCGGGCGTGGGTGGAGAACAGCTGCCGCAGCAGCGAGCCGAAGGCGGACCAGCACAGGGTGAAGGAGAAGCCGATCACCGCCAGCAGCAGGGCGAACAGCAGCAGCGCCACGGGCTGTCCGGCGTACACCGGCAGCACGTAACCCTCCATGGCCACGATGCAGTAGATGTAGATCTTGGGGTTGATGAACTGGAGCAGGAAGCCGGAGAGAAAGCCGCTGTGGACGGCGGCGGTATCCGCCACGCCGCTGCGGCGCCAGGTCCGCCAGGCCAGGTACAGCAGATACGCCGCCCCGATCACCAGCATGGGCTTCTTCACCACCGGCAGCATGGCGGACAGGGTGCTGCACAGCAGGGTGCACAGGACCATCACCAGGGAGAACCCGGCCAGGATGCCGAAGTTGAAGGGCAGGGCCCGGCGGAAGCCCAGCTGGGTGCCGTTGGACATGGACATCAGGGTGTTGGGGCCTGGGGTGGACGTGGTGACCACAGCGTAGGTGAGAAAGGGGAACCAGGAGAACATGGCGGGCGACCTCCCGTTTGTTGAAAATTCTTAACGCCGTCTTTATGCGACAGACGCTTTTTTCATCATACGCATTGCTTCCGTATTTTGTCAAGAGCTGTCGCCGGATTTGAACAAAAAAATCTCCCGGGCCGGAAGGCCCGGGAGATGAGCACGCATTGCACGCGGTCTTACTCCATGGAGATGATATAGTAGTACACGGGCTGACCGCCGGAGAGCACGGCCACCTCGGCCTGGGGGCAGCGTTCCTCGAAGAGCTTGCCGGCCGCCTGGGCGTCATCCTCAGACACGTCCTCGCCGAAGTAGAGGGAGATGAAGGAGGCGCCCTTTTCCACAGCCTCCGCCGCCAGCCGCTCCAGCAGGGCGTTGAGATCGCTGTCGGTGCCGAAGAGGCGGCCCTCCTCCAGGGCCAGGTAGTCGCCCTCCTTGATGTCGAAGCCGTCGAAGTCGGAGTTCCGGGCAGCGTAGGTGATCTGGGCGGTGGTGACGGTGGCGAGGGCCTCCGTCATGGCCTGGGTGATGGATTCGGCGTCCGGGGCCTCGAAGTCCACGTTCATCATGGCGGTGATGCCCTGGGGCACGGTCTTGGTGGGGATCACCACCACGTTCTTCTCCGTCAGGGCGGCGCACTGCTGGGCGGCCATGATGATGTTGGAGTTGTTGGGCAGGATGAACACCGTCTCGGCAGGGATCTTCTCCACGCCCTCCAGGATGCTCTCGGTGGAGGGGTTCATGGTCTGACCGCCGGAGACCACGCCGTCGGCGCCCAGGTCCTGGAACACCGCGGCAAGGCCGCCGCCGGCGCACACCGCCAGGAAGCCATAGGGCTTCTCCGGCTCCGCGGGAGCGGCGGGCGCGCAGCCCTCGCCGGCCTCCAGCTCCGCCTCCACGGCCTCCAGATCGTCGGTGCTCTGGGCCTCCTTGCCCTGGGCCAGGGCCTCGGCCTGGGTGCGCATGTTCTCGATCTTGGCCAGCTCCAGGGTGCCGTACTTCTGAGACTCGGTCAGGGCGCTGCCTGGGATGTTGGTGTGGACGTGGACCTTGAAGGACTCGTCGTCCTCGCCGATGACCAGGCTGTCGCCGATGCTGTTGAGGTAGGTCCGCAGGGGCTCCAGAGAGATGTCCGGGGACGCCTTGCGGACGATGAACACGGTGTCGAAGGCGAAGGTGATCTCCTCCGCCGCCATGTAGGCGAAGTCGGCCTTCTCCTTGGTCTCCTCGCTCTCCTCCGTCTGCTCCGGCATGGGCTCGCCCCGCAGCTCGGAGAGCATGCCCTCCAGGATCAGCAGGTAGCCCTTGCCGCCGGCGTCCACCACGCCGGCCTTTTTCAGCACGGGGTTCATCTCCACCGTCTGAGCCAGGGCGTCATAGCCCTCCCGAATGGCCTCTTCCAGCACCTTTTCCACATCCTTTTCCTCCGCCGCCACATCCACGGCCCGTTTCGCCGCCAGACGGGAGACCGTGAGGACGGTGCCCTCGGCGGGCTTCATGACGGCCTTGTATGCGGAGGACACGCCCTCCTGCATGGCGGCGGCGAAGCTGGCCGCATCGGCGGATTCCCGGCCCTTGAGGCTCTTGGAGAGGCCCCGGAACAGCAGGGACAGAATGACACCGGAGTTGCCCCGGGCACCCCGCAGCAGGGCGGAGGCAGTGATGGAAGCAGCCTGGTCCACCGAGGAGGGGGAGGATTTGCGCAGCTCCGTCACGGCGGCGCCGATGGTCATGGACATATTGGTTCCGGTGTCCCCGTCGGGCACCGGGAAAACGTTCAGGTCATTGATGGCCTGCTTTTGCGCGGTGATGGCGGCGGCGCCGTGGAGCACCATCTGCTTGAACAGCGCGCCGGTGATCAGTTCGTTCATTCCTCTCGTTCCTCCCTCACAGGGTCATGGAGTCGACGCACACGTCCACTGCCTTGACGGGCACGCCGGTGTTCTTGGTGACGACGTAGCGGACCTCGTTCATGATGGAACGGCACACCGCGGGGAGATTGACGCCGTTCTCCACGATGATGTGGAGCTCGATGGAGATGGAGTTGTCGTCGTGATAGGTGATGCTGACGCCCTTGCTCATGGCCTCCCGGCGCAGCAGATGGACCAGACCGTCGGTCATGGAGCGGTATGCCATGCCCTTGACGCCGTAGCAGTTGGTAGCCGCCATGCCGGTGATGTTGGAGAACACGGCGCTGCTGACGGAGATCTCACCTTGTTCAGAATGGAATTGAATCATGAGAACGTCCTTTCTTTCCCCTTAAGTGGCGGAGAAGGATGGCCCGCCCCGAAACGGAGCCGGGCGTCCGTATTTTTGGAACTTTATTATATACGATTCAGCCGCAAAGTACAAGTATAAAAAAGAGATGACGGACCTTCCGGCGGATTTCTATTGAAATGAGAGAGAGTTTGCCGTAAAATAGACTTCCGACTACAAAGGATTTCCCGCTTCAGCGGGGAGGAGGTGCACTGCCGTGGAAAAGAGAGGGCCGCTGTGCGTGTTGGCCTGCTATGTGCTGTGGGGCGTGATGCCGGCGTTTTGGAAGCTGCTGGCGGATGTGGACTCTCTGTACGTCCTGGCCACCCGGATCGTGTGGTCCATGGTGCTCACCGGCGGCGCGCTGCTCTGGCGCAGGGACCGGCTGGCAGGCGTGCGGGCGGTGCTGCGGGAAAAGCGGGAGTGGCTGCTGCTGGCGGCGGCGGGGTGCGCCATCACCGTCAACTGGGGTGTCTACATCTGGGCGGCGGGTCACGGCCACATGCTGGATGCCAGCCTGGCCTATTATATGAACCCCATCCTGGCCATTTTGCTGGGAACGGTGGTGTTCCGGGAGAAGCTGACGGCCCTGCAATGGCTGGCGGCGGCGGTGACGCTGACGGGCCTGGTGATCGCGGTGGTCCGCTGGGGCCAGCTGCCCTGGATCGCCCTGGTGGTGGGCGGCAGCTTCGCGGTCTACGGGGCGCTGAAAAAGAAGGTAAAGTCCGATGCGGCGGTATCCACCTTCATGGAGACGCTGACGGTGTCACCCCTGGCGCTGATTGCCATTTTCTGGATGGACGCCCGGGGCGCCGGCGCCGTGGGGGTGCTGGAGGGCTGGCAGTGGCTGCTGCTGCCGGCATCCGGTGCGGTGACCACTGTGCCGCTGCTGTTCTACGCCGCCGGGATGAAGACCACACCTATGAGTCTGTCCGGTATTTTAATGTATATCAACCCCACGCTGCAGCTGCTGCTGTCGGTGCTGCTGTACCGGGAGGCGTTCACCGCCACTCACGCTATTTTGTTCGGCTTCGTTTGGACGGGTCTGGTGCTGTATCTGGCCGCCGGGGCCCTGGAGCGGCGCCGCCATCGGAAGGAGGATGTCCCATGCGCGTGATCACCGGCTCCGCCCGGGGCCGCCGGCTCAAGGAGCTGGAGGGGATGGAGACCCGTCCCACCACGGACCGGGTGAAGGAGGGATTGTTCAGCGCCCTGCAATTCGACATCGAGGGGCGGCGGGTCCTGGATCTGTTCGCCGGTACGGGTCAGCTGGGCATCGAGTGTCTCAGCCGCGGCGCGACCTCCGCCGTGTTCGTGGAGCGGCGTCCGGACGCGGTGCAGCTGATCCGGGACAACCTGCGGACCACGGAGCTCCAGGACCGGGCCCGGGTGGTGGCCGGGGAGGCCATGGCCTTTCTGGAGGGCCGGGAGAAGTTCGACCTGGTGTTCCTGGACCCGCCTTATCAGTCCGGACTGCTGGAACAGGCCCTGGACACCCTGACAAGGTTTGACATTCTCAACCCACATGGTATAATTGTGGCGGAACACCCGGCGGACCGGCGCCTGCCGCCGCTGCCGCCGCCCTACCGCCTCCGGCGTACGTACCGGTACGGCAAGATCGCCGTCAGTCTGTACCGCCGGGAGCCAGACCAAGAGAACGAGGAACAACGCCCATGAGAACAGCCGTCTGCTCCGGCAGCTTCGATCCCATCACCCTGGGCCACCTGGACCTGATCCGGCGCTCCGCCGCCTGCTTTGACAAGGTCTGGGTCTGCGTCAGCCCCAATGCCGAGAAGAAAAACCAGATGTTCACCCCCGAGGAAAAGCTGCGGCTGGTCCGCGCCGCCGTGGCGGAGCTGCCCAATGTGGAGGCGGAGCTGTGGCCGGGCCTGCTGGCGGACTACGCCGTGGACCGGGGCGCCGCCGTCATCGTGCGGGGTGTGCGCAACACCTCTGATTTTGATGTGGAGTATCAGCTGGCCCTGATTAACCGCGGGCTCTACCCCCAGCTGGAGACCATGCTGCTGCCGGCCAGTCCGGCCTACCAGCACTTCAGCTCCTCCATGGCCCGGGAGATGATCCGCTACCGCCAGCCTCTGGAGCGGTATCTGCCCGCCTCCATCATCCCCCTGGTGCAGGAAATGATCGATAAGAAAGGATGAGCCACATGGCCAATGACGTCAATCGCCTGATCGATATGATCTACGAGCGGATCGAGGATGCCAAGGCGCCGCCCCTGAAGCCCCACCTGAGCATGGTGGACCGGGACGAGCTGCTGGACCTGCTGGACGAGCTGCGGGCACAGCTGCCGGTGGAGATCAAGCGGGCCCAGGAGCTGCTCACCGCCCGGGAGAAGTTCGTGGAGGAGGCCAAGCGGGATGTGGACCGCATGATGCGCCAGGCTGAGCTGGACGCCAAGGCCAAGGTCTCTGACAGCGAGGTGCTCTACGCTGCCAAGGAGAAGGCCCGGCAGATCGTGGCCAAGGCCGAGGACCGCTCCCGCCAGCTCTATCAGGTGGCCAATGAGTACGCCGAGGACGCCCTGGCCCGCACGGAGGAGGCCGTCCGGGCCGCCCTGGAGGAGGTTCAGCAGTCCCGCGTCCGCTTCCGCAGCGCCTCCGCCGCCAAAATGCAGGAGCAGCGGGAAAAGCTGGAGGGCCGCGCTCCTGAGCAGGAGGAGACGGACGGCTGAGCCAGGTCGACCATAATCCTGAAAATTTTGTAAAAAACGACGAAGGTTTTCTTGAAACTTTTTTCTTAAAACCTAGATTTTGCGGCGATCTTCTAAAGAAGGCGTCCGCAGGCACAAGATGTTGTGCCTGCGGACGCCTTTAATTTTACGTAAACTTCCGAACACTCGTCGAACACCTGTTTCAAATGAGGCTTTTTAGGCCAAAAATAGGTAAAAACAACGGGTTTGCTGGGATTTCCGTCGGAAAAAACTGCTTGCAATCCCCGCTTTTTTCGCTTATACTCAAACCATGCGGTGGGGAAAAGTGGGTAATTAGTGTGCCCTTGTGCCAAAGAGGTGCAGACCCCGCCCAAAAAACGGGGAAAAGGGGGGCGGCCGCCGTGGCAAGACTGCTGGGAAAGTCCAACAACAGCATCGATTCCAAGGGCCGCCTGGTCATCCCTGCCTCCATGCGGGAGGCGCTGGGAGACACCTTCTTCATCACCATCGGCGCCGAGCACTGCCTGAGTATTTATCCCCAGGCCAAGTGGGAGCAGATGTCCGAGGATACCGACGACCTCTCTTACAGTGAGGTCCGGGCCCTGACGCTGCTGTACGCCAACGCCGTCCAGTGTGAGCCGGACGCCCAGGGCCGGGTGCTGATCCCCGCCAATCTCCGCAAGCACGCGGGACTGAAAAAGACCGCCACCATCGTGGGCCTCAACTCCTTCGCGGAGATCTGGGACGAGGCCGCCTGGACCGAGCGGGAGCAGCGGATGCTGGAGAGCGAGGACATGGCCGCCGCCATGGACGCCCTGGTCCGCAGCCGCCGCAGCCGCGGGTGACGCGGTATGGAATACACCCACAAGCCGGTGCTGCTGGCACCGTGTATCGAAGCACTGCGTATCCGACCCGACGGGGTCTATGTGGACGGTACGCTGGGGCGCGCTGGGCACTCCATGGAGATCGCCCGAAGGCTTACCACCGGCCGCCTCATCTGTATCGACCGGGATATGGCGGCCATTGACGCGGCCAAGGAGCGTCTGGCGCCGTACCTGGACCGGGTGACGCTGGTCCACAGCAACTTTTCGGAGCTGGGCGGCGTCCTGCGCGAGGCAGGCGTCGCCGGCGCCGACGGAATGCTGTTCGATCTGGGCGTCTCCTCCCCGCAGCTGGACGACGGGGCCCGGGGCTTTTCCTACATGCAGGACGCCCCGCTGGATATGCGGATGGACACCTCCGCCCCCCTGACCGCCTATGAGGTGGTGAACACCTGGAGCGGCGAGGAGCTGCGGCGGATCCTGTGGGAGTATGGCGAGGAGCGCTACGCCCCCGCCGTTGCAAGAGCCATCGTCCGGGCCCGGGAGACCGCGCCCGTCGCCACCACGCTGGAGCTGGTGGAGATCATCAAGAGCGCCATGCCGCCGGCGGCGCTGCGGGAAAAGCAGCACCCGGCCAAGCGCAGCTTCCAGGCCATCCGCATCGCCGTCAACGGCGAGCTGGACGCCCTGCCGCCCATGCTCCAATCGGCGGTGGACGGGCTCAATCCCGGCGGACGGCTGGCGGTGATCACCTTCCACTCCCTGGAGGACCGCATCGTCAAGCAGACCCTGCGGGATCTGGCAAAGGGCTGCACCTGCCCGCCGGAGTTCCCGGTGTGCGTGTGCGGCAACAAGCCCAAAATCCGTCTGGTGACCCGCAAGCCCATTGTGGCCGACGGAACCGAGCTGGCGGACAACCCCCGCGCCCGCAGCGCCAAGCTGCGCGTGGCGGAGAAATGCGACCCATTCGATCTTTGACCGGGGACGAGCCCCGTCTGTGTGTGAAGAGCTGGGAGAGGAGGAGCTGCCGTGGCATCTGCGGCCCGTGAATTGCGCTATAACAGCCGGAATGCCGTCTATGGCGATCTGGCCTATAATCTGGACCTGGAAGTCCGGGAGCGTGCCCTCCGTCATGCCGGCGAGACACCGCGGCATCAGACGGCCGCCCAGGCGGCGGAAAAGCCCCAGGTCCGCAGGATTGCTCAGACCCGTGTCCGTCAGCGGCAGCATCTGTCCCTTCTGTCCGTGGTGGGCTTCGGCGCCGTGGCGGCGCTGGCGGTGCTGGTGCTGATGAGCTACATCCAGCTCACCGCCCTGTCGGCAGACATGGTGTCCCTCCAGAGCCAGCTGAGCCAGCTGAAAACGGAGAATGTCTCCCTGACCGCTCAGCATGAGGAGATGTTCGACCTGGATACCGTGAAGGAGGCGGCGGAGGCCGCCGGCATGAGTAAGCCCAGCAACAGCCAGATCTACTATGTGGACCTGTCCGACGGGGACAGCGCGGTGGTCTACCAGCAGGAGGAGCCGGGCGTCCTCAGCCGCCTGCTGACGTCCCTGAACCACGGGATCTATGCCGTGGTGGAATATTTCGATTGAGCCGCGCACTATAATGGATCAGTCAGTGAGGAGTAAGAAGGCGGACTTCTTACTCCTTGCTTTGGTATTGCGGACCGGCGGAGCAGCCGCCGGAGCGGGAGGAGACCGTTTCTATGGCACATTCACCCAGAAGAAAAAGCGACGCTGCCCGGCGGGCCAATCAGGTCATCCGGGGCCGTACCATGTTGATCATGGTGCTGCTGGGCGTGGCGGCCTTTGTGGTGCTGTTTTTCAAGCTCTATGACATCCAGATCAATCAGCACGAGACCCTCCGGGCCACCGCCATCAACCAGCAGACAGACAGCACCGTCATCAGTGCCTCCCGGGGCACCATTTACGACACCAACGGCAACGTGCTGGCGGTTTCCGCCACGGCGGAGACCATCTTCCTCTCGCCCCTGGACATCGACGCCTTTGTGACAGCCCAGGAGGATGCCATCAAGGAGGCTGCCGAGAAGGCTGCCGAAGACGGTGTGAGCTACACGGCGCCGGCGGTGCTGGACCAGTCCTACATCGCCCGGGGACTCAGCCGGATCCTGGGGGTGGACGAATCCACGCTGCTGGAGAAGATGGAGGATGTGAAGTCCCAGTACAAGGTGGTGGCCGAGAAGGCGGAGCAGGACGTGGCCGACGAGGTCCGCCGCTTCATCAACGGCGAGATCGACGACGAGGGCAACCAGCTGACCACCGTCAACGACGACGGCAAGACCGTCCTCATCTCCAATCCCACCCAGAGCCCCACCAAGCTGCGGGGCATCTACCTGCGCTCGGACACCAAACGGTACTATCCCTACGGGACCCTGGCCTCCAACGTCATCGGCTTCATCAACGCCGACAACGTGGGTGCCTACGGACTGGAGGCCAAGTACGACAGCGTCCTCCAGGGCACCACCGGCCTGACGGTCACCGCCAAGGACAACTATAACCAGCCCTTGCTGTTCCAGTACGAGCAGTATTACGACGCCGAGGACGGCGGCGACCTGGTGCTGACGTTGGACCGCAACATCCAGTATTATCTGGAAAAGGGCCTGGAGAGCATGATCGCCAAGTTCGATCCTGCCAACGGCGCCACCGGCATCGTCATGGACCCCCGGGATGGGGCCGTATTGGCCATGGCCTCTTATCCCAACTACGATCTGAACAGCTACAGCACCATCTATGACCAGACCCTTCAGGAGAATCTGGACGCTACGCTGGCGGAGCTGGAGAGCAAACGCGATACCTACGCCGACGAGGATGCCTACAAGGCGGCTGTGTCTGACGCCAAGATTTCCGCCCAGTACAAACAGTGGCGCAACAAGTGCTATCAGGACACCTACGAGCCCGGCTCCACCTTCAAGCCCGTGACACTGGCCACGGCCCTGGAGGAGGGACTGGTGAGCCTGTCCAGCACCTTCACCTGCACCGGATCCACCCGTGTGGAGGGCTGGTATAAGCCCATCTACTGCTCCAACCACAGCGGCCATGGGGTCCAGACCCTGAAGGAGGCCACCGGAAACTCCTGCAACCCGGCCTTCATCTCCATGGGTTTGAAGATCGGCACCAAGACTTATTACGAGTACCTCAAGTCTTTCGGCTTCATGGAGTCCACCGGCGTGGACCTGCCCGCCGAGATCGAGACGGGCCTCTTCGCCAGTGAAAAGACCTTCAATACCGGCGTGGTGTCCCTGGCCTCCTATTCCTTCGGCCAGACCTTCAACATCTCGCCTCTGCAGCTGATCCGGGCCCAGTCCGCCTGCATCAACGGCGGCTATCTCTACACGCCCTACGTGGTAAAGCAGATCCTGGACCAGGACGGCAACGTCATCCAGCAGCATCAGGCCACGCCCACCCGCCAGGTGATCAGTGAGGAGACCTCCGCCACGGTGCGGGAGTGCCTGGAGTACGTGGTGGCCAGCGGCGGCGGCCGCAACGGCCAGGTGGCCGGCTACCGTATCGGCGGCAAGACCGGCACCGCCGACAAGACCGGTACCAACGACGTGGTGGTCTCCTTTATGTGCTTTGCCCCGGCGAACGATCCTCAGGTCATCATGCTGCTGACCATGGACACCCCCAGCCGTACCACCGGCACCGCCGTGTTCGGCGGCACCATGGTGGCCCCCATTGCCAGCTCCATCATGAGCGATATTCTGCCGTACCTGGGCGTGGAGCCGGAGTATAGCGCCGATGAACTGGTGGGCGCTGACGCCTCCGTGCCCAATGTGGTTGGCAAGGCGGCCTCCGCTGCCAAGGAGACGCTGGAGAAGGCAGGCTTTTCCTGCCGCACTGTGGGAGACGGCGACACCGTCACCGACCAGACCCCGGCCGGCGGCGCCATCGTTCCCAACAACGCCACCATCATTTTGTATCTGGGCCAGGAGAAGCCGGACGATCCCTGTACTGTGCCCAATGTCATCGGCAAGTCCGCCTCCGAGGCCAACAAGGCCATTGCCAACGCGGGACTCATCATGAAGGTGGCCGGCGCCACCTCCACCAGCTCCGGCAATGTCCACGCCATCTCCCAGGACATCGCTGCCGGCACGGAGGTGGATGCGGGCACCGTGGTCACCGTTCAGTTCGGCGACAATTCCGTGCTGGACTGAGGGGCAGTTTCTGCATATTTTTTGGCACTTTCCGCCGTATACAATCCAAAACACACTGTCTATAATGGATGCGGCAGCCCCGGCTTCACCCGGCGGGGCGCCGAAACGAGAGAGAAGGGGCGCTGCATCATGAAACTCAGAGAGCTATTGAAGGACATTCCGGTCCTCTCCGCCACGGCAGACCTGGATCTGGAGATCCCCAACGTCAGCTACGACTCCCGCGCCACAAAGCCCGGCGACCTGTTTGTGGCCATGCGGGGCTTTGCCGTGGACGGCCACGCCTTCATCGGGAAGGCGGCCGCCGCCGGTGCCGCCGCGGTGGTCTGTGAGGAGCCCCCGGCGGACGGGGCCATCCCCTATGTCCAGGTGGAGAACTCCCGCCGGAGCCTGGCGGTGATCGGCGCCAACTTCTTCGGCCACCCGGCCGCATCCATGACCATGGCAGCCGTCACCGGCACCAACGGCAAGACCAGCACCACCTACCTCCTCAAGGCCATTCTGGAGCAGGAGGCCGGGGCCAAGGTGGGGCTGATCGGCACCAACCAGAACATGATCGGCGCGGAGGTGATCCCCACGGAGCGCACCACGCCGGAGTCCTTCGAGGTCCAGCGGCTCTTCGCCCAGATGCGGGACGCCGGCTGCACCCACGTGGTCATGGAGGTCTCCTCCCACGCCCTGGCCCTGGACCGGGTCTACGGGGTGCATTACGACGTGGGTGTGTTCACCAACCTGACTCAGGACCACCTGGATTTCCACAAGACCATGGAGGCCTACTGCGACGCCAAGGCCATCTTGTTCCGGCACTGCGCCGTGGGTGTGGTCAACGCCGACGACCCCTGGACCGGACGGCTGACGGCGGAGGCCACCTGCCGCCTCGTCACCTACGCCGAGAAGGCCCCGGCGGACCTGCGGGCGGAGAACATCGTCCTGGGGGCCGAGGGCATCGCCTTCGACGCCGTGACGAAAACGGAGCGCGTCCCCATTTCCGTTGGCATTCCCGGCGGATTTATGGTATATAATACGCTGGATGTGCTGGGCGCGGCCCTGGCCCTGGGGATCCCCCTGGAGAAGAGCGCCGACGCTCTCAGCCGGGTGCCCCACGTGAAGGGGCGTGTGGAGGTGGTCCCCACCCCCGGCAAGGACTACACCATCCTCATCGACTACGCCCACAGCCCCGACGGTCTTGAAAACGTCCTCACCGCCGTGAAGGGCTTCGCCAAGGGCCGCACCGTGGCCCTGTTCGGCTGCGGCGGCGACCGGGATCGGACCAAGCGGCCCAAGATGGGAAAGATCGCCGCGGACATCGCCGACTTCGTGGTGGTGACCTCCGACAACCCCCGGACCGAGAAGCCCGGCGACATCATCGCCGACATCCTGCCGGGCCTGGAGGGCAGCGATACGCCCCACGTGGTCATCGAGGACCGGATCGAGGCCATCCACTGGATCATGGACCACGCTCTGCCCGGCGATGTGATCGCCCTGTGCGGCAAGGGCCACGAGACCTACCAGGAGATCAACCATGTGAAGCATCACATGGATGAGCGGGAGATCGTGGCGGAGTACCTGCAAAAGGCCTGAGCGCCGGAAGTCCGGCGTCAAGCGGTTTGCCGGAGGCAAACCCTTGAAATCGGCCGAATTCACTTCGGCCGATTTGAGTCCAATGCGGGGTCCCTGCAAAATCGGAGATTTTGTGGGGCATCAACCATGTGAAGCATCACATGGATGAGCGGGAGATCGTGGCGGAGTACCTGCAAAAGGCCTGAGCGCCGGAAGTCCGGCGTCAAGCGGTTTGCCGGAGGCAAACCCTTGAAATCGGCCGGATTCACTTCGGCCGATTTGCGTCCCATGCGGGGCCCCCGCAAAATCGGAGAGTTTGTGGGGCATCAACCATGTGAAGCACCACATGGATGAGCGGGAGATCGTGGCGGAGTACCTGGCGGGAAAGCGACCGCCGGGCATCCGCCCGTACAAAAGCGCCGGGGGTGTGCCCGGCAAGGAGAGGGAGAGAACTATGACACAATCCATCATCGCGGCAGGGTTGGCCTTCGTGCTGACGCTGGTGATCGGCCGCTTTCTGATCCCGGAGCTGCGCAAGCTCAAGGCCGGGCAGGAGATCCGCGCCGACGGTCCCACCTGGCATATGTCTAAGGCGGGCACGCCCACCATGGGCGGCATCATGTTCATTCTGGGCGCCGGGGTGATCGTATTCATTCTGGGCTGGGGGAACATGCTGGACGGGGTGTTCGTGCACCTGTACGTCTACCTGTTCGCCCTGATCTTCGGCCTGATCGGCTTTGTGGACGACTACCGCAAGGTCCGCCAGCACCAGAACGAGGGCCTCACCGCCAAGCAGAAATTCGTGCTGCAGCTGGCGGCGGCGATCTTGTTCCTGTGCCTGATGCGCTATGAGGGGCTGCTGAGCAACCACCTGTACATCCCCTTCCTGAACGTCAGCGTGGAGATCAACTGGATCGTGTATCTGGTGTTCGCCGCCTTCGTGATCGTGGGCTGCGTCAACGCCGTGAACCTGACGGACGGCATCGACGGCCTGGCGTGCAGCGTCACCTTTGTGGTGATGGTGTTCTTCGCTGTGACCGGATACCTTTGGAGCGCGGGCGGTGCCGGGGCGCTGTTCCCGGCGGCCATGGCCGGAGGCCTGGCGGCCTTCTTTGTCTACAACCACCACCCCGCCAAGGTCTTTATGGGCGATACCGGCAGCCTCTTTCTGGGCGGCGCCGTGGCGGCCCTGGCCTTCTCCATGGATATGCCCCTGATCCTGATTCCTGTGGGCATCATCTACATTCTGGAGACCCTGTCCGACATCATCCAGGTGGGCTATTTCAAGGCCACCCACGGCAAGCGCTTTTTCAAGATGGCGCCGCTGCACCACCATCTGGAGCTGTCCGGCTGGAGCGAGGCGAAGCTGGTGACGGTATTTTCCCTGGTGACGGTGGTGTGCTGCGTGCTGGCGTACTTCGGCGCCGCGGGCCGCTATTGAACCATTTGATATTTTGAGGGAGAGGAGGGAAGGTCATGTCATATCCGCGCCCCCAGGCCCGGCCCCAATTCCACAGCCGGCCCCAACCCCGTCCGCAGGACCGGCCCCAGCGCCGCCGCCGGCCCATGAGCCGGGAGGAGGCCCTGGCCCGTCAGGAGCGGCGCCAGCGGCAGAAGGAGCTGGAGGAGGAGAGCCGGGAGCTGGCCCGGGGCCCCATCGACCTGCCCTTCTTCGTGCTGGTGATGCTGCTGCTGGGCATCGGATTGGTGATGCTGCTGTCCGCCAGCTTTCCCTCTGCCTACGCGGAGACCGATGGGGAAAATCCCCTGTACTATTTCAGCCATCAGGCGGTGTTCGCCGTTATGGGCGTGGCCGCCATGATCTTCATCGGCAAGATCAACTACCAGCGGTTCCGGGCATTGGGAAAGCCGCTGCTGTACCTGTCCGTGATCCTGCTGGTGCTGGTGCTGGTCCCCGGCGTGGGCCTCACCCACTACAACGCCACCCGCTGGCTGGGCATCCCCGGCACCTCCTTCCAGTTCCAGCCCTCGGAGATCGCCAAGGCGGCGGTGGTGCTGTACTTTGCCGACAGCATCTCCAAAAAGAAGGACCAGATGCGCTCCTTCCGCTACGGCATCCTGCCCTACGCCCTGATCCTGGCGGTGGTGGCGGGGCTGGTGCTGCTGGAGCCCCACCTCTCCGGCGCCATTTTGATCCTGGGCGCCGGTGCCGCTGTTATGCTGGTGGGCGGCATCAACTGGGCCTGGGTGGGCGCCGCGGGAGGCGCCGCGGGGCTCCTGCTGTATCTGGTGCTGTTCGTCGTGGGGTACAACAAGACCCGCATGACCTCCTGGCTGGATCCCTGGGCCGACGCCCAGGGCAGCGGCTACCAGCTGACCCAGAGCCTCATTGCCATCGGCTCCGGCGGTCTGCTGGGCGTGGGGCTTGGCAAGAGCCAGCAGAAGTTCTACTACCTGCCGGAGGAGCACAACGACTTTATCTTTGCCATCGTCTGTGAGGAGCTGGGCCTCATCGGCGCGGCCATCATCATGGCCATCTTCGCGGCGCTGATCCTCCGGGGCTTCTGGATCGCCCTCCACGCCCGGGACCGCTTCGGCAGCCTCCTGGTGGTAGGTATCATCACCCTCATGGGCGTCCAGACCTTTTTGAACATCGGCGTGGTCACGGGCCTGCTGCCCACCACCGGCATCTCCCTGCCCTTTTTCAGCTACGGCGGCACCGCCCTCTCCGTCCAACTTGCGGAGATGGGCATCGTGCTGTCGGTGTCCCGGCAGATGAAGCCCACCAGAGCGGGGTAGGCGCGCTGCCGGCCCCGCTTTTCCACACTGTAAAGACGCGCCCGCCGCCGGAAAAGTTTTCCCGCCGCGCGCCGCGATCTCCGTCAGAAACAGAGGTACGGACCATGGAACATACGCTCAAACGGATCCTATTCACCTGCGGCGGCACCGCGGGACACGTGAACCCGGCCATCGCCCTGGCTCAGCTGATGCAGGAGCGGGACCGGGAGCGGGAGGTGCTGTTCGTGGGAGCGGACCGGGGACTGGAGAAGGACCTGGTGCCCAAGGCGGGCTATCCCTTCCGGACGGTCCACATCTCCAGCTTCCACCGCTCCCTGCGGCCGGCCGAGCTGCGTCACAATCTCATCTCCGCCGTGAACCTGGTGCGCTCGCCCCGGGAGGCCCGGGCCATCCTGCGCCAGTTCCGGCCGGACGTGGTGATCGGCACCGGCGGCTACGCCAGCTACCCCATGGTCCAGGCGGCGGCCAGGGCCGGCATCCCCACGGCCATTCACGAGTCCAACATGGTGCCGGGCCTGACCACGGAGGTGCTGGCGAACTATGCCGACCGGGTCATGGTGGGCTTTGAGGCCTGCCGGGAGCACTACCGCCGCCCGGAGAAGGTGGTGGTCACCGGCACGCCGGTGCGGGAGGACTTTTTCCGCATCACCAGGGAGGAGGCCAAGCGCCAGCTGGGCGTGGACGACGGCCGGCCGCTGATCGTGTCCTTCTGGGGGTCCCTGGGGGCCTCCGGCATGAACCGCGAGATGGCGGATTTCCTGGCCCTTGAGGCGGCCAAGGAGCCCTTCCACCACATCCACGGCGCCGGGAAGGCCGGCTATCCGGTGCTCCTGGCGCAGCTGCGGGAGAAGGGCGTGGACCTGGAGGCCCACCCGGCGCTCCAGGTGCGGGAGTACATCTACGATATGGCCCCGGTGCTGCGGGCGGCGGACCTGGTGCTGTGCCGGGCCGGCGCCTCCACCATCAGCGAGCTGACGGCCCTGGGGGTCCCGGCGGTGATCGTGCCCTCCCCCTATGTGACCAACAACCACCAGGAGAAGAACGCCCGGGTGCTGGAGGCCGCCGGCGCCGCGGTCGTGGTGCTGGAGCAGGACAGCTCCGGCCAGGCCCTGTTCCAGGCCGCCTGCGGCATCCTCCACGACGAGTCCCGCCGGACCGCTATGGCGGCGGCCATGGCGTCGCTTGGCATCCGGGACGCCGCGGAGCGGATCTATCAGACGGTCCTGGAGATCTGCAAGTAACCTCTTTTCCCCGCCTTCCATAGGATGGACTGTTGAACCATTCTGGATACGGAGGGGAACGTGTATGAGTCAGCTGACGATCACAGGAGGCCGCGCTCTGCGGGGCGAGGTGACGGTCCAGGGGGCCAAGAACAGCGTGCTGCCCATTCTGGCGGCCACGCTGCTTGCCCAGGGGCCGGTGGAGCTGCTGGGCTGTCCCCGGCTGCGGGACGTGGACGCCTCCGTGCGCATCCTGCGGCACCTGGGCTGCGACGCCCGGTGGGAGGGGAGCAGCCTGGTGGTGGACACCGCCGGGTTGAACCGGTGCGAGATTTCTGATATACTAATGCGGGAAATGCGCTCTTCCGCCATCTTTCTGGGGGCGATCCTGGCCCGCTGCGGCCAGGCGGACCTGAGCTACCCCGGCGGATGCGAGCTGGGCCCCCGGCCCATCGACCTGCACCTCAGCGGCCTGCGGGACCTGGGGGCGGAGATCCGGGAGGAGGGCGGCGTCCTTCGGTGCCGGGCGCCCCGGCTGGTGGGGCGGGAGCTGATTTTGAGCATGCCCTCCGTGGGCGCCACGGAGAATCTGATGCTGGCTGCCTGCGGGGCGGAGGGAACCACTGTGATCTCCAACGCCGCCCGGGAGCCGGAGATCGTGGATTTGCAGATGTTCCTCAACGCCTGCGGCGCGAAGGTTCAGGGCGCGGGCTCCTCCTCCGTCACGGTGGAGGGCGGGCGGACCTTCCACGGCTGCACCTACGCCTGTATGCCGGACCGGATCGTGGCGTCTACTTACCTGTGTGCCCTGGCCTCCGCCGGAGGCAGCGTGCGGCTGCTGGGCGCCCGGGAGCGGCACCTGGCCACCGTCACCGCTGCGCTGCGGGAGGCGGGCTGCGCCATCGCCTCCGACGAGGGCGGGCTGACCGCCGTGTGCCGCCAGCGGCTCCGGGCTGTCCGGGCGGTGCGGACGGCGCCCTATCCGGGATTCCCCACCGACGCCCAGGCGGTGCTGATGGCAGCGCTGCTGCGCAGCCGGGGGACCACGGTGTTTGAGGAGAACATCTTTGAAAACCGCTACCGCCATGTGGATGAGCTGACCCGCATGGGCGCCCGGATCCGGGTGTCCGGCCGGACGGCGGTGGTCACCGGCGTGGAGACCCTCCACGGCGCGCCGGTCCGATGCACGGACCTGCGGGGCGGGGCGGCGCTGTGCGTAGCGGCCCTGGGGGCGGAGGGGGAGACCCAGGTCTCCGAGATCTGCCACATCGACCGGGGCTATGAGGACATTGCCCGGGACCTGCGGGCCCTGGGGGCGGACATCGTCCGCGTGGAGACAGAAGAACGCTAGGAGCAGGACTATGGCCAGACGCAGGAATTCCAATCGCCGGCGGAGAAGGGGAAGCTTCGGCTTCCTCTATAAGCTCTTGTCCACGCTGGCCATCTGCGCCGTGGTGGTGGCGGCTCTGACGCTGTTTTTCCGGGTGGACACCATCGAGGTCAGCGGCACGGTGCGCTACTCCGCTCAGGAGATCATCGACGCCTCCGGCGTCAGCACCGGCGACAACCTCTTTCTGCTGAACAAATACAGCGTGGACCAGAGCATCAAGGCGGCGCTGCCCTATGTCCAGGAGCTGCGGATCAGCCGCAGCCTGCCGGACACCCTGGTGATCCAGGTGACGGAGTGCAGCACGCCCCTGGCGGTGGTCCAGGACGGCAGCGCCTGGCTGGTGAGCCCTGCCGGAAAGATCGTGGAGCAGGCAGAGCCCTCCGCCGCGGAGCAGTACGCCGTCATCGACGGCTGCGAGCTGCTGGCGCCCTCCGTGGGCACGCCGCTGGCTCTGGCCACGGAGTACGCCTCCCAACAGCAGAGCCTGCTGGACCTGCTCTCGGCGCTGGAGGAGGCGGACCTGCTGGACCAGGTGGACGCCATCCACCTGGAGGACCTGGCGGTGCTGCGGATGGACTACGCCGGCCGCTTCGTGGTGGAACTGCCCTATGGGGCGGACTACGATTACAAGCTGCGGTTTTTGACGGTCAGTCTGGAAGAGACTTCCATTCAGAACAACCAGGGCGGCACCATCCAGCTCACCGGCGACGACGGCAAGGTGAATTTCATCCCCTCCTGAGCGGGCGGCGCCGGGATCCGACGGAAAATTCCCGGATCCGCCGGGAAAAAACCTGGGGAAAAGGAAGAGAGGCACTTGACCGGAAGGGGAAAGTGTCATACAATAAACTAAATATCGAAACCACAGGATATTGTGAGATCAAGAGGGAGTTTTTCCCCTTTTCTACAAATGATAGTAGGAGGCACCACTATGGCATTTGGATTGGAGACCGGTCCCGATACCGTTGTCAATATCAAGGTCATCGGCGTGGGCGGCGGCGGCAACAATGTGGTCAACCGCATGGTCCGCAGCGGCACCAAGGGCGTGGACTTCGTGGCAGTCAACACCGACAAGCAGGCGCTGAACGTCTCCAGCGCCAACTATAAAATTCAGATCGGCGAAAAGCTGACCCACGGCCAGGGCGCCGGTTCCGATCCCGAGGTGGGCCGCAAAAGCGCCGAGGAGAGCCGCAACCAGATCGCCAAGGCGCTGGAGGACACCGACATGGTGTTCATCACCGCCGGCATGGGCGGCGGCACCGGCACCGGCGGTGCGCCCATTGTGGCGGAGATCGCCAAGGAAATGGATATCCTCACCGTGGCGGTGGTCACCAAGCCCTTCGGCTTTGAGGGGCGCCGCCGGATGCAGCAGGCCGAGGCCGGCATCGCCGAGCTGGAGGGGAAGGTGGACTCCCTGGTCATCATCCCCAACGAGCGGCTCAAGCACGCCACGGACCAGAAGATCACCTTTGCCAACGCCTTCGAAATCGCCGACGATGTGCTGCGCCAGGCAGTGCAGTCCATCTCCGACCTGATTCGGGACACCGGCTTCATCAACCTGGACTTCGCGGACGTCACCGCCATCATGAAAAACGCCGGCATGGCCCACATGGGCGTGGGCCGGGCCGCCGGCAAGGGCAAGGCCGAGGAGGCCGCCAAGATGGCCATTTCCAGCCCCCTGCTGGAGACCTCCATCGAGGGGGCCAAGGGCGTCCTCATCAATGTCACCGGCTCCATGGACATCGGACTGGAGGAAGTGGAGCAGGCCGCCAGCTTGGTCCAGGCCGCCGTCCATCCCGACGCCCTCACCATCTTCGGCGCCACCTTCGATGAGACGCTGGACGACGAGATCCGCGTCACCGTTATCGCCACCGGCTTCGACAAGGCGCCGGGCGACCTGCCCAAGATGGCCGCGTCCCAGCAGCCCGCTTCCAACGCCGCTCCGGCTCCGGTGCCCCTTCAGGAGGAGGATGTGCCCAAGCCCCAGGAGCCGGAGGAAGATCCCTTCGACGATATTTTCAAAATTTTCAACAAACGGGATTGAATATTTTTGGAAGGACCCGCAGGAGTTTGCCTGCGGGTCCTTTGTATATCTTGGCGCCGTCCCGGTTTCCGAATGCTGCCATGGCGGCGCTGGCGGTTTTTGCATGGGCTGATTTCACCTCTGCGGCAGATGATAACGGTGCCGGCAAATTTCGACGTTTGCCGGCTGCGTTTGAGAAAGGGGTGATTTCATTTGTATGGACCATTTCAAAAAGCGAACGGTGTGCTGCGGGGCGGCGCGGCACTCCTTCTGGCATTGCTGCTGTGCACGGCGCCCTTCGGCGCCGGTGTGACGGCCTCGGCCGCCGGCAGTGAATCCTCCGCCCGGATGCTGGTGCCCGTGGGCCACACCATCGGCATCAAGCTGTTCGCAAGAGGCGTGCTGGTGGTGAAGCTCTCCGACGGCGGGACCCCCGCCAAGGACTGCGGCCTCCAGACCGGCGACGTCATCGTCAAGTGCGGCGGCGTGTCCGTCACCTCCACGGAGCAGTTCCAGACCCTGCTCCAGGAGAACGGCGGCGACGCCACGGACCTCCAGATCCGCCGGGGCGGCGAGAGCATGACATTGGAGGTGGAGCCCCGTCCCAACGACCAGGGCCAGTATGCCATCGGTGCCTGGATCCGGGACAGCATGGCCGGCATCGGCACCATGACCTATTATGACCCGGCTACCGGTGCGTTCGGCGCTCTGGGCCACGGCATCACCGACGTGGACACGGCCCAGCTGATGCCCTTCTCCTCCGGCTCCATCCTGCCCTCCACCGTCAAGGCGGTGAAAAAGGGCGCCTCCGGCGCGGCCGGGGAGCTGCGGGGAGATTTTGACCTGACCCGGGATCTGGGTACGTTGTCTGCCAACACCGCCTCCGGCGTGTTCGGCACAGTGGAAGAGAGCGATTTTACCGAGAGCCTGACCGGTGCGCTGCCGGTGGCGGCGGCCTCGGAGGTCCAGACCGGCCCGGCGGTGATCCTCTCCAACGTGGAGGGCGATCACGTGGCGGAATATGATGTGGAAATTTTACAGATCGTAGAGGGTTCCGCAGACGGGCGGGACCTGGTGATCTCCGTGACGGACCCGGAACTGATCGCCGCCACCGGCGGCATCGTCCAGGGCATGAGCGGCAGCCCCATTTTGCAGAACGGAAAATTTGTGGGCGCCGTGACCCATGTGCTGCTGAATGACCCAACCAAAGGATATGGAATTTTGATGGAAACTATGCTCAAAGCGGGGCAGGCCGCCTGACCGGCCGCTCACGCAGCAGGCCCGCCGGATCACCGGCGGGCCTGTGTCACGGGTACTTGACGAGGAGAACAATTTTCCATATCATGAGATGAAGGATACGGACGAGCCGCGGCTCATACCAAGGCCAGCTTGGCGTTGAGCTTTTTGTAGATCCGCTCCCGGAACCAGGGCTCTGTGGAGGCGGCCGCCGCCTCCTCCAGGCCGAACCAGCCCACGGCGCTGTTCTCATCGGGCTTGCGGCGCACCGGGTCCGCCGGGTCTGCCTCCAGCAGATAGGTGACGTTGAGGTGCAGGTGGGAGGAGACGTACACGCCCCGCTTCTCGTGGCCGTCCACGGTCAGGATCTCCAGGGAGTAGATCTCCGGCGACACCGGCCGCACGTTCACAAGGCCGCTCTCCTCCCGGACCTCCCGCAGGGCCACTGCCAGCAGGTCCCGCTCCCCGTCGGCGTGGCCGCCCAGCCAGGCCCAGGACCCGTACAGATTGTGATACGCCATCAGCACCTGCCGCCGGTCCGGACTCACCACCCAGGCCGAGGCTGTCAGGTGAGCGGAGGCATTGTCCCGGGTATACAGCGCCTCGCCGCTGCCCAGCCGCCGCAGCAGCTCCGCCCGGTCCTGCTCCTCCTGGGGGTTCCAGGGCTGAAAGGCCCTGATCTGCTCCAATAGCTCCATTTCACCGCCGCCTTTTTCGTTCAGATGTCCCGATTTTAGCACAAAGCGGCGGGAAAGGGAAGAGCGCCGCGCGGGAGGTGGCAGAAACCGTCGAATGATTTTTGGGATTTATTTACAGTTCGCGCTTGCAAAGACTGTAAGTTTATGGTAATTTATAGAAAACGTGATTCCAAGCTCTGCGAATCCGTCGCAAAGGGGGCGAGGGGCGCCGTGGATGGAAAAACGGCGCGGAGCCCCGCTGAAAAGCAGGTTTGATTGCTGAAAAATTCTGAAAAAAGGACTGGGAGAACATGGACATCAGAAGAACCGTACTACTGGCAGATGCCAATGAGGAATTCCGCGCCATGCTGCGGGAGGCTATGGAACAAGCGGGGGAGTTCAGCGTCGCGGCCTCCGCCGGAGACGGCGCGGAGGCCCTGCGGCTGGCGGAGCAGTGCCGGCCGGACCTGGTGGTGATGGACGTGGTGCTGCCGGTGGTGGATGGACTGAGCGTCATGAAGCAACTCAAGGAGCTGGGCAACCCCAAGGTGGTGCTGCTGTCCGCCTTTTGCAGCGACCAGGTGGTGGCGGAGGCCCGGGAACTGGGTGCCTGTTACTTCCTGCCCAAGCCCTGTGATCCGGAGGCCCTGATGGACCGGATGCGGGCGGCCTTCGGCCCGGCCCCGGCGGCGGTGGAGCACCCGGCGGAGCTGAAGAACCTGGTGACCGCCGTGATCCACGAGATCGGCGTTCCCGCCCACATCAAGGGCTACCAGTACCTGCGGGAGGCCATCATGATCGCCGTGGACGACATGGATGTGATCAACGCCGTCACCAAGGTCCTGTACCCCGAGGTGGCCAAGCGGTTCGGTACCACCGCCTCCCGGGTGGAGCGGGCCATCCGCCATGCCATCGAGGTAGCCTGGGACCGGGGCGATCTGGAGACGCTGCAAAAGTACTTCGGCTACACGGTCTCCAATGCCAAGGGCAAGCCTACCAACAGTGAATTCATCGCTATGATCGCCGACCGGCTGGTGCTGGAGCAAAAGACCCAGAAGCGCGCCCAGCAGGCTTGAGGACATAGCCCTTTCTGTTTCCCCCTCCCAGCCAAAAGGCCGCCCGGTCGGGCGGCCTTTTGGTATAAAATGCAAGATAAATAACGATCTGTATTCCCGCCGGTCCTCTTTTGGGAGCAAATGGACGTTGCAGGCCGTCAGCGCTCCGGCGCCAGGGCCGCTCCGGCGACGGCCATCTGGGCCTCGTCCGGCTCTCCGTCCAGCTCCAGCTCCGCGATCTGCCCCGGCCAGCACAGCAGCCACGTGTCCGTGGGCGCACCGTCCAGATACCGCCGCCAGACAGCCTCCGCGCCCCAGGGCATCGGATCGGTTTTCTGCCAGGTGATCTCCCAGAACTCCGGGTCGTCGTTGGCCATGGTATCCTCCAGGACCAGGTCATAGAGCCGGGCGATGCCGGTGCGGGTGATGGTGTAGCTGAGGTGGTAACGGGTGTCTCCGGATGCGGCGTCCTGCCGGGCGGTCTCCGAGTACGTGTGCCGGCTCATGAGAAAGGAGCCGTCCCCCAAATCCCACCGGCGGATGTGCGCATAGGAGATGCCGGTCAGCTCCTCCGCCGTCAGGGGGATGGCCGGCGGGTCCGTCTGCCATTCCTGTCCCTGATAGAGGTAGGTGTCTCCCTCCCCGGTGAACCAGCCCAGCCGCAGTATGCCGAAGGTCAGCAGACTCACCAGCCCCACTGCCAGCACCACATCCATCAGCAGCGTCAGAGCGATGTTGAGACGCCTGGAGGCCCCAGCCCGTTTCAGACCATCCCGGGTGCGGAGCACCAGAAAGAGGATCCCGCCATAGGCCAGCAGAATCAGCAGAAAGGCGGCAATAGAGGACCGCTGCCACCGCATCAGGGACAACAGATAGGCCGCTGTAATGGCTGCCAGCGCTCCCAGAGCCGCCAGATTGAACCGGCGGTAGCCGCCGGTGGCGGCGCAGCCTCCCCCGTGGGCCACTGATGTCAGCGACCGCCTCCGCCAGCGGTAGTAGGCGGACAGATTCACCCCCTGGAGAACCAGCAGCAGGGTGCTCAGCAGGATCAGGAAAAAGTCGTTGGAGCTGGAGAAGAAGTCCAGCGGATCCCGCCGGAAATTGCTGAAGGCGATGAACAGCCACAGCAGCGGCATCGCCAGCAGAGCATAATTGCTGGGCAGGAAGTTTTTCTTCATGGAGCGGTGGATGGCCTCGATGCGGACGGCGTCCTCCGTCTCCAGCGGCACCGGGTCCGGCTGCTCTGAGACGAAGATCTGCATTTGGGCCCAGTCGCCGACCTTCTCCCATCCGGCGGCGGCGCACAGCTCATCCAGACGGTTCTGGCTGTCCGTGGGCCGTGGGTTGAACATGGAGCCGTCGGAGACGTAGGTGACGGCGTAGGACACCTGTGCCGGCGCTGACCGGCGGTATCTCCAAAAGGCGTTTCCGATGCGCTCCAGACGCCAGCCCTTGGCAGCCATGGCCTCCAGATGGCGTTCCACGCCCTGGTAGTCAAAAAGCTGGTACAGGTTCAGTTCCCGCTTGGTGTCCTTCATGTGGCGTCCTCCTCTCTCATGCAGGCCTCATAGTCCGCGGCCAGCAGCTGTAGCCGGCGGTATTCCTCCGCCAGGGCGGTTTTACCCGCTTCAGTGATGAGATAGCTGCGCTTGCGGCCCTCCACCTTGGTCTCGGCGATCATGCCGGCGGAGAGGAACTGTTCCAGCAGGTTGTACAGCGTTCCAGGGCCCACATTGACCCGGCCTCCGGTGCGCTGCTGGACCTGGGTCATGATGTCGGCGCCGCAGCACTCCCGCCGCAGACACAGCAGGATATAGAACATCTGCTCCGTCAGGGTTTGGAATTTCTCCCTGGCCACGATCTCACCTCCGCTATATCGAATATCGTTATTTCTCCTTGCCCTCAGTATATAGTCGAATATCGATATTGTCAAGTGCGGACGCGGTTTTCCTTGCTATTTGCCGCGCGGTGTGCTATTCTGAACGGCGAGACCAGAAAAAGAGGAGAGACGACCATGACTTATTCCTTCCGTCCCCGGGGTGTTTGTTCCCAGGAGATGCGGGTGGAGGTGGACGACCAGGGCATCATCCAGCGGCTGGAGGTCCTGGGCGGGTGCAGCGGCAACCTCCAGGGCATTTCCTCCCTGGTGAAGGGGATGCCGGCCCAGGAGGCCATCGCCCGGCTGAAAGGGATCCACTGCGGCCCCAAGGACACCTCCTGTCCGGATCAGTTCGCCCGGGGCCTTGAGGCGGCGCTGAGCCGCAAGGGCTGATAAAACTGCCGGGGAGACCGCTGAAAAGCGGTCTCTTTTTTTTGCCGAAAGAAAGCACTTTTCGCTTTTTCACGGCTGCGGCAGTGGACAGCGGCACAAAAAAGTGGTACAATGGGGCACCCGCCGGGGTCCTCCGCCTTCCCGGCCAAACCCACAAGAAAGACGGTAGAATCGTATGAAGATCGTATTGGTCATCGACCAGTTTGACGACGCCAATAACGGAACCACCATCAGCGCCCGCCGCTTTGCCCAGGCCCTCCGGGACCACGGCAACGAGGTCCGGGTCATTGCCACCGGCAAGCCTGCGGATTATAAATATGCTGTGCGGCAGATGCGCTTTTTTCCGGTGGTGGAGCACCTGATCACCAGCCAGGGGATGCGTCTGGCCATCCCCAACCGCCACGTGTTCGAGAAGGCGGCGGCCTGGGCGGACGTGGTGCACTTTATGATGCCCTCCCCCCTGGGGATCATGGGCCTGCGGCATGTGGAAAAACTGGGCATCCCCCACACGGCGGCCTTCCACTGCCAGCCGGAGAACATCACCTTCACGCTCCACATGGGCAACAGCAAGCGAGCCAACGACTTTGTCTATAACCGCTTCCGGGACACCTTTTTCAACCGCTTCACCCACATCCACTGCCCCAGCAATATGATCGCGGACCAGCTGCGCAGCCACGGCTACACCGCCCAGCTCCATGTGATCTCCAACGGCATCAGCCCGGAGTACACCTACGGCAAGCGGCCAAAGGAGCCGTGGATGGAGGGCTTTTTCAACGTGCTGATGGTGGGTCGGTACGCCGGAGAGAAGCGCCAGGACGAGTTGATCGAGGCGGCGGCCCGGTGCCGCCACGCGCAGCAGATCCAGGTGATTCTGGCGGGAAAGGGGCCTCTGGAGAAGAAGTACCGCCGCCTGGCGGAAAAGCTGCCCAACCCCGTCGTCATGGGCTTTTATGAGCCTGCCCGCCTGCTGGAGATCCTCCACATGGCGGACCTGTACGTACACACCTCCGACGCGGAGATCGAGGCCATGAGCTGTATGGAGGCCTTTGCCTGCGGCCTGGTGCCGGTGATTGCCGACTCTCCCCGGTCTGCCACGCCCCAGTTCGCATTGGATGAACGGAGCCTGTTTCCCGCCGGGGACGTGGATGCCCTGGCGGAGCGGATCGACTACTGGATCGACCACCCGCAGGAGCGGGCGGGGATGGAGCGGCGCTACGCCGTCCATGCCGGGCAGTACAGCCTGCGCAATTCCATCTTCCAGACGGAGGAGATGTTCCGTCAGGCCATCGAGGAACAAAAAAGAGCGTGACCAAAAGCCCCCGGCAGAAGCCGGGGGCTTTTTTATGCCGTTCACCGGCAAGGGCGCCGCTGCATACCATGGAACAGCAACCAAAGTGAGGGGATGACACATGGCATATTCCGACCGGGAGCTGCTGGCGCGTCTGATCCAGTGCGAGGCGGGCGGAGAGGGAGAAAACGGCATGAAGGCCGTGGCGGGCGTGGTGATGAACCGGGTCAATGCCACCGGCGGCGAGTATGCCCGGGTGGGCCAGGGCAGTATCCGCAACATCATTTTCCAGCCCTATCAGTTCGTCTGCGCCAGCGAGACAGAAAATGGCGCCTACAACCCCCAGAACATCTACAACATGCACCCGGAGCAGATCCACTACGATATCGCCGACTGGGCCATCGCCGGGAACCGTCTGCCGGATGTGGCGGAATCTCTCTGGTTCTACAATCCCTTTGGCCCCAACTGCCGGCCCTTTTTTCCCTCGGAGGTGGGCTACTGGCAGACCCGGATCGGCGACCACTGCTTTTACAATCCCACCGATGCATATTACAAGACTTGAGAGGTGTCACTATGCAGTATTATCCAAATCACGCACCTGCGGCCACACCCGCCGCACAGAGCGGAGACTGGTCCGGCGAGATCAGCAGGACTTCTCCCCAGGGACCGGCCGTCTCCACGGAGATCGCGCCCAACCGCCAGGCGATGATGGGCACCGGCCGTCCCATGACCGGATTGTCGACGGCCGGCAGTTCCGTCCCTGAGGACGGGACCCGCACGGACTTTCGCAACCATTTGCCCAGCGAGGTCATCAATTCGCCCATCAGTGTGGAAGAGGCCTACCGGGGTTCTTTAAAGGCCATGCTGGCAAAATACATCGGCACCTATGTGGTGGCGTCCTTCCTGGTGGGGACCCAGAACACGGTCTCCTGGGAAGGAATCTTGTACGACGTGGGGAACGACTATGTGACCATCTACCAGGCGGGCCGGGACCGCTACATCGTCTCGGACATTTATTCCCTGAAATTCATTGAATTTTATGACACGCGGCGCAGAGAGATGTGCGACCGGATTATGCAGAGCAACTGGCAGGAGCCCATGACCTGAGAAAACCGTTGCGCGCTGCGGGGCAATGTGGTAAAATCCGGGTATCTACACAAAAGAAAGGGAGAGTCCCATGGATTTTGCAACCTTGGCCGCGGAGCGCTACTCTCTGCGGAAATTCAGTGATCGCCCGGTGGAGGAGGAGAAGCTCCAGGCCGTTCTGGAGAGCGGCCGCAGCGCCCCCACCGCCCACAACCTTCAGCCCCAGCGGATCCTGGTGCTGCGTAGCCCCGAGGCCCAGGAGAAGGCGGACCGCTGCGCCAGCTGCCACCTCCACGCCCCGGTGATGCTGGTGGTGTCCTACGACCCGGAGGAGGCCTGGAAGCGGGAGGAGGACGGCAAGAACCACGGCGAGATCGACGCCGCCATTGCCGCCACCCAGATGATGCTGGAGGCCGCGGACCTGGGCCTGGGCACCACCTATGTGGGCATGTTCGACCCGGAGAAGCTCTGCGCCGCCTTCCCGGAGCAGCTCAAGGGTCTGGTGCCCATCGCCCTGCTGCCCCTGGGCTATCCGGCGGAGGGAGCCCATCCCTCCCGGCTCCACGCCAGCCGCAAGCCGCTGGAGGAGCTGGTCACTTATCTGTAAGCGCAAAAAAGCAGCGGGAACACATTTGTTCCCGCTGCTTTTTCCAGCTTTGCAGATTATCTGCGGCGGCCCCGGTATCCGCCGCCCCGGCTCCGTCGGCCAACGCTGCGGCCGTACCGGTAACGGCGCCGGCCCAAAGTCAGCTTCCAGAGCACCAGCGCCAGGATCAGCACGCCCAGTACGATGAGGACCACCCGCACGGCAGTCTTGCTGAAAAAATCCTTCACATTCCGCCAGAACACCAGCAGACCATCCGCCTCCACATCCGCCATAGCCAGCAGCTCCACGGTGGCCAGCTCCCGGCCGTCCAGAGAGAGGGTCATGGTCCCCAGGCTCTGCCCCTGGGAGATGGGAGCGTCTACCGGGTCCTGGAGATCCAGTGCCCGCTCCAGATCGGCCGGGTCGGTGCCGTTGGGCAGCAGCAGCTCCACATCCTCCGCCGGATGGACGCTGACCCGGTCCGTCTTGGACAGGGCCACGCCCACGTCACGGATCAGCTCGTCGGAGGTCAGTACGGTCTGGTAGGAGAAGTTGTCGAAGGCCCAGTCGAACAGGAGCCGGGTGTCGTAGAAGCTGTACGTGCGGATCTCGCCGTCGTCCAGGGTCACCCGGTCGGCGCCCAGCACCACGCTGATGAAGCTGAGACTGCCCCGGGTGGCGGAGGAGACCAGACAGTGGCCCGCCTGGGAGGTGGAGCCGGTCTTGATGCCGTGGGCGTCGTCATAGAGATACCCCCGGGACCACCAGGCGCCGATGAGGTAGTTGGAGGTGTGGAGGGTCCGGGCTTCGGAGAGGTTGGTGGCGGGGATGGTGGCTGTGGCCGTGTCGCAGATGCGCATGAAGGCGTCATACTTCATGGCCTCGGCGGTGATGAGATACAGGTCCCAGGCGGAGGTGTAGTGCTGGCTGTCATGGAGGCCGGAGGTATTGACGAAGTGGGTGTTCTCACAGCCCAGCTCCTCCGCCTTGGCGTTCATGGCGTCCACAAAGGCCTCCACAGAACCGGAGACCGCCTCCGCCAGCACGTTGCACGCCTCGTTGGCGGAGACCACCAGCATGCAGGTGAGGTATTCCTCCACCGTCATGATCTCGCCCTCTTTGATGTTGGCGGTGCTGCCGTCCTCGGACAGGCCCGTGGTCATGGCGGCCCGGGAGGCGGTCAGCTCATCGCCCATGGACAGCTTCCCCTCGTCCACCGCCTCCAGTACCAGCAGGGCGGTCATGATCTTGGTGGTGCTGGCGGGATAGAGCTCCTGATGCTCATTGAGCGCATATACCACGGCGCCGGTGTTGGCGTCCACCAGCAGCGCAGCCTTGGAGTGCAGCTGCGGCGCCGCCTGGGATGCGGTTTCCTCTGCCAGGGCCGGTGGGGTGATCAACAAAGAGGTCAGCAGGACCATCAGCAAAAAAACAGAAAAAAAGCGGTTCGTTTTCATGTCCAACTCCTGTGATCTGTGATATAATCTTTCTGTATCGGCGCACGACGGGAACGCCATTCGCCGGGATTCGACATCCTACTGTTTAGTATACCAAAAAAAATGCGGGAGTTCAACAGTGACAAGACCAGGAAAACCATCCAAAAGTGAATGGGTCCTCTTGGGGATCACGGGGGTCTTTTTGTGCCTGGTGCTGGCCCTGTTCTGGCAGGACCGCGCCGCTGCGGGACCGGGCATGACGGTGCAGGCGCAGACGCAGGTGCCCCAGGAGGCCCTGACGCCGGACCTGAGCCCCATCGACCTCAACACCGCCGGCGTGGAGGAGCTGGACCAGCTGCCGGGCATCGGAGAGGTGCTGGCGGGGCGGATCGTGGCCTATCGGGAGGAAAACGGCCCCTTCACGGCCGTGGAGGAGCTGCTGGAGGTCAGCGGCATCGGCGAGGCCAAGCTGGCGGAGCTGGAGGGCTGGGTCACCGTGGGACAGCCGCCGGAGAATGGCGGAGAAACAACGACAGCGAAGGAGTAACACATGGCGAAGATCTTAGTGGTGGACGATGAGAAGCTCTTGGTCAAGGGCATGAAATTCAATCTGGAGAACGAGGGCTATCAGGTGGAGTGCGCCTACGACGGCGCCGCCGCTGTGGAATTGGCCCGGGACGGCCGGTTCGATCTGATCGTGCTGGATGTGATGATGCCGGAGGTAGATGGGCTGGAGGCCTGCATGCGCATCCGGGAGTTTTCCAACGTGCCCATCATCATGCTGACCGCAAAAAGCGAGGACGCGGACAAGCTGATGGGCTTTGAGTCCGGCGCCGACGACTACCTGACCAAGCCCTTCAATATCCTGGAGCTCAAGGCCCGGGTCCGGGCCCTGCTGCGCCGGGCCGGCCTGCGTCAGGACAAGGGGGCGGTGCTGACGGTGGGGAACATCACCCTGAACACACAGGAGCGGGTGGCCGTTCGGAACGGGGAGACTGTGGATCTCACCGCCAAGGAGTACGACCTGATCGAGCTGCTGATGCGCAATCCCCGGCGGGTGTACAGCCGGGAGAACCTGATGAACGTGGTGTGGGGCTATACCTACGCCGGAGACTACCGGACCGTGGACGTCCATATCCGGCGCCTGCGGGAGAAGCTGGAGGAGAACCCGGCAGAGCCGGACCATATCATGACCAAGTGGGGAGTGGGGTACTATTTCAAGGGATAGACGCGGGATCATCGGAAGCCTGCAGTTCAAGTTTGTCCTCAGCTACATCCTCATCATCGCTGCGGTGCTGCTGCTGCTCAACAGCTACCCGCTGCTGGTGTCGGAGGACCTGGTGTTCTACTCCAAGGAGACCTCCCTCCAGAGCAGCGTGTCCGTGATGGTGTACTCCCTCTCCGGCCTGGACCAGCTCAACGAGGAGAACGTGACCGCGGCCATGGCGGTGGTGGAGGAGACGGGGCTGAGCCGCATCCTGGTCACCGACGACGCCGGCCGGGTCCTCTACGACACCCGGGAGACCGGCAGCGCCGTGGGGGAGTACAGCTTTTACACAGAGGTCGTCCAGGCCCTGCGGGGAAATGACGCCTTTACATGCAGCTACCACGACGGCGCGTTCCGCAGCCGGGCCTCCTCGCCGGTGCTGTATCAGAACCAGATCATCGGCGCGGTGTACGCCTATGAGTACGACCCCTCCCAGGGCGCGCTGCTGGAGGGGCTCCAGTCCAACCTGCTGCGGCTGTCGGCCATGATCGGCGCGGCGGTGCTGTGCCTGAGCGGCCTGCTGTCCCGGGCGCTGACCCGGAAGATCGCCCTGCTGCTCACCGCCATCCGACAGGTGCGGGAGGGCGCGTACAGCCACCGGGCCCAGATCCGGGGCCACGACGAGATCGCCCAGATCGGCCAGGAGTTCAACAGCCTCACGGACCGGCTCCAGACCACGGAGAACGCCCGGCGCCGCTTCGTGTCGGACGCCTCCCACGAGCTGAAAACGCCTCTGGCGGCCATCCGGCTGCTGACGGACTCTATTTTGCAGACGGACAACATCGACCGGGCCACTGCCCGGGAATTTGTGGCGGATATCGGCGCCGAGGCGGAGCGGCTCAGCCGCATCACCGAGGACCTGCTGCGGCTGACGCGGCTGGACAGCGGAGTCCTGGAGCCGCCAACGGTGGTGGATGTGCTGCCGGTGCTGGAGCAGGTCATGCGGATGATGAGCCTGGTGGCCCAGGAAAAGGAGATCGACCTGACCTACCGGGCGGCGGAGGGCTGCACGGTGCTGGCTACCAAGGACGAGATCCACCAGATCATCTATAATCTCACCGACAACGCCGTCAAATACAGCCCGCCCCACAGCGCCGTGCTGGTGACGCTGGCCCGGGAGGGGGAGAATGTGAAGCTGATGGTGGAGGACAACGGCGCCGGTATTCCGGAGGAGGACCTGCCTCGGATCTTCGAACGGTTCTACCGGGTGGACAAGGCCCGGTCCCGGGCCGCCGGCGGCACCGGACTGGGACTGTCCATCGTCAGCGACACGGTCAGGCGCCGGGGCGGCACGGTGGAGGCTGCCAACCGGCCCGGCGGCGGCGCGGTGTTCACCGTTCGCTGGCCCTGGAGAAAGGAGGGGGAGAGCCTGTGAGAAAGCTGGTGTCCCTGCTCCTGTGCGCCGCGGCTCTGCTCAGCGGCTGCGCCCGCGGCGGAGAGAGCCAGCAGGGAACGGCGTACAGCCTGTACTTCCTGGAGGCGGACCTGGAGTCCGTCCCCGGCGGCGATGCCCTGCGGGCAGAGACCGTGTATCTGGAGGAGGACCTGGGGACCACGGCTTTGGCGGAGGCCCTGGTGGAGCGGCTGCTGGAGGGGCCTTCCGACGCTACGCTGGAAAACCCCATTCCCGCCGGGACCAGCCTGCTGTCTCTGGAACTCAACGGCGCCTACGCCAAGGTGGACCTGTCCTCCAATTACCGCTCCCTCTCCGGCGTGGCATTGACCCTGGCGGACTATGCCATCACTCTGACGCTGACCCAGCTGCCCCAGATCGCCATTGTGAGCATCACGGTCCGCGGTCAGGATCTGGCCTACCGGGATACGCAGACCTTTACGGCCCGGGACGTACTGCTCAGCAGCAACGAGGATGTGATCGGCACGGTGCCGGCGACGCTGTACTTCCTGGACGAGGAGGGCCGCCTGACGCCGGAGGAGCGGACGCTGGACCTGTACGAGGGTGACACCCAGGTCAGCGCCGTGGCGCGGGCTCTGGAACTCGGACCGGAGAACCGGTCTTTGCGCCTGGTCCAGCCGGAGGAGTTCCAGGTGAAGTCGGTGTGGCTGGAAGAGGATGTGTGCTATGTGAACCTGTCCTCCAGCCAGCTGGAAACTCTGCCGGAAGAGACGGATATGCCGATGATCCTGCAGGCATTGGCTCTGTCGCTGTGCTCTTTGGACACGGTGTCGGAGGTGCGCTTTCTGGTGGATGGCGACTTTGCCGCGGAGTACGGCGGCGCATCCATCGCGGATCCCTATATCGTCTGAGAAAGGCAAAAGCAGCGCGGGCCCGGTTCCATCGGGTCCGCGCGGCTTTATGCTCCAAAAAACAGCCGTACCGCCAGGGCGGAGGCAGCAAAACCCGTCAGGTCCGCGATCAGCGCCGCCGGAACCGCGTGGCGGGTGCGGTGGATGCCGGCGGAGCCGAAGTACACGGCGACGGTGTAGAAAGTGGTCTCCGTGCTGCCCAGCATCACCGCCGCCACCCGGCCGATGTAGCTGTCGGGACCGTAGGTGGTCATCAGCTCCGTGCCCACGGCCAGGGCGCCGCTGCCGGACACCGGCCGCACCAGCAGCAGCGGCGCGGTCTCGGCCGGGATGCCCAGGGCCTCCAGCGCCGGGGACAGCAGACCGGAGAGGCAGTCCATGGCGCCGCTGGCCCGGAACATGGCCACCGCCGTCAGCAGCCCCACCAGGGCCGGCACGATCCGCAGCAGCATCCCCAGGCCCTCCTCAGCCCCGTGGGTCAGGGCGGCATAGACATCCACCCGCCGCCCAAGGCCCCAGGCTGCCACCCCGGCCAGCAGCACCGGGATCACCAGCGAGCTGAGGTTCACCGCCGCCACCTCCCCCAGTGCGCCAGCAGCTTTGCCGCAGTGAGGCCCGCCGCCACCGACAATGCAGAGGACAGCCACACCGACGGCAGAATATCGAAGGGGGCCGCCGCCCCGGCGGCGGAGCGGACGGAGGCAATCGTGGCGGGCAGCAGCTGGATGGAGGCGGTATTCAGCACCACCAGCAGGCACAGCTCATCGCTGGCTATGCCGCCGCAGCCCCGGGCCATGCGCCGGGCCGCCCGGATGCCCAGGGGCGTGGCGGCGTTGCCCAGGCCCAGCAGATTGGCCGAGACATTGGCCGACACCGCCGCCAGGGTTTCACTGTCCCGGCTGGCCTGGGGCAGCAGCCGCCGCAGCACCGGACGAAAGGCCCGGGCCAGGGCGTCGGAGAGGCCGCAGACCTTCATGACCTCCATGACGCCGCTCCATAGGCACAGTACCCCCGCCATAGACAGACTCAGCTCCACCGCTGAGGCTGCGCCGTCCATGGCCGCCGCGGCCACGGCGTCCAGACTCCCGGTGGCCAGGCCGAAGGCCAGGGAGAGAATGACCATCCCGGCCCAGACCCAAGTCATTGCCATGCAGATCCCTCCTGAAAGGTGCCCGCCGGCGGCCGTCTGAAGCCTGCGGCGGAGAGTTGTAAAATTATTGTGAATTGCGGCGAAATGTTACAGAATATGACAGATCTGTCATTGACACACAGCAAGAATTTATGATAAGGTCAGTGCATGTGTATCGGACATCAAATATTGGAATCCGGTCCGAATAACTGATTCGGACGGTCGGAGAAGGAGTGCTGCTGTGAAATCAACTGGTATCGTGAGAAAAGTGGATGAGCTGGGTCGGATCGTGCTCCCCATTGAGATGCGCCGTACCCTGGACATCGCTGAAAAGGATGCATTGGAAATCTATGTGGAGGGCTCGTCCGTCATTCTGAAAAAGTACAAGCCCAGCTGCATCTTCTGCGATGGGACCAAGGATATCACCGTATTTAAGGGAAAGAACGTCTGTCCCAAGTGCCTGAAAGAGCTGAAGAGCCTGTAAGAGTCCGCTCATCCATGGAGATAGAATGAAAGCGCTTCCGCGGCAAAGCCGCGGAAGCGCTTCGATTTTGCCTTTACCGCCCCAGAGCGGCGGCGTACAGCTCATTTTTGGAGAGGCCCGTGGCGTCGGCCACCTCCCGGGCGGCGTCCTTCAGACGCATCCCGCCGTCCCGGAGAACCAGCACCCGATCCACGGCCTCCTCCACCGTCATGGCGGCCTCCTGCCGGGGCGGGCGGCCCGCCACCACCAGCACGAACTCCCCCTTGGGGGCGGTGTCCCGCCAATGGTCTGCCGCCTGGCCCAGGGTGGTGCGGATGGTCTCCTCGTGGAGCTTGGTCAGCTCCCGGCACAATGCCACCGGCCTCTCCGGTCCGAAGGCGGCGGAGAGGTCTTCCAGGGTGGAGAGCAGCTTGTGGGGCGCCTCGTGAAAGATCATGGTGCGCTCCTCGTTTTCCAGCGCGGCCAGGTGCTCCCGCCGGGTCTTCTTGTTGACAGAGAGGAAGCCCTCGAAGGTGAAGCGGCCCGTGGGCAGGCCGCTGACCGCCAGGGCGTTCACCGCCGCACAGCAGCCGGGGATGGACAGTACCTCCACGCCGTTGTCCGCGCACAGCCGCACCAGCTCCTCTCCGGGGTCGGAGATGGCAGGGGTGCCGGCGTCGGTGACCAGGGCGCAGGATTCGCCCCCCAGCAGCCGGCTGAGGATCGCCTGCCCGGCGGTGACATGGTTGTGCTGGTGATAGCTGACCAGGGGCTTTTTGATCTCGAAGTGGTTCAGCAGCTTCACGGACACCCGGGTGTCCTCGGCGGCGATGAAGTCCACCGCCTCCAGTGTCTCCACCGCCCGGGGGGAGAAGTCCCCCAGATTGCCGATGGGGGTGGCCACCAGATATAAGGTACCGCTCATGGCGTTTCCTCCTGTGTGCGAAAATAGATGGTATTCAGCTCCGCCGTGGGAGCCCCGTCCGGCCCCCGGAGTATCAGGGGCGGCAGGATCTCCACGCCGGGCCGCCCGCCCCGGCGGCCCTCCGCCAGCAGCAGGGAAGGGGCATCCCCAGCCCTGGGGCACACGGCCCGCAGGCGCTTGAGCTCCAGTCCCGCCCCCCGCAGGGCGCAGCACAGATCCGCCAGCCGCTCCGGCTTGTGGACCAGGCAGAATCGCCCGCCCCAGGGCAGCAGGTACGCCGCCGCGGCGCAGATCTCCTCCAGGGTGCAGCCCAGCTCCGTCCGGGCGGTTTGCAGGACGCGGGACTCCGGCAGAAGCCCGGAGCCGGCGGGGTAGTAGGGGGGATTGCACACCACCAGGTCAAAGGCGGCAGGGGGCAGCAGCTGGCGGATCTGCCGCAGGTCGCCGGTCCGGACCGTGAGGCGGTCCTCCAGGCCGTTGGCGGCGGCCGTCCGCTCCGCCAGGGCCGCGGCCTGGGGCAGCAGCTCCACCCCGGTCGCCGTCATTGCCGGCTGGCGCTGGAGCAGCAGCAGGCCCAGCAGGCCCGTACCGCAGCCCAGGTCGCAGATCCGCAGCCCTGGCCGCAGATTTGGAAAAGCGGAGAGGAGAAAGCTGTCCGTCCCCGGCGGGAACAGGGCGTCGTCGTAGACGAAGCGGTATCCGCCGGTCCGCAGCCGGTCCCAGCGCTCCATGGTCCTCGCCTCCCTCCGCCGGAACTGATTTTCCCCATTATACCGAAAAATCTCCCCCGGCACAAGCGGCGAAACGCGCCGTTTCCGGCCGGGGAAAACAAAACGCACCGCAAGCAGCGCTTGCGGTGCGTTTATGTATCCCTTTGATTATTCCTCGGGGACGATGGCGCCGTTGGGGCAGGTGTCGCTGCAAGAACCGCAGTCCAGGCAGGCGGCAGCATCGATGACGTACTGGTCATCGCCCTGGCTGATGGCACCGGCGGGGCAGGCATCCGCGCAGGCACCGCAGCTCACGCAGGCAGAAGTAATCTTGTAAGCCATGGGAAGCACCTCCATAAGAATTTGTATTGCCATTCTACCACACAAATCAAAAAATGCAAGGGGGCTGTGAAAAACGTCACAAAATATTTCTGTTAAAAAATTGGGAAATTGACAAAAAACTGTGGTTTGTCAAAGCTAACTCTGTTCACAAATTGTTTTCAAATTGGTCAAAGAAAGTCAAAAATAAACTCTTGACATTTCACGGCACCGTGGTATACTGTGTGCAGAACGAAAGGTTAAAGAAAGTCAAAGTCAAAAAAGACAGAGGCTTTTTCAGAAAGGAGTGATGCAGGTGGGTATTTCAGATCTGATCGCCAGCTTCCTGCAGGAGAGCCTGGACGAGGCGGAGAACGGCGTGGTGGAGGTCCAGCGCAATGACCTGGCCCAGCGCTTCAACTGCGTGCCCAGCCAGATCAACTACGTCATGTCCACCCGCTTTTCCCCGGAGCGGGGCTACATTGTGGAGAGCCGCCGGGGCGGCAACGGATATATCCGCATCACCCGGGTCCGGGTGGACCGGCAGACGCTTCTGATGCACGTCATCAACTCCCTGGGAGAGCAGATGGACCTGCCCTCCGCCAGAGCCATCCTCAGCAACCTGGTCCAGGCCGGGGCGCTGGAGGAGAGCGTGGGACGATCCATCCTGGCCGCCGTGGGCGACAAGGCCCTGGCGGCAGTGCCCCGGGAGAACCGGGACACCGTCCGGGCGGACATCCTGCGCAACGTCCTGATCCTCCAGGTGTAGACCGGAGGGATCGCACATCATCAAACTGTATAAACTATCAACCGTGAATATAGGAGGAATCGATTATGAAATGCGAACATTGCGGTAAGAATGAAGTTACCTTTGTATACCGGAGCAACATCAACGGCCAGGTGGAGGAGAAGCACCTTTGCAGCGACTGCGCGGAGAAGCTGGGCTACACCCAGCGGATCACCGCCCACAACCAGCGGATGATGCAGAACTTCTTCGGCAACGGCTTCTTCGGCGGCGGGCTGCTGGACGATTTCTTCGCCCCCATGCCCAGCCTGATGAGCCGGATGAACCACCTGCTGGACGATCCCTTCGACGACTTCTTCAGCGACATGCCCGCCCTGGGCGCCCCCGCCCGGCAGAGCAGTCAGCAGGAGGAGAAGAAGGAGGATCTGGTGGAGAAGGAGGAGCAGAGCCGCTTCTCCCGGATGCGCCAGATGAATGCGCTGCGGATGGAGATGAAGAAGGCCGTCCATCAGGAGAACTTCGAGCGGGCCGCCGAGATCCGGGACCAGATCAAGGCCCTGGAGGCGGAGCGCAAGGAGTCCAAGGAGAACAAGGAATAAGGACTTTCCCAAGGAAAGGAAGGTAAAGACATATGAATGAGAACAAATTCACGCCCAGGGCCGAGGAGGCTCTGCGGCTTTCCCAGGAGGCGGCTGGGGATCTGGGCCACGGGTACGTGGGCACCGAGCACCTGCTGCTGGGCCTGATCCGGGAGGGCGAGGGCATGGCCCACACCGTCCTGACCGAGGCGGGCCTCACCGACGAGATGATCGTGGAGATCCTGAAAAAGAGCGTGGGCGCGGGGCTGCCCGGCGGCAACCCGGCCCAGGGCCTGACCCCCCGGGCCAAGCGGGTGGTGGAGATCGCTATGGAGGACTCCGTGCGGGGCGGCTACAACTACGTGGGCACCGAGCACCTGCTGGCCGGCATCCTGCGGGAGGGCAACAACATGGCCGTCCGTATCCTGCGCACCGCCGGCGTGGACGCCCGGCACCTGTACTCTGCCCTGATGCAAAAACTGGGTGAGACCCCCCGGGGCCGGGCCGCCGAGGCCAAGAGCGCTCCGGCCAAGGAGGACGCCGCCAAGACCAAGACCCTGCGGGAGTTCACCCGGGACCTGACCGCGGACGCCCGCTCCGGCAAGCTGGACCCGGTCATCGGCCGTGACGATGAGATCCAGCGGGTCATCCAGATCCTCTCCCGCCGGACCAAGAACAACCCCTGCCTGATCGGCGAGCCCGGCGTGGGCAAGACCGCTATCGCCGAGGGTCTGGCCCGGAAGATCGTCCTGGGCGACGTGCCTGACGACCTGCTGGATAAGCGCCTGCTGTCTCTGGACCTGAGCGGCATGGTGGCCGGCACCAAGTACCGGGGCGAGTTTGAAGAGCGGATCAAGAAGGTGCTGGAGGAGGTCAAGAAGTCCGGCAACGTGATCCTTTTCATCGACGAGCTCCACACCATCGTGGGCGCCGGCAGCGCCGAGGGCGCTGTGGACGCCGCCAACATCATCAAGCCGGCCCTGGGCCGGGGCGAGATCCAGGTGGTCGGCGCCACCACGCTCAATGAGTACCGCCAGTATATCGAAAAGGACGCCGCCCTGGAGCGCCGGTTCCAGCCGGTCCAGGTGGGCGAGCCCAGCCAGGAGGCCAGTCTGGAGATCCTCAAGGGCCTGCGGGAGCGCTATGAGAAGCACCACAAGCTCCAGATCACCGACGAGGCCCTGGAGGCCGCCGTATCCCTGTCCGCCCGGTATATCAACGACCGCTTCCTGCCCGACAAGGCCATCGACCTGATGGACGAGGCCGCCAGCCGGGTGCGGATGGAGACGGAGGAGATCTCTCCCGAGCTCAAGAGCCTGGAGGAGAAGATCGCCGCCCTGGTCAAGGACAAGGATGCCGCTATCGCCGCCCAGGACTATGAGAAGGCCGCCCAGCTGCGGGACATCGAGAAGGATTACCGCGAGCAGGTGGAGATCGAGCGGGACAAGCGCCGCAAAAACAATGCCCAGCACCGCCCCGTCACCGCCGATGACATCGCCGCCGTGGTGGCCGGCTGGACCGGCATCCCCGTCACCCGCCTCACCGAGGACGAGGGGCAGCGGCTGCTGCACATGGAGGAGACCCTCCACGAGCGGGTAGTGGGCCAGGACGAGGCCGTCAAGGCGGTGGCCCGGGCCATCCGCCGCGGCCGTGTGGGCCTCAAGGACCCCAAGCGACCCATCGGCTCCTTCCTGTTCCTGGGTCCCACAGGCGTGGGCAAGACGGAGCTGTGCAAGTCTTTGGCCGAGGCCATGTTCGGCGACGAGAACGCCATGATCCGCATTGATATGTCCGAGTACATGGAGCGGCACACGGTGTCCCGCCTGATCGGCTCTCCCCCGGGCTATGTGGGCCACGAGGAGGGCGGCCAGCTGACCGAGAAGGTCCGCCGCAAGCCCTACTCCGTGGTGCTGTTCGACGAGATCGAGAAGGCCCATGAGGACGTGTGGAACATCCTGCTGCAGATCCTGGACGACGGCCGCATCACCGACTCCCAGGGCCGCACCGTGGACTTCAAGAACACGGTCATCGTCATGACCAGCAACATCGGCGCCAAGACCCTGACCGCCGCCGGCGGGAAGCTGGGCTTCTCCGCCGAGGAGCACGGCACCGACCCCGACGCCGAGAAGAAGTTCCAGCAGGCCCGGGAGGCCGTCCTGGCGGAGCTGCGCCAGACCTTCCGTCCGGAGTTTTTGAACCGGATCGACGACATTATCGTCTTCCGCCCCCTGACCCAGGCGGACATCGAAGAGGTGGCCCGCCGGATGCTGCGGACCGTCTCCGCCCGGATGGAGGCCATGGGCATCCATCTGGACGCCAGCGACGAGGCCGTGGCGGAGCTGGCCAAGGAGGGCTTCGACCCCAAGTACGGCGCCAGACCCCTGCGCCGGGCCATCCAGAGCAAGGTGGAGGACGCCGTGGCCGAGAAGATGCTGGACGGCACGCTCCACAGCGGCGACACCGCCCGCCTCACCGTGGAGGACGACAAGCTGCTGGTGACCAAGTGATATCCCGCCGCGCCTGACGGGCGCGCACGCGAAAGACCGCCGGAGGGCTTTGCCCTCCGGCGGTCTTTTTTCTGTCACGGCAGATGGATCTTCACCGGGCGGCCGGTGCGCCAGGCCTCGGTGGTGGCGTAGCCCACGGCGGTGGAGCGGACGCCGTCATAGACGGTGGTGCCGGGCCTCCGGCCCGTGCGGACGCAGTCCACGAACTCCTGCATCTCCAGCAGGTACGCCTCCCGGAATCGCTCCGGGAAGGAGGCCACACACTCGGCCCGGACGCCGCCGGGACTGTAGACCCGGGCCAGGTTCTTCTCCGGCACGGCGGAGATCCGCAGCGTGCCCTCAGTGCCCACGATCTCCGTCTCCACATGATAGCCGTAGGGGCAGGTGCGGCCCACGTGGATGGTGCCCATGGCGCCGTTTGCAAAGCGGAATACCGCGAGACCAGTCTCGTCGTCCCCGGCCTGCCGGAACTCCGGGTGCTTGAAGGTGGCGCCCAGGGCGTAGACCTCCTCCGCCTCGCTGCCCAGGAACCAGCGCATCAGGTCGATGTCGTGGATGCCGGCGTCCAGGAAGATGCCGCCGGAGTTCTTGCAGAAGCGGATGGCGTCCTCCACCACCGCCTCCGGGTCCAGGCCAGTGGCCTTGACCAGATAGGGCGTGCCGATGACGCCTGCATCCACCTGCTGCTTGGCGTAAGCGTAAGAGGGGTCGTAGCGCCGCATGAAGCCCAGCATGAAGGTCAGCTCCGGGTGCCGCTCCACCGCTGCCTGGGCCTGAAGACACTGCTCCAGGTCCACGCCCAGGGGCTTTTCGGAAAAGACGTGCTTGCCGGCGTCCAGGGCGGCGGCAATCTGCCGGCAGTGCTCCGAGGAGGTGGAGATCACCGCCACGGCGTCCATCTCCGCCTCTGACAGCATCTGGTCGAAGTCCGTGTACAGGGCCGTGACTCCCAGCTGCCGGGCAAATTCCACCGTCTCCGGCCGGGTGGTGCAGGCGGCGGTCAGCCGGGCGCCGGGGATCTTGCAGGCGATGTTCTCCGCGTGGACCCGGCCCAGGCGGCCCAGGCCCACGATGCCGATGCGCAGGGTATCCATGGTGTATTCCTCCCGTTTTTTCTCAGTTTTGGAAAAAGGCCGCCCGGCGGGGCGGCCTGATCAGGTTTACTCTACTTCCAGATGGACGGACTCGTGGTAGGCGGGCTCCACCAGGCCGGGGATGTCCACGGCGTCGGTGAAGTACACCTCCGGAACCTCTTCTTTCAGCAGGGAGACGATGTAGGGGTGGGGCCGCTCGTCGGGGCGGCCGGCGGCCACGCAGACCACCGCCGTCTGGGGCCGCAGCATATGCAGCAGCTTCCGGGTGGTGGAGGACAGCGAGGCGTGGTGGGGGACCTTCAGGATGTCGCAGGGGGTGGAGCTGGCGGTCTCCCAGACGTGGGCGTAGGCGTCGCCGCCCAGGACGATCTCCTTCCCGTGGTAGTACAGCCGCTGGCGCAGGCTGGACACGTTCATGGACTTGCCCCAGTGGATCAGGTCATAGGCGTTCTCCCGGCGCTGGAAAGCGGCGTCGTAGACCACCTTCTGGCGGGGATACAGGGCCGGCTCGCCGCAGAGGATGTCCATGGACAGTGCCTCCGTCAGCTGGCGGCGCTCCGTCCGGTCGCCGGGCAGCACCGTCACGCGCTTGATCCGCCCCGGGTGGGTCCGCAGGGCGGAGGCGTAGATCTCCACACAGCGCATCAGGTTCCGGGCGGCCCGGGGCATGGTCATATCCCGGTCCGGCTCCAGGGGCGGCGCATCCAGCGGAGGCAGGTAGGTGCATACCAGCTCGTCCACCTCCACTGCGTCCAGCACCCGGCCCAGGCCGCCGATGTGGTCCCGGTGGAAGTGGGTCACCAGCAGCAGATCCAGCCGGGTCACGCCGTTTTTGCGCAGGAAGTCTCCGGCGTAGATGCGGCGGGAGCGGTCGTCCTCCAGCGGCGGGTGGTCGTCCCGCACCAGGTTGTCATGGCCGCAGTCCACCAGCATGGCGAATGTCTGCCGTCCTGCGTCCAGCTCCCGGATCAGAATGGAGTCGCCGTTGCCTACGTTGATGAAGTCCAATGCCAGCATCCCCAGGCCCCCTTCGCTTGTTCAGTTGAATGGTTGGTATTAAGGATAGCATACTTTCCCGGCGGAGGCAATCAAAACCGCAAACGCTTTCTGCCAAAAAAACCCTGCGAATTTTGTCAAACTGCAAAAAACCGCCCTGCTGTTCAGCAGGGCGGTTTGTCAATTCTCACAGCTTGCGCAGAGCATCCACCAGGGCGGTCTTGCCCTCAGTCTTTTCGTCCTTCATCTTCACGATCCGGGCGGGGCTGCCGGCCACCACGGCGCCGGCGGGCACGTCCTCAATGACCACGGCGCCGGCGGCCACCACAGCGCCCCGGCCCACCCGGACGCCCTCGATGACCACGGCGTTGGCGCCGATGACCACGTCGTCCTCAATGACCACGGGGGTGGCAGAGGCGGGCTCCACCACGCCGGCCAGCACGGTGCCCGCGCCGATGTGGCACCGGTCGCCCACCATGGCCCGGCCGCCCAGGATGGTGCCCATGTCGATCATGGTGCCCTTGCCGATGACGGCACCGATGTTGATGACGGCGCCCATCATGATGACGGCGCCCTCGCCGATCTCCACCTTCTCCCGGATGATGGCGCCGGGCTCGATCCGGGCGGGGATGCCCTTCATGTCCAGCAGGGGCACGCCGGAGTTGCGGCGGTCGTTCTCCACTACGGTGTCGGTGATCTTGGCGGCGTTGGCCTCCAGGATGGGGGCCAGGTCCTTCCAGTCGCCGAACACCACGTAGCTGCCAACCCCCTGGGCGTTGGCGCCGCCGAAGACCTTGGCGGTGCCGAAGTCCACGGGGCCGGTGGTGTTGACATAGACCTTCACCGGGGTCTTTTTCTCGGAATTTGCAATGTAATCAATGATCTCCTGGGCGTTCATAGTCACTCTCCAAACAAGATTTTTTGCAGGTCATAGACCCCGCAGGGCTTTCCCGGCAGCAGCCGGGCCATGTGCAGCGCGCCGCCCGCAAAGATCTGGCGGCTGGCGGCCCGGTGGGTGAACTCCAGCTCCTCGTCGGGGCCGAAGAAGTGGACCGTGTGGGTCCCGGCCACGGTGCCGCCCCGCAGGGCGTGAATGCCGATCTCCTCCCGGGACCGCTTGCCGCAATTGCCCTCCCGGCCGTACACCGGCCGCAGGGCGTGCTGGGGGTCCAGGGCCTCCACCAGCAGCTTTGCTGTGCCGCTGGGGGCGTCGGCCTTCTGGTTGTGGTGGGTCTCAGTGATCTCGATGTCAAAGTCCGGCTTCAGCACGCCGGAGACGGTCTGCAAGGCCCGGTACAGCACCGCCACGCCCAGGGAGAAGTTGGCGCTCCAGAGGACGGGGGCCGCGGTGCCCAGGGACCGGAGCAGCTCCAGGTCCCGGGGGGAGTAGCCGGTGGTGCCGGAGAGCAGGGGCGTGCCGGTCCGGCGGACGTAGGCGGCGATCTCCGGCAGGGCCTCCGGCCGGGAGAAGTCGATGACCACGTCGGCCGCCTTCCCCAGCTGTCCCAGCTGGTCCAGATCGTCGTGGCCGAAGGCGGCCTGGATCTCGTCTCCGGCGGCGGTGGCCGTCTCCCGGATCAGTTTGCCCATTTTGCCCCGTCCGATGAGGATGTATCTCACAGCAGTCCCGCCTCCTCCAGGGTGCGGCGCAGGGCCTCGGTGTGCTCCGGGGTCATCTCGCACAGGGGCAGCCGCATGGGACCCACGTTCAGGCCCATCAGGTTCATGGCGGCCTTGACGGGGATGGGGTTCACCTCCATGAACAGGTCGTTCATGAGCTTTAAGTACTTCAGGTGATTTTCAACGGCCCGGGCCTGGTTGCCGCCCAGGTAGTCCGCCACGATCTCATGGCACATCCGGGGCATGACGTTGGCGTAGACGGAGATGACGCCGCTGCCGCCGATGCTCATGAGAGGCACGGTGATGTCGTCGTTGCCGGAGTACAATGCGAAGTCCGGCCCGATGCAGTGGGCGACCTTCATGGCGTAGGACATATCGCCGCTGGCCTCCTTGATGCCGGCGATGTTGGGGTGCTTGCTGAGCTTCTCCACCACGGAGACGGGGATGGAGCAGCCGGTGCGGCCGGGGACGTTGTAGAGGATGCAGGGGATGTGGACCGCGTCCGCCGTCTCGGCGAAGTGGCGGTACATGCCCTCGGGGTTGGCCTTGTTGTAGTAGGGCGCGATCAGCAGCAGGGCGTCGGCGCCCATGTTCTGGTACTCGATGCTCTTTTCCACCTGGGTGGCGGTGCAGTTGGAGCCGCTGCCAACGATGACCGGCACCCGGCCGTTCACGACCTTGATGGTGTGGGCCACCACGGCGGCGTCCTCCTCATGGGTCATGGTGGAGTACTCGCCGGTGGTGCCCAGGGTCAAAATGGCGTCGGTGCCTTCGGCGATCTGGCGCTCCAGCAGCTCGGTCAGCACCTCGAAATTGACGCTGCCGTCCTCGTGGAACGGGGTGACCATAGCGACGATGGATCCCTGCAAATGTTCGAACTTCATACTGTGTGCCCTCCATACTTTTCTTTTTTTCGGTCACGGGGACCAGCTCTCCCCTGAGGGAGAAAAACAAAAAGTCGGTAGAGACACGCCCCTACCGACAGCTCCCGCGCCCATGCACGGAGTGACCTGTTAGCGGATAGCGCCCCCGCGGGGACGCCCGCGGACAGTCCCGCAGGTATTCCCCACGGGCCCACCTCCCGTTCATACCTGAGCGGAAAGTTCGGCGGACTTGCTTTTGCCATGATCCTTGCCCGTCGGCTCCCATGACATCGTCGCATCCGCGCCTCTATCTCATTTTGAGACATCATAACACCATCAGGCGGCGGTTGCAAGAGAAAAATTCAAAAATTCCCCAGCGATTCCGGATCCTCTCTTGTGGAAAGCGCCAAATTCGCCCCCGCCCCTTGTTCCCCGGGGCGGGGAATGGTATATTGATAGCAAGAATGATACGCGCTTGCAAGGAGGTCCTGCCCATGTCCGTGGTCGAATACCGCCGCCAGCTCCACCGGATCCCGGAGCTGGACAATCAGCTGCCGGAGACGACGGCATATGTCCGCTCTGTATTGGAGCCGCTGGGGTGCAAGGTGTTTACGCCTATCACCGGCAGCGTGTGCGCCTGGTTCGACGCCGGACGCCATGAGAGCGTGGCCTTCCGGGCGGATCTGGACGCCCTGCCGGTGCCGGAGCGGACGGGATTGCCCTATGCCTCGGCCCACCCCGGCGTCATGCACGCCTGCGGCCACGACGGCCACACCGCCATGGTGCTGGCCCTGGCGGAATATGTGGCCGCCCACCTCTCTGAGCTGCCCCGGAACGTGCTGCTGATCTTCCAGCCCTCGGAGGAGACCACCGGCGGTGCCGGCAAGCTCTGCCAGGCCGGCGTGCTGGAGCGCTACCGTGTCCGGCACATCTTCGGCCTGCACCTGTGGCCGGGACTGGAGCAGGGCGTGATCGCCTCCCGCCCCGGTCCCCTCATGGCCCGGTCCAACGAGGTCACCGTCACCGTGGAGGGCCGCAGCGTCCACATGAGCCGGGCCAGCGAGGGCCGGGATGCCCTGACCGCGGGCATCGCCTATCTCCAGCGGGCATACGCCATGATGGACTCCCTGCCCCCGGCGGAGCCCCGGGTGCTGCGCTTCGGCAAGATGGTCTCCGGCACGGTCCGCAACGCCATCAGCGGCCGCACGGTGCTGGAGGGGAGCCTGAGGACCTACCGGGAGGAGACTTTCCGCTTCTGCCGCCGCCAGCTCCAGGACATCGGCAAGGCACTGGAGGCGGAGACCGGCTGTACCGTTACCGTCCACCTCAGCGAGGGGTATCCGGCGGTGTGGAACCACGAGGAGCTGTACGCCGACGTTTCCGCCAAGCTGGGGGCTGACGCGCCCCTTCTTCTGGAGGCGCCGATGCTGGCGGCGGAGGATTTCTCCTTCTACCAGCAGTACACCCCCGGTGTGTTCTTCCTGCTGGGCGTGGGGGATACGCCCCAGCTCCACGCGCCGGAGTTCGCCTTTGACGACGAGGCGGTGCTGCCCCAGGGCGTGGCGTTTTTGCAGAAGCTGCTGATGCTGGATTGACCACCGGATGACAAAAGGAGGAACTTTCATGATTCTCACCACCACCCCCTCCGTGGAGGGCCGCACCATCACCGCGTACCACGGCGTCGTGTTCGGAGAGGTGATCTCCGGCGTCAATGTCCTCAAGGACTTTGCCGCGGGATTATCCAACTTCTTCGGCGGGCGCTCCAACACCTATGAGGACGAGCTGATGAAGGCCCGCACCCAGGCGCTGGCGGAGCTGGAACAGCGGGCGCAGATCCTGGGCGCCGACGCTGTGGTTGGCATCGACGTGGACTACGAGGTGCTGGGCGCGGACAACGGGATGCTGATGGTCACCGTCAGCGGTACCGCGGTGTCTCTGAACTGAGACGGCGATCTTCCCATACGCGCAGGGCCGTCCCGCAGGGGGCGGCCCTTTTTTGCCGGTGCGGCAGGGCGGCGGGGACCGGGAGGTTCCCGGGGAATGCACCCCCCATTTTCTTTTCGGCAAGACGAAAAGAAAACGGGCCGTGCACGGTCCAAAAGAAAAGACGCCCGGACGAAGAGGCGGCCTAAAAGGGCCGCCTCTTCGTGTATGCGGGGGTCGCGCGAATCGGTGCGGAGGGTGTCGATAGCCCCGCCGTCCCTGCGCTTTACCCCGGCGGTCGAAAGACCCTGGAGCCGCATAGACCGTGCAGCGGATGAATGGGGGGTGATCAACGATTTGGCCTGCTCCTCTTACCGCTGCCGCTGCCCCGGCTTTCGATGAGCGCCTGGTGAGCGGCAGCGGAAAGAGAAGCTGATCGATTCGACATACACCCCGTTGAGCGGCGCAGTTGTTATGCGGGGACAAGGTTGTGCGCGGAAGGGGGATAGCGCAGGGACGGCAGACCGACGCCGCCGGGGGACCGATTCGCACGGCCCCCGCCATCACGAAAGGACGGCCCTTGGGCCGTCCTTTCGTCCAAAGCGGTTTTCTCTTGACCGGCCGCGGCCGTTTTCTTTTGTCAAGACAAAAGAAAATGGGGGCGGATTCCCCGCAGGCGGCAATGCTTGTGCCTCGAACAAGCCTGATGCTTCTGCCTCCTCCTGTTCCAGGTACCGCTCCTCCGCCGCCTGCTGTGCGGAGATCAAAATGCTCCGGGCCGTTCCGAAATCCTGCCGCTCCAGCGCCCGGAGCGCGCTTTCACCGGTGCGTGTCGTCTGCCATACAGATCTTTGCAAAAATCCATACGCCTCTTTACAAATTACTCCAAATATAGTAACTATATTTCATGAGAGCAGCGATCCGCTGCGCTCCGGACAAGTTGACTGTGTGAGGTGAGGATATGGAGAAGAACCAGTCTGTCATGGCGATACGGGAATACGGCCGGGTCCATGTCCGCCTGCGGGAAGTTCTGGAACAGCGGCAGATGAAGCGCAACGCGCTGGCCAAGGCCGCCAACACCCGGTTTGAAGTGGTGGACAAATGGTTCCGGGACGATGTGGAGAAGATCGACGCGGATGTGCTGGCCCGGTTCTGCTTCGTCCTGGGCTGCCGGGTGGAGGACCTGCTGGAATATCGGGAATAAAAGGCGGCGCCGTGCAAACGCACGGCGCCGCTTCTCTTTTTTACAGGCTCTTGATGAACCGCTCGATCCGGTCCAGGCCCTCTTTCAGGTCTGCGTCGGAGTAGCAGTAGGACAGCCGGATGTACCCCTCGGTCCCGAAATAGATGCCGGGGATGGCGCCCACCAGGCTCTCTCTGAGCATCCGCTCACAGAAGGTGATGGAGTCCATACCGTACTTGCGCACGTCCACGAACACATAGAAGGCGCCCTGGGGCTCCTGGATGGCGAAGCCCATATCGGTCAGGCGCCGGTAGATGTAATCCCGCCGCTTGCGGAAGATCTCCACCATGGGGGCGGTGTCGCTCTCCAGGGCCTTGACGCAGGCAGGCTGGATGAAGGCGGGGACGGAGGTGACGGCGTACTGGTGGAACACCTCCAGCCGGCTCTTCACGGCCTTGTCCGCCAGCAGGTAGCCCACGCGCCAGCCGGTCATGGCATAGGGCTTGGAGAAGCTCTGGACCACCACGATCCGGTCCCGCATGTCCTGGTACTCGGCAAAGCTGTGGTAGCCGTCCACATAGGTCAGCGTCCGGTACACGTCGTCGCAGATCACGAACACGGGCCGGTCCTTGAGCACCTCGTGGATGGCGTCCAGGGTCTCCTTGCTGTACATGCAGCCGGTGGGGTTGTTGGGGGAGGTCAGGATGATGGCCTTGGTCCGGGGGGTCAGGGCCGCCGCCAGGGCTGCGGGGTCGATCTGGAAGCCGTTGTCCTCCGTGGGCAGGAACACCGGCACGCCCCGGCACAGGCGGGTGATGGACTCGTACAGGCCGAAGGCGGGGGTGGGGATGATGACCTCGTCGCCGGGGTTGAGGAGGGTGTTGAAGGTGGCGGACAGCGCCTCCGTGGCGCCCACGGTCACCAGGATCTCGTCGGGGCCGTAGTGCAGGCCGTGGCGCTCCGCCTCAAACTTGGAGATGGCCTCCAGCAGGTAGGGGAAGCCGTTTCCGGGCGGATAGTGGGTGTCGTTGGCGTCCAGGGCGGCCTTGGCGGCCTCCTTGATGGGGTCCGGGGTGTTCAGATCCGGCTCCCCGATGGTCAGGGCGCAGGCGCCGGGGGTGTCCCGCACCAGAAAGGTGAACCGGCGGATGCCGGACAGCTCCACGTTCATGACCGCGTCATTGAGTCTCAGGTCCATGGGTTTCACGCTCCTTTTTCTAATGAATTCCAGTATATGCGCCGGAAAAAGGGATGTCAACGACTTCAAAACAATTTTTCTCTTCCGCGGAACAGAAAAAGGCCGCCCGTCAGGGCGGCCTTTTCGGCGGATGCATTACCGGCAGCGGCGGTATTCCAGGGGCTGGTCATAGCCGAAGGTCCGCTTGCCGTTCATCTCCATGGACTCGGAAACCACCAGAACCTCGGGGGTGAACCGCTCCCACAGCTTGAATTTCAGCACGGGGGTGAACATGCTCTCGCTGCCGCCCTCCCAGCCGCCGTCCCTGTACTCGTACAGGGCGGGGGTGAACTTGGCGGAGGGGGTCAGGTCGGCGTAGTTCAGACGGCCCAGGCTCTCCGCCCGGAAGGTCTCCTTGGTGTAGGGGGCGGGCATGTCGTAGCTGGTCAGCTTCACCCGGCCGCCCGGCTCCAGGGTGAAGAGGAACAGGTGGGGCATGGGGTTGGTGCGGCCGTTCACGGTGTAGTCGCTCTCCTCCAGCATAAAGACGCCGTCAAAGTTCTCCGGCAGGCCGTCGATGCGGTCGTTGAGGACGGTGTTCACGTGGCGTGCGGCGGGGTAGCCCTCCACGCCCTGGGCCTGGAAGGCCGCCAGCTGGTCCCGGTTATTAAAGGTGCCGGTCAGCAGGGAGACAAATTCCTGAAGTGCGCTGATAAAAATTCCTTCTTTCTGTTCTCAGGCGGCGTTCTCTGCCGTCTGGTCGGGGGACGTGTCTGTTGGGGCTGATGAGCCGTAGTAGTCGCCCAGGCTCTCGGCACGGAAAATGGTGTACAGCACCACCTTGTCTCCGCCGCTCCCAACGGTCAGCTCCTGCGGGGTCTGGTTCCGGTCAAAGCTGATGAGCACACCGTCTCCCACCTGCAGCATGGCCACCCTGGGATCGTCCGCCGCGCTGATCTGGTAGTAGACCGCGCCATGCTCCGCGTTTTCACCGGCGCCCAGGAAATACTGGGTGCTGCCGCCAATGACCGCCGTGCGGATATCCGTGATCTCAAACTGGGCGGGCCCCAGGTCTCTGTCACCGGACTGATCCACCCCGGCCTCCTCCTGTTTGATAATGCCGTTGTCCGCCAGGGCTTGGCGGTAGCTGGTCTCGCAGGCGGCCACGGTGGCGCCGGTGGAGACGATGGAGTACTGCTGGACGTTGACCATGGCATACATCTTCACCAGGCCGTCCTCGCCCTTGAGGGCCATGAAGTAGGTGGGCTGGTCCGCCACGTTCAGCAGCAGGGGGAAGGTGGCGATATAGCGCATCTGCTGGACCTGGCTCTGGGCGCTGGCCTGGGCGGAGGACTCCGTGGCACCGGCCACCGTGTAGAACTTGGTCTCCTTGGTCCGCTGGTTGCTCAGCAGGAAGCCGATATTGGACTGATCGGTGGTGACGGAGGTGACGCCGGTGTACATATACACGTCGTCTCCGATGGCGATATAGTTATAGCCGTCGGTGGTGACCTTCACGTCCCGCTGGCCGAAGATGGAGTTCAAAAAGCCGTTGGCGTACATGCCGTAGTAGTCGTACTGCTCCATAATGAGGTCCGCCACGTACACCTGGTCCACCCAGGAGGGGACCTCCTCATAGTACTGGCTCTCGCCGGTGACGGCGTTGACCAGCACGGCGCCGTGGATGTCGGTGCCGCCGAAGAGGCCGATGGTTTTGACCATCCGGGGGCAGACCCAGAAGGGCGTGCCCTCCTCGTCGATTTCAAAGACGGGGTTGGCGAACATATAGGTGGGGTAATGGAACCGCAGGTGCCGCTGGAGGTTTCGGCCGAAGTGCTCGGCGGTGGTGTAGCGGATGCCCTCCTCCAGGCGCACCACCTCCACGTCCTGGGTCACCATGTCCACAATCAGGTAGGCCGGCAGACCCTCGGAGCGGTTGGTGAACCACTTGATAAGGTCGGCGTATTCCAACGTCGCCACCCGCACAGGCCGGCCCTGATAGTTGATCTGGGTGAAGCCCTCCTGGACCTCAAACTGGGACACCATGTCCGCCAGCTCACCCAGTTTCCGGGTAGCCAGACGCTCGGCGGAGTCCTTGTCCACCATGGGGATCTGGTCATAGGAGATCTCCTCCACCTCGGCGGCGAAATCGCCGGACTCGACCGTGAGGAGCTCAGCGTAGCTGCCGGCCCGGATCACCACCCAGGAGCTGGCAGCGCCCACCAGGATCACGGCGATCAGTGCCGCCACGGCGAAGAAGGGGATGGTGCACTGCTTTTTCACAAAGTGGAAATAGCCCTTGGCGCCGTCTCCCTGAAAGCCGGAGGTGAACACGGCGCACACGCAGTACACCGCGCAGACCAGGAAGAGGAACACATACAGCTCCTCGGCGTGGAAGTTCAGAGCGGGCAGCTCGATATAGAAATAGCCCAGGGCGAATACCAGCGTGACCAGCAGGTTGATGGCGATGCGCCCGGCGGGGCTGCCCACGGCCTTGCGGGATTTGCGGGGCTTTTTGGGTGGGGGCGTGAAGCCGCCCTGATTGTTCTGGGCGCCCGCACCAAAATTCCCGAAGTCGAATCCGCCGAAATTGAATTGGATCGGCATGAAGTCGCTCCTTTCTCTTCTTTTAAAAATTGAAATTCATGATACAGGAAAAGTGTGAATAAATCAAGTATCCCTCACAGGCCATTCCTGATTCCTCCGGCAGAAAGATACCGTCCGGTAAAAAGCATGGAAAAAGCGGCCCCGCCAAAAGGCGGGGCCGCTGCAATAGAAACATCTGTGCGGAAGGGGATTACTGAGCAGCCATCTTCCGGGCCTTGGCCTCAGCCTTGTTGCGGAACACGTCGATGGTGACCGCCAGGATGATGACGGCGCCGATGACGATGTACTGCACGTTGGTCTGAGCACCCATCAGGTTCAGGCCGTTGCGGATAACGGCCATCAGCAGAGCGCCGATCAGGGTGCCCCAGATGGTGCCCTTGCCGCCGGTGAAGGAGGCGCCGCCGATGATGCAGGCCGCGATGGCGTCGGTATCATAGGTGGAGCCGGCATTGCCGTTGGCGGAGGCCAGACGGCCCACGGACACCACACCGGCGAGACCCGCGGTGAAGCCGGAGAGGGCATACACGAAGGTCAGCACGTTCTTGGAGGGGATACCGGACAGCCGGGCAGCCTCGGGGTTGCCGCCCACGCAGTAGATCTGACGGCCCAGAGCAGACCGGGTCAGGAACACGTGGAAGATAGCGAACACCACCAGCACCAGAATGAAGCTGAAGGGGATGCCGGGGAAGCTGCCGAACTTGAGCACGGAGCCGCTGCCAATCCACATCAGGCCGTCCACGCCGGTGTTGGTGAAGGCGATGGACTTGGAGCCGGTGATGACCAGGGCAATGCCCCACAGCACGTTCTTCATACCCAGAGTGGAAACGAAGGGATGGGGCAGATCCAGGCGGGTGAGCAGCGTGCCGTTCATGAAGCCGGCGAAGGTGCTCACGGCCAGGCCAACCACGATCAGAGCCACGGGGTTGGTGATGCCGAAGTTCTGGACCATGACGCCGATGGTGCAGGTGCACAGCACGCAGTTGGAGCCCACGGACAGGTCGATGCCGGCGGTGATCAGGGCGCACAGCATACCGGCGGCGATCAGGCAGTTGATGGACGCCTGCTTCAGGATGTTCATAATGTTGCTGAGCTTCGGGAACTTATCCGGCATCAGGGCACAGAAGATGATGATCAGAATGACCAGGGCCAGCAGAGTGCCCAGCTTTTGCAGAAGCTCTTTCCCAGAATTCTTTTTCATATCAGTCTAACTCTCCTCCCCAGGCCGCTTTCATGATATCCTCAGAGTTGAAGTGCGGGGTGTCACGGTCGATGTTGGCCATGACGCGGCCGCCCCGCATGACCACCACATGGTCGCTCATGGCCAGGATCTCCGGAAGCTCGGAGGAGACCATGATGACGCATTTGCCGGCCTTGACCAGGTCGTTCATGACGCGGTAAACCTCGATTTTGGCACCCACGTCGATGCCGCGGGTGGGCTCGTCGAAGATGAAGATGTCCGCGTCGGTGTTGACCCACTTGCCGATGACCACCTTCTGCTGGTTGCCGCCGGAGAGCTGGGCCGTCACCTCGTCCAGAGACGGGGTCTTGATCTTCAGAGCCTCCACGTTTTCCCGGCCGGAGGCCTCGATCTTGCTCTTGTTCAGGAAGGGGCCGTTGGAAAAGCCCTTCATGTTGGCCAGGATCAGGTTGGTGCGCACGTCCAGGGACAGCACCAGGCCCTGGCCCTTGCGATCCTCGGTGAGGAACGCAATCTTTTTCTGGATGGCGTCTTTGGGAGAGCGGATATGTACCTTCTCGCCCTTGACGTAGACCTCGCCGCTGTCCAGCTTATCGGCGCCGAACACGGCCCGCATGGTCTCCGTCCGCCCGGCGCCCACCAGGCCGGCAAAGCCGGTGATCTGGCCCGCGTGGGCCTGGAAGGAGACGTCGTGGAGCACACCGGCCTCGTTGAGATTCCGGCCCTCCAGCCACACGTCGCCCTTGACGCCGAACTCCTTGGGATAGAGGTTGTCCAGAGTCCGGCCCACCATGGCGTTGATCAGGGAGTCCTCGGTCATGTTGCCGATGTCCTCGGTGACGATGTGCTCGCCGTCCCGCATGACGGTGACACGGTCGCACAGCTCGAAGAGCTCCTCCAGTTTATGAGAGACGAACAAAATGGCCACGCCCTTGGCCTTGAGGCCCCGGACAGTCTCCACCAACTGGGCGATCTCTTCCTTGCCCAGAGAGGAGGTGGGTTCGTCCATGATGATCAGCCTGGCGTCCAGGGACACAGCCTTGGCGATCTCCACCATCTGCTGCTGGCCCACGCCCAGCTTGCCGCTTTCCATTCTGACATTGATTTCCGGATGGCCCAGCGTCTTCAGGGCGGCCTCTGCCTCCGCGTGCATCCTGGGATAGTCCAGAAGGCCGTTTTTCTTGATGGCGCGTCCCATAAAAACGTTATCCGTCACAGACAGCTGCTTGACGATGTTCAGCTCCTGGTAGACACAGGCGATACCGGCTTCGCGGGATTGGACGGGATTGCGGAAGACCTTTTTCTGGCCATCCACGAAGATCTCGCCCTCCTCAGGCGTATGGACGCCGGTGAGCACCTTGATGAGGGTGGACTTGCCGGCGCCGTTCTCACCGATCAGGCCGTGGATCTCTCCAGGCCGGATACCAATGGACATGTTTTTCAATGCGACGACACCAGGAAAACGTTTGGTAATGTTTTTTAGCTCGACCACATACTCACTCATGCGATTACCTCGTTCCTTTCCTGATTTCTTCGGTTCCCGCCGCCGCGGGAGGAGAAAAGAGTTTGCGCGGAACGGGAATTTGGCGGCAGACATCGCTGCCGCCAAATTCCACAGTTCTGTTCAGATGTACTGATTTGCCGAAAGGCTTAGCCCTTCATGGCGGCCAGGCTGTCCAGGTACTCCTGGCCGTTCTCGGCGGTGACGACCTCGACGGGGGCGTTGATGACCTCGTCCACGGTCTCGCCGTTGATGGCCTTCAGAGCGGCCTCAACAGCCTGATAGCCCATCTGATAGGGCTGCTGGGCGACGGTGGCCTTGACCATCTCGCCGGCCAGGATCAGGTCCACGGCGGACTGGTTGCCGTCGAAGCCGACAATGATCATGTCCTCAACACCGGCGGACTTGCAGGCGTTCATAGCGCCGATAGCGGTGTCGTCGTTGTGGCACAGGACGATGTCGATCTGATCGGGATAGGCGTTGAGCAGGTCCTCCATGGTCTTGGTGGCGCCGTCAGTGGTGTTCTGGCCGGACAGAGCCTCCAGAACCTCGATGCCGGCCTCAGCGCAGGCGGCCTCATAGCCCTCGCGGCGCATGTTGGAGGTGTTGTCGCCCTCCTGGCCGTAGATGATGACGGCCTTGGCGCCCTCGCCGGCCTGCTCAGCGGCCCACAGGCCACCCTGCTTGGCGGCGTCCACGTTGGAGGTGCCGACGAAGGAGGTCTGACCCTCGATGCCAACGTTGGTGTCGACGGACAGAACGGGGATCACGCCGATGGAGCTGGCCAGAGCACCGGAAGCGGCGCCGGCGTCATTGGGGGCAACGATGATGGCGTCGCAGCCGGCGCCGATCTGCTGCTCGATCATAGCGACCTGCTGCTCGATCTCGCTCTCAGCGCCGGGGCCGACAACGGTCACCTTGACGCCCAGGTCAGCGGCGGCAGCGTCGCAGCCGGCCTTCACATAGCTCCAGTACTCGGAGGACAGGGTCTTCAGGACGACGGCGATCTCCACGTCGCTGGCAGCGGCGGCGTCGTCAGTGGTCTCTTCAGCAGCGGTGTCATCAGTGGTCTCCTCGGTAGCGGTGTCGCCGCCGCCGCAGGCCACCAGGGACAGAGCCATGATCAGAGCCAGGAACAGTGCAAAGAGTTTTTTCATGCTTCTTTTCTCCTTTTCGCGTTTGTTTCGACTTTCGCCGACTTGAAAATTCCGGAACCTGTTAACGGTAAAATCGATTAACAAAAGTCCCGGTAAACGCAAACAAAGTGTAGCACGGAGACTGTCCGCCGTCAATAACATGGAAGAAAAACCGTTGTTTTCCCAAAAAATATGCAGTTTGGTTTGTGAATAATATGAAAACAATTTTCGGCGCCGACAAAAAAAGAGGGAGAGATTTTACATGGATTTTACATTGCCCTTCGCGGGCGGTTCCCGGGGAGGAAAACACCCCCTCCGCTGCCGCCTGTAAAGGGCGTTGTCACTTCCGCAGAAAATGCAGGGGCCCCTTTGGCTAAATCGGAAAAAATCCAAACAGACCTGGAAAAACCGTTGATTTTTTTTCCAAACGATGATAGGTTAAAGAGGTAAAAACATGCTCCCAGACTTGTTGTATGTGGTTCTGTGAACGAACACAGATGCAACGTTTTAATGTTTTGAGGCGGAGGCTTCAGCTGCCGCCGGGGAGATGTGGTAGAGTGCTATTAATTATTAAGGAGGACGTTCTTCATGTTTGATCCCAATCGCGTGTTCCTGGGCATCGCGCCCATCGGCTGGTGCAACGACGATATGCCGGAGCTGGGCGGGGAAAACACCTTCCAGCAGATCGTCAGCGAGATGGCCCTGGCGGGCTTCACCGGCTGCGAGATCGGCAACAAGTATCCCAAGGACCCCGTTGAGCTGAAAAAGGCCCTGGATCTGCGGGGCATGCGCATTGCCAGCCGTTGGTATTCCTCCTTTATTCTGACCCGTCCCTTTGAAGAGGAGGAAAAGGACTTCATCGCCAACCTGGACTTCCTGGCCGCCGTGGGCGCCAACCGCATCAACGTCAGCGAGCAGAGCTACTCCATCCAGGGCCAGATGGACACCCCCGTCCTCACCGGCGGCCACAAGCACGTCATGGACGACGCCGAGTGGGACCGCTTCTGCGACGGGCTGAACAAGCTGGGCAAGATCGCCGCGGACCGTGGCTTCAAGCTGTGCTTCCACCATCACATGGGCACCGTGGTCCAGACCAGCGAGGAGACGGACCGCATGATGGCCAACACCGATCCCCGGTATGTGTTCCTGTGCTATGACACCGGCCACTTCACCTTCGCCGGCGAGGATCCCCTGGCCATGCTGAAGAAGTACGCCGACCGGGTGGGCCACGTCCATCTGAAGGATATGCGCCTGCCGGTGGTGGAAGAAGTGAAGAAGAACAACTGGTCCTTCCTCCAGGCCGTCCGCAACGGCGCCTTCACCGTCCCCGGCGACGGCGACGTGGACTTCGACCCCGTGTTCAAGGTCCTGGCGGACGCCGGCTACACCGGCTGGCTGCTGGTGGAGGCCGAGCAGGATCCTGCCAAGGCCAACCCCCTGGAGTATGCCATGAAGGGCCGCAAGTACATCCGGGAGCACACCGGCCTGTAAGGTCCCGCGTACCCATGCACGCGTTCAGACTATTTAATTAGGAGATGTTTCCGATGACCTATTTTAATAAGAACGCAGAACTGAAAAACGGCTACAACGCCTATATCGACTCCGCCGTGGACGACATGGGCACCCAGATGGACATTGGCCTGCTGCTGATGGAGGCCGGCGACACCTACACCATCGAGGAGCCGGAGAAGGAGAGCGCCGTGCTGCTGTTTGCCGGCAAGGTCACCTTCCAGTGGAACGGCGAGACCGTGGAGGCCGACCGCCCCGACTGCTTCCATCACGACGCCTACTGCCTGCTGGCCCCCCGCAAGACCAAGATTGTCCTGACGGCTCAGGGGCACAGTGAGCTGTATATTCAGAAAACCATCAATGAAAAGGACTACGAGGCCGTCATGTACAGCCCCGACAAGGTCCAGGTGGAGCACAAGGGCTTCGCCGGCGAGCTGATGGGCTGCATGTCCCGGGAGATCAAGACCTTCTTCGATCTGGACAACGCCCCCTTCTCCAACATGGTCCTGGGCGAGGTGCTGAACCTGCCCGGCAAGTGGTCCTCCTATCCGCCCCACCATCATCCCCAGCCGGAGGTCTACTTCTACCGCTTCGACTATCCCGACGGCTTCGGCGCGGGCTTTGCCAACGGTGAGATCTTCAAGACCGGCCACAATGGCTGCGCCGTCATCAACCACGGCTTCCACTCCCAGACCGCCGCGCCGGGCTACGCCATGTGCTATGCCTGGGGCATCCGGCATCTGGACGGCGATCCCTGGGACAAGACCCGCATTGACGATCCCGAGCACGCCTGGCTGTGGAAGGCCGACGCCAACGACCACATCTATCCCAATCACTGACAGGAGGTAACCGTCATATGAAAACCGTTCGTTTGACCATGGCCCAGGCCCTGGTCCGCTTTCTGGAGAACCAGTTCATCGAGGTGGACGGCGTCCAGACCCGCTTTGTCCGCGGCATGTTCATCATCCCCGGCCACGGCAACGTGGTGGGCCTTGGCCAGGCGCTGAGCCAGGAGGCCAAGCACCTGGAGGTCTACCAGGGCAAGAACGAGCAGGGCATGGCCCAGGCGGCCGTGGCCTTTGCCAAGCAGATGAAGCGCAAGCAGATCTTCGCGGTCACCTCCTCCGTGGGCCCCGGCGCCGCCAACATGGTCACCGCCTGCGGCACCGCCACCGCCAACAACATCCCCGTGCTGGTTCTGCCCGGCGACGTGTACGCCTGCCGCCAGCCCGACCCCGTGCTGCAGCAGGTGGAGCAGACCCACAACCTCTCCATCTCCACCAACGACGCCTTCAAGGCCGTGTGCCGCTACTGGGACCGCATCGTCCGTCCCGAGCAGCTGATGAGCGCCTGCATCTCCGCCTTCCGGACTCTGACCGACCCGGCCAACACCGGCGCCGTGTGCCTGGCCATGCCCCAGGACGTGGAGGGCGAGGCCTATGACTACCCCGTGAGCTTCTTCGCCAAGCGCGTGTGGCGCCTGGAGCGCCGCCCTGCCACCGAGGCGGCTCTCGCCGACGCGGCGGAGGCCATCCGCAAGGCCAAGCACCCCATGCTGGTGTGCGGCGGCGGTGTCCGCTACTCCGAGGCCCACGAGGAGTTCAAGCACTTCGCTGAGGCGTTGAACATCCCCTTCGGCGAGACCCAGGCCGGCAAGAGCGCCGTCGTCTGGACCCATCCCCTGAACCTGGGCGGCCTGGGCGTCACCGGCTGCTCCGCCGCCAACGACATCGCCAAGAAGGCGGACCTGGTCATCGGCGTGGGCACCCGCTACACCGACTTCACCACCTCCTCCAAGTGGCTGTTCAAGGACACCTGCAAGTTCGTCAACATCAATGTCTCCGAGTTCCAGGCCCTGAAGCTGGACGCCATCCCCGTGGTGGCTGACGCCAAGGACGCCCTGCCGCGCCTTGAGAAGCTGCTGGAGGGCTACAAGAGCGGCTACACCACCGAGATCCAGGCCGCCAAGGACAAGTGGCTCAAGGAGCTGGAGCGTCTGGACGGCATCACCTTCGAGGACAAGAAGTCCTGGAAGCCCATCATCAACGACGCCAACGCCGACTCCGCCAAGCGCTTTGCCGCCGATCTGAAGGCGGGCCTGTGCCAGACCACCGTTCTGGGTGCCATCAACGCCATGATGGCCGACGAGGATGTGGCCATCGGCGCCGCCGGCTCTCTGCCCGGCGATATGCAGCGCATGTGGCGCCCCCGTGCCGTGGATACCTACAACATGGAGTACGGCTACTCCACCATGGGCTATGAGGTGGCCGGCGCCCTGGGCGTGAAGCTGGCCATCGGCGACAAGCGGGAGGTCTATGCCTTCTGCGGCGACGGCAGCTTCAACATGCTCCATGGCGAGCTGGTCACCGCCTGCCAGGAGCACAAGAAGATCAACATCTGCCTGTTCGACAACGCCAGCTTCGGCTGCATCAACAACCTCCAGGTGGGCCACGGCAACGTGACGCTGTGCACCGAGCTGCGCTACCGCAACCGCGACGGCCTCTTCGGCGACTTTATGGACATCGACTACGCCAAGGTGGCCGAGGCCTACGGCTGCAAGGCCTACCACGTTCGCACCATGGAGGAGCTGGTGGCTGCCTTTGAGGACGCCAAGAAGGTGAAGAACCGCCCCGTGCTGTTCGACATCAAGGTCCTGCCCAAGACCATGACCGATGGCTACGGCTCCTGGTGGCGCGTGGGCGACACCGAGGTCTCCGAGCGCAAGGAGAACCTGGAGGCCTACAAGAGCCACCTGGCTCACGTGAAGGACGCGCGCAAATATTAAAAAATGCCTCCAGGGGGGATTCCATCGTCTGGATATGGACTCACCGTTACCACCACCGGCAGCATAGCGAGGCCAATATGTCCCTTCCCCGCATAGCGAGGGGCTGCGGCCAGCGGAGTTCCGGCAGGCGCTGCCTGTCTGGAACAAGCGGGCGTAAGGGGGGCCGGGGTGAAATTTGGGAGGTTCATTATGGAATGCCCTTTCTGCGGTCAAGAAATGGAAGCAGGCTTTCTCCAGAGCACAGGTGGCGGAGCCGTCTTCTGGACGGAGAAGCCAAAGGCGTTCTCCACTTTGTTGAACCCTGATATTATTGGAGAACACGACTGGATTCATGGCTTCTCCGCTCCCGCCCTCCGCTGCACCGTGTGCAGGAAGATTATCGTTGCTTACTAAAAATCCTACCATACTACAATAAAGGAAGGTCATTATTATGGATAAGGTTCTGAAAATCGGCATCATCGGCTGCGGCGCCATCGGCAAGGATCACTGCCGCCGCATCATCGAGACCGTCCCCGGCGCCACCGTCGTGGCTGTCAGCGACTATGTGGCCGCCGCTGCCGACGACACCGCAGCCAAGTACGGTATCCGCTCCTACGGCAACGACTGCGACGGCATGATCAAGGATCCCGAGGTCGAGGCCGTGGTCATCACCTCCATCGATCCCACCCATCATGACTACGTCATGAAGACCCTGGCCGAGGAGAAGTGGTGCTTCTGCGAGAAGCCCCTGAGCCAGAACGCCAAGGACTGCGAGGAGATCATCAACCGCGAGCTGGAGATCGGCAAGCGCCTGGTCCAGGTGGGCTTCATGCGCCACTATGACCGCGGCTACGCCGAGATGAAGCGCATCATCGACTCCGGCGAGATCGGCAAGCCCCTGCTGATCAAGGCCTGCCACCGCAACGTCTCCCAGGGCCCGGGCTTCAAGACCGAGAACGGCGTCACCAACGTGGCCATCCACGAGCTGGACATCTGCCGCTGGCTGCTGGACGACGAGTATGAGGACGTCCAGTGCGTCAAGGTCCGCCAGTCCTCCAACTCCGACAAGGGCTACGACAATCCCCAGGTCATGCTGATGCGCACCAAGAAGGGCTGCTTCATCGACGTGGAGGTCCAGGTGGCCGACGGCTACGGCTACGACATCCAGTGCGAGGTGGTCTGCGAGAACGGCACCGTGAAGCTGCCCGACCCCTACGCCGTGGTCTGCCGCTCCCGTCCGGCCGGCTGGGACAGCGTGAAGCCCGCCGAGTCCATGCCCATCATGACCGACTGGAAGGAGCGCTTCATCGAGGCCTATGACATCGAGTTCTGCAAGTGGGTGGAGTCCGTCCACGCCGGCAAGCTCACCGGTCCCTCCAGCTGGGACGGCTACGTGGCCTGCGTGGCCGGCGACGCGCTGAACGCCTCCCGCGGCACCTCCCAGTTCCTGAAGGTGGAGACCATGGAGAAGCCCGAGCTGTACAAGTAAGATCGTTCCTGCAAGCCGCAGGGCCGCCCTACTGGGCGGCCCTGTTTCTTTTTGTTTTTCTTTGTTTACAATTTCTCCCTTGCTTTCGCGGCGGGATAGGCGTACCATCAAACCAAGAAAACAGGACAGGCCGCCTGCCGGCCGGAAAGGAACCTATGAAAAACGACTGGAAGTACACGCGTTTTGCTGCTGCGGCTCTGGCGGCAGCCCTGTTGCTGACCTCTGGGGTCTTGGCGGCAGAGCAAGGGGCCGGAGATGCGTCTGGTGCAGCGGAAATCGCGGCATCCGCCGCCGTCGGCGGTGAATACACAGCGCCTCACGCCGAAGAGGCGGAGGGGATTTCGACGGAGACTGCGGCACCCGAGAGCGGGAAGGCCGCGGCGCAGCCTTACATACAGCCCGCCGCCCAGCGGACGGAGGACTGGCGGCTGCTGCTGGTGAACCCCTGGAATGCCCTGCCGGAGGACTATGAGATGAAGCTGGCCACGCTCTCCAACGGGATGAAGGTGGATGCGCGGATCTATGGAGATCTGAACGCCATGCTCTCCGCCTGCCGCGAGGACGGGCTGCGGCCCATCGTCTGCTCCGCCTACCGGACGGAGGCCACCCAGGTGCGGCTGTACAACAAAAAGATCGCCCGTCTCCGTTCCGCTGGGTGGGACAGCGCCACGCTTTTGCAGGAGGCTGCCCGCTGGGTGGCGGTGCCCGGTACCAGCGAGCACCAGACCGGCCTGGCTCTGGACATCGTGTCCGCCGGCTACCAGCTGCTGGACGAGGCCCAGGAGGACACGGCGGAGCAGAAGTGGCTCATGGAGCACTGCTGGGAGTTCGGCTTCATCCTCCGTTTCCCGGAGGACAAGACGGAGATCACCGGCATTGGCTATGAGCCCTGGCATTACCGCTATGTGGGCCGGGAGACGGCGGAGGCCATTCACAAGAGCGGCCTGTGTCTGGAGGAATATCTCCAGTCTCTGCCCCCTGCCGAAACAGAGAGTGCTGCCGATGCGCAGACCGCAGGGAAGGCGGCTGCCCCGGCGGAAGGGGGCGCGGCCGGAGAAACCGCCTCGTCCGCCAGCCGCCCGCTGGTGAACCCCGCCGCCTGGAAGGATTGACAAGATGTGCAAAGGCCGCCCGTAAGGGCGGCCTTTTTCTGCGCAGATCACTCCGGCAAACAGATGCTCCCGTCCAGCTTACCGCCGGCGATGGTGACCACCCCATAGGTGGGCCGCCGCCAGTCGCCGATGCTGCCGGGATTGAGAAACAGCGTCTTGCCCCGCCGGTCCACCAGGGGACGGTGGGTGTGGCCGAAGAGAAACAGATCCAGATTTTTCTCCTCGGCAGCAAAGCCGGCGGCGGTCAGGGATTGTTTGACGCCGTAGGTGTGCCCGTGGCATAGGAGGATGCGGAAATCCTCGATGCAGAGCAGCCGTTCCGCCGGCTCCTGGGAGCGGAAATCGCAGTTGCCGGGCACCTGCTGCAGCGGGATCTGGGGAAAGCGGCCCTGGAGCCGCTCAGCGTCCCGCCAGCAGTCTCCCAGGTGGAAGATCATCCGGGGCTGTGTGCGCTCCACGGCGTGCTCCATGGGCTCTATGGCTCCGTGGGAGTCGGAAAGCACCAATATCTTCATCGATCCACGTCCTCTCATTTCATAGGGACAGTATACCCTGCCCGGGTGAATTTGGCAACCGGAGAAAAAATTTTAGAACAGGGCTTGACAGACCGGCAGAGACGTGGTATATTTTGTTCATGGTTAGCGAAAACTAACTATCGAACAGAGGCCGGGGCCGGCCGCTTCTTTTGACTCGATGGTTAGCGGAAACTAACTGTGAGCGCAGCCGATGGAGGGACCGCGATGGAACGGACATTTGAAGCGCTGCTGGTGAACCAGTGCGCGCCGACTCTGACTGGGATGAAGCCGGCCAGCCTCTTTCGCTACCAGGGAAGGGTGCCCGGTGAGGCCCGCCGTCTGGCGGAGTGCTGGGCCCGGCAGTTGGCCCCCCGGGGTCTGACGCTGCGGGTCCTCAAGACCTGCCGGGTGACCGGGGCCTGTATGCTCCTGCTGTATCGGGAGGACTGGCTCCGCCGGATTCTGGCAGAGCGCTCCAACCGCCGTTTTTTGGAACAGCAGGGATATCCGGCGGACGTGGATCTGCCGCAGCTGCTGGAGCGGCTGTCGGAGCGGCTGTGCCTGGAGCAGGACTATCCCCATGAGATTGGACTCTTTCTGGGCTATCCGCTGGAGGATGTGGTGGGCTTTATCGAAAATCGAGGCCGGAACTACACCTTCTGCGGCTATTGGAAGGCCTACGGCGATCCGGCTGCCGCCCGCCGCCGCTTTGCCCAGTACCGCCGCTGTACCGAGATGTGCAGCCGCCGGTTCCGCCAGGGCGCGACGATCCTGGAACTGATCGCCGCCTGAGGCATTTTACTCTGTTTATCAAAGTTTTTCTTTGATACTTATCTCCTTTTTTCCCCTCAACCGGCCCCCGTGCGGACTGCCTTCCGCACGGGGGCCTACTCCTGTTAAAATTTTGGAAAAAGGGGTTGACAGTACTGGTTAGTCATGGTAAACTACGAAACCGAAAAGGGTTAGCTTTTACTAACCATCGCGTTTTCAATGGGAGTCCAAGAGCAAGGAGGACAATCCGATGATGCCGCTGACAATGGCAAGGGCCGGCGAGACGGTCACGATCCGCAAGATCACCGGAAAGGATGAGATCCGCCAGCATCTGGCGGAATTGGGGTTTGTGGTGGACAGTGATGTAACAGTGGTCAGCCAGATGGCCGGAAATCTCATCATTCAGGTGAAGGACTGCCGGGTAGCTCTGGACAAGACCATGGCGAACCGGATCATGATTTGAAGGAGGAGAGACGATGAAGACCTTGAAAGATGTTAAGGTCGGACAGACCGCTGTTGTGGTGAAACTCCACGGCGAGGGCGCCGTCAAGCGCCGTATCATGGATATGGGATTGACCCGCGGCGTGGAGGTCTACGTGCGGAAGGTGGCGCCTTTGGGGGACCCCATGGAACTGAATGTCCGGGGGTATGAGCTCAGCGTCCGCAAGTCCGACGCCGGGCAGATCGAGGTGAACTGAGAGACATGCAGTGGAAGCGGCGGCAGCCGCTGTTTTTCAGAACAAGAGTTAGTCTTTGCTAACATTTTAGGAAGGAGAGCGCAATGGACATCAAGATCGCACTGGCCGGCAACCCGAACTGCGGCAAGACCACGCTGTTCAACGCCCTGACCGGCTCCAATCAGTATGTAGGCAACTGGCCCGGCGTTACCGTGGAAAAGAAGGAGGGCCGGCTCAAGGGCCACAGGGATGTGGTCATTCAGGACCTGCCCGGCATCTACTCCCTGTCCCCCTACACATTGGAGGAAGTGGTGGCCCGGAATTATCTGGTCCATGAAAAGCCGGACGCCATCTTGAACATCGTGGACGGCACCAACATCGAACGGAACCTGTACCTCACCACCCAGCTGATCGAGCTGGGGCTGCCGGTGGTGGTGGCGGTCAATATGATCGACCTGGTCCGCCGCAACGGCGATCAGATTGACCTTTCCAAGCTGGGGCAGGCCCTGGGCTGCCAGGTGGTGGAGATGAGCGCTCTGAAGGGCGAGGGCGGCATGGCGGCCGCCGAGCAGGCCATGGCCGCGGCTCGGTCCCTCAAGGTCGGAGAGCTGCCCCACGTGTTTACCGGCAGCGTAGAGCACGCCATCGCCCACATCGAGGAGTCCATCCAGGGCAAGGTGGAGAGCCAGTATCTGCGCTGGTACGCCATCAAGATCTTTGAGCGGGACGAGAAGGTGCTGGAGGCCCTGGCGCTGGACGAAGCCCTGAGGACCCATCTGGAAGAGCACATCGCCGACTGTGAGCGGGAGCTGGACGACGACGCCGAGAGCATCATCACCAACCAGCGCTATGCCTACATCAGCGGTGTGGTGGGGAAGGCTGTGAAGAAAAAGGCGGTCAGAGGCAGCCTCTCCGTCTCCGACAAGATCGACCGGATCGTTACCAACCGCATCCTGGCCCTGCCCATTTTCGCGGGCATCATGTTCCTGGTGTACGCCATTGCCATGGGCGGTTGGCCGGTCTCCATCGGTACCCGGGCCACCGATTGGACCAATGACGTCCTCTTTGGCGAATGGGTGCCGGGAGTGTTCGGCAGCATTCTGGGGGCGCTGCATATCGCTGAGGGCAGCTGGCTGTACGGGCTGATTCAGGACGGTATCGTGGCCGGCGTAGGCGCGGTGCTGGGCTTTGTGCCCCAGATGCTGGTGCTGTTTGTGCTGCTGGCGATCCTGGAGGACGTGGGCTATATGGCCCGCATTGCCTTCATCATGGATCGGATCTTCCGCCGCTTCGGCCTCTCCGGCAAGAGCTTCATCCCCATGCTGGTGGCTACCGGCTGCGGCGTGCCCGGTATCATGGCCTCCCGGACCATTGAGCAGGACCGGGACCGGAAGATGACCGTCATGACCACCGGTTTCATTCCCTGCGGCGCAAAAATGCCCATCATCGGCCTTTTCGCCGGCGCCGTGTTCGGCTCCTCCGCCTGGGTGGCGACCTCCGCCTACTTCATCGGTGTGGCCGCCGTGGTGATTTCCGGCATCATGCTCAAGAAGTTCAAGGCCTTTGCCGGGGAGCCCGCGCCCTTTGTTATGGAGCTGCCCGCATACCACGCACCCGCACCCGGCAACGTGCTGCGGGCCACCTGGGAGCGGGGCTGGAGCTTCATCAAGCGGGCCGGCACGGTGATCCTGCTGAGCTCCATTGTGCTGTGGTTCCTTCAGGGCTATGGCTTCGTGGACGGCGTATTCCAGGCTGTGGAGGACAACAACGACTCCCTGCTGGCCGCCATCGGCAACGCCATCGCCTGGATCTTCTATCCCCTGGGCTGGCACAGCGGCACGGCCTGGAAGGCCGCCGTGGCTACCTTTACCGGCCTGATCGCCAAGGAGGAAGTGGTCAACACCTTCGGCGTGCTGTACCACTACGCCGGGGAAACGGATCTGATGGATGACTCCAGCCCCATCTGGGCCCTGGTGGCGGCGGACTTCACCGCTCTCAGCGCCTATTCCTTCATGATCTTCAATCTGCTGTGCGCCCCCTGTTTCGCCGCTATGGGTGCCATCAAGCGGGAGATGAACAATCCCAAGTGGGCCGTGGGCGCCATCGCCTATATGTGCGGCTTTGCCTATGTGCTCGCCATGATCGTCTACCAGTTGGGCGGCCTCTTCACTGGCGAGGCAACTTTCGGTGTGTTCACTGTGGTGGCCGCTGCCGCGCTGGTGGGGATCGTGTATTTGCTGCTGCGCAAGGGCTACCAGCCCGAGGGCGAGATCCGTCACCTGACCTCCGTCTCTGCGGCGGCCATGAAGTGACCCGAAACAGGAAAGGAGGCCGCTGATGTCTGACATCTGGGGGTATGTGATCGTCTGCGCCGTTCTGGCGCTGGTGGTGGGGCTGGCCGTCCGCTCCATCTGGAAAAGCCGCAAGTCCGGCGGACACTGCAGCGGCGACTGCGCCCACTGCGGCAGCTGCGGCGGGCACAAGGACCCGGCGTCCCGCCGGTGAGCGGCCCGGGCAGAAGGAGGAGGCACCATGGAACTGACCAGCACGCACCTTCGGTATCTGCTGACCATCTATCAGCTCTCGCGGGTCCGGCCGGAGATCAGCTCCGCCGCCGTGGCGGGCGCGCTGGGCGTGTCCCGCCCCTCCGTCACCCGGATGTTGGGCATCCTGGCGGAAAAGGATCTGGTCACCAAGGAGCGCTACGGAAAGCTGGCCCTGACGGATCGGGGCGCCGCCCTGGCCCGCCGGCAGCTGGACTGCGTCCGTCTGCTGGCCCTGCGGCTTCCGGCACTGGGCCTGGACCTCACCGCCCGGGAGGCGGAGGAGGCCGCCCGGGCCCTGGCGGCGGTGCTGCCGGGGCGGTGCCTGGAAACGCTCTGACGATCTTCCATACGGCCATTGGAAAACGCCCGAAGGGCGCGGACCGGGGCTTCGCGGGTTTCCGCGGAGTCCCGGTCTCTCTGTGCTTCGGGGCGGTTGACGGCCTCTGCCGCCGGGCCTATAATGAGAGCAGAAACGAAAGGGGGAGGATCCTATGCTGAGCCGGGAGCGGATGGAGACGGTGGTGGAGCTGACGCGGGCCCTGATCGCCCAGAGCAGCGAGTCCGGACAGGAGGACGGCGCCGCCGGTGTGCTGCGGCGGTACATGGAGGGTGCGGGCTTCACCCAGGTGACAGCGGACGAATACGGGAATGTGCTGGGCTGTCTGCGGGGCGGCCGCCCGGGAAAGCGGGTGCTGCTGGACGGACACATCGACACCGTTCCGGTGGGGGACCGCTCCGCCTGGAGCCATGACCCCTTCGGCGGAGAGATCGACGGCGGGCGGCTCTACGGCCGGGGCGCCTCCGACATGAAGGCCGCCGTGGCGGCCTTCACCGCCGCCGCGGGCTTTTATGCCGCCGACCGGGGCGGGGACTTTCCCGGGGAGATCTGGGTGGCCGGCGTGGTCCAGGAGGAGTGCTTCGAGGGTGTGGCCGCCCGGGCCGTCAGCCGGGCCGTCCGGCCGGACTACGTGGTCATCGGCGAGGCCTCCCAGTGCGATCTGAAGATCGGCCAGCGGGGCCGGGCGGAGATCGTGGTGGAGACCTTCGGCGTTCCCGCCCACTCCGCCAACCCCGACAAGGGCGTCAACGCCGTGTACGCCATGGGGAAGGTGACCGAGGCCTTGCGGCACCTGCCGCCGCCGGAGCAGCCGGTCCTGGGCCGGGGCATCCTGGAGCTGACGGACATCCGCTCGGAGCCCTATCCCGGCGCCTCGGTGGTGCCGGCCTATTGCCGGGCCACCTACGACCGGCGTCTGCTGGTGGGGGAGACGCCGGAGAGCGTCCTGGCCCCCATCCAGGCGGAGCTGGACCGCCTGGCGGCGGAGGACCCGTCCTTCCGGGCCCGGGTATCCTTCGCCCGGGGCGAGGCCCGCTGCTACACGGGCAATCCCATCCAGGCCCAGCGGTTCTTCCCCGGCTGGCTCCGGGACCGGGAGGAGCCCTTCATCCGGGACATCCTCGCCGGCCTGGAGGCCGCGGGGCTGACCCCGGCGGTGACCCAGTACAGCTTCTGCACCAACGGCAGCCATTACGCCGGAGAGGCGGGCATCCCCACCGTGGGACTGGGCCCCTCCCGGGAGGACCTGGCCCACACTGTGGACGAGTACGTGGAGCTGAGCCAGCTGGAGCAGGCCTGCGAGAGCTACTACGCCCTGCTGGGCGCCCTGCTGAGACCCTGAAAAAATGGAAGAGCGTCCCAGCACCAAAAGGTGCCGGGACGCTCTTTTTCTACGAAACGCTCAGCGCACCGCCCAGCAGTCGCTTCCTGTCTCCTCCAAAGAGGCGGAGAACAGCGCCCGGGCCAGGGCCACCAGATCCTCCGTGTCGCCGCTGCCGCAGGTCTCGTAGGGGGAGTGCATGGCCAGCTGGGCCACGCCCACGTCGGCGGCCTTCACTGCCACCTGCCGGGCGGAGAGGTTGCCCAGGGTGGACCCGCCGGGGATGTCGGAGTGGTTGGCAAAGGTCTGGAGGGAGATGCCCGCCCGTTCCGCCAGCACGGACACGATGGCGGCGGAGGCGGCGTCGGTGGTGTACTTCTGGCTGCCGCTGTACTTGACCACCACGCCGCCGCCCAGCCGGGGCCGGTTCACCGGGTCGCTCTTGTCCGGCCGGTTGGGGTGCAGGGCGTGGACGTTGTCTGCCGACAGCAGGAAGCTCTGGGGCAGCTTTGCCAGGTACTCGCTCTCGGAGAGGCCCAGGCTCTCCGTCAGCCGCCGCAGGGTGTCCCGCAGGAAGGGCGAGGCCGCCCCCTGCCGGGTGGAGGAGCCGATCTCCTCGTTGTCAAAGACCACGTGGACCGGGATGCTGGCGCTCTCCCCGCTCTCCAGAAAGCCCTGGAGGGAGGCGAAGGCACACTGGAGGTCGTCCAGCCGGGGGCTGGAGAGAAACACGCCGCCTTCGCCCCAGACGCTGTGGGCCTGCCGGTTGTAGACGAAGAGGTCATGGCCCGCCGCGGCGTCCGGTTCTGCCCCTGCCTCCCGGGCCGCCAGGGCCAGCAGGTCCTGGGCGTCGGCCAGGCCGTACAGGGGCAGCAGGTCCCGCTGGGCCTTCCATTCCAGGCCCTTGTTGGCGGCGGGCTCCATGTGGATGGCAAGGCTCGGGATCAGCACCAGGTCCCGCCGGAAGTCCACCAGCTGCATCCGGACCGCGCCGCCCTCCCGGAGGTAGAGGCGGCCCGCCACGGACAGCGGCCGGTCGAACCAGGGGGCCAGCAGGGCGCCGCCGTAGACCTCCACATTCAGCTTCTTGTACGCGCCCTCCACGGTGATCTCCGGCTGCTCCTTGATCTTCAGCGCCGGGGAGTCGCTGTGGCTGGCCATCATCATAAAGCCCCGGAAGTCCCCCTCCGGGATGCGGAAGGCGATGAGGGCGGAGCCGTTCCGGGTGACGAAGTACCGCCCGCCGGGCCGGAGCCGCCAGGGGCGGCTCTCCAGCAGCTGCTCATAGCCCGCCGCCTGCAGCTGCCGGCGCTGGCCTTCAATCACATGGTAGACGCTGGGATGGTCCTGGATGAAGCGCACCAGGGCGTCGCTGTAAGGATGTTCCATAGAATCCTCCAATCACTGCAAGGAGGCGGGATCGCCGCCGATCTTCTGGTTTTTGCAAAGGGAGACGATCTCCCGCAGGCGCTCCACCTCCGCCTCCGGTCCGGAGACCTGGAAGAGGGTGCCGCCCTCGGCCCCCTGGATGCCGCCCCGGCCGATGACGCAGGGCTCCACATCCGCCAGGAGCTTAACCGCTTCGATCTCCGTGACGATGTCCCCCACCAGGGGGAACAGGCCGCAGGCCATGCCGTCATGGTAGCGGATGCCCTGGCGCCGGGCGGTTTTCATGGCCTCGTTCACGGAACCCGGGATCAGCTTCTCCAGGCCCACGGGGATGATGACGTCGGCGCCCTCGGAGATCATGGCGGCGGTGGCCCGGCCCCAGCGGAAGCCCCCGGGGCTGCCGGCCAGGATGGCGGCGGCGCCGTGGACGTCGAAGAGGTTGGCACCGGCAATCACCACGTCCCCGGGCCCCATGTCGGGCATCAGGGTGTCCACCTCGGCGTCGATGCCCCGGATCTGCCCGTTTTCGATGAGGATGCCGTAGGCCTGCTCCGTGTAGGTCCGGTTGGGCATGGCCCCCTCCGGGGTCATCCGGCCGGAGATCTTCAGAGGATAGCCCACCAGCAGCTCTGAGATGCAGGAGACGGTGGTGCCGCCCTTGAGGATGACCTTGCCGGAGCGCAGGGCCCGCTGGACCCGCTCCATCCCCGCCACCGCCCGGGCGATGAGCCACTTGCCCTCGTTGACGGTCAGGAAGAACTGCATATAGACGGTTTCCATGAGAGGACCTCCTTTGGTTTCAGGTGCCGCGCCGCCGCAGCCGCAGCTCGCCCAGGCAGGCGCCGCCCAGGATCAGCGCCGCCCCGGCGATCTGGAGGGGCAGCAGACGCTCGTGCAGGACCAGCGCCGACAGAACCAGCGCTGTCAGGGGATCGATGTAGCACAGCAGCGCCACCGTCTGGCCAGACAGGCACTGCATGGCGGAGAAGTAGAGGTAGTAGGCAAGGCCCGTGTTGACCAGGCCCAGGACCAGCACCCAGGGCAGCTCGCTTCCGGCGGGGATCACAGGCAGCCGGGCCCCGGTAACGGCCAGGAAGGCCAGCACCACGAAGAAGGAGACGATCAGCTCGTACATGGCGCAGTGGATGCCGGAGAGGTGCTGTACCCGCTTGTTGGCGATGATGACCAGAGCGTAGAAGCCCGCCGCCCCGGCGGCCCACAGCAGCCCCACGGCCAAATCGGACCCACGGTCGATCTCCCCGCTGATAAAGACCATGCCCAGGGCCACCGCGGCGATAGCGGCGATCTTGTTCCAGGTGAGTTTTTCCCGGAACAGGAGGGGAGACAGGGCCAGCACCAGCATGGGCCCGCAGTAGTAGACCAGAGTGGAAAGGCTCACGCCTGCGGTCTGGTAGGCGATGAACAGACACACCCAGTTGAGCCCCAGGGCCGCGCCGCCCAGGGTGGCGGGCACCTTGTCCGCCCGCAGGCCGACGAGGCGGAGGTCCCGCCGCAGCAGGCCCAGTCCGATGAGGAAGCAGGAGCCCAGCAGCGTCCGCAGCAGCACGATCTCCGCGCCACCCAGGGAGATCCGCCGGGCCAGCAGGCCGTTGGTGCCGAAGATCAGCATGGCGGCGATAAATTTTGCAAGGGTGCCCACAGCGGCACCTCCTTTCCGGAAAACCGCAGGACCCGCCCGCCGGCGGGTCCTTTGGGAAAAGCATAGCACAGCACCGGAAAAATAGCAAGGGAGGGAGTGCTGCTGATAGAGAAGAGGCTGGCAGCAGATGCTTGCCAGCCTCTTTTCAACGGAGAAAGGGCAGTTATTCCGTGGGCTTTTTTTCCTCTTCTGCGTAAATCACGCGCACATGCTCCTCTTCCAAACGCTTCAAAAGATCGGGGTCGGTAATGGGCTTTGAAGTGATCAAACCTGTCAAATCCTTAAAATCAGCAAATAAGCTCACGCCCATGCTGTGGAACTTGCTCTCGTCCAGCAACGCATAGACTTCCTTTGCAGATGTGACCATCTGCCGTTTAATGGGAAGCTGCAAGGGGGAGATCACTGTCAGACCAACGGTGCCGCGGGTACTGCTGGCGCTGATGAACGCCTTTTCGACCGGATGCTTCTCAATGAATTGCGCGGCGTCCTCTCCCACCAGGCCCATGTCGTCAAGAAATCCGCCGGTGAGAAACACATTTACAGAAGTGCCGTTGAGGATGTACGCGATGGAGATGGAGTTTGTGATAACAGTGAGCTTTTGAAAATTGCGCAGATTTTCAGCCATGGCCTGGATCGTGGTGCCGGAGTCCAGAATAATGGTGTCCCCGTCATTGATCAATTCCACCGCAGCGCGTCCGATCCGCTTTTTTTCCTCGTCATGCATGGTATTGCGGAACTCAAACGCGGGCAGCTTTCGCCCATTGACTGAGAAGATCCGCCCCCGCGCTTTGCGGATTTTTCCGGCGGTCTCCAATTCTGTCAGGTCACGCCGAATGGTTGCGGGAGAAGCAGGAATGGTCGCTAAAAGTTCTTTAACTTCAATGCTGCTGCGCGTGCTCAGCGTTTCTAAAATGATTTGTTGGCGTTCAAGTCCTTTCAAGTCGATCCTCCCATTTCTTTCGAAACTCTCGGTGATTGAAGATAATTATACTCGTCTTTCCAAACACTTACAATCATTTTTAGACGCTTGGCGCATAAAATAATTACTTTGCCCGGCGCTTTTTGATCACAGGACCTACCACGGGCCACAGCAGGGACAGGACAGAGATCACGATGAGCACCAGGGAAATGGGACGGGTAAAGAATACGGAGATGCTGCCGTCGGATATGATCAGGGCTCTTTGAAGGTTCTTCTCAGCCAGGGAACCGAGGATCAATCCCAGGATGATCGGCGGCATGGGGAAGTCGCATTTGATGAGAATATACGCGATCACGCCGAAAATCATCATCATGAAAATGTCGAGAATGTTATTGTTCAGCGCATAAGTGCCCACAACACAGAAAACAAACACAATGGGTGTGAGATACGTGTTGGAGACATTTCCGATTTTGGCAAAACCGCGGATGGCGCTGTATCCCAGCAGGCACATCCAGAGGTTGGCGAAAAACAGGCCGACAATAATGGTATACACCGTTCCGGTCTGCTCTGTGAACAGCATGGGGCCCGGAACAACGCCCTGCATCATCAATGCGCTGAGCATAACAGCGGTGCCTGCGTCGCCGGGGATGCCCAGGGTCAGCAGCGGGATCAGTGCGCCGCCGGAAATGGCGTTATTGGCGGATTCCGGAGCGGCGATACCCTCCGGCGCGCCCTCTCCGAATTTTTCAGGATGCTTGGACCAGCGTTTGGCTTCGTTATATCCCACCCAGGAAGCAATGTCTCCGCCTGTGCCGGGAATGGCGCCGATGATGGTGCCGATGATGCTGGAGCGGAGCATGGTGGGGAAGGTCGTTTTGACATCCTGCCAGGTGGGCAGCACACGTTCCAGCTTTGCCTTGGAGTGAAGGCTGCTGGTTCCACCGCCGCCCTCAATGTTGTTCAGACCCTGAGAAAATGCGTACAGGGCAATGAGGGTGGGAATCATGGCGATGCCGCCCATCAGGTAGACCGTGCCGAAAGTGAATCGGGGAGAGCCGGTGAGAGCATTCATGCCGATGGTCGCCATGATCAGGCCCAAAACTGCGCCGATCAGGCCCTTGACGACGCTTTTTCCGGAGATGCTGGTGACCATGCTCAATCCGAAGATCGCCAAGGCAAAGTATTCCGCTGCCCCGAATTTCAGGGCGACTTTGCTGAGCATAGGCGCGGTCCACAAGAGCATCACGGCGCTGAACAGTCCGCCAAAAGTGGAGGCCATGGTGGAAATGCTCAGAGCCCGGCCAGGCTGGCCCAGTTTGGTGGCCATGGGGTATCCGTCCAGGCAGGTGGCGGCGGAGTTGGCGGTTCCCGGGGTTTTGATCAGAATGGCCGTGATTGAGCCGCCGTAGATAGCGCCGCAGAAGATGCCCAGCAGCATCAGCATGCCGGAGTTGCCTTCCATGGAAAGCGTCAGAGGCATCATGATGCTCAGTCCCATTACGGAGGACAAACCGGGCATGGCGCCCACCAGTATACCGATCAGGGTGCCGAAAAACATGACAGCGATGTTATATGGCTGCACGACAGTCATCAAAGCAGCCAGCAGACTTTCCATCATTATGATCCCTCCTTACGCTCAGAACAGGCTTCCCTGCAGCAGAGGCAGGCGCAGCGCCACAGTGAAAATCAGGTAGACGGCCACAAGAACTCCTACGGTGAGGCCAACCAGCACCTTGATGCGCTTTTCACCCATCAGGCGCATGATCGCAGGGATCATAAAGGCGGATGCCAGTATGAAACCGAGGAATTTCAGCAGCACGCAGAACACCACAATGATCCCGCCGCCGATCAGGACCCGCTTGAATCCAGGGGAGTGGATATCAAAGGGTTCCTCCTTGGAAGAATGGCCGGTAAGGGCCTGTCCCATCAGCAGAGCGGACAATAAGAACAGAAGGACTGCCAGAACTTGCGGCCATGTGCCGGCGCCGATCGCGCCCTCTACCTCCGGCAAATTGGAGGCGGATAGAAAAAGTGCTGCCGCAGCCACCATTAAGATCGCGGAAATGGTAATATCATACTTTTTCATAGGATCCTCTTCATCTCTACATTCGGTGGATTGGTTTTATCAAGGGAGCCTCCATGAGCTATTCATGGAGGCTCCAATAGCTGATTATGCGCAAAAGGTGCCGGTTAGGCCAGAACGCTGGCGTAATACTCCGCCTGATCCGCAACAAACTGCAGCATTTCGTCGTTGTTCATAGCGGGAACAGCCTGGAAGCTGAGGCTCTCCAGCGTCTCACGGTACTCATCAGAGGTGGCGGCGGCCGTAAAGATCTCCTGCAGATAAGCAACGGCGTCAGCGGGCGTATCCTTCAGCGCCACGACCATGATCCAGCTGAGGATGTTCATGTCCGCCAGCTCCTCATAGCTCTCGCTCATGCAGGGGACATCGGGATAGGCGGTGAGGCGCTCAGCGCCGGAGCAGGCGATGGCCTTGAGCGTTCCGGCCTCCAGCTGGCCCGCCGCGGCGCCGGGGGCGGTGATGGTGGCGTCGCACTCACCGCTGACGGTCGCGATCACGCTGTCCGCGGAGGAGTCATAAGCCACTGTCTTCAGATCCAGACCCAGCTGCTTATTGAGGACCGTGTAAACCAGATGAGGAACGGCGCCGCTGCCGGTATCACCCACGGAGAGGGTGCCGGGGTTGGCCTTCACATAATCCACAAACTCCTCAAAGGTGTCATAGGGAGCATCAGCCGGGACCAGGAACAGATAGGGGTCCTGCTCGATGCAGGCCAGAGGAATGAACTGATCGGAGCTGATATCGGTATTGCCCAGCGCATGGTTGAGCACCAGGTCACAGTTGAGAACACCGATGGTATAGCCGTCGGCGGTGCTGTTGACGAACTGCGTTGCACCGACCAGACCAGAGCCGCCTGCCACGTTGGAAACGATGATGTTTTTGGAGAGCATGTCGTCGGGGATGGCATTGATGGCACTGCGCACGCAGGTATCCGTGGTGCCGCCCGCAGCCCAATAGACCAGTGCGGTAATGTCCTTTTCGGGGTAGGAGCTCTCGGTGACGACTTCTGCGCCCTCACCGGAAGACTCGGCAGTGTCCTCCTCTGCCGCGGTATTTCCGCCGCAGCCGGTAAGGCTTCCGCAGACCATCAGGGCTGCCAATAACAGAGAGGTCAGTTGCTTTTTCATGTGGATCTTCCTTTCTAGCATTCGTGTTGGATATTTGTTTCTCCCTCCTGGGAGGAATGCACGGCAATCAGACGCGCTGAATTGTCAGCTTGGGAGCCTGGGCGATGAAGTCCAAGACCTGTTGGAAGCTCTTCAGCCCTGCGGCGGCCCCAACTTGCTGGATCACTTGAGCCGAGCAGGCGGTGGCAAATTCCATGCACTGCTCAGGAGAAAATCCCCGCTCTCTGGCGGACAGAAAGCCGGAAACAAAGGCATCTCCGGCACCGGTGGTATCTACCACGGGGACTTTGTAGCAACCGCAGGAAAGCGATTCGTCCCGGTTTTTGAAATAAGCGCCGTCACTGCCGGCCTTGATGATTACATTTTTCACGCCGCGGTCCAGCAGGAAGTCCGCCATGCGGGAGAAATCCGTCTCCTTTGTGATTTCGACTGCCTGTTCAATACTGGGCATGAAATAGTCCAGATACGGGTAATACGGTTCCAGCAGGCTGTTCCACCGGCCGGTCCGGTCCATGGTCACATCCAGAGAAGTTGTGATCCCGCGGCTTTTGGCTTCGCGCAGCAGGCGTACCGCGCCGTCGCCGTCAAAGCGCTCCATGTGGAAGGTTCCGCCGATCTGAAGGAGGGAGACCTCATCCAGTACATTGAGGTCAATGTCCTCGAAGCACAGTTCCGCGCTGCTGCCGAAGTTCTGATAGAATGTCCGCGTACCGCCCTCTCCCATGAGAATCAGGGATTTGGCCTGTTCCGCGGTTTGGGAAAATATCACGTAATCCGTATTTACCCCTGCCTGCCGAAGAGAGTTCAGACAGTTCTGTGCAAACAAGTCATTGCCGATCCGTCCAATATAGATGACATCATTTCCCAGCCGAGCCATGTCTACGGCGTTGTTATGGGCGTCGCCTCCGGTTTTGACCCAGAAACTGTCCATGGGATGATAGTCGCTTTCCAGCAGAACCTGGCCGATTGGATATGCCACCAGGTCCGCCATCATCTCGCCCACACAAAGTATCTTTCCCATCAGCAATCTCCTGTTCCTGTGTAAAGCCTCAACAAATAATCATAAAATGATTGTAAAATGATTTTTTACATATTATAATACAATCATTTTTGCTTGTAAATTATAAACAATAACAAACAAAAAACAACGTTTTTGTTGTTTTTAACAATTACAATCACAATGATGGAAGCTGTCTCAGAGCTTTCCCTGGAACAGCTGGATTTTGTGTCGGGCAAGCGCGGTGACATTTTCCTTGGCGGTCCGGTACATCTCATAGAAATCACGCTGCCCAACCGTGCGTTCCAATCCGGCCATAAATGCCATACGAAGCTCTGTTGCTACATTGACTTTCCGGATACCCAGCTGGATGGCCTGACGGATCATCTCGTCCGGCGTGCCGGAACCGCCGTGAAGGACCAGAGGAGGTGTTCCTAAATTTTTACAGGCCCGCAAGCGGTCAAAGTCGAAGTGTGGAGTTCCCTGATACATGCCGTGGGCATTTCCGATGCCGATTGCCAGAGCGTCACAATCCACTTCGCCGATAAAGCGACGGACCTCCTCCACGTCCACCAAATTTACATTTTTGTGAGATATTCCGTCTTCTACGCCGGAAATAGCCCCCAATTCGCACTCGACAGATACACCAACTGCATGTGCGCTCCGGACCACAGAGCGGCTTTCCCGAATGTTTTCCTCCAAGGGGAAATGGGACCCGTCATACATCACTGAAGTAAAACCCAGCCGCAGGCACTGAATCGTCTGCTCATAACTGATGCCGTGGTCCAGATGCAGAACCACCGGTACGGTGCTCTCCTGTGCGATCCGCTTTACCAGGTCTGCCAGATGACGCAGCTGCCCGGCCTTGATTGCACCTTGTCCCACAGTCAGGATAACAGGGCACTGCTCCGCTTCTGCCGCATCCATAATGGCTTCTGTTCCCTCAATGTTATCAATGTTGAAGCCCGGAATTGCGGTATTGGTTTTTACCGCAGTCGCAAGAACTTCATGCAACGTTGCTAGTGCCATGAAAATTACCATCCTTCGTAGTTGATTTGAAATGATTTGGCAAAGACAAGTTATCACAAAGTGACTTTACAATCAATATAAAGATGATTAAAAAATCAAATTTTGATTAATTGCATAAAATGAAAACAAAAAATTGTCGCGTTTGGCAAATTGTAATCAACTGAGGAGAATGTTATGATAGGGAAAAATGATGGGGGACGGTGTGTCATGAGCGGATATCCGATCCGATTGGATCATGCGGGGGCCTGGCGTGTCTATTTGGGCGGCAGCCAGATCCGGGCTCTGCGCGGCATAACCGGCACAGAGGATAATCACTATCCTGAGGAGTGGATCGCCTCTGTGACGCCGGCTGCCGGCATGGGGGCGGTTGCCGGCGCGGGCCTGAGTCGGGCTGCCGGAGATCCGCACTGTTTCCTGCGGGATCTGATTGCCGCTGCGCCGGAGCAGTTTTTGGGCCGCGCCTTCTGCCGAACGCGCGGGAGCGACCCCGGAGTATTGCTGAAGCTGTTGGACGCCGCAGAACGATTGAATGTGCAGGTGCATCCTGACCGCCTTGCAGCAAGGCGTTTGTGGAATAGTCCGTATGGAAAGACGGAGGGGTGGTATTTCCTGCCCAGTAAAAGGCCGGACTGCAAGCCGGTATTTTACCTGGGGCTGAAAGAATACGTGACGCCGTCCATTTTGCGGACAGCTTTTGAAAGCGGAGATTCCGCACAGCTGCTGGCGTGCATGCATGCATTTGATGCGGAACCCGGCCGGATGATCCTGGTGGACAGCGGTGTGCCGCATGCACTGGGCGCCGGCTGCTTTGCCCTCGAGATTCAGGAGCCCAGTGACCTGACCCTGCGCTTAGAACGAAGGACGGCTTCCGGCAGTGAAGTCCCCGACGATATCTGTCATATGGGGATTGGCTATGATGCGATGTTCTCAATGGTCCGGTATGAGGGGCTTACCAGAGAGGATACTCTTCAGAAATATACTGTCCCGCCCCGAAGATGTGTGGAAAATGCCGGCGGTTACATAGAGCGGCTGATTGATAGGAAGTTCTGCTCCTATTTCCAGTTGGAGCGGATAGAAGTGACCACGCGGCTGAAGCTGCCTGCCCCGGAGCAGTTTTATGGATTGTTTGCGTTGGCGGGGCAGGGAGAAATCTGTTGTGGGAATCAGTATTTTCCGGTTTCACCGGGAGACCAGTTTTTCGTGCCGGCGAGCTGCCCGGATATGGAGTTGGTGGCAGACCGGCCTATGAGCCTGGCCTGGTTTTCAGGGCCTCCGGCGGAGGCGTGAGAGAACTGCTTTTTTGCTTGCCGTCGCCTGGATTTTGGAACACAAAGGTTCTGACGTTTTCTGCAAAAGTTCAGCATATATGGGCGCTGCTGTCTGCGGCCGCATCTGCTTGAACGAAATGGTTTATAGGTGCATTCCTGGGAAAATGAAAAGAGGACGGACTGATGGTAAATCAGTCCGTCCTCTTTTGCGAAAGGAAATGCAGGCAGCCGCGCTTAGGGGGCGGTATCCCGGGGAGGTTGCCGTGCCGCCCAAATGGGAAAGAAAAAGAACACAGATAAGCCCAGCAGAATCACAGCAATTCCCAGGAACTGCTGCGAAGCAATCCGCTCCCCCAGAATAAAGTAAGCCAGGATACAGGTTCCCACCGGTTCGCCCAGAATACCCATGGTGACCGCCGTGGCGGAGATATTCTTTAACAGCAGATTGAAGATAAACTGTCCCCCGATGGTGGAGATGAAGGCCAGGCCCAGGAAGGCGCCCCAGGTTGCATTGGAATATCCGCCCAGCGGGTCGCCTTTTATCAGCGCGTAGACCAGCAGAAACGCAGCACTGCTGAAATATCCGGGTACGGAGTAAGTAACGGCATCGATCTCTTTTCGTACCACCTGTCCGATCAAAAAGTACAGGCTGATTACTCCGGCGGCAGCCAACGCCAGGGTATCCCCCAGCAGTGCGCCTGCGCTGATCTGAAAATCGCCCCATCCGATTATGGCGCTGCCGGCGAAGGCAATAAAACATCCGGCCACTGCACTTTTTTGAGGCCGCTCATGGAAAAAGAGAAAACTGAAGAGCAGGGAAAACAGGGGCTGAAGGGCCACCAGCACCGTGGAGCTGGACACAGAGGTGTAGCGTAGGGATTCAAACCACATCACATAATGGATGGCCAGCAGCAGGCCGGACAATATGATGAGGGCAGCCTGTTTGTACCGCAGAGCATACAGCTGCTCCCGCTTTTTCCGGTCAAGCGCCAAGAACGGAGCCAGCGCCAAGGCGGTGAACAGCAGCCGGTAAAAGGCAGTCACAGCGGATGGAGCGTCAGCCAGCTTGACAAAAATTGCTGATGTGGACAGGGCAATCACGCCCAGCATCAGCACTGCATAGGATCTCACCTGCTGTTTCACGCTGTTTTCGCCGCTTTCCCAGGAAAAGGTATGCGCCTGCCGGTACGCTTTCCAGCAGGCGTGCAGACTATGTAATAACGTAAGGATGATAACAAAGGAGGCTTGTGTTGTCAAGGCTTCCGGCCGGGGCCGAGCGCCTGCACAAAAGGAAAAACGGCTGACCATAAAGCGGTCAGCCGCTTTGAAGTTCTCCGCAAAAGAGTATGGGATGCGGTCTGATCCCTGCGGAAAAGGCATATGGGAGACGGTTTGCTGAGAGCGGCCGCCATCTGACTGCGGCAGAAATTGCGGACACACAGGGTTGCTTTGTCAGGGGGGAGACGCGGGTTATCCCCGCACTTTTTGAATCAGCGCCTTGACCTCTTCTTTTTTCAAAACCTTGCCGTAGGACACGACTTTGCCGTCCACCACCAGTGCGGGAGTCGTCATCACCCCGTAAGCGGCAATCTGTGTAAAATCTGTCACATGGTCGATCGCAGTCTCCATGCCCAGCTCTGCCAGCGCCTCCCGGGCTGCCTGTTCCAGGGCGCTGCATTTGGCGCAGCCGGAGCCCAGCACTTTGACTCCGCCAGAGGTCTTACCGGCCTCCGCCCGGGCCATGGCCTCAGGTGTGCAGCTGCCGCAGCAGCAGGAAGCCGTTTTCTCTTTCTTGTTTCTGCTGAAAAGTCCTATGGTTCATACCTCCTGAATTAAATCAAGAAAAATTGAAATGCATTGAACAGGTAGCCTACCAAGATGATACCGACTATGCAGATACCGATAAACAGAGCCAGCAACTTGGGTTTGACGGCCTTGCGCAGCATGATCATAGACGGCAGACTCAGCGTTGTAACCGCCATCATGAAGGCCAGGATCGTACCGAGCTGCGCGCCTTTTGCCAGCAGGGCCTCCGCCACCGGGATCGTTCCGAAGATATCGGCATACATGGGAACACCGACCAGCACTGCCAGCACCACCCCGAAGGGATTGCTGCTGCCGAGGAGTGTCTCGATCCAGCTTTCCGGGATCCAGTTGTGGATCACCGCACCGATCCCCACGCCCACCAGAATATAGGGGAATACTTTTTTGAATGTGGAGGAGACCTGCTCCTTTGCGTACCTCAGACGTTCTATCTTGCTCAAGGCAGGCGCATCGATGTCTGCGCTGCGGGCAGACAGAATAAACCGCTCCACATACTTCTCCATGTGCAGCCTTTCAATAATAGTGCCGCCCGCAACAGCAATCACCAATCCCACCAGCACATAGATCACTGCGACCTTTGCTCCGAAAATGCTCATCAGCAGCACCAGGCTCCCCAAATCCACCATGGGAGAGGAGATCAAGAATGAGAACGTCACCCCCAAGGGAAGTCCTGCACTGGTGAAGCCGATGAACAGCGGGATGGAGGAACAGGAGCAAAACGGCGTCACCGTCCCCAGCAGAGCCGAAATGGTGTTTGCGCCGATCCCGTGGAACCGTCCTAAAATCTTCCTGCTGCGCTCGGGAGGAAAGTAACTTTGGATATAAGAAATCGCAAAAATCAGGATACAAAGGAGGATCGTGATTTTGATGACATCATAGAGAAAGAACTGAACACTGCCGCCTAGCGGTTCGCTTGTATCCAATCCGAACTTAGACAGCGCTTTGCCGATAAGCCCGTTCAACCATTGCATCCCTAAGACCTGTTCCTGGACAAATTGCCATATACCCATAACAGAGACCTCTCTTTGTATAAAGTAGAGAACATATCAAAAAATTTTGATGTTTTCCACCGGAATAAACGCCATCTCGTATCGATGGCGTTTATCTGCCGCAGGAAGGGCAGGGATCATCTTGTTCAGCGTTGGGTGTAAGGATGGCCCGCAGTCGATCCAGCGCCCATGCGCCTCCGGCTGCGCTCAAGCGGTAATGAGTCCATTTGCCCTCCTGCCGGCTGGTCACAATACCGGAATCACACAAGATTTTCATGTGGTAGGAAAGTCCGGATTGTGTCAGATCCATCGGCTCCAGCAAAACGCAGGCACATTTCTCTCCGCTGCGTAATTGCTCCAAAATGGCAAGGCGCTTTGGGTCACACAGCGCTTTGAACACCCTGGCATCTTCTTGATGGGATCCCATTGGTTCACCTCATATCAAAAACTTTTGACATAAATAGTATATGAAGAGACGGCTGATTTGTCAATAGCCGCGTGAAAATTTGATTGCTGCGCTGCCGGTTCTGAATGACGGGGTACCAGGCTGCCTGGCGGCGCGCGGTACTGGCAGAAGACTTGAAGGCGCCGCCCCAGGATCTCTTTTGATTCTCTCACTTGTGGGCCATAGGAGAGGCCGTTTGTTGCACAGAATAATAAAAAGAAAAAGAGAGCTAACTGACGAATCAAAATCAGTTAGCTCTCTTTTTATGAATAATGAAAAAGCGTTGCCAAATCGTTGCCACGAAGGGCCTTAACCCCTCAAAACCCAGTTATATCAAACTTTTCCGGGTCTCTGAAATCATTCCCACTCGCCGAGTTAAATCCATTTCTAAACTTTTTTGTATAGAGGATTTGATTCGACGTGGTTTTATTTGATGCAGATTATCCTTATCATAAGGTCTATTCGGACTTTTGCTATCAAAAATCTATCCAGGCCATCCTATCAGGGGTTTTACTTGAGACGGACGATTGGGTGGCTTAGGAGTATTATAACACAAATAAATTTACTCCTCAACAGATTCTGCAATTAAAAATTAAGGGCCCGGATTAATTTTAATGTAAAATTGATCTGCAAGTTTAACTGCATTACTTACCTCATCGATCAACCTTTCACATACTTTCTCAACTATATTTCTATCTCTCGTCGGTCTAAATGTCAAGAGGGTTACTTGATCATCAGAATATTCTCTTTCATCAAATATATCAGGCGTAAAAGTAAAGACATGAAGTACTGGCCGACTTGAGGTAAATAGATCCAAAAATCCATTAAAAAACAGTGGGGATTTAGAATCATTATGATATGCTTTTATTTGTTCACGGCTTGACCATGTATTGCCATACCAAAATGCCTTCAAACTTCGATATTTGCATTCTATTATAAACGATCCTACATACCATCCCGATTTTTTAGAATACATATTAATACATATATCAGGACGTGTATGCTTTCCTGTAATATATAAAGGATGTCCATAAAGCTTCACTTGCTCGGATTTTTTGGGTAGGACAGAATCATATATAATTTCAACAGCACTATCTTCGTTCTCCAACAATATCTTTGTTCCTGATTTTAAAAACGGGAACAAATGATCTTTCATAAAAATGTCTTGAACCCTCAACCCCACTTCTGTGTATTCCTGCAAAAAGGATCTGCATATACAAATATAGCACCACATTTCATAAAGCGAGCTACTCTTCTTCCACGAATAAGAGTATTGAGGATCCAGTTGTACAGAAAAATTGCGCTTGTTCATCTCTGAGTACATTCTATATAGGCTACCATATCTGGAATCCACAGCAAAAGAATGTGGTATAAACATATCTTCTGGATTTTTCACTGTTTGGAACCACTCTGCGCTTTTAATAATATTAGTTATTTTCTTTAATTTCTCGGCGGTTGCCAAATAAGATTCAAGTCCTTGGATATATTTTTCATCATATAAACTATGTTTAGGGTACCTTGTAAGCCTCTGTTTGCGATAATTTAAAGTAGAGTATATTACATCAATAAAGTGAGCGAGTTTTTCATCGTACGCCTTTACGATTTTTTTTAGTAGCCTGTTCTCTTGAATATCATACACAATATCACGCCGCGGAACCAATAGTGTATGGTTTAATGCTCCTCTCTGCAAATATTTCTTTACTGTTTCGGTATCAATTTCTCTGTTTTTGGATTCGTCTACTTCTTCATATCTTTTTTTTAGTTTGTATTTCGGCTTATCTTTTATATCTAGCAAGGCACTCATAATTGCATGAGCATTTTTGTTAATGATTAGAAATGCATACAAGTCATCTGGTGGAAGTAGGCCTTTAACTTCATCTCCTAATCCAATGTTTCTTCTAACAATATCTTGTGCTAATCCTTGAATTTCTGTTTCAAGATCATCACGCATAATTTTCCACTCTTCAAGTGATAATTGCTTTGGTGCAATTTTCAGAAATGAAAAGTAGGAATTTAAGCCGCACATTACAGATATTTGAAGCACATCAACCCGAAGCGCATCATAACTAGAGTCACTTCTATAAAGCTTGATAACCTCTTCTCCAGGCGTGCAGTAAACGAATCCCTCATCATCAACCATTATCCTATTCGATGAGGGACAGCACTCTAGTGCATCCAGATACAGGCGAGCCTCTTTATCTGTGCTATTAAAGTACAGATCCATTTCATCATTTTCTTTAATTGTAGCACAATCTTCCTCAGGTTCATGGGATAATTGTATGTCACCCCATGGACCAAAATCAATTTTTTGGGCGCTTGTATTAGGATTTACAATAAGATATGCCTGAAATGGCAGATTATAAGCAGTATCCATATACCTTCAACTCTTTTTCTTTCTGAGTAATTGCTTGCCTACAACGTTCAAACTTTGAAATATCATCAAACTTATCAAGAAGCGTAATTAATGCATTCTTTTGCTCCTGCGTTTGAAACAATTCTTTGAGTTGTTCTTCAGGCCCTCTGATCTTCGTTAAGATTCTTTGTGCAACTTGGTAGTCCAGCCCTTCAGCTTCAGAAAGTACATATTCTGTATCGCCTTCAGGTAAATTTCTTAAATACATCTCAATACTTTTGACAATACGTGGTCCTACGCCTAAATTTGCATTGGTTCCATGCAAAAGCGTATGCATTTCCCATAAGAATTCGCGGATTCTAGTCTGATTTTGGAGCTGAGCATCATCTTTCTTGATAAGCTTTCCAAAGTCCTCATTTGACCACTCTGGGGTATTGGCTGCACGATATTTATCTTCTTTCCAATTATTGGGTTGAGAGTAATCCAATACCTCCAAAGAAATGACATTTGCGCGGTCTAATACCTTATCTGAAAAATGATATGTAGATTCATCAATATTTACAGTTCCAACAAATTTTACATTATCACCTATTGAAACCTGTTGCGGGTACTTTGAAGAGTTGTAAAGTTGGTTTGCATATTGTTCATCATAAAGTACAAGTTCTCTCGCGCCAACGGGTCTCTCAAGAATTGATAAGAACTGGCTAAAATAGTGCTCTACTCGCGCGAGATTCATTTCATCCAAGCAAATAAGGTATAGTTTATCTTTATTTTCAGGCCTTGATGCTTCAACAATTTTATTAATAAACCCTGTGTCACTAGGTCTATACACCATATGAACTAAGTCAACATACCCCAGCAGATCGGAATCATCATTCCAAGAAGGACGAACTGGGATTATTAACACATTGCTTTTACCAATACCTAACGCTTTGGCATAGGTATCTACAAGCGCAGATTTTCCTGTTCCACTCATGCCAGAAAGTATAACTAAATTTCCCGTCTTAATTGCTGTGTGAAAATTAACTATATCCTTTGGGGAATAGAACAACTTATTCTTTTGGCTATGATAGCGGAAAAATTTAAAGATTGCAGTCTCAGACTTTTCAGTAGGCAGCTCGCGAAGATCGTCACTCGGTGGTTCTTGCGCAACAGGTGCACCTTGAGAAACTTTATTTTGTTGATCGCTATCGCTTTCTTCCTGCTTAGGTAAATTTGCAGTTGAAGCTTCTTGCGCTACATGGGCAGCATTATTTTCTTCTACTTTTTGAGCTATTCTATTAATAATATCAAGATATTTTTTCTCAGCAATGTGAATAACAGATGGGTTACTTGGACTTTGAACGATATATTCAAGTATGTCATCATCTTCATCATCCAAATTAATCTCGCAGTAATTCTCAATGTTAATTTGAATCATTAAACTGTCCATAGCAGTGCGAGATGCTGACTTTATAGGACCAATTGCACACATCTTTCGGCTGTCGCTCCACACAATAAATTCAGGGAAGCTGGTAGCATCATTAATCTGGAAATTATAGATGCGTCCAACTGTTTTGTTCTCTACTAAACGCTGAAAGAACTCCCCAAAGTTATCATATTCTCTAAATAAGGGCCAGCTACCATTTGCATCGATTTTATCACACTGCGTTTTCCCAGAAAAACAAGGAATTGCAACAAATTTCGTATTTTCATCAATCACCAATGGCCGAGTAAGTACATCTGCAACATCTACCTTTACATTCCCCATTGAATCAATCTTATGAGAGAATACAAATAAGGATTTTGAATAGAAATCAGAAAAAGCCTTTACACGATCTTCCGGCGCACTATACTGATCATCGACGAATTCTAAATTACGAATCGAACTAATATATCCTGTGAACTGCTCCTCAGCTACATCGTTTTTAGTTGAAAGAGATTTTATCTTATATTGAATATCGCCAGGCTTGTTAATAAAAACTGCTGTTCTTCCGTAGTCCTCAAATCCTTTAATTTCTTCATCTTTGGCCAAACGACCAACCATTTCTATATGTTTAAATTCAATAGGCATAATCGTTACCTCCCATTTTCCAGATAATCTATTAGTTCTGCATGAGTACAGAATACGTGCAGTTTTTCTTGAATATAGTCTAACTTTTGAATATATCTTCTACTTGGAAATGGCATATCATTTGGTACATATAAAATTTCAGAATAATCACCGACCATGTGATTCAATTCCGTGATCTGGTCATATGGCAATACCATAACCCCTGCAAAGGACTGTTGGAGCGAATTAGAAATGACTAAAATTTTTCTGCTTTGCATATAGGTTATACGGCTCAGTCTGCTACATTCTGTTTCTAACTTATCTATTTTTTCCTGCATAGAAGATACTATTTCTTTGTGCTCTTTATCGCTACGTTCCACATCTTTTTCTAGTAAAGTTACCTTCTGCTTTTGTGATTCTAATTCTATACGTAGGCTTTGATTTTCTTTGTTTAAATCTCTTAGTTGCTCTTTTGCCTGTTCCAATTCTTTATACGTTGTAAGGTATTTTTTTCGGAATTCATCAGATTTCTTTTTACTTTTCCCATCAGCTATAACTATATTTTTTGTCGGTATTTCAATTTGATTGCTTTCCATTAATGGCATCAATTTAGTTTCATCTGCTTTGTTTACTTGGATTAAATATGCAAAGCAGGTAACCGCTGAATCCGGCGAAAAATTATTAATTGCATCTTCTTCATCAACGTATGTTGTAGAATAACATTCCTTTAATATGTCAAAAAGTACTTTCTCATTTTTGGAAAAATGTAACGCAAGCAACCTAGAAGGAACATCTTTTATAGTACGAAAACCATCAATTCTGACCTTATGTTTTTGAATATGTCCAAGTAAGACGGACTTTTCTTTTGGACTTAGATACTCCAAAAAGTTACAGTAAAAGTTTTGTGTCATATACTTTTAAGCCTCACTCTGTTCCGCAATAATATCGCGGTTTTCTTTCTCAGCATCAGATGGTACAAAATCAATAATATCTCCAAAGTTTACATGGAGCACAGCACAAATACGGCAAAGAATACTTAGTTTCACTTCTTCATCTCTTCGTAATTTGGTCATAGTATTTGGCGCAAGACCTGCCGCTTTTCGTAAGTCTGCTTTACTCATTTTCTTATCAATTAACACTTTCCAAAGTTTACTATATGAAACACTCACAAGCTTCACCTCCGCATAGAGTAGTATTGTGTTATTATACCATATTTCGGCATCTATCACAATAAAGTTTCGCTTAATCATAAGAACATCTCTCAAAGTAGGAATATTTGCAATTTTCTCTGCGAGGCTTTCGTCCGTGCATACTCTACTAAATCTCTTGCATTACTCGCGGGATGCCAGGCATAGGCGATGAGGTAGTCTACATGATCCACAACATAGCGGTTTGCTCTTATAATTGCAGCCTTGCGCGGAACGCTTTCCATCCCTGGCGGATAGAATGTTCCATTAAATCCATTGGGTGTCGGTATCGGCTGCTCTGCCGGATGATATGGCAACAGTAAAGTGAGCCTTACCTCTGGGTAAAAACGCTTGGCTTCTTTGACTGCCGATGCTGCAAGGTGGTCAAATCCGCCGTAGTGACCAACGATAAATTCTGTGACGCCATATTCCAAAATGTGCTGCTCCACAGCAGCATATAATGCCGGATAAATCTCTTCTGAAGCCTCTCTGTGCCCGATGAAAAAACAGCTTTTTCCTTCCAAAGTTTTCCCTCCTTTGTAGTTGTGTTTATCGTTAAAATTATACGATATAAATGATTAAATCACAACGATTTATCAAAGTATAATTTACGAAGAACACAAGCAAAGGAGTGATGCAGGTGAAGGATATTCTCTCGGTTATAACCGCGTATCGAGAGGAGCGGGGCTGGACAGAGTATCAGCTTGCAGAACGCTCTGGTTTGCCGCAATCCACGATCTCCTCATGGTATCGCAAGAACATGGTTCCGACTATTCCATCCCTGGAGAAAATCTGCACAGCCTTTGGCATTACGCTATCTCAACTATTTGCCGAAGAAGATGCACCTGTTTCCTTGACTGAGGCGCAGAAAAAGCTTCTGGAACGCTGGTCAAGGCTAAGTGAAGAACAGCAGGCTGTTGTATTTGCTTTGATCGATAAGATGTAAAAAATCCGTCAGAGACGCACTCTTTAGAGTGCTGCTTCTGGCGGATTTTCTTTGCCATCAATCTAACGGAGTTTTCTGTGTTACTGCTTTTAGATATAATTCAGGGTCCCCATTCAAAATCAGTTCGGCATAGGACAGTGGATCATTATAGATCAGCCAGTCCAGTTCTGACCGCTGGTACATACTGTTTGCCACCTCGTTCTCCACGGCGGTGCAGTCGATGGACAACAGGGTTCCATCTTCCATGCACAGCTCCACGCAGGCAGTGTCCGGGTTGAACTCACAGGACAAAATTTTTCTCATACTCATTACCTCCCAATACTTGTATTTCAGTTGATTTTCCGCAGCGGCATAAGGGCCGTTTCGGTTGTTTTAGATACAGGCAAGCAATGCGTGTGGATAGCCACACACAAATCCGGCAAGCAATGCGAGTGTTAATACACACTCACATTTCCTGCCGTCTGCTTGTTGAGGGCAGCGCCCCCAAGCCCCTTTTGAACACAGAATTTCATTCTGTGGCTGCGCGTTCTCCGAACGCTTTTTGCCCCTGTACCCGGTACCCTGTTTCGGGGCATAGGGTGTCGTGAAACGCGACATGGTAGTTGCTTTTAGAGTGCCCTAAAATGGGGCACCTCCTGGAAGATGGGGTGGTAAAATACCACCCCAGTTTTTTCGTTCCGCGACGGTGGCGACGGTCGCAACGGTGCTGAGAGTACCCCTCAAAACACCGTCGCGACCGTTGCGAGCGTCGCGCTTTACTCGATTACTTCAAACGCAGGTGCTTCCACCACCATGTAGGTCAGCCGGATACGCCGCCCGGCGTGCTTGGTTTTGTTCTCATACTTTACCTGATGTTCTTCCAACAGGCGGCTGGCATTCACATTCAGATGCTTGGTGAGCCGGTTTACCGCCATATCAGTCTGAATCGCTTGGGCCAGCTCCGTAGGACTCCCTTCCCATTCGCGGTTCTCGGAGGATACGATCTTTGCCACGGCTTCCAGTACCGGGTCCTTGGGCTGCTTCCAAAGCTCATTCTCTGCATGGTCGAGGCTCCAAATTAGGTTCTCCTGCTCCTTGCTCAGATACAGCCGCTGATCCGGCTGGTCTCTGCCCACCACCTCCAGAGTGGCCTTGCTATCCGTCCGTTTCTCCTTCTGCATCAGGAGCGCACCATCCGCACAGCCCAGCAAGCCGGTGGTGCCCGAGATCATCTCAAAGCTGTCTCCTGCAGGCTGCTTTCTGGTGTGGTGAACGATCAGGACGCAGATGCCATATCGGTCAGCAAATTGTTTCAGCTTGCCGATTACCTCATAGTCGCTGGAATAGCTGTAGCTGTCGCTCACCGCTTCCCGAACTTTTTGCAGGGTATCCACAATAATCAGTTTGGTGTCACTGTGTTCCCGGACGAACTTTTCCAGCTGTTCATCCAGGCCACCGCCGATCATTTTAGCGTTGGTGGCGAAGTGGAGGGAGCTTGTCCCCTCCACTCCGAACATTCGGAACATCCGGCGCTGTAAGCGGCTCTCGTCATCTTCCAGAGCAAGATAAAGGACGGTTCCTTGGTGGACTTTGTAGCCCCACAAGTCCTGCCCGGTACTGACATGGTGGGCGATCTGCGCCACCAGAAAGGACTTACCGATTTTGGGCGCTCCGGCAAGGATGTACGCTCCCGTGTAGAGCAAGTTCTCAATCACCGCAGACTTGCCCTCGAACACATTGTCCATCAGCTCGTCCAAGGTCATAGTATGCAGGTAAGCCGGGTCGCTCATGCGGCGCATTTTCCGGTAAAGTTCCTCCAAATCTCTTTCGGGGGAATTGCTTTTTTCGTCCGGGTCTGGTATAGTAATCTTGTAATTTTGAGAGATTGACTGCCCATCATCTGCGCCAACAGATGAGCCATGGGCGGTCATTTTCTTTTTCTCATCGGTCATAGGCAAAATCCTCCTGCTGCATCCCGTTCATAATGGTTGCAATCATACGGATGGTGTCCAGCAGCTCATCGTTCACGCCCTGCCCAGCCTCGATCCGGCGCAGTTCGTCCAGCACGGCGGCCAGCTGATCCCGCAGGGCCTTGTAGACCCTGGGATTGCCCTGGACCACCACATCCCGTTCCAGCAGCCGCCGGATGATGTAGTCCTGCTTGGTCAGGCCGGTGAGCTTCACTAGGGTTTCCAGCTGGAGATCTTCCTCCGCCGACACCCGGAAGGCCACCGTCTTGTTCCTCCAACGGTTGTGGTTGTCATAGTTCTTCTTGGACATTTTCTTACACTCCCTTCTCATTTTTCAGTGAATCCAGCTTGTCGGCCATTTCCACCTGACGGGTGGGGAACAAATGAGCGTAGCGGTAGGTGATGTCGATACTCTCATGCCCCACACGCTCCGCGATGGCCAGAGCGGTAAAGCCCATGTCGATCAACAAACTGATGTGGCTATGTCTCAAATCGTGTATGCGAATCCTTTTCACCCCTGTTTGCTTGCAGCCACGGTCCATTTCCCGGTGAAGATAGCTTTTGCTGATGGGAAACATCCGGCTGTCCGGCTCCACGCCGTAGAGCTGCTTGAGGTAGTCCTGCAACTCGTCACACAGAAACTGGGGCATCTGAATCACTCGATTGCTCTTGGGCGTCTTGGGCGTGGTAATGACATCCTGTTTGTTGATCCGCTGGTACGACTTGTTGATGGTGAGGGTACGCTTCTCAAAGTCGAAGTCTGCCGGGGTCAGGGCCAGCAGCTCTCCCTCCCGGATGCCGCACCAGTACAGAACCTCAAAGGCGTAGAAAGACAGCGGCTTATCCATCATGGCCTCGGAAAACTTGGTATACTCTTCACGGGTCCAGAACAGCATCTCCTTTCGTTCCTCCGCCCCCATGTTGCCCGCCTGCCGGGCCGGGTTGATATTCAGACCGTAAAATCGGGCAGCATGGTTGAAAATGGCGCTAAGTTGATTGTGAACGGTTTTAAGGTAAGTTTTGGACAGGGGCTTGCCGTGACAGTCCCGCATCTCCCGAATCTCGTTCTGCCAGCGCATAATGTCCTTGGCCGCGATCTCCGACAGCTTCCGCTTGGCAAAATAGGGCAGGATCTTCTTTTTTATGATGCTCTCCTTGGTAAGCCAGGTATTGAGCTTCAGCTTGGGTTTAATATCCCTCTCATAAAGAGCAACGAAGCTCTCAAAGGTCATGTTTACATCGGCCTGTTTCTCCATCAGGAACTCCCGTTCCCATTCCAGCGCCTCTCGCTTAGTTGCAAAGCCCCTTTTGAGCTTCTGCTGGCGCTCACCCTTCCAGTCGGTGTAGCGAAACTGCACATACCAGGTGCCGTTGTCCTTGTTCTTAAACGCTGCCATGATTACTCCCCCTTTCTCGCCGTCTCGGTTCTCGTGCCGTAGAACTTCTCGTGGAAGAACTTGCGGTCGATCCGGCCGGAAATCGTGATGCAGCCGGTTTTCGCCAGTTCCTCATTCATCTGCCGGATGAGCTTATAGGCATAAGGCACGGATACGCCCAGCTCCTCGGCCACTTCATTGACGCGCATAAAAATCTGGTTTGCCATGGTAAATACCTTCCTTTCTTCGTTGTTGGTGACTGCTGCCTGTGGTTTTCGTGTTTCATAAATGCCTCCTTACTTATGTCCGCCACTTTTTCTCGGTTTCGCAACCAAAAATCTGACGGGCCATTTGATTTGCTATATTATCTAAACTTATCCGCTTAGTATTCTTATAATACTATACATATAAGCTTAGTTCAAGCCTTTTAGAAGAAATATTGTTAAATAAATTTGCTTAGATTATCTTGACAAAACTAAGCAAATATGCTATGTTTCATATAAGAACAACCATAGATGGGAGCTGAATGTATGGCGATTGGCGAACGGATTCACTTTTTCCGTCTCCTGCGGGGGATGACTCAGAAATATCTTGGCATGGCGCTGGGCTTCCCGGAGAAGTCTGCCGATGTGCGCCTGGCACAGTATGAAACTGGATCAAGGACCCCTAAGGCGGATCTAACTGCCGCCCTGGCGCAGGTACTGGATGTCTCGCCCCATGCACTTTCTGTCCCGGATATAGACTCCTATGTGGGGCTCATGCATACCTTGTTTACCCTGGAGGATAACTACGGTTTGAAGATCACGGAGCAGGACGGCGAACTTGCCTTGCAGGTGGATTTCCGCAAAAACAAGGATGCTGCCCGGCTGCATGAGATGCTCTGGGCCTGGCGGGAACAGGCGGCCAAATTGGAAGCCGGTGAGATCTCTCAGGAGGAATACGACCACTGGCGTTACCACTACCCAGAGTACGACAGCAGCCAGATCCGCGCCAAGGTGCCGCCGGAGGGCCTGATCTGAATCTCTCACTTGTAGGCCACGGGAGAGGCCATTTGTTGCGCAAAATCAGAAAATTCAGATAAATGAGAGCAAAATAAAAAGGTCTAACTGATCAGCAAAAATCAGTTAGACCTTTTACTTATGAATAAAAAGATGAGGATTTTTAGGCTACTCGCAAGCCACCCGATTTTTTGTTTCAAACTCAATAAATCGGGATTTGACGAGTGCTATCAATCTGCTATCAAATGGGGATTTGAAAAATCAAAAAGTCAGTATTTTCAAGGGTTTGCGGGCCCTCATATCCACTTTTTGCTTATTCCCACTCAATGGTTCCGGTGGGCTTCGGGGTCAGGTCGTAGAGGACGCGGTTGACGCCCTTAACCTCCGCGGTGATGCGGGCGGTGATGTGCTGCAGCAGGGCGAAGGGCACATCCTCCACCGTGGCGGTCATGGCGTCCACGGTGTTGACGGCGCGGATGATCACCGGCCAGTCAAAGCTGCGCTTACCGTCCTTCACGCCGGTGGACTTGAAGTCGGGCACCACGGTGAAGTACTGCCACACCTTGCCCTCCAGGCCGTTCTTGGCAAACTCCTCCCGCAAAATGGCGTCGGACTCCCGCACGGCCTCCAGCCGGTCCCGGGTGATGGCGCCCAGGCACCGCACGCCCAGGCCGGGGCCCGGGAAGGGCTGACGGTACACCATGCCGTCGGGCAGGCCCAGGGCCTTGCCGACCACGCGGACCTCGTCCTTGAACAGGAGCTTCAGGGGCTCCACCAGCTCGAACTTCAGATCCTCCGGCAGGCCGCCCACGTTGTGGTGGGCCTTGACGCCGCCGCTTTCCAGAATGTCGGGATAGATGGTGCCCTGAGCCAGGAACTCGATGCCCTCCAGCTTCCGGGCCTCCTCCTCGAACACCCGGATGAACTCGGCGCCGATGACCTTGCGCTTGGTCTCCGGCTCCTCCACGCCGGCCAGCTTATCCAGGAAACGGTCCACGGCGTCCACGTAGATGAGGTTGGCGTCCATCTCATCCCGGAATACCTTCACCACCTGCTCCGGCTCGCCTTTGCGCAGCAGGCCGTGGTTCACATGGACGCACACCAGCTGCTTGCCGACGGCTTTGATGAGCAGTGCGGCCACCACAGAGGAGTCCACGCCGCCGCTGAGGGCCAGCAGTACCTTTTTCTCTCCGATTTGGGTCCGCAGAGCCTTCACCTGCTCGGCGATAAAGGCTTCCGCCAGAGCGGGGGTGGTGATCCGCTCCATGGTCTCGGGGCGCTTGTTGGAATCCATAGGCTGTTCCTCCTGCGTATCTCATGATATTTGGGCCGGTATCCGGCCCCACTTTCGACCTTATTCTACCATAAAGCGCGATCTCTTTCAATAGAGCCTCCGTCCGGCCGCGCAAAAAAGGCGTCCCGAAGTAACCTTCGGGACGCCTTTCGGATCACAGACAGGAAGAGGACTCACAGACCCTGGGCGATCATGGCCTGAGAGATTTTCTTGAAGGCGGCGATGTCGTTGCCGGCGATCAGGTCATAACCCAGGCCGTACTCCTCGGCCGCTGCGGCGGAGGAGTCGTAGATGTCGCCCATGATCTTCTTCAGGCGCTCATCCACCTCCCGGCGGGTCCAGCTGTAACGCAGGCTGTTCTGGACCATTTCCAGGGCGGAGACCACCACGCCGCCGGTGCCGGAGGCCTTGGAGCCGGCGGTCAGGACCCGGGGGCTGAGGCGCAGCAGGTTCAGGGCGTCGGAGGTGGCGGGCATGTTGGAGCCCTCCACGTAGTAGCGGACGTTGTTGGCCACGATGCGGACCGCGTCCTCCACGTCCAGCTCGTTCTGGGTGGCGCAGGGGATCACGATGTCCACGGGAACTTCCCAGGGCTTCTTGCCGGCATAGAACTCCACGCCGAAGCGGTCGGCATAGGCCTCCACCTTATCCTGACCGCTGGCGCGCATCTGGAGCATGAAGTCGAACTTCTCCTGGGTGGTGATGCCGTCGGGATCGTAGACGTAGCCGTCGGGACCGGAGAGGGTGACCACCTTGCCGCCCAGCTCCGCGCTCTTGCGGCACACGCCCCAGGACATATTGCCAAAGCCCGAGACCGCCAGGCGCTTGCCCTCCATGGTCTCGCCCTGGTGCTCCAGCATCCGTGCGGTGAAGTACACGGTGCCGAAGCCCGCGGCCTCCTGGCGGATCTTGCTGCCGCCGTAGGTGAGGCCCTTGCCGGTCAGGGCGCTGCTCTCGGACCGGCCGGTCAGACGCTTGTACTCGCCGAAGAGGTAGCCGATCTCCCGGGCGCCCACGCCGATGTCGCCGGCGGGGATGTCGGTGTCGGCGCCGATGTGGCGGTACAGGGCGGTCATAAAGCTCTGGCAGAAGCGCATGATCTCCCGGTTGCTCTTGCCACGGGGATCGAAGTCCGCGCCGCCGGCGGCGCCGCCGATGGGCAGGCCGGTCAGGGCGTTTTTGTAGGTCTGCTCAAAGCCCAGGAACTTCACCACGGAGGGGTTCACGGAGGGGTGGAACCGCAATCCGCCCTTGTATGGGCCGATGGCGCTGTTGAACTGGACACGGTAGCCGTGGCAGGTATGGGCAAAGCCCTTGTCGTCCACCCAGGGCACGGTGAAGGACAGCATCCGGTCCGGCTCCACCATGCGGGTCAGCAGGTCCAGCCGCTCATAGACGTCGCTGTCCTGCAGGGCCGGGGTAATCATCTCCAGCCACGTCAGGACGGACTGGAGATACTCCGGCTGATCGGCGTACCGCTGCCGCAGGGCAGCGGACACGCTGGAAACATAGTCGCTCATACCGGTCCCTCCTCACACCAGGCCGTAGGCCAGCATGGAGTCGGCCACCTTCAGGAAACCGGCGATGTTGGCGCCGGCCACCAGGTCGCCGGGTCTGCCGTACTGGGCGGCGGCGTTGGAGGCGTTGTGGTAGAGGTTGGTCATGATCTCCTTGAGGTGCTCATCCACCTCCTCGAAGGTCCAGTAGAAGCGCATGGAGTTCTGGCTCATCTCCAGGGCGGAGGTGGCCACGCCGCCGGCGTTGGCCGCCTTGGCGGGGGCGAAGAGCAGGCCCGCGGCCTGGATGGCCTCCACGGCCTCGGGGGTGCTGGGCATGTTGGCGCCCTCGGCCACGGCGAAGCAGCCGTTCTTGATGAGGGCCTTGGCGGAGTCCAGGTTCAGCTCGTTCTGAGTGGCGCAGGGCAGGGCGATGTCGCAGGGGATCTGCCAGATGCCGGAGCAGCCCTCGTGGTACTCGGCCTCGGGGTGGGTGTTGACGTATTCCTTGATACGCTTGCGCTCCACTTCCTTGAGCTGCTTGATCAGGGGCAGGTCGATGCCGTTCTTGTCGTAGATGTAGCCGTTGGAGTCGGACATGGCCACCACCTTGGCGCCGAAGGACGTGGCCTTCTCGCAGGCGTAGATGGCCACGTTGCCGGAGCCGGAGATTACCACGGTAGCGCCGTCGAAGCTGCGGCCGGCGGCCTTGAGCATATTGTCGGTGAAGTAGCACAGGCCGTAGCCGGTGGCCTCGGTGCGGGCCAGGCTGCCGCCGTAGCTGAGTCCCTTGCCGGTGAGGACGCCGGTGAACTCGTTGCGCAGGCGCTTGTACTGGCCGAAGAGGTAGCCGATCTCCCGGGCGCCCACGCCGATGTCGCCGGCGGGCACGTCGGTGTCGGGGCCGATGTACTTGAACAGCTCCGTCATGAAGCTTTGGCAGAAGCGCATGACCTCTGCGTCGGACTTGCCCTTGGGGTCGAAGTCACTGCCGCCCTTGCCGCCGCCGATGGGCAGGCCGGTCAGGGAGTTCTTGAAGATCTGCTCAAAGCCCAGGAACTTGATGATGCCCTCGTAGACGGAGGGATGGAACCGCAGACCGCCCTTGTAAGGGCCGATGGCGCTGTTGAACTGGACGCGGAAGCCGCGGTTGACGTGGACGTTGCCCTGGTCATCCTCCCAGGGCACACGGAACTTGATGATGCGCTCAGGCTCCACCAGGCAGTCCATGACGCCCTCTTTGATATACTCGGGGCGGGCTTCCACCACGGGGACCAGGGAGGTCAGGACCTCCCGGACTGCCTGGTGGAACTCAGGCTCGGCCGGATTCCGCTGAATGACCCGATCCATCAGGTCGTTCAGATACGCGTTCTGAATACTCATGCTTCTTCCCTCCAAACAATTCTGCCCGGCGGCAAATTCTTTGCCACCGCAGCGCTTTAACGGAGAAAATCGTACCACAAAAAACGTCCTCCCGTCAACGACTTTTGTCTGCTGGCAGCACATCTTTGGCGATTTTTTGCAACTTTGGCCCGGCCGAACGGGGAGATTCTGTGATATCCGATGGAAGCATTTCAGAGGTGGATCTTTCTGAAGGCGGGGAAAGCGCTTTCCAAAAAGAGGAATAAAAGATCCCGCCCCCCGGCTATCGGGGGGCGGGAAAAAACTGTGTATGGGGGATGGACGGCAGCGGCTGTCCGCGTCAGGAGGGTTATTCCAGGCCGTTGAGCTTCTTGAACAGGTCCTCGGCGTCGGCACCGGCTACCAGGGCGTCGGTGTCGGCGTCACTGGCGGCGATGGCCACGATGCGGCCCAGGATCTCCAGGTGCTCGTCGCCCTTGGAGGCGATGCCCACCACCAGCTTCACGGTGTCGCCGTTCCAGGAGATGCCCTCGGGATAGGTCATGACCACCATGCCGCTGCGCTTGATGAGAGGCTTGACGTCATTGGTGCCGTGGGGGATGGCCACGTGGTTGCCGATGGCCACGGAGAAGCTGGCCTCCCGGTCCAGCATGCCCTGGATGTACGCCTCTTCCACATAGCCGCTCTCCACCATCAGCTCGCCGCAGCGGCGGATGGCCTCCTCAGGCGTGACGGGCTTGCAGTTCAGCAGGATATTCTTCCGCTCCAGCAGCTCGCTGCCGGTCTCGGCGGCCTCTGCGGCGGGGGCAGGCTCCGCGGCGGGCGCGGCCTTGGGGGCCTCGGCGCCGGCGGCCAGGCGGGCCACCAGGGTGTCATACTCCGGTGCGCCCATGAAGTTCTGAATGGGAATGATCTCAGCGCTGGGGTTGCTGGAGGCGGCCCGGGCGGCCAGCTCGTGGTGGGTCACGACGATCTGGCAGTCCCCGGGGATCTCGGAGACGGGGGAGTGGATGACCTCGATGCCGGTGACGCCGGCATCCTTCAGCTTATTGCGCAGCATGGTGGCGCCCATGGCGGAGGAGCCCATGCCGGCGTCGCAGGCAAAGACGATCTTCCGCACGTCGGAGGCGGAGACCTTGGTGCCGCCGGCGGCGGGGATGGCCTGGCCCTTGGAGGCGGCCTTGCTGGCAGCCACCTGCTGCTGAGCGGCCTCCAGGTCGCCGTCCTTGCCGAACATCTTCAGCAGGATCACCGCCAGTACAAAGCTGACCACGGCGGCCACGGTGATGCCGGCGATGTTGGCGAAGTAGGAGCCCTTGGGCGTCATCAGCATCTCGGCGATGATGCTGCCGGGGGAGGCAGCTGCCTTCAGACCGCCGCCCAGGACGGACAGGGTCAGGATGCCGCAGATGTTGCCCACCATGGGGGCGATGATCAGGATGGGGTTCATGAGGACGTAGGGGAAGTAGATCTCGTGGATGCCGCCCACGAACTGGATCAGGGCGGCGCCGGCGGCGGAGGAGCGGGCGTTGCCCTTACCGGCCACGCAGTAGGCCAGCAGCAGGCCCAGGCCGGGGCCGGGGTTGGACTCGATCATGAACAGGATGGACTTGCCGGCCTCCATGGCCTGCTCCGTGCCGATGGGGGTGAACACACCGTGGTTGATGGCGTTGTTCAGGAACAGGACCTTGGCGGGCTCCACCAGGATGGCGGTCAGGGGCAGCAGGCCGTGGTCCACCAGGGCCTCCACACCGGCGCCCAGGGCGTTGGTCAGGAAGGTGCAGGCGGGGCCGATCAGGAACATGCACACGATGGACAGGGCGCCGCCCAGGATGCCGACGGAGAAGTTGTTGATGAGCATTTCAAAGCCGGCGGGGATGTGGTTTTCCATGGCCTTGTCGAACCACTTGATCAGCAATCCGCCCAGAGGACCGGCGATCATGGCGCCGATGAACATGGTGATGTCGGCGCCCACGATGACGCCCAGGGTGGCGATGGCACCGGCCACGGCGCCCCGCTGGCCGCCCACCATCTTACCGCCGGTGTAGCCGATCAGCAAAGGCAGCAGGTAGTTGAGCATGGGGCTGACCATGGTGGCGATGGCCTCGTTGGGGAACCAGCCGTCGGCGATAAACAGAGCGGCGATGAAGCCCCAGGCGATGAAGGCGCCGATGTTGGGCATGACCATGCCGCTGAGGAACCGACCAAACTTTTGTACTCGTTCTTTCATGGCGGAGTCTCCTTACTCTTTTCACACACAGATTTTATAAAATGGGATTCGCGCAGGACAGCGCTCCGGGGTCATTTCTCCGGAGCGGAGACCTTCTTTAAGTAACCCTCCACGCCGGAGGCGGTGGACAGGCCCAGGGCCTCCTGGGCGATGCGCTTGACTTCGTCCTCCCGCCAGCGGTGGATGCTGGCCCGGGTGGCCAGCACGGAGGAGGTGCTGACGGAGAACTCGTCCAGCCCCCAGGCCATCAGCAGCGGGATCAGCCCCGGGTCCGCGGCGGCCTCGCCGCACATGCCCACGGGGATGCCCGCCTCCTTGGCGGCGGTGATGACGCTGCGGATGGACCGCAGCACCGCCGGCTGGAAGGGAGTGTACAAAGACGCCACCTGGGCGTTGCCCCGGTCCACGGCCATGGTGTACTGGGTCAGGTCGTTGGTGCCGATGGAGAAGAAATCGCTCTCCCGGGCCAGCAGGTCCGCGGTCAGGGCGGCGGCGGGGGTCTCGATCATGACGCCCAGGGCGATGTCCTTGTCATAGGGCAGCCCGGCCTCGGACAGCTCCTGCTTGCACTGCTCCAGCAGCTCCCGGGCGGCGCGGACCTCGTCCGCGGAGGTGACCAGGGGCAGCATGATCTTGATGTTGTGCTCCTCGGCGCCGGCCCGCAGCAGCGCCCGCAGCTGGACCTTGTACAGGTCCGGCCGGTCCAGGCAGTAGCGGATGGCCCGGTGGCCCAGGAAGGGGTTCTCCTCTTTTTCCATGCCCAGGTACTCGATGGCCTTGTCTCCGCCCACGTCCAGGGTGCGGATAATGACCTCTTTCCCGGCCATGGTCTGGGACACGGCCCGGTAGGCCTCATACTGCACCATCTCGTCGGGGAGGCTGGTGCGGTCCATGAACAAAAACTCCGTCCGGAACAGGCCGATGCCCTCGGCGCCGGACTGCGCGGCCACCTCCGCCTCGGCGGCGGAGCCGATGTTGGCAAAGAGCTGGTAGCGCTTGCCGTCGGCGTCCACAGTGGGGCGGTTCTGATAGACCTTCAAAGAGGCGATCCGGGCCTGATAGTCCTTCTGCCGGGTCAGATATTCGCTGCGGGTGCGCTCATCGGGGTTGAGGATGGCGATGCCCTCGCCGCCGTCCACAATGAGGCCGTCCCCATCCTGGACCACCTCCAGCACCTTGGTCACGCTGAGGACCGCGGGCACCTGGAGCGCCCGGGCCAAAATGGCGGAGTGGCTGGTTTTGCCGCCGGTGGCGGTGATGATGGCCGCAACATTCTTCTTCTGAAGCCCCACGGTCATGGAGGGGGTCAGCTCCCGGGTCACCAGTACGGTGCCGGCGGGCAGGTTGGAAAGATCCACGCTGGCAGCTCCCAGCAGGATGCCCAGCAGGCGGCTGCGGATGTCCTTGACGTCCGTGGCCCGCTGGCGCATCATCTCGTCCTCCACAGCGGCGAACATGTCGGCGTACATGGTGCACACGTTGTCCACCGCCGCCTCGGCGCAGGCGCCGCCGTCAATGGCGTCCTGCATCTGGGAACGCATGAAGGGATCCGCCAGCATGGCGATCTGCCCGGTGAGGATCTCGGATTCCTTGTCTCCCACCTGCTGACGGATATGCTCCGCCATGGCGGAGGTGCGCTGCTCAAATTCCTCGATGGCCGCCTGGAGGCGGGCCTTTTCTGATTCCTTGCCGGAGTATGCCACGTCCGAGTAGTCCAGATTTTCTTCCCGTACACACACCGCCCGGCCAAGGCCGATACCGTCCGAGGCGGCGATTCCCCGCAGGATCATCTTGCGTCCCTCCCTATTACAATGATTGTCCGTGCCAAGACAGCTTACAGATCGCCCAGGCCCGCTTCCACCAGGGCCACGGCGGCCTTCAGGGCTTCGGCCTCCTGCTCGCCCTCGCAGCGGATCTCCAGCTCGCTGCCCTGCTTGATGCAGGCGGCCATCAGGTGCATGATGCTCTTGGCGTTGACGTTCTTACCGCCGAACACGATGGTCACGTCGCTGTTGTACTTGGCCATCTCTGCCACGAACACCTGAGCGGGACGCATGTGCATGCCCTGGGGATTGATGACCTTCACCTTTGCAGATACCATGATGATACTTCCTCTCTTTTCCTTGTTTTTGGATGCTTATTGATTGGCGCGGCAATGCCGCGCCTGGGATCACGATCCGTTTGCGGATACCCCGGCGCAGGCGCGGGAAAGAGGCGGTCAGACCTCAATGACCGCCGTATAGTCCCGGAAGGCCGGGTCGCTGAGATGGTTGGTAACGATGCGGGCGGTGTTCAGCGGCGCCACGGCCACCGCCGCCACCTGGCCGAACTTGCTGGAGTCCGCCAGCACATAGACCTGCTGGGACCGGGAGGCCGCCAGGGTCTTGACCGCGGCCACCTCCGGGTCGGCGGCGGTATAACCCTGCTTGACGGTGATGCCGTCGATACCCAGAAAGCCCTTGGTAAAGTTGTAGCGCCCCAGGGAGGCCAGGGCCTCGGCTCCCACCAGGTTCACGGCGCCGGGGTTCAAGGTGCCGCCCAGCACCCGGGTCTGGAGATTGTACCAGGTGAGCCGGCAGGCTGCCTCGATGCTGTTGGTCATGAACAGCGCCCTGGAGTTTTGAAGGTATTCCACCATCTGCATCACCGTGCTGCCTGCATCCAGATAGACGACATCGTCGTTGGTGATGAGACTGGCGGCGTACCGGGCGATCCGGTCCTTTTCCGCCAGATGCAGACGGCTGGACTCCGGCATTTTCCCAAAGACCTCCTCGGTCTCGGCCAGAGTGGCGCCGCCCCGGACCTTGCTGAGCTTACCCAAATTGGCCAGAGTGTTGAGATCCCGGCGGATGGTGGCCTCCGACGCGCCGGTCAGTTGACACAGGTAGGAGACACTGACCGTCCGCAGCGCAGACAGCTCATGCAGAATGATATCGGCCCGCTGTTCCGCCAGCATGAATTTTACCCTCCTTTGTGACGAAAATCCATTGACATCTTCTGGATTTTAAGGTATCATAAAAATCAGTCAAAATCAATCATTTTCAATCAAATTAAGTATATAAAAAGTGTGGCCTGTTTTTGTGAATAATCACGAAACTAGCCAGTAAAATACGATTGAGACCTGATTTTTTCCTCTGAGCGGGCAGATTTTCCCTGGTGAACCATTTGTGCGCGGCACAATCAAAATACTTTATTTGAGAATGGAGTGCTTTCAGATGAAACAGGCAATTCAAATCGGCGCGGGCAACATCGGACGGGGCTTCATGGGCGCGCTGCTGGAGCAGGCCGGCTGGCACGTGACCTTCGCCGACGTGGTGGAGTCCATCATCTCGGAGATCAATACCAAGAAGTGCTACACCGTCCATGTGCAGGACCGGGAATGCGCGGAGATCGTCATTCGGAACATTGACGGCGTCCTCTCCAACAGCCCGGAGTTTCTGGACCGCATCGCTCAGTGCGACCTGATCACCACCGCCGTGGGCCCCCGGGTGCTGCCCATCATCGCCAAGACCATCGCCGCCGGCCTCCGGGCCCGTAGAGCCGCCGGCAATACCAGCCCCATGAACATCATCTGCTGCGAGAACGGCCTGCGGACCACCACCCGGCTGAAGAACGAGGTGGTCACCCATCTGGGCCAGGAGGATCTGGACTTCATCGAACAGTACGTGGGCTTTGCCGACTGCGCCGTGGACCGCATCTGCCCCAAGCCCTCCTTTGAAAGCCCCATCGACGCCGCCGTGGAGAGCTACTCCGAGTGGGACGTGGAGCGCTCTGCCTGGAAGGGCGAGCTGGCGGATGTCCCGGGCCTGACCTATGTGGACGATCTGCTGGCCTACCTGGAGCGCAAGCTCTTCACCCTCAACAGCGGCCACGCCATCTGCGCGTACCTCGGCAGCCTCAAGGGCTACACCACCATTCGCGACAGCATCAACGACCCCGCCATCGGCGACATCGTCTACAAGGCCATCTGGGAGAGCGGCGAGGGATTGATCCGGGAGTTCCACTTCGACGCCGATGCCCACCATGCCTATATCGACCGGATCTTCCGCCGCTATCAGAACCCCTATCTGGAGGACGAGACCATCCGGGTGGGCCGGGAGCCCATCCGCAAGCTGGATCCCGCCGACCGGCTCATCAAGCCCCTGATGACCGCCTACTCCTATGGCCTGCCGGTGGATCACCTGATTTTCGGCGCCGCCGCAGCCCTGCGCTATGACTGCGCCGACGATGCCCAGAGCGTGGAGGTGCAGAAGAAGATCCGGGAGGAGGGCGTGGAGGCGGCTCTGACGGCCTACACCGGCATCCAGCCGGATCACCCCCTCTTCACCCGCATCCTGGACGTGTACCGGGCCCTGGCCGTGGCCGCCAAGGCGTGATATGGGCGTCCGATACAGCGAATCAAGAAAAAAAGGCTCCGCCGCGCGGCGGAGCCTTTTTTGTCGTTCCGACAGAGGAAGAGCCGTTTTTCTTAAAACAGGAACTTTTTTTCCTGCGCTCCGTTCATCCTGTGTTGACGGTAAAACCGCCGGCGTGCTATGATGGAACAAAGATGGAACGGTCCGGGACCTCCGGCATGACCGGAGGCGGTTGAACCATATTTTAGGGAGGAAACGTACATGCTGACTGTAAAAACCTTTCAAATGGAGAACTTTCTGCCTGCTGATTATGCCCAGAAACTGCTGCCCCGTCTGAATGACGCCCAGCAGAAGCTGCAGCAGGGCACCGGCAAGGGCAATGATTTCATCGGCTGGGTCCATTTGCCCCGGGACTACGACAAGGAGGAGTTCGCCCGCATTAAGGCCGCTGCCGCCAAGATCCAGAGCAACTCCAAGGCCCTGGTGGTCATCGGCATCGGCGGGTCCTATCTGGGCGCCCGGGGCGTGGTGGAGTGCCTGCGCTCTCCCAACTACAACCTGAAGAAGAAGGACACCCCCAACATCTACTTCCTGGGCAACGGCCTCAGCGCCGACTCCATGCAGGAGGTCATCGAGCTGCTGGGGGACGACGACTTCTCCGTCAACGTCATCTCCAAATCCGGCACCACCACGGAGCCCGCCGTGGCCTTCCGGTTCTTCCGCAAGCTGTTGGAGGACAAGTACGGCCGCGAGGGCGCCCGGGAGCGGATCTTCGCCACCACCGACAAAGCCCGGGGCGCCCTGAAGTCCCTGGCCGACGCCGAGGGGTGGGAGACCTTCGTGGTGCCTGACAATGTGGGCGGACGGTACAGCGTCCTGACCGCCGTGGGACTGCTGCCCATCGCCGTCACCGGCATCGACATCGACGAGCTCATGGGCGGCGCCGCCGACATGATGAAGGCCTGCGACAGCGCCGACTCCCTGGACTGCCCGGCCTGGCTGTACGCCGCCACCCGTTACGCTCTGTACGAGGCCGGCTATCCGGTGGAGATTTTGGGCTGCTACGACCCCGCCTTCCGCTTCATGACCGAGTGGTGGAAGCAGCTCTACGGCGAGAGCGAGGGCAAGGACCACAAGGGCCTGTTCCCCGCCAGCGTGGAGTTCACAGCCGACCTCCACTCCATGGGCCAGTACATCCAGGACGGCCGCCGCATCCTCTTTGAGACCATGGTCCGCCTGGGCGCGTCCGACGCCCTGCTGGAGGTGCCCTTCGAGGAGAGCAACGGCGACGGTCTGAACTTCCTGGCCGGCAAGTCCATGGACTTTATCCGGGAGCGGGCCATGGACGGTACCCTCCTGGCCCACACCGAGGGCGGCGTGCCCAACATGATCGTGGAGACCGCCGGCAAGTCCGCCCGGGATCTGGGCCAGCTGATCTATTTCTTTGAGTACGCCTGCGGCCTCTCCGGCTACCTGCTGGACGTGAACCCCTTCGACCAGCCCGGTGTGGAGGCCTATAAGAAGAATATGTTCGCCCTGCTGGGCAAGCCGGGCTACGAGGACCGCCGGGCGGAGCTGGAGAGCAAGCTGGCCAAGGCGTAAGCACGCCGCTCCGGCGCGGCTGATGGGGGATTGCCATGATTCGACTGATCGCCTGTGATATTGACGGGACGCTGCTGCAAGCGGGGCAGGAGACCCTGCCCCCGGCCATCCATCCCCTGATCCGGCAGCTGGAGGAGCGGGGCGTGGCCTTCTGTGTGGCCAGCGGCCGCCAGTTTTCCAACCTCCATGCGCTGTTCGGCCCCTCTGCCGGGCGGATCTATTACGTCTGTGAAAACGGAGCCCTGGTGTTTGGAAAGGGCGCGCCGGACCGGCCGCTGAAAAAGATCGTCCTCACCCGGGAGCTGATCAGGGCGCTGGCTGCGGATATTCAGGACCGGCCGGAGTGTGAGATCCTGTTTTCCGGCTTGAATACCAGCTACCTGCTGCTGAGGGATCCGGCCTCTCTGGAGAAAATACGGCCGTATCTTGGCAGCCGGATTATATCCGTGGAGAGCGCCGGGCAGATCGAGGACGAGATCGTCCAGATCTCCGCGTTCTGCCAGCCGGATACGCAGGCGCCCTATGCGGCGCTTTCCGCCCGCTGGGCGGAGCGGGTCAACGTGACCGTGGCCGGGGAACACTGGATCGACTTTTCGACCGCTTCCAAGGGCGCCGGAGTGGAGCTGCTGTGCGGGGAGCTGGGCATCACGCCCCGGCAGGTCATGGCCTTCGGGGACAACTTCAACGACGTATCCATGCTGGATCTGGTGGGATGCCCCGTCATTATGGAGAATGCGCCGGAGGCTCTGCGGACCCGTTATGGTGTCCAATGCCGGGATGTAGTGGAGAGCCTCCGTACCGCCCTGGCAGCGGGGGAGCTGTAAGGGAATGAAACAAAGCGCCTCCGGGAGCTTCTTGCTCCCGGAGGCGCTGCTTATTTGCAGGATGCGCCCCGCAAGACCCGGGGTGCCCTTTTATTACCGCCGCAGCTTGTGGCAATACTGGGTGCAGAGCTTGTCGGTGCACTCGCAGCACTGCAGCGCCGCGTTGGAATATTCCCAGAATCGCTCCGGGTACATCATCACGCACAGCTCCCACACCAGCCACGCCGCCGCGGCCATGAGAACCAGCGAGCGGGCGTAGAAGCCGCGCATAAAAATCAGAGGGGAGAACATCATCAGGTGATCCCAGTTGAAGATCCGGCAGGTGGTGCAGCAGCGGTTTTTCATGATCAGCCGGAAGGGGCACCAGATCAGCACGCAGATCAGGTCGCAGACGTAAAACAGCACGGAGATCATGAACAGGCCGATCTGATCGATCACCCCGAGGCTGTACAGGACCCCAATGGCGGCGATCAGCACGCACCAGAGGAGAAATACCTTGTAGGCGGCCTTGGTGGTGGATACGATATAGCTGCGCAGAGCTCTGTAATTGATTTTTTCCCGAATGGGCCGGAAGTGGTTGGCAAAGAGCTTCTGGGAACCGATGGGAACCTTGTTTCTGACGGGGACGATCTGGAGAAACATATCCCCCACCCATATGATCCACAGAAGATGCAGGGGAGAGAGGGTTTTGAAGAAGTTCAGCCCGTCCAGCACCGTGAAAGCGTCCCGTCGGTATGCCCACAGCAGGAGGCACAGGACAAGGACCAGACAGCGGCCTGCCAGCCTGGCAAAATAGATTTTTCTGGTAGCGGACATTGGATCCCTCTTTCTCCGTCGCGGAAGTGAGAGCCGGTCAGAGAGAACGGCTGTATGTTACAGTATACTGTATTTTCGAAAGAATGTAAATGCGCGCAGACGAGGCCGATATACAGAAAAGCTGCTGCAAAGCGGATGCCGGTGTCGTTTTGTGAAAAAAGCGTCGGAGCAAGCATTTTTGCTTGCTCCGACGTGGCGGAGATGGAGAGATTCGAACTCTCGCGCGCTGTTACACGCCTACCGCATTTCGAGTCCTTGGAAGCGGGTGTCTTTTGGAGCATTTTGAGCGCTTCTCTGCGTCTTTCAGAACTCCGGAAACCCTTGATTTTACTGGGGTTTCCGGAGTTTTCGCTGTTGGCACAAGGCTTTGGGGATTTTTCCTGTCAAAGCAGATTTTCCGGAAAAGTGTGAGCATTCTGTTAGCGTTTTGTGAGCGCAAACCGTGTTGACTCTGTATGGAGCCCATTTCTGGGAGTGTCGAAATCAGAGCAAAAATATCAATTTTTGAGAAAGTTTGTGCTATTGATAGCACAAACTTGATTTTTCACTTTCTTTATGCTACACTCCAACCAGAGGTGATACGATGCTGAAAAGCGGAAGTGAACTGCGCCGCCGTGATCTTTATTTGAATCGACTGATCGCGTTTCAGGATACCGAGCCGGTCAAGATCATCACAGGCATCCGGCGCTGTGGAAAATCCAGTTTGATGAAACTTATGGTCCTTCATCTGCGTCAGAACGGGGTGAGCGATGATCAGATCATCGAGATGAATTTTGAATCCATGGACTTCCGCCGAATGACCGCAGAGGAACTGTACCGGTATGTGAAGGAGCGGCTGCCGGAGAAAAAGCGTGCCTACCTGTTTTTTGACGAGATCCAGCGCATCGACCAGTGGCAGGATGCGGTAAATTCCTTCCGGGTGGATTTTGACTGCGACATCTATGTGACCGGCTCCAATGCGTATCTTCTGTCCTCCGAGTATGCCACCTACCTGGCTGGACGAAGCGTGGAAATCAAGGTACTTCCTCTCTCTTTCCGGGAGTTTCTGGACTTTCATGGCTATGTAGTTAGGGAGAGCAAAAGCCCCACCGGAGGAATGCGGAAGCGGATCTATGATACCGATGGTGAAAGTTATGAGCCGCAAGAACTGCTGGATGCTTATCTGCGCTTTGGCGGGATGCCGGGCATCGCAGATGTGGGGCTGGATACCGATAAAGCGCTGGCCCTGCTGGACGGGATCTATTCCACGGTGGTGGTGCGGGATATTCTGGAACGGGAACGCCGCCGTGGTCAACGGCAGATCACAGATCCAGATTTGCTGCGGAAGATCATCATGTTCCTGGCCGACAATATTGGCAACAGCACCTCCATCACATCCATCAGTAATACCCTCGTAAACGAAAAGCTGCTGGACCAAAGCCGTAAGGGAAATCCCTCTGTTCACACCATTCAGGCCTATGTAGGCGCACTGCTGGAGTCTTATATCTTTTACGAGATCAAGCGCTTCGATATCAAGGGTAAGGAGTATCTACGCACCCTGGGCAAATATTATATTGTGGACATCGGTCTGCGCAACTATCTGTTGGGTTTCCGGGACATGGATACCGGACACATCATCGAGAACATCGTTTACTTTGAATTGCTCCGCCGGGGATACGATGTGTCCATCGGCAAGGTGGACAACAAGGAAGTAGATTTTATCGCTGCCAATACGGAACAGAAACGGTATATCCAAGTGACCGAGTCCATGAATGAGCCAACCACCCGCGAGCGGGAATTGGCTCCTCTGCGAATGATCCGGGACAACTACGAGAAGATTGTGATTGCTGGAAACTGCAATCACCCCATAACGGAAGACGGTATCAAGATCATTAGACTGACAGACTTTCTTTTGGATACCTGACGGGAGTACTCAGACACTCTTACATGTACTCACAACAAATAGCATCCCGTGTATGACAGCGTCTGCGAGGAATCGCAGGCGCTGTTTTCGTCTCTGCAATAACCCCCGTCCTTCGTCCCTCGTCCGCCCGCAGGCGCGTTTTTGCCGCCCAGGAGGGGTACACCCCTACCCCCCAGTGAGAGGCGGCAAAAACGGCGGCAAAGGGGCGCATGCTTGCGGGCCAGTCAAGGCCCGTTTCCAGCGCAGCCGAAGCCGCAAAACGGGGTCCCGGGGTGTCCCCGGGCGCACGCCTTGCAGCCCCCACGGGGCGGCAAGGTATAGTGCGTTATACCGCCCTGACAACCGCACGCGAAAATGCCCGGCCCGCCTTGTAGGGGCCGGGCATTTCTCGTGGGCGAGGAAACCGCCGCCACGCCAGCCTGCTGGGTTCAGCAGCAGTTTTCCTGCGGCGGGTTCCACATGGCAGGGCGGTATGTGAAAAAGCCCTCGTCCACCGCAGACCCATCATTTTAACGAAAGGAGTTTTGTGTGATGCCTTACGCCATTATGCGCTTTGAGAAACGAAAAGGCGGACCGGCCTCCGCCATTGAGAAACACCACGAACGGAAAAAGGAGCGATACGCCAGCAACCCGGATGTGGACACCGACCGCTCCCATCTCAACTACCATCTCATCCAGCCACAGCACAAGTACTACGCTGAGATCCAATCCCGTATCGAGCGCGCCCAGCGGGAGAATCCCAAATGCAAGGTGCGCAAGGACAGTGTGAAGTTCATCGACACCATCGTCACGGCCACTCCCGAGTATCTGGATCACCTACCCCCGGAGCAGGTGCGCCGCTACTTTGAACGGGCGCTGGACTTTTTCAAGACAGAGGTTGGAGAAGCGAACATCTTTTCCGCCGTGGTCCACATGGATGAGCGCAACCCACATATGCACCTGTGCTTTGTGCCGCTGACGAAAGACAACCGGCTATCCGCCAAGGAGGTGATTGGAGGGCGGGACAAGCTGGTGGAGTGGCAGGACAAGTTCCACGATCACATGACGGCTGAGTTCCAGGACCTGGAACGGGGTCAGTCCGCCGCCGTTACCAGACGGAAACACATTCCCACCTGGCTCTACAAACAGTCCCACCGGCTCACCGACGAAATGAAACAGATCCGCACCGAGCTGGAGCAGATCGGGACGCTGAATGCCAAACGGCAGAGGGAAAAAATTCTAAAGCTGCTGGAGCAGTGGTATCCCCAGGTCAACGCCTTTGAAGCAAAACTGAAACCCTACGATGATCAAATTCGGATTTTGAAACAGAACGCGTTGAGCGACCGGCGAGATGCAGAGCGGGCCAGGTGGGAACAGCATCAGGAGCACCAGGAGAAGATGTCTCTCATCTACGAGCTACAGGAGTGTCAGGATTTTATTGACTCCATCCCCCAGGATCTCCGGGAGCAACTGAAGGAGCGCTATGAGGCGCAGTTAGAGCAGGAACAGCAATTCAGATATTGAGGAGGTAATCAACATGCGTAATGAGTACACATCCACATTTGAGCAGGACTATCCCTGTCGGGCACAGATCATCCGCTGCAAAGCGGACCGAGATGCCGCACCGATGAATGACTACCGCTATCCAGAGGAGGGCGGTTCTTTCACCGGGACACTGACTTTCCGCTGCTGGCACAGGAGCAAGCCCATGCTCCTATGCTTTTTTGATGCGGATGACGGCCGCAAGATCAAGCTGTCCGTCTGGTGGCAGAGCTGGGGTGTGAATTACTCTCCGTCGAAAACCCTAATCAATTTTGCCGACGAGGTGTTTGACGGTTCCCGTTGGCACTGCACCTACCGGAAGAAGTCCAACGGTTATATCCGCTGGGAGAGGGCGGAGCAACTGGACTGATCAGATGATTAAGCAAGAGCGTCCGGGCCGAGATCATCCTCCGGCTCCGGGCGCTCTTCCGTGTAGTGATTTAGTTCGTTTGCCATTTCCCACGCCAGACGAAAGCCGCAGATAAAACTGTCCATGGAGCGTTGCTCTATCATCAGATTCTGGGCGTCGATGATCTGCAGCACCAGTTTCCGCTCCGGCTTGTCCAGCCGCTCAATGAGCTGCCGGTGGCAGGTTTCCACTTCCTGTTCAGACTCTACCATAAGCGGAGGGGTATAAAATCTGTCGTACAGCAATCTCAGAGTTTCGTTCATGTGCCTCGCCTCCTTGTAGCAAGACACAATAGCATATTTCATAGAATAAATCTACTATTTATTTTTATTAATTGATTACCTGCTGTGCTTGTGCCAACAATTTTTGTGCTTCGTCAATTTTTGTATTATAACGCTTCTCAAATGTACGCATTTTCTTTGAAAGTGCTTTCTGCTGAGAGATATCTGCTGGCAATTCAATAACTATGCTATCCACTTGCTCTGGTGTAAGCTCTATTAGACCTGTGGCTCCTGTAAAAAGACGGTTAATCTGCTGAGCACCAAACCCATTGCGTAGATAATCTGCCAAATAATACGGATATATTTTTTTAGAATCTACTCTAATAATAGTCACATGTCCATCTGCAATAGCAGGGTATTTTGCGTCGTAAACACATGCTTTGCCAAGGGTTCCATCTCCAGTAGAAGCCAACAAAACATCCCCTTTTTGGACCAAATTAAGGTTACTTCCCTCCTTCTTAGCTTTGTCTACATATTCATCATATGCAGACTTCTCAATCCAGTCCGCTCCTTCAAGTATCAGATTTCCAAACCGGCTAATATTACTACCCGCTTTAATTACAACAGCAAATCCTTCATCTTCATCAACATAGCTATCCGCGCTTGGGCTTTTTCCGCGCATAGTTTCTATTTGATTTATATCCTTGATCATGGGATTTGACTTTTCTATTAGCGATTCTATTCTTTTCCGTATATCTACATCCCAATACTTATAGTCTAAACGAATAGTTGTGCTTTTTCCAATAAGGCAAGCATCTACATCATAAGCTGTCCAATTATATCCTCTTCTGGGAGATCCTATTGTAGAGTCCATTACTTGGCAAGCCATTTCACTATATAATTTTTGCGAATCAAATCCGCGCACTTTATCTCCGGAACCGACATATCCCAAACTATCCAATTTACAAAATGTAATATTGTAGTGGTCGTCAAAGTCAATATCTGGATTTTCGCGTTTTTCCATATACAAAACACTTGATCTGACATTGATTTTGTTGGGCTTAAAAGTTTCACTTGGGAGATTTATAATTGCTTTAACGCGACATTGCTGCAAAATATATTTCCGCAAGCCTGCTCCAGTCTCTGTATTTAGTAAACCTTCATCAATAACGGTACAGATTTCCCCTCCAGGAACGGTAGATGCGATCATTTTTTGGATAAAAAGATACTGGCCTTTAGTAGATGATACAGCATACTGTTGCATATCGTCCTTTGACAAAGAATCTCCTTCGGCCGTTCCAAAGGGAGGATTGGTTATTATCAAATCACAATCCGGTTCAGATGTATTCCAATTTTGTGCTTGAGAGGATAGACTGTCCTCATTTCTAATGTTAGTATGTCCGTCACCTGCAATTATCATATTCATTTTAGCTGAAGCGGCAACACCTTCATTTGCATCCGAGCCAAAAAAGACATTTTCTTTTACTTTTTTCACAAGAACATTATATGTAGCTTGAGTAATTTCTCTACTCTGTAATTTTTTATACAACTTAGATAAAGAGTCTTGTAATAGATAAACCAAAAATCCCCCTGTTCCACAAGCTGGATCAAGAACTTTTATATCTGCACCAGTCATCAATGCGTTAGTAATTTTGTTTTCGCCAACAAGCGCATTCATTACCTGTACTAACTCTCTGGGGGTAAAGTACTGCCCAAGCTTTTTCCCCTTCAAGGTAGCACGAACATAGTATTCAAAAGCGGCTCCTTTTGAGTCAACACTGCAATCGCAAAATGATACAGACGCTAAATCTTTGACAAGGCTTAAAAAGGTCTTTGGATTTTTAAGATGAATCTCATCTTCCAAAACTTCGCCATAGGGGGTATTTTCCACGATACTTTCAATCATTGCGTGAATTGCCACTTTAACTTGATCAGCGTTTTTTGCTGGGACTTCTGCCAATTCAAAAAAGCGATAAGAATAAGGCAGCTCAAATGTCTCATCCAAATCACTTTTTTCTTCCAAAAGTCGTAAAAATAGTAGTTTTGAAAAGTCAGAGAAAGCAAATTCTTCATTCTTTTCTATTTTTCTAATAGTACTATGCCCTTTATAAAACAGAGCATTTAACTGTCTGAGTGGCAAACCTGGGCGATAAGGCAAACTACTGTCGTTGGAAATAGGAATAATTGTAGCGTCAGGATCTTTCTTTAGTTCTTTTAATACTTTGGGAAGTTGATCTCTACTGGGGATCTTGTCTATAGGTTTCCCATCCCAAAGAATTCTTTTTTTGTTTTTGGTATTAAAGCAGTGAATATCTACGCCATTAGTTACGATGACAAACGGAACTCTTATTTCTTTTGCTCTGGCATAAGAAATCGCCTGATCTCTATCTTTATTTGTAAGCTTTTTAGAAATTCTCTTTGCTTCTATAAGAAATGCAGCGTTTTTCTTGCCCAAAGTAACAAGAATATCTACAAATCCTTTCGAATAGCTATCAGTAAGGGTGGACATGGTCTCAAAGTCAAAATCTTTTTCTATATCATATCCACGTCTGCTCAAATAAGGTAATATCTTTTTTATTACAGTTTCTGTTTCACTTCTTATATGTGCCATGAGAATTCCTCCAAAATGCTTATATATTGAGTATTATAGCGGAAATCGAGTCATCCTTCAAATATGTTTTGCACTCAAGTTGGCGCTTTTTCCCGGAATACCCTCACATTATAGTAATTCCGGCACTTGGTTCCGCAGAATTCGCTCTTTGCGTGGGTGTTGTAGTACACCTTTCCGCAGTTTTTGCAGACCTTCAGGGCGGGCTTTTCCTGAGTCATCAGCATGGCATAGGACAGCCTAAGCACCTCATACATGCTGTGGGCCTCCCAGATTAGTTGGGGGACCAGTCCACCAGTCACCCGATAGTGCAAGGTGCCCTCCAAATCCAGCATCACAGCCGGTGCCTCAGGTGGCGGAACATCCGCCCTTGTGTAGAGGAAATGGTAGTATAACTTCTGAAATTCTCTGTTGAGTTCGTCCACAGGCTCTCCGTATTGACGGCTGTCCAGCGCCTCCGACACGGGCCCTCCAGCATTTACCCTGGCCAGCCCCAAAAGCCCGTGACGGGCTGCAAAAGCGGCACATAGGCGGTTTTTATCTGGTGTTCCCATACGCAGCTGCCGCCCAAGTTCCAGAGCGTCCGCCACTAACTGTTCAGCCTGCTCTGCGCAGTCATACGCCAGAGGGGTTGCCTTTTCTGCCGGAACCAGATACTCCACATGGTCAAACGTCGTGATCTCATAGTCCGACCACCGGGTCCACATGACATTCAGGTTGGGAAACATGGCTTTCAGTTCCATGGTTATTCCTCCGTTGTAATACTTGTAATCAATATATCATCTTTCGTTTTGGGGTGCAAGCAAGCACCCCGTTTTCTTTTTGTTAAGGGATAAGTACGGTCAGATATCTTCTGGTTTCCGCTGGCCCGTGACCAGAAAGCAGATCTTCTCCAGTGCCTTCTGCCGCTGCTTGGTGATGTTCCGGGTGGTACACCCCATCTGTTTGGCGATGTCCTTGGTTGGGATGCCAAAGACGATATTCAACCTCAAAATTTCCTGCTGCTGGGGCGTCAGTTCCCGCATGGCCCCGCTGACGGGATACTCCGCCACCAGATTAGGCAGATCCTCTGCCTGCTGTGAAAAGATGATGTCCAGCCAGTCATCCTCTTCATACAGTTTCAGATTTTCTGGAATTTGGTAGTGTCCATCCGCACTAATCCCTCCGTTCAAACAGGATAGATCAAAATCATCCCTGTGATCCTCGTACCTGCGGTCATTGTTTTTGTCGTAGTCATCCAACGCCTGCACCACTCCATCCCAATCTCCCTGCTGGGCTAACGCCTGTAATCGCTGCTCTAATCTCTCTTCCTTCAGGTCCCACATGGTCTTCTTCAAGTTTCTCACCTCCCTGGTTCCGTTTTTGGCCGTCTCACCGTCTATATAATAGGCGGTGTAATTTAAGTAATTATTATAATCAATTACAAATAAAAGTCAAGGGGGTGAGACCATGCCCAGAGAAGAAAAAGGGGCGACCCGTTACCGGGCCATGTTCCGGCATTATCCAGATGCCCTGACCCCGGCCCAAGTACAGGAGATGCTGGGGATTGGCAGACGGATGGTCTACGGACTGCTACGCAGGGGAGAGATCCAGAGTGTCCGCATGGGACGGCTGTACCGTATACCCAAGATCACGGTCATTGACTACCTCTGCGCGGTAGATCATGCAGAAAAGACTTGAAAACAGCGTCCACGCAAGGTAACATCACAAGACCTTGAATGGACGCTGTTGATTTGAGAGGAGGAATGGATGGTTCCTATGAGCAACCGAGAAGTTACCGGAAGTCTCTTCGAACGAAACGGCCGTTACACCGCTGTTTTGAATTTGTATGACAAAAACGGAAAACGCAGGCAGAAATCCGTTGCCCTTGGTATTCCGGTGAAGGGCAACAAGCGCAAGGCCCAGGCCCGCCTGGAGGAATTGAAGAAGGAGTACAGTTCCGGGATCATGGAACCGGAACCCCCACAGGAGGAGTCCCCGCTGTTTGCGGACTTCCTGCGGGAGTGGCTGAAAATCACGGCTCCCACCATTGAGCGTACCACCTATCAGAGTTACAAGGGCCTCATCGACGCCCGGCTGGACGCATTCTTCCGGGAGCGTGGACTGCGACTGGAGGAACTGGAGCCCAAGCACATCCGGGAGCTGCACCAGTCCATCTTCAAGGACGGCTGCAACGCCAACACCGTGATCCACTATCACGCTGTGGTACGCAAGGCGCTGCAGTATGCGGTGAAAAACGGGTTGGTAAACGAAAATGTGGCCGACCGGGTGGACCGGCCCAAAAAGGGAAAATATCTGGCGGCGTTCTACTCCAAGGAGGAGCTGGCTGACCTGTTTGAGGCCACCAAGGATGACTCCATCTCTGTGGTGATCCAACTGGCCGCCTACTACGGCTTGCGGCGCAGCGAGGTGCTGGGTATCCGCTGGAGCGCCATCGACTTTGAGAAGGGCACCTTGTCCATCAACCACAAGGTCACCGAGGGCATCGTGGACGGTAAGGTCCGGCTCTACACCGAGGACAAGCTGAAAACCAAGTCCAGTTTCCGCACGCTGCCTCTGATCCCGCCAGTGCGGGTTCTGCTGAAGGAGCAGCGTACCCGGCAGCAGAAGTACCAGAAACTGTTCAAGAAGTCCTACTGCACCGACTACCTGGACTATGTGTGCACCGACGAGATGGGCAAACTGTTTCGGCCCAACTACATTACCGACCATTTCAAACTGCTGCTGAAGCAGCACGGCCTGCGGCACATCCGGTTCCATGACCTGCGCCACAGCTGTGCCAGTCTGCTGCTCAGCCAGGGTATCCCCATGAAGCAGATCCAGGAGTGGCTGGGACACTCCACCTTTGCCACCACCGCCGACATCTACTCCCACCTGGATTTCAACTCCAAGTTGGAATCGGCGGACGCCATCACCGCAGCCTTTGCCGAGGAGAAAACGGCAGAGGAGCAGGAAGAGGATGGCTTTGGTATGGGCCTATCCGTGTGAGGTGACGGGATGGACTACAGTTATTTTTGGAAAGAATACCCTGAAACCATCTCCATGGATCAACTCTATCGGATCTGCCACATCAGCAAACGAAAAGCCCGCTGGCTGTTGGAACATGGAGTAATTCCCTGTCAGGACTCCGGCAAACAGACGCGGCGTTTTTCCATCCGCCTGGAGGATATGATTTGCTTTCTGGAACAGCGGGATGCGGGACTGCTGGATGATGTCATTCCACAGGGGATCTTCTCCAGTGATAGATCCCGCCCAGTCCGTCCGACCAGTCCCTTGCTGGATGAGGTCGAGCTTTGCGCCTACCTGTTGGAGTGCTGGGAGGACTGGCCCGATATGTTGACAACCCGACAGGCATCGGAACTATGTGGGTACAGTGTGAATGCTCTCAACCGCTGGTGGAAGTTGGGGAAGATTCAGGGGCTGAAATACCGGAATGAACTGCAGTACTCCAAGGAATCTCTGGCCTGCTGGCTGGCGTCCGCCAAAGGGCAGGCCATTGCCGTACCCTCCCAGCAGCACAAGGAATGGATAAAGGAGTTTCAGGCAGAGGAGCAGAACAGCGGCATGGGGCCAGACTCCATGCCGCTGTCACTATGATAGGGTGTAACTTGACATTTCCTTTCCCTGTGTTATACTAAAATCAAAGAAATCAAGAAACAAAGAAAATGGTATAAAATTTTTGAATGCGGCATAGGATAGGAGGGAGAAGCAAATGCCAACAGCGGCAAAGGAGCGGCGTATGGAGCGTAAGACAATCCGCATTTCATCCAAACGGCAGGTCACCATTCCCCAGCGGTACTTTGAGCGTCTGGGCTTTGATGAGGAGGCGGAGTGCATTCTCCGGGGAGATGAGCTGGTGATCCGTCCTGTCAAGGCCCAGAGCGGCGGGGAGTTTTCCGAGTACATCCTGGCCGATCTCATTGCCCAGGGATACAGCGGAGAGCAGCTGCTGGAACGATTTAAGGCAGAGCAGAAAAAAGTGCGCCCCGCTGTGGAGCGCATGATCGAGGAGGCGGATACCCTGGTAGCCTCCGGTCAGAGCGGCCCATCTCTGGATGAACTGTTCGGGGAGGACTGAGCCATGTATGAGCTGTGGTACCTGCCCGGCGCGGAGCGGTTTTTCAAGAAGCTGAAGGAGAAAGGCTTGAAGGACGCCTTTCGCAAGGCCTTGGAAGCCATCGCCCAAGATCCCTACACCGGGGAAAGCAAGACCGGAGACTTGTCTGGAATTTATGGCTACGATGTCTACTACAACAAGACCAATTACGAGATCGCCTACCGCATCTATGAGGAGGACGGCAAGTTGGTGGTGGTCATCCTGGCCGGTACCCGGGAGAACTTTTACCAGCAGTTGAAGCGATACATCAAATCATGAAGAATAACAGAAAAAGACAGCGGCATGGAGTCTAATCTCGTGCCGCTGTCTTAAAATGTGCTACACGCAAAGAGCCATTTTCTCCAAACCTTTGAACAGATTTTTATTCCATGGAATCATCTATAAAACAATAATTTTTGAGTCTATCAATTCACCGTGTCGATAATATTCTAAATAAATACGATGATGATCAAAATCAATTTCATAATATATACCAAGAATATATCGGCAAACATGATCTGGTAATGTTACCCCATCAAAGGACCAAGCTGAATACCCGTCTCTGGTTAGCGCAATGAGGCGGTTCTTATCTTTTTGCTTTTCGCTATCTGGTCGACTGGATTTCTTCATTTCCAGAGCAAGCAAATTATCTTGTTCTATATATTTCCCTCTACTATGCATAATTAGATCACATGTAATATTAGTGATAACCTCATTTCGATCTATTATGGTTTTTACTATACCATTTTTATTTCGATTATACTCTACATCAGTGTAATATGAACGAAATGGGGTTCCCCACAAAGAGCGGTTCAAATGTAGCATAAGATTTGCGCAAACCGTTCTTTCAGACACATCTTGTTGAATCAAGTCAAAATCTTTGTGGAGCAAGTTTTTATTTGCGTACTCAAATAGGATTACTAAGTCTCTGTATACAGCCAATGAATCATACCAAGCAATTCGGGGTGGGTAATCTTTTGCGAAAACTATATTGGATCTATTTCTTCTTTTTGGCATATTTCTCCCCCCTAAAAATGATTAGTTACTGTATGCAACACGATTCAATTACTCGATCCAATCTTTTCTAAATTATAGCATGTAAAAGAGCAGGAGTCGATCACCATAAATGATCGACTCCTGCTCCATGTTATGGCGGAGGTGAAGAGATTCGAACTCTTGCGCCGGCGAAGCCGACCTACCGGATTTCGAATCCGGACCCTTCAACCACTTGGGTACACCTCCATTTATTGAAAATCGGTCGCCCGATTTACAACCTACTTTATTCACTTTTCGGGAAAACTGTTAGCATTCTGTTAGCGTTTTGCGTTTTTTGCACTTTTTCTAAATCCTGCAATCCCTTGCGGCACAAGGATTCGCGATTTTTTGCCACGCCTTCATGAGTGACGATTTCGAGTGCGGACTCTTCAACCACTTGGGTACATCTCCAGAATGGGCCCGGGCCGTGATTCGTATTATGCCATATTTTCTGTCCCGATGCAAGTGTCTGGCGGAAAATCCGCGGGACGGTGGGTTGACAAGGAGCGGAGACGCATAGCATGATAGGGAAAAGGAGGCGCTTTTCATGGGCCGTGTACCGGTGCTTTTTGCGTATGGGCAGCGTGCGCGCTATCAGAACTATACAGCGGCGATCATGGCAGCCGGAGGGCTGCTGCGCTTTTCTGAGGAGACCTCGGAGGCGGCGGACTGCGACGGATTGCTGCTGCCGGGAGGCGGAGATCTGGAGCCCTGGCGCTATGGCCAGGAGAATTTTGCTTGCCGGGACCTGGAGCCGGAGCGGGACGATGCGGAACTGGCACTGCTGGAGCAGTTCACAGCGTGCGGGAAGCCGGTGCTGGGGATCTGCCGGGGGCTCCAGACCATCAACGTCTTTTTCGGCGGCACCCTGGTACAGGACCTCCCGGGACACAGTGCTGTATCCCGGGACCGGCTCCACGCCGTGGCCGCCGCGCCCAGGACCTTTGGCTCCCTCTGGGGAACGCGGCCGGTGGTCAACAGTGCCCACCACCAGGCGGCGGACCGGCTGGGCATGGGGCTCCAAGCGGTTCAGTGGGCGCCGGACGGCACCGTGGAGGCCTTTTGCCACGAGACGCTGCCGGTCTGGGCGGTCCAGTGGCACCCGGAGCGGCTGACGGGGCCGCTGGCCATTGCGGGCGCAGCCGACGGCGGGCGGCTGCTGGGGGCCTTCCTGGAACGCTGCCGCTGAGAAGCGCGAAAAAAACCGTACTTTGGTATTGACAGGAAGGAAGGTTCATGATATCATATCTAAGCTGACGATTTCCACGGAGGGCAGACGCAGGTGTAGCACAATGGTCAGGGCACCAGCCTTCCAAGCTGGGGATGCGAGTTCGATTCTCGTCACCTGCTCCAATCAAATTCGCGCCAGTAGCTCAGCTGGATAGAGCAACTGCCTTCTAAGCAGTGGGCCAGGGGTTCGAGTCCCTTCTGGCGTACCAAGCCCCCTGCGGGGGCTGCCGTCGGCAAAATATGTGGTGGGTGTAGCTCAGTTGGTTAGAGCACCGGATTGTGGTTCCGGGTGTCGTGGGTTCGAGTCCCATCTCCCACCCCAGACAAACAGGGGATCGGGGTTGCCCCGGTCCCCTGTTTTCCTTCCACATTGGGGCGTCGCCAAGTGGTAAGGCAAGGGACTTTGACTCCCTCATCCGCTGGTTCGAGTCCAGCCGTCCCAGCCATTTTTCCTGCCGCCCCGGCGGCGAGAGCATGTTTGACCCGGTAGCTCAGTCGGCAGAGCAACTGCCTTTTAAGCAGTGGGTCCGGGGTTCGAATCCCCGCCGGGTCACCACGCCGGAGCAAAGTTCGCTTTGCTCCGGCGCTTTTTTGCATGTTGCTTGAAGGGACCGCCGGTGTTCCGGCGAAAGGAGGACCTATGTATGACGAACTGACGGAAGTGGATATCCGGAAGATGAAAGAGGAGATCGACTATCGCACTCGCGTCCTGCGGCCGCAGCTGATCGAGGAGGTCCAGACTGCCCGGGCTTTCGGTGACCTCAGCGAGAACTTTGAGTACCGCTGCGCTAAGCAGGCCAAAAACCGCAACGACAGCCGCATCCGCTATCTGGAGCGGATGATCCGTACCGCCAAGGTCATTGCACCGGAGTCGAAGGACGATGCCGTAAACCTGTTTGACAAGGTCACCATCTACAACGAGATGACCAAGGGGGAGATGACCCTGCGCATCGTCACCACATTGCGCCAGGATGCCCTGAAAGGCCTCATCAGCAAGGAGTCCCCTGTGGGCAGGGCCCTGCTGGGCCGCCGGGTGGGGGACCGGGTCACCGTGGAGGTGAGCCCGGCCATGAAATACCAGGTGGAGGTCCGTGCCATCGAAAAGGGCTCCGACGACGCCTCCCTGGATATCAGCGCGTATTAAAATAAAGGAGGAACCGCCATGCTGTTCATCTGCTATCCCAAGTGCTCCACCTGTCAGAAGGCCCGGACCTGGCTGGACGAGAAGGGCATCACCTACGATTTCCGGGACATCAAGCTGGAAAACCCCACCGCCGAAGAACTGACCCGCTGGTGGAAACTGAGCGGTCTGCCCCTGAAGAAGTTTTTCAACACCAGCGGCCTCCAGTACAAGGCCCTGGGCCTGAAGGACAAGCTCCCCGCCATGAGTGAGGACGAGCAGATCGCCCTGCTGGCCACCGACGGCATGCTGGTCAAGCGGCCGCTGCTGGTGGGGGAGGACTTTGTGCTGACCGGCTTCCGCCCCAAGGAGTGGGAGGAGCGGCTGCTGTGATCGTCCGCTACGAATTCGCCCCCCTGGACGGCATCACCAAGGTGGTGTTCCGCCGGGTCCACCATCGGATGTTCGGCGGGCCGGACCGGTACTTCATCCCCTTTTTCTCCCCCACGGACCAGCACATCCTGACCCAGCGGGACCGGCGGGAGCTGGAGAGGGCCAACAACGGCGATCTGCCCCTGGTGCCCCAGGTAATGACCCGCCGGGCGGAGGACTTCCTCTGGGCGGCGGAGGTGGCGGAGGACCTGGGCTATGATGAGGTGAATCTGAACCTGGGCTGCCCCTCCGGTACCGTTACCGCCAAGGGCAAGGGCTCCGGGTTTCTGGCCCATCCCGAGGACCTGGACCGCTTTTTCGACCAGGTGTTCGCCTCTGTGAAGCTGCCGGTGTCCGTCAAGACCCGGCTGGGCTACGAGACCCCGGAGGAGTTTGCCCGCCTGCTGGAGATCTATAACCGCTATCCCATCGCCTGCCTCACCGTTCACCCCCGGGTGCGCAAGGAGAAGTACCGGGGCCCCATTCACTTCGACCAGTTCCGCCTGGCGGCGGAAGGGAGCCGCAGCCCCGTGTGCTACAACGGGGACCTGCTGACCGTGGAGGACTGCGCCGCCTTTGAACGGGACTACCCGTCGGTGGAGGCGGTGATGATCGGCCGGGGCGGCGTGGCGGACCCGGCTCTGTTCCGAAAGCTCCGGGGCGGCGCCCCTGCCGCCCGGCAGGAGCTGGAGGCCTTCACGGCGGAGCTGTACCGGCAGTACCGGGAGTTTTACGGCCAGCCCCAGCCCGCGGCCCAGCGGATGAAGGAGGTCTGGTTCTACCTGATCCACCTCTTTGAAAACGGCGACAAGCTGGACAAGAAGCTGCGCCGGTCCCGGGGCCCGGCGGCTTACGAGGCCATCGAGGCGGAGATCTTCCAGACCCTGTCCCTGCGGACCTTTGCCACCGGCCCGCTGATTTGAAAAAAGGAGAGAATTTCCATGGAAACTACCGTGACCTTCCGCAGCGCAGAGCGGGCGGACGTGCCGCTGATCTTACAGTTCATCCGGGCCCTGGCCGACTATGAGCACATGGCGGATCAGGTGGTGGCCGACGAGGCCACGTTGGAGGAGTGGCTCTTTGACCGGCAGAAGGCGGAGGTGCTCTTCGCCGTGCTGGAGGGGAGAGAGGTGGGCTTCGCCCTGTTCTTCCACAACTTCTCTACCTTCCTGGGCCGGGCGGGCCTCTATCTGGAGGACCTGTTCGTCCTGCCGGAGGTCCGGGGCCGGGGCGTGGGAAAGGCCATTTTGCAGCGTCTGGCGGCCCTGGCTGTGGAGCGGGGCTGCGGGCGGCTGGAGTGGTGGTGCCTGGACTGGAACGAGCCCAGCATCGCCTTTTACCGCTCCCTGGGGGCGGAGCCCATGAGCGACTGGACGGTGTACCGCATCGCCGGGCAGACCCTGCGGGACCTGGCGGAAAAGGAATAAGCGCCAATGAAAAAGCCTTCCCGTTCGGGAAGGCTTTTTTGCGCGTCTTATGACAGGTGATATGGACCGCCCGCTGTTCCAAGGCCTCCGGGGGAGCACCCGTAGGGGCGGAGTCTATATTCGCCCGTCATCTCTTCAGGCTTCCGCTGGGGAAGGGGGCTGCACGGCCCTCCGGCAGCGCGCCCGTGTCCTGTCCTTACTCCTCCTCGAAGCAGAACAGCTCCTCCACCGTGGTGTGAAACACCTTGGCGATGTCCATGGCCAGCTTCAGCGAGGGGTTGTACCGGCCGTTTTCCAGGTTGCCGATGGTCTCCCGCCGGACGCCCACCAGGTTGGCCAGGTCCTCCTGCTTCAGTCCGAACCGGGCCCGGTACTCCTTCAGCCGCGTCCTCAGCATGGGTCGTCCTCCGGCCCCGCGAAGCGGCGCTCCCGGTGATTCAGATACATCAGCGTAAAGACGAACGTGCAGATGGTGATGATGAGGACCCAGTTGGCAAAGCCCGCGAACAGCAGGGCTTGCTTCCACTGGACGGCCGGTACCAGGTAAACGCCGTTTTCCTCCACCGGGATCCCCAGCCGGTAGTGCATCCCCCGGGCGTAAATGCCCAGAATCACCAAACAGGTCAGGGTCAGATTCACTGCCAGGGTCCTGGCCGCGGCCTTGTGTACATTGGCCCAAAACAGCTCGTCGGGGATTTTGGCCCGATAGGTGAAGAAAAAGAAGAACAGGAAAAAGACCAGCATGGTCACCGCGCCGGAGAGGATGCCGAGGATCCCCAGGAACCCGAGCCAGCCCAGATGGGACAGGGGATTGCGCCGCTGTTTCATAGAGGCCTCCTTTTCCACAAGTGTGAACTAATTCGCTCTTTACGATAAAAATATATCACATAAAGGACAGACTGTCAATGGGCGCGCGAAAAGAGAGGGCCGGGGAATGTTCCCCGGCCCTCTGCCAGTATTCAGAATTTCAGCAGGTTCAGCCCGATCTCGGGGCTGAAGGCCCGGTCCACGGTGCCGGGGATCTCCCGGACGATCATCTCGCAGGTGGCGCTGATCACGGCCCGGTTCAGATGCCCGCCGAATACCCGGCCCTGGTCGTCTCCGGCGCTCATGTGCAGGTGGGTGTAAAACTCGCCGTTCATGGTGTCGATGGTGCCGGTGAGGGACACGATCTCAAAGGCCCCCTGGAAGTGGTTGGCGCGGTACTCCTTCTTCACCGTGTCGAACACGCCCACGGTGATGTCGTTCACCGCGCCCAGGGCCTGGACCGAGGCCAGCTGGATATGCTCCGCCAGGGCCAGGGCCTTCACCTGCTCCAGGATTTCCTCGCCCTTGTCCATGCGGACCACGTAAGTATCGCCGAATTTGCGGTATTCCATGTACTGATTCTCCTTTGCGGCGGCACCGCCTGATTTTTTACCAGCATAGCACATCTGCCGCCGGGGCGCAAGGGCTCAGGAGAGGGTCAGGTCGCCCTCCCGGATCCAGCCGATCCGCCGGAAGAACAGCCCGAACAGCCAGCACAGCACGGCGGGCAGGACAAAGGAGATGAGGAGCAGCCCTGCCCAGTCAAAGGCCGTCGGGACAATGGCCGCGGCGCCGTTGACCAGGGCCTTTTCACTGGGGGCCACCCAGCCGGTCCACACGCCCAGCTGACCGCAGAACCCGCAGGTGCCCATGCCGGAGTTGATGGGGGCGCCGTTCATCTCCAGCTTGAACAGACAAGTGGCGATGGGGCCGGTGATGGCGGAGGTCAGAATGGCGGGCAGCCAGATCCGGGGGTTCTTCACGATGTTGGGCATTTGCAGCATGGAGGTGCCGATGCCCTGGCTCACCAGGCCGCCCCAGCGGTTTTCCCGGAAACTCAGAACGGCGAAGCCCACCATGTTGGCGCAGCAGCCCGCCACGGCGGCGCCGCCGGCCAGGCCCGTCAGGCCCAGCACGGAGCAGATGGCGGCGGAGGAGATGGGCAGAGTCAGAGCGATGCCCACCAGCACCGACACCAGAATTCCCATCCAGAAGGGCTGGAGCAGGGTAGTCCTCATGATAAGCTGGCCGAAGGCGTCCGCCGCGCCGCCGATGGGCGGGGCGATGACCCAGGCGGCGCCGATCCCGACGAGGATGGTGACGATAGGGGTCACCAAAATATCGACCTTGGTCTCCTTGCTGACGGCCTTTCCGAACTCTGCGGCGATGATGGCTACAAATAGCACCGCCAGCGGGCCTCCCGCGCCGCCCAGGGCATTGCAGGCATAGCCCACCGTCACCAGGGAAAACAGCACCATGGGCGGCGCCTGGAGGGCGTAGCCGATGGCCACCGCCATGGCAGAGCCGCTCATGAAGGAGCACAGCCCGCCGATGGTATAGGGTACGTCATTGATGGTGATGACCTGGGCGGTGAGAAAGGGGATGCCGAACTGGGTGCCCAGGGTGTTGAGGATCGTGCCGATCAGCAGGGAGCAAAAGAGGCCCTGGGCCATGGCGCCCAGAGCGTCGATGCCGTACCGCTTGGCAGAAATGACGATGTTTTTCCGTTTCAGGAAGGCCTTGAACTGTTCCATGGGAGACACCTGTTTCTTTCGTAAGTTTGAGAAAATATGACAATACGGTAGACAGGTGTCTTGACACCTGTCTACCGTATCATACACGGATTGTGTGTGTCTGTCAAGGCGCTTTTTCAGCAGTCCAGGACCTCCCGGAAATCGGCGCAGAGATTGGGACGGCGGATATCCAGTACCAGCGGCAGCTCCCCCTTGGAAAAGCGATCGCCCAGGGCTTCCATGCCGTATTTCAGCTTGTACTCGATCTCCTCCCGGTAGGCGGGGATGGCCAGCAGCAGGTTCACCTGCTTCCCGTCCTCTACCGGCACCGCCTCCAGATCCTGTCCCAGCTGGTCCAGAACGACGCCGCCGAAGGGAACCTCCTCATACAGGGGCGTGTAGTCCGGGCCGTTGGGGATGGTGTGTCCCCAGCCCAGCCAGGTGTGGTACTCATGAGGGAAGCGGGCCAGGAATTTCAGCATCTGGATGGGCCAGTAGGAGGATGCGGGCATATCATTCGAGAGGGTAAGTTCCTTTCCCAGATCCCAGCTGCCGGGAAGGAAAAGGTAGAGTTCGGCGTATCGCAGTTCCTCGTGGTCGGCGATCTCCTCCGGCAGGGTCATGGGCAGGTCGCTCATGCCGGAGGTAAAGAGGACATAGTGGTCTCCCTCTCCCCTGGGCCGCATGATGTTCACGTCGATGTGCACCAGATCGGAGAGGATCTCGTGAAAGACGAACGTCTCCCTCCCGGGAAAGAGCTTTTCAAAGTGGGCGCAGACCGCCTCGGCGTAAACGCCGTAGGCCTGGGGCGGTCGCCAGCCCTGGTCCTCCGGCGTTTCGTAGCGGTAGATGGAGGAACCGCCGGGGCTGACCGCCGGCTTCTTGCGAAATCTATCCAGAAATCCCATACAACCTCCTTGGAGATCTGAAATTACGCTTCCAATAAAACGTGCAGCTGCCGCAGAGCCGCCACTACCCGCTGCCAGGCGGCCTCATCGGGGCAGGAGAGGGTGTGGAGATGGATGCCCTCGGTCAGGGCGGAGAGGGGCCGGGCCTCGGATTGGGCGCAGCGGGAGAGAAACTGGGCCACATCGTAGCGGTTTGCCAGCTGCAACGGCCCCGTCAGCTGACCGTAGACCGGATGCTCCACGATGACGTCCACCACGGTGCAGCCGTTGTCCACCATGGCGTTGAGCTCCGCCTCCATGCCGGCGGCGTCGTGCTGGCAGGCCACTTGCCGTACCAAGCCCGTAGCGGCGGGCAGGATCACATAGCCCCGGGGCGTGGCGGAAATTTCGGCCCCGGCGGCCCGCAACAGGGCGATATCCCCCACGATGATCTGGCGGCTGACAGAAAACCGCTCTGCCAGCGCGGAGGCGCTGACCGGCCCGCCGGACCGTCGAAGAATGTCCCAAATGGCCTGACGGCGCTGCTGAGCGTGCATAAGGTCCCCTCCTTTGAAGCTGTCATGACAGCAGTATACCATTTCCCGCACCCATCTGTAAAGAAAAGAGACGGCCAATAGCCGTCTCTTTTCAGAGGGGAAGACAAGGGCGCTCTCAACCGCCCAGATATGCTTTCTTGATGGCCGGGGAAGCCAGCAGCTCCGCGCCGGTGCCGGTGGTGACTACCTTGCCGGTCTCCATAACGTAGCCGCGGTCCGCCACAGACAGGGCCGCCTGGGCATTCTGCTCCACCAGCAAAATGGTGGTGCCGGCACGGTGCAGGTTCCGGATGATCTCAAAGATCTGCTCCACCAGAATGGGAGCCAGGCCCATGGAGGGCTCATCCAGCATCAGCAGCTTGGGATGGCTCATCAGAGCACGGCCCATGGCCAGCATCTGCTGCTCACCGCCGGAGAGGGTACCGGCGATCTGCCGCCGCCGTTCCTTCAGCCGGGGGAACTGCTGGAACACCCGGTCCAGATCATCGGCCACATGTCCGCCGGGCTGGGTGTAGGCGCCCATCTCCAGGTTCTCCTGGGTGGTCATCTGCAAAAACACCCGCCGTCCCTCCGGCACCAGGGCCAGGCCCTTGGACACGATCTTGTGGGGCGGCACCCGGTTGAGGTTCTCGCCGAAAAAGGTGACGGAGCCGGTCTTGGAGTGCAGCAGGCCCGAGATGGTGTTCAGCGTGGTGGACTTGCCGGCGCCGTTGGCGCCGATCAGAGTGACGATCTCTCCCTGCGCCACCTCAAAGGAGACACCCTTGATGGCGTGGATGCTTCCGTAGTAGACGTTGATGTCGTCCACTTTCAAAATCGTCTCCATGCTCATGCCTCCTTCTGTTTGCCGAGGTACGCCTCGATGACCGCCGGGTTGGACTGGATATCCGCGGGGGAGCCCTTGGCGATGACGCGGCCGAAGTTCAGCACGCAGATGCCCTCGCAGATGTTCATGACCAGGTTCATGTCGTGCTCGATCAGCAGCACGGCGATGTGGAAGGTATCCCGGATCTTGCGGATATTGTCCATCAGCTCCGCCGTCTCCGAGGGATTCATGCCGGCGGCGGGCTCATCCAGCAGCAGCAGGCTGGGGTTGGTGGCCAGGGCCCGGACGATCTCCAGGCGGCGCTGGGCGCCGTAGGGCAGGCTGCCGGCCCGGGCGGAGGCCAGGTGCTGCATATCGAACAGGGACAGCAGCTCCATGGTCCGGTCCCGGACGATCTTCTCCTCCCGGCGGAAGGAGGGCAGCCGGAAGATGCCGCTCCACATGGTGTAGTGCATCTGGGTGTCCATGGCAACCTTCACGTTGTCCTCCACGGACAGGTTGGAGAACAGCCGGATGTTCTGGAAGGTCCGGGCGATACCGGCCCGGTTGACGTGGATGGCGTCCATGCCGTGGGTGTCCCGGCCGTCCAGGAGGATGGTGCCCTTGGTGGGCTGGTACACCTTGGTCAGCAGGTTGAACACGGTGGTCTTGCCGGCGCCGTTGGGGCCGATGAGGCCGGCGATCTCTGTGCGGCCGATGGTGAGGTTGAAGTCCTCCACGGCCTTGAGGCCGCCGAAGGTGATGCCCAGGTTGATGCACTCCAGAATGGGAGACTTGTCGGCATCCCGGTCCGGCACCATGGCGCCGGAGGGGACGGGAATCAGTTTGGAAAACATATCAGACAGCCTCCTTTCCGCGGCGGCGCAGCCCCAGTCGTCCCAGCATGGACCGCATGGTGGGATTGTTGGTGGCCAGCATCACCAGGATCAGCACGATGGCGTAGACCAGCATCCGGTAGTCGGAAAAGCTGCGCAGAGCCTCCGGCAGAATGGTCAGGGCTGCCGCAGCGATCAAAGAGCCCCAGATGTTGCCCAGGCCGCCCAGCACCACGAACACCAGCACCAAAATGGAGGTGTTGAAATTGAACTTGGTGGCCTGCAGGGAGGAGAAGTTCAGACCGTACAGGGCTCCGGCGGCACCCGCCAGGGCGGCGGAGGTGACGAAGGCCATCATCTTGTACTTGGTCAGGTTCAATCCGATGCTCTCGGCGGCGATGCTGTTGTCCCGCAGAGCCATGATGGCCCGGCCGGCCCGGCTGTGCTTGAGGTTCAGCACCACGGCCAGGGTCACCATCACCAGCAGGAAGCCGGCGGTGAAGGTGGCGATGGTGGCGGTGCCCACGGCGCCCTGGGCGCCCTTGATGATGGCCGTGCCGTTTTCGCTCAGGCCCAGGGAGTCCACGGACTTGTCACCGCTGAGGTTGAGGGCAATGTGAAGGCCGGTCTCGTCGTAGCCCACCAGCAGGCAGTTGACCAGCTCCTTGATGATCTCGCCGAAGGCCAGGGTGACGATGGCCAGATAGTCGCCCCGCAGACGCAGCACCGGCATGCCCACCAGGGTGCCAACCACCGCCGCCAGGATGGCGCCGATCACCATGGCCACGGCCAGGCGGACCGGCTCGGAGGGGATGGCGCTCTGGAGACTCATGGCGGCGATGACGCCGGAAAAGGCGCCCACGCTCATGAAGCCCGCGTGGCCCAGGCTCAGCTCACCCAGGATGCCCACAGTCAGGTTCAGGGACACCGCCATGGACATGTAGCAGCAGATGGGCACCAGCTGGCCTGTCAGAGACCGGCTCAGCAGCCCCTGGCGGCTGAGGATGGTCATGACGGCGAAGGCCAGGATCACGCCCAGATAAGTAAACAGATCCGTATAGGACCGCTTTTTAAAAATGGGTTTTGTCATCTCCGCCACCTCACACTTTCTCAGGCACATACTTGCCCAAAAGACCCGCCGGCTTCACCAGCAGCACCACGATCAGCACGGCAAAGACGATGGAGTTGGCCAGGTTCATGGAGATATACGCCTTGGCCAGGGCCTCGATGACGCCCAGCAGCAATCCGCCCAGGAAGGCGCCGGGGATGGAGCCGATGCCGCCGAACACGGCAGCGGTAAAGGCCTTGATGCCGGGCATGGAGCCGGTGGTGGGAGAGAGGGTGAAGTAGGACGAGCACAGCAGCACGCCGGCGATAGCCGCAAGGGCGGAGCCGATGGCAAAGGTCATGGAGATGGTGGCGTTGACATTGATGCCCATGAGCTGGGCGGCGCCCTTATCCTCGGAGCAGGCCCGCATGGCCTTGCCCAGCTTGGTGCGGCTGATGAAGGTGGTCAGGGCCGCCATGATGATCAGGCACACCGCCACTGTCACCAAAGACACGTAGGGGATGGACAGCTGCCCGCCGAACAGCTCCAGCGTGCCGGAGATCAGAGCCGGGTAGGATTTGCTGGCGGCGCCCCAGGTCAGCAGGGCCGCGTTTTGCAGGAAATAGCTGACGCCGATGGCGGTGATCAGCACCGCCAGGGAGGGGGCGGAGCGCAGGGGCTTGTAGGCCAGCCGCTCCACGACCACGCCCAATGCCGTGCAGGCCGCAGCGGCCAGGATCACCGCCAGCCACACCGGAAGGGACAGGTAGCTGACGGCGCAGAAGGACACATAACCGCCGATCATAATGACGTCACCGTGGGCGAAGTTCAGCATTTTTGCAATGCCGTAGACCATGGTATAGCCCAGGGCGATCAGCGCGTAGACGCTGCCCAGGCTGATGCCGCTGATCAGGTAAGAGAGAAATTCCATACAGAGACACACCTCTTTTTCTTTTCATCCTGTGGCACAAACGCAGGCGGGAGAAACCCTCCCGCTTCCGTTTGCGCCGCAGAAGCGCGGGGGTCCGCCGGGAGGGAAGCCCTCCCGGCGGAGTTGGGTTTTCTCAGTGGAGTCAGGGCAGGACGTACGCGCCGTCCTTGATGACCACGGCCATGGGGGCCTTGGACACGGCGCCGGAGGCGTCCCAGGTCATGCCGGCACCGGTGAGGCCGTCCACAGACAGAGTGGGCATCACGGGGATCAGGGCCTCGCAGATGTCAGCGGCGGACATGTCAGGGGTGCAGCCGGCGGCCTCCAGAGCGGCCTTCAGGATGTAAACGGCGTCATAGGCGTCGGCGGCGAACTGGTTGGGGGTCTCGCCGAACTGCTCCTGATAGGTCTTGACGAAGGTCTGGGTCCGCTCATCCTCGGCATCAGCGGAGAAGGGGGTCAGCAGCATGACGCCCTCAGCCAGGGAGGTGTCGAAGTTGGGCATGGTCAGGATGCCGTCCATGCCGTCCACGCCGAAGAAGGTGGGGGCGTAGCCCATCTGGCTGGCCAGGTTCAGGACCACGGAGGCCTCCTGATAGTAGAAGGGCAGGAACAGGGTGTCGGCACCGGCGGACTGGGCGGCGGTCAGCTGCACGGAGAAGTCGGTGGCGGTGTCCTTGGTGAAGGTGCCCTCGTCCACGACGTTCACGCCCTTGACCTCAGCCTCGGCGACGAAGGTGTCGCGGATGCCCTGAGAGTAGGCGCTGTCATTCTGATAGAGGACGTAGACCTTGGCGTCAGGCATGTTCTCGGCGATGTAGTCAGCGGCGCCGGTGCCCTGGTTGGGGTCGGTGAAGCAGACCTGGAACACGTTGTCCTTGCCGTCGATAACATCGGTGGAGGAAGCGGAGGGGGTCAGCATGAAGGTGCGGTCAGAGTTGACCACAGAGCTGACGGCCACGGCGGCACCGGTGGTGGTGGGACCGACCAGCAGCTGCATGCCCCAGTCCATCAGGGTGTTGTAGGCGTTGACAGAGGTCTCGCCGTCGGCCACGTCGTCCTCGGACTTGATCTCGAACTGGATGTCGCCGCCGGCGGCGTTGATCTCATCCACGGCGATCTTGGCGCCGTTGGCAACGGCAGTGCCGTAGATGGCGGTGTCGCCGGTCAGGGGGCCGATGGTGCCGATCTTGAAGGCGGCGCCGGAAGCAGAGCCGGCATCCTCTTCGGTAGTGGAATCGGTGGAAGCGGTGTCGTCGGAGGCGGTGTCGTTACCGCCGCAGGCGGCCAGGCTGAGAACCATGGCCAGGGTCAGAACCATTGCAAAAAACTTCTTTTTCATCTCATCTGCTCCTTTTGGGAATAAATTATACAAAAAAGCGGCCGCGCCCGGAAGGCACAGCCGCTTTGCTGTATCTCAGCAATATGCGCGTGTTCGCTTCCTTGGCGTATGAGGGGACACTTTAATCAACAAAACTACCAGCAGAATCACCAGGCCCAGTACCAGAATGGAAATGTGCAATACCACCAGGCATACCAGGGCGCAAATAATGAGAATGGACGCCATCATCATGGCGTCCACAGACAGAGCGATATTGGCGCAGGCAGAGTGCGCGCAGGAAGAAGCCTCTGCCTGATCGGCAGACGCGCTGAGAGACATCATCATGAAAGACTTGCTCATGGAAGTGTACATCATGGCGCTGGCTCCTTTCTGCTGGAAGTTGTGTACCATTTTACCGGGTAAAAGCAGTAAAGTCAACGGGCGTTTTGCTTGGATAATTCACAGAAAAGACACAATATATTGGGGAATATTATGCGTTATGCACAAATTGAATAAAGAGATACAAAAAATGAGGCTGCTTCTTAACACTATCTTTACACAAATGCGGTATGAAAAAAACAGCAGACTTCTCTGACAGAAAAAGGACCGCCCGTCCGGGCGGTCCTTTTCGGAGAAATCGGCTTAGTAGCACTTGCGATAGATGGCCTCTTCGCTCTCGAGGTCGAAGGGATAGTAGGCGTTGGTCATGAGGCGCTGCTGGTTGGCCTCCACAGACTGGGGGAAGGCCTTGAAGTCGGCCTCGGTGAAGCCGCAGTCGCGCAGGGGACGCAGGGGCAGGATGCGCTGGAGCAGGGCGTTCATCTCAGGGATGGCGTCCTCCACCTTGCAGCCCAGGATCTTGGCCACCAGCTCCTTGAACTTCATGATCTCGCCGGTGGGGTTCTTCTCGTCATAGTAGTCCATGATGGCGCCGAAGAGCATATAGTTGCTCTCGCCGTGGGGCACGTGATAGGTGCCGCCCAAGGGGAAGCTCATGCCGTGGACAGGGCCGCAGCCGGCCTTCAGGAAGGCGATGCCGGCGTAGAAGGAGGCGGTCACGAACTCCAGCATATAGTCGAACCGGGCGTCGGGACCCTTCTCGTCGATCAGCTTGAACCCCTTGAGGATCATGTCCATGGCCTTCTCGCTGAAGAGCTCGGAGGTGATGGTCTTGCGGTGGGGGCTCAGGAAGGACTCAGTGGCGTGGACCAGAGCGTCGATGGCGGAGCAGGCGAAGGGCTTGTAGGGCAGGGTCCGCAGCAGGTCGGGGATCAGGCACACCTTGTTGGGGATGATGTCGTCGGAGACCAGGCCCAGCTTGGTCTCGCCGCCGGTCAGCACGCCGTCCTTCTCGTCCTTGACGATGGCCACAGAGATGTTGGTGCACTCACTGCCGGTACCGCAGGTGGTGGGGATGGCAATGACGTCCTTCTCGTGGATCACGGGGAAGCGCTTGAAGTACAGGTTGTGGACCGTGTCGGGGCGCTTGCAGCCCAGCAGCTTGCACAGGTCCATGATGGCGCCGCCGCCCACGGCGATGACGCGGTCATAGCTGTCGTAGGGGATGGCGTCGTACATGATCTGGATCATTTCCTCGCTGGGCTCGCCGGCGCCGAACTTCTCCTGGAACACGTAGTTGCACTTCAGCCCCAGGTCCTTCATGAAGGGGGTGTAGATGAACTCGTTGGTCAGCACCACGTCCCGCTCGTTCAGATCGAACTCCTTGGCCATGTCGGCGAAGGTCTGGAACTTGTACACGGTGGGCGCGAAGATGATCTCTCTCTTATCGGCCATCAGGGCAGCGGAAAAAGCATCCATATCTGGTTCTCCTTTTCAAAATTTTTAAATAATGGCGATACAGGCAGGGTCCCTGATCGGGACCCTGCCGGATATCCGATTTACTTGCGGGCGACGGCCTTCTTCACGGCCGCCACGATGTTGGCGGCGCGCAGGCCGTACTCGTCCATCAGGAAGTCCTGGGGACCCACCTGACCGAACTGGTCCTGGACGCCCACGAACTCCTGGATGGTGGGGGCGTTCTTGGCCAGGCAGTTAGCCACCACGCTGCCCAGACCGCAGGTGACGTTGTGGTTCTCAGCGGTGACGATGGCGCCGGTCTCCTTGGCGGCCTTGATCACCAGCTCCTCGTCCAGCGGCTTCCAGGTGAACATGTCGATGACCCGGACGGAGATGCCCTCCGCAGCCAGGGCCTCGTAGGCCTTCAGGCTCTCGTCCACCATGATGCCGGAGGTAATGATGGTGGCGACATCCTTGTTGGACTCGTGCAGCACCACGCCCTTGCCGATCTCGAACTCAGAGCCCTCGCCGTACACCTGGATGATGCCCTTGCGGACGAAGCGGGTGTAGCTGACGCCCTCCACGTTCACCAGCTGACGGGTGATGCTGGCCAGCTGGTCATAGTCGGCGGGATCCAGCACGGTGGTCTCGGGGATGGACAGGTACATGGCCGCGTCCTCCAGCGGCATATGGGTGCCGCCGTTGAAGGCAGCGGTGACGCCGGCGTCGGAGCCCAGCACCCGGACGCTCAGCCCGGCGTAGGCGGCGGACATGTAGATCTGGTCATAGCAGCGGCGGGAGGAGAAGGTGCCGAAGGAGTGGAAGAACACCTTCTTGCCGGTGGCGGCCAGGCCGGCGGCCACGCCGGCGGCGTTGCCCTCGGCGATGCCGGCCTCAAAGGCCCGGTCGGGGTAGTTCTTGCGCAGCATCTTGGTGTTGATGCAGCCCATCAGGTCGCAGTCCACGTAGCAGATGGACTTGTCCTCCGCCATCATCTCGTTCAGCGTCAGAGCGAGACCGTCCCGGCAGGCCCGGGAATCTTTCTTGTGCTCACCAATCAGTTTCACGTTCATGATCTCACCCTCCTCTTAAGCGTTCTTGGCGTCTTCATACGCCTTCTCAGCGGCGGCCAGCGCCTCGGCCCACTGCTCTTCGTTGGGCTGAGAGGAGTGGTCGTGCTTGGGCTCGGCGAAGGTGGCGCCCTTGCCCTTGCAGGTGTCCAGCACGATGCAGCTGGGAACGCCCTTGGTGGCGTAGGCCTTCTGGATGGCGTCGTAGATGGCGGTCACGTCATGGCCGTCGATCTCCTGGGTGAACAGGCCGAAGGAGGCGGCCTTCTTGGCGATGTCGCCGTGGGCCAGGATGTCGTCGGTGGGGCCGTCCAGCTGATAGCCGTTGTTATCGATGAAGTAGATGATGTTGTCCAGCTTGTGGGCATAGGCGAAGTGGAAGGCCTCCCAGACCTGTCCCTCGTCCGCCTCACCGTCGCCGATGACGCAGAAGACGTGGTTGTTGCGGCCGTCAATCTTATTGCCCAGCGCCGCGCCGGTGGCGGTGGAGGCGCCCTGGCCCAGAGAGCCGGTGGTCAGATCCACGCCCGGGGTCAGCTTGCGGTCGGTGTGGCTGGGGAACTTGGTGTGAGGATGGTTCAGGGTATAGGCCTCTTCCATCGGGTAATAACCCATGAGGCCGAAGGTGGCGTAGGCCACGGGGCCGGCGTGGCCCTTGCTGAGCACCAGCCAGTCGCGGTCCTCCCACCGGGGATTCTTGGGATCAAATTTCATGACCTCTCCGTACAGGACGGCCATCAGGTCGGCCAGGTCCATGGAACCGCCCACGTGGCCGAATCCACGGGAGTGGATGACCTTCAGCGTTTCCAGCCGGATCTGCGCCGCCAGAACCTTGCAGTTTTTCTCGTTCATCAGGTGTTTCTTCCTTTCCTTTTCATTTTTGAGCACCGGGCCGCCGCAGGCGGCACGGCGCCAGTTTCACATCGGAAAAGACCTCCCTCCCGCAGAGGGGGGCGCCTGGGGAAAGAACAGGTCCGGCAAAGCGTGTACGTTCACACAAAGATGTAACTATCCACTCTCAATATCCAAAACCGCTTTTTCTGCCCTTGTGCGGCGAAAGCGGAAACGGAGCCGGGCAAGGCACGGGCGCGGTCCAAAGGGCGCACCTGTCCTACCTTGTATTCTACAGCAGCTTGAGGGGCCGCGTCAATGACAATTTACTTTTTAACGATCTATTTTCCCAACGGTCCCAGACGATTGAGGGCGAAAGAAAGGGGCCGGCGCCACAGGCAGGAAGGCTTCTTTGACCAAAACGGAAACGTTTGCGATTTTTTCGGCATTTTTTTATGAGAATCAGGATTTTTCTGAGAAACTGACGCTGTTGAAACAAAAAGAAAGATCTGTCCTATTGATTGCGAAAATGGCACAAAAATACCAAAAAGATATTGACATTGACAATGTAATCGTATATTCTGTGGGTAGGCGGCCACAGGGGGACGCCCCCTGTGGCCGCCGCTTCCAGGCAATCGGAAACGTTTGCGACATGGGAGACCTCCCGAGGCGCCCTCTGCGGCTCATGGAAGAAGGACGATGCCCTATGAAAAACGTAACGCTGAAGGATGTGGCAAAAGCAGCAGGCGTGTCCTACGCCACTGTGTCCCGGGCCCTCTCCGGCAGTCCCCAGATCAGCGGTGCCACCCGGGAGCGGATCATCAAGCTGTGCGACGAGATGGGCTACACCACCAACTATGTGGCCCGGTCCATGGTGATGAAGAAAACGGATCTGATCGGCCTGGTGGTGCCGGCCATTGACAATGAGTTCATGTCCCAGCTGGCATATTACGCGGAGATGAGCGCCCGGGCCCACGGATACAATATCATGCTGTGCAATTCGGGCCCGGACCTGCGGCAGGAAAAGACCGTGGTGAAGCTGCTGCTGGGCCGCCAGGTGGATGGCATCCTGATCGTGCCCCAGAGCCCCAAGACCTACGAAAACATCCAGGCCTACACCAGCCAGGTGCCCACGGTGTTTTTAGGGGAGAACCTGCGGGATCAGCCCCAGAGCTACGTGGCCGCGGACAACAGCTGGGGCACCTACATCGGTACCCGCTACCTCTGGGAACTGGGCCACCGGGACATTCTGTACTTCGGCCGCCGCCATTCCACCACCCACCAGCTGCGGGCGGAGGGGTACATGCGGGCCTGCCAGGAGCTGGGCCTCAGGCAGAGGTTTTTTAACAGCGAGTATTCCCGCTCCTCCATTGAAAACGGATACCAGATGGCCAAGGAACTGTTCTCTCAACCCATCGACTATACCGCCATTTTTGCCTCCACGGATTCCAACGCTCTGGGCATCCTGAAGGCCGCGGACGAGCTGCATATTGCCATTCCCGACCGGCTGAGCCTGATCGGCTTTGACGACATTCCCTCCACGGCGCTGCCCCGGATCGAACTGACCACCATTGAGCAGCCCAAGCGGGCCATGGCGGTCCAGGCGGTGGAGATGCTGCGGGACCGGATCGAAAACGGGACCCAGGGCTACGCCCACCAGATCCTCATGCCGGCGCTGGTGAAACGAGAGACCTGCGCCGGCCTGCGCTGAGGCGCCGGACGGTTCGATCCAGCAAATACTGATAGAAAGAGGCTAAGTTATGAACGGATACCTGTACGACCCGCATACCCATACGGCGGAGACCAGCCGCTGCGGGCACCTGCCCGCGGCCGATGTGGTGGACCGCTATGTACGCAACGGCTTCTCCGGCCTGGTGGTCACGGACCACCTGCATCCGGAGTACCTGTCCCGCATCGACACGGACCACAACTGGGACCATGTGATGGATCACTACCTCTCCGGCTACCATGCCTCCAAGGCCCGGGGCGACGAGGTGGGACTGGACGTGATCCTGGGCGCAGAACTGCGGTTCCCGGAAAACGATAACGACTACCTGGTCTACGGCATCGACGAGCAGTGGCTGCGTTCCAACCCTTATATGTGCTGCATGAGCGCGCAGGAGTTCTACGACAAGTTCCATGACCAGGTGCTCATCATCCACGCCCACCCCTTCCGCAAGGGCAGCGCTCCGGTTCAGGAGACCGCCGTCCACGGGGCGGAGATCATCAACGGCAACCCCCGCCACGAAAACAACAACGACAAGGCTCTGGAATTGTGCCTGCGGCATCCGGAGTATTACCGTCTGGCCGGGTCTGACACCCACCGGGACAAGGACGAGGCCCGGGCCGGCGTGATCCTGCCGGAGCGCGTCAAGGATTCCTACGCATACAAGGCCATCATCGAGAGCGGCCGGTTCCACCTGTGGAGCCCGGAGTTCCAGTCCTTCGTGGATGCGGATGAGAAGATCAGAGAGGAGAGCGGGAAATGAGCCGGTACGATTCCCTCATCATTGGTGAGGTGGCCCGGGACACCAACGTGGACTATGACGGCACCACTGTCAAGGCCATCGGCGGCGCCGTGTACTACTCCGGCTATGCCGCCGCCAATATCGGCCACAAGATCGCCGTGCTGCCCAAGGCGGACCCGGAGGTGGATCTGAAGGAGGCCTTTGCCAAGGCCCCCAACGCCACGGTCTACCCCCTGGTCAGCGAGAAGTCCTTCGTCACTAAGAACGTCTACCACACCGCCGACCGGGAGCGCCGCACCTCCACCGTGGACAGCGTCATCACCCCTTACCGCACCGACGAGGTGCCCCAGATCGACGCCGCCATCTGGCATCTGGCGGGCCTGGTGGGTGGGGACATCCCCAACGAGATGATCCCCTTCGCCGCCCAGCACGCCATGGTGGCCATCGATGTCCAGTGCATGCTGCGCTGGGTGGAAAACGGCGGCATGGTCTACCACGACTGGGCCGAGAAGAAGGAGATGCTGCCCTACGTCCGCTTCCTCAAGACCGACGCCGCCGAGGCGGAGATCCTGACGGGCCTGACCGACCGGGCCGAGGCCGCCAAGATCCTCTACGGTTGGGGTGCCAAGGAGGTCCTCATCACCCACAACACCGAGGTTCTGGTCTACGACGGCAAGGAGATCTACACCTGCCCCATCAAGGCCCGGAACCTCTCCGGCCGCACCGGCCGGGGCGATACTACCTTCGCTGGCTACATCAATGAGCGGCTGACTGCCGACACCCCCACCGCACTCCGCACCGCCACGGCCCTGGTCTCTTTGAAGATGGAGACCCCGGGCCCCTTCCAGGGCACCCGGGCCGACGTGGAGGCCTACATGAAAGAATTCTTCTGAGTCTGCTCAAGATACCGGACGCACAGATAAACAGCCCGGCTCCCCAGAGGGAGCCGGGCTGCTTTCGTTATTTGCGGAAAAGGGGCGGATGGAGCACATCCCCGGTGTGCTCCGTCCTTTGGGCTCCGCTTATGACACGGCGGCCGCCGTCAGCGCGGCGCTGGGCGCGGCGGGGGATAGGAACGTCTGGCGGACGGCGGTCAGATCCAGGGTGTAGACGCTGTCGTAGGGGGTGTACCGGACCAGCAGATACGCGCCGTTGACCCCGGCGGGCCGCAGTTCCACGGAGCGGACGGCCGACCAGGCCGCCCTGGCCGAGCCGAACTGCTCCACCGGCAGGCAGGCCGCCAGGACCTCCGGGCCCGCCCAGCAGTCGCGCCAGGTTTCGCCGCCGTCCTCCGTTTGCAGCAGCATCCAGGGCGCGTCTCCGCCGCCGCCCAGCAGGACGGCGCCCTCCGCGCTGTACGCCCACAGTGCCCGGACGCTGACGGAGAGCGGGCTGCCCGCCTCCGTCCAGGTCCTGCCGCCGTCGGCGGTGCGGAGCAGCCGGGCGCCGCTGACGGCCCAGCCGCCCGTCTCGCTGAAGAAGGAGCTGGCATCGGCCGCCTCCGGCAGGGCGTCCGCCTCCGGGGCGAAGGGGGCGTCGAGGGTGTCTGTCAGGACCCCGGCGGCCTCCAGCAGGTTCCCGTAGGCCCAGTGGCCGGCGGTCAGATCGGACCAGGGGCTCATACCCAGGCCCACCGGGTTCTGGGCCGCATCCCGGCCCAGCATCCGGTTGACGGCGGTCACCGCCTGGGCCCGGGTCACCGGAGCCTCCGGGCGGAACAGGCCGTCGGACCCGCCCTGCATCCAGCCCAGGACCGTGGCGCTGTGGATGTACCCGGCGGCCCAGTGGTCCGTCGGTACGTCGGCAAAGGGCTCCGTGTCACCGTAGAGGCCCACCGGCGGGGCGAACTGGCAGCGGTGCAGCAGCACCGCCAGCTGGGCCCGGGTCACCGGGGCCTCCGGATGAAAGGCGCCGTCGGCGTAGCCGGTGAACATGCCGTAGCTGGCCAGATAGCTGGCCGCCTGGCACTGGGCCTCGTCCGGGATGTCGCAGAAGGGGCCCTGGTAGCGGCTGCGCTGGTTGTCCGCCTCCAGCAGGGCATAGAGTATCTCCGCCAGCTCTCCCCGGGTCAGGGGATCGTCCGGCCGCACCAGGCCGTCCTCCGCCGTGAGGTAGGCCAGGTGCCGTTCCGTGCGCAGCACCGGCAGGTCGTCGGGCTTGGCGGGCCGCAGATACCTGCGCAGCTGCTCCACCGACAGAGCCTCCGCCGCCCGGACGAAGTCCTCCAGGGTCTCCGGGCCGCAGTTCACCCCGCCGCCGGGGGATCTCCACAAGAAGGCCCGGTCCGTCCCCATGGCCACGATGCGGTACGCCGGCTGGGTATAGGCTGGGGAAAAGACCGCGCAGCGTGGCGTGACCGTCACCAGCGTGCCGATGAGGCCGCCGTTTTCCCGGGAGGCCGTGTGATAGAAGGATACGGTTCCTGTTCCGGTCTCTACAGTGATCTCTTCGTCGGAGAGGCCGGGGACCGTCAGGGAGAAGTCCACAGTCTCCAGGCGGAAGGTCTCGGCGGCGGAGACCGGGGCGGCCAGGGCGAACACCAGGCAGATGCTCAGCAGGAGGGACGATCGTCTCATGGCGGACAGCTCCTTTCGGAAAATGTGTGTCGGCGAAAGTGCCGTTTCATGATAACAACATTATAGCAGCGGGATTTCCCGGGGATAAACCACAAAGCAGCAACAATTCGATACAATTTGAAAACATTGGAAAAGCCGGAGGTCCTGTGGACCTCCGGCCGGGATGTGGGATGCGTCAGGCTGACGCAGGGATCTCCGCCGCCAGCTCCCGCAGGACCCTCTTTTGCAGGGGAACGGCGCACAGCAGGGTCAGCAGGTCCGACACGGCCTGGGCCATCTGGATGCCCAGGACCCCCAGGGTCAGGGAGAGGATGGCCACCAGGGGGATGAAGAAGATGCCCTGCCGGGCCATGGCGAGAAAGGTGGCAGGGCCGGTGCGGCCGATGGTCTGGAGCATCATGTTGCTCATGACGATCCAGCCCTGGAAGCAGAAGGTGACGCACTGGAACCGCAGCGCCGCGGCGCCGCAGGCGATAACCTCCGGGTCATCCCGGAACACCGCCACGATCTGGGGCGCGAAAGCAAATCCCAGGGCGCCCACGGCCATCAGAAAGACAGTGGAGCTGCGGAAGCAGAAGCGGAACCCCTCCAGCACCCGGCCGTAGAGCTTTGCCCCGTAGTTGAAGCCGCACACCGGCTGGAAGCCCTGACCGAAGCCGATCATGGCCGAGCCGCCGAACATCATGATCCGCTGGACCACACCCATGGCGGCGATGACGGCGTCGCCATAGGGCCGGGCGGCCCAGTTGAGGCAGATGGTGGCTACGCTGGCCAGGCCCTGCCGGGCCAGGGAGGGCAGGCCGCCCTTTAGGATCATCAGGTAGTAGCTGGGCTTGAGCTGGACCCGGGAGATGTGGATGTGGAGGTTGCCGCCCCGGGTGCACCCCACCAGCAGCAGGCAGAAGCTGACGAACTGGCTGAAAATGGTGGCCCAGGCGGCCCCGGCGATGCCCATGTCGAACACGAAGATCAGCAGTGGATCCAGCCCGATGTTCAGCACGGCGCCGCTGACGATGCCCACCATGCCGTACACAGCGCTGCCCTGAAAGCGCAGCTGATTGTTGAGGACCAGGGAGGCGGTCATCCAGGGGGCACCGAAGAGGATCACCCGCATGTAGTCCCGGGCGTAGGGCAGAATGGTGGGCGTGGAGCCCAGGAAGTTGGCCAGGGGCGTCAGGAAGATCTGGCCCAGAATGCAGATGACAAGGCCCGTGGCCAGGGCGGCGAAAAAGCCGGTGGCCGCCATGTTGGAGGCAGTCTCCGTGTGCTGCTTGCCCAGTTCCCGGGAGATGAAGTTGCCGCTGCCGTGGCCGAAGAAGAAACCCACCGCCTGGATGATGGCCATGAGGGAGAATACCACGCCCACGGCGCCGGTGGCGGGATTGCTGTTCAGCATCCCGACAAAAAAGGTGTCCGCCATGTTGTAGAAGGCGGTCACCAGCATACTGATGATGCAGGGAAGGGCCAGCCGGCAAATCAGAGAGCTGACCGGATCCTCTGTCAGGTGGTGAAATTTTTGTTCCTGCTTGTCCTCCATAGGGCCGTCGCCGCCTTTCTCAGAATTACGCAATCGTTAACGAAATTATAACACGATATTTATGAGAGGAAAAGCCTTTCTGCCAGAGAAAGCCCGCTGCTCCAGTGTTTCGGGTCAGGCGCCTGATGAGACGCAGGCGCATAGAATGGACTGCATCTCCCGGTGAGCGGCCGGGGCCGCCGGTGCGGCCTCAGAGGCCCCGCGGGAGAGGCCAATCTCTAGGAAACGAGGGAGTTTGCTTTGCGAATTAATGAAGCATACGAGCACGAGGCCCTTCGGTCCTGCCAGACCGAGGAGACCACCTGCCCGATCAATGGATGCAGCAAGGTCAGTACTCAGTGTGTAGACGTCTCGGCGCCGGTGGTTCTTGCCCCCACCGCGTCTTTGGGGAGCCCCACGGTCACTTGTCAGGGAAGCCCCAGCGTTACTTGCGTCACCAGTTCCGACAAGACCTACTGCACCGTGACGCTGACGCAGCAGGTGTGCGTGTCCATCCCGGTGTGCTACGGTGTGTCCATAGCCACCGGCGAGGTCACCATCGCCTGCGCTGACAGTGGTACGGGCAGCTGCCATTGCCGCTGCTGACGAAAATGGATGTCCCCCGCCGGTTTTCCGGCGGGGGACGCGCCTTTTCGGGGGAAAATAGGCTTGCAACTTTCCCGAAAAGCCGGTATACTGAATTGATATTTGAATGAGAACAACACGGAAAGGATGATCCATATGACCGCTTATCCCCAGATGAGCCCCGCGGAGCGGAAAGAGGAGTACGCCCGCCTGATGAAGGAGTACGAGGACCTGAAGGCCCGGGGCCTGAAGCTGAACATGGCCCGGGGCAAGCCCGGCAAGGCCCAGCTGGACCTGGTCAGCGACATCTTCCAGCTGATGCAGAGGCCCGAGGACTATGTGTCCGACGGTGTGGACGTGCGCAACTACGGCGAGCTCTCCGGCCTGCCCGCCGCCAAGCAGCTGTTCGCCGAGATCCTGGACTGCAAGAGCGAGCAGGTGTTCGTGGGCGGCAACGCCAGCTTGCAGCTGATGTACGACACCGTCTCCAAGGCCTATACCCATGGCCTGCTCCACAGCGAGCGGCCCTGGTGCAAGGAGCCTGTGGTGAAGTGGCTGTGCCCCGCCCCCGGCTACGACCGCCACTTCAAGGTGACCGAGTCCTTTGGATTTGAGCTCATCACCGTCCCCATGACCGACGAGGGCCCCGACATGGACGTGGTGGAGAAATACATCGCGGACCCTGCGGTGAAGGGCATGTGGAACGTGCCCAAGTACTCCAACCCCGACGGCATCATCTACTCCGCCGAGACCATCCGCCGCATCGCCTCCATGAAGCCCGCCGCGCCGGACTTTCTGCTGATGTGGGACAACGCCTACTGCATCCACGAGTTCGAGGGGGAGTACGTGCCCTTCCCGGACATCCTCTCCGAGTGCGCCAAGTACGGCAACGCCGACATGGTCTTTGAGTTCGCCTCCACCTCCAAGGTCACCCTGCCCGGCGCCGGCATCTCCTGCTTCGCCTGCTCCGAGGCCAACATGGCCTATATGGAGAAGCTCCTCACCGTCCAGGTCATCAGCTTCGACAAGGTGAACCAGCAGCGCCACGTGCTCTACCTCAAGGACAAGGCCCACACCCTGGAGCTGATGCGCAAGCACGCCGCCATCATGGGCCCCAAGTTCCGCTGCGTGGTGGACGCCCTGGACCGGGAGATCGCCCCCCTGGAGATCGCCTCCTGGCGCCGTCCCAAGGGCGGCTACTTCGTCTCCCTCAACGCCATGCCCGGCACCGCCAAGCGGACCCTGGCCCTTTGCAAGGAGGCGGGCGTCACCATGACCGGCGCCGGTGCCACCTTCCCCTACGGCAAGGACCCCGCCGACAGCAACATCCGCATTGCCCCCTCTCTGCCTCCTGTGGAGGAGCTGGAGCAGGCCATCGCGGTGCTGTGCGTGTGCCTGAAGATGGCCGCCCTGGAGAAGCTGGGCGTATGAGATACTTGGGCAGCGTCTACCGCCCCCCCTCCGAGGCGTACAGCCTCATCGTCCAGGTGACCTACGGGTGCAGCCACAACACCTGCGCGTTTTGCAGCATGTACAAGGAGAAGCGCTTCGCCCTCCGGCCCCTGGAGGAGGTGCTGGAGGACTTCCGCCTGGCCCGGCAGACCTACCGCCGGGTGGAGCGGGTGTTCCTGGCGGACGGGGACGCCCTGGTCCGCAAGGCCTCGGAGCTGTATACGATCCTGGATACCATCCGGGAACTGTTCCCGGAGTGTGAGCGGGTCACCAGCTACGCCTCCCCCGCGTCCCTGCGCATCCGCACCATGGAGGAGCTGAAAACGCTCCGGGAAAAGGGTCTGACCATGGTCTACATGGGCCTGGAGTCCGGCTGCGACGATGTGCTGAAGCTCATGCGCAAGGGCCACCTGTCCGCGGAGATCGTGGAGATGGGCCGTAAGGCACGCCAGAGCGGCATGGCCCTCTCCGTTACGGCCATCACGGGCCTGGGCGGGCCGGAACTGCTGGAGCGCCACGCCGTGGAGACGGCGGAGGCCTTCAACGCCATGAACCCGGAGTATATCGGCATGCTGACGCTGATGGTGGAGCCGGGCACGCCTCTGTACGACTGGGTGCGGGACGGCAGCTTCCGCCTGCTGACCCAGCCCCAGGTCCTCCAGGAGACCCGCCTTCTGGTGGAGAAGCTGGACAGCCCCGGCAGCGTGTTCCGCATGAACCACGCCAGCAACTACCTGGTGCTCAAGGGCACGCTGAACCGGGACAAGGCCGCCATGCTCTCGGAGATCGACCGGGCCGAGCACGACCTCAGCCGCCTGCGCCCTGAGGAGTGGCGGGGCCTGTAAAAGCAAAAAAAGACCGGACCGCGGCTATTTCGCGGTCCGGTTTTTTCATGCCACGTGCTTGAAATTACCCAGGGTCTCGCTGACGCTGGAGACGTAGGCGAAGGTGTCCGGGAAGCGGGCAAGGATCTCCTGGAACCGCACCACCTGATGGCGGTTCACCACGCAGATCAGCAGGCACCGGGGCGTCTCGGAGTACATCCCCTCCGCCTGGAGCACCGTGACGCCGTGGTGGAGCTGCTGCAAAAGCTGTCGGGACAGCTCCTCCGGCTGGCGGGTGATAACCTCGAACTTCATGGCGGACTTGCCGCCCTTGAGGATGGTGTCGCTGATGCTGGAGCTGAGGTAGCAGTAGATCAGGCACAGGATCACCGGCTCGAACTGGCAGCCGTAGACGAAGAAGGACAGCACCGCCACCGAGGCGTTGAGGGTGAAGATCACCCACACCAGGCTGGCCTCCGGCCGCTTTTTCCGCACCCAGGCCGCCACGATGTCCGTGCCGCCGGTGGAGCCGTTGCGCCGGATGACCCAGCCGTACACCGCGCCGCTGACCACGCCGGCGGCCACGGGACCCAGGATGGCGGAGGAGCCGGTGTGATAGGCCAGGGCGCTCAGATCCATCCGCCCCAGGATCAGGTTTACGGCGGAGAAGGCCAGCACGAAGGTCAGTGTCTTGCGGGCAAAGTCCGGGTCCACCTTCTTCCACGCCAGCAAAATCAGCGGCAGATTGATCAGCAGAGAGAGATAGCCGATGCTCACGTGCAGCAGGTATTGCAGCATGGTGGCAAGGCCATTGATGCCGGCCGGGGCAAAGGCATTGGGAAAGACGAACAACTGGTAGCTCAGGCCCATGACGCAGGCCAGGCCCGCCACCGCGCCGTAGCTGCGCAGGGTGTTCCAAGTAGGGTGTTCCATGGCGATGTGCGTTCCTCCGAAATCGATTTCGTTCGGCCCGCAGTATACCGCGTTCTCCGGCGAAATGCAAGAAAAAATGCAAAAAAACTTCTGCATTGCAGGAAAACTTTCCTGCAATGCAGAATTGGTAAAAAAGCGGGCGAAGCCGGGCGAAAAAGACGGTCGGGATGCAGGGCGGCGGGGATGGTTCGTCACCGCCTTTTTCGGCTTTCGGCAGCGGCCTGTCACTCGGATCTTGCCAGCAGGAAGATGGTGGCGATGATGGCGGCGAAGCCCATAAGGTCCACCGCCGAGAAGGCGGTGCCCAGCCACACAGCGGAGAAAACGGTGGCAGAGACCGGCTCCGTGGCCGCCAGCATAGAGGATTTTACCGGGCCCACGTCCTGAATGCCCTGCATGAACAGCGTGAAGGAGAGGACCGTGCCGAAGAGCACGATGGCCGCCACCGCCAGCCAGCCCTGGAGGGGGAGGTCGGTGTGGAGCGTCCAGCTGCGGGCCCCCAGGTTCAGGATCGCGCCGCCGATCAGCATGCCCCAGCCGTTGATCGCCTCCCGGTTCCAGCGGGCGAGAAGCCGCCGGGGCAGCAGGGTGTACACGGTCACGGCCACTGCGGTGGCCAGGCCCCAGAACAGCCCCTGGGGCGAGAGGACCATGTGGGCCGGATCTCCGCCGGTGGCCAGCAGGAAGGTACCCAGCAGGGCCAGGACCAGGGCGACGGTCTCCACCCGGTTGGGCCGGCGCCGCAGCCGCAGACAGGTCAGCAGCATGATGATTACCAGGCTCAGGGTCTGGAGGACCGTGGTGGTGCCGGCATTGGAGTAGGAGATGGAGGTCATGTAGGCGTACTGGCACATCATCAGTCCGAACACACCGTAGCCCACCAGCATGGCCGCGTCGGCGGGAGAGCGCCAGATGCGCAGCAGTTCCCGTCGGTGGCGGACGGCGGCCAGGGCCAGCATGATGACGCCGCCGGAGAGCAGCCGCAGGCAGGTCAGCCACAGGCTGCTGACGCCGTAGCGGGTGAAGAGGTATTGGCCGCAGGTGCCGGAGAAGCCCCAGCACACGCCGCCCAGCATGGTGCAAAGGCTTCCCCGCAGAAGATGGGATTTTGTTTCGTTCATGGTATTTTTTCGCGGAAAACCTCCGCCCAAAAGGGCGGAGGCCGTTTGATATTCCGTTCCTTTCAGAAGCGTTTGTCCTTGGCGGTGTCGCAGTAGGCGCAGCGGTAGGTGTGCTTTTCGGGGTCGCTGAGCAGGAAGATGGCATCCAGCTGCGGCTCCGCCACGGTGATGCAGCGGGGGTTCTTGCAGTGGATGATATTCACCAGCTTCTTGGGCAGTTCCAGGTGCTTCTTCTCCACCCGGACGCCGTTGCGGATGATGTTGACGGTGATGTTGGCGTCGATGTAGCCCAGTACGTCCAGATCCACTTCCATGGGGGAGTCGATCTTGATGATGTCCTTCCTGCCCATGCGGCCGCTGCGGACGTTTTTGATGATGGCCACAGAGCAGTCCAGCTCGTCCAGATGCAGGTACTTGTAGATGTCCATGCTCTTGCCGGCCTGGATGTGGTCCAGGACCACGCCGTCTTGGATGCTGTCGATATTCATAGATGTGACCTCCTCAAACCTCAATGCCCAGCAGCTTCATAATGAGCGCCATGCGGATATACTTGCCGTTTTTCACCTGTTTCCAGTAGGCGGCCCTGGGGTCCTTGTCCACGGCCACAGCAATCTCGTTGACGCGGGGCAGGGGATGGAGGATAGACAGGTCCGGCTTGGCGTTCACCAGCTTTTCCGGATTGAGAATGTAGCTGTCCTTCAGCCGCAGGTAGTCCTCCTCGTTGAAGAACCGCTCCTTCTGGACCCGGGTCATGTACAGGATGTCCAGCTGGGGGATGACGGATTCCAGATCCGTGGTCTGGGTGTAGGGGATGCCTTTCTTTTTGAAGGCCTCCTCCTTGACATACCGGGGGAGCTTGAGCTCCAGGGGGGAGATCAGCACGTAATTGATATCGGTGTAGCGGCTCAGGGCATTGACCAGGGAATGGACGGTGCGGCCGAATTTCAGGTCGCCGCAGAAGCCGATGGTGAAGCCGTTGAGCCGGCCCTTCTCCCGGTGGATGGTCAGCAGGTCCGTCAGGGTCTGGGTGGGGTGGTTGTGGCCGCCGTCACCGGCGTTGATGATCGGCACCTCAGAGAACTGGGCGGCGGCATAGGGGGCGCCCTCCTTGGGATGGCGCATGGCGATGATGTCGGCATAGCAGCTGACGGTGTGGATGGTGTCGCCCACGGTCTCTCCCTTGGCGGTGGAGCTGGACATGGCCTCGGAGAAGCCCAGGGTGCTGCCGCCCAGGGCCAGCATGGCGGACTCAAAGCTCAGGCGGGTGCGGGTGGAGGGCTCGAAAAAGAGGGTGGCCAGCTGCTTGTGGGCGCAGGCGTTCTGGTATTTGGCGGGGTTTGCAATAATGTCCTCAGCGGTGGCGATCAGCTGGTCGATCTCTTCCACGCTCAGGTCTACGACATCCAGGATATTACGAGGCATGATAGCTCCTTTCTCAACCGATCCAACTCTCGTCGGAGGGATTTGCACGGAATTTCTTCAGCCGGTCGATGTCCTCGGGGCGGATCTTGCCCTCGTCGGCGGCCACGGCGCACACGGCGTCAAAATTGGACAGGGAGTAGTTGGTCACATTGGCGGCTGCCAGGCGGTCCAGGCCCTTCTGGAGCCCGTAGGTAAAGATGGACACGATGCCCAGCACCTGGGCGCCGGCCTCCCGCAGGGCCTCCACCACCTCGATGCAGCTTCCGCCGGTGGAGATCAGGTCCTCCACCACGACCACCTTCTGGCCCGGCTCCAGCTTGCCCTCGATGCGGTTGCCCCGGCCGTGGTCCTTGTTGCCGGAGCGGACGTAGCCCATGGGCAGGCCCATCAGGTGGCCCACGATGGCGGCGTGGGCGATGCCGGCGGTGGAGGTGCCCATCAGGACCTCCACGTCGGGATAGTGCTTGCAGATCAGGTCCACCAGCCCCTCCTCCACGTGGGTGCGGACGGCGGGAGCCGTCAGGGTCAGGCGGTTGTCGCAGTAAATAGGACTCTTGATGCCGCTGGCCCAGGTGAAGGGCTCGTCGGGCCGCAGAAAGACCGCTCCGATGGAGAGCAGGTCATGGGCGATGGTCTGTTCCAGGTTCATATCAAAATCCTCCTTGGTAGAATACGAAGATCAGGCAGGGCGCTCAGCCCAGGAAGTCCTTCACGGCCCGGCGGTACGCGGCCACAGGGTCCTCGGCCTGGGTGATGGGGCGGCCCACCACGATGTAGTCGCAGCCGGACTTGCCGGCCTTCTCCGGGGTCATGATGCGCTTCTGGTCCCCGGCGGCGGAGTCGGCAAAGCGGATGCCCGGGGTGACGGTGACGAAGCCCGCACCGCAGTGCTCCTTCACCAGAGCCGCCTCCAGGGGAGAGCAGACTACGCCGTCCAGGCCGGAGGCCGCGGCGTTCTTGGCATAGGACATGACGGTGTCCGCCATGGGCACGTCGATCAGCAGCTCGTTTTTCAAAGCGGCGGCGTCGGTGGAGGTCAGCTGGGTCACGGCAATCAGCATCGGGCGGGTGCCGTCGGGCCGGGTCAGGCCCTCCAGGGCGGCCTTCATCATCTCAGAGGCACCGGCGGCGTGGAGGTTCACCATGTCCACGTCCAGCCGGGAGAGGACCGCCATGGCCCGCTTCACGGTGTTGGGGATGTCGTGGAGCTTCAGGTCCAGGAAGATCCTGTGGCCCCGGGCCTTGATGTCCCGGACCACCTGGGGACCCTCGGCATAGAACAGCTCCATGCCGATCTTCACGAAGGGTTTTTCCCCGGCGGGGAAGCGGTCCAGGAAGGAGAGGGTCTCCTCCTTGGTGGGGAAGTCCAGAGCGATGATCACGTCGTTAGCCATGGTGGGCGCCTCCTGTCAATTCAGAAATGTTGGTCACGCCCAGCTGCGCACTGACAGCGGGCAATTTTTCGATGATGGTCTTGCAGGCGTAAGGGTCCCGGAGGTTGGCTGCGCCCACCTCCACGGCGGTGGCCCCGGCCAGCATCATCTCGCACACGTCCTCGGCGGAGGAAACGCCGCCGCAGCCGATGATGGGCAGTTTCACCGCCTCGTACACGTCCCACACCATCCGCACTGCCACCGGGAATACGGCGGGGCCGGAGAGGCCGCCGGTGCGGTTGGCCAGCAGGGGACGCTTGGTTTTGAGGTCAATGCGCATCCCCAGCAGGGTGTTGATGAGGCAGATGCCGTCGGCCCCCTCGGCCTCGCAGGCCCGGGCGATGGCGGCGATGTCGGTGACGTTGGGGGAGAGCTTCATGAACACCGGCTTGTCCGTCACGGCCCGGACGGCTTTCGTCACCGCCGCGGCGCCCTGGGGATCGGAGCCGAAGTTCTGCCCGCCGGCGTGGACGTTGGGGCAGGAGATGTTGACCTCCAGGATCTTCACCTGGTCCACGCCGTTCAGCTTCCGGCAGTTGTCCGCGTACTCCTCCAGGGAGAAGCCGCCCACGTTGGCGATGACGGGACCCTGGAAGATCTTTGCGATGTGGGGTACCTCGTTTGCGATCACCGCGTCGATGCCGGGGTTCTGGAGGCCCACGGCGTTGAGCATGCCGCCCTCGGTCTCGGCGATCCGGGGCTGGGGGTTGCCCAGCCGGGCCGAACCGGTGGTGCCCTTCCAGGAGAAGCTCCCCAGAACATTCAGGTCATAGAGTTCGGCGTACTCCCGGCCGTAGCCGAAGGTGCCGGAGGCGGGGATCACGGGGTTTTTCAGCTCCACACCCGCCAGGGAAACGGTCAAATCTACCATACGATCTCCTCCTGATACAGGATGGGGCCGTCCTTGCACACCCGCTTGTACCCGTCCCTGGTGGGCACGGTGCAGCCCATGCAGGCGCCGAAGCCGCAGCCCATCCGGGCCTCGAAGCTGTACTGGCCGCCGGTGAGGCCCGGCAGGCCGTGGACGGCCTTGAGCATGGGCAGGGGGCCGCAGGTAAACACATAGGAGAGGTCCGGCAGCTTGGAAAGGCTGTCGGTGACAAAGCCCTTCGTTCCCATGCTGCCGTCCTCCGTGGCGATCATCAGGCGGCAGCCCAGGGCGGCGAACTCCTCCAGATAGAAGGCGTCCTTCCGGGAGCGGAAGCCCAGCACCACCGTGGGGGTCCGGCCCTGGGCCAGCAGGTGCCGGGCCAGGCCGTACATGGGGGCGATGCCGATGCCACCGCCCACCAGCACCGGGTCCTCGCCGCCGAAGGCGGTGTCAAACCCGTTGCCAAGGCCGCTGAGCACGTCCAGCTCCTCCCCCGGCACGCAGCGGACCAGGTCGTGGGTGCCGCCGCCGACCACCTTTACCAGCAGCATCAGGGCATCTTTGTCCCAGTTGCAGATGGAAATGGGCCGGCGCAGGAACTTCCCCGGCAGGGAGATGTTGACGAACTGGCCCGGAGCGGTGATGGCGGAGGTGTCGCCGGAGAGGATCAGCTCATAGGTGTCCTCCGTCAGCTGCCGGGCGTGTTCCATGGTAAAGAGGGACTGTTTCATGCGAAGGGTTCCTCCTCCCGTTTGAAATCGGTGTAGACCAGTTCCCCGCCGCAGATGGTAGCAGCGACGGCGGCGGCCACGCCCCACCCGTCGAAGGGGGTGGCCCGGCCCAGGGAGCGGAAGTCGGCGCTGTTGATGACGTGGGGGCGGTTCAGATCCAGCACGGCCAGATCCGCTGCCTCGCCGGGGGCGATGTCGCCGCCGGGCAGGCGGAAGATCCGCCGGGGATTGACGCACAGGGCGTTCAGCAGGGTTTCGATGGGCACCGCGCCGGTGCGCACCAGCTGGGTGTACAGCACCGGGAAGGCGCACTCCAGACCCACGATGCCGTTGAGGCTCCCGGCCAGGCCCCGGGCTTTCTCCTCCGCGCTGTGGGGGGCGTGGTCCGTGGCGATGCAGTCCACGGTGCCGTCCAGCAGTCCCTCCAGCAGAGCGTCCCGGTCGGCGGCGGAGCGGATGGGGGGGTTCATGCGGAACCGGCCCTCGTCCAGCAGGTCCTCGTCGCACAGCACCAGGTAGTGGGGGCCGGTCTCGCAGGTGACCGGCAGGCCCTCCGCCTTGGCCTTGCGGATCAGGGCCACGGACTCCTTGGTGGAGATGTGGCAGACGTGATAGCGGCAGCCGGTCTCCCGGACCAGGTCCAGATCCCGCTCCACCTGGCGCCACTCGCTCTCGGAGGCGTTGCCCACCAGACCGTGGGCACGGGCAAAGGCTCCGTCGTGGACGCTCCAGCCCTTCTGGAGCAGGGACTCGTCCTCGCAGTGGGCCACGATGGGCTTGTCCAGCTGCTTTGCCAGCTCCATGGCCCGGCGCATCATGCTCCCGGACTGGACGCCTTTGCCGTCGTCGGAGAAGCCGGCCACATCCGGGGCCATGGCGGCCATGTCCGCCAGCGTCTGCCCGGCCTCGCCGCAGGTGATGGCGCCGTAGGGGTAGACATGGACCCTGGCATCCCGGCGAATAATGTCCAGCTGAGCATCCAGATGTTCCCGGCTGTCGGGTACGGGTTTTAAATTGGGCATGGCACACACCGCCGTGTAGCCGCCCGCGGCGGCGGAGGAGGTGCCGGAGAAGACCGTCTCCTTATAAGAAAATCCAGGCTCTCGAAGATGGACGTGAACATCGACGAAACCTGGAACGATCATACAATCGGAACATTCAATTACGGAAAAGCCTTCCTTGGGAAGGGAGGGGGAAACGGAAACAATGCGGCCCTGGTCAACGGCCACATCCATCTGGCGAAAAGTGCCGCCGTGGAAAACGGTACCGCCGGTCAGCAGCAAGCTCATGGTGTCTCTCCTTCCTTTTGCGTGTTTGTTCAACATATTATAATATCCAAAGGGCTGCCGCTTGTCAACGGATTTTCCCCCGGCAGAACCGATAAAAAGAAAGGGAAATGCACGTTGATTTTTGGCCCGGAACAGCGCCCCGGCTCAGTGTGCGCCGCATCCGGCGCTCCTATCCCAAGGAGGAGATGGGGATGCCTGGCGGAGGTGTGCGGCGGCCGTTTTCACATGCTGAGCGCCGCCTCTGCCAAGAGGCGGCGCTTTTGGGGCCGTGAAAAAAGAAGTGCTCAGCAGTGGTGGCCGCAGGTATGCCCCTCGCCGTGGCCGCCGCAGCCGTGGTCGCCGCAGGCGTGGTCCTCGCCGTGATGGTGGTCGCAGGTGGCGGCCTCGGCGAATTGCAGGGAGCCGTTCAGCAGCTCCGCTACCCGCTGGTCGGCGTCGCCGGAGCAGCCGGCGTACAGCCGGATGCCGGCCTCCGCCAGAGCCATCTGGGCCCCGCCGCCGATGCCGCCGCAGATCAGGCAGTCCACGCCCAGCTGGCTGAGCAGGCCTGCCAGGGCGCCGTGGCCGCTGCCGTTGGTGTCCACCACCTGAGCGGAAACCACGGCACCGTTTTCTACCTCATAGAGCTTGAACTGGGCCGTGTGGCCGAAGTGCTGGAACACGCTGCCGTTTTCATAGGTGACTGCGATTTTCATGTGCGATCTTCCTTTCCGTCTTGGGGGTGGCACCGGCCGCAGCCGCCGCGGCTGCATCCGCCGCTGTGCCGGGGGCAGATGGCGTAGCTGCCGCCCACGATCTGCAATGGCCGTCCCTCCACCAGAAACGCCGCCAGCTTTCGGCGGGCCTGGGCATAGATCCGCTGGACCGTGGTCCGGGCCACGTCCATCTGGGCGGCGGCCTCCTCCTGATTGAGGCCCAGGTGGTCCATCAGACGCACGGCCTCATATTCCTCCACGGTCAGCAGCAGCGGCTCCTCCCGGGAGGGCTGTTCCGGGGCAAATCGGCAGTGGACCGGCATCTGGCAGACCCGGCGGCATTTGGCGCTGCGGGGCATGGGTGTCCCTCCTTGTTTTGAACATATGCCCATTATAAAACGTTTTGGACATATGTCAAGTATAATTCGCAAAAAATGTGCGCCCCCGGAAGGGGGCGCACAATGGGAGTTTTGTTACTTCTGCAGGCCGTCCACCCATTGGCCGTACTTGTCCAGATTGGCCTGGGCGTCGGCGGCGTCCTTGCCCTGGGTCAGGATGTAGACCTTGATCTTGGGCTCCGTGCCGGAGGGACGGACGATGACGGAGGTGCCGTCGGCCATCTCAAAGCGCAGCACGTTGGACCCCGAGAGCTCCATGGTGCTCTTTGCGCCGGTGGCGCAGTCCACCACGGACCCGTCGGCGTAGTCCTTGAAGGTCACGGCCTTCACACCGGAGATCTCGGCGGGCGGGTTCTCCCGCAGGGACTTCATCAGGTTGGCCATGTCTTTGAGACCGTCCAGGCCGGGCATGACCAGATTGTAGGTCTTTTCGGCGAAGTAGCCGTACTTCTTGTACAGGGCCTGGATGGCGTCGTACAGGGTCATGCCCTGGGCGGCGTACCAGGCGGCCATCTCGCTGAGCTCCACGGAGGCGGAGACGGCGTCCTTGTCCCGGACGTAGTCGCCCAGCATGTAGCCGTAGCTCTCCTCGTAGGCGAAGATGACCTTGCCCTCGCCGGCGGCCTCCAGCTTGTCCTTCTTCTCCGCCAGGAACTTGAAGCCGGTGAAGGTGTCGTAGCACTGGAGGCCGTTTTCCTCGGCCACCTTCCGGGCCATCTCGGTGGTGACGATGGTCTTGAGGGCCACGGGGTTTTCCGGCATCTTGCCGGTGCGGCGCTTGGCGCCGATCAGATAGTCCAGCAGCAGCACGCCGGTCTGGTTGCCGGAGATGACCTTGAACTCGCCGTCGCCGGTCTTGACCATGATGCCCACCCGGTCGGCGTCGGGGTCGGAGCCCAGGATGAAGTCGGCGTTGTTGGCCTTGGCCAGGTCCACGGCCAGATAGAAGCCCTCGGGGTTCTCCGGGTTGGGGGAGACCACGGTGGGGAAGTTGCCGTCAATGACCATCTGCTCCGGCACGCAGATCACGTGCTTGAGCCCCAGGCGCTTGAGAGCCTCGGGGATCAGCTGGTAGCCAGTGCCGTGGAAGGGGGTGTAGACCATCTTGAAGGTGTCGGCCACCTGCTCCACCACGGCCTTGTCATTGACCTGGGCCATGACGTTGGAGAGGAACTTCTCATCGGTCTCCTTGCCCATGAGGGTGATGAGCCCCTCGGACACGGCCAGATCGTAGTCCACCAGCTTCACGCAGTCGAACACGTCCAGCTCCCGCATTTTTTTCGCCACCTCGTCGGCGTGCTTGGGGGGCAGCTGGGCGCCGTCCTGCCAGTAGACCTTGTAGCCGTTGTACTCCTTGGGATTGTGGCTGGCGGTGACGTTGATGCCGGCGATGCAGCCGTATTCCCGGACAGCAAAGCTCAGCTCCGGAGTGGGGCGCAGGGCCTCGAACAGCCGAACGGGGATGCCGTTGGCGGCCATGACGCAGGCGGCCTCCCGGGCGAAGCGGTCGGAGTTGTTGCGGCAGTCGAAGCACACGGCCACGCCCCGCTGCACCGCCTCGGGCCCCTCCTCCAGGATGACCTGGGCGAAGGCCTGGGTGGCGTGGCGGATCACGTGGATGTTCATGCGGTTGAGGCCCACGCCCATGGTGCCACGGAGACCTGCGGTGCCGAAGGCCAGCTGGTCGTAGAACCGGGACTCGATCTCCTTCGCGTCGCCGCGGATGGCCTCCAGCTCCTCGTGCTCCTCGGGACTCAGGACGGGGCTGGCAAGCCACTTCTCATATTCCTTCATGAAATCCATACACGTTTCCTCCTGCTATAAAAATGTACTGAATAATCTCAATCAAACCGGGGGGCGGTTCACCGGCTCCAGTCTGGGGAGAAGCCGCAGACGGGGCACTCATACATGCGCCAGACAAAGGGGCCCAGATTCCTGTCTTCCCCCAGAGAGCCTCTGATGGTGCGGTTTCCGCAGCAGGGACAGCGGTGATAGGTTAGGGCACTGACCAAGCCAAAGGCGACGAACAAAGCGCCCCCGGCCGTCAGATACGGGTATCCCCGGTCAAAATCCTGCCGCCCCAGGAAAGCTGCAATGACCATCAGCAGGATCGCCGCCAGACCGATGACGTCCGTCAGATTGGCTCTGCGGCGGAACCGCCGGGCCAGGCGGGTCTTTTCCTCGACCGTCAGGTTGGGCCGGGGCGTGAAGGGGGCGTTTGGCTGCATGGCGTTTCCCTCGCTTTCCAAGACAGATGGGCAAAGCCCGGCCGTCAGGGGGCGGGCGCATCTTCCTCCGGGACCGGCTCCAGCAGCTGCCGGGCCTCGTCCAGCCGGGAGGCGGGGACGTACAGGTCCACTCCCGAGTGGGCGGTGCCCAGATAAAGCCGGACCGCGGCGCCGCCCCAGGGGTATTGCCGCAGCACCGGGATGCCGCAGGCCTCCAGGCGCGACGCGGTCATCTCCGCCCACAATCCGCCGTCCTCCCGGAGATTGACTAGGAAGGCCGGCTCCTCCGGATCACCGTACGCGTCCTTCGGCCAGCGGCGCAGCAGCTCCTCGTGGGACAGGGCTCCGCTCAGATCCTGGGGATCCATGGGCACGGCCTCCTTTCCGGGGTACGTCACTTGTGATAGCGGGTTCCGGCGTTGATCTGATAGGCCCGGTAGATCTGCTCCAGCACCATGACCCGGGCCAGATGGTGGGGGAAGGTCATGGGGGACATGGACAGCCGCTCCGCCGCCAGGGCCTTGAGGGAGGGATCCAGGCCGAAGGAGCCGCCGATCAGAAATACCACCTGGGACTGGCCCCGGCCGGCGCTGGCGGAGAGCATCCGGGCCAGCTCCTCGCTGGAGCGGAGCTTCCCCTCCACGCACAGGGCCACGATATAGGCGGAGGCGGGCAGCTTGGCCCGGACCGCTGCGGCCTCCTTTTCCAGGGCTCCGGCGATCTGGGCCGGGGAGGGATCCTCCGGCAGCCGCTCCTCCGGCAGCTCCAAAATCTCCAGCTTGCAGAACCGGGAAAGGCGCTTGGCGTACTCCGCCGCGGCCTCGGTGTAGAACTTCTCCTTCAGCTTCCCCACGCACAAAACGGTTATCTTCTGCATACGGCCCTCCTGACCAGCACATGGGCGGGGCCCAGGGTGTCCCGGGGCGCCACGGAGAGGACGGGGGCCGCCCCGGCGGCGGCCAGAGCCGTCTCCACGGCGGTGCGGGCCATGGCGGGGGTATTGTTCTCCCGGCTCAGGTGGGCCAGCACGATCTCCGATGCGCCCCGCTCCGCCAGAAGGGCGGCGAAAGCGCCGGCGTCGCCGTTGCTGAGGTGGCCCTCCAGCCCCAGGATGCGCTTTTTCAGATAGTAGGGGTAGGGACCGCTGCGCAGGGTCTCCACGTCGTGGTTGGCCTCCAGCACCGCCAGGTCCACGCCGCTCAGCAGGTCCGCCGCCTGGTCGGTGACATAGCCGGTGTCCGTCAGGACGCCGACGCTGCCGTCGGCGGTGTCCAGCCGGTAGCCGCAGCTGCCGGGGGCGTCGTGGGAGGTCTCCGCGGCGGTGACGGTACAGGCGCCGACGGAGAAAGGGACGCCGGTCTCCAGCTGGCACAGCCGGTCCTCCAGCTCCGGCAGCCGGTACAGCAGCTCCCGGCCCGCCCGGGCTGTGGCCCAGACCGGCGCGTCCGTGCGCTTGAGCAGGGTCCGCAGACCGGAGATGTGGTCGGAGTGGGTGTGGGTGATCAAAATGGCGTCCAGATCCCCCGGGCCCAGGCCCAGCTCCCCCAGGGAGGCGGCAATGCGGCGGCAGGAGATGCCGGCGTCCAGCAGGATCCGCGTCCCGCCGGAGAGAATTGCCAGCGCGTTTCCGGAGGAGCCGCTGGCCAGAGTATGTACGACTGTCAAGAAAAACGACCTCGCATAGAAAGGATCGCGTCCGCGGCAGGGGCCGCCGACGAGGGCCGCCCTCCATCGCGGACGCTGATGACATGTGCAGTTCTTTTCAGAAGCGCGCTCAGCCGATGTGGGCCTCCAGCTCCTCAGACTCGCCGGGCTCCTCCACGGAGCGGATGTCCGCGCCCAGTCCCTGGAGCTTGGATACGATGTTCTCGTAGCCCCGCTCGATGTATTGCACGCAGCTGATTTCGCTCTCGCCATGGGCGGCAAGGGCAGCGATGACCAGCGCCGCGCCGGCCCGCAGGTCGCAGGCCTGGATCGGTGCGCCGGTGAGATGGTCCACGCCCTCCACCACGGCGGTCTTGTCGTCCACCTGGATGTTGGCGCCCATGCGCTTGAGCTCATCCACATAGCGGTAGCGGTTGTTCCACACGCTCTCCGTCACCAGGGAAGTGCCCTCCGCCAGGGAGAGGACTGCGGTGATCTGGGGCTGCATGTCCGTGGGGAAGCCGGGATAGGGCAGGGTCTTGACGTTGGCCCGCTGGAGGGGGCCGGTGCGGCGGACCAGAAGGGTGTCCTCATGCTCCTCCACCTCCACACCCATCTCCACCAGCTTGGCGGTGATGCAGTCCATATGCTTGGGGATGATGTTTTTCACCAGGATCTGCCCGCCGGCGGCGGCCGCGGCGGCCATGTAGGTGCCCGCCTCGATCTGGTCCGGAATGATGGCGTAGCTGCCGCCACGCAGGCGGTCCACGCCCCGGATCTTGATGGTGTCCGTACCGGCGCCCCGGATGTTGGCGCCCATGGAGTTGAGGAAGTTGGCAAGGTCCACGATGTGGGGTTCTTTGGCGGCGTTTTCAATGATGGTGGTACCCTCCGCCCGGACGGCAGCCATCATGATGTTCATGGTGGCGCCCACGGAGACCACGTCCAGATAGACGTTGGCACCCCGCAGCAATCCGCTTTCCGTGGAGGCATGGATGAAGCCGCCCTCCACCACCACCTTGGCGCCCAGGGTGGTAAAGCCCTTGACGTGCTGGTCGATGGGGCGGACGCCGAAGTTGCACCCGCCGGGCATGGCCACCTCCGCCTGTCCGAAGCGCCCCAGCAGGGCGCCGATAAAGTAGGTGGATGCGCGGATCTTCCGGGCCAGCTCGTAGGAGGTGCGGGTGGAGTGGATACGGCTGCAGTCGATCTCCACCGTGTGGCGGTTGACCATGCGGATGCCGGCGCCCAGCTGTTCCAGAATACGCAGGCACAGCGTCACGTCGGAGATCTGGGGGATGTTCTCGATACGGCAGCTTCCCTCCACCAGCAGCGCGGCGGGAAGAATGGCGACGGCGGCGTTTTTGGCACCGCTGATCTCCACCTCGCCAAACAGGGGATGACCACCCTGTACAATATATTTTGTCAAATTCGTTACCCTCTCTTCAAAAGGCGCTATCATTTGCGGCGGCGAACCGTCTTTGCAGACAGTTTACCCGGCCAGCGGCGCTTCATACCCGCAGTAAAATCACGGGCAGGAGAAAAATACCGGCCAAAGCTCACACACTCTCACTATACCATACCTGAAGTAGAAATGCAAATCATTCCTGTTTTTACATAAAATAAAGATCAAATTCAACAAAAAACAAAAAAATCAGGGGAAACAGGTACTTTATGCCGGAGTGACAACTGCGGTTATGCAGTTTACATAATAAACGGCCGTATCAGTGACCACGCACCAGGCGGGGACCAGGGTCATAAGCGCAGTGGTGGTGCTTTGCAGCTCATAACAAAGGTAGACGTCCGTCACGGCGGTGCCCACAGCGCCTTCGCGGATGGTGTTGCGGAAGGCCGTCAGGGCCGACAGGGCGGACAGCGGCTCCTCACCGGCCGCCGGGGTGGCGGAGCTGTTGGGCAGATGGGTCCCGATGGCCCGCTTCAGCACGCCGTCCTCCACGGTGAAGGTGACGGTGCAGTCCACCACTGGATAATCCAGATAGTACTGGACGGCAGTGAAGGTGCCCTCTTCCTGCGGGACAGACGTCTGCACATAGCCGAAGGTCTTGCAGAATTCCCGGAAAAAGGCCTCCGGGTCCTCCAGGGTGCGGCTGCACACCGCATCGAAGCCGCCGTTGGAGCGGAACTGGGCGGCGCCGGTCTCCCCGGTGTAAATGAAAATACCGCCGCCCTGATCGGAGCGGACGGGCGTGCCGCCCAAAAGGTATGCTGCCAGAGACTGCTCCTCTGCCTCGTCCCGGTTCAGCGTCAGGGAGGCGGGGGGTGTCTCGTCGGAAATGAGGCCGGCATCCAGGGTGACGCCCGCGGAGGCAAACAGGGATACCAGCTGCTCCCGGGCCTGCCGAAGAGAGGCGTGCTCCTCGTTGGCCCGCAGAGCCAGAATCCCCAGCAGGCAGGCGTTCAGGAGGGCCAGGATCAAAATGATGATGTTTTTCAGCCGGTAGCGTTCCATGGCCTCCTCCTTTTTTGGGATTTACTCCGCCAGCCACTGGGCGCTGACGCTGGCGCCGCCGTCGGCGTAGCCGATGGACAGCTCCGCGCCTTCCCGGCCGGCAGCGGCGATGGCCAGAGCCTGCCGCAGGGGCAGCAGCAGGGAGGTCTCGCCCGAGTCGGTGTACTGCCGGAACCGCAGGGACAGCTCTGTCACAGAGACCCCGGCAAGGGTCACTTCCGCGGCTGCACCGCCGTCGGAAAAGTAGATGGGGACGCCGTCTGCATGATAGCCGAAACGCAGAACGGTGGTCTCTCCCGCCTGGCTGACCGCCTCCAGATATAAGGCGGCTTCACCGGACTGATCGCCCAGGAGCCGCCGCAGCAGGGCGGTACAGCCGTCCACGGCCTCGGACAGAGTGGGGACGTCATCTGCGGCGCTGATTCCCAGAGAGACGCCGCTGCTTTGATAGATCACGGTTCCGTCGGGCTCAATCTGGAGGGAGCGGTCCGCCTCCCGAATGATTTCCGTCCCGCCGGAGTCGGTGTAGCGGTTTTTGGTGCTGGGGTTAAAGCCCAGGCTGGTCAGCACCTGGTCCGTGGAGGACAGGGGATTGGCCGCGGAGAGCACCGGCAGGTCTGGATGTTCTTCCAGAAGCAGGGAGCATGGAGCAATCCGGCTGTATGTCGGGTCCTCCTGGTCCATGGCAAAGGCCGCTGCGCCGAACGTACAGTTGGAGGCGATTGCCGTCATATCGTCCGCAGAGACGGGGGGAACCTGGCAGAAGCGGAAATCATCTTCGCCGTCCCACGTGTAAAGGCTCACGGTACCGCTCCCGACAGAGAGGACCAGGTGCCGCGCGCTGACAGAGTCGGCAGCGCTGTCTCCACCCACCAGCTTCGCCAGAATAGACAGAGGGAGGGGAGAGAGAAAGTCGTAATAGACGCTGGTGCTGTTCAGCGCTGTCAGGAAATCCCGTCCCCGGCAGGCAGTCAGGCTGCCGGCGGAGCCCAGGGACTCTTTGAGCAGCAGACCCAGGTCGGAAAAGGACTCTGCATCCGTAGTGAGGCAGGCGCCATAGCGGGTATAGGCTCCGGTGACGGCTACCCGGACCGGTGCGGTCAGGGGTGTTTGCTGAAGGGTGGCATCTACGGAAGCTGAACCGGAGAACTGGTCGCCCAAGGGATCCTGTCCGGAGATGAGATTGTAGATCTGGGACTGAGCGAACAGCAGCACCGCCGAGAGAGACAGCGCCACGATGGCGATATTCTGGATCAGGTCGCGGCGGCTGCGCCGGGCGTTGTCCTCCATGGGGCGTACCTCCTCTCAGGCGGGGTGGGTCAGTTGGGAAGGGGCCGGGGGCCGCCGATGGGCAGCGTCAGCCGCACGGTGGTGCCGGGCCCCTGGTGGGGCGCCAGCTCGATGGTGCCGTGGTGGCGCTGAACGATCTCCCGGGCGATGGACAGGCCCAGGCCGGTGCCGCCGGATTCCCGGGAGCGGGCCTTGTCCACCCGGTAGAACCGGTCGAAGATCCGTTCCCGGTCCTTTTCCGGGATGCCGATGCCGTCGTCGCAGACCTCCATCCATACCTCCGACTCGGAAGAGCCGGCGGTGATGGTGATGTGTCCGCCGTTGGGTGTGTATTTGATGGCATTGCTGATAATGTTCATCATCACCTGCTCCAGCCGGCTGCGGTCGCCCACGATCAGCGGCAGGCTCTCCGGCGGCTGGTAGACCAGGGTGTGGAGCCGCTGCTTGGCGGCCAGGGCGTTTGCCCGGGTGACGCTCTCGATGGCCTCCCCAAAGGGGAAACGGGAGAGCACCAGCTCGGCGTTGCCGGCGTCCAGGCGGCTGAGGGTCAGCAGGTCCTGAACGATATGGGTCATCCGGTCCGTCTCAGTGATGATGATGTCCAGAAAGCTGTTGGCGGTGTCCTGCGGGATCTCGCCGCCGCCGTCCCGGAGTGTCTCAGCATAGCTGCGGACGTTGGTGAGGGGGGTGCGCAGCTCATGGGACACGTTGGCCACGAATTCCTTGCGCCGCTCCTCATTGCGGTGCTGCTCCGTGACGTCGTGGAGTACGATCAGCACGCCGCCGCTGGCCTGGTCGGAGAAGGGCGCCAGATACAGCTCCAGGGTCCGGTCGCCCACCAGCATCTCGCCCTCGGCATAGTTGGGCCGCTGGAGGGCCAGCATCTCCCGGAAGGGATACACGGAGCCGAAGAGCTGGTCGTAGGTGCTCTCCGCCGGGACCGTCCGCTGCAGCATGGAAGTGGCGGCGGGGTTGCAGTGGATCAGCACGCCGTCGTGGTCAAAGGCCACCACGCCGTCGGTCATGTGGAGGAAGAGCGTGTCCAGCTTGTTGCGCTCGTTCTCTACGGCGGCCAGAGTGGCTTGCAGCACCCCTGCCATCTCATTGAAGGTGCCGGTGAGAATGCCGATCTCGTCGGTGGATTCCACGGTCAGGCGGCTGTCGAAGTCCCCGGCGGCCACCTTCTCGGCGCTGGCAGTCAGCTTTTCGATGGGCCCCACCATGGTCTTGGACAGCAGAAAGCTCAGCAGCACGGAGATCAGAAGGCCGATGATCAGCGCCTGCATGATGATGAGGAACAGCTGGCTGTTCAGCCCGGACACGGTGTCCTTGTTATCCAGCACATAAATAATGTAGGCGTTGTCTCCGCCAAAGATAGGGATGGCCACGTCCATATAGCTGGCGGTGATGTCGCTCTCGTCGCCCACCAGGGAGGCGTCCCCGGTGGCCACGGCGTTGCGGGCAGAGAGCAGGTTGGCGGTCTGCTCCCGGGGAAGCTCCGAGGCGTCGGTGGAGCCGGCCAGGAAGGCGCCGGTCTCACCGTCCAGCACGAAGTAGTTGCGGGTGCGGTAGTCGATGCCCAGCTCGCCGGCCCGGGCGTCCAGCAGAAGGCGGATCTGCTCCGCGCCGTCCGGCGCTTCAGCGTCGCTGCGGAGCGTAGCGATGAAGTCGCCGTTGCCCTCTCCAAACACGTCGCTCATCTGCTGGTAGAAGGTATCGATATAGAAGCTGGAGACGCTGGTGGTCAAAAAGGCGCCCACCACAGCCATCAGCGATGTGATGAGCAGCAGCAGAATCAGCATCAGCTTCATGTGCAGGCTGCGGAACAAGCGGACTCACCTTCTTTCGGAGGGAAGTGGCGGGGCCTTATGTGGCGGAGAAGTAGTATCCCACGCCCCGGCGGGTCAGGATATAGACGGGGTTGGCGGGGTCGGCTTCGATCTTCTCCCGCAGGCGGCGGACGGTCACATCCACGGTGCGCACGTCGTCGCCCACATAGCCGTAGTTCCACACCTGCTCCATCAGATCGATGCGGGAGTAGACCTTGTTGGGGTGGCTGGCCAGGAAGGTCAGCAGCTCGTACTCCCGGGTGGTCAGATCGATGGCCTCTCCGGCCCGGAACACCTGGTGGCTGTCGGTGTTGATGGACAGGTCCCCGGCCACCGGCATGGCTGTGGCGGCGGCGGATACCGGCGCCGCCATGGCGGTGCGGCGGATGTTGGCCCCCACCCGGGCGATCAGTTCCCGCATGGAAAAGGGCTTGGTGATATAGTCATCGGCCCCGATCTCCAGGCCCAGGACCTTGTCGGCCTCCTCCTCCCGGGCGGTGAGGATGATGACCGGCACGTTGTCCCCCTTGTCCCGCAGGCGGCGGCACACGTCGAAGCCGTTCATCTTGGGCAGCATCACGTCCAGCAGGATCAGGTCCGGATTCACGGACAGGGCTTTGGCCAGGCCGTCCTCCCCGTCGTAGGCCTCGCAGGTCTGATACCCCTCCCGCTGGAGGTTGAAGCGCAGGATATCCACGATATTTTTCTCGTCCTCCACGATGAGGACGGTTTTCTGAGTGTTCATAGCACCCTCCCGCAGAAGATTACAGATCCAGCAGGATCTTGGTTTTCAGCACGGCGGCGATGGTCTTGGCGTCCTCGATCTCTCCGTCCATGACGCGGTGGACCATCTCGGAGAAGGGGATCCGCTCCACGTTCAAAAATTCGTCCGGGTCCAGGTGCTGGTCCTTCATCCGCAGGCCCCGGGCCAGGAACAGGTGCAGCTTCTCCCCGTAGCAGCCGGGGGCGGGCAGGATCACGCCAAGGGGCAGCAGGCTGTCCGGCACGGCGCCGGTCTCCTCCTCCAGCTCCCGCAGGGCGCCGGAGACCGGGTCCTCGCCCTCGTCCAGCTTGCCGGCTGGGATCTCCAGCAGCAGCTTGCCGAACACATAGCGGTACTGGGTCACGGTCAGCACGTTGTTGCGCTCGTCCAGAGGCAGCACCGCCACGCCGTCCACATGGTCCACAACCTCCCGCTGGGAGGTATGGCCGTTGGGCAGCAGCACCTCGTCCACATGGACGCGGCACAGGAGCCCGTCATACAGGTCCTTCCGGCTGAGCGTCCGCTCGGTCAGATCCAAGGGCTGGTTCATGAAAAAACACCTCGTATCAGAGATTCGGCCGCCGCAGTGGGCGGACCGGGGAAATGCACATTCGGTAATATCTTATTATATCATGTCCACCTGGAAAAGCCAACTGCTTCTTTCTCTTGAAGAACGGGCAGAATCATGGTATACTGAAAAAACTTCCCAGGAAAGTGAGGTGAGCCCCACGGAGAAAAAGGGCATCAAAATCGCGGCCCAGAACCGCAAGGCCTTTCACGACTATTTTGTAGAGGACCGCTACGAGGCCGGCGTGGAGCTCTTCGGCACGGAGGTCAAGTCCATCCGGGCCGGCACGCTGAACCTGAAGGACTCCTACTGTACGGTCAAGGATGGGGAGCTGTTCGTCCACGGCATGCACATCTCCCCCTACGAAAAGGGCAACATCTTCAACAAGGACCCGGTCCGGTCCCGGCGGCTGCTGATGCACAAGCGGGAGATCCGCAAACTCCACGCGCTTATCCAGCAGGAGGGATACACCCTGGTCCCCCTGTCGGTGTACTTCAAGGACGCCCGGGTGAAGCTGGAGATCGGCCTTTGCAAGGGCAAGAAGAACTACGACAAACGGGCGGCCGCCGCCCAGCGGGACGCCCGCCGGGAGATCGACCGTACCCTGAGAGAAAGGAACCGATGAATATGTCTGAAGTGAAACATCCCATCGTCACCATCACTATGGAAAGCGGCGCCGTCATGACCGGTGAGCTGTACCCGGAGAAGGCGCCCAACACCGTCAACAACTTCATCGCCCTGGCCAACGGCGGCTTTTATGACGGGCTGATCTTCCACCGGGTCATCCCCGGCTTCATGATCCAGGGCGGCTGTCCCAACGGCAATGGCATGGGCGGCCCCGGCTACGATATCCGGGGCGAGTTCGCCGGCAACGGCTTCACCCAGAACGACCTGCGCCACACCACCGGCGTGCTGTCCATGGCCCGGGCCATGCATCCCGACAGCGCCGGCAGCCAGTTCTTCATCATGGTGGCCCCGGCCCTCCATCTGGACGGCCAGTACGCCGCCTTCGGCCAGGTGACCGGCGGTGTGGAGGAGGCCATCCGCATCTCCGAGGTCCCCACGGACCGCAACGACAAGCCCAAGACCCCGGTGGTGATCCAGTCCATCCGGGTGGATACCCAGGGCGTGGACTATCCTGCGCCCCAGAAGCGCTGAGCGCGGGAGGCGGCCATGAAAACGGCCATTATCACCGGTGCCTCCTCGGGCCTGGGACGGGAGATCGTCCGCCAGATGGCGGACGTGTTCCCGGAAATCGGCAGCTGCTGGCTCATCGCCCGCCGCCGGGACCGGCTGGAGGAGATCGCCCAGTCCCTGCCCCACATGACGGTGGAGTGCCTGGATCTCGACCTTTGCAGCCCCATCAGCTTTGAGGTGCTCAAGGCCCGGCTGGAGGCGGAGAAACCGGAGGTGTCTCTTCTGGTCAACTGTGCTGGCTGCGGATTTTTGGGAGAGCTGGGCCAGGGCCACACCGACCAGCAGACCCGCATGATTGACCTGAACCTGCGGGCGCTGACGGCGGTGACGGATCTGGTGCTGCCCTATATGGGTTCCGGCGGGCGCATCCTGAACGTGTCCTCCATTGCCTCCTTCTGTCCCACGCCCCGGATGACGGTGTATGGTGCCACCAAGGCGTACGTCTCCTCCTTCACCGTGGGCCTCAGCGAGGAACTGCGCCGCCGCGGCATCACCGTTACCGCGGTGTGTCCCGGCCCCATGCGGACGGAGTTCCTGGATGTGGGCGGCATCACCGGCAACTCCAGGGCCTTCGCTATGCTGCCCTACTGCGATCAGGTACGGGTGGCCGGCGGCGCTTTGCGGGCGGCCCGGGAGGGAAGGACCATCTATACGCCCCGACTGTTCTATAAGTTTTACCGGGTGCTGGCCAAGGTGGTGCCGGTGAAGCTGATGGTGAAGATCACCGGCACCTGAGGCGGATTTCACGGAATTGTAACACACTTTGCAGACGGATTGTGATATGATTCTAAACACGGTTCCTGCTCCGGCACTGATTGCGCGCCGGAGCAGGTTCCGATCTCACACACCTGGGGGTGTACCGGTTTCGACGGGGGTATGGAGGCCGGACTAGCGGGCGGCGGCGCCTGACCGCCATAAAACGGGCAATTTATAAATTAAATAACAACAACACTGTTGCTGTTGCTGCCTAACTAAAGGCAGCCGTCTGAACCGGAGAGGCCACAGGCCGGGGAAGGCGTCGTTGATGTGGCGTCCGTGCGGCGGGAAAGAGTTGACCCGCCCATGAATGATGACTCTGACCTGACCGGCCGGCGTGACGGCTTGCCGACCGGAAGGGGAACGGGGAGAGCGAGACTCCCGCAATAACCGTCTGCGCCCGGAGAAGGTCCTGTCAAAGTGCTTTCGGACGGGGGTTCAACTCCCCCCACCTCCACCATATGAAAACACCATTGACATCTGAACCCCCCAAGGTTCGGACATCAATGGTGTTTTTCTTGTTTCCCTTGATTTACAAGGGATTCAGGGCTTCGAGGAGCAATCTCCTTTTCGGACATTCTTGATAAATCGTTGAATTTTAGGCCGTAAAACAGCGAAAACAATCAATCTGAACCCCTTTGTTCAGGACATGGTCTCTGGCTCCTTTTGCTCGCCAAAATAGATAGATTCCAGTTTCACTGGTGTCTTGTAACCGTTTTTAGCGTGAGGTCTGCGCTCGTTGTAAAACACCATATACGCATCTACTGCCGCTCTGAATTCCGCTTCAGAGCGGTATTTTGTTCGGTACAGTTCTTCTCGTTTCAACGAGGAGAAAAAGGACTCCATTACGGAATTATCATAGGGAACTCCCGCCTTTGAAAATGATTGTATCACGCCCAACTCCCTAAGATACGAGCACATGGCATAAGAGCGATAATTGCTCCCCCGGTCTGTATGGAATAGCAGTTGTCCCACAGGCTTGCGGGATTCGTATGCTTGCTTGAATGTACTTTTCACAAGTTGTGTGCTGTTACGCTTTCCAATTCGATAGCCTACAATTCGCCTGGCATACAAATCGATAATGGCACAGATGTAGTACTTAATATCTTTGCAAAGAAAATATGTAACATCACTGACCCACACTTCGTTTGGCCGCGTTACCTCAAATTGCTGGTTTAAATGATTTTTCAAACTGCGGCGCTCTTTGGCATAAACCTTTTTAGCATCCTGTCGAATGCTTAGCAGGCCCATATCCCGCATGAGTTCCCGGACCATTTCCTGACTGACTTTGTAACCTTCCTCTTTCATAACAGCGGTAATCTTTCCTGCCCCAAAGATTTGCTTGCTTTCATCATAGATTTGTTGAATCCTGATCCGAAGTTCCTCTCTTCGCTTTGCATACCAAGTGTTGTCCCGTTTGCTCCGGAAGATATAATTGTAGAAAGTTCCGCGGGGAACGTTCAACGCGTCACAGAGCATATGCACATTGTATTGGCCATGGAGTTCTTCTAACGCTTGGAGTCTTTCATTGAGAGGTGCGTTGGCAGTACAGTTAGCTATTTGCAGAATCTCCACAATTCCCTCCAGTCGCTTTGCCTTAGTTTCCAGCATCCGAAAATTTTTGAGAGTAAAATCTAACGTAACCGGCTCAATCTGTGCGGACTTGATCCAAGCATAGAGAGTACTTCTGGAGATACCAGTGTCAGCAGCAATTGTCGATACGGATTCGCCACCGACTAAGAAGCGTTCAATCGCTGCAGATTTTTCAGATTCCGAGTAGTTTCTGCTTTTCATCCTTATCATTCCTTTCTAATGGTGTAGTTAAAATGTAGATATCCAACTCCATTATAAAGGATTAGATAATATAGGATTATTGGTGCAGATATTATCCGTTCTATTCTTGCAAATAACGGCATTTTTTGCTAATATACAGGAGAAAATGCTTGGAGTTCAAAAGAAAGAAGGTCTGCGCGGTGGAAAAAATTGAACAGCTTTTGCAAGAACAAATCTTTTTCGATACCATCCTTAATTATGAAATCCGAGCAATTGATAGCGAAACAAGATTTTGGATGATTCGTACTAAAAAAGGGTACTTTTACAACGAATTTATTTCAAACAATTTTATTGCATTGGCGTGGAATACAATTACATCCGCCACTGATTTTTCCGAAGAATCACAGGATGTCTTAAAAGACCAGATTTTGCTTAATTATAGCGAAATCAAGCGACCAACTACTGTCATAAACAAGTGCAACAGTTTTATTCACGATGTAAAGCCAGGGGATTATATTGTAATACCCAATGCAGGTTCGGAGCGCATTACAATTGCGCTTGCGGGAGAGTATTATGAGGAAGAAAGCAAAACGTATGAGATTGAGAAAGAAGTAATTTCCCGCATTGAGAAAAAAGATGTTCAGATAAATGAGGTGTCTTGCCCATATCGTAAACGTCGAAAAATTACCCCCTTGCGAACAGTAAAGTCTACTGAAATAGACGGAAGATTATTTAAAGCTATCTCGAATTATCACGGTATAAGCAATTTTGATGATTATTGGCGTAATATTCTTGGCCTATTATATGATGTACATAGTTATAAACAAAATCTAAATATTGTATATCATATTGGCCGTGTAACACCTGTTGGCCCAAGAACACTTTCAAAGTTATTATGGGCGGCCACGGACTGTTGGTGCGAAATCGTAAATGAAGATAAAATTTCAGCCCAAGTAAACATAGCATCTCCTGGGCCAGTCGATTTTCAGATTGCAGAAGCTATCCCGCAACTCATAGATGCCGCAAAAGTTTTAGCAGGATTGACGATTGGCGCTATTTCTGTGGTGAAACCAGAAGCGATACCTACATTTCTAAAAAGCCTTTTCTCGCTCCCAGCAGAAGTAAATCGAGAGTATATTGCCGCAAAACGAGAAAAATTACAACTTGAAAAAGAAGAACGGAAACTCTCTCTGGATGTTGAGGAGCAGGAACTTAATAACCTTGCTACGAAAATAAGTAGCGAGGGTGTGAACCTTGACAAACAGGCTTTCAACGCCTCATGAAAAACCATCGCAGCACAAAAAGCGGCAGGCCAAAACCTGTCGCCGGCCGAAGTATGGAGCAGTGGGACTCAGCCTGGTGCCACCACAAAGTACCCCAGCTTTTGCAGTTCGTTCACCATACGGCTGGCCCGTTTGCGCTCACTTTGTTTTCTGCGGATCTCAAAACAGTCTTCGTTGTATGGAGAACCTGTCTTCAACATCGTGTAAATCAGCGCCAGCAGTTTGCGAGCCAAAGCAATCGTTGCACGTTTAGCGCCCTTCCGCTGTTTTATCCTCCAGTACCAACCGGAGAGGTACAAGCTTCGTTTTCCGGAGATGACCCATCCCACCTCGCAGAGCATACTCTTCAGATACGGATTACCTTTGTTAATGTGAGCACTCTTGCGTTTTCCGGCACTCTCGTTGTTACCGGGACTCAAACCGGCCCAGGAGCATATATGCTGTGAATCCGGAAAGGCACTCATATCGGTACCAATCTCCGCGATAATGGCCGCTGCCGCAGTTACATCAATGCCCGGTATGGAGCACAGGAGGCTCAATGCCTCTTCGTGCTTTGTGATCTCTTTCGTAATAGCGTCCTCCACAGTATGGCGGTGCTGTTCAAGCGCTTCCAAGTGCCCAAATATCATGCGAAGAAAGTCGCGCTGGTGCTCCGAAAGCGAACCGTTCAAGGCAATCAGTATTTCGTCGATACGTTTCCGGGTCTGCGTTTTCAGGCACCGGTCCAGAGCTTCCCGCGAAATATTTCCGTATTCCATGAGATGACGGATGATGTTTCGCCCGGAAGCGCCAAATGCGTCCGCCAGAAACGCTGTGAAGCGGAAACCGGAGCTTTGCAGAAATTTATCGATGCGATTCTTTTGGGCGGTAATGTCGCGAACGATGCTCTTACGATACCGGGTCAGATGCCGCAGTTCCCGGAAGGTCTTATCTGGGATAAAACTTCCCTTTAGTAATCCGGCACGGAGCAATGTGGCGATCCATTGCGCGTCCCTCATATCCGTTTTGCGCCCAGGCACATTCTTCATGTGGCGGGCATTCACGACCAGAATGCTGATCTGCCCATCAAAACATGGCTCCAGCATTTCGTAAATAGGCTGCCAGTAGATCCCGGTACTCTCCATAGCGACATAGCGGCACTCTGCTTCCAACACCCAATCCCGCAGTTTCCGCATTTCCGGGATAAGTGTGCTGAAGGAGCGAATCTCGATTTCCGGATCGGTGCCCAGCTCACCTTTGGCAAGACAGGCAACAATAACGTCACGATGAATATCCAGTCCCATGGCGCAGGTCAATATGTCTTGCATCAAATCCCTCCCTGAATTATGCAGGCTGGGAATTGCCCGGGTGGGTTATCCGAACTTTGCTACTCGTGCTCTTCACTTACGTGACGCAACATACTGCTGTTCTCTTGGGCAACTCGTCCACGTTGAACAAACGGGGTGAAAATCCACCAAGGTGCAACCGGACTACGCCTGCTGTTTTCAGTTTAGCAAATCCTTCGGTTAACGCACAGACTATATTTTCATTCTCAGCTGTGATGGCATTTCATGAGGCGTTGAAAAGAAATTAGCTATTCTTGAGAAACTCAAAGCCCTTGGTGTAGACACCCAAAAAGTTGAGACCTCTGCAACTGCTCTCGCAGATACATTTGGTTATCTGCAAATCCAAAGTGCCGAGCATAATCTACCGGATCTTCCCGAAGATGACGAAAATGTATTAGACGACCTTTTGGATGAAGATATCGCAGAAGAAGAAGTGACCAACGAATCTTAATTACTAAAGCAAAGCCCCACACAAAGCAGATATAGTTCTTATTTGGGTCAGGACGCTCCACCATGTTGCTGAGGACACCGTATTGTTCGCGGCTCCTTTTCCAAATTGAACCCGCCTGCGCTGGGCTTCGATTTGGTTTCGGAGGTAGACCCGGAAGCCGCAGCATCTATAGTGTTGCGATATTCCATATGAAGAGGTCCGCTTTTCGAGCTCCTTTGCCGAAAAGCGGACCTCACATTGATGGTACCAAAGGCAACCCCCGGCTAAGCCGGGGGTAAAAAATAGCTTAAAGCGAGGAGAAAAGTAGAAAAAGAAAAAACTCCCTGATAAGGTAGAAGTGGTTTGCCGACCACACAACTACGATAACAGGGAGGTCTTCATCGTGAAAGACAAAGACATAAGTAGTTTAGAGCATACGAGTTGGAGATGTCAATATCACATCGTATTTGCACCAAAATATCGGAGGATGGAGATATATGGACAAATAAAACAGGATATAGGAGTGATATTGAGGAAACTGTGCCAGCAGAAGGGGGTAGAAATAATAGAAGCCAGAGCGTGTCCGGATCATATCCATATGCTGATAAGTATCCCACCCAAGTACAGCGTGTCACAGATTATGGGGTATTTAAAGGGGAAGAGCAGTCTGATGATATTTGACCGACATGCGAATCTAAAATATAAGTATGGGAATCGGCACTTTTGGGCGAGAGGATATTATGTGGATACAGTGGGACGGAATAAAAAGCAGATAGCAGAGTATATCCGAAATCAACTGGCATCGGATCAAATAGCAGACCAGATAGGGCTGAAAGAGTTTGTTGACCCGTTTACGGGTCGCGAGAACAAGAAGGCATAAGAGGAACCCCTTAAGGGGTAGCCCGAGAAAGAAATGCAGTCGGCAAACCTTTCGGGGCCCCTTAAGGGGCTTCGTCCGTATCTGGCCCTTATAGGGCCTACTCAAGCCTCCGGCTCAGCCGGAGGTTTTGACTATGCTTACGCCTCTTCCAGGGACGCGGCGATCTCCTCGGCGTAGCGGACCGTCTCCATGGAGTCCTTGGCGTACTTGTCGGCGCCGATGCGGTCGGCGTACTCCTGGGTCAGCACGGCGCCGCCCACCACCACCTTGCACCAGGGGGCATCCCGGCGCAGCAGCCGGATGGTCTCCTCCATGGCGGGCACCGTGGTGGTCATCAGGGCGCTGAGACCCGCCAGGGGCGCGTGGAGCCGCTGCACCGCCTCCACCACCGTCTCCGGCGGCACGTCCCGGCCCAGATCCGTGACGGCGAAGCCATAGTTTTCCAGCAGGAGTTTGACGATGTTCTTGCCGATGTCGTGGATGTCCCCCCGGACCGTGGCGATGACGAAGGGACACTTGGCCGCCGTCTCCCCCTTCCGGGCGGACAGGGCGGTCTTGATCTCCTCGAAGGCGCCCTTGGCAGCCTCGGCGCTCATGAGCAGCTGGGGAAGGTAAATGGTCTTGTCCTCAAAGCCCTTGCCTACGATGTCCAGGGCCGGGATGATCTCCTGCCGGACGATCTCCAGGGGCTCCACGGTCTCCAGCAGGGACCGGGTGGCGGCCGCCGCCTGGTCCTTCAGGCCCTTCACCACCGCCAGCTGGAGGGCGGAGCGGAACTCGTCCGGCTGCCGGGGCGCGGCGGCGGCAGCCGGGGCGGCCGCGGGAGCCTCCGGCACGTCCTGCGCGGCAAAGCCGATATAGCCGGCGCAGTTCTCGTCCAGGCCCAGCAGGGCCCGGCTGGCGTGGTAGGTCCGCAGCATGGCGGCGGAGAAAGGGTTCATGATGGCCGCCGACAAGCCCCGGCCCAGCGCCAGGGCGAAAAAGGCGGCGTTGACGCCCTCCCGGCCCGGCAGGCCGAAGGACACGTTGGATACACCCAGGGAGGTCCGGCAGCCCAGATAGTCCCGGATCAGGCCCAGAGACTCCAGAGTCACCTTCGCGGCGTCCGGCGCGGCGCTGACCGCCATGGCCAGGGGGTCGAAGACGATGTCCTCCCGGCCGATGCCGTACTCCGCCGCCCGGGCGAGGATCCGCTCCGCGATGGTCAATCGGTCCTCCGCCGTTTCCGGGATGCCGCTCTCGTCCAGGGTCAGGGCCACCACCACGCCGCCGTACTTCCTGGCCAGGGGAAATACCGCCGCCATGCTCTCCTCCTTGCCGTTGACGGAGTTCAGCATGGCCTTGCCGTTATAGCGGCGCAGGGCGCGCTCCATGGCGATGGGGTCGGAGGTGTCGATCTGGAGCGGCAGGTCCACCACCGCCTGGAGACGGCACACCGTCTCCTCCAGCACCGCGGGCTCGTCGATCTCCGGCAGACCCACGTTCACGTCCAGCACCTGGACGCCCTTGTCCTGCTGTCGGATACCCTCGGTGAGGATGTAGTCCATGTCGCCGGCGCGCAGGGCCTCCTTGAACCGCTTCTTACCGGTGGGGTTGATCCGCTCGCCGATCAGCACCGGGTCGTCTCCGAAGTCCACGGCGTGGGTGTAGGAGGACACGCAGGTCAGGTGCTTGGGCTCCACCGGCGGCGGCACCAGGTCTTTCGTCCGCCGCACCAGCGTCTCAATATACGCCGGGGTGGTGCCGCAGCAGCCGCCGGCCAGGCGCACGCCCTCCCGCATCAGGGCCGCCGTCTCCGCGGCGAACTCCTCCGGCGGCACGTCGTAGACCGCCCAGCCGTTCTCCTCCCGGGGCAGTCCCGCGTTGGATTTCAGCAGCACCGGCACGGAGGCCCGGCGCAGGTACTCCCGCACCACCGGGGCCAGGGCCCTGGGGCCCAGGGAGCAGTTGACGCCGATGGCGTCGGCCCCCATGCCCTCCAGCATGGCCGTCATGGCCGCCGGGGTGGCGCCGGTCATGAGCTTGCCGTCCTCTCCGTAGGCGTTGGAGACGAACACCGGCAGATCACTGTTCTCCTTGGCGGCCAGCAGTGCCGCCTTGGTCTCGTAGCTGTCGTTCATGGTCTCGATCAAAATGAGGTCCGCGCCGTATTTCACGCCCAGGCGCACGGTCTCGGCGAAGGCCGCCACCGCGTCCTCGAAGTCCAGGTCACCGTAGGGCTTCAGCAGCCGCCCGGAGGGGCCGATGTCCAATGCCGCGAACTTCTCCTGCGTTCCGATGGAGCTGTCCCGGGCGGCGCGGACATTGTCCATCGCCGCCGCCACAATCTGCTCCAGCCGGTCCTTTTCAAAACGCAGGGGATTGGCGCCGAAGGTGTTGGCGCAGACCACGTGGCTGCCGGCGTCAAAATAGGCCCGGTGGATGGCAGCGACCTCCTCCGGGTGGGTCAGGTTCCACGTCTCCGGGCTCTCTCCCGGCCGTAGGCCCCGGTCCTGGAGCAGCGTGCCCATGCCGCCGTCCAGATACACGATCCCCCGCTTCAACAGTTCCAAAATGCCCATGGCGTCTTTCTCACTTCCTGTATGCACAGTCTTGCTTTTCGCAGGCGGCGCAGCCCGCCCCGGCGCCGGTCCGCCCCGGCCCGTCCGTGACGCCGAAGAGGGCGGTGACGGACTTGGAGGGGCTCATCAGAAGGCTCCCGTTCAGGGTCAGCCCGATTTTCCGGGGGCAGTCCAGCGCCCGGAAGATATCCGTCTGCAGGGCCAGGGGCAGGTCCCCGTAGCCGGGGCTGAACCGCTCCGTGACGCCCCGGCCCTCCCGCCCCAGCTCCTCCGCCATCCAGATGCAGAAGGCGTCGCACAGCGCCTCGATCCGCTCGGCGCCGATGGCTTGGAAGAAGAGGCTCCTGGCCGGGGAGGTTCCGCCGTACCGGGCGATGAGCCGGTCCATCTCCAGCCCCACGGTGGCGGCGAAGAGCACGCACCTCCGGCACCCGCACAGCCGCCGCCCCAGGCCCCGTGAGCCCGTCACGGCAAAGCCCAGGTCCAGGCCGCCCTCCGCCGCGAAAACCGGGAAGGTCTCCCAGCAGACCCGGCCCGTGAGCCGGTCCCCCAGTTCCTCCAGGCAGCCGTCCAGCAGCTGCCGCTCCGCCTGGCCGGGGCGGCGGCACCCGGCGTAGCGCAGGACCTCCCCCCGGTCCGCCGGAGGGAGGGAAAACGTCCTGACCTGCACCATGGCCTCAGCCCAGGATGTGGGAGAGGTTGTCCAGGATCTTGGCGGCCACGTCGGGGGTGTTCATGGTGTAGACGTGGACGGTCTTGATGCCGTTGGCGTACAGATCGATGATCTGGTCCGTGGCGTAGGCGATGCCCGCCTGCTTCATGGCGTCGGGGTTGTCGCCGAACTTGTCCACCAGGCTCTTGAACCGCTGGGGCATGAAGGACCCGGACAGCTGGATGGCCCGCTCCACCTGGGTGGCCTTGGTGATGGGCATGATGCCCGGCAGCACCGGCACGGTGATCCCCGCCTCCCGGATCTTATAGAGGAAATTGAAGAACAGGTTGTTGTCGAAGAACATCTGGGTGGTGAGGAACTCGCACCCGGCGTCCACCTTCTCCTTCAGGTGGAGGATGTCCTCCTTCTGGTTGGCGCTCTCCGGATGGACCTCCGGATAGCAGGCGCCGCCGATGCAGAAGTCCGCGCCGCTCTCTTTCAGCTCCCGCACCAGCTCCACGGCGTGGTGGTAGGCCCAGCCGCTGCGGTCCCCCTGGCTGAGCTCCGGCGTCAGGTCGCCTCGCAGGGCCATGACGTTCTCAATACCCGCCGCCTTCATGTCCGCGATCCGCTGGCGCACCAGCTCCCGGGTGGAGGAGACGCAGGTCAGATGGGCGATGGTGGACACGCCGTAGCGCTCCCGGATGTTCCGGGCGATCTCCAGGGTGTATTTGCTGGTGCCGCCGCCGGCGCCGTAGGTGACGCTGACGAAGGCGGGCCCCAGGGCGGCGATGGCCTCCGTGGCGGCCTTGACGCCTGCAAAGGCGCTGGTGGTCTTGGGGGGGAACACCTCAAAAGACAGGGACAGGGCGTCCCGCTGTAAGATCTCGGAAATACGCATGGTCGATCAGCCTCTTTTCCCGTATTTGCTCCGTTGATTCATAATTGGAACTATTTTACTGCTGCTGGCAGGGATAAATCAAGAGCAACCAGCTTTTTTTCAAAATACGGTCGCCTCAAAAGCGGAAATCGTCTTTTCCGGAGGCAAATCCTGTCCATCTTTCTCCGGGCTTCGCCCCCCGTTTGATGTGACGCCTTCATGGACGTCGGGTATCCCGTCCGGGCCGAAGCTGCACAGCCAGGCTGTTTTTCTTGCCAACCGCCCCGGGAACCGGGTATAATGAGGAAAAGATCAAGCCGTTCGTACTGACAGACGGAGAAAGGAGGCAGGCAATGCGGGGATTTTCGAAATCCAGCCGGCGATTCCTGCTGCAAAACCTGGTGCTGTTTCTTTTGATGAGCGCGTTCGGTTTTGCGGGCGTATATGCCTCCGGCCGAAGCGCCTACCGCTCTGCCGACGAATTGGGGGCGATGACCTCCGATTACCTGAACCTGCAGGTAAACGCCTTCATGGGCCAATACCAGCAGATTCTGGAGGACGCGGCCTACATGGTGGACGCCATGCTGGACCAGGGTGCGCAGGCGGAAGAGATCCAAACCTGGATCACCTCCTTTTCCCAGCAGTATGATGAGACGATGCAATACGATGAAAGCGGCCTCTACGGTGTGATCCGCGGAGAAGGCGTATACAGCAGCGGCTGGCGTCCCGGAGCGCAGTATAACATCTTTGAGCGCCCCTGGTATCTGCAAGCCAAGGCCGCCGGCGGTGCCAGCGCCCGCTCCATGGTATATCTGGATGCCCGGACCGGCACCCGCATGGTAAGCCTATCGAAATTGCTCTCTGACGGGGAAAGTGTGCTGGCCCTGGACATTCGGGTGGGCGATGTCGAGGTGGAGTGGCAGGAGGGCAGCGATGTTTTTCCCGGCACCGCCACGGTGGTGGACCAGGCCGGAAACGTACTGCTTCACCAGCAGATCGGTCAGGTGCACATCCGCTGCGAAATGGATGCGTTTGACAATCAGGACTATGCCGATCTGATGTCCCGCTTTGATGGGACTCGGGGTGCAATTCGCTGGGATGGCATACAGGACAGCTATCAGGTCTATTACATCGTCGGCCAGGACGGCTGGACATGCATCATCACCATTCCCCGCTCCATCATTACCGAGGACGCCACCAACATTTTCTACTCTCAGCTGATTTTGGAGCTGGCTTTCCTGCTGGTAATTCTGTATCTCTTTATGCGGAGCTATCGGGCCGAACGCCGCGGGCGGCTGACGCTCAGCTGCTTTGAAGCCCTGGGACGGACCTATTTCTGTATCGCCCTGGTAAATCCAGCCCTCAATACCTGTGAGATCACCAAGTTTTCCATCCCCGGCATTACACCGGGGCAGGATATCCGCACCTATGAGCAATTCCTGCAGCAGGTGGAGTCGCATATGTACCGCAACTCCGACTGGCCCCCGTTCCTGGAGCAATTCTCTCCGACCCAGCTGCATCCCCATGACGGCGATCTGGACCGGCGGTACCTGGAATACGAGTCCTGTTTTCCCGGGGGGCCCCGCTGGGTCAGCGCCGAGGCCTTTGCCGTCCCGGGCGATGAACACCGGGAGCAAGTCATTCTGGCCTTCCGGCTGATCCATGACAGCAAGACTCAGGAACTGGCAAAAAGCCAAATGCTGCTGGAATCTCTGGACAGTGCCCGCAGGGCCAATCAAGCCAAGAGCGACTTTCTCTCCCGCATGAGCCACGATATGCGCACCCCGATGAATGCTGTTATCGGCTTTGCGGATTTGGCCCGCCGCAGCCTGGACCAGCCTGAAAAGGCCGCAGAATGCCTGGATAAGGTCTCCGCCGCCTCCCGCCAGCTGCTGCACCTGATCAACGAGGTGCTGGACACCGCCAAAATCGAGCAGGGCAAAATGGAGCTGCGGATCGCCCCGGTAGATCTGGCCCGTCAGCTGGAGGAGACCGCCTCGCTGTTTCAGCTCCAGGCCAGGGCCCAGCGGCAGTCCTTCACGCTGGAACCCCTGGACCTTCCTCACCGGCTGGTCCTCACCGATGGAAGCCGGCTGGATCAGATCCTCAACAACCTCCTGTCCAACGCCGTGAAGTATACCCCGGCCGGCGGCGCTATTTCCCTGCTGGCCGAGCAGCTGCCCGGCAGCCGGCCGGATCAGTGCTTCTGCCGCTTCACCGTGACCGACAACGGAATCGGTATGGCACCGGAGTTCCTGGACAAGCTGTTTCTCCCCTTCGAGCGGGAGGATACCTCCATGACCGGTCAGACCAGCGGCGTGGGCCTGGGCATGGCCATCACGCTGAACATCGTCCAGATGATGGGCGGAAAAATCGATGTAGAGAGCACGCAGGGCAAGGGCTCCCGCTTCGTGGTCACCATTCCCTGCGGTCTGCCGGAGGCGGAGTCAGCCTTTGAAAAAGCTCCCATCCCAACCGCCTTCACTCTGAAAGGCGTCCGTCTCTTACTGGCGGAGGACAACCTTTTGAACCGCGAAATCGCCCTGGAGCTGCTGGGTCTGGAGGGTGCCGTCGTCACCGCCGCCGAAAACGGGCGAGAGGCTGTGGAGCTTTTTTCCAAGAATCCTCCCGGCACCTTTGACGCCATCCTCATGGACATCCAGATGCCCCAGCTGGACGGCTATGGCGCCGCCCGGGAGATCCGTCAGCTGGACCGTCCCGACGCCGGCTCCATTCCCATCCTGGCCATGACCGCCAACGCCTTCGAGGATGACATCGCTGCCGCACGGGCGGCCGGCATGAACGGCCACATCGCAAAACCCATTGACATCAGCCGCATCAAAGCAGCCCTGGCGGCTGTTCTTTCCGATGGCGCGTGAATACCGCTGGGCGCTCCCAGCCCCCGTGCCTCAGCCCAGCCGGCAGTGCAAAAAAGAAAAGCCCTGCGGTCCAGGGCTTTGAGAAAGTCAAAACCTCCGGCTGAGCCGGAGGCTTGAGTAGGCCCTATAAGGGCCAGATACGGACGAAGCCCCTTAAGGGGCCCCGAAAGGTTTGCCGACTGCATTTCTTTCTCGGGCTACCCCTTAAGGGGTTCCTCTTATGCCTTCTTGTTCTCGCGACCCGTAAACGGGTCAACAAACTCTTTCAGCCCTATCTGGTCTGCTATTTGATCCGATGCCAGTTGATTTCGGATATACTCTGCTATCTGCTTTTTATTCCGTCCCACTGTATCCACATAATATCCTCTCGCCCAAAAGTGCCGATTCCCATACTTATATTTTAGATTCGCATGTCGGTCAAATATCATCAGACTGCTCTTCCCCTTTAAATACCCCATAATCTGTGACACGCTGTACTTGGGTGGGATACTTATCAGCATATGGATATGATCCGGACACGCTCTGGCTTCTATTATTTCTACCCCCTTCTGCTGGCACAGTTTCCTCAATATCACTCCTATATCCTGTTTTATTTGTCCATATATCTCCATCCTCCGATATTTTGGTGCAAATACGATGTGATATTGACATCTCCAACTCGTATGCTCTAAACTACTTATGTCTTTGTCTTTCACGATGAAGACCTCCCTGTTATCGTAGTTGTGTGGTCGGCAAACCACTTCTACCTTATCAGGGAGTTTTTTCTTTTTCTACTTTTCTCCTCGCTTTAAGCTATTTTTTACCCCCGGCTTAGCCGGGGGTTGCCTTTGGTACCACCAAAAACAACACCGGACATGCCTGGCATGTCCGGTGTTTTGCGTCTATTGGGCGCCGTACCGCCGCAGCAGCCGGTCCAGCAGCCGGTACAGGGGGCGGAAGAGCAGCAGGCACAGAACAAAGTTCCCACCGCAGTGGATCAGATCGAACCCCAGGCCTGCCAGCCAGTAGCTCACCGCCGCCGCGGCGCCGCCAGCAGCCAGGTACGGCAGGGCGCACAGGGCGCCGAAGGAGAGCCCGAAGAAGCCGGAGACGATCGCCCAGAACAGGGCGGGGGCCTCCGTCCGCCGCAGAAGCAGGACGGCGCCCGCCAGAGCGGCCCACACATAGAGATAGCTGACCCACCAGAGGCCGAAGCCGTACAGGCATCCCTCCAGCAGCACGAAGGCATAGAGGATCCAAAACACCTGCCGCCCCAGCAGCAGCGCGTACAGGATCACCAGCAGGCTGACCAGCTCCACATTGGGCAGGGCCGCCAGGGCCACCTGGCTCCCCAGCAGCACCGCCGTCAGGATCCCCAGCAGGGCCAGCCGCCGGGCGTTCGGGCCGCCCACTCAGTACCCTTCCGTCAGGGTCAGCTCGTACTGCTCCCCGTCGGCGATGGGGGTTTGGTCCGCGCCGGTGGAGAGCATCTCCCCGGAGCGGGTGATGCACCACCACTGCTGTAGGCTGTCGTCCGCCGTCTCGCCGTCCACGGTGGTGATGAACAGGCCGTAGGCGCTCTCCGTGCCCTCTGCCAGCTCATTTTCCACCAGCACTTCCCCCAGGTACTCCGCGTCGGTTTGATACTGGAAGGCGGCCTCAGTGCCGTCCCCGTGGACCACCACCACGTCGATGGTTTTGGCGCCCTCCGCCGTCTCCGGCCGGGTCTGGATGTACAGCACGGCGGCCAGCAGACAGGCCAGCACCAGCGCGCCGCAGCCGATCAGCAATTTCTTTTTCATGGGGATCCTCCCTCTGCTCCGCCTCCCGGCGGGCGCTCTTTTTTCTCTGCCGATTATAGCAGAAAAGCCCCGGGGCCTCAACGGGGAATTTGGGCGGAAAAGCGCCGCGGGAGCAACGCTCCCGCGGCGCGGCAGTTGACCGTTCAGCGGCTCTGCATCCGGTCTACGTGGTCCCGAATGGCGGCAAAGCTCTCGGCGCTGATGACGTGCTCGATGCGGCAGGCGTCCTCCGCCGCCACCTTGGGATCCACGCCCAGGGCCGTCAGCCAGGTGGAGAGGAAGGTGTGCCGCTCGTAGATCCGCTGGGCGATCTCCTCTCCGGCGGCGGTGAGGGTGATGTGTCCCAGCTCGTCTACCTCGATGCAGCCGTTTTCCCGCAGGTTTTTCATGGCCACGCTGACGCTGGGCTTGGAGAACTCCAGCTCCGCCGCGATGTCGATGGAGCGGACATAGCCGTTGCGTTCCCGCAGGATCAGGATGGTCTCCAGATAGTTTTCAGCGGATTCTTGGATCTTCACGACGGCGACTTCCTTTCGGCTGGATTTGAGTTTATCTATTCTACCACAAGCCCCGGCTGCTTTGCAAGGGAAAACGGCTCAGATCCGGGCCACGCCGGAGCTGTGCGCAGCCTGCTTGACAGCGGCGGCCACGGCGGTCTTGACCCGGGGATCGAAGGCGGCGGGGATGATATAGTCGGCCGAGAGCTTGTCCGGTCCGATCAGGTCTGCCAGGGCGTGGGCGGCGGCGATCTTCATCTCGTCGTTGATGTCGCTGGCCCGGGCGTCCAGAGCGCCCCGGAAGATGCCCGGGAAGGCCAGGACGTTGTTGATCTGGTTGGGGAAGTCGCTGCGGCCGGTGGCTACCACCGCGGCACCGCCGGCCTTGGCCTCATCGGGGAAGATCTCCGGCGTGGGGTTGGCGCAGGCGAAGATGACGGCACCCCGGTTCATGGTCTGCACCATCTCCCGGGTCACGACGCCGGGAGCGGAGACGCCGATGAACACGTCCGCGCCCCGCAGCACCTCCGCCAGGGAGCCGGTGCGGCCGGCGGGATTGGTGACCTGGGCCATCTCCTCCTTGATCCAGTTGAGGCCCTCCCGTCCGGCGTAGATGGCGCCCCTGCGGTCGCACAGCGTCACGTCCCGGGCCCCGGCGGAGAGCAGCAGCTTGGTGATGGAGACGGCGGCAGCACCGGCGCCGTTGATAACGATGCGGACCTCCTCCAGCTTCTTGTTCACCACCTTCAGGGCGTTGGTCAGGCCCGCCAGGGTGATGACGGCGGTGCCGTGCTGGTCGTCATGGAAGATGGGGATGTCGCAGCGCTCTTTCAGCTTGCGCTCGATCTCAAAGCACCGGGGGGCGGAGATGTCCTCCAGGTTCACGCCGCCGAAGGAGCCGGCCAGCAGCGCCACGGTGTTGACAATGTCGTCCACGTCGTGGCTGCGGACGCACAGGGGGATGGCGTCCACGCCGCCGAAGGCCTTGAACAGCACGCACTTGCCCTCCATGACGGGCATACCGGCTTCGGGCCCGATGTCGCCCAGCCCCAGCACGGCGGAGCCGTCGGTGACCACGGCCACGGTGTTCCATCGGCGGGTGAGCTCATAGCTTTTGGTGACATCTTTTTGGATTTCCAGACAGGGCTGGGCCACGCCGGGGGTGTAGGCCAGGGACAGGGCGTCCTTGGAGTTGACCTCCGCCCGAGGCACCATTTCCAGTTTGCCCTTCCATTCATAGTGCAGACGCAGAGATTCTTTCGCGTAATCCATTCGTGTTGCTCCTCCTGCTCAAGAATTGCCGGCGGCGAAGGCCGCTGAGTTTTCTCCATTTTACGAAAAAGCCGGGGGGATGTCAATTCGTACCAGCTGCTTTCCGGCGGCGTGAGGGAAAAATACCTGTGTATTTGGAAAAAAACCTTGTAATCCAGGATCTTCCATGGCAAAATAGAGAAAAGGAGGGATCCATATGCGCATTTCCACACGGGGGCGGTACGCCCTGCGGCTGATGACCGATGTGGCGCTGCACGGAGGAGCGGGGTATGTCTCCTTGAAAGACGTGGCGGCCCGGCAGGAGCTGTCGGTCAAGTATCTGGAGCAGATTGCGGGCCTTCTTGGGAAGGCCGGATTCCTCCGCAGCGGACGGGGCGCTCAGGGCGGCTACCGCCTGACCCGGGACCCGGTGGAGTACACCGTGGGCAGCATCCTGCGGCTGACGGAGGGGGAACTGACGCCGGTGGCCTGTCTGGAAGAGAAGGCGGACAACGTCTGCGGCCGGTGCAACATCTGCGCCGCCAGGGACTTCTGGGCGGGACTGTATGCCGTGGTCAACGAATATGTGGACCGTTTCACTCTGGCAGACCTGGTCCGGACGGCCAGGGAGAAAAATGGGATGGCTGCTCTTTGAAGAATCAGCAGCGCCCCGGATGGCAGATGCCGTCCGGGGCGCTGTCTTTTTGAAATCACCCTGGCAGGGAGGCGCAGTCGGCCGGGCCGCCGGTCAGCATCTCCAGCCCGTGGGCCAGGGCGGGCAGCACTGCCTCCAGGTTCTCTCTGGCCGCCTTGGGAGAGCCGGGGAGATTGACGATCAGGGTCTTTCCACGGATGCCCGCCGCCGCGCGGGACAGCATGGCCCGGGGCGTCACCTGCAAAGAGGCATAGCGCATGGCCTCGGGGATACCCGGCGTGAGGCGCTGGCACACGGCGATGGTGGCCTCCGGTGTCACGTCCCGGGGAGAGAATCCGGTGCCGCCGGTGGTGAGGATCAGGTCCGCTACCCCCTCGTCGCTCCACTGGCGCAAAATGGCCTCGATCCGGGGACCCTCGTCGGGCACGATCAGCGTTCGGGTCACGTCGTACCCGGCCGCCTGCAAAAGCTCCGCCACCAGCGGGCCCGCCGTGTCCGGCCGCTGGCCCTGGGAACTGCGGTCGCTGACGGTCAACACCGCCGCTTTGAACATGGGGATTCCTCCTTTGTACTGTGAACGGCGGTCCGCTCCGCCGGGAAGCCGCCGGAGCCGGCGGCCATTGATCCCATTATAGGAGGTCCGGCCCGGCAGGTCAAGGAAAAGGGGCGTTCAGAATGTTCCCTTGCGGCGACGCCGCCAGGAGCGGAGGGCGCAGACGGTCGCGGTCAGCAGCGCGGCGAAACCAACCAGGAACGTCAGGTCGATACACCGCAGCAGAAGGCGCTGCCCCAGTCCGTGGTTGAGGTTGGGGATCTGCATCATCTGCCAGTACCCCCAGATTTTCAGGGCATACAGCCCGGCCAGCACCGCCCAGCCGCCGCCCAGAAGAAGGAAATTGCGGCGATTGAGCGGGAAACGGGTATGGCGGAAAGAGTGGAGGGTCACCGTGAACATCACCAGCATCGCGATCAGCTGGACCCAGGCGATGAGGAGACAGGTGTAGTTTTGAAGAGAGAACGTGCGCAGGGTCAGCTGCCAGGAGATGCCTGTTGCCCAGCGGATATCCAGCTCCAATGTCAGATACACGGCCCAGGCACACCAGAGACCGGGGTGTTTCTGCGCCAGAAAGCAGATGACGCCACAGATGGAAAAGGGAATACACACAAACAGCCCTGTCAGGCGCCCGCCTGCCACGGTGCCGACCAGCACAGCCAAAAAGGCCATGCACAGCAGGATGGTGCCGGCGATTTTCCCGCCGGAGTAGCCGTGAAAGGACTGCGGAGCCGCAGCCGGTTGGGCTGCCGCCGGTGCCTCCCCGGTCACCAGCTCGTCCAGGGTCACGTCAAAGACCCGGCTCAGCTTGACGAGCTTGTCCAGGTCCGGGACGCTGCCGTCCGTCTCCCACTTGCTGACGGACTGGCGGGACACGTCCAGCAGCTCCGCCAGGTCCCCCTGGGACAGGTGCTTTTCCGCCCGCAGGCGGCTGATGTTGGTTCCAAGGCTCATGGTTGATCCTCCTTTTGTTCCCCCTCAGTATAGAGAATGTGAGGGCGGAAGTCCACCAAGGGGCCTTGAAAATTTAGCAACCGCCGGTTGCACCCCCGGAAAAAGGCCCCTCGCCTTGACGGGGCGGGGCGGGGGTGTTATTCTATGAAAAAAAGAACGGGGAGGCGCTGCCATGGCTTTGGCAAAGCTGCTGGGCATCCGGCCCGGCGTCACCGCCGTCATCGGCGGCGGGGGCAAGACCACGCTGCTGCGGACCCTGGGGGAGGAGCTGGCGGCGGGCGGAAAGCAGGTGCTGCTGTGCACCACCACCAAGATCCTGCCCTTTCCCGGTCTGCCCTGCGCCCGGACGGGGGAGGAGCTGGAGGCCCTGCGCCGGGAACACCGGCTGCTGTGCGCCGGGACCCCGGTCCCCGGAACGGAAAAGCTGACCGCGCCGGAGACACCCATGGCGGAACTGGCGGCGCGGTTCGGCTATGTGCTGGTGGAGGCCGACGGCGCCGCCCGCCGGCCCCTGAAGGCCCACGCGCCCCACGAGCCGGTGATCCCGGCGGAGGCGAACCAGACCATCTGCGTGGTGGGTGCCTCCGGATTCGGCCAGCCCATCGCCGACGCCGCCCACCGGCCGGAGCGGTATGCCGCCCTGGCGGGCGCGGCGGAGACGGCGGAGGCCACGCCGGAGACCGAGGCGGCGGTGCTGCGGGCGGAGGCCCTGCACACGAGAGTTTATGTCAACCAAGTGGAGACGCTGTGGGACCTGGCGGACGCCAAGGCCCTGGCGGCGCTGCTGGACTGCCCGGTCCTGGCGGGCAGCTTACAGAGAGGGGAGTATTTTCCATGCTGACAGTGATTCGGGGCGCCGGAGATCTGGCCACCGGCGTGGCCCTGCGGCTGTGGCGGGCCCATATCCGGGTGGTGATGACCGACATCCCCGCCCCCACCGCCATCCGGCGGACGGTGTGCTTTTCCCAGGCCATCGTCCACGGGGAGACCACGGTGGAGGATGTGACGGCCCGCCGGGCGGAGGGGCCGGAGGAGGCCCTGGCGCTGCTGGAGATGGGCGTCATCCCGGTCCTGGCGGACCCGGCGGGGGCCTGCATCCCGGTGCTGAAGCCGGACGCGGTGGTGGACGCTATCCTGGCCAAGAAAAACTTAGGCACCAAGATTACCGACGCGCCGGTGGTCATCGGTGTGGGCCCCGGGTTCACTGCCGGGGAGGACTGCCACGCGGTGGTGGAGACCATGCGGGGCCACTACCTGGGCCGGGTGATCCATGAGGGGAGCGCCATTCCCAATACCGGCATCCCCGGTCTCATCGGCGGTTTCGCCGGAGAGCGGGTGCTGCGCGCCCCGGCGGACGGTGTGTTCCGTCAGCTGCTGGACATCGGCGCCCAGGTGAAGATGGGGGACGTGGCCGCCACGGTGGAGGGCGTCCCCATGATCTGCACCCTGGACGGGGTGCTGCGGGGCATCCTGGCTGACGGCACGCCGGTCCACAAGGGCATGAAGGCCGGGGACATCGACCCCCGGTGTGAGATCAAACACTGCTACTGCGCCAGCGACAAGGCCCTGGCGGTGGGCGGCGGCGTGCTGGAGGCGGTTTTGGCTCTGACCGGAGCGCTGAAAGAGGTACGGTGAGAGCATGGCCGGCATTCTGATCGAACGGGGCGGCTATCTTCGGGAGATCCTCCGTCTGCTGGGCGCCTCTGCCTGGGACTGCCGGTGGCTCATCACGGGGCTGGAGTGCTACCAGGCTTCGGGATGGCCGGGCTGTGAGAAGTGGCAGCAGGAGACGGCGCTCATCCCCAACGAGGATTTGCTCCGGGACATCGAGGCCCGGGACATGCAGTTCGTGTGGGGAATCTTCTCCGCCATTCCGGTCCGGTATCCCCGGGAGGAGATCCTCTCCCATCCCATGCCGGACTTTTGGGATACGGACGGCCGCAGCCGCTGCCTGCGGGAACACCTGCTGCCCCAGCATCCTTTGGCGTTTTTGGAGATCTACTCCGAGGACAGCAGCACCGTCACCGTGATCGCACCCCAGCCGGAGATCCTCCGGTCTCTCTATGGCCTGGACTGCTGGACGGAGGACGCAGAGGAGCAGAACCGCCGTTTTCTGGTGTTGGAGGCCGTCACGGAGCGGCTGGTCCGGGAGCGGGGATACGGTGCCATGGACGCGTATGCCCGCCGGAATTTGACCGGACTGCTGTGGCGCGGCCTGTACCATCACCGGCCGGAGTGGCCGGTCTGTGAGGAAGAGATCGAGACGGCGTATCTGCGCCTTTGGAAAGGAGAACGATGATGGCTGAGAACGAAGTGAAGCTGACGAAACTGGCCAAGTGTGCCGGGTGCGGCGCCAAGGTGGGAGCGGGGGTGCTGTCCCAGCTGCTGGAGGGCATCCGGGTCCACCAGGACCCCAATCTGCTGGTGGGCTTTGACAAGAGCGACGACGCCAGCGTCTACAAGGTCAGCGACGATCTGGCCCTGGTCCAGACGGTGGACTTCTTCCCGCCCATCGCCGACGACCCTTATCTCTTCGGACAGATCGCCGCCACCAACGCCCTCAGCGACGTGTACGCCATGGGCGGCGAGCCCAAGCTGTGCTTGAACATCATGGCAGTGCCGGAGTCCATGCCCAAAGACGCCGTCCACCAAATGCTCCGGGGCGGCTACGACAAGGTCTATGAGGCCGGGGCCCTCATCACCGGCGGTCACAGTATCCTGGACGACGAGCCCAAGTACGGCCTGGCGGTTACCGGCTTCGTCCACCCGGACCGGGTGCTGACCAACTCCGGGGCAAAGCCCGGGGACGTGCTGCTGTTCACCAAGCCTCTGGGCATCGGCGTGCTCTCCACCGCCCAGAAGGCGGAGATGCTCTCTCCCGAAGGGGAGGTCCTGGCCTACCGGCTCATGACCACCCTCAACAAGTCCGCCCGGGACGCCATGGTGAAGTACCGTGTCCACGCCTGTACCGATGTGACCGGCTTTGGCCTCCTGGGCCACGCCTGCGAGATGGCCCAGGGCAGCGACGTGGACCTGGAGCTCCGTGTGGCGGACATCGACCTGATCCCAGAGGCGGCGTCCCTGGCCCAGATGGGCATTCTCCCTGCCGGTATGTACCGCAACCGGACCTTCGCGGAGCCGGAGGTGGACCCGGGGGAGACGGAGCTGTGGCAGCAGGACCTGCTGTACGACCCCCAGACCGCCGGCGGGTTGCTGATGGCCGTGGACCCGGCGGACGCCGACGCCCTCTATCAGGAGTTGAAAGCGTGCGTCCCCAGCGCCCAGCGGATCGGCACCGTGCTGCCCCACGGCGGCGGCAGGCGGATCTTCCTTCGGTGACAATAAAAAGGGCCCGGGCAGCCAAGCAGCTGTCCGGGCCCTTTTTCTGATGTACGCTCAAAGACGTCTGGCCTGCAGGCTGAGCAGATCTTTTCCCAGCAATTCCGTTCTGACGGATTCGCCGGGGACCGTTTCCCGCAGAACCAGCTTTACCTTTATGGGCGCCTTGGAGACCGGCTCCGCCGACAGGACCTCCGGGGCCTCCGGAGTGACGGGAGTCTCCGCCAGCGGCGGTACCTGCCAGCGGAAGAGACTGTATCCGTAGAGGTGATTGGTTTGGACCTCCTGTCGGAAGCGGAGCGTCAGCAATTCGCTGACCGTCACCAGCTGATATCCCTGCTCCAGCAGCCAGGGCACCAGAATCCGGGTGGCCTCCACGGTGGTATCGTAGATGCTGTGGAGCAGAATCACCTGTCCGTCCAAATTTCCGAAGTTCTGTACGGAGGATACGATCTTTTCCGTGTTCCGGTTCAGCCAGTCCTCGGTATCGATGGACCAGGTGACCAGAGCCCGCCCGGAGCTGGTTTTCAGCGCCTGATTGATAGACCCGTAGGGTGGACGCAGCAGCGTGGGGGCCTGGCCCAGCACCTGGGTAAACAGCTCGTCCGCTGCCGCCAGATCTGCCTGAATGGCCTCTTGGCTCATTTTGCCCAGGTCTGCATGGCGATAGGAGTGGCTGCCGATCTCACAGCCCATGTCCACCGCCCGCCGGACGGCGTCCGGATCCCTATGCAGATTTACAGCCACTTCAAAAAAGGTGGCCACGGTCTGATGTTCTTCCAGAATGTCCAGAATTTGGTCCGTGTACTCGGCGTGGGGACCGTCGTCAAAGGTCAGGGCCACCATGGGACGGCTGGGGTCCACCACCCGCTGGGAGGGAAGGGCTTCCTCTGTTTCTGCCAGAGTGGGAGGCTCCGGGGAGGAGGCGTCCGGAGGGGAGGCCTCCGGAGAAGCGGGCTTCGGGGAAGGGAGCGTCGGTTCCAGCGGGGGTCTTGCGTCCGGATCGTGCTCCGCCTTCTGAGCAGGTGCGGTATAGGATTCTTCGGCTGCCAGGACCGTCTGTTTGGTGGATGCGTGAGGGCCTGCGGCACAGGCGGTCAGGGATAGAACGAGGAAAAGAGAGAGGAGTTGTTTCATGGTCGCAGACCCGCTTTCGTCAGATTTCGACTTTATCATACCGAAAGGGACAGAGGAAATCAGGACAAAACGGATACAAAATAAGGCTGAAAAATAACAAAAGAAACAAGAATGACAAAAAATGCCACTCCGTCGGGGCGGCATTTTTTGAGGAGAGAGTTACAGCCGGCCGTCCTTTTCTTCTGCGTACCAGAGGTTCCAGGTCTGCCGGTAAACCTCTGCTGCCTGGGGAGTGTGGCAGACCATGCGTACCTGTCGGGGCAGGTCGTTTTCCGACAGAAAGTCCATGATGGCCCGCAATGCCACGGTGGCTGCCTGGGCCATGGGGTAACCGTAGACGCCGGTGGAGATGGAGGGAAAGTCCACCGTCTCAATCCCGTGGTCCCGGGCCAGGGTCAGGCAGGCGCGGTAGCAGGAGGCCAGCGCCGCTGCCTCGCCGCGCTCCCCGCCCCGCCAGATGGGGCCGGGGGTGTGGAGGACGTATTTAGCGGGGAGGCGGTAGCCCTTCGTCAGCTTGGCCTGGCCCGTCTCGCAGCCGCCCAGGGTCCGGCATTCTGCCAGCAGCTCGGGACCTGCGGCGGCATGGATGGCGCCATCCACCCCGGAACCGCCCAGCAGCGTGGTGTTGGCCGCGTTGACGATGGCCTCCGCGTCGGAGCGGGTGATATCGCCAACGATGATATCGAACCGTCTCATAAAAATACCTCCATCCTGCCGCTGGGAAGCGGCTTGCGTTTCTTTCAGTATACCGGCCCCGGCGGGAAAAACAAGGGAAAATCTTGAGCACCGAAGTCGAATGTGGTATGATGGGACCGGAAATGCAGACAGGCCCAGCGGGAAGAAAGGAGATCTTATGGCAAAACAGGTTCCCTCCTATACCGGGACGCTCCGCAGCCACTCATTGACGCTGCCGCCATGTATCAGTGAGTGCAGCGGCATTCGGATCTTTGGGCGGCGGATCAAGTCCCTGGCCTTTTCCACCGACGTGGCCATTATCAAGAATATCAACGCCGACGCCATCATCGCCGTCTACCCCTTCACGCCCCAGCCGGTCATTGCCCAGGCCATCATCAGTGTGTCGGACGTGCCGGTGTTCGTGGGCGTAGGCGGCGGCATCACAACAGGAACGCGGTCTGTACGGCTGGCGGTCCAGGCGGAGCACCAGGGCGCCTATGGGGTGGTCCTCAATGCCCCCACCTCCAACGAGGTGATCCGGGAGATCAAGGGCGAGGTGGACCTGCCGGTGGTAGTGACGGTGGTCTCCGCCCACACCGACATCCGCAGCCGTTTGGAGGCCGGAGCGGACATCCTGAACGTCTCCGGCGCCGCGGCCACCCCGGAGATCGTGGCGGAGATCCGCCGGGATTTTCCCGAGGTGCCCATCATCGCCACCGGCGGCCCCACGGAGGAGAGCATCCTGCGCACCATCCGGGCCGGCGCCAATGCAGTGACCTATACGCCGCCCACCAACGGCGCGCTGTTTGCCAAGATCATGGAGCAGCACCGGCAGACGTTTTGACTGGTCCCGGATCGAACGGACTCCGGCTGCCTGAATGAAAAAGCGATGAGAGAATACCAGCTTGCCGGGTTCCTGGGTTCGGCTGCTGCCTGCGCTATGTTGACCTTCCTGGGGAGGAGACCTCATTCATGGTCTGGGCTGCGCGGGATCGTTTGACTATCCGGAGGTCGCGGCACAGGCTGTGCTTGCAAAGCACCGGCGGATCCTGGTGGATCTGCTGGGGGCGGGGTACAGCGGCAGCCCCCCAGAGTTTGATTACAGCATGCCTGCTCATGCGGCGTATCTGAAAGAATTTGTTGATGGTCTGGGCGTGCGGGACGTTGTCCTGTTCGGACACAGTCTGGGCGGCCCGGTAGCGATCGAATTGGCGAAGCTCTGCGGGACCGTATGCGCACTCTGGTCCTCAGCGAGGCCAATCTGGATCCCAGCCGGGCGGGCAGCGGCAGCTATCAGATCGCACAGCTGCCCGAGGAGGAATTTGCCGGGGGCGGAATGGATGCGCTGATCGCGGAAAGCAAGGCGTACGGAAATACCATGTGGGCTGCCGCACTGTTCCGTTGCGCTCCCTGCGCGGTGCACCGGCTGCCCAGATGCGCGCTCCGCGGCGGAGACCCGCCGTGATGGACGGCACTGTATGAACTGCCGGTGCAAAAGGGATTTATTTTCGGAGAGCGGTCTCTGCCGGATGCGGATTATGAGGAGCTGCGGAGGCATGGTATCCGCGTTGAGACCGTGCCGTCCGCGGGCCATTCCATGGCGTGGGAGAATCCCGCGGGATTGGCGATCGCCATTTCCAGGTGCCTGTGAGAGAACGGCTGCTGTTCCGGTATGGACCGCCGCAGTTTGACGGCGGAAGTGATTGGGAAAGGAACTTGAAGAGATGACAAGGATCCTGTTTGTCTGCCACGGCAGGATTAGGACGGAAAACCGGGACCCCCTGTGATTTCAGCACTTTTCAAGTCTGTGCCCTCCTGATTTACACCACACTTACACCAAAATCAACCACATGGAGCCCTGACAAAAGCCCCAGGTCGGGCCGGTACTGCCGGTCAGATCTGGGGCTTCCTTATGCCATATGTGAAACTCACATGTGGTGCTTGCAATCTTCACGATTTCTCATAAATGCCGATAAAGCCTGATACAGTGCGGCATTATCAGCGTTTTTCTGGTGCTCGCCTCTGGTTTGTGAAAAGGTGTTTGGGGAACAATTATTGTGACAACTTGACATTAGATGCTGACGTCTTATTATCATTCCTCGCATCAATCAAAACAATATCATCATTACCGGCTAATTTTAACTCATTTAGGATTTCAAAGATTTTCTTTTCCTCTGCTTCTGAAAAGAAAAGAATCACCTTTATTGCACGCTCTGTACTTGAGGCTGCCTTGTATATGTCCACTTGTTTAGCCAAATTTTGCTTCAACTTTGAATTAGATGCTAACTTAAATTCTACTAAAGTTGAATTTTTGCTCCCATACGAAATCTTATAATCTACGGGGCCTCTACCGTTATTTACCTCTCTGTTAACATCGAGAGGACTGCCATACCAAACCAATCTATAAATAACTTGTAAATCGGCCTCTCGTTTTATTGGTTGACCGTTGGAGTAAAATAGCCTGTACCCGTCTTGATCTTCGATAACTTTTTTAAGAAATATGACTCTTTTCTTTGCTTCATCATGTGCGTCTGGAATAATGTCATAAAACTCTGTTTTCGCATTCAACAGGCTTATTAACTGAGAAATTTGAGTGTTAAAAAGCAGTTCTACTTCACGAACTTTTTCCCTGCTAATAGAAGTGGCCTGCGCTTCGTTATCTTCTTTATATCGAATGTAATAATCGATCAGCTCTGGATGCTCTTTAATAAGGCGTGTTGCAGCAGAATCCTTCTCGGTTCTGCTCATTTCCTTTTTCTTTTTTGATAAGACATCTCGGAAATAAGTTTCAAGTTCAAACCTTAACGCGTCATCAGGGATTGATGGGGCAATTTGTTGTAAATTGTGAATCATGTCGTTGCGATTAATAAAAGTATCGTCCCTGGTTAGCATTGCTTTTGGCGTTAGTAAAACATAATCGCCATTAAAAGAAGGTAGATAGTATTTTTGCGATGCCCATGTTTTTGTATCCCAGTTGAAATAGGCTTTGGCAACTGAAAACTCCTGGCATTGGTCGGCGGATAAATACTGCTTTGCAAAAGATTGTGTATATTCCAGCAAATATTTCTTTGCAAAATTGGCCGTGAAATCGCTGATTTTATCTCTGCCTACTCGTGAACTAATTAGGCATAACTTCTCCATGTGGCGTCCTTTTGTGACTGTTTGACTGCCAAAATCTTTGAATATAGAATTTAAACCAGCATGAAGCCCTACCGCAAAATCACTGCCCATCCCCCGCCCCGCGTTTCCTGAAAGACTAAATCCTAACCATGTTTGTTTTATTTCTGAAAATGAATACCAAGCTTTTCTCATTCCTGAAGGTAGTTTTGGATGCTTTTCGGATTGTCTTTGAAGGAACAAAAGATAGTCAATCATCTCATGATGAATTTTCTGATATTCTGAATCTGTACTGTTAAAAAGAAGAAAAGGATCAATAAACAATGGCAGATCATTGATCAGCGAAATATTTACCGCCCCATAGCTTTCGATGACATCTTCATCAATATCAAAGTAGTCTGAAAAATAGACTTTGATGTCTCCCAACAGTAATTCCTCCTCATAAGGCTTTTACGGTATCCACAAACTGGCTCACACTCACCGCGCCGGGCAAGAGGTTGTCCCCGTCCTGAAAAACCATATAGTAGCGGTACTGATTTCCGGCGGCGTGCCGCCATGCGTCCCCCAACTCGATTTTCTCCCGGCTGTTGTCGTTTTTCAGTTGCTCTCCTTTGGGCTCCACCAGGATGATCCGCCCACTCTGGGTCATCACAATGAAGTCCGGGTAGTGATTGATGAAGCCGTTGATGCAAAATCCCTGCCTGGAAATATTTCGATGCCACCACTTGATATTGGGCAAGGCGGTAAACTCCCGGACCAATGCCGATTCCAGCTTATTCATGTTGCCTTCTTCCGCCTGGTACAGAGAGCCGCCGTAGACGTTTGTGTGGGTCGTGGGATGGATGTTCAAGGGGAGTTTATAAGATGGCTTACAGACGATCCGCTCAGTCTCCAGCCAGCGTTTAAAGGTGTCCTTGTAGTGCTGGGTCAATAGGAAGTCGATCTTGTCCTTGATCTTCGCAGCGTACCCCAGAGGGGCCTTTTCCATGCCCGCCAACTGATCCTTGTCCATGTCGTCCACAATGCGCTCAATATAATTTCTCAGCTCGACGGAGTCCACCATGTTCAACTTGTTGAGCTGGTGGAACATCACATCCTTGCACTGGCGGATGCGGCTCTCAGGGGGCAGGGAGCGGAAATGTTCTTTGAAATACCGCTGTGCGGTATCGTCCATCTTGAACGCTTTGGGCAGACCGCCCTCCTTTTCCCGTACATCGATCTCCGCGATCTCATCGTCGGCGGCGGTAAAGTCGATGTCATAGGCCTTCCCTTTCAGGGTAAACTCGTCGGCCAACTGCTCCTTTTCCAGAAGTTCATACACCCCATCGCTAAACAAGGAGGGCGGAACGACCTGGAAGAACTGGGGGATCTCCAAGGTCTCGATGTCCTGCTGAAATTCCGGTTTCACTTGGAATGTCGTCACTTGATCGCGCACCTCCCACGGCAGATTCTGCATATAGGGGTCTTGGTCGGACTGTTCCACTGCAGCGGCGTACTCCTGCCCGGCCTGCTCCGCCTGTTCCAGCATGGCGTCGCTTCGCGGCAGTACGGGGGAGGCCCCCTCTGCCTGTCGGCGTTCCAGTTCCCGGCTGACCGTCTGAGCGTCGAAATCCAGAAATTCCTCGGTATCGGCAGGGACCTCCGGGACAGGCTGGGGGATCGTCAGCTGTTCCGGCTCGGGCTCCGGCTCTTTGGGCGGAAGCGGGGCGGAGACGCGGTAATCCTTGTCGCTGAAACCTGCGCTGTTTAGGCCCTTGACGATTTGATCCACCGTCTTGTCAAAATCGTTGGAAGAAGTCAGAACATAGGACAGATTGAGCGCACGTTGGCTGTGCTGTGCGGTGTGGGGGAGGCGGAGAATGCGGCCCAAGATCTGCTCCACGTCCACCCGGCTGGTCTTATTGGCAAGAGAGGCCAGGATATAGGCAAAGGGGCAATCCCAGCCCTCTTTCAGCGCGTTGACCGTGATAATGTAACGGATAGGGCAGTCACGGGAGAGCAGGTCCTGGTTTTTCAGCTCGTTGACGTCGGCGGTGCGAATGGCGATCTGCTCGACGGGGATGCCGATCTCCACCAGTTTGTCCCGCAGCCTCTCAAAGGTGGTGCTCTCCTCCTTGCCCCTGGGCTGGGCCTGGAACAGAGCAATGGGGCGGATGTACTGCCGGGCCTGCTCCGGCCTGGACTCGGCCAGTTCTTCCAGCCGGTTTCGCAGGTCGATGGCGTCGGCTAGCACCTCGCTCTGGCTGTCCCGGTTGTAAACGATCACCGGCAGCTTCACCATGTTTTCTTTCTTCAACTGAACCGCGTCCACATAGGAGATGATATTGCTCTCCTCCTTGGGCGTGGCGGTGAGATCCAGTACAAAGCAGGGGTTGAAGTTTTTCAGCATCTCCAGGCTCAGCTCCGACCGGGCATGGTGACTCTCGTCCACGATGACCAGGGGGGAGAGCTGGTTGATGACCTGGAACAGCGCGGTCTCGTCCGCCTTTTCAATGGGCGCTTCCGGCTTACCCAGGGCCTTGGAGAAGGGCTCCAGGGCGCTGTTCTGCTGATAGGCTTTCAGCGCCTCCTTGCCCCGGCCCCGGAAGGAGTCGTAGGAAAGGACCATCACGGACAACTGCTCTGTCACGGCGGTGGGGTTGAAGTTCTGCCCGTTCAGCAGTTCCTGTTTGGTGTAGACCACCACGCTGCTCCCGTAATCCGCATTGAGCTTCTGCCGGTATGGGTGAGCCGGGTCTTTCAGCGCCTTCACCGTCTGAGAGAGGATGGCGTCGGACGGCACCAGCCACACCACCACCTTGGCCTTGGTAAAGGGAAGGGTGTCAAAGATCGGCTTGACCGCGTTACAGGCCAGGAAGGTCTTTCCGCCGCCGGTGGGCACCTTGAAGCACAGGTTGGGCACGCCGGGCATGATGTCCTGATAGTGTCCCAGGGCCGGGGCGCTCTGCTCCTGCCAGAAGAGCCGGAATGCGGCGGCATAGTTCCGGGTCTCGTTCAAAAGCTGCAAATAGCGGTTCAAGTCCTTGATGGCCTTTTTCTGGTAGTTTTTTAATTCCATGAGAGTCGTTACCTCCCAGAAGATAGTTTGAGTAATTCTTTGATTTGACGTTCATACTCATCAACAACCTGTTGATGCTCCCCCGTTATTCCACAGTCGAACGGTGTTGTAAGACTATTGGAGAGTCCGAATAAGCATGCTGAAACATCATTTAATCTGGATTTTGTTTCCGCATGTTTAGGTTTGTCAGGCAGTATCTCAGAGAGTGCCCGTGTTTTGGACGCAAGTGCACGAATTTTCTCTGATGCCTCGGCATAGTCCTTTGGCAATTTCAGGTCAGACATCTGGGCAAGATCGACAGGATTGTGATAATATTTGGCATACAGCGCCAATGTGGTTGCAATTTCAAAACGAATAGCTTCATAGTTTTCTCTGAATCCTGACTTCCTGTCTTTGGATACGATCGAAGATATTATGTTGCCAATGACCCCCATTATAGTCTCAAACATAATTGCCCCTCACAGTCTGCTGATGTCTCTGGGGATCTTCTTGAACACGATCCCCATCTGGGCCAGCTTGTCCGCCCCGATGGAGCAGCGGTCGGCGTAGATGACCGTACTGCCGCTTTTCTCCGTGATTGTGGACAAGAACGGATAGTCCAGTACCGTCACTTGCTCCGGCTCGTAATAGAAATAATAGCCGGTGTCGTTGCAGGTCCCCAGATAATAGGGGTTCTCCCCCGTGGCCGGGGCATAGGGTGCCCGGGTCTCCATGAACCAGACATACTCCCGAATCTTCTCGGGGCCCACGGACTCGTTGAGGCAGTCGCCAACCAGCAGCGGCTCCCCCAGGTCGTAAAAACTGAAACTGCCGCCGGTGCCCTCTACCGCTTTTTTCCCCTCGCCGTAGCCCTGGATCACCCGCTTCACCCGCTCGGCGGTGATGCTGTCGGCATAGTCCATCATCTCCACCAGGATGAACTTGCGGTGTCCGCCGTCTGCCTTGTTCATGTTGAGGACGGCGTGGGCGGTAGTGCCGGAACCGGCGAAAGAGTCAAGGATAATATCATTTTCACCTGTAATCATTTGTAAAAAATACGAAATGAGTTCAGGCGGCTTAGGAAAATCAAACGCCTTTCCACTTCCCATAATCTCTTTAATTGCCTTTGTTCCCGCCTGTGTATAGATTCCAGTTATAATTGAATATGGCTTACTCTTTCTTTGCGTTCCGTCAGCACCATTTAGGTATTGCTTATAGTTTACAGTCCATTTTCCGTTTTTTTCTGAAAATACGAGTTCATTATTGGCTTGAGCCTCCAAAGCTCTTTCTTTTGCCCAAAACCACTGTTTAGCAGGCCAAATTTCATGCCCTTCATAATACAATGGATAGCGCAAGTTTGGACGATCATCCATGCTTGTTGTGGCTAGAGGTTGTAATCTATAAGGTCCTCTTATATCAAATTTGTCATCTCTATATTTATAATATTTTAGAATATTCTCATCTGGTGGAAGTTCAATTTTTCCAACAGTAGAAAGATTTTTAGCAAAACATAAAACGTACTCATGTAAATGGACAACATAGTTGCTTTTGGCTCCTCCGCCATAGTTGTTCTGCCACACAAATGTATCTATGCGGTTAGATGCTCCGAAAATTTCGTCCATAATCAGTTCCAGATAACGATGCTCAATCTCATCGATACTGATAAAGATAACTCCATCCTCTGCCAGTAGTTTTTGAAGTAACTTTAGCCGTGGATACATCATGCACAGCCATTTGTCGTGGCGGGTCAGGTCCTCCCCCTCTTTGCCCACGACCTCCCCCAGCCACTTCTTGATTCTGGGGTCATTCACATTGTCGTTATATACCCAGCCCTCGTTGCCAGTGTTATAGGGCGGATCGATGTAGATGCACTTCACCCGGCCCTCGTACCGGGGCAGCAGAGCCTTCAGCGCCTCCAGGTTGTCCCCCCGGATAATCATGTTCTCGCTACCGTTGTCCTCGTCATGCTGCCCGGCCTCGTCATAGCTGTACCGGCGCTCCAGCACCCGGAAAGGCACCTCCTGGTGGTGGTTGATGACTTTATCTTTTCCGATCCATTCAAGCGTCGGCATGGTGTGTGTCCTCCTGATTTTCTGTTGCGGCACGAAGTAAATCAATCTTCCATTGTAATTGCTTTTTTGTCACTCTGTAGTTTAAAAGAATTGGCACTTCATGCGGAAACAGTTCATCTTTCTCAGATGGAAGGTCAATCAGTTCAAGCATATCTTTTAACTCAACAAGTACATCTAACGATGGGTTATTATTTATAATTTTATCGATATTTTCGCAGAGAGCTGGCAGCGCCGAAACATTTCCAAATCGTTTTACTTCAATCAATTTGGTATATTCATTGGTTTGCGGCATAGAATTTTGCCATGACATTAACTGTTTCTGACTTTCCAATTCTGCGCTGATTTTTTCGAGAATTTGTTTCGTTTCGGCTTCTTTTTCTTTAGAAATTTTCTCAATCTCTAATTTAATATCTCTCCGGGTTTTCTTATTACTTTTATAACTTATATAGGCAACAATAATAGGTGCCAGCACAATTACAATGTCTTTCAATGCTGTTAGATAAGTATCCATATATCCTCCTATTCCTTCTTCATATATTGTGATTATTGCAATCTTTGTCCGATGTGGTTTTCTTAACATACTTCCCGCTCTTGATCCTCGCGTCCGCCGGTTTCTCGGCGTCCTCCGGTATCCCCCAGGTGCGTCCGATCATGATAATGCCGGGGATGCGCCCCTCTTTGCAGAGGATTTGGATGCGGCGGGTGGAGATGCCCCACTTCTCCGAGACTTCTTTGATGGAAAGGTATTTCATAAGAACCTCCTGGGCCTTGGACATTCAGTTGCACTGAGTATATTATAGTCGAAAAAGCGAATAAAATCAACTGCATTGTCAAAAGCGAAACAGGACCCATGCCGGAAAATTTCGACATGGGTGCTGATAATTTTTTCTGGATTTGTATATAGTAAGTCAGCCATATTTAAGGCCATACGAAACCAGGGTACAAGCACAGGACGATCCTATATCGCAAGATAGGACAGGCCACATCGACACCAGGGCGGCAGGGTGCCGCACCAATCTTGGAAGTAAAAAAGGAGGGTGAGCAAGCAGCAGGTTTCCACAAAAGCAGAGGTGCAGAGACGGCAGGGAGATCCACCACACGGCAGCCAGCCGTGGAGGGACAGAGAACCCCCAGGACAACGAGGGTCACGCAGTTTCCAACCGGAAACCGCTGACGGTGGGGGCGATACACCCCCAAAGCCGTTGCCGTGTCCCGTTTCTCCCGGCTGCCAGCCGGGAAAACGGGCACGGGAGCGGGCCATGATGGAAGCGCAACCATCTGAAAAAACGCGCTTGTCTCAACACCTTACGCTTTTGGATTCGTGTGAAAGTTTCTTTTTTAGATCGGGAGGGCGGCAAGTAAACGGGCGGGCATGAAATGCACGCACGGTTACTTGCTATGCGCAAAAGGGGGAACCTGTATGAAGAAGTTGAAAGGGGCGGCGAAGCGGATCTTTGGCGGCCTTCAAAACAGGCTGTCTAAACTGGCCCGGTTCGGCCAAAGCAAGCATGAAGCCAAGCAAGAAGCACGGGAAGCCTACATAAAGGAACATGGAAATTTGGAGGGCTACAACCCGGCCAAGGTGGATGGGATCTTTAGTATCGGCACCATGGAGACCTACCGGGCCGCTATGCAGCCCTTCGCGGAGTGGTGTTCCGCCCACAAGATGAAAAATGCCGCTCAAATCACCAGGGCCCATGCCGCCGCTTACTTGCTGGAACGGGAGGCTAAAGGGCTGTCCTCCTGGACGGTGAGCCGGGACATGGCCGCCATCAACAAGGCATTGGGCTTCGATCTATCCAAGCAGGAATTGGGGCTTCGCTCCCGGAAGAAGTCAGAGATCAGCCGCAGCCGGGAGGAGACGGAGAACGACAGGCGGCGGTTTTCCAAGTTTCAGGATCAGATCACCGTTGCCAAAGCCTGCGGGTGCCGCCGTGCTTCTGTTACCAGGATCACCCCCAATGACTGCGTGCGGAATGAAAAGGGCCAGGTGGTGGGGATCAGGCTGGTGGAAAAGGGCGGAAAGGAGCGTATAGCGCCCGTTCTCAACGATTTTAAGGAGCGGGTGACCTCCATCGTGGACAGGGCTCCAGAGGCCGCCAGGCCCCTGTTTGCGGCCTATGACAGCCACATTGACAACCACCGCTTCCGGGCTGAGTACTGCGCTGCTCTGCTCCGCCAGTTGGAGCAGGAAGAAGCCCAGGGAAAGCTCTGGTTCGGCGGCGATCTTAACCCCAAGAATTACATTCACCTTTCCGGCCGGGACGCAAAGAGCGGCGACACCTACCGGGGACACCCCACCCAGGTGGTCGCCGCCGTCAGCGGGGCCATGGGTCACAACCGGCTGGAGATCGTCTTTTCTCACTACAACTACACGGAATAGCCGTCCCCTGATAGTCGGGAAAACACTTGCCTATGATAAGCCACCTGAGTTTTCAGGAATTTTCGGAAAGGTGGTGTTTTCCATGCTGACGATTCCCATTTGGGAGAAGGCAAACCTCTCTTTGGAGGAAGCGGCGGCCTACTACGGGATCGGGATCAACAAGCTCCGGGCCCTGACAGATACAGATCGCTGTCCCTTTGTGCTGTGGGTGGGCAATAAACGGCTCATCAAGCGCAAGTCCTTCGAGAAGTATCTGGAAGGTCTGTATTCTGTTTGACTGTAGTGGCAATCGGGGCCCTGATATGGTATAATACTTCATGTCAGGGCTCCTTTTGAAAAGGAGCGATATTGAATGGCTGAAAGGAGAAAAGACAGCAAAAACCGTGTCCTGCGGAACGGAGAGAGCCAACGCAAGGACGGCACCTATATGTACCGCTACACCGACGTCAGGGGCAAGCGTGTCTGCGTCTACGCCCGCACCCTGGAAGATCTGCGGGTCAAGGAGCAGACGATCCAGAAGGAACTCAACGACGGGATCGACTACGCCGCCGGGGAGATCATCGTCCTTGACCTTTTGAAGCGGTATATCGCCACCAAGACCGGCGTGCGCTATAACACAAAGGTGGGGTATCAGTTCGTCTTGAACCTGGTGAGCAAGGAGAACTTTGGCTGCTTGAAGATCCGGGACATCAAGCCCTCAGACGCCAAACAGTGGTTCATCAAACTGTATCAGGATGGCCGGAGATACAGCACCATCACCAGCGTCCGTGGCGTCCTGCGTCCGGCCTTTGAGATGGCGGTGGAGGATGACATCATCCGGCGCAATCCGTTTTCCTTCCAGATCACCGATGTGGTGCCCAACGATTCCAAGACCCGCCAGGCGATCTCCGGGGAGGTCAAAGAGCGGTTCCTGACCTTTATCCGGGAGAGCAGGCATTACTCCCAGTACTACGACGAGATCATCATTCTGCTGGGGACGGGAATGCGGGTCAGCGAACTCTACGGACTGACCCGGGCGGACCTGGACTTTGAGGCCCGGCGAATCAAGGTGGAGCGACAGCTGACCCGGACCAGGCACTGCGAGTACTATGTGGAAAAGCCCAAGACGGCCAGCGGAGAGCGGTACATCCCTATGACGGACGAGGTATATCGGGCCTTTCAGAACGCCGTCCAGCGCCGCAAACAGCCCAAGGTGGAGCTGCTGATCGACGGGCACACCGGCTTCTTGTTCCTGGACAAGGACGGGAAGCCCAAGGTGGCCATGCACCTGGAGCATGTGATGAAGCGGATCGTGGACCGGTACAACGACGCCCACGAGGACAAGCTGCCCTCCATCACGCCCCACGTCCTGCGCCACACCTTCTGTACCGAGATGGCCAACAGCGGGATCGACCTCAAGAGCCTGCAATATCTCATGGGGCACTCCGACGCGGGCGTGACCCTCAATGTCTACACCCACGCCAGCTATGAGGCGGCAGAAAACGCCATGCGGAAAGCGGTGGGGGACGGCTGAGCCGTACACCAGATTTACACCAAATTTGTGAACAGTGGTGTAGATTCTTGTAGAGTTATGGAGAGGGTGAAAACAGAAGCTGCTTGAAAAGTTCTGAAAATGCGGAAATATTGAAAATCAGGCTCATATTTTCGAGAAATAGAGAGGGGAAGAAATGGTAAAAATCCTGTTCGTATGCCACGGCAATATCTGCCGCAGCCCTATGGCGGAATTTGTGATGAAGGACCTGGTGGCCGCCGCAGGAGCGGCGGACCGGTTCGAGATCGCCTCCGCCGCCACCAGTGCCGAGGAGATCGGAAACGGCGTCTATCCCCCTGCCCGGCAGGAGCTGGCCCGGCACGGCATCGGATGCGCCGGTCACGCCGCCCGCCGCATCCGCCGGGAGGACTATGACCGGTACGACTATCTGATCGGCATGGACCGGGCCAACCTCGCCAACATGCGCCGGATGTGGAACGGTGATCCGACGGGCAAGGTCCACGCCCTGCTGGAGTTTGCCGGCCGGGGCGGGGAGGATGTGGCGGACCCCTGGTACACCGGGGATTTCAATGCCACCTGGCGGGATGTACTGTCCGGCTGCCAGGGGCTGCTGCAGCGGCTGGAAGAACAGCGATAAAGCAAAACGGCCCGGGGGCGCAGTGCGTTCCCGGGCTGTTTGTCTTTCAGGAAAGGCCGGTGATTGTTCCGTTGTTGTCCAGATCGATCTGCTGGGCGCAGGGGGCCTTGGGAAGCCCCGGCATGGTCAGCACGTTTCCGGCCAGCGCCACCAGGAACCCGGCGCCCGCGGAGACCTTGATGTTCCGCACCGTCACCTGGAAGCCGGAGGGGGCTCCCAGCAGGGACTGGTCGTCGGAGAAGGAGTAGGGGGTCTTGGCGATGCACACCGGGCAGCCGCCGAAGCCCAGCTCCGTCAGGTGGGCCGCCTGCCGCTGGGCCTCCGGCGTCAGCACCGCCCGGCTGCCCCGGTAGACTTTGCGGACGATGGCGTCCAGCTTTTCCTGGATGGTCTGGTCGCTGTCGTAGGCGAAGGTGAACCGGCCCTCGCCGCTGTCGCAGAGGCTCACCACCTCTTCCGCCAGCTGAAGGCCGCCCTGCCCGCCCTTTTCGTAGACCTCGGACAGGGCCACCTGGACGCCCAGGTTCCGGCACCGGTCCCGGATCAGGTCCAGCTCTGCGGCGGAGTCTGTGGGGAAGCGGTTGATGGCCACCACTGTGGGCAGGCCGTAGACCTGGGTCATGTTCTCCACATGGCGCAGCAGGTTGGGCAGGCCCCGCTCCAGCGCCGCCGTGTCCGGCTTGCCCAGGTCCGCCCGGGCGGCGCCGCCGTGGTGCTTCAGCGCCCGGACCGTGGCTACCACCACGCAGGCGTCGGGCCGCAGGCCCGCCATGCGGCACTTGATGTCCAGGAACTTCTCCGCGCCCAGATCGGCGCCGAAGCCGGCCTCCGTGACGGCGTAGTCGCCCAGCTTCATGGCCATGCGGGTAGCCATGACGGAGTTGCAGCCATGGGCGATGTTTGCGAAGGGGCCGCCGTGGATGAAGGTGGGGGTACCCTCCAGCGTCTGGACCAGATTGGGCTTGAGGGCGTCCCTCAGCAGGGCGGCCATGGCCCCGGCGGCCTGGAGATCCCCGGCGGTGACGGGCTTGCCGTCGAAGGTATAGCCCACGATGATCCGGGCCAGCCGGGTCTTGAGGTCCGCGATGGAGCTGGACAGGCACAGCACCGCCATGATCTCCGAGGCGGCGGTGATGTCGAAGCCGTCTTCCCGGGGAACGCCGTTGTTCTTGCCGCCCAGGCCTCCCACGATGGAGCGCAGCTGGCGGTCGTTCATGTCCAGCACCCGGCGCCACACTACCTGCTTGGGGTCCAGGCCCAGGGCGTTGCCCTGGAAGATGTGGTTGTCCACCATGGCAGAGAGAAGGTTGTTGGCGGCGGTGACGGCGTGGAGGTCGCCGGTGAAATGGAGGTTGATGTCCTCCATGGGGACCACCTGGGCATAGCCGCCGCCGGCGGCACCGCCCTTGACACCGAACACAGGACCCAGGGAGGGCTCCCGCAGGGCGATGACGGCGTTTTTGCCCATGCGCCGCAGGGCGTCGCCCAGGCCCACTGTGGTGGTGGTCTTGCCCTCGCCGGCGGGCGTGGGGTTGATGGCGGTCACCAGGATCAGCTTGCCGTAGGGACGGGTAGATTCCCGCAGAAGGCGGTGGTCCACCTTGGCCTTGTAGCGGCCGTAAGATTCCAGATAATCGGCGTCCACACCGGCTGTCTCAGCGATCTTGTCAATGGGCTGCAACTGGCAGGACTGCGCGATTTCGATATCAGAGGGAATACTCATCATGTCATCTCCACCCTTGCGTCAGTTTTTCTTGGGCCCAAATGGGCGCGATATGAAGCCATTATAGAGGGTTTGTGGCCCGGCGTCCATAGGGGAGATAAAAAAACTCTGAGAGACGCGGAAACCTCTGCCGGAAGTCCGGGAGGATATCGGGTCCTTTTCGGGGCGATCTGCGCCCCCCTGGCATGTGAAAAGGAGGGCCGGGCGGCCCTCCTTTCTTGCGGAGATTTTCTTTTTGACGGGTTCCCGAGTGGTGAAGAGATCACGCCCGGTCCAGATACGCTTTGCAGACCGCTCTGGCCCGCTCTGCCACGGCAGCCTCGTCCACGCCGGCGAGAAGGCCCTCCTTCACCACGATCCGGCCCTCCACCACGGTGTAGTCCACCGGGCCCCGGAGGCCCGCGGTGGCCAGTACGTCGGCGGGGCTGTACTCCGCCCCGGCCAGCTCCAGACGGCGGGCGTCCACCAGGAACAGGTCCGCCCGCTTTCCCGCGGCCAGCTGGCCGATGTCCTCCCGGCCCAGCAGCGCCGCGCTGCCCCGGGTGGCCAGCTTCAGCACCTGATAGCCCGACGGCGCCTTGTCGCTGGAGGTCAGCCGGTGAAGCAGGTAGCACACCCGCAGCTCCTCCATCAGGGAGGACCCGTCGTTGGAGGCGGAGCCGTCCACCGCCAGGCCCACCGGGACGCCCAGAGCCAGCATCTCCGGGACCCGGGCCACGCCGGAGGAGAGCTTCATGTTGGAGATGGGGCAGTGGGCGACGCCGGTCCCGGTCCGGGCCAGCTCGCGGAGTTCTTCGTCATTGAAGTGGATGCCATGGGCGTACCACACGTCGCTGCCGGTCCAGCCCAGCCGGGCCATGTATTCCAGAGGCCGGACGCCGTGGGCTTCCAAGGTCCAGCGCTCCTCGTCCTTCGTCTCGCACAGGTGGGTGTGGAGCCGGACGCCGTACTGGCGGGCCAGGATGGCGCTCTGGCGCAGCAGCTCGCTGCTCACGGAGAAGGGAGAGCAGGGGGCCAGCACCACCTGGCGCATAGATCCGGGCCGGGGATCGTGATACGTCTCGATGGCCTTGAGAGAGTCGGCCATGATCTCATCCACCGTCTGGACCACGCTGTCCGGCGGCAGGCCGCCGTCCTTGCGGCTGAGGTCCATGCTGCCCCGGGAGGCCACCATCCGGATGCCCAGCTCCTCCGCCGCGGCGAACTGGGCGCCCAGCAGGTCCCCGGCCCCGGCGGGGAACACGTAGTGATGGTCAAAGCAGGTGGTGCAGCCGTGCTTCATCAGTTCTCCCATGCCGGTCAGGGAGCTGAAGCGGACCACCTCCCGGTCCAGGCCCTTCCAGATCTCGTACAGGGCGGTGAGCCAGGGGAACAGCTCCAGGTTCTGCACCTGGGGCAAATTCCGGGAGAATACCTGATAGAGGTGGTGATGGGTGTTGATAAGGCCGGGATAGCACCAGTAGTGGGTGCCCTCCAGCACCGTGTCGGCAGTCTGAGGCAGATCGGGGCCGATGGCTTGGATGACCCCGTCCTCGCAGTACAGGTCCACATGGTCCAAAATGGTGTCGGCGTCGTCGCAGGTGACCACCGTGTTCAGATTGCGCAGCAGCAGAGAGGCCATGGCGTCACGCTCCTTTCTTTTCCTCCAGTATAGGGGATGCGGGGGAGAAGGTCAACTTTCCCGGGAAAACTTCTTGAACAATTTACAGCGGTATGATACGCTGGGAGAGATTTCGGATGCTTAAGGAGGCTTGATATCCATGCTGGATATTTTTGACATTCTCGGCCCGGTGATGGTGGGGCCCTCCAGCTCCCATACGGCCGGGGCGGTGCGGATCGGCCGCATGGCCCGGACGCTGCTGGGAGCAGAGCCGGTGCGGGCGGAGATCGGCCTCCACGGCTCCTTCGCCGAGACCGGCCAGGGCCACGGTACGGACCGGGCCCTGGTGGCGGGCCTGCTGGGCATGAAGCCCGACGACCTGGGCATCCCGGACAGCTTTGCCATTGCGGACAACCAGGGGCTGGATTTCCATTTTCACACGGTCTCCCTGCGGGAGGCCCACCCCAACACCGCTGTGGTGGAGGTATGGTCCGCCGACGGGAAGCATCTGACGCTCCAGGCGGCCTCCACCGGCGGCGGACGCATCCGGGTGGACCGACTGGACGGGGTGGAGGTGAACTTCACCGGCATCTTCAACACCCTGGTCATCCGCCATCAGGACGTGGCCGGGGAGCTCAGCCGCATCCTCAATGAGCTGTCGGTCAGCGGCATCAACATCGCCAATATGCGCCTTTGCCGGGACCGGCGGGGCGGCGACGGCCTGACGGTGGTGGAGACGGACCAGCGCGTCCCCGCCGACGCCCTGGAGCGGCTGCGGGCGGCCTACGGCGTGCTGACCGTCACCTATTATGAGAAGGAGGACTGACCCATGGCCCTGGATTCCATGCAGGAGATCTTCGACAAGATCGAAGCGGGGCGAAAGCCCTTTTGGAAGGTGGTGCTGGACACCGACGTGGAGGAGCGCCAGGTGACGGCGGAGGCCTCCTTTGAGAAGATGCGGTCCGCCTGGCGGGCCATGCTGGAGTCGGTGGACAACTACCGCAGCGACAGCCGCAGCGTCAGCGGCCTGGTGGGCGGCGACGCCCAGAAGATGTGGGACTACGGCGCGGAACACGAGAGCCTTTGCGGCGAGTATATGCAGCAGGTCATCGCCACGGCGCTGTGCGTGGGCGAGTCCAACGCCTGCATGCGGCGGATCGTGGCGGCCCCCACGGCGGGGGCCTGCGGTGTGCTGCCGGCGGTACTGGTGCCCCTGTTCCGCCGGGGCGCCGTAGATGAGGACGCCATCGTCCGGGCCCTGTATGTGGCCTCCGGCATCGGCGCCGTCATCGGCTACCGGGCCTGCATCGCCGGCGCCTCCGGCGGCTGCCAGGCGGAGATCGGCACCGCCTCCGCCATGGCGGCGGGGGCTCTGGTGGACCTGCGGGGCGGCACGGCGGACCAGATCGGCCAGGCGGTGGCCATGGCTTTGAAGAACCTGCTGGGCCTGGTGTGCGACCCGGTGGCGGGGCTGGTGGAGGTGCCCTGCGTCAAGCGCAACGTCATCGGCGCGGTGAACGCCGTCTCCAGCGCCGACATGGCCCTGGCCGGCATTTTGAGCCGGGTGCCGGTGGACCAGGTCATCGACTGCATGGGCGAGGTGGGCCGGCGTCTGCCGGTGGAGTTCCGGGAGACGGCCCTGGGCGGCCTTGCCGCCACGCCCTTCGGAAAGAGCGTCAAGGAGTCCATGGAGCAAAAGCGGGAGTGCCCCTGCGCCGGTGAGGAGCTCCCATGAAAATCCAGTAAAATACGGAGCCCCCGCTGAAAAGCGGGGGCTCCGTTGTCTGTTGGAAGCGGTTTCTCAGTGGGAGGCGCGGATCTTCTGATACCAGTCCTTGCCGTCCACGAACCGGGAGACGATGTAGGAGACCACATAGTCGCCGGAGGAGTTGATCATGGTGGCGGGGGGATCCACCAGGTTGCCGATGGTGATGGCGATGGGGTAGGCCACGGCCAGCTGGTCCGGGAAGAACACGGAGCACATGATGAACTCGCCGATGTAGCCGCCGCCGGGGACGCCGCTCATGCCCACGGAGGACAGCACCGCCACCAGGATGATGAGAATGAAGTCACCGATGGAGTTGAAGGGCTTGCCGAACACGCCGAAGAGGAACGCGATCTTCAGCACGCAGGAGAAGCAGGAGCCGTCCATGTGCATGGTGGCACCCAGAGGCAGCACGATCTCGCTGACGTCCTTGGAGATGCCGGTGGCCTCAGCCTCCTCCATGTTGGTGGGGATGGTGGCCACGGAGGAGCAGGTGCCGAGAGACGTGATGGCGGGACGGGCGATGTGACGGAACATCTCGCCGATGGCGCCCTTGCCGCCGCCGAACCAGGCGAACAGGGGGAAGGCGGTGAAGATGTAGATGAAGCACAGGGGATAGTAGACTGCCAGAGCCCGGGCGTAATCCTGGGTGATCTGGGAGCCGTAGGTGGCCACCAGGTCGGCGAAGAAGCCGAAGAAGGCGATGGGAGCGTAGTAGGTGACGATCTGGACCACCTTCATCATGGCCTCAGACAGGCTCACCAGCAGGGTGGCCACCGGGCTGTCGGGGCCGGGGCCCAGGTTCACGCCGAAGCCGAACAGGATGGCGAACACGATCAGGGGCAGCATGGCGCTGCGGCTGAGCAGGGAGGAGAAGTCTCCCACGGTGAAGAAGTTCACGATCAGGTTGGGGATGGAGATGGGATCGTCCACCACGCCCTCGGCCAGGTCGCTCCAGGGCACCAGGACGGGGGGGATGATCTTCATCAGCACGATCATGATGGCGGCGGCGATGGCGCCGGTGATGATAAAGGTCAGAATGGTGGTGCTCATGATCTTGCCGGCCCGCCTGCGGCTGCGCATGGTGGCGATGGAGCCCGCAATAGAGGCGAACACCATGGGCACCACGATGCAGAACATCATGTTGATGAACAGCGTGCCCAGGGGCTTGAGGACGGTGGCGCCGGCCTTGACGACCTCGTCGCCCTCCTTCACCTGGGGGAAGAAGGCACCCACAATGGAGCCCAGGATCATAGACCCCAGCATCACGGCCAGAAACGCGTAGTTGCGGGCCACGGATTTCTTGGTCAGTTTCTCACTCATATTCTCTCTCCTTCTCGCAAATGGTTTGGAAGTTCTGTATGGCCGGACGGCCTTACATACGGTTAAAGCTGGAGGTCCTCGTCGGTGACCTCGCCCTTGCAGACCACGTTGGTGGGCCCGGTCAGGTACAGCGCCGTGATCCGGGAGCCCTCCCGCTCTGCGTCGATCACCAGCTGTCCGCCGGTCATATCCACCTTGACGTCGTGGCCGCTGACCTTGCCCTGGAGGGTCAGGACCGCCACCAGTGACCCGGTGCCGGTGCCGCAGGCGTAGGTGAAGTCCTCCACGCCCCGCTCGAAGGTCCGCTCGAAGATGGTGTCCTCCCCGGTCATCTCGTAGAAATTGACATTGGCTCCCTTGGGAAAGGACTTGTGCCAGCGGATGGCCCGGCCCAGCTCCCGCAGCTCGTTTTCATCGGCATTTTTCAGATTGTGGTAGGGTACTACCGCATGGGGGAGACCCGGGTTGCCCAACTCCACATAGGAGCAGGCGTACCGCACGCCGTCCACCTCCACCGCCGCGTCCAGCTGGATGGTGGTGGGATCGTTGAGGCGGATCCGGTAGCGCCGGCGGTCGATGCGCTGTCCTGTGACGATGCCGGCGGTGGTCTCCACAGTCTGCTTCTCCCCGGCCAGGCCGTTTTCAAAGCCGTACCGGCAGATGCACCGGGCGCCGTTGCCGCACATCTCGCCCACGCTGCCGTCGGAGTTGTAGAACAGCATCCGGTAGTCGCCGCCCGCCTGAGGGGCGTCCACCACCATCAGACCGTCGGCTCCGATGGACAGCCGCCGCTCGCACAGCGTCCGCGCGATCTGGGGCAGGCGGTCCACCGGCAGGTGCTCCTCCAGATTGTTCAGCACCAGAAAGTCGTTCCCGGCGCCGTTCATCTTCCAGAATTTCAAGAGCATCCCTCCTTTGCTTTCACATTATACCAGCATAAAGCGGAAAAGCGCAACAGAGAATGTGCCGAAAAGCATGCAAAACCTGCGCTGCTGCTTCGGAGATAGGATTTGCACCGGCGCCCCGGGTGTGGTATGCTGGGGAAAAGACCGGGAAAGGGGGGCCTCTCATGCCCAGAAAATCCGCCAGAAACACCCGCGGACGCATCATCTCCGCCGCCTGGAAGCTCTTCTACGAGCAGGGCTACGAGGACACCACCGTGGAGGATATCGTGTTCGAGTCGGAGACCTCCAAGGGCTCCTTCTACCACTATTTCGACGGCAAGGACGCGCTGCTGGGCACGTTGGCCTATGTGTTCGATGAGAAGTATGAACAGCTCATGGAGGTCATGGATCCTGCCATGGGCGCCATGGACAAGCTGATCTACCTCAACCACGAGCTCTTTGCCATGATCGACGGCGGCGTGTCCATGGACCTGCTGGCCCGGCTGTTGTCCACGCAGCTTCTGGCCCGGGGCGAAAAGCACCTGCTGGACCGGAACCGGTACTATTTCAAGCTGCTGCGGCAGATCGTCTCCGCCGGCCAGGAGACGGGGGAGCTGCGCCGGGACCGGACGGTCAACGACATTGTCAAGGCCTATGCCCTTTGGGAGCGGGCGCTGCTGTACGACTGGTGCCTGTGCGGCGGGGACTACTCCCTGGTGTCCTACACAGACAGCGTGACCCCCATGTTTCTGGAGAGCTATCGGGCCCAAAACTGATTTTTTATTTTGGACTGTTTTCTATTTTGAAAATCGTCTATATAAAAAATCTTTTAGTATCAATGAAAAAACGATTTTTTATGAGAACAGAGTATAGACTAAATTCTATACTCTGTTCTGTATTTCATTCTGGTTTCGAGTGTGGTATCATCTTGCTCATTGAATGTCAAAAGGAGAGAGAGTATGACTACCGCACAAATCTGCATCTGCCTGGCCATCGCGATCTACCTGATCGCCATGCTGGGCGTCGGCGTCTGGTTCGCCAAGCGCAACAATTCCGTGGACGACTTCTACCTGGGTGGCCGGAAGCTGGGCCCCTTCGTCACCGCCATGAGCGCCGAGGCCAGCGACATGTCCTCCTGGCTGCTGATGGGCCTGCCGGGCGTGGCCTACCTGACCGGCCTGGCTGAGGCCAGCTGGACCGCCATCGGCCTGGCTATCGGCACCTACATCAACTGGCTGATCGTGGCCCGCCGCATCCGCCGGTATTCCAACCGTCTGGACGCCATCACCGTGCCCCAGTTCTTCTCCAAGCGCTGGGGCGATGAGCGGAACCTTCTGTCCGCCATCGCCGCCGTGGTAATCATCATTTTCTTCGTGCCGTATCTGGCCTCCGGCTTCTCCGCCTGCGGAAAGCTCTTTGCCAGCCTCTTCGGCGTGGAGTACATCACCGCCATGCTGATCTCCGCCGCCGTCATCGTGGTCTATACCGTCATGGGCGGCTTCCTGGCGGCCAGCTTTACCGACCTGATCCAGTCCATCATCATGACGGTGGCCCTGGTCGTGGTGCTGGGCTTCGGCGTGGTCAACGCCGGCGGCATGGACGCCGTGCTGGACAACGCCCGCTCCATGGCCGGCTACCTGTCCCTGAGCAACATCTACGACCCCGCCACCGGCGGCTCCAATCCATACAGCCTGCTGACCATCTGCTCCCTGCTGGCCTGGGGTCTGGGTTACTTCGGCATGCCCCATATTCTGCTGCGCTTTATGGCTATTGAAGAGGAGAAGAAGCTGACCCTCAGCCGCCGGGTAGCGACTACCTGGGTGGTCATCTCTATGGGGGTCGCCATCATCATCGGCGTAGTGGGCAGCGGTATGACCAAGGCCGGCACCCTGGATCAGCTGGCGGATTCCGAGACCATCATCGTCCGGATCGCCAGCCTCATCGGCAACCACGGGGTCTTTGCGGCCCTGGTGGCCGGTGTGATCCTGGCAGGCATCCTGGCTGCCACTATGTCCACGGCGGACTCCCAGCTGCTGGCTGCCTCCTCCTCCGTATCCCAGAACCTGGCAGTGGAGTTCTTCCACCTGAAGATCAGCGGGAAGAAGAGTGTGTTTGTGGCCCGTGCCACCATGGTGTGCGTGTCTCTGCTGGCGGCCTTCCTGGCCCGCGATCCCGACAGCTCCGTGTTCCGGGTGGTGTCCTTCGCCTGGGCGGGCTTCGGCGCGGCCTTCGGCCCCACCGTGCTTTTTGCGCTGTTCTGGAAGCGCTCTACCAAATGGGGCGCTCTGGCCGGTATGGTGGCCGGCGGCGCCATGGTGTTCATCTGGAAGTACTTGATCGCCCCCAGAGGCGGCGCTTGGGCCATCTATGAGCTGCTGCCTGCCTTCATCGTGGCCTCCGTTGCCATCGTGGTGGTGAGCCTGCTGACCGCCAAGCCCGATGCTGAGATTGAGAAGATCTTTGATGAGGTCTGGGCCAACTGAAGGGTAAACATTATAAATAAATAGCAAATTTGCTAAAGCCGGCCGCGTGAATAGCGCGGCCGACTTTTTTTGAAAAAGATCGAAAAAAGGTGTTGACAAGTGGTGGCAGGAGTGGTATTCTAAGCAAGCTGTTCGGGACGACCGGATGTGAGCCACAAAAACTTCGAAAAAAAGAAGAAAAAAGTGGTTGACAAATGAAGAGAGACCTGATATAATAGCAATGTTCCGCCGGGAGCGGCGTGCACCTTGTAAATTAAACAACGTAACGAAAAGAAAGCACCAGACGGACGCTTCTTTTGTGAGAGATCACGGAAGAAGAACCAAAGAAGCCGAAGGACCGGGTTGAGTCAATTATCGGTCGCGGAGGCAAAAGATGAAGCTATGGAAAATAGCTCTATGAAAGATTAGCTCGAGCTACGGCTCGTGTTGATACCATTTTATAGAGAGTTTGATCCTGGCTCAGGACGAACGCTGGCGGCGTGCTTAACACATGCAAGTCGAACGGAGCACCCCTGACTGAGGTTTCGGCCAAATGATGGGAATGCTTAGTGGCGGACTGGTGAGTAACGCGTGAGGAACCTGCCTTCCAGAGGGGGACAACAGTTGGAAACGACTGCTAATACCGCATGATGCATGACCGGGGCATCCCGGACATGCCAAAGATTTATCGCTGGAAGATGGCCTCGCGTCTGATTAGCTAGTAGGCGGGGTAACGGCCCACCTAGGCGACGATCAGTAGCCGGACTGAGAGGTTGACCGGCCACATTGGGACTGAGATACGGCCCAGACTCCTACGGGAGGCAGCAGTGGGGAATATTGGGCAATGGACGCAAGTCTGACCCAGCAACGCCGCGTGAAGGAAGAAGGCTTTCGGGTTGTAAACTTCTTTTGTCAGGGAACAGTAGAAGAGGGTACCTGACGAATAAGCCACGGCTAACTACGTGCCAGCAGCCGCGGTAATACGTAGGTGGCAAGCGTTGTCCGGATTTACTGGGTGTAAAGGGCGTGTAGCCGGGCTGATAAGTCAGATGTGAAATCTGGAGGCTCAACCTCCAAACTGCATTTGAAACTGTCGGTCTTGAGTATCGGAGAGGTAACCGGAATTCCTAGTGTAGCGGTGAAATGCGTAGATATTAGGAAGAACACCAGTGGCGAAGGCGGGTTACTGGACGACAACTGACGGTGAGGCGCGAAAGCGTGGGGAGCAAACAGGATTAGATACCCTGGTAGTCCACGCTGTAAACGATCAATACTAGGTGTGCGGGGACTGACCCCCTGCGTGCCGCAGTTAACACAATAAGTATTGCACCTGGGGAGTACGATCGCAAGGTTGAAACTCAAAGGAATTGACGGGGGCCCGCACAAGCGGTGGATTATGTGGTTTAATTCGAAGCAACGCGAAGAACCTTACCAGGGCTTGACATCCTGCTAACGAAGTAGAGATACATCAGGTGCCCTTCGGGGAAAGCAGAGACAGGTGGTGCATGGTTGTCGTCAGCTCGTGTCGTGAGATGTTGGGTTAAGTCCCGCAACGAGCGCAACCCCTATTGTTAGTTGCTACGCAAGAGCACTCTAGCGAGACTGCCGTTGACAAAACGGAGGAAGGTGGGGACGACGTCAAATCATCATGCCCCTTATGTCCTGGGCTACACACGTAATACAATGGCGGTCAACAGAGGGAGGCAAAGCCGCGAGGCAGAGCGAACCCCTAAAAGCCGTCCCAGTTCGGATCGCAGGCTGCAACCCGCCTGCGTGAAGTCGGAATCGCTAGTAATCGCGGATCAGCATGCCGCGGTGAATACGTTCCCGGGCCTTGTACACACCGCCCGTCACACCATGAGAGTCGGGAACACCCGAAGTCCGTAGCCTAACCGCAAGGGGGGCGCGGCCGAAGGTGGGTTCGATAATTGGGGTGAAGTCGTAACAAGGTAGCCGTATCGGAAGGTGCGGCTGGATCACCTCCTTTCTAAGGAGACCTCGATCAGTGAGACATCTGGTCGTAACATCCTGGTCAGACGTTTGGAGCGTCGAGTAGTTACGTTGTTTAATTTAGAGGGTACACGCCCTAGGGGATACGAGGGGATATAGCTCAGCTGGGAGAGCGCCTGCCTTGCAAGCAGGAGGTCGCCGGTTCGATCCCGACTATCTCCACCATACTTTCTTTTGAAAAAGAAAGTAGGCAAAGAAAACTTTAATAAGGCGCTTTCAACAGGTCGTAAGATCTGAGAGAGACGGGCCCGTAGCTCAGCTGGCTAGAGCGTACGACTGATAATCGTAAGGTCGGTGGTTCGAGCCCACTCGGGCCCACCAGAAGACGGCATTTGCTGTCGGATCTCAAAGCCCAAGGGATTGGACTTTGAGATCTGGCTTCAAACGAGGCTGGAAAAGCTGCACCTTGAAAACTGAACAATGTGACATGTATGAAGTAAGGCAACAGAGAGGTTGCTGCGTCAAAAGACGCGGCAAGCAAATTTTAATTGTGGAACACATCTGAAAAGATGAGGGTAACGATTACAATTTCAATCTTTGTGAAGCCTGCATAATTCTTAAGAGAACCAAGATTTCTCTGACTGAAAGGTCAAGCTGGAAAGAGCGCAAGGGGAATGCCTTGGCATCAGGAGCCGACGAAGGACGCGATAAGCTGCGATAAGCTTCGGGGAGGAGCAAATATCCTGTGATCCGGAGATTTCCGAATGGGGCAACCCACACAGGCAATACCTGTGTAGCGTGCGTTGAATCAAATAGGCGTACGCGGGGAACCGCCTGAACTGAAACATCTAAGTAGGGCGAGGAAAAGACATCAACCGAGATTCCGCTAGTAGTGGCGAGCGAACGCGGAGGAGGCCAAACCGGAGGATTTATTCTCCGGGGTTGCGGACGATCATACGGTGCACTAGTTTAGCCGAAGGGTCTGGGAAGGCCCGCCACAGAGGGTGAGAGCCCCGTAGGCGAAAGGCGATGTGCACTCGATCGGATCCAGAGTACCGCGGGACACGTGAAACCCCGTGGGAAACCGGGTGGACCACCATCCAAGCCTAAATACTACCTGATGACCGATAGAGGAGCAGTACCGTGAGGGAAAGGTGAAAAGGACCCCGGGAGGGGAGTGAAAGAGAACCTGAAACCTTGTGCTTACAAGCAGTCAAAGCACGTTAATGTGTGATGGCGTACTTTTTGTAGAACGGTCCGGCGAGTTATAGTAACGAGCAAGCTTAAGGTATTCAGTACCGGAGGCGAAGCGAGAGCAAGTCTGAATAGGGCGTGTAAAGTTCGTTGCCATAGACCCGAAACCGGGTGACCTACCCATGAGCAGGTTGAAGTGGGGGTGAAACCCCATGGAGGACCGAACCGACCCCCGTTGCAATGGTGGCGGATGACTTGTGGGTAGCGGTGAAATTCCAATCGAACTCGGAGATAGCTGGTTCTCCCCGAAATAGCTTTAGGGCTAGCGTTATGTTAGATTACCGGAGGTAAAGCACTGAATGGTTTAGGGGCTGATAAAGTTACCGACGCCTATCAAACTAAGAATGCCGGCTAATTGATGCATAGCAGTCAGACAGTGTGAGATAAGTTTCATTGTCAAAAGGGAAACAGCCCAGACCCACAGCTAAGGTCCCCAATATACGCTAAGTGGAAAACGATGTGGAATTGCGAAAACAACCAGGATGTTGGCTTAGAAGCAGCCACTCATTAAAAGAGTGCGTAATAGCTCACTGGTCGAGTGACTCTGCGCGGAAAATGTAACGGGGCTAAGCGTATAACCGAAGCTTGGGATTGTCGAAAGACAGTGGTAGGGGAGCGTTCTGTACGGGGCGAAGTCGCAGCGGGAGCAGCGGTGGACTGTACAGAAGTGAGAATGCCGGAATGAGTAGCGAGAATTATGTGGGAATCATAATGGCCGAAAATCTAAGGTTTCTTGGGGAAGGTTCGTCCGCCCAAGGTAAGTCGGGAGCTAAGGCGAGGCCGAACGGCGTAGTCGATGCACATACGGTAGAAATTCCGTAACCACCGAACTTTAAGCCAGAGGGACACTTTGAGATAGCCGAACCCGGGCGTTGGTTGACCCGGGCGAAAGGGAGCGAAATATAGTAGCGAAGTCGGCGATGCTTGGAGGCGAGAAAAGCTCTGGGGTATACTAAGGTGCCCGTACCGCAAACCGACACAGGTAGATGAGGAGAGAATCCTAAGGCCAACGGGAGAAGGGTTGTTAAGGAACTCGGCAAGTTGACCCCGTAACTTCGGAATAAGGGGAGCCTCGAAAGAGGCCGCAGTGAAAAGGCCCAAGCAACTGTTTACCAAAAACACAGGTCTATGCTAAATCGAAAGATGACGTATATGGGCTGACGCCTGCCCGGTGCCGGAAGGTTAAGAGGAGATGTCAGCCGCAAGGTGAAGCATTGAATTGAAGCCCCGGTAAACGGCGGCCGTAACTATAACGGTCCTAAGGTAGCGAAATTCCTTGTCAGGTAAGTTCTGACCCGCACGAAAGGCGTAATGATTTGGGCACTGTCTCAACAGCCCGCCCGGCGAAATTGTAGTACCGGTGAAGATGCCGGTTACCCGCAACTAGACGGAAAGACCCCATGGAGCTTTACTGCAGCTTAATACTGGAAATCGGTAATTCATGTACAGGATAGGTGGGAGACATGGAAGCCCGGGCGTCAGCTTGGGTGGAGTCGCCGGTGGGATACCACTCTTGGATTGCTGATTTTCTAACCTGCGGCCGTGAATCCGGTCGGGGGACACTGTTAGGCGGGCAGTTTGACTGGGGCGGTCGCCTCCTAAAGTGTAACGGAGGCGCTCAAAGGTTGGCTCAGCACGGACGGAAATCGTGCAGTGAGTGTAAACGCAGAAGCCAGCCTAACTGCGAGACCGACGGGTCGAGCAGTAACGAAAGTTGGAGTTAGTGATCCGGTGGTATGTGAGTGGAAATGCCATCGCTCAACGGATAAAAGCTACCCTGGGGATAACAGGCTGATCTCCCCCAAGCGTCCACAGCGACGGGGAGGTTTGGCACCTCGATGTCGGCTCGTCACATCCTGGGGCTGAATTCGGTCCCAAGGGTTCGGCTGTTCGCCGATTAAAGTGGCACGCGAGCTGGGTTCAGAACGTCGTGAGACAGTTCGGTCCCTATCTGTTGCGGGCGTAAGAGATTTGAAGGGAGCTGTCCTTAGTACGAGAGGACCGGGATGGACGTACCTCTGGTGCACCAGTTGTTCTGCCAAGGGCATAGCTGGGTAGCTAAGTACGGACGAGATAAACGCTGAAAGCATCTAAGCGTGAAACTCCCCCTAAGATGAGATCTCTCACCTCGAAAGAGGGTAAGGGCCCAGGAGGACTACCTGGTAGATAGGCCGGAGGTGGAAGTGCAGTAATGCATGCAGCTGACCGGTACTAATAGCCCGAGGGCTTGACCTACAAGAAGAAAGCAGGCGGCCTGAAGAAGTGGATGTCACATTGTTCGGTTTTGAGGGTGCAGCGAAAAGCGCACGCTCGTGAAAAGAAGAGTATGCACCTTTAGCTCAGTTGGTAGAGCAACTGACTCTTAATCAGTGGGTCCCCGGTTCGAGTCCGTGAAGGTGCACCATGGCCCGTTGGTCAAGTGGTTAAGACAGCGGCCTCTCACGCCGTTAACATCGGTTCGAATCCGGTACGGGTCACCAAACTCTTCTTGACAAAGAGAGCAAAAGACAATATAATACAGGATGTTCTCCGGCAAAGCCGGAAGACAGAAGTTGGTGCTGATTAGGGCGAGGGTCCACCCGTTCCCATTCCGAACACGGTAGTTAAGCTCGTTCCTGCCGACAATACTTGGCTGGCGACGGCCCGGGAAAATAGGTAGCGCCAACACTGAGACACACTCGCATGAGTGTGTCTTTGTTTTTGGTGGTACCAAAGGCAACCCCCGGCTAAGCCGGGGGTAAAAAATAGCTTAAAGCGAGGAGAAAAGTAGAAAAAGAAAAAACTCCCTGATAAGGTAGAAGTGGTTTGCCGACCACACAACTACGATAACAGGGAGGTCTTCATCGTGAAAGACAAAGACATAAGTAGTTTAGAGCATACGAGTTGGAGATGTCAATATCACATCGTATTTGCACCAAAATATCGGAGGATGGAGATATATGGACAAATAAAACAGGATATAGGAGTGATATTGAGGAAACTGTGCCAGCAGAAGGGGGTAGAAATAATAGAAGCCAGAGCGTGTCCGGATCATATCCATATGCTGATAAGTATCCCACCCAAGTACAGCGTGTCACAGATTATGGGGTATTTAAAGGGGAAGAGCAGTCTGATGATATTTGACCGACATGCGAATCTAAAATATAAGTATGGGAATCGGCACTTTTGGGCGAGAGGATATTATGTGGATACAGTGGGACGGAATAAAAAGCAGATAGCAGAGTATATCCGAAATCAACTGGCATCGGATCAAATAGCAGACCAGATAGGGCTGAAAGAGTTTGTTGACCCGTTTACGGGTCGCGAGAACAAGAAGGCATAAGAGGAACCCCTTAAGGGGTAGCCCGAGAAAGAAATGCAGTCGGCAAACCTTTCGGGGCCCCTTAAGGGGCTTCGTCCGTATCTGGCCCTTATAGGGCCTACTCAAGCCTCCGGCTCAGCCGGAGGTTTTGACTTGTTTCGTAACCACTTTGTAGCCGTTTGAGGTGGCACATCTCTCCTTTTTTCAAGAAAATAAAAGGCGAAAGGAGGCGACTGGACGTGGTGGACCCCAACAACAAGCAGCTCCGTCCGCCTATTCGCCGCAGCTGGCTACGGCTGCGGCTGGGCAAGGCGTACTATGCGGGACTGCGGTATCTGCTGTGGTGCTCTCCCAAATTCCGCTGGGCCAAGGAGCAGCGGACAGAGCAGCTGCCTCAGGTCCAGTTTGCCCACGCCACGCCCCTGTACCGCCATCTGCGGGGGGAGGAGATGGTTCTCCAGGAGAACAAGGTGGTGAATCTGCGGCTGGCTGTGGCCCGGCTGAACGGGCTAGTGCTGGCGCCGGGGGAGACCTTCAGTTATTGGCGTCTGATCGGAAAGCCCACCCGCCGCAAGGGTTACAAGGAGGGGATGGTGCTGTTTTTGGGCCATGTGGGCAGCGATGTCGGCGGTGGATTATGTCAGCTTTCCAACCTGATCTTCTGGATGACGCTCCACACGCCCCTGACGGTGGTAGAGCGGTACCGGCACTCTCACGACGTGTTTCCCGACGCCAATCGTACCCAGCCCTTCGGAAGCGGCGCTACCTGCGCCTATCCCCACCGGGACCTGATGATCCGCAACGACACGGACCAGCCCTTCCAGCTGTGCCTGCGGGTGGGGGAGACCTGCCTGGAGGGGCAGTGGCGGGCACTGCGCCCCCCGGTCTGCCGGTATGAAATCGTAGAGCGGGACCACCGGATGGACCAGGCCGCCTGGGGCGGCTACGTCCGGCACAACGCCCTGTACCGGCGGCTGTGGGACCGCGACGGGCGGCTGGTGGAGGAGCAGTTCCTCTTTGCCAACGACGCCATCATGATGTACAGCCCTCTGCTGGAGGAAGCGGAGGGTTGTTAATCGGCAGGAAAAATGGTATACTGTGTAAAAAGCGGCGATTTACCGCAGGAAAATAAATAAGTGAGGTGTTTTCATGGATTCTAAGACCACAGGTATTGTGGCCTACATCACCTGGATCGGTCTGGTCATCGCGCTGGTAGCCGGCGACCGGGAGGGGGCCAAGTTCCATCTGAACCAGGCGCTGGTGATCTGGATTGCGGGGTTGTTCGGCGTGATCCCCTGCATCGGCTGGATCTGGGGCATTTTCTGCTTCGTCTGCGCCCTCATGGGATTGATCGCCGCCATCAACGGCGAGGAGAAGGAAGTTCCCCTGCTGGGCAGGATCAAGCTGCTGAAGTAAGCGGAGGCTGCGCCCGGGGCGCGGCCTCTTTTCATGGAGGAGCGATGGACGAACGACGCAGAATGACGGACCGGGAGGTCTACCCCGCCGCCTGGATCCTGGTGGGGATGCTGGCCCTGGCGTATCTCATCTGGCGGTACGCCCTGGGCAGCCCCACGGTTAGCCGGTGCTGGGTGTGGGAGCACTGGGGGCTCTACTGCCCGGGCTGCGGCGGCACCCGTACGGTGATCGCCCTGGCCCACGGACAGCTGCTGAAGGCTTTGTACTACCACCCGGCGGTGCCGGTGCTGGCGGCGCTGGGGGGCGTGTACCTGGTCTCCCAGACCGTGTGGCGCCTGAGGGGCCGCCGGGGCTGGGTCCTGCGGTACGACCCCCGGTGGCCCGCCATGCTGGTGGGGCTGTTTCTGGCCAACTGCGCGGTGCGGAACCTGCTGTGGCTGGGCTTTGGCATCGGGATCTGAATTTGCCGGACGCCGGGAGAGACCGGCGCCCGGCAAATATTTTTTTACCCTGTAACAATTTCCGGCTTTTCCGCATCATGCGTACAGAGAGGAGGCGAGGCCCATGGCGATTTCCCAGGCGGACCGGGACTGGTTCTGTGACCGGCTGCGGGAGAATTGGACCAGTCTGTACCGGCTCGCCCGCAGCATCACCGGCAGCGACGCCGACGCCCAGGAGGCCATGGCCCAGGCGGCCTACCTGGCCTGGGCCCGCTTCGGGCAGCTGCGGCAGCGGGAGAAGTTCCGCTCCTGGCTTCTGAAGATCGCCGCCAACGAGGCCCGGCAGCTCTGCCGCCGCCGGGAGCGGACCGTGCCGCTGGAGGCATTGGGGACAGAGCCCGCCGCCCCGGAGAGGGAGCCGGAGGACCACAGCCTCTGGCAGGCGGTCCAGGCCCTGCCCCGGGACCAGCGGGAGGCGGTGGTGCTGTTTTACTGGGAGGACCTGCCCACGGAGGAGATCGCCCGGATCGTGGGCGCCGCGCCGGGCACGGTGCGGGTGCGGCTGAGCCGGGCGAGAGAGCAGCTGCGGAAATGGCTGGAGGTGGAACGGGATGGATGAGCTGGATCTGCGTCTGCGGGCCATGGCCTACAGAGAAGCGGTGCCCCTGCCGCCGGAGTGCGGGGCCCTGTTGGACCGGCTGGAGGGGGAGATCCGCGGAGGTAAGGAGCGACGTCCCCGCCGGAAACTGGGCCGCCGGACATTGCTGCTAGCGGCAGCCGCGGCGGTTCTGTCAGCGTCCGTGCTGGCAGCCGAGCTGTGGCACTTGCGGATCGAAGAGATTTCAGTGGGGCAGGAGGAGTCCAGCTATCGGGTGGACGGAGACATTCCCGCTGTTCCACTGGAGTCCTTCTCTCGTGAGATTTGGGCCATTATGGAAAGAGTGCCTGAAAAGGCGGCAGGGCAAAATCCTCTCCTGATGAGCACAACGCCGGGATACTGGTTTGGAACGTTTGACAGCTGGACAAAATGTGAGGACTTTGTGGGATTCCCCCTGCGCAACCCTCTGGAGGAGGCGGAGTTGTTGGAGATGGCCAATTACGCTGCCATCCCCCGAGATGCGCAGACACTGGACGAGAACAGCAGGCGGCACTGCGCCGTCACTTTAAACGGCTCTGCCAACGGAGAATTGCAGAGTGTTCAGGTAGATGCGGGCTATCTTATGGGCGAAATTCGGATTCAGATGTCTGTAAATCTCTATCCGGAGGGAAGCTTTCTGGACCCGGGGACCGGGGCCGTATGGATTGGAGAGGCGGACTTCACCCTGACCTCTGGCGTAACCGGCAGCAAGGTTCCCTATTCCCTGGTGGTAACGGAAACGCCGGAGAATGAATACTATCATGATTTTTCCAGTGCGGATGCGTTTTTCATCCTGGAAAATGGTTTGTATGCATTGCACGCAGTTTCCCCCGGCAGGGAGAGCGGAGGAGCGGCCAGAGCGGCGCTTGAGCAGATGCTGGAACTGTTTTGAACATGGAAAATCCCCCGGCTCATACAAGAGCCGGGGGATTTTTTAGCAGCTCAGTTGTAGATGGGGAACTGACGGCACAGGGCGTCCACCTCGGAACGAACCTGATCCTTGCAGCCCTCGAAGTCCCGGGCCACCATGGCCATCCACTCCGCGATCTTCACCATCTCCGGCTCTTTGAAGCCCCGGGTGGTGGCGGCGGGGGTGCCCACCCGGATGCCGCTGGTGACGAAGGGCTTCTCCGGGTCGTTGGGGATGGCGTTCTTGTTGACGGTGATCTGGACCTCGTCCAGCCGGTGCTCGAACTCCTTGCCGGTGATGTGGAAGTTCCGCACGTCCACCAGGCACAGGTGGTTGTCGGTGCCGCCGGAGACCAGGCGGAAGCCCTGCTTCTGCAGCTCCTCCGCCAGTACGGCGGCGTTCTTCACCACCTGCTTGCCGTACTCCTTGAACTCGGGCTTGAGCGCCTCGCCGAAGCACACGGCCTTGGCGGCGATGATGTGCTCCAGAGGGCCGCCCTGGGAGCCGGGGAACACGGCGGAGTTGATCTTCTTGAAGATCTCGTCGTCATTGCACAGGATCAGACCGCCCCGGGGGCCCCGCAGGGTCTTGTGGGTGGTGGAGGTGACCACGTCGGCGTAGGGGATGGGGGAGGGATGGACCCCGGCGGCCACGAGACCGGCGATGTGGGCCATGTCCACCATCAGATAGGCGCCCACGGCGTCCGCCACCTCCCGGAACTTGGCGAAGTCGATGGTCCGGGGATAGGCGCTGGCGCCGGCGATGATCATTTTGGGCTTGCACTCCTTGGCTACGGCCATCAGCTGGTCGTAGTCGATCATCTCCGTCTCATCATTGAGGCCGTAGGGCACGATGTGGAAGTACTTGCCGGAGATGTTGACGGGGCTGCCGTGGCTGAGGTGGCCGCCGTGGGCCAGGTTCATGCCCAGCACCGTGTCGCCGGGCTGCACCAGGGCCATGAAGGCCGCCAGGTTGGCGTTGGCGCCGGAGTGGGGCTGGACGTTGGCGTGCTTGCAGCCGAAGAGCTCGCAGGCCCGGTTCCGGGCGATGTCCTCGGTCACGTCCACGGCGTAGCAGCCGCCGTAGTACCGCTTGCCGGGATAGCCTTCGGCGTACTTGTTGGTCAGGCACGTGCCCATGGCCAGCATGACGGCCTCGCTGACGATGTTCTCCGAGGCGATCAGCTCGATGTTGCGGCGCTCCCGAGCGAACTCCTCCTGGATGGAGGCGCCCACCTCCGGGTCCGCCTGGGCGATGAACTTCATTGTCTCCTGGATCATGGCAAGTCTCTCCTCTGTCTCGATTTAAGAATGGGCGGCTTCCCCGTCTCCGACGGGGAACTCATACCGCAGCACCGGGTTCCGGGCGGCGCCCACCTCGTCCAACCGGCGGACGGGAGTGCGCCGGGGCGCCTCGCGGAGGGACTGGGGGTTCCGCAGGGCGTCCTGATAGAGCTGCTCGAACACGGCGCAGGCCTCGTCCATGGTCTCCCTGCTCTCCGTCTCCGTGGGCTCCACCATCAGCGCCTCGTGGACGATGAGGGGGAAGTACATGGTGGGCGGATGGATGCCGTGGTCCAGCAGGCCCTTGGCGATGTCCATGGCGCTGACGCCGGTGTCCTTGCGGAGCTTTTCCAGCGTCATGACGAATTCGTGCATACACCAGCCATTGTACGCCATGTCGTAGGTTTTGGCAAGTCTCCACATCATGTAGTTGGCGTTGAGCACGGCGTTCTCCGACGCCTCCGGCACGCCCTCCCGGCCCAAAGTCAGCAGGTACGCCAGGGCCTTCACCGTCACGGTGAAGTTGCCGTAGAAGCCCTTGACCCGACCGATGGAGTGGGCGGGGGTAAAGAAGCCGTAGCCGTCCTCCGTTTTTTCCACCTGGGGCCCCGGCAGGAAGTCCCGCAGCAGCGCCTTGCAGCCCACGGGGCCGGAGCCGGGCCCGCCGCCGCCGTGGGGGGCGGCGAAGGTCTTGTGGAGGTTCAGGTGGCACACGTCGAAGCCCATGTCGCCGGGCCGCACCACGCCGGCCACGGCGTTGAGGTTGGCGCCGTCGTAGTAGCAAAGGCCCCCGGCCTCGTGGACGATGCGGGTGATGGAGAGGATGTTCTTATCGAAGATGCCCACGGTGTTGGGATTGGTCAGCATCAGTCCCGCGGTGTCGGGTCCCACGGCGGCGGAGAGGGCGGCGAGGTCCACGCAGCCGTCGGTGCCGGAGGGGATGTTCACCACGTCGAACCCGGCCATCCGGGCGGAGGCGGGGTTGGTGCCGTGGGCGGAGTCGGGGACGATGATCTTGGTGCGGGCGCTGTCGCCGCGGTGGGTGTGATAGGCCTTGATGAGCAGCAGTCCGGTGAATTCCCCGTGGGCGCCGGCGGCGGGCTGGAGGGTCACGGCGTCCATGCCGGTGACGGCGCACAGGGACTGCTCCAGCGTCCACAACGCCTCCAGGCAGCCCTGGACCGTGGAGACGGGCTGGAGGGGATGGATCTTCGTGAAGCCCGGCAGGGCCGCCAGCTCCTCGTCGATCTTGGGGTTGTACTTCATGGTGCAGGAGCCCAAGGGATAGAACCCGTCGTTGACGCCGTGGACCCGGTCGCACAGCTGCTTGTAGTGACGGGTCAGCTCGTTCTCACCCACGTGGGGCAGCCGGGGCGGATCGGTCCGCTCCCGGTCCAGGCGGACCTCCGGCACGTCGCAGGGAGGCAGCAGGCTCAGCCCCTGGCCGGGGTGGCCCTTTTCAAAGATGGTTTTCACTGCGCCAGCACCTCCTTCACGATGTCCGCAGCCCTGTCCAGATCTTCCCGGCTCACCAGCTCCGTGGCGCACCAGAGGAGGCCGCCCTCCACGGGCAGGCCGCCCAGGATGTCCGCCCGGGCCAGGGCGCTGAGGATCTGCTCCCCAGTCTCCGGGGTGCAGGCGGTGACGAACTCGTGGAAATAGGGGCCCTCGTGGGCCAGGGGCAGTCCGGCCTGGGCCAGACGCTCCGCCAGATAATGGGCCTTGGACAGGGACTGCCGGGCGGCCTGGGCAAGGCCCTCCGCGCCCATAGCGCTGAGGTACAGCCCGGCAGTAAAGGCGCACAGGGCCTGGTTGGAGCAGATGTTGCTGCTGGCCTTCTCCCGGCGGATATGCTGCTCCCGGGCAGTCAGGGTCAGGACGTAGCCCACCTTGCCGTCCACGTCGTGGGTCCGGCCCACGATGCGGCCGGGCAGCTGGCGCATGAGCTTTTTGGTGGCGGCCATGAAGCCCAGGTACGGCCCGCCGAAGGCGGTGTCCAGGCCCAGGGGCTGGCCGTCGCCCACGGCCACGTCGGCGCCGCAGGCGGCGGGGGTCTCCAGCAGGGCGCAGGCGATGGGGTTCACACCCATGACAAACTTGGCCCCGGCGGCGTGGACGATCTCGCCGATCTCGGCGGCGTCCTCGATCAGGCCGAAGTAGTTGGGCTGGGCCAGGTAGAAGCAGGCCGCGTCGTCGCCCAGGGCGGCGGAGAGGGCCTCCTTGTCAGTGCGGCCGCCGGGGGCGGGCACCACGGTCAGCTCCACGCCGGAGCCGAAGCAGTAGGTCCGCATGGTCTCGATGACCTCCGGATGGGCGGCGGCGGACACCAGTGCCCGGCGGCGCCTGCGGTCCACGCACATGGTGATGGCCTCCGCCGCGGCGGTGGCCCCGTCGTAGACGGAGGCGTTGGACACGTCCATGCCGGTCAGTTCGCAGATCATGGTCTGGTACTCGAAGATGGACTGGAGGATGCCCTGGCTGATCTCCGCCTGATAGGGGGTGTAGGCGGTGACCAGCTCCTCCCGGGAGGCGATGGACTTGACCACCGCGGGGATATAGTGCCGGTAGGCGCCGGCGCCCCGGAGGCAGGTGCGGAACACATGGTTCTTCTCCGCCATGGCGGTCACGGCCCGGCGGACCTCCAGCTCGCTCTTCCCGGCAGGCAGGTCCAGTTCCTTGACGAACATCTCCTCCGGCACGTTGGCGTACAGGTCCCGGATGCCGGAGGCGCCCATGGCCTCCAGCATCTCCTGCCGCACCGCCGGGGAGTTGGGTACGTAGCTGCCCATGGGCTCAGCCCTCCGTCTGGGTGAAGGCCTCGTAGGCGGCGGCGTCCATGAGATCGGCCTGGTCGGTGACCTGCTCGATCCGGGCGATCCAGGCGCCGTAGGGATCCTCGTTCAGCTTCTCCGGGGCGTCCAGCAGCTCCTCGTTGACCTCGGCGATGACGCCGCTGACCGGGGAGATGATGTCGGACACGGCCTTCACGGACTCCACGTCGCACAGGGGCTCCTCGGCGGCGACACTGTCGCCCGCCATGGGCAGGTTCACGAACACCAGGTCGCCCAGGGAGTCCTGGGCAAAGTCGGAGATGCCCACCAGGGCGGTGGTGTCGTCCAGCATCTTGACCCACTCGTGGGTCTTGGCATACAGCAGTTCAGCGGGGAAGTTCATGGATCGTTCCTCCTTACAAAATATATCAGGTTGATGTGGTCCGCATGGGGAAACCGCCGTCTCATCAGCGGGTGATCTTGTAGAAGGGCAGGGGGACCACCTCCACGGGGATCCGGCGGCCCCGGACATCGGCCTCCAGGGCGGTGCCGGGCTCAGCGGCGGTCAGGTCCACATAGCCCATGGCCGCGCCATAGCCCAGGAAGGGGCAGTGGGTGCCGGAGGTGGTGCGGCCCACCTTGTCTCCGCCGGGGTAGTAGAGGTCGCAGTGCTCCCGGACGATGCCCCGGCCGGTGACCTTCAGCCCCACCCGCTTGACGGCGGGGGCGCCCCGGGCGATGATGGCCTCCCGGCCCAGGAAGTCCTTGCCGTCCAGTTTGCAGGGCAATCCCGCCTCCTTGGGGGAGACGTCGTCGTCCATCTCGTGGCCGTAGAGGGGCATGGCGGCCTCCAGCCGCAGGGTGTCCCGGGCGCCCAGGCCGCAGGGCAGGAGCCCTTCAGGCGCGCCCGCCTCCAGCAGCGTGTTCCACAGGTCCGCGGCCCGGTCAGCCGGGCAATACAGCTCGAAACCGAACTCGCCGGTGTACCCGGTCTGGGACACCAGGGCCTCCACATCGCCGCCCTTGCAGCGGAGGGTAACGTGGTCGTTGAAGCGGTAGTATTTCTCTGGGATGTCGGCCTCGGCGCAGATCTTTTTCAGGATGTCCCCGGACTTAGGGCCCTGAAGGGCCAGCTGGGCCACCTGGTCGGAAATGTCGGAAAAGCGCACGCCGCCGGTCAGGCGGGAGGAGACCCATTCCGCGTCCTTCTCGTGGTTGCCGGCGTTGACCACCAGCAGATATTTCTCCGGCCCCTGGCGGCAGACCACCAGATCGTCCACGATGCCGCCCCGCTCATTGCAGAGCATGGCGTACTTCACCTGGCCGTCGGTCATCTTGCTGAGGTCGGCGGTCACCAGCCATTGGAGATTGGCAAGGGCGTCCGGCCCCTCCAGCAGCAGTTCCGCCATGTGGGACACGTCGAACAGTCCCGCCTTTTCCCGCACCGCCATGTGCTCGGCGATGACGCCGGCGGGGTACTGGACCGGCATCAGGTATCCGCCGAAGGGCACCATTTTGCCGCCCAGGGCCACGTGGGTGTCGTAGAGGGGAGTTCGTTTTTCCATATCTGCGCCTCCTGTATCATAGTGGGATTTCCGTGGTTTCCGGCACAAAAAAGACAGAGGCATAAGGAGGCCCCGCTGTTGGGGGATTCCTTACGCCTCTGTTCTGTGACCTGAGAGATTCCCGGCGAACGACGCCCGGTTGCCCCTTCGGTGCATTGCTGCTCTCCAGAGTTCTGTCCCGGTACAGTCCCGTCTGCCTGGTCCCGCCGCGCGCGGGACCTTCGGCGCCGCCCGGAGGGCGAACTTTCCTGTACCGTTCATTCAGATATGAACTTGCAGAGGGATATCCCCCTCTTTTTTTCACACTAGCAGACTTACTCCCTGATGTCAAGGGAAAATCTGGAGATAGGTATTACTTTCTTCTTCTGACAGCCATCTGCCTCGGCGATATCTGCGGAGGAACTACCTCCGTCAGCCCAGCCGGGCGGGGGTGCCGTCCTCGTAGAGGCCCCGCTCCGTCAGGACCCAGGGAATGGGCATGTCGTGGGGCTCCAGGGGGATCTCCTCCCGGATCAGCCGCTCCCGGCACATCAGCACGGCGGCGGAGCGGTAGACGGAGAGGAAGCGGTCGTAGTATCCGCCGCCCCGGCCCAGCCGGTGCCCCAGGTGGTTGCAGCCCATGCAGGGCAGCACCGCCAGGTCCACTGCATCCACCGCCACCTGCGGGGTATCCGGCGGCGGCTCCGGCAGGCCGTAGGCCCCGGGGGAGAGCTGGCTGAGGGAGGTGATCTGCCGCAGTTCCATGATGCCCGGCCCGGTGCAAAGGGGCACGCACAGCCGTTTCCCGTCGGCCAGGGCCCGGGTCAGGATGGGCCGGGTGTCGATCTCCCAGCCGGTTCCCACAAAGCAGAACACCGTCTCCGCCTCCTGATAGGCTGGCATGGCCAGCAGGTGGGCGGTGATGGCCGCGTCCGCCTTTTCCCGGTAGCTCTGGGGCAGGCCCTCCGCCATGCGGCGCAGGGTGGTCCGCAGGGCTTGCTTTTCCTCTTTTCTCGTCATGGCAGGGGATCCTCCTCTTTCTCCGGCGCGGCGGCGCCGTAGGCAATGGCGCTGCTGCCGTATTTTCCGCGGATGCGGTCCATGGCCGCCTCCAGTTTTTCGCTGCGCTGCCGGGTGGCGGCGGAGCCGCTGAACAGATCCACCTGCTCATAGGTATCCTCCGCCTCCATTAGATGGATAGCGGTGACAGTCAGGGCCCGGATGGGGGACGGGGGCTTCCAGATCTGCTCCGTCAGGTCCATGGCCGTCTCCGTCACCTCCCGGATCAGGTGGGTGGGGGCGGAGAGCCGGGTCTGCCGGGACCGGTCCCGGAACTGGGGGTCCCGGACCGTCACCTGGAGGCCGCCGGCGTAGAGGCCCAGATGCCGCAGCCGGCTGGCCACGGAGTCCGCCAGCATGGCGATGCCCTGGCGCACCTGGTCCCGGGTAGTCAGGTTCTGGGGGAAGGTGGTGCCGTTGCCCACGGATTTCACCGGCTCCTTCTCGAACCGGGAGCGGACCGGGTCTGCATCCAGGCCGTTGGCGTAGCTGTGAAGCTGGAGGCCCATCTTACCCATGAGCTGCTCCAGCATGTCCGGCTTGCAGGCGGCCAGCTGGCCGATGGTGTCCACGCCGTACTGGCCCAGCAGCTTCCGGGCGGCGCCGCCCACGTACAATAGATCTCCCACCGGCAACGGCCACACGATCTCCCGCCAGTTTTCCGGGGAGATGACGGTGGTGGCGTCGGGCTTTTTGTAGTCGCTGCCCAGCTTGGCAAAGACCTTGTTGAAGCTGACGCCCACGGACAGCGTCAGCCCCAGCTCCTGCCGCATCCGGCGGCGGAGGGTGTCCGCCAGGGCGCGGGCGTCACCGCCGAAGAGGTGCAGCGTGCCGGTCACGTCCAGCCAGCTCTCGTCGATGCCGAAGGGCTCCACCAGGTCGGTGTACTGGCCGTAGATGTCGTTGACCTTCCGGGAGTACTCCCGGTACAGGTGGTGGTGAGGCGGCAGCAGCACCAGGTCCGGGCACTTCTTCTTGGCCTGCCAGATGGTCTCCGCCGTCTGGACGCCGAAGCGCTTGGCTGGCTCGTTCTTGGCCAGGATGATGCCGTGGCGGGAGGTGGGATCGCCGCATACCGCCACAGGTGTCTGCCGCAGGTCCGGGTGGCTCAGCAATTCCACGGAGGCGTAAAAGCTGTTGAGATCGCAGTGCAGAATGATCCGTTCCATGGCGCTGCCCCCTTTCTGCACTCAGTATAGCACATTTGTTCGCCTTTGAAAAGGGGCGGAAAAGGGAAGGCGGCGTGCCTCAGGCACGCCGCCTTCCCCGGAGTAAAATGGATGGATTTTTGGATTACAGAATACCCATGAGCACCAGGGTCAGCGTCACGAAGGTGGCCAGCAGGGCCAGGGAGAACAGCAGGAAGCCCGCGTTCACCTTGCCGCCGGGCTGGACGATGGTCTGGGACTCCGGCACCAGGCGGGCCCGGCGCAGGGCGGTGACCACCGGCTTGTACAGCAGCAGGATCACGGCCATGTTGAGGCCGCCCTTGACCAGGTTGAAGGGCAGGAACACGGTGGGCAGCATGGCGGCCACCACAGCCCGGTCCAACTCCATGTAGATGGGGGTGATCAGGTAGTTCCACAGCAGCATCACCACGGTCAGGCATACGGTGCCCAGAGCCAGGCCGATGACAGCGCCCTTCTTGCTGTGGACCTTCTTATAGACGAAGGAGGCGGTGCAGCAGAAGGCCACGGTAGCCAGCACGTTCATGATAAGGCCGATGATGCCGGTGTCGCTGACGGTGAACATTTCCACCACGGCCACCACGATGGCGATGACGGCGGCGGCCAAAGGCCCGAAGATGAAGCCGCCGATGCAGATGACGGTATCCTTCAGATCCATCTGCAAAAAGCCCACCACCTGGGGCAGCATTTTGCTGAGGATCATCACCACATAGGCGACGGCGGTCAGCATAGCCAGAGAGGTCATGGTCTTGACGCCCATGCGGGGGCGGGCACCGGACTTGATGGCGTTGACAGTGGGATCGGACATAAAAAAACACACTCCTTTTTGTTGCTGGAAAACACCCTGGATCCTTTGACTTCTCCAAGGTGAACCCGCAACAAAGGAGCGCGCGACAACACGCGCGGCTTTGCCGCACTCATCTTCTTCCATCCAGACTGTTACTGTTGGTCCCGGAGTTTCACCGGGTCGGCGGACGCCGAAGGCATCCGTTCGCGGACTGTACCGCCAGTGGGGAATTGCACCCCGCCCTGAAGACAAAGTATTCAGTTGCTTTCTCTGTGGGACAGTATACGACAGTGCGCGGGAAAATGCAACCCCCATTTTCCAAAAGTTTTCCCCGGGGGAAAATTCCGCCCCGGCCTTTACAAACCGGAACGGATGTTCTATACTGGAGAAAATATGCTGAAAGGAGGGAAGCGCTATGCGGGGAAGGCCCGTCAGCTGCTGCTTCACCGGCCACCGGCCTGCGAAGCTGCCCTGGCGCCATGATGAGGATGACCCCCGCTGCGTTGCCCTGAAGAGGCGTATTCGCGACGCGGTGGAGGCCGCCTATGCCGAGGGCTACCGGCATTTCCTCTGCGGCATGGCAATGGGGTGTGATCTGTATTTTTGCGAGTGTGTGCTGGCGCTGCGGGAAGGGCATCCCGACGTGAGTGTGGAGGCTGCCATCCCCTGTCCCACCCAGGCGGACGCCTGGCCAGCGGACCAGCGGGAGCGGTACGCCCGGCTGGTGGCCGCCTGCGACTATGAGACGGTGGTGTCGGCCAAATACACCTCCAGCTGCATGCAGCGGCGGGACCGGTACATGGTGGACCACGCTTCACTGCTGATCGCCGCCTTTGACGGCTCCCCCGGGGGCACACAGTATACGGTGCAGTATGCCATGAGCCGTGGACTGGATATCGCGGATCTGCCGGTGACGATAGATTCTGACAGGGAAGGTGTAAAATCGGAATGACCGTTCCTGTACGCCGGGTTGAGCAGAAGTGTGACAGGAGGAACGATCCCTGCCGGGCCAATTCCGGGCGGCGCAGCCGCTTCGGCCCGAAACGTCAAATACCCGGCGGATCCAGGGGCTTTTCCGGGTGCCTTCCGGATACACGTCTTTCCGGGGAACGATGGGAGGGAGCGCGCGGCTGTGCTTGTCCGTTGTGACGCCGTGTCGCGCTCTGGCGAAAGGGGCAGATCGGAGGCGGATGTCCCAAAGTTCTTTCGGGAGCGGCTTGTGACAGGGACGCGGACATGAACGGCACGGCAGGCGCCGGGCGCGGTGATCGCGCCCGGCGCTGTTTTGCGCCCGGACCGGGGCTTGCGGCGGCAGGGCGGATATGCTATCCTGAGGGGGAGCAACCTGAGATTGCGGAACTTCCATAGCCGGTTGCTGGACAGCAACCGGTCCGTTTGGTAGCATGGAACCATCCAAACTGAAGGGAGCGAACCCATGACATTCGGAGAAAAGTTGCAGGCCCTGCGCCAGAGCGCCGGCATGAGCCAGGACGCCCTGGCGGAGCGGCTGGATGTGAGCCGTCAGGCGGTGAGCCGCTGGGAGCGGGACGAGACCATGCCGGAGACAGACAAGGTGGTGGTCCTGGCGGACATTTTTGGCGTCACCACCGACTATCTGCTGCGGCCCCAGGCTGCGGAGCAGCCGTCCGCAGAGGAGCATCCGCCCCGCAGCGGCCCCACCCAGGCTCAGCGGGATACCATCAGCCGCCTGGGGTATCTGGTCAAGACCAAGGGCTATCTTCTGGGCTGGGTGCTGATCGCCTGGGGCGCGCTGGACCTGTTGGCCCTGGCGCTGATGGGCCTGGGCGTACTGAACTTTATATTCTGGTAAAGGAGGATGGGGTACAGATGAGTCCGATGGGAGGCATGCTGGGGATGGGGACCATCCTTCTGATCCCGGTGGTGTATGCGGCGCTGAAGATTGTGGCAGGCGTTCTGGTGCTTCACTACGGAAAGCGGTACGCGGAAAAGGTGAAGCGGGAGGAGGGACAGGAATGAGCTCGATCTTCTGGGGATTTTTCCTGGTATTTGTGAATTTCAATCTGACGGTGAACGGCCATGTGCTGAACCTGCTGCCGCCCTTTGCGGGGTATCTGCTGGTGATGAAGGGCTGCCGGGAGCTGGAGGGGGAGAGTAGCCTCTTCGCCTCCATCCGGCCTTTCGCCCTGGGCATGGCCGTGTATACGGGTATTTTGTGGCTGGGGGACCTGCTGGCCGTCACCGGTCAGGGCAGCTGGCTGACGGTGCTGCTGGGCCTCGCGGCTCTGGCGGTGTCGCTGTACGTGTCCTGGGCGGTGGTCCAGGCCATCCGGGATACGGAGGGGCGCCGGGGGGCGGATCTGAACAGCGCCTCCCTGAAAACCGGCTGGACGGTGCTGGCCGTGGCCCAGGTTGCCTCCTGGATCCTGGCGATCCTGGGCTCCCTGCTGGCGCTGATAGGCGTGATCGCGGGCCTGGTGGGCATCGTCTGGTTCCTGGCCGCCCTCTGGCGCAGCCGGAAGCTCTTTGAGGCCCTGCCGCCTCCCGGCGGCGCGGCTATGGACTGACGACGGGAAGGAAGCGATCGGATGGAGACGGTGCTGCCTCTGGCGCGGCTGGAGGAGATGCAGGCGTACATGGACCCGCGGGTCCTGCGCCATATCCACGAGGGACAGAGTGAGGCCTTCGAGGGGTTCGAGGGCTTCGACCTGATCGCCTTCGACTGGTACGACGTCCGCAGCGACCGGACGGAGGACGCCCGGTTCCTGCTGTATCTGGACCGGGAGCGCCTCCTGTGCTTCTGCGGGGAGGAGCGGGGCCTGACCCGGGCCCGGGAGATCTTCGCCGCTTTGGAGGAGGAGCCGCTCTCCCGGGAGCAGCTGCTCCACCGCTTCTTCGTCCGGCTGCTGATGGGGGACATGGACCACCTGGACGCCCTGGAGGGGGAGATCGCCGACGGCGAGGACGCCGTCCTGGCCCGGCCCGACGGAGACTGCCTGGCGCAGATCGCCGCCTGGCGGCGGGAGCTGCTGCGGCTGCGGCGGTACTATGAGCAGCTGGACTCCATCTTCCGGGAGTTGGCGGACAATGAAAACAGCCTGCTGAGCCAGGAGACCGCCCGCCGCTTTTCCAACCTTGGCAACCGGACGGAGCGGTATCTTAATACCGTCCAGGACCTGCGGGAGTCCGTGTCCCACCTGCGGGAGGCCTACCAGTCCCAGCTGTCCATCCGGCAGAACGACCTGATGAAGGTGTTCACGGTGGTGACGGCGGTGTTCCTGCCCCTGACCCTTCTGACCGGCTGGTACGGCATGAACTTCGCCGCCATGCCGGAGCTGCGGTGGCGCTACGGCTACCCGGCGGTGATCGGCCTGAGCGCGGTCATCGTGGGGGCGCTGCTGTGGTGGTTCAAGCGGAAAAAGTGGCTGTGAGGCCTTGCAAAGCTGGTCGAAACGTGGTAGGATGAGCCCATCAAGTTCATAGATTGTGGACCGGGGAGCTTGTTGCAACAGGCTGAGAGGGCGCTGAGAGCGCCGACCCGTGACCTGATGTGGGTAATGCCAACGTAGGGAGCCGTCAATGATCGACGCGCGGGGAGATCTCCGCGTACCAGCGCCTTCCCGGCAGCCCGGGAGGGCGCTTTTTTCATGCCGCCCGCCGGTCCGCGGTCAGATCGACAAGGAGGAAGTTCATCATGCTGCAACTGTTCGTCAATGCCGAGGGCGGCCTCACCACCGCCGGATACGTCCTCAGCGGGGCTTTGATGGCCCTGTTCCTGCTGGCGGGCCTGGCCCTGTCCGGCGGGAAGGAGACCCGGGGTATGAGCGCCCGGCACCTGGCCTACTGCGCCATGGCGGTGGCCCTGGCCTATGTCACGTCCTTCATCAAGCCCTTCGCCGAGATGCCCTACGGCGGGTCCGTAACCCTGCTGAGCATGCTGTTCATCGTGCTGATCGGCTACTGGTACGGCGTCCGCACCGGCGTGCTGGTGGGCCTTGCCTACGGTGTGCTGCAATTTTTGCAGGAGCCCTACTTCCTGACGCTGTTCCAGGTCTGCTGCGACTATGTGTTCGCCTTTGCCGCCCTGGGCCTTTCCGGCCTGTTCCGGGGAAAGAAAAACGGCCTGGTGATCGGCTACATCGCGGCGGTGCTGGCCCGGGGCTTTTTCCACTCCCTGGGCGGATACCTCTACTGGATGGACTACATGCCGGAGAATTTCCCCCAGTCCCTGAAGGCGGTGTATCCCATCGTCTACAATTACAGCTACCTGCTGGCGGAGGGGATCATCACGGTCATCGTGCTGAAGGTGCCCGCAGTCAGCAAAGCCCTGGAGCGGGTGAGCCGCAGCGCGGTGCGGTAAGCGCTGCCCCCGCCGGTTCCCTCTCACAGAAAAACAGGCCGCCCCGTCGGGGCGGCCTGTTTTGACGCCGATCTATTTTTTGCAGCCCCGGCAGTGGGCGCAGTCCCCGCCGCAGCCGGGATGCCGGCGGCAGGACCGCAGGGCGAAGAACAGCCACACGCCCAGGGCCAGAAGGATCAGAAGTTCCATCGGGTTCCCTCCTTACAGGATCAGCAGCGCCAGCCGGTATACGATGAAGGCCACCGCCCAGGCGATCACGCACTGGCTCAGGGCCACGCCCGCGGCCTTCCAGCCGGAGCGCAGCTCCCGCCGCACCGCGCTGATGGCGGCGACGCAGGGGGTGTACAGCAGCGTGAAGGCCAAAAAGCCCGCGGCGGCCGCCGGAGTGAACAGCGTCCCCAGGGCGGCGGCGCCCACATCTGTGCCGGAGCCGGTGAGGATGCCCAGGGTGGAGATGACGGACTCCTTGGCGATGAAGCCGGTGATGAGGGCCGTGGACACCCGCCAGTCCCCGAAGCCCAGGGGCGTGAACACCGGCGCCAGGACGGCGCCCACCGTGGCCAGCAGGCTCTGGGCGCTGTCGGCCACCAGGTTCAGCCGGGTGTCGAAGGTCTGGAGGAACCAGACGATGATGGTGGCCACAAAGATGATGGTGAAGGCCCGGGTCAGGAAGTCCTTGGCCTTGTCCCAGCACAGCTGTCCCACGCTTTTGAGGGAGGGGAAGCGGTAGTTGGGCAGCTCCATGACGAAGGGCACCGGGTTTCCCTTAAAGGCGGTGGCGCCCAGGACCTTGGCGGCGATGATGCCCACCAGGATGCCCAGCAGGTACAGACCGATCATCACCAGAGCGGCGTACCGGGGAAAGAAGGCGGCGGTGAACACTCCGTAAATGGGGATCTTGGCCGAGCAGCTCATGAAGGGGGTCAGGAGAATGGTCATCCGCCGGTCCCGCTCCGAGGCCAGGGTCCGGGTGGACATGATGGCGGGCACGGAGCAGCCGAAGCCGATCAGCAGCGGCACGATGCTCCGGCCGGACAGGCCGATCTTCCGCAGCAGCTGGTCCATGACGAAAGCCACCCGGGCCATGTATCCGGTGTCCTCCAGAATGGACAGGAAGAAGAAAAGAACCACTATAATGGGTAAAAAGCTCAATACACTGCCCACTCCGGCGAACACGCCGTCGATGACCAGGCTGTGGACCACCGGGTTGAGGCCGTAGGCCGTGAGCCCTGCGTCCACGGCGGCGGTCAGGGCGTCGATGCCCGCCGCCAGCAGGTCCGACAGCACCGCGCCGATGACGTTGAAGGTCAGGAAAAAGATGGCCAGCATGATGCCGAAGAACAGCGGCAGAGCCAGGCAGCGGTTGGTGACGACCCGGTCGATGGCTTCGCTGCGCTGCCGCTCCCGGGAGGCATGGCATTTGACCACCGTGCCGGCGCAGACACTCTCGATGAAATTATACCGCATATCCGCCAGGGCGGCGTTGCGGTCCATGCCGTGCTCCGCCTCCATCTCCTGGACGCTGTGCTCGATCAGCTCCAGCTCGTTCTGGTCCAGCTCCAGCCGGGCGCGGATGTCCTCGTCGCCCTCGATCAGCTTGGTGGCGGCGAAGCGCACCGGGATGCCGGAGGCCTCGGCGTGGTCCTCGATCTGGTGGACCACCGCGTGGATGCAGCGGTGGACCGGTCCGGGGGAGCAGAAGTCGTATACCTTGGGGTAGACGCGGTTTTTCGCCGTGGACACGGCGATGCGGACCAGCTCGTCCACGCCCTGGTTCTTCACGGCGGAGATGGGCACCACCGGGATGCCCAGGGCCTGGCTGAGGCCCTTGACGTCGATGGTGCCGCCGCTGCCGGTGACCTCGTCCATCATGTTCAGGGCCAGCACCATGGGGATCCGCATCTCCATCAGCTGCAAGGTCAGATACAGGTTCCGCTCGATGTTGGTGGCGTCGATGATGTTGATGATACCGTCGGGCCGCTGGTTCAGGATGAAGTCCCGGGTGACGATCTCCTCCGGCGTGTAGGGCCGGATGGAGTAGATGCCCGGCAGGTCCACCACCGTGCAGTCCTTCTGCCCCCGGATGGCGCCGGACTTCTGGTCCACGGTGACGCCGGGGAAGTTGCCCACGTGCTGGTTGGAGCCGGTGAGCTGGTTGAAGAGGGTGGTCTTGCCGCAATTTTGGTTTCCGGCCAGCGCGAAGATCACGGCTTGCTCACCTCCACGGTAATGTTCCGGGCGTCCTCTTTCCGCAGGGACAGGGAATAGCCCCGGACCCGCAGCTCGATGGGGTCACCCAGCGGGGCTACCTTCTCCACCCGGACCACAGTCCGGGGAATCAGCCCCATATCCAGCAGATGGCAGCGAAGGGAATTCTCGCCGCCCACGGCGGTGATGACGGCCTCCTGCCCAAGAGGCAGCATATCCAGTGTCATATGGTATTCCTCCCAAAAGTTAGCTTGCTCTAACACTTTGAGTTTACCACTGCTAACTCCCTGGGACAAGCGGGAATGGGCACAAATGCGGAGAAACTTGGCGGCAGGAATTGTGCAACTTCCATAGCTACCTCCGGTTTTGTCTTGACAGCACCCGGCGCCGCCATGGTATACTGACGAAGAGGTGAACGATATGCTGACATTCAATCATTTTAATTTTAATGTGTCTGATTTGGACAAGTCCCTGGCCTTCTACAAAGAGGCGCTGGATCTGGAGCCGGTGCGCCGGAAGGAGGCGGCCGACGGCAGCTATGTCATCGTCTTTCTGGGCGATGGCAAGACCGATTTCCGTCTGGAGCTGACATGGCTGCGGGACCACCCCCAGAAATACGATCTGGGAGAGTGCGAGTTCCATCTGGCCCTGCGGGCTGACGACTATGAGGCGGCCCATGCCCGCCATGCCCAGCTGGGATGCATCTGCTTTGAGAATCCGGCCATGGGGATCTATTTCATCTCTGATCCGGACGGCTATTGGATCGAGATCATTCCCACACGGTAAATAGGACGCGGGAGCGGCAGCGCTCCCGCGTTTTTCGGATTGCGCGGGCAGACGGTATGTGTTACATTGAAAAAGGATACAGGGGAAATTTGTGTGGGCGTCCATAACAGATAAAGAGGAGAGAGAACGATGAAAAGAGGGTTTGTGCTGATGCTCGCTGCGGCAATGGCTCTGGGGATGACCGCCTGCGGCGGAGGGGAGGTCTCTTCCGAAGGCCGTATCGGAGACACGATGGAGACCTATTTCTTTGACTTTACCATCGACAGCGCCAGTCTGACCGGCGAATACGCGGGCCGCACGCCGGAGCCGGGGAACGCGCTGCTGGTGGTGGAGGTGACGGTGAAGAATACCTACCGGGAGAGCATCGAGATGTACGACACGGACTTCCAGCTGGGATGGGGAGACGCGGAGGAGGATTACTGCTACCCCATTACCACGGACCCGGAGACTTATGAGGAGCTGGAGCCGGTGGGTGAGGCGCAGCTGCCCGGCACCTATCAGCTGGCTGTGGACGAGGAGCGTACCGGTGAGCTGGTGTATGAGGTCCCGGCCGGCCAGGCGGACTTCTCCATCGGGTATCTGGAGATCTTCGAGGACGGTACGGAGGAGGGCGATACGGGAGACGCCTATTTCGTCTACTTCACCGCCCGGGAGGACACAGCGGCCTCCGTTTGAGAGAACACAGCAGCGCCGCCGCAGATCTGCGGCGGCGCTGCTGCCGTTTGGGACAGGCGGCGGGGGATCACGGGTCCGTTGGCTCCTTCGCCAGCTTCGCCAGGGCCCGCAGCATCCGGTCCCGCTCCGCCGCGGCCCGGGCGGCGCCCCCGCCGGCATAGTCGTAGAAGCCCCGGCCGGTCTTGGCGCCCAGGTCCCCCTGGATGCACAGGTGCTCCAGCAGTTCCGGCACGCCGGTACTGTTGGACAGGTCCGGGAAGAGGTAGGCGGCGATCTGCCGGAACACGTCCAGCCCGCCCAGGTCCGCCGACCGGAAGGGCCCGCCGCAGGCGTAGCGCATCCCCAGGCCGTACCGGACGGCGTCGTCCACGTCCCGGATGCCCGCGGCGCCGCTCTCCACCAGGTGGAAAGCCTCCCGCAGCAGAGCAAACTGCAGCCGGTTCAGCAGAAATCCCGGCACGTCCCGGGTGCGGATGGGCCGCTTGCCCAGAGCCTGTGCCAGCTGAAAGACGGCCTCCGCCGTCTCCGGCGCGGTCAGGTCCCCCTGGACCACCTCCACCAGCGGGATCAGGGCCGGGGGATTGATCCAGTGCATCCCCACGAAGCGGCCCGGCTGCGCCACGGCCTCGCCCAGGGCGGTGACGGAGAGGCCCGAGGTGTTGGTGGCGATGAGGCAGTCCTCCGGCGCCAGACGGCTGATCCGGCCCAGGAAGTCCCGCTTGGCGTCCAGGTCCTCCGCGATGCTCTCCAGAATGAACGGGGCGAAGGCGAACACGGCGTCGTCCGTGGTCAGGCGGACCCGGCCCTTCAGCGCGGCGGCCCGCTCCAGGCCCCGGGCGCTGCGGTTCCAGAGGATGACCTCCAGCCCTCCGGCGGCGAAGATCCCCGCCAGCTGGACCCCCATGGTGCCGCTTCCGGCGATGACGGCGCGGGTGATGGCAGTGCGTTCCATAGACATCCCTCCCGATCTCTTTGCCGCCAGTATACCGCGGCGGCGGACCGGTGTCAAACTGTGGAAAAAGGGGCGGGGCCGTCAGGCCCCGCCCCTTTGGGCAGATGCAGCAGATTTACCACACCAGTGTGGCGAAATAGTCCTCGATGGTCTCCGCCCGGCGGATCAGCTCCACAGAGCCGTCCTCCTTCAGCAGCAGCTCGGCGGAGCGGAGCTTGCCGTTGTAGTTGTAGCCCATGGCGTGGCCGTGGGCGCCGGTGTCGTGGATCACCAGCAGGTCCCCCATGTCGATCTTGGGCAGCATCCGGTCCACGGCGAACTTGTCGTTGTTCTCGCACAGGCCGCCGGCCACGTCGTACTTGTGGTCGCAGGGGGCGGTCTCCTTGCCGCAGACGCTGATGTGGTGGTAGGCGCCGTACATGGCGGGCCGCATCAGGTTGCAGGCGCAGGCGTCCACGCCGATATACTCCTTGTAGATGTGCTTTTCGTGGATGGCCCGGGTGACCAGATGGCCGTAGGGGGCCAGCATGAACCGGCCCAGCTCCGTGTACAATGCCACGTCGTCCATGCCGGCGGGCACCAGGATCTCTTCGTAAGCTTTACGGACGCCCTCGCCGATGGCGGCAATGTCGTTTTCCGGCTGCTCCGGCCGGTAGGGGATCCCAATGCCGCCGGAGAGGTTGATGAAGGTGATGTGGACGCCGGTCTCCTTCTTCAGATCCACCGCCAGCTGGAACAGGATCCGGGCCAGGGCGGGATAGTAGTCGTTGGAGAGGGTGTTGGAGGCCAGAAAGGCGTGGATGCCGAACTCTTTGGCACCTATTTCGGAAAGGCGGGTGAAGGCCTCGGCAATCTGGGCGCGGGTCATGCCGTACTTGGCGTCGCCGGGGTTGTCCATGACCTGGAAGCCCTCCCGGGTCTCGCCCAGGGTGAACACGCCGCCGGGGTTGTAGCGGCAGCAGATCTTCTCGGGGATGGTGCCGATGGCCTCGGCCAGATAGTCCACCAGGGTGATGTCGTCCAGGTTGATGACGGCGCCCAGGCGGTGGGCCAGCTGGAATTCCCCGGCGGGGGTGTTGTTGGAGGAGAACATGATGCCCTCCCCGGTGACGCCGCACCTCTCCGCCATCAGCAACTCGGCTTCCGAAGAGCAGTCGCAGCCGCAGCCCTCCTCCTTCAGGAGCTTCAAAATGGCGGGAGTGGGGGTGGCCTTCACGGCGAAGTACTCCCGATAGCCGGGATTCCAGGCGAAGGCGGCCTTCAGCCGCCGGGCGTTTTCCCGGATGCCCCGCTCGTCGTAGATGTGAAAGGGAGTGGGGTACCGGGCGGCGATGGCCTCCAGCTGATCTTTGGTGACAAAGGGTGTTTTCATGGGAACGACCTCGAATCTTTGATGAGAAGTGGCGGCCGCGGCGGCCGCGAACAGACTTTTATTTTACGGTGCGGATGCTGCCGCTGTCAAGAAATTTGGTGAAAAATGGCGGAGAGGGGAGCAAATTTTCCGGCAAGGAGCCGCTCTGCCGGGGACAAGGGCTATTCTCCCCAAAAAACAGCCCTTGTTTTCACCGTTGGGCCGTATTACAATGAAAACCGTCAAGAAAAACGCATGGGAGGAATGAACCGTGAAGAAGATCACCGTGGACGCCCTGGGCCGGCAGTGCCCCATCCCCGTGGTGAAGGCCACCCGGGCCCTGAATGAGATGACCGAGCCGGGGACGCTGGAGGTGCTGGTGGACAATGAGATCGCCGTGCAGAACCTCCAGCGGATGGCCTCAGGCCGCCACCTGACGGCCAAGGCCGAGAAGCTGGGGGAGGGCCGGTTCTCCGTCACCGTGGAGGTGGCGGACCCGTCTGCCGGTGCCGCGGTGCTGGAGGAGCCGGAGCTCAGCTGCACGCCCGACGCCCGGGGAGACTTCCTGGTGGCGGTGGATACCGATGTTATGGGCCGAGGCAGCGACGAGCTGGGAAAGACCTTGATGAAGGGCTTCCTCTTTGCCGTCAGCCAGCTGCCGGTGCTGCCCAAGACCATGCTGTTTTACAATGGCGGTGCCCACCTGACCGTAGAGGGCTCCGCCTGCCTGGAGGACCTGAAGAACCTGGAGGCCCAGGGGGTGGAGATCCTGACCTGCGGCACCTGCCTCAATCACTACGGACTGACCGATAAGCTGGCCGTGGGCGGCGTCACCAATATGTACACCATCGTGGAGAAGCTGGCCGGGGCCGGGAAGGTGGTCAAGCCGTGATCTACCTGGACAACGCCGCCACCACCCGTCCCAAGCCGCCGGGTGTGGCTGAGGCGGTGGTCCGGGCCATGGCCGACTACGGCAACTGCGGCCGGGGCGCCCACGACGACGCCCTCTCCGCCGCCCGGACCGTCTACGCCGTCCGCTGGAAGGCAGCGGCCCTGTTCGGCTGTCCCCGGGCGGACCGGGTGGCCTTCACCCAGAATTCCACCCACGCCCTGAACACCGCCATCTCCGGCCTGCTGGGGCCCGGGGACCACGTGCTCTCCACGGACCTGGAGCACAACTCCGTCCTCCGGCCATTGTACCGACTGGAGGAGCAGGGGGCGGCGGTGGACTTCGTGCCCGCGGACCGCAGCGGCCGCCTGGACTACGGCGCCTTCGAACGGCTGCTGCGGCCCCAGACCCGGGCCGTGGTCTGCACCCACGCCTCCAACCTGACCGGGGACATGGTGGACATTGACTTTGTGGGGAACTTCTGCCGCGCACACGGGCTGCTGTTCATTCTGGACGCCTCCCAGACGGCGGGGGTGTTCCCCATCGACATGGCGGGCCAGCACATCAGCGCGGTGTGCTTCACCGGCCACAAGGGCCTCATGGGCCCCCAGGGCACCGGCGGGCTGTGCGTGGGGGAGGGCGTGGAGATCCGGCCCTTCGCCGTGGGCGGCACCGGGGTGCAGAGCTTTTCCCAGACCCAGCCCATGGAGTATCCCACCCGGCTGGAGGCCGGTACCCTCAACAGCCATGGCCTGGCGGGCCTGGGCGCCGCCCTGGATTTCCTGAATGCCACCGGACCGGAGACCATCCGCGCTCATGAGGACGCCCTGGCCCGGCGGTTTTACGCGGGCGTGCGGGACCTGCCCGGCGTGAAGGTATACGGCGACTTCGCCGCGCCCCGGCGGGCGGCCATCGTGTCGCTGAACATCGGGGAGGAGGACTCCTCCGAGATCGCCGACGAGCTGGCGGAGCGGTTCTCCATCGCCACCCGCCCCGGGGCCCACTGTGCGCCCCGGCTCCACCGGTGCCTGGGCACCGAGGACCAGGGGGCCGTCCGCTTTTCCTGGTCCTGGTTCAACACCGAGGCCGAGACCGACGCCGCCGTCGCGGCGGTGGCCGCCCTGGCGGAGGAGGCCCGCTGATGCGGCAGAGATGTGAGCGGTGCGTCATCACCTTTCCCACCACAACGGCGGCCATGGAGATGGAGAGCGCCTGCGCCGCGGCGGGCGCGCCGGGGCGGCTGATCCCGGTCCCCCGGGCCATCACCGCCGGCTGCGGCATCTGCTGGGCGGCACCGCCGGAGAGCCGGACGGCTCTGGAGGAGCTGGTGATTGAGCAGGGCATCCCGATCGACGGCATCTATTCCGTGATGATGTGAAGGAGGTGGCCTCATGGCGGCCAACTGCGACGAGTGCGTCTATTACGATTACGACGAGGAGCTGGAGGCATACTGCTGTACCATGGACCTGGACGAGGACGAGATGGAGCGGTTCCTCCGGGGCGTCAACGACGCCTGTCCCTTTTATCGGCGCGGGGACGACTACGAAACTGCCCGGCGGCAGTGAGCTAAGGAGAAGAGCATGGAACTGGTGGATCTGTACGATGAAAACCGTGTGCCCCTGGGTAAGACTGCGGAGCGCTACGGCAGAAAAGGCCCGGGGGAATACCGGACGGTGGTGCATGTGTGCGTGTTCAATCAGGCGGGGCAGCTGCTGATCCAGCAGCGCACCCAGAGCAAGCACATCTGGCCCGGCAAGTGGGACGTGACCGTGGGCGGCGGTGTGGACGCCGGAGAGACCAGCCGCAAGGGCGCGGAGCGGGAGGTCCGGGAGGAGCTGGGCCTGGACCTGGACCTGAGCGGCCTGCGGCCCTCGGTGACGGTGAACTTCGACGGCGGCTTCGACGACTTCTTCCTGCTGGAGCGGGAGGTGGAGCTTTCCGCCCTGCGCCTCCAGGAAGAGGAGGTGGCCCAGGTCCGCTGGGCGGACTGGCCGGAGGTAGAGCGGATGCTGGATGACGGGGAGTTCATCGTCTATCCCAAGAGCTTCCTGCGGTTTTTGTTCGATATGCGGGGGACCTTCGGCTTCCCCACCAAATAAAAATCAGGGGGTGCCGTCTGCCGCGGCGCCCCCTGATTCTCTCTTGCACTTTGTCGAAATTTGTCATATGATAGGAACGGAAATAATAAATGCGGCGGCCGTGGCGTGCTGGCACACCCCACGGCCATACGTAGAGTGTGCACGCACTCATACATAGCAGCAAAAGCTGCTCCGCAAGTACATTATAGTGGCTTTGTCCGCTTTTTACAAGCGGGAAAAGGCACTTGATTTTGCTGCGGTCGCATTTTGTCTACCTGACAAGACGTGGTGTATGGGGAACACTCATACGCTGCGTCTATTATTTCTGCCGGAGAGCCGGAGGGGGGCGCGGCCCCCTTCCGGCGGACCCGGTGGAGCCATCAGGAAAGGAGCGGACAAGATGCGGTCGCGACGAATGTTCATGGGACAGGCCGCCCCTGCACCGGCGGAGGAGGCGAGCCATGGCGGCGGAGGCTGAGAGGGCCACGGTGGACAGTCTGCTGGGGTTCTCCCTGCTGGACTACCTGGCATTCCGCTGCGGGTGTCTCTGCCTCTCTGATCTGCGGTACGTCTGCCGGCAGCGGCTGGCATGGACGCTGGAGACCGTGCCGGTGAAGGCGTTTTCCCGGAAGAGCTGGGAGCAGGCCCTGGCCTACCTCACCGGAGAGACAGCGGAGGATCCCCGCCCGGCGCTCTTGCGGGCGCTGCGGTCATGAAGAACGAGGAACGGCAAAAGCCGTTCCTCGTTCTTTTACGCGTCCTCTTCCTCCAGCAGGTGCATGATGGACACCTCGTAGGCCACCCGGTCCTGGATGCCGGACTCTGTGACCTTGCGGTAGAGGCGGCTTTGGACCCGGCCCTCCAGGGACAGCGGGTCCCCCACCTGGAGCCCGGCGCACCGGGCGGCCACCTGTCCCCAGGCGATGGCGGGCAGATAGTCCGCCCGGCCGTACCGCCGGGGCACCGCCAGCATCAAATCGCAGATGCTGCGGCCCAGAGGCGTCCGCCGGTACACCGGCGGCTTGCAGACGGCACCGCAGAGCCGGATGTGGTTCTGGGGCCCGCCGTCTCCCGCTTCCGCCTCCTGGGCGTGGACCGTCAGTACCAGGCGGCTGCCCACGCCGCTGCGGTTGTTGAATGAGCGCAGCTGGCCCTGGATCCGGACCGGGTCCCCCGGTCCCAGCGGCAGCAGCCGGTCCTCCGGCAGCAGCACCGGCAGCACGTCCGCCTGGCCGGAGAGGCGGGGCACCTCCAGGGAAAAGCGATAGAACCGGGCGCCGTGGTTTTCGTGGGACAGGGCGGGGGCGTCCTGGGCCGTGCCCGCCAGCAGGACTTCATTGCAGGTCTCAGTTGTCATGGGGTCCACCTCTCGTTTGTGATGGTCCATTGTATGAACAGCCCGTCCCGGATAGACCGGAAATTTTCCGCCCGGCCCGGGGTTGTACGGAGGCGGATTTGCGGATATAATACAGCCATCATCAAACACGGGAGGACGACCGCCCATGGCGAATCTGCTGGATTATCTGGACTGGCGGGGGGACCTGACCCTGGCCCAGGCCCCTTTCAACGAGGTGGACAATCTCATTTTGGCGGAGGTGTCCTTTGTGGATTTTGGCGGCATCGTGCCGCCGCCGGGCATGGGGGAGAGCGTACCGCTGCGGACGGCGGCAGAGGCCTTCTTCGCCCGCTTTTCCCAGGGCGAAAAAATCGACATGGGGGTCCTGGTGCCCGACGCCATCCCGGAGATGCTGCGGAAGATGGCGGAGTCCCGCCGCTTTGGGGACATGGGTCTCAACTGCTTTGTGGATTGGCTGGACGCGGAGCGGGGAGAGCAGTTCGCCGCCCTGGCTGTGGAGACCGGGGACGGGCGGGTGTACCTGTCCTTCCGGGGTACCGACGATACCCTGGCGGGCTGGAAGGAGGACTTTGACCTGTCCTGGCTGCCGGAGGTGCCCGCCCAGAAAAAGGCCGCCCAGTATACGGCGGAGGTGGCCCGGCAGTATCCCCGGCGGCGTCTGCTGCTGGGCGGCCACTCCAAGGGCGGCAACCTGGCGGTGTACGCCGGGGTGTTCTGCCCGGCGGCAGTCCAGCGGCGGATCGACACCGTCTGGTCCAACGACGGCCCCGGCTTTCGGGACGATTTCCTGGACCTGCCCCAGCACCGGCGGCTGGGGGACAGGATCGTCTCCATCGTGCCCAAGTCCTCGGTGGTGGGGATGCTGCTGGAGCACGAGGAGGACTATACCGTGGTGGACAGCGACCAGCTGGGGTTTCTCCAGCACGACGGCTTTTCCTGGCAGGTGATGGGAGACCATTTCCTCACGCTGCGGCAGGTGACCCGGCAGGCCCACCTCAGCGACCTGGAGCTTCGCGCCTGGGTCCGGACCATGACGCCGGAACAGCGGGGGAAGTTCGTGGAAGCCATGTTCACGGTGCTCTCCGCCTCCGGCGCCGCTACGCTGACGGATCTGAAGGCGGACAGCTTCAAGGCCGTGGGCGCCATGGTCCGGGCTATGAAGGACCTGGACAAGGAGACCCGGGACGGCCTGCTGAAGTTCATGGGCTTGCTGTTCCGCAGCAACCTGCTGCTGACCCTGGAGGGTATCCAGGAGGAGTCGGGGAAGCGGGGGTTCCGCTGGGGCCGGAAAAAGCACCGGCCGGAAGAAGAGGAAGCGTAAGAAACAGCGCGGAGGGCATTTTCCCCTCCGCGCTGTGCATAGAATGGGCTGTATGGACCAGACTGCGGCTTAATAGGCAGCCTCCATGGCCTTGATCTGCTCGTAGAGCCAGTCGTTCACCGGCGTGGGGACGCCATGCCGGGCCCCCAGACGGCGGATGGTGCCGGCAAAGAGCTCCACCTCGCTGGGGCGGCGGGCCTTGCCGTCCTGGCGCATGGAGGGCTCCCCGTCCGGCGGGAAGCTGTCGATGATGGCGACCCAGCTGTCGATATCCGCCTGGGACAGGGCCACGCCCTCGGCGGCGGCCACTGCCACCACCTCCGCCATGGCGCCGGTCATGGTGTCCCGGGCCCTGCCGGGGGCCTGGAGTCCGCCGTAGCCGCACTGGAACACCAGGGCCGCCTGGTTGCAGCCGGTGTTGCACAGGAGTTTGCTCCACATGTGGGTGCGGATGTCCGCGGGCAGGGAGTAGGAGAAGCCGATGGCGTCAAAGAAGGCGGTGAGCCGCTCCAGCGGCGCCCGGTCCGCGCCGGCAGGCAGGCCCACGGCCAGCTCTCCGGTGGGATCACAGAAGGCCCGGTTGCCCTCCTTTTTGGCGGACATCTTCTGGGCCACGCACCAGATTACCTTCTCCGCGCCGTAGGCCCGGCCCAGCACCTCCTCGCTGGCGATGCCGTTGAGAACCGACAGCACGAGGGTGTCCGGCCCCACCAGATGGCGGCAGGTCTCCACGGCCGCGTCCAGCCCGCCGAACTTCACGGCGAAGAGCAGCAGATCCACAGGCTCTGTGACCTGAGCGGCGTCGGCGTACTGGAAGTCGCACAGATTGCCGTTGTACCAGATGCCCTCCCGGCGGTAGCGCTCGGTCCGGTCATGGTCCGCCAGCACCAGGACGCGGTCCTTTCCCAGGGCGCGGGTGAGCTGGTCGGCGTACAGCACGCCCAAAGCGCCCAGGCCGATGACGCCCACAGTTTGGATGGGTTTCATATGATTGCCTCCTTTGTGAAGAAAAAAGCGGCGGGTGTTCCGCCGCTTTTGGTGTTTACGCGATCCGGGCCAGCCACTTCAGGTCGTAGGGCTCAAAGACCACCTTTTCATAGGCGTCCACATCCAGCGGGGTGCCGTCCCAGTCGGAGTGGATGTCGCCGTTTTGCTTGATGAGGATATCGTACAGAATGTCGTAGGTGACACCGTTGACAGGGTCGGTCTCCACGATGGTGGAGTAGGGCAGGGTCTTGTGATAGGTCAGCTCCATGCCCTTATAGTCGAAATGGAAGCCGCAGCGCATCCGGCAGCCGTCCAGCCCCGTGTACCGGGCCACCTGCTTGAGATCCTGGAGGATCTTGTCGCCGTCCTCGTCGTAGAGGTTCTCCGGCGTGGTGGCGGTGTAGTCAAAGCGGAACTGGATGGAGGCGCCGGGGATCTGGTGGAACCGCTCCATATAGGGCACCAGATTCTTGGCCGGGTAATTCTTGTACAGCACGCAGTTGATCCGGAAGGGCACCGGGAGCTTGGCAAGCAATCCGTCGTTGGACTCCACCACATAGTGCTGCATGTGGCGGGAGACGTTGATGCAGGTGATCTTGTGCTTGTTGCGCTCGGCAAAGGCCAGGATGTCGGCCTCGGACTGGTGCTCGGACACCGGCAGGGTGGTGTTGATATAGACCTTGTGGGTGGTGGGGATGCAGTCCAGCATGGTCTGCAGGGACTTGAGGTCCGCGAAGGGCTCCCCTCCGGTAAAGACGAAGTCGCAGTACGGAGTGATGGCGTCCATCCGCCGGATGCTCCGGCAGATCTTCTCCGCAGAGAAGCCGGTCAGGTCCGCGTACTCGCCTTTATTGATGCAGAAGGGGCAGTTGTTCTTGCAGTCATAGGGGACGAAGATCGTCACCGTGGCGCCGCCTTCCCGCGTCTTGTAGGGATGTGTCATGATCCATCGGCCTTTCCTAAAAGTGGTTGTACGGTCTTAAAAATAGAACGGGCGGATGCCCGTAAATATTATGGCCGGTTAATTATTTTAATGGATTTTTTTCGGAAGGTCAAGAGAAAAAGAGAAATTCCCCCCTGGAAAATTCCCAAAATTCCGGAAATTCCGACCGGAAAGGAGGGACTGTACAGCCATCGGGAAAAATGCTATAATACCATGAATTACAGAAAGGAGGCGGATGCAGCATGGAAGCCACGCTGACGGCGCCTTTTCAGGCGGCTCTGGATGCGGCGACGGGCCTGCTGGCTGCGCACCCGATGATTGGGGAGTGGTACATGGCCTTTGTCCGCTTCCTGTTTCCCGCGCTGGCAATTTTGATTTTGTTCCGGGCGGTACAGTCGCTGCTGCGGATCCCCCACACCCCCGAGACCTGGGCCCAGCTGAGCCTGCCCAACGGCACGGCCCTGCCCCTGACCCACTGGGAGAACATCCTGGGCCGGGGCAAGACGGCGGATGTGCAGCTGAACTACCCCAGCGTCTCCCGCCAGCACGCGGCGCTGTGCCGGGGGGAGGACGAGAGCTGGACCCTCTATGACCTGGATTCCAAGGGCGGCACCGCCGTCAACGGCGAGCGGGTGGAGGGCTCCGCCCCGGTGAAGCTGGGAGACACCATCTCTCTGGGCGGTGTGCCCCTGGTGTTTTTGCCCCAGACCGTGGCGGAGCGGGAGAATCTGGAGGCCCGACGCAAGGCGGAGCGGCCCGCGGCCATCTGGCCCTCCTTTTTGTGGCTGACGGTGTTCCAGGTCCTGGCCTGCCTGCAGCTGATCGCGGCGGCGGGCCAGGAGGCCTCCGCCGCCATTCCCCTGGCATTTCTGGGGCTGACGGCGGTGATGTGGGTGTACTTCGCCGCGCTGCGGGCCACCCGCTGCGTGGGGTTCGAGCTGGAGACCATCGCCTTCTTCCTCTCCACGCTGTCGCTGTCGGTGACGGCCTCCAGCGCGCCGGGGAGCCTGTTCAAGCAGTTTTTGGCGGTGCTGCTGGGGCTGGTGCTGTTTTTGGTGGTGGGGCTGTTTCTGCGGGACCTGAGCCGGGTGCAGAAGATCCGCTGGCTCATGGCCGCCGGGGCCATCGGGCTTCTGGGCATCACGCTGGTGATCGGCAGCCGTAAATACGGCGCCGTCAACTGGATCTCCCTGGGCGGCTTTTCCTTCCAGCCCTCGGAGATCGCCAAGATCTGCTATATCTTTGCCGGCTCCGCCACGCTGGAGCGGCTGTTCCGCCGGCGGAACCTGACGCTGTTCATCGTGCTGACCGGCGTTTGCATCGGGCTGCTGGGCCTCATGAGCGACTTCGGCACGGCGGCCATCTTCTTCGTCACCTTCCTGGTGATCGCCTACCTCCGGTCCGGGGACTTTGCCACGCTGTCGCTGATCTGCGGCGCGGCGGTGTTCGGCGCCGGGATCATCGTCAAGTTCAAGCCTTACATCCTCAGCCGCTTTGCCACCTGGGGCCACGCCTGGGAGGCGGCCTCTACCACCGGCTACCAGCAGACCCGCACCATGTCGGCGGCTGCCTCCGGCGGCCTTTTGGGCATGGGTGCCGGCAACGGTTGGCTCCACAATGTGGCCGCGGCGGACACGGACCTGGTGTTCGGGATGCTGTGCGAGGAGTGGGGACTGCTGATCGCCGTGCTGGCGGTGGGATCCATCGTGACCCTGGCCTTCTTCGCCGCCCGGGCAGTCCGGGTGGGCCGGTCCAGCTTCTATACCATCGCCGCCTGCGCGGCGGCGTCGCTGCTGGTGTTCCAGACCTGCCTGAACGTGTTTGGCTCCGTGGACCTGCTGCCCCTGACCGGCGTCACCTTCCCCTTCGTCTCCAACGGCGGCTCCGCCATGCTGTCGGCTTGGGGCCTGCTGGCCTTTTTGAAGGCCACTGACACCCGGGAGAACGCCAGCTTCGCCATCCGGCGCTTCCAGCAGCGGCGGCTGACCCAGAAGGCCCGCCGCCGGACAGAGCCGGTGGGGGATCCCTTCGGGGCGGATGCGGAAAAGGAGGACGGCCATGAAGAAAATTGAACGCCGGGCCATCCTGTGCCTGATCCTGGCGCTGCTGCTGGCGGCGGGGCTGGGTGTGTTTCTGGTGAAGTATTTCATTAGCGGCGGCAGCTGGGCCTCCTCGGCCTTCAACCGCCACCTGTACAACTCCAGCGGCGAGCTTGCCAGCGGCACGGTGCTGGACCGGGACGGGGACGCCCTGAGCTGGGTGGAGAACGGCAAGCGCACCTACTACGACGGCTCCACCGTCCGCAAGGCCACCCTCCACGCGGTGGGAGACCTCCAGGGCAACATCGGCACCGGCGCCCTCAACGCCTTTGCCGACAAGCTGACCGGGTACAGCCTCCTCAACGGCGCTTTCGGCGCCCAGCAGGGACGGGAGCTGTACCTCACCATCGATGCCCGCTACAACTACGAGGCCTATGAGGCGCTGAACGGAAAGGCCGGCACTGTGGCGGTGTACAACTACAAGACCGGCGAGATCCTGTGCATGGTCTCCGCCCCCAGCTACGATCCTCTGAATGTGCCGGAGGACATCCTGACCAACGACCGCTACAAGGGCGCGTATCTCAACCGCTTCCTCTCCTCCACCTTTACCCCCGGGTCTGTGTTCAAGACCGTGACCCTGGCGGCGGCCATCGAGGAGATCCCGGACTTGTTCGACCGTACCTGGGACTGCCAGGGCAGCGTCCAGATCGGGGACGAGACCATCATCTGCTCCGGCACCCACGGCCAGCAGAACATCAACGCCGCCTTCGCCAACAGCTGCAACGTGGCCTTCGCCCAGATCGCCCAGGAGCTGGGCGGCTCCACGCTGAAGAAGTACACGGAGCAGGCGGGCCTGACGGACAGCTACTCCGTCAGCGGCCTGCCCACCGCCTCCGGCACCTTCTCCTTTGACGGCATCACCGCCGGGGAGCTGGGCTGGGCCGGCGTGGGCCAGCATCAGGACCTGGTGAACCCGGCGGCGCTGATGGTGTACATGGGAGCCATCGCAAACGGCGGCAAGGCCGCCGAGCCCTACCTGATCCTCAAGACCACCGGCGTCCTGGGCCTGCCGTCCCTGCCCCATCTCACCGGCCGCACCGGACGGCTGGTCTCCGCGGACACGGCGGCCACCCTGGCGGATATGATGGCCCACAATGTGGAGGCCACTTACGGCACCAGCCGCTTTCCCAACATGGATATCTGCGCCAAGTCCGGCACCGCCGAGGTGGGCGCGGACCAGCAGCCTCACGCGTGGTTTGCCGGGTTCCTGCGGAATGAGGAGGCCCCCTACGCCTTCGTGGTGCTGGTGGAAAACGGCGGCGGCGGCAGCTCCGTGGCGGGCACCGTGGCCGGAAAAGTGCTGAACGTCATTGTCAACGGATACTGATGCAAAAGGAGCGCATATATGAAAAAAGGCTTTTTCCTGACCACCGTGCCGCAGCTGCAAAAGGGTGCCATCGTCTCCGCAGCGGGCTTTGCACTGTTCGTGGCGGCCTCTGCCCTGGTGCCGGCTCTGTCCGGATGGGTGGCCCTGGTGTTTGCCGGGGTATCACTGTATGTGTTCTGGTCACTGGTGCTGGTGGCCGGACGGGAGAAGGGCGTCGTGGGCTATTCCCTGGCCTGGGGCCAGGGGGCGGTGACGCTGATGCTGTGCGCCTGTGCTGTGCTGTCTGTCAAAGAATGGCTGGGCCTGTGAGGTGAAAAAGGACCGGCGCCGCTAATGCGGCGCCGGTCTTTTTACGTGTGTTACAAAGCGGGGTCCGGCAGTGTCTCCTCCGGCAGGAAATGGCGGCGCAGCCGCTTCATGGCCCACAGGAAGCACAGGATATGAACTGCGGCGGTGATGGCCCAGGAGATGGGGTAGGACCAGTAGAGCATCTGAATGGTGTGGAACCGGGGGATCTGAAAGATGGTGGCGATCCACAAAAGCCGCAGCCCGCAGGCGCCCACCAGGGAGACGATCATGGGCATGACCGAGTAGCCGATGCCCCGCAGGCCGCCCACCATCACGTCCATGACGCCGCACAGGGCGTAAGTCCGGGCGCAGATGCCCAAGCGGATCAGCCCCGCCTGGATCACGGCCTCGCTGCGGGAATAGATACCCAGCAGCGTGCTGCCGAAAAGCCAGGCGGCGTTGCCCAACACCAGCCCCAATGCCAGCACACACAGCTGGGCGCGAATGACGATCCGGCGGATGCGGTGGTAGTTGCCGGCGCCCAGGTTCTGGCTGACAAAGGAGATGTTGGCCTGATACAGGGCGTTCATGGCCACATAGACGAACTGCTCGATATTGGCGGCGGCAGAGTTTCCGGCCATGATGACCTCGCCGAAGGTATTGACGGAGGATTGGATCATCACGTTGGAGATGGAGAAGAGAATGCCCTGGAACCCAGCCGGCAGGCCGACCCGCAGGATCTGGCCCAGGCTGTCCCGGTAGATGTGCAGCTTCCGCAGGTTCAGGTGCAGGGGGCCGGTGTCCTTCACCATGCACCGGACCACCAGGGCTGCGGAGATGCACTGGGAGATCACCGTGGCGATGGCCACACCGGCCACGTCCAGCTTCATGGCGATGACGAAGAACAGGTTCAAAATGATGTTCACCACGCCCGCCAGTGTCAGGAAATACAGGGGGCGGCGGGTGTCGCCCTCTGCCCGCAGCAGGGCGGCGCCGAAGTTATAGACCATGGTGGCCGGCATCCCCAGGAAGTAGATCCGCAGGTACAGCGTGGCCAGATCCAGCACGTTGGCCGGGGTCTGCATCCAGATGAGGATGGTCCGGGCACCCAGGGCGCCCACCAGGGCCAGCAGCAGGCCGCTCAGCAGGCTCAGCAGCATGGAGGTGTGGACGGTCTTGTACAGGGCCATCCGGTCCCGGGCACCGTAGTATTTGGCGGCCAGGGTGTTGGCGCCTACGGCCAGGCCCACGAACAGGTTGGTCAGCAGGCCGATCAGAGCTGTGTTGGAGCCCACCGCCGCCAGGGAGTTGTCCCCGGCCCAGCGGCCCACCACCACGATGTCCGCGGCGTTGAACAGCAGCTGCAAAATACTTGAGCACATCAGCGGCACGGAGAACAGCAGCATCTTGGAGAGAATGGGACCGCTGCACATATCGATCTCATATTGGGTTCCCTTGCGGGCTGCCATACCAGAGACCTCCTATGATTTCAGATTTGTCCTCCAATGGAGGACGTTTTTTCATTCTAGCACGGCTATGAAGAAAATACCACCGGTTCCGACAGAAAAATTTTACGAATACTTTACGGGAATTTCATGCGTCCTCCATAAAAGACAGCCCGGGAAAGGCAATGCCTTTCCCGGGCTGCTTCCAGAGCCGTACCGGATCAGAACAGGGGCACCACAGCGCCGCTGTATGTGCTCTCGATGTACTCCCGAACGGTGTCGGAGTGCAGGGCCTCCACCAGGGCCTGGATGGCGGCGTTGTCCTCGCTGCCCTCCTTCACGGCCAGAACGTTGGCGTACTCCTGGGCGGCGTCGCCCTGGGAGTCCTCCACGGCCAGGGCGTCGGTGCCGGCGTTGAGGCCGGCCTGGAGGGCGTAGTTGCCGTTGATGACGGACAGGGCCACATCCTGGAGGGAGGAGGTCAGCTGAGCGGCGTCCATCTCGCGGATGGTGATGTCCACATTGTAGGAGTCGATGTCCCGCACGGTGGCGTTGGAGGCGGCGGTGATGCCGTCCTTCAGGGTGATGATGCCCTCCTGCTGCAGCAACAGCAGGGCCCGGGTCTCGTTGGAGCCGTCATTGGGGACGATGACCTCATCGCCGTCCTTCAGCTCCTCCAGAGAGGAGGCCTTGCCGGGATAGATGCCGAAGGGCTCATAGTGGACGGAGCAGGCGGAGACCAGGTGGGTGCCGTAGTCACCGTTGAACCAGTTGAGGTAGTTGATGTGCTGGAAGTAGTTGGCGTCCAGATCGCCGTTTTCCAGAGCCTCGTTGGGCTGGACGTAGTCGGTGTACTCCACGATCTCCAGCTCGATGCCCTGCTCGGCCAGAATGGGCTTGCACTGCTCCAGGATCTCGGCGTGGGGGGTGATGCTGGCGCCCACCTTCAACGTGGTGGTCTCCGCAGCAGCGTCGCCGCCGTCGGCGGCATCACCGGCAGACGCGGTGTCAGAGCCGCCGCAGCCGGCCAGCAGGGACAGCACCAGCAGGGCGCTGAGGGTCAGGGTGAAAAACTTCTTCATGTCCAATACTCCTTTTCAAAAAACGATGGTGTCAGGGGATGATCTATCAATCAGCCGCTCTCGGGCGGCGGACTGTCAGCGGATGCGCCGGTCGGACCGGGCGGCGATGCGGTTGCCCGCGCCCTGGAGAATCTGCACCAGGACCACGATGAGCACCACGGCCACCCACATGATGGCGGATTCCTTGCGGTAGTAGCCGTAGTTGATGGCGATGGCGCCCAGGCCGCCGCCGCCCAGGATGCCGGCCATGGCGGAGTAGCCCAGGATGGTGACGGTGGCGGTGGTGGCGCCGGTGATCAGGGAGGGGGTGGCCTCCGGCAGGATCACCCGGGTCACGATCTGAAGGGGAGAGGCGCCCATGGACTCCGCTGCCTCGATGACGCCCCGGTCCACCTCGCGGGCGGAGGCCTCCACCAGCCGGGCCACAAAGGGGAAGGCGGCGATGACCAGGGGCGGAATCATGGCGGGGCTGCCCACAGTGGTGCCGATAATGAGGCGGGTAAGGCCGTTGAGCAGAAAGACCATGATCAAAAAGGGCACGGACCGCAGCAGGTTCACCACGGTGCCGAACACCTTGCTGACAGCGGGGTTGGGCCGCAGGCCGTCGGCGTCGGTCACCGCCAGCAGCAGTCCCAGGGGCAGTCCGATGATGTAGGCGAACAGGGTGGAGAGCACCGTCACGTAAACGGTCTCCCACAGGCCCTGGGCGAACATGATCCAAAATTCAGCACTGAGCATGTTGTGATTCCTCCTCGTAGGTGACGCCGATCTCGTCCAGATAGGACAGCATCCGTCCGGCGGTCACTTCGCTCTCCGGCAGCTGGACCAGCATGTGGCCGTATGCCTTGCCGTCGATGTCCCGGGTGTCGGCGAACCAGATGTTCACCGGCTCCCCGCAGGCCAGCACCATGCCGGCCACCACCGGCTGGTCGGAGGTGGTGCCGTCGAAAGTGATGCGGTAGACCTTGCCCGTGCCGGTGAAGTTCCGGGCGGCCTCGCTGCCGGGGATGATGAGCTGCCGGGCGGCGGAGGTCTTGGGATGGCGGAACACGTCGCTGACGGCGCCGCTCTCCACGATGCGGCTCTCGGAGATGATGGCCACCCGGCCGCAGATCTCCTCGATGACGCTCATCTGGTGGGTGATGACCACCACGGTGACCCCCAGCTTCTGGTTCAGGTCCTTCAAAAGGCCCAGGATGGAGGCGGTGGTGGTGGGGTCCAGGGCGGAGGTGGCCTCGTCGCACAGCAGGACCTTGGGGTCCGTGGCCAGGGCCCGGGCGATGGCCACCCGCTGCTTCTGGCCGCCGGAGAGCTGGGCGGGATAGGCGTCGGCCCGGTCGGCCAGGCCCACCAGGTCCAGAAGCTCCAAGGCGCGGGATTTCTGCCGCGCCTTGGGCAGACCGCTGAGGGACAGGGGCAGGCATACGTTCTGCAAAACCGTCCGCTGCATCAGCAGGTTGAAGCTCTGGAAGATCATGGTGATGGACCGGCGGGCCTGACGCAGCTCGGTCTCCGACAGGGCCGTCATGTCCTTCCCGTCCACGATGACGGTGCCGCTGGTGGGTCGCTCCAGCAGGTTCATGCACCGGACCAGGGTACTCTTGCCGGCGCCGGAGAGGCCGATGATGCCGAAGATCTCCCCCTGGCGGATGTCCAGGCTGATGTCCTCCAGAGCGTGGACAGCGCCTTCGTCCTGACCGAAGGTCTTGGTGAGATTTCGGATCTGGATGATGGATTCGCTCACGGTATCGAAGCTCCTTTCCAAAATGGGAACTGAGGCGGAAAACAAAAAAGCCCTTGAAGCAGATGCTTCAAGGACGAGCGCGTACGCGCCGTGGTACCACCTTGATTCGCGCGTCTCCTCGCGGAGACGGCCTTTGGAAGTGCCATCACACTTCTGCGCTGTCACGGGCGCTCCCGTCGTGACCTATGCATGCGCGGTCGGCCACGCGACTCCAAGACCATGTTCCCCGGGCCCTTCCGCGCCTCGTTCCCACCATCGGAGGCTCTCTGTGCCGTATCTGCCCGGCTACTCTTCTCTTCATCGTCTTTGCGTTGTTTGGCGTTCAGTTGCATTTCAGTTTACACGGCGATGTCTGTTCTGTCAACGGGTATTTTCGCCCAGAAAGAGGTCGAAACTCCAGTTGGATTCAGGATGATTTGCACAAAAACACTGCGCTGACAAAGGATTTCGGCAGAAATTTCACAGCCAGACTTTGCATCGGATTGCAACTGCCCGGCAAAACTGCTATCATACCTGTATGATTTTTGAAGGAGCGGAGGCGAGGCCGGTGGGGGAGCCGTGGAACAAAGGGGAAAAGACCCGCGCCCTGCGGGACTTCCTCTGCGGCGTGCTGATCGGGGCCGGCGCCATTTTGCCGGGCGTCTCCGGCGGCGTGCTGGCGGTGGTGTTCGGCATCTACCGCCCGCTGATGGAGATGCTGACCCGTCCGCGGACTGCCATCCCTCAATATTGGCGGTTCCTGCCGGCCCTGGGTCTAGGATGGGCCGTAGGCTTTCTGGGGGTGGCCAAGGGCATCGCGGTGTGTCTGGACTGGTCCGCCGCCGTGACTACATGGCTGTTCATCGGACTTATTATTGGCACGGTGCCCTCCCTGTTCCGGGAGGCCGGAAAGGAGGGGCGCCGCACCTCCGCCTGGGTGAGCCTTTTCGCGTGTGCCGCAGCGGTGTTCGCGGGGCTGTTCTATGTGGGCCGGGTGCTGTCGGTGACGGTGGAGCCCAGCTTCTGGTGGTATAACTTCTGCGGGGCCCTGTGGGGGATGAGCGTGGTGATCCCGGGCCTGACCTCCTCCTCGGTGATGATGGCACTGGGGCTCTACCAGCCCATGCTGGAGGGGCTGGCCCGGCTGGATCTGCTGGTGCTGTCGGCATGTCTGCCCGGCATGGTGATCACCATGCTGTTGCTGGCCCGCCTTGTCAGCTGGTTCTTCCGCCGCCACTACGCCGTGGCCTATCATGGTATTTTGGGCATCGTACTGGCCTCCACTCTGGTGATCGTCCCTACGGACTATCTTGGCTGGTGGGAGGTGGCGCTCTCCGCGCTGTGCTGCGCCGGGGGCTACGCACTGGCCTCCTTTCTGGACAAGCTGGACCGAACGACCGGCCGGGGCGCAGACTGAGCGGGCGCCCTTGGGCGCGTGCGCTGCTTGACCCGGAGAGGGCGCGGAGGGTATAATGGACCCCGGCGGACTCTGTGAGAGGTTCCGCCGGAGGAGGAATGCCCATGGCCGTGTCCAATACCGCGCCCAACAAGACCCGGTATGCCCTGCCGGATACCCTGCGGGGGCTGACCCTGCTCAGCATGATCGCCTATCACGGCTGCTGGGACATGGTGTACATCCTGGGGGCCGACTGGCCCTGGTACCAAAGCAGCGGCGCCTATCTCTGGCAGCAGAGCATCTGCTGGACCTTCATCCTGCTCTCGGGCTTCAGTTTCTCCCTGGGCCGCCGCCACTGGCGGCGGGGGCGGCTGGTGTTCGGCTGCGGCGCCGTGGTGACGGCGGTGACGCTGGTGGTGATGCCGGGACAGGAGATCTGGTTCGGCGTGCTGACGCTGCTGGGCTCGTGCATGCTGCTGGGGGCCCTGCTGGAGCGGCCTCTGGGCCGGGTGCCCGCCGGGGCGGGACTGGTGCTGAGCGCGGCGCTGTTTGTCCTGACCCGGAGCGTGAACCGGGGATACCTGGGCTTTGAGGGCCTGCGTCTGGCGGCGCTTCCCGGTGAGCTCTACCGGAACATGGCTACCGCCTACCTGGGCTTTCCCTTTCCCGGATTTCGCTCCACGGATTACTTCTCCCTGGTCCCGTGGCTGTTTTTGTTTCTCACAGGATATTTCCTCTTCCGCCTGACCGGGAAGCACCTGGCGGCGGCGCCGGATCTGGGCCGGTGCGCTCCGCTGGAGGCCCTGGGGCGGCGGTCGCTGCTGGTGTATATGCTGCACCAGCCGGTGCTGTACGGACTGACCATGGTTTTGCGGCTGCTGGCCTGAATAAAAGGAAAAACAGCGGAACGCCGAAAGGCGCTCCGCTGTTTGCCGTTTGGTGGTACCAAAGGCAACCCCCGGCTAAGCCGGGGGTAAAAAATAGCTTAAAGCGAGGAGAAGAGTAGAAAAAGAAAAAACTCCCTGATGAGGTAGAAGTGGTTTGCCGACCACACAACTACGATAACAGGGAGGTCTTCATCGTGAAAGACAAAGACATAAGTAGTTTAGAGCATACAAGTTGGAGATGTCAATATCACATCGTATTTGCGCCCAAATATCGAAGGATGGAGATATATGGACAGATAAAACAGGATATAGGAGTGATATTGAGAAAACTGTGTCAGCAAAAAGGTGTAGAAATCATAGAAGCCAGAGCGTGCCCAGACCATATACACATGCTGATAAGTATCCCGCCCAAGTACAGTGTATCACAGATTATGGGGTACTTGAAAGGAAAAAGTAGTCTGATGATATTTGATCGGCATGCAAATCTGAAATATAAGTACGGAAATCGGCACTTTTGGGCCAGAGGGTATTATGTGGATACAGTGGGGCGGAATAAAAAGCAGATAGCAGAGTATATCCGAAACCAACTGGCATCAGATCAAATCGCAGACCAGATAGGACTGAAAGAGTTTGTGGACCCGTTTACGGGTCGCGAGAACAAGAAGGCGTAAAAAGAACCCCTTAAGGGGTAAGCCCGAGAAAGAAATGCAGTCGGCAAACCTTTCGGGGCCCCTTAAGGGGCTTCGTCCGTATCAGGCCCTTTTAGGGCCTACTCAAGCCTCCGGCTTAGCCGGAGGTTTTGACTTTCTCACTCGCAGAAGGCGATGCTGCCCCGCTCCTGCTTGGCCTGGTACAGGGCCCGGTCGGCCCGCTCCAGCAGAAGCGAGGGCTTTTCACCCGGACGATACTCCGCAATGCCGATGCTGACGGTAACGGGCTGACAGCGCTGGTGAATCTCCGATTTGGCAAAGCTGTCCTGCAATTTCTGGCACACGTCCCGGACCTCCACCAGGTTGAGGCCGGAGAAGAGAATACAGAACTCGTCTCCGCCGAAGCGGAAAGACTGAACATTCTGGTTGGACAGATTCAGCAGAACAAGACCCAGTGCCCGCAGGTACTGGTCGCCCTGATTATGGCCGAAGGTGTCGTTGAGCTGCTTGAAGGCATCCAGATCCATCATGGCCAGGTAGAAGGTATACTGATGCTGCTGCTCCTCCATGGACTGGAAAGCGGACCGCAGCGCCAGGCGATTGCCCACCTGGGTCAGGGCGTCGGTCATGGAGCGCTTTTGATAGCGCAGCCGCTCCTGCTCCAGATTCAGGCTGACGTTGTTTTTGTCCTGCTCTGTGCGCAGCAGCAGCCAGCAGATCACGTAAAACAGCACGATTAGCAGCAGGGACACGCAGAAATTGGTAGTAGTGGTGGCAGTGGCCAGTACACTGATCCGCGCGGGGTCCCAGAACAAAAACAGATCGGACACCGCCTTGCCAACCAGGCACAGAGCGCTGACAATGGTGGTCAGATGGCGGTCGCCGTAAATGACGGTCACCACCATGGGGATGGCAAAGATTACGTACAGAGCAGGGAAGGTGGAGTGGAAAGTATATACGCCGAAAGCCATCGCCACCATCAGGCACGACAGGCCGTAGATCTTTTTCCGCTCGGAAAGGGACCCGCGCATAAAGAAGGTGGCTATGAGGACGACGATTCCGTTATAGAGGCAGGGCGCCAGCACGTACTTCAGCAGGAACTCGCCGGGCGAACTGTTCGTGCTGCCCAGATGGGACATCAGCAGAAACACGAATACTTCTGCCACCGGGGTAAAGGCGGTCAGCCACAGCAGCAGCCGGTATTGGATCCGCAGCCATTTCTCATCGATGCGGCGGTATTCACTTTGTATGGTTTCAACGCCGAAGGTGAGATTGTTGCGCATGAAAAACACCCTCTTATTTTGGTTGCGGCCCTATGGTTCACGGCCTAAAAGGAAGATTTATCCTTCAAAGGCATAAGCGTCTTAAATTCAAATAAAAATTATAGCATAAATGGGTCACATTTGTCACGTTGTTTTTCCTATATTCGGGAAATCGAATGGACTCCTACATGATACCGCCGTCGATTCGCTCCTTCAGTTCGTTCAGATAGATCCACCGCTCCGTCTTTTCCTCCAGGGCGGCCTCCAGCGCCGCGAGGCGCTCCTGGACCTCCTGAAGCCGCACATAGTCGCTGCCGCAGGCAGCCTCCTCCGCCCGGCAGGCGGCCACCTGCTCCTCCAGGTCCGCCAGGTCCGCGTCGATGGTCTCGAACTCCCGCTGCTCCTTGAAGCTGAATTTCAGCTTCTTCTCCCGGGGGCGGGCCTGGGGGCGCTCCTTCGGCGCCTCTGTCCGGGCGGGGGCCTCCTCCGCCCTCCGGTCCCGCTCCCAGTCGGACCAGTTGCCGCTGTAGCGGCGCACCTCGCCGCTGCCCGTGACCTCAAAGATCTGCTCCGCCAGCTTGTCCAGGAAGAAGCGGTCGTGGGACACCGCCAGCACCGGGCCGGGGAAGTCCTGGAGATAGTCCTCCAGAATGGACAGTGTGGTCACGTCCAGGTCGTTGGTGGGCTCGTCCAGCACCAGCACGTTGGGCGCCGCCATCAGCACGGAGAGCAGGTACAGCCGCCGCCGCTCCCCGCCGGAGAGGCGGCCGATGGGCACGGACTGGAGATCGCCGGGGAACAAAAACCGCTCCATCATCTGGTTGGCGGAGAAGGTGCCCTGGTCGGTTTTCACCTCGTCGGCAATGTCGTGGATGAAGTCGTAGACCCGCTGTTCGAGATCCAGCTCCCTGCCCTCCTGGGAGAAGTGGCCGATCTTCACCGTGGTCCCGATCTCCACGGTGCCGCTGTCCGGGGCCAGCTCTCCGGTGAGGAGCCGCAGCAGGGTGGTCTTGCCGGCGCCGTTGCGGCCTACGATGCCGATGCGGTCCCGGCGCAGGAGATTGTATGAGAAGCCGGACACCACAGTCCGGTCCCCGAAGGACTTGGTCACATCGGTCAGCTCGATGATCTTTTTGCCCAGCCGGCTGGAGGCCGCCGCCATCTGCACGGCGCTGTCAGTCTCCGGGGCATCCCGGTTCAGAAGGTCCTCGTAGCGCTGGATGCGCTCCTTGGACTTGGTGGTCCGGGCCCGGCAGCCCCGCATGATCCACTCCCGCTCCCCCCGCAGGATGGCCTGGCGCTTGCGCTCGCTGGCCTCGGCCATCTCCAGCCGCTCTGCCTTCAGCTCCAGGTACTTGGAGTAGTTGGCCTCGTAGTGGTAGAGCTTGCCCCGGTCCAGCTCCGTGATGCGGTTGACCACCCGCTCGAGAAAATAGCGGTCATGGGTCACCATGATGAGCCCGCCCTTGAAGCGGCGCAGCCACTCCTCCAGCCAGGCCACCATCTCACTGTCCAGGTGGTTGGTGGGCTCGTCCAGCACCAGCACGTCCGCCGGGTGGATCAGGGCCGCCGCCAGGGCCACCCGCTTGCGCTGGCCGCCGGAGAGGGTGCTCACCGGCTGATTCCAGTCCGGGATGCCCAGCCGGTCCAGCATAGCCTTGGCCTCATATTCGTTCAGCTGGCGAAATTCCGCCGGATAATGGAGGAACACCTGCTCCAGGGCCGTGGCATCCGGGTCCATGTCCGGATTCTGGGAGAGGAAGCTGATCTGCACGTTGGGGTTCCGGGCGATGGTGCCGCCGTCCGGTTCCAGAGCTCCGGAGAGGACCTTGAGAAAGGTGGACTTGCCGGTGCCGTTGATGCCGATGACGCCGATCTTGTCCCCCTCGTTGAGGTAGAGGTTCACATCATCCAGCAGCTGGCGGCTGCCGAAGTTGATGGAGAGATGTTCCGCGGATAAGAGCATAGGGGATTCCTCCTGTCAAAACTGGTTCCATTGTACCACGGGGGCCGGGCTTTTACCAGTGGGAAAAGCCTTGCAATGCCGGGGGCGGCAGGGTACAATAGCGGTGAAACGGAGGAGCGTCCATGAAAGATATCAGGGGCTTCGAGCCCTGGTTTTTTATTCTGTTCGGCCTGTTCCACCTGCACCGGATCTGGGGCCTGCTGGACCGGTCCGGCTACGCGGGCTTCTGGATGGGGCTGCTGACGGAGCGGGGGCCGCTCTACTGGGGGCTCATGGCAGCGCTGGGCGGACTGTGCCTGGCGGGGCTTGCGCTGTTTTTCCGCTGCTTCCGGCAGCGGCGCTGGTGGCGGTGGGCCTATCTGCTGGGCGGCGGATATGTGCTGTTCGACCTGTTTGCCATCATGGCGGGGCTGCCGGCCTGGCGGCGGCTGCTGGGTGCCATGTTTGATACCGGCGCCTGGTACTGGAACGGTCTCTGGGGCGGCTTCTCGGCGCTGGGCGGCGTCTGCCTGGCCTTCGGGCTGGCCCTGCTGCGGGAGAGGAGGCGGGTGTGATGGAGACCATCTCCTACACCCTGCCGCCGGAGCAGGACGGCGCCACGGTCCGCCACATCCTCCGCGCGCAGCTGCACTTCTCCTCCCACGGCGTCTCCCGCCTGGCCCATGCGCCGGACGGCATCACCGTCAACGGCCTCCACGCCCGCACCACCCAGGTCCTGCGGACCGGCGATGTGCTGACGGTGGAGACCGGGGACCACCGTCCGCCCAGAGCCGTGGCGGTGCCCGGGGACTGGCCGCTGCCGGTGGTGTGGGAGGACGGCCACCTGCTGGTGGTAAACAAGCCCGCCGGCATGGCGGTCCACGCCTCCAGCTTCGTGCCGGAGACGCCCACCGTGGCCGGGGCCCTGGCCTGGCAGCGGGGGAGCGATTTCATCTTCCACCCGGTGAACCGGCTGGACAAGGGCACCACCGGCCTTATGGCGGTGGCCAAGAGCGGCTATGTCCACGACCTGCTGCGCCGGCAGCTCCATACGCCCCACTTTCGCCGGGAGTACCGGGCGGTATGCCTGGGGTGCCCGGTGCCGCCGGAGGGGACCGTGGACGCCCCCATCGGACGGGACGAGCCCTCGCCGGTCCGGCGCTGTATCCGGCCCGACGGCGCCTCCGCCCGAACGGCCTACCGCACTCTGGCCCGGGCGGACGGGATGAGTCTGCTGGCCGTGGTGCCGGAGACCGGGCGGACCCACCAGATCCGCCTGCACATGGCCCACCTGGGCTGTCCCCTGGCCGGGGACTGGCTCTACGGCACCGAGGACCCGGACCTGATCCCCCGGCCCGCCCTCCATGCCTTCGCCCTGGCCCTGACCCACCCCGTCACCGGGGAGCGCCTGCATCTGACGGCGCCGCTGCCGCCGGACATGGCACGGCTGGTCCCGCCGCCGGAGGACGACCACCCAATGATTTTTTAAGCGCGGGAGCGCATGAGGAGGAATATTATGTTAACTTGGAACGTCACCTACCACTGCAAGCCCGGCCGGCGTGAGGCCTTCTATCAGGCGGTCACGGACCTGGGCGTCCGGGCCAACTCCCTCAGCGAGGCCGGCAACGTTAAGTACGACTACTACTTCGACGCCCAGGACCCGGACGCGCTGCTGCTGGTGGAGACCTGGGAGACGCCGGAGCTTCAGCAGGCCCACTGCCAGACGGAGCTGTTCGCCAAGCTCCAGGCGCTGAAGGCGGACTACTGCGCCAGCGTCGCCATCGACAAATTCAACTACTGAGCAGAAAACGGGGCGGGAGGCCTATGGCCTCCCGCCCTGTTTCAGCTTACATACAGTCCGCCAGCTCCTGAAGCTCCAGGAAAAACCGGGACAGGTGGAACCCGTCCGCCACCGCATGGTGAATGTTGAGGGAGAGGGGCATCAGGACCCGCTCCCCCACGGGCTCGTACTTTCCCCAGGTGACCACCGGCCCCAGGTAGGTGCCGCTGTCGAAAATGTGCATATCGAAGCTGCGGTACCGGATCCAGGGCAGGCAGGATATGTCAAAGGTGTTGGGCGGCACATCCATCTGATCGAAGTGGTCCAGAGCCGCATACCGCTTCCGATCCTTCAGGAAACGGCGGTGAAAGAGCGCCGGATCCGGGTCAAAGGGTGTCACCAGCTTGACGAAAGTTTGCCTGTCCGGGCGGAAATCGGCATAATAGGGCTCGATCCGCTCCCAGAGGACCAGCCGGTTCCGATCATCCCAGCCGTACCGGAATTCGTCGTGGGCGTTGAGGACCCTGGTCACCATCCAGATCATGGCGGGATAGAAGGAAAGGCCTCGTTTGTGCAGACTGTTCAGCAGCCGGGATACGTCCAGATCCACCGTCATGCTCATGACGCAGCGCAGGTCATCGATGAAATGCCGGAACACCGGACCGCGATCCCAGACGCTCAGATCGACTATGGTGTGTGCGGGCAGGTTTGCGTTTGTATTCATAAAAGCCTCCTGAAATCAAAATGGATCGGTTCAGGAGGCCGTGTCAAGGCCGCGCTTCACAGAGATTCCCCCCTCTCCTGAAGATGGCCCCATTTTATCAAAGCGGCGGGGCGGAAGTCAACGCCGCCCCTTGACAAACCCGCCCCGCCGCCCTATCCTGAAAAAAATGATTTTCGACAGGAGGGCCCCATGACCACACGGCTGCTGGAGCGGTTCGACCGCATCATCGTATTCGACACCGAGACTACCGGCATCGACTTTGTTCAGGACGAGATCATCGAACTGGGGGCCGTGTGCCTGACGGCGGAGGGGGAGACCGGCGCCATGGACGATCTGATCCGCCTGTCCCCGGGCCGAGCCCTGCCGCCCTTCATCACGGACCTGACCGGCATCACGCCGCAGCAGCTGGAGATGGAAGGCGTGGAGAAATCCGCCGCCGCGGAGCGGTTCTGCCGTCTGCTGGAGGGGGCGGAGCGGCCGCTGCTGGCCGCCTACAACGCCCAGTTCGACCTGAGCTTTCTCTACTATCTGCTGCGGCCTCTGGGCTGGGCGGCGGTGCTGGGGCCGCCCCGGTTCCTGGATCTGCTGACCGTGTACCGGGACCGGCGGGACTACCCCCACAAGCTCTGCAACGCCATCGAGGCCTTCCATCTGGAGGACGCGGCGGTCAACAGCCACCGGGCCGTGGACGACGCCCGGGCGGCCCTGGCCCTGCTGGGCGCCATGGAGGCGGAGCGGGACGATCTGGACCGGTACATCGACCTCTTCGGCACCCACCCCAAGTACGGCGTCTCGGGCAAACGGATCTCCTCTGTCACCTACCGGCCCCAGTCCTACCAGCGGACAAGGCCCCTGTACGAGACCGGGGAAGTGTGAAGGAATTGTGAATTTTCGCGGAAGGGCTTGCAATATGACAACCTGTCGGCTATGATAAGCGACAGGTTGTCATATTTCTTTTCCTCCGCCGGAAAATTTCTCTTGACCTTCCCCCTGGTGGAAGGCGCAGAATGTCCGCGGGATGAAGAAAGCGGCGCCGTCATATCGTATTGTTTGAGAGGAGGGGAGCGCCGTGCCGAGCAGCACGTTTATGAACCTGCCGCCGGAAAAACAGGAAAAGCTGCTGGAGGCCGCCACCCGGGAATTCTCCAGCCGGCCCTTCAACGAGGCCTCCATCAACCAGATCATCAAGGAGGCCGGTATCCCCCGGGGCAGCTTCTATATGTACTTCCAGGACAAGGAGGAACTGTTCCGGTATCTGCTGCGGGGCTATGTGGACCAGATGGTCATGGTCATCGAGGAGCTGCTGCTGCGCCGGAAGGGGGACATCTTCCAGGCCCTGCTGGACCTGTACGACTACTTGGCCGCCAAGGGCGGCGCCCAGCACCTGGGGGAGATGGGGGCTATGGCCCGCATCCTCCACTGCAACCAGGGAATGCAGAAAACAGGCCTTTTGGGGATGCTGGATCCCGGGGCCATCCTGGAACGGCTGAAGGACGCGGTGAACCCGGACCTGCTGGATCTGCGGCGGGAGCGGGACCTTGGAGATATCCTGGGCGTGCTGCTGAGCACCACGGTGCCCATGGTCTATGCCGGCCTGCAGGCCGGCGCCGCTCCCGGCAGCCGGGAGCGGCTGGAAAATGTATTGGAGATCCTGCGGCGGGGCATGGGAAAGAAGCCGCAGGAACACTGAGAGAAGGAGCGCATTATGGAAGAACTGATGAAGGAAGAGGCCGTTCAGGACCCGGCGCCGGTTCAGACGCCGGAGACCAAGCAGAAATGGAAGCCCCATCTGCCCAAGAGCAAAAAGGGCAGGCGCTGGCTGAAGATCGGCGTGGCACTGGTGATTGTGGCTGCCATTGTGGGCGGATGCATGTCCAGCCTGAAAAAGAACGTCAACAGTACACTGGCGGGGGCGTATCTGGTGGCCACCGCCACCCGGCAGGATCTGACGGTCAGCGTCTCCGGCACCGCCACGCTGGAGCCCGCGGACTCCTACAATGTCACCACGCTGATCTCCGGCGAGATCCTGGACTCCCCCTTCGAGGTGGGAGACCTGGTCAGCAAGGATACGCTGCTCTACGCCATGGACAGCAGCGACGCCCAGGATTCCGTGTCCCGGGCGGAGATCTCCGTGGAGCAGGCCCGGCTCAGCTATGAGCAGGCCCAGGAGGCCCTGCACCCCACGGCGCCCCTCAGCGGCATCATCGGGGAGGTCTATGTCCACAACGGCCAGAGCGTCACCGCCGGTACTCAGATCGCCAAGGTGGTGGCCAGTACGGAGCTGACCATGGACTTCCTGTTCGCCTTTGCCGATCCCGCCGACTTCTACATCGGCCAGCAGGCCACAGTGTTCATCGACGGCTTTGACGGTTCCCAGATGGGCACGGTGACCTATGTCTCCAATTCCAGCGCCATCACGGCCAACGGCAAGGAGGCCGTCTCCGTCCGGGTGCGGCTCAATAACCCCGGCGCCGTCTCCGACGCCTTCACCGCCTCCGCTGTCATCGGTAATTACAGCAGCTACGGCGAGACGCCGGTGGCCATGCCCGCCTCCGCCGTGGTCTATGCCACGGCCTCCGGCACCATCAACGATCTCAACATGCTCTCCGGCAACACCGTCTCCAAGGGCGACGTGCTGTGCACCGTGGAGTCCGAGACCACCCGGAACCAGATCGAAAACGCCCGGCTGGCCCTGGCCTCCGCCCAGCTCTCCGCCGGTACGGCCCAGGGGACCGTGGACGACTACAACATCACCTCCCCCATCGCCGGCACCGTTATTGAGAAAAACTTCAAGGCCGGGGACAAGGTGGACGGCGCCGCCTCCGGCACCCTGGCGGTGATCTACGACCTGAGCTATCTGAAGCTGGAGGTGGCCGTGGACGAACTGGACATCGGCAAGGTGGAAGTGGGCCAGCAGGTGGAGATCACCGCCGACGCCCTGGAGGGCCAGACCTTCACCGGCGTGGTAGACACCATCAGCATCAGCGGCAACACGGTGAACGGCGCCACCAGCTATCCGGTCACCATCATCCTGGAGGACTACGGCGATCTGCGCCCGGGCATGAACGTCTCCGCGAAGATCATCGGCGACGAGATCCCCAACGCCCTGTGTATCCCCGTGGACGCTGTGGGCCGGGGGAATGTGGTCACGGTGCCGGGAGAGGGCGCCATGAACGCCGACAACACCGCCGTGGCGGACATCACCAAGCTGGAGACCCGGGAGGTGACCCTGGGCCGCAACGACGATATGTACATCGAGGTGACGAGCGGCCTGGAGGAGGGCGACATCGTCCTGATCGAGAACCAGGCCTCCAGTCTGATGGATATGATGATGTCGACGGGAGGCTGAGCCCATGGAGCACCTCATTGAACTGAAGGACGTCTACAAGATCTACCAGATGGGCGAGGAGACGGTCCACGCCCTGGACGGCGTCAGCCTGACGGTGGATCCGGGGGAGTTCGTGGCCATCGTGGGCTCCTCCGGCTCCGGCAAGTCCACGGCCATGAACATCATCGGTTGCCTGGACGTGCCCACCTCCGGCACCTATCACCTGGGAGGCATCGACGTGTCCACTATGGAGGACGACCAGCAGGCGGAGGTCCGCAACAAGATGCTGGGTTTCATCTTCCAGCAGTACAACCTGATCCCCAAGCTCACGGTCCAGGAGAACGTGGAGCTGCCGCTGCTGTATGCCGGCGTCAGCGCAGAGGAGCGTCACCGCCGAGCGGTGCAGTCCCTGGAGCGGGTGGGCCTGGCCGACAAGCGGAAGAACCTGCCCAGCCAGCTCTCCGGCGGCCAGCAGCAGCGGGTGTCCATCGCCCGGGCCCTGGCGGGCAAGCCCTCGGTCATCCTGGCCGACGAGCCCACCGGCGCCCTGGACTCCCGCACCGGCCGGGAGGTGCTGCGGTTTTTGCAGCAGCTCAACCGGGAGGGGGACACGGTGGTCCTCATCACCCACGACAACTCCATCGCCGTCAAGGCCCGGCGGATCGTTCGCCTCCAGGACGGCAAGATCATCTATGACGGGGATGCGGGTGACCCCCAGGCTCTGGTCCAGCCCCATGAGTACGACGAGGAGACAGAGGAGGCGGGCCTATGAATTTCACACAGTCCTTCAAGCTGGCTCTCAATTCCCTGCGCACCAGCAAGATGCGGGCCTTCCTCACCATGCTGGGCATCATCATCGGCGTGGGCGCGGTCATTGTGATATTGTCCCTGGGCAACGGCATGACCAACATGATGAACGAGCAGTTCGAGACCCTGGGCGCCAACCTGGTGCAGGTGATGGTGTGGCCCCGGGGCGAGGGCGGCACCCGGGATGTGGACGCCGACGATCTGTACGATCTGGTGGAGCAGTACCCCCAGTACCTCACCGGCGTCTCGCCCTATGTCTCCGCCAGCGCCAAGGTGCGCAGCGGCACGGAGAGCTTTGACCGCACCAGCGTCTACGGCGTCAGCGAATCCTTCTTCAAAAGCGATACCCAAAAGACCATGCAGGGCGAGAGCCTGTCCAAGGGCCGCTTCCTGCGGTACATCGACGTGGAGCGGCATCAGAATGTCTGCGTGATCGGGTCCTATCTGGAGCTGGAGGCCTTCCGGGGCGACGCCCTGGGAAAGAGCCTGTCCATCGGCGGGATCCCCTATACGGTGGTGGGTGTGCTTTCGGAGAATGCCGACAACACCGAGGGCAGCGGCGACGACAAGGTCTATATCCCCTATGAGAACGCCAGCCGTCTCAGCGGAGGGTCCTATCAGGATATGTACCTGATGACCAGCACCAGCCGGGACACGGCCGCGGCCGCCAAGGGCATCATTGAAAACCGGCTGCAAAAGACCTACCAGTCCACGGACTACTATATGGTCATGACTTCCGCGGAGATGATGGACGCCATGAACACCATGATGAACACCATGATGATCGTGCTGGTGGCCATTGCCGCCATTTCCCTGCTGGTGGGCGGCATTGGTATCATGAACATCATGCTGGTGTCCGTCACGGAGCGGACCCGGGAAATCGGCATCCGCAAGTCCCTGGGCGCCAAACAGAGGGATATCCGCAGCCAGTTCGTCATCGAGGCCGGCACCACCTCCGCCGTGGGCGGCGTGCTGGGGATTCTCTTTGGAGTGGCTCTGGCCGCCGTGGCCACGGCTCTGGTGGGCGGATTGATGACCTCCGGTATGGGCGGCGCCACCTTTACCGCCGCGCCCAGCGCCGGGGACATTGCTATCAGCTTCGGTGTGTCCGTGGGTATCGGTATCCTGTTCGGTTACTTGCCCGCCAACAAGGCGGCAAAGCTCAACCCCATCGACGCCCTGCGCTACGAATAAGCGACCGGCCGCCCGTCCCTTTCGGGACGGGCGGCACTCATTTCAAAAATTTTTCCTTCCCCCCAAAACTTTTCGCCCCTTTGCCGCGTCTGTAAGGCAGAACGAAACAGAAAGGACCATGAACGTGACACGAGTATCGGAACAACAGCTGACCGGCTTTCTTGTGGAAAATCAGGCGCGGTTCTATCGTCTGGCTTACAGCTATCTCCAAGACAGGGAAGAGGCTCTGGACGCGGTACAGACCGCTGTCTGCAGGGCACTGGAACGACAGGAAAGCCTTCGGGAAGCAGACGCCATGCGCACCTGGTTTTACCGCATTTTGGTCAATGTGTGCATGGATGCTCTGCGAAGGCGGAAACTGGTGACTCTGGTGCCGCCGGAGGCGCTGGACACCGGCAGCTATGAAGATCCGCTGCCGGCGGACGGGGACCTTGCCAGACGGGTGGAGGCGCTGCCTCCGGAGGTGAGCACCATCGTGAAGCTGCGGTTTTACGAGGATCTGTCCCTCAAGGAGATCAGTGCCGTCACCGGCTGCAACCTCAGCACGGTCAAGACACGGCTGTACACTGGCCTGAAGAAATTACGGGTATCAATGGAAGGAGTAAATGAAGCATGAAAGAGTTTGATAAGGCAAGAGAGAACTATGAGTCCACGCCCATCCCCGAGGAGCTGAACGATCGCGTCCAGGCGGGCATCCGACAGGGCCGGGAAGCCCATCGCCGCGCATCCCGCCGGCCGCTGGTCCGCACACTGGGTACCTGCGCCGCATGCCTTGCGGTGCTGGTGGGTGCGCTGAACATCTCCCCCACCTTCGCAGCGGCAGCGTCCGATGTGCCGGTGCTGGGCGGACTGTTCCAGGTACTGACGGTCCGCAGCTATGATACGGTCCGGGACAGCATCGACTATGATGTCTCTGTTCCCGAGGTGGAGGCCGACAGCGCTGTGGCCGACCGGATCAACGCCGAGATCCAGGAGCGCGTGGATGCCCACATGGAGAAGGCCCAGCAGGACTGGGAGGATTATCAGGAGGCGTTCTTCGCCACCGGCGGCACCGAGGAGCAGTTGGGCGACCGGAAGATGGACGTGATCGTCGACTACGAGATCAAGAGCCAGACCGATACCACTGTGTCCTTTGTGGTGGACTTCGGTGAGGGCTGGGTCGCCGCCAACCAGCAGCGGTTCTGCTACAACCTGGATCTGGAGAATGACCGGGACATCACTTTGGAGGACCTGCTGGGTGAAAACTGGGTGGAGATCTGCAATGACGCCGTGAAGGCCGGCATGGCCGCTCAGATCGAGGCGGACGGCTTCGACTACTTCTTCCCGGCGGAGCAGGGCGGCTTCACCACGGTGGATGAGACCACCAGCTTCTATATCAACGAAAACGGCGACCCCGTTCTGGTGTTCCCGGAGTACTCCATCGCCGCCGGCGTAGCCGGGATCCTGGAGTTCCCCGTTGAGCAGTAAAATGAAATAAAGAAATCCTCTCTTCAAAACACCAAGGCCCCGTCCAAACAGGGACGGGGCCTTGGTGTTGTCTTTTGGGTACGGTGGCCGCTCACATGTCGAACACACCCATAATCACGATGCCGATGACGACCAGCAGGATCATGGCGTAGTGCTTCCAGGACAGCTTCTCCTTCAGGAACAGCCGGCTCCACAGCACGGAGGCGGCGCAGTAGGCGGAGATGATGGGGGCGGACATGGCCAGGTGCTCGGTGTCCGCGATGGCATAGATGTAGGCAAACTGGCCGGCGGTCTCGAAGATGGCGCCGGTGTACTTGGGGGCCTCCATCTTCGGGATCAGCTTATCCTTCTTGATGAGGACCACATACATGAAGCACAAAATACCTGCCAGCAGGAAGGTCAGCTCATAGGCCACGTTGGCGCTGTCCTCGTTGAGGGTCTCCAGCACCCGGTTATCGGCAAAGGTGCCGGCGGCGTCCAGCAGGCAGTAGGCCACCGGCAGGGCCAGGGCCAGAAAGCTCTTGGCGTACTTATAGTTGCCGGCTTCCTGCCGCTGGGCCCGCAGAGTCTCGTCCTCGCAGGCGTCCACAACGCCCAGGCCGATGGCGCCCACGCACACCAGCGCCACGGCGAACAGCGCCAGGGGGGAGTAGTCCTCGCCGCCCACGAACAGCAGCGTCAGCACCGCCACCAGGGCGCCGGAGGAGTTGCAGATGGGGGAGGAGATGGACAGCTCGATGTACCGCAGGCCCAGATACCCCAGGGTCATGGAGCCGATGTACAGCAGGGACACCGGCAGGTAGGTCAGCAGGATGGAGAGGCTGATCTCCGTGCCGCCCACAAAGATCTCGAAAGCGGCATGCAGGCCCATGACCACACCCACGGCCATGACCATTTTCAAATGGCTGTACTTGTCAGATGCGTCCCGGCAGCCGATCTTGGAAAACAGGTCGGAGCCGCTCCAGCACAGCAGGGCAATGATAGAAAGCCAAAACCACATAATTCAAATTCTCCCAAAACAAACAGATTTTTGATTTATTCCGGCAGGCGGGTCAGTCCCGCTTCCACCAGCTTCTGCAGGCTCATGAGGATGCCGAGCTTCGCGTGATACCAGGTGAGCCCGCCCTGGAAATACACGGCGTAGGGGGGACGGATGGGGCCGTCGGCGGAGAGTTCAATGGAGCTGCCCTGGACAAAGGCGCCCGCCGCCATGATGACGTCGGAGTCATAGCCGGGCATGGCCCAGGGCTCCGGGGTCACGTAGCTGTCCACCGGCGCCGCTGCCTGAATGCCCTTGCAGAAGGCCACCATGGCCTCGGCGTTGCCCAGAGTCACCGCCTGAATGATATCGTGGCGGCTCTCCGTGGCATTGGGGACACAGGGATAGCCCAGCTTTTCATAGATGTTGGCGGCGAAGATGGCGCCCTTGAGGGCGCCGGACACCACTGTGGGCGCCAGGAACAATCCCTGGTAGAGGGCGGGCATCAGCCCCAGGTTGGCGCCCACCTCCTGCCCAAGGCCCGGGGCGGAGAGCCGGTAGGCGCACCGCTCCACGCACTCCTTGGTGCCGCAGATGTAGCCGCCGATGGGGGCCAGGCCGCCGCCGGGATTCTTGATGAGGCTGCCCACCACCATGTCGGCTCCCAGGTCCGAGGGCTCGTTCATCTCCACGAACTCGCCGTAGCAGTTGTCCACCATGACCTTCACGCCCGGCTTCACGCTCTTGCAGAAGGCGATCAGTTCCCCGATCTGAGCCACGGAGAAGGAGGGGCGGGTGGCGTAGCCCTTGGAGCGCTGGATGGTGATGAGCTTGGTGCGCTCGTTGATCTTTTGGCGGATGGCGTCGTAGTCGAAGGTGCCGTCGGCCTTCAGGTCCGCCTGGGCGTAGGTGACGCCGTACTCCTTCAGGGAGCACTTGCTCTCCCGGATGCCGATGACCTCCTCCAGCGTGTCGTAGGGGGCGCCCACGGGGGAGAGCAGCTCGTCTCCCGGCAGGAGGTTGGCGGAAAGAGCCACGGTCAGCGCATGGGTGCCGCAGGTGATCTGGGGCCGCACCAGGGCCGCCTCGGTGTGGAACACGTCCGCGTAGACCCGCTCCAGATTGTCCCGGCCGTCGTCGTTGTAGCCGTAGCCGGTGGTGGCGGCGAAATGGGTGGCGTTGACCCGGTTTTTCTGCATGGCGGCGATGACCTTGCCCTGGTTGTACTCCGCCACGGCGTCGATGCCGTCGAACCGCTGCCGCAGCTCCCGCAGCACCGCTTCGCCGTATTCATACACAGCCCGGCTGATGCCCAGCTGTTCATACATCTTTTCAAGTTCCATCAGTCTCGTCCTTCTCTCCCAGAATTTTGTCCGCCAGATCGTGGAGGACCTCCGGCTTGGTGACCACCAGGCCGCTTTTTTCATTGCCCAGGATCAGCAGTGTGTCCCCCGGCGAAATGCCGAAAAACCGCCGCGCCTCCTGGGGAATGACGATCTGTCCCCGGTCGCCCACCTTGGCGGTGCCAAAGACACGGTTTTTGCCCATCCCCAGCATGTGCTTGCCGCCAGGCATGGAACCACCCCTTTCGAAAATCATATTTTTCATACAAGTGTGAATCATAGCACAACCGGGAGAACTTGGCAAGAAAAACTTTGCGTGCTTTCGCTCTTGTTGGGCGGAGATGGATTTGTTAGAATAAAGGACGATTTTGAGTTTGCGGATGGGGGCGAGACCATGACCAAGGAAGAGGCCCTGAAAACCTATTACGGCTACGACGCCTTCCGGGAGGGACAGGAGCACGTTGTGGATGCGCTGTTCTCCGGCCGGGACGCCCTGGCCATCATGCCCACCGGAGCGGGGAAGTCCGTGTGCTACCAGATCCCGGCGCTGCTGCTGCCGGGGATCACCCTGGTGATCTCGCCCCTGGTGTCGCTGATGGCGGACCAGGTGACGGCTCTGGTGCAGATGGGCGTCCCGGCGGCGTACCTCAACAGCACGCTGACCTACCGCCAGTATCTGCTGGCCCTGGAGCGGGCCCGGGCGGGGCGGTACAAGATCATCTATGTGGCGCCGGAGCGGCTGGAAAACGAGGGGTTCCTGGCGTTCGTCCGCCAGGCGGAGGTCTCCCTGGTGGCGGTGGACGAGGCCCACTGCATCTCCCAGTGGGGCCAGGACTTCCGGCCGTCCTATCTGAAGATCCCGGACTTTGTGGACGCTCTGCCCCACCGGCCGCCGGTGGGGGCCTTCACCGCCACCGCCACGCCCCGGGTGCGCGACGACATCCGCCGTCTGCTGCGGCTGCAGACCCCGGCGGAAACGGTCACCGGCTTTGACCGGAAGAACCTCTTCTTCGAGGTCCAGCGGCCGGAGCGGAAGGACCGGGCCCTCTTGGAGCTGGTGAAGAGCCGCCCCGGCAAGGCAGGCATCGTCTACTGCGCCACCCGCCGGGCGGTGGAGGAGACCTGCGAGCTGCTGCAGAGCCGGGGCGTGGCCGCCACCCGCTACCACGCGGGGCTGGACATGGAGGAGCGCCGCCGGAACCAGGAGGACTTCCTCTACGACCGAGCGGCGGTGATGGTGGCCACCAACGCCTTCGGCATGGGCATCGACAAGTCCGACGTGCGGTATGTCATCCACTACAACATGCCCCGGGACCTGGAGAGCTACTATCAGGAGGCGGGCCGGGCCGGCCGGGACGGCGCCCCCGCCAGCTGCATCCTGCTCTTCTCCCGGCGGGACGTGCAGATCCAGGAGTATCTGATCGACAACAGCGAGGCCCGGGAGGAACTGGACGCCGGGACAGCGGAGCAGCTGCGGCGGCGGGAGCTGGAGCGGCTGCGGATCATGACCGGTTACTGCGCCACCCGCCGGTGCCTGCGGCGGTACATCCTCTCCTATTTCGGGGAGACGGCTCCGGAGGAGTGCGGCACCTGCGCCAACTGCCTGCGGTCCCACCAGGACATCGAGGTGGGCCGGGAGGCCAGGATCATCCTGGGCTGCATCCACCGCACCGGCGGCCACTTCGGCGCCGCCGTCATCGCTGGGACCCTCTGCGGCGCGGACACGGAGAAGGTCCGCAAATATCACATGGACCGGGAGCCGGACTATGGCGCCCTGGGGAGATTGACCCAGGGAGAGGTCCGGGAGCGGATGGAATTCTTGCTGGACGAGGGATATCTCACGGTCAGCACCGGCCCCTATCCGGTGCTGGAGCTGACGGACCGGGGCCTGGAGGCCCTGGGAGACCAGCGGGAGCTGTGGATGCGGACCTTCCGCTCCGACCGCTCGGCCCCGGCGCGGCAGGCCTCCTCCGGGGAGCTGGAGGGCGAGGCGGCGGAGCTGTTTGCCCGCCTGCGGGCCCTGCGGGCCAAAACGGCCCGGATCCGGGGCGTGCCGGCCTATGTGGTGTTCTCCGACAAGACGCTGCGGGAGATGGCCCTGACCCGCCCCGGTTCCATGGAGGAGCTGCTGGACGTGGGCGGCGTGGGCGAGGAAAAGGCCCGGCGCTACGGCCGGGCCTTCCTGGCGGAGATCGCCGCCTTTACGGAGGGAGCGTGAGACGCTCCCTCCGCCTGTTTACAGCACCTGATAGACGGTGGTGCTCCCCTTTGCCACCTTGTAGGGGGCGAAGCGGTCCGGGTGCGTTTTGACATGGCGGGCAAGCTGCTTGGCAAGGGTCATTTTCTCGCTGCGGGACAGGCACGGCCACTCATCCGGCAGCAGGGAGGAGACGATGAAGGTCTCGCCGTGCTGCCTGCGGTCCAGATTTTGCAGCATGGTGGCGACCAGCGTGGCCAAAGGCGGGGCGCCGCTCTGCCGGCCGGCCTGGAGCATCACGCAGTAGTGCTGAAAGGCCGACGGCGTAAAGCCCAGTTCCTGGGCCATCTGACAGACATCGCTGAATTCGTTGGGGGTGTAGTTGGAATAGAGCCGCATGGAAACCGCCTCCCTGTGAGTTTGTTTCTAAAGTAGGTGCTACTGTGATAGTATAGCACCTACTTTAGATATGTCAAGAACGGATTTTCGCGATAGGAGATGGGACCAAGCGCACATCTGTGGGTTGACAGAGGCCCTGTTCCGGGATAAAATGTTACTGTAAGCAAATATGTGTCCGGTAGGTAAGGCTACCGCAGGGATACGGATCGCTGCCGCAAAGGGATGGAGACATCCCGCGCTGGTTTGAACAGGGCTTGTCGAACAACAAGGCATGACCTAACGCGATTTCACCGCCCGGCGGAGTTGAAGCTTGAACGGTGACGATGGCTCTTTTGCGCGCCCCCACCGTTCGGGGGCGCGTTTTTTGCGGATTTCTTTCAAAAAAGTGAGGTGAATGGAATGGATGCCGGCAGTCGATGGCCAGACACACGCGTCTGGAAAAAGCAGCCCTGTGCTGCTGACGGAGCTCTCGCGGGCATCCGTCCTGCCTAGGCGCGCGTCCGGCCTCCCTGTCACGAACGGAGCTTCGGCTCCCCGATCAAACAGGAGGTGCGAACGATGCTGATGAGAAAGAATGATATGCTGTACCTGAACGCTCCGGAGGACGCCGTGGCCGCCGTCATGTGGATCGATCCCCCGGTGCTCTCTCCCCGGTGCCGGGTCAACGAGGCCATTGAGCGGATCCGGCAGGTGGGCCTGCCCGACGCCGGGCTCAACAGCTGCTTTGTGGTGTCGGAGGAGGGCGTCCTGCTGGGCCTGGTGGGCCTGCGGACGCTGCTGCTGACCCGGGGCGGCGTGCGGTTGGAGACGGTGATGACCCACCCCTTCGCCACCCTCCAGCCGGAGGACGACCGGGAGGTGGCCGCCCAGCTGATGGAGCGGTACGACCTGCCGGAGCTGCCGGTGGTGGATGCCGGCAACCATCTGGTGGGGGTCGTCACCGCCGCGGATGCCATGACGGTGCTCCAGGCGGAGGCCACGGAGGACATGGAGGTCATGGCCGCCATGACCCCCTCGGAGGAGCCGTATTTTGAAAGCTCCATTTTCCGCCTGTTCCGCAGCCGGGTGGTGTGGCTGATGCTGCTGATGCTCTCCGCCACCGTCACCGGCGGCATCATCTCCCACTTTGAGGATGCCCTGGCCGCCCAGGTGGTCCTGACGGCCTTCATCCCCATGCTGATGGACACCGGCGGCAACTGCGGCAGCCAGTCCTCCGTCATGGTGATCCGGGGACTGTCCCTGGGTGAGATCCACTTTTCCGACTGGGGCCGGGTCCTGTGGCGGGAGATCCGGGTCAGCGGCCTGTGCGCCGCGGCTTTGGCGGCGGTGAACTTCTTCCGCCTGATCCTGCTCTCCGGCGTGAATTTCAGCGTGGCAGCCACCGTCAGCCTGACCCTGATCGCCACGGTGGTGCTGTCCGACCTGGTGGGCGGGCTGCTGCCCCTGGGGGCCAAGCGGCTGGGCTTCGACCCGGCGGTCATGGCCAGCCCCCTGATCACCACCATCGTGGATGCGCTGTCCCTGCTGATCTACTTCCAGATGGCCAGCTGGCTGCTGGCGCTGTAAACGGGCGTCCCGGGAATACGAAAAAAGCCCCGCTGCAATCCGCAGCGGGGCTTTTGCCATGTGTTCAGTTCAGGAAATCCTTCCGCTTCTTGGAGCGGCTGGGGTGGCGCGTCGCCGTCGCGGACTCCGCATCCCTCGCTTCTGCCGGCGGCAAAAGCGCTCTCGCTCCGTCGCTCCGGCTCTCCCCGCGGGACCCGCTGAGCTGGGCTCCCGCGGGGACCCTAAAACTGCGCCCCAAGGGAGCTGCGTCCGGAAAAGCTGTTTAGTTCAAAAAGTCCTTCAGCTTCTTGCTGCGGCTGGGGTGGCGCAGTTTGCGCAGGGCCTTGGCCTCGATCTGGCGGATGCGCTCCCGGGTGACGTTGAACTCCTTGCCCACTTCCTCCAGGGTGCGGGTCCGGCCGTCCTCGATGCCGAAGCGCAGCTTGAGGACCTTCTCCTCCCGGGGGGTCAGGGTGGACAGCACGTCCATCAGCTGCTCCTTGAGCAGCGTGAAGCTGGCGGCCTCGCTGGGCTCGCTGGCGCCCTCGTCGGGGATGAAGTCGCCCAGGTGGCTGTCCTCCTCCTCGCCGATGGGGGTCTCCAGGGAGACGGGCTCCTGGGCGATCTTCAGGATCTCCCGGACCTTCTCCACCGGCATGCCCATCTCGGCGCTGATCTCGTTGGGGGAGGGATCGTGGCCCAGCTCCTGGAGCAGCTGGCGGCTGACCCGGATGACCTTGTTGATGGTCTCCACCATGTGGACGGGGATGCGGATGGTCCGGGCCTGGTCGGCGATGGCCCGGGTGATGGCCTGCCGGATCCACCAGGTGGCGTAGGTGGAGAACTTGTAGCCCTTGGTGTAGTCGAACTTTTCAACGGCCTTGATGAGTCCTAAGTTGCCCTCCTGGATCAGGTCCAGGAACAGCATGCCCCGGCCTACATACCGCTTGGCGATGGACACCACCAGACGGAGGTTGGCCTCGGCCAGCTTCTGCTTGGCGGCCTCGCCCTTCTTCTCCGCCTTCTTCCAGGCGGCGATCTCCTCGTCGGTGTAAGGCACCGGCTCCCCGGCGTCCTTCAGACGGCGGATCTCGTGGAGGCGGCGCTCGGCCTCGTTGCCCTCGCCCATGACCTGGGCCAGGGCGATCTCCTCATCGGGGGAGAGCAGGGGCACCTTACCGATCTCCTTGAGGTACATGCGGACGGGATCGTCGATGGAGAAGTTGTTGACCAGGGTGTTGGGGTCCACCAGCTCCTCTTCCTCCACGTCGGCGATCTCCTCGGCGGGGGGCTCGTCGTCGGGCAGGTCCGTCAGCAGCGGCTCGTCGGCGCTGATGTCGATGTTCAGCGCCTCCAGGGAGTCGTACAGCTGGTCCATCTGCTCGCCTTCCAGGTTCAGGTCGTCCACGGCGTCCATGAGCTCGGCGGACTCCAGCTTACCCTTCTTCTTGCTCCGGGCCAGCAGCTCCCGCAGCTTTTCGTTGCCCATGAGCCAGCCGGCGGCGGGCAGCGCCGCCACCTGCTTGTCGTCCAGCCGCAGGATGCCGGCCTTTTTGGCCTCCTCGTCCGTCAGCAGGCGGGGAGCCTCCGGCTCCTCGGCGGCCTTTTTCTTGGCGGACTTTTTCCCGGACTTGGCAGCCGGCCCCCCGTCCGCTTTTGAACTCTCCGCGGCCTCCTCGGCGGCGGCCAGCAGAGCGTCCGCCTGCTGCTCCAGCTCCTCGGGGGTGAATTCCTGTTTCTTAGCCATGCTGCTTTCCTCCATTACCCTTTTTGTCTTTGTATTTTTCCGTGGCCGCCAGAAGGGGGTCCACGTCGTCTCCGCCGGAGCGCTTGCGCCACTCCGACTGAATGATGCGTATGTAGTCCGCCAGTGCCTGCGCGGCGTTGGATAGGGACTCCGGCCGCTCCGTCACGTCGATGAGGTGACTGATTTCCTCCTGAGAGAAGAACTCCGCCAGCAGGGGGATCGAGGGATCCCGTCCCACCCGGCGCTGGTTCCAGAGCTGCGTGAACGCCCTGCCCAGCAGGGGGGAGGAGAACTGCTCCTCCGTCAGGGGCGGCGCGTCCGGAAAGACGGTGGCGTCCTTGACCAGAAGCCGCAGCACGCCCTCCTCGGCCCGGGCGGAGCGGACGTTGTCGTAGCGCAGGGTCCGCTCCCGGGGCTGGAGCGAGGCCGCCGGGTTCAGTTCCCGCCGCAGCTCCGCCCGCTTTTCCTGCCGGGTCCGTAGGCGGAAGGCACGCTGGACCTCCAGCTTCATGGCCTCCGGGGTGATCTTGGCGGCCTCCGCCGCCCGGCCGGTGTAGATCTCCCGCTCCACGGCGTTTTCCAGGGTGGACAGCAGGCGGCTGATCTCCTCGCAGTAGGCCACCCGGCCCTCGTCGTTGGTCAGGTCGTGCTTGGCGGCCACCTGGGCCATGCGGAACTCGATGCCGTTCTCGCTGCCGCTGAGCAGCCGCTCAAAGGCGTCGGGGCCCTGGAACTTGATGAAGTCGTCGGCGTCCTGCTTGACATACTCCCCGTCCACCAGGCGCTTTGGCAGCTGGAGGACCTTCACGGAGAAGTCGGAGTTGTTCAGGATCTGGAGCGCCCGCTCCGTGGCGATCTTGCCGGCGTTGTCGTTGTCGTAACAGAGGACCAGCTCCTTGGTGAAGCGGGAGAGGAGCCGGGTCTGCTCCACGGTCAGCGCCGTGCCCATGGAGGCCACGGCGTTGTCGAACCCCGCCTGGTGCAGCGTCACGATGTCCAGGTTGCCCTCACAGAGGATGATATTGGGCCGCTTGGTCTTTTTTGCCAAGTTCAGCCCGTACAGCACCCGCCGCTTGGAATAGACCGGCGTCTCCGACGAGTTCATGTACTTGGGTTCGGACTTGTCCAGCACCCGGCTGCCAAAGGCCACCACGTCGCCCCGGGTGTCCACCACCGGCAGCATCAGCCGGTTTCGGAACTTGTCGTACAGGCGGCCGTTCTTGTTCTGGACCACCAGCCCCGCGTCCAGCAGTTCCCGTTTGGAGTAGCCCCGGCGGGTCATCTCTGTCAGCAGGGTGTCCCAGCTGTCCGGGGAGGCGCCCATGCCGAACTTCACGGCGGTGGACTTTTTGATCTGCCGCCGCTCCAGGTACGCCCGCACCGCCGCGCCCTCCGGCTGCTGGAGCAGCTGGTAGTAGAAGCGGGCGGCGTCCCGGTTGAGGTCCAGCAGCCGCTGGCGGCGGCGTCCGGCCTCCCGGTCGCCTTCCTCCTCCGGCACCTCCAGCCCGGCCCGCTTGGCCAGGAACCGCACGGCGTCTGGGAAGGACAGGTTCTCCTCCTCCATGATGAAGTTGATGACGCCCCCGCCCCGCTTGCAGCCGAAGCAGTAGTAGATCTGCTTGTCCGGCGAGACGGAGAAGGAGCCGGTCTTTTCACTGTGGAAGGGGCAAAGGCCGAAGAGATTGGCGCCCTTGCGCTGGAGCTGGACATAGCTGCCCACCACGTCCACGATGTCGCTGCGGGCGAGCAATTCGTCCAGAAAAGCCTGGGGAAACGCCATCTTCCGTCCTTCCTTTCGCTCAGTTTTGCCGGTTTTCCCCCGGGCCATACCGGGAGAAACGCGGCGCGCTCGAAACGAGACAATTTAGATATACCCCGCCGCTGCCGCATTTCCTCTTTTTTTCTCAAATTTTTTTCAAAAAGTTTTTTCGGTGTGCCTTTACATACCGGGAGGGCATGCGTAAAATGAAGAAAAAACGCCGGGCGCGGAAACTGGCCCGGCAGGGAGGAGGCGCGGATTATGCCCATCGAGCTTTGGGCCGCCCGGTTGGAGCGGCACCTGACGGCAGAGGAGGATGCGGCCATGCTGGCCCTGCTGCCGCCGGAGCGGCGGGAGCGGCTGGAGCGGCTGCGGCAGCCGGAAAAGCGGCGGGAGCCCCTGTGCGCCTACCTGATCCTGTGCCGGGCCCTGTGGGAGCAGTACCGCTGGCGGACCCTGCCGCCCATCCGGACCACCTCTCTGGGCAAGCCCTATTTTCCGGATCACCCGGATGTCCACTTCAACCTCAGCCACACCGCCGGAGCGGTGCTGGTGGCCCTGTCGGACCGGCCCGTAGGGGTGGATATCGAGCGTATCCGGCCGGTGAGCCCCCGGACCATGCGGCGCCTGGCGGACGTCCAGACCGAGCGGGCCTTTTTCGAGAGCTGGGTCCGGCGGGAGGCCCGCTCCAAGCGCAGCGGCGCCGGCGTTGGAACCATGCTGACGGCGGAGGAGCCTCTCCAGCGGGGGGAGCAGTTCTACGAGCTGGATACCTTTCCCGGCTATGCGGCGGGAGTGTCCACCCGGGGCGGAGGGCCGCCGTCACCCCTGCGGCGCTATACCCTGGACGAGATCACCTGAGCGGAAAGAAATAACAGGCGGCGGGGCATTCGCCCTGCCGCCTGTTCCGTTGCCGCTTGGGTCTACACGATCTTGCGAAGGAGACGGGGCTGAGCCGCGTCCTTCTGTTCCGAGAAGTAACGGATGATGTCCTTTCGGGTCACGATGCCGGTGAAATTGCCCAGATCGTCCACCACCGGGATGAAGTTCTGCTGCATGGCGCTGTTGACCAGCTCCTCCATGGTGACGGTGATGCGGACGGGGGGATACGCGTCACGGTTCAGAATATCCCGGATCCGCAGGTCCTCCAGCTCCTTCATGGAGAGGGGGCGGCGGGTGTCCTCCTGAGAGAGCAGCCGCCAGAGGAAATCCCCCTCGCTGACGGTGCCTGCGTACTGCCCCTCCCGGGTGATGACGGGAATGGCGGTATAGCCGTGGTAGCGCATCTTCTCCAGGCCCTGGCGGAAGGTGTAGTCATCGTACAGGTAAGCGACGGTGCTTTTGGGGAGCAGAAAATAGGCAATGTTCACTTCGCTGCTTCCTTTCTGGGGCGGCGCGCCGCCCGTAATGGGCCCCTCCGGCCTTTCTATTATATAGTATACAGGACCCGGCGGGGAATTGGTGAATAATCTATGAAATCTGCCGGAAGTGAGGCTTTACATTTGCGGAAGGGACTGGTATCATGAGGGCGTGATATATGCAACAACAAGGAGGCGGTCACTGTGCTGACCCGGCAGGAGCTGGAGAAGAACCCGCTGTTTCAGGACATCACCTATGAGAGCTATCTGCAGATGCTGACCTGTTTCCAGGCGGTGCAGAAAAGCTACCGGCCCGACGAGGTGCTCTACGATTTCACCGATCCCCGCAGCAACTCTGTGGGCATTCTGGAGCGGGGCACGGCCGCGCTGATCCGCATCGACGAGGAGGGCGTCACCACCGTGCTGGAGGAGCTGGGGCCCGGCGGCGTGTTTGGCCGGAGCCTGGCGTTTTCCGGCTCCCGGCGGGACAGCCTGGAGGTGGTGGCCCGGACGCCCTGCGATGTGGCCTACATCGACTATCCCCACATCCTCAGGCGGTGCGAGAACGCCTGCGCCCACCACAGCATGCTGGTGCAGAACATGCTGCGGCTGATCTCCGAGAAGGCCCAGAGCCTCAGCGAGCGGGTGGACGTGCTCTCCCGCCGGTCCATCCGGGAAAAGCTGCTGTGCTACTTCCGCCAGCTGTCGGAAAAGGCCGGCGGAGACACCTTCACGCTGCCCTTTTCCCTCAGCACCCTGGCCGACTACATCGCCACGGACCGCAGCGCCATGATGCGGGAGCTCAAGCGGCTGCGGGAGGAGGGCCTGCTCCGCTCCGACGGACGGCGCTTCACGCTGCTGGTATGACGGAGAGATCCTTTGCAAAAGTACCAAAAAGCCCGGGGGATTTCCCGGAAAATCTCTGGAAAACGCATTGACTGCGTATCCTGTATATGTTAAAATGTAAACAATGTGCCGCTGGACAAGCGGCGGCAGATGCGGAAAAATTCGAGGATTCGGGAAAGAAGGAAGGATATGTATCGCATCGTAAGAAAAGAGGCTCTCCGCCCCACCGTCACCCTCTATGAGATCGAGGCGCCGCTGGTGGCCAAGAAGGCCCAGCCCGGTCAGTTCATCATCCTGCGGGTGGACGAGAACGGAGAGCGTATCCCCATTACGATCAACGCCTATGACCCTGAGAAGGGCACCGTCACCATCATCGTCCAGACCGTGGGTGCCACCACCGAGAAGCTCAGCCACATGAAGGAGGGCGACTTCCTCCAGGACTTCGTGGGTCCCCTGGGCAAGGCCACCGAGACCGAGGGCAAGAAGAAGGTCTGCGTGGTGGGCGGCGGCGTCGGCTGCGCCATCGCGTACCCTGTGCTGAAGAAGTTCCACGACTCCGGCGCCGAGGTCCACGCGGTCATCGGCTTCAAGAACAAGGACCTGGTGATCCTGGAGGATCAGTTCCGTGCCGCCAGCAGCGTGCTGAAGATCTGCACCGACGACGGTTCCTACGGCCAGAAGGGCCTGGTCACCGACGCCCTGAAGGAGCTGATCGATGCCGGCAACCAGTATGACGAGGTGTTCGCCATCGGCCCCATGGTCATGATGAAGTTCGTCTCCAAGACCACCGAGCCCTACGGCATCCCCACCACCGTCTCCATGAGTCCCATCATGATCGACGGCACCGGCATGTGCGGCGGCTGCCGCCTGAGCGTGGGCGGCGAGATGAAGTTCGCCTGCGTGGACGGCCCCGACTTCGACGGCCACAAGGTGGACTGGGATCTGGCGGTCAAGCGCAACCAGATGTACCGGGAGTTTGAGGCCCACAAGTACGAGGAGACCTGCAACCTGTTCAAGAAGGAGGCCGAATAACCATGGCCAATATGTCTTTGACGAAGAACCCCATGCCCTCTCAGGACCCCGAGGTCCGCAACAAGAACTTCAGCGAGGTGGCTCTGGGTTATACCGAGGAGCAGGCTCTGGACGAGGCCCAGCGCTGCCTGCACTGCAAGAACAAGCCCTGCATGACCGGCTGCCCGGTCATGGTACATATCCCCGAATTCATCGCCGAGGTGGCCAAGGGCAACTTTGAGGAGGCCTATCAGATCATCTCCGCCACCTCTGCCCTGCCCGCCGTGTGCGGCCGCGTCTGCCCCCAGGAGAGCCAGTGCGAGAAGTACTGCGTCCGGGGCAAGAAGGGCGAGCCCGTGGCCATCGGCCGTCTGGAGCGGTTCGTGGCCGACTGGCACAATGCCCACGCCACCGCCGCCCCCGAAAAGCCCGCCTCCAACGGCCACCGCGTGGCTGTGGTGGGCTCCGGCCCTGCGGGCCTGACCTGCGCCGGCGACCTGGCCCGCAAGGGCTACGAGGTCACGGTGTTCGAGGCCCTGCACCTGGCTGGCGGCGTGCTGGTCTACGGTATCCCCGAGTTCCGTCTGCCCAAGTCCATCGTTCAGAAGGAAGTGGACGGCCTGAAGGCCATGGGCGTCACCATCGCCACCGACACCGTGGTGGGCCGCACCATCACCATCGACGAGCTGATGGAGGAGCAGGGCTTCGAGGCTGTGTTCATCGGCTCCGGCGCAGGCCTGCCCATGTTCATGAACATCCCCGGTGTGAACTACCGCGGCGTCTACTCCGCCAACGAGTTCCTGACCCGTATCAACCTGATGAAGGCCTATCTGCCCGACTCCGACACCCCCATCATCCACCCCAAGCGGGTGGCCGTTGTGGGCGGCGGCAACGTGGCCATGGACGCCGCTCGCTGCGCCAAGCGCCTGGGCGCCGAGGTCTACATCGTCTACCGCCGCGGCATGGAGGAGCTCCCCGCCCGTAAGGAAGAGGTGGAGCACGCTGAAGAAGAGGGCATCATCTTCAAGACCCTCAACAACCCCGTGGAGATCTTCGCCGACGAGAACGACAACGTCAACAAGATCCGCTGCATCCGGATGGAGCTGGGTGAGCCCGACGCCTCCGGCCGCCGCCGTCCCATCGAGGTCCCCGGCAGCGAGTTCGACATCGACGTGGACTGCGTGATCATGGCTCTGGGCACCAGCCCCAACCCCCTGATCAAGTCCACCACCAAGGGCCTGGAGATCAACAAGAAGGGCGGCATCGTGGTCAACGAGGACGGCCTGACCTCCAGAGACAGCGTCTACGCCGGCGGCGACGCCGTCACCGGCGCTGCCACCGTCATCCTGGCCATGGGCGCCGGCAAGACCGCCGCCAAGGCCATCGACGAGCAGCTCAGCGCCAAATAAGCAACTGGACAGAGAAAGCAGACGGCACAGCCGTCTGCTTTCTTTTCATTCCTGTAAAATTTGGCCGATCCGCCTTGACAGGGACGAGGGGGTGCCTTATCATCGAATTATCCTATTTTGTGTTGGAAGGAGAAGGATCATGGCTTATTGCAGAAAATGCGGTGCGCAGATCAGCGATTATGCGTCGGTTTGCCCCGAGTGCGGCGCCGCCCAGAACAGTGCCCCGGATACGCCGCCCGTGGTGGACAACGGCGGTTTTCTGTGGGGACTTCTGGGCTGCTGCATCCCCATCGTGGGCCTGATTTTGTTCCTGGTGTGGAAGGACACCAAGCCCCGCACCGCCAAGGCGGCGGGCATCGGCGCCCTGGTGTGCGTGATCGCCTATGTGCTGCTGTACGTGGTGGCGGCTGTGGCGGGTGTCGGCTCGGCCTTGTTGTATGCCTCTTATTAAGCTGCGGCGCTGGCTGTGGCGGTGGCTGCCGGTCATCTTCGGCTGCCACTGCCGGCCGGACCGCTCTTTTCATTTCCGGGACGGCACGCCCTTTCCCATCTGTGCCCGGTGCACCGGGGAGCTGGGAGGTATCTTGACGGCGGCCGCCACTTATTGGCTCGGCCACCCCACGGCTGCGGTGGCCGCTGTGCTGCTGATCCCCATGCTGGCGGACGGCTTTGCCCAGCTGTGCACGCCCTATGAGAGCGGCAATTACCGGCGGCTGGTGACGGGGCTCCTCTTCGGCTACGGGCTGACGGTGCTGCTGCTTCTCTCCCTGGGCTGGACCTACCGGTGGGGCTTTGCCTTCGGGCTGCGCCTGCTGGGAAGGTAGCGGGAACCTTTTCACAGAAAATGCGCCGATCCATTTGAAAGGGAGGCGTTTTTGTGAGACGGGGACTGTGGGCGCTGGCCGCGCTGCTGTTGCTGACGGCTGCCTGCGCCGCCCCTGCGGAGCAGGGGCCGGAGGAAGCGCGGACGGTGTCGGAGGAAGCTGCGGAGTCCCCCGCGGGCCAGGACCGGGCCATTGTGGCTTATGAACGGATCATAGAGTCTTTCGGCGGCGGGACGTACCCGGCGGAGTTCGGGGACGCCTACCTGGAGGACAATTATCTCTGGGTCTGCCTGACGGACGGCTCGGAGCAGATGCAGGAGAAGTACCTGGCCCTGTCGGGCGATCCGGAGATCCTGCGGTTCCGGAAAGTGGACTACGGCTGTAACGACCTGCGGGCCCTCCAGGACGCCATCGTGGACACGCCGGAGATCGTCTTTGCCAGCGTGGGCGTGAATGTGGCGGAGAACCGGGTGGACGTGGGCATCCCGGACCTGGAGCAGGAGGAACGGACCATGGAGCGGATCCGGGTGCATCTGCCGCCGGAACTGGCGGAGCGGTTTCCCGAGGAATTGCCCGTGGAGATCTCCCAGGAGGATTTTGCGACCGTTTCCTGATAAACAGACGTCCCCCGGCGGACTTTCCGCCGGGGGACGCTTTGCGCTTACAGGTTCACCACCGTTACATCGTGGCCGGTGGCGGGCAGGAACTTGTGGAGCACGTCGGACGTTTTCAGCTTCAGACTGCTGGTGCAGATGCAGGGGTGGCAGGAAAACCACTCCGCCTCGTAGACCTCCCGCTCCATCAGGAGGCGCACCCGGTGGTCCGTGTCGTTCATGAGGCCCAGCACCGTGGCAGAGCCGGGGGTGCAGTGCAGCAGCTCCCACAGCTCCTCCTCCGGGGCGAAGGAGAGCCGGGCGGAGCCGATCTGGTGGCTGAGGTCCTTGGTGTGAAAGGGCTTGTCGGGACCCATAGCCAGAAGATAGAACTGGGTTTTCTGCCGGTTGCAGAGGAAGAGATTCTTGCAGATGGGCATACCCAGAACCTCGCTGACGGCGGCGCACTTTTCCATGTTGTCGGCGGGCTCGCTGGAGACCCGGTCGTAGTCGATGCCAAGGCGCTCCAGAGCGTCGAAGGCGGCGGCCTCCTGGGGCAGCAGCTCCCCCTCGGGCCGGGTGTTGTGGTACAGCTGTGAGATCTCCATGTCTTTATTTGTCTCCTTCCAGCAGCTTTTCCCCGGCCCGATAGATGTCCCCGGCGCCCACGGTCAGCACCAGGTCCCCGGGCCGGACCACTTTCCGCAGCTCCGCCGCCGTCTTGTCCAGGGTGGAGCAGTACACGGAGCCGGGAATTTCCCGGCACAGGTCGGCGGAGGAGATGCCCAGGGTGTTCTGCTCCCGGGCGGCAAAGATCTCCGCCACGATGGCTACGTCCGCCAGCTTCAGCTCCTCCACGAACCGGTCGAAGAGCTTGGCGGTGCGGGAGTAGGTGTGGGGCTGGAAGGCCACCACCAGCCGCTTGTACTGGGACAGCTCCCGGCAGGTGGACAGCAGGGCGTGGAGCTCGTCAGGGTGGTGGGCGTAGTCGTCGTAAATGTCGGCTCCGTTCCAGGTGCCCTTGAACTCGAACCGCCGTCCGGCGCCGGTGAAGGCGGCCAGACCCGCCTCCACGGCGCTGCCGGGCAGGCCCAGCACATACGCGGAGGCCGCCGCGGCCAGGGCGTTGAGGACGTTGTGGTGCCCGTGGACCCGCAGGGCGGCGTGGGCGTAAGTCTTGCCGCGGATCACGATGTCGAAGGCCGGGAAGCCGTCCTCCTCCCGGAGGTTCACGGCGGTGCAGTCCGCCGGATGGTCCAGGCCGAAGGTCAGCAGGCGGCGGTCCAGGCCCGCCACGGACTCCATGGCGGAGGCGTTGTCAGCGTTGACCACCACGGCTCCGGCGGCGGGCACCAGCTCCGCGAAGGAGCGGAAGGAGTGCTGGATGTCCTGAAGGTCCTTGAAGAAGTCCAGGTGGTCCTCCTCCACGTTCAAGATCACGGCCACGGTGGGGTAGAAGCTCAGGAAGCTGTTGCAGTACTCGCAGGACTCCAGGATGATGGTGTCCCCCTGGCCCACCCGGTACCCGGCCCCCAGCAGCGGCAGCGTGCCGCCGATCATGACGGTGGGGTCCTGCTCCGCAGCCATGAAGATGTGGGTGCACATGGAGGAGGTGGTGGTCTTGCCGTGGGTGCCCGCCACGCACAGCGCGTTGGGGTAGCGGCGCATGATGGCGCCCCAGGCCTGGGCCCGCTCGTAGACGGGGATCTTCCGGGCGATGGCCCCGGCGATCTCGGGGTTGCCGTCGTGGACGGCGGCGGTGCGGACCACGAAGTCGCAGTCCCCCAGGTTCTCGGCGCTGTGGCCGATGGACACGGGGATGCCCAGGGACCGCAGGTGCTGTACCGTGTCGCTCTCGGTCATGTCGGAGCCCTGGACCTCCAGGCCCATGCCCTTGAGCACCTCCGCCAGGGGGCACATGGAGACGCCGCCGATGCCAACCAGATGGGCCCGCTTACCGGGGACGATGTAGTCCCGGATGGGATGCGCATTGTTCATCATGGAAAAACTCCTTACTGTCCGCGGCGCGCCGGGCGCGTTGCAAACATGAAAAAATCATTGTATAATCGAAGAAAACCGGGCCGTAGGGGCAAAAAATGCAGTGCCCGGTCCGAACACATTATTATAGTACGGAGACTGCGGAAATGCAACCCGCAAAAAGGGCTGGGTACGGTTGGCGCAGATGCCGGCCTGGCGGATAGGGAGGCGGTCAGATGGCGGAAGCTGTGGTCGTGGTTTTGCTGGCGGTGGCTGTATACCTTTTCGCGTCGCTGACCATTGCTTTTATCCGCGCGCTGTTTTCTGACAGGAAACAGCGGAAAGAGAACTTTAAACGCACATTTTACACGTTTTACCTGGAGATATTGAACCCCTTTAACTGGTTCTGAAGAGGACCCTGCTTTCGCGGAGGAGCGGCGGGCACTCCGGCGCCCATCAAAGCCTGAGAGAAAGAGAGGCGGTGCGGACATGGTAAAGATCCCGGAACACGCGGCGCAGGTGCTGTCGGCCCTGGAGGGGGCGGGCTTTGGGGCTTGGTGCGTGGGCGGCTGCGTGCGGGACAGTCTCCTGGGCCGGACGCCCCAGGACTGGGACGTGACCACCGCCGCGGTGCCGGAGCGGGTCCTCGCCATCTTCGGGGACCGGGCCGTGCCCACGGGCCTGGCCCACGGCACCGTCACCGTCAGGACCGCCGGCGGAGTGGTGGAGGTAACTACCCTCCGCCGGGACGGGACCTACCGGGACCACCGGCGTCCCCAGTCCGTGACCTTCACCGACTCTTTGGAGGAGGACCTGTGCCGCCGGGACTTCACCGTCAACGCCATGGCTCTGGACCTCCGGGGTGAACTGGCGGACCCCCTGGGCGGCCGGGCGGACCTGGACGCCGGGCTGCTGCGGTGCGTGGGGGAGCCGAACCGGCGGTTCCGGGAGGACGCGCTGCGGATCCTCCGGGGGGTGCGGTTCGCCGCGGCCCTGGGCTTTGCGGTGGAGCAGGAGACAGACCGGAGCCTCCGGGCCAACCGGGCTCTGCTGACCCAGATCGCCCCGGAGCGGATCTGGGCCGAACTGAAAGGACTTTTGACCGCCCCCGGTGCGGCGGAGGCCCTGCGGGCGTACCCAGAGGTCATCGGCGTGTTCTGGCCGGAGGTGCTGGACATGGTGGGCTTTCCCCAGCGCAACCGCCACCACTGCTACGACGTGTGGGAGCACACGCTCCACGCCCTGGCACAGGTGCCGCCGGAGCTGGAGCTGCGGCTGACCATGCTGCTCCACGACATCGGAAAGCCCGGCTGCTGCACCATCGACGAGGCCGGCTGCGGCCACTTCAAGGGCCACCCGGCCCGCTCCGCCGCCTTGGCGGAGGAGATGCTCCGCCGTCTCCGGGCGGACAACGCCACCCGGGAGACAGTGGTCCGGCTGGTGGCGTGGCACGACCGGAACATCCCCCGGACCCGGCCCGGCGTGGCGTCGGCCCTGCGGCAGCTGGGGGAGACGGACCTGCGGCGGCTGCTGCGCATCAAGCGGGCGGACAACCTGGCCCAGGACCCGGCCTACCGGGCCATGCAGGAGCAGGTCGGAAGGGCGGAAGCCATCCTGGATCATCTGCTGGCCGAGGGAGCCTGCGTGTCCCTGGATCAGCTGGCGGTCCGGGGCGGAGACCTGCTGGCCCTGGGCCTCTCCGGCCCGGCGGTGGGGGAGACCCTGGAGGCGCTGCTGGACGCGGTGATCGAAGAGCGTCTTCCCAACGACCGCGCCGCCCAGCTGGAGTATGCCCGCCGCCGCTGCGGGAAAGTCCCAGGCGGAGAAAAATTGTAACTGAAATGAAGTTGACATAAAGCCGAACCGCCCTTACACTGTTGTCAAACGGTGAAAGGGCGGTGCTTTTTTTGAACGGAAAGCGGAACGTACAGCTGCTGGCAGCCCTGGCCGTCTGCGGCCTGCTGGCAGGGTGCGCCCCTGCGGGGACGACTTCAGACGCCCCGGCGGCGGAGCAGACAAAAGCGGAGCCCTGGCGGAGTGCATACAAGGCGTTCCTCACGGAGCTGTGCACTCAGGAGGCGGCGGTGCGGGATACAGACCGGCCGGACTACGACCCCAATGCCTACCCCGGCGAGGTGGGGGCTCTGAGCAGCGGCTATGTGCTCTACGACATCGACAAGGACGGCGTGCCGGAGCTGCTGGTCCGCTTCGGCAACTGCGAGGCGGCCGATCATACGCAGATCTACACCTTCCGGGATGGGGAAATGGCGCTGGCGGGGGACCTGCCCTCCGGCGACACCAGCTTCTATACCAGCCCCGGTGAGAACGCCATGGTATGGAACTGGGGCCACATGGGCGCACACTATGTGGAGGAGCTGCGTTTGGCGGACGGTACACTGGAACAGGAGACCGTGTTCGAAGAGACTCTGACAGACCCGGACGCGGAATATACGGACATGACGGACATCGTCCCCGGCAGCCGGTATCTCTGGGAGGCCCGTACCACCCTGGGACTTTGGATGCAGGAGGAGACGGGGACCGTCCCGGTGGAGCCCCTGACGCTGCCCATCGACGACTATGGCCGCCAGCGGACGGCGGAGACGGCCTCGGAGACGGCCCGGGCCGCGATCGAGGCGGTGCTGGCGGGGGAGCGGCCCCTGGTGGGCGTCAGCGCCGACGGCTTTGGCGGCGACACCGGGGAGATGGCCCTCGGGGACTACCTGGCCCCTGGCGGCGTGGACCCCTGGGCCGAGAGCCCGCAGACGCTCTCCCGGCTTACCTGGCTGGATGTGGACGGCGACGGCTGCACCGACTGTGTACTGGCCCTGACGGACGAGGCGGGCGCGCCGGACCAGTACGTGGTCCTGAGCCTCCAGGGGGAGACGGTTTACGCCTACTGCGTGAACTATTTTTCCGGCAGCCTGGGGACCGACGGCGTGTTCCGGGACGACTGGGGCAGCGCCTTTGCCCTGTCCTTCCGGGACAGGCAGTGCTATCTGTACACCCCGGAGACGGACACCCAAGCTCCTGAGGCGGGGTGGCAGGTATTTTGAAAAGGGCGCGGCGCCGGGATTTCTCCCGGCGCCGTGTTTTATATAGTTGTGGGTTGTCTCACACGATCTCCAGCAGTTCCCGCAAGTCGGAGATCTCGTAGTCGATCCGCAGATCCTCCGGCCGGGACTTTCCGCCGGGGTTGAACCAGCAGCACTGGAGCCCGGCGTTGTTGGCGCCCCGGATGTCCGTAGCCAGGGAGTCCCCGATCACCAGGCTGTTCTCCACCGTCAGGTCCGGCAGGCACCGGCGGACATAGTCGTAGTAGGCGGCGCTGGGCTTGGAGGCCCCGGCGTCCTCGGAGATGAAGGCGTCGGTGATATAGCGGGAAAAGACGCTGCCCTTCAGGCGGCTGCGCTGAACGGAGGCCACGGCGTTGGTGACGATGTACAGCCGGTGGCCCCGCTGGGCCAGGGTCCGGCAGACCTCCTCCGCGTGGGGCAGGGGGTAGACGCCCTCCCCCAGGGCGGAGAGATAGTCGGCGTTGCACCGGGCCGGGTCCTCGGCGGAGCCCAGGGCCCGGAGAAAGCGGACGTACCGCTCCAGCGTCACGAACTCCTTGGTGACCTCCCCTCGGTCGAAGGCGGTCCACAGCTCCAGGTTGATCTCGTGATAGATCTGATAGACCTCCGGCGTGTCGGGGATGCCGTGCCGGGCACACATGATGGAGAAGGCCCGGGCGGAGGCCCGGGGAAAATCAAATAAGGTGTCGTCGGCGTCGAAGAGCAGGTAGGGATACTTCATGGCTGGGTGTCCTTTCGGGGTGATTTGTCAAGTTTATCCTACCACAATGATCCGCGCCTGGCAATCACCTCCGCGGCCCTCCCGCCATAACATGGTGCGAGGGGGAATGCCGGATGAACAAGACCTTTGGAGTGATCGGCGGAGACCGGCGGCAGGCGGAGCTGGTGCGGCTGCTGGAAGCGGACGGACATACCGTTTTTACTTACGGCGTCGGCGGCGCCGGCACGGGGCCGGAGGCCCTGGACCGGGCCGTGTCGGCGGAGACGGTGATCCTGCCCCTGCCGCTGTGCCGGGGGGACGGAGTCCTCAACTGCGAGGACGCGCCCATGCCCACCGCTGACCTGTTCCGGCGGTTCCGCCGGGGACAGCTGCTGCTGGCCGGGCAGGTGAAGCCTCAGCAGCGGCGGGAGGCGGAGGAGCGGGGGCTCCGGCTGGAGGACTACTTCCTCCGGGAGGAGCTGACCGTGGCCAACGCCGCCGCCACGGCAGAGGCCGCCGTCCAGGTGGCCATGGAGCGATTGGCCCGGACGCTGCTGGGCTTGGACTGCCTGGTGCTGGGGTTCGGCCGCATCGGAAAGCTCCTGAGCCACCGGCTCCACGGCTTGGGCGCCCATGTGACTGCCACCGCCCGCAGGCCCGGGGACCTGGCCTGGATTCGGGCCTACGGCTGGCGGGCCCTGGAGACCGGGGACCTGGATGGCCGTCTGGAGGCTTTCGGCGCAGTGTTCAACACGGTCCCCTCCCCGGTCCTGGACGGACCGCTGCTGCGTCAGCTGCCCGGGGACTGCCTGTGCGTGGATCTGGCCTCGGTCCCGGGGATCGACCAGACCGCCGCGGCGGCCCTGGGGCTGCCCTGGGTGTGGGCCCGCTCCCTGCCGGGGCGGCTGGTGCCCCGCACCGCGGCGGCGGTCATCCGGGACGCGGTCTATTACATGATGGAAGAACGAGGTGACTCAGTGTGAGAAAAGAACGGGTCGGATTTGCGCTGTGCGGTTCCTTCTGTACCCACGCCCAGGTCCTGGAGGCCCTGGAGCAGATGACGGAACTCTATGAGACGGTGATCCCCATCGCCTCGGAGCTGACCGCCTTCACCGACACCCGCTTCGGTACCTCCGACGCCCTGATGGAGCGCCTGGAGGATCTGACGGGGCAGGAGGTCCTGTGCGACATCCCGGCGGTGGAGCCCATCGGCCCCAAGGGGCTGCTGGATGTGCTGGTGATCGCGCCGGCCACCGGCAACACCATCGCCAAGCTGGCGGCGGGCATCACCGACACCGCCGTCACCATGGCGGCCAAGGCCCACCTGCGCAACGACCGGCCGGTGGTGATCGCCATGGCCAGCAACGACGGTCTGGCGGCCGGAGCCCGGAACATCGGGGAGCTGCTGGTGCGCAAGAACTACTACTTCGTGCCCTTCGGCCAGGACAATGCCCAAGCGAAGCCCAGCTCTCTGGTGGCGGACTTTTCCAAGATCCCGGAGACGGTGGATGCCGCCCTCCGGGGCGAGCAGATCCAGCCGGTGCTGCTGCGGTGAAGAAAGCGGGAGGGAGGTCCCTCCCGCTTTTTTCGTCCGCCTGCGATTGTCAGAATTGTATATGGAAATAGCGGACCATTTGTGGTATCATAACGAAAAACGTTTCCGCCGGGAAAATGGCGGGGACTGAGGAAAGGAACAAAGCCGACATGAGCGAGTACGTGATCCTGACGGAGTCCTCCTGTGATCTGTCGCCGGAACTGGTGACCGAAGCGGATGTAGAGGTGCTGCCCCTGTCCTTTACCATTGACGGGAAGAACTACCCCCACTATCCCGATGCCCGGGCCTATCCGATCAAAGATTTCTATCAGAGAATGCGGGAGGGGGCCGTGGCCGTCACCGCCGCTGCCAACGTGGTGGAGCTGACCGAGGGGATGGAAAAGCATCTGCGCCAGGGCCGGGACGTGCTGTTTTTGTGCTTTTCCTCCGGCCTCTCCAGCACCCGGGACGCCTGCGCCATCGCGGCGGAGGACCTGCGGGAGCGGTATCCGGACCGGAAGATCTACACGGTAGATACGCTGGCCGCCTCCGGCGGGCAGGGCCTGCTGGTGCTGCTGGCGGGCCGGAAACGAAAGGCCGGGGCGACGATTGAGGATGTCCGGGACTTTGCCGAGGAGACCAAGTTCCACGTGGGCCACTGGTTCACCGTGGACGATCTGGTGTACCTGAAACGGGGTGGCCGGGTGTCCTCAGCAGCGGCCGTGGTGGGCACCATGCTCACCATCAAGCCGGTGCTCCATGTGGACAATGAGGGCCACCTGATCCCCATGGAGAAGGTGCGGGGCCGCAAGGCGGCCATCCAGGCCCTGTTTCGCCATATGCAGGAGACTGCCCTGCCGGACCAGGAGACGGTCCTCATCAACCACGCGGACTGCCTGCCGGAGGCCCAGGCCCTGGCGGAGCAGATCCGCTCGGCCTTTCACCCCGGAGAGGTGCTGATCGCCGACCTGGGCCCCATCATCGGCGCACACACTGGTCCGGGCCTTGTGACGCTGTTCTTCCTGGCGGAGCACCGTTGAAACCGCAGTTGTACCGGCGGCATTTCCTGTGGAGAAATGCCGCCGGTTTTTCCACATATTTAGGGCTTCCGGTTAAAATGACGAAAGACCGGTGTAAAATCCGCGCAAATCAATAAGTAAAACTAATGATAGATATAATCGACATTAGCGCATGACAGCGAGAAAAACCAAAATGTGGAAAAAATAGATCGGACCTCGAAAAATATCCACAAACCGGGAAAAAGAGGGTTGACTTTTCCGAAGGCCTTTGGTATTCTAACAAAGCTGTCCGGCACGAGTGATACGGAGCGCAACACTGGAAAACAAAAAATTCCGAAAAAAGTGTTGACAAGCCACGAACTTTGTGGTACAGTATTTCTCACCCGCCGGGAGCGGCGTGCACCTTGTAAATTAAACAACGTAACGAAAAGAAAGCACCAGACGGACGCTTCTTTTGTGAGAGATCACGGAAGAAGAACCAAAGAAGCTGAAGGACCGGGTTGAGTCAATTACCGGTCGCGGAGGCAAAAGATGAAGCTATGGAAAATAGCTCTATGAAAGATTAGCTCGAGCTACGGCTCGTGTTGATACCATTTTATAGAGAGTTTGATCCTGGCTCAGGACGAACGCTGGCGGCGTGCTTAACACATGCAAGTCGAACGGAGCACCCCTGATCGAGGTTTCGGCCAAGTGAAGGGAATGCTTAGTGGCGGACTGGTGAGTAACGCGTGAGGAACCTGCCTTCCAGAGGGGGACAACAGTTGGAAACGACTGCTAATACCGCATGATGCATGACCGGGGCATCCCGGACATGCCAAAGATTTATCGCTGGAAGATGGCCTCGCGTCTGATTAGCTAGTAGGCGGGGTAACGGCCCACCTAGGCGACGATCAGTAGCCGGACTGAGAGGTTGACCGGCCACATTGGGACTGAGATACGGCCCAGACTCCTACGGGAGGCAGCAGTGGGGAATATTGGGCAATGGACGCAAGTCTGACCCAGCAACGCCGCGTGAAGGAAGAAGGCTTTCGGGTTGTAAACTTCTTTTGTCAGGGAACAGTAGAAGAGGGTACCTGACGAATAAGCCACGGCTAACTACGTGCCAGCAGCCGCGGTAATACGTAGGTGGCAAGCGTTGTCCGGATTTACTGGGTGTAAAGGGCGTGTAGCCGGGCTGATAAGTCAGATGTGAAATCTGGAGGCTCAACCTCCAAACTGCATTTGAAACTGTCGGTCTTGAGTATCGGAGAGGTAACCGGAATTCCTAGTGTAGCGGTGAAATGCGTAGATATTAGGAAGAACACCAGTGGCGAAGGCGGGTTACTGGACGACAACTGACGGTGAGGCGCGAAAGCGTGGGGAGCAAACAGGATTAGATACCCTGGTAGTCCACGCTGTAAACGATCAATACTAGGTGTGCGGGGACTGACCCCCTGCGTGCCGCAGTTAACACAATAAGTATTGCACCTGGGGAGTACGATCGCAAGGTTGAAACTCAAAGGAATTGACGGGGGCCCGCACAAGCGGTGGATTATGTGGTTTAATTCGAAGCAACGCGAAGAACCTTACCAGGGCTTGACATCCTGCTAACGAAGTAGAGATACATCAGGTGCCCTTCGGGGAAAGCAGAGACAGGTGGTGCATGGTTGTCGTCAGCTCGTGTCGTGAGATGTTGGGTTAAGTCCCGCAACGAGCGCAACCCCTATTGTTAGTTGCTACGCAAGAGCACTCTAGCGAGACTGCCGTTGACAAAACGGAGGAAGGTGGGGACGACGTCAAATCATCATGCCCCTTATGTCCTGGGCTACACACGTAATACAATGGCGGTCAACAGAGGGAGGCAAAGCCGCGAGGCAGAGCGAACCCCTAAAAGCCGTCCCAGTTCGGATCGCAGGCTGCAACCCGCCTGCGTGAAGTCGGAATCGCTAGTAATCGCGGATCAGCATGCCGCGGTGAATACGTTCCCGGGCCTTGTACACACCGCCCGTCACACCATGAGAGTCGGGAACACCCGAAGTCCGTAGCCTAACCGCAAGGAGGGCGCGGCCGAAGGTGGGTTCGATAATTGGGGTGAAGTCGTAACAAGGTAGCCGTATCGGAAGGTGCGGCTGGATCACCTCCTTTCTAAGGAGACCTCGATCAGTGAGATATCTGGTCGTAACATCCTGGTCAGACGTTTGGAGCGTCGAGTAGTTACGTTGTTTAATTTAGAGGGTACACGCCCTAGGGGATACGAGGGGATATAGCTCAGCTGGGAGAGCGCCTGCCTTGCAAGCAGGAGGTCGCCGGTTCGATCCCGACTATCTCCACCATACTTTCTTTTGAAAAAGAAAGTAGGCAAAGAAAACTTTAATAAGGCGCTTTCAACAGGTCGTAAGATCTGAGAGAGACGGGCCCGTAGCTCAGCTGGCTAGAGCGTACGACTGATAATCGTAAGGTCGGTGGTTCGAGCCCACTCGGGCCCACCAGAAGACGGCATTTGCTGTCGGATCTCAAAGCCCAATGGATTGGACTTTGAGATCTGGCTTCAAACGAGGCTGGAAAAGCTGCACCTTGAAAACTGAACAATGTGACATGTATGAAGTAAGGCAACAGAGAGGTTGCTGCGTCAAAAGACGCGGCAAGCAAATTTTAATTGTGGAACACATCTGAAAAGATGAGGGTAACGATTACAATTTCAATCTTTGTGAAGCCTGCATAATTCTTAAGAGAACCAAGATTTCTCTGACTGAAAGGTCAAGCTGAAAAGAGCGCAAGGGGAATGCCTTGGCATCAGGAGCCGACGAAGGACGCGATAAGCTGCGATAAGCTTCGGGGAGGAGCAAATATCCTGTGATCCGGAGATTTCCGAATGGGGCAACCCACACAGGCAATACCTGTGTAGCGTGCGTTGAATCAAATAGGCGTACGCGGGGAACCGCCTGAACTGAAACATCTAAGTAGGGCGAGGAAAAGACATCAACCGAGATTCCGCTAGTAGTGGCGAGCGAACGCGGAGAAGGCCAAACCGGAGGATTTATTCTCCGGGGTTGCGGACGATCATACGGTGCACTAGTTTAGCCGAAGGGTCTGGGAAGGCCCGCCACAGAGGGTGAGAGCCCCGTAGGCGAAAGGCGATGTGCACTCGATCGGATCCAGAGTACCGCGGGACACGTGAAACCCCGTGGGAAACCGGGTGGACCACCATCCAAGCCTAAATACTACCTGATGACCGATAGAGGAGCAGTACCGTGAGGGAAAGGTGAAAAGGACCCCGGGAGGGGAGTGAAAGAGAACCTGAAACCTTGTGCTTACAAGCAGTCAAAGCGCGTTAATGCGTGATGGCGTACTTTTTGTAGAACGGTCCGGCGAGTTATAGTAACGAGCAAGCTTAAGGTATTCAGTACCGGAGGCGAAGCGAGAGCAAGTCTGAATAGGGCGTGTAAAGTTCGTTGCCATAGACCCGAAACCGGGTGACCTACCCATGAGCAGGTTGAAGTGGGGGTGAAACCCCATGGAGGACCGAACCGACCCCCGTTGCAATGGTGGCGGATGACTTGTGGGTAGCGGTGAAATTCCAATCGAACTCGGAGATAGCTGGTTCTCCCCGAAATAGCTTTAGGGCTAGCGTTATGTTAGATTACCGGAGGTAAAGCACTGAATGGTTTAGGGGCTGATAAAGTTACCGACGCCTATCAAACTAAGAATGCCGGCTAATTGATGCATAGCAGTCAGACAGTGTGAGATAAGTTTCATTGTCAAAAGGGAAACAGCCCAGACCCACAGCTAAGGTCCCCAATATACGCTAAGTGGAAAACGATGTGGAATTGCGAAAACAACCAGGATGTTGGCTTAGAAGCAGCCACTCATTAAAAGAGTGCGTAATAGCTCACTGGTCGAGTGACTCTGCGCGGAAAATGTAACGGGGCTAAGCGTATAACCGAAGCTTGGGATTGTCGAAAGACAGTGGTAGGGGAGCGTTCTGTACGGGGCGAAGTCGCAGCGGGAGCAGCGGTGGACTGTACAGAAGTGAGAATGCCGGAATGAGTAGCGAGAATTATGTGGGAATCATAATGGCCGAAAATCTAAGGTTTCTTGGGGAAGGTTCGTCCGCCCAAGGTAAGTCGGGAGCTAAGGCGAGGCCGAACGGCGTAGTCGATGCACATACGGTAGAAATTCCGTAACCACCGAACTTTAAGCCAGAGGGACACTTTGAGATAGCCGAACCCGGGCGTTGGTTGACCCGGGCGAAAGGGAGCGAAATATAGTAGCGAAGTCGGCGATGCTTGGAGGCGAGAAAAGCTCTGGGGTATACTAAGGTGCCCGTACCGCAAACCGACACAGGTAGATGAGGAGAGAATCCTAAGGCCAACGGGAGAAGGGTTGTTAAGGAACTCGGCAAGTTGACCCCGTAACTTCGGAATAAGGGGAGCCTCGAAAGAGGCCGCAGTGAAAAGGCCCAAGCAACTGTTTACCAAAAACACAGGTCTATGCTAAATCGAAAGATGACGTATATGGGCTGACGCCTGCCCGGTGCCGGAAGGTTAAGAGGAGATGTCAGCCGCAAGGTGAAGCATTGAATTGAAGCCCCGGTAAACGGCGGCCGTAACTATAACGGTCCTAAGGTAGCGAAATTCCTTGTCAGGTAAGTTCTGACCCGCACGAAAGGCGTAATGATTTGGGCACTGTCTCAACAGCCCGCCCGGCGAAATTGTAGTACCGGTGAAGATGCCGGTTACCCGCAACTAGACGGAAAGACCCCATGGAGCTTTACTGCAGCTTAATACTGGAAATCGGTAATTCATGTACAGGATAGGTGGGAGACATGGAAGCCCGGGCGTCAGCTTGGGTGGAGTCGCCGGTGGGATACCACTCTTGGATTGCTGATTTTCTAACCTGCGGCCGTGAATCCGGTCGGGGGACACTGTTAGGCGGGCAGTTTGACTGGGGCGGTCGCCTCCTAAAGTGTAACGGAGGCGCTCAAAGGTTGGCTCAGCACGGACGGAAATCGTGCAGTGAGTGTAAACGCAGAAGCCAGCCTAACTGCGAGACCGACGGGTCGAGCAGTAACGAAAGTTGGAGTTAGTGATCCGGTGGTATGTGAGTGGAAATGCCATCGCTCAACGGATAAAAGCTACCCTGGGGATAACAGGCTGATCTCCCCCAAGCGTCCACAGCGACGGGGAGGTTTGGCACCTCGATGTCGGCTCGTCACATCCTGGGGCTGAATTCGGTCCCAAGGGTTCGGCTGTTCGCCGATTAAAGTGGCACGCGAGCTGGGTTCAGAACGTCGTGAGACAGTTCGGTCCCTATCTGTTGCGGGCGTAAGAGATTTGAAGGGAGCTGTCCTTAGTACGAGAGGACCGGGATGGACGTACCTCTGGTGCACCAGTTGTTCTGCCAAGGGCATAGCTGGGTAGCTAAGTACGGACGAGATAAACGCTGAAAGCATCTAAGCGTGAAACTCCCCCTAAGATGAGATCTCTCACCTCGAAAGAGGGTAAGGGCCCAGGAGGACTACCTGGTTGATAGGCCGGAGGTGGAAGTGCAGTAATGCATGCAGCTGACCGGTACTAATAGCCCGAGGGCTTGACCTACAAGAAGAAAGCAGGCGGCCTGAAGGAATGGATGTCACATTGTTCGGTTTTGAGGGTGCAGCGAAAAGCGCACGCTCGTGAAAAGAAGAGTATGCACCTTTAGCTCAGTTGGTAGAGCAACTGACTCTTAATCAGTGGGTCCCCGGTTCGAGTCCGTGAAGGTGCACCATGGCCCGTTGGTCAAGTGGTTAAGACAGCGGCCTCTCACGCCGTTAACATCGGTTCGAATCCGGTACGGGTCACCAAACTCTTCTTGACAAAGAGAGCGAAAGACAATATAATACAGGATGTTCTCCGGCAAGACCGGAAGACAGAAGTTGGTGCTGATTAGGGCGAGGGTCCACCCGTTCCCATTCCGAACACGGTAGTTAAGCTCGTTCCTGCCGACAATACTTGGCTGGCGACGGCCCGGGAAAATAGGTAGCGCCAACACTGAGACACACTCGCATGAGTGTGTCTCTTTTTTGCTTTTTTACCCTGCGCACCGAAGCTGCCCCTGCCAGACGGCTGCTCGGATGCAGATCAACCAACTGTGGAGCTGAATGAGACATGGCTTCATCGCTTGACGAAACTACTGACCCGGAAACTGCTTGACAAACCTCGGCCATCTATGTATGATAAACATAGATGGCCGAGGTATTTGCTCCCGGGGGGTGTGAGAATGAGCGCGTTTACTGACTGGCGGGACCAGGTGACGGCACAGGTGCGTTTCCGGCCGGACCGGAACTCTATCGCCAGGGAGCTGACGGACCACTATGAGGACCATGTCCGGGACCTGGAGCGGCTGGACTACCCGCCGAAGTTGGCGGAGCAGCGGGCGCTCACGGCCATGGGCGACCCGGAACTGGTCGGAAGAGCCCTGGACCGGGTCCACAAGCCCTGGCTGGGGTGGCTGTGGGTGGCCAGCCGGGCTGTGCTGGTCTTGACAGCGGTTGCGTGTCTGCTGTCCCTGCCCGGGACCGGCGACTTTTTTCATATGGCGGGAAATACCCTGTTTCCGCCGGAGGATCCGGGGGGATATCAGGCCATCGTGGGCAGCTATCAACTGCTGAATGAACAGGAGGGCGTCACCGCTTGGCACTTCATGGGAACGCTGGAAGCGCAGCCCGCGCAGCTGCCAGGCTACACGCTCTCGCTCCTGGAAGGAAAATGGTGGCAAAATGACGGCGGATTTTACAGAGCGGAGTGTTTGCTGCGTCTGGAGCCGGAGCACCTGTGGTACGGGCTGCCGGACGACGTTCTGGATGACCTGAGCCTGCTTGGCAGCGGGGAGGTTCCGTTCCAGAATGAAAAATACAACCCCTTTCACAGCGGAGAGACAGACAACTGGTTTTTGATTTCCGAGTCCGCCAACGCCATTCCCCTCTCCAGTGATGCGGACAGCTACCGCTTGGAGGACAGCCGCGATCTGGGCGGATGGTATCTCTGCCTGACCATGACTGCCTGTGAGCCGGTAGAATGGACGGAGCTGTCCTTTCCCTACGGAGACAACAACTGGGCCTTTCGAATCACATGGGAGGGGCCCTCATGAGACAGGTGAAGAAGCGGACCAACCGCAGGGTCCGGATCATTCGAAACCTGCTGCTGTCCGGTTTGATGGCGGGAGCACTCTGGGTCATGCTGGGCTTTCCGGCCTGGAGCCGGGCTATGCTGGCCCGACAGATCGCCCGGGAAAATCTGCTCTCCGACCCGGAGATCCTCTACATAGAGCGGGAAGGCGCGTTCAGCAGGATGTACCTTCGCTGCGGAGCCTGCTTTTTGGAGGCGCCCGTCTACCGCCAGGGACTGCTCTGGCGGATCGCGGGCAGTGCACAGATGTACGTTCCAACAGAGGGAATCCTCTGCCTGCCCGCTGGAGGCGAGGACCGGCTGCTGGTTTTGGGAGACACGGGAGACGCTGTCCGCATGGAGGTGGAGATCCGGGTGGACGGCGATCTGGACGGGACCGTGGACGGGGTATATACCGCCGCCGGAGAGGCAGTCTCTCCGGGCGTGTTCTCCCTTCCCGTAGAGCCCGTGGGAGCTCCTGCCTCCACAGGAACCTTTCGCAACCGCTGGCCCCGGCAGCTGTCCTATACGCTGACTGCTTACGGGCAGAACGGAGACGCACTATGGGAAATCCAACTGGAACGGAGCGGACTGGAGGAGACGGTATGAAGATCGACAAGAGTTTGATGGCGGGCAGCACCACGCTGCTGGTATTGTCCCTGCTGAGCCGGGAGGAGATGTACGGCTACCAGATGATCACGGAGCTGGCCCGACGCAGCGACTACACCTTCGAGCTGAAGGAGGGGACGCTGTATCCCATCCTCCACGGACTGGAGGCGGACCGGCTGGTGACGGTGCGGGAGAAGGAGGCAGAGTGGGGCGCCTTTACGGAGAAGGTCTGCGCCGTGGCCTGCGGCGCCTCACCAGCATGAGACGGCTATGGGAGAGGACTTTCGAAACTGGCGGGATCGGGTGATCACGCAAGTACGCTTCCGGCCGGACCGGATGGCCATTGAACAGGAGCTGACGGCCCACTATGAGGATCATGTCCGGGACCTGGAGAGACTGGACTACCCGCCGGAGCTGGCGGAGCAGCGGGCGCTCACGGCCATGGGCGACCCGGAGGCCATCGGGAAGGCCCTGGACCATGTCCACAAGCCCTGGCTGGGGTGGCTGTGGATCATCAGTAAGGCGGCCGCGCTGGTGGCGGCAGTGGTGCTTGTGCTGACCGGGCTTTCCGTGGGCGATGTCTATTCCTACCGGATCGAAAAGGGGATCCAGGCCATTCGGGCGGAACAACCGGTCTATGAAGCCGACGGGATGTTTTTTGCCGGTGAGGCGGAGAAATCGGAGGAGCTTAGTCGCTTGACCCGGACGTCCTTGCCGGAGTCGGCGGAGCGGTGCGGATATACCATTCGGGTGCCCTATGCGGCCCTGTGGCGTTCCGGAGACGGGAGGTATTTCTTCTCCGCTGTGGTGACGGCTGAGACAGACGCCTTTTGGCGGAAAGGCCCCCTGCTGTCCATGCTGCGCCTGACGACGGATGCCGGGGAGATGTACAGCTCGGGTTATATGGGGAACCGCTATCTTCCGGGGGCAGGCCGCTATCTGTGCACCACGGAGGAGCGGGCCGGGTTTACCCAACTGCGGATCAGCTGTGCGCTGGATGGAGTTTCCCCACAGTGGGTGGAGCTGAACTATCCCTTCGGAGAGGGCTTCACGTTCCGGGTGGAGTTTGAGGAGGCGTTTTCATGAGAAAGCTTTTCCCAAGGATCCGGTTCAGCCGGAAGCAGAAGATCGTGAGAAATCTGGTGCTGGTCCTGCTTTGCCTGTTTCTGACGGAGTGGCTTCTGGAATTTCCCGCGCTGACCGACGCCGCTCTGCTGCGGCGGGCGGAACGGATCTGGCTGCTGGAAAACACGGAGCTTCTCTTCACCGCCGGGGAGGACAACGCCGGTATGCTCTATGGCAGAAACGGCAATCTGCTGCTGACCGTGACATACGGCAGGACCATCCTCGGAAAACAGTACTTCCAGTCGCTGCTGTGGGAGGAGAGCGACGGTATCCACTGTTCCAGCAGGGACCTGTGGCCCCTGGAGATCATGGCCTTCGGCTCGCTGGAGGATGCAGCCTGGGCGGAGATCGAGGTGGACATCCACTGGGAGGGGAATTTCGGCGGAAGGGACTGGGACACGCAAAGGACGTACACGGCCCAGGGCATCCGGCATAATCCCTACTGCTTCACCTTCCAGCTGGAGCCCTGCTTTTCCGAGGCGGATACCAGCGCCGAGGCGGAGATGGAGCGGGCGTTTTTTGCCGGGGAGGGCCCGGGGTTCACCTATCAGACGGTCCTGCGGCTCTATGATGGGGCGGGACGGATGACGGCTGAAAAGACCATGGGGTATTTGGAGGACATTGGCCTGGGATGGCCGGAGGAGGAGACGGTATGAAGATCGACAAGAGTTTGATGGCGGGCAGTACCACGCTGCTGGTCTTGTCCCTGCTGAGCCGGGAGGAGATGTACGGCTACCAGATGATCACAGAGCTGGCCCGCCGCAGCGACCACACCTTCGAGCTGAAGGAGGGGACGCTGTATCCCATCCTCCACGGCCTGGAGGCGGACCGGCTGGTGACGGTGCGGGAGAAGGAGGCGGAGACGGGCCGGGTGCGCAAGTACTACCGCATCACCAAAAAGGGATGGAAGGTCCTGGAGGAGAAAAAGGCCGAGTGGACCGCCTTCACGGAGAAGGTCAACGCCGTGGTCTGCGGCACCTCCCCGGCGTGAGGAGGCCATGGGAGAGGACTTTCGGAACTGGCGGGCCGCAGTGACGGCCCAGGTGCGCTTCAAACCGGATCGGGCGGCCATTGAACAGGAACTGTCCGCTCACTATGAGGACCATGTCCGGGACCTGGAGCGGCTGGACTACCCGCCGGAGCTGGCCCGGCAGCGGGCGCTCACGGCTATGGGGGACCCGGAGACCATCGGGAAGGCCCTGGACCGGGTCCACAAGCCCTGGCTGGGGCGGCTGTGGCAGCTCAGCCGGGCGCTGGTGTGGGTTGCCTGTGCCCTGACGCTGTTGACGCTGCTGTATCGCGGCTGGCCGGACTGGAGCGCGCAGATCTCCAACAGCTGGGAGGGGATCGGCGTAGAGCTGGCCTGCCCGCCGCCGGTGCAGGCGGGCCCCTACCGCCTGGAGGTGACACAGGTTCGGTATGTGGACAACCAGGAGACCGGCAGGGGGCAGCTGCACCTGGACCTGCGGTGCACCACGCTGAAATTCTGGCTGGACGGCCCGGAGCTGATGGACTGCCTGGAGGCGGTGGACAGCAACGGCACCGTGTACAGGAGCTACCGCTATCCCTGGATCACAGGGAGCGTCTCCGGGGACCGGCCCGTCCGAACATACGGCTGGATCGAACTGGACGGCATCGAAAATGCCCCGGAGTGGGTGGACATCACTCATCTGGCCGCCGGGTGGACCATCCGAGTCCAGCTGCCGGGCGGAGAGGAGGCGGTGCCATGAAGATTTGCAGGAAATACCTGCCCCGTCTGAGCCGAAAGGGGCGCATTTTTCGGAACCTACTGACCGTGGTGGCACTGCTGCTGTTCATCTGGGCCCTGCGGGACTTTGCCCCGCCCACGGTGGCGCTGGCGGTGCGGTGGCGGGCGGAGGAGTACGGCCTGGCGGCGCCGGAGATCCTGTATTGCTCCGAATGGGAGAGGGACCGGGCCGATCTGCTGCTGCAGTGGGAGGACGGCCGGCTGGCCTCCTCCCGGTGCTACCGGTGGCTGGGGAGCCGCAGCGTGGGGGAGTTTTGCTTCGCCCAGCCGGAGGACGGCGGCGCCGTGCTGTTCCAGGCCCAGACTGGGACGCCTGCGGATACGGTGTATTTCTGGTCGGACGAGCCGGAGGCGGCCCGGGCGGAGTGCCGCCTGCGGCTGCGGTCGGACATCCAGGCATCCTGGACGGACGAGAGCGCCGGGACCTCCGCCAGCGATCACTTTGACTGGGATGAGACCTATGTGATGGAGGCTGTCCCCAGCCCCCAGGGTATCTATTGCTTTTCCATCACGCTGAAATATCCCAACGAGGAAAATGAAGCCGCCCTGCGGACAAAGACCATGGCGGAGGAGAGCGCCCTGCGCTCCTACAACAACATCCGACGGCGCGTCGTGGGAACGGATTTTGCCGCGGAGCTCTCCGTGACCTTCTATGACGCGGCGGGGCAGGTCCTGGGGACCTGGGAGCAGGAGCTGTGGAACTCCTTTCCCGGCGGCGCGGACCGGTGAGCGGCAAGAGAAAAGGACGGTATCATTCGATACCGTCCTTCTTTCATTAAAACTTGTACTCCACATACAGCTCCCGCACGGCGCTGGGGTCGGCGGGGTTGGGAGGCGCGGCCTGCGCCGCGGGCTTCGGCGGCTCCGGTTTGGGAGCTTCGCGGGGGCCGTCCCGCCAGGCAAGGAACTTGGGCGCCACCTGGGGGAACAGGGCCAGGGAGAGAACGTCTTCGTCGCTCTTGGCGAGACCACGGAACTCCTCCCGATACTTGGGCAGCTCCGGCTCCAGCAGGTCTGCCGGGCGGCAGGTGATGACCTCCTCCGGAGCAATGCCGGCCTTGGCCCGGACATCCTCGTTGACCTTGCCCGGCAGGGCGCCGTATTCGCCCCGCAGCATGGCTTTGGACTCCTTGGGGAAGGTCTTGTACCGCTCCCCCATAATGACGTTCATCACCGCCTGGGTGCCCACGATCTGGCTGGAGGGGGTCACCAGGGGCGGGTAGCCGAAGTCCTCCCGGACCCGGGGGATCTCCGCCAGCACGTCGTAGTACTGGTCCTCTTTCCCGGCCTGCTTGAGCTGGGAGATGAGGTTGCTGAGCATACCGCCGGGCACCTGATACAAAAGGGTATTGGTATCCACGTTCAGCACCTTGGGGTCCAGGGACCCCTCGTCCTTGAGCCGCTGGGCCACCTTGCGGAAGTGCACGGCGGCCTCGCTCATCTTGTTCAGATCCAGCCCCGTATCCCGGACGGTGCCCCGGAGCGTGGCCACCAGGGACTCCGTGGCGGGCTGGGAGGTGCCGTTGGCCAGGGGGCTCAGGGCCGTGTCCACGATGTCCACCCCGGCGTAGGCCGCCATGAGATACACCATATCGCCGGTGCCGGTGGTGTTGTGGGTGTGCAGATGGATGGGCACGGACACCGTCTCCTTCAATCGCTTGACCAGGGAATAGGCGTCCATGGGCAGAAGGAGGTTTGCCATGTCCTTGATGCAGATGACGTCGGCCCCCATCTGCTCCAGCTCCTTTGCCAGCTTCACGAAGTACGCCTCGTCGTGGATGGGGGAGATGGTATAGCTGAGGGTGGCCTCCACCATGCCGCCGTACTTCTTGGTGGAGCGGATGGCCTGTTCCAGGTTCCGCACGTCGTTGAGGGCGTCAAAGATGCGGATGATGTCGATGCCGTTTTCAATGCTCTTGGCGCAGAAGGCGTCCACCACGTCATCGGCGTAATGCTTGTAGCCCAGGATGTTCTGGCCGCGGAAGAGCATCTGGAGCTTCGTGTGGGGCAGAGCGCGGCGCAGGGCCCGCAGGCGCTCCCAGGGGTCCTCGTTCAAAAAGCGCATGCAGGCGTCAAAGGTGGCGCCGCCCCAGCACTCCAGCGACCAATAGCCAATGGAGTCCAGCACCTCGCAGGCGGGCAGCATGTCCTCCAGACGCATCCGGGTGGCCGCCTGGGACTGGTGGGCGTCCCGGAGGATGGTATCGGTGAGATACAGCGGTTTGTTCGATAGAAATTCCATAGAAAGCCTCCACTTGCGCACCGGGGCCGGTCGCCGCCGCTGCGGCTGTGAGGATTGCCGGGCCCGGTGGCGAGATAACGTTCTTTTTGGTTCTTTTTCTTTCAAGAAAAAGAATCAGCCGAACAGGGAGATCAGCACGCCCGCGGCGATGGCGGAGCCAATGACGCCGGCCACATTGGGGCCCATGGCGTGCATCAGCAGGAAGTTGCCGGGATTGGCCTCCTGGCCCACCTTCTGGGACACCCGGGCGGCCATGGGCACGGCGGACACGCCGGCGGAGCCGATGAGGGGGTTGATCTTCTCCTTGAGGAACAGGTTCATGAACTTGGCCAGCAGTACGCCGCCGGCGGTACCGAAGCTGAAGGCCACGATGCCCATGGCCAGGATGGCCAGGGTGCGGGGGCTGAGGAAGGTGGTGCCGGTGGCGGTAGCGCCCACGGAGACCCCCAGGAAAATGGTGACGATGTTGATGAGCTCGTTCTGCACTGTCTTGCTGAGACGGTCGGTGACACCGCACTCCCGGAAGAGGTTCCCCAGCATCAAACAGGCGATCAGCGGTGCCGCGGAGGGCACCAGAAGGGCAACAAATACGGTCACCACGATGGGGAAGACGATCTTCTCCTTCTTGGAGACCTCCCGCAGGGGCTTCATGACGATTTTACGCTCTTCCTCGGTGGTCAGCAGTTTCATGATGGGCGGCTGAATCACCGGCACCAGGGCCATGTAGGAGTAGGCCGATACAGCGATGGGGCCCAGCAGGGCCGGGGCCAGCATGACGGTGACGAAGATGGCCGTGGGACCGTCGGCGCCGCCGATGATGCCGATGGAGCCTGCCTCCGGGCCGGTGAAGCCGATCAGGCGGCAGCCCACATAGGTCATGAAGATGCCAAGCTGCGCGGCCGCGCCCAGCAGCAGGCTCTTGGGGTTGGCGATCAGGGGACCGAAGTCGGTCATAGCGCCCACTCCCATGAAGATCAGGCAGGGGTAGATACCCAGCTTTACGCCCAGGCACAGCACGTCCAGCAGTCCCACGGAGATGGTCTCGCCTACCGCTGCCGTGGCCAGCACGGCTTCGGATACCCCGGCAGCGCTCATTTCCGACAAAAACTCCGCCGTGATTGGGGCGCCTCCGAAGAGGTCCCAGTGGATATGGCCCCCGGCAAAGAGGATCTCATGGTACATCTCCGCTCCGGGCAGGTTGGTCACCAGCATGCCGAAGGCGATGGGCACCAGCAGCAGCGGCTCAAACTTTTTTGCAATGCCCAGGTACAGCAGGACACAGGCAATGACGATCATGATGAGGCATTTCCAGTTACCGCCCTGGGTGAATTGATAAAAGCCGGTGCTTGTGATAAAATTCAAAACAGCGTCCATAGGCCGTTACCCCGTCACTGGATGGTGCAAAGGGGCGTGCCGGACTCCACCGCAGCGCCCTTGGCGGTCTGGATGGCGGCCACCCGGCCATCCCGGGGACACATGATCTCATTTTCCATTTTCATGGCCTCCAGGATCATCAGCACCTGACCCCGCTTGACGCTGTCGCCTACCGCAATATTCACGGACAGGATGGTGCCGGGCATGGGAGCGGTCACCTGCTCGCCGCCGGCAGGTGCCGGAGGCGGGGGCGGCGCCGGAACAGCCGCGGCCGCAGGCGCAGGGGCCGCGCCGGTCAGCTCCTCCAGTTCTACTTCATAGGCAACGCCGTTGACGGTCACTTTGTATTTCTTCATGGAAACCTCCCCATTCTTTCGCACAGACGATTTATAAGGGTTTGACGGACAGGATGCGGATGCCGGTGACATCGGTGCCCAGGTCCTCAGCAACAGCGGCGGAGATGGCGGCGATCAGCTCCGGCGTGATGGCGCCCGTGGCCGGTACTGTCTGCGCCGGGACAGGCGGAGCGGAGACCGCCGGCTGCTTTCCGACGGAGCGCAGCACCGCGCTCATCAGTGTGCTCAGCGCCACCAGGCAGATCAGGCCGAAGAACACTGTCCCCATGCCCATCAGACACACAAACAGATGATTGTAGTCCATAGATTCCCTCCTTGGGCGATTTTTAGGTACATTGTATCAATTTTTTTGAAAGAACACAATGCGGATTGTGCCGCTTTTGGCTGCGGTACACCGAAAAAATTTGCGTAAATATTTGTCAAAATACACAAAGCGGAAGCAAAAGAAATCGTTTGTTTCTGCTTGGGTGACAAAAATGTGAGCGGACACAGATAATGATAAAAGGAGATACAGCCCCGGGAGAGGGCACAAAATGCGCGGTTTCCCGGGTTCCGGAAAGGAGCTTTATGCAATATCAGAACGTTTTATCCGGGCGGTTCCTGGTCCGGCCCAACCGCTTCATCGCCCACGTGGAGACAGCAGAGGGGGTCCAGGTCTGCCATGTGAAGAACACCGGCCGCTGTCGGGAGCTACTGGTGCCAGGCGCCACCGTATATCTGGAGCCGGGGCGCACACCGGGGCGGAGGACGGCCTTTGACCTGATCGCCGTGGAGAAGGGGGATCGGCTCATTAATATGGACGCTCAGGCCCCCAACCGCGTCTTTGAGGAGTGGGCTCGCGCCGGCGGCTTTTCTCCGGAGGTGACGGACGTGCGGCGGGAGGTCCGCTGGGGGGATTCCCGGCTGGACTTCTGTCTGGAGACGCTTCACGGTCCTCATCTGGTGGAGGTAAAGGGCGTGACCCTGGAGGACGGCGGTGCCGCCCGCTTTCCCGACGCGCCAACGGAGCGGGGCGTGAAGCACATCCTGGAGCTGGCTCGGGCTGTGGAGGAGGGGCTTGACGCCACGCTGTTCTTTGTGGTACAAATGGAAGATATCCACAGCGTTTCCCCCAACGACGAGACTCATCCAGCCTTTGGGGAAGCGCTGCGGTTTGCTGTGTCTCGGGGTGTTCATGTGCAGGCGTATGACTGCCGGGTGACCCCAGAGAGCATCGCTGTCCGCCGGCCGGTGCCGGTGATCTTGTGAGTGGGAGTCTGGTATTGTGGGGATTTTGGAGCTGTTTCTCATCGGCGTCAGCCTGTCCATGGACGCCTTTGCCGTGGCGGTGTGCCAGGGCCTGTGTATGCCGAAGCTGAACCTGCGGCACGGCACGGTGATCGCCCTGTTCTTCGGCGGGTTCCAGGCGCTGATGCCCTTTTTGGGCTGGGTGCTGGGCTCCCAGTTCGCCCGGTACATCGAGAATGTGGACCACTGGGTGGCCTTCGGCCTGCTGGCCCTCATTGGCGGTAACATGGTCCGGGAGGCGATGTCCCCGGAGGAAGAGGAGGAGACTGCCTGCGCCGTTGCGGACCGGTTGGACCTCAAGCGTCTTTTCATGATGGCCGTCGCCACCAGCATCGACGCCCTGGCCGTGGGTGTGACCTTCGCCTTTTTCCGGGTGAAGATCCTGCCGGCTGTCACCATCATCGGCCTGACCACCTTCTGCATCTCCCTGGGCGGCGTGGTGGTTGGCAATTTCTTCGGTACCCGCTACAAGAAGCGGGCGGAGCTGACCGGCGGCATCGTGCTGATTCTGCTGGGAGCCAAGATTCTGCTGGAACACCTGGGGATCCTGTAAGCGTATCGAAAAAGCGCCGGGCACTGCCCGGCGCTTTTCATGTTCCAAATTCTTAACAAAATCTTTACACCTGGAGAGAAATCCTGTATGATGAGACAAAGGGCCCCGGATGGGCCGGGGCCGGGTGCAGAAAGAAGGGAGAATGCTATGCAATTCAATTTGACAGTCACCGTCATCGTCGTGCTCTATCTGCTGGCAATGCTGTTCATCGGCTGGTATTCCTCCACCAAGATCACCTCCAACACCGACTTCATGGTGGCGGGCCGGCGGCTGGGACCCTTCCTGATGGCCGGCACCCTGGCCGCCACGGAGATCGGCGGCGGCAGCTCTCTGGGCGTCGTGGAAAACGGCATGTCCGGTTACGGCATCAGCTCCGCCTGGTACATCATCACCATGGGCTTCGCCTTTGTGATCCTGACCTTCCTGGCGCCCAAGTTCCGGGCGGCAACGGTCAAGACCGTGCCGGAGTATTTCCGCCGCCGGTACGGCAAAAGCGCCGGCCTTATCACCGCGATCATCATGCTGCTGCCCCTGGTGGGCCTGACGGCGGGCCAGTTCATTGCCTCTTCCGTCATCCTCTCCACCATGCTGGGCATCGGCTACAAGACCGCCGTCATCATTGTGGCGGTGGTGGTCACCATCTACTCCGTCATGGGCGGCCTCTGGAGCGTGACGCTGACGGACTTTGTCCAGGTGTTCCTCATCATCATCGGTATGATCATCGCCGTGCCCTTCGCCGTCAATCTGGCGGGAGGCTGGGACGCGGTAGTGGCCAATGTGCCCGCGGAGACCTTCGATATGTTCTCCGGCTACACTCCCATGGGTATCTTGTCCCTGACGGTCATGTACGTCGCCACCTTCACCGTGGGCCAGGAGGCCGTCTCCCGCTATTACGCCGCCCGGGACGGCAAGGCCGCCCGGCAGGGCTCCGTCCTGGCCGCTGTTTTGAACTTCGTCTATGCCTTCGTTCCGGCGGTGCTGGGCGTCATCGTCCTGGCCCTGATCTCCATGGGCAAGTTCTCCGCCGCTGACTTTGAGTCTGTTGGCGCCCGCTATGCCCTGCCGGTGCTGGCTATGGAGGCTATGCCTGCGGTCATCTGCGGACTGCTCTTCGCCGGCATCATCTCCGCCACCATGTCCTCCTCGGACTCCGACCTGCTGGGCGCGGGCTCCATCTTCGCCAACGACATTTACCGCGCAGTCCTTAAGCCCGATGCCACCAGCAAGGAGGTCATGAACGTCACCAAGATCGTCATGGGCATCGTAGGTGTGGCATCCATGTTCATCGCCCTGTTCAACACCTCTGGTATCGTGACGCTGCTGATGTTCTGCTTCACCTTGCGGGCGGCGGGCGCCTTCTTCCCCTATGTGCTGGGCCACTACTGGAAGGGCGCCTCTCTGGCGGGCACCATCGCCTCTCTGATCTCCGGGTCCATCGTGGTGGTGTATCTGGAGAAGATCTCCGGCGGTGTACTCTTCGGCGTGAAGCTGAGCCAGCCCATTATCCCCGGTCTTGTGGTGGGCCTGGTGTTCTTCCTGGTGTTCTCCCTGCTCTGTCCGCCCAAGGTCCGTACCACGGAGCTGGCTCCGGAGGAGGACGACTGAGCAGCAGACGATCCCTCCCTCCCGCGGTCCGCGCCGGCAGGCTTGCCGGCGCGGACTTTTTTCCGGACAGACAGCGAGGCGCCCCGTGTCCCACAGGACACGGGGCGCCGGGTCTCTTATGAAAAATCAGCAGCAGGACGGGGGATTGCAGCCGCAGTTACCGCCGCAGCCGGAACCACCCCAGCTGCCGTTGCCGCAGCAGCACCAAATGATGATCAGCAGAATGATGATCCAGCAGCAGTTGCCACCGCCAAAACCGTTATTGCACATACCGGAACCTCCTATGAATTCGTAGACCGTCCGAACCGGTCTCAATCCATAGTATGCGGCCCCGGGAAAGGGGTTCCTCTTATTTTCTCGCGCCGGGGACCAGAGCGGCAGCCGTACTTACCTGGGCGGAGGTAAAGGTGCCCTTGTTCATCAGGGTGTCCCGCAGGGTGATGCCGGTACCGGCCATAGTGGCGTCCAGCGCGTAATAGGAGACATAGACCAGATCCGCCCGCAGGAAGGTTCCGCTTTGCAGAGCGGTCAGTTCCCCGGAGGTGATGACGCCGTTGGCGTAGGCGTTGTCCAGTGTGCCGGACAGATCCGTGTTGGCCGCGGAGCTGTATCCCAGGGCCCGCAGCATGAACTCCATGTACTGCCCCGCTGTGACGGTCTGACTGGGCCGGAAGGTAGTGGCGCTGTACCCGTTGGTGTAGCCCTTGCTGTATGCGTAGCCCACGTATTTCTCACTCTGAGAACCGGCGGCCACATCGGTGAAGGGCATGGGGCCGGTGTAGGCCAGGGCGGCGTCCTCCTCGCCCAGGACCCGGATGAACATGATAAGGGCCTGGAGCCGTGTGGGGGCTACCTCCAGATCGTAACCCTCGCCATAGCCGGTGAAGCTGCCCTTAAAGAGGTTCAGCGTTTTGAGGGCGGCGGCGATGGCGTTGTAATCGGTGGCGTTGGAATAGCGGAAGGCGTAGGGACCCTGGTAGTCCACCACCGCTGTCTTGGAGGTAACGGTAAAATCGGCAGTGGTGTTTTCAGCCACGAGATAGCGGTGGTTCACCGCCAGAGCGCTGCCGCTGGTGACGGCGGTGCCGGTGGTCACGTCCACCACGGCGCCGGAGAAGGTGACCCGGGCACCGCCGGCCAGCACCAGCACGCTGGTGCCGGTGGAGCCGGTCAGAACGTCACCCTCTTTCAGGCGGGTTTCCGTCCAGGTGGCGGTGGAGCTTCCGGAGACAGCTTCCAGATTCCCGGAGAGCAGGGCCTGGTCGGAGGCGTTCAGCTTTTCATCCACCCGCTTGTTCACCGTGTCGGTGAAGATGCCGGTCAGGTAGGACAGCGAGGCCAGGGGATCGGACAGATCTCCGCCGGCAGCCAGGGCCGAGACCATCAGTGCCAGAGGGATCAGCAGACAGAGGACGGGCAGCAGGAAGCGTTTTTTCTTCATGGAAGTATCCTTTCGTGGACTGTTCCCGTCAGCGGTTGGCGATGCGGTAGCTGAGGGTCAGCAGACTGTCGGCGAAGTGAATGTTTTCAAATTTCACGTCGGGGGAGGGGCTGGACAGCTCCATGTTGGTGAAGTTCCAGAAGCCCCGGATGCCCAGATCCATCAGGTGGGTGGCGGTGTCCTGGGCCACGGACTGGGGGATGGTGAGGACCACCACGTCCACGCTGTGGCTGCGGACAAATTCGTCCAGCTGGGTCATGGGATAGACGGGCACGCCGTTGATGACGGTGCCGGAGAGCTGAGGGTTGATATCGAAAGCGGCGTCTACGGTGAAACCGGTCTGAGAGAAGGGGAAGTTCTGAAGCAGCGCGTGGCCCAGATTGCCTACGCCGATCATAATGAGGTGGTGGTCGTTGTCCACCCCCAGAATATGGCCGATCTCAGATCGCAGCTCTTCCACGTTGTAGCCGTAGCCCTGCTGGCCGAACTCACCGAAGCAGCTGAAATCCTGCCGGATCTGGGAGGCGGTGATATTCATTTCCTGCCCCAGGGAATGGGAGGAGATCCGTACCACACCGCGGGCGCACAGGTCTGTCAGTTGGCGGTAGTACCGGGGAAGGCGCCGGATCACGGCGTCGGAGATGTTCTCCTTTTTCAATGTGATCACTCCTATAATCACGAACCATGAGGATCGTTAAAAATTTCTTAATCTCTAGTTTAGACCATAACGGCCAACTTGTCAAATTTTTTAACAATCTTTTGGACAGAAAATTTTTTCGAGAAGGGGCTTTACAATTTGGGGAAACCTTGCTATACTACCAAGAGATGTGCTGGAGTACATCTGAAAATTAGATATGCGCCCGTAGCTCAGTTGGATAGAGTGACAGACTCCGACATTTCCGGCGGTTCCAGTTGAGATACAGCGCAAAGCCCCGTGGTCACTGGGATCGCGGCTGGGAAGCCAAGCGAAAGCGCCGCCGTTGACTACTATTTGACCACTGTTTCCCCGCAACCGCAAATCCCCTGCAAGTGAATATGCGCCCGTAGCTCAGTTGGATAGAGTGACAGACTCCGACTCTGTAGGCCACTGGTTCGAATCCAGCCGGGCGTACCAACAAAAGGCACTTGCTTTTGCAAGTGCCTTTTGTTTTCATTTAGGCAAAGGAGGGATTGTCATGGCGCTCGAGAATAAACTGGGACTCACATCCTCTGCCGACCTTGCCCGCGAGGAGGAGCGGATCAGCAAAAAGAAAGCGGTCGAACTGTTTGAGAAGGGCCTGCTGGATCGGCTGGAGGCGGGGACTTTTTCCTCTCTGCAATTCATCCATAAGTACCTCTTTGAGGACATCTACGACTTTGCCGGCGAGCTCCGTACCGTCAACATCGCCAAGGGCAATTTCCGGTTTGCTCCGGTGATGTATCTGGAAGCGGCCCTCTCCAATATTGAAAAGATGCCGCAGTCCACCTTTGATGAGATCATCGAGAAATATGTGGAGATGAACATCGCCCACCCCTTCCGGGAAGGCAACGGACGCAGCACCCGCATCTGGCTGGATCTGCTGCTGAAAGCAGAGCTTCATCAGGTGGTCGACTGGAGCCGCGTGGATAAAGAGGATTATCTGCTGGCCATGGAACGCAGCCCGATTCGGGATACCGAGATCAAGCATATCCTGAAAAACGCGCTTACGGACGAGATCGACAGCCGGGACGTCTATATGAAAGGCATTGACCACAGCTACTACTATGAGGGCTATACGGCCTTCAAGGCTGAGGAACTGTGATCATCTCATGTTACAGCAAAAAAGAGGCAGGAACCGATTCGGTTCCTGCCTCTTAATCATTCCAGGCCACATGCTCAGATCTCCAGCCCCTCCTGGAGCGCCCTGCTGGCCGCCTGTTTGTTCCTGTCAAACGCGTGGGTATAGATGTCCAGTGTAGTAGATGGTTGGCTGTGGCCCAGGAGGCCCGCCACCGTGGCCACGTCCGTGCCGTTTGCGATGAGCAGGCTGGCGTTGGTGTGCCGCAGGGAGTGGACGTTCAGATATTCTGGCAGACCGTGCTTTTTCAGGATCAGCTTGAACCGCCAGGTGAAGGTGGAGGGCGTCATGGGAAGGCGGCAGCCCTTACGGCGGAACAGAAAGTCCCCGTCCTCCAGCGCTCTGCCGTCATAGGTCTCCGTCTCCCATGCGCACTCCCGGCGGTAATCCCGCAGCAGGGATTCCATCTCCAGAGAGAAGAAGACATACCGATCCCCGGAGATGGTCTTGGGGGCCTTGGTGAAGATCTCCTCGTCCGTCACCTTCACCGCGTTCCGGCGGATGTGGATGGAGCGCCGTTCCCAGTCAATATCGCCCCATTGCAGGGCGCAGCACTCGCCCCGGCGCATGCCCGTGGCGATCACCAGCTTGAAATAAGTCTCATACTTGATGCTCTCGTCCTCCAGAGCGGCAATGATCTTTCCCACAGTCTCCGCGTCAGCAATTTTCTTCTCTGTCTTTCGTCCCGAATAACGGTAAGTGCGCCAGGCGGGGTTATGACGCAGAAAGCCACCCTCCACGGCATCGGAGAGGATGCTGCACAGCGTAGCGTGCACGCCCTCAACGGTGTACTCGGAGAGTGGCTTTTTGGTTTCCGTGCTGACGGTCTCACGGAGCTGGGCGTAGAAGGCCCGGAAATGCTCCGGCCGCAGTTCTGTGAGCTTGTAGTGGCCCAGGGCAGGGAGAATGCGGACGATGTCCTGCCGGTCCCGGCGGATGGTGGACTTGGCCAGCTTGCCGGGGGCGATCTCCCGCAGCCACAGATCGATGTAGGCGGCCAAGGTGATGGGCTTTGTAGTTTCCTCCGGGGTATCCCGGCAGGATCGCTCGAAGAGCACTGCCTGCTCCTGGAGCCATTTTTCTCGCTGTTTTGGCGTCAGTTCCTGGGGTGGATGGACGGTTTTCTGCCGGGGCTTGATGCGCGCCCTTGTAGTCGTAGCCCATGGAGACCACGATGAGATAGCTGTTTCCCCGTTTTCGGATGCTTGCCATATGGTGTTGACCTCTCTTTCCTTGGCCTCATTCCAGCTGAGGCCTGTTTGGCAAACACAACATACCGAAAGCAACCGCCAAAAGCCATCACAATTTTTGCAAACACCATTTTTCTACGAAACCGACAATCACGCACCACGCCGCTTTGCCATACACGCCGCGGCCAGGTTGAAAATGGGGCTGCCGTCAGGGCGGAGCACCGTGAGCATAGTGTCTGCCGCCTGTTCCTTTTGCGCCTGCTGGGGGTGGCAGTAGGTGCGCTCCAGGAAGCCTGTGTCGCCGTGGCCCACCAGATCGGCGACGGTCTGCTTGTCCACGCCGCAGTGGAGCAGCGCAGTCACGAAATAGTGGCGCAGGGTGTGGAGGTGGTATTCCCTGGGGAAGCCGATAGACTCGTAGATCTTCCGCAGACGCTTGGTGAAGGTGTCGGGGTGGATGAGCTGCCCGTGTTCATCGGTGAAGAGATAGGGACTGAGCTTGCGGTGGGCCCGCTCGGCCTCCATCTTTTTGCGGTGGCGGTAGCTGCGGATGATCCCACACAGCTCGCCGGAGAGATAGATCTCCCGACTGCGGCCATTTTTGGTGGCGCCCTCCACGATGCCCTTGCCGGCTACATTGCTGCGGGAGCGGCTGATGGTGAGAAGCAGGGACTCTTTTCCGAAGGTGAAGTCGGACCATTGCAGGGCGCACAGCTCACCCCGCCGGCAGCCGGTGTACAGGGAGAGCAGATAGAACAGCCGGTAGTGCCGGGGCTCCCGCGCCAGGGCGTCCAGGAGCTTTTGCACCTCGGCCTAGGAGGGGACGCGCTGGATGGCCCGCTGGGTGTGTGGCAGTGCCACCATGCGAGCCGGGTTCTTTTCCCGGATCTCGTTCCGCTTGGCGTCGCTGAGGACAGCGGACACCACCGTCAGATACTTCTGGACGGTTGTCTCCTTTACAGGTTTTCCGTGACAGGTCCGCTTCCGCAGCTCCGCGAATAGGTTCTCCATGTGGATGGGCCGCAGGCGGCAGAGGGGGATGGCACCGATGTAGGGGAACACCACCTCCAGCATCCGGCGGTAGGAGGCCAGTGTGCTGGGGGCGTACCGGGACTGACGGTTCAGCCACCGGCGGGCGAATTCCTCGAAGCGCATGCTGCTGTCCTCACAGAAGCCGTTCTTCACCAGCCGCTCGAATTCCTCCGCCTCGTGCGCCACATACTGGGGGATCTGCTGTTTGCGGACGGTGTCCGGTACGGTGATGGCCCTGGCTCGGCTGATCTTTCTCCCGTCGGGCCGGTACCCGTTGCTGACGGTGATCTTAATATTTACGCATTTGAAGCTGCTTGATACTTGCCATAGCTGTGTTTGATTCCTTTCTTCCAATTTTCCGAGCGGGGTGTCACCCCAGCGTCTGTTTCATCTGCGGCTTGTCCGGTTTGGGTGTATCCTTCCGGAGCTGCCGCGCCGACGGCTCCAGCGGCCAGGCCGATGACAGCGCCCAGATTCTGCGCGGCCTCCCGGGCCTCCATCTGCCGGCGGCGCTCCTCCGGGTCATCACTGGAGTCCTCCAGCAGACTCATCCCCGCAGCCACAGATGCCGCACCAATTCCCACAGCACCAGGATGATGGTGGGGATGTACATCTTCCATCTGATAGAGTTGGCGGACTCTCGCAGCGTATCCTCTGCCCTGGAAAGACGCGAGGAGTATGTTTCGCTGATCTTCCCAGCCTGTGACTGGAATTCCTTCAGCAGCTTCTCGCTCTCCCGCTGGCTGGCGGCGCGGGTCTCCTGCATTTCTTCCTGCATCCACCGCAGGTTCTCTCTGCTGGTTTCCAGCAGCTCCTGTACGGTCTGCCGGATCTGCTGCACCGCTTCGGTGTGCGCCGCCGTGAGATTGCCAGCCTGCCCTGCCAGCAGCGTTTCCATCTCCTGCGCGGTGGGGAGACGCTCCAGCGTCTCCTGGGCCTTGAGGATGGAGTTCCCCGTCAGCTCCATGGCGCGGGTCAGACCGATCCAGTTGGCCTCCGTCAGTGTGACGGCTTTCTGGATATTGGATGCCTTGTTCAAATTCGCCTGGAGCGCGCTTTGCTGCATGGCCAGCAGCTCGTCCATGGGCGAAGAGTTTTTCTCGGATGCGGAACTCATCTTCCATCGCTCCTTTCAGATATTTCATGTCGTGTAGCTTGCAGTCCCGGCAGCGGTAGCCGTCGGGGGTGGTGTAGGTGATGCTCTTGCGGCTTGCCGACCAGCGGACCGTGTAGCCCTCGCTCTCCATCAGCTCCAGGAACTGCTCCCGGGAGACGGCGTACTTCATGGCCTCGTTGATCTGCGTGGCAAGCCGCACCTTCCAGCTCTGCCCTCTGGCAGCGATCCGGTACTCCGCCTGGGTGGGGCGGGAGACCGTCTGCTGACGCTTTGGCTGGCAAACGGACAGACCGTACCGCATGCACAGCGTGTCTGAGACTTGGCGGAGCTGCGTCAGGTCTGCCTTTTCAAAGTGGAGCTTCCTGCCGGTCTGGAAGCTGACGGAGTTGACGATGAAGTGGGAGTGGATGTGCTCGCGGTCCGTGTGGGTGGCCACGATGACCTCGTAGTCCTTCCACTGCTGTGCCAGCTCCAGTGCGATCTGGTGCGCCAGCTCCGGTGTGACCGGTTCCTCCGGATGGAAGGACTGGACGAAGTGATAGTACATGCGGCCGTCGTCTTTTCCGTATTGCAGCTTGGTGCTGATGAACTCGGTGCAGCAGGAGTCTGCCTGACAGTTCACACCGGTCACCAGATGGCGGCCCTGATAAGCGGTCTTTTCCTCCTTCATCACGTATTGGAGCACCGCGCTCATGCCGCCGCGGGTCTGACCACGGGGACGGTTGACAGCTGTGACGATGGCCATGAATCACACCGTCCTCTCCAGCAGCGCCTTGAGGGAACGCAGGATGTCGGCGTAGAGGGCGCAGGCCTCCCGGACATTCACGGCGGTGATCCGTCCCATGTTGGCCAGAGTGGTCAGCTGGTTGAGGTTGTTGCCCTGGGCTTTCAGAGCCCTGATAAACTCCGCCAGCGCGTCGATCCGGACGATCTCCTTGCCGACGGCGCAGTCGGTCAGATATTGGGTGAGGCTCATGCCGCACGCTTCCGCCTTTTGGTGGATGCGCCGGGAGTCCGCCTCGGTCACGTAAAACGTCAGAGGAACGGATTTCGTTCGGTTGGGTTTCTTGCTCAAGTTGATCCTCCTTCTCTGATTTTCAGCAAAGTGGGTGCAGGGCTTCCGCCCGCAAAGAGATGCCGAAGGCAGTTCGCGGCCGCCTGTGGGTGGGCGTGAACAGCCAAAGGCGATGCTTGCTCTCCGCCAATCCTCCTGTTGCAAGGCAGCGGGCGGCGGAGACCCGTCCCCCACATCTCCCGCGTTTTCCGGCGGTTTGAGGGCCAACAGCGGCCCTTCCGCCGGGGACGGGGAAACGAGTTCCGTCAGGCGGGAAAGCTCCTCAGAGGGGCCGCAGCGGCCGCCACAGGGTCGATGGGGACGCTCTTCACGGCAGCGTGATCATCGACACCATCGGCCCTCCGCAGGCAGATGAGCCGCTCTCCGTTGCTCTTGCGGAAGGACACAGTAATGCCGCTTTGCCTTAGGGCGTCAACGCTTTTGCGGATTTGATGAGAGAAGCTGTTGGGCGTCAGGCCCTCCAGACCGGCAGGGTCGATCTTTTCCAGCAGCGCCTTGGCAGGGGCGCAGATCTCTTGCTGCTCCCGCAGCAGCGGGGAGAGAAGTGTCAGAATGCGTCCGTGCGATCCATCGGCCTGTTCACAATCGTCCGCCAGCAGATTCCAAATGTGGGTCTCTCCGCTGAACTTCAGAGACAGTTCCCGGTAGGCGATGTCCCTGCCGATGCAGTAGAGGGTGGCGGTGTTCTCCCGCCGCTTGCTCTTGCGGAGCACGAAGTTGGAATCGGTGGCGCCGCTGAGACCCGTGGTGCCGGAGATCATGTTCATGGGATCGTCATCGTTGAGCTTACGCAGGTGATGGATCAGCAGCACGGCAATGCGGTGCCGGTCTGCCAGTGCTTTGAGTACGCCGATGTCCCGGTAGTCGTTGGCGTAGGGACTCACGTCATTGCCCACGGTGCGGATGCGCTGCAGCGTGTCAATGACCACCAGCCCCGTGGCCGGGTGCTCTTTGAGGAACTGCTCGATCTGCTCCACCAGCCCGCTGTGGAGCTGCTCCGCCATGACGGCGAAGTGCAGCGTGGGCGGCGCGTCCTCGGTGAGATCGAAGAGCCGGCTCTGGATGCGCTGGAAGCTGTCCTCCAGACAGAGGTAGAGGACCTCGCACGGGTGCGTGGGAAAATTCCAGAGGGGTTCGCCCCGCGCCACCCGGAGACACAGCCACAGCGCCAGCCAGGACTTTCCGATCTTCGGCGCGCCGGCCAGCAGGTGCAGTCCCTGAGGCAGCAGATCCTCCACAAGGAAGGTGAGCGGCTCGTAGGCGATGGTTTGCAGGGTATCGGCGTCTATGGTGTTGAGTTTTTTCATCAAAAATCTCCTTTCAAAAAAAGTAAGAGACGAGGATCGCCCGCCTTCGATCCTCGTCTCTCTACTTGTATTGTGGAGACTTTTTTGATACACTCAGAGAAACAACAGACAAATAAAAACTGTTTGCTGACAAAAAAGAGGTGATCCGGATGTTCCGGTCTATCGCATTCTACATCGGAGAGAAGACACTGGATCTGAATGGCTGTGCGTTTCCACTGGGTGAGCTGACTGCTGAGGTTTTGAATATCACTCCGGATGAGTACCACAAGCTGCGCCGGATGCTGACCAAAGCTGTCCGTAAGATGGCGGATTATGAAAAGAGCCGTCAGATACAGGACTGGTTTGAAGCCAATGAGCAGATGATCAAGCTCCATCGTTCCCTGGTACGGCATCGGGTGTTTCAGCTGCTTCAGGAGCAGGAAGAGATTTTGTCAGAGGCGCGGGTACTGACAGAGCAGTACTCTTTGTTTCAGGAGCCGGAGGACCTGGAGCCAACGGATCGGGATCTGGAGATCATAGCTGCGATCGGAGACTACGAAGACTATCTTGAGCATCCGGAGGAGTATGGCGGCGATGATTTTGTCAGTGCTCAGATGGAGGATGGATTCTATGAGATCCCGGTACCGCGTTCGCCCATCCCGCCAAAGCCGCCGGAAAAGACCAGAGCCCTTTTGATCTGCCCGGGGAACCTGCAGGCCAAGTGGGTGTATTACCGGCAGTATTGTATGTGCTATGACGATCTTCTGGAAGACATTTCTTCGGTTTGCCAGACCTTGCAGGAATTCATCCATATGGGCATTTCCTCCTTGGATAAGCTGACGCCTGACAACTATCTGGCGGCACTGCACGATTTCCTGTATAGCGAGCGGTCCTACAAATGGATCGCCAATCCCCTGGAGGGGACGGGATTTTACACCGCCATTGATGACGTGCGGCTGCAGTTGGTCCCCCGCGAGACATCTCCGGGTTCTGAGACATTCAAGGTCTATGAATATTACGAGGCGGCGCGTCTTCAGACCATGCTGAAGCTGGATTTTTACAAGGCGCTGGAAGCTGGACACATCATCCGCAAATGCCAGAACTGCGGACGATACTTTCTGCTGCAGAAGGGGTACCACACCAAATACTGCGACCTGCCCAATCCGGCCAATCCAAAGTACACCTGCGCGCAGATGGGTTACCGTCTCCGCGGTATCAAAGAGGATGCGGAAGGAAGTCCGCTTGCTCAAGCCCTTTACCGCTGTTATCAGCGGATCGACAAGGATCGTTCCCGCGGTGTGATCACGGCGGAGGAGCGGACCAGACTGCGGGAGAAGGCGCAGGAACTGTACCACCAGGCGAGAACCAAACCGGGCACGACTTACGAGGCTTTCAATACTTCCCTGGCTGCGGAGCGGCTGTACCCGCGCTGCGGCGTTGAGAGAAAGAGCCGTCCCAGGGGACGGCCAAAGAAAGAAAGCTGATTTCCAAAGGGAAAGAGGGTGGTGGCGCATGACAAATGAAGAGTTGTATGGGCAGGCACAGCGCGGTAACGCTGATGCGTTTGAGCGGCTTCACAAGCAGCTTGGGAACTTCATTCGCTCCATCGCCCTGGAGGCGTGCAGGCACTTCGGCTGTTCAGATTCCGCAGCTGCATTGCTGCTGGAGGACCTCTGTGCCGAGGGCGGCCTAGAACTGTGGGAACGCATCCGTAGCGGCGGCTATGACGAGCGTGCCGGAAAATTGACCACCTATCTCTATCCTTTTCTGCGGGGAAGAATGTACCGCTATCTGGAGACCAATCTGGGAGTGATGTCCCTGAGCAAGGACGAGATGGAGCGGGTGCGGCTGGTTCAGCGGTTCTACCACGTGGAGGGAAAGTCCGCTGAAGAGATCGCGGCGGCACTGCATCTTTCAGATGAGGCCACCGCAAGACTGGTCGGCTATAATACGCATTTTCTCTCTGTGTTTGATCTGCAGGGCAGTGAGGAAGAGGAAGATCCCTTTGAGCGGTTGCTCCCTGACCGGCAGGGCGCGTCGGCGGAGCAGATCGTCTATCGGAAGGTCGGTTTGGAGTTGCTGGAGCAGTTGTTTCAGACACTGAGTTCCAGGGACCGCTCCATCCTGGGGCATACCTTTGGCGTCTACGGCTATGAAAAGCTGTCCGCGGACGAATTGGGGCTGCGGGAAATGCTCTCTCCCGACGGGGTGACAAAGGCCCGGAGGACTGCACTGGAGCATCTGCGCCAGCGATATCCCAGCAGCGCCCTGTACCGCTGGCGCAGGGCCTTCCGGCTGATGCGGGATGTGTGGGTAGACGTGAGATAGCTTTTGCCCAATGCGTTGCCCTGAGACTTCGTTCAGGGTATGGAACAGGCACCTGTCTCAGCTTCTTCGGCTGATGACAGATGCCTGTTTTCCTCGTAATGATCCAGTTCGCCGGCCAGTTCCCACGCCAGACGGAATCCGCAGAGAAAACTGTCCAGGGACCGTTCTTCGATGATATGGTTCTGGGTGTCGATGATCTGCAGCACCAGTTTCCTCTCTGGCTTTTCCAGCCGCTCGATCAGCTGGTGGTGGCAGGCCTCGACTTGCTGCTCGTACTCTGCCAAGGGCAGTGGGGTATAGAATTGGTCGTACAATGATTTCAAAGTTTCGTTCATGTGTCTCGCCTCCTTGCAGCAAGACACAATAGCATAGGTTATCGGAAATAGCGACTGTTTTTTGCATGACCCACTTGAAATTGAGAAATGAAAAAGAGGCCTTGCGCATGGAAAAAGCGATACTATAATGTGGTTTACAGATGTTATCAAGACATTTTATGTCGGATTATTAAACTGGTTTGGGTATTTTAACATATGGGAGATTTTATAACCTTATATAATATTTGATGATAACGTCGTTCAAGCTGCTATTCTGGATTCCCTGAAGCCTATTCCAAATATGCTGCATGGTACCGAATAGAAGATATAGTTAATTTTATAATAGATCGGTCAGCTAAATCGTGTTTACTTACCAATATAAAATGTGGTATATTAAGTTCGGGACAGAAAGTGAAGGTGAGGCTGTGGACTATCGGGAAATAATGGACATTCTCTCCCAATGTGGATTGGGCGCAGTGCTGCTTTCGGACCGGGACCGGATCCTCCAGGTCAACGAGACAGGTATACATCTGCTTCATGGAGAAGATGGCCTGACGGGAAAACTGTTGGATGAAATTGCCCCTCAGCTCTGCCTGGAGTCGGAGGAACCCCTCTATGCCAATATCGCTTTTGGAGAGTACCTGCTGCGCTGCCCCACGCCACAGGTGGATGACCTCCCTGAGAGAACGCATTTAGTGGTGTTCCGCAATGCGGCCGATGATGCCTGTCATGATATGCTTATCAGTGTCATGAACCAGATCACCGAAGCTGTGGCGTTGTATGATGCCAAGGGCCGGGTGTATATGCTCAATGACGCTGTGGTGAAAATGGAATCTGTGGTCACCAAAGATGTGCTGGGTGAGGCTGTAGAGGATATCTATGAAATGCGGGACGGGACCCAATTGACAATCCCGGAAGTTCTGCACACCAAACGCCCTCTTCTCAATAACCGGCAGTACTATACCACCCGGTACGGGAAAAATATCGATGTGATGTCCAACACCTATCCGATTACGCAGAACGGGCAGCTGCTGGGGGCGTTTACAGTGATGGAGGACTGGCATATGGTGGATGACCTCCATCGTCAGATTATCGAACTGCAGGGCCGCCTGCTGGAGAGATGCACCAGCAAGCAGAGTACCAACGCCCTTCCGGCAAAATACCGTTTCAAAGATATCTGCTATACCAGCGCCAGTATGCACAGAGTTGTGGAGCAGTGCCGACAGGTGGCCAAGAGTGATTCCTCCGTCATGATCTGCGGGGAAACCGGCACGGGCAAGGAGCTGTTTGCACAGAGCATCCACAACGCCAGCCGTCGGGCGGACGGGCCCTTCTTGGCCATCAACTGTGCGGCAATCCCGGAAAATCTGCTGGAGGGGCTGCTGTTCGGCACGGAGCGGGGGGCTTACACCGGGGCGGAGCGCCGGGCCGGTCTTTTCGAACAGGCAAACTCCGGCACGCTGCTGCTGGATGAGCTGAATTCCATGAACCCCAACCTCCAGTCCAAGCTGCTGCGGGTGCTGCAGGACGGTACGTTCCGCCGGGTGGGCGGATCCGCGGAGATTCAGGCAGATGTCCGGATCGTGTCCAACATCAATATTCCGCCGTACCAGGCGATTGAGGAGAACAAGCTGCGCCGGGATCTTTTTTACCGGCTGGGCGTGGTTAATATCAGCATCCCGCCGCTGCGGGAGCGGAAGGAGGATATCCCGCTCCTGGCCAAGACCTTTATTATCCAGTATAACAAGCGCCTGGTGAAAAATGTAAAGGACATCAGCCGGGAGACACTGGAGCGGTTTCAGAATTACGACTGGCCCGGAAACGTCCGCGAATTGCAGCACGCCATCGAACACGCCATGAACGTCCTGCCGGATACCATGTCTGTCATCACACCGGAGTATCTGCCAGAATTGATCCTGGCTGAAAATGGGCGGCTGCCTGAGGGAATACCGGTCCGGCACTCCCTCAGCAGCGCTGTGCAGGATATGGAGTATCATGCCGTATGTCAGGCTCTGCGGGCCAGCGGCGGCAATATTTCCGCAGCCGCCAAGAGCCTTCATATGAGCCGCCAGAATTTGCAGTACCGCATCAAACGCTATCAGATCGATTTGAAAAAGCTACTGGGTGAGCCGGAACTGTGATCAACAAAGAAGGGCCGCCGAGTACAGGTTTCCTGTATCCGGCGGCCCCTTGTTCTGCGGGGAGGGAAGAGAATTCAGTCCTTGATGCCGGCAATGTCCTTAGCCAGCTGCTTCTTGCCCTGGATGTTGCCCTGGCGGGCGATCATGATGCGCTGGGCCTGGGGAGAGCCGGCGCCGTGCATGGACTCGGTGCGGTAGCCGACGGCGGCAGCGCCCAGGCACAGGTTCTCGATGAAGCGCATGATGCGCTGGCGGTCCTCAGTCTTGACACCCTCGCGGGCGGCGAAGAACTTGTTGCAGATCTCGCCGATGGTCTCGCCGTTGCGGCCCACCACGGTGTCGGAGTTGAAGTCGGTCTGAGAGGGCATGGTGACCACCAGGCCGCCGGCGATGTCCTCGGCCAGACGGACGATCTCATAGGGGAAGCGGGTGACGTTCTGCTTGCAGACGTTGGCCAGCAGCAGGTCGATCTGATAGTTGCCCGCTTTGGTCTTGAAGCCCTGGGCGGAGCAGGCGATGCCGCAGCAGAACAGCGTCTCGTTCAGGTGGGTCATCTCGATGAGCTTGTCCTTGACAGCGCTGGCCTTCTCCACGCCGTTGTACTCGGCGGCAAGGGCCGCGGCGCCGATCAGGGTGTCGCCCACGCCGACCTTGCAGCCGCCATAGCTCTGGCGATGATAGCCGGCGAAGCGCTCCACGATCATGCCGGCGAACTCATACTCGCCGTTGAGGAAGATGTACTCGTTGGGGATGAACACGTGGTCCAGGACCACCAGGGCCTCCTGGCCGCCGAACTTGGCGTTGCCCACGTCGATGGAGGCGTTCTCCTCCAGCTTCCGGGTGTCGCAGGACTGACGGCCGTAGATCATGTACATGCCCTCGGCGTCGGTGGGGCAGGCGAAGCTCACAGCCCAGTCCTTGTCGGCCTCGCCCATGGAGATGGTGGGCATAAAGATGTGCCAGTGGGAGTTGATGGAGCCGGTCTGGTGGCACTTGGCGCCGCAGACCACGATGCCGTCGGGCCGGCGCTCCACCACATGGACATACATGTCGGGGTCGGCCTGCTGGCTGGGGGCCTTGGACCGGTCGCCCTTGGGGTCGGTCATGGCGCCGTCCACGGTCAGGTCGTTGTCCTGGACCATGGTCAGGAACTTCTTGAAGTTGTCGTGATAGTGGGTGCCGTACTTCTCGTCGATCTCATAGGTGGTGGAGAACACGGCGTTGAAGGCGTCCATGCCCACGCAGCGCTGGAAGCAGCTGGCGGTCTTCTGTCCCAGCAGGCGCTGCATCTTCACCTTGTTCATCAGGTCCTCGGTGGACTGATGCAGGTGGGTGAAGCGGTTGATGGTGTGGCCGGTCAGGCTGGACTTGACGGTCATGAGCTCCGCGTACTGGGGGTCCTGAGCCAGGGCGTAGGTCATGGCGACGCAGTTGATGGAGGGACGGATCATGGGGTGATCCACCCAGTTGTCGATCTTCTCGCCGAACATGTACACCCGGGTGTTCAGCTTGCGCAGGCTCTCAACGTATTCCTGTGCGGTCATCAAAGCCATTCTTTTTTCCTCCTGAAAATCATCAGATCGCAGGGGAGCCCGGCGGATTCCGGGCTCCTCTGGTTTTTCTGGAATGGGTGTCAGTCTTTGGCCAGGCGCTGATAGCTCTCCAGACGCTCCTTCGCGTCGCGCGCCGCCTTCTCGTACAGCTCCTGGGACTTCTCCGGGAAGGCCAGCTTTAAGGAGGCGTAACGGTTCTCACCCAGCAGGAACTGCTGGAAGTCGCCGGTGGGCTCCTTGGAATCCAGCTGGAAGGGATTCTTCCCCTCCGTCTTCCGGCGGGGATCGTAGCGGTACAGGTGCCAGTAGCCGCACTCCACGGCCTTCTTCTCCTCCAGCTGGCTCAGGCCCATGCTGACCTTCATGCCGTGCTCGATGCAGGGGCAGTAGCAGATCACGATGGAGGGGCCGGGATAGGCCTCCGCCTCCCGGATGGCCTTCAGGGTCTGGTTGGGGTCGGCGCCCATGGCCACCTGGGCCACGTACACGTAGCCGTAGCTCATGGCCATCAGGCCCAGATCCTTCTTCTTGACCTCCTTGCCGCCGGCGGAGAACTTGGCGATGGCGCCCGCGGCGGTGGACTTGGAGGACTGGCCACCGGTGTTGGAGTAGACCTCGGTGTCCAGCACCAGCACGTTGATGTCCTTGCCGGAGGCCAGCACGTGGTCCAGTCCGCCGTAGCCGATGTCGTAGGCCCAGCCGTCGCCGCCGAAGGCCCACACGCTCTTCTTGGTCAAAAACTCCTCGTTCTGACGGATGAAGGCGGCTTCGGCACTGGTGTCGCCCTCCAGGGCGGAGAGCAGCGCGTCACTGACTTGGCGAGAGACCGCGGCGTCATCGGCCTTGTCCAGGTATGCCTGGCAAGCTTCGGCAGCCACGCCCCGTTCCGCCAGGGCCGCCGCGGCGGCCTTCAGCTGCCGCTTCACCGCGTCCTGGCCCAGCAGATAGCCGTAGGCGTACTCGGCGTTGTCCTCGAACAGGCTCATGGCCCAGGCGGGGCCGTGACCCTTGCAGTCCGTGCAGTAGGGGGAGGAGGGGGTGGAGCCGCCGTAGGCGGAGGAGCAGCCGGAGGCGTTGGTGATGTACATCCGCTCACCGAACAGCTGCGTCACCAGCTTGATGTAGGGGGTCTCGCCGCAGCCGGCGCAGGCGCCGGAGAACTCGAAGTAGGGCTTGGCAAATTGGGAGGCCTTCACGTTCTTGTCGCTGACGGCGTCGGTCTTGATGGAGACTGCGTCCACGCCGTAGGTCCAGTTGTCCGCCTGATCCAGCTGACTCTCCAGAGGCCGCATGGTCAGGGCCGTCTCCTTGGCCAGGCATACGTTCACGCAACTGCCGCAGCCGGTGCAGTCATAGGGAGAGACCTGGAGCCGGTAGGTGTATTTGCCGCCCATGCCCTTGGCGTCCACGGTGCGGAAGCCCGCGGGCTTGGCGGCCTCCTCGGCGCTGTCCAGCAGGATGGGCCGGATGGCGGCGTGGGGGCACACCAGGGCGCACTGGTTGCACTGGAGGCACTTGGCAGGGTCCCACTCCGGGACCTCCACGGCGGCGCCGCGCTTTTCATACTGGGAGGTGCCGGCGGGCCAGGTGCCGTCCTCCATGCCGTACTTCACCACGGTGGACACGGGGATACTGTCGCCCTCCTGGCGGTTCATCACAGCCACCACGTCCTGGATGAAGGCGGGGGCGCTGCTCTCCTGGGGCGCGTCCTGGGCGTCCAGCCAGCTGTCGGGGATGGGGACCTCCTGGAGTTCGTTGATGCCGTGGTCGATGGAGGCGTTGTTCATGTCCACCACCGCCTGGCCCTTCTTCTTGTAGTAGGTCTTGTAGATGGCCTCCTTCATCTCGGAGACCGCCTGGTCGATGGGGATGACCCCGGTGAGGGTGAAGAAGGCGGCCTGCAGGATGGTGTTGGTCCGGCTGCCCAGACCCAGTTCCCTTGCGATGCGGATGGCGTCGATGGTATAGAGCCTAGCGTGCTTGGCCGCCAGGGCCCGCTTCATAGCCGCGGGCAGGTTCTTCTCCAGACCTGCCTGGTCCCAGGGGCAGTTGAGCAGGAAGGTGCCGCCCTCCTTGAGGTTTTTCACCATGTCGTACTTGTGGACATAGGAGGGGGTGTGGCAGGCCACGAAGTCCGCGGAGGAGATCAGATAGGGGGAGCGGATGGGCACCTTGCCGAAGCGCAGGTGGCTCTGGGTCAGGCCGCCGGACTTCTTGGAGTCATAGACGAAGTAGGCCTGGCAGTAGAGACTGGTGGAGTGGCCGATGATCTTGATGGAGTTCTTGTTGGCGCCCACGGTGCCGTCGGAGCCCATGCCCCAGAACTCGGCGCTGGTCTGGCCGGCGGGAGAGGTCTCGATCTCCTCTGCCGCGGGCAGGGAGGTGTGGGTCACGTCGTCCACGATGCCGATGGTGAAGTTGTGCCTGGGCGTCTCCGCCTTCAGGTTCTCGAACACCGCCAGGATCTGGCCCGGGGTGGTGTCCTTGGAGGAGAGACCGTACCGGCCGCCCACGATCTCCATGGGGATGTTCCGGCGCTGATAGACGGCGCACACGTCCTGATACAAGGGCTCGCCCATGGCGCCGGGCTCCTTGGTCCGGTCCAGCACCGCCAGCCGTTTGCAGGCGGCGGGCACGGCGGCGAGGAAGTGGTCGGCGGAGAAGGGGCGGTACAGATGGACATTGATGAGGCCCACCTTCTCGCCCCGGGCGGTCAGGTAGTCCACGGTCTCCTTGGCGGTCTCGGCGGCGGAGCCCATGAGGATGATGACCCGCTCCGCGTCGGGGGCGCCGTAGTAGTCAAAGAGGTGATAGGGACGGCCGGTGATGCGGCTGATCTCTGCCATGTACTGCTCCACGGCGGCGGGGATGGCGTCCACCTTCTGATTGCAGGCTTCCCGGCACTGGAAGAAGATATCGGGGTTCACGGTGGTGCCGCGGGTGGCGGGGTGCTCCGGGTTCAAGGAGTGGGCCCGGAAGGCCTTCAGGGACTCCATGTCCACCAGGGGACGCAGGTCCTCGTAGTCCAGGGCCTCGATTTTCTGGATCTCGTGGGAGGTGCGGAAGCCGTCAAAGAAGTGCAGGAAGGGCATCCGGCAGTGGATGGCGGTCAGATGCGCCACGGCGCCCAGATCCATGACCTCCTGAGGAGAGGAGGAGGCCAGCAGGGCAAAGCCCGTGCTGCGGACGCCCATCACGTCGGAGTGATCGCCGAAGATGGACAGAGCATGGGCGGAGAGGGTGCGGGCGGAGACGTGGAACACGCCCGGCAGCATCTCACCGGCGATCTTGTACATATTGGGGATCATCAGCAGCAGGCCCTGGGAGGCGGTATAAGTGGTGGTCAGGGCGCCGGACTGGAGGGAGCCGTGGACCGTGCCGGCGGCGCCGCCCTCAGACTGCATCTCCACCACCTGGACCGGCTGGCCGAACAGGTTCACCTTTCCGTTGGCGGCCCACTCGTCCACGTACTCCGCCATGGGAGAGGAGGGCGTGATAGGGAAGATGCCCGCCACTTCCGTGAAGGCGTAGGAGATGTACGCCGCTGCCTGGTTGCCGTCCATGATCTCGATTTTAGTTGCCATACGATTTCCCCCTTGTCAGGTGTCAATATAGGTTACTCCTTTGCGGACAGAGGCGGAGGGTCCGCCGGTCCATTTCCGGTTCCATTGTATCGGAGGCGGCAAGAGGAGAATTTGCCTCTTTTCGCATGTTTTTTGCTGTTTCTGTCCTGTTCCCTGGAGCGGTTCTTCTATTATAGATGGAGGGGGCGCGGACCGGAAAAACAGCGGAAAACAATCCGAAAGTCTGCAAAAAACCAGACAGATTCAGCAAAGCACGGCGTTTTGCCCTTAGCTACAATGGCCTCAGTGGACGAGAGCAGCAGAAAACCAAGCAAGCGCTGGCGTTGATACCAGCGGAAAAATTAAAGGAGGATGTCACTATGGATATGAGTTATTTGAAGGATATGCCCATCGCGATCCTGGGCGCCGGCGCCGTCGGCAAGACCATGGCCGCGGACTGCGCCCTGGAGGGCAAGGAGGTCCGCCTGTGGGACCAGCCCCGCTTCGCCAAGATCAACTTTACCAACATTGAGAAGACCGGCATCACCCTCTCCGGCGCCCAGTTCAGCTACTTCGGCTATCAGCGCAAGGGCACGGTGAAGATCGCCATGGCCACCGACGATATGGCCAAGGCCGTCAAGGGCGCCGGCATCATCATCGTGGCCGCCGTCGCCATCGCCCATGAGGACATCTTCCGCGAGCTGATCCCCCTGCTGGAGGACGGCCAGGTGATCCACATCCTGCCTGACAACTGCGGCACCTTCATCTGCCGGAAGCTGATGCGGGAGATGGGCTGCACCAAGAAGGTCATCGTGGGCGCCTGGTACACCGCCCCCTACGGCATCCGTGTCGTCCGCCGTGGCGGTGTGGTCACCAACGAGTGCAAGGTGGAGGACCGCATCACCACCATCCGCGGCTGCGCTCTGCCCGATACCGACACCGATGACTTCATGGCTTCCGCCTGGTACATTCCCGCTTTCGGCGCCATCATGGACGCAGAGGGCGAGGTCACCATCTCCAAGAAGGGCGAGGAGTTCCACCACGGCTTCGTCCGGGGCAACACCGTGCTGGATATCAACCTGTCCAACGTGAACCCGGTCATCCACGTGCCCGGCGCCGTCCTGGGTGCCGCTGTCATGCAGAACTTCGACACTGTCCTGGGCCAGGAGAAGAAGAACTACTCCCTGTACGGCTTCGCCCTGTGCCCGGCCATCGCCGAGGTCCAGGCCCGGTTCTGGGAGGAGGAGAAGGCCCTGGCCAAGGCCATGGAAGTGGGCCTGTGCACGGTCAATTATGAGGACTTCTTCTCCCGTACCACCATGTACGGCAAGGAGTACATGGGCCCCGACTTCGCCGTTCCCTTCACGGAGAAGTATGAGAACTTCTTCGGCGACGGTCCCTTCGATCTGGAGAACCGCTACATCACCGAGGATGTGCCCGTGGGCTGCTATCTCATGAGCCAGCTGGGCAAGAAGTACGGTGTGGAGACTCCCATCATCGACTCCATGATCCTGCTGGCCAGCACCATGCTCAAGCGGGATCTGGCCGGCCAGAGCAAGTACACGCTGGACTATCTGGAGATCGGCCACATGACCCATGAGCAGCTGCAGGCCTATCTGCGCCAGGGCGTGTTCACCCCGAAATGATCTGAATCCCCTTACCTCCTTATACCTGGTTCTGCGGACCGCGGCAAGCCGCGGTCCGCAGAACTTTTTTGCGCAGGAGAAGAGGGCCGGCAGAGGGGCCTTCCCCCGGGAGAGCGCTGTTGTTCCATCAAACGACAGATGCAGAGGATTGGAAGAGAAAACTTGTGCAAAAGTGACAAGGCAAATGTGGGGAGCAAATATTTTTTGCAGGGGGTGCAAAAGAGCCGCAAAAAAGTTTGCACCCATCCTTTTTGCACCGGTGAGAGCGGGCTGGATGCCGGAGATCCCGCCTTTGTGGGAAAGAGAAAAACTTGCAGACGAAAGTTGGGCAAAAACGGCAGAGGAACGGCAAAGTTTGTACAGACTGCACAGGAATGAAGGCGGCATGTCCGGTAAAAAATTGGAAGATTGCTATTTTGGCATATATTTTGCTTTAATATCATGGCGAAAAGAGCAGCCAACAAAGAGAGAACTGAAATCCGGTAAAACCGAATAATTGATTGGGGAGGAACATGACATGGCAAAAGCTTATATGGAGCGCATTGAGGCGCTGCGGCAGCAGTATCTGAATACCCGGGTGGATATGGATGTCTACAACGCCAAATACGTCACTGAGGGATTCAAGGAGACAGAGGGTCAGCCCTGGATCCTTCAGAAGGCCACAGGTTATGCCAGGACCTGCGAGAAGAAGCAGATCTACATCCAGGACCACGAGTTGCTGGTCGGCGGCGTGGGCTTCAAGCCCCGGGCGGGTATTCTGAACCCGGATAGCGCCTCTGGAGTCATTGAGAAGGAAGTGGATACCATCAGCACCCGCCCCTTCGACCCGTTCTATCTCAGCGAGGAGGGCAAGAAGATCTATCTGGAGGAGGTCAAGGACTACTGGAAGAACAAGTGCGTCCTGGACCGCTGGCGGCTGATGGCCCCCAAGGATATGGAGACCCTGCGCACCAACGGCATCATTTTCATCGACCGCAAGGCCGTCCGGGGCTACGGAGAGACCACCGTGGACTGGCGCCGGCTGCTGAAGGTGGGCATCGGCGGCATCAAGAAAGAGGCGGAGGTGGCCCTGGCCAAGCTGGATGACGCGGTGCCCGGCGACCTGGAGAAGTCCTTCTTCTATCGCGCTGAGATCATGGTGGCGGATGCCGTCATCCACCTGGCCCACCGTCACGCGGAGCTGGCGGAGCAGAAGGCGGCGGAGTGCGCCGATCCCGTCCGCAAGGCGGAGCTGCTGAAAATCGCAGAGGTCTGCCGCTGGGTGCCCGAGCATCCCGCCCGCACGTTCTATGAGGCCTGCCAGTCTATCCTGTCCTACGAGTACGCCTGCTACATGGAGCAGAACGCCTCATCCTACAACCTGGGCCGTCTGGACCAGTACCTGTATCCCTACTACAAGGCCGATAAGGCCGCCGGCATCCTCACGGATGACGACGCCCAGGAGCTGCTGGACTGCCTGTGGATCAAGGTGGCGGAGATGTCGCTGTTCCAGGACGAGGTCACTGCGCAGTATGCGGCCGGCTACTGCATCACCGTTCAGACCAGCTGCGGCGGCATCGACCAGTACGGTAACGATGCCACCAACGAGCTCAGCTACATGATGATTCAGGCCACAGAAGACGTAAAGTTCAAAGAGCCCAACCTCTCTGTGACCTACAGTATTTCCAAGAACCCGGATTCTCTGCTGCATAAGGCAGTTGAATGCATCGGCATGGGCCTGACCATGCCGGCGGTGTACGCCAACGATGTGGGTATCCGCATGATGCTGAACAAGGGCGTTCCCCTCAGCGAGGCCTGGGACTGGAACCCCTGCGGCTGTGTGGAGACCAACCTCTCCGGCAAGCTGAAGGAATACACCGACATCGCCGACATCAACATGGGCGCCATGGTGGAGCTGGCCCTGAACGATGGCCGCAGCCGCATCACCGGCGAACAGGTCTCCGTTCACACCGGTAATCCACGGGATTTCAAGACCTTTGACGACTTCTTCAACGCTGTCAAGGCCCATATCGACCACGCCGTGGATGTGATCACCTCCGGCAACCAGCTGCTGGACTACCTCAGCATGAACTACCGCCCTGTGCCGGTGCTGTCCCTGGGCTTCCCCCACTGCATGGAGGTGGGCAAGGATTACAGCCAGCCGGGCGCGGCCAAGTACACCGTGGGCGGCGGCGTGATTACCGTGGGCCAGGCGGACATCATCAACTCCGTGGCAGCGGTGAAGCACCTGGTCTACGACGAAAAGAAGCTGACTATGGAGCGGCTGATCCAGGCGCTGGATGCCGACTTCGTGGGGTATGAGGACGTACAGGCCATGTGCCTGGCGGCGCCCAAGTACGGCAACGACGATGAGCGGGCCGACTTCTGCGTAGGCGAGATCTTTACCCATGTGGTGGATCAGTTCGAGAAATATGATACGCTCTTCGGCAAGATGACCTGCGGCATGCTGCCAGTCTCCGGCAACACGCCCATCGGTCAGTGGGTGGGCGCCCTGCCCTCCGGCCGCAACGCCCGCACGCCGCTGACCGATGGCATCGGCGCCACCGGCGGCACCGACGTCAACGGCCCCACGGCCCTGCTGAAGTCCGTCAGCCACATCCCGCACGCCCGCTTCACCCAGGGCACCCAGTTGAACATGAAGTTCGAGCCGGAGATGCTCAAGGGCGAGGACGGCATCGCCCACGGCATGAATATGCTCAAGACCATGTGCATGCTGGACGTGTATCACGCACAGATCAACTGCGTGGACCGCGAGACCCTGATCGACGCCCAGGTGAATCCCGACAAGCACCGGGATCTGCTGATCCGGGTGGCCGGCTACACCGCCTTCTTTGTGGAGCTGGGCAAGGAGACCCAGGACGAGATCATCGGCCGCACGGAGATCAACAGCTGGGTCGGCGGCTGCTGCGGAAGATAAGACTGCGGTAAGGGGTCCCTGCCGCGGGAGGACCTGTGCCTGTGGAGAGGAAGCTCCCCTCCGCAGGCGGGTCCCCGGCCCGGCGACTGTGTGTTGACACAAGAATGGCCGGACGGCCGCGGCGGGGATGCCCTTACTTTTTCTGGAAGAGGAATCCGATATGTACGATATACTCACGCAGGTGATCGGCTTTGCGGGGATGGGCCTTTGCATCAGCAGCTTTGCCTGTAAGAGAAGCAATTGGATCGTGTTTTTGCAGGTGGTGGGAAACGGGCTGTTTATCGTCCATTTCCTGATGCTGGGAGCGTACAGCGGCTGCATCAACATCGCCATCGCGGTCTGCAGCAACATTGTGCTCCTGTTTTTCATGAACGGGAAAAAGTGGGCTGCCTGGGCCGGCTGGCGCTGGCTGTTCTGCCTGCTGGCCGCCCTTGCCTGCATGGCCACGTGGAAGGATCTGTACAGCCTGCTGCCGTGTGTCGCCGCGGTGTTCTTTGTCCTGACCAACTGGACATGCCGGGAGACGGTCATCCGTCTGGGAAAGATCGCCGTTGTCGGTCCGGGCTGGATCATTTACAACCTCTATGTCAGTTCGTACTCCGGCGTTCTCAGCGAGTCGTTTGGCATCGCGTCCGCCCTTTTTTCTCTTTTGTATTACGGACGCAGAGACCGGGCGGCGCGGCTGGGGGAGCCGGGGCCGCAGGAATATCCGGAGAAGGGCCGCGCGCCTGACATGGCGCAGCCCGTCGATGGGAAAGGAGGCGTACCGTGTAATGCTGGAGACTTTTGACAAGGACCGGGAGGGCGTCGTGCTGCGGATCGAGCGCTCCTCCATCCACGATGGAGAGGGCCTGCGGACCGTGGTGTTTCTGAAGGGCTGTCCCCTCCGCTGCCAGTGGTGCTCCACCCCGGAGAGCCAGTCCTTCCAGGTGGAAAGGGCCGGGGAGAACACCTACGGCGCCCGGATGACCGTGGGCGAGGTGATGCGGGAGATCCGCAAGGACTCGCTGTTCTACTTCATCTCCACCGGGGGGTTGACCCTCTCCGGAGGGGAGATCCTGGCGCAGCCGGAGTTCACCCTGGCGCTGCTGAAGAACGCCAGGATGGAGTGCATCAACACGGCGGTGGAGACCTCCTTTTTTGCCCCCTGGGAGAAGATCGAGCCGCTTCTGCCCCACATCAATACCGCCTATGTGGATCTGAAGTTTTTCAGCAGCGGACTGCACCAGCAGTACTGCGGCGCCAAGAATCAGGTGATCCTGGACAATCTGCTGCGGACCAATCAGCTGGAAAAATGCCCCCGCCTGGTGGTCCGAACGCCCATCATACCGGGGATCAACGACGATCCCCGGGAGCTGGAGGACATCGGCCGTTTCTGCGCCCGGCTGAACTGGCTGGACCATGTGGAGCTGCTGCCCTATCACAAGCTGGGCACCGCGACCTACGAGAAGCTGGGCCGCCCCTATCTGCTGGGGCATGTGCCCACCCCCACACCGGAGCAGATGGAGGCCTGCCGGAACGTGGTCCGGCGGTATGTGAAGACCGTACGGTGAGCGCAGCGAGGAGGTAACATCATGAGCGAGCACGTCTGTATTCAGATCTTTCAGGAGTGCACGGGAGAGCACAGCCATCCGTATCCCCAGATCCTGGTGCCTCTGCAGGAGACCATGCGGATCCGCGCGGAGGAGACGGAGTATGAGGTGAAGCTCCAGGAGCTGTTTTTCGTCCCGCCCGGCATGAACCACCGCTGCAACTACCGCGGGCGGCTGCTGGTGCTCAATTTGCCGCTGGAGGTCTTGGACAACCGGGAGGTGGCGGCGCTGTGCTATCCCACCGTGGTGTCCATGCACGGCCAGATCACCCAGCTGGTGGAGCTGATCCAGAGTGAACTGCGGCAGAACCCGGACAGCAAGTCCGTCCGCCACCTCTATAGCTACTTATACAGCAAACTGTGCGAAAACTGCGCTGCGCCCTCTATTCGGTACATCGGAGAACACTATGACCTGCCCATCACCGTCAATCAGCTGGCGGAGATGGAGAGCTATAACGTCACTTATTACAACGACTGGTTCAAACAGCAGACCGGCTGTTCTCCCAGCCTGTATTTGCGTCACATCCGGGTGAACCGGGCGAAGGATCTGCTGGTGGAGACCAATTTCAGCGTCATGGAGATCGCGGTGATGGTGGGATACAGCAGCAATTCCACCTTTACCCGCGCCTTCCATTCGATCACCGGTATGACCCCCAAGGCCTACCGGGAGTGCCCATGCTTCAAACGTCTGGGATAACGGGGCTGGAGCCGGACGGCCGTGCCCCGATACCTATTTTCTCATCTCATCCACATCCCCCCGCACACAAAATCAACCGTATAGGAGGAGGGTCGAATCAAGCAAATTCCCGGAAAACTGCCAATACTTAGGGAGGAAGAAAAAGTGAAAGAGAAAGCGAAAGTCAAATGGTCCGTCATGTCGGTGACGGTGGTCCTGTTCATCTTGATGCTGGCTGCGATCGTCATCAATGCCGAGGCGTTCTACGACGTCCTGTATAACCTGGTGATGAACAATGCCATGTGGGGCCTTGGCTGGTTCTCCAGCCTGGTGTGCCTGGCCATGGTCATTTTCTGTGTTGTGGTGATGGTTACGCCTCTGGGCAAAGTAAAGCTGGGTGGCCCCAATGCCAAGCCAAAATTCACCATGATGCAGTGGTTCGGCATTTCACTGTGCACCGGAATCGGCGCCGGCGTGGTGTTTTGGGGCGCTGCGGAGCCGCTGATCTTTGCAATGGAGCCCCCGGCGTATACCGGCCTGGAGGCCGGCAGCAACGGGGCCGTCCTCTGGAGCATGGTGCGCTGCTTCATGCAGTGGGGCCTGACGCCCTACGCCACCTGCGTGGTCACCGGCGTCATTCTGGCCTATCTGATCCTGAACAAGCGGGCGCCCTTCCGGACCAGCACCATGCTGATCCCGATCTTCGGCAAAGATGTGATCCACAGCAAATGGGCCAACGCCTTTGACGCCTGGTCCGCCTTCGCCCTGACCGCCGCTGTGGCGGGCGGCCTGGGATACGGCGCCATGCAGCTGTCCACCGCCGTCAAGGCGTTTGCAGGCATCGAGCCCAGCATGATCATCTACGTGGCGATCATTGCCGTGATGTTCGTGTGCTACAACGCCTCCGCCATCAGCGGCCTGCGGGCCGGCATCACCTGGCTCTCCAACCGGAACGTTCAGCTCTTCTTCATCCTGCTGCTGTTCGTGTTCCTGGCCGGGCCCACCACCTATCTCTGCAACCTGTTCACGGAGACCCTGGGCAGCTATTTCACCGAGTTCTTTGCCAACAGCCTGAATACCGCGCCCTATCCCGATGCGGGTATGTGGCCCCAGAACTGGGACATGTACTGGTGGGTGGACTGGATGGCCTATGCGCCGTTACTGGGCCTGTTCATGGTCCGCTGCGCCAACGGCCGTACGCTGCGGGAGTTCGTTCTGATCGAGTGGCTGCTGCCCGCCCTGTTCGGCATCGTCTGGTTCACGGTCTTTGGCGGCACGATCCTACATGCCCAGCTGTGGGAGGGCAGCATGGACTTCCTGACCATCTACAACACCCAGGGCGCCGAGGCGCTGACGCTGGCGCTGTTCGATGTGCTGCCGATCAGTACGATCGCCAAGATCGTCATGCTGGTGATCATTACGATCTCCCTCGTCACCCAGTGCGACTCCATGGCGGTGACGCTGGCCGGCATGTGCATGGACGACTCCGATGAGACCACGGAGGCCCCCGTTTGGATGAAGCTGTTCTGGGGCACCGTTTTTGCCGTGGTGGCGGCGGTATTTGTTGTGTTGGGTGGAATCGATGGCGTCAAGACCATCAAGTCCTTTGCCGGCATCCCCATGTGCTTCATCTGCCTGGCCTGCATGCTTGGCTTCATCCGATTTATTTTGAAGCGGCCGCGGAGGGCGGACGGCATGTTTGAGCCGGAGCCCGAGGTGGCTGACGCACCGGACAACGGAGAGCCCATGGCCCCAAGAAGCAAGATTAAATTCCTGGCGAAGCTGGGCTGGTGAGCCGCCGGCGCAGTTGTCGAGAAAAAATGCGGAAGAGAGCTGATGTGTCGGCATCAGCTCTCTTCCTTTAAGGAAGTGTGCGTTTTCACGCACAGTGAAAGGGAAAGGCATTCATTAAAAATCCAGATTTTGGAAAGCATCCCGCATCAGCTCCTGGAGGTCGATCTGATAGCGCTTGATGCGGTACTGTAGGCTTTGGCGGCTCATTTTCAGCAGCTTCGCGGCCTTGGTCACGTTGCCGCCGCAGGCCTGAAGGACCTTGCAGATCGCCTCCCGCTCCACATTCTGCATATGACCGTTCAGGGAGACCTCCTCCGCTGGAGCGCGCTTTTTCGGCATCTGAGGGGTGCCCGGGAGCGGAGTTCTGCTTGCCGCCGGAGGATGTTGGACGACCGCCGGCATGAAGATGTATTCCGGCGTGAGCACGGAGCAGTCGGCGGGGATGATGTTCATGGCGTGCTCGATCACGTGCTGAAACTCCCGCACATTGCCGGGCCACTGGTACTCCTGAAACAGATTCAGGGTGTCCAGATGCAGGTTGGAGACGTTTTTGCCCAGCTTTTTGTTGAACTCCATGATGAACTGCTTGGCCAGCAGGGGAATGTCCTCCCGCCGTTCCCGCAGGGGCGGAACGGTGATGTTCACCACGCCCAGACGGTAAAACAGATCCTGGCGGAGATTTCCCTCCGCAATGGCCTGATACGGCGGGACATTGATGCTGGAGAGCACCCGCACGTCCACGTGGGTCTCGGAGACGCCGCCCACCCGCCGGACCATCCCGTCCTGCAGCACCCGCAGGAGTTTGGACTGGACGCTGATGTTCATGGAATTGAGCTCATCCAACAGAAGCGTGCCGTGGTTGGCCTGTTCGAAAAGGCCTGCCCGGGATTCCGCTCCCGTGTAAGAGCCGCGCTCCGTGCCGAACAGAAGGCTCTCCAGCAAAGGCTCCGGCAGGGCGGCGCAGTTGATGGCCAGGAAGGGGCCGTTTGCCCGCTTGCTGGCGTTGTGCAGGCTTTGGGCGATCAATTCCTTGCCGGTGCCTGTCTCGCCGTAGATCATCACGGAGGAGTCCGATTTCGCGGCCTGCTTGCAGTGGGTGATGAGGTCGTGCATGGCCGTGCTGACATGAGTGATGTCCTGAAAATGGTATTTCGCGGTCAGCGTGCTCTTGGTGCTCCGCTTGTTTCCCGAGGAGGTCAGATCCGTCAGCTTCTCCTGCAAGTCGATGATCTGCTTGTGCAGCTGATCCACCATGGCCCAGTCCTCCATGAGGCTGAACCCACCCAGCGTCTGTTCCCCTCGGAGGACCGGGAAACTGTTGGACACGATGTCCACATCGCGGCCGTACCGGGTGGTGTAGTACTGGCGGACATTTCGCATGGGCGTTTTGTCGCGGATGACCGTGGGAACAAGCAGATCGGAGTGATCGTGGGTGAAGTAGACGTTTCGGATGTCGTCTCCGATCACCTCGGAGGCGACGATGGAGTCCATTTTGACTGCAGCGTCGTTAAGAAGGCAGATCCTGCTTTTCTCGTCACACAGGATTACGCCCTCTGTGCTCTGATTGACGATACTCAGCAGCATATCCCGCTGTACGCTGTCGGAGGCATCCTGGAAGGCCACTAGTTGGGCGCGGAGCGGAAGATCACTGGCCTGGGGTGCAGGACAACGCATCACATATTTCCCGAAAGCGACATTCTCGTATTTCTTTTTTTCGACAGGCTCACAGAGGGCCGGAGCGATGCGGCTCAGATACTTCCCAATCAGCTTACCGTTTCCGAGGAGAAGCTGGTCTCCAACCATATTGATATCCAGGATTTTTCCGTCGCCGGAGAGTAGGAGCGCACCAAGGCCGCACTGAGACAGAACGTCAAAAATATCCTTGCAGTTCATGGCGCGCCCCCCCCCTCATCCGCACAGAGTTTGTTGAAATTTATTGTACGATATTGTTTTTAAACATGCAAGATTTGTTCGTTTGCTTTATTTTCCAGCTTTGATCCGGTCAGCATTGATGTCCAGCCAGATATCGGCGTTTTCAATGCCCAGCTTTTTGGGATCGAAATAGGGATCATCTACCCCGGCCTTGCGCTGCGAGAAGTAGTCGTCATTGACCTTTTTGACCGTGGGGATCAGCAGGATGCAGGCAATCAGATTGAACCAAGCCATCAGACCGAACATGATTTCACTGACAGCCCATACAGTAGAGGCAGGGACAACGGACCACAGCGCAAAGAAGATGGGCATTGCAATGCGGATGATCCAAATCAGCTTATTGCGGAATTCGGCAGATTTGTTTCGGAACAGGTAGGCAAGGCCGGCCTCGCCCTCGTAGTAATATGCGATGCAAGTGGAGTATGCGAAGCAGGCGAGCATAATGGCTACTAAGATGCCGCCGATGGGCAGGGCGGTATTGGCACCCTCTTGGACCCACACGACGCCGGCGGTGTTGGTGGCGGCCTGCTCGGCCATCTTGGCGGAGCCCTCGCCGATGTGGAGATAGGTGGAGCCATCAGGTCCCATAACGTTGAAACAGTCGGTGACGATGGCCATTAGGCCAGAGCAGATGCAGACGGCAACATCGATATACACGGAGAAGGCCGTGACCAGACCCTGGGTGGCGGGATGAGACGTCTCAGCCGCCGCCGCAGAGGCGGGCGTTTCACCGAAACCGGCACCGGAGGAGTTGACTGCCCGCTTGACGCCGTAAGAGAAAGCGGCGCCGATCATTCCGCCAAACATGGCGCTGCCGTTGAAGGCACTGGTGCAGATGGTGGCAATGGCGTCGGGGACGGCAGAAGCGTTGCCGACCAGGGTGATGATCGTCAGCAGCAGGTAGCCGACCGTCATGAAGGGGACGATAATGGTGGAGACGGAGGCGATGCGGCGGATGCCGCCGGAGATCACCAGGAACAGCAGGACCGCGATCACGATACCGGAGATGATCGGGGCCACGCCCAGGCTGTTTTCAAACGCCATGGAGATGTTGCTGGCGCTGGGGCCGGTCACCATGAAGGGGACACCGATGGTGGCGAACAAGGCGAAGATGACCGCCATGGCCTTGCCCAGGGATTTCCACTTGATGCCGTTGGCCATGTAGAAGTAGGGGCCGCCGCGGTACTGACCGTCCATCCGGACCTTGTAGACCTGGCCAAGGCTGTTTTCCGCGTAGGAGATGGCGGAGGTCACAAGGGCCGTGATGGGCATCCAGAGCACGGCGCCGGGGCCGCCGTACAAGATGGCCACCATCACGCCGCCGATGTTGCCCACGGCGACGCGGTAGGCCACGACGGAGCAGAAGGTCTCAAAGGGGGAGATGCCCTCCTGAGAGCCGCCGCCAGATTTGAGTAGCTTCCACTGCAGTTTGACGTTTTTGATATTGCAGAACTTCAGGATGATGGTATAGAGCAGGGCTCCGCCGAAGGTCAATGCGATCAGAGGGGTCGCCCAGACAAGGCCGTTCAATGTATTGATAAAGTTTGCCATAGCCTTTTCCTTTCTCTACTCTTTTCTTTTATTTTTTCGACGCTGAGGTTCATCGGTGTATACCGCAGAGCTATTTTAGCGTCCCCGGACACCGACGTCCAATACGTCATGCAGATACTGGATGCTCTTGCGCATGGCTTTGATCTCCTCTGCCCGGCCTTCTTCTAGGGTGTACATGGACAGGGGCATTTCAATCTCCAGGTCAATGGTGTCCAGCTCGGGAGGCGCCACACGGCGAAGGGTGTTCATGACCCGGACCAGATCGATGCTGCCCTCGCCCAGAGTGCAGCCGTAGGAGTGCACGCCGTCAGGATCAACGATGATTTTGGTGTCGCAGAAGTGGCAGCAATACGTGTAGGGCGCCATCTTCTCGATGCAGGAGGCGATGCCCTCCATCAGATTTTGGGAGTTCATGGTGTCGAGGCAGGCTCCCACCAGGGGATGATCGATCTGCGTCACCATCCAGATGACCTCATCTGACCACAGATCGCAGTGGTTCTCGATGGCGATCTTCATGTTGTACTTTTTGATGAGGGGCAGATTCTTTTTGAATTCCGTCACCAGCTTGGCGCACTGCGCCATAGCCTCGGGGCTCATGCAGGAATGGGACAACTTTTCTCCGTGCTCTACATCGGTGCTGAACTTCACCAGCTTCGCGCCGATAGCGTGGCCGATCTCAATGGCTTGATCGATGGTAGTGTTGACGCGGGGATCGCAGGGAGCGTTGAAAGAGACGTTCAGCTCCAGCTCCACTCCCAGATGCTCGGACAGCTCCTTAACATGGGCCAGATGCTCCGGAGAGGTGTCGTTGTCAAGATCCACCAGCGTGATGTGGAGAACGTCGATCCCTTCCTGCACGGCAAATTCCATCAGCTTATCCAGCGTCAAAACCCGTTCAAACGCATGGATCTCGCCGGAGGACTGAAAACCCCAGCTCTCTCCGCAGCCGCTGAGGTGCAGGGTGTAGCTGTGCATGCCGAGTTTGAATTTACGTTTAGCATAGTTCATGATGCCTTTCTCCTTTTTTGCGGTCATTCAGGGGGCGCCCAACTGCCACACTATGTAGCAAAAAATGTGCCACAATACAAAAAAGAAAATAGCCTGCGCCTGGTAATTGTGCAAAGACACCAAAATATGTGCTGCGCCTCGGCTGTTTGGAGGACGCACATGAGAAACTGCAAAGTCATTTTTACAAAACGGAGAAACGGGGGGAGAGCGGGGCGGACGGCGGCAGCGGCGGCCATGGGCGGGTTTGTGCAAAATTATTTTGCTATTTTGCAGAGCCCATTTTGCGGAAACGCAAAGAGGTTCCTGCCCCTTCGGCGGTCCGCCCGGGGGAGGGGCGGGAGGCCCTGACCGGATCGGCAAACTGGGGAAGAAGACCTGCAAAGCGGAAACTCGCTGAGGCGCAATAAAAGGCAGTCCAGGCAACTTCGGTTGCCTGGACTGCCTTGTTTATGAAAAAGAAGAGAAGTGATATGGGCAATGGGATCAAAGAGCCATCTTGTAGATCTCCGCGGCGATCTCCGGAGTCAGCTTCACGAAGTTGCCGTGGTTGGGAGCGCCGTAGAACATATTCTCCACCATGACGGGGATGTCCTCCTCCTTGCCGCCCAGCTCGCTGATGGTGGCGGGCATGCCGATCTCCGTCATGAAGTCGCGGAACCGCTGGATACCCTCTCTGGCGGTCACTTCCGGGTGTTCGAAGTCGTTCTGGCAGCCCCAGACCCGGGTGGCGTACTTGACGAACAGCTCTGGTCCCTGGGTCTTCATGGCGTATTCCATCCAGTAAGGGAACAGTAGGGCCAGGCCCGCGCCGTGGGAGGCGCCGTAGAGGATGCCGATCTCATTGTCCATGTGGTGGGTGCCCCAGTCCTGCGCACGGCCCACGCCGGTGGAGTTGTTCTGCGCCACCATGGCGGCCCACATGATGTTGGCGCGGGCGTCGTAGTTGGAGGGGTCCTTCATGACGCGCTTGCCCTCTTTGATCATGGTCAGCATCACGGCCTCCAGCAGCCGATCCGTCAGCTCATTCTCCTTGGTGTGGGAGAAATAGCGCTCCATGCAGTGGGCCATGATGTCGGCGATGCCGCTGGCGGTCTGATAGGGAGGCAGGGTCATCATCAGCTCAGGGTTCATGATGGCAAACAGGGGACGCAGGATGTCGCCGTCGGCGCAGCGCTTATACTGCTTGCCGTCCTCGGTGACCAGAGTCACCACGGAGTCCGTGGAGCCCTCGGAGCCGGAGGCGGCGATGGTGACCACGCAGCCGACGGGCAGGGCCTTGGTGACGGGGCCGGCCTTGCCGCAGTAGAAGTCCCAGAAATCCCCGTCGTAGACGGCGCCCAGGGCGATGCCCTTTGCGGAGTCCATAACGGAGCCGCCGCCGATGGGCAGGACGAAGTCCACGCCCTCCTTCCGGGCCAGCTCGATGCCCTGATAGACCAGATCGCTGTGGGGGCTGGCCTTGACGCCGCCCAGTTCCACGTGCTGGATGCCCTCGGCGTCCAGGGAGGCCTTCACCCGGTCCAGCAGGCCGGAGCGGACCACGGAGCCGCCGCCGTAGTGGATCAGCACCTTGTGGCCGCCGTACTTCTTCACGAATTTGCCGGTTTCGTTTTCGGTGCCCTTGCCAAAGACAAAGTAAGTGGGGCTGTAGAACTCAAAATTTTCCATAACATGACCTCCTGTGTGTTTGAGATGGCCGCGGCATGGGAACAGCCGGCAACAGACCATTCAGCTTACTTAAGATTATAGCGGCATACCGGAGGGGAGAGTGTGCCTGACCTCGTCTGTTTTTTGCAATCTCTCACGTGCACATGGGTACCGACGGCAGGCAAAAATCACATGAGTTTATGCAAATCATCCGGCTTGCGGTTTCCTTATAATTCCTAATTGTAGAAAACTAGGGGTTTTCGGAGAGAGGAGCCGGTATGGAAGAGAGACTGAGTCCCTTTTTTGAACAGTTGGACAGTGTTTACCGGCAGGGATTTCCTGAGGCCGTGGAGGCGTTTTTGCAAGAGAGCCTCTGCCGGGCGGAAGGGGAGACGGACCAGGCGCTGGAACTGGCCGTCTGGAATGAGCTGGGCTCCTTTTTCCGGGGCACGGGCCGGTATGAAGAGTCCCTTTCCGCGTTCCGGCGGGCAGAGGACCTGGCTAGAAAACTGCGGGGACGGGATAGCGGGGGCTATGCCACTGTCCTCAACAACATGGCGGGTACCTGCCGCCTGCTGCACAAGGCCTCGGAGGCGGAGAGTCTTTTCCTGCGGGCCATAGAGTGCTACCGGCAGGCGGGCCTGGAGGACAGCGACGCCTATACCAGCGTTTTGAACAACCTCTCTCTGGTATACCGGGAGACCGGGGACCTGGAAAAGGCCATCGACTATCTGCTCCGGGCGCTGAAGCGGCTGGAAGGGCGCGGGGACCGACGGGCGGAGTTGGCCGTCACCTACAACAACCTCACCACGCTGTATCAGGCCGCCGGGGACCGGGACAAGGCGCTGCTGTGCGTGAACCGGGCCCTGCAGGAATATGAAAAGTGCCCGGAGGAACAGCGGGTCCACTATGCGGCGGTCCTGAACAGCTTAGCGGGGTTTCTGTGCGGGCAGGGGGATCTGCGGCGGGCGCTGGCGCTGTACCGGCAGTCCGCCCAGTATACCCGCCGGTTTTTCGGTGAGAACGAGGAATACGGGATCACATGTCAGAACATGCGCTGGGTCTATGAGCGGCTGGGAGACCGGGAGGGCGCGGTGGCTGCGCTGGAGCGGGCAGAGGCGGTCTACACCCGCCTGTTCGGAGTGGAGAGCGACCGCGCCAGAGCGGTGGCCGAGGATCTGCGGCGCCTGCGGGCGGAGGCCGCCCTGTGAACGGTCTCGCGCTGGCCCGGGCTTACTGGAAGCGCGCGGGACTGCCCGCGTTTGAGGCGCGGCTGCCGGAGGCGCTGGAGCGGGCGGCGGTGGGCCTGGCGGGCGAGGGGTCCGAGTGCTTCGGTTTTGACGATGCCCTCTCCCGGGACCACGACTGGGGGCCCGGCTTCTGCATCTGGCTGACGGAGACGGACCATGCCCAGCTGGGAGCGGCGGTGCAGGAGCTCTACCGCTCCCTTCCTCCCGCGTTTGAGGGCTGGCCGCCGCGGCGGCAGACGCCCGGCGGCGCAGACCGGGTGGGCTGCCTGTGCATCCCGCGCTGGTACGCCCGCTACACAGGCTGTCCCCACGGGCCGGAGACACTGGAGCAGTGGCGCCGGGCGCCAGAGGCCTTCCTGGCCGCGGCAGTCAACGGTGCCGTGTTTCAGGACCCTCTGGGGGCGTTTTCCGCAGTGCGGGAGCGCCTTCTCGCCTTCTATCCGGAGGATGTGCGGCGGAAAAAGCTGGCGGCCCGTTTGGCGGTGATGGCCCAGGCCGGACAGTACAATTACCCCCGCTGCCTGCGGAGGGGGGAACCGGTGGCGGCGCAGCTGGCACTGGCGGCCTTTACGGACGCCGCCATGTCCGCGGTGTACCTGCTGAACCGCCGCTACGCGCCCTTTTACAAGTGGCGGCACCGGGGACTGCGGGACATGGAGCGGCTGCCGGACGCCTATGAGCGGTTCGGGGCGCTGGCGGCCGCGCCGGACGGCCCGGAGCGGGCGGAACTGGTGGAGACGATCTGCCGGAATACAGCGGAGGAACTGGGGAGACAGGGATTGTCTTCGGGAGGAGACAACTTTTTGTTGCCCCATGCGGAGAAGGTGCGGGACGGGATCCATGATCCGGTTCTGCGGAAGAGCCATGTGATGGAGGAATGAAGACTATGGAGAGAAGAGAAGAGACCATCGGGACCATTTTGAGCATTGAATGGGAGATGATGGACAAGGTCCAGAACTGCGGCGGTCGTGCCCACTGCCAGGATGACTGGGAGACCTTCCGCCTGATGCGTACCAGTCAGATGCATGCCTGGAACCAGCCCATGCTGGACAGCTATCTGGACGATTTGCGCAGCGCTCAGACGGAGGGAAGGAACCTGCTGTGTGAGAAATACGCCTATATGATGGAGCGGACCAGCCCGGCAGAGTACGCCGCGCTGCGGGGCTTTTTGCCGGTGCCCTCTCTGGAAAAAGAGTGGCTGGCGGACTGGATCTGCCGGGAGCATGTCCTCTGGCAGGAGGAACTGGCCGCACAGTACCCTGTACTGGCCAGCCGGGGGCGGGGCATCTCCCGCTCCGCCGACCGTCAGAACGCCGCCTCCTTTGAGACCTATCTGTGGGGGGAACTTCTGACCTACTCCGTGGAGACTTTGAGACTGTATGCCGCCTATGTGGAAAAGCTGCGGAAAGCGGGGCGGAATATGAACCGCATGATCCTGGAGGATACGGTCGACCGTTGCGGCTATCCCTCACTGGAGGCGGCGGAGCGGCGGCTCTCCGGGGCGGGGCTGGGAGCATGAGGGACCGGTTTTCCATCGATATGACCCACGGTCCGCTGCTGGGCAAGATCCTGCAATTCAGCCTTCCGCTGATGGCGTCCAACATCCTGCAGATGCTCTTCAGCGCGGCGGACAGCGTGGTGGTGGGCCGGTTCGCCGGCCATGCCAGCCTGGCCGCCGTGGGCAGTACCGTCAGCATCATCGCGCTGTTCGTCAACCTCTTGATCGGAGCGTCCGTGGGCGTCAATGTGGTCATCGCCCATTACCTGGGACTGACGGGGCACGACCAAGAGATCTCCCGGACGCTGCACACCGCCGTGACCCTGGCGTTGGCCGGAGGCGTTTTGCTGGGGGGCGTGGGGGTCCTTGCCGCCGACGCGGCGCTGCGGCTGATGTCGGTCCCGGCGGATGTGCGGCCTCTGGCGCTGCTCTATGTCCGCACCTACTTCCTGGGGACGCCCTTTACCATGCTGTACAACTATGGCGCGGCTGCGCTGCGGGCAAAGGGAGACACCCAGCGGCCGCTGCTGTTTCTGCTGTTGAGCGGGGTGCTGAACCTGGGACTGAACCTATATTTTGTCATCGCCCTGGAAATGGATGTGGCGGGTGTGGCCCTGGCCACGGTGGTCAGCCAAGGGGTCAGTGCCGGCCTGATCCTGCGCTCGCTGTCCCGGGAGCGGGACGCCTTCCACTTTTCCTGGAGGCAGCTGTGTCTGGACCGGCGGCGCCTGTGGGAGATCGCCCGCATCGGCGTTCCGGCCGGGATACAGGCCAGTCTGTTCAGCATCGCCAACATCGCCATACAGGGGGCGATCAACGCCTACGGCAGCGTGGTGATGGCGGGATGCAGCGCCGCCATGAGCGTGGAGAACTTTCTCTACCTCTCCATGAACGCCTTTCAGCAGGCGTGCCAGACCTTCACCGGCCAGAACCTGGGGGCGGGGGAGCACGGACGCATCGGGAGGGTCATGCGCATCTGCCTTTCCTGCACGGTGCTCCTGGGCATCGCCCAGAGCGGTGCGGCTCTGGCGCTGTCCGGTCGACTGATCGCTCTTTACAACGAGGACCCGGCGGTGATCGCCGCCGGTGTGCACCGTCTCTGGACCGTGGCCTCCGTCTATACCCTGTGGGGGATCGCCGATGTCCTCATGGGCGGGATCCGGGGATACGGAAGGTCGGTGGCTCCCATGGTCATCAACCTGCTGGGGACCTGCGGAGTGCGTCTGGCCTGGATCTCCCTTCTGGAGGTCGGCACGGTGGATGTGGCCTGGGTGTACGCCTCGTTCCCTGTGAGCTGGGTGTGCGTTTTGTTGGTGCTGATTCTCTATTGGTTGATTTTGCGGCGGAGGTCGGTGCCTGCCCGCCTACCTGCGGGCAGGGCGGAGAGTCCGCATCGTTGAGAGGATAAGGGGGAGAATATGCAGAATAGAGAACAGATCGAGATCAAAGGGGCCTGTGTGAACAACCTCAAGCACATTGACGTGGAGATTCCAAAGGAAAAGCTGGTGGTGCTGGCAGGTGTCTCTGGATCGGGAAAGAGTTCTCTTGCATTTGATACCATTGCAACGGAGAGCGGACGGCAATGGCAGGCCACCTATCCGCTGTATCTGCGGAACCGACTGCCCCGGTACGAACGGCCGACGGTGGAGGACATCCGGAATCTGACCCCTTGTGTGGTGGTGGACCAGCAACCCATCGGCGCCAACGCCCGCTCCACGGTTGGGACGGCAGTGGACGTTGCGCCGCTGCTGCGTCTGCTGTTTTCCAGAGTGGGCCGGCCCAGCGCCGGAGGCTCCATGGCCTATTCCATGAACCATCCACACGGGATGTGTCCAGACTGTACCGGATTGGGTGTGCGGGTCCAGCTGGACGAGGAGAGGATGTTTGACCGGGAGAAATCCATTCGGGAAGGGGCCATTCGCTTCAGTCAGTTTTCCACAGGGAGCTGGCAGTCCTTTTACTACTACAACAACCCGCTGCTGGACCCTGACAAGAAGCTGCGGGACTTCACCGAGGAGGAGTGGCAGATCCTGCGGATCGGGCCGGACACGCCGCTGGTCATGGACTATGCCCGCAACAACACCGGACAGGTGTCAAAGCTCCCCTACGAGGGTGTGGTCTCCCGTTTCAACCGGCTGTACCTGAACCGCGACATCTCCGGGCTGCAGCGCGGTGTCCGTGAAGAGGCGGCCTGGTTCATGCGGCGCTCACCCTGCCCCACCTGCGGCGGCAGCGGACTGAATCCCAAGGCACTGGCCTCCCGGATCTGCGGCTTTAACATTGCGGAATGCGAAAAGATGCAGGTCAGCGACCTGATCCGCGTTCTGGAGAAGATTGACGATTCCCTGGGGCGGCCCATTGCCGGCCAGCTCCTCCAGTGCCTGCGGCGGATGGTTCGAGTGGGGCTGGACTATCTGAGCCTGTCCCGCCGGACGGACACGCTCTCCGGTGGTGAGGCGCAGCGGCTGAAAATGGTGCGGCATCTGGGGAGCAGTCTCAGCAACATCACCTATATCTTCGATGAGCCCACGGCGGGCCTGCATCCGGCGGACGCCAGGCGCATCGGGGACCTGCTGTTGGAACTCAGGGACCACCACAACACGGTCCTGGTGGTGGAGCACAACCGGCAGATCCTGGAGCTGGCGGACCATGTGATCGAACTGGGGCCGAATGCCGGCGAGCAAGGGGGAAGGATCGTTTACCAGGGGTCCGTGCAGGCTCTGTGGGATGGCAGTACACTGACGGCGGCATCTCTTCGGGAGCAGTATGCCATCAATACCCGTCCCCGGCCCTGGACCGAGGGATATCGGATCGAACATGCGGCGCTGAACAATTTGAAGGATGTGACGGTGACCATTCCAAAGGGAGTCCTTACCGCCGTGACTGGTGTGGCTGGTTCCGGGAAAAGCAGCCTGATTTGCCATGAATTTGTGGCACGGTATCCTCGGACCGTTGTGGTGGATCAGAGGCCCATCGGGACATCTTCCCGCTCCACTCCCGCCACATATACCGGCGTGATGGACGAGATTCGCAAGCTGTTTGCAAAAGCTAACCGCGTCAGTGTGCAGTGGTTCAGCTTCAACTCCAAAGGCGCCTGCCCGGTCTGCAAGGGGAAGGGGGAGATCACCCCGGATGTGGCGTTTGCGGACCCGGTGACCATCCGCTGTGAGGAATGCGGCGGACGGAGGTATAACCCCACCGCCCTGAGCTATACCTATCGGGAGAAGACGATCGAGCAGGTGATGGAGCTGACCGTGGAGCAGGCGGTGGCATTCTTTGAACAGCCGAACATCCGAATTCCACTCCAGGCGCTCCGGGAAGTGGGCTTGGGCTATGTGACGCTGGGGCAGCCCACCAGCACCCTGTCTGGCGGAGAGATTCAGCGGCTGAAGTTGGCCAGCGAGTTGCATAAGACGGGGAATATCTACGTGCTCGATGAGCCCACCACCGGTCTCCACAGCCAGGATGTGAAGCAGCTGCTGGGACTGCTTCGGCGGCTGGTGAGTCGCGGGAATACAGTCGTAGTAGTAGAGCACCGCATGGAGCTGATTGCCGCCGCAGACTGGATCATCGACATGGGTCCGGGGGGAGGAACACAGGGAGGCGAGGTGCTGTTCGCTGGAACTCCGGAGGAATTGCTCTGCTGCTCTGGTTCAGAGACTGGCTGGTATTTGGCAAAGAAAGTGTAATATCCCCTTCATAGAAAGTGGGTAGACAAGTCTTTACTTTTCGGCTTTGCAACCAGCTTTATTGCGCCTGATGTAACGACAAAAGGAGCAAAAGACGAAATGAGGAACGCCATAGGACGAAACCTCTATGGCGTTCCCCAATGATAATGGATAACTCAAGTGGTGTAACCTAAGAACTGCGGCAACGCAATCGTCAACGTGGGACAATAGGTGACGATGAAAAGAATGGCTACGCAGACAGCAGTAAACGGCAGGGATGCCTTTACTATTTTTTTCAGATCACACCCGCTGACGCTGGCGGTAGTATACAGTGCCATACCGAAGGGAGGGGTCAACATGCCGATCATGACATTAACTACCATGACCACTCCAATATGCACAGGGCTCACGCCCATGCTGGAGAAAATCGGGACAAAAATCGGAGCAAAGAGTACCAATTGGGCCGAATCTGAAATCCACATGCCATTGAACAGGCAGAATACATTAAAAATAAACAGCAGAAGATACGGAGAAATATTTGCTGCTGTACACCAGTTGCTGATCATGATAGGAACACTTTCCATTGCCAGAATCCAACTGATGACAGAAGAAAAACCGATGATTAAAAAAATGGAGGTGCTTCCTTTGGCTGTGGATTTTAGAGCTGCCCAGATGTCTGCTGCCTTTAATTTATGTGACATCAGAATATCCAGCAACAGGACATAGACCACTGCGATTGCTGATGCCTCAGTAGCAGTGAAAACGCCAGAGAGAATGCCGCCGAGAACAATCAGTACCATGAAAATCGCACCAAAGGAATTCAAAATGATCTGCAAGGCTTCTTTCTTGGAATAGTGCACGTCGCTTTTGGGAAATCCATACTTTTTTGCCATAATTGCGACTACAATCATCTGTGCCACGCCCAAGAGAATGCCGGGAACCAGGCATCCGGTGAACATAGAGCCCACTGACACAGACGCCAAGCCTGCGAACATTACAGCGGGAATAGACGGCGGGATAACCGGCCCCTGAATTGCGGCGGTAGCGGTGAGAGCTGCAGCAAATTCTTTTTTATATCCCTCTTCTTTCATCATGGAGATTTCAATGGGACCAAGAGCGGCAATACAGGCAAGACCGGAACCGGAAATGCAGCCGAAAATCATGCTGGCTAAAATCGTCACATATGCGACGCCACCTCGCAGCCTTCCAACGAATATTCTACAAAAACTAACTATACGGTCCATTAGACCTGTACGGCCCATCAATTCACCGGAAATCATGAATAGGGGAATACAGATGTAGATGAAGCTGTCCATGCCGGTAAACATGCGGTGAGCGTACATAATCAAATTGCTAAGCATATCGGGTTGCACCAAAAAATAACTCATGGCGGCGGTACCTATAGCCATGACGACTGGTGCACCAATCAGCAGCAAAATTAACAAAGTGGCGATAACCGTGATTAAAGCAACACTCATGATTCTGCTGCCCCTCCTTTCTTTTCAAAAAACAAAACAATGAGATTTAAAAAATATTGAATCAACATCAGTGCAGCCCCAATAGGAACGCTTAAATAGATCCAAAATTTGTCCAGGGGAAAACCGGAAATTGCGACACCCCAGTAGCTGACAGCCTGTAGCCAGCCATACCAAAACAAAACCACAAGAATCCCGACAAACAAAATTGTGTAGAAAATATCCCGGCCTCTTATAAATGCTTTTGGATAGAGATGATCCAAGAAATCCACGCGGACCAATTCGTTTTGCTGAATCAAAACGTTCCCGGTGAGAAACACCGCCCAAATCAGAGCATAACGAGTGTATTGTTCTACCCACATGGTGTTAGTTCCAAATACATAGCGGCCCAGTACGGAAATGAAAACGGCTACCGCGATCGTTGCAAGCAGTACAGATGCCAGGGAGAGCGATACAACTGAAATGCCCTTTTGTATTTTTTTTACAGTATTCATTTTCTTTCTCCTAACAGACCATGATTGGCGCTAGATCCACAGGCTTAATTCCTTCCAAGTATGTTTTCAGCATCAGCATAGGCACGCATAAACTGTTCATAAAAATCTGAGTCAATGGTGCTATCAATGATTTTCTGCACCTGCTCGGAACATGCGTCCTTAAAAGCCTGGCGTTCTTCGTCGGTGAGAGAGATCATCTCTACACCGCTTTCCTCCAGACGATTGATGATATTGACATTGTTGGCGGTAACAACACCCATGGTTGCGCGCTTGCCGTCTCTGGCTGCGCGTTCGATAATGGCCTGCTGGTCTTCCGTCAGGCTATTCCACGAGTCTTCATTCATGACGCACACGCAGACATTTGCGGCGTGCTGCGTATCAGTGATATAGTTGACGGTTTCGTATAGATTGTTCATAAACAAGGTATAATTGCAGTTTTCAAAGCAGTCAATGACGCCTGTAGAGGCAGCGGAATACAACTCTGTGAAGGCGACAGAAGTAGGTATGGCACCCCAGGATTCCACCATGGCGATGTGTGGGTCCAGTTCCTGAACGCGGGTTTTCAAACCAGCCATATCATCAATGGAATACACAGGGGCTTTCCATGTGTCCACATTGCGGAAATCAGTTTGAACCATGGTCAAAAGCCGCATGTTGGCTGCCGCTTGCAGTTCCGCACTCAATTCTTGAAGAATTTCACCGTCGCAGACGAGGTTACACACGTCAATATCGTCAATCAGATAGGGAATGTCAAAAATGCAGGCATTAGGAATCCAACCGGACAGGGCACCCACGGATGCAGACAGTGCAATATCCAGCGTGCCCTGTGAGCATTGCTCCAGGCAGGAAGTAGTGCCGCCTAGCTGATCGTTGGGGAAAATTTCAACAGTCATTTCACCGCCAGAGTACAGTTCCAAAGACTTTTTGAATACACGGGCATAAGCATTCCAAGTATTCTCTAGCATGCTGGTGTCATTGTCGCCATGGCTCATTCGAAGAACAATGGAAGCGCCTTCCAGTGGCTCAGCAGGCTGAGAAGACTCACTGGTTTGGGTAGATACGGTGCTGCTAGGGGTATTGGTGACAACATTGCAGCCAGTGAGAAGAGCACTCAGCAGTGATAGTGCTACTACGGAAGAAATCAACTTTTTCATATGTATCCTCCATTTTTTGGGGTGTTGTCTGATAAAAGAGTTGGCAGGGTTGAGGGAAAGAGAACGCTTGTGTACCTGTACGACGGCGTTAATGATTATGTCCTTAATTGCTTTATATTGCGGCAATTTGCCCAGTTGGCTTTCTGCGGTTGACCGTCCATGGCGGAGAGTAGAGATTTGGCTGCCATAATGGCTAGCCGTTTTCTGGACTCGAGAGTGTCTCCACCTGTGTGGGGTGTAACAATTACATTGTCCAGCTGGAACAGAGGATTATCTTTAGAAGGGGGTTCCGGGTCAAACACGTCCAGTGCTGCGCCTGCAATTTCCCCATTGATGAGAGCTTGGTAGAGATCTCCCTCATCCAGCATGGGGCCTCGTCCAAGATTGCAGATATAGGCGGTCTTTTTCATGGACCGGAATTGAGCAGCTTTCATCATGCCTCGGGTCTGATCGGTGAGGGGCAGATGGAGCGTGACAAAATCCGCAACCCGCAAGCCGTCTTCCAGATGGTTCACTTTTTGGACGCCCTGTGCTTCCATAACATCGGCGGGGACATAAGCATCATAAGCGAGTATATTCATACCAAAAACTCGGGCCTTCTCAGCAACACTTTTGCCGATACGACCAAAACCAATAAGCAAAAGGCTTTTGCCTTGCACATCACAGGGAAGGTTGGTGTCGCGATAACTCCAGTTTCCCATACGGACATTCTTGTCAGCTCGCAACAAGTTCTGAGCACATGCAAGGATAAACAGCATTGCGTGTTCGCTGACGGTGGTATAGTTTCCATCAGGGACATTGAGGGCCATGACTCCGTTTTCGGATGCGGCGACTACGTCTACATTGTCCAGGCCGACGCCGGGCTCCTGGATGGCTTTCAGGGTAGGACAGGACTCAAAGATACGACGGGAAATTGGTTCTAGGCGGGCAATCATGCCTGTCGCTTGGTTTTCATTAATTACGCGAATTAATGTAGATTCTTCCCCATCGGGGGCCATTACGACCTTGCAGCGTTCCTTGAGATAATCAACACCAGCTTGATGGATGGTAGGGTGAATCAAAACTACGGTGTGTTCCATGTGCGTGCTCCTTTCAACCTTTGAAAATGCCGAAAGACGTGCGGACCATAATAGGGTCCAGCGTCTGCTGCCAGGCGGTGAAGGCTCCGGCGGCATCCAACAGTTCCAGCGCCTGCATGTTGATTCCTCCGGGGGTGCTGACGGTTGCCATGTGGTGCACGCCCTCTTTGTCCATTCCGCAGGCCTCTTGGCATACGGCCGCAAACATATTGGTCACATATGTAGTCGCTGCGTCAGCGGGAACACCCTGTGCAATGACCCAATCAATTACATGATCCATGACGGCAAAAATAGGGGCGAACAGACCGGTGACAGAGCCAAATACAGCGGCCTGATAACGACTGTCTACATTGACAATTCTGCCGATGTGGCCAAATATTTCGGCTGCTTCCGGGATGGCGGGACACTGAACAATGGGGCCAGGGTAGAAACTTAGGTATGTTCCAGGGATCATGTGCAGCATAATGCTGACATCTGTATTCATCCAACTGCGAATTTCTTCCACCGTTTTATCGAACATCACGTTAATGATTTTGTGGTCCGGGCGGAACTGCAAGGATCGTATTACTTCTTCACCTGCCTGGGGCCAAACAGCGATTATAACCCAATCCGATTGATTCACGCATTCTTGCAGGCTGGATGCGACTGAAACTCTTTCGGGATATTGGTTCCGCAGGGCTTCACATGCTTCCGGGCGCATATCAGATACGACCAGGTGATAGGGGGTGTCCTGCGCACGCTCACAGAATCCGCGCACCATAGCGCTGACAATAGCGCCGGCCCCAAGAAAGCCGAGGACAGGCAGTTGATCAGACTTCATGATTGTCGCTCCTTTTCAATAGGGATCAGTGAGCCAGCATGCCGTGTTTTTCCAGTTCACTGTACAGCAAAGACTTAGTGGCGTCATCAGGCTCACAAATGGGAGTGGTCCACTCACCGATTTCCTGGCCCATCAGGCTCATAGCATACTTGAGGGGAGACGGATGCATGCCGTTTCCAAACAGACCCTTTACCAAGGCATAATACCGGAAAATCAAATCGTGGGCACCTTTGGTGTCGCCAGCCTTGGCCAGGCGGAAAATTTTTGCGTACTCGGCCGGCAGAACACAGGAAGCAGCGATAACGCCGCCTTTGGCGCCAGCTAGGACCTGATCGGCAAAGGCCAGATCAGAGCCGCTGAATACAGCGCCATCATTACCGACCAGGCGGACGGCATTGAGGAATTGCGAGTAGTCAGAGCATTCCTTTACGCCGATAACCGAAGGGATCTCCCGCATCATTTTTGCCAGAGTTTCAGGCAGTACGTTGGTTAAAATGCGCCCGGGATAATTGTACACGATAATTGGAAGGCTGACAGTCTGCGCCAGTTCTGCAAAGTAATCATAAATGCCCTCCTGTGTGACGGTGACGTAGTAGGGAGGAAGAACTACCAGGGCTTCTGCGCCGGATCCTTCTGCGAGCTTAGCATTTTCTAAAGCAGCGCCCAAACCGGGTTCCAACACGCCCGCCAGAACAGGGACGCGACCTGCGGCGCCTTCTACAACAGCTTTAATTGTATCTTCTCGCTGCTTCGCGGTCATATTTACGTATTGACCGCTACCTGCGGAGGCAAGTACCGTATTTACGCCACCCCGAATACAAAAATCGGTGTGGGCTTTGACCATGTCTGCATTAACACTGCCGTCACGATTGTACATTGTACATAATGCCGTCATGACTCCGTCAAATTTCGCATTTCTCATAGTAGTCCGGTTCCTCCTAATTGAAATTAAGTGTTTTTCGGTGAAAATAATGCGAATTCAGTATATAATTTGAACAATGAATCGCTTTTTGTTCACCGATTATAAGAAAATTGTAGCGATTGACATTGCGTCAATGTCAATCGCAAATATTTGGGGGGAATTTATTCTAATTTGTCAAAAAAATGCGTAAATTGGTGGCCGGTGAAGTGCTTTCGCAGAGAAAACACCTTTCCTTCCTATCTCGCTGCGTTAAAGTTTTTCGGAGTGGGACAACGAAAAAACGGTTTGTAGAATAAGTTCTTATAATGGTTCAATATGGGTAATTTTTGTGAGGATTAAAGTGCTTTTTCTCTGTAAGAATATTCGCTTTCGTGCGGAGAAGTTTTTATTAAAAATGTAAAAAATTCCTGGATTACAAATGCCGAGCCAGATAGGCACGGTTTTATAATCAATACAGTTTGCTGCTGCATCATAAGAGATATGAAGGGAAGGAGTGCTTATTTTTGAAGGAGTATTTTCAAAGGAAAGACACACAAATAAGTATTGGTGAAATGGCTGAACTTTTTGAAGTTTCTCCAAGGACTCTGCGACTATACCACGATATGGGATTGTTGATTCCCCAGTATATAAACGACAGTAATGGCTATCGCTATTATGCACAGAGTCAATTCTCCCGTTTGGAAAAAATACTGCAAATGAAATCTCTGGGATTGTCATTGCAGCAAATAAAAACCATGCTTGAGCAAAAGGATCTGTCCTTGTTTGAAGCGCTTTTGAACGAGCGTATTGATAGACTGAATGAGAAGATTGCTCAAGATACGGCGTCACGGGATATTCTTATCAAGCAACTAAATAGCTGTGCAAAACTGCGAAATCCACCGGTTTTGGATTCTGCTTTTATTGAATTTATTCCTAAGCGCTTTGCCCTTGATTTTCAAATTGATGCGTATGATTTGAAAGAGGATTACTCCAACGGCTCACCCTGGGAACAGGCCTTAGGTCAAATAAGAGGCACTTTGCTTAATCATCATCTTTCTCCCTCCCTCCTGTATCAGGCTTGCTGTACCATTACAAAGCAGAATCTAATAGAAGGGAGGTACGTTTGTAACGGAGCATTGCTTCTTACAGATGCCCCTATACAGACTGTACTTCCTCAAAAAATTGTGCAATCCGGGACTTATGCGTGTCTTTATCGAAATTATTGCGCGTTGGATGGTCAATCTGAATCGGTTGGGCTTGATCAACTTCTCCTGTTCATTCGAGATAATCACTATCAAATTACTGGAGATTATTTGGGAGAGGTTTTGGCTAAAACGTCAATATATGATTATAGTGACAGTACAATTTTGGTTAAGTTTCAGATTCCAATTAAATTTCCGGCACAAGAAAAAACAGTTGATGATTAAACCGTGTCCCTCTATATGTGAGAAAACTTGAACACATAACTGATCTTGCTTTGCGGCAAGCCGAAGCCCGATAACAGAATATTTTGGTAAGAGTTTTTCGGGATAGTTATGAATTACAAAAAACACAACTTGGATTGACTCCTTGTGTCAACTGACGACAAGAGTTCATTGGAAATAGCCATTACAGTTTGCTTCCATATTTAAAATAAAGCTAAAAATCTCTGACAACGGGAGTTTATGCCAATAAACGGAATTTACTGACATCTGTGGCAAAAAGGATATTTTCAGTACCTGTGGGAAGATTGCCTTTTATTCCTGTTTGTTCTGTGCTATGTTAACAAAAACGAGATGGTCGGCATTCCAGGTGCGATCGCGGCAGGATATCTAACTGCCCGGTGTATGTCTACAGAGAATTCCCTCACAGCGAAAATACTGCCCGGCAGGGGAGCGGCCAAGGAGGTATCCATGGAACAGATCTATCGTCAGCTCGGTGAGCTGGCCCGCCGGTATGGAGCCCGGAAGCTGGTCCTCTTTGGTTCCCGGGCCAGGGGGGATTTCCGTGAGCGCAGCAATATTGACCTGGCGGTGTACGGAATGCCCCCGGAAAATCGGACCTCCTTCTGGCTGGATGCGGAGGACCTCCCGACGCTCCTGATGCTGGATATCGTCCATGTGGCCTCTGATATGGACTCTGAATTCTTATCGAACATCGAAAAGGACGGTGTGATCCTTTATGCTGCAGAAAGTTGAAAATTACCGCAAGGCTGTAGAGCGGCTCAGGGAGGCCCTGTCCGATTTCGCCCAAAATTCGGACTCCACCGTCATTCGTAACGGCGTGATCCAGCGTTTTGAGCTCACCTTTGAGCTGGCCTAGAAGTTCCTGCGGGAATACCTGGAAGACCAGGGGCCGACATGAGCGGGATCGTTTTCTCCAAGCAGGTATTCAAGGCCGCTTATGCCGCGCAGATCATCAGTGACCAGCAGGTCTGGCTGGATATGCTGGCCTCCCGCAATATCACCGCTCACATGTACGATGACGCGCAGGCGGCTCAGGTCGTTGCGGATATCAGCATCGCTATATCGACCCCTTACCGCCCTGGCTGAGCGCTATCTGGAAGCATGAAATAGAGCCGGAGGTCCGAACTGTTCCGCCTTTGACGCAGACTACTATTTGACTACTATCGAAAAAATCCCCGGAGGCATTGCTTCGCAATGCCTCCGGGGATTTTCTGTAAAACCTTGCAAATCTGTCCAAAACCCACAAAACCATTGGCCCCAACGGTTTCACGTTTGACCGCCTGAAGACTCCGACTCTGTAGGCCACTGGCTTGAATTCAGCCGGGCGCTGAACGGCTCAGATGGAATGAATTTGCCCTCCGCAAAGGCTTTGACGGCTGCCAAAACGCTTGTACGTTGCAAAAGCGCGCTGCTTCACGCAGAACTGGGGCTGGCTGACCGTATTATAGAGCGTGCAGACATAACAAAAGCCATCGCAAGCAAACTGCTTGCGATGGCTTTTTCTGCCGGAGATTTCAAAGGATACCTTTTGAAATTAAAAGATCTGGGATTTCGCCGGCTGGATTGCAGAGCAGCTGCTGCGAGGTCCGGCAAGGATGCGTTTACTCCATCCAGTGGATCCAGTTGGCAGCAAAGAGGTTGTCCTTGAGACACACAAAGTGGAATGACCCGCTCATAGGGATCTCCGCCAGATCGAACCGGGCCAGAGTTCCTGCTGTCAGCTCCCTGGCCGCCACCGGTGCGTACAGGAAAGAAATGCCCAGCCCATTTGCCACCAGGGATTTGATGGTGGAAAAATCGCTGATGGTCACCACGCCGGGGAAGCTGTCCAGGGAGCAGTTCCGGCGGTGGAGGCCCTCCTCGAAGATGGCCCGGGTGCCGGAGCCCGGCTCCCGCAGGATCAGCCGCTCACCGGCCAGCTCGTCCAGCGCCACCGCCCGGCCTGCCAGCCGGTGGTCGGGGGCACAGACGCCGAAAAACGCCTCCTGCCGGTAGAGCCGGGCATCGTAGCGGCTGCGGTCAAAGTAGCCCTCCACCAGAGCAAAGTCCAGCCGGCCCTCCTCCAGCGCCTGCAGCAGCACCTGGGTATTGTCCACCAACAGAGAAAAGGAGGCCTCCGGCTGGGAGCGCAGGAAACGCTCCACCTGCGGGGCAATGACGTATTCCCCAATGGTTTTGGAGGCGCCCACCCGCAGGGAGATGGGGGCGGCCGCCGCCATGACGGTTTCGATCTTCCGGCTGTTATAGGCCATGGAGCGGGTGAATTCCCGCAGCCGGACCCCCGCCTCTGTCAGCCTCAGGACTTTCCCCTCGTAGGAAAAGAGGCGGCAGCCATAGTGCGCCTCCAGATAGTGGATATGGTGGGTCACCGCGGGCTGCGTCAGGCACAGCCGCTCCGCTGCGCGGGTATAGTTCATGGTTTCGCACAGAGTGAGAAATGTGTTCCAGCGCGGATCCAGCATTGCACATCACCTATTATGTAAAATTATTGATATATAATAATTCTTCATTTTATTTTATCAATAAACCGGGCTATAATCAAGAACAGACAAGCCCAATACGCTGAGAAAGAGAGAGGAATCACATGAACTTTTTGAAAAAAACGGGAGCCGGACTGCTGCTGTGCCTGGTTCTGGCTATCCCCAGCTGGCTGTTGGGGCGCGCTTTCCCGGTGATCGGCGGACCGGTCATCGCCATCCTGCTGGGCATGGTGGTGTCCCTGATCCTGCGGGACCGTACCCGCTACCAGGCCGGCATCGCCTTCACTTCCAAAAAGATCCTGCAATACGCGGTGATCCTGCTGGGCTTCGGACTGAATCTTTCCGAGATTGCCAAGGTGGGCGCCCGGTCCCTGCCCATTATCTGCACCACGATTACCATATCTCTGGTGATCGCGTTTTTGCTGCGCAGGTGGATGAAGATTCCCGCCAATATCTCCGTGCTGGTGGGTGTGGGCTCTTCCATCTGCGGCGGCAGCGCCATCGCCGCCACCGCTCCCGTCATCGGAGCCGACGATGAGGAGATCGCCCAGGCCATCTCCGTGATCTTCCTGTTCAACATCCTGGCGGCGCTGTCCTTCCCCACCCTGGGCGGCGCCATGGGTATGAGCAACGAGGGCTTCGGCCTCTTTGCCGGCACTGCCATCAACGACACCTCCTCCGTCACGGCGGCGGCCTCCACCTGGGACACTCTCCACGGCACCAACGGCTCGGTGCTGGAGTACGCTACCATCGTCAAGCTGACCCGGACCCTGGCCATCATCCCCATCACGCTGGTGCTGGCTGTCTGGAGGACCTGGCAGGCCAAGCGGGGCGGCGGCGCCTCCAGCGGCTCCTTCGACATCAAGAAGATCTTCCCCTTCTTCATCCTCTTCTTCGTCCTGGCCTCCGTTATCACCACCGTGGCCACCATGTCCGGCGTAGACGCCGGCGTGTTCAAGCCCTTCAAGGAGCTGTCCAAGTTCTTCATCATCCTGGCCATGGCGGCCATCGGCCTCAATACGGACATCGTCAAGCTGGTGAAATCCGGCGGCAAGCCCATCTTCATGGGCGCCTGCTGCTGGGCGGGCATCACCTGCGCCAGCCTCATCATGCAGCATCTCCAGGGGCTCCTGTAAAACTTTTCCACATCGCTGAAAAACAGAAAGGAAGCGGATCGCTATGTACGACATCCTCATCATCGGAGCGGGTCCCGCGGGCATCAGCGCGGGCATTTACGCCGTCAGCCGGGGCAAACGGGCCTTGGTTCTGGAGAAGGCCCAGGTGGGCGGCATCATCGGCAAGGTGTCCACTGTCACCCATTACACCGCCATCGAGACCCAGGAGACCGGCGCCACCTTTGCCGCCCGCATGAAGGAGCAGGCCCTCCGGGCCGGGGTGGAGATCGTCTACGCCGACGTCACCGGCGTGACGCTGACGGGGGCGGTCAAGACCGTCGTCACCGACAAGGGCACCTATGAAGCCAAACGGATCATCCTGGCCAATGGCGGCACGCCCCGGAAGCTGGGTATCCCCGGCGAGGCGGAGCTGGCCGGCAGGGGCATGGGCATGAACGCCGCCCGGGACGGCGCCGCCTATACCGGCAAAAACGTCTACGTGGTGGGCGGCGCCGACGGCGCCGTGAAGGAGGCGCTGTACCTGGCCTCCTTTGCAAAGCAGCTGACCATCATCCACTTCGAGGACCAGCTGGGCTGCATCGCCGAGTTCCGCCAGAAAGTGGCCGCCGCCGGAAACATCTCCCTGCGGCTGGCCTCCCGGCTCCGCGCCGTCTATGGGGAGACCCGGGTGGAGCGGCTGGAGATCGCCAATGAGCACGACGGTACCATCGAGACCGTGGAGGACCCCGGCTGTGGGATCTTCGTCTACGCCGGCGTGACCCCCAACACGTCCCTCTACACGGAGCTGGCCCTGGAGGACGGATATATCCCTACCAACGAGAAGATGGAGACGTCCATCCCCGGCGTCTACGCCGCCGGAGACATCCGGGTCAAGCAGGTGCGCCAGGTGGCCACTGCCGTGGCCGACGGTGCCATCGCCGCCATCAACGCCGCCATGTGAGACGGGGCAGGCTCTGCCCGGATCCTTTCATGTGTCGTACGGGTGAGTCAAAACCTCCGGCTGAGCCGGAGGCTTGAGTAGGCCCTATAAGGGCCAGATACGGACGAAGCCCCTTAAGGGGCCCCGAAAGGTTTGCCGACTGCATTTCTTTCTCGGGCTACCCCTTAAGGGGTTCCTCTTATGCCTTCTTGTTCTCGCGACCCGTAAACGGGTCAACAAACTCTTTCAGCCCTATCTGGTCTGCTATTTGATCCGATGCCAGTTGATTTCGGATATACTCTGCTATCTGCTTTTTATTCCGTCCCACTGTATCCACATAATATCCTCTCGCCCAAAAGTGCCGATTCCCATACTTATATTTTAGATTCGCATGTCGGTCAAATATCATCAGACTGCTCTTCCCCTTTAAATACCCCATAATCTGTGACACGCTGTACTTGGGTGGGATACTTATCAGCATATGGATATGATCCGGACACGCTCTGGCTTCTATTATTTCTACCCCCTTCTGCTGGCACAGTTTCCTCAATATCACTCCTATATCCTGTTTTATTTGTCCATATATCTCCATCCTCCGATATTTTGGTGCAAATACGATGTGATATTGACATCTCCAACTCGTATGCTCTAAACTACTTATGTCTTTGTCTTTCACGATGAAGACCTCCCTGTTATCGTAGTTGTGTGGTCGGCAAACCACTTCTACCTTATCAGGGAGTTTTTTCTTTTTCTACTTTTCTCCTCGCTTTAAGCTATTTTTTACCCCCGGCTTAGCCGGGGGTTGCCTTTGGTACCACCAAAAACGAACCAGCACTGCGGCTGATTGCTCAGCCGCAGTGCTGGTTTTTCCTGTTTGCCGGGGGAGGACGGTCCGCTCCGGATCTTTTTGGACCGGGGCGGGCGGCTGACGGTTTGCAGCGCGATCTGCCAGCGTGTACAGCCCGGACGCTGTTCAGTCAAGTATCCTGTTCTGCGTGCCGGAAGCGGGGTTCTGGGCGCGGAACAGGTCCACCACGGCGTCCGCGCAGCGGCCGGCCTCCGCCACATCGCCGGCCACCACGGCCTGGAAGATGCGGTTGTGGCTCTCGTAGATCTTCCGGTTCAGCTCCGCCCGCTGCTGACGGGAGGCGGTGCGTACGGAGCGCTCCACCCGCTCGGTGGCCAGGAGGATGACGGCGTCGTTGACCAGAATGGCCAGGCGGTTGTGGCTGGCCGCCGCCAGGGCATGGTGGAAGTCGATGTCGTGCTGCAAAAAGGCGTCGTCATTTTCGATGCTGGCCTTCACCCGCTCCAGGGCCTCCGCCATGGCCCGGATGTCCGCCTCCGTGCGGTGGAGGGCGGCGAAACGGGCGCAGCCGAAATCATTGAGATAGCGGTACTCCGTCAGCTCCCGCAGGTCCAGGTCTCCGCTGGAGAGGTACTTTTTCAAAGGGGCGGAGAGCATGTCGATGGAGATGCCCTGGATGATGGCGCCGCCGGCGCTGCCCACCTCAATGGTGATGAGCCCGTCCTGCTGGAGCATCCGCAGGGCCTCCCGGATGATGTGGCGGCTGCGCTGGAACTGCTCGGCCAGGACCCGCTCGGAGGGCAGCCGGTCTCCCGGCTTCAGCTTTCCGCTGACGATCCGCTGGTAGATCTGGTCATAGATCACGTCGGGCGCCTTCTGGGTCTGCGCCGGAGAGAATGCCTGCATGTCCGTATCCGCCACCTCCTGTCTCCGTCGTTTTTCTTGTAATGTACCATGTTTTCCGAACCCCGTCAAGGCGCGGCGGAGGGGGCAGACGCCGGGAGCTCGCACCGGATCTTCGTGATTTTGTGCAGAAAACACGGCGGGAATCATGGATTCTGCGCATTGACAGGGAAACGATGTTGGACTACTATTTTGTCAAATGGTTCAACCATTCAATCAAAAAGAAAGCGAGGCATCAGTATGGATCTTTGCGGCGTGTCCTTTGCCGGAAAGACCGGGATCATTACCGGCGGGGCCCAGGGGATCGGAAAGGCGATCGCCAGACAGTTCGTGGACCTGGGCGGAAAGGTGGTCATCGTGGATATCAATCCCGAGACGGCAAAAAAGACCTGCGAGGAGCTGGGAAACGCGGTGTATTACACGGTGGATCTGGGCGATGCCGAGCAGGTGCCCCGGGTGTTCGGACAGATCGTGGAGGAGCAGCGGGTGGACATCCTCATCAACAACGCGGGCATCGTCAGTGTGGCGGACTTCGATCAGCTGACCCTGGCGGAGTGGAACCGGGTCATCGCCATCGACCTGACCGCTGTGTTCCTGGCCAGCCAGATCCTCTTCCGCCACATGGCGCAAAACGGCGGCGGACGGATCGTCAACGTGGCCTCCATCGCCGCCAAGGTGGGCGGCGGCTACCTGGGGACTGCGGCCTACGCTGCCGCCAAGGCGGGCGTGATCTCCCTGACCAAGAGCATCGCCAAGGCGGGCTCCGGCAAGAACATCTACTGCAACAGCCTCTGCCCGGCCTATACCAAGACGCCCCTGGTCAGCATCCTGACGGAGGAAAAGGAGCAGAGAGTCCTGGAGGCCATGTCCCTCCACCGGCCGGCGGCTCCGGAGGAGGTGGCCTCCGCGGTGCTGTTCCTGGCCTCCGACGCGGCCAGCTTCATCCAGGGCGAAAACCTCAACTGTGACGGCGGGATGCTGATGAACGGCTGAGACCATACATGCAATGCCCCCTCCCCGCACCGGCCAGAGTGCGGGGAGGGGGTTCATTCTGCCGGGACAGGAGCCGCTGAAGGAGCCGCGGTTTCGGGCGTTCAGCGTCCGGGACGGAGGGGAAACAGATCGTCCAGCAGGTCCCGGACCTCGGGAAACATCAAAAAGGCGGCGGCGTAGCCCAGAGCGGTGCCGGTCTGCAATTTCTTCCGGATGGTCCCGGCGTCGTCAAAGAGGACGAAATGGGTCTGCCCCTCGTGGGTGTAGGTGAAGTACCGGGCGCACAGCTCCTGGGAGAAGAACACCGCCGGGTCCTCCCGTTCTGTCAGGGCCTGGAATTCCTCCGCCGTCAGAGGCCGGCCCTCGCCGGTCCGGGCGGGGAGGGTGAAGTCCATCCGCAGCCGCTGTACGTCCAGAGCCAGCTTCCCGGCGCCGCCGGCGGCGGAGGCCGCCTCCCGCAGCCGCTGGGCGAAGTCCCCGCCGGAGAGGGCCGTGCAGATCAGCGTCACGGCGCCGGGCACCGCCGGGCCATACTCCTCCGGCACATACAGCGTGCGGCGGGTCTGGGTCAGGACCGCGGCCAGCTGCCGGGCGAAGGCCAGGCGGTCGGGGGAGCGGGACTGAAAGTCCAGCAGCACGCCGGTATAGCCCCGGCGGCCGCACTCCCGGACCGCCGCAGCGGAGAGCTTTTCCGGGTCGTCGATGGGCGGCGCCTCCTGGTCGGTGACGGCCAGCAGACCGCCCCTGGCCTGGAGCAGCACGCTCTGGCGCAGCAGCACGGAGCCCTCTCCCACCCGGTAGGCCACATGGGCCAGGTTCCGGCAGTGGCGGGCGGCCTCCTGGAGCTGTCCCGGCGTGACGGCGAGATACACCTGCAAACGATCTCCCCCCTTGTGGTTTTTCCGCGAAGCTGGTATACTACAAGCAGAGTATGCGATGAAGGAGCCGCCTATGCCCGTTTCTCTGATCCCGGACCATCTGTTCGACCGCTATGACCAGGTCGATCCCGCCTGGCTGTCCCGGCAGGGGATCACCCTGCTGCTCAGCGATCTGGATTTCACTCTGGCGCCCAAGTCCGTCCGCCGGCCGGACAAGGCCCTGCGGACCTGGATCGCAGCCCTGGAGGCGGAGGGGATCGATTTCATGATCGTCTCCAACAACCGCTCCGGCCGCCGGGTGACGGAGTTCTGCGCCGAGCTGGGGGTGCCCTATCAGGGCCACGCCCGCAAGCCCAGCCCCAAGGGACTGGAGGCCGCCATGCGCAGGGCCGGGGCAGATCGGCGCCGCACTGCCATGCTGGGGGACAAGCTGCTGACCGATATGCTGGCCGCCAACCGCTGCGGCGTTCTGGCGCTGATGGTGGAGCCTGCCGGCGGCGCCGTGACGGCCTGGCAGAAGGTGCTTCACGCCCTCCAGGCTCCCTTCAAGGCCGTCTGCCGCCGCCGGATGGAAAAAAGCGGCGGAAAAAATCGGGAGAACCGCTGAAAAATACTTGCAATAGCGGACAACATAGGATAAAATATCTACGGTATTTTGTAGAACGATCAAAAAACAGAGAAAATGTCCTCCCGCAGGTCGTTTTCTCGTAGATTTGTGAGGAGGAAAAATCAATGCCTACTATTACTGCCGGCGATTTTCGCAAGGGTATGATCTTTGAGATGGACGGAAAGCCCATGCTGGTCGTGGATTTCCAGCACGTCAAGCCCGGCAAGGGCGCCGCGTTCGTGCGCACCAAGTACAAGAACGTCATCTCCGGTACCATCCGTGAGGAGTCCTTCAACCCCAGCGCCAAGTTCGAGCAGGTGGCTGTGGAGCGGAAGAACGCCGAGTACAGCTACAATGACGGCGATCTGTACTACTTCATGGATCCCGAGACCTTTGACATGGTCCCCCTGAACAAGGACGTGCTGGGCGACGCCTTCCAGTTCGTCAAGGAGAACACCATGTGCTCTCTGCTCAGCTACAAGGGCAGCGTGTTCACCGTGGAAGTGCCCAACTTCGTGGACCTGGTGGTCACCGAGACCGAGCCCGGCGTGAAGGGCGACACCGCCACCAACGTCACCAAGTCTGCCATCCTGGAGACCGGCGCCGAGATCAAGGTGCCCATCTTCATCAACGAGGGCGAGAAGATCCAGATCGACACCCGCACCGGCGAGTATCTGGGCCGCAGCAAGGAGTAATGTAAAAAAGGGGGGACTTTCGTCCCCCCTTTCCCACACCGCAGGTGAAGTGCCTGCAAAGCTTGAATATGAAAGGAGCTACCGCTATGGAAATCACTGAGAAGGTCGCTTATATCAAGGGCCTGGCCGAGGGCATGGAACTGGATACCGATAAGAAGATCGGCAAGCTGCTCTCCGCCATCATCGACGTGCTGGACGACATGGCCCTGGAGATCGAGGATCTCAAGGACGCTCAGGAGGAGCTGGGCGACGGTCTGGACGCCGTCAGCGACGATCTGGAGGACGTGGAGGACGTGGTCTTCGGAGAGGATGACGAGGACGACGAGGATGAGGACGACTACGAGTACGACGAGCTGGATGAGGACGAGGACTGCTACGCCACTACCTGCCCCACCTGCGAGGAGACCATCTACTTCGACGAGTCCGTGCTGGAGGACGGCCAGGTGATCTGCCCCAACTGCGGCGAGAAGCTGGAGTTCGATCTGACCGGCATGGAGGAAGAGCCCCAGGAGCCCGAGGACGAGGAATAATCCGGAGACCATCAGCGGCGGCGCCGAAAGGCGCCGCCGCTTTTTTGCGTTTGCTGACTGCTAAATGTGGGGTTACCTCTGCGGTTCGCCGGAGAGCCACGGACTGAAATCCGTCCGGCGGAAGGCCTTCATCTCCGCCGCCAGGTCCGTGTCCCACCGGGAGACCCGGCCCGCGCCGGCGGCCAGGGGGTCGATCCACCGCAGCTTTGCCGCCACCTGGTACCACTCGCCTCCAGCCGGCCGCTCCGCCGCCCGGCGCAGCCGGGCAAAGGACCGGAACCGGCTCCACAACGGCCCGCAGACCGGGTCGGCCAGGAGCTTGGCGATGACCTGCGGCTCCGTGGCCATCAGGTCCGCCGGATCCAGTACGCCCCGGTCCAGGGCACGGCGCAGCAGCCACGCCAGTGCCTCCATGGCGAAGCGGTCCTCGTCGGCCACATACACCCGGGCGCAGTTCAGCGCCGCCGCCGTGAAAGCGGAGGCGGCCGACCGGGTGCGGAAGGCCAGCTCCGGCGCGCCGTCCTCATTGGGGATCACGGTCAGGTCCCGGTACAGGGCCCGGGCACGGTTCATGGAGAGAAAGCCGTAGTTCACGGCGTTGCCCAGGGTATACTCCAGCCGGTCAGCCGAGAGGCGGGGAGCGTCGTTGTCGGCGACGGGGTAGCGGTGGTAGTCGCAGACCTGCTCGGGTGTGAGACCGTGGGCTGCCAGTACCCGGCAGATCTCCGGAGAGGCAGCGATCAGGGCGGCGGTGCCATGCTCCGTGGCGGTCTGGGTCAGGTGGTCGCCCCGGAGAAAGTCCACCACATGGGCGAACACCGGAGTGGAGATATCGTGGAGCAGACCGGCCGCCGCCTGGGCAGCGTCATGGGTAAAGTGCCAGACGATGAGTCCCACCCCCACGCTGTGGCGGAACCGGGAGTAGGGGGCGAGATGGCGGAACCGGGGGAAGTCCGTGTACTCGCAGCCGCAGTTCATCCCTACATGGCGCAGCCGCGCCATGGGCGGCGTGGCCGACAGGTGCCGCAGCACCGGCGGGATCCGGGGGTGGTAGATGGGCCACAGGCCCGGCCCCTCCATCACTCCACCGCCTTTTTCCGCAGGCTGCACAGCCCCGCGCCGATGGCGGTGGCAAAGGTGGCGTTTTCGGGAATGATATAGCGGAAGCCATAGAGCTTTTCAAAGAGCTGAAAGTTGGTCTCCGCCTGGGGCAGGGTGGTCATGGAGCCGATGAGGACCACCGTATCGGCCCCGCTGCTCTGACAGGCCAGCACCGTCATGGTGCCGATGGCCTGGAGTACCAGGTTCACCACCCCTGCCGCCAGGTCCGCCGGGGAGGCGTCCTCGGCCAGGTTGCCGAAGTTGGCGGCGGTCATGTCGGGGTGGAGGCTGTCGGCGGCGGATTTGGAGATATCGGCGATGGTCAGGTCTACCTGCTTGAGATTGCCGCACTCCGCCAGGCGCTTGATCTGGCCGAAGCGCTCCATGCCCACCAGCTTGTGGCACAGCCCGCCCAGAGTGCCGCCGCCGATGCCGCTGCCGCACAGATGGCGCACGCCCTCCGGTCCCGCGTGGAGGAAGGCGGTGCCGGTGCCCATGGTGACCACCACCGCCGAGGACTGGCCCGACAGGGCCAGGGCGCCGGTGCCGCTGGCGGAAAACTCGTCCACCTTATAGGTGGGCAGGCCGTAGATGTCTCCCTCCACATAGGACGCGCCCACGCCGGTCAGCACTACCCGCTTGACATCCGACAGGGCCAGGCGGTTGCTGGTGAGGTAGTTGCCCAGGGCACCGTACAGACTGGTGACCTGGTCCTCGGCCCGGACCCGCAGCATGGACAGCACGTTCCCCCGGGTGTCCAGCCCCACGATCTTGGTGGTGGAGCCGCCGATGTCAATGCCTAAAATCACATCCATGATGAAATTCCCATCCTTCCGGCGGCTGTACCGCCTGTTGCTGCTCTCATCATAGGGGAGGGGAGAGGGCTTGTCAACGGGAAATTGATAAATTTTTGACGAGTTTTTTGGGAAAAGCGTTGCAATTCCCGCCCCGTCCGCTTATAATCGAGAAAACAGCATCCCCATCACTGAAGAAATTCGAGGTGCGTACCATGCAGAGCAAAGACAAGCTGAATCTGACCATGCTGTGCGACTTCTATGAGCTGACCATGGGCAACGGCTATTTCCAGGCGGGCCTTCAGGACCGGATCACCTATTTTGATGTGTTCTTCCGGACCGTGCCGGACAAGGGCGGCTTTGCCGTCTGCGCCGGTCTGGACCAGCTGATCGACTATATTCTGGATCTCCACTTTGACGAGGAGGACATCGAATTCCTGCGGAGCAAGGGACTGTTCTCTGAGGAATTCCTGCGCTATCTGAAGGACTTCCGCTTCACCGGCGACATCTGGGCCATTCCCGAGGGGACGCCCATCTTCCCCCGGGAGCCGGTGGTGACGGTCCGGGCCCCGGCCATCCAGGCCCAGCTGATCGAGACCTTCACCCTGCTGACCATCAACCACCAGAGCCTCATCGCCACCAAGGCCAACCGCATCGTCCGGGCGGCCCAGGGGCGGACAGTGCTGGAATTCGGCTCCCGCCGGGCCCAGGGCACCGACGGCGCCATTGCCGGCGCCCGGGCGGCCTTTATCGGCGGCTGCAAGGGCACGGCCTGCACCATCTCCGACCAGCTCTTCGGTGTGCCCGCCGGCGGCACCATGGCCCACTCCTGGGTCCAGATGTTCCCGTCGGAATACGAGGCCTTCAAAACGTACTGTGAGATCTATCCGACCAACGCAACGCTCCTGGTGGACACTTACAATGTTCTCAAATCCGGCGTGCCCAACGCCATCCGGGCCTTCAACGAGGTCCTGCGGCCCCGGGGCATCACCAAGTGCGGCATCCGGCTGGACTCCGGCGACATCGCCTATCTGACCCGGGAGGCCCGGCGGATGCTGGACGAGGCCGGCTGGACCGGCTGCGCGATCTCCGCCTCCAACTCCCTGGATGAGTATATCATCCAGGACCTGCTGCGCCAGGGAGCGCAGATCGACCTGTTCGGCGTGGGCGAGCGGATGATCACCGCCCGCAGCGAGCCGGTGTTCGGCGGCGTGTACAAGCTGGCGGCGGTGGAGGATGAGAAGGGGACCGTCGTTCCCAAGATCAAGGTCAGCGAGAATGTGGACAAGATCACCCTGCCCCACTTTAAGAAAGTCTACCGCATTTTTGACCGGGTCACCGGCAAGGCGGAGGCGGATTATATCGCCGTGTACGACGAGACTGTGGACGACAAGCAGCCTCTGGAGCTGTTCGATCCCCGGGCCACCTGGAAGCGCAAGACCTATACGGACTTTGTCGTCCGGCCCCTGCAGGTGCCGGTGTTCCAGGGCGGAAAGCTGGTCTATGAGCGGCCCTCCCTCCAGGCGATCCAGGCCTATTGCCGGGAGCAGGCGGATGCCCTGTGGGACGAGGTGAAGCGCTTTGAGAATCCCCACACCTACTATGTGGACCTGAGCCAGAAGCTCTGGGACATCAAGCAGGCCCTGCTGCGCCAGAGCCGGTGAAACCGAGCCCCCGCGGACCGCGTATGCTGCGGCCCGCGGGGGTGATTCGTTTGAGAATCATGGTTGAACAGCAGCGTCGTTTTCGGTATAATACTACGATAAGCTGCTGAGACTGCACACACCGGGAGGTGAAGGTCATGCATAGAAATCTGCCCCATACCCAGGAGCGGACCGAACGGAGAATCTCCGCCGCCACCAGCCTGTCCATGTGCGCGCTGACGGTGATCGCTCAGATCGCCACCACGCTGCTGCTGACCCGGTTCCTGCGGGAGCAGGCCAACTATGCCTATTTCGTGCTGGGCCTGGCCGGTGCCCTGGTGGCCATTCGGGTATACCAGAGGCCGGGCAGCCCCTCCTACAAGCTGGCCTGGATGTGTCTGCTGCTGGCGCTGCCGGTGTCGGGCATGATCCTCTTCTGCCTGTGGGGCGGAACTCACCAGGCAAAGAATCTGAGCCTGCGCAAGGTCGCGCCGCCCACGGAGCGGGAGAGCGTGTGGATGGAGAGCGGGAACAATGTGGCCCGCCTGAGCCGCCAGTCCCCGGCCTGGGGGCGCCTGGCCTCCTATCTCCAGCGCCGGGGCTTTCTGCTCTACCGCAACACCCGGGCCCGGTATTTCTCCGACGGCGCGGAGTTCTTCCGGGACCTGATCGCCCGGATGGAGCGGGCGGAGGTCTATATCTTCCTGGAGTATTACATCCTGGCCGAGGGCCGGATCTGGGACGAGATGTTTGCCGTGCTGAAAGAGCGCGCCGCCGCCGGAGTGGAGGTTCGCATCATCTTCGACGACTTCGGCAATCTCACCCGGCTGTCCGACGACACCCTCCAGGCCATGCAGAATGCGGGCATCGAGGTAGAGGTATTCAACCCGGTGCATCGTTATGTAAACCGAATCTACTTCAATTACCGGGATCACCGGAAGATCGCTGTCATTGACGGGCAGTGGGCCTACACCGGCGGCATCAACGTGGGGGACGAGTACGCCAACCTGGTGGTGCGCTTCGGCCACTGGAAGGACACCGGCGTGTGTATCGAGGGCGCCGGCGCCTGGGGCTTTGCCTCCCAGTTTATCCAGATGTGGAAGATGATCGGCCGCACCCTGCCCAACGAGGACGATTACTACCGCCCCCGCCACGTGGCCGAGGGCGGACCCGGCTGGTGCCAGCCCTTCACTGACGGCCCCCTCAACAATCCGGACAACCCCATCGAGGAGACGTATCTCCAGCTGATCTCCTCCGCCAAGCGGTTTTTGTATATCACCACGCCCTACTACGCCGTGGAGGAGTCCATGCAGCAGGCCCTGTGCATCGCGGCGGACGCCGGGGTGGACGTGCGGCTGCTGGTACCGGCGGTGCCGGACAAGAAGTACGCCTATGTGGTGGCGGAGACCTACTGGGGCGAGCTGCTGCGCCACGGCGTGCGCATCTACCGGTATACACCCGGCTTCCTCCACGCCAAGAGCGTCATGGTGGACCGGGAGGTGGCCCTGATCGGCAGCACCAATATGGACTACCGCACCTTCCAGCTCCACTATGAGTGCGGCGTGCTGCTCTACCACATGCCGGTGGTGGAGGAGCTGCTGGAGGATCTGGACCAGGTCATGGCCCAGAGCGCGCAGTACACTCTGGAGGAGTGGAACAAGCGGCCCTGGCTGCGGCGGTTCTTCGCCTCGCTGCTGCGGCTGTTCGCCATCTGGCTGTAATATCCCCGGGCCCGCGGGCCGGGGAACGATTTGAGAAAAACGGAGGACCTCATGGCCCGAGAACTGACCCCTCAGGAGATTGCCGAGCGCAGTCTCATCAAAACCTACCGCAAGAGCCTCTGGAACCCCTTCATCGCCGCCGTGAAGCGGTATGAGCTGGTGGAGCCGAGGGACCGGATCGCCGTGTGCATCTCCGGCGGCAAGGACTCCATGGTCCTGGCCAAGCTGATGCAGGAGCTCCGGCGCCACACGGAGCAGCCCTTTGACCTGACCTTTCTGGTGATGGACCCGGGGTACAACGCCGCCAACCGGGCGCTGATCGAGGAAAACGCAGCCCGGCTGGGCATTCCCATCACCATCTTTGACAGCGACATCTTCGACGTCACCGTCCAGGTGGAGAAGAACCCCTGTTATCTCTGCGCCCGAATGCGCCGGGGATTTTTGTACAGCAAGGCCCGGGAGCTGGGCTGCAACAAGATCGCCCTGGGCCATCACATGTCCGATGTACTGGAGACCACGCTGCTGGGCCTTTTTTACGGGGCGCAGCTCCAGACCATGCCCCCCAAGCTCCACAGCAAGAACTTCCCCGGCATGGAGCTGATCCGCCCGCTGTACTGCGTCCACGAGGACGCCATCATCGCCTGGAAGAACTACAACCACCTGCGCTTCCTCCAGTGCGCCTGCCGCTTCACCGAGGGGCGGGACGCCGCGGAGGACGGCGTGGGGGACAGCAAGCGCCAGGAGATGAAGGTGCTGCTGCGGCAGCTGAAGCAGGGCAACCCCAACATTGAAAAGAGTATGTTCCGGGCCGTCCACGGCGTCCAGCTGGACACCTTTCCCGGCTTCAAGTACCGGGGCGCGGCCCATTCTTTCCTGGATTACTACGACTTTCCCGGTGATCCCCTGGGCGGGACCGGGGCGGAGGACGCCGATGGAAACGAGGAGTGACGTCTATGAATTATTTTCGCTGTGAAAATCCCGACTGCGGCTATATGGCGGAGGAGGAGCCGGACGTGTGTCCCCGGTGCGGGGGCACCTTTTTCCTCTCCCTGCCGGAGGAGGAGCTGACCGGTGCCGACTGGGTGCAGCTGGGCAACCGGGCCGTGGACGAGGACAAGGGCACCGAGGCCCTGGCCTGCTACCAGCGTGCCGCCGCTCTGGATGACCTGCTGGGCCTGACCAATCTGGCCTGGTGCCTGGAGAGCGGCACCGGCGTGCCGGCGGACCCCACCCAGGCGGTGCTGCTGTACGCCCAGGCCGCCGCCCGGGACTATCTGCCCGCCCTGACGAATCTGGGCTACTGCTATCTCAGCGGCACCGGTGTGGACCGGGACCCGGCTAAGGCGCTGGAGTGCTTCCGCAAGGGCGCGGAGAAGGGCTTTCCCCGGGCCCAGTTCCTGCTGGGGGAGATGTATCGCCGGGGTGACGGCGTGGACCAGGGCGACCAGGAGGCCGCCAAGTGGTATCAGTCCGCCGCCTGGCTGGGGTATCCCGCGGCCCAGACGGAGCTGGGGCGGTGTCTGGAGTTCGGCACCGGCATTGCAAAGCACCTTTCCCAGGCGGTGAAATGGTACACCGCCGCGGCGGAGCAGGGCCATGCGCCGGGCCAGTGCTGCCTGGGCTTTTTGTACGAGAGCGGCCAGGGCGTGGACCAGAGTTGGGCCGAGGCCATCCGCTGGTATCGGGCCGCGGCGGAGCAGGGCTATCCCCGGGCCCAGTGCAACCTGGCCTGGTGCTATGAGCACGGCGAGGGCGTGGAACAGGACCTGGAGGCGGCGGTCCGGCTGTACCGGGCCGCGGCGGAGCAGGAGTATCCCCGTGGCCTGCTGTGCCTGGGTCTTTGCTGCGAGCGGGGCCGGGGCGTCCCGGTGGACAAGACTGAGGCCGCCCGGCTCTACCGCGCCGCGGCGGAGCTGGGAGACGAGGACGCCATGTGCTGCCTGGGCTACCTGTACGAGGTGGGCGAGGGCGTGGAGCAGAGCTGGACGGAGGCGGTGAGCTGGTATCGCCGCGGCGCCGAGGCCGGCTCCGTCCGGGCCCAGGGCAATCTGGCCTGGTGCCTGGAAAACGGCAAGGGCACGGAGCAGGATTTTGCCCAGGCCCTGGCGTGGTATCGAAAGGCCGCAGAGCAGGGAGACGCCCGGGGCCTGTTCAGCGTGGCCCGGTTCTATGACTACGGCCTGGGTGTGGAGCAGGATGCGGCCGAGGCGGTCCGCTGGTACGAAAAGGCTGCCGCGGCCGGTTCCGCAGCCGCCATGTGCGACCTGGGCGTGTGCTACGAGCGGGGCGAGGGCGTGGAGCAGAGCTGGGAGAAGGCGGCGGAGCTCTACCGGAAGGCCGCGGACCGGGAGAACGCCGCCGGCCAGTGCAACCTGGGCTTCCTCTATGAGATCGGCCGGGGCGTGGAGCAGAGCTGGACGGAGGCAGTGAAGTGGTACGGCGCCGCCGCCCGCCAGGGGATGCCCCGGGCCCAGTGCAACCTGGGCTGGTGCTACGAGCACGGCAAGGGCGTGGAGAAAAACGAGAAGCGGGCGGTCCACTGGTACGCCGAGGCGGCGGAGCAGGGGGACGCCCGGGGCCTGTTCTGCATGGGCGTGTGCGCCAAGCGCGGCATCGGCGTGGAGCGGGACCCCGCCCAGGCGGTGGCGTGGTATGAAAAGGCCGTGGAGGCCGGTTCCGTCCCCGCCATGTGCAACCTGGGCGTGTGCTATGAAAACGGCGAGGGCGTGGCGGAGGACCTGACCCGGGCGGCGGAGCTCTACCGGATGGCCGCCGAGCGGGAGGACGCCGCCGGTCAGTGCAATCTGGGCTATCTGTACGAGTCCGGCCGGGGTGTGGAGCAGAACTGGGGCGAGGCTGCCCGCTGGTATAAGGCGGCGGCGGACCAGGGCTATTCCCGGGCCCAGTGCAACCTGGGCGTCTGCTGCGAGTTCGGCCGGGGCGTTGCAAAGGACACTGCCAAGGCTGCCTGGCTCTACCGCAAGGCGGCGGAGCAGGGGGACCCGGTGGGCGCCTGCAACCTGGGGTATCTCTATGAGACCGGCGTAGGCGTGGCGCAGAGCTGGGCCGACGCGGTGAAGTGGTACACCCAGGCGGTGGAGGCCGGTTCCGCCCGGGCCCAGTACAACCTGGCCTGGTGCTATGAGCACGGCAAGGGTGTGCCCCAGGATCCGGTCCGCGCCCGGGAGCTGTACGCGGCCGCGGCGGAGCAGGACTACGAGGGCGCCCGGGAGGCGGCGGACCGCCTGGCCGGCGCCGGCGGCAAAAAGGGCGGCTTCCTGCGGGGGCTCCTGGGCGGCGGCCGCAAAGACCGGTGAAGCGGTTTCATTGCGCATCGCGGCGCTTTTTCAGTGGGTACATACAGAATGGAAGCAGGGAGCAGGCGTATATCGCCCTGCCCCCTGCTTCCTGGCATTTTTGGCGCTCGTGCACAGATCTTCCGCGGGCATCGGATCCTCCGGCGGCCCTGCCTGACTTTGGACAGAAAAAAGTTGACCGGCTTCTTTCGAAGCCGGTCAACTTACTTGGCAGCGGGTGAAGGATTCGAACCCTCACATACAGAGTCAGAGTCTGCTGTGCTACCTTTACACAAACCCGCTGTGTCCTGTCGAACAGATATTATTATACAGAAATGCAGCTTTTTGTCAAGGACTTTTTTTAAAAAGTTTTATCTTTTTTTCCGTGGGGAAACCTGCGGGGAGACTGCGGTGCTACAAAGCCCGGAATTTTTGCCGGAGATATGCCGACGGCAGGAAGTGGACAATTGCTGGTAAGGGGAAAAGCATAACATTTTATTATATCAATTCTGAAATTTTAAATACATTTCCTCTTTTCATGACCCTTTTCCGGGAATTTTGACAAAGTTTATGCGATATCATCCTATCGCGCAGCCGCACGCTCTGCTGCACTTCTGGATGAAAGGAGGCGCTGCGCGATATGCTGTTTGATATTCCCGCGGACCTTTCGGCATTTGAAGAGGTCCCGCCGCCCCAGTCCTGCCAGAACATCTGCCGGCTGTCCATCTCCAAGGAGGACCAGCTGATGCAGAACGAGGCCTTCCGGCAAAAGACCAAGGACTGCCCGGGCTTCCGCCTGCGCATCAGCCCCGACGGCCGTCAGCTGTTTCTGGGACTGGAGGAGCCCTATAATTTAACGTTTACGCCCAACGGTGTCCGGATGCACCACCCTCTCGGGGACCTGCTGCGGCAGCGGAAGCTGGAACCGCCGATCTCCTACCAGTTTGTCTGGCGGGAGGATCTGCACGGGTGGCTGGGCGTCTATGACGGGCTCAGTGCGCCGCCGGTTCGCCCTGCCCGGCAGGCCGCCGCCAAGCGGCAGAAGAAGGAGGCGTGAGATGAGACGTATGCGCCGCCTGACACAGCTGGAGATCCAGTGGGTGGACTGTCTGGTCAGCGATCTCTGCGCGGAAAACTGCATTGATCCGAGAGATCCGGAGTATCGCTCTGCCGCCTGGGAGGCCTTTGAGGAACTGCACCAAAGCCACAGGCAGCCCTGGAACGGAGCGCTGTTCTGACCTCGTGCTGTCTCCCGCATGAACCGGGCCATCCAGCGGGAAAAGCGGGTGCGCAGCCTCTATCTTTACCAGATGCTCTCCATGGATGCCCCATTGGGGGAGCAAGGCGCCACGCTCCGAGACTTTCTTCCGGTGCAGGGGGATTTCACCAACGGCACCGCCTTTCGGGATTTCCTGTTTCGTCTGCCCAGGGACCTCCATGACCTGGCCCGCTGCCTGCTGGACCGGGACTCCCTGGAAGAGGCCCGCAGCAGCCTGGGATGGAGCCAGATGCGGATGTGCGGCGCTGTGGAACGGCTGCGGGAGCACCTGGAGGCCTATGAGAAAATTTGATCGGAGTGCCCGTCCGAAGTGCGGCGGATGGGACCCGGGGAAGGAGCGGCCATGAAAGCGGGACGATCCCTGGAGAGCTACGTGCAGTTCGTCTATCAAAAGCTGCTGGAGTTCATGGAGGAGGGGACGCTGGTGCCCACCAATGTCTCCATTGTGGGAAAGACCGGCGCCCGGCATGAGTTTGACGTCTACTATGAATTTACCCATCTCAATCTCAAGCACGCCGTGGCCATTGAGTGCAAGGACTGGCGCACCCCGGTCACCGTTGGAGAGGTGCGGGATTTTTGCGGAAAGCTGGAGGATTTGAATTGGGTCTCCGGCATGATGGTGTCCCGGTCCGGCTATCAGGCGGGCGCCCGGCAGTACGCCCGGGGAAAGGGGATCGAGCTGCTGGAGGAGAAAGATCTGCCCACCTTCACATCCATCGTGGCGGGCGTGATCAAAAACGGTTTTCTCCCGGACAAAACCGTTCGCGGCGCGCCCTTTTGGACACTGATGGAGGTACGGAAGGACGAGGTCACCGGGACCTATTATGCTCTGCCGGGAGAAAAGCCGCCGGTGGTGCCGCTTTTTTATTCCCGGACCATGGCGGAAAAGCTGCTGGAGAAGCTGCCCGACAGGGACCGTTTTGAAGTGCGGGGCGTTTCCCAGTATCAGCTGCGGAGCCTGACGGCGCAGATGGAGGCTTTCGGCGTTCAGGCGGGGATCTGCTGCATGCCATACTGGCAGGACGATCCGGACCAGGCGCCCTTTGTGCTGATCCCCACGGAATTGCTCCGAACGGAATATCTGGATCCGTGAGCTGCGGAGGGCGGCGGGACTTGCCCGCCGCCCTCTTTTTTATATGCCGCTTCGGGAGAGCGTTTTTTTTACGCGTCTCATCATTGCAAAACCATGTCCGGGGGGATATAATACCCACAGTGTAAAGAGGGGACGGCGTAGCCGCGCCGTCCCCGCGCCCCGCATCGGGGCCACACGCGCTCTGCGCGTTTTCGGAGGTGCTTATGATTCGCCGCCGCGTTCATCTCAATGCTGTTCAGACATTGACCATCGGCTTCGCCTGTTTGATCCTGGCGGGAGCGGTGCTGCTGATGCTGCCCATCTCCTCAAGGTCCGGGGAGTCCATCCCGTTTATCAACGCGCTGTTTACGTCCGCCTCCGCCTCCTGCGTGACGGGCCTGGTGCTCTACGACACCTGGACCCAGTTCACCCTGTTCGGCCAGGCGGTGATTCTGCTGCTGATTCAGATTGGCGGCCTGGGCTTTATGACGATCTCCATTCTGGTGGCGATCCTGCTTCACCGGCGCATCGGATTGCATCAGCGCTCCGTGCTGATGGACACCGTGGGTGCTCTTCAGGTGGGCGGCGTGGTGCGGCTGACCCGCCGGGCTCTGGCGGTGACCGCCGCCTGCGAGGGCAGCGGCGCGGTGCTGCTGGCCCTTTGGTTCTGTCCCCGGTACGGCGTGGGGCGGGGACTTTGGATGTCGGTATTCCATGCGGTGTCGGCCTTCTGCAACGCGGGCTTTGACCTGCTGGGTACCGGCGCCTCTCTGACCACGGAGGCCGGTGAGCCCCTTTTGAATCTGGTGATCATGGCACTGATCATATCTGGGGGCATTGGGTTTCTGGTGTGGGATGACGTGCTGGTCCACCGCTTGGATTTCCGCCGCTACCGGCTCCACAGCAAGCTGGTGCTGACCGGCACCGCTGTGCTGCTGGTGGTGGGCACGGCGCTGTTTTATGTCGTGGAGGGAGACCACGCTTTTGCCGGCGTCCCTGCGGGGCAGCGGCTGCTGATGGCGGCCTTCCAGTCAGTGACCTGCCGCACTGCCGGCTTCAACACCGCGGATCTGATGGCCCTGAGCCAGGCGGGCGTGCTGATCAGCATGGCGCTGATGTTCATCGGCGCCGGATCCGGCTCCACCGGCGGCGGCATCAAGGTCAACACCTTTGCGGTGCTGCTGCTGGGCATCCGGGCCAGGATGCTGCGCAAGGACGATGTCAACGTGTTCCGCCGGCGCCTGGATGAGGATACCATCCAGCAGGCGTTCTCTTCAGTCAGCATCTTCGGCCTGACGTGCCTGCTGGGCTGCCTGGTGCTGTGTGTGGAGGGGGTGCGTGTGGACGACGCCCTGTTCGAGGCCGTCTCGGCCATCGGCACTGTGGGCCTGACCCACGGCGTGACGCCCACCTTAAAGACCGCCTCCAAGGTGGCGATCACGCTTTTGATGTTTGCCGGCCGCGTGGGCAGCCTGTCTGTGGCCATGGCCATGACCAGGGACCGGCCCCAGGCCAAGGTGCGCAACGTACCGGAGAAGATCCTGATCGGATAAAATAGGGAGGAAGCAGATATGAAGTCCTTTTTGGTGATCGGCCTGGGCAGCTTCGGCCGCCATCTGGCGATTCGGCTGCAAGAGCTGGGCAATGAGGTGATGGTGCTGGACCGGGACGAGGAGCGGGTGGCCCGTCTGGCAAAAACTGTAACGGCCGCCTGCGTGGGAGACTGTCAGGACGAGCAGGTGCTGGCGTCTTTGGGTATCGGGAATTTCAACGCCTGCTTTGTCTGTGTCCGGGATGACTTTCAGTGTTCTCTGGAGGCTACCGCCATTCTCAAGGACCTGGGCGCCCGGTATGTGGTGGCCCGGGCGGACCGGGAGCAGCAGATCAAGTTTTTGAAGAAGATCGGCGCCGACCATGTGATCCACACGGAGATGGACATGGCCCACCGGGTAGCTATGCGTTTTTCCGCCAACAATGTGTTCGACTACTTCGAATTGACGCCCAAATACGCTGTGTTCGAGATCGAGACCCCGGAGCAGTGGGAGGGGCACACCGTGGTGGAGGTGGATGTACGCCGCCGCTACAACGTCAACATCCTGGGCGTCAAGACCGGGGATGAGGTGGAGCCTTTGCTGGATCCCACCTACCGCTTTGAAAAAGACTCCCATCTGCTGATTGCCGGCGACAAGGAGGACGGACTGCGCTTGATGGAGCGCGCCTGAAAACAGACCGGAGCCGGAAGTGCCCGGCGGCGCAGGACGGCTCCTGTGCCGCCGGCGTTGTTTTGTATAAATCGACAAAAAGGGCGCACACTGTTTTCGGGGTGAGTGCCTTGAAAAAACCGGAAAAACGCCCCGGACAGATGCCGTGTCTGCGGCTGGAGCCGGAGAAGCGGCTTTGCCCCATTTTCGACGACGCGTCTGTGGCCACCTTCCCGGTGGCTCCGCCGGAGGAAATGGGCTTTCGGGTGCTGGACGACTGCTGTCAAGAGCACATCCAGTAGTCCCGTCCCAACGGGCCCCGCTGCGGCGGGGCCCGTTTTCATTGCTCCGGCGGACAAACTGTGGTACACTGTTGCAAAAGAACGGAATACAAGGATGTGACGCCATGAGACGCTGCTTTATTTTCGCCGCGGGCACCTTTTACGGCCTGCGCCTGCCCCCTGCACCCGGCGATCTGGTCATCGCCGCCGATGCCGGCTACCGGGCCTGCCGGGCGGCGGGGATCACGCCGGATCTGCTGCTGGGGGACTTTGACTCCATGGAGCAGCCGGCGGACTTTGCCAATGTGGTCCGCTCCCCGGTGGAGAAGGATGACACGGACACCATGCTGGCGGTCAAGACTGCCCTGGAGGAGGGCTGCCGGGAGGTGTTCCTCTACGGCGGCACCGGCGGCGCCCGGCTTGACCACACCCTGGCCAACCTCCAGTCGCTGCTGTATCTGCGGCGCCGGGGTGCCCGGGGGTGGATGTACGACCGGGATTTTCTCTGGACCGTGATCGAAAACGAGACCCTGACCGTGGAGCGGACGGTGGAGTGGGGCCTGCTGTCGGCCTTCTGCCTGGGGGCGGACGCCTCCGGCGTGGACGAGGAGGGGGTCCAGTATCCCCTGCGGGACGCCGTGCTGACGGCGGCGTTTCCCCTGGGCGTCAGCAACCACATCCTGGAGCCCAAGGCCCGGATTACCGTCCGGCAGGGGGCTCTGGCAGTGGGATGGCAGCTGCCGTCGGCCGAGACGTTATCCCCCAGATAGAATAGCGTACCGCCCAAAGTTTTGTTGCATCGCCCCCTGTTTTATTGTATAATAAGGACACAGGAAAGGTCGACCTTTCCGACAGCAGGACCGTGGGACCGAGGGCGGGCACGGGCAGTTTAGGAGGTATTTTGCCATGGCGACATTTACCGTAAACGGCCGAACCGTATCGGTCGAGAAGAATCAGAAGCTGATCCGCTACCTGCGGGACGAGCTGCACCTGACCAGCGTCAAGGACGGCTGCAGCGAGGGTGCCTGCGGCACCTGCACGGTGCTGATCGACGGCAAGCCCACCCGGGCCTGCATCCCCCAGACCGACAAGCTGGAGGGAAAGACCGTCCTCACCGTGGAGGGGCTCAGCGACTTTGAGAAGGATCTCTATACCTACGCCTTCGGCACCGCCGGCGCGGTGCAGTGCGGCTTCTGCATCCCCGGCATGGTCATGTGCGCCAAGGCCCTGCTGGACAGCAACCCCAATCCCACCCGGGAAGAGGCGGCCTATGCCATCCGCAACAACATCTGCCGCTGCACCGGCTATGTGAAGATCATCGACGCCATTTTGCTGGCGGCGGAGGCGCTGCGGGCCGGGGAGATCCCCCAGGCCTCTTCGGACTGGTCCTTCGGCGCCCGGGTCCCCCGGGTGGACGTGCGGGAGAAGGTCACGGGCACCGGCGTCTATCCCGACGACGTGTATCTGGACGGCATGATCTACGGCAGCGCCGTCCGCAGCGCCTATCCCCGGGCCCGGGTCCTGGCCATCCACACGGAGGAGGCCAAGGCACTGCCCGGCGTGGTGTGCGTGCTGACCGCTGCCGACATTCCCGGTGAGAACAAGGTGGGCCACCTGAAAAAGGACTGGGACACCATGATCGCCGTGGGCGATATCACCCACTATCTGGGCGACGCCATCTGCCTGGTGGCCGCCGAGAGCCAGGAGATCCTGGCCCAGGCCAAGGCGCTGATCAAGGTGGACTATGAGGAGCTGCCCATGGTCCGCAGCCCCCGGGAGGCCATGATGACCGACGCGCCCCTGGTCCACCGGGACGGGAACCTGATGGCCCACCGGCACATCCAGCGGGGCAACCCGGCGGAGGCCATTGCCAAGTCCAAGCACATCCTGACTCAGCGCTTCTCCACCCCCTGGACGGAGCACGCCTTCCTGGAGCCGGAGTGCGCCGTGGCGTATCCGGACGGGGAGGGGGTCATGGTCCTCTCCACGGACCAGGGCGCCTACGACACCCAGCATGAGATCATGGGTATGCTGGGCCTGCCCGCGGAGCTGGTGAAGGTCCGCAACTGCCTGGTGGGCGGCGGCTTCGGCGGCAAGGAGGACGTGACGGTCCAGCACCACGCCGCCCTGATCGCCTATCTGACCAAGCGGCCCGTCAAGGTCAAGCTGACCCGGGCGGAGAGCCTGCTGATCCACCCCAAGCGCCATCCCATGGAGATGGAATTCTCCATCGGCTGCGATGAAAACGGCATCATTCAGGGCGTGGCGGCAGAGGTCATCGCCGATACCGGCGCGTACGCCTCCCTGGGCGGCCCCGTTCTGGAGCGGGCCTGCACCCACGCCGCCGGACCCTACAACTATCAGAATTTCGAGATCGACGGCTGGGCCTTCTACACCAACAATCCCCCCGCCGGTGCCTTCCGAGGCTTCGGCGTGACCCAGACCTGCTTCTGCATCGAGAGCCTCCTCAACCAGATGGCGGACCTGGTGGGCATCTCCCCCTGGGAGATCCGCTACCGCAACGCCATCCGCCCCGGCCAGGAGCTGCCCAACGGGCAGATCGTGGACGAGTCCACCGGTTTGGTGGAGACCCTGGAGGCCGTGAAGCCCTATGTGGACGCCAACAAATATGTGGGCCTGGCCTGCGCCATGAAGAACGCCGGCGTGGGCGTGGGCATCCCCGACACCGGCCGCGTCCGGCTGGTGGTGGAGGACGGCAAGGTGCACATCTTTGCCGGCGCCTCCTGCATCGGCCAGGGCCTGGGTACGGTCCTGACCCAGATCGTCTACGACCAGACCGGCATCGACGCGGAGCGGATCGTCTACGAGCGGTCCAACACCTACGCCGCGCCGGACTCCGGCACCACCTCCGGCTCCCGCCAGACCCTGTTCACCGGCGAGGCCTGCCGCCGGGCCTGCCAGGACCTGAAGGCGGCCCTGGCCGAGAGCGGCGGACTGGACGGCCTGAACGGCCGGGAGTTCTACGCCGAGTACCTGGGCAAGACGGATCCCCTGGGCGCCGACGTGCCCAACCCCGTCAGCCACATCGCCTACGGCTACGCCACCCAGGTCTGCATCCTGGACGACGACGGCCGCATCAAGCAGATCGTGGCGGCCCACGACGTGGGCAAGGCCGTGAACCCCCTGTCCGTGGAGGGCCAGATCGAGGGCGGCGTGGTCATGAGCATGGGCTTCGCCCTGACGGAGAAATACCCCCTGACGGACTGCAAGCCCACCGCCAAATTTGGTACGCTGGGCCTGTTCAAGGCCAATCAGATCCCCGAGCTGACCCCCATCGTGGTGGAGAAGGCCGGACTGAACGTGGCCATGGGCGCCATCGGTGTCGGCGAGATCACCTCCATCCCCACGGCTCCCGCCATTGCGGACGCCTACTACCGCTACGACGGCATCCGCCGCAACTCCCTGCCTCTGGAGGGGACGCCGTACAGCCGGAAGTGATGCTGCCGGTATGAGCCAAAAGGGGTTTCTGTGCTGGGGAGCGGCCAGCGCCTGCGTGGTCCCCTTGGCATGGGTGCTGTTTTTTCTCCTGTGCGGGTCTGCCGCGTCCGACGGCGAGGGCATGTTTGTCCTCTCGGTCCTGGTGCTCCCGCTGATGGGTGCCGGGACGGTCATGAGCGCGGTCTGGCTGTGGAGGATGAGACGGCGGTGCCGGAAACGGGACCGGCTGCCCTGGCTGATCGCGGCGGTGAATATGATCGCAGTTCTGGCGGGGCTTCCCATGGTGCTTGCCGGCATCCCCGGTTATATGTCGCTTCTGCTGGAATAGCTGCAAAATTGGGGAGCGGACGGAAACCTCCCGTCCGCTCCCTTAATCGACCGATCTGCGCTCCAGCGCCTCCAGCGCCGCCGCGGTGTCCACGTCGCTCAGCTCCGGCGCGGCGACCTCCAGCAGCGTCAGCAATTCCTCGTGGCGGCGGATCACGGCGCTGCCGCCCCGGTCTCCGGTGAGCGCCATCAGCTCCGGAAAGAGGGCGGCGGGGAAGATGCAGGGGTTGCCCCGCACGCCGCCGTGGCCCAGGGCCGCGATGCCCTCCGGCCGCAGGCGCCACTGCTCCGTCAGCGCCAGGATGCTCTCCCGCCGCAGAAGGGGCTGGTCCGACACCTGGAACAGCACGCCGTCGCAGTCTCGCAGGGCCGTGAGCCCCAAGTGGATGGTGTGGCTGAGGCCCTCCTGGGGCTGATCGTTGAGGATGGCCGCAAAGTGGAAATCCGCCGCCAGGCGCATGATCTCCGGGTACTGGGTCACCACCACGGTCTTGTAGAAGGCCTCCGGCGGCACGGCCTCCAGGCTCCGCAGGATCAGCTGGCGGCCCCGCAGCTGGGCGGCCAGCTTGTTGGCCCCGAAGCGCGTGGCGCTGCCGGCAGCCATGACCACGCAGCCCAGTTTCAGCCTCTGCTCCATTGTGTACCTCACCTCGCTGGTGTTAGTATATCCGCTTTCGCCCGGCCCAGTCAACGGCCAGGCTGAAACTTCCCATTGAAAAAGGAGGAAACCCCTATGAGCAACAGTGTCGGCAAAAGCGTTGTCCGGGTGGACGCCTATGAAAAGGCCACCGGGCGCGCCAAGTACATGGACGACCTCTGCGGCCGGGAGGCCCTGGTAGTGAAGATCTGTCACTCCACCATCGCCCACGGCTATGTCAAGTCCATCGACACCGCCGCGGCGGAGGCCGTTCCGGGCGTGGTCAAAGTCCTCACCTGCTTTGACGTGCCGGACATCCCCTTCCCCACGGCGGGCCATCCCTGGTCCACGGACCCAGCCCATCAGGATGTGGCCGACCGGCTGCTGCTGAACCGCCACGTCCGCTATTACGGCGACGAGGTGGCCGCGGTGGTGGCCGAGGACGAGGTGGCCGCCGCCCAGGCGGTCCGGGCGCTGAAGGTGGAGTACGAGGAGCTGCCCTTCGTGCTGGATGTGCAGAAGGCCATGGCTGACGACGCGCCCCAGCTCCACGAGAAGTACCCCAACAACATCCTGGCCCACACCGGCATCCGCAAGGGCGACTATGAGGCCGCCCGCCAGGAGCCGGGCCTCATCAAGGTGGAGGGCTGGTACGACACCCCCACCGTCCAGCACTGCCACATCGAAAACCACGGCTGCTTTGCCTATATGGAGGCCGGGCGCGTGGTGGTTGTGACCTCCACCCAGATCCCCCACATCGTCCGCCGGGTGGTGGGCCAGGCACTGGGCCTCCCCTGGGGCAAGGTCCGCATCATCAAGCCCTACATCGGCGGCGGCTTCGGCAACAAGCAGGACGCGCTGTACGAGCCCCTCTGCGCGTGGCTCTCCACTCAGGTGGGCGGCCGCCTGGTGAAGCTGGAGTGCAGCCGGGAGGAGACCTTCGTCTCCAACCGCGTCCGCCACGCCATCCGCACCCATATCATCTCCTACGTCCGCAAGGACGGCACCCTGGTGGCCCGGAAGTTCGAGGCCTTCTCCAACCAGGGGGCCTACGCCTCCCACGGCCACGGCGTGGTGGCCAAGGGCATGGGCGCCTTCCCCCAGCTCTACCCCTGCGACAACGTGGAGTGCGACTGCTGGAGCGTGTTCACCAACCGCCCCGCAGCCGGCGCCATGCGGGGCTACGGCATCCCCCAGGCCATGTTCGCCGGGGAGAGCCACATCGACGATATCTGCTTACGCCTCGGCATGGAGCCGGAGGACTTCCGCCGGAAGAATCTGATGCCCGTGGGCTACACTGACGCCTTCTCCAAGAACGAGCTGTACAGCGACACCTTCAACCAGTGCCTGGACAAGGGCATGGAGGCCATCGACTACCACCGTAAGCATGAACTGTATAAAAACCAGACCGGCCCCGTCCGCCGGGGCATCGGCATGGCGGTGTTCTGGTATAACACCGCTGTCTGGCCCATCTCTCTGGAGTCCTCCTCCTGCCGCATGGTGCTCAACCAGGACGGCTCCCTCCAGTTCCAGACCGGCGAGACGGAGATCGGCCAGGGCTGCGACACCGCCTATTCCCAGATGGTGGCAGACGCGGTGGGCGTGCCCCTGAGCGACGTCCACGTGGTCTCCTCCCAGGATACCGACATCACGCCCTACGGCACCGGCGCCTACGCCTCCCGGCAGACCTACATCGGCGGCTTCTCCATCGTCCAGACCGCCAAGGCCCTGCGGGAGCGGATCCTGGACATCGCCCACGAGCAGACCCGGATGCCGGTGAGCAACCTGGACCTGGTGGACGGCCAGATCGTCCGCAAGAGCGACGGCCGGGTGCTCAAGTCCCTGGGTGATCTTGCCACCGAGAGCCTGTACTCTACGGAGCACAGCCAGCACATCACCGCCGAGACCACGGCCCAGATCAAGTCCAACGCCTACTCCTTCGGCTGCTCTCTTGCCGAGGTGGAGGTGGATATCCCCATGTGCAAGGTGAAGCTTTTGAACATCGTCAACGTCCACGACTGCGGCCGTCTCATCAACCCCGCCCTGGCGGAGGCCCAGGTCCACGGCGGCATGTCCATGGGCATCGGGTACGGCCTCAGCGAGGAGCTGAAGTTCGACGAAAAGACCGGCAAGCCGCTGAACAACAACCTGCTGGACTACAAGCTCTCCACCTTCATGGACCACCCCACGCTCCAGGCGGGCTTCGTGGAGAATGCGGAGCCCACGTCCCCCTACGGCACCAAGGCCCTGGGCGAGCCGCCGGCCTGCTCGCCGGCGCCGGCCATCCGCAACGCCATCCTGGACGCCACGGGCGTTGCCTTCGACGCCTGCCCCATCACGCCTCATGTGCTGTACCGGAAGTTCAAGGAAGCCGGACTCATTGCAGAATAAGGGAGGGAACCACGTATGTATGACATGAAAGCACTGTATCAGGCCCAGTCTGTGGCCAACGCCGTGGCCCTCCGCCTGGCCCATCCCGAGGCCCAGATCATCGCCGGCGGGTCCGACGTGCTGGTCCAGATGCGGGAGGGCAAGCGGGCCGGCAAGGAGCTGATCTCCATCTACGGCCTTGACGAGCTCCGGGGCGTGACCATGGAGGCCGACGGCACCATCCGCATTGGCTCGCTCACCAGCTTCTCCCACATCACCCGGGACCCCCTCATCCAGCAGTACCTGCTGGTGCTGGGGGAGGCCGTGGACCAGGTGGGCGGCCCCCAGATCCGCAACATCGGCACCATCGGCGGCAACACCTGCAACGGCGTCACCTCCGCCGACTCCGCCTCCACCCTCCACGCCTATGACGCCATCGTGGAGCTGACCGGGCCTGACGGCGTCCGCCACCAGCCCATCCACGACTTCTACATCAAGGCCGGCAAGGTGGATATCCGGGAGGGGGAGATCCAGACCGCCATCCTGATCCCCAGGGAGAGCTACGAGAATACCCACGGCTATTACATCAAGTATGCCATGCGCAACGCCATGGACATCGCCACGTTGGGGACCTCCGTCAACGTGCGCCTCTCCGCCGACAAAAAGACGGTGGAGCGGGCCAGAGTGGCCTTCGGCGTGGCGGGCCCCGTGCCCCTGCGGGCGGCCACGGCAGAGGCCCTGGCCGCCGGCCAGATGGTCTCGGAGGACCTGGCGGAGCGGTTCGGCCAGGCCGTGAAGGAGGACATCAATCCCCGGGATTCCTGGCGCGCCGCCAGAGACTTCCGGATGCACATCGCCGTGGAGAGCGCCAAGCGGGCCTTTATTGAAGCGGTGAAACGGGCGGGAGGTGCGCTGTAATGGAAAATCATGTGATGCAGTATCAGACGGTCCACTTCACCCTCAACGGCAAGGCTGTGGAGCGGACGGTGGATGTCCGGGCCAGCCTGACGGATATGCTCCGGAACGACTACCGCATGACCTCTGTGAAGAAGGGCTGCGAGGTGGGGGAGTGCGGCGCCTGCACCGTCATCATCGACGGGGAGGCCTTCAACTCCTGCATCTATCTGGCAGTCTGGGCCGAGGGCAAGCACATCACCACCCTGGAGGGCCTTCTGGGGCCCAACGGCGAGCTCTCCGACATTCAGCAGGCCTTCGTGGAGGAGGCGGCCATCCAGTGCGGCTTCTGCACCCCGGGCTTCATCCTGACCGCCTGGGAGATCTTGGAGAGCGGGAAGGAGTACACCGACGCGGAGCTGCGCAAGCTGCTCTCCGGACACCTGTGCCGCTGCACGGGCTATGAGAACATCCTGCGGGCGGTGAAAAAGACCATGTACAAGCGCCTGGGCAAGGAACTGCCCCAGAGCTGAAACGGTTCAACAGGGGAGGCCCCCGGAAGGGGCCTCCCCATTTTTGTTTGACGGCTCCCGCCAAAAGGATTATAATAAAACTGAAGAGAGGAGGGTTCTCTATGAAAACCATCATCACCATCGGCAGACAGTTCGGCAGCGGCGGCAAGGAAGTGGGTATCCGCGTGGCCAAGGAGCTGGGCATCCCCTTCTACGACAAGGAGCTGCTTCAGGAGGCGGCCAAGAAGAGCGGTCTGTGCGAGAAGATCTTTGAAAATTTTGACGAGCGGCCCAAGAGCCTGCTGTACTCCATCGCCATGGACTCCTATATGTTCTCCCTGCCGGGCGCCGGCGCCGGGGACTCTCTGGAGCAGCAGGTGTATCTGGCCACCTTCAACACCATCCGCCACATCGCCGATCAGGGCCCCTGCGTCATCATTGGCCGCAGCGCGGACTATGCCCTGGCGGACAATCCCAATCTGCTGAGCCTGTTCATCTGCGCGCCTCTGGAGGACCGGATCGAACGGGTGGCCAAGCGTCAGAACCTGACGCCGGAGAAGGCCCGCCAGCTGATCATCAAGACCGACAAGCGCCGCGCCTCCTACTACGAGTATTACTCCTCTCAGAAGTGGGGCGCCGTGGACAGCTACGACTTCTGCATCAACAGCAGCTATCTGGGTCTCGGCCGTACCGTGGAGCTGATCCAGGCTATGGTGGCCCACAAGGAGTATCCCATCTCCAGCCCCACTGAGGTGGATCCCACCCAAGGCTGAGCGCAGCCCGAAACAAAAAACGGCCGGTCCTCAAAAGAGGGCCGGCCGTTTCTGCCGTCACAGATCCTTGTCCAGTTCCTTGTAAAAGGCGAAAGACTCCCGGAACTTCTCCTGGGCAAAGGCCTCCACCTGGGCCTGGTAGTCCGCATAGGCCGCCAGGAGCCGCTCTGCCTGGGGAGTCAGCACGGCGCCGCCGCCGTGACTGCCGCCGATGGTAGAGGAGAGCAGCTTGCAGCCGAACACGCCCTCCGCCGTGCGGATGATGCGCCAGGCCTTGGAGTAGGCCATCTCCATGGAGGCCGCCGCCGCCCGCAGGGACTTGTGTACCCGCACCCGCTCCAGCAGCGTGGCGATGCCGGGGCCGAAGCAGCGCTGGTTGTCATCGGTGTACATGCGGATGGTCAGCTTCAGATGCAGGTCCTTGTCCATGGGATACCCTCCCTTTCTCCGCCCGGACCGGGCTCTTTTTTTATCTTATCACACGGAGGCCAATTTGCAAAGGCCGAAAAATATGATAGAATAACAACTGTCAAGCAGCCGTCCGGAGAGGGCGGCATCCAGAGGGGAACACCGCCGCCCGGCGGCGGAGAGAGGAGAGGACCATGAAAAAAGTCAGACTGGGCCGCACGGAGCTGTACGTCACCAAGACAGCCTTCGGCGCCCTGCCCATCCAGCGGATCCCCAAGGCGGACGCGGTGAAGCTGGTCCGCCGGGCCGTGGATGGCGGCATCAACTACTTCGACACCGCCAATATGTACACCGACAGCGAGGAAAAGCTGGGCGAGGCCCTGAACGGCATCCGGGACCAGGTGGTGATCTCCACCAAGAGTGCCGGAAAAGATAAAAAAACGGTCCGAGCCCACATTGAGCAAAGCCTGCGGAGCCTCCGCACGGATTACATCGACCTGTTCCAGTTCCACAATCCCGCCGTTCTGCCGGACATCAACGACCCCGACGGCGTCTTTTCCGTGGTGCTGGAGGCCAAGCAGAAGGGCTACATCCGCCACATCGGCATCACCAACCACCGCTTGGGCGTGGCCCGGGAGGCCATCGCCTCCGGCAATTTTGAGACGCTGCAATTTCCCTTCTGCTACCTGGCGGCGCCCCAGGATCTGGAGCTGGTGGAGCAGTGCAAGGCGGCGGACATGGGCTTCATCGCCATGAAGGGCCTCTCCGGCGGCCTGCTGAACAACGCCGCCGCCTGCTTCGCCTTCATGGAGCAGTATCCCACCGTGGTGCCCATCTGGGGTATCCAGAGGGAGGAGGAGCTGGACCAGTGGCTGGCTCTGGCCGCCGATCCCCCGGCCCTGACGCCGGAGCTCCAGGCGGTCATCGACAAGGACCGGCAGGAGCTGGCCGGGGACTTCTGCCGCTCCTGCGGCTACTGCCTGCCCTGCGCCGTCGGCATCGACATCCCCCAGGCCGCCCGGATGAGCGCCCTGCTGCGCCGCTCCCCCTATCAGCCCTACATGAGCGATGAGTGGCACGCCAAGATGCACCAAATTGAGAACTGCATCCACTGCGACGCCTGCAAGTCCCGCTGTCCCTACGGGCTGGACACCCCGACCCTGCTGCAGAAGATGCTGAAGGACTACGACGAATTCTACGCCGTCCACCACAACGACTGACCCGCGAAAGGAGCCCCCATGCTGTTTCAAAATCAGGACTCCAGTTTGAAGCTGGAGGTATTCAACTATGAGCTGCCCGCCGACGGCGGCGCCCCCGACAGTGACGACCGCAACTGGCTGGTGCTGCGCTGCACCTGGACCGAGGACGGCGACATCCGCAAGGACTCCAACAGCTGTCTGCTGACCTACGAGCTGCGGGAGATGACCGCCGGGCTGAAGGTGGTCCGGGCGGGCATCAAGACCGCCTATGAGAGCGACTTCGTGGAGCCCTTTTTCTCCCTGGACCTCCGGGCGGAGGGAGAGGACGCCTTCCGGACCTGGGTCCGCTTCTTCCTGCCCAACACCATGGACGGTGAGGACACCGCCGAGATCGAGTGCGTCCTCACCCGGCAGCAGCTGTCGGAACTGATCGACGAGCTGGACCGGCTCTGCGCCAAGTTCCCCGACCGGGTGTGAGGAGCGGCCATGGAAGAAGCGTCTGTATTTGCCTCAAGCGGCTGCTTTCCCTGGATGCCCCAGCGGGCGGACCAGGTGCTGCAAAGCTGCTTTGACCTGGAATTTGAGACCCTGGCTCCGGGGCAGCGCCGGGATACCCGGGGCCGCATCGGGTGCCTCCTCCGGGGCACGGGGAGACTGGACACCGGCGAGACCGCCGGCCCGGGGTTTTTCTTTGGCGCGGCCCGGACCAACCGCCTGGAGAAGGTGGCGGCGGAGGAGACCCTGGAGGCCGGGACCGAGTGCCTGGTGGCCTGGTTCGACTTCGACGTGGTGCTGACAGTGTGCTACACCGCCTGCTGGTTCCACGCCCGGTTGATCCAGGAGATGGAGCAGGCCCTGGACGCCCGGCGACGGGCGAAAAAAGCGCCTGCGGAGCAATAAGTGCATTCTGCAACGGCAGAGAAACACACCGCCGGTTCGTCCGGCGGTGTGTTTTTTTAGAAAAATGCGGGGCAACCGGCGAAAGTTGCCTCCGGTTGGTTGTCATAACGCCGGCTTCGGGCTATACTGGAGGCCAGAAACAGCGGGGAGGCGGCGTATTTGACCTGTGAGGAATTGATCCGGCGAGGCCGGGAGGCTGCATCTATGACCCAGGAGCAGCTGGCGGAGCGGCTGGGCGTCAGCCGTCAGGCGGTGGGGAAGTGGGAGGCCGGCAAGGCAAGACCCACGGCGGAGAAGCAGGCGGGGCTGTCGGAGGTGCTGGGCATCCCACCGGAGGCCTGGGCCGCCGCAGCGGCGGAGAGGGCCGCGGAGCAGGAGGCCCCGGCGGTGCGCGCTGCCCGGCGCTGGCGGCGGCGGGCAGCGGTCCTGGCGGTGCTGCTGTGCCTGTCCCTGGCAGCGGACGGGGTCCTGCTGTGGTGCTTACTGGGCCCTGTCCCAGAGGGGGAGGCGGCACAGCAGGAGGAACAGCTGCTTCCCGCAGACACCTCCTATATGTTCCCGCAGCGGCTGGAACTCTCCGCGAAACAGGTGGAGGACTTCGGGGATATTCCCCTCTCCGCCGGCAGCGGGGTCGATGCTCCGACAGCGGAGGGCGGAACAGCGGAGACGGTGTTTATCGACCAGTTTCCCCACTCCTCCTGGCTGCAGATTGTCCGGGCCAACCCCATCAAGGAGAACAACACCGTTTTTTATGAGGTGTACGCCAGCTATCTTCGCTCCATTTTCGACGATCAGCCGGTGCAGCTGGGCAGCCTGATCGGCTACAACCACTATGTGGGGGACGGCCTGGACGATGCGGCGTATGTGGAGAACGTCCTGGGGTATGACTGCTGGAAGATCAGCCTCTCCTGCGGCGCGGCCTGCGTGATGAGCTGGTATTTCACCGCGGACGTGGACACCGGCATAGTCCGCCTGCTGCTGAGCGCCAGCGGGACCGGCGCGGCGGAGGAGTGTGACGTGGACGGCGACGGGGAGCTGGAGGTGGTGACCACCTTCGGCCTTCCCATGGCCTGGACCATCTACGACACCACCGCCTCCGGCCGCTGCGTGGCCTACACCTTGGATCAGGACGGCTATGGCACCGTGCCCCTCAGCTTCTCCCCGGAGGAGGGCTTCGTGGTCACGGACGATGCCGCCGTCATGGCCCGGTATCTGCTGGAGGAGAACTGCCTGAAGCGCCAGCCGGTCCTGTCCTTCTCCCTCCGGGACTACCCGGACGCGGCGGGCACGGCGCTGACCTTTCTGACGGAAGCGGAGATCTCCGACGGGAAGGACCCGGACACGGTCATTGACAACGGCACAGTCCGCACCACCCACCGCCAGCAGGCGCTGCTGGCCCTCCAGACCCTGTACGACCTGACGGGGCTGAAGCTGGAGTGTGCCCTCTGCGCCGCCGGAAAGGACGGAGTCGGCTTTTACACAGAGGATGGGGAGAACTGCTTTTACAATGTGACCTGGGGAAAGCGGTACGGTGGGGAGGGCTTCCTCTCCGGCTTCTCCATCGTCTGGAAGGAGGAGGCGGACTGGTCGCCCCTGGTTTTTTCCCAGGCCCGCCATCTGCCCGCCTCCATCACAGCCCCGGAGCAGTGGCTGAAAAACACCTGCTGGGACGATCTGCCCCTCTTCTGCGACGGACAGGTGCTGACGGTGGCGGCAGATCCCCAGGAGCGGTATGAGAAGGACCGGTACGTCGCCTGCCGCGCCGACGGCAGCTATTATGCCGCCCGCCTCCTGGAGACGGACACCGGATACGCCCTGGCCTCCTTCTACGGCCCCTATCCCGCCCTGGGAACGGCGGAGGATTGAACAGGAAAAGGCCGCTCCGTGAAACGGAGCGGCCTTTTGGCATATATGGGGAGCGATATTACAGGCTGTTGGCCTCGTCCACCACCTTGCGGATGGCGTCGGCGGCGTCGGCAGGGAGCTTGTTGAAGCCGCCCTCGGCGCTCTCCAGACCGGTGACATAGTTCAGCCGGTCCTGCATCCGGGCCTTCAGCTGGGCCACATAGTCCTTGTCGGTCAGGTCCGGCACAAAGCCCTCCCACTCCAGGATCTCGATATCCTCGAAGGGGCCCCAGGGCTTGAACTGGGCCTTGCCTTCCACCACGGCCTCCAGGATCCCCAGAGTGTCCTCCTTCTGGACCTTCTTGCCCATGAAGTCGCCGGTGTTGATGATGTAGCAGGCCACGTTCTTCTCCGCCACCAGCTTCTTGAACTTCTCATAGTCGTTGGCCAGGGGATAGGTGCGGAAGGGGTTGGCATAGGGCTCCACCACCAGGGCGTTGGGGTCCACGCCCTCCTTGAGCCGCTCGGCGCTGGAGCGCTTGGTGGCCAGGGTGGCGCCCATGACGGAGGCCAGGGAGGCACCCTTGAGCTTGACGATGGGGGGGATGGTGGGATCCTTCATGATCCAGAAGATGGCATTGACCGGGGAGTCGATCTTATCCACCCGGTTGGGGGACCACAGCTTGGACTTGATGGCCCGGCCGTTGCCGTTGCGGATGTCCTCGGTGACGCAGACGACCTTGCCGTCCTCATCCAGGGTGGCGGAACAGTTCTGCACCGTCAGCAGATACTTGTTGTCCGGCGCGTCCACGGGATAGTCGGAGGTCTTATCGAAATAGGTGGGCTCCAGGGCGATGGAGGCGCAGGTATCGGTGTTGATGATGAAGGCGTCGTCGTGGAGGACCTTGATGGAGGGGTACTTACCGTCGTGCTTGGCGTGGGTCAGGGTGGACTTGCCGGAGCCGCTGAGGCCGAACACCGCCGCCACGTACTTGCTGCCGTCGTCCAGGGTGTACTCCTTCTGGCCGCCGTGGCAGGAGGCGTAGCCGTTGCGGTTGGCGATGGCCCAGGCTAGCGTCAGCGTACCCTTCTTGTGCTCGCCGAAGTAGCGCATGCCCAGAATGGCGGCGCAGTTGGTGTCAGTGTTGAAGTAGCACAGGCACTTGGGGTCGCACACGGCCTCCTGGCCCGGGGCGCCGGTCCACTGGGGATCGGAGAAGATGTACACGTCGGGCTCCTTGCCGTCGCCGATGGGCTTGGAGGCCTTGTACATCTTGGTGTACTGATCGGACATGTACTGGAAGTTCAGCATCCAGTTGTACAGCAGGTTCTCCTCCCCCTCGGGGATCAGCAGGTGGGCCTTCACCATGAACTCCGGATCCAGGCCGATGTAGACCTGGGCGTGGTACATGGTCTTCCAGCGGGTGTCGTAGACCGCGTCCATGAGGATCTTGTCCAGCGCGGCGGTATTGACACCCTCCTTGCCGGTGATCCGACGGGCAGGGGCGTACCGGCCGGTGATGGAGCCGTCGTTGAACAGCAGGACCTTGGCGTCCGGCTCCAGGCCGAATTCCTCGCCCCGGTAGACGGGCATGTCGGTGACCACGGTGCCGGGGGAGTTCTTTGCCAGCTCATAGGCCTCACGCAGGGTGTTGACCTTGATGACGTTGTTGCCGTAGAAGGGGGCCTCGATGATGGAGCGGGTCTTGGAGAACCCCACCTTGCCGGGGCCGATCTCGGTTCTGGGATAATAGGCTTTGGTAGACATAACAACTCCTCCTTCTAAGGTTTGGAAATTCGATAGTTAAAACTTACTATACAGCGGATTTCCTAAAAATGCAAGCAAAAAAACGATTGCTTTCGTGATTATATCAAAAATTTTGACAAAATCTCCGATAGACGTGCAAATTCCTCCAAAGTCAGCCGCTCGCCGCGGACGTCGGCGGGAAGGCCGCACTCCGCCAGGGCCTGCTGGACCTGCTGGCGGCTGATGCCGGGCAGGGCGGAGGAGAGAGAGTTGGCCAGGGTCTTGCGCCGCAGCAGGAAGCCGCCCCGGACGCAGCGGAAGAAGAAGTCCTCGTCGGCCACGGTCACGGCGGGCTGGTCCCGGCGGACACAGCGCATGACGGCGGAGGTCACCTTGGGCGGCGGCAGGAATTTCTCCGGCGGTACGTCAAAGAGGTACTCCGTCTCCATCCGGTATTGGAGGAACAAGGAGAAGGCGCCGCCCTGGCCGGAGCCCTGGGACGCGCACAGCCGCTGGGCCACTTCCCGCTGGATCATGACGGTGACGGCGCGGAAGCAGTCTGTCAGTGCCAGCTTTTCCAGCACCGGCGTGGTGATGTTATAGGGCAGATTGGCGCAGACCATGGGGGTCAGGCCGGCGAACTTCTCCGCCGCCAGGGCATTGAGGTCCAGTTTCAGCACGTCGCCCGGCACGATCTCCACGTTGGGGAAGGGGGCCATGGTCTCCGCCAGCACCGGCAGCAGCGCCCGGTCCAGCTCCACGGCCACCACCTTTCCGGCCCGCTGGGCCAGCTCCGCCGTCAGGGGGCCGATGCCGGGGCCGATCTCCAGCACGCCGCAGCTTCCGTCGGCGCCGGAGGCCTCCGCGATGGCGGCGGGTACCGCCGGGTCGATGAGGAAGTTCTGGCCCATGGATTTGGAGAAGTGAAATCCGTGGCGGCCCAGCAGGGCCCGGATCTCGTCGCGGTCACAGAGGTTCATGGTGGTTCCGCCTTTCCGTAAAGTGGACTGTTTGAGTACAGTATACCAGAAACGGAGCCGGTTGCATAGCGCCGCGGACAGAAAAACTCCCCGGCAGCCAAAGCTGCCGGGGAGAAAACTGCATCGGGGAGGATCACTCCAGGATATAGACGGTACAGCCCCGCCGACCGAAGTTGATGCACTCCTGATAGGTTTCGTAGTACAGATCCACGATGTTGCCCCGGACGCCGGTGTCCTCGGCCACGGCCAGGCCGTAGACCACCGAGCCGTCGTTGGAGACGATATACATCCGGGTACCCAGCGGGATCACGCTCTTGTCCACGGCCACGGTGCCCACCCGCACGAAGGTGCCGGTAGCGGTGGTGTAGTCCGCTCCGCCGTGTCCGGCGGTGTAGGCGGTGGCGGTCATGGACTTGACGCCGGAGAAGGAGAGGACGGTGCCGTCCGTCAGGGTCAGGGTACCGCTGCCGTCGGCATTTTTCGCCACGCTGGCGATGCCCTCATTGATGTTGGCTGCAGTCTCAGAGGCGGTGCCGTACTCTATGATCTCATTGACCACAGTGCTGTCCAGCTCCTCCACGAACTGGCGGGACAGCTCCTGGCCGTTGGACCAGACGATCTCATAGATGGAGGTGCGCACGCCGTTGGCGCCTTCCTGGACCACCTGTTCCGTGCCCTCCTTCATGGAGGGGTTGGACACCCGGATGGTCTCATAGGGCACATCCTCCGTGACCTCCTCATAGTAGGTCAGTTCCGAACCCACGGTGACCTCTACCTGATCCCCGGACACGTCCACGGCCACCATCTCCAGGGGGCCGGGGGTGATGTGGAGACGGCTGAGCAGCTTGGAGACGGTCTCGCTTCGGGCCTGGGTGGTGAGGACCTCGCCGTTGTGGCGGACCACCACCGTCTGCTTGGAGGTCAGGGTCAGATCGTAACCCTCCTGCCCGCTGGACAAGTAGACCAGCTGGGAGGAGATCTCCCTGACCTGGGAGGACGCGTCATCGAGAATGATGGCGGAGTCCTCGGCGCCGGTGAGAATATACAGAGCGTTGGCGTGATCCATGGTGATCCAGCTGACGCTCACCACCGTGGCCGCCACAAACAGGGGCAGGCCATAGCGCCGCTTGAGGTGATGCAGTTTTTTGAGCAGGTTTGTTCTGTTCAAAGTGTTACCTCCTGAATAGTCTTCCTCTCTCTCATTTTTTCCCAAATGAGGAGAGCCCATACAAGGCTCTCTCAGAGAAAAAACATTTTGTAACTTTTGTTACCGTTTGGAAAACTGGGGTTAGTATACACCCAACTCCCACTCTTGTCAAGTTTTTGCCGGGAAACAGATGTTATGTCTCCCACCTCGGACACTTTTTCGACAATTCCTTCTCAAAAACGATTTCCACAAAAATACAAAAGTGTAACAAAAAAATAACACCTGGAAACGAAAAAAGCCGCCCCGACTCTGTCGGGGCGGCAGGAGGGACCGGGTCAGGCCACGGTGGGGGTGAAGCCCAGGTCCTCCAGTTCGCTCAGGGCGGTCTTGACGCAGTTGTCGCAGCCGTCGATGGTGACGGTCTTGGTCTCCAGGCTCACCTGGAACTTCAGGCCGGCGGCGGTCAGGGCGTTGGTGATGCGCTTGACGCAGTTCTCGCACATCATGTCGGGGACGGAAATGACAGTCATTTGAAATTCCTCCTATATCAAATAAATGAATGACGGTGAAACGCGGCTCAGCGCATCATGCGCTGGATGGTGGTCACCAGCTCGTCCACCACCTCCAGCTTGCCGGACTGGATGTCCTGCACCACGCAGGTGTGGATGTGGCTGCTGAGCAGCTCCCGGGAGAAGGCGTTGAGGGCGGACTGGATGGCGGACACCTGGGTGAGGATGTCCACGCAGTAGGCGTCCTTCTCCACCATGCCCCGGACGCCCCGGACCTGGCCCTCGATGCGGCTCAGGCGCCGGATCAGGGCGTCGTATTCCGCCTGCTGGCGGTGCTTGTGGCGGCAGAGGCACTCCTCCGCCGGGGGGGTGATCTCGTGTTCCATAGCGATCCTCCTTTTTTCTCCAAGGTGCGGCGTCACAGCTTGGCCCGGCTCAGCCGCAGGGCGTTGCCCACCACGCAGACAGAGCTGAGGCTCATGGCCGCTCCGGCGAACATGGGGGAGAGCAGGGGGCCGCCGAAGGGGACCAGCAGCCCCGCCGCGATGGGGATGCCGACGGTGTTGTAGCAGAAGGCCCAGAACAGGTTCTCCTTGATGTCCCGCAGGGTCAGACGGCTCAGCCGCAGGGCCCGGGGCACGTCCTGGAGGTCCGAGCGCATCAGCACGATATCAGCGGATTCGATGGCGATGTCGCTGCCGCTGCCGATGGCGCAGCCCACGGTGGCGGCAGTGAGGGCAGGGGCGTCGTTGATGCCGTCGCCCACCATCATCACCGTGCGGCCCTGGGCCTGGAGCCGCTCCACCACTCCGGCCTTCTCCTCCGGCAGCACCTCGGCAATCACCTCGTCCACGCCCACCAGGGCGCCGATGTGGTCAGCGGCGGCCCGGTTGTCGCCGGTGAGGAGCACGGTGCGGATGCCCAGTTCTTTCATCTTGGCAATGGCGGCGGCGCTGGTGTCTTTCACCGGGTCCGCCACGGAGATCAGGCCCAGCAGCCGTCCGTCCCGGGCGAAGTACATGGGGGTCTGGCCCTGGGCGGCCAGGCGGTCTGCCTGCTCCGCGAGGGCGGAGACGTCCACGCCGCCCTCCTCCAGGAGGCGGCGGTTGCCCGCCAGGACCTCCGCGCCGTCCAGCCGGGCCCGGAGGCCCCGGCCGGAGAGGTTCTCAAAGTCCTCCGGACGGACGGACGGTACGAAGCCGTTCTCCCGGGCGTAGGCGGTGATGGCGGCGGCCAGCGGGTGGGCGCTGACGGCCTCCACCGCCGCGGCCACCTCCAGCAGCTCCGCCTCCGCGCCGCCCAGCGGCACCACCTCCGTCACGGCGGGGGTGCCCTCGGTGACGGTGCCGGTCTTGTCCAGCACCACCGTGTCCACGCTGTGGGTGATCTCCAGGATCTCGCCGGAGCGGATCAGGATGCCGTGTTTGGCGCCCAGTCCCGTGCCCACCATGATGGCGGTGGGCGTGGCCAGACCCAACGCGCAGGGACAGGCGATCACCAGCACGGAGGTGAACACCCGCAGCACGAAGGGCAGCTCCTGCCCGGCGATGGCCCAGACCACGGCGGCGATCAGCGCGATGGACATGACCACCGGCACGAACACCCCGGCCACCCGGTCCGCCACCTTGGAGATGGGGGCCTTACGGCCCTGGGCGTCCTCCACGAAGCGGATGATCCGGGCCAGAGTGGTGTCCTCACCGGTGCGGGTGACTTTCACATACAGCGCGCCGTTGAGGTTGACGCTGCCGCCGATGACCTCGCTGCCGGTTCCCTTTTCCACCGGCAGGCTCTCGCCGGTCAGCATGGCCTCGTTGACGCTGCTCTCGCCGCCGGTGACGGCGCCGTCGGCGGGGATCCGGGCGCCGGGCTTCACCAGCACCACGTCGCCCACCTGGAGGGAGGAGGTGGGCACCTCCCGGCCCGTGTCCGCCAGGATGGCGGTGTCCGGCGCCAGGCGCATGAGGGCGGTGATAGCGCCCTTGGTTTTCTGCATGTTCCGGCTCTCCAGGAATTTGCCCAGGGACACCAGGGTCAGCACCACGGCGGCGGACTCGTAGTAGAGGCTGTGGACCTGCCCGGGATTGTCGGAGATCAGGAAGGTCATCACCACGCTGTACACAAAGGAGCAGGCGGAGCCGATGGCCACCAGGGAGTCCATGTTGGGATTGCCGTGGAACAGCGCCTTGAAGCCGCCCGTGAAAAACCGCCGGCCGCAGTAGAGCACCGGCACCGCCAGCAGCAGCTGCACCAGGGCGAAGTTGACGCCGTGGGTGTGCATGGACACGATGTCCGGCAGGGGCAGGGCCGGCAGGCCAAAGGGCAGCATCTGACCCATGGACACGTACAGCAGCGCCGCGGACAGCACAGCGGAGACGATTAGCTCCGTTTTCTGCCGCTTCAGCTCCGCCTCCTCGCCGCTCTCTTGGGCAGGGGCCGCGGCCGCCGCCTGTTCCCGCCGCTCCGGCTTCAGAGCGGCGCCGAAGCCAGCCTTCTCCACCTTGGCCACGATCTGCTCCGGTGTCACCTGCGTTTCATCGTAGCAGATGGTCATGACGCCGGTGGTCAGGTTCACGTCGCTGCGCTCCACGCCGGGCAGCTTCCGGGTCACCCGCTCCACCGAGGCGCTGCACGCCGCGCAGTGCATGCCGCTGATGTCATAGCGCTCTTCCCGCATGGGGACCTCCGATCTCCAGGGAATACCCCTGGGGGGTATTTTATCTGAGACACAGTATATACCCATGGGGGGTATTTGTCAAGCCCCGGGAAAAATCTTCTCCTCCCATCGGGAAAAATTCCCGAAAGCCCTTGACTTCCAAGGGAACTGTGGTATGATGGCCTTAAGAAATCAAACAAAAAGTTTTTCTGGCTAAAAATTTTTGTATGCAGGTGATGACGATGAAAGAGCAGATCAAATGGACCGCCAACCGCATGCCCAAGAGCGAGGACAAGAACCTGGAGCTGATGTCTCTGGCCAATGTGGCCAAGGCCCGCTTCTTCCACAGCAGCTTCCCCCAGTACTCCATCACGCCCCTGGCCCGGCTGGACGGCATGGCCAAGTATCTGGGCCTGGGCGGCCTGTTCGTGAAGGACGAGTCCTTCCGCTTCGGCCTCAATGCCTTCAAGGTGCTGGGCGGCTCCTTCGCCATGGCCCGCTACATCGCCAAGGAGATGGGCCGGGACGTCAGCGAGATGACCTATGACTATCTCACCAGCGAGGCTTTCCGCCGGGAGTTCGGCCACGCCACCTTCTTCACCGCCACCGACGGCAACCACGGCCGTGGCGTTGCCTGGGCCGCGCACCGGCTGGGCCAGAAGGCTGTAGTCCACATGCCCAAGGGCAGCAGCAAGCCCCGCTACGACAATATTGCCAAGGAAGGCGCCCAGGTGACCATCGAGGAGGTCAACTACGACGACTGCGTCCGCATGGCTGCCGCCGAGGCCGCCGAAACCAAGCACGGCGTGGTGGTGCAGGACACCGCCTGGGAGGGCTACGAGGAGATCCCCTCCTGGATCATGCAGGGCTACGGCACCATGGCCGGCGAGGCTGCCGACCAGCTGCGGCAGATGGGCATCAACCGCCCCACCCACGTGTTCGTCCAGGCAGGCGTGGGCTCTCTGGCCGGCGCCGTGGTGGGCTTCTTCACCAACCTGTTCCCCAATGATCCCCCCAAGTTCGTGGTGGTGGAGGCCCGGGCGGCGGACTGCCTGTACCAGGGCGCTCTGGCCGGCGACGGCAATCCCCGCATCGTAGACGGCGATCTGCAGACCATCATGGCGGGCCTCGCCTGCGGCGAGCCCAACATCCTCTCCTGGGACATCCTGCGCAACCACGTCTCCGCCTTTGTCTCCTGCCCCGACTGGGTCAGCGCCCGGGGCATGCGGATGCTGGGCGTGCCTGTCAAGGGCGATCCCACCGTCATCTCCGGCGAGTCCGGCGCCGTGGGCATGGGTCTGCTGGCTGCCATCATGGAGACCGACGAGTACAAGGACCTGCGGGATCACCTGGGCCTGGACCGGTTCAGCCAGGTGCTGCTGTTCTCCACCGAGGGCAACACCGACCCCATGAAGTTCCGCAAGGTGCTGTGGGATGGCGAGTATCCCACCGTCTGATGAACGCAAAAAAGGAAGGCCGCATACGCGGCCTTCCTTTTTTATTATGTATGGCGCTGTCAGCGGCTGCCGCTGAGGGTCAGGGCCTCCAGGACCTGGTAGCGCTCCATGGGGAAGGGCTTTTTCATCTGGAGGGCTTCCTCCATGTCCAGATCCACGATCCGGCCGTCCTTGGTGGCGATGACGCAGTTGCCCTTGCCGGCTGCCAGGGCCATCACCGCCTCGTAGCCCATGCGGCTGGCGGTCTCCCGGTCCCGGACGGTGGGGGAGCCGCCCCGCTGGATGTGGCCCAGCACGGTCACCCGGGGGTCGAGACCCAGCTCCTCGTGGATGCGCGCGCCGATCTCGGCGGCGCTGCCGGCGCCCTCCGCCACCACCACCATGTAATGGGTGGTGCCGGCCAGCCGGGCCCGGCGGATCTTTTCCACGATGTCCGCGTCAAAGTCCACGGGCCGCTCCGGGATCAGCACGGCGGTGGCGCCCACGGCGATGCCCACATACAGCGCCAGATGTCCTGCATGGCGGCCCATGACCTCCACCACAGAGCAGCGCTCGTGGGACTGCATGGTGTCCCGCAGCTTGTCGATGCACTCCACGGCGGTGTTGCAGGCGGTGTCGAAGCCGATGGTGTAGTGGGAGCAGCCGATGTCGTTGTCGATGGTGGCGGGGATGCCGGCCACCCGGAGGCTGCCGTACCCTCTGGCGGCGGCCTGGCGGCTCAGGGCCAGGGCCCCCCGGAAGGTGCCGTCGCCGCCCACAGCCACGATGGCGTCCAGCCCCAGCAGCTTGCAGGTGGCCAGGGCCTTGTCCCGGCCCTCTTCCGTCATGAACTCCTGGCTGCGGGCGGTGTAGAGCATGGTGCCGCCCTTGTCGATGATATGACTGACGCTGGAAGCGTCCAGGGGCACGAAGTCGCTGGCAATCAGGCCGTTCCAGCCCCGCCGGATGCCCACGCAGCTGATGCCCTGGTCCAGGGCCGTCCGCACCACGGCCCGGACGGCGGCGTTCATGCCGGGGGCATCGCCGCCGCTGGTCAATATTCCGATCCGATGGAGTTGCTGATCCATGGAGAGTCCTCCTTTTATCCCTTGGGTGCCCCGCGGCGCGGGGCGCTTTTTCCCTGATGATAGCGTTCTTTTGCTTCTCTGTCAATAACTTCTGAAAAAATATGGAAAATTTAATAGAAAACGATTAAATATTTGTAAATAATTTTAGTACAAAAAAGAGGCGGAGCATTCTCCGGCGTTCCATAGGGACAATTTGTGAACCTACCCATATAACTTAATATTTGTTCCTGTGGAGGGAGGCTGTGTTTAGGCACAGCCTCCTTTTTCTGCTCATGCGACTTCGTTCGGGATTTCTTCTTTCAAGGAATCAGCTACATTCTCAGGCAGTTCATCCACCAGGCCAATGTCACGATAGTAGATGCGTACCTCCTGCGGTGCTGTGCGGGAGTATTTCTCCGCACGCTCACCGACCTCCACTCGCTTGATGAAGATGCGCAGGATCTCAGCAGTCAGCTCCGGGATCTCGCTGTATCGCTTGGCATTCTCAATGAACCGGGCAATATTGGAGCTGGAGTCTTTCAGTTCCTGAAGCCTTACTTCCATGGCGGGGAGCTGTTCTTGAATCTCTTTCTGCTCGGTGGTGTACTCCTGAGACAGGATGCGATACTGCTCGTCCGGGATGCGTCCAAGTACACTGTCCTCGTAGAGCCGTTTGAACAGCTTCGTCAGCTCGGCTTGGCGCTTTTGCATGGTGTCGATCTTCTTTTGGAGCATAGCGATCTCCTGCTGTGCCTCCTTGCCCTGCTTCTTGCGGATATGCTCCGCAAACCGCAGCTCATTCTGACGAGCGAAGTGCGTGACACGGCGTATGTCATCCAACAGGATAGCATTGAGTTCCTGTTCCCGGATGTAATGAGCGGAGCAGATGTCTTTGCCTTTCTTCTTGTAGGTGGAGCACATAAAGTTGTTTTTCACCGCATCCATGGTGTGCGCCCGGTGCAGTACCATGGTGCCTCCGCAGTCCAGGCAGTAGACCAGTCCAGAAAAGATATTCTGCTCAGCCATATTGGCTCTGCGCCGTTTGTGCTTGCGGATATCCTGTACGATTTCCCAGGTCTGTTGCGTAACCAGTGCTTCATGCGTATTCTCAAAGCGGAGCTGCTCAGACTCGGGACGCTCAATGCGCTTCTTGTTCTTGAAGGACAGGGTGGTGGACTTCAGGTTGATGGTGTGACCCAGGTAAGTCTCATCCTCCAGAATGCCAGCGACGGTGTTGGTGGACCAGTTGTATGGCTGGGTGATGTCCACTCCGGTCAGCTCTACTCCGTGCTTCTGGTAGTAGGAATATCCAGGCGTGGGGATTTTATCTTTCTTGAGCTGCTTTGCGATCTGGGCAGGACCCTTTCCAGAAACGCAGAGGTCAAAGATGTACCGTACTACCGGAGCAGTCTCAGGATCAGGCACCATGTGTCGTTTGGGATCTGCCGGGTCCTTCATATACCCATAGCGGGGTCGGGAGGAGACCCTGGCGCCAGTCTCAGCCTTGAGACGAACCACAGAGCGTCCCTTCTTGCTACAGTCCTTGGCATAGAACTCGTTCATCAGATTCCGGAAGGGCGTGAAGTCATTGGTGGACTCGTACAGGCTGTCCACGCCATCGTTGACGGCGATAAAGCGCACACCATAGCTTGGGAAGATGAGTTCCGTGTACTGACCTACCTGAAGGTACTCACGGCCCAGTCGGGACATGTCCTTGACGATCAGTGTTTCCACCTGACCGTTTTCCATCAGCTCCATGACCTGCTGCCAGCCAGGGCGGTTGAATAATGAGGTGTGATAGCGATAGCGGCAAAAAGCTAATAAAATCAATGGTTTTGCGGACAGCGGATAGACAGGGAATGTGTTAAAAACTGAATACGCACACAAACGGCGTTACCTTAACCCCTTTGGGGGAGAAAGTAACGCCGTTTTTTTATGCCCGCAGGAAAGGAGGTGCAGCCGGAATGTATTTCACAAAGGGCAAGCAGCGGGCGTTTGAATTGCTCATGCAGCAGAAGCCGGGATTTGACCGCTATCAATCCGGTTGTGCCGGAGATGATGAAGATTGCGGCACTTGCCGTTTCTACCGCCCCGGGTGGAAATATGAGTTTTGCGTTTTCAAAGAGTGTCCCTATTGCCCCGGCAAAAGGACGCGGAAAACGCACGCCAGCATGGACAAATAGACGGGCAAAAGCCCTTGTGCCATGCGGCTTTGCAGACGCGAAAACGGCAAAGGGCATATTGCAATACCAAAACAGCCGAAAACGGCTTTCTAATTGTCCACGCATACCAAGAGAGGAAGTGAGGAAATATGGCAGTTTTCAGAGTGGAGCGAAATACGGGATATACCGTTATGAGCAACCACCACTTGCGAAACAAGGAATTGTCCTTAAAGGCAAAGGGCTTGTTGTCGCAAATGCTTTCGCTGCCCGAAGATTGGGATTATACCCTTGCGGGCTTATCCCATATCAACCGGGAGAAGATCGACGCAATCCGCGAAGCGGTAAAGGAACTCGAAAAAGCCGGATATATCGTGCGCAGCCGGGAGCGCGACGAAAAGGGACGCTTGCGGGGCGCAGATTACGTCATATACGAGCAGCCGCAGCCGCGAGAGCCGGAAGCAGCTACCAGCGGCGGACAGCCGCCTATATTGGATTTACCTACATTGGAAAATCCAACATTGGATAATCCAACGTTGGAAAAACCTACGCAGGAAAAACCTACGTTGGAAAATCCAACGCAATTAAATAAAGATATATTAAGTAAAGAACAATCAATTACTGATTTATCAAGTACCGATTCCATTCCTTTCCATTCCCTAAACCCCTTGCCCTTTGCGCATGGCGAAGCGGCTACGCCGCCGGAAAGGAAAAGAACGGAAGCGAAAAGCAATAGCGCAGTAGAGATTTACAGGGAGATTATCAAGGACAATATCGAATACGACCATCTCATTCAAAACTGCAAAATTGACAAAGACCGTTTGGACGAGATTGTTGACCTTATGCTGGAAACCGTCTGCACAGCCCGAAAGACAATCCGTATTGCCGGGGACGACTACCCCGCCGAATTGGTGAAATCCAAGTTTTTGAAGCTGAACAGCAGCCATATTGAGTTTGTTTTGGATTGCATGAGGGAGAACACAACCAAAGTGCGCAACATCAAGCAGTATCTAAAAGCGGTGCTGTTCAACGCGCCGAGTACCATTGACAGCTACTATACCGCCCTTGTCAATCACGACTTATACGGCGGCGAATGAGCATAGCCGCACTTTACCGGGAAAGGAGTTGATACCTTGCAGGAGGAAGTAACCCAAAAAACGATTGCCCTATACGTCAAAGTGGGAAAAGGCGCGGCGCGGCTTACCGAACAGGCGTTACAGAAAGCAATCCAAAAGTTTTTGGAGCAGAAAAGCAAACCCGCGCATGGGAAACAGACCATGCGGCAGCTTATGAAGCAGAACGCGGGTGTTTCCAACATCGAGATCACCGACAGCAATATTAAAGCCTTTGAGAGTACGGCGAAGAAATACAACATAGATTTTTCGCTAAAAAAGGTTAAGGGCGAGCAGACCCGTTACCTTGTGTTTTTCAAAGGCCGGGACGCGGACGTTATGACCGCAGCGTTTCAAGAGTTTTCCGCAAAGAAGCTGAACCGGGAGAAAAAGCCCTCTATCCGCATAGCCCTTGCCGCTGCAAAGGACAAGGCGAAGCAGCTTAACGCCGCCCGCGACAAGGTAAAGAAAATGGACAGGGGGCGCGAGATATGAAGCAGATCAACTACAAAAAGCTGATACTTCCGAATATCCCCTATGTGTTCTTTGTCTATCTCTTTGATAAAGTCGGACAGGCGGTGCGGCTTGCCCCCGGCGCGGATATTTCTGCAAAGATACTGAATATCACACAAGGATTTTCCGCAGCCTTTGAAAACGCCTTGCCGAGCGTTTACCCGTTGGATTTGCTTGTCGGCATTGTCGGTGCGGTGATTATCCGCTTGATAGTCTATGTCAAAGGGAAAAACGCGAAGAAATACCGCAAGGGCGCGGAGTACGGCTCTGCCCGATGGGGAAACGCCGAAGATATAAAGCCCTACATAGACCCGGATTTCCAAAACAACATCATTTTGACGCAGACGGAACGGCTTACCATGAACAGCCGCCCGAAGCAGCCGAAGTACGCGAGAAATAAGAACGTCGTCGTGATCGGCGGCAGCGGCAGCGGAAAAACAAGATTTTTTGTCAAACCTAATCTAATGCAGCTTCATTCCTCTTACGTCTTAACCGACCCGAAAGGTACGGTTTTGATTGAGTGCGGGAAGCTGCTGCAACGGGCGGGCTACCGCATTAAGGTACTGAATACGATTAACTTCAAAAAATCTATGCACTACAACCCCTTTGTGTATATCCGCAGCGAGAAAGATATTTTGAAGCTGGTAAATACGTTGATAGCGAATACCAAAGGTGAGGGAGAAAAAAGCGCGGAGGATTTTTGGGTAAAGGCAGAACGGCTTTTGTATTGCGCGTTGGTGGGCTACATCTGGTACGAAGCCCCCGCCGAGGAAATGAACTTTATTACCCTGTTGGAACTTATCAACGCCAGCGAAGCCCGCGAGGACGACGAGGAATATCAAAGCCCCGTCGATTTGCTGTTTGCCGACTTGGAAGAACGCGACCCCGACCATTTCGCGGTGAAGCAGTACCGAAAATATAAATTGGCGGCGGGCAAAACCGCAAAATCAATCCTCATTTCTTGCGGTGCGAGGCTCGCTCCTTTTGATATAAAGGAATTGCGCGATCTTATGTCCTACGACGAATTAGAACTTGACACGTTAGGCGACAGAAAAACAGCTTTGTTTTTGATTATGAGCGATACGGACAGCACGTTTAATTTTGTTATCGCTATGCTGCAATCGCAGTTATTTAATCTCTTGTGCGACAAGGCCGACGACGAATACGGCGGCAAGCTGCCGGTTCATGTTCGCTGCCTGTTAGACGAGTTTGCAAACATTGGACAAATCCCGCAGTTTGAAAAATTGATTGCCACAATCCGCAGCCGGGAAATCTCGGCTTCTATCATTCTGCAATCGCAGAGCCAGCTAAAAGCCATTTACAAGGACGCGGCAGAAATCATACTTGACAATGCCGACAGCACCTTGTTTTTGGGAGGGCGCGGGAAAAATGCAAAGGATATTTCGGAGAACTTGGGACGTGAAACAATCGACAGTTTCAACACTTCCGAAAATCGCGGCACGCAGGTTTCTCATGGCCTCAATTATCAGAAATTGGGAAAGGAGTTGATGACACAGGACGAAATCGCAGTTATGGACGGAGGAAAATGTATTTTGCAGTTGCGCGGCGTGCGCCCCTTTTTCAGCGATAAGTACGATATAACGCAGCACCCGAACTACAAATACCTTTCCGACTTCGACAAGAAAAACGCTTTTGACGTTGAACGGTATATGTCCACCCGTCCGGCAATCGTAAAGCCCGACGAACCCTTTGACATATACGAAATAGATTTGTCCGACGAGGACGCAGCCGCCGAATAAAAACGGCGGCATTTTTATTTCCAACAACATTTTTTGAGCCGTTTTAGCGGCAGAAAGCGAGGTTTATATGGATTTTTTCAACAGCGCAGTTGACGTATTGCAGACTTTGGTAATCGCGCTTGGCGCAGGACTTGGCATTTGGGGCGGCATTAACCTCATGGAGGGGTACGGCAACGATAACCCCGGCGCGAAGTCGCAGGGCATGAAACAGTTGATGGCGGGCGGCGGCGTTGCCCTTATCGGCCTTACCCTTGTCCCGCTGCTCTCCGGCCTGTTTGGATAATGCCACAAACTAACACTACCCGCCGCGCTCTCCCGCTTCACGCGGGAGGGCGCGGGAAAGGAGGGATTAGCTTTTGATATGGCAGATGATTGAAGATTGGTTTCGCGGCATTTTGACAGACGGAATACTCTCTAATCTCTCCGGGCTGTTCGACAGCGTAAATACAGAGGTTGGAGAAATCGCAACGCAAGTCGGCACAACCCCCGCCGGGTGGAACGCGGGCATATTCAATATGATACGCAGCCTATCGGAAAACGTCATTGTGCCGATTGCGGGCGTTATCATTACCTTTGTCATGTGCTACGAACTAATCCAGCTTGTAATTGAGAAAAACAATCTGCACGATCTCGACACTTGGATTTTCTTCAAGTGGATTTTCAAAACCTTTGTTGCGGTGCTGCTGGTAACAAATACTTGGAACATCGTCATGGGCGTATTTGACATTACACAGAGCGTCGTCAACGACAGCGCGGGCGTTATCATATCCGACACAAGCATAGATATTGCAACCGTTATCACCGATATAGAAGCAAAGCTGGACGCTATGAGCGTCGGCGGGCTTTTGGGGCTATGGTTTCAATCACTCTTTGTGGGGCTTACCATGAAAGCGTTGTCTATCTGTATCATGCTGGTGGTGTACGGGCGCATGATTGAAATATACCTTGTAACGAGTATCGCCCCTATCCCCGTTGCGACAATGGTAAATCGTGAATGGGGCGGCATGGGACAGAACTACTTAAAATCCTTGCTTGCCCTCGGTTTTCAGGCTTTTCTAATTCTTGTGTGCGTCGGTATTTATGCGGTTTTGATACAGACAATCGCAGCAACCGATGACATATCCGGCGCGATCTGGTCTTGCATGGGCTATACCGTCCTCTTGTGTTTTACGCTTTTCAAAACGGGAAGCCTTGCAAAATCCGTATTCAGCGCGCATTAAGGGGGTGCAGATGAAGAAATACAAAATCATTTACGCCGATCCCCCTTGGAGATACGCGAGAAGCAAGGTACAGGGCGCAGCGGAAAAGCACTATCCCACTATGAGTATTGAGGAACTTTGCGCTTTACCCGTCAAAGAAATTGCGGATAAGGACTGTATTTTATTCCTATGGGCGACGTTCCCGCAGCTTAAAGAAGCGTTGCAGTTAATCAAGGCTTGGGGATTTACCTATAAATCCGTTGCCTTTGTATGGTTAAAGCAAAATCGGAAATCGCCCACTTGGTTTTATGGCTTGGGCTTTTGGACGCGAGGAAATGCGGAAATCTGCTTGCTTGCTACCAAAGGACACCCGAAGCGACAATCAAACAAGGTACATCAATTTATTATTTCCCCTGTTGAGCAGCACAGCAAAAAGCCGGATATAACGCGGGAAAAGATACTTGCCCTTATGGGCGACCTACCGCGTATTGAACTGTTTGCAAGGCAGCATACCCCTGGTTGGGACGTATGGGGAAATGAAATCAAAAGCGACATACGGTTTGCCGGAAAGGAGGTTTGAAATGGCGTATGTAACCGTCCCAAAGGATTTAACCAAAATCAAGAGCAAGGTAATGTTCAACCTTACCAAAAGACAATTACTCTGTTTCGGCGCGGCGGTGGCTATCGGGCTACCGCTATTCTTTTTGACAAAGGACAGCGCGGGAACGACAACGGCGGCTTTGTGCATGGTGCTTGCCATGCTGCCCATGTTCCTACTCGCTATGTACGAGAAGAACGGGCAACCGCTGGAAGTGATTATACGGCAATTTGTGGAAGTGAAGTTTCTTCGCCCCAAAGAGCGACCTTATCAGACCAACAATTTTTATACCGCCCTTGCGCGGCAGGAGCGATTAGATAAGGAGGTACGGGCGATTGTCAAAGGAAAAGGGAAAGACCCAAAACAAAAAGCGTAAACTTACGCGGCAGGAAAAGAAACAGATCGACGCGCTTATCCGGCAGTCAAAGGGCGACGGGAAGCCCCATACGGCGCAGGACAGCATACCGTTTGAACGAATGTATAAGGACGGGATTTGCCGCCTTGCAAACGGGCGGTATTCCAAGTGCATTGAGTTTGAAGATATTAACTATCAGCTTGCGCAGCCGGACGACAAGACCGCCATTTTTGAAGCCCTTTGCGATATGTATAACTCTTTTGACGCTTCTATCAGTGTGCAGCTTTCCTTAATCAGCCGCCATGCGAACAAGGAGGATTTCAAGAGCAGTATCACGATTGCCCCACAGAATGACGACTTTGACAGTATCAGAGCCGAATACACCGAAATGCTGCAAACACAGCTTGAACGCGGCAACAACGGGCTTATCAAGACAAAGTTTCTCACCTTTACCATTGAAGCAAAAGATATTAAATCGGCGCGGGCGCGGCTTGCCCGTATCGAAACGGACACCCTCAACCATTTTAAGGTGATCGGCGCGGCGGCGCGGGTATTGGACGGGAAGCAGCGGCTTGAAGTGCTGCATGGGCTTTTCCACCCGGACGGGGAACGCTTCAACTTTGCGTGGGAATGGCTACCCGTAAGCGGCCTTTCCGTCAAAGACTTTATTGCCCCGTCCTCTTTCCGTTTTGGCGACGGGCGAATGTTTCAAATGGGCGGGAAGTTTGGCGCGGTTTCCTTTTTGCAGATTGCCGCGCCGGAACTTTCAGACCGTATGCTTGCCGACTTCATGGAAGCGGAAAACGGGATTGTCGTCAATCTGCACATTCAGAGTATCGACCACAACGAAGCGATCAAGACGATCAAGCGGAAAATCACCGACCTTGACCGTATGAAAATCGAGGAACAGAAAAAGGCAATCCGCAGCGGCTACGATATGGATATAATTCCGTCCGACCTTGCCACCTACGGCGGCGAAGCGAAAAACCTTTTGCGGGATTTGCAGAGCCGGAACGAGCGAATGTTTTTGCTTACGCTGTTAGTTTTGAATGTGGCAGACACAAAGCAGAAATTGGACAACGACGTATTTCAGGCCGCAAGTATCGCACAGAAATACAACTGTATGCTCACCCGCCTTGACTACCGGCAGGAACAGGGGCTTATGTCCTCTATCCCATTGGGCGAAAACCTAATCCAAATCCAGCGGGGCTTGACGACTTCCAGCACCGCCATTTTCGTCCCCTTTACGGTACAAGAGCTGTTCCAAAGCGGCGAAGCGTTGTATTACGGCTTAAACGCATTATCGAATAACATGATTTTGTGCGACAGGAAAAGGCTGAAGAACCCTAACGGCTTGATACTCGGCACACCCGGCAGCGGCAAGAGTTTTTCGGCAAAGCGCGAGATCACCAACGCTTTTCTCATTACCGCAGACGATATTATCATTTGCGACCCGGAAGCGGAATATTACCCCCTTGTGGAACGGCTGAAAGGGCAGGTTATCAAGGTTTCGCAGAACAGCACGCAGTACATTAACCCGATGGATATAAACCTCAATTACAGCGAGGGCGACACGCCCATAGCCTTAAAGAGCGATTTTATCCTTTCCTTTTGCGAGTTGATTATGGGCGGCAAAAACGGGCTGGAAGCGGTTGAAAAGACTTTGATTGACCGCGCCGTTATCAGCGTGTACCGCAGCTACCTTGCAGACCCGAAGCCGGAGAATATGCCGATTTTGGGCGACCTCTACAATGAAATCAAGAAGCAGCCGGAAAAGGAAGCGCAGCGTATCGCGTCGGCATTGGAACTCTATGTAAATGGCAGTTTGAACGTGTTTAACCACCAAACAAACGTTGACATTCACAACCGCCTTGTCTGCTTTGATATTAAAGAACTCGGCACCCAGCTACGAAAACTCGGTATGCTCATTGTCCAAGATCAAGTTTGGAACAGAGTTACCATAAACCGCAGCGAAGGCAAGGCGACGCGGTACTATATCGACGAGTTTCATTTGCTGCTCAAAGAGGAACAGACCGCAGCGTACAGCGTTGAGATTTGGAAGCGTTTTAGAAAATGGGGCGGTATTCCGACAGGTATCACCCAAAACGTGAAAGATTTGTTATCGTCCCGCGAGGTGGAGAACATTTTTGAAAACAGCGATTTTGTGTATATGCTCAACCAAGCCCAGGGCGACAGGGAAATCCTTGCAAAGCAGCTTAACATTTCGCAGCAGCAAATGACCTATGTAACCCATTCCGACGCGGGCGAGGGGCTTATCTTCTATGGCAACGTGATTTTGCCCTTTATTGACCGTTTCCCGCAAGATACGGAACTCTATCGTGTAATGACGACCAAACCCGGCGAGGTGTCGGCATGAGGATAGAAATGGACAAAATCTATTGCGGCGACAGCTTGCAGGTGCTTCAAACCTTGCCGGAAAATGCAGTTGATTGTTGCGTAACGTCCCCACCCTACTATGCCTTGCGGGACTACGGCGCAGACGGGCAGATCGGACGGGAAGCAACGCCGGAGGAATATGTTTCCCGTATTACGGCGGTATTCCATGAGGTAAAGCGGGTGCTTACGCCGGAGGGTACTTGTTGGCTGAATATCGCGGACACTTATTGCGGCACAGGCAGCAAAGCCGACCACCAAGACCCCAAATACCCCAAAGGCAGGAACGGGCAGCAAGTGGCGTTTAACCACCGCGCCCCCGGCTGCAAGCCCAAAGATTTAATTGGTATTCCGTGGCTTGTAGCCCTCGCCTTGCGGGGCGACGGTTGGTATTTGCGCAGTTCTATCATTTGGCACAAAACAAACCCCATGCCGGAAAGCACGCGGGACAGGCCGACCCGCTGCTATGAATATGTGTTTCTGCTTACCAAGTCAAAGAAGTATTATTACGATTGGCAAGCAGTAGCCGAGCCGATAGCCCCCACAACGGCGGGGCGGCTGAAAAGCGGAGTTAGCAAAGGAAATAAGTATAACGTTACTGTTCCGGGGCAAAACCAACCGCAGAAAATCAACCGCCCCCGCGAAAAGGGCGCATACGCCGACGAGTTGATTTCTCCCGTCCGCAGCCGCCGCAACGTTTGGCAGATTAACAATGTCGGCTATCATGGCGGGCATTTCGCAGCGTTCCCGCCGAAACTTGCGGAAACGTGCATTTTGGCGGGCTGTCCCATCGGCGGGATTGTCCTTGACCCCTTTTTCGGCAGCGGCACGACGGGCATGGTAGCAAAACGGCTTAACCGCCGCTATATCGGCATTGAGTTAAACCCCGACTATTGCGAACTTGCAAAACAGCGGATTGGAGGTGATGAAGATTGAGCAAGGAACTGAAAGCCCCCGACAAGGTAACGCAAAAAATGACCCGCGACGGTGCGGTTGCGGAAAACCTCACGACGGGCGAAACGTCCAGTATCAGCGAAAGGCCGCAGGAAGAAAACTATTCAGCCCCCGCAGGGGTGGCAGCGGAAAAGGTTGTGCAGCATATCGGCGCAGAGATTGAGCGACACGCAGCAAAAGGCGCGGAGAAAAAAGCCCTTGACGCGACGCAGCCTAAAACCCATTCTTCCCGCTTGCAGTTTTCCGAAGCGGAACGGGCAACGCCGGAACTTCAAAAAGCGATCAAGAAATCGGATAAGGCGGCAGACTGTTTAGACGCAGCGCGGGCGGCTATCCCCAAGCAGACCAAAATCAAGAAAGAGCGCGTTTTTGACGAAGCGAAAGGCAAGGCAAAGACGCGCCTTTCCTTTGAAAAGACGGATAAGCCCCCAAACGGCAAGTTGCGGCATAACCCCTTATCCCGTCCGGCACAGGAGTTAAACAGTACCGTACATGGGAAAATCTACGAGGTAGAGAAAGAAAACGTCGGTGTGGAAAGCGGGCACCGGGTAGAACTTGCCGGAGAGAAAGCGGGCGGCATGGCGGCGCGGGCAGTTAAGGGCGGCATACGCCGCCATAAGCTGAAACCCTACCGGGCAGCGGCGGCAGCGGAAAAACAAGCGGTAAAGGCAAACGCAGATTTTCTCTATCAAAAGGCGTTGCACGATAACCCCGCGCTTGCGCACTCCAACCCCATTTCCCGTTTTTGGCAGAAGCAGCGCATTAAAAAGCAGTATGCAAAAACGCTGAAAGCGGGCGGCAAAGCGAAAAAAACCGCTGAAGCCACCGCAAAGGCGGCGAAGAAAACCGCGCAGGAAACCAAACGGGCGACGTTCTTTGTTGTCCGGCATTGGAAAGGCTGCTTGATTGTGGGCGGGATTGCCTTTATCGTGCTGCTGCTTTTCGGCGGGCTGTCCTCTTGCTCCCTCTTTGGCGGCAACAGCGGCAGCGGCTTGATTGCGTCGTCCTATCTCTCCGAGGACGCGGATATAACGGGCGCGGAAAGCGCGTATGCCGCTATGGAAGCCGAGTTACAAGATATGCTGGACAATATCGAAAGCGAATACCCCGGCTATGACGAATACCGGGTAAACGCGGACGAGATCGAGCATGACCCCTATGTGCTAATTTCTATCCTTTCCGCGTGGCATGAGGGCGTGTTTACACTCGATGAAGTGCAAAGCACCCTTGAAATGCTCTTTGAGAAACAGTATATCTTGACGGTCGAGGAAGAAGTACAGGTACGCTACCGCACCGAAACAAGGACGGACAGCGAGGGCAACCCCTATACGGTTGAAGTCCCCTATAACTATTACATTCTTCATGTGGATTTGGAAAACTTCAACCTCTCCCATGTCCCCGTTTACATCATGGGCGAAGAACAGCTATCCATGTACGCTATGTATATGTCGTCGCTGGGAAACAGACCCGACCTTTTCCCGCAATCCGGCTATGTGTCTAAATACTATGAAAACCCGCCCGCCGATTATGAAGTACCCGCCGCGCTGCTGGGTTCCGATGAAAAGTTTGCGCGGCTCATGGAGGAAGCAGATAAATACGTCGGTTTTCCCTATGTGTGGGGCGGCAGCACCCCGGAAACCTCTTTTGATTGCAGCGGCTTTGTGAGTTATGTGTTGACGAACAGCGGCCTATACAATACGGGCAGACTTGGGGCGCAAGGGCTTTACAACATCTCAACCCCTGTTTCTAACCCGCAGCCGGGGGATTTGGTGTTCTTTACGGGTACATACGACACCCCCGGCGTTTCCCATGTGGGGATTTATGTGGGCGAGGACGGGGACGGAAGCCCCGTCATGCTGCATTGTGGCGACCCTATCCAGTATTCAAAGCTGGACACCAGCTATTGGCAATCCCACTTTTACGCCTACGGGCGGTTAAATTACAATTAAAAGGAGTTGAAAAATGAATATTGTATCTTTTGGCGGCGGCACGAATAGTGCCGCCTTACTTATTGGCCTATACAAGCACAAAATCCCGATTGACCTTATCACCTTTGCCGATACGGGCGCGGAACACCCGCATACCTATCAATTTATCGAGATAATCAATCAATGGCTTGCGGAACACGGTATGCCGCAGATTACCGTTGTGCAGTATGTTGACCGCTACGGCAACCGCCTATCTCTTGAAACCGAGTGCTTGCGCTCTCATACGCTCCCGTCGATTGCCTACGGGCATAAGCGTTGTTCGCAGAAACACAAAATCGCACCGCAGGAAAAGTTTTGCAACCACTATGCGCCTTGCCGCGAAGTATGGCAGCGCGGCGAGAAAGTCAACCGCTATATCGGCTATGACGCGGGAGAAGTGAAACGGTATGAACATTCCCGCAAGTACAACGAAGCCGACAAAAAATATCATAACCGCTACCCCCTCATTGAAGAATGGGGCTGGAACAGGGACGATTGTATCCGGGAAATCAAAGCGGCAGGATTGCCGCAGCCGGGTAAATCGTCCTGTTTCTTTTGTCCGAGCATGAAGAAACAAGAGATTTTATATCTCAAAGAACACTATCCCGATCTATTTAACCGGGCGGCGACTTTGGAAGAAAACGCTATGCCCTATCTTAAAACCGTTAAGGGATTGGGGCGCAGCTATTCATGGAAAGAACAGTTTGGAAAGGAGTAAATGACTATGGCGAACACGAAACTTGACCGTATCGAAAGGGATATTGAGAAAACGAGGGCAAAAATCCTTGAACAGCAAAAGAAGCTGAAAGACCTTGAAGCGCAGAAAGTCGAGGAAGAAAACGCGCAGATCGTGCAAATGGTAAAGGCGGTACACCTTGACGGGACGCAGCTTGCCGCGTTCCTCTCCGCTTACGCCAGCGGCGAAATCACCTTGCCGCAGCCGGAAGCCACTTACCCCGCCGAACAGGAGGACAACGACAATGAAGAATAAAAAGATAATCCGAAAGTTTACCGTATTGCTTGCCGCACTGGTTATCATGTGCGGCTTTTCTGTTACCGCTTATGCGGGCGGTGGCGATGAAAGCGACGACACGCCTACCCCCGTAACCGAGGAAACCCCCGCGCCGGAAACCGAGCCGGAAGAAACGACGGGCGGCTATGAGCCGCAGCCCCTTACCCCGGACGGGAATATGTCCCTTGTGGACGATATAACGGGTGAAGCGTCCGGCGACAAGCAGTTTATCACCGTCGTTACCAAAAGTGGCAACTATTTTTACATCATCATTGACCGCGCCGAGGACGGGGAAAATACCGTCCATTTCCTTAACCAAGTGGACGAAGCGGATTTAACCGCCCTTATGGAGGACGGGCAGACCGAAGCCCCCGTTTGTAGCTGCACCGATAAATGCGTTGCCGGAAGCGTCAACACCGCTTGCCCGGTTTGCAGCGTCAACATGAGCGAGTGCGCGGGTGTGGAAGCCGAGCCGGAGCCGGAAGAAACCGAGCAGCCGCCGGAAGAAGAAAAAGGCGGCGGCATGGGTATTCTGCTTGTCGTGCTGCTTGTTGCCGCAGCGGGCGGCGGCGCGTTCTACTACTTTAAGATTTTGAAGCCCAAAAAGGACGCGGCGAAAGGCAGCAGCAGCCTTGACGACCTTGATTTTGACGAGGACGACGAGGAAACGGAAGTAGTCGAAACCGAACAGACCGAGCAGGAGGACGATAATCTATGAAACTTGTAATTGCAGAAAAACCGAGCGTCGGGGCGGCGATTGCCGCCGTTATGGGCGCGAATGAAAAGCGCAGCGGATATTTTGAGGGCGGCGGCTACCTTGTGTCGTGGTGTATCGGGCATTTGATTAGCCTTGCAGACGCGGCGACCTACAATGAACAATTCCGTAAATGGAAGTACGACGATCTTCCCATTGTCCCGCAGGAGTGGCAGTTTATTGTTGCCAGCGGCAAGGAGCAGCAGTTTTCCATTCTCAAAGACCTTATGCACCGCAGCGACGTTACCGAGATTATCAATGCTTGCGACAGCGGGCGCGAGGGGGAACTCATTTTCCGCTTTGTCTATGAACAGGCGAATTGCAAAAAGCCCTTTTCCCGCCTTTGGATTAGCAGCATGGAAGCAAGTGCAATCCGCGAGGGCTTTTCAAATCTCAAAGACGGGCGCGGCTATGACAACCTCTATCAATCCGCGCTTTGCAGAGCAAAGGCCGATTGGCTCATTGGCATTAACGCGACCCGCCTTTTCTCTATCCTCTACCATAAAACATTGAATGTCGGCAGAGTGCAAACGCCCACCCTTGCTATGCTGGTAAACCGCGACTATGCAATCAGCAGCTTTAAGAAAGAGAAATATCATGTCGTCCGGCTGGACGTTGGCGGCGTTGCCGCCCTTTCCGAAAGGCAGGACGACGAAGCGGCGGCGCGGCAGATGAAAGCGGCTTGCGAGAAATCGCAGGCCGTTTGTACTTCCCTTAAAAAAGAGAAAAAGACCGCAGCCCCGCCGAAACTGTTTGACCTCACCGCCTTGCAGCGGGAAGCAAACCGTTTGTATGGGTTTACGGCGAAACAGACCCTTGACTATGCGCAAGCCCTTTATGAAAAACGGCTTTTGACCTATCCCCGCACCGACAGCAAATATATCACTTCCGATATGGAGGGCAGCACAAAGGAACTTATCACCGGCCTTTGCGCTGCTCTCCCCTTTATGCAGGGCGTGAAGCTGCAAGCCGACCTTGCGAGGATTTGCGACAACAGCAAAGTAACCGACCATCACGCCATTTTGCCGACAGCGGAGTTTGTGAAAACGGGCTTTTCTTCCCTTGCCGAAAGTGAGAAAAAGCTAATGACCCTTGTGTGCGCAAAACTGCTTTGCGCCGTTGCCGCGCCCTATGAGTATGAAGCGGTTACGGCGGTTTTCACTTGCGGCGGCTATACCTTTACCGCAAAGGGCAGGACGACGCTTTGCGAGGGTTGGCGCGAGATTGAAAGACTATCCCGCGCCGCGTCCGGGGAACAGGACGAGGACGCAGAGCCGGAAGCGGTTTTACCCCCGCTTGCCGAGGGGCAGACCTTTGACAATCCGGCAGCGGAGATCTCCGAACGTTACACGCAGCCCCCAAAGGCATTTACCGAAGATACGTTACTTTCGGCTATGGAGAGTGCGGGAAAGGAGGACACGCCGGAGGACGCGGAGCGCAAAGGGTTAGGCACCACCGCGACGCGGGCGGGTATCATTGAAAAACTCATTAGCGCGGGCTTTGCCGAGCGCAAGGGCAAAAAGCTAATCCCCACAAAGGACGGGTATAACCTTGTCGCTATTCTGCCCGACAGCCTTACGTCCCCGCAGCTTACGGCAGAATGGGAAACGCGCCTTACCGGGATTGCAAAGGGCAGCGACAGCCCCGCCGACTTCATGCGCGGGATTGAGGAAATGACAGCGGGGCTTGTCAAGACCTATTCCGCGATTTCCGAGGATAAAGCGAAGCTGTTTACCCCGCAGCGGGAAGCAATCGGCACTTGCCCCCGTTGCGGCGCGGCGGTTTACGAGGGCAAGAAAAACTTTTACTGCTCCGACAGGGCTTGCAGCTTTGTGATGTGGAAGAATGACCGCTTTTTTGAGCAGCGCAAAAAGGCTTTCACAAAGGCGATTGCCGCCGCCCTTTTGAAAGACGGAAAGGTAAAAATCAAAGGTATGTACTCGACCAAGACGGGAAAGACCTTTGACGGAGTTGTGCTGCTTGCCGACACAGGCGGCAAGTATGTAAACTTCCGCGTCGAGCAGAACCGAAAATGATAAGGCTTGATGAAAAGCAATACCGCGCCGTAAAGAAAATGACCCGCGCCGCTTGTGCAAACAACGATTGCGGGAATTGTCTGCTGCTGGACGACGGGGAAACTTGCGTTTGTGTGCAGAGTATCAGCTATTCGCTGCTATGCCGCTATTTCCGCGAAGCGGTATTACCCGCCGACAGGCAGCTTTGCGAACAGATCACCCGCAGCGGGGAAACCGATTTGAAGCGTTGCGCGGTATGCGGCAGCACGTTTGCGGCGGGCAGCAACCGGGCGAAATACTGCCCCGATTGCGCGGCAAAGATACGCCGCAGACAGAAAGCCCAAAGCGAGAGAAACAGGCGTTTACGGATAAAAACAACTACATAGCAAGCACAGCAAACGAGTACCCGTTTGCGAGAAATGCCCGCGCTTCCCATAGAGAGCGCGGGCATTTTGCTTGTTGGGATAGTCCCAAACCCTTATATGACCGAGAAAGGACGTGATGAAAGAATATGCCGTATTCCTCATACGACCATGACAAATTAGAAGCCGCCGAAACCATGCGGATAGAACGCCGGATATATTTTGAAGCAAAGGACAGGGAGATTGCCCCTTATGCTTCCTTGCCGATTGCGCAGCTACTTTCCATGCGCAGCGAAAGCGCGGCGGCAGAACAGGCGATTTTTGACGACCTTAAAGAACGCGCCGCCGCATGGGAAGAACAGGCGGGAAGAACGCTTTTGCTGGATAAAACACTTGAATATGTGAGAACGCCGCACGTCCAGCACACCGCTAACGAGTGGCAGACCACCGAGCATAACCGCCATATTCGCAGCAATCGGGTATATCAGATGAATTACTACATTTACGAGAATACCCGCTACGACAAAGAAGCGCAGAAATCTATCCCGTATTCATGGACGCTTACATGGAGCGTGCGCACCAACAGCCCAAGCAGAACCCAAGCGAAGATTGCCGGACAAGATAGAAAGGTTTTCACCGACAAGGCAGCTATGGAAAAGTATCTGAATGGGCGTATCAAAGCGTATGACCGCTTGTTTACGGAAATCTCCCCGCCTATCCCGCAGGAGTACGCCGACTATTTCAAAGTAAACGGTATGCTCATGCCGGACTACACCATAGAGGGCGAAGAACCCCCGCAGCAGCAACAGGCGGCAGCTATCCCCGAAAATACCGGGCAGGAAAAGGAGCGTGAACACATGAGCGAACAGTTTTCTATTATGATAGGCAACCGCAGCCGCTTTGACGCGGGCGACCCCGGCGGCTATTGGTTGGATATGCCCGCCACAAAGGAGCAGTTGCACGAAGCTATGCGGAACGTCGGCATTACCGCCGACAACCCGCAGGATTTTTCCATTCGCGGCTATTCCGACGACCCGGAGAAACATATTGCCTTGCCTTATGAAATGGTATGCGCCGCCGACGTGGACGAACTCAATTTTCTTGCGGCGCGGCTCGAACAGCTTGACCCCGCCGAGGTTGGCAAGCTGAACGCAGCTTTGCAGCAGAAAAACGGGCTTGCAAATATTGGACAGGTAATTGACTTCACCTACAACGTGGATTTTTACGTCCATATCCCCGAAGTACATAACTACCACGATTTGGGCGACTATTACTTAAATCAATCCGGCATGGTACAAATGCCCGAAGAATGGAAAGGCGGCATTGACCTTTCTACTTTTGGCAGGAACGCTGCCGCGCAGGAAAAAGGCGCGTTTACCGAGTACGGCTATATCGTGGAAAGCGGCGACGAGTGGGAACGGCAGTTTGAGGGGCGCGAAGTGCCGGAAGAATACCGCATTATGAGTTACCCGCAGCCGGAGCGCGGCGAACAGGACAAAGCCTATATGGACGCAGCCGAAACGCAGCAAGCAGACGCACAGGCCGCAGAGCCGCAGCAGCCCCGCCCCGTCGTCCCCATTATCCTTACTTCCGAAAAGCCCGCCGAAAAGGTAAAGGAGATCACCGCGCGTTTGGAACAGGGCGTACAGGCGATTTTTGACAGCGACCGCTACAAAGAGTTTCTAACCGCTATGTCAAAGTTCCATGATTATAGTTTGAATAACACTATCCTAATTGCTATGCAGGGCGGCAATTTGGTAATGGGCTTCCGTCAATGGGAAAAGGAGTTTGACCGCCATGTAAAGAAAGGCGAGAAAGGCATTAAAATCTTTGCCCCCGCGCCCTACAAGGTGAAAAAGCTGGTTGATAAAATCGACCCCGAAACGAGAAAGCCCATGCTTGACCGCGAGGGAAAAGTGGTAAAGGAAGAAAAGGAAATCACCGTCCCCGCCTTTAAGGTTATAACCGTCTTTGATATTTCGCAGACCGAGGGCAAGGAGTTTCCCGACCTTTCCGTTAAACCGCTGCTTGCCGATGTGGAGCAGTACGAGGATTTTTTCGCCGCCCTTGAAAAAGCGTCCCCCGTCCCGATTGCATTTGAGCAGATCACAAACGGCGCAAATGGGTATTTCAGTTTGACCGACAAGCGTATTGCAATCAAAGAGGGCGTGAGTGAATTACAGGCGGTAAAGACCGCCATTCACGAAATCGCCCATGCGAAGCTGCACGACGTAGACTTAAACGCCCCGCCGGAGCAGCAAAACCGCGTTGACCGCCATACCTGCGAGGTAGAAGCGGAAAGCGTCGCTTATACGGTTTGCCAGCATTTCGGCCTTGATACTTCCGATTACTCTTTCGGCTATGTGGCTGGTTGGAGCAGCGGCAAGGAAATGACCGAGTTAAAAGCGTCCCTTGAAACAATACAGACCACCGCAAAGGAACTCATTACCGAGATTGAGGGGCATTTTACCGAGTTGCAGCAGCAGCGGCAAGCCGAGCAGGAGCAGGGCGATACCTTTTCCATTTATCAGTTAAAGCGCGGGGACGAAACAAGGGACTTGCGCTTTGAGCCTTATGACCGTCTGCAAGCGGCTGGACTTACCATTGACCGGGTAAATTATGAACTCGTCTATACTGCACCGCTTACAAAGGATATGACGCTGGGCGACATTTGGGAAAGGTTTAATATCGACCACCCCGCCGACTTTAAGGGGCATAGCCTTTCCGTTTCCGACATTGTTGTGCTTCATCAGAACGACGAGGACACCGCCCACTATGTAGACAGTATCGGTTTTCAGCAAGTGCCGGAGTTTTTGCAGGAGCAGCAGACCCCCGTATTTGACAAGCTGCCGCCCGAACAGCAGCAAGCCTTGTCCGACACCGTACAAGACACTTTGCAAATGCTGGTTGACGCAGACAAGCGGATTTATGGCGACGTTACGGGCAAGACCCTTGAAGCAATCGCGGCGCAAGGATATTCCTACAAGGACGGGCAGCTTGAAAAGCAGCAGCCGGAAGCGACCCCCGACAGCCTTTTGACGGGTGAAACCGTTAGAACGCCGAGGGGCAATTTTCATATTACCGATATGAGCCGTGAACAGATCGAAGCGGCGGGATTTGGTTTTCACCATGCGTCGGAGGACGGGAAGTATCTCATTATGGGGAATGGCACACAGGCTTATGCCATAGCCGCCGAGCAGCCGCAGCGGGATAATCCCTTAAAGCACGTCGAGGACACCATAGAGCAGAACGACAACAATTTTGACGGGCTTATCAACAATACGCCGCAAACGCCCACCGTTGCAGATTTTGAGCAGCGGGCAAAGGCGGGGGAAGCGATTTCCGTTACCGACCTTGCAAAAGCGGTAAAAGCCGAGAAACGGGAACAGCCGCAGAAAAAACCGTCCATTTTGAAGAAGCTGGACGAATACAAGAAACAGGCGGCGCAGCAGCCGAAAGATAAACAGAAAGAGCATAAAAAGGATTTGGAGGTTTGATAGCATGAATACCCGCTTTACCATTGAGGAAGAAAACATTGTTGCGATCTACGCCGAGGACAGCCGGGAAACAACGCTTGAAAATATCCTTGCCGCCATGCCCTACATGGACGAGGATATGCGCCAGCTTGCCGCCGCAGCGGTGAACAAGCTGCAAGCCATGACGGACAGCGAGTTTTCCGAAAGGGAGTTTATCTTGACCGACGAGGAATAGCCCATAGAGAACAGGGGCGCGGTTGCCGATTTCCGGCACCGCGCCCCTGTTCTTTTTTTGTCCTTGCGTGGACAATTAGAAAGCCGTTTTTGCGGGTTTGAATATACTTTATCGTCTATGTCGTTTTCATGCGCTGGAAGCCGCAGAAACACAGGCGTTTTCAGCCCTTAACATTCCACTTGCCACCCCATGTTTTGCGCCTTATCGCTCCTGCTCCCGCGCCCTGCTTTGGGACGGGTAAAGAATACTATCGACGTTCTTTTTGACAACGCCGTATTCCTGCATTTGCTTCTTGGCTTGCCGATAATCTTCATACAATTTGGTTTTCCTGTCGTTTAAGCTTCTATACTCCTTGCGCAGCGCGGCGAGATCGGGCAGCTTCTTTATCTGCATTTCCTTTAATGCCCTTGCCGCAGCTTCAAACAGGATAATTTCGCTTTCATGCCCCCGCAGATACTTTTCCTTGTCCGGCGATTTTCGGTATTCATCGTAAATCGGTTTTAACTGTCGGTATGTGGTGGTGTGCTTGATAAGCAGCGACAAATCAGACATACGCTGTTCCACTTCCTTAACCGCCTTTGCCGCCGCGTCATGAGCGGTCATAATATCGGCTATCTTGCTTTCAAGTTCGCTATAATACTCAATCTTGTTTTCGGTTAGGAAGTTCATGCTTTTAGCAGCCTGTTTCAGATTATGGATTTTTGCCCACCGTTCATAGCCCGCCGACTGTTGGGCTTTGATACTGTTTTCAAGATCGACGACAAGCCGGATTTTCTTATCTTCCCGCAGCGTTTTTGTTTTGGCAACATACACGCCCTTGATACGCTCCTTTATCGCTTCTTCCGTATAGGCCGCGCCGAGCGTCTTTGTGCGGGTAAACCGTTCCTGTCCGGCAGCGCGAAAGGAAATGTATTTGCCCTGTTTGATTTCATACCCCATTTCCTGCAAGCGGCGCAGCAGTTCGTCAAAATCTTTCACTTGGGGAATGAGAGTATCTATCGCCGTTTTCAGCTTTGCTTTGTAGCTTGTCCCTTGCTTTTCGGCGGTGTATTCTGCATAGCTTTTTCCCTTGTCCTGTCCCGGTACGACGACGGATAGCCCATGCTCTTTACATATCCTGTCGCTGGTGCGCCGGATAAAGTGATAGCTTTGCTTGTTGGAATGGTACTTTTTGTAGTCAACGAAGCTAACCGCGTTGAAAATCAAGTGATTATGCAGATGGTCTTTATCGACGTGAGTTGTCAAAACAAACTCATACTTGCCGCCTAATACCGCCCCGGCAAGTTCCATGCCGATTTTGTGCGCTTCTTCCGGTGTGGTTTCTCCCACCGCAAAGGATTGTATCAAGTGCCGCCCTAAATGTGTGCCGCGATCTCCGGCAGCTTCCCGCGTCCATGCAAACTCAATATCGGCGGTTTCCAGCCCGCAGCCGAAAGAGGACGCAAGCAGCTTCCCGTCTGTCTTTTCGGGATTTAAGATATAGTCTATCGCAGCCTTTAAGGTTGATTTAATAGGGTGCGTCTTTGTAACCGCCATATCTCGTCCACCGCCTTTTTAATGTCCTCTATATCCTGCCTGTAAACCGTCCCCGTCGCATTGGCGCGTTTTGCAATTTGGTTGATGTTCCGGCTCACCGCTTGCAGTTCCCGGATATATGCTTTTGTGTCGCTTCGGTCAACGACAAGAATATACCCGTCTATCGCCATTTTACGGAAGTATGCCCCATACTGCTTTATGGGAAGCTGCTTCATCTTCTCGTCGATCAGCCGCTTTTCTTCTTCCGTAACGTAAAACTTCATCTGTATATTTCTCTTTCGGTTTTCCATTTCCGCACCGCCTTTCGGTATAAGGGTTTGGGATTATCCCAACAAGCATTTTCCGCAAACGGGTACTCGTTTGCTGTGCTTGCTATCTACTCCATACCCCCACCGAAAGGCGGTATTTGTTGCGCGTTCCTTTGATTTTGGACGCAAAAAAAGATTGCAGCCGCCATGCGCTGCAATCTCCCGATTTCTCATATTGTGAGGTTAATCCTCTGCTTTTTCGACTTCCGTTATCTCCCTTGCTGTTGCGGTTACAATCCGTATGCCTTTATCGCTCATACCGTCCAGCAGCGCGTCAAGCTGCCGCCGCCCGGTGGATTTCTCCGCATTGCTGTTCGGGAAGAAAAATTGATCTACCGAAATATGATACCGGGTTACAAGGTCATAGAATACCTGTAAACTCGGCTGTTGTCCCTTGTTCTCGATATTCGCAAGGTAGCGCGGGGAAATATATAACTCGTCGCTTACCTTTTTGCGGCTCTCGCCGTATTCATTTCTCGCGGCTTTTATAGCTGCCCCGAAAGCCTTAAAGTCGTACAATGGTACGGGTCTTTTTGCCATTTTCATTCACCCTGTTACATTTTACAGTTCACCTTTCTTTTTGGATATGTCCACACAATTCATATCATTAGGTTAAATACTTCCTGTTGTGTATTGACAGTAGACTGATTTTCTGATAAAATAAAATTTATGTAAAAGGAGGCGGCGTTTATGTTGCATAGCATGCGTATTAGATAAGCATTGAAAAAAAGGATTTTCCCATTTTCAACATGGGCTTTTTTGTCATGCTTATTTTGCGGATGCTATACAAAAAACTAACGACGTATAGATATAGTATAGACATAGTGCAAGCTATGCCTTAGTTTTGTTGTACTGCTCTGTGCATTATAAATGCAGGTCAATGCTCATGTTGAGGATTGACCTGCATTTTTTTGTGTAAAAAGGACGAGTGAAATATAATGCTTAAAAAATATTGGATAAAATGTCCGATTTGTAACGGAAAGACGAGAGTTCAAGTATTTCATAATACTGTATTAAAAGATTTTCCTCTTTTCTGCCCTAAATGCAAATTGACGCATATCATTGATGTAGAAAAATTAGAGATTGTAATCAAAAATACAGAAAAACAAACTTTTATTATTTAGAAGAAAGGATATAAAAATGAAACGTTTACCTAAATATACGCCTGCGGAAGTACGGAATGATCCATACGGATTTACTTACAAAGAAATGTCGGAAGTTATTGGCGAGAATGAAGCAAAAGCCTTATATGAAGAATTATATAAGCAATTACCACGCAAAAAAAATCTATCAATGTTGGTAAAAAATATTTGCAAAAGCAGTGATACTGAAAAGTATGTTTACGAACTGAAAGACAACAAATACATTGAAACGGTTTTTATCAAGCGGCGAGATGGTGGAACTGTTTGCGTGAGCACACAAGTCGGTTGTCCTGTTGGTTGTATTTTTTGTGAGTCCGGGCGAAATGGCTTTGTTCGTAATCTAACATCGTCAGAAATCGTACAACAGATTATATTGTTGCGTCGAAAAGTAAACCGTATCGTTTTTATGGGTATGGGAGAGCCTTTATTCAATTATGACAACTTGATAAAAGCAATCCATATTCTCCGAGATAGATATGGGCTCAACTTTCCAACCGACGGCATTACCATATCAACAGTTGGTCCGGTCGATCAATTAAAAAAATTGCGCGAGGAACATCTTAAAATTCAGTTGACAATATCTTTACACGCAGCAACACAATCTGCAAGAAATCGTATTATTCCTCACATGCGCATATATGCTATTGAAGATGTTGTTAAGCAAGCCTTATCCTATTCTGAAAGGCATAATCGCAAAATTGTCTTTGCGTATTTGCTTTTACCGGGTATAAATGACCGGCCCTCAGATGTAAGACAACTTGCAAAATGGTTTCGGGGCAAAAAAGTTATGATTAACGTGTTACAATACAACCCAACAAGCAATTCAAGAATTAAAGCACCACAGAAACGGGAAATAGTTGCATTCAAACATCAATTAGAGCAAGCAGGACTTGAAGTTACTATGAGAGTTTCTCATGGCAGAGAGATTAACGCGGCTTGTGGACAGTTAGCTAACACATATAATAAATTCAAAAAAAAATGATTAAAAGTGCCAGACGCATAGACGCAGAGCCGATAACGCATTAGGTCAAAAAACCTATGTGTTATCGGCTTTTTTATTTAATATTGCGCAAAAGCCGCTGTTCCCTATTATAGAATGGATTGCGGGTAGTGTATTAAAGTCGCCCTTTTTTAAGGATACGGCGGTATCGGGGAGGTATCGCCGTGTCCATTTTTATTTACTGTAACCCGCCTAATGCTTTGCGGTCAAAAAAAGCTATGCTCCGCAAGCGGGATATTCCGGCTATGAATGTGAACTGTCAATACATTTAGCTACTGCTTACATTTCCTTTGCGCCCGTCCGCGTCTTGCGGACGGGCGCATTTTGCTTTTTTCAACTTTTTTCTGAAAAGCGCACTCAAGAGCCATCTCCCGAACGGGTACGGAGCGAAAGGGGCAGAGAGGACAAGCCCTTAACTCCCGTCCTCTACTCCACGCGGGAAGGAGGTGAACTCTATGGAGCTATCTTCTTCCGACAAGGAAAGAATACAACATCAGTACGACGCATTAGCAAAGAAAACTTTGGTCGGCGAAGCGAAAAGCCACCGCCGCACTCTTGCGAAACGCGCAGCACGCGAAGTTACTTTTTCGGATTTGAGCGAAAGCGAACTCGCGCAGCTTTTCACAACGGACGAATACGAAAGCGATTATTTCCGTTTTCAAGTGTCCGGCTTTGATGTACTCGTCAAAAATGAACTGCTTGCCGAAGCCCTTAACGCTTTGCCCGAAAGGAAACGCGACATTATCCTTTTGTCCTACTTCTTGGATATGAGCGACGCGGAAATTGGCGAACTGCTGAATGTTGTACGCACGACGGTTTTCCGGCACAGGAAATCCGCGCTTGCGAAAATCAAACAGTATTTGGAGGGAAAAGCAGATGATGAATACCGTTAGGAAGTCTGAAAATCTGTTGCCGTTCCCTGTCATTTCCGCAGCGGCAAACGGCGACACAACCGCCATGTGCGCGATCTTGAAGCACTACGAGGGTTACATAGCGAAACTTTGTACCCGCACGCTGAAAGACGACGCGGGCAATACCTATTCCTATGTGGACGAGGAAATGCGTAACAGGCTGCAAGTGCGCCTTATTACCCGCACCCTTGCTTTTCATGTAGGATAATCTTTTAGCCCATGCGGGGAGCGTGTCCCCTTTCCACGCTTCCCGTTATGGGCTATTTGTCGTTCCGCAAAAGCATATCCGCTGTTGATGTGCTTTTGCAGGCCGACAAAGCCTATTGTTCTTTGACAAAGAAAGCGGCCTTTGGTGCGCAGCATAACAGGCAAACGGGTACATTCCGTCTGTACCGAGCCAGTCGGCGGGTACGCCATGACAGCTTTTCCCCATAGGGGAAAAGCCGAGCGAGAACTACCGCGCCGTAAAACAGGTTTAGCAGCTTGTGGGCGACGACATACAAGGCGGCACAATGATACTCCCGCGTTGAACACCCTCAAAGTATTGCGCGGCGCACCCATAAGCATGGGCCGGGGTGAAACTCCCGTGAGGTTGCAGCTAACAACCGCCCGTTTTTGCCTTTTGACGAATATAGTTTATCCATACAGGAAAAGGAGGTTTTTCTAATGGATAAAAAACAGACAATTACAACCGAACGCAAAATAGGGAAAATCACCTATCTTGTTCAAGCGTTGCCGAGTGAAAAGGCAACCGATACAATCCATAAAAAGATTGAGAAACTCATTGTAAAGGATTTGCAGAAAAAGCCCGGAAATCCGGGATTTTTAGCGTCCGAGTAGTGCATTAGGCGGCGGGATATGGTATAATGATAGCAACACATTATACCTGTTTATTCGGCTGTCGGAAAGGAGGACTAATGTTACAGTCGAATAAAATCACCGCCCTTTACTGCCGTTTAAGTCAAGAGGATATGCAAGCCGGAGAAAGCGGAAGCATACAGCACCAAAAAATGATACTTCAACGCTATGCGGACGAACACCATTTTTTGAACACAAAGTTTTTTGTGGACGACGGATTTTCCGGCGTGAGTTTTGAGCGCGAGGGGCTGCAAGCGATGTTGCAGGAAGTGGAAGCCGGACGAGTGGCGACGGTCATTACCAAAGACCTTTCCCGTCTTGGCAGAAACTATCTGAAAACGGGCGAACTCATAGAGATTGTATTTCCCGAAAACGGAGTACGCTATATCGCGATCAACGACGGAGTTGACACAGCGCGGGAGGATAACGAGTTTACCCCCTTGCGGAACTGGTTTAACGAGTTTTACGCCCGCGACACAAGCAAGAAAATCCGCGCAGTTAAACAGGCACAGGCGCAAAAAGGCGAGCGCGTCAACGGGGAATATCCATACGGCTATATCCCAGACCCGAACAACCGCCACCACCTTATACCCGACCCGGAAACCGCGCCGATTGTCAAACAGGTTTTCGCTATGTTTGTTAGCGGCGTGCGTATGTGCGAAATCCAAAAATGGCTTGCGGAAAACAAAGTCTTGACGATTGGAGCGTTGCGCTATCAGCGTACAGGACAGGCGCGGTATCAGCGGGCAATGATCGCCCCCTATACTTGGCCGGACAAAACGCTCTATGACATATTAGCAAGGCAGGAATATTTAGGGCATACCATAACCGCGAAAACTCACAAGGTATCCTACAAGTCGAAAAAGACCCGGAAGAACGAAGAAGAACAACGCTATTTCTTCCCAAACACCCATGAGCCGCTTGTTGACGAGGAAACCTTTGAACTTGCGCAAAAGCGGATTGCTACCCGCCACCGCCCGACAAAAGCAGCGGAGATTGATATTTTTTCCGGCTTGCTGTTTTGCGCTGGTTGCAGACATAAGATGTATTACCAACAGGGCGTAAATATCGAGCCGCGCAAGTTTTCCTATTCTTGCGGCGCATGGCGCAACAGGGCAAGGACAGGCAGCGAGTGTACCTCTCATTATATCCGCAAAAACGTACTTCTTGATTTAGTGCTGGAAGATATGCGGCGGGTTTTGCGGTATGTTAAGGAACACGAACAGGACTTTATCTGTAAAGCTACCGAGTACGGCGACATGGAAGCGAGAAAGGCATTAGCGCAGCAGCAAAAGGAACTTTTCAAAGCACAGGCGCGTATGACCGAACTTGACACGCTTTTCCGCAAGCTGTATGAGGACAACGCATTAGGCAGACTGACAGATGAACGGTTTGTGTTTCTAACTTCCGGCTATGAGGACGAAAAGAAATCCCTTGCCGCAAGGATAGACGAGTTACAACAGCAGATCGCAACCGTTACCGAGCGAAAAAGGGATATATCAAGGTTTATTCAGATTGTCGGGAAATACAGCGACATACAGGAATTGACCTATGAAAACGTCCATGAGTTTATCGACCGTATTTTGATACATGAATTAGACCGGGAAACCAACACCCGGAAAATCGAAATCCATTATAGCTTTGTCGGACAGGTTGATACCGAGCAGGAGCCGACGCAAGTTGTCAACCATGACCGCCGCAACATGGTAGATGTAAAAAGTATCGCTATCTAACCCCAGCAAAGTTCGTTCCAGAGTAACCGTCGTCATACAGGAAGAGGGTGTTGGTGAATCCTTTCTCGGCTGCATACTTCTCCAGCAGAAGTTTTTGATTCTGAATACTGTTCGAGTCATCCGTCTTATTTGTTTTCTGCGTATCCTCTTGACTCAGTCGGCCATAGAGGACGGTATATTTTTCGTTGCTTGCCATTGCTACTCCTTTCCGGGCAAGCCGATACGGTAACAACAAACATACCGTATCTCCTGCCCAATGTCTATCCTCAAAGCGAACCTTTTTCTAAATCACTGTCGATGATTTGCAGCATCTGCTCCGTAGGCGTTTTTGCTTCCTCTGCGGTAGAGAAGATGGAACGGACGAAGAATGTTCGTCCGCCCACGATCATCTCCCGGCGAAGTTCCATACCATGTTCTGTTTCGTGATAAGATGTATCCCGGTAGATTGGCGTGATTGTATTTTCATCCCGGTAGCCGATCGCTCGCTCCGGAATATAACCACCCAGAATACCTGTCTCCATATACACTTCGAATTCACTTTTCATAGCGTTCCTTTCTCCCAAAACCAATTCGGGCAACAAAAAAGCAGACCGTCACATGGTCTGCTGCCAAGTCTGTTCTTCTTCGTGATCGTCCTCCTTGTGACCGAGGGCGATTTTCTTTTGTCGTTCTTTCCGGAGGGCCTTGCTGTCTGCGTGGTAGTGCGTGGTGGCATCCTTCACGGGAGCAGGCCCCTGGCCGCGCTCCAAAGCGTGTCCAAGCTGGACCACACCACCCACAGCACCAGCCCAGTCAGCGCCAGGGCCGCCAGTCCCAACAGCAGACTGGTCCATGGAATGTCCGGCAGACTCAGTCTGGGCAGCCTGATACTGGGCAGAGAAAAACGCTTCTCGTTCCGCTTCCCAGCCTGTTCGCTCATCTGCTCCAGATGCTTCACCGCTTTCAGCAGTTCGTCCATCTGCGTCCGGTTCGGGAGCTGCACAAGCAGTTCGTTGACCTTCTTCAGATAGCCAGTCTGTCTCTCGGTGTGGTACCCCAGTGCGCAGAGGTCGCTCAGCAGATCCTCCCACTCCGCTTTCGTGGGATGCACTTCGGGAGGCGGTGTCGGCTCTTGTGCCGGGGGCTGCGGCGTGGTCTGTACCATCTGCGCGGGCCGGTTCTTCTCTAACAGCTCGTCCATGGATAATTTCTGCTCTGATCCTGAATTCATATTCCATCTTCTCCTTCAGATATTTCTCCCCGAACAGCAGGCGGTCACGGCACTGCCAGCCGCTGGGTGTGGTGTAGGTGATGTTCCGCCGGGAGGTTTCCCAGCAGACCTTGCAGCCCTCGCTCTCCATCAGTGCAATGAATTCCTCACGGGTGGAGGCGTGGCGCATACAGACGTTGATGAGATTCATGAGCTGCAGCTTCTTGCTCTGGCCACGGGCCGCGGTGTGATACTCACCGACTGTCATGGTCTTGGTTTTCTGCTTCCTGTCTTTAGGCTGGAACACAGGGAGAGAAAACTCCATGCAGACCTGATCGTTGCGCTGCCTCAGTTGCTGGAGTTGCTCCTTTGCGATGTGCAGTTTCTTTCCGGTATCGAAGTTGACGGAGTTGATGAGGAAGTGGGAATGGATGTGTTCCCGGTCTGTGTGGGTGCAGACCAGAACTTCATATCCCTCATAGTACTCAGCCAGCTTCAGCGCCGCCGCATGAGCGGTGACCGGGTCGACCGCTTCGCCTTTCGGGAAGCTCTGCACCATGTGGTAGAACAGCACGCCATCGGTTTTGTGATAGAGCCGCTTGGTAGTCATGAAGTCCGCGTAGACAGATTCCGGCTGGCAGTTGATGCCTGTGATCAACTGCTGCCCCTCGAACTCAGTTTTCTTGTTCTGCATGGTGTACCGCATTACGGCTCCCATACATCCGGTGGTCTGGCCCCGCTTGTAGTTGGTGAAGCTGATGATCGCCATTCCTCACCACCGCTTTCGTTCCAGGATCAACCGGACAGCAGCGCAGAGTTCAGAGAACGCCTGGCGCACACTGTCCAGATTGACCACCGTGACGCGCCCCATGTGCGCCAGGGTGACGAGTTGATTCAGATTTCTGCCAATGGACTTCAGCTCCTTGAGCACTTCTTTCAGTCCATCGACGACCACAACCTGCTTTCCCAGACAGCAGGCTGTCACATAGTCGCTCATGGACATTCCGGAGCGTTTCGCCAATTCCTTGATGGCCTCCCGGTCTGCGGATGCCATCCGGGTACTGAACTTGATATCCTTTTTCATGTCGTTTCCTCCATATTGCAGATAAAGTGGGCCCGGGCTTCTGCCCGGAAATTATGCGGAAGGCGGGCGGCGGCTTTGCCGGTGACCAGACAAACGCGATGCTGGCCACCTCCAAGGAGGTGATTCTCCCGCGCCAAACACCCGCGTTCCACCTTCAGCCACAAACGGCCCCACACGGCGTTTCTTTTGCCTTGCGGGAGTTTACTCGCCGCACCTGGAAACCGCCTGCAAATCGCCGCACAGCACCCCGAGAGGGTCAACAGGGTCGACCGCCGGGATACCCTGGGTATCGTCACTTTCGGCACGGTGCAGCTCAATGAGCCGCTTTCCGTTGCTGCGGCGCACCACAGCAGAAATGCCGATTTTCCTTAGTGCGTCCAGGTTTTGCAGAATCTGTCTGGACACTTTCTTGGGCGAGATACGCTCCACACCCAAAGGGTCGATTCGTTCAGACAGCTCTGTGGGAGTGCCGATAAATTCAGTTCGGTCACTCATCAGTTCGGAGAGGAGATAAACGATACGGTCGCCCAGCAGCTCCGGCTGTGTCCGGCTGTCCGACACCAGTTCCCATACATTTTCACCGTTGCGCTCCAGTGTCAGCTCCCGGTATTCAATGTCACGGCCAATACAGGAGAGCTTTGCTCTGCCGCTGCCCCGCCGTTCCTCCACCAGCGTGAAGCTGGAATCCACCGCACCGCTGATAGCAGTCGTACCAGAGATGCGGTTGAACACATCGTCAGCGGTTTCCTTGCGCAGATGATGAATCAGCAGGATGGCGATGCCGTGGGCATCTGCGATCCGTTTCAGCGCAGAGAGGTCGCGGTAGTCGTTGGCGTAGGTTGCGTCACGAGCTGGACGAACCATCTGCAGCGTGTCGATGATGACCAGTACCGTGTCCGGGTGGGCGGTGAGGAATGTTTCCACCTGCTCCTCCAGCCCCTGTCCAATGAGGGCGCACTCCGTGCAGAAGTGGACGCTGCTTGGTGCGTCCTCGGTGATCTCAAAGAGCCGGTTCTGGATACGGAGAACGGAATCCTCCAAGCAGAGATAGAGGGTGGTACCTTGCTTCACGGACATCCCCCAGACGGTTTCGCCCTTGGCCACCATGACGGACAGCCACAGGGCCAGCCAGGACTTGCCCACCTTGGGAGAGCCGGCCAGGAGGTGCAGCCCCTGAGACAGAAGCGTGTCTACCACGAAGTTGAGCGGCGTCAGCGGCAGGCTCATCAGGCTCTCGCCGTCAATGGTTTGCAGTCGTTTTGTTTTACTCATAGGATCATCCCCTTGTAAAAAGATAAGGACAGAGACCACGCGGCCACCGTGGCTCTTGTCCTTTCACTTGATTATTGGGGGAATTTTGATAAAATGAGAATATCGCAAGACAGGCAGAAAACAGATATAGGACAGAGGAGGTGGCCCTATGCCACTGGGAATCAGGCAGAACAACAATTTTCTGCATCTGACAATGGATGTCTGGCAGGATCAGATCTTTTTCAACGAGACCGTCTACCCGGCCGGCCACTTTGCCGCCGAACTGTTGAATGTTCCCGAGGAAACCATACGAGAACTGGTCACCCACGGCGGTGCCATCAGCCATCAGGTGGAGGCCCTGGCTTTGGCCGGGCGAGGTGAATTTATCAACCTGCTGGACGGGACCCGCGCCTCTCTGGAGAAGTTGTTGGACGCCCTGTGGCACTGCCCGCCGTACAGCCTGATGGACAAAGGGCAGGAACAGCACACACTGGAGGTGCTGTTTTCCCCGGCGTCCCACAACGACCTGCTGAAGCCGGCTTCGCCCGTCCGGGAATTTTTCTTCCGCTATCTGGTCGCTGCCTTCAGTATCCCCCTGGGCATCCAGCACTTCGCCGTGGCGGCACGATATTTTGAGGAGGGCTATCTGCGGCGGCTGAAGAAACGGACAGAGACCTTCTTTGCCATGGCTGCCCACGACTGCTTCAACAGCGAATGGTTCTGGAATATGATGCGTGATTTGCCGGTACCGGATATTGAGCCATTTACCATCACGCCGGATCTGAGATCCTCCTATGTCTTTGCCCGACATCCGAAACAGGAAAAGGAAACCGTATTTGTGAACCGGTATTTCTTTGACCATGTCATCAGCTTCTACATCTTTGATCTGATGAACGGACTGCAGCACGGCCATGCGCCCAGCCGGTGCTGTGGCTGTGGAACATACTTTCTCACCACCAACGGCCATATGCCAAAATACTGCGATGGCATTGCGCCCCAGGATCCCCGCATGACCTGCCGGCAGTACGGCGCCATGATGCGGCAGAAGGAGCAAAACAAACAGCACCCGGTCTACCGCCTGTTCACCACCCGCACCAACACCATCCGCAAGCATCACCAGAGAGGAAAGATCTCCGACGAGCTGCGCAATGAAGCACTGTATGTAGCGGAGAGCCTGCGGGATAAGGCGCTCATGGATAACGACTATGCTGCCAACGGCTATGCAAAGGACATGGAGCAGGAATCGATCTATGTTCAGGCGAGAGCGCGCATTGCCCGGGAGAACCGGCCATGAGCATGTACCACTGTGACACTCCCTGCCCCAGCAACGAGCAACTGGCCCAGCGCATACAGGACGGCGATCCGCAGGCCGCACCGCTCCTGCTTTCCCAGAATGAGGGATACCTGACCATGCTGGCCACAAGCTACTGCGAGCAGTTTTCTCAGGACTTTCTGGTGGACGACCTCAAGCAGGAGGGGGCGCTGGCACTGCTGGACGCGGCGCGGCGGTTTGACCCATCCATGGGGACTAAGCTGCTGACCTATGCGACCTCCGCTATTGAGACGGCCATGCGGGACTGCGCCGCCCAGGGTTCTTTCTCCTTGTCGCTCCCGCTGGACCGTTACCGCCAGCTGCGCCAGGTGGCGTTCCTCTATGCCACACACGAGCAGGAGGGTGCCGAAGAAGATTTGCTGACTGCCATTCAAGAGAAGTTGGAAGTCTCCGTCAAAGTAGCCAAGCGTCTGCTGGAAGAATACCGCACCGTGTTTCAGATCGAGGCTCTGGGCGAGCGTGTCTTTGACCTGGGGTGTGGAGGTGACCCCGCCAGGGTCTACGACCGCTTCATGCGCCGGACGCTGATCCTCCAGCGTATGGAGGAGATTCTGAGCCCCAGAGAACTGAATTTGGTGCGCTATTATCTGGGAATCGGTCAGCCCAACGAACAGGGCATGACCTTTCAGGAACTGGCCATCCGGCTCAACTATAACGGCCCCAGCGGTGCGGAGAAAGCATACAAAAGCGCCATCCGGAAACTGAAAAAGCAGTTGAACGGCGGCGCTTACGGTCAGTGGCTCTCCATCCAGAAAGCCATTCACAGGGCCAGGACGGATGCAGAGGCTGATTCCGGTTACTATGTGCCGCCGCAGATCACCTGGCTCAACAAAAAAGAACTGGCAGAGCGGTTTCTCTGTGAAGTTGTTTCGCTGATCCATGTCCATGAGATATTCAGCGACGCATTGGAGCAGGGAGAAGAAGAAGCCGATTTTGATTTACGCTTCCCCAGAGGACCTGATGTGGATGTTCGCTCATAGTGCAATGCAATAAAAATCGTACCGTAAAGAGATTGACAAGACTCCTTTCAAATGCTATACTTTGTAGCATGCAAAGCGGTTAGTCATTGCTAACTATCACAATGCAACATTTGGGTGTAGAACCTTTGGCAAAAAGTATGAAGTAGCATGAGTATTGAAGGAGGAACACAGTTGAAGCAAAAAAAGTGGGCGCTCATGGTGTTGGCAACTGCACTGGCGCTGCAATCACATGTAGCCGCAGTTGATTTCTCAGATTTTCCATCGGATTGGTCCGCAGCACCTTTGACGCGTGCCGTAGAGGATGGGCTTTTGACGGGTACCGGTGGAAAAATCAACGGTAATGGTAAACTGACCCGGGCTGAGATGGCTACAATTGTAAATCGCGCCTTTGGGGCATCGGCAATGGCATCTCTTGACGCTTATACAGACGTACCGGACCAGGCATGGTATTATACGGAAATGGCCAAAGCGGTACAGATGGGTACTTTTCAAGGAAGCGGCAATCAGCTATTCCCTGATGCAGAGATTACCAGAGAACAGGCGTTTACCGTCCTTGCACGGGCTTTTCTGATGCCGGCAGGTAATCCTGCGCATCTGAATGCATTTTCAGATGGTGACCGGGTATCCCCTTGGGCTCAAAGCAGCGTTGCGGCCCTCGTTGAGGGAGGATATATTCATGGTGCTGACGGCAAACTGAATCCCCGGAGCGGCATTACCCGGGCTGAATTTGCACAGGTAATGTGTAATCTGGTAGGAATGTATGTCAGTATGCCTGAAACGGTGACGCAGGCGGAAGCTGGAAATCTGATGGTTCGGACAGCAGGAGCGACTCTGCGTGATTTGACCGTAGATGGTGATCTGGTACTGGGTGATGGGCTGGGAGCCGGAGAAATCACGCTGGAGCAGGTAAAGGTACAGGGCCGACTTTTGGTACGTGGAGGCGGCGAGGAATCAATTTATCTGACCGGTGTCGAGGTTGCCGATGGTGTGGTGCTGACCAACGCCAACACGCCCACTCGTATTGTGACAAAGGACAGCTCTTTGGGTCCTGTTGAAGTCCATAGCGCCCTGATTGTGGAAGGTGATATGGATGAAGTCCATGTGGCTGGCACAGCCTCCATAACGGTGCGCAGCGGTAAGGTGAGAGCTCTGCACATTGCGGAAGCAGCCTCTGATGTCCAGATTACCGTAGAGAAGGGCGCCCAGGTGGATCATCTCACGGTAAACGGTCCCTCTGCACGGGTAGATGGCAAAGGCACGGTGAAAACCGTACAAGCCAATGCAGATAATCTGGCAGTTGCCACGCCCAATACGAAAGTAGTGGTTTCCAAAGATGTTGTGGGTGTCACTGTAGGCGGTAAACAAATCTCCGCCGGACAGACAGTGCAAACCACCGCCTCCGGCAGTGTTTCCGGCGGGAACAGCGGAAACGCCGGAAGTGGCAGTTCCTCACATCCAGGCGACACAGGAACGACCGAGACCACGCAGTATTGCACTGCCCGTATGATCGATCTGTCCTATGCCCAATATGTGGTACTTACCTTTGCAGAGGGCTCAACCGTAACGGACTACACAGTAGCCATAGACGGAACGGCCGTGGACGAAGCAGCGCTGCGTAAAGTGGATCACAGCGGCCGGATCGTCAAGTGGGAGCCTGAAAATGGTTGGAAGCTGAATGAGTCCCATACCATCACAGTCACACGCCGGACCGATGGCAAACAGCAGACTCTGGTGGTGCATCCCCTGGGACAGGCGAAAGGAGGACAGGACGCATGAATAAAAAAAAGCTTTGCCGCTCAGCTGCGGCGATGACGCTGGTGTGTGCGTTGGTCAGCGGAACGGCACTGGCTGCCCCCGCCGATTTGATGGGACATGATTCCCTGTATATCTGGGACTACCATCTCACCAATTACGACAACAACGGCAACATCCGGGTCTCCCCGGACCGAACCACCTTTGCCCCCAAAGGGGAGCAGGAGCTTAGCAGCATCCCGGCCTACTATTCGCCAAACGCCATACTGAAGGAAACCGACGGCGGCGGTTACGGCGTCAGCGGATCAGTTGAGATCTTCTTTTCCTACATGAGCGAAGACGAAAAGGCCTGGGTAGACGCCATTTCCTCCGACAGCGGCAACAGTGTCCAGCTGGTATCCTTTGATGAGAACAAACGGTTGCTCAACGATGCCCTGCAATATACGCTGGAAAAAGATGTTTCAACCGATAACGGAACCCGTACCGCAGCCAAGCTGACGATTCCGTTGGGGCAGACCAATTTTTACACCAACGGCCGGTACTACGTCCGTGTCCGTGCCGCCGGCAAGGACACGGCCCTTGTCCCCATCCATGTGGTAAATGAAAAAGCTCCCACCATCAAGCCACAGCTTGACACGGTGTGGACAACGGAGCCCAAGGCATTTTTTGATGTGTCGGATATGACCTACGGCGTGCTGATGCCGGCCTATGCAGCGGAGCTGACCTACCCCGACGGCACCGTCCGCGCCCTGACCGTGATCAGAGACTGGTATCTGATTGGCAACCTGTTTGTACTGTATAACGACAGCGATGAGGCACTGTTTACCCAGCTGGGAACCTATACGCTGACAGTCCATTCTACCGGATTCAAAGATATGTCCTGCACCTTTGAGATGGAGGAGGGGGAGCCGATCCCAGGATATGAGGATCGAAAGCCCATTGCCGTAACGCCTGCGGCTACTTCCCATGTGGATGCCGTGACCCATGCCACCAGCAGCAGTGGCGGAGGCGGTGTAGGCAGTCAGGTTATGCCGGCCAATCTGCTGTTCAATGAAGATCTGCTGAGCAATGCCATGATCCTCAACAAACTGGGACTTGGCACTGCCGCAACCGCCAGCATTCACAAACGCTGGAGTGAGATGATGAGTGGAAAGCATGACGCAGTGTACGACGCCGACCGCCGCCACGGCTACGACTGGCAGCATTACATAAATGCGGTACAGCAGGCCAAACAAGCTGGCAAATATCTGACTTTTGAGGCCTATGCTGCACACGGCGTGCTCAACGGTGGCAATCCCTATGCCATCAAGGAGGTACTGGAAGACGGACTGCTGGGTGAGACTCAGATGGGCGGCGTCTATCTGGGTAAGCGTCCTCCTGCGCTGACCCGCGTCGATGCATCGGGCGAGCCGGTGGACGGAACGCTGGTACAGGAAGGCGAGGATCTGATCCTGTCCTGCCCGGATGCCGCCTATCTGAATGCAGTCACCGGCATCATGATAGACGACCACCAGTATCCCCGTCTGGAAGAGGATGTAGACTATACAATCAACGGCGAACAGCTGATGATTCGCGGTGACGCTATTAAATCCTTCGGATTTGGTGCAAGACGCATCACTCTGGATGCCGACGGATACCGCCGCATTTATCTCAACATCGTCTACGGCAAGGATCTGGAACAGAACGTGGGGCTGGAGGCAAGGAAAGACGAGTTTACCCACAGTGAGTCGGTCTTTGTTCGCCTGACCAACACCCAGGGCGACTTTATGAAGCATCTGCAAAAGGTAGAGCTGGTAGACCCCAAGGGAGAAGTCATCCAGCTGCTTACCAAGGAGCAGGGCGGTGATTCCAGCAACGACTGGTATACCGTCAGCGGCAATACCTCCATTGGCATCCAGCCCGGCGCCTTTAAGCAAAACGGCGTGTATACCGTTCGTGTCACCGCCCGGTATTACGGTATGCGCCAGACTGAGGTCACACTGACAGGCGCTCTGCCCTCCCTGGGAGTCCATACGGCAGCAGGCTCCCGGGATGTGGAAAGCGGAAGCTATCGCATTGCACTGACAGAAGCTGCCGGTACATGGCGTCTCAAAAACTACAAGCTGACCGTCAATGGGACACAGTACACGGAGGAAACTACATCCAACACGCTTCAGACACATGAATTCCGCTGGGACAGCAGGAATTCCGGTGCACCGGTACTGTACCTCCATCCCGACGGCTTTACCAAGGATGTCAACCAGATCCTCATCACCCTGGAGGGATATTCCCCGGTAAAAATCCTGGTGGACAAGGTCACCGGATATGCGGTCATCACCGATGGAGATACCATGCCAGATCCTGCCGATCCCCCTGCGGTTTCTTCCACCGAGCCGGTTGCATCCATGAGCGGAAAGCCCGATCACTATCGGATCCATCTGTCCGGAGATGATGTTGCCCAGTATTTGGGCAGAGTGGACGCCTTTACACAGGTTTCCGTGCAGCACGGCCAAGATACTGTGAACTACACTTATCAGGCGGCTCTTACCACCTCCCATAAGCACGCTTTCTCTGTGGAGGACGGTATGCTGCTGCTGACAGCCGACGGCCTTGCAAACGGTGAAAACACCATCGTCATCGACAAGGTGGGTGGCTACAGCCCCCTGACCGTAACCATCACCAAGTCCGAGACTCCGGATGTATCCAGCTTTGATCCTCGTGAGAATCTGCCGGTGGCGGCACGCTATTACCGGTATGATTCTAAGCTGAATTATGCGGCTTATGACCGGGAAGAGGTCATGGCCTGGATGGACACCATTACTGCACTGAAGGTAAATAATACCGTCTATACCAAGGCAGAATATGCCTATGAAGTAAACTGCAATAATGTCTTCTATGTTAATTCGGCGAGACAGGAAATCTATTTAGGCTGCAAAACGCTGGATAAGCAGGATGTCAGCATCATTGAGCTGACAGATGGTACCGGTACCATCACATTTAAGCTCACCAGTAAGTATCAGATCGAATTTGTAGAAACCGAGCAGGAGCCCACACCGGAGCCGGAAGGCAATGCTGCTCCAGAACCCCAGGCTATGAACGAGATCGATGAGTTTTATGGGTGGGAGATATATTACCGTCTTTCCTTTCATCCTGAATTTGGCGCAGATGCCCTGCATACATATCTGAGCCAAGAGAACATGACGGTAACGATCGATGGAAAACCTTGCACAAAAGCCGGATTTTCCTGGGGAGAGGGACTGGAATATAGGGTTGAAGAAGACAGTTCCAGTTTGCATCCCGACCAGCTTTGCTTCATGGACTACCATGAAGACTGCTTTAAAGAGCGGAAAAGCTATGCTGTAGAGATTACGGTGCCTGGCTATCAGACCCTCTCCTTTACAGTCGTTCATGACAGCACTGGCATACGAGTGACCAGCGCATAGCTCAAGCGGGACATGCCAACACCCCCGGCAGAATGCCGGGGGTGTGTGTTTAGCACAGGTGAAGCTGCTGAGCCGCAGCACCCATAAAAACATCGATCACTGAGGTGACATCACCTTTAGGGTCCAGTGCCGCAAGGTGCGTGAGTTCGCTCCTACTACCCGTATGCAAATGCTCGATTCTATACTGCAATCTGGATTCTATGTTGACTAAGGTGGGAGAAGTTCTTTGAAAATGAAACAGCCGCAAGTCATCGTTCGATGACTTGCGGCTGTTTCATTTGCTCCGTACCGGTAGTGCCCCTGGGGGTTCAGTTCGTTTCCCTATGAGATGGAGCACTTGGGCTCCGCCTCTTTAAATATTTGGATGGGAAGTGGGGGAATCAGACCTCTTCCGGCGCTGCTTCCTGCTCCGCGGCAAATTCCGCCTTGGCCTCGGCCAGGATCTTCCGCTCGGCCTTGGTGGTCAGCTGGCTCTCGTCAAACCGGGCGAACAGGTCCGGCCGCCGGGCCATGGTGCGCTTGTAGCTCTCCTTCTTCCGCCAGGCAGCCACCTTGCCGTGGTCCCCGGAGAGCAGGATCTCCGGCACTGCCCGGTCGTGCCACACGGCGGGGCGGGAGTACTGGGGGTACTCCAGCAGGCCGTTCCAGTGGGACTCCTCCTGGAAGCACTCCTCGTCCGGCAGGACGCCGGGCACCATGCGGCACACGGCGTCGCACACTGCCATGGCGGGGATCTCCCCGCCGGTGAGGACGAAGTCGCCCATGGAGATCTCCTCGTCCACGCACTCGTCCAAAAACCGCTGGTCCACGCCCTCGTAGTGGCCGCACACCAGGATCAGGTGGTCGTAGCGCTCTTTCAGCTCCCGGGCCACCGCCTGGGTGAAGGTCCGGCCGCAGGGGGACATGAAAATGGTCCGGCCGGGACCGTAGGTGGTGACCACGTGGTTCCAGCAGCGGTACAGGGGGTCCGCCTGCATGACGGCGCCCCGACCGCCGCCGTAGGGGTAGTCGTCCACCTGCATCTGCTTGTTGGTGGTATACTCACGGATCTGGTGGGACTGGATGGCGATGTGGCCCCGCTCCTGGGCCCGGCCCAGGATGCTGACGTTCAGCATGGCGTCCACGGAGTCGGGGAAGAGGGTCAGGATGTCAATTCTCATCGGTGGCCATCCCCTCCCACACATGGACCTCCATGCGATTTTGCTCCAGATCCACCGACTGGATGAAGGCCCCCTTCACTGCCGGGATCAGGTATTCCCGGGTCCCACGGACCGTGTAGACCTTATGGGCGGGGTAGGGGTCCACCCGCACCAGCTCGCCCAGTTCTTCGCCGGTGGCGGCGTTGCAGACGGTCATGCCCAGCAGCTCGTCGTCGAAGCACTCGCCCTCCGGCAGATGGGCGTCGGCGCGGCGGATATACAGGTCCTGGTCCCGCAGGTCCAGAGCGGCATTCATGTCGTCCACACCGGGGAACTTCATCAGCACCAGGCTCTTGTGGACGTGGTTGGCGGTGGGGGAGACGGGCTGGCCCTTCAGCAGGAAGGTGGAAAACTGCGTGAGAAAGGCCGGGTCGCCATCCCGGGGCTGGACCCGGACCTCGCCCCGGATGCCGTGGGCGCCGACGATGCGGCCGACGTTGATGATTTCCAGTTTCATGGGATACTCCTTTACAAAAGGTGGAGGCCGGAGCGGCGGCGCCCGGAAGGCAACGGCAGGCGGGGCGAACCGCCCCGCCTGCGCGCTTCCTAGGGAGCCTCATCCCCGGCGGCGTCCGCCTCGGCGAAAACGGGGAACAGAGAGATGGTCCCCGTGTCGTTGAGGTAGCGGAGCAGGGACAGAAGGATCGGCAGGCCGAACAGGCCCGTCACGCCGAAAAGATGGGTGCCCACAAACATGCTCATCAGCGTCAGCACCGGATGCAGGCCGATCTGCTTGCCCACGATCCTGGGCTCGATGATGTTGCGGATGACAGTGATGACCACATACACCACCAGCAGCGCCAGCGCCCGGGAGAAGTTCCCCTGCAGCGCCGAGAGGATCACCCAGGGGATCATGATGCCGCCGGTGCCCAGCACGGGGAGAATGTCGAAAATGGCGATCAGCAGAGCCACCAGCATGGCCCGCTCCACGCCGATGAGGCTCAGGCCGACGGACAGCTCCAAAAACGTGATGCACATGATGAGGGCGTAGGAGCGGATGCACACAAACAGCGTGCCCACCACATAGGACTTGATCTGGAGGACCACCCGCCGGGTGCTGCTTTGAAGGCAGCCCAGGCAGAATCCCACGATCCTGTCATAGTCCACGGCGATGAAGAAGGTGGAAATCACCATCAGCAGCAGCCGGATCAAAAAGCCCGGCAGGGAGGCGGCCAGGGAGGTGGCTGCGGACACGCCGCCCATCACCAGCACCGAAAGGCCGGAGACCAGCTGCCACAGCACATCCATCAGCTGGGCCTGCAGCTCCTCCAGCGCCGAGCGCAGGGAGGGGTCCAGCCGGGCAAAGAGGTCCTCCAGCCAGGTGAACATATCGGTCAGCTCCGGGAGGATGTAGGAGGTATACAGAGAGGGGATCTGCTGGACCAGGGAGGTGACGGCAATGCCGATCCGAATACCCGCCAGGGTCAGCAGCAGGCCGATGATCCCGTAGGTGAGCACCACCAGCAGCACCGCCGTCAGCCCCTTTGGCGCATGGAGCGTCCGGGACAGAAACACGATGGGCCGCCGCAGCAGATAGGCGATGACGAACGCCAGGGCAAAGGGCGTCAGCAGCGGCAGCGCATACTGCAGCAAAAGGTAGCCCAGTGCCAGGATCAGCGCCAGATACAGGACATCCACAATGAATTTTTTCTTTCTTTCAGTAGACAATGGGGCCTCCGATCCGGCGGGGATCTCAAAAAACGATCCTCTCGCCGCAGGTAATGGAGGAAACTGGTGGGCGCGCCGGAAGGGGAGGAGAGGCGTGTGCGGTCCGGCTGCGGCAGGGAAAAGTGAGAAAAGGAGGGTGCCTGGGGCGCCCTCCTTCCGCGTCCGGCTGAGACGAAAACGGGCCGGACAGATTGGTTCAGTCCACGATATCCACGGAAACCTTTACGCCGGTGCGCTGGGCGTAAGACCGGATCACCGTCCGGATCTCCTTGGCGATGCGGCCCTGCCGGCCGATGACCTTGCCCATGTCGTCAGGGGCGACGCGCAGCTCCAACGTCAGTTCCTGCGCGCCCTGGACCTCCGTAACGGAGACGGCGTCGGGATCGTCGACCAGGTTTTTGGCGATATAGAGCAGCAAGTCTTTCATGATCCGCCCTCCGGATCAGAGGACCTCTACTTTTTTCAGCAGAGCTCTGACGGTGTCGGTGGGCTGAGCGCCGGACTTGATCCAGGCCTGAGCCCGCTCGGTGTCGATCTTGATCTCAGCGGGGGAGACGCAGGGGTTGTAGGTGCCGATCTCCTCAATGAAGCGGCCGTCCCGGGGGAAGCGGGAGTCGGCGACGACGACACGATAGAAAGGAGCCTTCTTGGCGCCCAGGCGGCGCAGTCTGATCTTAACCATGATTGTTACCTCCGAAATGTAAAAAAGTTTTTGTATCTATAAATGCGAGAGCACTTATATCCGTATCAAAGGGGACCGCTGTTATTTCAACCGCTTCTTCCGGCCGAAGCCGTGCATCCGGCTGCCAAGCCCCGGCATCCCGGGGAACCGGCCGCCCTTGGACAGCTGCTTGGTCAGCTGCTGCATCATCTCGAACTGCTTGAGCAGGCGGTTCACATCCACCACCTGGAGCCCGCAGCCGGCGGCGATGCGCCGCTTGCGGCTGGCGTTGAGGATCTGGGGATTTTCCCGCTCCAGGGGAGTCATGGAGAGGATGATGGCCTCGGTGTGGGCCATCTGTTTTTCGTCGATGCTGGCGCCGGAGAGCTGTTTGCCCAGGCCCCCGGGCAGCATCCCGGCGATCTGGCTCAGGTCGCCCATGCCCCGCAGCTGCTGGAGCTGCTCGTAGTAGTCTTGAAGAGTGAAGCGGTTCTTGCGGAGCTTTTCCTCCAGCTTAGCGGCCTGCTTTTCGTCGTAGTTCTGCTGGGCCTTCTCGATGAAGGAGAGCATATCGCCCATGCCCAGGATCCGGGAGGCCATCCGGTCGGGGTGGAAGGGCTCGATCATGTCCAGCTTCTCGCCGGTGCCCACGAATTTGATGGGCTTGCCGGTGGAGGCCCGGATGGAGAGGGCCGCGCCGCCCCGGGCGTCGCCGTCCAGCTTGGTGAGGACCACGCCGTCGATGCCCAGCGCCTCGTCGAAGGCGGCGGCCGCGTTGACGGCGTCCTGGCCGGTCATGGCGTCCACCACCAGCAAAATCTCGTTGGGATGGACGGCGGCCTTCATCCGCTTGAGCTCGTCCATCAGCTCCTCGTCCACGTGGAGACGGCCGGCGGTATCCAGAAAGACGATGTCGTTGCCGTGGTCCCGGGCGTGGCGCAGGGCGTCCTGCGCGATCTGTACCGGGTCTCCCTGGCCCTCCTCAAAGACGGGCAGGTCCAGCTGTCCGCCCACGACCTTGAGCTGCTCGATGGCGGCGGGCCGGTACACGTCGCAGGCGGCCAGCAAGGGCCGCTTGCCGTTCTGCCGCCGCAATAAACCCGCCAGCTTGGCGGTGGTGGTGGTCTTGCCGGCGCCCTGGAGGCCCGCCATCATCACAACGGTGGGACCGTTATTGGCGGAGGCCAGCCGGGCGGTGCCGCCGCCCATGAGGTTCGTCAGCTCCTCGTTGACGATCTTCACCACCTGCTGGGCGGGGGTCAGGCTGTCCAGCACATCGGAGCCCACGGCCCGCTCGGTGACGGTGGAGACGAACTCCTTGACCACCTTGTAGCTGACGTCGGCCTCCAGCAGGGCCAGGCGGACCTCCCGCATGGCCTCCCGGACGTCGTTTTCCGTCAGGCGGCCCTTGCCCCGCAGGCGCTTGAACGTGGCATTCAGTTTTTCGGTCAGTCCCTCAAATGCCATGGGTTACTCCTTCAACGCACTGGTCTGTTCCAGGATCTGATCCGTCAGCTCCGACAGCCGCTGGTCCTCGTACTGGCGGTAGTTGATGGTGCGGATCTCCGCCGCCGCGGCGGCGATGGCGTCCAGATGGGCCCGCTGGGCCTCAAACCGGCGGATGAGGCCGGTCTTGTCCTCCACCTCCTGCATGATGCCCTCCGCCCGGACGATCACGTCCCGGACGCCCTGACGGGAGATGCCGGCGTTTTCCGCGATCTCGGCCAGGGACAGGTCCTCATTGTAATAGAGGTCGAAGAACTCCTTCTGCCGTTCGGTCAGCAGTTCCCCGTAAAAATCAAAGAGCATGGTCATGCGGTAGGTCTGATTTTTCATGGGACCGCCTCCTTCTGTAAAGTTATACCGCTTTACAACGACAATCAGTTTACAGGAAACCGGCAGAAAAGTCAAGGGGAAAGTGGGGAAAAATCCAAAAAAATTCTGCCCGCCTGAAAAAATCTTGCGGGCAGGGCAGAGGCGGCATAGAATGGAGCGGAACAGGAGGGGAGACCATGGTATTTGACGCCCATTCGGATCTTTTGTACGACGTGACCTGCCGGCGCCTTGCGGGGGAGAGCCGCGTGCTGGAGCGGTATCATCTGGCCCGGCTCCGCCGGGGCGGGGTGGAGGGGCTGGTGCTGTCCCTCTGGACGGGAATTGGTCAGGGCCAGACCTTCTGGCGGGACACCGCCTGGGCCGCGCCGGAGGCGGCGCCCCAGCGGCTGGAGGTGATGCTCGCCTGCGCCCGGGAGGAGATGGCGGAGTGCGGGGAGGTCCGGCTGGTCCGCACCGCGGCGGAGGCGGCAGAGGCCCGCGCCGCCGAGCAGATCTACGTCTTTCTGGGCGTGGAGGGCCTGGCGCCCCTGGGCACGGACCTGAGCGGCCTGGACCGCCTGGCCGCCCTGGGCGTCCGCACCGCCATGCTGACCTGGAACGAATCCAACGCCCTGGCCGCAGGGGCCGGGGCGCCGGACACGGGCCTCACGGCCCTGGGACGGCAGGCGGTGGGGCGGATGGAGCGCCTGGGCATGGTGCCGGACGTGTCCCATCTGGGGGAGAAGAGCTTCTGGGACCTGCTGGAGGCCTCCCAGGGCCCGGTGATCGCCTCCCACTCCAACTGCCGGGCGCTGTGCGATGTCCGCCGGAACCTGACCGATGACCAGCTCCGGGCCATCCGGGACCGGGGCGGCGTGGTGGGGCTCAACAGCTACCACGGCTTTGTCCACGCCGACCGGGAGAGACAGACCGTGGAGACCCTGGCCCGCCACGCGGCCCGCATGATCGAGGTGATGGGGGTGGAGCACGTGGGCTGCGGCTTCGACTTCTGCCACTTCATGGGGCCCGGCAACGAGTCGGCGGAGGGGGTGGAGGACGCCGGGCAGGTCAGGAACCTGCTGGACTGTCTGGAGCGGATGGGTCTGACGGCCCGGGAGCGGGCGCTGATCGCCCGGGAGAACTTCCTGCGGCTTCTGGGCTGACCGTCAGCAGCCGGGGCGCGCCGATGTCCATTCCCAGGGCGCCCAAAGGCGCCGTCACCAGAATGGCCAGCACCGCCACGGACAGCACCAGCGCTCCGCAGGGCAGGCCCGCCGCCAGCGGCACGGAGCCGATGGCCGCCTGGACCGTGGCCTTGGGCAGGTAGGCGATGACGCAGAACAGCCGCTCCCGCCGGTTCAGCGCCGTGCCCGCCACGCAGGCCAGCACCCCCAGGGACCGGAAAGCCAGAGCCAGGAAGATCATGGCCAGGGCGGCGGGACCGGCGGCGAGGGTATAGCGCACGTCCACGGCGGCGCCCACCAGCACGAACAGCACCACCTCCGCCGCCAGCCACAGCTTGCCGAACTTTTCCGACAGCCGCCGGGATACCGGCTGGGGACACCGAATTCGCAGCACGCAGGCCATGGCCACCACTGCCAGCAGCCCGGAGACGGAGACGACGGGCTCCGCCCAGGTCTCCACCGCCATCAGCAAAAAGGCGGCGCCCAGGACGATGATGACCTTCATGCTGTTGCGGACATAGTTGCGGCGGGCGTAGGCGGTCTCGAAAAAGGCGCTGAGCAGCCACCCCGCTCCGGCGCCCAGGATGATGCCCAGAACGATGGACACCGGAATATCCGCCAGAGCACCCAGGTCGGCAGCGCCGCCCTGGGCCATCCCCAGGAAGGTGGAGAACAGCACGATGACAAACACGTCGTCGCAGGAGGCCCCCGCCATGATCATCTGGGGGATACCCTTGCCGGTGCCCCGGCGGGCCTCCATCAGCTCCACCATCCGGGGCACCACCACCGCCGGGGACACCGCCCCCAGCACAGCGCCCATGACCGCGGCCTCCACCCGGTCCACGCCCAGGATGGACGGGGCGAAGAGCACGAAGGCCAGGATCTCGCAGGAGGCTGGCACGCAGGACATCATGGCCGCCGGCCGGCCCACCGCCCGCAGCTCTGAGAGGTCCAGGGACAGGCCCGCCTTCAGGAGAATGATGATGAGAGCGATCTGCCGCAGGTCTGCGGACACCGCCAGCAGGTTGGGGGCCAGGGCGTCCAGGGCAAAGGGGCCCAGGGCGATGCCCGTCAGCAGCATCCCGATGATCCGGGGCAGCCCCGCCCGGCGGCAGACCGCCGCCGCGGCAAGGCCCAGCAAAAAGATGAGCGCCAGAGATGTGACCATATCAAATTTCCTCCCTTACGACGCAAAAAGCCGATGCCTCCTGCGACGAAAATCATCACAGAAGTCATCAGCTTTCAAAAGCGGTTCCGGGGGCCATCGGCCCGCCGCGGGAGAACTTCATTCCCGGGTGCTATTGTAGCGGAAAGCCGGCCCGGCGTCAAGCCCCGGGGGACGCGGAAAAATAGAATTTGAATTATCAGGGAAGATATACTATAATATCGTCTATATGTTCTGAAATCCCTGTTGAAACGGGAGGGCCCTTCCCTCCCCAAAGGAGTTGAGACCTTGCAAGCAACGAGAGTGCAGCTGGCGGACGGCGTCTATCTGACGTACCTGCCGGCGCGAAAATTCAAGACCAGCCTGCTCTCCGCCCAGTTCGTGACGCCCCTGCGGCAGGAGACGGCCTCCGCCTGGGCGCTGCTGCCGGCGGTGCTGCGCCGGGGCACGGTCCGCTATCCGGACCTGGAGACCCTGTCCGCCCAGCTGGACCGGCTGTACGGCGCCAGCGTGGAGTACACCATCCGCAAAAAGGGCGAGAACCAGTGCGTGGGCTTTGTGGCCAGCTTCATCGACGACAGCTTCGCCCCCGGCGGGGAGAAGCTGCTGGAGCCTGCGGCGGACCTGGTGGGCGAGCTGATCTGCGACCCGGTCACCGAGCGGGGCCGGTTTGTGGGCGCCTATTTTGACAGCGAAAAAACCAACCTGATCGACGCCATCCGCAGCCAGATCAACGACAAGCGGGATTACGCCGCCGCCCGGCTGCTCCAGGAGATGTGCGCCGGGGAGCCCTACGGCGTCAGCCGCCTGGGCGACGAGAAAACGGCGGAGAAGCTCCAGATGAAAAAGCTCTACGCCCAGTACGGGGAGCTGATCTCCACCGCCCGGCTGGAGCTCTTTTATATCGGCAGCGCCCAGCTGGAGCGGGTTCGCCGGGCTCTGGCCAACGCCTTTGCCACGCTCCCCCGGGACGGCATCCGGGACATCGCCGCCGCCGCGCCTCACCCGGCCCGGGCGGAGGTCCGCACCATCACCGAGGAGCTGGACGTGACCCAGGGCAAGCTGTGCATGGGCTTCACCTGCGGCAGCAGCGACCACACCGCGCTGCTGCTGGGCAACACCCTCTTCGGCGGCAGCAGCAACTCGAAGCTGTTTTTGAACGTGCGGGAGAAGCTGTCCCTGTGCTATTACGCCTCCTCCGCCTATCACCGGCAGAAGGGGCTCATCACCGTGTCCTCCGGCATCGAGTTCGCGGACTACCAGCGGGCCTATGACGAGATCCTGCGCCAGCTGGAGGCGGTGCAGAAGGGCCGGCTGGAGGACTGGGAGATGGGCGGCGCCCGCTCCACCCTCCTCAATGCCTACGCCTCCATGGGCGACTCCCAGGGCAAGCTGGAGAACTTCTACCTGGGCCAGGCGGCCACGGGGCAGACCGAGTCTCCGGAGGATCTGGCGGCCCAGCTGCGGGACGTGACCGACGAGCGGGTGTTCCGGGCCATGGAGACCGTGGGGCTGGACACCGTGTATTTCCTCAAGGGAAAGGAGGCCGCGGAATGAAGCAGACCTTTTACGAGCGGATCGGCGAGTCCGTCTACCGGGAGAAGCTGCCGAGCGGCCTCCAGATCTGCGTGGTGCCAAAGCCGGAGCACGCCCGGAAGTACGCCTTCTTCGCCACCCGGTACGGCGGCATGGACACCCGCTTCTGCCTGGACGGCAAGTGGCTGGATACCCCCGCCGGCATCGCCCACTATCTCGAGCACAAGATGTTCGACACCAAGGAGGGCAACGCCCTCCAGCAGCTGGCCCAGAACGGGGCGGAGCCCAACGCTTTCACCTCCAACGCCATGACCGGATACTACTTCGACTCCACGGAGAAGTTTGAGGAGAACCTGGAGATCCTGCTCTCCTTCGTCTCCATCCCCTACTTCACCGACGAGAGCGTGGCCAAGGAGCAGGGCATCATCGGCCAGGAGATCCGCATGATCGAGGACAACCCCGACTGGCAGCTCTACACCCGGATGATGAAGGCCCTGTATCAGGCCCACGCCGCCCGGGAGTCCATCGCCGGCACGGTGGAGAGCATCTCCCACATCACCGCCCAGACCCTCTACGACTGCCACAAGGCCTTCTACACCCCCTCCAACATGATTTTGACGGTGGTGGGGAACGTGGATCCCATCCACGTGGTGGACCTGGCCCGGCGGATCCTGCCCCGGGAGGGCGGCCCCGTGATCCCCCGGGACTACGGCCAGGAGCCCGCCGCCGTGGCGGAGAAGGAGACGGCCATGGCCATGGAGGTGGCTGCGCCCCAGTTCCTCACGGGCTTCAAGTGCGATCCGGCGCCGGAGGGGGAGGCGTATCTGCGCCTGGCCGCCATCGGCGACATGGCCTGCGACATCCTGCTGGGGGACTCCAGCCCCCTGTACCACCGGCTCTACGACCAGGGCCTCATCAACACCAGCTTCGGCGGTGCCTTCGAGATGATGCCAGGTGTTGCCTACCTCTACGCCGGCGGCGACAGCAAGGACGCCCGCACCGTGGCGGCGGAGATCCGGAAGGAGGCCCGGCGGCTCACCGCGGAGGGCATCGACGAGGACTTCTACCAGCGGGTGCGCAAGGCCGCCTTCGGCGAGAACCTGCGGGGCCTGAACTCCTTTGAGAACATCGCCGTGACGCTGACCGAGGGCTATTTCCACGGCTACGATCCCCTCCGCTTCCCCCAGGTGTTCGACACCATCGGCAAGGAGGACATCGCGGACTTCCTGGCCCGCAACATCACCGAGGACCGCGCGGTCCTCAGTGAGATCACGCCCAGGGACGGCGCAGACACAGAGAAAGAAGGAACTTGATCTTGAAAGGTTTAACGGACATGCCCATCAGCTTCCCGGGCCTCTTTGGGGATTGGGAGTTCAATCCGGACCCCATCGCCATCCACATCGGCCACGGGATCTACTGGTACGGCATCATTCTGGCCATCGCCATGCTGGCGGGATTGCTGCTGTGCATGAAGCAGGCCAAGCGTTACGGGCTCACGGAGGACAATGTGCTGGACATGGTGCTCTGGGCGGTGCCCTGCTGCATCATCGGCGCCCGGCTGTACTACGTGATCTTCTACCTGGACCTGTACCGTAACGCCGACGGCAGCCTCAACTGGGGCGAGATGATCGCCATTTGGGACGGCGGGCTTGCCATCTACGGCACGGTCATCGCCGGCGTGCTGGTGGCCTTCTTCTACACCCGGCACAAGAAGCTGAACTTCTGGGCCATGACGGACCTGGCGGTGCTGGGACTGCTGACGGGCCAGTGCATCGGCCGCTGGGCCAACTTCATCAACCGGGAGGCCTTCGGCGGACTGACGGACCTGCCCTGGCGGATGAAGATCTGGATCAGCAGCTATCAGTCCATCGAGGTGCACCCCACCTTCCTCTATGAGAGCCTGTGGAACTTCGTGGGGCTGATGCTGATTTTGTTCATCATCTCCAAGGGCCGCCGGTTCGACGGCGAGAACACCTGGTTCTACTTCCTGTGGTACGGCCTGGGCCGGGCCTGGATCGAGGGATTGCGGACCGACAGCCTGTACCTCTTCGACTGGACCTTTATGGGCTCTCCCATCCGGGTGTCCCAGGCCCTGAGCATGGTCATGGTGGTCGTGGCGGCGGTGATGCTGTTCTACAACATCAAGATCAAAAAGCGCAGCGCCGAGGACCTGCTGGTGAACGTGGTGGCCCGTGCGGCGGAGGAAGCCGCCCTGGAGGCCGAGGTGGCCGGAGCCATGGAGGCCGGTGAGAACGACCCCGTCGGTGTGATTGCAGAGACGGAGGTGACTTCCACCCAGGCGGATCAGCCGTCCTCTGCAAAAGAAGAGGTGATCTCCGGCGAGGCGGCGGTCCCCGCGGAGGAGCTCTCCGAGGCCCCGGAGAGCAAAGCGGAGGAAGTCCCCGCCGGCTCTGCGGACGAGCGGGAGAAGGAGGGCACCCATGGCGGCGACCATCATTGACGGAAAGGCCCTGGCGGAGAAGGTCAAAAAGCGGACAGCGGCCGCGGCGGAGGGCCTGCGGCGCCGGCCCGGCCTGGCGGTGATCCTGGTGGGAGACGACCCGGCCTCTCGTGTTTATGTAAACGGAAAAGAGCGGGACTGCGCCCAGTGCGGCTTCCTCAGCTTTGAGCACAAGCTGGACGCCGGCACCTCTCAGGAGGCGCTGCTGGCCCTGGTGGACCGGCTCAACCGGGACGATGCGGTGGACGGGATTTTATGTCAACTTCCCCTGCCGAAGCACCTGGATGAGGAGGCGGTCCTGAACGCCATCGCCCCGGACAAGGACGTGGACTGCTTCCACCCGGTGAACGTGGGGCGGCTGTCCATCGGCGCGCCGGTGTTTCTGCCCTGCACCCCTGCCGGCGTCATGGAGATGCTGAGAGAGTACGGCATTTCCCCGGCGGGGAAGCGGTGCGTGGTGCTGGGCCGCAGCAACATCGTGGGCAAGCCCATGGCCATGCTGCTGACCCAGGCGGACGGCACCGTGACTGTCTGCCACTCCCGGACGCCGGACCTGGCGGCCGTCACCCTTGAGGCGGACATTCTGGTCTCCGCCGTGGGACGGGTGGGCCTGGTCACCGCCGATATGGTGAAAGCGGGCGCCGTGGTCATCGACGTGGCCATGAACCGCAATGCCGAGGGAAAGCTCTGCGGCGATGTGGACTACGCCGCCGTAGCGGAGAAGGCCTCCTACATCACCCCGGTCCCCGGCGGCGTGGGACCCATGACCCGGGCCATGCTGATGGCCAACATCCTCACCGCCGCCCGCAATCACGGGGCGTGAGGGAGAACAGGCAACAAGAAGCGGCTGACGAGATCGTCAGCCGCTTCTTTCTATATACAGCCTCCGTTCCGCCGCAGGATGCGGGATCGGAACAGGGGAGGACGTCATGCGCCGTCCGCCGCCCGCCGCAGACGCAGGTTGGCGCGGACCCGCCGCCGGATCCGGACCAGCTGGCGGTGGTAGACCGCCGCGCCCACCGCCGCCGCCAGAGCCGCGCCGCCCGCGGCGTCCAGCAGGGAGTGCTGCTTGATGAGCACGGTGGACAGGCAGATCAACACGGCCAGTGCCGTGGCGGCGACGCCGGGCCACCGGCGGCGCCGCAGGGAGGGGCAGTCCCACACGGCCCAGGCGGCGCCGATGGACCCCACCACATGGACCGAGGGGAACACGTTGGTGTTGGTGTCCACGGTGTACAGCGCGGCGATCCAGCGGGAGAAGAGATCCGTCCGGCCCGTCAGGTCCGGCCGCAGGTCCTGGCCGCTGGGGAGCAGGAACCAGATCAGCAGGCTCAGGAAAAAGCTGGCCGCCAGGAAGGCCATGTACCGCCGGAACCCGGCCCGGTCCGCCGCCAGCAGATACAGGCCCACGGCCACCAGCAGGGGATACCACAGGCAGTAAAACACCACGAAAGGCGGGCAGAAGGGGATCAGCCGGTCCAGAGGCAGCTGAGTGGCCCAGTATCCGTCGGTGATGAGCCGCTCCAGCAGGAAGAAGCAGATTAGATACACCGGTACCCACAGGGCATAGCGCAGCTCCCGCAGATAGGCGAGCCTGCGTTCCGGCAGCCGTTTCATGGTGTCCCCTCCTTTTTTTCTCTACGGTAGCACAGATTTCCAGCGGCTCCGTGAACAATCCGCAAAGAAATTGTGAACGTTTTGAACAGTCCTGAAGAGAGGATGCCCGGCGCCCGGCGGTTTTAACCCCTTTGGCGCAAAAAAAGAGAGCCGCTTGCGGCGGCTCTCTTTTGCGTGGGTCAGCGTTCCTCCCGGAAGTAGGCAAGGCCCAGACTGGCGGGGGGCTGGTTCTCCCGCTTTTTCCGCAGGGAGGTGATGATCAGCACCGCGATGGTGACCAGGTACGGCAGCATCTTGAACAGCTCGATGTCCTTCCGGGCCAGGCCGGGGATGATGAGGTATACCCAGAACAAGAAGCCGAACAGATAGGAGCCCCAGATGGCGTTGACGGAGCGCCAGGTGGCGAAGATGACCAGGGCCACGGCCAGCCAGCCCAGAGACTCGATGGTGCCGTCGTTGGCCCAGGTGCCCTTGATGTAGTCCATGGTGTAGTACAATCCGCCAAGACCCGAGATACCGGCGCCGATACAGGTGGCCAGGTACTTGTTGCGGGTGACGTCAATGCCGGCGGCGTCGGCGGTGGCCGGGTTCTCGCCCACGGCCCGCAGGTTCAGGCCCCGGCGGGTGCGGTTGAGGAACACGTGCATGACGACGGCGATGATGATGGCCAGATACACCATGAAGCCGTAGCTGAACAGCAGCTTTCCCACGACCCCGAGGCCGGACAGGCCGGGGATGGTGGCCCGGTAGGCGGCGCTGGTGGCGGAGACGGAGATCTGGCCCACGCCGCCGGCCATGGTGTTGAGGCTGCCGCCGAAGAAGTTGGCAAGGCCCCCGCCGAAGATGGTCAGGGTCAGGCCGGTGACGTTCTGGTTGGCCCGGAGGGTGATGGTCAGGAAGCTGTACAGCAGGCCGCCCAGGGCCGAGGCCGCGAAGGCCGCCACCAGGGAGATCAGCACGCACAGGATGGCGGAGGGAGAGGCGGTGCTGCCCTCGTAGAAGAAGGCCGCCGCCAGACCGGAGATGCCGCCCAGGTACATGATGCCCGGGACGCCCAGGTTCAGGTTGCCGGATTTCTCCGTCAGGATCTCGCCGATGGCGCCGTACATGATGACGGTGCCGAAGCAGATGGAGGATTGCAGCAGACGGATGACCACTTCATTCATTTTTCCTCGGCCTCCTTTCTGCCACGGAAGATGACCCGGTAGTTGATGAAGAACTCACTGCCCAGGATGAAGAACAGGATGATGCCGGTGATGATGTTGGAGGCGTAGTCGTTGAGGTTGAACTGAGAGGCGATCTGGATGGCGCCCTTCTGCAAAAAGACCAGCAGGAAGGAGATCAGGATCATGACGAAGGTGTTGAACTTGGCCAGCCACGCCACGATGATGGCGGTGAAGCCCCGGCCGCCGGCAGTGGCGGTGGAGATGGTGTGGCTGACGCCCGCCACCTCCATAAAGCCTGCCAGGCCGCAGATGGCGCCGGAGATGGCCATGGTGCGGATGGTGACCTTCCGGACGTTGATGCCGGCGTAGCGGGCGGTGTTCTCAGAGTCGCCCACCACGGAGATCTCATAGCCCTGCTTGGAGTGCTTGAGGTAGATGTACATGCCCACGGTCAGGGCCAGCACCAAAATCACGTTGAGCCCATAATTCTGGCCCAGCACCGCCGGGAACCAGCCGTAGCCGGTCATCTGGTTGATGACGCCCACGGTGTTGGAGCCGATGGGGTTTTCCCACATGGCCACGCAGTAGCTGGTGATCTGGATGGCCACGTAGTTCATCATCAGGGTGAACAGGGTCTCGTTGGTGTTCCAGACGGCCTTGAACACAGCGGGGATCACGCCCCAGAGGCACCCGCACAGCAGGCTCACCACCGCCATGACCACCAGCAGCGCGGGGGTGGGCAGCGCGCTGCCGTAGGCCCGCATGATGCCGGCGGTGATGACGCCGCCGATGAGGATCTGACCCTCGGCGCCGATGTTCCAGAACTTCATCTTGAAGGCGGGGGCCAGGCCCACGCCGATGCACAGCAGCATCATGGCGTCCCGGATGGTGACCCAGGACCGGCGCTCCGTACCGAAGGCGCCGTCGAAGATGGCCTCATACACCTGCACGGGGTTCAGCTTGGTGACCGCGAAGATGAACAGGCCGCTGACCACCAGGGACAAAATCACGCCGATCACGCGGATGCCCCACGCCTTGGGCGTGGCGATGGCGTCCCGCTTGGCGATGCGGAGCAGAGGCTCCTTGTGTTGCTTGACCTGGCTCATACCGCCGCGCCCTCCTTTCTGAACTTGGTCATCAGCAGACCCACTTCCTCCTTGGTGGTGGTCCGGGCGTCCACGACGCCGCTGACCTGTCCGCCGCAGAGTACCAGGATCCGGTCACACAGCTCCAGCAGCACGTCCAGATCCTCGCCCACGTAGACCACGGCCACGCCCTTGAGCTTTTCCGCCGTCAGCAGGTTGTAGATGGTGTAGGAGGTGTTGATGTCCAGGCCCCGGACGGCGTAGGCCGTCATCAGCACGGAGGGCTCCTGGGCGATCTCCCGGCCCACCAGCACCTTCTGCACGTTGCCGCCGGAGAGGCGGCGGACAGGGGTGTTGAGGCTGGGGGTCAGCACGTCCAGCTCCGTCTTCACCTTCTCCGCCAGCTCCCGGGGGGGCTTGCGGTTGAGGAGGGGACCGGCGCCGGAGCGGTAGGTCTTGAGCATCATGTTGTCCACCATGCCCATGGAGCCCACCAGGCCCATGCCCAGCCGGTCCTCCGGCACGAAGGCCATGGACACGCCGATGCTGTGGATCTGCCGGGCGGTCTTGCCCAGCAGCTCCTCGCCCGCGCGGTCCACGGGGGCGTGGGTGCCGGCGATGGGCTCGTCGGGCGCGGGGGGATGGTAGATGACGTGGGAGCCGGGCTGGGTGGGGCGGAGGCCGGCGATGGCCTCCAGCAGCTCCTTCTGGCCGCTGCCCGCGATGCCCGCGATGCCCAGGATCTCGCCGCCGAAGGCCTCGAAGGACACGTGGTCCAGGGCCTTGACCCCGTCGGCGCTCAGCACCGTCAGGTCCTTGACCTCCAGCCGCAGGTGGCGGTTTTCCACCAGGGGCCGGTCAATGTTCAGCGTGACGGCGTGGCCCACCATCATGTCGGTCAGCTTCTGGGGATTGGTGTCGGCGGTGGCCACGTCGCCGATGTACTGGCCCTTGCGCAGCACCGCCACCCGGTCGGAGACCTCCATGACCTCGTTGAGCTTGTGGGTGATGATGACCATGGCCTTGCCGTCGGCCTTCATGTTGCGCATGACGTCGAAGAGCCGGTCCGTCTCCTGAGGGGTCAGCACGGCGGTGGGCTCATCCAAAATCAGAATGTCCGCGCCCCGGTACAAAACCTTCACGATCTCCACGGTCTGCTTTTCGGAGACGGACATATTGTAGACTTTTTTATTGGGGTCGATCACAAAGCCGTACTTGTCGCAGATCTCGTTGATCCTGGCGGCCGCGGCCTTCAGGTCCAGCTTCTGCCTGCCCTCCAGGCCCAGGACGATGTTTTCCGCGGCGGTGAACACGTCCACCAGCTTGAAGTGCTGGTGGATCATGCCGATGCCGCAGTCGAAAGCGTCCTTGGGGGAGGCGATGGTGACGGCCTGGCCGTTCACCAGGATCTCGCCCTCGTCGGGGAAGTAGATGCCGGCCAGCATGTTCATGAGGGTGGTCTTGCCGCTGCCGTTTTCGCCCAGCAGAGACAGGATCTCTCCTCGTTTGATGTCCAGCGAGACGTGGTCATTGGCGACCACCTTGCCGAACCGCTTGGTGATGTGCTTCATTTGAATGGCGTAGGTTTGTTCCAAGCGAATCTTCCTTTCTTTTAGTTCAGGCGTGCCCTCCGGAGGGAAAAGAAAAGGGAAAAGACCCCGGCGGCCTGCCTGCCGCGAAGGGAGTTTGGAAAAAGGGGCTGCCCCAGGGCAGCCCCCTTTTCGGTCGGAATTTAGTTGTTGTTGAGCTCGGTGATGCCGTCGATGCGCAGGTCGAAGTAGGGAGCGCTGCGGTACACGGACTCCTGGAAGGCGCCGTCGGCGATGACGTTCTCGGTGGGACCCTCGAACACCACGTCGCCGGTGGCGAAGTCGATGATGGAGAAGTTGACCTCATACTCGGTGACGGTCTCGCCGCCCACGGTGAACTTGGAGGTGTCAAACACCTTCAGGCTGCCGTCAGTAATGCCGGCCCAGGCGGCGTCAACGGCCTCCTGAGTGCCCTCGGCGCAGCTCTCGCCCAGAGCGGAGATCATGACGGCGCCGTCGGCAATGCCGGTGGCGTAGTCGGCGGGGATCTCCTCGCCGGCCACGAACTTCTCCAGAGTGGCCTGGTACAGGACGGACCAGTTGTTCTGGGCGGAGGTCAGGGCGGCGGTGGGAGCCACGGACAGCATGTCGATGTTGTAGCCCACGGAGTAGGCCACGGTGCCCTTGTCCAGAGCCTCCTGGACGGCAGAGGGAGCGCCGGTGGAGTCGGCGTGCTGGCCGATGATGACGCAGCCGCGGGCCATCAGGGTGTTGGCAGCTTCGCCCTCAGCCACGGGATCATACCAGGAGTTGGTGTACTGCACGTCCATGTGGGCCTCGGGGACGATGGACTGGATGCCCAGCAGGAAAGCGGTGTAGCCGCAGACCACCTCGGCGTAGGGGAAGGCGCCCACGTAGCCCACATAGGGATCGGTGACTGTGCCGGCGTCCATCAGCTCCTTGAGCTTCATGCCGGCCACGACGCCGGAGACATAGCGGGACTCATAGGTGTAGGGGAAGATGTTCTTGAAATTGTCAAGACCCGCAACGCCGGCCTGGTCGCCGGTGCAGGAGACGAAGGTGATATCGCTGTACTCACGGGCGGCCTGGAGCATGTAGGTCTGATGGCCGTAGGAGTCGGAGAAGATGATGTTGCAGCCCTGCTCCGCCAGGTCCACGGCGGCGTCGTAGCAGTTCTGGTCCTCGGCGATGTTGTACTTCATGATCACCTGGCTGTCCACGTCGATGCCCATGGCCTCGCAGGCGGCGGTCAGGCCCTCGATGTGGGCGGCGTCGTAGCCGGAGTTGATGTCGTGAACGCAGATCAGGCCGATCTTCACGTCGACGGCGGTCTCCTCGGTGGCGGTGTCGTCCGTAGTGGTTTCTTCCTCAGTCGCGGTGTCGTCCCCGCCGCCGCAGGCTACCAGGGAGAGCGCCATCAGCAGGGCGAGAAGCAGTGCAAGAAACTTCTTCATTCTGTTTTCCTCCTTCAAAATCGTTGGAACAGCTTGTAGGGACTTACAGGGATGACTTTGCCTACTGACATCATACAAGTTCCCGGAAAAAAATTCAACTAAATTTTTGATTTTTATCGTTGGATGGACCATAAAAAATCCGTTCAGATAGGTTAACCTTTGTTAAAAATCGACAAAAAATAAATTGAAAAAACAAAAAAGGAGAGCGGATGATCCGCTCTCCTTGTAGAAATCTCACAGATCGACCTTTCCGCCCGGAGGGCGGCGCAGATCACTGGGAGATCGAGGTGCCGGTCTTTCCGGCAATGCCGTCCTTGGCCTTCTCCAGCAGGGTGATCAGGGCCGTGCGGCCGGGCTTGGACTCGGCGAACTTCACGGCGGCCTGGACCTTGGGCAGCATGGAGCCGGGGGCGAACTGGCCCTCCGCCTCGTACTTCTTGGCCTCGGCCGGGGTCAGGTGGTCCAGCCACTGCTGGTCGGGCTTGCCGAAGTTGACAGCCACCTTTTCAACGGCGGTGAGGATGATGAGTGCGTCCGCGTCCAGCTCCTCCGCCAGCAGCTCAGAGGCGAAGTCCTTGTCAATGACAGCGCCCGCGCCCTTGAGGTGGTTGCCCTCGGTGTTGTAGACCGGGATGCCGCCGCCGCCGCAGGCCACGGCCACATGTCCGGCGTCCACCAGGGCCCGGATGGTTTCGATCTCCACGATGGCCTTGGGCTTGGGAGAGGCCACGCAGCGGCGCCAGCCGCGGCCGGCGTCCTCCATCACGGCGTTGCCGCGGCGGCGCATCTCCTCGGCCTCCTCCTCGGTCATGAAGGTGCCGATGGGCTTGGTGGGGTTCTGGAAGGCCGGATCCTGGGGGTCCACCTGGACCTGGGTCAGGATGGTGGCCACCGGCTTGTGGATGCCCCGGTCCAGCAGCTCCTCCCGCAGGGAGTTCTGCAGGTCGTAGCCGATATAGCCCTGGCTCATGGCCGTGCACACGGACATGGGGGCGATGGGGTGGCTCTTGTCCTCGCGGGACAGAGTGGTCATGGCGATGTTGATCATGCCCACCTGGGGGCCGTTGCCGTGGGCCACCACGACCTCGTGGCCCTCTTCGATCAGGTCGGCGATGGCCTTGGCCGTGTGCTTCACGGCGGCCATCTGCTCCGGCAGGTTGTTGCCCAGGGCGTTGCCGCCCAGGGCGATGACGATCCGTTTGCCCATAATGGTGTATCCCCTTTACATAGTCAGACTATCTGATAGTTTTGGCGGGAATAAGCATGCTATTCCCGCCAAAACCGAAAAGTCTCGAAAATATTTCAGAATCTTAGAAGCGCTTGCGCTTGTCGGCGCCGTCCAGAGCCATCAGGGCGGACACGGGGTCCTTCACCTTGCTCATCATGATCATGGCGGCGATGATATAGGGTTTGTAGCTGGCTTCCTTGTACAGGGGGTTGATGTAGCGGTCGAACACGGAGTTGTCCACCTCGCCCTCCTTGCAGCTCAGGCCGGTGATGTCGGCGGGCAGGCAGTGCATGTACAGGGCCTTGCCGTTCTTGGTCCGCTTCATCATCTCCTCAGTGCAGCTCCAGTTCTTGAACTGGGCGTTCTGAGCCAGCAGCTGCTTCTCCAGGGCGTCGATGCCAGCCTGATCGCCGGCCTGATACAGCTTGGTGCGCTGCTCCATGGCGGCGAAGGGAGCCCAGGACTTGGGATAGACGATGTCGGCGCCGTCGAAGGCCTCCTCCATGGTGGCGACCTTCTTGTAGCTGCCGCCGGTAGCGGCGGCGTTCTTCTTGGCGATCTCCTCCACCTCGGGCATGACGTCATAGCCCTCGGGATGGGCCAGGACCACGTCCATGCCGAAGCGGGTCATCAGGCCGATGACGCCCTGGGGCACGGACAGGGGCTTGCCGTAGGAGGGGCTGTAGGCCCAGGTCATGGCGATCTTCTTGCCCTTGAGGTTCTCCACGCCGCCGAACTCATGGATGATGTGCAGCATGTCGGCCATGCACTGGGTGGGATGGTCCACGTCGCACTGCAGGTTCACCAGGGTGGGCTGCTGCTCCAGGATGCCGTCGCGGTAGCCCTCCTTCACGGCGTCCATGAAGGTCTTCTGATACTTGTGGCCCTCGCCGATGAACATGTCGTCCCGGATGCCGATGACGTCGGCCATGAAGGAGACCATGTTGGCGGTCTCACGGACGGTCTCGCCGTGGGCGATCTGGCTCTTCTTCTCGTCCAGATCCTGGACGGTCAGGCCCAGCAGGTTGCAGGCGGAGGCGAAGGAGAAGCGGGTGCGGGTGGAGTTGTCGCGGAAGATGGAGATGCCCAGGCCCGAGTCGAAGATCCGGGTGGACTTGTTGCGCTCACGCAGGTCCCGCAGGGCGTCGGCCACGGTGAAGATGGCGTCCAGCTCCTCGTCGGTCTTGTCCCAGGTCCAGTAGAAGTCGGACTTGTACATGTTGTTGATGTGCAGGGTTTCCAGATGCTTGGCCAGCTCGATGGTCTTAGACATAGTCAGCTCTCCTTATCAAGTATGTAATTACAGTGAATATTACAGCAAATGGCCGGTATGTGGATCTCCGCCCCGTTTTCTCCGGAGGGGGGCCAGGGGGAACCTAAGGGTTCTCCCGGTTGATTTGCCGCAGGCAAATCAAGGGAGTTCAATCATTTTTGCCGCGGCGTGTACGTGGCAAAAATCCATTGACCCGTGCGCCTTGGGCGCACACACCAGTGACGCGGCGTCACTGGTGGTGGGGGAGGTCGAGGGGGAGCCTGCTCCCCCTCGAGAACGTCTCACTGGATGACGTTATCAGTCAGACTCTGGCGGAACTCGGTGACGTCGGCGGTCTTGTTCTCCTCCTTGTAGAGGTTCACAGCGGCCACGTACACGGCGGCGCAGGTGACCAGATCCTGCTTCCAGGTAATCTCGTTGGGGGCGTGAGCCTGAGACTCGGCGCCGGGGCCGAAGCCCACGCAGGGGATGCCGTACCGGCCCTGGATGGACACGCAGTTGGTGGAGAAGGTCCACTTGTCGGTCAGGGGACGGTGACGCAGGTGCATGGCGTCGTACTTGGGCTCGGCGTCGGCGTGGCCGATGCGCTCGTCGCCGTACAGGGCGTGGTGGGCGTCGATCAGAGCCTGGACGTGAGCGGCGCTCTCCTTGTTGATCCAGGTGGGGAAGAAGCACTCGGTCTCATAGACGGTGCCGGTCCAGGCGGGACGGTCGTACATGTACATGCTGACCTTCACGTCGTCGCCGTACTTCTTGACAGAGGGCAGGTCCCGGATCTCCTGCAGGCAGGAGTCCCAGGTCTCGCCGGCGGTCATGCGGCGGTCGATGGAGATGGCGCAGCTGTCCGCCACGGCGCAGCGAGAGGGAGAGGTGTAGAAGATCTGGCTGGTGGTGCAGGTGCCGCGGCCCAGGAAGCGGGCGTCCTCGTAGTGCTCGGGGTTGTACTTGGGGTTGAGCATCTTGACGAGGCCCTTGATCTCGGTGGCGTCGGCGTCGTCGTTCTCGTTCAGGGCGCGGACGTCCTGGAGAATGTCGGCCATCTTGTAGATGGCGTTGTCGCCGCGCTCGGGAGCGGAGCCGTGGCAGGAGACGCCCTTCACGTCCACGCGGATCTCCATACGGCCGCGGTGGCCGCGGTAGATGCCGCCGTCGGTGGGCTCGGTGGAGATGACGAACTCGATCTTCTTCTGAGCCTCCTCCTTGCTGGAGAAGTACTTGTTGACGATGTACTGCCAGCACATGCCGTCGCAGTCCTCTTCCTGGACGGAGCCCACGACCATAATCTTGTAGCCGGCGGGGATCAGGCCCAGATCCTTCATGATCTTGGCGCCGTACACGGCGGAGGCCATGCCGCCCTCCTGGTCGGAGCCGCCGCGGCCGTAGATCACGTCGTCGGTCTCGTAGCCCTTGTAGGGGTCGGCCTCCCAGTTGTTGATGTTGCCGATGCCCACGGTGTCGATGTGGGAGTCGATGGCGATGATCTTCTCGCCGTCGCCCATCCAGCCGATGACGTTGCCCAGGCCGTCGATCTCGACCTTGTCAAAGCCCAGCTTCTCCATCTCGGCCTTGATGCACATGACGACGTCCTTCTCCTCGCAGCTCTCGCTGGGGTGGGAGATCATATCCCGCAGGAAGCGGGACATCTCCGCCTTGTAGCCCTCTGCCGCACGCTTGATCGCTTCGAAATCCATAACGCTGCCCTCCATTAAAATAATGTATGTATGGTTTGTCCCTGGTTGGTTCTTCCTCTATCTGTCTCTATCATAGCATAAGAAATTCACTTGTCAAACAAAAAATTTGAAAACCAAAAAATTTTTTTGAAAAAGTGGTTGATTTCCGAAAAAACTGTGGTATGATGAAAATGGTTTATTGGATGTATTTTACGAAAAAACACGAAAAGGAGGGGCGCTCCATAGAAAGCGGAAAACTGGAACTGCTCAAGCAGGTGGCGGCGGGCATCGCGGCGCAGTTCGGCAGCAGCTGCGAGGTGGTGGTCCACGACCTGAGCCGTCATGCGGACCATACCATCGTGGCCATCGAGAACGGGCACGTCACCGGCCGGAAGGTGGGCGACGGGGCCTCCTATGTGGTGATCGAACAGCTGGCCACCAACGATCCCCAGCCCAGGGACCACCTGTGCTATTTGACCAAGACTCCGGATGGGAAGATCCTCAAATCCTCCACCATCTATATCCGCAACAGCAAGGGAAAGGTGTCCGGCATCCTGGCCATCAACTACGACATCTCCCGCCTGCTGATGGTGGATGACGCGCTCCATGAGCTGGTGTCCACCGGGGATCAGCCCCAGCCGGAGCCGGAGCGGATCGTCAACGTCAGCGACCTGCTGGAGGAGCTGATCCAGCAGTCGGTGTCGCTGGTGGGCAAGCCCGCGGCGCTGATGAACAAGGAGGATAAGGTGAAGGCCATCCGGTTCCTCAATGAAAACGGGGCATTCCTCATCACCAAGTCCGGCGACAAGATCGCCAAGTATTTCGGCATCTCCAAGTACACCTTATATTCCTATATCGACACGAAACAACAGGAGGGCAAGTGAAGTATGATCGATCTGACTATCAACAAGACGGGCCTGGAGCACAACCTTGCCAAGGCGAAGGAGAACAACATCATCATTCCTACCATCGCGCAGATGGAGCACCCGGAGACCATCCCCGAGAAGATCCAGGAAAAGCTCAAGAACGTGGGCCTGTGGGACGTGAATCCTCTGAACCTGTTCCGTATCACCTGGAAGAACGAGGCCAAGGAGAGCGGGGGCCTTTTCCAGGCGGTGCCCAACTACATCGAGCTTCCCTCCGAGCTGACCGGCGTGCCCTGCCGGATCATTGCCATGGTGGGCAAGTGGTTCCCCACCGGCTGCCACAAGGTTGGCGCTTCCTTCGGCTGCCTGGCCCCCCGTCTGGTCACCGGCCAGTTTGACGTGAACATCCACAAGGCGGTCTGGCCCTCCACCGGCAACTACTGCCGCGGCGGCGCCTTCAACTCCGCGCTGCTGGGCGCTCAGGGCGTTGCCATTTTGCCGGCGGAGATGAGCCAGGAGCGGTTTGACTGGCTCCACGAGATCGGCGCCGAGGTCATCGCCACCCCCGGCTGCGAGTCCAACGTCAAGGAGATCTTCGACAAGACCTGGGAGCTGCGTCAGGATCCCCAGTACATGATCTTCAACCAGTTCGAGGAGATGGGCAATCCCCTGTGGCACTACAATGTCACCGGCAACGCCCTGGCGGACGTGTTCGAGGCCATCAAACGCCCCGGAGACCGGTTCGCCGCCGCTGCCTTCACCTCCGGCTCCGCCGGCACCATGAGCGCCGGCGACCTGCTCAAGGAGAAGTATCCCCACCTGAAGCTGGCCGTGGGCGAGGCGCTCCAGTGCCCCACCATTCTCAACAACGGCTTCGGCGGCCACCGGATCGAGGGCATCGGCGACAAGCACATCCCCTGGATCCACAACGTCAAGAACACCGACATGGCCATCGCCATCGACGACGAGGACTCCCAGCGCCTGCTGCGCCTGTTCAACACCCCCGAGGGCCAGGCCTATTTGAAGGATGTTCTGAAGCTGGACCCCGCGCTGATCGAGAAGCTCACGTGGCTTGGCATCTCCGGCATTGCCAATGTCCTGTGCTGCATCAAGATGGCCAAGTACTACGAGCTGACCGAGCACGATGTGGTGGGCACGGTCCTGACCGACTCCGCGGTCATGTACCGCAGCCGCATCGACGAGCTCAATGAGCAGTATGGCGCCTACAACGCCCATGAGGCGGCCCTGGACCACGCCCTGCATATGCTGGGCCTCAAGACCGACAACCTGATGGAGCTGACCTACGCCGACCGCAAGCGGGTCCACAACCTCAAGTATTACACCTGGGTGGAGCAGCAGGCCCGGGACGTGAAGGAGCTCAACGCCCTGTGGTACGACACCGAGGGCACCTGGGACGCCGTCCACAAGCAGGCCAAGGATCTGGACGACCTCATCAACGAGTTCAACGAGGCCACCGGACTGCTGAAGAACCTGTAAAAGCGCACAGAGAACGCCTCAGGGGCGGGGCTTTTGCCCCGCCCTCTGCTTCTTTTGGAGGAAGGAGTATGTATGAGGAGAATGCCGTGGAAGCGGGCCTTCTGGGATGTCTCCATCATGTTGGTTGGCTTTTTGGTGCTGTTTGGCCTGATTTGGTTGTTTCACGGCTCATTTGAATCGGTACCGACGGAGGAACAGCAGGATAAGGCCCGGATTGGGGCACTGTGCTGGCTGGTTTTGACGGTACCTGCCTTGGCGTGGTGCGCATTTATGCGCTTACAGAATAAGAAATGATACTTTCCAGCATACGAATCCACTCAAAAATTTTCCGGAAGATGATCGAGTTATAAAAGAGGAGTAACCTTATGAAAAACGTCTTATACGGCAAGTGCGTCAAGTGCGGCAAGACCTATCCGGCCACGCCGGACCTCACCACCTGCGAGTGCGGCGGCATCCTGGATATCACCTACGACTACGACTACATCAAGTCTCAGCTGACCAAGGAGAAGCTGGCGGCCCGGGCGGAGCGGACCATGTGGCGCTACCGGGAGCTGCTGCCCATCGAGGAGACCACCGAGCCCACGCCGTTGCGGGTGGGCTGGAGCCCCCTCTATGAGGAGCCCCGTCTGGCGGCGCAGCTGGGCCTCAAGCAGCTGTGGGTCAAGGACGACGGCCAGAACCCCACCGCCTCCCTCAAGGACCGGGCCAGCGCCATGGCCGTGGCCAAGGCCAGAGAGGCCGGGGCCAAGGTGATCGCCTGCTCCTCCACCGGCAACGCCGCCTCGTCCCTGGCGGGCAACGCCGCGGCGGCAGGTCTCAAGACCTATATTTTTGTGCCCTCCCGTGCCCCCAAGGGGAAGGTGGCCCAGCTGATGACCTTCGGCGCCACCGTCATCTCCGTCCAGGGCAGCTACGAGGAGACTTTTGAACTGTCCAAGCAGGCCATCGACAAGTGGGGCTGGTACAACCGCAACGCCGCCATCAACCCCTACCTCTCTGAGGGCAAAAAGACCGTGGCCCTGGAGATCATGGAGCAGCTGGACTGGCAGGTGCCGGACTACATCGCCATTTCCGTGGGCGACGGCTGCACCATCGCCGGTCTCTGGAAGGGCCTCAAGGACCTGTACGCCATCGGCTTCATCGACCGCCTGCCCCGGCTGATCTCCGCCCAGGCGGCGGGCTGCTGCCCCCTGAACCGCGCCATCGAGACCGGGGAGCCCTGGCATCCCACGGAGGAGAACACCCTGGCCGACTCCATCGCCGTGGGCGTGCCCCGCAACGCCGACAAGGCCCTCATGGCCATCCGGGAGTCGGGTGGTCTCACCGTCAACGTCACCGACGAGGAGATCATGGCCGCCCAGCAGCTGCTGGGCCGGACCTGCGGCGTGTTCGGCGAGCCTGCCGGCGTCACCGGCACCGCCGGTGTGAAGAAGCTCTGCGAGCAGGGCGTCATCGGGAAGGACGACACCGTGGTGTCCGTGGTCACCGGCAACGGCCTCAAGGACGTGGCCAACGCCATCAAGGCCGCCGGGGAACCCATCTCCATCCCCTCCGACATGGAATTGCTGCTCAAAGCCTTCGCCGAGCACGGCGTGGTAGTGGAATAAACCGAACGCCCCGGGGCGCTTTCGCGTCCCGGGGCGTTTTTGAAGCGGGCGGTCCCCGGCGGACCGCCCGCTTCCTTGTTGTGTATAGAGCGTTACTGTTTTCCGCTCTTTGCCTTGCAGATCAGCTGGGTCATGGTGCCCATGGGGCAGTAGACGCACCAGCTGCGGGGCTTGAACAGCACCATGGTCACCAGACCCAGCACCGTGGAAGTCAGCATCACGCTGTAAAACCCGAAGGCGAACTGGGCGACGCCCGGGTGCAGCAGCGTGCCGTGATAGGCCCAGTGCCAGGGCAGACGGAAGGTCCACAGCAGCGTCACCGCCTGCCGCAGGTCCGCCGCACCGGAAAAGACCAGATACGTGGTCCAGAGCATCTGGAAGAACATGATGAAAAAGAAGATGAGGAAACCGTAGCGGAACCATTTGCTCTTCATCCAGCCGGGGATGTCCCGCTTCCGGGACAGGCCCAGCCGCCCGCCCAGCAGGGCGAACAGCTGCCCCCGGCCGCAGTAGCGGTTGCAGTAGCCCTTGCTGCCCTTGACCAGGGCGATCAGCAGCGGGATGAAGAAGCACAGCAGTCCCAGCCAGGCGAAGAGAATGTTGAAAAAGCCCAAAACCAGGTAAGTAAGAGACGCTATCCAAAGGTAGTCGTACCAGTGCCTGCTCATACCTGCACCTCCTGAATGGAAATGACGGAGGCGGGGCACTCCCGGGCGCACTTGCCGCAGCCCACGCACTTCTCCACGTCCACCTGGGCGGCCACGCCCCGCCGCACGGAGATGGCCCCCAGGGGGCACACCTTCACGCAGCACCCGCAGGCCACGCAGTCCCGCTCCTCCACAAAGGCCTTCCGCCGTCTCCGCTGTCTCGTCTCCATAAACGCCCTCCCAAACTTGATGGTCCCATTATATGCGCCCGCCTCCGTCCGGGACCGTGACAAAGTCACAGGACGCCCCGGGGGATCGGCGGACAAGAGGCGTACAAAAGCCGGGCCGCCCCTTTCGGGGCGGCCCGGCTGCGGTCCATAACAGGTTTGGGGGAAGCGTTTAGAAGATGCCCTGGGCCATCATGGCGTCGGCCACTCTCTGGAAGCCCGCGATGTTGGCACCGGCCACCAGGTTGTAGCCCAGGCCGTATTTCTCGGCGGCGTCCACGCTCATCTGATAGATGGTGTTCATGATCTGCTTGAGCTGCTTGTCGACCTCCTCGGCGGTCCACACCAGCCGCTCGCTGTTCTGGGCCATCTCCAGGGCGGAGGTCGCCACGCCGCCGGCGTTGACGGCCTTGCTGGGCGCCACGATGACGCCGGGCTGGTCCATCAGGAACTTCAGCGCGTCGTTGGTGGTGGGCATGTTGGCCACCTCGATGTAATACTTCACGCCGGCCTGGGCAATCTTCTGGGCGTGTTCCATATGGACGTCATTCTGCATGGCGGAGGGCATGCAGATATCCACCTTCACGCCCCAGGGCTTCTCGCCCGGGTGGAACTCCACGCCGAACTTGTCCGCGTAGTCCTTCACCAGGTTCCGGCCGCTGCCGCGCATCTCCACCAGATAGTCGATCTTCTCCTGCGTCGCCACGCCGTCGGGATCGTAGATGTAGCCGTCGGGGCCGGAGAGGGTGACCACCTTGGCGCCCAGCTCCGTGGCCTTCTTGCAGATGCCCCAGGTCACGTTGCCGAAGCCCGCGCAGGCAATGGTCTTGCCCTTGATATCCTCGCCCTCGTGCTTGAGGACGTTCTCCAGATAGTACACCGCGCCGTAGCCGGTGGCCTCGGGACGGATCAGGCTGCCGCCGTAGGAGAAGCCCTTACCAGTGAGGACGCCGTTTTCAAAGCTGCCCTTGAGGCGGCGGTACTCGCCGTAGAGATATCCGATCTCCCGGGCACCCACGCCCATGTCGCCGGCGGGCACGTCCACGTCGGGCCCGATATAGCGATAGAGCGCCTGCATGTAGCTCTGGCAGAAGCGCATGACCTCGGCGTCGGACTTGCCGGCGGGGTCGAAGTCAGAGCCGCCCTTGCCGCCGCCGATGGGCAGGCCGGTCAGGGAGTTCTTGAAGATCTGCTCAAAGCCCAGGAACTTGATGATGCCGGGGTATACGTTCTTCTGGAACCGCAGGCCGCCCTTGTAGGGGCCGATGGCGCCGTTGAACTGGCAGCGGTAGCCGATATTGGTATGCCAGGAGCCGTCGTCGGCCATCCACACCACGCGGAAGGTGAACATCCGCTCCGGCTCCACCATCCGGTTCAGAAGGTCGGCCTTCTCATACTCCGGATGCTTTTCGATCACAGGCTCCAGGGAGGAAAAGACCTCCTCCACGGTCTGGACAAATTCAGGCTCGCCCGCATGCTTGGTCTTGACGTTCTCAATCACACTGGCAAGATAGGCGTTCATATGCGATAACCTCCTCAAATTTGGCGATTGCTGGTCGCGCACGTTTTTCCTGTAACCTTCTATTAGATAGTTTAGCACGAATCTTAACCGGAAACAAGGGCTGATTTCGGCAAATCAAACAATTACATGCCGTTTGACAGAAAAAAAGAACCTGTTGTTTTGTGCAATCTGCTGGCATCAGACAACAGACATCGGCTGCGTGAGATTCCCACGGCTCATCCTTGACTTTCCCGGCAGGCATTGTATAATATTTCTGGCAGCCTGCGGGCGCCCTATGTTCTGTGAGGAAACACATTGAGGGAGGATCGGCTATGCATACCTATCCCATGACGGTGGCGGGATTGAAACGGGAACTGCCCATCTGTAAGGTCACCGATGATCTGTACATCGGTGCATTCATTGTTTTCGGCGACGCGGAGCTGACCGTGGCCTGTGCCCGGGAACTTTTGAAGCTGGTCCCGGCGGACAGCTATGACTACATGCTGACGGCGGAGGCCAAGAGCATCCCCCTGATCCATGAGATGGCCCGTCAGTCCGGAGCGGCAAAGTATTTCATCGCCCGGAAGGGCCCCAAGGCCTATATGCCGGATCCCCTGCGGGTGGTGGACAAGTCCATCACCACCGCCGGTGAGCAGGCGCTGTACCTGGGCCGGGACGATGCGGACCTGATCCGGGGCAAGCGGGTCCTGTTGATGGACGACGTGATCTCCACCGGCGGCTCCCTCCATGCCATGGAGGCTCTGGTAGAGCAGGCCGGCGGCACCGTGACCGGCCGGGTGGCCGTGCTGGCCGAGGGTGCCGCGGCGGACCGCTCCGATATCCGCTTCCTGGAGAAGCTGCCGGTGTTCAACGCCGACGGCACTGTGAAGGAATAAAAAGAGGCGCGCCGTTCCTTTCGGAACGGCGCGCTGTTTTACCGGGGGCCGCGGGGCCCTCTTTTCTTTTTATCAGAGCAGCTGCAGCAGGGCGTACACGGAGGTGCTGACGCCGCCCAGAATGAACACATAGATGATGAACCGGTGGGACAGCCGGTCGCTGACCCGTCTGTCCAGCAGCGCGCCGATCCCCATGCCCAGGAGGGAGGCCGGCAGGGCGATCAGGCTCAGCAGCAGGCTCTCCCGGCTGAACATCCCGCTCCAGATGTACAGGACGGTGCGGAACACGCCCTCGATGATAAAGACGAAGCACACATTGCCCCGGAACTCCTCCCGCCGCTGGGTCACCCGCTCCAGATAGGCCAGGAACAGCAGATCGATGCCGAAGAGCCCGGCGGTGACGCCGGAGAGGAAGGACATGACGCTGCGCAGCAGGGCGCTGGGCTTTCCGGTCCCGGGCTTCCGGGTCAGCATCTCCGCGCCCATGGCGATGATCACCAGACCCAGCAGCAGCTTCAGCACGGAGGGGGAGCCGTAGCGCAGCAGCAGCGTGCCGGGGATGATGCCCAGCATCACGAAGGCGGCGATGGGCAGCACCAGCTGGGGGGAGAAGTGGGCGCGGTTTTTCCATACCACCCGGGCATTGAGCACCAGGGAAACCGGCAGCATGCCCGGGGTGATGGTGCTGTTGGGCAGGAACACCGACAGCAGCGGCGTGTACAGCAGGGGATCTCCGAAGCCCACCAGGCCCTTGATGATGAACGAGACCGTGATGCAGACGAAGATATACAGGATCAGCGGAATATCCATGGGTCATCCCTCCGGTGTTTGGATCAGGGGCGGGGCGGGCCGCCGTGGGATATTATACAGCGCCCGGCGCAAAAAAGCCAGAGGGAGCCTCTCCTTTCTTCCCAAATTTCCCAGATTGTGATATAATATTTTTATGAATATGTCGAAACGAGTGGTTTACCGGCTGCCGGGGCAGAGTTTCCCGGCGGTCCTGTCGGCGCTGCTGATGGTTTGTTCGGCAGTGGTGCGCATCGTCTGGGCCTGCGGGGAGGTCGCGGTCTCCCGCCCGACGCTCTGGCTCCAAATCCTCCTGCCTATCGCGGCAAACGTGCTGTTCGCGCTGACGCTTCTGGGTTCCGGACGGGACCGGATCTACCGCACCGCCGCGGCGGTGTGGCTGGGGTGCGTGTTTTTCGCCGTTAAGGCATTCACGTTCCCCTCCCTCATCCACACGGTGCTGTGCCTGTGCCTGTATGCCCTGGTGGCCGTGCTGTACACCGCCACGGTGACGGGCCGGGTGCCCACCCAGATCCCCCTTTGGTTCCTCTTCGGCCTGCCGCTGCTGTACCACCTGATCGTGGAGGATCTGCTGGGCAAGCAGGGCTGGCCCCTCCACGCGTGGCTGCCGGAGGTCAGCGTGCTGTGCTGCATGGCGTCGCTGCTGTGCGCCTCGTTGGGGATGCGGCGCCATATCCCGGCGGAGGGGGAGTATGTCCGCCGCTTCGGGGACCGCAGCGACGGCCGCCGGGTGCGGACCCTGTCGCCCATCTTTTCCGTGTCCCCCTACATCATGAAGACCCGCAACACCTCCCAGAACTTCCTGGAGGACACCCTGGAGGTCACCAATCTGGAGCGCTACATCCAGGAAAAGCGCCAGGCGGGACTGGAGGGCTTCGGCCTGCTCCACGCGCTGCTGGCGGCCTACGTGCGCACCTGCGCCGCCTATCCGGGCCTCAACCGCTTCATCGCCGGGCAGAAGATCTACGCCCGGGACCGGGAGATCCAGGTGAACATGACTGTGAAGAAGGAGATGTCCACGGACTCCCCGGATACGGTCATCAAGGTGACCTTTGACGCCGCCGACACGGCGGAGACCGTCTACCGCCGGTTCCACGAAAAGGTACTGGAGGTGAAAAACGCCCCCCAGGACACCTCTTTCGACGCCCTGGCAGGCATTTTCAACCTGGTGCCGGGACTGGCCCTGAAAGCCCTGGTGACGATCTTGCAGACGGCGGACTACTTCGGCTGCCTGCCCCGGTCCCTGACGGACCTGTCCCCCTTCCACGGGTCGCTGTACATCACCTCTATGGCGTCGCTGGGCATCCCGCCCATCTACCACCATCTCTATGACTTCGGCAACGTGCCGGTGTTCTGCTCCATGGGCCGCAAGCGCAAGGTCTACGAGACCCGGCGGGACGGCACCGTGGTGTTGCGCAAGTATGTGGACTGCAATTACGTCACCGACGAGCGCATCGTGGACGGCTTCTACTACGCCGCCGCCATGCGCTGCCTCCACGCCCTGCTCCACGACCCCTGGCAGCTGGACCGGCCGCCGGAGAAGGTGGAGCGGGACCAGGACTGAGAGAAGGGAGGGCCTATGCACGACCACGCTCTGCCCCATGTGGGACTGCGGATGGTGAAGTCCGCGGCGGCGGTACTGATCTGCCTGCTGGTGTCCATGCTGGTGAACCGGGAGGAGATGCGGATCTACTCCTCCATCGCCGCGCTGCTGTGCGTCCAGCCCTATGTGGAGGACACCCGGCGCATGGCTCTCCAGCGGATCACCGGCACCTTCATCGGCTCCGCCGCCGGCGCTCTGGCCATTTTGATCGAGGTCTACCTGCTGGACATCCGGGGGACCCTGGCGGGCTATGTGCTGATCGCGGCGCTGATCCTGCCCACCCTGTGGGGGTCCGTGGCGTTGAAGGCGGCCAACGCGGCGTCCCTCTCCTGCGTGGTGCTGCTGAGCATCACCGTCACCCACATCACCGACCCCAACCCCTGGATCTTCGTGTGGAACCGCGTGGTGGAGACCCTGCTGGGCATCGCCGTGGGCATCGGCGTCAACGCCTTCCAGCTGCCCCGGCGCAAGTGCCGGGACACCCTGTTCGTCTCCGGGCTGGACGGGGTGCTGATGGATGTGGGCGGCGAGACCCTGGCGCCCGCCAGCCGGGTGCGGCTGAACCGGATGCTGGACGCCGGTCTGCTGTTCACCGTGTCCACGGTCCGGACCCCCGCCTCCGTCCGGGAGGCGGCCCAGGGTCTGCGGCTGCGGCTGCCGGTGATCGTCATGGACGGCGCCGCCATGTTTGACCTGGAAAAAAAGACCTTTCTTCACACCCTGCTGCTGCCCCAGGACCTGGCCATGGCCTGCTGCCGGGTCTTTGAGGAGCAGGGGGTCCACTGCTTCCTCAATGGCGTCCAGGACGACGTGCTGCTGATCTACTACGGGGAGCTGCGCAACGAGGCGGAGCGGGACGTGTACGAGAAGTGCCGGGTGTCCCCCTACCGCAACTATGTCAGCCGGGAGTACTTTCAGGAGTGCCCCATCCTCTACCTCATGGGCGTGGACCGGACAGAGAGGATCCGGGCCCTGTACGATGCCCTGGCGGCGGCGGGCCTGACGGAGCAGGTGAAGGTGCGGCTGGACGCGGCGCCGGAGTACCCGGGGTTCAGCTATCTGAAGGTCTACGAGAAGTCCGCCTCCCGGCAGACCATGCTGGAGCAGCTCAAGGCGGACCTGCACGTGGAGAAGAGCGTCATGCTCAGCAGCCTGCCGGGGCAGGGAGACGTGCTGGTCAAGGGCGGCGCCGAGGCGGTGAAGGCCCTGGAGCGGATGTTCGAACCGCTGCTGTGGCAGCGGGACCGGAGCGCCTGAGACAGCGAGAGAAAAAGACCGCCCGCCGGGCGGCCTTTTTTTCTGTCCGGCCGCGTCGCTCCGGGGCTTGACAGAAAGGCGGTATGGGTGTAATATGAAGCAAACTTCACGTGAAGGAAACTTCATAAACAGGGAAAGGGGAGGGATGCGCCGTGAAAAACCGCGTGCGGGAGCTGCGCACGGCGGCGGGCATGACCCAGCAGCAGCTGGCGGATGCAGTCCATGTGTCTGCCCGCACCATCATCTCCCTGGAAAAGGAGCAGTACAACCCCTCGCTGCTGCTGGCCTACCGGATGGCGCAGCTGTTCGGCACCACGGTGGAGGATCTGTACTGCCTGGCGGAGAACAGGGAACGGGAGGACCGGGAATATGAAGAAGATCTGTGACCGCAGGAGCTTTGTCGGGGGACTGATATGCGTGATCCTGGCGGCTGCCTGCGGCGTGACCATGGCGCTGCGGGGCGTCTCGGTGAAGCTGGCGGTGAGCATGGTGCTGATGCTGGCGCTGGGATGGGCGGACTTCGTCCGCTCCGCGGACCGGCAGATGTGCCGTGCCGCGGCGCCTGACGAGCGGGACCGGGCGGTAAGCCGCAAAAGCGCCTGGCGGGCGTATCAGCTGCTGGTGGATGGCTGCATGCTGGCGGCGGTGGCGCTGATGGCGGCCTACGGGCTCTGGCGCTCCCAGCTGGTGGCCGCGGCGCTTTTGACGCTGTGTCTGGTGCTGCTGGCGGCGTTTTTGATCCTGCTGGGCACCAACCTCTACTATGAGAAGCGGATGTGAGAGCCTCGCGGTACGGGCAAAAACAGACGGAGCGGCGGCCCAGCGGGCCGCCGCTCTTCCTTATCCGTGGCTCTTTTTATAGGTGAGGTATCCCTCCAGGATCAGCGACGCCGCCACGGCGTCCACCACCTTTTTGCGCTTTTTGGCGTTTTTGCCAGCGCCCATCAGGATCTGGTGTGCGTCGATGGTGGTGCGCCGCTCGTCCCACAGCACCACCGGCAGGCCGGTGGCCTGCTCCAGCAGCGCCTTCATGGCATGGGCTTTTTCGGAGCGGGGGCCCTGGGTGCCGTCCATGTTGATGGGGTGGCCCAGCACCAGTTCCTCCGCCCCGTGCTCCGCCGCCAGGGCGGCGATCCGCTCCGCCACCGCCTCCGGGCGGTAGGCGTCAATGACGGTGGTGAAGCCGGTGAGGAAGCCGGTGGGGTCAGAGACGGCCACGCCGGTGTGGGCGTCGCCGTAGTCGATGGCCATGATGCGCATAGTTGCTCGTTCCTTTCTCAGCCCGGGAAGAAGTCCTCCTCCACGGGGTAGTCGTCGGTATCGGTGAAGTGCCACCACTCGCCGCTGTACGGCCGGAAGCCGCATTCCTCCATCACGTCCTCCAGCAGCGCTGCGTTGGCGGCGGCATCTGGAGAGGCATCGCTGTAATCCCGGTCCGCCAGAGGGGAGAAGTCGTCAAAGCCGCTGGGCATCTCCACATCGTTCCCCTCCAGGTCCGTCAGGGTCACGTCCACGGTGTTGCCCCGGCTGTGGGAGGAGAAGCCGGTCTCGGGATCGGCCACGTACACCGGGTCGGGGCAGACTTCCCAGAGGCGGAACTGGGCCTCCACGGGCCGGAAGGCATCCCAGATCAGCAGGGAGAACCCCTGTTCCTCCAGGGCCTCCTGGGCCCGGGAGAGCTTTTCCACGGTGCCGTACCGGAGGCAGGCGTCGGTGAACCCGTAGATGACCTGGCCGGTGAAGTTGTCCGTCCCGGCGTAGCGCAGGTCCACGCCCACCTGGGGCAGGTAGTCCCGGACCCGCACGAAGTCGCCGGGCTCCGGCGCATCCGGCGCGGGATCAGCTGGCTCCGGCGGGATTTCCGGCGTATCCTGTATGATTTCCGCGGGCTCCTCCGGCTCCGGGGGAGCGGGGGCCCGCAAAGTGCAGCCGCCGGCCGCCAGCAGCGCGGCGGCCAGGAGCAGGGGGAGGATGTGCCGTCTCATGGCGGGCCTCCTTTCCAGTGGGCGCGGGTAGGTCGGTTTCATGATACCACACCCCCCGCCCCGGTGCAAGACGCTTGCATTGGCGGCCGGACTGTGGTAAAACGGGGAAGTATATTTTCATGTGTGGAAAGGGAGGACCCGCCCATGGGCATCCGCATGGCAACCACCGCCGACACGGCGGCACTGCTGGCCATCTACGGCCAGTATATCGATACATCCATTACCTTTGAATATACCCTGCCCACCGAGGCGGAATTCGCCGCCCGGATCACGGGCATCCTGGAGATATACCCGTACCTGGTGTGGGAGGAGGATGGGCAGATCCTGGGCTACGCCTACGCCCACCGCCACATGGAGCGGGCGGCCTACCAGTGGAACGCGGAGCTGTCGGTGTACCTGGACCGTGCGGTCCGCCGCCGGGGCCTGGGGCAGCGGCTGTACGGGGCGCTGATGGAACTTCTGACCATGCAGGGAGTCTTGACGGCCCACGCCCTGGTGACCTCTCCCAACCCCGCCAGCCAGGCCCTCCACACTGCCATGGGCTTTCGTTTGCTGGCGGTACAGGACCGGGCAGGCTATAAGAATGGAGACTGGCACGACGTGCTGTGGTACGTAAGGGAGCTCTCGCCCCGGGGGGCGTCTCCGCTGCTGCCGGTGCCCCTGGACACGCTGCCGCGTCCGCAGGTAGAGGCGGTTTTGGCGGACTTTTCCGGCCCTCTGGAAAGACCCTGAAAAGTCTGACAATTTTTCGGAAAAAACAGTTGACCGGCGGCGGGAACTGTGCTACAATCTTTGTTACCTGTGAAAAAGGGCTTTTTTGTTGTGCGCTTTTTTCGCTTTTCAGCCGCGGCAAGAGGCGCCTTTTCCAACGCAGGGAGGCAGTCGGTATCCCCGGCCAGCCGGGAAGGATACCAATAATAAGGAGGTGCCGTTAGATGCGCGTGAAAGTCACTTTGAGATGCAACGAGTGCAAGCAGAGAAACTACAATACCATGAAGAACAAGAAGAACACGCCGGACAAGCTGGAACTGAACAAGTATTGCCCCTTCTGCAAGAAGCACACGCTCCACAGCGAGACCAAGTGATCCCACTTACGAAAAAAGGAAAGGGCGTGTAACGTAAATGGCAGAAGAAGTCAAGAAGAAGAAGGACCGCGGCCTCTGGTTCCGCGAGATGAAAAGCGAGCTGAAGAAGGTCGTGTGGCCTACCCGCAAGACCGTGATGGCCAACACCGGCACGGTGCTGCTGTGCTCCCTGCTGATCGGCGCCTGCATCTGGATCTTCGATTTCGTGGCGGTCACCGCCGTCCAGATGATCATCAGCGTTCTGGGTTAAGGAGCGGACGGTATGTCAGACAGCGCGAAGTGGTATGTCGTTCATACCTATTCCGGCTATGAGAACGCCGTCAAGACCAGCATTGAAAAATTCGTCAACGGCCGCGGCATGGAGGATATGATCCTGCGGATCGAGATCCCCCTGGAGACGGTCACCGAGGTCACGGAGTCCGGCACCACCAAAGAGGTGGAGCGGAAGGTCTTTCCCGGCTATGTGCTGGTGAAGATGGTCATGACGGACGACACGTGGCACCTGGTGCGCAACGTCCGCGGCGTCACCGGTTTCGTGGGCTCCGCCAACAAGCCCATCCCCCTGACGGAGGAAGAGGTGCTTGCCATGGGTATGGAGAAGCACGAGATCGTGGTCAACTACAATGTGGGCGACCACGTCCGGATCGTGGACGGCCCCCTCGCCAGCTTTACCGGCGTGGTGGAGGAGATCGAGCCCGAGAAGAACCGGGTCAGCGTCATGGTCTCCATGTTCGGCCGGGAGACCCCGGTGGAGCTGGAGCTGGACCAGGTCGAGGTCCAGAGCTGACGCAAATTTTGAGCATCCCGCGCCCTACGGGGCGCCGCCGGGCGGTCCCGGCAACAGTGGGAGGGGCCTCAAGCCCCGCCAAGGACGGACATCCTGTCCCACACCACATTTATAGATTTAGGAGGTGCTACTGAAGTGGCACAGAAGATTACTGGTTATGTGAAGCTGCAGATCCCCGCTGGCAAGGCGACTCCCGCGCCCCCCGTCGGTCCCGCTCTGGGCCAGCACGGCGTGAACATCGCCGCCTTCACCAAGGAGTTCAACGAGCGCACCAAGAATGAAAACGGCATGATCATCCCCGTGGTCATCACCGTGTACGCCGACCGTTCCTTCTCCTTCATCACCAAGACGCCGCCCGCCGCTGTCCTGATCAAGAAGGAGTGCAACATCGAGTCCGGCTCCGGTGTCCCCAACAAGACCAAGGTGGCCACCATCTCCAAGGCTTCCGTTCAGAAGATCGCCGAGATCAAGATGAAGGACCTGAACGCCGCCAGCCTGGAGGCCGCCATGAGCATGATCGCCGGCACCGCCCGTTCCATGGGCGTCGTGGTGGGCGACTGAGATCTGACATCAACCCAATGAGCGGCGGGTTCCAGCCGCTCCATACAGTGGGAGGAAACAATTCCGAAGAACCACTATGAGGAGGAAGTAACATTGTTTAGAGGCAAGAAATATCAGGAAAGTGCCAAGCAGATCGACAAGAACACCCTGTACGATGCTGCCGACGGCATGGCTCTCATCTGCAAGACCGCCAGCGCCAAGTTCGACGAGACCGTCGAGCTGCATGTGAAGCTGGGCGTTGACTCCCGGCACGCCGACCAGCAGGTCCGCGGCGCCATCGTGCTGCCCCACGGCACCGGCAAGAGCGTCCGCGTGCTGGTGTTCGCCAAGGGCGACAAGGCTGACGCCGCCCGTGAGGCCGGCGCCGACTACGTGGGCGATATGGATATGGTGGAGAAGATCCAGAAGGAAAACTGGTTCGACTTCGACGTGGTGGTCGCCAGCCCCGACATGATGGGCGTGGTGGGCCGTCTCGGTAAGGTCCTGGGCCCCAAGGGTCTGATGCCCTCCCCCAAGGCCGGCACCGTCACCCCCGACGTGGCCAAGGCCGTCAAGGAGGTCAAGGCCGGTAAGATCGAGTACCGCCTGGACAAGACCAACATCATCCACTGCCCCATCGGCAAGGTGTCCTTCGGCCCCGAGAAGCTGACCGACAACTACAACGCCCTCATGGGCGCTATCGTCAAGGCCAAGCCCGCCGCCGCCAAGGGCCAGTATATCCGCAGCTGCGTCGCCGCCTCCACCATGGGCCCCGGCGTGAAGATGAACACTGCGAAGCTGATCTGAGGACTCTCGGAGGGGAGCAGGCTCCCCTCCGAACCACCCCACCACCAGTGACGTCGGTCACTGGTGTGAGCGCCCCTCGGGCGCGCGGGTCGGGGTATTTTCGGCAGGCGCAGAAGGTGAATTGCCCCAACGGGGCAAGAGAGGCCCCCTCTGGAGGGTGTCCTGCCGAAAATGATTTGAATTTCTTGATTTGCCTTCGGCAAATCAACCGGTGAAAACCGTAGGTTTTCCCCTGGCCCCTTTTCCCGATTTGCGGGAACTTTTTGGGGAAAATGATATTTGAGGGTTGACATTTGTGATGCCCTTGAATATAATATTAGATGCGTTCCAAAGACAGCAGGTGAGGGGTGACCCTCGTAAGTCCTGCCGAGGGCGGCAAACATGATTTGCTATCCGTCCTTGTGTCTTTGCGGCATAAGGACGGTTTCCTTTTTAGAACGCACCTACAATTCCTATGGAGGTGAACACAAGAATGCCCAACGCAAAGGTCTTATCCGAGAAGCAGGCCATCGTCGCCGCGCTGACCGAGAAGATCCAGAAGGCCCAGGCGGGCGTGATTGTCGACTACAAGGGTATTACCGTTGAAGAAGACACCGCGCTGCGCCGGGAGTGCCGCGAGAACGGCATCGACTACGCCGTTGTGAAGAACACGCTGCTGCGCTTCGCGTTCAACAACACCGGCCTCAGCGAGCTGGACGGTCTGCTCAACGGCACCACGTCTCTGGCCCTGTGCGACAGCGATGTCGTCTCTCCCGCCCGCGTCATGAGCAACTACGCCAAGAAGCTCAACGACAAGTTTGAGATCAAGGGCGGCTTCATGGAGGGCAAGCCCGTGGACCTGGCCACTATCCAGTCCCTGGCTTCCATTCCCGCTCTGCCCGTGCTGCAGGCCCAGTTCCTGGGCACCATGCTGGCGCCCATCACCGGCCTGGCTGTTGTCCTGAAGCAGATCGCCGAGAAGAACGGCGAGCCCGCTGCCGAGGAGGCCGCTCCCGCTGAGGAGGCTGCCCCCGCTCCCGCCGCCGAGTAATCCGGCCGGCAACATCTATTTTTAAATTTTACAATCAGGAGGCTAACTAACATGTCTGAGAAAGTTACTGCTATGATCGAAGAGATCAAGGCCCTGACCGTTCTGGAGCTGAGCGAGCTGGTGCACGCTCTGGAGGAGGAGTTCGGCGTGTCTGCCGCCGCCATGGCTGCTCCCGCTGCCGGCGCTGCCGCTCCCGCCGCTGAGGAGAAGACCTCCTTCGACGTGGTCCTGGCTGGCTTCGACGCCGCTGCCAAGATCAAGGTCATCAAGGTCGTCCGCGAGATCACCGGCCAGGGCCTGGCCGAGGCCAAGGCCACTGTCGAGGGCGCTCCCAAGACCCTGAAGGAGGGCGTGTCCAAGGACGACGCCGAGGCTCTGAAGAAGCAGCTGGAAGAGGCCGGCGCCAAGGTCGAGCTGAAGTAAGTTACTTCCATAACCTGAAAAAATTCCCTGTCCACCCGGGCAGGGAATTTTTTTGGTTCCGCGCATACTTCCGTGAGATATTTTTCCCGTTCCCTCCGTATTACAGGTGAAAAGCTTTTCAAGGAGAGACGCCCATGCTGACCGAGCAGGAATTCCACCGCGCCGCGGAGCGATACCTGGACATGGTGTACCGCATCGCGCTGAACTATTTCCGCCATCCCCAGGACGCGGAGGACGCCGCCCAGGAGGCCATGCTGCGGCTGTGGCGGGCCGACACGGACTTTGAAGGGGAGGAGCACCTGCGCCACTTCCTGGTGCGGGTGACGCTGAACGTGTGCCGGGACTTCTCCCGAAGCCCCTGGCGCAAGCGTACGGTGCCCCTGGAGAGCTGCCGGGAACCGGCGTTTTCCACACCGGAGCGGTGGGAGCTGTACCAGGCGGTGATGGCCCTGCCGGCCAAGTACCGGCTGCCCCTGTACCTCTACTACTTCGAGGGCTACGCCGTGGCGGAGGTGGGGGAGCTGATGGGGCTGAATCCCTCCACCGTCCAGACCCGGCTGGCCCGGGCCCGGGCGAAGCTGAAACAGGAATTGGAGGAATGAACCATGGAACGACAGTATCGGGAGATGTTTGACGAGGTGCGCTCCTCCAGCCGCTTGCGTGAGGAGGTAACGCGGATGACGAAGATGGAACAAAGGCCCGCCCGGCGGCGCCTTCCAAAAAAGACGCTGCTGGCCGCGGCGGTGCTGGTGGTGCTGGCGGGCACGGCGGTGGCCGCCGTGGGCATGCCGGGGACCCTGCGGGGCTGGTTCGCCCAGGAGTGGCAGGAGACCACCGGGACGGCCATGGACGCGGAGCAGCTGGCTCTGATCGACAAATTGACGCGGCCCGTGGGTGTCAGTGACACCCAGAATGGGACCACGGTGACGGTTGACTCCGTCACCGTGGGGAACAGCACGGTCTGGATGCTGCTGAAGGTCAGTGGGGAATATGCGGAGGACTCCGCCCTCCGATACCACTTTGACAGCATCGACCTGACGCTGGACCCGGACCCGGACGAGGTGGAGACCCCCGGCGGGTATGGCTTTGAATTCCCCTACGGCGGCGTCACGGAGGACGGTGCGCTGACCCTGCTGGTCCGGTACACCATTGACCTTGCGGGGCAGACCTCCCTGCTGACGCAGTCCCGGCAGGCCACGCTGCTTCTGGACGACCTGGTGTGCAATGATATGACCGAGAGCGGCGACGAGGACGTGACCTTGGCGGAGGGGCATTGGACCCTGACGTTCTCCCTGGAGGCCGGGGAGCTTGGGAGCGTGTTGACCCTGGAGGAAATTTCAGTACCCGCCCAGAAGCTGGAGACCCGGGAGACAAAGACCATCTCTCTGCGGGATGTGAAGATTACCGCCACGGATATCTCTTACGTCCAGCCTGCGGAGGATCAGGAATGGACACCCTCCAAGTGTGCCCTGGTGCTGGAGGATGGCAGTACGGTGAATTGGTCCAGCGGTAACAGCCGCTTCCGGGATGAGGCGTATACCCAGTGGAGCAGCGTCTGGTACTGGCGGATGCCGGTGGACCTGAGCAAAGTCGCGGCCCTCCGCTTCGGGGATGTGGAGATCCCGTTGAACTGAACTTAGGCAGACAGCATAGAATCTGCAAAAAAAGGACCCTCCTGACGGAAGCCATTCCAGTCAGGAGGGGTTTCTCTGTCAGAGAGAACAGCGGGATTACCACGGAATCTTCGCCCCACAATGAGGACAGTATCGCCCATAGATCCGCCCCAGAAAATGCCCGCAGCTGGGACAGCGGCCGAAAATCACCCAGAGGGCTGCGCCCATCATAGCAAATCCGATTCCCAGGTATCCCAGCCAGACTTCCTTGGTGGCAGAACAGAGCAGAAGGGAAATGCACATCAAACCGCAAAAAGCAAGCAGAAGGGCTCTGGCGGGTTTCAAGCTCATGGCAGAGCCCTCCTTCACAAGTTCGCCCTGTGATTGCCCCAGCTTATCATACGCGGTATGCAAAGTCAACGGAGCACTGCCGAGCGGTCGCGGGATGTACGCCCCGGCTTCATAAGGGCGAGGAATCTGCAAAAAATTGAGTGTCATTGAGTGACTGTCCGGGGTAAAATCCTGTCTATAAGGGTGAGAGGGAGGTGAGGCCATGGAGGACCGGGAGATCCTGGCGCTGCTTCGCCAGCGGGACCAGGGGGCCATTCCGGCGCTGGAGGAGCGCTACGGCGCCCGGCTGCGGACCCTGGCGGGGCGGCTGCTGGGCTGTCCCCAGGACGCCGAGGAGTGCGTCAGCGACACGTACCTCGCCGCCTGGAATGCCATCCCGCCGGAGGAGCCGGTGTATCTGTTCGCCTACCTGGCCGCCATATGCCGGAACAAGGCCCTGACATACCTGGAGCGGGAGAGGGCCGCCAAGCGGCGGGGCGAGGTGGTGGCCCTGACGGAGGAGCTGGAGCAGTGCATCCCGGACCGGCAGCGGGAGCGGGAGACGGACAGCCGGGCGCTGAGCGAGGCTCTGGGCCGCTTCCTGGCGGGCCTGGGGGAGGAGAACCGGCGGTTCTTCCTGCGGCGTTACTGGTACGCCGAGAGCGTGCGAGAGGTGGCAAAGACCTGCGGCGTCAGCGAGAGCAAGGTGAAAATGTCGCTGCACCGGACCCGCAAAAAGCTGCGGGCATTTTTACAGGAGGAGGGGCTTTGGCAATGAGGGGGCAGGACTTGTATGAGGCGCTGAGCCATGTGGATCCGGCCATGCTGGAGGCGGCGGCGGAGACGCCCCGGCAGCGGCGGATCTGGAGACGGCCGGCGGTGATCGCGGCCTGCGCGGCGCTGCTGCTGGCGGGCACGGCGGTGGCGGTGTTCTGCGGGGTGGAGATCCGGATGCTGGATGCGGCGGACCCGGAGACCTATGCGTCGTCCGGAAAGCTGACGGCAGAGGCGGACGCGGTCTTTCAGGTGGCGGGGCAGGTGGAGGACACGCCGGTAGAGGCGTTTTCCGACCAGCTGCTGGAGGATGCCGCCGCAGGGGAGCGGTATCGCTCCTTTGACACCTGGGAAGAGGCGATGGCCTATGCGGGCGTAGAGGCGTCCGGTCCGGCAGGCCAGACCGACGTGACGGTGACGCTGGAAAACGGAAGGGTGGCGCAGGTGAGCCTTCGTGCCGGCGGCAGCTCCGCAGGATTTGATTACCAGAATACGCCTGCCGTCAGCACGTATACGGCGTCCTTCTTTACGGAGTCCTGCACCGAGGACCGGGGCAACTGCTACTTTTTCTACGATCTGGAGGTCATAGAGCAGGAGACGATCTCCACCGCCGGCGGGGAGACCGCCCAGCTCGTCCTTGCGCAGAGCCGGCAGGGCGGCGGCATGGCCTGCGGCTTCCTCGCCAGGGAACAGGTGCTCTACTCCGTCGATGTGCTGTATTTGCCAGGGCAGGCCGAGCAGGCTATGGAGACGCTGGTGACGGCCCTCAACGGCATCTGATCCACGGAAAAAAAGAGACGGCAGCGCCGTCTCTTTTTTTCCGTATATACGCCTCACATGACCATGCACAAAAAGATGGGCAGGATGCAGGCGGGTACCAGGTTCATGACCTTGATCTTGGTGATGCCCAGCATATTCAGCGCCAGGGCGATGATCAGCAGTGAACCCACGCAGGTCATCTCCGCGATCACCGCCTCCCCCAGGAAGGGGGAGATGAAGGAGGCCATCAGGGCGATGGCGCCCTGGTACAGGAACACCGCCGCGGCGGAGAAGGCCACGCCGATCCCCAGGGAGGAGGCGAACACCACGGCGCTGATGCCGTCCAGCAGGGATTTGGCAAAGAGGGTGGTGTGGTCTCCGGTCAGGCCGTCCTGGAGGGAGCCCACGATGGCCATGGCCCCCACACAGAACAGGAGGCTGGCGGTGACAAAGCCCTCGGACACGGAGGCGCCGCCGTCCTGCTGGATCAGGTTCTCCGTCTTTTTCTGCACGAGGTCGCCCAGGGTGTGCATCCGCCGGTCCAGGTCCAGCAGTTCGCCGATCACGGCGCCCAGGACCATGGAGAGGATGGCCGCCAGGGTGTTTTCCCCGGCCAGACACCCGTCGATGCCGATGTACAGCACGCACAGGGCCACGCCCTTCATAATGATGTCCTGGAGCCGCAGCCCCAGGTTGTTGGCCCCGATCAGAGAGCTGGAAAATTTGCCCGCCAGCCATTTGATGAGCAGGCCCGCGGCAGAACCGGCCAGAATGGCCAGGGCGTTGACGATGGTACCAGTCAGCATAGTCGATCTTCTCTTTCTTGTTGGATCAGGTCCCGGACCACGGCGCTGCCCAGCAGCAGTCCGGCGGCAGCGGGGACCCAGGGGTTGCTGGCGGGAACGCTGCGCCGCCCCGGCGGAGGTGCCTCCGGCTGGGAGACGGGAGACAGGGGTTCCTCCGGGCTGAACACCACCCGCTGGTGTTCAATCCCACGGCGGCGCAGCTCCTTGCGCATGACCCGGGCCAGGGGACAGCCGTAGGTCTCGGCGATGTCCGCCAGACGCAGCTGGGCAGGATCCAGCTTATTGCCGGTGCCCAGGGCCATGATGAGGGGGATGCTCAGCCGCCGGGCGGTCTCTGCCAGATCCAGCTTACAGCTGACCAGGTCGATGGCGTCCACGATGTAGTCGTACCGGCAGCCCTCCGGAAAGAAGCGGTCCCGGTGGGCCGCATCGTAGAGCCCGTGGACCGCGTGGAGCTTCAGAGCGGGGTTGATGTCCAGCAGCCGCCGTCCCACCGCCTCCGCCTTGGGCTGGCCCAGGGTGGAATGGAGAGCCTCCAGCTGCCGGTTCAGGTTGGTCAGGGCCACGGTGTCGCTGTCCACGATGGTCAGCTCCCCGATGCCGGAGCGGGCCAGACACTCGGCGGCGTAGCTGCCCACGCCGCCCAGGCCGAAGAGGATCACGTGGGCGGCGGCCAGCCGCGCCTGAGCCTCCTGGCCCCATATCATTTCATTGCGCAGAAAGGGGTGTTCCACGGTCATACCTCCCGGAGTTCGGCCCTGTGAGAAGGGCAAAAGCGCGGCCGGCTTTGAAACGCTTCAAAGCCGGCCGCGGGTCGTCATCTGTCTGATCCCGGTGGACCGGAGGCTCAGCCCACGTAGCTGATGCCGGAGCCCTGCTCCACAGTCAGCTCGCCGGTCTTTTCCTCGTACCACTGGTTCACGGCGTCCGTGCGCAGGTTGTTCCGGACCTGGACCTGCCAGTAGGGAGTGTCATAGCCCACGAAGTACATGACATGGGCGCCGTAGGTGGTTTCCACCACGCCGGTGTCGCCGGCCTGACGGGCGGGATCGAAGCACCAGTCCTCAAATTCGGCCACCATCTGGCCCTTGTAGACCTCGGTGTACAGGCCGCCCTCGGAGGCGGAGCCGTCGGAGGAGTTGGTCTTGGCCAGCTCAGCGAAGGAGTCCTCGGTGGCCTCGCCGGCCTTCCACTCCTCCAGCAGGGCCTCGGCCTTCTCCAGAGCCTCGGCCTTCTTGGCGGCCACATCGTCCTCGTAACCCTCGTCGTCGCTGGAGAGCTCGCTGGCCTCGGGCTGGATCAGAATGTGGCGCACATCCACGGTGTCGTAGTCGTTGCGGGACTTGCTCTCAAACACCGCCACATAGTAGGCGGAACCGGACTCGTCCTCCAGCACGGCGGAGTCGCCGGCCTCGCGGGCGTCGTCAAAGAGCCAGTCGTTCAGGGTGGAGCTGGCATAGGTGGCGCTGTCAGTGTCGGTATAGGTGGCGCTGCCCTCGCTGGCGTCCGCCAGCTCCTGCAGGTCGCCGCCAGCCTGCCAGTCAGCATAGATCTGGTCGGCAATCTCCTTGGCGGTAGCCATGGCCTCGGCGGACATCTCCTCAGTGACCTCGATCTCGTTGCCCTCGTCATCGGTGGTGGCAGCGGCGCCGCTGACGCGGACATACTGGGCGGAAACCAGATCGTAGCTGTTGCGGTCGGCCTCATAGGCCTCCTCCAGCTCGTCCTCGGTATAGGTCAGGGAGTTCTGATAGTCGGTGATATAGCTGCTGACCAGGATGGAGCGCTTGGTCTGCTCCTCATAGACGCTCTTGGTCATGGTGCTGCCGAAAATCATGCTGAGATACTGCTTTTCGGTATAACCGTAGGTGGCGGCATTGGAGGACAGAGCCTCCATGGACTCATCCAGGCTGGCCTGCATCTCCTCGGTCCAGGTGTAGCCGTCGGCCTCGGCGGCAGCCTCCAGAGCCTGGGTGTCGGCCATCTGGTCCAGGGCCTGGTCCAGGAAGTAGTCGTGCCAGGTGGTGCCCTCCTCAGCGCCGGTGAACATGGTGCCCATGGAGGACACGGTCTGGTCCTTCAAGGAGGTGGTGGTGTCGATGCCGATATAGCTGAGATAGCTGTAATTGTTCTGGAGGAAGGTCTGGTAGAGGTTCTGGTAGTAGTAGTTCACCTCAGCGGCGGTGTACTTCTCTCCGTCAATAGTGACGGCGGTGGCAGTCCGCTGGATGATGTTGGACTTCCAGACGATGGCGGCCGCGGCCACCAGCAGGAAGATCACAAAAATGGTGCCGTAGAGGAGGTTGTTGCGCTTTTCTTCCTTGCGCTGCTTGGCCTCCCGGGCGGTCTTGGGATCGACCCAGCCGGAGCCGGCCTGATCCTGACGGTTCTTCTTTTCTCTCGATGCGCTCATTTGTGTTCAGTCCTCTCAAGTTTTCAAGTGCACGGTGCGCCGCCGCGAAGGGCGGCGTGGATCCGGAAATTACGCACTTGCACATTATACCGGATATGGCGCCATTGTGCAAGTGGAAAATGTGGATTCCCGGCGGAAAGCCGAGGAAATATGGGGCGGAAGCAGGGGGAGCGGAGGAAAAATGACAAAAAAATGAAGCAGCGTTGCTGCTTCGCATAAAGACACCCCGCGGCGGCCGTGTAGGGCTCGTTATAACCTGCACCTTCACGGCCAGGTGGGTTGCCTCCAGCGCGCTTTATCGCTTCCAACTTCCAGCCGCAGACGGCAGCCGGGAGGCCTGCGAACCACGAACTGATCTGGCATCCCTTATAACGAAATGTGGGTTAAAAAAAGACCTATCACGCACCCCGCAGGGTATCATACAACAAAAACGATCCTCCGCTCAGGAGGGGTCCTCCTCCTCGTCGGCAAACAGCTGCTCCATAAACAGCTCGTAGACCGTGTCGATCTCCTCGTCGCTGTCCAGTGTGGAGAACAGGTCCTCCCCGTCTTCGTGGATCACCTTCAGGATCACCAGGCCGTTGTCCGGGTCGTCCTCATTCTCGCCCTCGGTCTCGGCGGGGAAAAAGGCCTGGTAGGTCTGGCCGTTGTGCTCCAGGGTATCCACAAACTCCAGCACCAGCTCTTTCCCATCCTCGTCGGTAACGGTGATGAACGTGGGGCCGAACTCTTCGCTCATGGTCGGTCCTCCTTCTCTTCTTGGGTATTGTCATTTTACACGAGTTCGCACCGGATTGCAAGGGGGGGAACTTTGGAAAATGACGAAAAGATGCATGGATCAGCAGGAATTTTCCAGGCCAAAAAGAAAAAAATTGCAGGGAGTGGGAACTTTTTACCGATAAAAAGCGACTTTTTCAGTGTTGACACGCGGTGGTACAATAGTAAGTATTATGGCGAGTTGTGAGCCTATGCGGCCGCCGGAGCGGCGGTGCGGCAGAACGCTTTTTCGCAAACATCACACGAAAGAAGGAGGTGCCCGCCATGGAACACGGCAGACGGGAGGAAGCGCCCAAAACGCCGCCCCGCCGGGAGCCCAAGCCCAAGCGGCGCGGCGGCGCGGGAAGAATCGTCAAGCGGTTCTTGTTCGTCCTGATGACGCTGGTGCTGATCGGCGTGTGCACGTCGGCCATGATGGCCTGGATTTTTATGAAGTACGCGGAGACTACGCTGACTCCGGTGCTCCAGGTGAACGCCGACGATTACACCATGAATTACAGCTCCTTTATCTATTATCAGGATAAGGCGAGCGGGGAGTGGGTGGAGTATCAGACCATCCACGGCACGGAAAACCGCATCTGGGTGGACATCGAGGACATGCCGGACGCTTTGTGGCAGGCGGCGGTGGCCATTGAGGATCAGCGATTTTTCGAGCACAACGGCGTGGACTGGAAACGGACCCTGGGCGCCGCGGTGAACCTGGTGACCGACACGAAGGATACCTTCGGCGGTTCCACCATCACCCAGCAGGTGCTCAAAAACATGACCAAGGACAACGACGGCACCGTCAACCGGAAGGTCCGGGAGATCTTCCGCGCCTTGGAGTTTGAGAAGAACTATACCAAGTGGGATATTCTGGAGCTCTATCTCAACTTCATCTACCTGGGTCAGGGCTGTTACGGCGTCCAGACCGCCGCGCAGTTCTACTTCGGCAAGGATGTCAGCGAGCTGGACGTGGCGGAGTGCGCCAGCCTTATTGCCATCACCAACAACCCCTCCATGTACGGCCCCATGTACGACATCACCATCACCCGGGAGGATGGAACCACCACCACGCCCCGGGAACTGAACAAGGAGCGCCAGGAGAACATTCTCAACAAGATGGCGGAGGTCAAGGGCCCCGCTACCATGAAGGATGACCTGAGCGACCCGGAGAGCTGGAGCACCTATCTGACCGAGGAGCAGGCGCAGGCCGCCAAGGATGAGATCCTCCAGTTCACCGACGGCTCCACCTCCGCCGACGACGTGGTGGCGGAGGCCACCGGAGAGAGCATGTATAACTCCTGGTTCGTGGATCAGGTGATCCGGGACGTGACGGCGGACCTGGTGGAGGAGAAGGGCATTTCCACCAAGGAGGCGGAGACGCTCCTCTACAACGGCGGCTATCACATCTACACCACGCTGGACCCGGAGATCCAGTCCATCGCTGAGTCGGTCTATGAGGATCGGGGGAGTCTGAACAATCTGACCTCCGCCTCCGGCCAGCTGATCCACTCCGGCATCACCATCATCGACCCCTATGCCGGCAATATCGTGGCCATGGTGGGCGATATGGGTCCAAAGGAGGGCAACCTCCTGTGGAACTACGCCACGGATATCCAGCAGCCCGGCTCTTCCATCAAGCCCCTGACGGCCTATGCCCCGGCGCTGGACTCCGGTGCCATCAATCCCGGCACCACCTTTGACAACTATCCTGTCCAGCTGATGAACGGGTCTCCCTGGCCCAAGAACTCGCCCAACACTTACACCGGCTGGACCAGCGTCAGCATGGGTATCCAGAAATCCATCAACACCATTGCGGTCCAGGCGCTCCAGAAGGGCGGCGTCACCAACGCCTACGCCTTTGCCACGGAGAAGCTGGGGCTGAGTCTGTCGCCCGAGGATATGGATGTGAGTCCTCTGGGCCTGGGCGGATTGACCTACGGCCTTTCCACCGTGGAGATGGCGGCGGCCTACGCCTCCTTCGCCAACAGCGGCATTTACAACGAGCCCAAGACCTATCTCAAGGTACTGGGTGAGGACAACTCCACAGTGATCCTGGAGAACACCGGCGAACAGCACGTGGCTATGAAGGAGTCCACGGCGTACCTCATGACCACCATGCTGCAAAAGGCCGTCAGCAACGGCACCGGCGGTGCCGCCCGCTTCAACGGCATGAGCATCGCCGGCAAGACCGGTACCACCAACGACAACTTCGACCGCTACTTCGTGGGCTACACGCCCTACTATGTGGCGGCGGTCTGGGTCGGCTACAAGGAGAACGAGCGCATCAGCTACTCTGTGAACCCGGCGGCGTCGCTGTGGAAGCAGGTGATGCAGCAGGTCCACGCCGATTTGGAGAATAAGTCCTTTGCCAAGCCCTCCACCGGCCTGACCACGGTCACCATCTGTGCCGACAGCGGCCTGCTCTGTACCGACGCCTGCCACGCCGATTCCCGGGGTGACCGGGCCGTTCAGGTGACGGTGGCTACCGGGACAGAGCCAAAAGAGGAGTGCACGCTCCACAAACTGGTGAACATCTGCACCGAGGGCAACTGCCTGGCCGGTGAATTCTGTCCGGAGACCTCTGTGGTGCAGAAGGGCTATCTGGACTATGTGCGGGAGGACTACGGCGAGAGCATTAAGGCCGACGACGACGCCTATCTCATCTCTTCGCTGGAAAAGGCCGCGGAAGAGAGCGGCGGATGCCCTGTCCACACCACCGCGGCGGTGGTTCCGGTGGATCCCAACGTCCCGGTGGACCCCAATGACCCCGACGCGCCCTTTATCGACGACGACCCCAACAATCCGGCCAATCAGACGCCGGAGAGCGGAGACGGCACCGGCGGGAGCCAGGAAGAGTGGTGGGCCAACATCATCGGTCCCGCTCCCACCAACTGAATCCCGTATGGGTTATGCGCGTAAAGGCGGCCCGGCATTTGCCGGGCCGCCTTGGTCTATCCGGGGGGAAAAGAAAGTCTTACGCAACGGGAAGGAAGATAGCTACGAAAGAAACCCAGGAGGGGTGTCTTTCGTTTTCAATCATCCGTTTTTTGACCTTTTTGAAGGTTCAAAAAACTTGCTCAGCGCGGTGAAAAGTTTTTTCGCCGCGCTGAGGCGGCCCGGCATTTGCCGGGCCGCCTTTTTGGGTTCAGAGGGAGCTTACAGGCTCTTCTCGTAGGACTCGATCATCTTCTTGACCATCTGGCCGCCCACGGAGCCGGCCTGACGGGAGGTCAGGTCGCCGTTGTAGCCTTCCTTCAGATTGACGCCCACCTCAGAGGCGGCCTCCATCTTGAACTTGTTCATAGCGGCACGGGCCTCGGGGACGTTGATCTTGTTGTTATTCTTAGCAGACATGTTGATGTTCTCCTTTTCCTAAATCATCGGTTTTGTTGTTTGGGTTCTTGCTGGGTATCGCGAGCCTAGTTTGACTCGAAGAAAGGGGAATATTCCGTTTTTTCGCCGGAAAAATCTGCTTGTCACAGAATTGTAACGACGAAATAGCTGCCGGAGTGCTACAATAGCGTTAAATCAATCGGATGAAAAATGATGAGCGGACGACAAGGAGGAGAGGACGATGACCGAGCACCTGACAGACCCGCGGCAGGAGCTGGCCCGCCTGCGGGAGGAGTTGGCCGCTCTGCGGCGGGACCAGGCCCTGCTGGAGACTTTGCGGCAGCAGGAGTGGCAGTGCCGCCGGGAGGCGGAGCGGCTGCGGCAGGCCTGGGACAAGGAGCAGGCCGACGTGGACCGGCTGGAGGGGGCGAGTCTGTCCGCTCTGCTGGCCAGCCTCACCGGCCGGAAGGAGGAGCGGCTGGAGCAGGAGGAGGCGGAGGCCCTGGCGGCCCGCTTGCAGTACCAGAGCGCCCAGCGGCAGCTGGAGGAGGTACAGCGGGAACTGGAGGCCTGCCAGGACCGCATCCGGGCCTCGGCGGATTGTCCGGAGCGGTACGAGGCCTTCCTCCGCAGCCGTCAGGAGGCGCTGAAAGCCGCGGACCCGGATCTGCGGGAGCGGATCGGCAGTCTGGAGAACCGCATCGCCGCTCTGATCGCCCGCCGCCGGGAGCTGCGGGAGGCGCTGACCGCCGGCGACCGGGTTCTGGAGCGGCTGAGCGGGGCCATTGACAAGCTGGACAGTGCCGGCGGCTGGAGCACCTGGGATCTCCTGGGCGGCGGCCTGGTGGCGGATATGATGAAGTACAGCCGCCTGGACGAGGCCCAGAATCAGATCGAAGCGCTGCGGGGCGATCTGCGCCGCTATCAGGCGGAACTGGCGGATGTGGAACGGCTGGAGCAGTTCGACGTCCGGCCCGGCGGCATGATGCAGGCGGTGGATATCTTTTTCGACAACATCTTCAGCGACTGGATGGTCCGGGATCAGATCCAGCGGTCCCAGAACGAGATGTACGGCCTGCAAAGCCGCATCCGGGGCATCCAGGACCGGCTCAACGGGGAGCTGGCGGAGGCGGAGCACCAGCTCTCTGCCGCCCAGGCGGATCTGGACCGGCTGGTGTCGGAGGCCTGAAAAAAAGAAAACAGCGGACGGCAGTTTCGCCGTCCGCTGTTTTTTTGAAATAGTGCCGGTCAGCCAACGCTGCGCCAGTGCTTGTCCACGTGGTTGAGGATCTCGCAGCCGTCCTCCGTCACCAGCACCAGATCCTCCACCCGGACGCCGAACTCGCCGGGCAGATATACGCCGGGCTCGATGGAGAACACCATACCGGGCTTGGCGATCAGGTCCGTGGCGGAGCTGACGTCGCCCTTCTCATGCTCGGTCTGGCCGATGAAGTGGCCCAGACGGTGGGTGAAGAACTCCCCATAGCCGGCGGCGGCGATGTGGTCCCGGGCGGCCTTGTCCAGGTCCCGCAGGGGCACGCCGGGCCGGATCAGGGCCTCGGCCCGCTCGTTGGCCTCCCGGACCAGATCGTGGATAGCGGCGTGCTTGGCCGCCGGCTGGCCGCAGAAGAAGGTGCGGGTCATGTCGGAGCAGTACCGGTCCTTCCGGCAGCCCATGTCGATGACGATGCAGTCTCCGGCCTTCAGCCGGGTCTGGTCCGCCTCGTGGTGGGGGTCTGCGGCGTGGGCGCCGAAGGAGACGATGGGCTGGAAGGCCATGGTGTCACAGCCCTCCACGGCGTACTGGGCGACGATGTAGTCGGCGATCTCCCGCTCCGTCATGCCCTCCCGGATGAAGGCCATGGCCCGCTCCATGACGGTGTCGTTGATGGCGGAGGCGGTGCGCATCAAGTCCCGCTCCGCCGCGTCCTTGCAGGCCCGGGCGTCGTCCACGCAGTCGGAGGCCACCACGCACCGGCACCCCGGATGGGCCGCCATCAAAGGCAGCAGGAACCGGGCCGGCCAGTCCTTGTCCACGCCCATGGGCTTTGTGCCGTCCACGTGCTGGGCCAGGATGGAGAGGTAATCGTCGGTATCGGAGAACCACACCTGCTCCCAGGGCGCCTCCGGCACCGGGAACAGACGGTTCAAAAACAGCTTGTGGTTCCCGTCCCGCCGCAGGTACAGGGCGAAAAGCCGCTCAAAGGGGTATACATAGTAGCCGGTGAGATACCAGATGCTGTCCGGGTCGGAGACGATCATCTGCTCCAGCCCCATGGCCTCCAGGGCCTCCAGAACCCGCTGGATGCGCTTTTCATACATGGTTCAGTTCTCCTCCTTTTTCAAGATCACAGTTTCCACCAGCGCCGGGGACACCAGGGCCTTCACGGTCCGCACGCCGGTCTTGAGGGACTCCACCGGCGCGAACTCGAACCGGCCGTGGGCATTGTGTCCGCCGCTGGGCAGGTTGGGGCACAGCAGGCCCTTGTAGGTCAGCATGCACCCGTCGGTGCCGCCCCGGATGGGGGAGTGGGTGGGATGGGCGATGCCGGCTGCCTTCATGGCCGCCTCCGCCAGGGCCACGATCTCCATGTGATCCTTGAGCACCTCATACATGTTGTAGTACTGGTCCCGGGTGTCCACCACGGCGGTGCCGGGGCCGTAGCGGCGGTCGATCTGCTCCGCGGCCTGATCCAGGGCGGCCTTGCGCTGGAGGAACCGCTCCATGCTGTGGTCCCGGACGATGTACTCCATCACGGCCTTCTCCGCCACGCCGTGCATCTCCTGGAGGTGGAAGAAGCCCTGATAGCCCTCGGTGTGGGCCGGGGTCTCCAGAGGCGGCAGCAGGCCGTTGAACTCCTGGGCGATGAGGATGGCGTTTTTCATCTTGTCCTTGGAGGTGCCGGGGTGGATGCTGAAGCCGTTGATGGTGACCACGGATTTGGCGGCGTTGAAGGTCTCGTACTCATAGTCGGTGATGTCGCCGCCGTCCAGGGTGTAGGCGAAGTCGGCGCCGAAGCCGGCCACGTCGAAGTGGTCGGTGCCCCGGCCGATCTCCTCGTCGGGGGTGAAGCCCAGGCAGAGCTTGCCGTGGGGAGCGCCCTCGGCCAGAAGCTCCTCCACCGCCTGGAGGATGATGGCCACGCCGGCCTTGTCGTCGGCGCCCAGCAGGGTGGTGCCGTCGGTGCAGACCAGATCCTGGCCCACGAATTTTTGCAGCTCGGGGAACTTGGCGGCCTCCATGACGATGTTCTGCTCCCGGTTGAGCACCAGGTCGCCGCCGTCGTAGTGCAGCACCTGGGGCTTGACGTCCTTGCCGGTCATGTCGGGAGTGGTGTCCATGTGGGCGATGAGGCCGATGGCGGGCAGGTGTTCGCAGCCCGGCGTGGCGGGGATGGTGGCATAGACGTAGCAGGTCTCGTCGCAGCGGGCGTTGTCCACGCCCAGGCCCCGCAGCTCCTCCACCAGCAGATGGGCCAGATCGAACTGGCGCCGGGTGCTGGGGGCGGCGTCGGCGGGGGCGTGGTAGTCGCTCTCGGTATAAATTTTGGCGTAGCGGATCAGGCGGTCCACAACATTGTCCACGAGAAGTCCCTCCTTATTCTTTGTCGGACAGCAGGTTTTCCGGGTTCAGGCACTGCAGCTCTTCCGGCACGAAGAGGCCGTCCTTGCGGATCAGCACGTCGTCGAACCAGATCTCGCCGCCGCCGTACTCCGGCGTCTGGATCTGGATCAGGTCCCAGTGGACGGCGGAGTGGTTTCCGTTGGAGGCGTTGTCATAGCTGTTGCCGGGGGTCAGGTGGAAGCTGCCTGCGATCTTCTCGTCAAAGAGGATGTCGCCGATGGGCTTGGTGATGACCGGGTTGACGCCGAAGGCGAACTCGCCCACGTAGCGGGCGCCCTCGTCGATGTCGAAGATCTCGTTCATGTAGGGGGTGTTGTTGCTGGTGGCCTCCACGATCTTTCCGTCCCGGAACTCCAGGCACACGTCCCGGAACAAGAAGCCGTCGTAGGGGGAGGGGCAGTTGTAGGTGATGCGGCCGTTGACGGACTCCCGGACCGGGGAGGTGTAGATCTCGCCGTCGGGGATGTTGCGGTTGCCGTGCATGCCGAAGCTGGGAATGCCCTTGATGGAGAAGGTCAGGTCGGTGCCGGGGCCCAGGATATGGACCTTGTCGGTCCGGGCCATCCACTTCTGGAGCGGCTCCATGGCCCGTCCCATCTTGTCGTAGTCCACCAGGCAGGCCCGGAAGTAGAAGTCCTCATACTCCTCCGTGGACATGCCGGCCAGCTGGGCCATGGCGTCGTTGGGGTAGCGCAGGACGGACCACTTGGTGTGGTTGCACCGCTCCGCCAGGTGGATGGGACCCCAGTAGAACTGCCGGTAGCGGCGCTGGGCCTCGTCGGAGACGTTGTGCCAGGCGCTGATGTTGGGGGTGGCGCGGATGTCGATATAGGCGTCCATGTCCTTCATGCGCGCCAGCTCATAGGCGGCGATCTCCTCCATGTGGGCGTCGTCGGCTCCCTGGACCAGGGCGCCCTCCACGGTGTAGTCAAAGATGTGGATGAAGGGCTTGCCGCCCACGGCGTAGGCCTCCTGGACCAGGGCCTTCATCAGGCCCGTCTCGCTGCCGTGGAGCTCGATCAGGATCTTCTCGCCCTTCTCCAGGCCCACGGCGCTGCGGATCAGGAACTTGGCGAATTTTCGAATACGGGGATCTTCCATGGTGTGTTCCTCACTTTCCTTTCAGTCGTTGCGGATGTCCGCACATAAGAAAAAGCGGGGCAGAAGATCGTCTTCCGCCCCGCGTGGGATCAGTTGTCCTGGTACAGGGCCTCCAGGGACCGCTTGGGATCGTTGCACCGGGTCACAGCGCTGACCACCAGGATGGCGATGACCGAGGCGGGCACCGCCACGATGGCGCACTGGATGCCGTAGGGCGTGCCCATCAGGGTCCAGATGATGGTGGCCAGGCCGCCCACCAGGATGCCGGCCATGCCGCCGGCGGGGGTCACCTTCTTGGAGAAGAGGGCGAACAGGATGGCCGGGGTGATGGCGGCGCCGTACATGGTATATGCCGTCATCTGCAGGGACAGCACCGTGGGGAAGTACAGGGTCAGCGCCACGGCGATGAAGCTGAACACCACGATGGTAGCCCGCAGGACCAGCATCTTCTGCTTGTCGGTGGCCTTGGTGTTGATGTACCGCTGATAGACGTCGTTGGTCAGGTTGGTGGCGGAGGAGAGCAGATAGCTGTCCGCCGTGGTGACGATGAAGGCCATGCAGGCGCACATCACCAGCGCGCCGAATACCAGGGGCAGATAATCCACAGCCACCTGGAAGATGACGTTGGAGGGCGTCTCCAGCGTGGGATACAGCTTGGCCGCCTGGGTGACGATCAGCACGATGCTGATGATGACCAGGATCTCACCGATGAACATGCCGATGTTGGACTTTTTGGCCTCGTCGCTGTTCTTGGCGGAAGCGAACCGCTGCAGCATGTTCTGGTCACCCAGCATCAGCGCCAGAGAGGGCAGGAAGTAGCCCAGCAGCTCCCAGCCGGACATGCCGCCGGTAAGGGTCATCTTCTCCGGAGGCAGGGTAGCGCCCTGGGCGGAGGCTGCCGCCATCAGGATGGGGATGGCGGCAAAGAAGCCGCCCACCATCAGCAGGGCGCTGACAGCGTCGGAGTAGGCCACGGACACCAGGCCGCCGCCCACGGTGATCACGGCGATGATGATGGTGCAGATGGCCAGCGCCACGCCGTGGGAGATCTCCACACCGCTGGAAGAGCACAGCAGCACGATGATGTCCGCCGCTGCCTTCAGCTGGGTGGCCAGCACGCCCACGTAGGCCAGCATGACGCACAGGGCGGAGATGATGCTGGCGGCCTTGCCGTAGCGGGCCTCCATGATCTCCGGCACTGTGACCTTATTGGACTTGCGGACCTTTCCGGCGATGAAGTACAGCAGGATGATGCCGATGGGGGGCGCCGCGAAGGTGATGAGGCCCACCCAGGGGCCGCCGGTGTACACCACGCTGGCGGAGCCGGTGATGCCGCCGCCGCCGCACCAGGTGGCCAGCAGCGTGCCCACCAGAACGATGAAGGGAATGCGGTGGCCGCCGGTGACCATGTCGTCGGCGGTCTTGACTTTCTTGTGCGCGATGACCATGCCGTAGATCATCAGCAGGAGCAGGTACGCTCCGATGGCAATGATATAACCCATTGTGTTTCTCTCTCCTCTGTTGTGTCGATGGTGGAAAAATTTTACCGCACTGCGGCGGCAATGTCAAGAAGTGCGGAAAGGGGAGGATACCGCCCTCCGCGTTTTGCAAAGAGGCGCACAGGCCGGCGGGCATGGGGCGAAAACAGGCGGGGCGGAGGGGACCGCAGGAAAAACCGGGGAGACTGCTGCCTCCCCGGTTTCGGATCTTACACGGTCACTGGCCCAGATATTTCCGCACCAGCACTTGCAGCAACTCGTCCCGGTCGATCTTGCGGATCAGGGTCCGGGCGTTGTTGTGGTTGGTGATATAGGTGGGATCCTCGGAGAGGATATAGCCCACGATCTGGTTGATGGGATTGTAGCCCTTCTCCTCCAGTGCCTGATAGACGGTGGACAGGATCTGGTGGAGTTCCGCGTCCTTCTCCATCGCAATATTGAATTTCCGGGTAAAATCGTCCATGCAGACACCGCCTTTCTTGTGAGGCAAAGCCAGCCCCAATACAAGACCTAGTATACTCGCTTTTTGAAAGGCTGTAAAGCGTTTCCCGGGGAAATTTACAAAAGATTTTCCGCAGAGGGATGCCGCTCAGCGCAGCACGGCGCCCAGGTCCTTTTCCAGCGTCTCCAGGATGCTCTTCACGTCCGCGTCCGCCGGTCCCGCAAGCGCGGGGCGCTTGCGGGGACCCACCGGCACCTGCGCGGCGGAAGTGAATTCCGCCTGGCGCCAAGGTCCCGGCAAGGCCGGGACGCTTGTACGCGCTGACGCGCGCCCCGCGGTGCGGGGGCCCCGAAGAGGCGGCGGCAGCCTCAGCGCAGCACGGCGCCCAGGTCCTTTTCCAGCGTCTCCAGAATGCTCTTCACATCCGCATCCGCCGGTCCCGCAAGCGCGGGGCGCTTGCGGGGGCCCACCGGCACTTGCGCGGCGGAAGTGAATTCCGCCTGGCGCCAAGGTCCCGGCAAGGCCGGGACGCTTGTACGCGCTGACGCGCGCCCCGCGGTGCGGGGGCCCCGAAGAGGCGGCGGCAGCCTCAGCGCAGCACGGCGCCCAGGTCCTTCTCCAGCGTCTCCAGAATGCTCTTCACATCCGCGTCCGCCTCTTCGCTGGTCAGGGAGCGGTCGTCGGCCCGGAGGGTCAGGCTGAAGGCCACGGACTTCTTGCCCTCGGGGATGCCGGCGCCGGTGTAGATGTCGAACAGGGCCACGTCCTTCAAAAGGCCCTTGGCGCCCTTGCGGATGCAGTCCTCCAGCGCGCCCACGGTGACGGTTTTGTCGCAGACCACGGCGATGTCCCGCTCCACGGCGGGGAACTTGGGCAGGGGCACGTACTCGGGATCGGGACCCTGGGCCTGGCCCAGCTGGTCCAGGCTCAGCTCCGCGCAGTAGAACTCCGTGTCCACGCCGTAATTCCGGGCCGCCAGCGGGTGGATCTGGCCGAAGATGCCGATGCAGCTGCTGCCCGCCCAGACGGTGGCGCAGCGGCCGGGGTGGTAGGAGGCGTCGCTGGGGGCGCCGGTGGGCTCCTGGAAGCGGATCTCGTCCACCCGCAGGTCCTTCAAAATGGCCTCGATGGTACCCTTCATGGCGTAGAAGTCCATATCGCCGCCGTAGGCGCCCAGGGTCAGGACCTTGCGCTCGTCGGCAAGGCCGTCCTCGCCGCCGGGCAGGTAGACCCGGCCCACCTCGTAGAGCTTCACATCCTGGTTGCGGTAGTTGTAGTTCCGGGTCAGGATCTCCAGCATGGAGGGCAGGGTGGTGGTGCGCATGATGGAGGTGTCCTCACCCAGGGGGTTGAGGATCTTGAAGGACTCCCGGCGGGCGTAGTCCGCCGGCCAGAGAATCTTGTCGTACTGGGTGGGGGAGATGAAGGAGTAGGTGATGATCTCGTCATAGCCCATGGCGCGGCACACAGCGCCGCAGCGGCGCTCCAGCAGCTCCTCGGCGCCGAAGCCGCCCAGGGTGGTCTGGCCCCGCATGAGGGTGACGGGGATGTTGTTGTAGCCGTGGAACCGGGCCACTTCCTCCGCCAGGTCCGCCATGCCCTCCACGTCGCCGCGCCAGGAGGGAACGGTCACCTGATCGCCCTCCACGGTGAAGTCCAGCTTCCGGAGGATGCGGACCATCTCGTCCTTTGCCACGTCGGTGCCCAGCAGGCCGTTGATCTTCTCCGGCTCCAGCTTCAGCACCCGGGGCTGGGGCACGAAGTTCAGCACGTCGATGATGCCGTCCACCACCTCACCGGCGCCCAGCAGCTCCACCAACTCGCAGGCGCGGTTGACGGCGGGGAGGGTATTCAGGGGGTCCAGGCCCTTTTCAAACTTGGCGGAGGCCTCGGTCCGCATGCCCAGAGCCAGGGCGGTCTTGCGGATGCAGGTGCCGTCGAAGCAGGCGGACTCGAACACCACGTCGGCGGTGTCCGCCACGATCTCGCTGTTCTCGCCGCCCATGACGCCCGCCAGGCCCACGGCCCGGGTCTCGTCGGCGATGACCAGCATGTTGCCCGTCAGCTTGCGGACGTTGCCGTCCAGGGTGGTTAGCTCCTCGCCGTCGGCGGCCCGGCGGACGATGATCTTGCCGCCCTTGACATAGCGGTAGTCGAAGGCGTGCATGGGCTGGCCGTACTCCAGCATGACGTAGTTGGTGATGTCCACGATGTTGTTGATGGGGCGCACGCCCATGCTCCGCAGCCGCTCCCGCATCCACTTGGGGGAGGGGGCGATCTTCACGTTGCGGACCATCCGGGCGGTGTACCGGGGGCACAGGTCCGCGTCCGGGGTCTCCACGTCCAGAAGGTCCGTCAGCACGCCCTCGGCGCCGCCCTTGACCACGGGCTCGTGGAGCTGCAGGGGCTTGTCGAAGGTGGCCGCCGCCTCCCGGGCCAGGCCGATGACGCTGAGGCAGTCGGGCCGGTTGGGGGTGATCTCAAACTCCACCACGTGGTCGTCGGCGTTGATGACGGGCTTGAGGTCGTCGCCGGGCTTGCAGTCCTCGCGGAGAATGAAAATGCCGTCGGGGATGCAGTGGGGGAACTCCGCCTGCTGGGCGTGGAGATCGGCCAGGGTGCAGATCAGTGCCTTGTCGGTGTTGTACGCGACCATGTCGCCGACGTGAATGTTGGGCAGTGCGGTGTCGTGCGGTGCGATGTGACCGTCGCCCAGGTCCAGAGTAACGGTCCAGCCGTTTTGGTGGGGAATGACCTCCTTGACGCCGGCCGCCACCACGGGGCCGTAGATCTTGTGGCCCGGCTGGACATCGGCGGGGATGGAGGGCTTGGCCGGATCCAGAGGCTTGTAGTCGTTCAGCAGGGCGGCGGGGATGATGGCGGCGTAGGGGAAGTCCCGCTCGTCCAGGCCCAGCTCGTACAGGCCGCACAGCATGCCGTTGGACTCCACGCCCCGCAGCTTGCCCTTCTCGATCTTTTTGCCGCCGGGGAGGGTGGACTTGTGCAGAGCCACGGGCACCAGATCGCCCACATGGACGTTCCAGGCGCCGGTGACGATCTGGACCGGCTGGTCTTGGGCCACGTCCACCTGGCACACCCACATATGGTCGCTGTCCGGGTGGCGCTCCATGGAGAGCACCCGGCCTACCACCACGTTGGAGATCTCGGCCCCCAGGTCCTCGGTGACCTCCACCTTGGATCCGGACAGGGTCATGGCCTCCGCAAATTCCTTGTCATTGGCGTCAACGTCCACAAACTCGCTGAGCCACTTTCTGCTTAATAACATATTGAAACTCCTTCCATTGGGATGGACATATTCAGATTGATCGGCGAAACCTGCCGTTCCGCCTCTCCGCGCCCCGCGCGAAGAAATTCAAATCATTTTCGCCGCGGCGTGTACGTGGCGAAAATACCCCGACCTGCGCGCCCTTGGGGCGCGCGCACCAGTGACCGACGTCACTGGTGGGGGGAATCTAAAGGGGGGACGCAGACCCCTCTTTAAAATTGTTCCAGGAACCGCACGTCGTTCTCGAAGATCAGCCGCAGGTCGGCGATCTTGAACCGGCGCATGGCCGTGCGCTCCAGACCGATGCCGAAGGCCCAGCCGGAGTAGACCTCCGGGTCGATGCCGGCCATCTTCAGCACCTTGGGGTGGATCATGCCGGCGCCCAGCAGCTCGATCCAGCCCTCGCCCTTGCAGGTGGGGCAGCCCACGCCGCCGCACTTGTGGCACTGGACGTCCATCTCGCAGGAGGGTTCGGTGAAGGGGAAGTGGTGGGGGCGGAAGCGGGTCTTGGTGCCCTTGCCGTAGAGCTTTTCCACCAGCGTGTTCAGCGTGCCCTTCAGGTCCGCCATGGTGACGCCCTTGTCGATGACCATGCCCTCCACCTGGTGGAACATGGGGGAGTGGGTGGCGTCCACCTCATCCTTGCGGTAGACGCGGCCGGGGGCGATGATGCGGATGGGCAGCTCCATGGAGTCCATGGCCCTGACCTGCATGGGGCTGGTCTGGGAGCGGAGCATCACCCGGCTGTCGGCGTCGAAGTAGAAGGTGTCGGACCAGTCCCGGGAGGGGTGGCCCTCCTCGGCGTTGAGGCGGTCGAAGTTGTACTCCGCCAGCTCCACCTCGGGGCCGTCCAGCACGGTGAAGCCCATGGAGATGAAGATGTCCTTCAGCTCGTCCAAAGCCTGGTACATGGGATGGCGGCGGCCCAGCTTGGGAGCCTTGCCGGGGATGGTGATGTCCAGGGCCTCGTCCCGGAGCCGCTGCTCCAGGGCCGCCTCCTCCAGCTGGGCGGCCCGGGCCTCCAGGGCGGACTCCAGGTCGGCCCGGACGGCGTTGGCCAGCTGGCCCATGACGGGCCGCTCCTCGGCGGAGAGCTTGCCCATCTGCTTGAGCAAAGCCGTCAGCTCGCCCTTCTTGCCCAGGTACTTCACCCGCAGGGCGTCCAGTCCGGCGGCGTCGCCGGCGGCGGCAAAGTCCGCCAGGGCCTGTTTGCGAATGGCTTCCAGTTGTTCTTTCATATTCCTGATAACTCCTTTTCAAGGATTTCGTGATGTGAGGGGAAGGGCGGGCAACAAAAAAACGCCCTCCGTCCCCGTTGGGACGAAAGGCGAAGCTTCCGCGGTACCACCCAAATTCGCATGGCTCCCCATGCGCACTTGACGCCCCGGTAACGGAGGGCACCCGTCCGTGTCTCCACGGCGGCTCCCGGGCGAACCAGGCCGGACGTTCCGCAGGTCGGCTCGCAGCCGGTGACCGACCCTCTCTTGGCGGCGTTTCACGGTCATTTTCCCGTTCATCGCTGATACAATTACCACTTATAGCACAGAAAGTTGGGAAATGCAAGAGAAAAATCCCCCCGTCGTCAATTTTTGCCGGGCGGCCGGGAGGGATTGCAAAGACAGTGCCGTTTTTTTATAATGTGTGCAGAGACGATCATGAAAAACGGAGGTGCCACCCTATGAAACTGACCACATCCGCCCAGATGCGGGAACTGGACCGGCAGGCCATCGAGGACCGGGGCATCCCCTCCATCGGCCTGATGGAGCGGGCGGCAAAGGCGGTGGCCGGCGCGGCGCTGGAATTGCTGCCGGACCGGCCGGGCCGGTGCACGGCGGCGGTGCTGTGCGGCGCCGGGAACAACGGTGGGGACGGCATCGGCGCGGCGCGGCATCTGTTTTTGAAGGGCGTCCGGGTCCGGGCGTTTCTGGCGGGCAGCTATGAAAAGCTGACTCCCGACGCCCTGGAGGAGACGGGGCGCCTCAGCGAGTGCGGCGTGGAGCTGGAGCCCTTCGATCCGGCGGATCCGGACCAACGGCGCTTCGTGCTGGGGGCGGACGTGTGCGTGGACGCCCTCTTCGGTGTGGGCCTCAGCCGTCCCGTCGCCCCCGACAGCGCCTATGCCGCCGCCATCGGGTGGATGAACGAAAGCCGGGGGGCTGTGGTGGCTGCCGACATCGCCAGCGGCGTGGAGGCGGACACGGGCCGCATCCTGGGCGCCGCCGTCCGGGCGGACCGGACCGTCACCTTCACCCTGCCCAAGATCGGCCAGGCGGCGGGGGACGGGGCATTGCATTCCGGCAGGGTGGACGTCATCGATATCGGCATCCCGGCGGACCTGGTGCGCGGGCTCCGGTGCCCGGCCCAGACCGTGGAGCGGGACTTCGTCCGGGCGGCCCTGCCGCCCCGGAGGGCCGACGGCCACAAGGGCACCTTCGGCAAGGTGCTGGTGGCAGGCGGCGCCGTGGGCTACACCGGCGCGCCGTACCTCTCGGCCTCCGCCGCGGTCCGGGGCGGCGCCGGGCTGGTGTACCTGGGCGTGCCGGCGGCCATCTGGGCCGTGGAGGCCGCCAAGTGCACCGGCGCCATGCCCTTCCCCCTGGAGGACAGGCACGGTGCGCTGTCCCGCAAGGCCCTGGAGGAACTGCGGGAGCGGGTGAAGGCGTGCGACGTGCTGGCCCTGGGGCCGGGCCTGAGCCGGGAGAAGGAGGCGGCGGAGCTGGCCCGGGCGCTGCTGGCGGAGGCGCAGTGCCCGGTGGTGCTGGACGCCGACGGCATAAACGCCCTGGCCGGGCATATGGATGTACTGGACGCCCGGCGGGATCGGATCACGGTGCTGACGCCCCACGACGGGGAGTTCGCCCGGATCGGCGGGGACCTGACCGGCGGGGACCGGGTGGGGGCCGCCAGAGACTTCGCCGCCGCCCACGGCTGCGTGCTGGTGCTCAAGGGCCACCGGACGGTGACGGCGTCGCCGGCGGGCAACGTGCTGGTGAACACCACCGGCACCTCCGCCCTGGCCAAGGGCGGCAGCGGCGACGTGCTGACGGGGCTCATCGCCGCCCTGTTGGCCCAGGGGGCCCCGGCGGTCCAGGCGGCGGCGGGGGCCGTGTGGCTCCACGGCCGCGCCGGGGAAGTGGCGGAGGGGCGGCTCACCGCCTACGGCGCCGCCCCGGAGGACGTGGTGTCCGCCCTGCCGGAGGCATTCCGGGAGATTTTGGAGTAACGGAGGTTTTGCGGGTGCGCAAGTGGATGTGCGTACCAATGATGACCCTGTGCCTGCTGCTGGCCGGCTGCGGCGGAGCGGGCGGGGAAGCCGGGCCCGACGCGGCGTCGCTGCGCCGGCCCTACGCCGACATGGCGGGCTGCGAGATGACCGCGGAGGTCGCCTGGAGCGAGGGGGAGCAGCTGTGGCAGGCGGAGGTCCTGTGCACCTACGTCCCCGGCGGGGAGACCACGGTGGAGGTGCTCTCTCCGGAGACCATCGCCGGGGTCCGGGCGGTCATCACCGGGGAGGAACTGTCCCTGGAATATGAGGACCTGTGCCTGGGGGCCGGGACGCTCAGCTCCCAGGAGGTGAGCCCTCTTGCCTGCCTGCCCCGGCTGATGAGCGCCCTGCGGGACGGGTGGCTGCTGGAGGAGAACACCGAGGACTGGAACGGCACACCCTGCCTGCGGCTGACCGTGGACCAGAGCGGTCCCCAGGACGGGAAGATCCTCTCCACGGTCTGGCTCCGCACGGAGGACGGCACCCCGGTCCGGGGGGAGATCGCCGTGGAGGACGAAATCATTTTGACGGCGGACTTTACGGAGTTCCTCTTTTATGATACAATGGACGCCGACGATCAGGCGGGGCAGGAGGCTTCTCCCGCCGCCTGAGAGGCACATACAGTCAGAAGGTGACCCAACAAGTATGGAAGATACGATCTTACGGCGCACCTGGGCGGAGATCGACCTGGACGCCCTGGCCCACAACTACCGCCGGGCCAGGGAGCTGACGGGGCCCGGCGTGCGGTATCTGGGCGTGGTGAAGGCCGACGCCTACGGCCACGGTGCCATCCAGGTGGCCGCCCAACTGGAGGAGCTGGGGGCCGACTACCTGGCGGTGTCCAGTCTGGACGAGGCCCGGGAGCTGCGCCACGGCGGCATCGACGCCCCCATCCTGATCCTGGGGCACACCCCGCCGGAGATGGTGCCGGAGCTGATCCGCTACCACATCACCCAGGCGGTGTCCGCCCGGGCCAAGGCGGAGGAGTACAATGCCGCGGCGTCTGCCTGCGGCGGGAGGCTGAAGGTCCACATCAAGGTGGATACCGGCATGTCCCGGCTGGGTTTCCTGGTGCGGGACGAACACTTTGACGGCGGCGTGGAGGCCATCGCCGCCTCCTGCGCCCTGCCGGGGCTGGAGGCGGAGGGCATCTTCACCCACTTCGCCGTCTCCGACGAGGACGATACGGACAGCGAGGCCTACACCCGGGAGCAGTTCGCCCTGTTCCTGCGGGTGGTGAACGCCCTGGCGGAGCGGGGGCGGACCTTCCCCATCCGCCACTGCGCCAACAGCGGCGCCCTGGCCCGGTATCCGGAGATGTACCTGGATATGGTCCGGCCCGGCATCGCCCTGTACGGCGTGGGAGCCGACGCCAAGCGGCTGGGCCTGCGGCCGGTGATGACCCTCAAGTCCAGCGTCTCCACCATCAAGATCTTCGACCCCGGCACCGACATCAGCTACGGCCGCACCTACCGCGCGGCGGACAAGGCCCGCATCGGCGTGCTGCCCATCGGCTATGCCGACGGGCTGTTCCGGGGGCTTTCCAACCGCCTTGCCGTGGTGACGGACCAGGGGCCCGCCCCCATCCGGGGTCGGATCTGCATGGACATGACCATGGTGGATCTGACCGGCCTGCCCGACGTGAAGGTGGGCAGCGAGGTGGAGATCTTCGGCCGGCGCCAGAGCGTGGACCATCTGGCGCAGCTGCTGGACACCATTTCCTACGAGCTGCTCTGCGCCGTCAGCAAGCGGGTGCCCCGGGTCTACCTGCGGGACGGACAGGTGGTGGAACGGGCCCTGCGCCTCCAGTAAAGTCACACTTCGCACCGCCGCCGCATAGGATACTGCGGGGCGAGGACGCCGGAATTTTACCCACTTGACGGAATAAATTCCGATCCTGCGTGGGAGAATGAAAGTGGCCTCACCGGACAGAGCGTCCGGTGATGGGTACTTCATTTCGGCGGAGTGTGAACTTTGTGGATACGAGTGTCAAGCGCGGCGATATTTACTATGCCGATCTCTCCCCGGTGGTCGGCAGTGAGCAGGGCGGCGTCCGGCCGGTCCTGATCATCCAGAACGACACCGGAAACCGTTACAGCCCCACCGTGATCGCGGCGGCCATCACTTCCCAGACCGGGAAGGCCCGGCTGCCCACACATATCGACCTCCCCGTGGAACAGAGCTGCGGCCTGAGCCGGGATTCCGTGGTCCTGCTGGAGCAGGTGCGGACCCTGGATAAAAAGCGGCTGCGGGAGAAAATGGGCCATGTGGAGGAAGGCGTGATGGAGCGGGTGGACCTGGCGATCGCAGTGAGCTTCGGACTGCCTCACGACCAGCTGGTCTGAGAGATGGTTCCCCTGAAAAGGGCGGCCCCTTTTCAGGGGAACGTCAGAATAAGCGTCTACCCGGCGCGGCGGCCTTCTGCCGCAAAGGCGGACAGGCCCGGCGTCGGGCGGAAAGGATGGTACATATGAAGAAAAATCGTTGGTATCTGCGGATGGCGGCCATGCTGGCGCTGAGCCTGGTGCTCAGCTGCACCGTGTCCCTGGCGGCGGAGGCCGGGTCCTCCCAGGATCCCCTGGTGACCCTCAGCTACCTCAACGACACCTTCCTGGGACAGATCCTGGAGAAGGTGGACGCCAAGATCGCCCAGCGCAACAGTCAGATCGTCCAGCAGCTGGGCGGCCAGACTACCTCCGGCGGCACCACCACGGCCTCCGTCTTCACGGTGGTGACCCTCTCCAGCGGCCAGGTTCTCACCGGAGACATCGGCTGCGAGGTGATGCTGCGGGTGGGCACCGCCACCTGCGTGGCCCCCTCCAGCCCGGGCCTGATCGACGAGAGCGCCGCCACCACCCTGGCCGGCGGGGCCGCTCTGGTGCAGAACCACCTGTATATGATGACCGTGGAGGGACGGGGCGTCAAGGCCACCGCCGCCACCACCAAGCTGCTGGTCCGGGGAAGCTATACCATCGCCTGACCGCGTGTGGGCATACCCGCGCCCGTCTGCGCATAGGATTGCGCAGACGGGCGTTTTCGCGGAAGGGAGCGGGGGTATGGACAAGTTTCCGCTGTTGTGGAAGGAGCGGTCCGTGGGCGAGCTGACGGCGGAGCGGGAGGCGCTGTACACCTGCTTTTCCGTCCGCTGCGCCCTGCCGGGGGAGGGACTTTGGTGCGCCTGGGCCGTAGGGGACCGGGGAGAGCTGCGGCTGGGGGTCCTGGAGCCCCAGGGGGACGCGGCGGTGCTGCGGCGGCGCTTTTCCCACCGGATGACCGCCCCGGCGGGGCGGCTGCTGCGGGGAGAGGTGCGGCCCGCCTCGCCGCCGGAGGAGGCGGCGGGGGACTGGGCTCCCGCGGAGGCCGAGGCGCTGTTCCGCTCCCCCTGGCTGCGCCGCGGACTGCGGGAGGTCCCCGGCCTTCTGTGGCGGCGGGAGGGGCAGACGCTGCTGCTGGCGGTGCCCTATGACCCCCGGCGGCCGGTGCCGCTGACGGGCCTGTTCTGCTTCGCCAGGCCCTGCCGGGTTCGGGGTGAGCGGTACTGGGTGTATGCCTTTGACAGCCGGGAGCGGCCGGTGCTGTGAAAATCAGGAAAAAGATGTGCCGGACGCAAATTATGTATACCATATTAAAAAAAGGTGTGGTATAATAACGCAGAAGCGGCCACCATATGTTGCGTTCCGCCCCACCGGCGGAGCGGCCGCTTGGTCCGGGCCGCTCCGGATCGTCCCGGAGCGAGACCGCCGGCGCCCGCCGGCGAACATCGGGAGGTCAGCCATGAAATGCCCCTATTGCGGATACAGTGAGAGCAAGGTCATCGATTCCCGCCCTGCCGACGAGAACAGCAGCATCCGCCGCCGGCGGGAGTGCCTGTCCTGCGGCAAGCGCTTCACCACCTATGAGACGGTGGAGAGTTTGCCCATGGTGGTGGTGAAGAAGGACGGCAGCCGTCAGAGCTTTGAGCGGCGCAAGGTCCTGGGCGGCATGATCCGGGCCTGTGAGAAGCGGCCGGTCCCCTTGGCGGAGCTGGAGAAAATTGCCGCGGAGATCGAGCAGGACCTGCAAAACTCCATGGACCGGGAGATCAGTACCGAGATCGTCGGCGAGAAGGTCATGGAGCGGCTGCGGGCCGTGGACCAGGTGGCCTATGTGCGCTTTGCCTCCGTCTACCGCCAGTTCAAGGACATCGACACCTTCATGGCGGAGCTGAACAAGCTCCTGGCCGACAACCGCTGACAGTCACAGGACGTTCTTCACATTGAGCCGCTCCATCTCCGCCAGCAGGCGCAGCTGATCCCGCAGGTCCGCCAGCTCCGCCCGGAACTCCGTCAGTTCCCGGGTGGCGGCAAAGGCCAGGGCCCGCCGGTACATGGCCTCGGCGTCGTCCACGGCGTCGTGCTCCGTGACGATGTGGAGGTAGGTCTGCTTGCCGGACCAGTCGGCGTAGCTGTCCGCCAGGATCTCCACGGCCCGGCTCCAATCCTCCGCCTGAGCCAGGGCGTCGGCCTGCTCCACCTGGGCGCGCCAGCGGTCCGTGTGGGCGGTCATGGCGGCGCCGTTCCAGAGGGCGAAGGCCAGGATGGCCGCCAGCACCGCCAGAGGCTTGAGGTAGGCTTTCATGGCGTCGGCTCCTTTTTCACGCAGAATACAGTGCCGTCCTCGTCCAGGGTCATCAGGAACACCTCCCGGGGGGAGGCGGCCTTTTCCCGGGACAGCTGCTTTTTCAGCCACTGCTCGTCCCGGCCGCAGGCAGCGAGGTTCTGCCGGAGGAGCCGGCCGTCGTTGATGAGCACCGTGGGCAGCGTTACGTCGTCCTTGAGGTCCAGCCCCAGCTGCTGAGCGGTGGGGGGCTGCTGGGCCGTCCAGGGAAAGACCGACAGCTGGCCGGAGTTTTCCAGCACCGCGTATTTCACGTCCGCCACCCGGCTGTATCCCTGCTCCCGCAGCTCCTCCAGGAGCTCGTCCAGGGTGTAGCGGTTTTTCCGCATGGCCGACTGACAGATGCGGCCCTTTTCGATGAGAATGGCGGGCGTTCCGCAGATCAAGGCCCGGAGCCGCAAATGGTGTAAAGAGAGTTGACTTAACAGGAGAGAGAGGGACAGCAGCGTCAAAATGGGCACCACGCCCGCCAGCAGCGGGATCCCGAAGTCCTGCATGGGGACAGTGGCCAGGTCCGAGATCATCATGGTCAGGACCAGCTCGCTGGGCTCCAGCTCGCCGATCTGCCGCTTTCCCATGAGCCGCAGGCCGATCATGATGAGAAAGTACAGGATGCAGGAGCGGGCAAAGGCGGTCATCACAGGCGGTCACCTCCTGCCGGATAGTATGTGCCGGCGGGAAATTTCCATACGGGGATACGGCCCCACAGGGGCGTTTTCATATCTCACCACAAGCGCAGAAGGAAAGGAGGACTATGGGCTTGCCCATCAACAGCGCCTGGTCCTGTAATGGATAAAACCTTTACAGGATGACGAGGAGAGGGGAGTATCGAACCACTCGGCGGATGCCCCTCCGCGCCCGCGGGGCGCGTGACACGGTCCGGAAAAACGCGGGCGACCGCGCAACAAAGGGACCGCGACCGCGGAAGGGGAAGGGACGGCTGCGCGTCCGGCCCCCGCGAAATGAAGTTTTGAATATTCAGGAGGAATTCTTTGATATGTGCGGAATTATTGGATTTGTGGGCCGGGAGCCGGCCGCCCCGATCTTGCTGGAGGGCCTTGCCCGGATGGAGTACCGGGGCTACGACTCCGCCGGCGTGGCGGTGCGCTCTGAGACCCGCGGCCTCCAGGTGAAAAAGGCCAAGGGCCGTCTCCAGGTGCTCTCCGACATGATCCACGGCGGCGCCGATCTGGAGGGCACTCTGGGCATTGGCCATACCCGCTGGGCCACCCACGGCGAGCCCAACGACGCCAACGCCCACCCCCATGTCAGCGAGAACGGCCAGATCGCCCTGGTCCACAACGGCATTATCGAGAACTATCTGGAGCTGAAGGAGCACCTGCAGAAGCTGGGCGTCACCTTCCACTCCGATACGGACTCCGAGGTGGTGGCCCAGCTGCTGGAGTTCCACTACAACGAGTGCGGCAATATGCTGGAGGCCGTGGGCCGCTGCCTGCGCCGGATCGAGGGCTCCTACGCCCTGGGCATCATCTGTGCCGACTATCCCAACGCCCTGATCGCCGCCCGGAAGGACAGTCCCCTCATCATCGGCTACGGCAAGGGCGGCAACTATATCGCCTCCGACGTGACCGCCGTGCTGAAGTACACCCGGGAGGTCACTTATATGGACGACGGCGAGATCGCCGTCCTGACCGCCGACACCGTGGATGTGTTCGACGACGAGCTGGTGCCGGTGGAGAAGAAGCACAGCCAGGTGGACTGGGACGTGTCCGCCGCCGAGAAGGGCGGCTACCCCCACTTCATGCTCAAGGAGATCATGGAGCAGCCCGAGGCCATCCGCAAGACCATCTCTCCCCGCATCCGGGACGGCCGGGTGGTGCTGGACGACCTGCACATGCCCGAGGACTACGTCCGGGAGATCTCCCGCATCTTCATCATCGCCTGCGGCTCCAGCTATCACGTGGGTATGGTCAGCAAGTACAACTGGGAAAAGCTGATGCGCCGCCCGGTGGAGGTGGTGCTGGCCAGCGAGTTCCGCTACTGCGACCCGCTGGTGGATGAAAAGACCCTGGTCATCGTCATCAGCCAGTCCGGCGAGACTCTGGACACCATGGCCGCCATGCGGGAGGCCAAGCGCCGGGGCGGCCGGACCCTGGCCATCGTCAACGTGGTGGGCTCCTCCATCGCCCGGGACGCCGACGACGTGCTCTACACCTGGGCCGGCCCCGAAATCGCCGTGGCCACCACCAAGGCCTACACCACCCAGCTGGTGCTGATGGACCTGGTGGGCCTGTACCTGGCGGAAAAGCTGGGGACCGTGGATCCCAAGGAGTACGACACCATCGTCTCCCAGGTCCAGACCCTGCCGGACCTGATGCAGCAGTTCCTGGATCACACCGAGGACATCCCCTATTTTGCCTCCCGGTACTTCAATCACAACTCCATCTTCTTCATCGGCCGGAACCTGGACTACGCCATGGGCCTGGAGGGCTCCCTGAAGCTCAAGGAGATCAGCTATATCCACTCCGAGGCCTACGCCTCCGGCGAGCTCAAGCACGGCACCATCTCCCTGATCGAGGAGGGGACGCTGGTGGTGGCCCTGGGTACCTATGCGCCGCTGTTCGACAAGGCCATGAGCAACGTGGTGGAGGTGAAGGCCCGGGGCGCCGAGGTACTGGCGCTGACCACCGAGGCCTTCCGGTCCAAGATGGAGAAGAACGCCGACGCCATCATCGCCGTGCCGGAGGTGCATCCGGTCCTGCAGCCCTCCCTGGGCGTGGTGCCGCTGCAGCTGTTCTCCTACTACGTGGCGCTGCAGCGGGGCTGCGACATCGACAAGCCCCGGAACCTGGCAAAGTCCGTCACCGTGGAGTAAGCCGAAGGCCGCAGCGCCACAGCGCGCCGGGTGGCGCGTCAAGCGTTTTGCGGAGCAAAACCTTGAAATCGGGCGAATTCACTTCGGCCGATTTGAGTTCCATGCGGGGCCCCCGCAAAAGCGTCGCTTTTGTGGGGCGCGCTGCAGCGGGGCTGCGACATCGACAAGCCCCGGAACCTGGCAAAGTCCGTCACGGTGGAATAAGCCGAAGGCCGCAGCGCCACAGCGCGCCGGATGGCGCGTCAAGCGTTTTGCGGAGCAAAACCTTGAAATCGGGCGAATTCACTTCGGCCGATTTGAGTTCCATGCGGGGTCCCCGCAAAAGCGGCGCTTTTGTGGGGCGCGCTGCAGCGGGGCTGCGACATCGACAAGCCCCGGAACCTGGCAAAGTCCGTCACGGTGGAATAAGCCCAAAAGCCGCCCGCGTTTTCTGCGCGGGCGGCTTTTTGCATCGTTTTCGCATCTTTTCCCTGGAAATCTCCGACGGAGAGGCGTCTGCGGTTGACAGGGAAAAGCGGCTATGATAATATGTAAACCAGTTCCAATGAGGGCTCTCCTCCGGGAGAAGCCCTTTTTTTCAGGCGCGCAGCGTCGAATGATGACGAAAGGACACGGAAGAGCATGAGAAAAAAGCGAATTCTGGCAGCGCTGACCGCCCTGGCCCTGTCGGCGGGGCTGACGGCAGTACCGGCGAAGGCCGCCTTCACCGATACCGCCGGCCACTGGGCCGAGGGGGCCATTACCAAGTGGAGTGAGCAGTACGGCATCATCAACGGCTATGAGGACGGCACCTTCCGGCCCGACGCCTCCATCACCCGGGGCGCTTTCGCCGGTATTCTGGACCGCTTTTTGAAGTACCAGGCCGTCTCCCCGGCGGAGACCTTTTCCGACACCGTCGGGACCTACTGGGAGCAGCAGATCCTCAAGCTCCACGCAGCGGGCGTGTATCTGGGCAACAACGGCCAGGCTCTGGCCGGGGACACCATCACCCGCCAGCAGGCGGTGACCATGATCGCCCGGGCCTTCAACGTCACCGGCACCTCCACGGCGCTGCCCTATGCCGACGCCGCCGATATCGCCTCCTATGCTCAGGCGCCGCTGGCGGAGATGACCGCCCGGGGCTACATCACCGACTGTGCCGACGGCCGCTTCCGTCCCACGGAGCCCATCACCCGGGCGGAGATCGTCAACATCCTCAACAACATGGTCACGGTGCTGGTGCAGACCTCCGCCGTCTACTCCGCTCCGGTGGAGGGGACGCTGATGATCAACGCCAGCGAAGGCGCTTATTTAAAAGGTATGTCCATCTCCGGCGATCTGATCGTGGCACCGGGCGTCACCGGACCTGTGGTGCTGGAATATGTGACCGTGGGCGGCACGGTTCGAAACTTCAGCAATGTGGAACTCACCGTTATCGCCGATACCTCCAAGCCGGAGCAGACCCCCGGCGGGTCCACCGGCCAGCAGCCGTCCGCCGGCATCCAGCCCAGTGAGGTCTACACCCCCTCTCCCACCACCGGGGAGTACATCACATACAGCGGCAAGCAGTACCCGGTCTATGCGGGCGTGGAGCCCAACCGCTTTGCCCAGAACGACTTTATCTGGGATCCGGTCCATCCCGACCGGCTGATGTACGTGGGCGGAGCCTGTTCCACCAGCTTCGGCATCGACGTGTCCGCCTACCAGAACCGGGAGTGTGAGAACAACACCATCGACTGGCAGGCCGTCCGCAACGACGGCGTGGAGTTCGCCATGGTCCGCATCGGCCTGCGGGGCACCTCCACCGGTGCCATCCATGCCGACGCCTTCTACAAGCAGAACATCGAGGGCGCCATGGCGGCGGGGATCCAGACCGGCGTGTACTTCTTCGCCCAGGCCATCACCGTGGAGGAGGCCATCGAGGAGGCGGACTTCGTACTGAGCCTGCTGGAGGGCCACCAGATCAACGGCCCCGTGGCCTACGACTGGGAGATGCACGACTCCAGCTACCGTGTCTACGGCACCACGCCGGAGATGGCCACCGCCTGCGCCATCGCCTTCTGCCGGCGGATCGAGGAGGCCGGCTACAAGGCCATGGTCTACGCCGGGCAGTACGTCAGCTATGTCAAGTACGACCAGGGCGCCCTGGCACCGTACCTGAGCTGGTATCCCGAGTACAAGAGCGCCTCTTCTGAAAAGCTGTACCCGACCCTCTACTACCGGATGGACTACTGGCAGTTCTCCAGCAGCTGCGCCATCGCCGGCATCGGCGACGGCAGGACCACCAAGGTGGACGCCAACATCCGCTTCAACTGGTGAGCGCGAACAGACAGCGCCCGGAGGTATCGCCTCCGGGCGCTGTTCACAAAAGGGAAGGGGAGTGGTTACTTGCGGTTCTCCTTCTGATTGCGGTTTTCCTTCTGGGGCTGCTGGTTCTGGGTGCGGTTTTCCTTCTGGTTGTTGTTCCGGTTCTCGTTGGGCATGGGGACACCTCCTTTCGCCTGTTTGAGTACGGATGTATTCTGGCCGGACCGGCGGAAAATATTCACCTTCCAGGAAAAAAATATGGTTGACAAACGGAACTGTCCCTGGTATACTAAATCAGCAAAACAAAGAAGGCTGATCGCATCCGCCTCACCTCCCGCCCAAGGCAAAGAGGTCAACAACGTCGTTATCAGACCGCCGTACAGGTGGTTTGTTGTTGCGCGGATGCCAAGGATGGTATCCGCGTTTTGTGATTTTTGAATGGAGGTGCTTCGACCATAGCTAAGTTAGTGCATGAACTGAACGAGGACATCCGCGACAGGGAGATCCGTCTGATCGGTGAACAGGGCGAGCAGCTGGGCATCATGTCCTCGGCAGAGGCTCTGAAGATCGCCGATGAGCAGGGTCTGGACCTGGTGAAGATCTCGCCCCAGGCCGTTCCCCCGGTCTGCAAGCTGATGAATTACGGCAAGTTCCGGTTCGAGCAGAGCAAGCGGGAAAAAGAGGCCAGAAAGAACCAGCATGTGGTGGAGATCAAGGAGATCCGGATGTCTCCGGGGATCGACGTTGGAGACTTCAACACGAAGCTCAAGAACGCGCAGAAGTTCATCGCCGACGGCAACCGGGTCAAAGTGTCCGTTCGTTTCCGGGGCCGCGAGATGGCGCACACCGACATTGGCCGGGATCTGCTGGAGCGCTTTGCCGCTGAATGTGCCGAGACCGCCAATCTGGACAAGAGTCCCAAGCTGGAGGGCCGGATGATGTCCATTTTCCTCTCTCCCAAGCCCAACAAATAATACCTGAGATTTTCAAACACACGGAAGGAGCTATTACGATGCCTAAGCTGAAGACCCATAGCGGTGCAAAGAAGAGATTCAACCTCACCAAGACCGGCAAGGTCAAGCGCGCCAAGGCCTTTAAGAGCCACATCCTCACCAAGAAGGACACCAAGCGCACTCGTCGTCTGCGCGCCGGCGGTTATGCGGACGTGACCAACATGGACGCCGTCCGCAAGATGATCCCCTACAAGTAAGATAACGAGACGTTTCAAATAGGAGGCTTTTACAATGGCTAGAGTTAAAGGCGCGATGATGACGCGCAAGAGAAGAAATAAGACCCTGAAGATGGCCAAGGGCTACTGGGGTTCCAAGTCCAAGCATTTCCGCGTTGCCAACCAGGCGGTGATGAAGTCCCTCAGCTACGCCTACACCGGCCGCCGGCTGAAGAAGCGTGACTTCCGCTCCCTGTGGATCACCCGGATCTCCGCCGCCTGCAAGCTCAACGGCATGAACTACTCCAGCTTCATGCACGGTTTGAAGGTCGCCGGCATCGAGATCAACCGCAAGATGCTCTCCGAAATGGCCATCAGCGATCCCGCCGCTTTCACCCAGCTGACCGAGATCGCCAAGAAGGCGTAAGTCCATACCGTGGCGTTTCATGCCCCGTCCCTGTATTGGGGCGGGGCATTTTCTGCGCAATGAAAAGCGCGCTCCCCCGCCGGGGAAGCGCGTTCGTTATTTTATGCCTGGGGCGCCGTGCAGAAATAGGGGCCGCAGCTGTCCTCGTGCGTGTGGGCGTAGGTCCAGGTGAAGTCCTTGTCCACCACGTACCAGTCCGCGCCCATGAGGCTGTCCTGCTCCGGCGGCAGGTCCGCCGGACCGCTGACGCGCCGCACCAGAGGCGCGCCCTCCGGCGGGTACTCATAATAGAAGAGGTACAGTTCCTCTCCGGCATGCTCCGCCAGGGCCTTTTGGGCGGCGTCCCCGGTCAGGTGGGGCACCAGCTCCCAGGAGAACAGGTGCCAGAGGAAATTCCCCTCCGCCAGCACCCGCTCGCCCAGGTCCTTCTCCGACACGCCGGCGGCGAAGGTGTCCAGCCAGCGGTTTTTCACCGTCTTGATCTCCGTGGGGAAGGGCTCCACCCAGGGCACCATGGTGCCCACGCACCGGTGGATGGGCTGGCCCAGGTCGTAGAACTTGGCCTCGTAGTCGGTCATGATGCCCACGGGTCCGTTGGCGTGGAGGTCCCAGGATACCTCGGACAGCTCGAACCCGAACCGGGGCAGCTCCTCCACGGAGAACTCGAACAGAGGGCGGTTGTCGGTCTTGAAGTGGATCTGGCCGCCCTCCTTCAGCACCTGGCGGTACAGCCGCAGAAAGTTGCCGTGGGTCAGCCGCCGCTTGGCGTGGCGGTTGCTGGGCCAGGGGTCGCAGAAGTTGATGTAGATGCGGTCCACCTCGCCGGGGGCGAAGAAGGCCGGCAGCTGGTCAGCGTTGGCGTCCACGAAGAAGGTGTTGGTGAGCCCGGCGCTGACGCACCGCTCCATGGCCACCACCATGGCGTCCGGCACCATCTCCACCGCCAGATACAGCACGTCCGGCGCCGCGGCGGCGGTGCCGGCGGTGAAGCGGCCCTTGCCGCAGCCCAGCTCCAGCCAGACTTCCTTTGCCTGGGGCATCAGGTCCCGCCAGTGCCCCCGCCGGTCGTAGGGATCCCGGATCAGACGGTCGCCGCAGCGCTCCATCCGGGGGATCAGGTTCTTTTTCTTTCGCATCCGCATAAGGGGCCCTCCCAGGTCCGCGCGCCGGCGGAGCAGGGGAGGGGAACCCTCCCGGCCCGCCGGCGGTGAGATCGTCATATTCCACAAGAACTTGTGGTGTCCCGCCTATTCTACCACAGGAACCGGACGGTGTAAATGGATTTTTCCGCCCCGCACCCCCGTTGCCGGCGGGCTTTGCGGGAGGCATCCTGTTAATACCTTAACAAAATTGTATAAAATTTAACGAGTATTTTGTCGGAAGTGTAAAAAAGCAAAAAACAGGGGGTCCGGCAGCAATTTAGACTTGATAAATGGATTACGGCCACCTATAATAGACATTGTGAGTAAATTAGCAATGTCGGCGTTTGCTCTCGATTTCCCCTGCAGAACCCCGGAAAACCAATGGCATGAACCAGTCCATTTAAAATGAAACAAAATACAGGAGGAATTATCATGAAGGTTGCTATTTTTGGCGCTGGCACCATGGGCAGCGGCATCGCGCAGGTCTTTGCGGCCAAGGGCCACACCGCCCTGATGTATGCGAGCTCCGTCGCTTCCGCTCAGAAGCACAAGGACAAGCTGGCTGCGTCTCTTGCCAAGCGCGTGGCCAAGGGCAAGATGACCCAGGAGGCCGTGGACGCTCTGCTTGCCAACGTGCTGGTGGAGGAGAAGTCCGCCTGCGCTGACGCCGATCTCATCATCGAGTGCGTCAAGGAGGACATGGCCACCAAGAAGGCGCTGCTGGGCGAGCTGGATGCCATGTGCAAGCCCGAGGCCATCTTCGCCACCAACACCTCCTCTCTGTCCGTCACCGAGATGGGCAACGGCCTGAATCACCCCGTCATCGGCATGCACTTCTTCAACCCCGTGCCCAGCATGAAGCTGGTGGAGATCATCCGGGGCGCCAACACCACCCAGGAGACCTTCGACTTCATCTACAACCTGTCCAAGGAGATCGGCAAGGACCCCGTTGAGGTCGCCGAGGCTCCCGGTTTCGTCGTCAACAAGATCCTGATCCCCATGATCAACGAGGCCGTTGGCCTGGTGGAGACCGGCGTCGCCTCCGTCGAGGACATCGACAAGGCCATGCAGCTGGGCGCCAACCATCCCATGGGCCCCCTGGCTCTGGGCGATTTCATCGGCCTGGACGTGTGCCTGGCCATCATGGAGACCCTGTACAACGAGACCGGCGATTCCAAGTATCGCCCTGCCCTGCTGCTGCGGAAGATGGTCCGCGGTGGCCTGCTGGGCCGCAAGACCGGCAAGGGCTTCTACGATTATTCCAAGTAAACCGCCTCAGCAAAGAAGTAAAGGAGTAAATGGTAATGGATTTTCATCTGACAAACGAGCAGTTGATGCTCCGTAAGATGTACCGGGAGTTTGCCGAGAATGAGGTCAAGCCCCTGGCCGAGGAGATCGACGAAGAGGAGCGCTTCCCCATGGAGACCGTGGAGAAGATGGCGAAGCTGGGCATGATGGGCATCTACTTCCCCAAGGAGTACGGCGGCGCCGGCGGCGACGTTCTGTCCTATGCCATGTGCGTGGAGGAGCTGGCTAAGGTCTGCGGCACCACCGCCGTTATCGTCTCCGCCCACACCTCTCTGTGCTGCGCCCCCATCTTTGAGCACGGCACCGAGGAGCAGAAGCGCAAGTATCTGCCCGACCTGCTCTCCGGCCGCAAGATCGGCGCCTTCGGCCTGACCGAGCCCAACGCCGGCACCGACGCCTCCGGCCAGCAGACCACCGCCGTGCTGGAGGGCGACCATTACGTCCTCAACGGCTCCAAGTGCTTCATCACCAACGGCAACGTGGCCGACACCTTCGTGGTGTTCGCCATGACCGACAAGTCCAAGGGCAACCACGGCATCTCCGCCTTCATCGTGGAAAAGAGCTTCCCCGGCTTCTCCACCGGCAAGCACGAGAAGAAGATGGGCATCCGCGGCTCCTCCACCTGCGACCTGATCTTTGAGGACTGCATCGTCCCCAAGGAGAACCTGCTGGGCAAAGAGGGCAAGGGCTTCAAGATCGCCATGATGACCCTGGACGGCGGCCGTATCGGCATCGCCGCGCAGGCCCTGGGCCTGGGCGAGGGCGCCGTGAACGAGGCTGTCAAGTACACCAAGGAGCGCGTGCAGTTCGGCAAGCGCCTGAGCCAGTTCCAGAACACCCAGTTCCAGCTGGCCGACATGCACTGCCGTATGCAGGCTGCCCAGTATCTGGTCTATGCCGCCGCCTGCAAGAAGCAGCTCCATGAGGATTATTCCATGGACGCCTCCATGGCCAAGCTCTTCGCAGCTGAGGCTGCCTCCGACGTTACCCGCCGCGCCGTCCAGCTCTTCGGCGGCTATGGCTACACCCGTGAGTATCCCGTGGAGCGCATGATGCGCGACGCCAAGATCACCGAGATCTACGAGGGTACATCCGAGGTCCAGCGCATGGTCATCGCCAGCCACCTGGGCGTGAAGTAACATAGGAGGTAAAGGTTAAAATGAAGATCATTGTTTCTATCAAGCAGGTTCCCGATACCTCCGGCAAGGTGGCGGTGAATCCCGACGGTACGCTGAACCGTGCGTCCATGCAGACCATCACCAACCCCGACGACATGAACGCCCTGGAGGCCGCCCTGAAGCTCAAGGACGCCACCGGCTGCAAGGTCGTCGTGGTCACCATGGGTCCCGCCCCCGCTGCCGGCATGCTGCGTGAGGCTCTGGCCATGGGCGCCGACGAGGCCGTCCTGGTGTCCGCCCGCGAGTTCGGCGGCTCCGATACCTACGCCACCTCCCAGATCCTGGCCGCCGCCATCAACAAGATCGGCGTGGAGGCCGACGATATCGTCATGTGCGGCCGGCAGGCCATCGACGGCGACACCGCTCAGGTCGGTCCCCAGATCGCCGAGAAGCTGCACCTGCCTCAGGTGACCTACGCCGCCGAGATCGTCAAGGACGGCAACACCATCACCGTCAAGCGCATGCTGGAGGACGGCTACATGACCATCAAGGTCCAGACCCCCTGCCTGATCACCTGCATCAAGGAGCTGAACACTCCTCGTTACATGAGCGTCGGCGGCGTGTTCGAGGCCTATGGCAAGCCCCTGACCACCTACGATTACGAGGCTCTGAAGGACGATCCTCTGATCGACGCCACCACCATCGGCCTCAAGGGCTCTCCCACCAACATCTTCAAGAGCTTCACCCCGCCCCAGAAGGGTGCCGGCATGATGCTGGAAGGTGCGGACAAGGCCACCTGCGAGCAGCTGGCTGAGATCCTGGCCAAGAAGCACATCATCTGAGAAGGGGGAGAGAAACGATGTCTAATTTCAACAGTGCTGATATCGCTGCTTTCAAGGACGTATGGGTGTTCTGTGAGCAGCGCGAGGGCAAGCTGATGCCCACCGATTTCGAGCTGATCTCCAAGGGCCGCGACCTGGCCAACGAGCTGGGCGTGAACCTGTGCGGCCTGCTGCTGGGCGGCGAGGGGATCGAGAGCGTTGCCAAGGAGCTGGGCGGCTACGGCGCCGACAAGGTGATCGTGTGCGAGAGCCCGCTGCTGGCCGTGTACAACACCGACGCCTATGCCAAGGTCATCTGCGACGTCATCGAGGAGATGAAGCCCGAGGCCTTCCTGATCGGCGCCACCAACATCGGCCGTGACCTGGGCCCCCGGTGCGCCGCCCGTCTGCACACCGGCCTGTGCGCTGACTGCACCCACCTGGACGTGGATGTGGCCAACTACATCCAGTTCCTGCGTGAGTCCTCCACTCTGGACGTGGACAACACCAAGTGGGACATGGAGGACCGGAACCTGAAGATGACCCGTCCCGCTTTCGGCGGTCACCTGATGGCCACCATCATCTGCCCCCGCTTCCGTCCCTGCATGGCGACGGTGCGTCCGGGCGTCATGAAGAAGAACCCCTTCGATCAGGCCAAGGCCGACGCCTGCGAGATCGTCAAGCCCGCCTTCTCCCTGACCGAGGCCGACATCCACACCGAGGTCACCGAGGTGGTCAAGGCCGCCAAGAAGCTGGTGGACCTGATCGGCGCCGACTACATCGTGTCCGTTGGCCGCGGCATCAGCAAGGATGTCGAGGGCGGCATCAAGCTGGCTGAGGAGCTGGCTGAGGTGCTGGGCGGCGTCGTTGGCGGCTCCCGTGCCACCATCGACTCCGGCTGGCTGTCCGCCGACCACCAGGTGGGCCAGACCGGCAAGACCGTGCATCCGAAGGTGTACATCGCTCTGGGCATTTCCGGTGCCATCCAGCACAAGGCCGGCATGCAGGATTCCGAGTGCATCATCGCGGTGAACAAGAACGACACCGCTCCCATCTTCGAGATCGCCGACTACGGCATCTGCGGCGACCTGTTCAAGGTCACTCCCATGCTGATCGAGGCCATCAAGGCCGTCAAGGCTGCCAAGTAAATTCCCTTTACAAAGCCTGAAAGCGGGCCGTTCCAAACGGAACGGCCCGCTTTTTGCGGGATGTGCGGCAGCACCCGATAAAGACGCGAAAAAAGCTGTAACGAATGCACAGCCCCGTCAACTAACAGACAGAACGGAGGTGATGGAACATGGCCCACCGGGGGGAGGACCTCTATGAGCAGCACGCACAGAGCGTGTACCGGTATCTGTTTTCCCTGTGCGGAGAGGCGGACACGGCAGAGGAACTGACCCAGGAGACCTTTTGTCAGGCGCTGCGGGGATTGGATACCTTCCGGGGCGACTGCACGCCTCTGGTGTGGCTGTGTGCCATTGCCAAGCGGCTGTGGTTTGCAGAGTGCCGGCGCCGCCAGCGGGCGTCGCCGCTGGAAGAGGAGGCACTGAGCCGGCTGGAAGCCCCGGACGATCCTGCGGCAGAGCTGGAGAGCCGGGAGGAACGGCTGGCCCTGTACCGGGCCATGCAGCGGCTGGATCCGGAGACCCGGGAGGTCATTTATCTGCGCCTGGCAGGCGAGTTCTCCTTCCGGGAGATCGGGGACCTGCTGGGCCGCAGCGAGGTATGGGCCCGGGTGCGCTTTTACCGAGGCAAGGAGGCCCTGGCGCGGAAAATGGGAGGTGACGGACATGGAGGGCAATAAACTGGACTGCTGCGTGGTGCGGGATCTGCTGCCCGCCTATGTGGAGGAGCTGACGGAGCCGGAGACGGCGGAGCAGGTGCGGTCCCATCTGGCGGAGTGCGCCGCCTGCCGGGAGATGGAGGCTCATATGCGGCAGGATGTCCCCCTGCGGCAGGCGCCCCGGCGAGCGCTGCGGTTCCTCAGGCGGGTCCGGCGCACCCGTTTGATCGCCGCGCTGCTGTCCGCGCTGGTGGCGCTGTGGTGCATGTGGTGGCTCTATGACCGGGAGTACCACTATCCCGATACGGAGGCCGGCTGGCTGGCGGCCGTGGAGGACTACATCCCCTCACCGGCGGACAGCACCAGCTCCCACCGCATCGAGCCGGATACGCCCCTGCGGGTCCTCGCTGCCCGGACGCGGGGCAATGAGCTGTATGTGGCCTATGCCGCCGACAACGCCGACCGGGTCCATGGTGTGGTCCGCCTGGAGAGAGGGTGGAACGGGAAGTACCGGACTCTGAGCGCCTCCATGGCCCCCTTCCCCTATACGGCGGGGGTGCTGGAGACGGAGCTGACGGCAGGCGACGGGACGGCGCTCTATCTGCTGGCGGGAGACACCTGCCGGGAGATCTACGGCATCCGGGTCACCTGGTACATGGCGCTGAACGGTGCCAAGACCCTGTCCCCCTATGAAAAGACCTATCCGGTGACGGAGCCGGATTTTCTGTGGCTCCTGGGGGAAGCGGAGCTGAAAAAAGACCTGGGCATCCCGGAGGAGACGGAGGCCCGGGCGGCGTATACACAGATCGCGCTGCTGGACCGGGAGGGCCGGGACGTGACGGAGGAGTACCGGGACGATTCCGTGCAGGACAACTGGGGCGGCGGCAAGGGGACGGCGGAGCTGTTTTTGCTGAACGCGTACATGGGCATCGCGGCCCTGCTGGGTGTGGTGTTCGTGCGGTACTTCCTCCGCCGGGACTGAAGAGAAAAGAGCCCCTGCCGGACCGGCAGAGGCTCTTTTGATGGAACGGCTCAGCCGCCGCCGGTCAGTACCATGTACACGCCCACGGCGCACAGCAGCACCGCCACGTACCGCTGAAAGCGGCCCTTGTCCATGCCGCGGATGAAGCGGCGGGCGGCGTAGGTGCCCAGCACCATGCACCCGCCCATGGCAAGGCCAATCAGCAGCGCCCGCCCGTCCAGGGCGGAGAGCTTGCTGTAAACGAAGATCTTGAGGATGTGCATGGCGGTGGCGGTGGCCGCCTCGCTGGCGATGTAAGCCACCGGCGGCAGGTCCAGGGACAAAAACACCGCCGCGCCGATGGGCCCGCCGCTGCCGCACAGACCCGACAGCCCGCCGGTCAGGGCACCGCCGATCAAAAGCGTTCCCCTGCCCCGGGGCAGCTCCTTCTTCAGCGCCAGCTTCAGCACCACCAGCAATATCAGCGCCGCGCCCACAAAGCGGCTGACCGCCTCCGGCGGCAGCAGGGTGAAGCCCAGGGCGCCCAGGGCCGCCAGGGGCAGGGCCGTCAGAGAGAAGAGCCCCGCCTCCCGCCAGCGGATCTGACTCCAGCCGGCGCTCATCCGGGCGATGTTGCCCATCAGCTGGGCGATGGTCAGCACCGGAACCGCCGTCCGGGCGCCCACGCAGGCCGAGGCCACCGGCAGCAGCAGGAGAGACCCGCCGAAGCCCGCGGCGCCGGAGATCATGGCCGCCAAAAAGCTGCCGGAGAGCAGGATGAAAAGCTGCAAGAGACCGCCTCCCAACATCAGCAGGGTAGGGGCGTATCCCTCCCGTCCGGCCCGATGATACGCCCTGGCGGCGGCGAAGTCAAGGAAAAGCGCCCCAAGCGGGCCGGGGCGGCGAAAAACGTCCCCGGCCGCCAGGACGGCGGGCGGGGACGCGCATCAGGCGCTCAGACGGCGCAGGCCGGCGGTGTCGGTGAGCTCCACCGCGCCCCGGGACAGGCGCACCAGCCCCTCGCTCTGGAAGTAGCGCAGCATCCGGGTCACCACCTCCCGGGCGGTGCCCAGGTGGGCGGCGATCCGCTCGTGGGTCAGCTCCAGGCGGGCGGAGCCCTCCAGAGCGCTCTCCTCCAGCAAAAAGGCCGCCAGCCGCCGGTCAAAGCTGTGCCACATGACCTGCTCCATCAGCCACATCACCTGGGAGAACCGCTCCGCCATCAGTGTGTTGGTGTAGTTGGCCAGGGGGGCCGAGGCCTCCATGACGGAGCGGTACACCTCCGGCGGGATCAGGAAGAACTCCGTGTCCTTTTCCGCCTCCAGGGCGATGTCCAGCTGCAAAGAGCCCATGGCGCAGGCGGCGGAGAACAGGCAGATGTCCCGCTGGAACAGGCGGTAGAGGGTGATCTCCCGCCCCTCCTCCGAGAGAATATAGGCCCGCAGCTGTCCCTCCCGGACCACCAGCAGTCCCAGACAGTCGCTGCTGCCCCCGTGGAGCAGGGTGCCGCGCTTGGCAAAGCGCACCGCAGCGGCAGCGGTGAGGGTCTCCCGCTGCTGTGCCGTCAGTTTATCCCAGATGGGAAATCCTCCGGAAAGTTCCATCCTGCCGCCTCCTTTTTTCCTGGAGCCAGTATAGCGGAATTTGCATGGGATGTCAAAAGGTGATATCATCACAGAAGATTCCGGCTTCATCGGATATACTGAACACACTCCCCCGGCGCCGCCGGGGAATTCCAAACAGGAGGACCACATCATGCGCCAGATCGAATCATTCCTGCGGATTTGCTCCGCGTTATTTGCCGCTGCGGGAAGGGAGCGGTGAGATGCAGTACCTGATCTCCTTTCTGGAGGGCGTCATCACCTTCATTTCGCCCTGTCTGCTGCCCATGCTGCCGGTGTACGTGTCCTACTTCGCCGGGGGAGGGCAGCGGAGCACCCGGCGGACCCTGACCAACGCCCTGGGCTTCGTGCTGGGCTTCACCGCCGTGTTTGTGGCCATGGGCGCCCTGGCGGGCACCGTGGGCGGCTTCCTCAAAAGCCACCAGACGGCGGTGAACATCGTCTCCGGCCTGATCGTGATTTTCTTCGGCCTCCACTTCCTGGGCCTTGTGAAGGTGAACCTGTTCCGGGGCAGCAGCCGGAGCGTGGACACCCGGGACCTGGGCTTCTTCTCCGCCATGCTGTTCGGCGTCATCTTCTCCGTGGGCTGGACCCCCTGCGTGGGGGCCTTCCTGGGATCGGCGCTGATCCTGGCCTCCCAGCGGGGCCATGTGCTGGAGGGCATGGGGATGCTGCTGGTCTACTCCCTGGGCCTGGGGATCCCGTTTTTGCTCAGCGCGCTGCTGATCGACCGGCTGAAATCCGCGCTGAATTTCATCAAGAGCCACTACGGCGTCATCAACAAGATCTGCGGCGGACTGCTGATCGCCATCGGTGTCCTGATGGCCACCGGCACCATGGGCCGTCTGCTGAACCTGCTGAGCTGAGGAGGAATGGACATGCGAGGAAAAAGAGCGCTCTTTTTGATTTTGCTGGCGCTGGTGCTGGTCATGGGCGGGGCCTATGTGCTGTACGGCCGGCTGTCCGCCGGGGTGGATACCGGGGCCTTGGCGGCACAGGAGACGGAGGAGGCCGGTCAGGCCGATGAGACGGAGGAGCAGCCCCTGGCGCCGGACTTCACCGTCTACGACGCCGAGGGCAACGCCGTCCGGCTCAGCGACTACGCGGGAAAGCCGGTGGTGCTGAACTTCTGGGCCAGCTGGTGCGGCCCCTGCAAGAGCGAGATGCCGGACTTTGACGCGGCTCATCAGGAGCTGGGGGAGGACGTCCAGTTCCTGATGATCAACATGACCGACGGGTCCCGGGAGACCGTGGACACCGCCTCGGCCTATGTGGCAGAGCAGGGCTTCACCTTCCCGGTGTTTTACGACACGGAGAGCGAGGCCGCCCTGGCCTACGGGGCCTATTCGCTGCCCACCACCTATTTCATCGACGCCGAGGGCTACGCCGTGGCCCGGGGCGTGGGCGCCCTCAGCGCCGAGGCGCTGCAGCAGGGGATCGACATGATCCTGCCGTAAGGGTCCGCATCCGGATTCTGCCAGTGCTGACAACAGCCGCGCGCCTGCCGGAAGATTTTTCCGACGGGCGCGCGGCTGTCATTCTGCTTTGAGAGAAGAGACGGAGCTCTCTCCGCGCACTATAAAAATTTGCGGATGTCCACGGCCAGCCGCTCTTCCAGCTGGATCAGCCGTTTGGCGATGTCCTTGGAGACCTCATCCGCCGCTTTGTATTGATTGAGGTACTGGTTCAGCGATTTGACGCCCATATTGCAGCCGTCCGTAATCAGCTCCGCGATGGTCTGATCCGAGTTGTCCATACCCATTTTCACGTTGGTCTTGATCCAGGACATCCCTTTGGCAATGGGATTCGGCTCCTTGCCGTCGTCGTGATAGCGGTCCAGCAGCGACTCGATCTCGTTTTCCAGCTGGCTGTGGGCGCTTTTGCACTGGATGAGAGACTGCCGGAGAGCGGCGCTGTGCGCCTGCTCCAGAACATCATCCAGGGACGCGATGCCCATTTTGACGCCGGCGTCGCATTCCCGCAGCAGCTTGACGGTGTCTTGTTCAACCATGGAAACTTCAGCCCCCTCGTTGAGATGAAGCTAGTGTGGACCAGCCGCCCGGTTTTTATGCCCGAAAGAGGGCGCGGAGCCATGGACTGCGCCGGCAGGCGGGGCAATCCTTTCGCAGCGCAACATCCGGTGCAGAGTTGCGCCTGCGATTGGATCAAAGGCGGGAGAAGGAGGCCGCGATCAGATAGACCGTTTCAAAGGTCAGCAGTACCCACAGGGCGGGATTGCGCCATATATCGCCGTTCCCTCCGGATGGGCCTGTTCCGGGGCTTTGGCGCCGTCTCTTCAGCATCAGACGGCAGATTCCTGCGGCTGAAATCACCACCGGTACGGCCGCCGCGGCCAGAGCAGCCAGGTCGCCGGGAGCGCCGGCCTGCTGCAGCAGCGTCAGCGCCATGGCGATGGAGTTCCCTGCGACATGCAGGCCGACAGAGACCCGCAGCCCATGGCGCAGGGCGGCGTAGCCAAAGATCAGGCCGCCCCAGAAGGCGGCCAGCCCCTGATAGAGATCGTGATGCATGAACGCAAAGCACAGGGCCGACAGTAAAATTGCCTGCCGTTCTCCGCCCGGCAGCAGGCGGCGCAGTACCACCCCCCGGTAGACCAGCTCCTCTAAAATAGGGGCGACCACGCAGATGTACAGTACCAGCAGCGGTGTGGCGGTTGCGTCTCCTGCGGGCAGGGCAGTGAAGCCCACCAGTTTCCATATTTGTTCCAAAACCGGCGTAAAAAGCGAGATGGCCAGATTACCGCTCAGCGATATGCTCATGAGAAAGACCAGCAGCCCCGGGGAGGCTTTAGAGGCGGGAAAGGGCGGAGTTCCGCCGCCTGTTGTTGAGGCGGACCAGATCAAGGGGACCGCCGATGATACCGTGCTGCTGAGGAGCAGTACGGTACCCTCCGACACTCCGGGAATGAAGAACAGGATTTTTTGCAGGAGCCCGAACAGAAAGCTGTATGCAAGCAGGCTGCCCCACAGCCAAGTCAGACTGTGCAGCGGTGGAATTTTTTTGACCATAATAACCTCCTGTTGCGGCAATAACCGCAAAATTCGGCCTATTGTAGCATATTCCCGCCGCTTTGTGGGCAAATCTTAGCAAACCTTAAGGCCTTTTCTTTCCATATATTTCATCGAGCGTGTTTTCCTGGAAAAGTTTCGGTATGAACGCAGTTATGCAGCGCTTTTAAACAGGTGTGCCGGAAAGCTGGCTTGCGGTTATGGGATATTCGTCTGCTGAAAGGAACAAAACCGGCAACAGACGGACAGAGGAAGATCGGTTTGGAGTGCCGCAACAAAACAGGAATAAAAAATCAGAGTGCCCAAATCTGGACACTCTGACTGGTACGAGTGGCGATACAGAACTTTTTGAAAAACCCAGTAATATCAATGGTTTTCGGGCATCCGAACAGAAAAATATCTTGTATATCTCCCCACATTAGGGCGACTGTTTTAAGGCAGCCGCCCTTTTTTACGCCTAAAATTTAGTGTGCCAATTAGGGGCGAAAATCCCTCTATTTTCTTCCTGTGCTGTCTGTTGGAAAGCAGGCGCAGGTGATTTGTCCTTCGGGTATCCGTTGGATACAGAGGTCATCTTTTCCCCGAAAACGAACACTTTTCCAGACCGCCGGAGGGAGGTGAGATTATGGCGGTATTTCGCATTGAGAAAACCCGCGACTACACGGTGATGGCAAACCATCATCTGCGGAACACGGCGCTGTCGCTGAAAGCGAAGGGGCTGCTGTCCCTCATGCTGTCTTTGCCGGAGGATTGGGACTACACCACCAAAGGCCTTGCCCGGATATGCCGGGATGGAGTGGACAGTATTTGTGCTACGGTTCGGGAGCTGGAGGATGCGGGGTACATTATCCGTGAAAGAGTCCGTAACGCCAACGGGCGGCTCGGCAGCATCGAGTACACGATTTTGGAGCAGCCCAGGCCGCCGGAACCTAAACCGGGAAAACCTGAACGGGAAAATCCAGTTCAGGTAAAACCAGTCTTGGATTCTCCTGTCTTGGGAAAACCTGAACAGGAAAACCCCGCACAATTAAATACTAAAGGATCAAGTAACCAAATATCAAATACTGATTCATCAAGTACGGAAGGATCAAATCCTATCCAATCAAGCCCCCAAACCCCCGCAGGGGGCAACAGGGCTGGACGGGACTGGATGCAGGAGCGAGGGAGCTATCGGGAACTGATTTTGGAGAACATCGAGTATGACATCCTCATACAGAACGAGCGTATGGACCGTGACCGCCTGGACGAGCTGGTGGAGCTCATGGTGGATACCGTCTGTTCCCGCAGGGAGACGATCCGCATTGCCGGGGATGACTATCCGGCGGAGGTGGTCAAATCCCGGTTCCTGAAGCTGAACAGTTCTCACATCGAGTATGTGCTGGACCGGATGCGGGAGAACACCACCTATGTCCGCAACATCAAGAAATATCTGCTGGCTGCCCTGTATAACGCCCCGGCCACCATTGACAGCTACTATGCGTCTCTGGTAAACCACGATCTGTACGGCAGCGGAGAAAGGAGATGATGACTTATGCAGGAAGAAGTCACCCAGCGCACCGTTGCCCTCTGTGTGGAGGCCACCAAGCTCTCCGCCGGGATGCTGCAACAGGCCATGAAAAAGGTGCTGGACGAGATGCAGAAAGGCGTGACCGGCCACAAGACCAAACTGCACCACGGAAAACAGACCCTCCGGCAGTTGATGAAGCACAACACCGGCGTTTCCAACATCGAGATCACCGACCAGAACATCCGGGCCTTTTCCGCCACCGCCAAGAAGTACGGCATTGACTTCGCGCTGAAAAAGGACACCAGCGGCGAGATACCCCGCTATCTGGTGTTCTTCAAGGGCCGGGATGCCGACGTTATCACAGCGGCTTTCCGGGAGTTCTCCGCAAAGAACCTGGAGAAAGAGAAAAAGCCCTCCATCCGCAAGGAGCTGGAGCAGGCAAAGCAGCAATCCAAAGTCCAGCACCGCCAGCGGGAGAAGGTCAAGACCAAAGACCGGGGTGTGGAATTATGACGGTTGACTGGAAGAAAAAGCTGCTCCCCAACCTGCCGTATCTTCTGTTTGTCTATCTCTTTGATAAGCTCTGCCAGGCGGTGCGCCTTGCACCCGGCCTTGACGCCTCTGAAAAGTTCCTGCATTTGAGCCAGGGCTTTACGGAGGCGTTTTCTTCTGGGCTGCCCAGCCTGTATCCGCTGGACCTGCTGGTGGGCATCGCCGGGGCGGTCGTCGTCCGGCTGGCGGTGTACGCCAAAGGGAAAAACGCCCGTAAATATCGCCGTGGCATTGAGTACGGCAGCGCCCGCTGGGGCACAGCGGCGGATATTGCTCCCTATGTCGATCCGGTCCCTGACTGGAATATCCCGCTGACCCAGACGGAAAAGCTCACCATGTCCAGCCGACCGAAAAATCCCAAGTACGCCCGAAACAAAAACATCCTGGTCATCGGCGGCAGCGGCAGCGGCAAGACCCGTTTCTTCGTCAAACCCTCCCTGATGCAGATGCACAGCAGCTATGTGGTCACCGATCCCAAAGGGCAGCTTTTGTCCGAGGTGGGGACCATGCTGCGGCGGGGAGCCCCTAAGCTGGACGAGAACGGAAAGCCCATGCGTGACGCCCGCGGCAAGGTCATTTATGAGCCGTACCGCATCAAGGTCCTCAATACCATCAACTTCAAAAAGAGCATGAAATACAACCCCTTCGCCTATATCCGGTCAGAGAAAGACATCCTCAAATTGGTCAATGTCATCATCGCCAACACCAAAGGTGACGGGGAAAAATCCTCGGAAGATTTTTGGGTCAAGGCCGAGCGCCTTTTGTACTGCGCCCTGATCGGGTACATCTGGTACGAGGCGGAGCCGGAAGAAAAAAACTTCCTCACGCTGCTGGAGCTCATCAACGCATCGGAGGCCAGAGAGGACGACGAGGAATTTCAAAGCCCCGTTGACTTGCTCTTTGCCAAGCTGGAGAAGGAGCACCCGGACCACTTCGCCGTGAAGCAGTACCGCAAATTCAAGCTGGCCGCCGGTGTTGTATGCTCTAAAAGACTTCTTAATCAAGCGGTTGGGAAGTCTCTTAGAACACACAACCTAAAACCGAAGAAAGGAGCACAAGTTATGAGAAAAAACGAGAAAATCACAGCTCTGTACGAACGACTGAGCCGTGATGACTTCGGCAAAGATGATGACCAACAGCGTGAGAGCAATTCCATTTCCAATCAAAAAGCTATGTTGGAGGAGTTCGCCGCACGGCAGGGGTTTACGAACATTGTCCATTTCACGGACGATGGCATTAGTGGTACTTGCTTTGACCGTCCCGGATTTTTGGCAATGATGAAAGAAGTGGAAGCCGGGAATGTGGAGTACCTGTGTATCAAGGACATGAGCCGCATGGGTCGTGACTATCTGAAAGTCGGTCAGATTATGGAAATCCTGCGTCAGCGTGGCGTTCGCCTTATCGCCATCAATGACGGCGTAGACAGTGCCAGAGGGGACGATGATTTTACCCCTTTCCGCAACATTATGAACGAGTATTACGCCAGAGATACCAGCCGTAAAATCCGTTCCACTTTCCAGTCCAAAGGCAAGTCCGGCAAGCACCTTACAGGCACGGTCATTTACGGCTATCTCTGGAACGAAGCCAGAGACCAATGGTTGGTTGACCCCGAAGCCGCTGATGTGGTCAAGCGCATCTTTGCCATGACGATTGAGGGCTACGGTCCGTATCAGATCGCCAGCAAGCTGAAAGAAGAAAAAGTCCTCATTCCGTCCGCTTACCTTGCCCAGCACGGCGAGGGCGTGAACAAGAATAAGACTTTCAAAGATGTGTACGGCTGGGGTTCTTCCACCATCTGCAACCTTCTTGAAAAGCGTGAATATCTGGGACACACCATCAATTTCAAGACCCGAAAGCACTTCAAGGACAAGAAAAGCCATTATGTCCCGGAGGACGAATGGACAATTTTCGAGAATACCCATGAGCCTATCATTGACCAGCAGACCTTTGACCTTGTGCAGAAAATCCGTGGGAATGTCAGACGCTACCCGGACGGCTGGGGCGAAGCAGCTCCCCTCACAGGCTTGCTTTATTGTGCCGATTGCGGCGGCAAGATGTATGTCCACCGCACCAACAACGGCAAGCGCATTTCTCAATACACCTGCTCACAGTACACCAAAGTTCCTTGCGGAACGCTATGCAAGACCCAGCACCGTATCAATGAAGATGTGGTACTGTCCCTTGTTTCCGAAATGCTCAAAGCCATTGCCGAATATGCAAAGCTCGACCGAGCCGAGTTTGTCCGTGTGGTGCAGGAAGCGCAGTCCAGCCAGCAAACAACAGAAGTTAAGAAACAGCGCATACGCCTTGCTGCCGCTAAGCAGAGGATTTCCGAGCTGGAAGTCCTGCTCTGCAAAATCTATGAGGACAACATTTTAGGAAAGCTGTCCGACAGCAGATACGCCACTCTGGACGCTCAATACGCAAAGGAACAGTCCGAGCTTACCGCTGAAATCTCTGCTCTGGAAAAGGCAGTCAAGAGCTATGAAACGCACGAAAAGAACGCTGACCGTTTTATCGCTCTGATTGACAAATACGAGAACTTCGACAAGCTGACCATTGCCATGCTCAATGAGTTCATCGAGAAAATCCTTGTGCATGAGCGTGACCGTAAAGGCAGTATACAGACCACACAGGAGGTCGAGATTTACTTCAATTTCGTTGGGCGATTCGTTCCCCCGACGTTTGGAGAAGTGGAGCTGACCCCGGAGGAATTGGAGGAAATCCGCAAGCGTGAGGAACGCAAGGACAGGCTTCATCAGAACTACTTGAAACGGAAAGCCAGCGGAGCACAGAAGCGATACGAGGACAAAATCAAGGGGAGAAAAAAGGCGGAAATCGAAGCCAAGAAAGCCGCCATTCGTGCAGAGGACATTGCAAAGGGAGTGTTCGTTCCCGTCAGCAGTTTACCGCAGAGAGAGCCGATGAAAGGAGTACAAACAGCATGAATATCACTTACACACAGAACGGTGATTATCTTATCCCGAACATCATTATCCGCAAGACAAAGCCCCTCGGACACTACGGCAGACTCCGCAAGGCGTATCTGGAAATGCACCGCCCGATACTGTTCAATGAGCTGGTGCTATCCGATAGGCTCTTTGAGCATTGCGCCGAGATTGACGAAGCGGCACAAAACCGAATGGAGCTGATCGTGCCGCAACTGGCAAAGCAGTACGGCGTGACCGAGCAACTGAAAGCCGATAATCAAATGGAATGGGTGCGGCAGATGAACGCTTGCAAGGCACAGGCAGAGGAGATTGTGAAAGCGGAATTGATTTATGATTGAGCGAGGAAGTCCGGGCAGAAAACTGTCCGGACTTTTCTCATATATTCCAAAGTTGCGGTAGAATTGTTCACAAGTTTTATGGTATAATTTGAATACGAAAAGTGAGCAACAAATCATTATTTGAGGAACTGGGCGGCAAATACGAAAGGCAAGGGGATTATTTGATACCGTGCTTAACTGTACCCGCCGAAGAAGAACAGGCAATAGGCATCTGGGGGCAACGGCATTTAGATTATCTAAAACAGTACCGTAAAGTTACATACACCAATCTTCTTACAAGCGGCAGGCTAAACGCCTACCTTGCCGACATCAACAGACAGGCACAGGAACGCTTTGAAAGGCTCATAGAGGGTATGAAACAGGCACAGGGCATAACGGAACAGCTAAAGGCAGAAAACGCCTTAGAATGGACAGGATGCCTCAATAACATAAGGGCTTGTGCGAGGGAGATTGTGGAAAAGGAAATTATTTTTGCATAAACAGATGATTAGTGGCAGGGGGAAATCCTGCCGCTTTTTCTGCTTTAGTTTGTCAGCTTGACAAATAAAGGGTTAAGGAATATAATTAGATTCAGTATTATACAAGGAGTTAATAAATATGCGGCAAGGTATTCTTAAATAAACTGTCAATTTGATAGTGGGAACAAAAAGTAGCAGTCCCGTTTCACTTTTAATATGGGGCTTAGTTTTTTGTACCCAGTTTAAGAATACTTTTATCATGTAATTTTATATGCCCGAAAACATATAAGTGTTTTGGGGCTATTGGAGTTATTTACCCAGTGATAGGAGTATTTATCACTGGGTATTTTTATGCCCTTTTTTGGGTGTTGATAGGAGGAAAATCACATGAAAATAATTAACTTAGGCATTCTGGCTCACGTTGACGCAGGAAAGACAACATTAACGGAAAGTTTATTGTATACCAGTGGTGCAATTGCAGAACTAGGGAGCGTAGATGAAGGCACAACAAGGACAGATACAATGAATTTGGAGCGTCAAAGGGGAATCACTATCCAGACAGCAGTGACATCTTTTCAGTGGGAGGATGTAAAAGTCAACATTATAGATACGCCAGGCCATATGGATTTTTTGGCGGAAGTATACCGTTCTTTATCCGTATTAGACGGAGCAGTATTATTAGTTTCTGCAAAGGATGGCATACAGGCACAGACCCGTATACTGTTTCATGCACTACAGATAATGAAGATTCCGACAATTTTTTTCATCAATAAAATTGACCAAGAGGGGATTGATTTGCCAATGGTATATCGGGAAATGAAAGCAAAGCTTTCTTCGGAAATTATAGTGAAGCAAAAGGTTGGGCAGCATCCCCATATAAATGTAACGGACAATGACGATATGGAACAGTGGGATGCGGTAATTATGGGAAACGATGAACTATTAGAGAAATATATGTCAGGGAAACCGTTTAAAATGTCAGAACTGGAACAGGAAGAAAACAGGAGATTCCAAAACGGAACGTTATTTCCCGTTTATCACGGAAGCGCTAAAAACAATCTGGGGATTCGGCAGCTTATAGAAGTAATTGCCAGTAAATTTTATTCATCAACGCCTGAAGGTCAATCTGAACTATGCGGGCAGGTTTTTAAGATTGAATATTCAGAGAAAAGGCGGCGTTTTGTTTATGTGCGTATATATAGCGGAACATTGCATTTGAGGGATGTTATTAGAATATCTGAAAAAGAGAAAATAAAAATCACAGAAATGTGTATTCCGTCAAATGGTGAAATCGTCCCGGCTGACCATGCCTGTCCGGGAGAAATTGTTATTTTAGCTGATGATACTTTGAAACTGAACGACATTCTGGGAAATGAAAAACTCCTGCCTCACAAAACATGGATTGATAATCCCATGCCATTACTTCGGACAACGGTAGAGCCGCAAAAGCCGGAGCAAAGGGAAGCCCTGTTAAATGCCCTCGCAGAGATTGCTGATACAGACCCTCTTTTGCATTTTGACATTGATACTGTTACACATGAGATTATGTTATCTTTTTTGGGGAATGTGCAGATGGAAGTCATTTGTGCCATCCTTGAGGAAAAATATCATGTGGAGGCAGAAATAAAAGAGCCTACTGTTATATATATGGAAAGACCGCTTAGAAAAGCAGAATATACCATCCACATAGAAGTCCCGCCAAATCCTTTCTGGGCTTCTGTCGGGTTGTCCATAGAGCCGCTCCCTATTGGAAGCGGAGTGCAGTATGAAAGCAGAGTTTCACTTGGATATTTAAATCAATCGTTCCAAAATGCGGTTATGGAGGGGGTTCTTTATGGCTGCGAGCAGGGGCTGTATGGATGGAAAGTGACAGACTGTAAAATCTGTTTTGAATATGGATTGTATTATAGTCCTGTAAGTACCCCCGCAGACTTTCGGCTGCTTTCCCCTATCGTATTGGAGCAGGCTTTAAAAAAAGCAGGGACAGAACTATTAGAGCCATATCTCCACTTTGAAATTTATGCACCGCAGGAATATCTCTCACGGGCGTATCATGATGCTCCAAGGTATTGTGCAGATATTGTAAGTACTCAGATAAAGAATGACGAGGTCATTCTGAAAGGAGAAATCCCTGCTAGATGTATTCAAGAATACAGGAACGATTTAACTTATTTCACAAATGGGCAGGGAGTCTGCTTGACAGAGTTAAAAGGATACCAGCCAGCTATTGGTAAATTTATTTGCCAACCCCGCCGCCCGAATAGCCGTATAGATAAGGTTCGGCATATGTTCCACAAGTTAGCTTAACAGCTTGCAAAAGTCATATAAAATGAGATTTGAAAGGATTAGAGACTAATTATGATGAAATGTAACTTCATGTTTGCTAAAAATTCAAAGGCATATTCTGTCTACCTGCTGTTCCGATTTGTCTGTTCCCTGGCGGTTTCTATGTCCACAGTGCTTTCCATCGTGTACCACCTGGAGGTGGTGCAGCTGGATGCTTTCCAGCTTGTCCTGGTAGGGACGGTTCAGGAGACCTCCTGCTTTCTGTTCGAGATGCCCACCGGTGTGGTGGCGGATTTGTATAGCCGTCGGCGCTCGGTGCTGATTGGAATGTTCCTCTACGGCCTGGGCTTTCTGATGGAGGGTGCGCTACCGTGGTTCGCGCCGGTTCTGCTGGCCCAGGTTGTCTGGGGTTGCGGTGATACCTTCATCACCGGCGCTCTGGAGGCGTGGATTGCCTCGGAGGAAGAGGACAAACCCATAGACAAGGTGTTCCTGCGGGGCAGTCAAATGGGGCAAATCGGCGGCGTTCTGGGCGTGGTGCTGGGCACACTGCTGGGAAACATAAACCTGCAAATGCCTCTCATCTTGGGGGGCAGTTTGTGCTTGTTGTTGGGGCTGGTGATGGTTCGCATCATGCCAGAAACCAACTTCTCCCCTGCTATTGAGGAACGGCAGGGCTTGCTTAAAGACTTTGTCTGCCTGTTCAAGCTCAACCTGGGCTTTGTGAAAGGCGCACCTGTGTTGCTGGCGCTCTTAGCAATCACACTATGCGGGGGACTTGCCAGTGAAGGCTTTGACCGGCTCTCCACCGCTCATTTTCTGGATGACACGGTAATACCCGTTATCGGGCCGCTGAACAGCGTCACTTGGTTCGGTGTTATCAGTCTTATCGGCAGCGGCTTAGGTATTCTGGCTTCTCAGTTGCTCATCGCCCGCATGGAGAAAAAAGGGACTGTCAGCCGAACCAGTGTGGTCATGTCCACCAGCGCCGGGTATATCCTGTTCCTGGTTCTCTTCGCGGTGGGGCGGAGCTTTTGGTTCATGTTGTTGGTGTTCCTGCTGGCGGGGCTTATGCGCACCATCAAGGAGCCTGTGCTGGCCGCCTGGATGAACGACCATGTGGATGAGAAAATGCGCGCCACAGTCTTTTCCACCAGCGGACAGCTGGACTCTTTCGGGCAGATCATCGGCGGGCCTATTGTGGGGCTGGTAGCCCAGCAGGTGTCCATACCCTGGGGGCTGGTCTGTACCGCTTTCCTGCTGTTGCCCGCGCTGTTCTTAGTGCCGGTGGCGGGAAAGAAGCGGGATTGATATGGCATAGTTAAGTTTACTGACGAGCGGGAGATTACTTCCGCTCGTCTTCATTTAGTAGCGCAAAATTTGAGGACTCTTTATTTCCTTATTCGGTATAGCGGAGGCGGCTGTCAATTCGACATAATTTTCTTGTGATACTTTACCGTACATGAGCATTAGGAATAGGAATGTATCTTTGTGTGGTAGTTGTTACTTGCACAGGTATTATTGTTTCAAAAATCAGTTCCAAGCCAAATGAAGATACTCCTGAAGAAAAAGAAGAATGACCAATTCCAGTTTGACGAACTGATAAAATCCCTTTAGGAACTAAAGGGCGCACTTCTATACTCTCCTATCGGAAGTATTCGTGCGTCCTGCGGAGCTTCATTCTCTGTCAGCAGAAGAAAACTGCCCGACCGAGAATGTTGCGTCACTTTGTTCCGTCAAGGGAGCTACACTCCCTTGCGCCGCTTATGCGGCTATCCCCTGTGTACTTGCCGTCCGCAAACAGCATGAAATGCTGTTCGCCGCCAGCAAGTTTGAAAAACTGAATACCGAAAAACTGACCGTTGACTGGTCGCACTATGCGAAAAGTTGACGGTCTTTTTTTATCCCAAAAATCAAAAAAGGAGGTCAATCACAATGACAAAACCGAAAACCCTCGATCAGCTTCGAGCCGAAAAGGAACGAGCTGAGACGCAGCTTGCACAGGAGAAGCACAAGCTGGAGCGTCTGGAGAACAGAAAGAAATATCTGGAGAAAGGCGAAAGGCAGAAACGCACCCATCGTCTTTGCAATCTGGGCGGCACGATTGAGAGCCTTGCCCCGGAGGTCAAAGATCTCACACGCACCGAAATGACAGAGCTGATGGAGTACATCTTTTCTCTGTCCGAAGTCCAGCGAGCCGTCCGGCACATGGCGATTACTCACACCAACCAAGCGAACAGAGAAAAGGAGCTGAAAGCCGATGGCACTATTTCATCTAAGCGTCACGCAGACTAAGCGAAGCGCAGGACAGTCCGCTATTGCTTCTGCCGCCTACCGTGCCGGGGAGCGATTGTATAGCGAGTATTACGGCGAATACAGCGACTACACCAGAAAGGGCGGCGTGATCTGCTCTGACATTCTCCTGCCGTCCCATGCACCGCCCGAATACGCAGACCGCCAGACCCTATGGAACGCCGTGGAAAAAGCCGAGCGTGGAAAGAACGCACAGCTTGCATACAGCTTTGACATTGCCTTGCAGAATGAGTTCTCCCTTGAGGAAAACATCGCTCTTGCAAGGCAATTTTTATTGGAGAACTTTGTGAGCCGGGGCATGGTGGTTGACTTCGCCGTACACCAGCCAGACCGGGAGGACGGCGGCATACCAAACCCACATTTTCATGTGCTTTGCCCCATCCGCCCCATCGAGCAGAACGGCAAATGGGGGCTAAAGCAACGCCGGGTGTATGAGCTGGACGAGGACGGCAACCGTATCCGGGACGCAGACGGAAAGTTTGTGTTCAACGCCGTTCCCACTACCGACTGGGGCAGTCCCGAAACGCTGGAATACTGGCGGCAGACATGGGCGGAGCTATGCAACGCCAAGTTTGCGGAAAAGGGGCTTGACGTTCGTATCGACCACCGAAGCTATGAGCGTCAGGGCGTGGAGCTTCTTCCCACCGTCCATGAGGGCGCAACCGTCCGGGCAATGGAGAAGAAAGGCATACGCACCGAGAAAGGCGAGTTCAATCGCTGGATTAGAGCCACCAATGCCGTTATCCGGGACATCAAGAAGAAAATCGCTCTCCTGTTTGATTGGATTGCCGAAGCAAAAGCAGAGCTTGCCAAGCCGCAGGCACCCGACCTTGTTTCTCTGCTGAACGCCTATTACACCCAGCGCAGAGCCGGGGCATATTCGCAGAAAGGCAAGGTCAGCAACCTAAAGGAGATGAACGAGACTTTCAATTATCTCCGGGCAAACGGCATTTACTCCCTTGAAGATTTGGAACACCGTGTCAGCGAACACAGTGCTGCCACAGAGAGCTTGAAGAAAACGCTGGACGAACAGACCGCCCGAATGAAAGCAATTAAGCAGCTCTATGACAGCTCCGCTGCTTTCCAGAGCTTGAAGCCTGTCTATGACGGCTTGCAGAAAATCAAGTTTGAGAAGCCCAGAGCCAAGTACAAGGCAGAGCATGAAACGGAACTGATACAGTTCTACGCCGCCAGACGAAAGCTGACTGGGGAGTTCCCGGACGGCAAGGTGGATATGAAAAAGCTGTCCGCAGAGTATGACGCTCTGGAACAGGCGCATGAAACCACCTACGGCGAGTTTAAGACCGTCAGAGACGATTTACACCGTCTTTGGAAGGTCAAGTCATGCGTAGATACTGCCGCCCGATTTAACGAGCGCACAGAGGAACAAATGCTCCAAAATCGACCCCAAACACGACACAAAAAGGAGGAACTATCCCGATGAATTACACCCAAGCACAGATTGACCGGGCAAACGCCGTCAGTCTGGAAGATTTTCTCCGCACACAGGGAGAGACGCTTATCAAAAGCGGACGGGAATACCGCTGGAAAGAACATGACAGCCTGACCGTCCGGGGAAACAAATGGTTTCGCCACAGCCAGAGCAAGGGCGGCTATCCCATTGATTTTGTCATGGAGTTTTACGGCAAGTCCTTTCCCGAAGCAGTCCAGCTCTTAACCGGCGAAAGCGCCGAGGGACAGAGCGAAGCCAGCACAGCACCGCCCACAGCGTTCCACTTGCCCTTGCACAACAGAACAGCCGACAGAGCAATTCAATATCTTTGCGAAAGCCGAGGTCTCAACAAAACGCTTGTTGAGGCTTTTCTTCTTTCCGGGGATATTTACGAGGACGCAAAGCGGCACAATGTTGTGTTTGTCGGCAGAGACCGAAGCGGTACGCCGAGATACGCCCATGTGCGAGGAACGGCAGACACATTCAGACAGGATATTACCGGGTCTGACAAGTCCTATCCGTTCCGATACGAGGGAAACGGCAACCAGCTCTTTGTCTTTGAAGCACCGATTGACCTGTTATCGTTCATCTGCCTTTATCCGCAGGACTGGAAGACAAGGAGCTATCTTGCCCTGGGCGGCGTTTCGGGCAAAGCCCTTGACCGTTTCCTTTCTGAACGCAAGGACACCCGAAAAGTATTCCTCTGCCTTGACAGCGACACCGCAGGAGGTGAAGCCTGCTTCCGACTGGCGCAGGACATTCCCAGCGAGATCGCCGTCATTCGCCTTGTCCCGGCAAGGAAAGACTGGAACGATGTTCTCCGTCAGCAAGGGGACATTCCCAGCCGCAAATTCATAGCCGAGACAATCACGCTGCGAGAGCTGCCCACCGCCCAGCCTGTTCCCATGCTCCGCATGGCAGATGTGGAGCTGACGAGCGTGGATTGGCTATGGTTTCCGTATATCCCATTTGGAAAGCTGACGATTATACAGGGCAACCCCGGCGAGGGCAAGACCTACTTTGCTATGCGCCTTGCGGCGGCTTGCACCAATCGAAAGCCTTTACCCGGTATGGAGACACTTGAGCCTTTTAATATCATCTATCAGACCGCCGAGGACGGTCTGGGCGATACCGTTAAGCCCCGGCTGATGGAAGCGGACGCAGACCTTGAAAAAGTGCTTGTCATTGACGATAGAGACACACCGCTGACCCTTGCCGATGAACGCATCGCAAGGGCAATCCGGGAAAACAACGCAAGGCTGGTTATCATTGACCCGGTACAGGCGTTTCTGGGCGCAGATGTGGACATGAACCGGGCAAACGAGGTGCGCCCGATATTCCGCAGTCTGGGAGACATTGCACAGGCTACCGGGTGCGCTATCGTGCTGATCGGACACCTCAACAAAGCCGCAGGAACGCAAAGCACCTACCGGGGATTAGGGTCTATCGACATTACGGCGGCAGTCCGCAGTCTGCTCTTTATCGGCAAGCTGAAGGACAGCCCCACAACAAGGGTACTTATCCATGAGAAAAGCTCCCTTGCGCCGCCCGGACAGTCCCTTGCCTTTTCTCTGGGAGACGAGAAAGGGTTTGCGTGGATAGGAGCTTATGACATTACCGCTGACGAGCTTCTTGCCGGGACAGACACAGCCAAGACGGAAAGCAAGACCGCACAGGCAGAAGCACTGATATTGGAACTGCTGGCAGACGGAAAGCGTATGCCGAGCGCAGAGCTGGAAAAGATGGTCAATGAGCGTGGGATTTCCTCACGCACCATGAGAACGGCAAAGAGCCGTATCGGGTACAGGCTTGTGACCGAGAAAGACGGCACAGCATGGGTCTGCTATCTCCGAGACTGACAACAGGAACACGGCAAGCGTGGCAAAGACGGCAAGGTTTTTATAGATACCTTAATGTTGCCGCCTTGCCTTGTTCCCTCATACCGACACCGCCCGATGATGAACAGTCACCGGGCATTTTTCATTTACAGGAGGATTTTGAATGAACAATACCGCAACCAACACCGCCACTTGCCCGACTGTCAGAAAGCAGATCGGCAAGACCACATATATCGTCCGTGTCCATTTCAGCCAGACCGCAAAAGAGACGATGGAGGACAAAATCAAGCGTCTGCTCCGTGAGGAAGTCCGCAAAATGTGACTTCTTTTTGAATTTGATGAAAAAGTCCTTGATTTTTCGTCTCTGGCAAAACTCTGAAATCTATCCTGATTAGCTGCGGCGCCCGTCTTGCCCCCTTCGATATTGCGGAGCTGCGGGAGATCATGTCGGACGACGAACTGGAGCTGGACACCCTGGGCGACCGGAAAACGGCGCTGTTCCTCATTATGAGCGACACGGACACCACCTTCAACTTCGTCATCGCCATGCTGCAAAGCCAGCTATTCAATCTTCTTTGTGACAAGGCGGACGACGTGTACGGCGGCAGGCTGCCCGTCCATGTACGGTGCCTCCTGGACGAGTTTGCCAATATCGGGCAGATACCCAACTTTGATAAGCTGATCGCCACCATCCGAAGCCGGGAAATCTCGGCTTCTATTATTTTGCAGTCCCAAAGCCAGTTAAAGACCATCTACAAGGACGCCGCAGATACCATTGTGGGCAACTGCGACACCACCTTGTTTTTGGGAGGCAAGGAGAAATCCACCCTGAAAGAAATCTCGGAGCTGCTGGGCAAGGAGACCATCGACAGCTTCAATCAATCCGAGAACCGGGGCAGCCAGGTTTCCCACGGCCTCAACTATCAGAAATTAGGAAAGGAGCTGATGACCCAGGACGAGATCGCGGTGATGGACGGAGGCAAGTGTATCTTGCAGCTTCGAGGGGTACGGCCGTTTTTCAGCGACAAGTTTGATATAACGAAGCATCCCCGCTACAAATACCTTGCCGATGCCGACAAGAAAAACACCTTTGACATTGAACGGTACATGAAACGCAGACCGGCCATCGTGAAGCCGGACGAGCCTTTCGATCTGTACGAATTGAAAGCCACCGACCTTCAACCCAACAATTCAACTGAACGAAAGGAAATGTGAATATGAGCTTTTTTACTAACGCTATCGACGTTTTGCAGACTCTGGTCATCGCCCTGGGCGGCGGCCTGTGCGTGTGGGGCGGCATCAACCTTCTGGAAGGTTACGGCCAGGACAACCCTGCCTCCAATGCTCATGTACGGTAAGGAAGCAAGCAACCGAAAACAAGAGATAGACCGCCAGCACTACACTATTCCGAACCAAAGACCAAAAGATAAGCATTGTGGGAAAATCTAAACTTTTGGATTTTCCTACAATGCCAACTACGGCGGAATCCCTCCCACTCCTTATATCTTTCTGTATACATTGAATTTGTATTTAGTAAAATGCAGACAACACCACGGATCGGCTTTTGGTTGGACAATTCCAACCAAACACCACAGCAGACAGCAGAAAACATTCTGAACGCTAGGAAGCCGGTATGATTGTTACATATAAGGGGAAGAAAAATTTCTTTTAGGTACTTGCTTTCCTAAAACTGATGTGATACAATGATTTAATCCAGAAAAGGAGTAAAAAATATGCGGCAAGGTATTCTTAAATAAAACTATAATCAAATAGTGGGAACAAAGGATTATGATAGCTCCTTTTGTAGGGGCTTAGTTTTTTGTACCCAATTTAAGAATACTTTTGCCTTATCAATTTTGACATATCCCCAAAAACAGCAATCACAAACAGGTGTATGCTGTATATGTGTATGTCCGCAACTTATAATCCCCAGTGGTAAAAGTATTTTACTGCTGGGGATTTTTATGCCCTTTGGGGCTGTAAAGGGAGGACAATCACATGAAAATAATCAATATTGGAATTCTTGCCCATGTAGACGCTGGAAAGACGACCTTGACGGAGAGCCTGCTATATGCCAGCGGAGCCATTTCAGAACCGGGGAGCGTCGAAAAAGGGACAACGAGGACGGACACCATGTTTTTGGAGCGGCAGCGTGGGATTACCATTCAAGCGGCAGTCACTTCCTTCCAGTGGCACAGATGTAAAGTTAACATTGTGGATACGCCCGGCCACATGGATTTTTTGGCGGAGGTGTACCGCTCTTTGGCTGTTTTAGATGGGGCCATCTTGGTGATCTCCGCTAAAGATGGCGTGCAGGCCCAGACCCGTATTCTGTTCCATGCCCTGCGGAAAATGAACATTCCCACCGTTATCTTTATCAACAAGATCGACCAGGCTGGCGTTGATTTGCAGAGCGTGGTTCAGTCTGTTCGGGATAAGCTCTCCGCCGATATTATCATCAAGCAGACGGTGTCGCTGTCCCCGGAAATAGTCCTGGAGGAAAATACCGACATAGAAGCATGGGATGCGGTCATCGAAAATAACGATGAATTATTGGAAAAGTATATCGCAGGAGAACCAATCAGCCGGGAAAAACTTGCGCGGGAGGAACAGCAGCGGGTTCAAGACGCCTCCCTGTTCCCAGTCTATCATGGCAGCGCCAAAAATGGCCTTGGCATTCAACCGTTGATGGATGCGGTGACAGGGCTGTTCCAACCGATTGGGGAACAGGGGGGCGCCGCCCTATGCGGCAGCGTTTTCAAGGTTGAGTACACCGATTGCGGCCAGCGGCGTGTCTATCTACGGTTATACAGCGGAACGCTGCGCCTGCGGGATACGGTGGCCCTGGCCGGGAGAGAAAAGCTGAAAATCACAGAGATGCGTATTCCATCCAAAGGGGAAATTGTTCGGACAGACACCGCTTATCAGGGTGAAATTGTTATCCTTCCCAGCGACAGCGTGAGGTTAAACGATGTATTAGGGGACCAAACCCGGCTCCCTCGTAAAAGGTGGCGCGAGGACCCCCTCCCCATGCTGCGGACGACGATTGCGCCGAAAACGGCAGCGCAAAGAGAACGGCTGCTGGACGCTCTTACGCAACTTGCGGATACTGACCCGCTTTTGCGTTGCGAAGTGGATTCCATCACCCATGAGATCATTCTTTCTTTTTTGGGCCGGGTGCAGTTGGAGGTTGTTTCCGCTTTGCTGTCGGAAAAATACAAGCTTGAAACAGTGGTAAAGGAACCCTCCGTCATTTATATGGAGCGGCCGCTCAAAGCAGCCAGCCACACCATCCATATCGAGGTGCCGCCCAACCCGTTTTGGGCATCCATAGGACTGTCTGTTACACCACTCTCGCTTGGCTCCGGTGTACAATACGAGAGCCGGGTTTCGCTGGGATACTTGAACCAGAGTTTTCAAAACGCTGTCAGGGATGGTATCCGTTACGGGCTGGAGCAGGGCTTGTTCGGCTGGAACGTAACGGACTGTAAGATTTGCTTTGAATACGGGCTTTATTACAGTCCGGTCAGCACGCCGGCGGACTTCCGCTCATTGGCCCCGATTGTATTGGAACAGGCATTGAAGGAATCGGGGACGCAGCTGCTGGAACCTTATCTCTCCTTCATCCTCTATGCGCCCCAGGAATACCTTTCCAGGGCTTATCATGATGCACCGAAATACTGTGCCACCATCGAAACGGCCCAGGTAAAAAAGGATGAAGTTGTCTTTACTGGCGAGATTCCCGCCCGCTGTATACAGGCATACCGTACTGATCTGGCCTTTTACACCAACGGGCGGAGCGTATGCCTTACAGAGCTGAAAGGATATCAGGCCGCTGTCGGTCAGCCGGTCATCCAGCCCCGCCGTCCAAACAGCCGCCTGGACAAGGTGCGCCATATGTTTCAGAAGGTAATGTAAAGATACATAATCGTCAAGACGGCAACAATCAGAAGTTATGGAGGGTAACAATGGAATATAGTAAGGAAGATTTAATGGAAGCAAAAAAGCAAATTTGGGGAGTGGGAGAGAACATGGGAACAGAGGAAAGTAAAAAAATCTGGGAGGAGAACGCACAATTTTGGGATAATGCAATGGGTGACGAATCTAATGAATTTCACAGAGAGGTAGTGCGTCCCAAAGTAACGGAACTTCTATCTCCTAATCCTGCGGATTACATTTTGGATATTGCGTGTGGCAATGGAAATTATTCTTCGTATCTTGCACAAAGAGGCGCTTCGGTTGTCGCTTTTGATTACAGCAAAAAAATGATAGAATTGGCTAAAAGACGGCAATCACAATATGCAAAACAAATTGAATTTTGTGTGGCGGATGCGACCGATAGAAAAAGTATATTAGAATTAAAAAGAAATCGAGCCTTTACGAAAGCAGTTTCTAATATGGCAATTATGGATATTACGGATATTGAACCACTTCTTATGGCTGTTTATGAACTGTTGCAGGAAAGCGGAATTTTTGTCTTTGCAACGCAACACCCTTGTTTTGTCACGTTGACTGAAAAATATATGACACCGCACAGTTACTATGATATAGCGATTGAAGGGCAACCGAAAGAGCAGATTTATTATCATCGTTCCATACAAGATATTTTTAACCTTTGTTTTAGAGCTGGATTTGTCATTGATGGATTTTATGAAGAATGTTTTAAAACCAACAAAGAAATTCCTATGGTAATGATAGTAAGGCTTAAGAAGGTAAAACGTGATAGCTTAAAATAAATTCAAGTTTGTCGGGTAAATAGCAAACCCAGCCGAGCCAGTCAACGGTCAAGATGAACGGCGCATATGCGCAGCCGTTGACAGCCCCGCCCGCCTTTGCTGGTAGGCAATCAAGGGGCGACAGCAAGAAGTGCCACCGCCCCGCACTATTATTCAGAAAGGGGAATTTCCATGACCGACCAGATAGCCTATCAAGAATATATCCAGCGCAGGTACAACGCCTTTTGCAAGACTGTTATCCGCTGTGCCGCCTTGGACAAGATTTTGAAGCTTAAACGGCAATGGGAACGGCAAGTTTCCCTTGACTATCTGATGAACGAGAAGTTTGTCCAGTTTGCCGCGTCGGAGCCGGACGAGGAATACCCATTTACCGTCTGCGGTCAGACCGTCCTGCTCTGCAACGCCGCCCTTGCCGACGCGATCTCTGTTTTGCCGGAGCAGACGCGGGAAGAAATCCTGCGCTATTACTTTCTGCGCCAGCCGCAGCGCGTGATCGGCGCGTGTATTGGCCGGTCACGCAGCACAGCGGGGCGGCATATCCAGCTTGCCTTGCAGCGGCTACGCGAAGAAATGGGGGTGAGCCGGTATGAGTAGACTTCTCCCCTATGAAACAATCCTCAAAGCCCGTGAGGGCGACCCAGAAGCCGTGAACGCTGTCCTGCTCCACTACGCCGGATATATCCGCTATTTCTCAAAAGTGAACGGGCAGGTCAACGCCGAGGTGGAGGACTATGTAAAGCAGCGGTTAATTGACTGTCAATTCAAGTTCCGGCTTGACGAACCACCGGACAAGTCATAAAAACTGAATACCAGCCGCCACCGACGCGGCCAGCGAAAGCAGTAAGTCTTGAAAAAGATTTACTGCTTTTTTTGTTGTCCGGCTCCGCTCCCGGCCATTTTGCCCCCTGCCGGTTGTAGTAGTAAGCGAGGAGGGAATTTTTCTGCCCTGGTGTTTGGCATTTGGAGCATTTACCCGTAGTAGAGGGCAAAGAGAAAGGATTTCTCCAACACCGGGTAGAAACCACTGCGTCCGGTGTCATTTTAGCGAAAGCGGGCAGGAATGCCCTTTACAGGATTAGTAGTAGCAGAAAAAGAGAAACAAACTTTTGTGGTTGCAGTTTTCCAAAAAAGTGGCGGACGGAAGTGAGAGAAAGTTTGCAGTCACGGAGAGCAAGTTTCTACCACGGTGCCAAAATCCGCAATTCTGCAGTTTTGCCCCTCGCGGGAAACTTGTTGGGGAGTGCCTTCCCCAAACCCTGCTCATGCGCCCTTACGGGCGAGAAAGGAGGTCACACCATGCGAAAGAAATACAACACGCCCCACCGCAGCCGCGTTGTGAAAACCCGGCTGTCCGAAGATGAGTATGCCGACTTCACAGCGCGGCTTGCGCCCTATGGTATCAGCCAGTCCGAATTTCTCCGGCAGGCGATACGGCGGGCGACCATACGCCCGGTTGTCCATGTGTCGTCGGTCAATGACGAACTGCTCTCCGTTGTCGGGAAGCTGGCCGCCGAATACGGCAGGATCGGCGGCAACCTCAATCAGATTGCCCGGTATCTGAATGAGTACGGCGCACCCTACAATACGCTGTCCGGCGAGGTACGCGCCGCCATAGCCGACCTTGCCGCCCTCAAGTATGAAGTCCTCAAGAAAGTAGGTGACGCGGTTGGCAACACTCAAGCATATCAACTCTAAAAACGCCGACTACGGAGCCGCCGAACAATACCTGCTTTTTGAGCATGACGAGTTTACCATGAAGCCCGTCCTTGATGAAACCGGCAGGCTTATCCCCCGCGAGGACTACCGGCTGTCCACACTGAACTGCGGCGCGGAGGATTTTGCCGTTGCCTGTATGCGGGCAAATCTCCGCTATGGGAAGAACCAACAGCGGGAAGATGTGAAAAGTCACCACTATATCATCAGCTTTGACCCACGGGACGGCCCGGACAACGGCTTGACCGTAGACCGGGCGCAGGAATTGGGCGAGAGGTTTTGCGCCGAGCATTTCCCCGGCCACCAAGCCCTTGTATGCACCCACCCGGACGGGCATAACCACAGCGGCAACATTCATGTGCATATCGTTATCAATTCGCTGCGGATAGAGGAGGTGCCGTTCCTGCCCTACATGGACAGGCCAGCCGACACGAAAGCCGGTTGCAAGCACCGCTGTACCGACGCGGCCTTGCGCTACTTCAAGTCCGAAGTCATGGAGATGTGCCACCGGGAGGGGCTTTACCAAATCGACCTCTTGAACGGCAGCAAGAACCGCGTGACCGACCGGGAGTATTGGGCGCAGAAAAAGGGACAGGCCGCGCTGGATAAGCAGAACGCCCCCATGATTGCAGGCGGTATCACACCCCGGCAGACCAAGTTTGAAACGAACAAGGAGAAGCTGCGGCAGACCATACGCACCGCGCTGTCTGCGGCAACCTCATTCGAGGACTTTTCCTCTCTGCTGCTGCGGGAGGGCGTAACCGTCAAGGAGAGCCGGGGGCGGCTGTCCTACCTTACGCCGGACAGGACGAAACCCATTACCGCCCGGAAGCTGGGCGACGACTTTGACCGCGCCGCTGTCCTTGCCGTTTTGGAGCAGAACGCCGCCAGAGCCACAGAAAAAGCCGCGACTATATCCAGCACCCCGCCCTCTATCCAAGACCAACTGCGGGCAGACAGAGCCGCCCGAACTGCGCCGAATGTGCAACGGCTTGTGGACATTGAGCAGAAGAAAGCCGAGGGCAAAGGCCGGGGCTATGAACGCTGGGCGACCATGCACAACCTCAAACAAATGGCCGCGACGCTGAATGTGTATCAGGAATATGGCTTCACTTCCCCGGAGCAGTTAGAAGCCGCCGTTGATACCGCCTATCAGGAAATGCGCCAGACCAGCGGCGAACTGAAAGCACTGGAAACGAAGCTACAAGGGAAAAAGGAGTTGCAGCAACAGGTACTTGCTTACGCCAAGACCAAGCCTGCCCGCGACGGGCTGAAAGCACAGAAATCCGAGAAAGCCCGCGCCGCCTACCGGCAGGCGCATGAGAGCGATTTTATCATAGCCGACGCAGCCGCCCGGTATTTCCGGGAGCATGGCATTACCAAGCTGCCCGCCCGGAAAGCGTTGCAGGCCGAGATCGAGCAGCTTGTTTCCAAGAAATCCGGCCTGTATAACACCTACCACGAACAGAAACAGCGGTATGCGGAGTTGCAGACGGTCAAGCGGAATATCGACCAGATTTTGCGCCGGGAGGAACCCCGCCGCAGAAAGGAGCAGAGCCATGAGCGATAAGCTGCCCCGCATGGACTACCGCCAGCACCGGCGGGCGCGGCGGCTGGTGCATGAGTGCTGTAACTACGACGAGGGAAACTGCCTGCTGTTGGACGATGGGGAGCCTTGCATGTGCGTCCAGAGCATTTCCCTTTCCCTCATGTGCCGGTGGTTCCGTGTGGCTGTCCTGCCCCTTGACAGGGAACTGGCCGCAGCCCTCTTGTACCGGGGGAGCCGGAAACGGTGCGCCGTCTGCGGCGCGGCCTTTGTCCCCAAGTCAAACCGGGGAAAATACTGCCCCGACTGCGCCGGGCGCATGAAGAAAATCAAAGCCGCCGAGAGAAAGCGGAAACAAAGGCAGAGATGTCACGCTTTAGAGCCTTTCAAACCCGCATAAATCAAGGCTTTTTTCGTGGGTGTCAAAGGGTACGCGATACATTTATCCTTTTCCCCCGGAAACGGCGTTTTAATGCGTGACAATACGCCAAAATCAACCCGAACACAGGGAGGTGATCCTATCGCTGATTATATCAGGGCAGACACGCGGCTGCCCGCCTATCTGCCGTATCCCCGTTTCCTGCTGAAAATGGAGATTTCACAGACCGCCAAGCTGCTGTATTCGCTGCTGTTAGACCGTTCCACCCTCTCCCAGAAAAACAAGTGGCTGGACGACGAGGGCAGGATTTATATTATCTATCCCATCGCGGAGATAGCAGAAATACTGGATAAAGGCAGCACCACCATCAAGGGGGCGCTTAATGAACTGGACACGGCGGGGCTGTTGGAACGGGAACGGGGCGGCTTCTCCGCACCGAACCGGCTTTATGTCAAAGTACCGCCAGTGCCACAGGTACAGTTTTCAGACCAACTGATGGCCGGAAGTCCGCCCCTCATAGAGCCGGAAAACCGTCCTACTGATGGTCAGAAAACCGACCTTATGATGGTCGGAAAACCGTCCCCTAACCAAACTACTATAAACAACCTTACAGAGAGCCAAACAAAGGGAGTGAGTGGGGGGCCGTCCGCGCCCTATGGCCGATATGGAAATATTTTTCTGTCACAGACCGAATACGACGAGTTGCAGGCAGAGTACCCTGACAGGCTGGAACGGTTCATCGAGGAAATGAGCCGCTACCTTGCCGCCAACGGGAAAAGCTACCAGAACTATGCCGCCGCCCTGCGGATATGGGCGGGGAACGACAAAAAGGAAGCCCCTAAAAAGGGCATACCAGACTACTCATGCAAGGAGGGCGAGAGTTTATGAAGAATGAAATCAACGCGGTTTTGGAGAATATGACGACCACCATCCCGGAGCCGGAGGACTACACCGGCGAGGACGGTTTACTGTACTGCGGCAAGTGCCGCAAGCCGAAAGAAGCCTATTTTGCGCCGGATAAGGCCGCTATCTTCGGGCGCGACCGCCACCCGGCAGAGTGCGACTGCCAGAGAACCGCCCGCGAGGAACGGGAAGCCGCCGAAAAGCGGCGCAGACACCTTGACACCGTGGAAGAACTGAAACGCCGGGGCTTTACCGACCCCACCATGCGGGACTGGACTTTCGAGAACGACAACGGCAGGAACCCGCAGACCGGGCTTGCCCGCCGGTATGTGGAGCATTGGGAAGATATGCGGACAGACAATATCGGCTGCCTGTTCTGGGGCGGCGTAGGCACCGGCAAAAGCTACCTTGCAGGCTGTATCGCAAACGCCCTCATGGAGAAAGAAATCCCCGTCCGCATGACGAACTTTGCTCTTATCCTCAATGACCTTGCCGCCAGCTTTGAGGGGCGCAACGAGTACATTTCCCGCCTTTGTCGTTATCCGCTGCTGATCCTTGACGACTTCGGCATGGAACGCGGGACGGAATACGGGCTGGAACAGGTGTTCAATGTGATTGACAGCCGTTACCGCAGCGGCAAGCCGCTGATCGTCACGACCAACCTTACGCTGGACGACCTGCACAACCCGGAGGACACCGCCCATTCCCGGATTTATGACCGCCTGCTTTCCATGTGCGTCCCGGTACGCTTTACCGGCGACAACTTCCGGCAGGAAACCGCCAAGCGGAAAATGGAGAGCATGAAGAAACTGATTACCGACTGAAAGGAGTATTGCCTATGGCAGATAACAAGCAGCACGACACCCGCACCACCCGCCGCCCTGACTGTGTGACGGAAATCCGCATGGGCAATTCCGTCCTTGTCGTGTCCGGCTATTTCAAGAAAGACACCACAACCACAGCCGCCGACAAAATGGCGCGGGTACTGGAAGCGGAAGCCGCTGCTACACAGGAGCCGACTTATCCGGCGTGAACCGGGGCATGGAAAAGCGGCCATGCCAGGGAGCATGACCGCTGGAACGAAAATCGGAAGTGCTTTAGCAATTCTTAATCTCATTCTCTATAAAATAATTTGCAATTTCAAAGGCTTTTATTCTTCTCTTTGCCAATGTGATTTGTGATTTATAACGCTCGGAATTATCCTTTGATTCAAATGTTTTTACTGTTTCTCTTAGCTTGTGCAGAGTTGAATCAATTTGCCTTTTGGCCGCGGTTAATTCATCTATTGTATACTTCATGTTTTCTCCTTTAACTTCTGATTTTTTTGTTAAATCAGAGTATACCACGGAGTTATGAACTTTTCTACTGCAAATATGGGACGACAACCCATACCATAAAAATCGGAAAATTGAAAAGCTGTAAAGAAGCAAATTTAACGCTTTTGCCGCTGTACAGCCCCCGCCGTTCCGTGGTACAATGAAACCACGGAATAGTGGGGCTGGCTGTCGGAAACGGAGGATTTTATGTTAAGACAAGCCACCCAAAACCTCATTACCGCCCTTTATCCGAGATTGTCCCACGAGGATGAATTGCAAGGCGAGAGTAATTCCATATCGAACCAAAAAAGGATACTCGAAACCTACGCAAAACAGAACGGCTTTACCAATCTGCGCTGGTACACCGACGACGGTTTTTCCGGCGCGAACTTCCAGCGGCCCGGATTTCAAGCCATGCTTGCGGACATTGAAGCCGGGAAAGTGGGTACGGTCATCGTCAAGGACATGAGCCGGTTAGGGCGAAACTACTTGCAGGTAGGGTTTTACACGGAAATGCTGTTCCCTCAAAAGGGTGTGCGTTTTATCGCTGTCAACGATAATGTGGACAGTGCCAGCGAGGGCATGGACAACGATTTTACCCCGCTGCGAAATCTGTTCAATGAATGGCTGGTGAGAGATACGAGCAAGAAAATCAAGGCAGTGAAAAAGTCAAAAGGCATGAGCGGCAAGCCTGTTACCAGCAAGCCGGTTTACGGCTATGTGATGGACGAGGACGAGAATTTTATTATAGACGAGGAAGCCGCCCCGGTGGTGCAGCAGATTTACCAGCTTTGCCTTGCCGGGAACGGCCCGACCAAGATTGCCCGTATGCTGACGGAGCAGCAAATCCCCACGCCGGGGACGCTGGAATATCAGCGGACAGGCAGCACCCGCCGTTATCACCCAGGCTATGAGTGCAAATGGGCGACCAACACCGTCGTTCATATCCTCGAAAACCGAGAGTACACCGGATGTCTGGTGAACTTCAAAACGGAAAAGCCTTCTTATAAGGTCAAGCACAGCATAGAGAACCCCGTCGAGAAGCAGGCCATTTTCGAGAACCACCATGAGCCGATCATCGACAAGGAAACATGGGAACGGGTGCAGGAGTTACGCAAACAGCGCAAACGCCCGAACCGCTACGATGAAGTGGGGCTGTTCTCCGGGATTTTGTTCTGCGCCGACTGCGGCCATGTGCTGTATCAGCAGCGGTATCAGAACAAAGACCGCAAACAGGACTGCTACATCTGCGGCAGCTACAAGAAGCGCACCCGCAACTGTACGGCGCACTTTATCCGCACCGATCTGTTGACCGCTGGTGTCCTGGCAAATCTCCGGCAAGTGACCGAATACGCAGCCAAGCATGAGAGCCGGTTTGTGAAACTACTTGTCCAGCAGAACGAGATCGGCGGCAAGCGAAAGACCGCCGCAGCCATCAAGCAGCTTGAACAGGCGCAGGAACGCATTTCTGAAATCAGCCGCATTATCAAGCGGCTGTATGAGGACAATGTAAACGGCAAAATCAGCGATGAGCGTTTCATGGAACTGTCGGCTGACTACGAAGCCGAGCAAGCGGAGCTGAAAAAGAGAGCCGCCGCCCTGCAAGCCGAACTGGACAAGTCACAGGCAGCTACCGTCAACGCCGAGAAATTTATGGGCATTGTCCGCAAGCACCTTGCCTTTGAAGAACTGACCCCCACTCTCTTGCGGGAAATGATCGAGAAAATTGTGGTGCATGAGTGCAGCTATGATGAGAACGGCACCCGCAGGCAGGACATTGAGATTTATTACAGCTTTGTCGGCAAGATTGACTTGCCCGAATAACCGCCCGACCTATCCGACACAATGGCCAAGTGTCGGATAGGAACGGCAAAATTTTTTGCACTTCTATTGCTTCTTTATCACACATAAGCAAAGAGCCAGGGCATCAAACAGCTCATGGCGGGCGGCGGCGTTGCCCTCATCGGCATCACCCTGATCCCCCTGCTGTCCGGTCTGCTGTCCACCACCTGATGTTTCTCCAAACCCAGCGGGGGCTTTCGCTTCATAGCGGAAGCCTCCGCAAAGGAGGTGATCTCCCTTGATATTGGATATGATCCAGGAGTGGTTCAAGGAACTGCTCATTGACGGTATCATTTCAAACCTGACCGGGATGTTTGATACCCTGAACACAAAGGTGGGCGAGATCGCCGGGGAGGTCGGCATGACGCCCGCCGCCTGGAACAGCAGCATCTTCAACATGATCCGCAACCTCTCGGAGACGGTGATCGTCCCCATCGCGGGCATCATCCTCACCTTCGTCATGTGCTACGAGCTGATCCAGCTCATCATCGAGAAAAACAATCTCCACGACTTCGACACCTGGATTTTCTTCAAGTGGATTTTCAAGACCTTCTGTGCGGTGCTGATCGTCACCAACACCTGGAACATCGTCATGGCGGTGTTCGATGTGGCGCAGAATGTAGTCAGCCAGTCGGCGGGGGTCATTATCTCGGACGCGGGCATCGACATCTCCGGTGTGGTGGGCGATCTGGAGACCCAGCTTGCCGACTGGAGCGTGGGCGCCCTGCTGGGGCTGTGGTTTCAGAGCGTGTTTGTGGGGCTGTGTACGCAGATACTTTCCATCTGCATCTTCCTGGTGATCTACGGCAGAATGATTGAGGTGTATTTGGTGACCTCCATTGGACCGATTCCTTTTGCCACGATGGTCAACCGGGAGTGGGGCTCCACGGGGCAGAACTATCTTCGCTCTTTGCTGGCTTTGGGCTTCCAGGCCTTCCTCATTATGATCTGCGTGGGCATCTACGCGGTGCTGGTGGAGGGTATCTCCACATCCGGCGACAACATATCTGCGGCCATCTGGGGCTGCATGGGTTATACGGTCCTGTTGTGCTACACGCTGTTCAAGACCGGCAGCCTTGCAAAATCCCTGTTCGGCGCCCACTAAAGGAGGTGTGAAACATTGGCTTATGTAACGATCCCGAAGGACCTGAGCCGGATACAGAGCAAGGTCCTGTTCGGGCTGACCAAACGACAAGTGATCTGTTTCGGAGCGGCGGCGCTGGTAGGCGTGCCGCTTTTCTTTTTGGCAAAGGCGAGCCTGGGGACCACCACGGCGGCGCTGTGCATGATCCTGGTGATGCTGCCTTTTTTCCTGTTCGCCATGTACGAGAAGAACGGGCAGCCGCTGGAAGTGTTCCTGGGCCATCTCATCCAGAACAAATTCATCCGGCCGAAGGTACGCATCTACCAGACCAACAATATCTATTCCGCCCTGGTGCGGCAATCCCAACTGGAACAGGAGGTGAAGCGGATTGCGAGAAAAGGCAGAAAAACCGGCAAAGCGTAAGCTCACTCGTGCCGAGCGCAAGCAGATCGAGGCGGTGATCCGGCAGGCGAAGGGCGACGGGAAAACCCATACGGTGCAGGACAGCATCCCGTTTCAGAATATGTTCCCGGATGGCCTGTGCAGGCTGGAGGGCGGCACCTTCTCCAAGACCATTGCCTTTGAGGATGTGAATTACCGCCTGGCAGGGCCGGAGGACCAGCGGAGCATCTTTGAAAGCCTTTGCGACTTCTATAACGGCTATGACCCCTCCATCGGCGTTCAGGTCACTTTGGACAGCCGCAGCGGAGGCAGCGCCGCCGATGAAATGTTCGGTATTCGCAGGCAGGGCAACGACCTGGACCCCATCCGGGACGAGGCGGTGGACATCCTGCGGATGCAGTATAAGCGGGGCAACAACGGCTATGTGAAAACCAAGTATGTGACCCTGACCATCGAGGCGGAGAATCTTCCTGCGGCCCGGGCGCGGTTTGCCCGCATTGAGACCGACACCCTGAACCGCTTCAAGGTCATGGGGGCGGCGGCTCATGTGCTGGACGGAAAGGAACGGCTGGAGCTGCTTTACAACATTCTCCACCCGGAGGGAGGGCAGTTTGCCTTTGAATGGGACTGGCTCCCCGCCAGCGGCCTTTCGGTGAAGGACTTCATATCCCCGTCCTCTTTCCACTTTGGGGAGACCCGCACCTTCCGCATCGGCAGACGGTACGGGGCGGTGTCCTTCCTGCAAATCCTGGCGCCGGAGATGCACGACCGCATCCTCACCGACTTCATGGAGGCGGACGGGAATATCATGGTGACCATGCACATCCGGGGCATCAATCAGAACGAGGCCATCAAAATGGTTAAGCGGAAGATCACCGACCTGGACGCTATGAAGATACAGGAGCAGAAGCGGGCGGTGCGCAGCGGCTACGATATGGACATACTCCCCAGCGACTTGTCTACTTATGGCGGCGCAGCGAAAGACCTTCTCACCGACTTGCAATCCCGCAACGAGAGAATGTTCAATATGACTTTCCTGGTGCTGCACACGGCGGAGACCCGGCAAAAGCTGGAGATCGCCGTGTCCCAGGCGGCCAGCGTCGCCCAGACCTATAACTGCCTTCTGACCCGGCTGGACTTCCAGCAGGAGGACGGGCTTATGAGCAGCCTTCCCCTGGGCCTTAACCGCATCAAGATCGAACGGAGCCTGACCACTTCGGCCCTGGCGGTGTTCGTTCCCTTCGTCACCCAGGAGGTGTTTATGGGCGGCGACGCCATGTACTACGGCCTCAACGCCCTCTCCAACAACATGATCCTGCTGGACCGAAAGCAATCCCGCTGTCCCAACGGCCTTGTGTTCGGTACACCCGGCAGCGGCAAATCCATGAGCTGTAAGCGGGAGATCACCTTTATCATGCTGATGACCCAGGATAATGTCATCATCTGCGACCCGGAGGACGAGTATTCGCCCCTGGTGAAGCGGCTGGGCGGTCAGGTGATCCGGCTGTCCCCGTCCAGCACCGACTATGTGAACCCCCTGGACATCAACCTCAATTATTCCGAGGAAGAAAACCCGCTGGCGCTGAAATCCGACTTTGTGCTGTCCTTCTGCGAGCTCATCATGGGCAGCAAGACGGGCCTGGAGGCCATCGAAAAGACGGTCATCGACCGGGCGGTGCAGATGATCTACCAGCCCTACTTTGCCGCCCCCCGGCCGGAGAATATGCCGATTCTGGGCGACCTGATGAACGCCCTGCTGTCCCAGCACATCCCGGAGGCCGACCGGGTGGCTCAGGCGTTGGACCTCTATGTGAATGGTTCGCTGAACTTCTTCAATCACCGTACCACCGTGGACATCTCCAACCGCCTGGTCTGCTTTGACATCAAGGGCCTGGGCAAGAACCTGAAAAAGCCGGGGATGCTGATTGTCCAGGACGCGGTGTGGAACACCGTCACCATCAACCGGGCCATTGGCCGGTCTACCTGGTATTTCGTGGACGAGTTCCACCTTCTGCTGAAGGAGGAACAGACCGCCGCGTACAGCGCCGAGATTTGGAAACGGTTCAGAAAGTGGGGCGGCATCCCCACCGGGGCGACCCAAAACCCCAAGGACCTGCTTTCCTCCCCGGAGATCGAAAACATCCTGGAAAACAGCGATTTTATCTATATGCTCAACCAGGCTGCGGGCGACCGGAAGATACTGGCGGAGCGGCTGAACATTTCTTCTGAACAGCTTGCCTATGTGACCAACTCCGAGCCGGGCCACGGGCTGCTGTTCTTCAACAATGTCATCCTGCCCTTTGCGGATGACTTCCCGAAGGACACCGAACTCTATAAACTGCTCACCACCAAGCCCAGCGAGGTTGCACACGAAACTGTGGACGACGAAAAGGAGGACCAGAATGGATAACAAGATGGCGGTTTTCAATAACCGCGAATTTGGCAGCATCCGAGTGATCGAAGAAAACGGCAATTATCTGTTTTGCGGATTTGATGTTGCGAAAGCCCTGGGATATGCAAAACCGAGGAACGCTATCAATACGCATTGTAAGGGGGCCCTGAAACGGGGCGCCCTTACAGAAGGAGGCGTACAGGAATTGACATTTATCCCAGAGGGCGATGTGTACCGCCTGATCGTTCATAGTCGGCTGCCTGGTGCGGAACGCTTTGAAAAATGGGTGTTCGACGAAGTTCTCCCCATGATCCGCAAGACGGGCGGGTACATGACTGCCTCCCTTCTGGAGCAGGCGGCGGAAAAGCCGGAAATACTGCTGGCTTTTGCCGACCAGCTTCTTGCCGAGCATGAGAAAAACCGGCAGCTCTCCGGCGAGGTGGAACGGCTGCGGCCAAAAGCAGATTTTTATGATGCCTTTGTCCATGAAGAAAACTGCACCAATATCCGGGCTACGGCGAAGGAACTGCAAATCGGGGAACGTGCGTTTTGCCGTTTCCTGATGGACGCGGGATTTCTGTACCGCTGCCCGGCCGGATACCTTCTGCCCTATGCCAAGCCCTCCAATAACGGATTATTCCGTGTGAAGGACTTCTGGAAATACGGGCATTTTGGACAGCAGACCTTGATTACGCCCCAGGGGAAGAATGTGATCCGTCTGCTGCTGGATGATGGGCAAATGCGGCTGGAATGGAAGGAAAGGATGGGATAAGGATATGGAACAGGAAAAGCTGTATGTCATTGATGAAAAGACCTACGAGGCACATATCGACGAGGAAGTGCATCTCTATGGGCTGCTTCATCAGCTTGCCTTCCTTGCCGGAAAAATCAAGGACCGGGAGGATGTGGAGGCGTTCATTGCGGCGGCGAAGCGGTACGGCCAGATTGCCGATGACAAGTTTGACGCCTGGAACATTCCCGGCCGTTACCTGGTGTTCGGCGACAAGGCGGACCTTGCCGGGATGAAGGCGCGGGAGCTGTGCGAGCTGGACGCCTTCTATGTGGAGTGCGAGGACGACGAACCCGAACCGGGCAGCGGCCGCCAGGAGGAACACTATCTGATCCCCGGCAGCGGATTCCGGCTGCTGGTGAGCGAACTGCACATGTTCCTGGTGACCTGGTACAGCATCGCCAAGTGTCTGTCGCAGGTGCAGAACGAGAAGGATTTTCTCCGCCTGCAAAAGAAATACGGGAACTATGAAAAGACGCTGAACAGGCTGCGCCGCAAGCTGGGTCTTTCCGCTGACAGTAACTTTTGTCAGGATGAATTGGAGGCGGCGGTCATCAAGCGGTTCCGGGCAGAGCTGATCCCTGGGGAGCAGATCAGCCATGAATAAGCTCACCCATGTCAGCCTGTTTTCCGGCATCGGCGGGCTGGACCTGGCGGCAGAGGCGGCAGGCTTTGAAACGGTCTGTCAATGCGAGTGGGCGGACTATCCCTATTCCATCCTGCAAAAGCATTGGCCGGATGTGCCGAAGTTCCGAGACATCACCACATTCACGAAGGAGGCGTTTTTTGAGAAAACAGGACTTGAAACCGTCACTATCCTCTCCGGCGGATTCCCGTGCCAGCCCTTCTCCACCGCAGGAAAACGGCGGGGCTTTGCGGATGAACGCTACCTGTGGCCGGAAATGTGCCGCGTTATTGCCGAACTGCGGCCCCGTTGGGTGCTTGGGGAAAATGTTGCTGGCTTCATCAATATGGGGCTCGACAAAACGATTTTTGACCTGGCAAAAGCGGGATACGCTGTTCTCCCATTCGTATTTCCGGCTTGCGGCGTCGGCGCATGGCATGAGCGCCAGCGAACTTTTATCGTCGCGGCTGATGTTTCCCACACCCCTTGCCTCCGACAAATCCACGGGGCGGGATGCTGCCAACCTGGATGTGTACCTGTCGGACAACGGGATATTCCGCAAGCGGAACAAGGACGGGACGATCTGGAGCCTGTCCCTGTCGGCGGCGGTGTTCTACCTGACCCCGGCGGCGTCGGAGGGCTACCGTTCCACCCTGAAACCGGCGGCCTTCCGGGACAAATCCCCGTCCTCCAACCTGTCGGCCCAGGTGATCCGGCAAGAGCAGCCCCTTTCCGAGAAGGCGGCGCTGAACCCGGACTGGGTGGAATGGCTTATGGGATTCCCCCCGAAATGGACGGACGCATCCTATGGCGTGCCGAACCTGAAGGAGTCCCCCGCATGACCGAGGACACCGACAACCGGGCGCTGCGGCTGAAAACCCTGGGGAACGCGGTCTGCCCGCCCCAGGCCTATCCCATTTTCCAGTACATCGCCATGATCGAAACCGGGGCCTGTGTCAACATCTGCCCCTATGGAACAGGAGGTGACGCACCTTGAAAGAATGGAAAGCCTCCGCAAAGGAGGCGCAGAAGATGACCCGTGACGGGGCGGTATCCGTCAATCTGGTCACGGGCGAGACGACCTATCCCTCTGACCGGACGCCAGAGCAGGACCATTCCGCCTCCGGCGACACGGCGGGCGCCGCTGGAAAAGCGGTGGACCGTGCAGAACTGCACCGGAAACAGGCAGCAGCCAAAAAGGAGCGCCAGAAACAGCGCAGAGCCTATCGGGAGGGCGAGGCGGCAGCAGGCCGCCCATCCTCCCGATTGCAGTTTTCCGAGGCGGACCAGGCCAAGCCGGAGCTGCAAGGGGCCATCCGCAAGTCGGACAAGGCGGCGGACCGGCTGGATGCCGCCAGGGATGCGATTCCCAATAAGAGTCCGGGAAAGCCCCACGCCAATCCGATGTCCCGCCCCATCCAGGAGGCGGGCGCAGCGATTCACGGCAAGGTCCGGGAGGTGGAGCAGGAAAATTCCGGCGTCCAGTCGGGCCACCTGGGAGAACGCGGCATTGAGAAGGCTGTGGGTTACGGGAACCGCCGTGTCCAGAACTGGCGGGCGGAACGCAAACTGAAACCCTGGCGGGACGCGGCAAAGGCGGAGCAGGCGGCGGTCAAGGCCAATGCGGATTTCTACTATCGGAAAGCTGTGGCGGAGAACCCCCAGCTTGCATCCAATCCCATCTCCCGCCTGTGGCAGAAACGGAAGCTGCAAAAGCAATATGCGGCGGCATACCGGGCGGCGGGAAAGACCGCCCAGGCCGGGAAAACAGCGGAGGCCACGGCAAAGGCGGCCAAGAAAACCGCCCAGGAGTCCAAGCGCACCGTCCTTTTTGTAAAGCGGCATTGGAAGGGTGCGCTGATCGTGGGCGGCATCGGCCTTCTGCTGGTGATGCTGCTGGGCTCCCTGCAATCCTGTTCCTCCATGTTCGGCGGCGGGGTGTCCAATATCATGGCGTCCTCCTATCTCTCCGAGGACTCCGATATGCTGGCGGCGGAAGAAGCCTACTGCGCCAAAGAGGATGAATTGCGGGAGTACCTGGACACCTACGAGGCCACCCACGACTATGACGAGTATCACTTCGACCTGGACGAGATCGAGCACGACCCCTATGTGCTTGTTTCCATTCTGTCGGCTCTCCATGAAGGGGTATTCACCATTGACCAGGTACAGGGCGACCTTCAAACCCTCTTTGACAAGCAATACATCCTCACCGAAACTGTGACCACGGAGACCCGGTATCGGACGGAAACAAGGACGGACAGCGAGGGTAACGAGTATGATGTGGAGGTTCCGTACACCTGGTATATCTGCACTGTCACGCTGGAAAACTTCGACCTTTCCCATGTGCCGGTCTACATGATGGGTGAGGAACAGCTTTCCTTGTACGCCACCTATATGTCCACCCTGGGCAACCGCCCCGATCTGTTCCCGTCCTCCGGGTATGTGAACAAATACATTGAAAACCCGCCCACCGCCTGGGAGATTCCCGCTGAATATCTGACGGACGAGCGGTTCAACACCCTTATCACTGAGGCGGAGAAGTATCTGGGCTATCCCTATGTGTGGGGCGGCAGCAGTCCCAGCACTTCTTTCGATTGCAGCGGCTTTGTCAGTTATGTGCTGACCAACAGCGGCCTGTGCAATACCGGGCGGCTGGGCGCCCAGGGGCTCTACAACATTTCCACCCCGGTATCCGATCCCCAGCCCGGCGATCTGGTGTTCTTCGTGGGGACCTACGACACAACCGGCGTGTCCCATGTGGGCATCTATGTGGGCGACGGGATGATGCTGCATTGCGGCGACCCCATCCAATATTCCAACCTGAATACGAGCTACTGGCAGTCCCATTTCTACGCATACGGCAGGCCGCCATACAACTGATGGGAGGCGCAGATATGCTTGAGTTGCGACCTGTATCTTTGAATGAGGCGAACACTTTTGTGGCAGTACATCACCGCCACCACAAGCCGGTGCGCGGGCACAAATTTTCCCTGGGCTGTATGGTAGGCGACCATCTTGTGGGAGTCGCCATCATTGGGCGGCCGGTCAGCCGCTATCTGGATGATGGGATGACCCTGGAGGTAAACCGGCTTTGTACGGATGGAACACGAAATGCTTGCAGTTTTCTTTATGGGGCAGCGGCACGAGCCGCCAAGACCATGGGATACAAAAAAATCATCACTTACATTTTGGATACGGAAAGTGGAGCCAGCCTTCGGGCGGTAGGCTGGCAATGCGCGGGTTTGGCTGGTGGTAAAATGTGGACTGGCAAACGGCGACCTGCGGAACCTTTGTATCCGCCGCAAATGAAATACCGATATGAAAAAGACTTAAGCAAGAGGTGATAAAGCATCAATATGGTTTCCTATGGGGGCGGCGCCAACAGCACCGCCCTTTTGATCGGGCTGCACCAGCACCGTATCCCGGTGGACCTGATTCTCTTTGCGGATACGGGGGCAGAGCATCCCCACACCTATGCCTATCTGGAGGTGATAGACCGCTGGCTGAAGGACCACGGGATGCCTCCCATTACCAGAGTGTATAAGACCACCCGTGACGGGAAACGGCTGACGCTGGAGGATGAATGTCTGCAAAGTTGCAGCCTTCCATCCATTGCTTACGGCTTCAAGCGGTGTTCCCTGAAACACAAGATCGGGCCGCAGGAAAAGTTCTGCAACCATTATCCGCCATGCCGCCGAACCTGGGAGGCGGGCAAACGGGTGGTCAAATTCATCGGCTACGACGCGGGCGAGGGCTACCGCAGCGACAAGGTGCTGCTGGGCGACCTGGCCGACCGAAAATACAGCAAGTGGTATCCCCTGATGGAATGGGGATGGACGCGGGACGATTGCATCCGGCAGATCGAGGGGGCAGGGCTGCCCCAGCCGGGAAAATCGTCCTGTTTTTTCTGCCCCAGCATGAAACCCGACGAGATCACCGCCCTGCGGGAGCAGCATCCCGATTTGTTTCGCCGCGCCCTGGCGTTGGAGGACAATGCCCGGCAAAACCTGAAAACGGTCAAGGGCCTGGGGCGGAACTATTCCTGGAGAGAACGATTTGGAAAGGAGTTTTGCACACATGGCAACGGTTGAGAAGATTCGCAAGGACATCGAAAAGACGAAGGAGAAGATCTCCGCCCAGCAGAAACGCCTTCGGGAACTGGAGGCGCAGCTCACCGAGGAAGAAAACCTGGAGATCGTCCGCATGGTCAAGGCGGTGCGGATGGACAACAAGGAGCTGACCGCCTTCCTGAAGGCCTACGCCAGCGGCCTTATCACCCTGCCCGACGGGATGATGGAGGCGGAGGCAGCGCCGGAGCCTGACGACGATATGGAGGACAGCGGCCATGAAGAATAAGAAAGTGATCCGGCTGTTTACGGCGATGCTGGCGGTGGTCCTGTGCATGACCGCCTTCTCCGTCACCGCCTTTGCGGGCGGCGGTGATGGAGACTACTACACGGGGGAACCCGCCACCGGGGGCATGGAGCCGGAGGGCCAGCCCCTGACCCCGGAGGGCAACGCCACGCTGGTGGACGACTATTACGGCGACAAGCAGCTTATCACCGTGACCACTAAAGCGGGCAACTATTTTTACATCCTGATTGACCGGGCCAGCGAGGACAAGGAGACCGCCGTTCACTTCTTGAACCAGGTGGACGAAGCCGACCTGATAGCGCTGATGGAAGATGGGCAGACGGAGGAACAACCCGCGGTCTGCACCTGTGTCGAGAAATGCCAGGCCGGTGCGGTGAATACTGCCTGTCCGGTCTGTTCGGTGAATATGAGCGAGTGTGCCGGGAAAGCGCCGGAGGTGGAGCCGGAGCCTGAACCGGAGCCGGAGAAGGAGTCCGGCAGCGGCAGCGCCCTGGTGCTGATCCTGCTGCTGGCGGCTCTGGGGGGCGGCGGAGCCTTCGCCTACATCAAGTTCATCAAGCCCAAGCAGGGCGCAAAGGTCAGCGCCGACCCGGATGACTATGAGTTCGAGGACGAGGAATACGAAAACGAGGATGCTCCTGAACAGGAAGAACAGGAGGACCAGAATTGAGCAAATTGGTGATCTGTGAAAAACCGAGTGTAGCAAAGAGTATCGCATCGGCCCTGGGTGTCACATCCAGGGCCGATGGCTATTTTGAAGGCGGCGGCTGGCTGATTTCCTGGTGCATTGGTCATCTGGTGGGACTGGCGGACGCGGCCGCCTACGATGACCGCTACAAGAAGTGGCGGTATGAGGACCTGCCCATCCTGCCCGACCCATTCCGCTATGTGGTGTCCGAGGAAAAGGCCGCACAGTTCCATATCTTGCAATCGCTGATGGAACGCCCCGATGTGACCGAGCTGGTTAACGCCTGCGACGCGGGACGCGAGGGCGAGTTGATCTTCCGGCTGGTCTATGAGGCCGCCGGATGCAAAAAGCCCTTCTCCCGCCTCTGGATTTCTTCGATGGAGGATGCGGCGATTCGGGAAGGCTTTGCCGACCTGCGCCCCGGCGGGAACTATGATCCTCTGTACCAATCGGCGCTTTGCCGCCAAAAGGCGGACTGGCTTATCGGTATCAATGCGAGCCGCCTGTTCTCCGTCCTCTACCACCGCACCTTGAATGTGGGGCGGGTGCAGACGCCCACCCTGGCGATGCTGGCCGACCGGGACAGCAAAATCGTCCTGTTCCGCAAGGAGAAATACCATCATGTGCGGCTGGCGCTGGATGGAGCCGAGGCGGTTTCTGAAAAAATCCCGGCTATGGAGGATGCCCAGGCCATCCGGGACGCCTGTGACGGGCAGCAAGCCGTGTGTGTATCCGTGGCGCGGGAGAAAAAGACAGAAAAGCCGCCCAAGCTGTACGACCTGACCACCTTGCAGCGGGAGGCAAACCGGGTATTCGGCTACACGGCCAAGCAAACCCTGGACTACGCCCAATCGCTCTATGAAAAGAAGCTGCTGACCTATCCCCGCACGGACAGCCGGTATCTGACGGGCGACATGGCGGAGCCTGCCTCTGTGGTCCTGCATCTGGCGGTACGAGTGCCGCCCTTTGATGCCTGCCCGGAGTTTTTCCCCGATGTTGCGGCGCTGGTGAATGACAAGGAGGTATCCGACCACCACGCCCTGATTCCCACCCTGGAGCTGGAAAAGGCGGATGTTCCTGCGCTGCCTGTGGGAGAGCGCAATATCCTTCTGCTGGTCTGCTGCAAGCTGCTGTGTGCGGCGGCGGAGCCTTTCGTGTATGAGGCGGTCACGGCCACCTTTGATTGCGGCGGACATACCTTTACGGCAAAAGGAAAGCAGGTGCTTTCCCAGGGCTGGCGGGCCATCCAGGAGGTATTCCGTTCCTCCCTGAAGGAGAAGCCGGAGGATGAAGATGCCGAGGGTGTTCTTCCCGCCTTGACCGAGGGGCAGGTCTTTGAGCCGGTCTCCGCCTCCGTCACCGAGCACTTCACTTCGCCCCCCAAGCCCTACACGGAGGACACCCTTCTGTCGGCCATGGAGAATGCGGGCAAGGAAGATATGCCGGACGAGGCAGAGCGCAAGGGCCTGGGCACCCCGGCGACCAGGGCAGCCATCATTGAAAAGCTGGTGTCCGGCGGATTCGTGGAGCGCAAGGGCAAGAACCTGATCCCCACAAAAGCGGGTGTCAATCTGGTCACGGTACTGCCGGAACTGCTGACCTCTCCCAAGCTCACAGCGGATTGGGAGCAGCGGTTGAACGAGGTGGCAAAGGGCCAGGCATCGCCGCAAGACTTCATGGACGGGATCGAGGCGATGGCAGCGGAACTGGTACGGAAATACTCCCACATTTCCGAGGATGGACACAAGCTGTTCCAGCCGGAGAAGGAGGCAGTGGGCCTCTGCCCCCGCTGCGGCAAGCCGGTCTATGAGGGCAAGAAGAACTTCGCCTGTTCGGACCGGGCCTGCCAATTTGTTATGTGGAAGAACGACCGTTTCTGGACCAGCCGCCGCAAGGAAATAACCCGGAAGATGGCGGCCGACCTTCTGAAAAAGGGCCGCACTTCCGTCAAGGGGATGTGGTCGGAGAAGAAAGGTTCCACCTATGACGCCGTGGTAATCCTGGACGATACCGGCGGCAAGTATGTCAATTTCAAACTGGAGTTTCCCAAACGAAAGGATGGTGTGCATGGCAAAAAGTAAAACCGAGGCCAACTTCATGGAGCATTTGAAACCGCTGCTCCCCGCAGGCGGTGACGCAAGCGAACTGGAGGCAGCGGCCCAGGCGCTTGCCGGGCTTTCCCCGGAGGACCGTGACCTTCTGGCCGCTGTCCAGGAGTCGCCCTACCGCCTGACCACCCTGGAGCAGTTCCGGGAGTTCCCCGCCAACACCGAGTATTTTGTCCTGGAGCCCAACATCCGCAAAGTGGAGGATGTGGGCTGGCGCTATCTGGCGCAGCATTTGGACGTCCTTCTGCCCCCGGAGCTGCTGGACGCCATTGATCCCGTTCCCTTCGGCAACCACGCCATGCAGGAGGAACAGGGCTGTTTTACGAGCCGAGGCTATCTCACTCTCTCCGGCGACGAGTGGGAGCATGAGCGCCCCAGGGAGAGGCAGACGGAGAAAAAGCCCTCCATCAAGGAGCGGCTGGAACAGAGCCGGAAAGAATGCACGGGTCAGAGCAAGGCGCAGCCCCATCGGGAAAAGCCTGCACCGGAACTGTAAGGAGGTGTCGCTATGCCCCATTATGACTATGACAAAGATTATCCCTTTGCCGCCTTCATCACCAACCTGGGCAAGTACAACGAGGGCGCCCTTGTAGGCGAATGGGTGAAGTTTCCCACCACGGCGGAGGAACTGAAAAAGGTCTTTGAGCGCATCGGGATTGGTGCGAAAGACGACTTCGGGCAGACCTATGAGGAATGGTTCATCACGGACTACGACTGCTATGTGGACGGCCTCTATGATCTGCTGGGCGAGTATGTAAACCTGGACGAGCTGAACTACCTGGCTTCCAAACTGGATGATATGAGCCAGGATGAATACGAGCGGTTCCAGGCGGCCATGGAGATCGGCGACCACACGGGCAGCGTCCAGGAACTTATCAACCTGACGGAGAACCTGGACTGTTACGACATCTACCCCGACATCCACGACCACGACGATCTGGGCCGGTATTATATCGAGGAACTGGACGCCATGCAGGTGCCGGAGCATCTGCGCAACTACATCGACTACGAGGCCTACGGGCGGGACATCGCCCTGGAGGAAAGCGGCCAGTTCACCGACCTGGGCTATGTGCGGGAAACCGGGGACAGCTTCCATGAGTATTACGATGGCGAGCGCGGCAGCATCCCGGAGGAATACCGGGTGATGACCTTCCAGGACGACATCCCAGAAGAAGAAATTTCGGAATGGGCCATGGACCTTGCCTACGATATGGACGAGTTTTTCCGGCAGCACGACCCGCAGTATGCCGCCGAGCACCCGGAGGAACACGCGGCGAAGGAAGAAATCTACGAAAATCTGATGGCCGGGCGCATCTCCGCCCTGGACGAGAAACTGGCTGCCCTGGGACAGACCCAGGAGGACTATCTGCCTTCGGAGATCGAGAAGTTCAAGGACGCCACCGGCTATGAGGAATGTCTGGATGTGGACCCCCAGGTGATCCGGGAGGCCATCGAAAACCCGGATCAGTCCCATGTGGACGAGATGCTGACCTTTGCGGAGCAGGCAAACCGGGAGTATGAGGCGGAGTTGTACGGGCAGCAAGCGGCGCCGACCCCGGACGACCGGGAGACCGGCGAAACGGTGCGGACCCCCAGGGGCACCTTCCATGTGACGGATATGAGCCGGGAACAGATGGAGGCGGCCGGATACGGTTTCCACCATGAGTCCGAGGACGGGAAGTATCTCATCATGGCCAACGGCAGCCGCGCCTTTGCCATCCCCAGCGGAGACACCCCCGAACATACTGCGCCGGAGAAGCTGACTGTTCTGGTGGTGGAGCCCATGAAAGAACCCTATGTGAAGGAGCTCGACTCCGGCCTCCATGCGCTGCAAGCGGAGGTGGGCGGCGATATTGCCGCCTCCTATCCCTTTGACGATCCGGTGGGGCTGGTGCTGAACGATGAAGGCAAGCTCATTGGTCTGGACCTGAACCGTTCCCTCCGGGACGAGCATGGCGAGATTTACGACATTGTAGCTGGCACATTCCTGGTGGTGGGTCTCGGCGAGGAGTCCTTCACCTCTCTGCCCCCGGAACTGGCCCAAAAGTACATGGAGCACTTCAAGCAGCCGGAGCAGTTCATCAACCTGAACGGCCAGATCGTCGCCTTGCCGGTGGATCCGGAGAACCCTCTCCGTACTGCTGAAATGACCCTGGAGGACGACTATGGGATGATTGACGGGATCATCAACAACGGCCGCCGTGGGGAGGAACTGGAGAAAGCCCAGGATGAGGCGCGCAGGACCACACCGGAGAAAAAGCCTTCTATCCGGGAACGGCTGGAGGACGCAAAACGGGAGTGCGGCGAGCGCAAGCCCCCGGACAAGGCTCATCAGAAAAAGCCCCCGGAGCATGACTTATGAGCCGAAGCAAAAAATGGCGTCTGGAATGGGCGTTCTTCCTGGGCGAGAACGGCAGACGCAAGTATAACAAGCTCTGCAAGGGCTGCGTCCATCCCTGCAAGCAGAGTTTCCGGGCGGTGGTGGTGTCCTGCCCGCACTATCTTTCCCTCCGTTCCAAAAAGTGCGGGAATTAGGGTTCAAAATAGGCGAAGAAACCGCCTGTAGTGGCTTTTCCGTGTAAGGGCAGTATGATTTCCTATGTGGAGCGGCAGGGCGTTTCTACATAGGGAAAACGCCGGATTTTCACCTTTTGTCAAGCAAAATGGGAGCGTCAACATCGGATGCAGTTATCCGAGGTTGGCGCTCCCATTCTTTTTTTGTTCTGGCTGCGTCGCGGTCGATCAGTCATCCTCTAACAGCTTGGATGGCGGGATTTTCAGCACTTGGGCGATCTTGAACAATGTTTCAAGAGATACGCCACGAACCGTACCTGTTCCTTCTACCTGACCAACGAAGTTGACACTTTTCCCGATCCTCTCCGCAAGAACCTCCTGTGTCAGCCCCGCCTTTTTCCTGTAATATGCGATCTTCAAGCCCAGAGTGATATAGCGTTCTGGAAACTCCGTCTGCATAATATCACCTCCTGATATTATGCTACCAACAAAGCAGGTAAATTATAATTGAAACAAATTAGAGGATTATTTACTTTAAGTCAATATATGCATATAATGAGAAGTAGATTATTTACTTTGTTGGAGAGGCTGGCTTGAAGATGGCGAAGATAAAACCGTGAACATATTTACCGTTAGTTTTTTTGGACACCGGATCATCCCGGAGTTTCGTGAGGCGGAGGATCGTGTGGAGGCGCTGGTTCATGCGCTGCTTTTGGAAAAGGAGTATGTGGAGTTCCTGGTCGGACGGGACGGAGATTTTGACCAGATCGTTTCCTCCACTGTCAAACGCCAGCAGCGGCTTGTTCGGGATGACAACAGTTCCTTGATTTGGATACTGCCATATCCCACGGCGGAGCTGCGCAACAATATGGAAAACTTTGAAGCCTATTATGATGAAATCGAAATATGCGGCAACGCGGCCAGCAGCCACCCGAAAGGTGCTTTCCAAATTCGCAATCGGCAGATGGTGAAGCGAAGCAATCTCGTTGTATTCTATGTGGATCATACAGGCGGTGGAGCTTATCAGACCATACGGAGTATCATTAAAGGATCTGAAAAGGTCTGCTGATGATACTCCGCATTTTTTTATTTCCAAGTTTATTATAGAGATCTGTGCGGGGGCGTAGCTTAATGCTACGCCTTTTCTCGTTTCCAAAAGAATGTCCCGCTCGGGGATTTTCCGGCAATCCGGTACCTCAAAGAATCCAATGCAGTTTTGGTGATTCTGTTCTCCTTGACCGCAGGATAAACCTCGATGTACTGAATGAGCTCGGCAGCCGTGCGTTTGGTGATGGAGCTATTGTAAAAAAAGCTTAAAATTTTTGTTAAAGCTGCCCGCAAATCGACGGGAATATGCTATAATTAGGCTAAATTTTGCGGCCAAGGCCGCATGGGAGGTTGTTATGAACAAAAAGATTCCCCCGCTACACAGCTTGACATGGCTGTGGTGCAGCTTATTCGCATACAGCGTGCTGTTTGGGTTACTGCAAAAACTTTTGTCTTCTGTTCCCGGCTTGCCGGAGGGTATCGTGCTGCTCCTTAGCTGCGCGGTGGCATCGGCGATCCCCCTGCTCTGGTCCTCACTAGTGAGCGGCGAAGCCCCTCACTTCTCTTCCCAGAAGGCCTCTTTGGGCACGCTGGTTTTTCTCATAAGTGTGGCGCTGAGTGGAAATCTTGCCGTCATGGTACTTACTCCGGTTCTAGAGCGGGTGTGGAACCTGGTTGGCTTCACCGCCCAAGCGGCGGCAGTGGGAGAAGAAATCGCCACACCGCTGCTGGCAATATATATTTGTATAGTCGGTCCTGTCCTTGAGGAACTGATCTACCGAGGAGTGGTGCTGCGCCGCTTGCTGCCAGGGGGTGCGCGGCAGGCCATTTTACTGTCGGCCCTGTGCTTCGGGCTGATGCACCACGATCTCTATCAGGGGTTGTCCGCCTTCTGGTGCGGATTGATTTTCGGCTATGCGGCCCTGCACTACGGATTGGGGACGTCCATCGGACTGCACATCGCCGGAAACAGCATTGCTGAGGCGCTGCCGCTACTGCGCCAGGCTGGCACTCCTGGTGCCCTGGCTACCTTGGCTCTGGTGTTTGTCTCGGTGGTGATCGCAGTGACAGGAGGGATCCGCCTGCTGCTGAAAAGACGGGGACGGATGCGCGAGAGAAGTCAGGCCGGCGGGAGTAGCGGCGTGTGGAGCAATCCCGCCCTGTGGATGCTGCTGGCCTTTGACACGGTTTATCTCGTTGTGGCCTCATTTACTCACCGCTGAAGTAGTATTTGGATAAAAGCCTTGCTTACAAGCCGTTGATATTACTGGATTTTCACAGATTCTTGAATGCCACTTGGACCATGCGCTATGCGCAGAAAGAAAAAAAGAATATACTTAATCTTGCTGAAGAAGGATACGGAGATAAAGAATGAGCGCCATCATCATTTCGGTGATGGCGCTCATTTTCAGTAGCAGTAGTAGGCGCTGTGGGAATGTGTGTAAACGGTCAAAAGGGCGGAGCTGTGGGAAACAATGTTTGCGGGCTGTGGGAAAGCTTACAGCTTTTCTATCGGGCCGTGAATATTTGTTTTCCATCGGTGAAGCGGCCGTTTTCCACATTTCCATAGTGCTATTCTGGAATATAGGAAGTTCCTCTTGTTATGAACAGTCGATAGATGGTCAAGGGAATATACCAGGCAGCCACCAGCAACCGCCAGATCAGGACGAAACCGCCAATCACTCCGCCAATAATAAAGTTCAGCAGAAACAACGGAAGGGCGGTTCCCAAAGAGCCGCCGGGCACGATCCAGGCAAACATCCGTGGGATGCCAAAAGGCAGGCCGCAAAGGATGAACAACCATACATAGTCGGTGACTCCATCTTTTGTGCAGGCGGATTTGAAAATGCAGTACAGCAAAGCCGCCACCGCCACGGGCAGCACGCTCTTTTTAAAAAACTCTTTGATTACTTCGGATTTCGTCACAGTCAGCACCTCCATTCCTGATTCCATTATATCAGCCGGATCACCATGCGCCCAGGGGTTTTGCAAAGACTGTCAAAAGCGCCCAATCCCCGTTACTCCAAGTCGTTGCTCCGCTGCCGCTGCTGTTCCTGTTCCTTCGGCCTTTCCAGCAGGGCGTCCACATTCTGGCGGAGGGTGTCATACTCCTTTTCCTCCCGCCGTATCTTCCGAAGTTCCGTTTGCAGGGCGGTCTTGCGGGCGGAGAGTCCGTCCAATTCTGCTTTCAGCTTTTCGGAGGAAGGAAGTTTGGTGAGCCCGGCCTTTTTAATCTCCCTGGCTGCCGCCTCGAATAAGATAATCTCGCTCTCAAAGCCGCGCAGGAATTTTTCCTTGTCCTTTGATGCCTTGTATCGGTCATAGACAGGTTTCAGCTTGCGGTAGGTGTCAATCTGCTTTCCCAGGAGGGCAAGGTCGGCGATCCGCTGTTCCGTATCCCGCAGGCTCTCCCTGGTACGGATGGAGGCGGCGGCAACGGCGTCGCACCGTTCCACCAATTCCTCATAGCTGCCGATGCCGTGTTCGGTGAGAAAGTTCATGGTGGCGGCCGCACGTTTCAGATTCTCGATGGTCGCCCACCGCTGGTATCCGGCGCTCTGCTGGGCCTTGATATTGTTCTGAATGTCAATGAGCAGGCTGACCTTCCCGCTGCGCTGTTGGGGCTGTCTGGAGGGCCTGGGACCTCCGGCAATGCGGGAGACAACGGCTTCTTCCGTGTAATCGGCGCCCAGGGTTTTGAGCCGGGTGAACCTCTCCTGGTCCGGCGCCCTGGCGGAGATATACTTTCCCCGCTTGATTTCGTACCCTTCCCGCTGCAACCGGGCAAGCAAATCTTCCAGGCTGGAGGACACGGGGATCAGCCGGTCGATGGCGGCTTTCAGCTTTGCCTTGTAGCTGGTGCCGTTCTGTGCGGCCTGATGCTCAATGTAGCTCTTGCCCTTATCCCGGCCAGGGACAATGACGGACAAGCCGTGTTCTCTGCACAGCCGGTCGCTGGCCCGGCGTATCTCGTGATAGCTGCGCTTGTTGGAATGGTAATGCTTGTGATCGGTGAAGCTGACCGCATTGAAAATCAGGTGATTATGGACGTGATCCTTGTCAATGTGAGTGGTGAGGACAAATTCATATTTGCCGCCCAGGACCTCCCGTGCCAGTTCCATGCCGATCCGGTGGGCTTCCTCTGGCGTGACCTCCCCAGGCTCAAAGGCTTGGATCAGGTGGCGGCCCAGGTGCGTACCTTTGTCAATGGCATGGCGGCGTGTCCATTCAAATTCAATGTCGGCGGTCTCGGCGGCGCAGCCGAAGGAGGACACCAACAGTTTCCCGTCCGTCTTGTCGGGGTTGCAGATATAGTCAATCGCCGCTTTCAGCGTTGACTTAATAGGATGCGTCTTTGTAACTGCCATATCTGATCCAGCCTTTCCCGGATTTCCTCCATGTCGGCCTGATAGGTGGGGCCTCCGGCGTTGACCCGCTTGGCAATCTGATTGATGTTCCGGCCAATGGCGGACAGAAGTTTGTTCATCTCCTTAATGTCCCTGGTGTCCACCTGGATGATATATCCGTCAATCGCCATCTTCCGCAGGTAGGCGCCGATCCGCTTTGTCTGGAGCTGGGCCATCTTCTGTTCCATCAGTTCCTTTTCCTCGGCGGTCACATAGAACTTCACCTGGATATTTCGTTTTCGGTTTGCCATCGTGGTATCTCGCCTCTTTTCGTATCAGGGTTTGGGATGTTCCCAACAAGCATTTTTCGGGTTTAGGGGGAGGGTTCCCTAAAGCCAAAAATCGCAAGCGGGTACTCGCTTGCTGTGCTTGCTATCGTTTCTCTCTCCGTACCTAAGTAATCCGAAACTCCTGTCTTTGGCAACCATGAAAGCAAAGAAAAACGCTACAAACGGTATCCGTTCATAGCGTTTTCTAATCATTATCCAGTTGTACTAACCACATCATTTTTCTTCCTCCGCTCTGGCATCCAAGATGGCCTGTGCGGTGGCAATGATGATTTTCAGTTCAGCCTCTGTCATCTCATCAAGCAAGGGATCAAGTTGTCTACGCGCCGTGGACTTACTCTCTGTTGCGTCCCCAAAGAGAAGTTGATCTACGGAGATATGATAACGGGTCACCAGTTCAAAGAAGATTTGGAGACTCGGATGCTGCCCTTTATTTTCAATATTGGCAAGATAGCGGGGAGACAAATACATTTCATTCCCGACTTTGTTGCGGGATTCCTTTTTCTCGTTTCTTGCCGCTTTGAGAGCCTTTCCAAAAGGCGTAAAATCATATTTTTCGACTGGTCGTTTTGCCATATTGATTCACCCTATTACATTCTACTGTTCACCTTCCTTTCTGAATATGTCTATACAGTTCCCATACATAGCCTATATAATTCCTTTTTTGTTTACAATAGAGGCCTTGAAGTACCCCTTTAACAATATATAATTAAAGAAGGGTTCCACATCAAGAAATATCCCCCAATATGGGTTCTCTACCCCAATACCTATAAGACTGCAATTCTAAGAATTGAAAAATAGTTGAAAACTATATTTTATAATATTTGAATGGAGGTGTTCGGTGTGTCATACAGAATCTTGATTGCCGACGATGAAAGCGACATCGTTTCCATGCTTGGCAGCTTTTTTGAGAGCAAAGGTTTTCGTGTCCTGTCTGCTTCCAATGGCGAAGAAGCCCTAAAACAAGTAGAAAAGCAGCCGGATATTATTTTGCTTGACATCAATATGCCCGGGACAGATGGCTTGGAGATCTGTCAGCGTATTCGGGATCACATATCCTGCCCAATCCTTTTTCTGACTGCTCGGATTGAAGATGCAGACAAGGTAAAAGGCTTTGCCGTTGGCGGTGATGATTATATTGTGAAGCCCTTTTCACTCGTAGAGCTTGAAGCGCGGGTACGTGCTCACCTGCGCCGGGAAGCACGACATAATTTTGAAGCGCAGATCAAGTTCGCCGGTGATCTGACGATTGATTATTCAGAGCGTTGCCTGTTCTTTGACAGTAAGCGTGTGGGGCTTGCCAAAAAGGAATTTGATATTGTGGAGCTGCTTTCTCAAAATCCGGGCCAGGTATTTGATAAAGAACGGATTTATGAGCGCATTTGGGGCTATGACAGCGAGGGGGACAGCAGTGTTGTAGCAGAGCATATCCGCAGAATACGATCCAAAATCGCGGCATATACCGACCGCATATATATTGAAACGGTTTGGGGGTGTGGTTACAAATGGGTCAAGTAAATTGGCGTGGGCATTATTTATCGCTCCGAAAAAGCCTTGTTCTCTATGTAATTATATTTGTTGTGCTCGCAGTCTTTCTATCCGTAACGACTTTTTCGATCTGTGGCAGCATTGCCGAAGGTATCAGAGCATCTTATCCCCCGTCCGGCGAAAAATATTATTTGACGAATGAGCAGGGGGAACAGTTGGGCGAGGGCGCTTACATTGGGACTGAAGTCGCCCCAACGTCCAAACAGGACGCGCGCAGAATCGCTATACTGGAGATGCTTCCCGTAATTGCTGCACCCATTTACTCCGCATTCTGTATTATCGCCGCTGCGCTGCTGTTTTACAGGAACAGGCTGAAAAAGCCGCTTGCGGAACTGCGGACGGCTTCTGAAAAAATAGCGAACAATGACTTGGACTTTTCAATCGACTATGATAACAACGATGAATTGGGACAGCTTTGCGCGTCCTTTGAAATCATGCGGACAACCCTTGCGGACAATTTCTCTAAAATGTGGCGGCAAGTTGAAGAACGAAAAGCACTCAACGCCGCTTTTGCTCATGATTTGCGTACACCACTGACGGTACTAAAAGGCTATAATGAAATGCTGCAAGCCAGCGAAAATCCTCAAACACAGGAAACCGCCGCCATAATGGGCAAACATATCTCCCGTATGGAAAGCTATGTGAGCAGTATGAGCAATCTTAGGCGCATGGAAGATGCGCAGCCGGAGTACAAGTTGATAGACTTGCAGACAGTGGCATCTTCTTTGTATGACAGCGCAAAAATCGTATGTGCGAAAAAAGGAAAAGAATTGATTTTACAAAATGACATGCCTGTTTCGCAGTTATCCCTTGATGGGGCCTTTGTTTCACAAGTGTGTAATAACCTGATCTCTAATGCAGTTCGGTATGCCCAGACTGCGGTGACAATCTCTTTTGCCTTGCGTGACAATGGTCTGCTGCTTTCCGTATCGGATGATGGAAAGGGGTTTGACAAAAGCGGTCTGCAAAAAGCCACCAGTCCATATTACACAGAGGAAAGCAACCATTCTGAGCATTTTGGACTTGGACTATATATTTGCAAGCTGCTTTGTGAACACCACAACGGGTATTTGAAGATCGAAAATACTGCAACCGGGGCAAAGGTATCCGCCTACTTCAAATCTCCTGCCTTGTAGATAAAAAGTAGATATTTTCCCTCTATACTCTCCATGAAAACACATGGAGAGTATTTTTTTGCTCCCTATGGAGAAAGGGGCTTTTTTATGGAATTAAAAACAATCGGGCTGACAAAAAAGTTCGGTTCTAAAACTGCCGTGGACGATTTGAATATTACCTTAACAAATGGAGTCTACGGCTTACTGGGTGCAAATGGCGCAGGGAAAACAACACTTATGCGTCTGCTCTGCAATATCCAAAATCCTACTTCCGGGAAAATTCTGCTGAACGGAAAAAACATTGTTGGGCTGGGTGAACGCTATCGCAATCTTTTGGGCTACTTGCCCCAGCACTTCGGATATTACCCAGATTTTTCAGCGTTTGACTTTCTTCTCTATATTTCTGCCCTAAAAGGGTTGGACGAGAAGGCGGCTCGGAAGAAGTCAAAGGAGCTGCTGGAAGCGGTAGACTTATCGAGGGAAAGTAAGCACAAAATCAAAACCTTTTCCGGGGGTATGAAACAGCGTTTAGGGATTGCACAAGCTATGCTCAATGACCCTCATATTTTGATTTTGGACGAGCCGACAGCGGGCCTTGACCCGAAAGAGCGTGTTCGTTTCCGCAATTTAATCAGCGCCTTTTCCAAAGATCGCATCGTGATCCTGTCCACGCATATTGTTTCCGATGTGGAGTTTATCGCAGAGGACATCATTATGATGAAATCCGGGCAAATCATTCACTTTGGGAATCCGAAGGAGATTACCTCTGAAATCGACGGGCAAGTGTGGGAATGTACGGTTCCGACTGCCTATGCAGAAAAATATGCGGCCGCCTACAATACGAGCAATCTGCGGAATACCAGTGAAAACTATACAATTTTGCGGATAATTGGAGATCGTCCGCCGCTGGAAAATGCGATAAGGGTGCAGCCCACGTTGGAAGATTTGTACCTGTACTATTTCAAAGGGGGCTGTGAAAAATGAAAAAACTTATTCTTTTTGAACTGCGAAAAGTATTCTCAAAGCGTTTGGCGCTGATCGCTATAATTGGAATTCTCCTGTTCTCTGCCTTGCTATCCTTTTCCACATTTCAAAACAAATATGCGTTTGACAAGAATATCGGTGAAGGTACTGGCAAAACAGCGGTAGAAATCGACAAGGAAATTGCAGCAAAGTATGAAGGAATCCTGACAGATGAAAAAGCGCAGCAAATGATGTCTGATTTTGCACCGACATCAGATTTACATGGACTGAACGCAATCTATGTATATCAAAACGCCATGCAATCGGCAGCCTTTTCACGTTTTTCTGATAAAGACGGAAATTGGAACGGATTAAGTGTTTCTGATGTGTTTGGCAATGAAGAAATCAAAATTGGCTATGTGGACGGTTGGCTTTCCACCAGCCGAAACATGGTGCGGGTTTTTGTCGCGCTTGCTCTTGCGGTCATCATCATGCTTGCTCCGATTTTCTCCGGCGAGTATGAAGGTGTTGATAATATCATATTGACAAGCAAGTACGGTAAAACCAAATGCGCTACTGCAAAGGTGGTTGCAGGTATTATCACCGCCATTCTCACTACCACGCTGGTTGCATCATTTAACCTGCTTCTTGCTTTTGTTTTTTATGGAACAGAAGGGTTGGATTGCAGTATTTTATTTGCCCCCAGTGACTATGTGGAAGCGTTTATCCCTTTTAATATCACCTGCGGTACGCTGCTCAAATATCAAATTCTGTTGGCGTTTACCTGTACCCTCAGCATTACTGGAATTACACTGTTCCTGTCTGCAATCAGTAAAAATCAGATTGTAGCTTTGGTTGCGGCGATGGCAATTTTTCTTTTTCCCATCTTGCTGCCAATCACGGAAGTAAATCCATTGTTCCGATTGGTCGGGCTTCTTCCCATTTATCATGTGTTGGCCATTTCGCTTCTGTCGGTAGAACAAATGAGCAACGGTATGCTGTATGCGATATGGGCAATTCCGGCAGCACTGCTCTTGTTGGGAGTTGGTGCAAGTATCTCTCGCCGGGCATTTGCAAAGCATCAAGTTTTATAAATCATTCGCACAGAGCCGCTAACAGCAGATTTGCGCGAAGTCAAAAATGGCGGCTTTGAAATACGAAATCAAAGCCGCCGTTTTCTTTTTGAAAAATGAGAATACGGGGGGTGTGTTAAAGTCGCCCTTTTTTAAGGACACGGCGGTATCTGGGAGGTATCGCCGTGTCCATTTTTATTTGTAACAATCCACCTAATACTTTTTGGTCAAAAAAAGCTATTACCCGCCGTCGGGATATTCCGACCATGAAGATGAACAAATAAATCATGTAAATACATCTATCAATTCCTTTGCGCCTATCCGCATTTTGCGGATGGGCGCTTTTTGCCGTTTATGTGGGCCTTCGTCACCTGACGGAGCCTTTCATAAAAATTTCTTCCCGCCTTCGGTTGCCAAAATTGCCATCTCTGGATTACTAAGGCGAAAGGGAGGAGATCACCACCCCGCACCCGTTGCGGCGCGAAGGGAGGTGAGAAAATGAAAGACTCCTATGAGCAGCGTATTCAAAATCAGTTTGGCGCTTTCTGTGTCAAGGTTTTGAAGAATGAAGCTTTGCATATCCAACGGGATTATGCTGGCCTTCGAGATCAGGAAAAATCCTTCGGAGAGCTAACCACCTCCGAGCTGGAGCAAACCGCTGTGTGGGACAAGCACTTTATGAGAGAGCATGTCTTTGAAGTGCTGGGACTTCCGGTGGTCGTGACCGGCGATCTTTTGGCTGATGCCTTGGCGCAGCTGCCGGAGGGCAAGCGGGATGTTATCCTGCTATCCTACTTCCTGGAAATGACGGACCGTGAGATCAGCGAGAAGCTGAACATCGTCCATCAGACCGTATCCAAGCGGCGGCTCGTTACGCTGAAAGAATTGCGCGAATATCTGATGAAGGAGGGATTTGAATGGCCGGACAAGTGAAGCCGATTCCGGTGCCGGTGATTCTGGCAGCCGTAAGCGGTGACGAGAACGCCCTTGCCGCCGTGGTCGCTCACTATCAGAAGTACATTCGGGCTCTTGCCACCAGGCCTGTGAAGGACGAGTATGGGAACGAGTACCTGTATGTAGATGAAGATATGCGGCTCAGGCTGGAAACGAAGCTGATACATAGCATCGTGACGAGTTTCAAGGTGCTGCCAGCCTAAAAATGTCCGGGGCAAGTTTCTCTCCCTTTCCTTGCCCTAGCAATCTGGCAGCAGAGTTCATAGCTCTTTGACAAAGAAAGCCCGGCGGGAGGCCTCCGGCGCAGCATAAGGCAGACGGATACGATCTGTCTGTGTGGAGCCGGTCGGCCGGTGCGCCATGACCCTGTTGCAAGTCCGCAGGACGGGACCCCTACCAAACAGGTGAGCGACAAAACCGAGCCGTAAAACAGGTGTGGCAGCCTGTGGGCGAGGATGCGCAGACAGAATAATGAGACTCCCGCGTTGAACGCCCTCAAAGCATTGCGCGGCGCACCCATTAGCATGGGCCGGGGTGAGATTCCCGTGGAGCTGCGGCCAGCAGCCGTCCGTTTTTTGCCTCTTTCGTTTTCGACTATACGCAAATGAAAGGGGATTATTATGCAAGATCGTAATTCTGTTTCAAGCGGTAAAAAGCCGCAAGAAAACCCTTTGAAAGAAAAAACGACCTATCGCTTCGGCAATAGGTCGTTTGTCGTAGAGTCTGTTTTCAAAGAGGAAAGCCCGGATACCTTGGGTAGTGTCCTCCTTCGATTGATGAAGGCCGAAAATGAGAAAATGTAAACTTTCCATACTCGGCTGACACGGGCAGAGGACAGCGGTATAATTGTATTGGGAATACAAGATATGCTCTGTTCGGCTGTCCAGAAAGGAGGACTTATGAGACAGTCGAATAACAAAAAATCCCGTGATGTGACCGCTTTCCTCTACGAGCGGCTTTCCCGTGACGATAATCTGGAAGGTGAGAGTTACAGCATTGGCAATCAGAAAAAGCTGTTGACCAAAGTGGCAAAGGAGAAAGGCTACACCAACCTGGTCCATTTCCTGGACGATGGCATTTCCGGCGTCACGATGGACCGCCCTGGTTTTGTGGAGATGATCCAGCAGCTTGAGCAGGGGCGGGCCGCCGCAGTATTTGTCAAAGACCTTTCCCGCCTGGGCCGTAACTACATCGAGGTCGGCAGGCTGACCGAGGAATTTTTCCCGGAGCATGACATTCGCCTGGTGGCGGTATCCGATAACATCGACACCGCCGAGGGCGAGAATGAGTTGGCGCCGATCCGCAACCTGTTCAATGAGTGGTACGCCCGCGACATCAGCAAGAAGCGGCGTATCAGCAACAAAATCAAGGGAAATGCGGGTGAGCCGATGGGCCAGCCTCCCTACGGGTACATCAAAGACCCCAGCAATCCGAAACGATGGATCGTAGATGATGAAGCTGCCCAGGTGGTTCGGCGGATTTACAGCATGACCCTGGAAGGCTACGGGACGGAGCAGATTGCAGCCCAGCTTGAAAAGGACGAAATCCTTACCCCGCGTGCCTATTGGCTAAAGAAGGGCATCAAGCGGCCCGGAAAGGGCAAGCAGCAGCCCGCTACCAAGTGGAACAGTTCCACCGTGACCAAAATCCTGTCTTTGCAGGAGTATTGCGGCGACATTCTCAACTTCAAGACCTATTCTAAATCCTACAAGAACAAAAAGAGGTTGGAGAATGACCGTGAGAATTGGGTCATCTTCAAGGATGTCCACGAGCCGATCATCGAACGGTCTGTCTTTGAGCAGGTGCAGCAGAAGCGGGGTAAAATCCGTAAACGCCGCACCAACGAAGGCGAGCACAATATGTTCTCCGGCCTTCTGGTCTGTGCTGACTGCGGCTGCAATCTTCACTTCCATTTCAATCAGGGAAATCCGGAGATCAAGTATTTCAACTGCTCCAACTATAAGGGCAACCGTGGGAGCTGTACTTCCACCCACTATGTCCGAGTGGATTTTCTGGAACAGGTGGTGCTTGGTGAAATCCGGCGTCTGACGAAGTTCGCCAGTCTCTATGAGGACGAATTTCTGAAAGCAGTTATCGGGCACTCCCAGCAAGCGGCGGAGACCGACCGCAAGCTGAAGGAGAAGGAATTGAAGGCTCTGCTTGCCCGTGACGAGGAACTGGACGGGCTGTTTGAACGCATCTATGAGGACAATGTTTCCGGCAAACTCTCCGACGACCGTTTTGCGAAAATGTCCAGACGGTATGAGGACGAGCAAAAGGAACTGGTGGAGAAAATCAAAAAGCTCCGCTCCGAAATCGAGAAGCAGAGCAGTCAGGCCATGACCACGGATATGTTCATCTCTTTGGTGCGAAAGTACACCCGCGCACGCAAACTCACGCCCCGGATGCTCAACGAATTGGTTGAGAAGATCGAGGTTTATAATGCGGAGAAAATTGATGGTGTATGGGAGCAGCGGCTTCGCATCCATTATAACTGCGTGGGAGAAATCACAATCCCTAAAATGCTGCCCCTGCCCATCCCTGATGTGACCGTCAATACCCGAAAGGGCGTGTTCGTCAACTACATCCCAGCCGAAATCGCCGGATGAAAACAACAAAAAAAGACGAGTGTTCTTACAGCTTTTCAAATGCTATAAGAACACTCGCCATGGTCCGAGTGGCGGGATTTGGACCCGCGGCCTCTTGGCCCCGAACAGCTCCCGGGGATTTTTTGTGATGATTTTTAGCTGTTTCCGCTGTTTTCTGCTCCGAGTGGGCTGCTTTCCGGAACGTTCCGGAAGCAAGGACTCCGTCCGCTCCGCCGGTGTCTGTGACGGAAGGTGTGTTCAAACCGGCGGGACGGCAGTGCGCCCCGCCCGGCGCTTTGCACAGATCGGCGGATGAGGCACCTTGAAACTTGAAAGTAGGGGCGGCACGGGAGAAGAATGCGGATTGTCCTCCGACGGCGCCTGTGCTATGATGAGGGAAAAGACAGGAGGGAGCGCAGACCATGGAGAAAAAGAGGTGCAGCTGGGCCAACCCAAAGAATCCCCTGTATATCCGATACCACGACGAGGAGTGGGGCGTCCCTGTCCACGACGACCGGAGGCTGTTTGAAATGCTGATTTTGGAGAGCTTCCAGGCGGGGCTCTCCTGGGAGTGCATCCTCAACAAGCGGGAGGCCTTCCGCCGGGCCTTCGACGGCTTCGACCTGGAGAAGGTCTGCGCATACGGCGAGGAAAAGCTGGCGGCGCTGAAGCAGGACCCCGGCATCGTCCGCAACAAGCTGAAGATCCGCGCCGCCGTGAACAACGCCCGGATCTTCCGGGCCATCCGGCAGGAGTGGGGGAGCTTCGACCGCTACCTCTGGCACTGGACGGAGGGGAAAACGGTCTTTGAGACGGGCAGGGTCAGCTCGGAGCTGTCGGACGCGGTCTCAGAGGACCTGAAACGACGGGGCATGAAGTTCGTGGGGACCGTCATCATCTACTCCTACCTGCAAGCGGTGGGGGTCATCAACTCCCACGAGGAGACCTGCTTTTGCAGGGACTCAATCAGAGAATAGCCGGATGCAGCACAAGAGGGACAGCCGAAGAACGGCTGTCCCTCTTTTCCTGTCGTCGGGCAGAGGGACGCTCCGTAAGCCGGGATTGAAGAAATTTCCGGGACGCACTATAATGAAAGACAGCGTTCCCCGTGAGCGCAAAAGGACGATATAGGCGGCGGGGACGCTCCGCATCGCCTGCACCGGCAGAAGGAGGACACCATGGAATCAAAGGAAACTTCCAAGAAGCGGTTTTATCTCAAATGGCCCTGGAATGTGCTGGTTTACATCATTCTGGTGGTGGTGCTGCGCATTTTTGCCATTCCGGTGATCCTCCTCATGATGTGGTGGAACAAAAAGCAGCAGCCGGACGGGCCGGAGGAAGGCTACTGCCTCCAGCGGACCCGTGGACGGCTCACCGGACTGATCTGGGCGGCCCTCTGTCTGGCCGGCGGCGGACTTGCCATCTGGTTCTTCCTGGCGGTCCGGACCATGCCCTACGAGATGGAGCGGTTGAAAGAAGAGATCAGCTTCGGCTACTACCTGATCCCCGTGGCGGGCGCGGCTGCCATTCTGGTGGGCCTGTTCCTGGCCTACCGGAGCCTGCGGGACGCCCTGGCGCCGGAGAAGAGCGCCCTGGCCCAGTCCATCCGCGATCAGCTCCCCTATCCCGACGAGGCGCCGCCGGTGAAGGAGCTCTTCGCCATGGTGGACCAGGACCTGAAGGCCAACGGCCAGTGGTGCGGCAGGCTGGGCGTTGGCAGGGAGTGGGTGCTGGGAGACGAAGTCTCCGCCATCCCCCGCATCCGGGGCGTGTTCAGCCGGGAGGAGCACCGCATCCGCCGGGCCGGCAAGCGCAACCAGGCGGTCCACATTTACGAGATCTGGATCGTGGATGACCGCCGGAAGCGGCAGGTCACCACGCTGCGCTCCCGGAAGGAGCTGGAGGAGGCCATGGACTGCCTGCGGCGCCGGGCCCCTGCCGCCGTGTTCGGCGTCTACGACTCTAAGGAGTACAAGGACCTGGTCTATACGGAAGAGGACGAGCAGCAGTACGCCCAGGAGCGGGCCTACCGCCAGCGGCAGGCCCGGTTCGAGGAACAGCAGCGGGAAGAGCGGGAGCGGCAGGCCCAGAACCAGGTGCTCACCCTGCCGGACGGCTCCGTGACCTCCCGCATCACCGAGGACACCATCCGTCAGCTGCTGCGCCAGCCCGACCAGACGGGAAAGGCCGCGGCCTTCCAGCTGGTGCCCGGCATCCCCTTCCAGGGGCAGGGCCAAACCTTCAGCCGTCTGGTGGGTCTGGCCGGCGGCATGGCGCAGCCCACCCGCATTCTGATGGAGGAGTTCTCCGGCACGCCCGGCGTGCCCGGACAGTACACCTGGACCCGGGATATGCTCTCCGGCGAGGCGGAGGAGGTGCTCCAGGGCTGGCTGCGGGGCCAGATCCCCTCTCTGGAGAACTGGACGAAGATGGAGCGCTCCGGCAGCACCTGGCAGCAGGTGCTGGAGCGCCGGAGCAGAGGCCCCGCCCCCACTCCGCCCCAGCCTCATCCGGACTGGCCCTGGCTCCTGACCGTGGGCGGGAATTCCGGCAGTACGTCCGATTTCGGCTGGAGCGACGTGGAAAAGGCCCTGTGGGAACTGGACCAGGAGACGGACAGCTACCTGATCCTGGAGCAGAAGGACCCCCAGGTCCCGGACACCTGCTGGTTCATCCAGTGCGCCGTGGCCCGGCAGGGCCCGGACCAGGGCAGCTATGCGGTGGAGATCGGCTGCACCGCGCCGGAGGGTTCCCGCCTGTGGACGCAGATCGTGCCGGATATGCAGGCGGCCATCGACGATTTTTACGACGCCTATGACCGCGGGAGCCTGGATGTCTCCGGCTTCCGGGAGACGGTGCTTTGAGCGCCAAGACCGGGAGGGATCTCACCATGAAAGAGCGGATCGGATACTGCGGGCTGGACTGCGCGGCCTGCGACGCATACCTTGCCACGGTCCATGACGACCAGGCCCTGCGGGAAAAGACGGCCAGACTGTGGTCTGAATTAAACCAGGCCCCCATCCTGCCGGAGCACATCAACTGTCTGGGGTGCCGGGGAGACGGGGTCAAGACGGTGTTCTGCGAACACCTTTGCGCCGTCCGCCAGTGCGCCCTGCAAAAGGGCGTGACCACCTGCGGCACCTGCCCGGAGCTGGAGCGCTGCCCGACGGTGGGGGCTGTCCTTCGGAACAGCCCGGACGCCAAAAAGAACCTGGAGGCCATGCGGTCTGCGGATCACGCCTGACAGGGCGGAAGGAGGACATACGGATGGGACGGTTTTTCAGCGACCCGGTGGAACGGGCCCTCAAGTACATCTACTACGACCTGCGCGCCGGACGGGGGCAGGAGGGCCTTCAGCTGCTCCAGCAGGCGGTACAGGAGGGGGATGCCGACGCCTGCTGCCTGCTGGCCCGGTGCCTGTACGGGCCGGAGTACACCTGGCCCGGCCACAATTTCCCCCAGGACGAGCGGGCGGGCGACGAACTCATGCGCCGCTCCGTGCTGGAGGGCAGCGCCATTGGGGCGCTGCTGTCCCTGCGCTGCGGCGTGATGGACCGGCAGCTGGCCCAGGCCATGCCCATGACGCTCCAGGAGGCCTTTGACACCGTGCTGGACAAGGCGGAGCACGGGGAGCCCCTGTGCCAGATGATCGTCGGCAACGCCTACTACTGGGGCGATTTCCCGGAGATCCAGGGCAAGACCCGGGAGGATTTTGACAGCGACGACGCCGTCCGGAGCTATCTGCGGGAGAATTACGCCAAGTGCGAGGACTGGCTGTGGAAGTCCATGCGCAGCGGAAATTCCGGCGGCGTTAACCTGGCCAATTTCTACCGGGAGGGGAAGTCGGGGCTCATATCGCCCCGGCCGGAACGAGCCGTCGAGGTGTACCGCTACGGGGCGGAACAGGGCGATCCGGCCTACCTCTTTTACTATTCCAACGAGCTCTACGACCAGGGGAAAAAGGGCGAGGCCTTTGATCTCTACCGGAATGCGGCGGAGGCAGGCGAGCCCCGGGCCTTCTTCTGGGCGGGCTACTCCTACGAGCTGGGCGACGGCGTGCCCAAGGACAACGCCCAGGCCGCCCAATATTACCAGCAGGCCCTCTCGGCCCCCATCCAGGCAAAAGTGAATCCCGCCAACCGGCTGGGCATGTGCTACTATGACAGCCGGGGCGTGGAGCGGGACTATGCCAAGGCCTTCCAGCTTTTGAAGTGGGCGGAGGACCACGGTGGTCCGGCCATGCTTTACTACCTGGGCGCCTGCTACGCCAACGGCCAGGGGACTCAGCAGGATTACGCCAAAGCCTTTACCTATCTGGATCAGGTCGACTGGGACTGCCCTCAGGCGTTTTATCTCCTGGGGAAGATGTACTGCAACGGCCTGGGCGTTCCGGAGGACATCGCCAAGGGCGTGGAATATCTCCAGAGGGCCGGCGATTATGTGGAAGTCAAAGAGGAATTGAGCCACTATAAAAAGACGTTCTTCGGCAAGTGGGTCCGGCGGTGAGCCGGTCCCTGCGGAGAGATCATATCACGGAATACCGGGGGAGGACCGCGCCTGAATAGGGCGCGGTCCTCCCGGTGTTTGATTGGCGGCGCGGTCCTCATTCCTTTGCGCCGGCTGTCTCTTTCAAAAGTGGGCGCAGCTGTTCATATTCCGGGCTGCCCCGGAAGAAGGCGAACTCCTGGCTGTGTTCCAGATCCTCTGTGATCCGGTCGTAGAGGGACCGGGCCAGGGCCGTCAGATCCCCGTCTCCCATGTGGCGGTAAAGGGGGCACGCCTGGGGGTTCCAGGGCTCCTTCAGCACGGGCAGGATGTGGCGGAGGGCGGCCAGACAGGCGGCCCTGTCCTGCCGGAGGGAGGCCAGCTGGAATTTGGCGGTGTAGGGGATCCACTTGGTCACATGGAGCAGGCTGGAGACCTGCTGATAGGTGTCCGCGCAGAACTGGGCATCCTGTGGGCGGCCCTCTTGTTCCGCGATCTCCATCAGATGGATGAGAGCCGTCTGTAGCTTTGTGGCGCTCTGTAAGATCCGGTGCTCCCAGAGCCGCTGGGCATCCTCCCACTTCTCCTGCTGGGTGTAGAGGGTGGCCAGCTGCTCCTCCTTGTCGATGCGGGTGGAGGGGATCGTGTTGATGAGTTCCTCCGCCCGGGCGAAGTCCTTCCGGTTGCGGTGATAGGCGATGCACATGGTGAGGGCGGCGTCCCGGATCTCCGGCGTCTGGCTGTGGGACATGGTCTCATAAAAGGGCATCAGCCGCTCCGTATAGTCGTCCGGATTTGGAACGCCGTAGAGAAAGCGGGCCCCGTCCAGGTAAAAGATCACCGAATACATCAGGGCCTCACAGTTGGGGTACTGGTGGATCTCATCCATCCCCCGCTGAAAGGCGGCCTCATACCCCTCTTCACGGATCATTTTGTCCAAGTCGTTGGTAAAACGGGCGATCTCCTCAGCCGTCAGGTCCTCCCGGAAGGACAGCAGGGTGTTGAGGTCGGTATGCAGCACCCGGGCCAGGGCGGGCAGGGTGGTGATGTCGGGGTAGGTGGTCCCTTTCTCCCATTTGTGGACCGCCGGAGCGGACACTCCCAGCAGGTCTGCCAGCTGCTCCTGGGTCAGGGACTGCGCCCTTCGCTTTTCCCGAATGATCTCTCCAATTTTCATACGGCACCTCCGGTTCTGGTACTTCCATGATACCAGAGCCGGGAGGCCGGAGCAATGGCCTGGTCGTTCAGCAGACGGACGGAAAAAATAACCGCCGGTTAAATGGATCTCCTCAAAAGCTGCGCCGCTGTAAACAATAGCAGGGCCCTGTGTCCAGGAGCAAAAACTTCAAAAAATATTCATGCCTTGCCCATGCTCTCCATGTTATACTCTCAGGACCTGATCCAAAAAGAGAAAACACCAGGGAGGTTTGATATGAAGCGTATCGTCACAAACGGGATCACCAATCTGGAGCCGCTGATCGGCAGCTGTGACTGGTACTGGGGCGCCGACTATGCCAGCGGAGATCTGTACGAGGCGGAGGAGCTGTTCCGCAGCGGACATCCCGTTCAGAAAAACCGGCTTATCCTGGTCCATCGCCCGGAGGGCACGGTCTATGAGCCCATCCGCACGGAACCGGGGCAGTATCTGGGCCGGCCGGTGTACCGCGACGGACAGGTGGTACTGCTGCTGGTGGACTTCCCAAAGGCAGAGATCCGCATCCTGGTCTTCCGCGAGACGGACGGGACCACGGAGCCGCTGGCGGTGCTGCCGCTCACCATGGTGGAGGACTGCTACAACCTGATGCTGGAGGCGTCGCCCCTTCTGCTGACCCGGTCGGCCCATGACAACCAGTTCCAGATCCTCTGGCCGGAGCGCCGGTACTTTGCGGTGGAGGACCATGAGGTTTTTGAGTTTCTGGAAGGAAACAGGCTGTATACTTCGGTCTGGTACGAGGACCCGGACTACCGGGAGGAAGTCCTGGTGCGGGATTATGAGACCGGAGAAGTGCTGGAGCGGATCCCGGGGAACCTCCGCACCATGCCGGACGGACAGCATTGGCTTTTGGTGTGAGGAGGTGGCTTTCCATGTGGCTGAAAATTGTGCGGGATATGCTGCTTCATGGGACGACGGACGGAGCGGACTTGGAGCGGGTCTCCAGGCGGACATGGAGGCTCTGCCTTCTCATCACCTCTGCGCTGCTCCTGTCGGTCATTGTATGCCTGTTCCTGGCGGCCTTCCTGCCGGGGGACCGGAGCTTCCTGCGAAGAGCGGGCTTTCTGTTTCTGGGGCTGGGAGCTGTTTTCCGCTATCTGGAGATTCTGAAATCTGCGAAGAGAAACGGAGAGAAGAAACCGTGATGAAGCCGAATATAGAAAAAACAAGGGCCTATTACCGTGCGCTGGGCCCTGAGAACATCTGCGACTGCGCTTACTGCCGGAACTATTGCGCCAGAGTCAAGGCGGCCTATCCGGAGGTGGCCCGGTATCTGGACTCCCTGGGGGTGGACATCGAAAAGCCCTTTGAGACCTCTCCGCTGGAGCCGGACGAGAAGGGAGATCTGGAATACTGCGTCTGCCAGTATGTGGTCCTAGGCACCTGCCCGGAGGACTTCAACCACCGGATCGGAGATGTGTCCTTTGGCCGCTCGGACTGCCATCCCGATCCGAAAGTTGAGGAGGAGCACTTTGTGCTGGACCTCTATTCCATCCATCTGCCCTTTGAAGAAACGGAGGTATCTGACGATGAAACGACTGAACCGCAAAGCTGAAATAGAGCCGGCGGCGGAAAAGCATCCTCCCCTGGATGACCTGCATCCGGCCCACAGCAAGGAGTTTGAGTTCCAGGGGTGCGTGGAGGTGCCCATGGAGCTTTCGGAGGACCAGTTCCTGGACCTATTTTTGGCGTTCATCGAGGCCAACCACTGGAGCTTCGGCGGCGGTGTGCGGACCATCGTCGACGGCTACTATCTCAACGCGGACGGCACGCCGGGCGAGCCGGTCTGGCCGGAAGAGGATGAGTAAGCAGGGCTGTGTGGCACTACGGCGGAACAGAGTTGTGGACTTGTGGGCATCGGAGACTGAGAGAGAACAGATCACGAAAGGAGCGCGGCGCCATGCTGTACAGCTTCCATCCCGTGAGGCGGCCCGGCAGACGGCGGAGCACTATTTGTCCGCCGTTCCCGGCTTTCGGGATCACCCCTGTACATACGAGATCACGGAAAAGCCGGTGATCGGGACCGCCGGCTCATCCCAAACGGTCCACATGATCTGGGGCTGGGATGAGGACGCGAACGGGAACGAGACAGGCATCTGGAGCAGCGGCTGCTACACGGACGAGCAGGACGCCCAGCGGGCCCTCGACGAAGCCCGGCAGCGCATGAAAAGGCAGATGTGGAGCCTGGACGCCTATCGGATCGGCCAGTGCCACTGGGGGGAGGGATTTGTGCGGATCGCTGCTTCTAAACAGAAGCGCTGCCCGGATGAGCAGCCGCTGCTTCCCCAGGGGATCACCGGATTTTGAAGCGTAAGCGAAACGCCCCCTCCGTTTCTGGACGAGCAGGCATTCCGCCGGATGTGCCATGCATTGGCCCGGGAGAGCGGCGGGACGGCGGCGGAAGTGGATACGGACACTGCTGCAAGGAACTTCTGCCTTGCTGAGATCCGGCGGTATGACGCTTCTGCTTTCCTCTTGCAGAACATCCACTATCCCTATGCGGCCTTTGTCAGGAAGACCCCCTCTGTCGGATTTATCTGGACCCGCTAGCCGGAGTGACTCCGGCTGCCGGAAGGCCCGGTGCGCTTTTGGCCCCCCAACGAGCTGACCCAGGACTGGCGCGGCCTCTGCGGGGAACTGAGCACGGCGGAACTGGAGCAGATCCGCTATTGGAGCCCACAGGGGCAAAGGCGGCGCTGAAAGCATGAAAAACACCCGCCGGGGATGCCCCGGCGGGTGTGTGCTTCCTATGAAAAAGAGGTGTTTTTCCGGGCGCTGTCCCGGAAGCGGAACGCGCCGCACCTTCTCCGTTTTGCACAAACGGCGCCTTTCAGGAGGGGAAGCGGCGGTCCAGCGGGAGATCGCCAACTGTGGCGCGGCCTGTGGTCACCGGGAAAACGGGAAAATTCAACCGAATAAATACAACAAAAAAGTTACGATTTTTGCAGAAAATAAGCAAAAACCGCAACTTTTTTGGTCCGAGTGGCGGGATTTGAACCCACGGCCTCTTGGTCCCGAACCAAGCGCGCTACCAACTGCGCTACACCCGGATGCAGCTTGATTATTATACGGAATTTTCCTGCCGATGTCAAGGGGAAATCCCCGGCCGTGCAAATTGTGCCTGTAGGTTTGTCAAACATATTGGACGGCGAACTCTAAGGGGGAACACCAGTTGAGGGGCCTCATGGGGAAGTTGTTGGAGCGGCGGTTGTGAACGGCGAGCTGCTTTGCGAAGTCATCCAGGGAATAAAAGCTGTGGCAGGAATAGAAGCGTTTCTGGTCCTCACGGTGGCTGCGCTCCACCTTGCCGTTGTGGCGTGGGGTATAGGGACGGATGAGCTTGTGGCGGATGCCAAGCTCGGCGGCAGTTTTCTCAAATAGGGAAGGGCTGTCTTGTCTACCTGTGAGGAAGCGGTTGGTAAACTCTGGGCCATTGTCGGTCTGGACGCATTCCACCCGGATGCCCCGGCGGGCATACCAGCGGACCAGCTTTCTTAGAAAATCAGCGGAGGAAAAGGTGGACTGCTCGGGATAGGCGGCCAGGAAGCGCAGACGGGTAAACTCGTCAATAGCGGTGTACTGGAACAGGCGCAGCTCCGGGTCGGCGACGCAGCGGCGGGGCACCACCTTCACATCCACCTGGACACGCTGGCCGGGATAGGTCATCTGCTGGTAGGGCTTTGGCTTGTATGCTTTCTTCTTCTCGGCCGCAGGAAACAACCCCAGCTTGCGCATGACACGGAACAGGCTCTCCGGGCGGCGGGTATAGCCCCGCTGCCGCAACCGGTGCCACAGCTCCACCATGCCAAGGTTGGGATTCCTGCGGCGCAGGTCCCGGATCAGCTTCAGCTCCGCCTGTGTGTGCTGGTTGGGATGGTGGTGGGGCCGCCGGGACTGGCAGGCCAGGGATCCCGGTGTACCATCCCAGCGGTTCTTCCAGAAGTAGATGTACGACCGGCTTTTGTTGTACTTCCGGCTGGCTTTAGCTACTCCATATTTCTCCGCGTACTTCATCAGGGATTGCCTGTATGCCATGTCCTGTGTTATACTCTTGCTCATGAAGGATATGGCCCCCTCTCGTTCAGTTGTTGTCTGCAACTCCAACTTTAACCGATGAGGCCTTATCCTTCATCCTTTTTTATTCACTTGTCCAATATGTATTGTAGTCCTACAAAATCCCCTGCCGTGCAAATTGTGCCTGTCCGGCATATTCCCCGCCGGCCGGTCATACACTGCGGAAGAGACTGAACAAGGGGGGAGCGCCATGACTTCACGGCAGGCGGGGCGGCGGATTGGGACCATCGCCGCGGAACACAGGCCCGCGGACCGGAGAAAGCGAGGCGGAGCGCGGCAGTCGGGGAAGCAGAAGAGCGCGCCCCTGGGGCCGAAGGACAGGCGGCGGCTGGGCCAGCTGGTGGCCTGCGGCGCCATCTTCGTGCTGCTGGTGGCGGTCAAGCTGCTGCTGCCGGGGAAGATGGACGCGGTGAACGCCCGGCTGTCCGGCCTGCTGCATCAGAACATGGACGTGCAGGCGGTGTTTTCCGCCGTGGGGGATGCCGTGACCGGGGAACAGGACGTGGGCGGCAGCCTGCGGGAGGTATATCAGGCCGTGTTCCAGCCCCAGGAGGCTGGCGAGGCCGTGGAGACCGCCAGTTCTGCCGGGCCCGCCCTGGCGCTGGAAACGCCCTCCGCCCTGGAAAGCCTCACGGTGTTCCGACCTGCCGCCGGGGACAAAGCGGCGGCGGACAGCGATGCGGCAGAGGCTGCCGACCTGGAGAAAACGGCCGGGACGCAGACTGCCGGAGCGGAGACGGCGGAGGAGACGGGAGCGGAGGTCTCCACTTTGGCCTATGTGCTCTACTCCGACAATAACCTGCCGGAAAACGTGAACCTGGAGCAGGCCCTGCTGGGCTTTGACTACTGCACGCCGGTCATGGGGGTCCTCAGCTCCGGCTTCGGCTACCGGGAGCACCCGGTGGAGGGGGAGGAGCGGTTCCACTACGGCATCGACATCGCCGCCGACACCGGCACGGCCATCGGCTGCTTTGCCGACGGCACCGTCACCGCCGTGGGGGACAGCAGCAGCTACGGCAAGTATCTGATCGTGGAGCACGCGGGGGGCTTTTCCACCCTGTACGCTCATTGCAGCAGGATCATCGCCGCCTCCGGCCAGGCGGTGAAGGAGGGAGAGACCATCGCGGAGGTGGGCCAGACCGGCGTGGCTACGGGACCCCACCTGCACCTGGAGCTGCACCAGGGGGAGCGGTACTTGAACCCCATCTACTATGTGGCCCTTGCGTAAGATGGAGGTGCGGGTGTCCGCGGGCGCCTGCCTGCTGGTGGGGTGGTTCGCCGTGGTGAACGGCTGGCATCTGACGGGGCTGGTCCTGTCCGCCGCGGCCCTCCACGAGCTGGGGCACCTGGCGGCGCTGCGGCTGCTGGGCGGGGCGGTCACGGCCCTGCGGATCAGCGTGTTCGGAGCGGAGCTGGCGGCGGAGGGCGGGCGGCTGTCCTATGGCCGGGAGCTGGCGGCGGTGCTGGCGGGCCCGCTGACGAACCTGCTGGCAGGGCTTGCCCTGGCCCGGCTGGGATATCCGGCGGCGGCCGGCGCCCACCTGGTGCTGTGCGCGTTCAATCTGCTGCCGGTGCGGCCCCTGGACGGGGGACGGGCGCTGTATCTGGCCGCGGCCTGGGCGGCGGGGCCGGCGGCGGGGGAGGCCCTGTGCCGCTGGATCGGAGGCTGCGCCGCGCTGTCTTTAGCCACGGTCCTGGCGTGGGTGATGGTCCGCAGCGGAGGGAGCTTGTGGCTGCTGCCGGCGGCGGTGGGACTGGCCATGGCCGGCGGCCGGGAGCTGCTGTGCGAAAACGGGAAGTTTTTGTGAAATAATGCTTGCATTTGCATCCAGGTTGTGGTATCCTATCAGGGCTACAAAGGGTGGTCCTCTGCCGTGCACGCGCCGATGTGCGCCCATGTGCCGGAGAAAAGCGGCATGAACACCTATATTTTTAGGAGGAACATCCATGGATCTCATCAAGGAACTGAACAAAGAGACTCTGGCAAACGAAGTGCCCCAGGTCAAGATCGGCGACACCGTCCGCGTGCACGTGAAGGTCAAGGAAGGCTCCCGCGAGCGTATCCAGATCTTCGAGGGCACCGTCATCGCCAAGAAGCACGGCGGCATCGAGGAGACCATCACCGTCCGCCGCATCTCTTACGGCGTGGGCGTGGAGAAGGTCTTCCCCATCCACTCTCCCTCCATCGCCACCATCGAGGTGGTCCGCAACGGCGCTGTCCGGCGCGCGAAGCTGTACTACCTGCGCGGCCGCGTTGGCAAGGGCGCCAAGGTCAAGGAGAAGCTCTAAGAGAGACAAAGAGAGAGGCGAAAGCCTCTCTTTTTTGTTGTCCGGGAGAAATCGCGCCGTCCCGCGGGATTTGGCTTGTGATTTGAGCGGTTCTTTGCTATACTATATAAGATTATTCTGGATCACCATGGGTTTCGGCCCGGGGGATCGTTGACCGAGGAGAGACGACATGAGCGAAAACGAACAGGACAAGCGCCTGGAGGAGACCGCCGGGGAGGAACCGGCCAAGGAGGAAAAGAGCGGCCGGGAGGCCTATGAGTGGGTCCAGGCCCTGGTGTGCTCCGTGCTGGCGGTGGTGGTGCTGTTCACCTTCGTCATCCGGCTGATCGGCGTGGACGGCCACTCCATGGTGCCCACCCTCCAGGACGGGGACCGGCTGCTGGTGACCACGTCGCTGCTCAGCGGCGAGTACCGCTACGGAGACATCGTCATCATCCAGAAGGGCACCTTTGCCGACGGCGACCCCATCGTCAAGCGGGTCATCGCCACGGAGGGCCAGACCGTGGACATCGACTTTGCAAACGGCATCGTCTATGTGGACGGCGAGGCTCTGGACGAGCCCTACATCAACGAGCCCACCTACACCGACGAGGGCACGGAGTTCCCCCTGACGGTGCCGGAGGGGTCCATCTTCGTCATGGGCGACAACCGCAACCGCAGCGACGACAGCCGCAACGCGGAGTTGGGCACCGTGGACACCCGGTATGTCATCGGCCGGGCGGTGTTTTTGCTGTTCCCCGGCGCCGACGAGGCGACGGGGAAGCGGAACTTCGGCCGCATCGGCCTGATCGGCGGGGTGGAAGCATGAACATTCAGTGGTATCCCGGTCACATGACCAAGACCCGGCGGATGATCGCCGAGCAGCTGAAGAACGTGGACGCGGTGTGCGAGATCCTGGACGCCCGGATCCCCATTTCCAGCCGGAACCCGGACGTGGATGAGCTGACGGCGGGCAAGCCCCGGCTGGTGGTCCTCAACCGGGTGGACCAGGCGGACCGGTCCTCCACGGACCGCTGGGCCGCCTACTTCCGGAACAGGGGCTACGCGGTGATGGAGTCCGACGCCAGGAGCGGCCAGGGCACCGCCCGGTTCGCCGGGGCGGTCCGGGAGCTGCTGGCGGAGAAGATCCGGGCCTACGAGGAAAAGGGCCAGAACCGGGTGCTGCGGGTGATGATCCTGGGCATCCCCAACGTGGGCAAGTCCACCTTTATCAATCGTGTCGCCGGCCGCAAGACCGCCAAGACCGAGGACCGGCCCGGCGTCACCCGCTCCAAGCAGTGGGTGCCCATCGACCGGAACCTGGAGCTGCTGGACACGCCGGGCATCCTCTGGCCCAAGTTCGAGGACCAGAGCGTAGGGCTGAACCTGGCCTACACCGGCGCTGTCAAGGACGATATCTTAGACACGGAGACCCTGGGCTGTCACCTGATGGCCTACCTGGGGACCCGCTATCCGGTGCCCCTGGCCGCCGCCTACAAGCTGCCCGCCCTTCCCGTGCGGGAGGAAGGGGAGAACGACATCGCCTGGGGCTACCGCCTGCTGGAGGCCGCCGGGCGCAAGCGGGGCTTTTTGATCTCCGGCGGGGAAGTGGACACGGAGCGGATGGCCAGGATCCTGCTGGACGAGTTCCGGGGCGGCAAGCTGGGACGCTTTACCCTGGAGCTGCCGGAGGACCTGTAAGAGCACAGGAGGTGAACGGACCGTGTGGATCGCCAACGCCGCCATGGCGGCCGTGTTCGTGCTGCTGGGCGTGCTCTTTTCCCGGGGAAAGGGCGCCTTTCTGATCGCCGGGTACAACACCGCCTCTGCGGCGGAGAGGGCCCGGTACGATGAAAAGGCCCTGTGCCGCTTTATGGGGAAGCTGATGTTTTTGCTGGCCGCCTGTCAGGCGGTCATGGGTCTGGGCGCGGCCTGGGCCGAGATGTGGCTTTACTGGCTTGGCATCGGACTGTTCCTGGCGTCGGCCCTGGGCGGCGCGATCTACGCCAACACCGGCGGCCGGTTTTTGAAGGGGACGAAGGGGGAGTGACCATGGAGCGCACAGGCAGTGCGGACTGGTCCGAGCGGTCCGCGAAGCTGGCCTTCTGGATGCTGGGCATCCATACCCTGACCCTCTGGGCGGGCCTGAGCTGGGAGGAAGAGCGGGCGTGGCTGCGGCTTGCCCTGCTGGCGGCCTATGCCCTTTGCCTGTGGCTGCTGGACCGGGCCCTCTGGCGTCTCGGCAGCCGCCGGGCCGCCCGCTCCCTGAGCGGCTACTGGCTGGCGGCCACGCTGTGCGCCGGCGCCTGGCTGATCTGGGGCGAGCAGTGGCTGGGCGGCTGCGGCGACATTCTGCTGGTGCTGCTCAGCGCCGCCATCCTGCCGTACGGGCAGATCTTCTCCAGGTACTACGGAGGCTGGCCCTGGGAAAACAGCGGCCTGACCGCCGCCGTGGGGGCCGCCGCGGTGCTGTTTTGGTGCCTTGCGCACCTGCTGTGGTATGTCCGGCTCAGCCGCCGGGGAAGCGCGCCGTGAGCGCGGCGGGCGGGAACACGTTACACCAATACTGCCGGAGGGGTTATGAGCGCTGTCTGCCTTCTGAAGAATTTTGACGGGACCATGCCGCGCCTGGAAGTGCTGCCGGACGGCGGACGGACCCGGGTGCTGCTGCACACGCGGTACTGGGACCGGGAGGACCGGCTGGTTTCCGCGGACGTGGAATTTTCCGATGTGGCGGCGGTGCGGTTTTCCGTGAACTATCTGGGCAGCTCCGCCGGCTCGGAGCTCTTCGGCCTGTATGAGCTGGCCGGTGAGGAGGAAAAGCTGCGGCTGCTGAAGGAGAACTTTGCCGGCCGGCGCCGGGACTTCCTCCTGACCGGCTATGACTGGCAGGCGGAGGACCCCGCGGATCTGCTCAACTGTATGGACCCTCTGGAGCGGTTCGACCCGGCGGACTACCATCTGTACCAGCAGCAGACGGAGGGCGGGGTCTATCAGATCCTGGCCCGGACGTGGAGACTGAAGGAGCGTTGAGCGTGGAGCTTTGGACCTATGAGCGTGAACAGTGGGCCGCGGGGTATGAGACCGTCTGCGGCGTGGACGAGGCAGGGGCCGGGCCCCTGGCGGGGCCGGTGTACGCCGCCGCCGTGATCCTGCCCCGAGAGATCGAGATACCCGGCCTGGACGACTCCAAAAAGCTGACGGAGAAGAAGCGGGAGGCCCTGTACGGCCTCATCACCGCCCAGGCGGTGGCGTACAGTGTGGCCCGGGTCGAGGCGGAGGAGATCGACGAAATGGACATCCTCAACGCCCGGATGCTGGCCATGAACCGGGCCATCGAGGGCCTTTCCCAGACACCGGACCTGTGCCTGATCGACGGCAACCGGGACCACGGCAGTTCCGTGGCTATTACCGCGCCCCACCGGTGCATCGTGGGCGGCGACGGGAAGAGCGCCTCCATCGCGGCGGCCTCCATCCTGGCCAAGGTCAGCCGGGACCGCTATGTGTCCACGGAGCTGGAGGCCCAGTACCCCCAGTATCAGTTTGCAAAGCACAAGGGCTACGGCACGAAGCTGCACTACGCCATGCTGGACCAGTACGGCCCGTGTCCCGCCCACCGGCGGACGTTCCTCAAAAAGTGGGAGGCGCGGAAGCCATGACCGGCCGAAAGGACCTGGGGAACCGGGGCGAGGCCGAGGTGGCCCGCTATCTGCGCAAACGGGGCTGCACGCTGCTGGCCAGCCAGTGGCGCTGCCGGTACGGGGAGCTGGACCTGGTGGCCCGGGACCGCAGCGGCACCGTCTGCTTCGTGGAGGTAAAGCTCCGCCAAACGGGGGGAATGTCTCTGCCCCGGGAGGCGGTGGATCTCCGGAAGCAGCAGCGCCTGCGCAGCGCCGCGGCGCTGTACCTGAGCCAGCACGAGATCGACGCCCCCGCCCGCTTCGACGTGGCGGAGGTCTACACCGACGAAAACCACCGGATCACCGGCGTGACGTATCTTGCGGACGCGTTCCGGTGACCGGCGGAGGAGATAGAAAAATCAATCGTGGAGGTTTTGCCATTATGAAGTATCTGAGCACACGGGACCGCTCCGTCCGCCTGGACGCGGCGGAGGCCATCGAGATGGGACTGAGCCGGGACGGCGGACTGCTGACCCCCTGCGAGATCCCCCAGATCGACGAGGCCTTTTTGAACAGCCTGGTCCACGTCCGCTATCAGGAGCGGGCCGCCAAGGTCATGGCGCTGTACCTGACCGACTACACCGAGGCGGAGCTGCTGACCTTTGCTGAGAACGCCTACGGCCCGGAGAAGTTCGACACCGACGCCGTGGCCCCCGTCCGCACCCTGGACGAGACCACCCACTGCCTGGAGCTGTGGCACGGCCCCACCAGCGCCTTCAAGGACATGGCGCTCCAGATGCTGCCCCAGCTGCTCTCCGCCGCCCTGCGCAAGACCGGGGAGGACAAGACCGTCTGCATCCTGGTGGCCACCTCCGGCGACACCGGCAAGGCCGCCATGGAGGGCTTTGCCGACGTGCCCCAGACCAAGATCATGGTGTTCTATCCCAAGGACGGCGTGTCCCGTGTCCAGGAGACCCAGATGGTGACCCAGGACGGCGAGAACGTAGGCGTGTGCGCCGTGGTGGGCAACTTTGACGACGCCCAGGCCGGCGTGAAGCGCATCTTCTCCGACGCCGCCATCCGGGAGACCCTGGCGCAGCGGGGCTATTTCCTCTCCTCCGCCAACTCCATCAACTGGGGCCGCATCCTGCCCCAGGTGGTCTACTATATCTCCGCCTACTGCGATCTGGTCCGGGACGGCCGGATCGTCATGGGGGACAAGGTGAACTTCTGCGTCCCCACCGGCAACTTCGGCGACATCCTGGCCGCCTACTACGCAAAGCGCATGGGCCTGCCCGTGGGCAAGCTGATCTGCGCCTCCAACTGCAACGACGTGCTGACCGACTTCCTGCGCACCGGCGTCTATGACCGCAACCGCCCCTTCCACACCACCATGAGCCCCTCCATGGACATCCTGATCTCCTCCAACCTGGAGCGGCTGCTGTTCGACCTGGCCGGGGAGAACGACGCCGAGGTCCGCCGCTACATGGACGCTCTGGCGGCCACCGGCCGCTATGAGGTGTCCGATGCCATCAAGAAGGCCCTGGCGGAGCAGTACTGGGGCGGCTTCTGCGACGAGGCCGGCACCACCGCCGCCATCGCGAAATACTACAAGGACTACGGCTACCTGATCGACACCCACACCGCCGTGGCCGCCAGCGTCATGGAGCAGTACCGCGCCGCAAGCGGCGACAAGACCCCCACGGTCTTTGTCTCCACGGCGTCCCCCTACAAGTTCTGCGACAGCGTCCTGAGCGCCATCGGCCAGACCCCCGCGGGCGACGGCGTGGAACTGCTGGACCAGCTGCACGATGTCACCGGCACCGCCGTACCCCGGCGGCTGGCGGCCCTCAAGGGCAAGGCCCGCCGCTTCGACCTGACCTGTGAGAAGCCCGGCATGGACGGCGTGGTGCTGGACTTCCTGAAATAAGAGATCCGCACGGAAGGGAGGGGCGCGTATGGCCCTCTATGCCATCGGGGACCTGCACCTGTCCCTGACGGCCGACAAGTCCATGGAGGTGTTCGGCCCCGCCTGGGAGAACTATGTCAGCCGCATCGAGGCGTCCCTGGGACAGCTCACCGCCGGGGACGTGCTGGTCCTGGCGGGGGACACCTCCTGGGGCATCGACCTTCCCCAGGCGGAGGCGGACTTCCGCTTCCTGGACCAGTTCCCCTGCAAAAAGTACCTCATCAAGGGCAACCATGACTACTGGTGGTCCACGGTGTCCAAGATGAAGAACTTTTTCAACGAGAAGGGCATCACCACGCTGGACTTTCTCCACAACAACTGCGCCCTCTATGGAGACTACGCCCTCTGCGGCACCCGGGGGTGGTTCCTGGAGGAGGACCAGAAGCCTCACAACGCCAAGGTCTTGAACCGGGAGGTGGGACGGCTGGAGGCATCCCTCCGGGCGGCGGAGGGGCGGCCCATCTTCTGCTTCCTCCACTATCCGCCCCTGTACCAGGGCTATCAGTGCCCGGAGATCCTGGAGGCGCTGGAGCGGTACCCGGTGGAGCTGTGCTGCTACGGCCACCTCCACGGGCCCACCATCAAGCGAAGGATGGAGGGGCGGCGGGGGCAGACGGAGTTCTCCCTGATCTCCGCGGACCATCTGGGGTTTGTTCCTAAAAAAATTTGTGAATAATGTAAAAAAGTATGGCTTTTTCGGCCTAACTATGATAAAATACCATTTCGCACCGGCGCCCGACCGGTGATGAACGGAGGAGTAAACGACATGAGTGTGAAAAGCTGCGAAAAAGTAGAGAAAAGCCAGGTCGTGCTGACCATCGAGGTGGGCGCGGCAGAGTTTGAGGCCGCCGTTGAGAAGGCGTATCAGAAGATGCGCCGCAAGATCAATGTGCCCGGCTTCCGCCCCGGCAAGGCCCCCCGGAAGATCATCGAGGGGATGTACGGCGCCGAGGTGTTTTATGAGGAAGCGATCAACGCCGCCTTCCCCGAGGCCTATGAGGCCGCGGTGAAGGAGCAGGAGCTGCAGGTCGTGGGCTATCCCACCGTGGAGCTGGTGGGCGAGTGCACCAAGGAGGGCTTCACCTTCAAGGCCACCGCGCCCGTCTATCCCGAGGTGACCCTGGGCCAGTACAAGGGCCTGTCCGCCCCCAAGGATGAGGTGAAGGTCACCGCCGCCGACGTGGACGAGCGGGTGAAGATCCTCCAGGACCGCAACACCCGTCTGGTGTCCGTGGACCGGGAGGCCAAGGAGGGCGACACCGCCGTCATCGACTTCGAGGGGTTCCTGGACGGCAAGCCCTTTGACGGCGGCAAGGGCACCAACCACAGCCTGGAGCTGGGCTCCCACAGCTTCGTGCCCGGCTTTGAGGAGCAGGTGGTCGGCATGAAGGCCGACGAGGAGAAGGACATCGACATCACCTTCCCCGAGGACTACACCCCCGAGCTGGCCGGCAAGGCCGTGGTGTTCAAGGTGAAGGTCCACGAGGTCAAGGAGAAGGAGGTCCCCGCCCTGGACGACGAGTTCGCCAAGGACGTCAGCGAGTTCGACACCCTCAAGGACCTGAAGGCCGATCTGAAGAAGAAGATCACCGAGGAGCGCCAGAAGGACGCCGACCGCGCCTTTGAGGACGCCCTGATGGAGCAGGTGGCGGAGGGCATCACCGCCGATGTGCCCGACGCCATGGTGGAGGGCCAGGCCCGTCAGTTCCTGGAGAACTTCAAGATGCAGATCGCCCAGCAGGGCATCCCCTATGACCAGTACATGAAGATGACCGGCATGGATGAGCAGAAGCTGCTGGAGGACGCCAAGGAGCCCGCCCTGCGGCAGGTGCGCCTGGATCTGGCCCTGGCCGCCATCATCAAGGCCGAGAACATCGAGGTCTCCGACGAGGAAGTGGAGGCCGAGTTCAAGAAGATGGCCGACCAGTACGGCATGGATCTGGAGATGGTGAAGAAGTACCTCCAGGCCGACCAGGTCAAGGACCAGGTCACCACCCAGAAGGCCGTTGCCGTGGTGGTGGACAGCGCCGTGGCCACCAAGCCGGAGAAGAAGGACGAGGAGAAGAAGCCCGCCCGGAAGTCCAGCAAGAAGGCCGAGGAGGCCGAGGGCGAGGAGAAGAAGCCCGCCCGCAAGAGCGCGAAGAAGGCCGAGGAGACCGAGGGCGAGGAGAAGAAGCCCGCCCGCAAGTCCACCAAGAAGGCCGCTGAGAAAAAAGAGGACGAGGAGAGCGCTGAATCCAAGTGATTCCGGGTATCCTGTCCAATGGTCCGGGGGCGTTCCCGCGAATTTGACAGATTCCCGCACGGCCTTTGTAGTAGGATAGGGGCACGTGCGTTGGCAGGGGCGCCGGCGGCCCGAAAGGGGCGGGGGCGCTTTTGCCATATTCCTGTCCGAGCGCGCCCGGTACACGGCGCAGATTCAAGGAGGTTATACCAATGAGCTTAGTACCCTATGTGGTGGAGCAGACCAACCGCGGCGAGCGGTCCTACGACATCTTCTCCCGCCTGCTGAACGACCGCATCATCTTCCTGGGGGAGGAGGTCAACGCCACCACCGCCAGCCTGGTGGTGGCCCAGATGCTGTATCTGGAGGCCCAGGACCCCGACAAGGATATCCAGTTCTATATCAACAGCCCCGGCGGCTCCGTCACTGACGGCATGGCCATCTACGACACCATGCAGTATGTCAAGTGCGACGTGTCCACCATCTGCATCGGCATGGCCGCCAGCATGGGCGCGTTCCTGCTCTCCTCCGGCGCCAAGGGCAAGCGCTTCGCCCTGCCCAACGCGGAGATCATGATCCACCAGCCCTCCGCCGGCACCCAGGGCAAGGTGACGGATATGGAGATCGATGTGGAGCACTTCCTGCGGATCAAGAAGAATTTGAATGAGATCCTGGCGCAGAATACCGGTAAGACCGCCGAGCAGATCAAGGAGGTCTCTGAGCGGGACAACTGGATGACCGCCCAGGAGGCGCTGGACTTCGGTCTGGTGGACAAGATCATCCGCAACAAAAAATAAGCGCAAATCCTGAAAACGAGGTAATACCATGAACGACGACGGCAAAAAGACCCTGCGGTGCTCCTTCTGCGGCAAGCATGAGAGCCAGGTCCACCGGATGATCCAGGGGCCCGGAGTGCGCATCTGCGACGAGTGCGTGCAGCTTTGCATGAGCATCCTCAACGACGGGTTCGAGGACAGCGGCAGCGGCGCGCTGGAGGATATCCCCGATCAGCTCCCCACGCCCCGGGAGATCAAGGACGTGCTGGACCAGTACGTCATCGGCCAGGACGAGGCCAAGGTGGCCTTGTCCGTGGCGGTCTACAACCACTATAAGCGCATCTTCTTCGGCGGCGACGAGGACGTGGAGCTCCAGAAGAGCAACATTCTCATGCTGGGCCCCACCGGCTCCGGCAAGACCCTGTTTGCCCAGACCCTGGCCCGGATCCTGAAGGTCCCCTTTGCCATCGCCGACGCCACCACCCTCACCGAGGCCGGCTACGTGGGCGACGACGTGGAGAACATCCTGCTGCGGCTGCTGCAGGCGGCGGACTTCGACGTGGAGCGGGCCGAGCACGGCATCATCTACGTGGATGAGATCGACAAGATCGCCCGCAAGAGCGAGAACACCTCCATCACCCGGGACGTGTCCGGCGAGGGCGTGCAGCAGGCGCTTTTGAAGATCGTGGAGGGGACCGTGGCCAACGTGCCGCCCCAGGGCGGCCGCAAGCACCCCCACCAGGAGTTCATCCAGGTCAACACCAAGAACATCCTCTTCATCTGCGGCGGCGCTTTTGACGGTCTGGAGAAGATCATCGAAAAGCGCCTGGACCAGAAGTCCATCGGCTTCGGCGCCAACGTCCAGGGGAAGAAGGACAAGGACATCAGCAAGATTCTCCACGAGGTCCAGCCCCACGACATCCTGAAGTTCGGCCTGATCCCGGAGCTGGTGGGCCGCCTGCCGGTGATCGCGCCCCTCAACGCCCTGCGGCGGGAGGATCTGGTGCGGATCCTGACGGAGCCCAAGAACGCCCTGGTCAAGCAGTACAAGAAGCTGATGGAGTACGACGACGTGGAGCTGGAGTTCGAGCCGGAGGCCCTGGAGGCCATCGCCGACCAGGCCATCGCCCGGAACATCGGCGCCCGGGGCCTGCGGGCCGTCATGGAGGGGATGCTGACCCAGATCATGTACGACGTGCCCTCCGACCCCACCATCGCCAAGGTGGTCATCACCCGGGACTGCGTGGAGGGGAAGGGGCAGCCCGTCCTGACCCACGACCCCCGGAAGATCAACTACTCCGTGAAACTGAACACCGGCAAGGGAGAGGGCAAACCGGTCTCCGGTTCCTCGTCCCCCGCGTCGGCTTCTTAAAGCGCAGAGGGAAGGGACGCGGTGCCCTTCCCCCTGTCTTTTTTCCAAGAAAGGAAACCGCCCATGGAACTGAGCAACTGGAACATCCCCGTCCTGGCCCTCCGGGGCCTGACGGTTTTCCCCCATATGAACCTGACCTTCGATGTGGAGCGGCCCATCTCCATCGCCGCCCTGGAGCGGGCCATGGAGACGGACCAGGACATCTTCCTGGTGACCCAGCGGGAGATCGGCACGGCCGAGCCCGGGGAGGCCGACCTCTATGAGATCGGCACCGTGTCCCACATCTCCCACCTGCTGCGGATGGGCAGCACCGTCCGCTGCGTGGTGGAGGGCAGCCAGCGGGCCCGGCTGAAGCGGCTGTGGCAGACCACGCCCTACCTCCAGGCCAACGTGGAGGCCATCCCCGAGGAGACGTACTCCGAGGCCTTCCAGCGCAGCCCCCGGACCGAGGCCCTGCTGCGCCAGACGTACACCCTCTTCGGGGAGTACGCCCAGATGGCCGGCGGCGTGGCCGACGAGGTCCTCTCCACCGTCATGGACAGCCGGGACCCCGGCTTCCTGGCGGACTACATCGCCCAGAACATCAGCCTGCGGTACACCGACAAGCAGGAGATCCTGGAGGAGTTCTCCCCCTACATCCGCCTGCGCAAGCTCAACGGCTTCCTGGCCCGGGAGAACAACGTCCTGGGCTTCGAGCACGAGATGGAGAGCAAGGTCCGGGACCAGCTGGTCCGCTCCCAGCGGGAGCAGATCCTGCGCACCCAGATCCGGGTCCTCCAGAACGAGCTGGGAGAGAGCGAGGAGACCGAGACCGATGAGCTGACCGCCTACCGGGAGAAGATCACCGCCCTCAAGCTGGACGAGGAGACGGAGAAGCACCTTTTGAAGGAGGTCACGAAGCTCTCCAAGCAGCCCTTCGGCAGCGCCGAGGGGGCCGTCATCCGCAACTACCTGGACGTGTGCCTGGAGATGCCCTGGAACGTGGAGACCCGCGAGCGTCTCAGCGTGGAGGCCGCCCGGAAGGTGCTGGAGAAGGACCACTTCGGTCTGGAAAAGGTGAAGGAGCGGATTTTGGAGACCATCGCCGTCCGGCAGATGAACCCCGACGCCAAGGGGCAGATCCTCTGCCTGGTGGGCCCGCCGGGCGTGGGCAAGACCTCCATCGCCATCTCCGTGGCCAAGGCCCTCAACCGCAAGCTGGCCCGCCTCTCCCTGGGCGGCGTCCGGGACGAGGCCGACATCCGGGGCCACCGCAAGACCTACATAGGCGCCATGCCCGGCCGCATCATCGAGGCCATCAGCCGCGCCGGGTCCATGAACCCGCTGCTGCTGCTGGATGAGATCGACAAGCTGGGCAGCGACTACCGGGGCGACCCGGCGGCGGCGCTGCTGGAGGTGCTGGACGGCGAGCAGAACTACGCCTTCCGGGACCACTTCCTGGAGATTCCCGTGGACCTGACGAAGGTCCTGTTCATCACCACCGCCAACACCACCGACACCATCCCCCGGCCCCTGCTGGACCGGATGGAGGTCATCCGCCTGAGCAGCTACACCGACGAGGAAAAGCTCCAGATCGCCAAGCGCCACCTGCTGCCCAAGCAGCTGGCCGCCCATGGATTGAAGAAGGGCGCGGTGCGCATGGGCGACGACGTGATCCGCGCCATCATCCGGGACTACACCCGGGAGTCCGGCGTCCGCCTGCTGGAGCGGCGGCTGGCGGCGGTGTGCCGCAAGGCCGATATGCGCCTGCTGACAGGCGATGTAAAGCGGATCACCGTTACGGAAAACGACCTTCCCAAGCTGCTGGACTGCCAGCCCTATCCTCCGGCCCTCCACACGGACCGGGAGGAGGTGGGCGTGGTCAACGGCCTGGCCTGGACCGAAGCCGGCGGCGAGATTCTGGAGGTGGAGGTCAACGTCATGGAGGGCTCGGGCAAGCTGGAGCTCACCGGCAACCTGGGCGACGTGATGAAGGAGTCCGCCCAGGCGGCCCTCAGCTGCCTCCGCAGCCGCGCCGCGGCGCTGAACCTGCCCGCCGACTTCCACAAGACCCTGGATATCCACGTCCACTTCCCGGAGGGCGCGGTGCCCAAGGACGGCCCCTCCGCCGGCATCGCCGTGACCACGGCCATGCTTTCCGCCCTGACCGGGCGGAAGATCCGGGCGGGCGTCGCCATGACCGGCGAGGTGACCCTCCGGGGCCGGGTGCTGGCTATCGGCGGACTGAAGGAAAAGACCATGGCCGCCCTGCGCAACGGCATCGGCACGGTCCTGATCCCCAAGGACAACGTCCGGGATCTGGAGGAGATCGACCCCACGGTCCGCTCCGCGCTGCACTTCGTGCCGGTGGAGACGGTGGACCAGGTGTTCGCCGCGGCGCTGTGCCCGGAGGTCTCCGCCCCGGTCCACGAGGAGCGGCCGGTGGCTGCCTTCGCGCCCCTGCCCGGCCGGGAAAACGGGGGAGACGCCGCTCTGCGGCAGTAAAGGAGAACACCTGTACATGGCTTTGAATTTCAACAAAGTGGAGTTCGTCCGCTCCGCCTCCCACCGGGACCACTTCCTGCGGGACGGCCTGCCCCAGTTCGCCTTTGCGGGCCGGTCCAACGTGGGAAAGTCCTCGGTCATCAACCGACTGGTGGGCCGGAAGAACCTGGCCTACGTGGGCGCGTCCCCGGGCAAGACCACCCAGATCAACTACTTCCTGGTGGACAGCCGGGCCTACCTGGTGGACCTGCCGGGGTACGGCTACGCCAAGGTCAGCCAGGCGGAGAAGGAGCGGTGGGGCCGCCTCATGGAGAGCTATTTCCAGGAGGAGACCGGCCGCATCACCGCCGGGGTGCTGATCGTGGACATCCGCCACAAGCCCACGGCCAACGACGTGACCATGCACGACTGGTTCCGCCAGTCCGGCTGCCCGGAGATCATTGTGGCCAACAAGCTGGACAAGCTGAAAAAGAGCCAGATCGAACCGGCCCTGGCGCTGATCCGTGAGACCCTGGAGCTGACGGAGGCCGACGCCCTGGTGCCCTTCTCCGCGGAGAAGGGGGAGGGGAAGGACGCCCTGATCCGGCTGCTGACGGCGGCCGGCGAGCAATAAGACAGCGCGGGGGAACGGCAACGCCGTTCCCCCGCGCCGTCTGTCCGGCCGGTCAGCCCAGTTCCGCCGGAGAGGCGGGGAGATCCCCGCGCGATTCCAGGGGCGTGGTCAGGTACAGCCGCAGCAGCTCCGCCCAGCCCCGCTCCGCGTCGGTGAAGGCGTTGTCTGCCAGGGCGGCATCCAGTGTGGCCAAAGCCTTTTCCAGATCCGCCGGGTACAGGTCCGCGTCGTAGGCGGTGAGGTGGAGGGCGCTGCGCTTTCCGGTCTCATCCGCGCCCTCCGCGGCCAGGGACTTGGAAAAGGTCACCGGGTCGGAGAAGAGGGCACGGGAGAGGATGCGGCAGTAGCCCTCCGTATAGGCCCCGTCCAGCCCCTGGGCGGTGCAGCCCATCTGGAGCCACAGGATCTCGGCGGAGGAGTAGGAAGCCTGGTCCTCCAGCCAGGTCATCAAACCGAAAATGGCGTCGTCCGGATTTTCCGCGCTGCCCATCTGCCGCAGTTCGCCCCAGTCCATATTCGGCAGCAGGCTGAATACGTCCCGCCGGCAGGCGTACCGCTCCTCAGCGGAGAGATTGCTGTCGGTCACCAGCCGGTTCCAGGCGATGTAGACCCTCCGGGTGTCACTGATCTCCTCCCGCTCCGGCTCCTGCAGCGCTGAGAAGTCCGGCTCGCCGTCCGCCAGAGGGAAGCGGGTCACGTTGTTGGGGGCGTAGGCCGTATTCCCTGCGTCCAACATATGCTCCAGCTTGATGCCCGCCACCAGCCCGTCCCGTATATAGAGGCACAGGCTCTGTCCGAAGGTCTCCGGTGTCTGAAAGGCGTAATAGTAGTCGTGCTTCACCAGGGAATACCCGTCCTGCTCCTTGAGGCAGTAGACCAGCTCGTCGCCGTAGGATCGCAGGACATCCTCCTTGGTGTCGCCCACGCCGATGCCACAGGGGGTGGTGTACCCCGGCACGATGGTGGTGATCTTGGTGATGAATTCCCGCTCCGGCGCTTCCGGATCCTGCTCCGGGTCATAACCGGTGTGGAGGTACTCCAGATGCAGGTCCCCGCAGTCCGCCCGGTGGAGGGTGGAGAGGGAGTCGTCCGTATCCAGCACTTCCTCCGGCTCCGTCAGCACCAGGGAGGTGCCGTAGGGGAAAGTGCCCTCCTGAGCGCCCAGGGACAGGTATTCATACCACGCCTGATGTCCCAGCCGGGGGACCTGCCAGGTGAGATAGAACGCCGCGTCCACCGGCTCCGGGATGTCGCTGACCTGCCCCGCTGTGGAGCGGAGGCCCAGGACGATCAGCGTCCCCGTCATGAAGACCAGCAGTGCCAGGACCAGCGCCACTCCGATCCACCAGCCCCGCCGCCGGGGCGGGGGAGGAGGCTCCGGCCCTCCGGCGGCCTCTGCCGGAGCGGGCGGCTCCGGCGTGGCGGTCAGCTCCGCCACGCTGACGCCGAATTCCCGGGCCAGGGCCAGCAAATTCTCCATATCCGGCGCGGCGGCGCCGGTCTCCCACTTGCTCACCGCCTGGCGGCTCACGCCCAGCCGGGCCCCCAGCTCCTCCTGGGAGACGCCCAGGGCCTTTCGATACCCACTGATCCGCTGTCCCAGCGTCATGGACATTCCTCCTTTGCTGGTTCCAGGATAGCAGATTTCCGGGGAAAAGGCCACCACCCGGGTGTCGAATATCGGTTGCGGCGGGAAAAAATCCGGCTCCGGGCCGGAAAACCGCCTCCCGCCCCACGGGGGCGCGCTTGGTTCAGGACCAAAGGGCCGGCCCGGCGCCCCGGCTTTTTCCGGGAAAAACTTCTCGTACCCCCCTATGCAAACGGCGAAAAATACGGTAAAATATAGCCGTTATCATGGACTGCAAGCAGAGGGAGGATTTTACCATGGCAAAGCCTGTTTACAAGCGGGTGCTGCTGAAGGTCAGCGGCGAGGCCCTGGCCGGCGACAAGCACTCCGGCCTGGATTTTGAGGTCATCAGCCAGGTCTGCGATATTCTCAAGGAGTGCCTGGACATGGGCGTCCAGGTGGGTCTGGTCATCGGCGGCGGTAACTTCTGGCGGGGCGCCAAGAACAGCGGCGGCAAGATGGAGCGCACCCGTGCCGACCACATGGGCATGCTGGCCACGGTGATGAACTGCCTGGCCGTGGCGGATGTGTGCGAGCAGAAGGGCATCCCCGTCCGGGTCCAGACCGCCATCGAGATGCGGGCCATCGCCGAGCCCTACATCCGCTCCCGGGCCATCCGGCACCTGGAGAAGGGAAGAGTGGTGATCTTCGGCGCCGGCACCGGCAACCCCTTCTTCTCCACGGACACCGCGGCGGTGCTGCGGGCGGCGGAGATCGGGGCCGACGTGATTTTGCTGGCCAAGAACGTGGACGGCGTGTACAACGCCGACCCGGTGAAGGACCCCACCGCCGTGAAGTACGACTCCATCAGCTACGACGACGTGCTGGCCCAGCACCTGATGGTGATGGACTCCACCGCCACGTCCCTCTCCATGGACAACCACATCCCGGTGCTGCTCTTCGCCCTGAAGGACCCCCGGAACATCATCCGGGCTCTGTGCGGAGAGAACGTGGGCACCATCGTGAAGGAATGACGCGGCGACGCCGCTGCCCCAAGTTTTCGACATGAAAGGAAGGAACACAGGATGTTGAAGGACGAATACAAGAAGTACGAGGACAAGATGCAAAAGAGCATCGACTCTGTGGCCGCCGACTTCGCCTCCGTGCGGGCGGGCCGGGCCAACGCCGCCGTGCTGGACCGGATCATGGTGGACTACTACGGCAGCCCCACCCCCATCCAGCAGATCGCGGCCATCTCCACCCCGGACCCCCGGACGCTGCTGATCCAGCCCTGGGACACCAGCGCCGTCAAGTCCATTGAGAAGGCCATCCAGAACTCCGACCTGGGCATCAATCCCCAGAACGACGGCCGCAGCCTGCGCCTGAGCTTCCCCCAGCTGACCGAGGAGCGCCGCAAGGAGCTGGTCAAGCAGATCCGCAAGTACGCGGAAAACGGCAAGGTGGCCATCCGCAACATCCGCCGGGACGCCATGGACAACTTCAAGAAGCAGGAGAAGAAGGCGGAGATCACCGAGGATGAGATGAAGCAGGTGGAAAAGGACCTGCAGAAGCTCACCGACGACAGCTGCAAGAAGCTGGACGACCTGCTGGCCAAGAAAGAGAAAGAATTGATGGCGGTCTGATGGCAGAACGTATGAGACAAAACGAGACAGGGCAGGCCGCCGGCCTGCCCTGTTCCAAGGAGATGGGGGTCCCCCGGCACATCGCCATCATCATGGACGGCAACGGCCGCTGGGCTACCCGCCGGGGCCTGCCCCGCACCGCCGGCCACAAGGCCGGGGCGGAGACCTTCCGCCGCATCGCCACCTACTGCAAGGAACTAGGTGTGCAGTATCTGACCGTCTACGCCTTCTCCACGGAGAACTGGAAGCGCTCCGAGAGCGAGGTGGGCGCCATCATGCTGCTGCTGAAGAAGTATCTGCTGGAGGCGGTGGACACCATGGAGCGGGACCACATCCGGCTCCACTTCTTCGGGGACATGACCCCCATCGCCCCGGAGCTGCGGGCCCTGGCCCGGGAGACCGACGAGATCACCGAGCACCTGTCCAAGGATGATTTCCAGGCCAACGTCTGCCTCAACTACGGCGGCCGGGACGAGATCCTCCGGGCGGCGCGGCGCTTTGCCGCGGAGTGCGCGGCGGGAGAGAAGCGGCCGGAGGACCTGGACGAGGCGCTGTTCTCCTCCTATCTGGACTCCGCCGGCATCCCGGACCCGGAGCTCATCATCCGGCCCAGCGGGGAGCAGCGGCTTTCGAACTTCCTGCTCTGGCAGTGCGCCTACGCGGAGTTCTACTACACCGACACCCTCTGGCCGGACTTTGACGAGGCGGAGCTGGACCGGGCCATCGCGGCCTATCAAAGCCGCGACAGACGATTTGGAGGCGTGAAAAAATGAGTTCTCTGAAAGCGCGGGTCCTGGTGGCCGTGGTGGGCATCCCCTTTTTGCTGCTGGTGCTGGGCTGGGCCCCGGACTGGGCGACCATGGTGCTGCTGGCCCTGATGTGCGCCGTCGGCGCCTGGGAGCTGATGCACGCCGTGGCCGCTGAGGCGGGGAAGCCCCTGCTCCCGCTGACGGTGCTGGCGGCGGCGCTGGTGCCGGTGTGTGTGTACGGGGAGCAGTCCATCCGGTACGCGAAGCTGACCGCCCTGCCGGTCCTGCCCCTGACGGGGCTGCTGGGGGCGGTGCTGGTGCTGGCGCTGTTCGTAGTGGCCATCCTCCGGTACGACAGGGAGCGGCCCGTGCCCTTTGCCGTCCTGACCGCCGCGGTGTTTGCCGGGCTGGTGTTCCCGCTGATGCTCAGCTGCCTGCTGCGGCTGCGGATGGCATACGGCAGCGAGGGCGGAGAGATCGTCGGCCGGATCATGGTCTTTCTGCCCCTTTGCGTCTCCTTTGGCAGCGATACCCTGGCCTACTTTGTGGGCTGTACCCTGGGTAAACACAGGCTGTCCCCCCGTGTCAGCCCCAAGAAAAGCGTGGAGGGCGCCGTGGGCGGACTGATCGGCGGCGTGCTGGGCACGCTGCTGCTGACCTGGATCGGCGCGCATATCATCACCGACGCGTTCATGGGCCCCCGGGAGATCCTGTTTTTCGGTCTGGTGGGCAGCGCCGTCAGCCAGATCGGGGACCTGAGCTTCTCCGTCATCAAGCGGGAGTTCGGCGTCAAGGACTACGGCCATCTGCTGCCGGGCCACGGCGGCATCCTGGACCGGTTCGACAGCGTGACCTTCGCGGCGCCCTTCGTGTGGCTGCTGTTACAGCTGCTCTGAGGGACGCTTTGCGGATTTTAGGATTGTTTTCAGCATTGAGGAATAGACTATGAGCAAAACGATTTCCATTTTGGGCTCCACCGGTTCCATCGGCCGCCAGACATTGGACGTGGCGGAGCAGATGGGCCTGCGGGTGGCGGCGATCACCGCCCGGTCCAGCGTGGACCGGGTGGAGGAGCAGGTGCGGAAATTCCGTCCGTCCCTGGCGGTCCTCACCGATGAGGCCGCTGCCAGGGATCTGGCCGTGCGGCTGGCGGACACCGGTACGAAGGTGATCGGCGGTCCGGAGGGACTGCTGGAGGCCGCCGTGCTGCCGGAGGCGGACACGGTGGTCACCGCCGTGGTGGGCATGGTGGGCCTGAAGCCGACCCTGGCCGCCATTGAGGCGAAAAAGCGCATCGCTCTTGCCAACAAGGAGACCCTGGTCTGCGCCGGGCAGCTGGTCATGGACGCGGCGGACCGCTTTGGGGCGGAGATCGTGCCGGTGGACAGCGAGCACTCCGCCATCTTCCAGTGCGTTCAGGGCTGCCGCGACCGCCGGGAGATCCGGCGGCTGATTTTGACCTGCTCCGGCGGGCCCTTCTACGGCATGACCAGGGAAGAGGCGGGTCGGATGACCCGGGCGGACGCCCTGCGCCACCCCAACTGGACCATGGGCCCCAAGATCACCGTGGACTGCGCCACGCTGATGAACAAGGGCCTGGAGATCATCGAGGCCATGCGTCTGTACCGCCTGCCTCTCTCCCAGGTGTCGGTGGTGATCCACCGCCAGTCCATTGTCCACTCCCTGGTGGAGTACCGGGACGGCGCCGTGCTGGCCCAGCTGGGCACGCCGGATATGCGCCTGCCCATCCGCTACGCCATGACGTATCCCAACCGGGGCGAGAGCCCGGCGGAGCCCCTGGACCTGCTGACCTGCCCGCCGCTGACCTTTGCCCGGCCGGACCGGGAGGTGTTTCCCTGCCTTTCGCTGGCGGAGGAGGCTGCGGAGGCGGGCGGCACCGCCTGTGCCGTGCTGAACGCCGCCAACGAGGAGGCGGTGGGACTGTTTCTGGCGGAGAAGATCGGCTTTTACGACATTCCCCGCCTGGTGGCCCTGGCCCGGGAGCAGGTGGGCGTGCGGCAGGACCCAGCCCTGGAGGATATCCTGGCGGCGGACGCCGCCGCAAGGGACGTGGTCCGGGCACGATTTTAAGAATTTGAGGAGCAACGCGCATGATTTTGTATATCCTGGCGGCCATTTTGATCTTCGGCGTGCTGATCGCCGTCCACGAGTTCGGCCATTTTATCACCGCCAAGCTCTGCGGCGTGCGGGTCAACGAGTTCTCCATCGGCATGGGGCCCCAGATCTGGGGCCGCACGGTGGGGGAGACGGAGTACTCCCTGCGGGCGCTGCCCATCGGGGGCTTCTGCGCCATGGAGGGAGAGGACAGCACCTCTGACGACGAGCGGTCCCTGACCCGTCAGGGCTTCTGGAAGCAGGCGCTGATCTTCGCCGCCGGGTCCATCATGAATTTCCTGACGGGCCTTTTGATCGTGCTGATCCTGTACAGCGGCACCGCCGCCTTCTACACCACCCAGGTCCTGGACTTCGCGCCGGAGTTCCCCGCCCAGGGGGACGGCGGTCTCCAGCCCGGGGACCAGCTCTGGACCATCAACGGCGAGCGGGTGTATTTGTACAGCGACGTGAGCTTGCTGCTGAGCCTGGACGGCGACGGTCTGGTGGACATGGAGGTCCGCCGGGACGGGGAGGTGGTGGACCTGGGCCAGATCCCCCTGGCCTACGGCACCTACTCCGACGAAAACGGCGAGCCGTACCAGGGACTGGGCTGGACCATCGGTGTGGAAAAGGCCACCCTGGGCGCCAAGCTGCGCACCAGCTGGCTCAACACCATCGACTTTGTGCGGATCGTGCGGCTGAGCTTGCAGATGTTCTTTACCGGCGAGGCCGGGATGGAGGACCTCAGCGGCCCGGTGGGCATCGTCTCCGCCATCACCCAGGTGGGGTCGGAGTCTCCCACCCTCCGGGACGCGGTGGAGAACATCCTGTACTTCGCCGCCATGATCGCCGTGAACCTGGCGGTGATGAACCTGCTGCCCATTCCCGCCCTGGACGGGGGGAAGATCTTCTTTTTGATCGTGGACACCCTGGCCTTCCGCCTGTTCCGGAAGAAGATCCCGGAGAAGTACGAGATGGCCGTCAATACCGCGGGCTTCGTGGTGCTGATGGGCTTCATGGCGGTGGTCACCTTCCAGGATGTGTTCAAGCTGATCCGGTGAGGAGGCGGACGCCGTGACGGACTTTGTGCTGCGGCCCTGGGAGGAGGCGGACGCCGCCTCCCTGGTCCGCTGGGCCGACGACCCGGCCGTGGCTGCCAACCTCCGGGACGTGTTCCCCAGCCCCTACACCCCGGCGGACGCGGCGTGGTTCCTCCGGGACTGCATGGATCGGGAGGGCCGGGACCAGCTGTGCCGGGCCATCGCCCTCGGCGGCGAGGCCGTGGGCTGCGTCACCGTGACCCTCGGCACCGACGTGGGCCGGAGGAGCGCGGAGCTGGGCTACTGGTTGGGCCGGGCCTGGTGGGGCCAGGGCATCATGACGGAGGCGGTGGGGCGGATGTGCCGCCTGGCCTTCTCCGTCTGGGACATCCTCCGCATCCAGGCGGAGGTGTTCGCCCCTAATACCGGCTCCCGCCGGGTGCTGGAAAAAGCCGGGTTCACCCTGGAGGGGACCCGGCGCGCTGCTGTGTACAAAAACGGACAGGTGACGGACGCCTGCGTCTACGCCTTGCTGAAGGAGGAACGGACATGACGAAACGACTGATGGTGGGCGCTGTGCCGGTGGGCGGCGGCGCCCCCGTTTCCATTCAGTCCATGTGCAACACCAAGACCGACGATGTGGACGCCACCGTGGCCCAGACCCTGGCCCTGGAGGCCGCCGGGTGCGAGATCATCCGGGTGGCCATCCCCGACCAGGCGGCGGCGGAGGCGGTGGACAAGATCAAGGAGCGCATCCGCATCCCCCTGATCGCCGACATCCACTTCAACTACAAGTACGCCCTGGCGTGCGCCGAGCGGGGCGTCGACGCCATCCGCATCAACCCCGGCAACATCGGCGGGGAGGACAAGGTCAAGGCCGTGGCGGACATGTGCCGCAGCAAGGGCATCCCCATCCGCATCGGCGTCAACGGCGGGTCTTTGGAAAAGGAGCTGCGGGCCAAGTACGGCGGCGTCACCGCCGAGGCGCTGGTGGAGAGCGCCATGGGCCACGTGGCCCTTCTCAACAAGTTCGACTTTGACGATATCTGCATCTCCGTCAAGTGCTCCGACGTGCCGCTGACCATGGCGGCCTACCGGCTGCTCTCCGAGCGGACGGACTATCCCCTGCACCTGGGCGTCACCGAGGCGGGCACGCCCTCTATGGGGATGGTGAAGTCCGCCATGGGCATCGGCGGCCTGCTGTGCATGGGCATCGGGGACACCATCCGGGTGACGCTGACCGCCGACCCGGTGGAGGAGATCTATGCCGCCAAGAAGATCCTCAGGGCGGCGGGCCTCCGGAAGGAGGGCGTGAACCTGATCGCCTGCCCCACCTGCGGCCGCACCCGCATCGATCTGATTCCCATGGCCGAGGAGGTGGAGCGGCGGCTCATGAACTGCGAAAAGAACATCACTGTGGCGGTGATGGGCTGCGCCGTCAACGGCCCCGGCGAGGCCGCCGCCGCGGACATCGGCATCGCCGGCGGCAAGGGCGAGGGCCTGATCTTCCGGAAAGGGGAGATCCTTTACAAGGTCCCCCAAGAGCAGCTTGTGGACAAGCTGATGGAGGAGATCGAGAAGCTGTGACCGGGCCATGGAGGTCCGTTTGAAAGAATGCGTACAAGAGAGGCAAGCATGTCAAGAGATATCCCGTTTTTTGAAATGTTTACGGAGCTGCAGCTGTCCGGTGAGCTGCGCCTGGCCCTGGCGGGCGCCGTCATCAACAGCGCCTCCATCGACCAGGCCGCCATGGCATTGAAGCTGCACCTGACCACCCAGATCGAACTGGGGGAGGCGGAGGCGGCGGAGCTCAAGCGCCTGCTCTCCGGGGTCTACGGCTTCCGGACCGTGGAGGTGGAGGCCGTGTGCAAGGCCCCGCAGCCCCGTTTCGAGCCTGCCGCCCCGGCGGCCTCCGCCGGAAACGGCGGGAAGAAGGAGGCCCCCAAGCCCGGCAAGGTGCTCATGGGCAAGCCCATCAAGTCCCGGCCCGGCCCCATGAAGGACCTGGACCTGAAGATGGGCACCGCCACGGTGGAGGGCAAGGTCTTTGCCTTCGAGTGCCGGGAGACCCGGCGGCCGGGCATGTGGCGGCTGAGCTTCGACATGACCGACTACACCAACTCCGTCACCGTCCAGAAGAACCTGACGGAGAAGGAGGCCCAGCAGCTGGAGGGGGCCATCAAGCCCGGCATGTGGCTGCTGGTCCAGGGCAAGATGGAGCCCACCTGGGACGGCAAGGACATCCAGCTCAACCCCTACCACATCTGCATCACGGACCATCCCAAGCGAGAGGACACCGCGCCGGAGAAGCGGGTGGAGCTGCACCTGCACACCCGCATGAGCAACATGGACGCCCTGACGGACACCAAGGCGGCGGTGGAGACCGCCATCCGCTGGGGCCACCCGGCTATCGCCATCACGGACCACGGCGTGGCCCAGTCCTTCCCGGACGCCTGGCACGCCGCCGGGGACAAGATCAAGCTGCTCTACGGCGTGGAGGGGTACTTTGTCAACAACCTGGACGACCGGGTGGTGGTCCACGGCGGCCAGGACTGCCCTCTGGACGGGGAGATCGTGTGCTTTGACATCGAGACCACCGGCCTGAAGGTAGACCGGGAGGCCATCACCGAGATCGGCGCCGTGGTGCTGCGCAATGGGGAGGTCTGCGAGCGGTTCCAGACCTTCGTGGACCCCAACCGGCACCTGACGCCGGAGATCATCGGCCTCACCGGCATCACCGACGAGATGCTCCGGGGCGCGCCCCAGCTGAAGGAGGCCCTGACGGCCTTCCTGGACTTCGTGGGCGGGCGGCCCTTGGCGGCCCACAACGCCGAGTTCGACATCGGCTTCATCCGGGCGGGCTGCAAGAAGGTGGGTCTGCCCTTTACGCCCACCTACATCGACTCCCTGATCCTGGCTCAGAACCTGCTGCCGGACCTGGGGAAGTACAAGCTGGACATCGTGGCGGACCGGCTGGAGCTGCCCACCTTCAACCACCACCGGGCCAGCGACGACGCCGCCACCGTGGGCTATATGCTGATCCCCTTCTGGAAGATGCTCCACGAGCGGGGGGTGGATACCCTCCAGGCCGTGAACAAGGAAATGGAGAAGCTGCGGCCCCTGGGGAACAAGACCAACCGCTTCCCCAAGCATATCATCCTCATCGCCCAAAACAAGGTGGGCCTCAAGAACCTCTACCAGATGATCTCCGCCTCCAACCTCAAGTACTTCAAGCGGGTGCCCACCATCCCCAAGACGCTGCTCAACGAGCACAGGGAGGGCATCATCGTGGGCTCCGCCTGCGAGGCCGGCGAGCTGTTCCGGGCCGTGGCGGACCACAAGGACTGGGAGGAGCTCAAGCGCATCGCCTCCTACTACGACTATCTGGAGATCCAGCCCCTTTGCAACAACGCCTTCATGCTCCGCAACGGCGACGCCCGGTCCGAGGAGGACCTGCGGGAGTTCAACCGCACCATCGTCCGCCTGGGCGAGGAGCTGGGCAAGCCCGTCTGCGCCACCGGCGACGTCCACTTCCTGGACCCGGAGGACGAGGTCTACCGCCACATCCTCCTGGCCTCCAAGAAGTTCCCGGACGCCAACGCGCCGCTGCCCATCTACTTCAAGACCACCGACGAGATGCTCCGGGAGTTCTCCTACCTTGGGGAGGAGAAGGCCTATGAGGTGGTCATCACCAACCCCCGGAAGATCGCCGACATGGTGGAGTCTTTCGAGCTGCTGCCCAAGGACCTGTTCCCGCCGCGCCTTGAAAACTCCGAGGAGGAGCTCAACACCCTGGTGTGGGACAAGGTCCACCGGCTCTACGGCGAGGACCCGCCGAAGCTGATCGTGGACCGGCTGAACGTGGAGCTGGGCGGTATTCTGGGCAAGTACGACGTGGTGTACATGTCGGCCCAAAAGCTGGTCCAGCGCAGCCTGGAGAACGGCTACCTGGTGGGCTCCCGTGGCTCCGTGGGCTCGTCATTGGCGGCCTATATGTCCGGCATCACGGAGGTCAACTCCCTGCCGCCCCACTACCGCTGCCCCAACTGCAAGAACAGCGAATTCATCCTGGACGGGTCCTACGGCTGCGGCGCCGACATGCCGGACAAGGTCTGTCCCGTCTGCGGGACGAAGTACGTCAAGGACGGCTTCGACATCCCCTTCGAGACCTTCCTGGGCTTCGGCGGCGGCAAGGTGCCGGATATCGACCTGAACTTCTCCGGCGAGTATCAGGCCCGGGCCCACCGCCACGCCATCGAGATGTTCGGCGAGACCCAGGTGTTCCGGGCCGGCACCATCGGCACCCTGGCGGAAAAGACCGCCTACGGCTTCGTGAAGAAGTACCTGGAGGAAAACGGCATCACCGCCTGCCGGGCGGAGGAGAACCGCCTGACCCAAGGCTGCGTGGGCGTCCGGCGGACCACCGGCCAGCACCCCGGAGGCCTGGTGGTGGTCCCCGACGACATGGACATGGAGGACTTCTGTCCGGTCCAGCACCCGGCGGACGCCGATGACTCCGACACCATCACCACCCACTTTGAATACCACTCCATGGAGGCCAACCTCCTGAAGCTGGACATGCTGGGACACGATGACCCCACCATGGTCCGCATGATGCAGGACCTGACCGGCGTGGACCCCCACGACATCCCTCTGGACGACCCGGATACCATGTCCATCTTCACCTCCAGCAAGGTCCTGGGATACGAAAACGACGAGATCCTGGGCCCCACCGGGGCCGTGGCTATCCCGGAGTTCAACACCCGGTTCACCCGCCAGATGCTGGTGGACACCCAGCCCAAGGACTTCAACACCCTGGTGCGATTGTCCGGCTTCTCCCACGGCACCGACGTGTGGCTGGGCAACGCCCGGGACCTGATCGTCAGCGGCACGGCAAGCGTTCTGGAGACCGTGGGCTGCCGTGACGACATCATGCTCTACCTCATCTCCAAGGGCCTGGACCCCAAGATGAGCTTCAAGATCATGGAGAAGGTCCGAAAGGGCAAGGTGAAAAAGGGCGGCTTCGACGAGGGCTGGGTGGAGGCCATGCGGGAGCACGAGGTGCCCGAGTGGTACATCGAGTCCCTGGCTAAGATCGGCTATCTCTTCCCGAAGGCCCACGCCGTGGCCTACGTCATGATGGCCTTCCGCATCGCCTGGTACAAGGTCCACGAGCCCCTGGCCTTCTACGCCACCTTCTTCTCCGTCCGGGCCAAGGCCTTCGACGCGGAGTACTGCTGCGCGGGTCTGGACGCGGTGAAGCGGAAGATCCGGGAGATCGAGAACAACAAGGACGCCACCGCCGTGGAGCAGAACCTGCTGACCACGCTGGAGGTGTGCTACGAGTTCTACCTCCGGGGCTTCCACTTCGACACCATCAACATTTACGAGTCCGACGCCACCAAGTTCAAGGTGACCAAGGACGGCCTTCTGCCGCCCTTCACCACGGTCCACGGCCTGGGCGAGGCCGCGGCCATCGACACGGTGGAAAAGCGGAAGGGGAAGGAGTTCATCTCCATCGAGGAGTTCGCCATGTGCTGCAACAAGCTCTCCAAGACCCACATCGAGCAGCTCAAGGCCCTGGGCGCCTTCGCCGGCATGGCGGAGACCAGCCAGCTGACGCTGTTTTGAACCCCGCGGCAGAGGCCGCGTTCCATACATCACTTTATTTTTGGAGGTATCCCTATGCTGAACGAGACCGTGCGCGACCTGCTGAACCAGCAGGTGAACAAGGAATTTTACTCCGCCTATCTGTATCTGGACTTCTCAAACTACTTCGCGGCCAGAGGGCTGGACGGCTTTGCCAACTGGTACAAGATCCAGGCCCAGGAGGAGCGGGACCACGCCATGCTCTTCTACCAGTACCTCCACAACAACAACGCCGCCGTCACCCTGGAGGCCATCGCCAAGCCCGACGTGGCTTTGGAGAGCGACATGGGCGTGCTGAAGGCGGGCCTTGCCCACGAGCTGTATGTCACCGGCCTCATCAACGACATCTACGCCGCCGCCTACCAGGTGAAGGACTTCCGCACCATGCAGTTTCTGGACTGGTTCGTCAAGGAGCAGGGGGAGGAGGAGACCAACGCCAACGACCTCATCTCCAAGATGGAACTGTTCGGCTCCGACCCCAAGAGCCTGTACATGCTCAACAGCGAGCTGGCCGCACGGGTCTACTCCGCGCCGTCCCTGGTGCTGTAAGGGAACAGAGAAGAGCCGCGCCCCGATCGGGGCGCGGCTCTTGAGCTTGTCCAAAAAGGAGAAAAACTTGCGCGACGGGAAGGAAGAGAGTTACGAGAGGAACCCAGGAAGGGTTCCTTTCGTTTTCAATCATCAGTTTTCTGAACCTTTTAAAGGTTCAGAAAACTTGCTCAGCGTGTCGAAAAGACTTTTTCGATACGCTGAGAGCCGCGCCCCGATCGGGGCGCGGCTCTTGCTTTGCATGGGTCACTTGTCCAGCTTGGCGTTGCACTTGGCTAGGAACTTCTCGTTTTTGATGATGGCCCGGGTGTGGGTGCCGGACCCGATGGGGCCCTTCTCGTCCCAGGCCTTCACGGCGAAGTCCACCATCCGGCCGTTTTCGGACACGGCGGTGATCTCCGCCTCGGCCCAGACGGTCATGCCGATGGGGGTGGGGGCGTCGTGGCTCACGTCCAGGTGGGTGCCCACGCTGCCCTGGCCCTCCTCCAGAAAGCTCTGGAGGCAGGTCATTGCCGCGTTTTCCATCAGGGCGCACAGGAAGGGCGTGCCGAACACCGGCAGGGCACCGGAGCCCACGGCGGAGGCCGTCAGGGACTCGGTCACGGTTGTCTGCAGCTGGCATTTGGTTCCAATGACGATCATATGGGTTCCTCCGATGTATGAAGTTTGTGAAAAGGAACACGGCGCCGGGAAGCCAGCGCCGTGGTTCTTTTTTCATGGGGTCAGATGCCCAACTCCGTCCACAGGTCGTTGTACAGCGTCAGCGTCTCGGCGGGCAGATTCTCGTACAGGGTGCAGCGGCTCAGCACGTCGCTGGGAGCGGCCATGATCTCATAGAGCTCCATGTCCAGAGGCTCGCCGTAGGTCTCCTCGTAGTAGGCGGGGTAGCCCTCCAGAGCCTCGGCGTTGGGAGAGGCATACCAGATATAGTCCATGTTGGCCAGGTTGGATTCGGTGGAGGCGATGAAGTTGATCCACTCATGGGCCTCCTCCACGTTCTGGGCGCCCTTGAGGATGCACATGGCGTCCACGAACCAGTTGCTGCCCTCCTCGGGCACCACATAGGCCAGGTCCGGGTTATTCTCCAGCATGGTCAGGTAGTCACCGGCGTAGTACATGGCGATGGCGGCGTTGCCGCCCTCCATCTTCTGGAACACCTCGTCCATGACAAAGGCCTGGTACACGCCCTTCTCCTTGGCGGAGGCCAGCAGCTCATAGGCCTCCCGGATCTGGGATTCGTCGGTGGTGTTCAGGTCATAGCCCAGGTCCAGCAGGGCGGCGGCCAGGGCGTCCCGGGAGTTGCGGATCATCAGCACGTTGCCGGCATATTTCTCGTCGAACATGGCGTCCCAGCTGGTGATGGGCTCGTCCACCATGGTGGTGTTGTAGATGATGCCCAGGGTGCCCCAGGTGTAGGGAACGGTGTACTTGTTCTCCGGGTCGAAGCTCAGGCCCTTGTACTGGGCGTCGATCTTTTCATAGTTGGGGATGCTGCTGTAGTCCAGCTCCGCCAGCATGTCCTCGGCGATCAGCCGGGCGATCATATAGTCAGAGGGGACGATGACATCGTAGTCTCCGGCGCCGGTTTTGAGCAGGGAATAGAGGGCCTCGTTGCTCTCGGCAGTCTGGTAGTTGACCTTGATGCCGGTCTCTTCCTCGAATTGGTAGATCAGGTTCTCGTCAATGTATTCACCCCAGCTGCACACGTTGACGACCCGCTCTTCTTTGCCGCTTCCGCAGCCGGTCAGGGTCATGGCGGCCACCATCATCATGGCAAGGGCCAAGGCAAGCGTCTTTTTCAATTGATCATTCCTCCAGTGTTTGTTTGAAAGTGTTCTATCTCAAGGCCAAAAGGCCATGGGACCATTCAGATCCGCCGCAGCTCCCGCCGCCGCTCCTGCCGGGCCTCCCGCAGGTTCACGATGGCCAGCAGGATCAGCACCGTCACGAACAGCAGCGTGGAAATGGCATTGATCTCCGGGCTGACCCGCTTTTTGGTCATGCCGTAGATGGTCATGGCCAGGGTGGAGGCGGAGGAGCCGGCGGTGAAGTAGCTGATGACGAAGTCGTCGATGCTCATGGTGAAGGCCGTCAGGGCGCCGGAGACGATGCCGGGCTTGATCTCCGGCAGAATGACCTTGAAGAAGGCCTGCATCCAGGTGCAGCCCAGGTCCTGGGCAGCGTCCACCAGGTTTTTGTCCATCTGCCGCAGCTTGGGACCGACGGAGAGGATCACATAGGGGATGTTGAAGCTGACGTGGGCGATGAGCAGTGTGCCGAAGCCCATGGTCAGCCGGGTGGGCAGCCGGAACAGGGACTGCAAGCCGTTGAACCAGGCCGCAAAGTCCCCCCAGAAGCCGAAGAAGGCCACGAAGAACAGGCACAGGGAGACGCCTGTGACGATGTCCGCGTTCATCATGGGGATGTTGTTGACGGTCATCAGCGGCTCCCGCACCCGCCGGCGCATGGCGTAAAAGCCGATGGCGGCGAAGGTGCCGGCCACGGTGGCGATGGCGGTGGCCAGCAGGGACACCAGCAGCGTGGTGTAGACGCTCTGCATGATCAGCCGGTCATGGAGCAGCTTTTGATACCAGTCCAGGGAGAAGCCCTTCCAGACGGTGTTGCTGTTGCCGGCGTTGAAGGAAAAGATGATCAGCAGGATGATGGGGGCGTACAGGAAGAGAAACACCAGCGCCATGAACAGGCGGTTGACAAACACGTGATTCTTTTTCACAGCATCACCGCCTGTTCCTCGCCCTCACCGAAGCGATTCATCACATACATGCACACCACCACAATGACCATCATCACCAGGGAAATGGCCGCGCCCAGCTGGGGGTTATAGGCGTTGCCCATGAACTGCTGCTCGATCAGATCGCCCAGCAGCAGCTCCGTGCCGCCGCCCAGCATCTTGCTGATGGCGAAGGTGGACACGGAGGGAACGAATACCATGGTGATGCCGGAGAGGACGCCGGGCAGGCTCAGCGGCAGGATCACCCGCCGGAACACCTGGAAGGTGTTGGCGCCCAGATCCCGGGCCGCCTCGATCAGGGAGCGGTCCAGCTTTAAGATCACGGAGTAGATGGGCAGGATCATGAAGGGCAGGTAGTTGTACACCATGCCCAGCACCACGGCCCCCTGGGTATTGAGCATCTGGAAGTGGGTGATGGGCTCATAGGCGGAGGGGTCCGCGGCCAGGCGCATGGCGATCTGGTTGTAGAGATCGATGAGCCCGATGTTCTGGAAGAACTGGTTCAAAAGGCCGTTGTTCTCCAGAATGGACATCCAGGAGTAGGTCCGCAGCAGGAAGTTCATCCACATGGGCAGCATGACCAGCACCATGCCCACCCGCTGGAACTGCCGGCCCTCCCGGCTCATGATATAGGAGATGGGATAGCCGATGAGCAGGCACACCAGCGTGGCTACCAGCGCCAGCTTGAACGAGCGGGTGAACACCACCGTATAGGTGCCCATCCGGGTGAAGTTGGCCAGGGTAAAGCCGCCGTCGGCGGTGGAGAAGGCGTAGATGACCACCATGATGATGGGGGCCACCACGAACAGCGCCATCCACACCACGTAGGGTACGGCGAACCAGGAGAGCTTATTCCGCATCCTCGCTTCCCTCCTCATCCTCCGACACCAGGGTGGCGTCGTCCAGCTCGTCGTACTCCTCGGAGAAGGAGGAGTAATCGCCGAACATACCGGAGTACTGGCTCTTTTTCATGACGTGGATGCCGTCGGGGTCGATCTTGATGCCGATGCGGGCGCCGACAGGGGAGTGGTCCGTGGTCTGGATCAGCCACTTGAAGCCCCGGAAGTCCACAATGATGTCGTACTGCATCCCCTTGAAGGTGACGGAGGTGACGGTACCCACCAGCTGGCCCTGGTCCACGGGGACGATGTCGATGTCCTCGGGCCGGATGACCACGTCCACGGGCTCGTTCTCGCCGAAGCCCCCGTCCAGGCAGGCAAACTCCCGGCCGTACATCTTCACCACCTTGTCCCGGACCATGATGCCGTCAATGATGTTGGACTCGCCGATGAAGTCCGCCACGAAGGCGTTCTTGGGCTCGTTGTAGATGTCCTCGGGGGTGCCGATCTGCTGGATGCAGCCCTTGTCCATGACCACGATGGTGTCGGACATGGTCAGGGCCTCCTCCTGGTCATGGGTGACGTAGATGAAGGTGATGCCCACCTGCTGCTGGATGCGCTTGAGCTCGATCTGCATGTCCTTGCGCAGCTTCAGGTCCAATGCGCCCAGGGGCTCGTCCAGCAGAAGGACCTTGGGCCGGTTGACCAGGGCCCGGGCGATGGCCACCCGCTGCTGCTGGCCGCCGGAGAGGGCGTCCGGCTTGCGGTTTTCAAAGCCCTTGAGGCTGATGATCTCCAGCATCTCCATGACCCGCTCCCGGATCTCCTTTTCCGGGATCTTCACCTTGCGCTTGCCGGTGGGATCGGAGGGGTCGGGCCGGCGCTGCATCCGCAGGCCGAAGGCGATATTTTCAAAGACGTTCAGATGGGGGAACAGGGCGTACTTCTGGAACACCGTGTTGATCTGGCGCTTATGGGGCGGAACGTCATTAATCCTCACACCGTCAAAGAGGACGTCTCCGGACGTAGGTGTCGCGAAGCCGCCGATGATCCGCAGCGTGGTGGTTTTGCCGCACCCGCTGGGCCCTAGCAGTGTGAGGAATTCTTTGTCATTGAAATAAAGATTTAAGTGGTCGAGAACCAGCTCGTCGTCGAAGGCCATGCAGACATCCCGCAGGCGGATCAACTCTTTGGACATGTATCCTCCCCCATTTCTTCATACATATTTTATATGGAAATATCAGCCTCTTTTCTCTGTTGAGGGGGAACCTTTCTCGTCGAAATTCAGCATTAAAGAATGATATCGGAAAGAGCGGGAAAAGTCAAGGGATTGCGCGGATTTCCCCGCCTTTTTACGAAGTTTTTTCACGGGGGAAATACCGGTCCCGGAAGGGGACCTCCGCCACGGTGAAGGTGCGGCCCCGGAGGTACTCCAAAAGCCCGGCGTCCGTGGGGAAGGGGAAGGAGAGCTTGTAGGAGTACAGGGCCTGGCGGGTCTCGCCGTAGCGGCGGTTCACGTCGCCCCGGCCGTATTTGCCGTCCCCCAGCAGGGGGCAGCCCAGATGGGCCATGGACACGCGGATCTGGTGGGTCCGGCCGGTGAGCAGGCGGCACTCCACCAAGGACAGCTCTCCCCGGGTCTCCAGGGTCTGATACAGCGTCACGGCGGTTTTGCCGCCGGGGATGGGCCGGGTGTGGAAGGAGACCTGCTTTTTCGCCTCGTCCTTGAGGAGGAAGCCCTCCACCTTGCCCTTTGCCGGGGAGGGGCGGCCCACCGTCACGCAGAGGTAGGATTTTTCCACCTCGTGGTCCCGGATCTTCTGGTTGAGGATGCGCAGCGTCTCGGCGTTCTTGGCGGCCATGACCATGCCGCCGGTGTTGCGGTCGATCCGGTTGCACAGCGCCGGGGCAAAGGCGTTCTCCCACCTGGGGTTCCACTCCTTCTTCTGGTAGAGGTACGCCTGGATGTGGTTGATGAGGGTGTTGACCTTCTCCGTCTCGTCGGCGTGGACCACCACGCCGGGGCGCTTGTTGACCACCAGCAGGTTCTCATCCTCGTAGACGATGTCCAGCTGGGGGCGGAACAGGGTGAGGAAGATGTTTTCCTCGGAGGGCTTGTCAAAAAACTCATCGTTGATATATAATTGTAGCGTATCGCCGGCGGCCAGCCGCGCGTCCCGCTTGGCGCCCTTGCCGTTGACCTTGATCCGCTTGAGGCGGATGTACTTTTGCAGCAGGGCAGGGGGCAGCAGGGGCAGGGACTTGGACACGAAGCGGTCCAGCCGCTGTCCGGCGTCGTTTTTTCCAATGGTGATCTCCCGCATGGTGGGCCTCCCGGTGTTGGATTTCTGCATCCATCATACCCGTCCGGGGGGCGAATGTAAAGGCGGCGGGACAAAGAATTTTTTCTGGAAGTTAGGAGAAACTGAAGCTATGAGCGGAAAACAGGGGAGAAAGCCCACGGGCCGGGTCAATTACATCTGGGTCCTGGCGGGAGGATATCTGATCTATCTTTCCTACCAGCTCTTCAGCGGGCTGTGGAAGGGGGACGCGGAGAACCCGGTGCTGAACGTTGCCGGCGGCGTGGTGTTCGCGGTGGCGGCGGCGCTGATGCTGCTGCGGGAGTGGCGGGCCTACCGGTACGGCCAGGAGCATATCGACGATCCGGAGAGCTGGTCCGACGAGCCCGTGGAGGAAGCGGACCAGGCCGCGCCGGCCCTGGAGGAAGCCCCGGACGGGGACGCGGGGAAGGAGGAGCCCAGATGAGCCTGGAGCAGCTGGCCCCCGCCGTGCGGGAGACGGATTATCTCAAGCGGTTTGACCGCCATCAGTACGACAAGGCCTTCCGGGAGTATGGGGAGCGCTTCGGCCCGCTGTACGCCGAGGCCATCCGCGCCGCCGGAGAGGCGGGCCTTGCGGACCTGGCGGCATCGCTGATGGACGAGCTGGAGGCCGGCTGGCGCCGCCAGCGGATCTGGAACCGGACCTCCGTGCAGATCAATGAAAAGCAGATGATGGTGGCGTATCTCTCCCCCATGCTGGTGGAGCTGGAGGCGCCGCTGGGCGTGGCCTTTGCCAAGGCCCTGCGGGACACCTGGTCCGCCCGGCGTCCCAAGGACGGCTACCGCATCGCCTCCTATGAGAAGCTGGCCTCCGGGTTCCGCAACACCATTCTGGGCATCGATGTCAGCGGCTTTATCAACCGCAGGGAGCAGGAATCCCGGGAGGAAGAGGAGTTCTGAGGGGGTTCCGGCGGGGCCTTTGGAAGAAAGACGAAAAAAAATGAAAAATTTGTTTGACAACGAGTGGTCAATCCCTTATAATACTACTCGTGTCATTGCGAGGTAGACTATGCTGTTGGATGTAAGACCCATTCTGCACGAGCCTGGAAAGCATCTGGATTTCCGGTTTGAACTGGACCTTTCGGATGTGGAGCTGGCCGGACGATATCCCATCTCCCGCCCTGTGACGGTGGTGGGGACCGTGCGCAACACCGCCGGTGTTCTGGAACTGGAGCTGACGGCCCGCAGCACCCTGGACGCCGTGTGCGACCGGTGCGGCAAGGCCTTTGCCCAGGACAAGGAGATCCCCTTCCGCTGCCTTCTGGCGGAGGAGCTCCAGAACGAGGACAACGACGAGATCGTCCTGCTGGAAAACGGCCAGGCGGACGCGGAGGATCTGGCCCGGACGGCCTTCCTCCTCGGAATGGACACGAAAACTTTGTGTTCGGAAGATTGCAAGGGACTTTGCCCCCGGTGCGGCGCAGATCTCAATCTGGGCCCCTGCTCCTGTCAAAAGGAGACGGATCCCCGGCTGGCGGTCCTGGCCAAGCTTTTGGAGAACAAATAAGGAATACTAAGGACGGTAACTCCGGGCCTTTGAAGATCAAGGAGGTGTCACAATGGCAGTACCTAAGGGAAAAGTATCCAAGGCAAGACGCGACAAGCGGCGCAGCTCCCACTGGAAGCTGGCGGTTCCCGGCCTTGTCAAATGCCCGAAATGCGGTGCGCTGCACCTGCCTCACAGAATGTGCCAGGAGTGCGGTACTTACAACGGCCGTGAAGTCAAGACCGTGAAGTCCGTCGTCGCGAAATAAGAAGCCATCGGGCGAGGAGGGAAGAACACTTCCCTCCTCTTTTTTTCCGTTGCGTACCGCGAAGGGTTTCGCTTATAATATAGATCGAGTGGAAAGAGAAAGGAAGTGAGCGCCCATGAAACCGATCGTCGCCATCGTGGGCCGCCCCAACGTGGGCAAGTCCATGCTGTTCAACAAGCTGATCGGACGGAGGCTCTCCATCGTGGAGGACACCCCCGGCGTCACCCGGGACCGGATCTACGGGGAGACGGACTGGAACGGCCGGTCCTTCACCCTGATCGACACCGGCGGCATCGAGCCCCGGACCGACGACCAGATCCTGGCCTTCATGCGGGATCAGGCCCAGATCGCCATTGAAAACGCCACCGTTATCATCTTCCTGACGGATATCAAGACCGGCCTGACCGCCTCGGACCACGAGGTGGCAAACATGCTGCTGCGCAGCGGTAAGCCCATCGTCCTGGCGGTCAACAAGATGGACTCCACCGGCGCCCCGGACCCGGACTACTACGAGTTCTACAACCTGGGGCTGGGGGATCCCATCGCCGTCTCCGCCGTCCACGGCCACGGCACCGGCGACCTGCTGGACGCCTGCGTGCAGTATTTCCCGCCGGAGGACGAGGAGGAAGAGGAGGACGACGCCATCAAGGTCGCCGTCATCGGCAAGCCCAACGCCGGCAAGTCCTCCCTGGTCAACAAGATCCTGGGGGAGCAGCGGGTCATCGTCTCCGACGTGGCCGGCACCACCCGGGACGCCATCGACTCCCGGTTTGAAAACGACAAGGGCGCTTTCGTCTTTATCGACACCGCCGGTATCCGCCGCCGGTCCAAGGTGGACGAGGACATCGAGAAGTACAGCGTCCTCCGGGCCACCATGGCCATCGAGCGCAGCGACGTGTGCCTCATCATGATCGACGCCACTGAGGGCGTCACCGAACAGGACACCAAGGTGGCGGGCCTGGCCCACGAGGCCGGCAAGGCCAGCATCATCGTGGTGAACAAGTGGGACCTCATCGAAAAGGACGACAAGACCATGGACCGGATGCGGGAGAAGGTCCGCCAGGACCTGGCCTTCATGGCCTACGCCCCCATCCTCTTCATCTCCGCCAAGACCGGCCAGCGGGTGGACCGGCTGTTCGAGCTGATCGACTACGTGGCCAACCAGGCTGCCACCCGCATCACCACCGGCATGCTCAACAACGTCCTGGCGGATGCCCAGACCCGGGTCCAGCCCCCCACGGACAAGGGCCGCCGGCTGAAGATCTACTATATGACCCAGGTGGGCGTGAAGCCGCCCCACTTCGTGGTGTTCTGCAACGACGCCCGGCTGTTCCATTTCTCTTACCAGCGGTATCTGGAAAACTGCATCCGAAATACCTTCGGCCTGGAGGGCACCCCGGTGATCCTCTCCATCCGGCAGAAGGGCGACAAGGAGGAGTGAGCGTATGCTGGGACTGTTTCCCAACGGCGTGCCCCTGCCGCTGCTGATCGCCGTCACGGCGGTGATCGCCTACTTCTGCGGCTGCTTCAACGGGGCGGTGATCGTGTCCAAGTATATCCTGCGGGACGACGTGCGCAACCACGGCAGCGGCAACGCGGGCCTCACCAATTTCTACCGCACCTTCGGCGGGGCGTTGACCTTCGTGGTCATCCTCACCGACGTGCTCAAGGCGGTGGTGGCCATCCTGGTGGCCAAGCAGCTGTTCTTCGCGGGCTACACCATCTACATCTCCGCGGCGCAGACAGAGGAACACTGGAGGCTGTTCGCGGAGTACTGGGCGGCCCTGTGGTGCCTGCTGGGCCATATGTTCCCCTGTATGTTCCACTTCAAGGGCGGCAAGGGCATCCTCTCCGGCGGCACCATTGCCATCATGATCGACTGGCGGATCGCGCTGGTGGTCTGGGGAGGCTTTTTGCTCCTGGCCGTCCTGACCCGGTACGTATCTCTGGGCTCTGTTTGGGCCGGAGCCAGCTTTCCCTTCATCTCCTGGTACTGCTACCCCGATCCGGTGATCGTGGCGCTGGCCTTCGTGCTGGGCGGTCTGGTGGTCTGGCAGCACCGGGCCAACATCGGGCGGCTCATCCGCGGCAACGAGAACAAGTTCAGCTTCCATCATAAAAAGGAGGGGTCCCAATGAAGGCGGTAGTGGTCGGCAGCGGCGGCTGGGGCACGGCGCTGAGCATCGTGCTGTGCGACAACGGGCACGACGTGACGCTCTGGTCCCACAACCCCGCCAAGGCGGCGGAAATGGCAGAAAAGCGGGAGAACCCCCTGCTCAGGGGCGTGGCCCTGCCGGAGCGTCTGACCGTCACCGGGGACCTCTCCTGCCTGGAGGGGGCGGACCTGGTGGTGTCCGCGGCGCCCTCCTTCGCCGTCCGGGAGACGGGCCGGAAGATCGCGCCGTACCTGCGGCGGGACAGCATCCTGGTGTCCGTATCCAAGGGCATCGAGCGGGACACCAACCTCCGCATGAGCCAGGTGCTCCAGGAGGAGACGGGGAATATCTGTAAAGTGGTAGCCCTTTCCGGCCCTTCCCACGCAGAGGAAGTGGGCATCCGGATGCCTACCGGGTGCGTGGCCGCCTGCCCGGACCGGGACGCGGCCCGCTTTGTCCAGGACGCCTTTATGAACGACTATTTCCGCGTCTACACCAGCTACGACATCATCGGCGTGGAGCTGGCGGCGGCGCTGAAGAACGTCATCGCCCTCAGCTGCGGCATCTGCGCGGGCCTGGGCTTCCAGGACAACACCCGGGCGCTGCTGATGACCCGGGCCATGGCGGAGATCACCCGCCTGGGTGAGAAGCTGGGCGGTACCCGCCTGACCTTCGGCGGCCTCGCCGGCATGGGCGATCTGATCGTCACCTGCACCTCCATGCACTCCCGGAACAACCGGGCCGGCATCCTCATCGGCCAGGGCAAGAGCGTCCAGGCCGCCATGGAGGAGGTGGGCGCCGTGGTGGAGGGCTACTACGCCGCCGAGAGCGTCCATCAGCTCTCGGAGCGGGAGGGCGTGGAAATGCCCATCTGCCGGTGTGCGTATGAGGTTCTCTACAAGGGTAAGCAGGTCCACACCGTAGTGGGGGAGCTGATGACCCGGGCCAAGAAGGACGAGCTGCTGGAGACCGCCTGGCTGTGACGGTGCTCCCGTTCCGCTGCCGGGAAGCGCGGGCCTTTCCCGGCGCTCCGTGAAAATCTTCTCTGCATAACTCCATATTCGTTCCTGCGGGAGGCTGCGTTTTGACGCAGCCTCCTTTTTTCCCGCTATTCCAGATGAAACCGCAGTTTCAGCCCTGCGGCGGTTGGCTTGCCGGGCCATGTCCGCTTTGTGAATTCCCGTGCGGACTGGCTGACCGATGAATTTGCCTAATTACCCCTTGACTTGGTAGGCAAATGATGGTATGATCCAATCACATACCAGATTGGTAGGTAAAAGTGGCATCCAGCCACAGCCGGAGGTTTGGATTTGTGCGGAAGGACTTCCGCTTTGGGCGGATGTGCCGTCTGTTCCGGCGGCAGAGTACCGCGGGGCAGAGCGATGTCTTGTCGGACCCCTTCCGTCAGCGCGAAGCAAATCGACGGAAGTACCGCAGGCCTGGAACAACCGTTTCAGAGTGTTAAGGAGGAATGATCTTGGCGAACATTTATGCATCTGCTGACCAGCTTATCGGCAGGACGCCTTTGCTGGAGCTTACCCATATCAGAAAAGCCGAGCACCTGGAGGCCAGAATTCTGGCAAAGCTGGAATTTTTCAATCCCGCCGGATCTGTCAAGGATCGCATTGCAAAGGCGATGCTTGACGATGCCGAGGCGAAGGGGCTGCTGACTGCCCGGTCAGTCATTATTGAACCCACCTCGGGCAACACAGGAATCGGCCTGGCATCTGTTGCGGCGGCGAGGGGCTATCGCCTCATTCTCGTCATGCCGGAGACCATGAGCCAAGAACGCAGGCAGCTGATGAAAGCCTATGGCGCGGAGCTGGTGCTGACCGAGGGCGCAAAGGGAATGAAGGGGGCCATCGCCAAGGCCAGTGAGCTGGCGAAGGAGATCCCGGACAGCTTCATTCCCGGCCAGTTTGTGAACCCGGCAAATCCCGCCGCGCATCGCGCCGCCACCGGCCCGGAGATCTGGGCCGACACCGGCGGAGAGGTGGATATCTTTGTCGCCGGAGTGGGCACGGGCGGCACCATCACCGGCGTGGGAGAGTATCTCAAGAGCCGGAACCCCGCTGTGAAGGTCGTGGCGGTGGAGCCGGCGGCCTCCCCGGTCCTCTCTCAGGGGGTGGCCGGCGCCCACAGGATCCAGGGGATCGGCGCAGGCTTTGTGCCGGACAACCTGAACACCGGGATCTGTGATGAGATCGTGACGGTATCCGACGAGGACGCCTTTGCTTACGGCAGGCGTCTGGGACGGCAGGAGGGCATCCTGGCGGGCATTTCCTCCGGCGCCGCTGTATGGGCCGCCGCGCAGCTGGCAAAGCGCCCCGAAAACAGGGGCAAGACCATTGTGGTCCTGCTTCCGGACACCGGCGAGCGCTACCTTTCCACACCCATGTTTGCAGATTAAATACCAAGGAGTATGCTATGATTTACGCAGATAATGCCGCGACCACAAAAATGAGCAGGGTGGCGGTCGATGCCATGCTGCCCTATATGGAACAGTATTACGGAAACCCCTCCAGCCTCTACGCCTTCGGCCAGCAGGCCAGGGAGGCGCTGGAAAACGCCCGGAGCCGGATCGCCGCCTGCCTGCACGCCGATCCCAGGGAGATCACCTTTACCTCCGGCGGCAGCGAGGCGGACAACCAGGCGATCATGACCGCCGCTGCGCTGGGGGCCCGCAGGGGGAAACGACACATCGTCTCCACGGCCTTTGAGCACCACGCCGTTCTGCATACCCTGGAAAAGCTGAAGAAGCAGGGCTATGAGGTCACTCTGCTGGACGTGCACAGCACGGGCCTTGTGACGCCGGAGCAGGTGGCGGAAGCCATCCGGGAGGACACCTGCCTTGTGACCATTATGTACGCCAACAACGAGATCGGCACCATTCAGCCTGTCGCGGAAATCGGGGCTGTTTGCCGGGAAAAGGGCGTCCTGTTCCACACAGACGCGGTACAGGCGGCAGGCCATCTGCCCATTGATGTGAAGGCGCAGAACATCGACCTGCTCTCCCTTTCCGCCCACAAGTTCCACGGGCCGAAGGGGATCGGCGTCTTGTATGCCAAGCGGGGGGTGGCGCTGGAAACCATCATCAGCGGCGGCGCCCAGGAGCGCGGAAAACGCGCGGGCACAGAGAATATCCCGGCCGTCATGGGCATGGCAGCGGCGCTGGAAGAGGCCTGTGCAAACATGGACGAGCACCGCGCACGGCTGACCGGCCTGCGTGAGCGCCTGATTCACGGCCTGGAGCAGATTCCGTACGGAGAGCTGAACGGCGACCGTGAGCGCCGGCTGCCCGGGAATGTGAATTTCTGCTTTGAGGGCATCGAGGGCGAATCGCTGCTGCTTTTGCTGGACGAGAGGGGCATCTGCGCTTCCTCCGGCTCCGCCTGCACGAGCGGTTCCCTGGACCCCAGTCATGTGCTGCTGGCTATCGGCAGGCCCCACGAGGTGGCCCATGGCTCCCTGCGGCTCAGCCTCGGCGAGGAGATGACGGAGGCAGATGTGGACGAGATCATTCAGGCCGTCACGGACGTGGTGACCCGCCTGCGGAATATGTCCCCCTTCTGGCGGGATCTGGTCAACGGAAAACGGCCCCATGTATTTGCTGAATAAGAGGTGATATGATGGCTTTGTATAGCGATAAAGTGATGGATCATTTCCGCAATCCCCGGAATGTGGGCGTCATCGAGGATGCCGATGGCGTTGGTGAGGTTGGTAATCCCGTGTGCGGAGATATCATGAGGATCTATCTGAAGATAGCGGATCAGATCATTACCGATGTGAAGTTTGAAACCTTCGGCTGCGGAAGCGCCATTGCCTCCAGCTCCATGGCGACGGAGCTGATCAAGGGCAAGCCCCTGTCCGAAGCCCTCGCGCTGACCAACAGGGCCGTGGCCCAGGCGCTGGACGGGCTTCCGGCGCATAAGATGCACTGCTCGGTGCTGGCGGAGGAGGCCATCAAAAAGGCGATCCAGGATTATTACGACAAAAGCGGCATCGCCTATGATTCCAGCCTGTTTCCGGACTGTGGGCATTGCGCTCACTGCGGCGGGTGAAGGCCCTGATCGCCATGAGCGGCGGCGTTGACAGCAGCGTCGCCGCTCTGCTGACCAAGCGCATGGGCTATGCGTGCATCGGCTGCACCATGAAGCTGTATGACGCTCCCGATGACGGCGCTGCGCGGGGGCGGAGCTGCTGTGTGCTGGAGGATGTGGAGGACGCGCGCAGCATCGCCCTGAGAATGGGAATGCCGTATTACGTGTTCAATTTTAAAGATGCGTTCCGCAGCAGGGTCCTTGAAAAATTCATCAGAAGCTATGAGGCCGGCAGAACGCCCAACCCCTGCGTGGATTGCAACCGGTATTTAAAATTCGACCGGCTTTTTGAGCGGGCGCGGGTACTTGGCTGCGACCGGATCGTAACCGGCCACTATGCCCGGATTGCATTCAACGGCAAGGAGTATGTGCTGAAAAAAGCACTTGATCCGTCCAAAGACCAGAGCTATTTTCTGTACGCGATGACGCAGGAGCAGCTGAGCCGAACGCTCTTTCCGCTGGGAGCGCTCCGCAAGAGCGAAACGCGGAAAATCGCCAAAGAGGCCGGCTTTGTCAATGCGGACAAGCCGGACAGCCAGGATATTTGCTTTGTCCCGAACGGCGACTATGCCCGTGTGATCGAAAGCTATACGGGAAAGCGATGCCCAGAGGGGGTGTTCCAAACGACAAGCGGCGAGGTGCTGGGGAGGCACCGCGGAATCATCCGCTATACCATTGGGCAGCGCAAGGGACTTGGAATTTCCTCCCGGAGGCCGCTTTATGTCTGCGGAATTCAGGCAGAGGACCATACCGTCGTTGTTGGAAACTGGGAGGAGCTGTTTTCCAGGACCGTGATCCTCTCAGACGTTCACTGGATCTGCGGCAAAACTCCCGATTTCCCCTTTCGCTGCTTTGCCAAAATACGCTCACGGCAGCAGGAGCAGCCGGTGACGGTCTATCCGCAGGGAGCCGGCGGCGTGCGGATCGAGTTCGACCGGCCCCAGCGGGCCGTCACCCCCGGCCAGGCCGCGGTTCTGTACGACGGAGAAACGGTCCTGGGCGGCGGTGAGATCCAAAGCGCCGGCGGCACTTGATGCCTTGTGAGCGTTGTGCTATGATGAGATTCAAAGGGGGAACCTGTCATGCTGGTATCCACAAGAGGACGCTACGCCCTGCGCGTCATGATCGACCTGGCGGAACACGGCGACGGCAAATACATGGCTATGAAATCGGTCGCGGAACGGCAGGAGATCTCTCTGAAATATATGGAGAAAATCCTTCGGCTGCTTGTTTCCGCCAATCTGATCGAGGGCGTGCAGGGAAAAGGAGGCGGTTACCGCCTTACCCGCGCCCCGCAGGATTATCCCATCAATGAGATCCTGCAGCTGACGGAAGGCAGCCTTGCGCCGGTGTCTTGTCTGGAATGCGGCGCAGAGGCGTGCAAACGCGCCGCGGAATGCCGCACACTTCCCATGTGGACGGAGCTGGGGCAGCTCGTCAACGGGTATTTGGAGAAGATCACGCTGGCGGATCTGATGAAAAAATGACTGTGCGGCGTGACACTGCCCGCAGCATTTTCCCTTAAATTCATGCAGCGCGGACAAGCGAGGGCGCTTGTCCGCGCTGCTGTATCATTTCGCCAAAGAGGGGAAAATTCCTCGCTTTCCAAATCCTGCCCGCTGCGGGCGGACCGCTCATGCCAGAAACAGCGACACGGCGCAGTACACCAGCAGCAGCGCCATCACCGTGTTGGCGGGCTTTGCGTGCTGGGAGAACAGCCGGCGGAACACGGATCCGAAGGCGCACCAGCACAGGCAGAAGAGGTAGCCGATGAAGGCCAGCAGCAGGGCGAAGCCCACCAGGGGCAAAGGCTCCGTGTGGTAGTAGGGGAGGATGTAGGCCTCCATGGACATGATGCAGTAGATGTAGATCTTGGGGTTGACGAACTGCAGCAGCAGCCCCGCCAGGAAGCCGTCCCGGGAGTGGTCCTCCTCCACGCCGGAGCTGCGGAAGGTCTCCCAGGCCAGATACAGCATGTACAGGGCCCCCAGGATCAGCATGGGCAGCTTGATTTTGGGGATCAGGGCCGACAGGGCGCCGCAGAAGGCGGTGCACAGCAGCATCACCGCGGTGAAGCCCACCCAGATGCCGAAGGTGAAGGGCATGGCGCCCCGGAACCCCTTCCGGCTGCCGTTGGACATGGACATGATGTTGTTGGGGCCCGGCGTCACGGCGGTGATGACGGCATAGGTCAAAAACGAGAACCAGGGAAACATATTTGACAAGCCCTCCCTCTGAATGATATGATACTGATATGATCGTACAATATCTTGGATTTCCTTTATATTGTATGAGCAATCCGATATATTGTCAAGAGGGAATGCTATGGATATTACGAACGTGGTGGCGGGCAACGCCCGGCGGATCCGGGAGGAGAAGAAGCTGACGCTGGACGCGGCGGCGGCGGCCACCGGCGTGTCCCGCAGCATGCTGGCCCAGATCGAGAAGGGAGAGGTGAACCCCACCATCTCCGTGCTGTGGAAGATGGCCAACGGCTACAAGGTCTCCTTCACGTCGCTGGTGGAGCCCCGGGGGAGCGGGGTGTCCGTGCTGCGGCAGGGGGAGACGGCGCCCCTGGCCGAGGACGACGGGCGGTATCTGAACTACCCGCTGTTCGCCTTTGATGAGCAGAAGCTCTTCGAGACCTACCGCATCGTGATCCTGCCGGGCGGCGCCCTGTCCGCCCAGCCCCACCTGGCCGGGTCGGAGGAGTATGTCACCGTCTTTGCGGGCCGGGCGGAGATCACCGTGGACGGCCGCAGCTTTGCGCTGGAAAAGGGTGACTCCATCCACTTCCTGGCCGACGCGCCTCACGCCTACCGCAACCCGGGGCAGGAGACCGCGGAGCTGAGCATGCTGATCTACTATGGAAGGGCCACCTGAGCGGACGAACGGAGGGGGACCCAATTTGGGTCCCCCTCCGTGTATCCTCCGGCTTGGGAGTATTTACAATCCGGCATCCCGCTGCGCTTCCAGCACTCTTCGGGCGAAGGCCTCCATGGAGCAGTCCTCCACGGTTTCGCCGGGCCGGAGTACCAGGTCGAAAAAGCAGCTGGGGATCTCGCGCTTGCGCAGCTCCTTCTCGATGCACAGGGAGCAGCCCTGGTCATGGTTGGAAGGGTGGCAGCGGCAGGCGGTGTTGCGGCAGGGGCAGAAGTGGTCCATGACAGCCTCCTTTACGAACATGGGAAAAAAAGAGATCCCGGACCGAAGTCCGGGATCTTTGTTTGTCCAAGTCAGATCGCTCTGGTGACTTTGCCGGAACGCATACACCGGGTACAAACATACACATGGCGGGGAGAACCGTTGACGATCGCCTTCACACGCTTGACGTTGGGCTTCCATGTACGGTTGGAACGCCGATGAGAGTGGGAGACCTTGATGCCAAAGGTAACGCCCTTGTCGCAGAACTCGCACTTAGCCATCCGTTGCACCTCCTTGCTGTTGCGTACTTCCATACCTTTTTTAGGCACAGCTGATATCATATCAGAAAACTTTCTGAAATGCAAGCAAAAATTTCAAAAAATCCAAAGGTTTTTTCCGGGGCTCCTCCGGGCCCGCCGAAGGGGCTGGGTGTTGCGAAAACGGGCAAAGTAAGATATAATAAACACAGTATAGCGCCGCTTCAAAAAGAGGCGGCAGAGTGGGCGCGCCGGAGTGTGCGGCGGCCGGAAAGGGAATGGAAAAGGCTATGCAGGAACGCGGACTGAAGATGTCGGAATTTGTGGCTCAATTCAATCTGGAGGTGCTGAACAAGGGCGCCGATTTTGACACCATGCTGTTGACCATCACGGATGTGAACCGCCCCGGCCTCCAGTTCCACGATTTTTACGACTATTTTGACCCCCGCCGCCTCCAGGTGGTGGGCAAGGCGGAGATCACCTATCTGAAGGGGCTGACGGAGCAGCGGCGGCGCAAGTGCTTTGACGACCTCTTTCTCTATGACATCCCGGCCCTGGTGATCTCCCGGGGGCTGGACTGCTTCCCGGAGTGCCTGGACAGCGCCAGGGAGCATGACCGGACCCTGCTGCGGACGGAGGACACCACCGTGGAGTTCACCAGCCGCACCATCGAGTTTTTGAACCGGTATCTGGCTCCCTGCGTCACCCGCCACGGCGTGCTGCTGGACATCTCCGGCGAGGGCGTCATGATCACCGGCGACTCCGGCATCGGCAAGAGCGAGTCCGCCATCGAGCTGATCATGCGGGGCCACCGGCTGGTGGCCGACGACGCGGTGGAGATCCGCCGCATCTCCAACCAGCTCATCGGCACCGCGCCGGAGGTGATCCGTCACTACATCGAGCTGCGGGGCATCGGCGTCATCGACGTGCGCCAGCTCTTCGGCATGAGCGCCATCCGCGCCGAGTCCCAGATCAACCTGGTGGTCCAGTTCGAGCAGTGGGACAACACGAAGTTCTACGACCGGCTGGGCATCGAGGACCACTACATCGATATCCTGGATATCCAGGTGCCCTGCGTCACCATCCCTGTGCGGCCGGGCCGGAACCTGGCCAGCATCGTGGAGGTGGCGGCCATGAACAACCGCCACCGGCGGTACGGCTACAACGCCGCCCAGGAGCTGGCCCAGCGGGTGGACCTGCGGGCCGAGGGCAAGACCAAGGGCTGAACGGAGGAACGAGGAGATGTTTGTTGGCATTGACGTGGGCGGCACCAACCTCAAGGCCGGCCTTGTGGACGGCGAGGGCCGCCTGCTGGCGGCGGCCCGGCGCCCGCTGCACTTTTCCGGGGCGGAGGCCTTCGCCGCGGATCTTGCGGAGCTGGCCCTCCAGGCGGTGCGACAGGGCGGCGCGGCACCGGAGGACCTGGAGTCCGTGGGCATCGGCCTGCCCGGCGCTGTGGACGGCGGCGAGGTGGTGTACACCGCCAATATCCCTTTGAAGCACGTGCCGCTGGAGCGTCTGTTCCGGCAGCATCTGGATATCCCCGTGTACCTGGGCAACGACGCCGACTGCGCCGCCGTGGGCGAGTTCTTCTGCGGCGCGGGCCGGGGCTGCCGGGACTTTGTGGTGGTGACCCTGGGCACCGGCATCGGCGCCGGGATCATCCTGAACGGCCGCCTTCAGGGCGGCGCCGCCTCCAGCGAGGCGGGCCACATGGCGATCATGCAGGGAGGCGAGCTGTGCAACTGCGGCCGCCGGGGCTGCTGGGAGCGGTACGCCTCCGCCACGGCCCTGATCGCCCAGACCCGGGCCGCCATGGAGGCCCACCCGGAGAGCGGCCTCCGCGCCGCGGCGGAGGCCCTGGGGGCCGTGGACGGCCGCACCGCCTTCCAGGCGGCTCTGGCCGGGGACGAGACGGCCCTGGCGGTGTGCCGGCAGTATGTGGAGTACCTGGCCGGCGGCACCACCAGCCTCATCAACATCCTGCGGCCGGAGGCGGTGGCCATCGGCGGCGGTGTGGCGGCTGCGCCGGAGCAGCTGCTGCTGGAGCCCCTGCGCCGCATCGTGGAGCAGGAGGCCTACGCCCGCCACGGCGGCCGGGTCACCCGGGTGGTCCGGGCGGAACTGGGCAACGACGCCGGCATCATCGGCGCGGCGTTTTTGGAAAAGGTCCTGTGAGAACAAGATCGAGCCGCCGGCCTTCGGGCCGGCGGGATTCGTTGAGCGCCCGGAGGCGCGGAGGGAGACGCTATGGATTGGTGGACTGGATTTGACAAGAAGATGGCGGACTATCTGCCGGACCTGAAGATCGCGGAGGAGGAGCCCATGAGCCGGCACACCTCCTTCCGCATCGGCGGGCCCGCCCGGCGGATGGCGTTTCCAACGTCGGGGGCACAGCTGGTGCTGCTGATGAGCTTTGCGGCCGAGTGCGGGGCAAGGCCCCTGGTCGTCGGCCGGGGCACCAACCTCCTCTGCCCGGACGAGGGCCTGGACCGGCTGGTGGTGGAGACCTCCGGCCTTTCCCGGCTGGAGCTGGGGGAGGAGCCGGACACGATCCTGGCCGAGAGCGGCGTGTCCCTGGCCCGGCTGGGGGAGTTCGCCTGCCAGCAGGGCCTGACGGGCCTGGAATTCGCCCACGGCATCCCCGGCAGCGTGGGCGGCGGTGTGTGCATGAACGCCGGGGCCTATGACGGAGAGATGAAGCAGGTGGTCTCCGGTGTTTCGGTGCTGTTCCCGGAGGAGGGGGTCAAATTCCTCTCCGGGGAGGAGATGGCCTTCGGCTACCGCCGCAGCCTCCTCACCGACCATCCCGAGGCGGTGGTGCTCCACGCGGTGTTCCGCCTGACGCCGGGGGACGGCGAGGCCATCCGGCAGAAGATGCGGACGCTGATGGACCGCCGCCGGGCCAGCCAGCCCCTGGAACTGCCCAGCGCCGGCAGCACCTTCAAGCGGCCCCAGGGTCATTTCGCCGGGACGCTGATCGACCAGTGCGGCCTCAAGGGCCTGACCGTGGGCGGCGCCCAGGTCAGCGAGAAGCACGCGGGCTTCGTGGTCAACCGGGGCGGCGCCACCTGCGCCGACGTGGAGGCCCTGATCGCCGAGATCCAGAGACGGGTCCTGGACCGGACCGGCGTGGCCCTGGAGCCGGAAGTGAAGATCATCCGGAACTGAGCGTTCCGGCGAACCATCAGGAGGTGGATACTGTGGAAATCCTTATCATCTCCGGCCTCTCCGGCGGGGGAAAGAGCAAGGCGGCCTCCTTCCTGGAGGACATGGGCTTTTACATCGTGGACAATATGCCCGCCGCCATGATTTTGAAATTTGCGGAGTTCTGCGCCGGGGTCAGCGGCCGGTACGACCGGGTGGCCCTGGTGTACGACGTGCGCACCGCCAGCTCCTTCACGGAGCTGTTCGACGTGCTGGATAAGCTCAAATCCATGGGCCTTTGCCGGATGCTGTTCCTGGAGGCGGCGCCGGAGACCATCATCAAGCGCTACAAGGAGACCCGCCGCCGCCATCCCCTGCGGGGGGAGACGGACTCTCTGGAGGAGGCGGTCCGCCGGGAGCGGGAGATGATGCAGCCGGTGAAGGAGCGGGCGGACTATGTGATCGACACCTCCCGCACCTCCACCGCCCAGCTGCGGGGCGAGCTGCTGCGGCTGTTCGGCCAGGGGGAGGAGCGGGGCGCCATGACCGTCAACGTTACCTCCTTCGGCTTCAAGTACGGCCTGCCCCTGGAGGCGGACCTGGTGCTGGACGTGCGGTTCATGCCAAACCCCTTCTACATTCAGGACCTGCGTCCCAAGACCGGGCTGGACAAGGCGGTGGCGGACTATGTGTTCAGCTTCCAGCAGACCCGGGACTTCATGAAGAAGCTGGAGGACCTGCTCTCCTTCACCTTGCCTCTGTACGCCGAGGAGGGCAAGACCTCCCTGACCATCGCCGTGGGCTGCACCGGCGGCCACCACCGCTCCGTGGCGGTGACCCACGCCCTGACGGACTTCATCCGCCAGCAGGGCTATTCTGTGACGGAAAACCACCGGGACATGTCCCGCAGCAGCTGAGAGAGAGGTGCCCATGGAATACCAACCGGCCCCGTACCGCCTGCCCAGGTCCCACGGACCCCGGATCGCCGTCATCGGCGGCGGCCACGGCCTGGCCAATATGCTGCGGGGATTGAAGCAGTACACGGAGAACCTGGCCGCCGTGGTGACGGTGGCCGACGACGGCGGCGGCTCCGGCAGGCTGCGCCAGGACCTGGGGATGCCGCCGCCCGGCGACATCCGCAACTGCATGGAGGCCCTGGCCAACACCGAGCCGGTCATGCGGGAGCTGCTCAGCTACCGCTTCACCGAGGGGTCTCTGGCGGGCCAGAGCTTCGGAAACCTCTTTCTCGCAGCCCTCAACGGCATCTCGCCCACCTTTGACGCGGCGGTCAGCCGCATGAGCGAGGTCCTGGCCATCACCGGCCGGGTGCTGCCGGTGACCACCGCCGACGTGCGGCTGGAGGCGGAGTTCGAAAACGGCGCCAGCGTGGTGGGGGAGTCTAAAATCTTCTACTGCAAGAAGAAGGAGGACTGCCGCATCCGCCAGGTGCGGCTGCTGCCGGAGCATCCCAAGGCCCTGCCGGAGGCGCTGACGGCCATCCGGGAGGCGGACATGATCGTACTGGGGCCCGGGAGCCTCTACACCAGCATCATCCCCAACCTCCTGGTGGACGGCATCCCCGAGGCCATCCAGGCCTCCAACGCGCTGAAGATCTACGTCTGCAACGTCATGACCCAGGAGGGGGAGACGGAGGGGTACACCGTCTCCGACCACATCGCGGCCCTCTTCGCCCACTCGGCGCCGGGCCTTTTTGACCTGTGCCTGACCAATTCCTCCCCCATCCCCAGAGACGTGGCCGCCCGGTACGCTCAGGAGGGAGCCGCGCCCCTGTACGGCGACCGGGAGGCGTGCGCCGCCCTGGGCGTGGAGGTGGTGGACCGGCCCATCGCCACCGTGGAACAGGGCTTCGTCCGCCACCATCCGGACCACCTGGCCCGGGAGCTGATTTTGCTCCACGCCGAGCGCAGCGTCCGCATCGCCGGGGACCGCTACGACTTCCGCCGCAGCGCCTCCCACGTGGAGGGGCGGAGCCGCCGCTGAACACTACGAAAGGAGCGACGCCATGTCCTTTTCCTTCGACGCCAAAAACGAGCTGTGCCGCCTGCCGGTGCAGAAGCTCTGCTGCGCCAGGGCGGAGGCCTACGGCATCCTGCTCTACTGCAACACCTTCAGCGCATCGGAGGTGCGCATCGTCACCGAGAACCCCAACTTTGCCGCCCGCCTGCCAAAGCTCTTTCACCGGGCCTTCAGCATCCGCTTTGACCGCCAGCCGGAGCCGGGGGCGCCGGGGAAGATGGTGTTCCAGATCACGGAGCGGCGGAAGCTGGAGCGGATCACCGACATGCTGGGCTACGACCTGCGGCAGAACCTGGTGCTCCACATCAACTTCGCCCTGCTGGAGGAGGAGTGCTGCAAGGCCTCCTTCCTGCGGGGGGTGTTTTTCGCCGGGGGCAGCATCACCGACCCCATGAAGCGCTACCACCTGGAGCTGACTACCTCCCACCAGCAGGCCAGCCGGGAGCTGGACGTGCTGCTGCGGGAGAGCGGCTACCCGCCCAAGAGCGTCAGACGCAACGGCAGCTTCGTCACTTACTTCAAGCAGAGCGACCAGATCGAGGATTTTCTCACCCTGATCGGGGCGCCGGTGGCGGCCATGAACGTCATGACCGCCAAGATGGAGAAGGACCTCCGGAACAGCGTCAACCGCCGGCTCAACTGCGACAGCGCCAACCTGGACAAGGCGGTGCTGGCGGCCCAGGAGCAGCTGGAGGCCATCCGCCGCCTGCGCGCCTCCGGGCAGATGGAGACCCTGCCGGAGAAGCTGAAGGCCACGGCGGCCCTGCGGGAGGCCCACCCGGAGCTGAGCCTCTCCGAGCTGGCGGAGACCTTTGACCCGCCGGTGACCAAGTCCTGCCTCAGCCACCGCCTGCGGAAGATCATGCAGCTGGCGGAATGACTGTAAAGTAAAAATACATAACAGATAGAAGGAGGAGAATTTTTATATGGACCGCTGTGCAAAAGCCTATGAATACCACAAGCAGGGATACAACTGCGCCCAGTCCGTGGCGGGCGCCTTCGCGGATCTGACGGGTCTGGCCCCGGAGCAGCTGATGGCCGCCACCGGCGGCTTCGGCGGCGGCGTGGGCGGCAGCCACGCGGAGGTGTGCGGCGCCGTCAGCGGCGGCGTGCTGGTGCTGAGCCTGCTGCACCCCCACACCGACGGGGCCGACAGGGCGGGGAAGGTGGCCGTCTATGCCAAGACCAAGGAGTTCCGCCGCCGGTTCGAGGAGGTGTTCGGCCTGACCCGCTGCGGCGAGCTGCTGAAGGCCCGCCCCGGCGTCACGGACAAGAACCCCGCCGCGCAGCGGCTGGGCGTCACCGCCCACTGCGACAACATGGTCGTCACCGCTGTGGAGATCGTGGAGCAGATGCTGGCGGAGGAGCAGGGCTGAGTCAAGCCGTACCGGAGGGGGAGGCGCAGGTGTGAGGGACCGGAGTGAGATACGGACCGGAGGCGGTCCTGTGCTCCATGTGTGGCATACCGCCCTGGCGCCGGAGCAGTTCCAGGCCCGGATCCGGACCCGGGCCCGGTCCTTCGGGCCGGACTGGCGCCTTCACTGGAAGGCGGTCCGGGGCGGATACCGGCTGTGGCTGTGTCCGGAGCTGCCGGTATTCCGGGTGCGGGGCCAGCTGCCCCTGCGGCTGTGGGTGCGGCCGGAGGGGGAGGGCTGCCGCGTGACCGGAGTCTTTGCGCCACCCCTGTGGTCGCTGGCTCTGGATGCGCTGGCGCCGCCGGCGCTGACGTGCGTGGCTTCGCTTCGGACCGGCCGGATGACCCCCTGGTGGGTCCCGGCGGCCATGACCGTCTTTTTGCTGCTGGTCCCCCGAATGTTCACCGCCTGGGGCCGGGACCGGCGTTTGCTGCGGTGGGTCGGGGAGGACCTGCTGGGCGGCGGAGCGGGGAGCGGCCCTGCTCCCCGGACCTTTGAAAAAGGAGGGGACTGCCATGAAAAAGGGGGATGAATGGGACTGCCGTCAGGCGCTGAAGATGTCCCATATTCTGTTTTTCAGCGGCTTTTTGCTGGTGATGGCCGGCGGTCTGGTGCTGTGCGTGAGCACGGCGCCCCGGGCGCTGGCGGCTCTGCTGATGGCCGGCGGGGCGGTGCTGCTGATCGCCGGGCTGATCCTGGCCGCCTGGAAGGTGCGCTGTCCCCACTGTGGGGCGTCCCTGATGCTGGGAGGCCGTCTGCCCCTGAGCCTGCCTCCCCACTGCCCCGGCTGCGGAGAAAAGCTGTGAGGTGCCTGTGAACAGACATTCCATGAACCACCGCCGGATGCGGGCCATCCGGATCGTGTTTTACAGCGGCCTGGGACTGCTGGTACCGGCCTGGGCCGCCGCCTGCTGCTGGGAGCATTTGGCCATGGCCCTGCTGGGTCTCGCCCTGGGTGCCATCCTCCTGGCCTCGCTGGCCTCCCTATGGGTGCGCTGCCCGGTCTGCGGAGCCAATCTCTGCCGGGGCATGCGCCTGCCCGGCCAGCTGCCCAGGTTCTGTCCCCGCTGCGGGTCAGAGGTGAAGTGACCTGCTGCCGCAGCGCAACTATCGGAAAGGAGACCGCCCATGTCCTTTGTCCATCTCCATGTGCATACGGAGTTCAGCCTCCTGGACGGCGCCTGCCGCATCAAGGACCTGCCCCAGGTCGTCAAAGACATGGGGCAGACCGCCTGCGCCATCACGGACCACGGCGTCATGTACGGCGCCATCGACTTCTACCGCGCCTGCAAGGCGGCGGGGGTCAAGCCCATCATCGGCTGCGAGGTCTACGTGACGCCCCAGGGCCGGTCCCGGTTCGACAAGGTCCACGAGTTCGACGCCGAGAGCCGCCATCTGGTGCTGCTGTGCGAGAACGAGGAGGGCTACCGAAACCTCTCCTACCTGGTCTCCGCCGGGTGGACCGAGGGCTTTTACATCAAGCCCCGGATCGACCAGGGGCTGCTGCGGCAGCACAGCGGCGGTCTCATCGCCCTTTCCGCGTGTCTCGCCGGAGAGATCCCCCGGCGGCTGCGCAACGGCGAGTATGCGAGCGCCAAAAACTACGCCCTGGAGATGGCGGAGCTGTTCGGACCGGAACGGTTCTACCTGGAGCTCCAGGACCACGGCATCCCGGAGCAGCGGCAGGTGAACCAGGGAATTTTGCGCATCCACCAGGAGACCGGCATCCCCATGGTCTGCACCAACGACGCTCACTACCTGCGAAAAGAGGACGCCGAGGCCCACGACGTGCTGCTGTGCATCCAGACCGGCAAGACCATCGACGACGAGAACCGGATGCGCTACGAGCCGCGGAACTTCTACCTGCGCAGCGAGGAGGAGATGCGGGCCCTCTTCGACGGCTTTGAAGGGGCGCTGGACAATACCGTGAAGGTCGCGGAGATGTGCAACCTGGAATTTACCTTCGGCAAGTACCACCTGCCGGAGTTCCAGCTGCCCCCGGGCTACGACAGCTTCACCTATCTCAAAAAGCTCTGCGACGAGGGCTACCGGGAGCGCTACGGCGACGACGACAGCCACCGCCAGCAGCTGACCTATGAACAGAACATGATCGAGAAGATGGGCTTCACCGACTACTTCCTCATCGTCTCCGACTTCGTCCGCTACGCCAAGGGCGCCGGGATCCCCGTGGGCCCTGGCCGCGGCAGCGCCGCGGGCAGCATGGTCAGCTACTGCCTCCACATCACCGACATCGACCCGGTGAAATACAGCCTCTACTTCGAGCGGTTTTTGAACCCGGAGCGGGTCAGTATGCCGGATATCGACATGGACTTCGGCGACACTCGCCGGGGCGAGGTGGTGGACTACGTCCGCCGCAAGTACGGCGACGACCGCGTGGCCCAGATCGTCACCTTCGGCACCATGGCCGCCAGGGGCGTCATCCGGGACGTGGGCCGGGTCATGAACATGCCCTACGCCGAGGTGGACCAGATCGCCAAGCAGGTGCCGGGCGCCCTGCACATCACCCTGGAGGACGCCCTGCGCCTCAGTAAGCCCCTGCGGGAGCTGTACGACACCGACGAGCGGGTGAAAAAGCTCATCGACACCGCCAAGGCCCTGGAAGGGATGCCCCGCCACGCCTCCACCCACGCCGCCGGCGTGGTCATCACCCGGCGGCCGGTGTACGAGTACGTGCCCCTGGCGAAAAACGACGACGCCGTGGTCTGCCAGTACGTCATGACCACCCTGGAGGAACTGGGCCTTCTCAAAATGGACTTTCTGGGCCTGCGGAACCTGACGGTGCTGGACGACGCGGTGAAGATGGTCCAGGAGCGCCAGCCGGACTTCCGGCTGGAGGACATCCCCGAGGACGATGCGGAGACCTTCGCCATGCTCTCCGCGGGAAAGACCAGCGGCGTGTTCCAGGTGGAGTCCGCCGGCATGACCGGCGTGTGCGTGGGCCTCAAGCCCCGCAGCATCGAGGACATCACCGCCATCATCGCCCTGTACCGCCCGGGACCCATGGACTCCATCCCCCGCTTCATCGCCTGCTCCCAGGACCCCAGCAAGATCAAGTACCTGCACCCATCCCTGGAGCCGATTTTGTCCGTCACTTACGGCTGCATCGTCTACCAGGAGCAGGTCATCCAGATCTTCCAGCAGCTGGCGGGGTACTCCCTGGGCCAGGCGGACATGGTGCGCCGGGCCATGAGCAAGAAGAAGGCCAAGGACATCGAGCGGGAGCGGGAGGCCTTCCTCCACGGGGACCGGTCGCGGAACATCACCGGCTGCGTGGCAAACGGCATCCCGGAGGCCACCGCCCAGGCCATCTACCAGGACATCTACGACTTCGCCAACTACGCCTTCAACAAGGCCCACGCCGTCTCCTACGCCGTGGTGGCCTACCAGACCGCCTGGTTCAAGTGCCACCACACCCGGGAGTACATGGCGGCGCTGCTGACCAGCGTGCTGGACAACTCCGATAAGGTGGCCGGCTACATCAACGAGTGCCGGGAGTGCGGCATCGCCCTGCTGCCGCCGGACATCAACCGCTCCGCCGACCGCTTCACCGTGGAGGAGGGGGGCATCCGCTTCGGATTGGTCGCCATCAAGAACATCGGCAGGGGGTTCATCCTCTCGGTGATGGAGGAGCGGAAAAAGGCGCCCTTCCGGTCCCTCCAGGACTTCTGCGAGCGCATGGGCGGGGGAGACATCAACAAGCGGGCGGTGGAGAACCTGATCCGCTCCGGCGCCTTCGACTCCACCGGCGCCCGCCGGTCCCAGCTGATCCAGGTGTACGAGTCCATCATGGACGCCGTGGCCGACAGCCTCCGCCAGAACCTGGAGGGGCAGCTGGACTTCTTCTCCATGGCGATGGGACAGCAGGACGCAGCGCCTGTAAAGGAGATCCCCCTGCCGGATATCCCGGAGTTCACCCCCCAGGAGCTCATGACCATGGAGAAGGCCACCACGGGGCTGTACCTCTCCGGCCACCCCATGGACCAGTACCGCCAGGAGGTGAAGGCCCTGCGGGCCCCCACCATGGCCTCCATTCTGGAGGACTTCGCCCAGGAGGGGGGACCCACCCGCTTTGCCGACGACCAGCGGATCACCCTCTGCGGCGTCGTCACCGCCAGCAAGACCAAGACCACGAAGAACAACTCCCTCATGGCCTACGTCACCGTGGAGGACGACACCGCCTCCATGGAGCTGCTCTGCTTTGCCCGGGTGCTGGACGCCTGCGGCGCCTACCTGAAGGAGAACCAGGCGGTGGTGGTGAAGGGGCGCCTCTCCGTCCGGGACGAGAAGGCCCCCCAGGTCATGGCGGACAGCGTGTACCCGCTCTCCACCGTGAAGGGCGGCACGCCGCCGCCTCCCGCGCCGAAGGGGGAGAAGCTGCTGGAGGGGCAGACCCTCTATCTGAAATTCCCCAGCATCGACAGCCCGGCGGTGCGGCATATGAAGCTGGTGTTCAATATGTTCCCCGGCACCACGCCGGTGCGGATGGTCATGGCGGACACCCGGAAGGTCTACGCCGCCAGCGTCCTGCTGCACCGCGCCCTGGTGGAGGAGGCCCGGGAGACCCTGGGCGCGGACAACGTGGTGGTCAAGTGACCGCCGGAAACCGATAAAAAAGCGCCCCGTGTCCAGTGGACACGGGGCGCTTTTCCGTCTCAGTCGCGGAGGTTCAGCCGGAGGATCAGGCCGGTCAGTCCGGCACCGACGGTCACAAAGATCGCCTGGAGAGCCCGGAGGGCGGGGCCCTCGTTTCCGGGGATGGGGTTGGTCCGTGCCCACAGCACCAGGGCCACGGCCAGCACCGCCGCGCCGGCGGTGAAGATCCAGGCCCGCCGCTTCTTCCGCAGCAGCGCGCGCACCAGGATGCCCGCCAGCAGGGGAAGGGCCAGGAGACAGGTCCAGTTCCAGAGAATGATGCCCATAGGTCCTCCTTATCTGTGCAGCCGCAGCCCCGCGCCGCAGAGCAGGGCCCCCGCCGCCGCGGCGGCGAACAAAAAGGCCCAGAAGCCGAAGAACTCCTGTCCCGGTGGCATGAGCCAAAACAGCGCCAGGGCGACGGCCGCCAGCGCCGCCGTCAGGAGCCAGGCGCGCGGGTCCTTCCGGATGTCGAAGCGGAGGAACGCCCCCGCCAGGGCGCCGATGAGGGCTGCGAGGATCGTGGGGAACATACCGTACGCTCCTTTCGATCAGACCGCGTATTCATAAATGTGCGGGACCCCTCCGGGCGTCACTGGTCCTTGTCCTCCTCCGGGTCCGAGGACATCAGCACCCGCATGATCTCGCTGTACAGCCGCTCCGGGCTCTTGCGGAACCGCTCCGCCAGCATGTTCGCCATATCCTCCCGGGGAATGGCCAGCTTCAGGTCCATGACGCTGCCCATGTCGTCCTCCAGGGAGAAGGCGGCGGTGTAGGTGCCGTTGGGACGCTGGGTGACGGAGGCCTTCACCTGGCTCTTGCGCCGGAGCTTGCGGTTGCAGGCGGCCAGGTTCCTGTCGCACCGCAGCCGCACGGAGTAGGGCAGGCTGGACTCGCAGATGCGGCTGTTGCGCAGGCCCTTTTCGGTGATGGCGTAGAGCCCCTCCTCCGACAGCGTCAGGTGCTCCGTTTTCACCAGATCCGCCAGACACTCGGAGAAGTCGAAGTAGTCGATGGCGTCGTCGCACAGCGTCAGATCCAGCACCGTGTCAAAGGGAATGGGCTCGATGACCCGGGCGGTGATGTAGAGGATGAGGAACTTGATCTCCAGCTTGTCGCGGATAAAGCCTCTGCCGGCCACGGCGGCACCTCCTTTCCAAATGGATGATGATTCAAATCCATTATACCCCAAAATCCCGCCGCCGTACAGAGCGAAAATCGCGCCTGTCGAATTCTGTCTTGACGGGGCGGCCCGGGGCAGGGTATCATGAGGTTCACATCACAGAGAAAGGGGCGGGAGCATGGGCAGACGGATGCTGTGCGCGCTGCTGGCGGCGCTGCTGCTGGCGGGCCTGACGGCCTGCGGCGGGGAGGCGGCGAAGGAGCCGGAGGAGATCCCGGAGGAAGCGGAGGAGGAACTGCCGCAGCCTCAGCCGGAGCCTGCGCCCTGCGTCCCCGCCGGGACCAACCCCCTGACAGGGGAGCCCATGGAGGAGATTTACGAGGCCGACCGGCCGGTGGCGGTGATGTTCAACAACCTGAAGGCCGCCCAGCCCCAGCTGGGTATCTCCCAGGCGGATATCATCTATGAGGTCCCCGCCGAGGGCGGCATCACCCGGATGCTGGCCCTGTACCAGAGCCTGGAGGGGGTGGAGACCCTGGGCAGCGTCCGGTCCACCCGGCCTTACTACCTGGAGCTGGCCCTGGCCCACGACGCCCTGCTGGTCCACGCCGGCGGCAGTCCGGAGGCCTACCGGGACATCTCCGCCTGGGGCGTGGACAACATGGACGGGGTCAACGGCGGGTCCGACGCCGATATCTTCTGGCGGGACCAGGACCGGCGCAGGACCATGGGCTATGAGCACAGCATGGTGACCTCCGGGGAGAAGATCCTGGCGTATCTGGCGGAGGACCACTTCCGCAGGCAGCACGAGGCGGGATATGAAGAGGGACTGACCTTCACGGAGGACGGCACCCCCGCCGGCGGCACGGCGGCGGAGCACATCTCCCTGAAATTCTCCTATTACAAGACCGGCACCTTCGACTACGACGCTGCTTCCGGCACGTATCTGGCGGGCCAGTACGGCGGACCCTACACCGACGGGACCGGCGGCGCCCAGGTCAGCGCCGTCAACGTGCTGGTGCTGGAGACCTCCATCTATGTCAACGCCGGGGACTCGGCGGGCCGCATGACCGCCAAGCTCACCGGGGAGGGGGAGGGCACCTTCTTCTGCGGCGGAAGGTCCGTGCCCATCCGCTGGAGCCGGGCGGACCGGTACAGCCCCTTCGTCTACACCCTGGAGGACGGCACGCCCCTGGCGCTGGGCCGGGGCAGGAGCTACATCTGCATCATCAATCCCCGGGACAGCACCCTCACGGTCAGCTGAGACCGGCGAAACTTCCGGCGGAGCGCCAGTCCGGCGCTCCGCCGTCTGCACCCATCGGCGGGCGGCGCATACACTGGATTGAAAGAGCTCACTCTTTCATCCAGCTACTTATTTTAGGAGGTATTGCAATGCCCGAGAAAGTCATGCCCGGTCCCGTGGGGGAACCCTGCGGCATCCGTGAGGCGGTTTGCATCCATACCAGGAAGATCTTCGATTCCTGCCGTGATAAGGATTGCATCGAGGATCTGCGCTTCTACCCGAAGCTGTCCTGCGTGGAGGCTCTCAACCGCGCCCAGTCCGTCAAGGCCGGCAGCGCCAAGCTGCTGTACGTCTACGTGGACACCGAGCCCGTCAGCTTCAACCGGGGCTTCTACACCGTGGATATGCGGTTTTTCTACCAGGTGACCCTCCAGGCCTATCTGAACTGCTCCTGCCCCGTCACTGTAGAGGGCCTGTGCGTGTTCGACAAGCGGGCCATTCTCTTCGGCAGCGAGGGCAGCGCCAAGATCTTCTCCTCCCAGATGCGGGCGGGGGAGTGCGACGTCCAGCTGACCCGCCAGGCCAACGCCCCCATCGCCGTGGTGGAGGCCGTGGACCCCATCGTCCTGGACGCCCGGATCGTGGACTGCTGCGGCCGCCGGGAGTGCGACTGCGACCTGTGCGAGGTGCCCAGCTTCATCAACGAGTGCTTCGCCGGGGAGCTCTCCAGCGGCGACGACTGCCGCCGGGTCTATGTCACCCTGGGCCAGTTCTCCATCGTCCGGCTGGAGCGGGACACCCAGCTGCTGGTGCCGGTGTACGACTACTGCATGCCCGACAAGGAGTGCGCCTGCGGCGACGGCTGCGAGGATCCCTGCGCCCTGTTCCGCACCATCAATTTCCCGGTGGGCGAGTTCTTCCCGCCCAACACCGTCAAGGCGCCGGAGTGCTACGAGGAGGCCAAGGGCTGCTGCTGCCACAAGTGAGGCCCTGCGGGGGCGGCCCCTCCTGAGGGTGCGAGGTCCCCGGAGAATGCACCCCATTTTCAGCACCAGCGTGGTTCCCCCCGGCCGAAATAAGTTCGGCCGGGGCTGCGCTAAAAACTTGCCCCCGGCAAGTTTTCTTAACGCTGCGCCGGTCCAAAAGAAAAGACGCTTTTGACGAAGATGCGGCCCATCCGGGCCGCATCTTCGTGTAACGGGGGTCGTGCGAATCGGTCCGGCAGGCATCGATGGCCCCGTCGTCCCTGCGCCGGACCCCGGCAGTCGAAAGACCTTGGAGCCGCATAGACGGTGCGGCGGGTGATCGGGGTGGTTGTCGGATTTGCCCCTGCTCCGATCTCCGCGCGTTACGCGCTGCCCCGGCGGTTGATGCAGGCCTCCCATTGGGGGGGTAGGGGCGGATGGAGGAACCGCCTGCTTTCCTGGTTTGGAGATGTAGAGGCCGATGGAGGATCCGCCCGTGGTGCTGACTTTCGTCGAACGCCGGGGGAGCGGCAGCGGAAATCGGCGCTGGTCGATTCGTCTGCCACCCCGTCCATCCACCCGCGGACGTTGTGCGGGGACCAGGCTCTTCCAGCGCCAATGTCCGGCGCAGGGCCGACGGTGCAGCCGCCCCTCACCACGCCGATTCGCACGACCCCCGTCATACGAAAGAACGGCCCATTCGGGCCGTCCTTTCGTCTCAGCATCTTTTCCTTTGACCGGCCGCGGCCGTTTTCTTTTCGATGCCTCGAAAAGAAAATGGGGGCGGAATCCGCCGGGAGACCTCCCGGCCTCCCCGGAGGGGCGCCTCCCGGCCGGGTCCGCCCGTCCCCTTACATCTGCCCCTGGTAGCGGACCATGAGGCACCACTCCAGCACGGACTTGCCTGCGAACACCCCCACCGCTGTGAGCGTCACCCACAGCGGAGCCCCCAGGGCGATGGACAGCCACGCCGCTCCCAGCACCGTCCACTGGAGGACCTCGCCGGAGACGGCTTTGGCCCGGCGGCGGATGGCGGTGTTGCGCTCGTCCTTCTCCTCGATCTCCGTCTGACGGGCCAGCCGGGGGTCCTTCTCCGCCTGCCGCAGCATCAAGAGGTTGGCAAGGCCCATGGCGGCAAGGCCCGAACTGACGCCCACCATGGCCCCGCCCGCCGTGTCGGGCAGAGCGTCGCCCAGCAGGGCCGTCAATGCCAGCGCTGCCGCCAGCAGCCCCAGGCCCAGGATCAGCAGCGTCCGGTACAGCGTGCGTTTCTTGTTCATGGTCCGATCCTCCTCACATTCTCCGCCGCAGCCACAGGGTGAATACCCCGGTCAGCAGCACGTTGAAAGCGGCGATGCCCAGCAGCGTCCAGGTGATCCGTTCCGGCACGTCCAGGTAGCTGGACACGGCGCTCCCCAGAGCCAGCAGCACCGTGGTGACGTTGCCCGCCCAGGCCTCCGCCCGGTAGCGGATGGCGGTGTTGCGCTCGTCATTGCGCGCCTTCTCCCGCTGCTGCAGCACCGGGTCCGACTGGATCATGCTCTGTCCGATCAGGCCCGCGATGCCCAGGCCGATGGCGCCGCCCGCCAGAGGGGCCAGGATCTCGGACACGGCCGTGGGCAGGAACTGGGCCCGGATATCCAGCAGGCCCACGGCCACCAAGGCCACGCCCAACACCATTACCAGGCAATACGCAAGGGTGGTCCGCTTCATGATCCCTCATCCTCCTCGTAGATGAAAATGTCCTCAATGGCGCAGTCAAAGTACCGGGCAAGCTTGAAGGCCAGCAGGATGGAGGGGTTGTACCGCCCGTTTTCCAACGAGCCGATGGTCTGCCGGGAGACCTCCAGGGCCTCCGCCAGCTCCTCCTGCCGCAGGCCCCGCGCCTTTCGCAGCTGCTCCAGCCGGTTTTTCATGGCGCGCCCCCTCTCTTCGTGAAATGGAAAGTTTGCTTTCCATCATCAGCGTACCACAGCAGCGGAAAAATGTCAAGCGCACTTTCCATTTATCCGGCGAAAGGGAGGAGGCTTGACAATCCCGGCGGGGAAGGATATACTAGAGCGGTATATTGAACTGCGGAGATGGGAAGCAGTACCCGGAGGGCGGAAGCCGAGAGAGAGCGCGGATGGTGGAAGCGCCCGTGAGGCCGCCGGGGAAGTCGTCCCGGAGCACCGGAGCCGAAGGAGGAGTAGGCTGCGGCGGCATCCCACCGTTACCGGGGAGGGGCGCGGCAGCGCCCGCTGAGCGCGTGCATGGCACGAATCCAGGTGGTACCGCGGACATTTGTTCGCCCTGGGCCGAAGAGGCCCGGGGCGTTTTTGTTTGGAGGGAGGAGGGAGCGCGTTGTTCGAGATACAGATCCCTGCAGAGACGCCGGTCATAGGCGCGGTCACTTTTTTCCAGATAAAGCTGGGAAAATTCCGCCTGCTCCGGGCCTGGCGCGTCTTCCTCCTGGTGCTGGGGGTGCTGTCATTGCTGGTGGGGGTCCTGTGCCTCCTGGTCTCCCTGGACGTCCTGGCCCTGGCCCCGGTGGTGATGGGGATACTGCTGCTGCTCCTGGGAGCCGGTCTCCCCCGCATGGCTGTCCGCATGGCGGATAACATGTTGAAGAAGGACCTCAAAAGTTGCCATCCGGTGTGCATCACCTTTGATGGCGACGGCATGCGCAAGACGGTCCACGGCATCGTGACCACGGTCCCCTATGAGAGCTTCAGCCATCTGCTGCTCTGCCGGGGGAGCTACGTAGTGGGCCTGGAGGGCGAGACCACCCGGTACCAGTCGCTGCCCAAAGACTGTTTCACCCAGGGAGATCCAGAGGCCTTCCCGGACTTTTTCCGGGAAAAGACGGGCCTTAATTTTGTATCCATCTAACTTCACGAATCAGGACCCCAGGTCCAAGAGCATAGGAGGATCGACTCATGAGAAAAGAACTGCCAAAGGTGTATGAGCCCCAACAGGTGGAGGGGCGCATCTACGAGATGTGGGAGAAGGCGGGCTGCTTCAACGGCGACCCGGACCCCAAGAAGGAGCCCTTCTCCATCGTCATGCCGCCCCCCAACGTCACCGGCCAGCTGCACATGGGCCACGCCCTGGACTGCACCCTCCAGGACATCCTGACCCGCTTCAAGCGGATGCAGGGCTACTCCACGCTGTGGCTGCCCGGCGTGGACCACGCCGGCATCGCCACCCAGATCAAGGTGGAGGAGGAGCTGCGCACCAAGGAGGGCCTGACCCGCTATGACCTGGGCCGGGAGAAGTTCCTCCAGCGGGTGTGGAAGTGGAAGGAGCAGTACGGCGACCGGATCGTGGCCCAGCAGAAGAAGATGGGCGTGTCCTGCGACTGGTCCCGCTCCCGCTTCACCATGGACGACACCTGCGCCAAGGCCGTCCGGGAGACCTTCTGCGAGCTGTACGACAAGGGCCTGATCTACAAGGGCAGCCGCATCATCAACTGGTGCCCCCACTGCACCACCGCCCTCTCTGACGCCGAGGTGGAGTATGTGGACAAGCCCGGCCACCTGTGGTATATCCGCTATCCCCTGACCGACGGCTCCGGCGATCTGGTCATCGCCACCACCCGGCCCGAGACCATGATGGGCGATACGGGCGTGGCCGTGAACCCGGAGGACGAGCGGTTCAAGCACCTGGTGGGCAAGACCTGCATCCTGCCCATCATGAACCGGGAGATCCCCATTGTAGCCGACGAGTACGTGGAGCTGGGCTTCGGCACCGGCGCCGTGAAGATGACCCCCGCCCACGACCCCAACGACTTCGAGGTGGGCCTGCGCCACAACCTGGAGACCATCCGCTGCATCGGCGACGACGGCAAGATCAACGAAAACGGCGGGCCCTACAACGGGATGGACCGCTACGAGTGCCGCAAGCAGATCGTCAAGGACCTGGAGGAGCAGGGCTACCTCATCAAGACCGAGCCCTACAACCACAACGTGGGCACCTGCTACCGCTGCCACAACGACGTGGAGCCCCTGATCTCCGCCCAGTGGTTCGTGAAGATGGCGCCCCTGGCCGAGGAGGCGCTGCGGGTCGTCCGGGAGGGCGAGGTGAAGTTCGTCCCCGAGCGGTTCTCCAAGACCTATATCAACTGGATGGAGAACGTCCACGACTGGTGCATCTCCCGTCAGCTGTGGTGGGGCCATCAGATCCCCGCCTGGTACTGCGACGACTGCGGCCACATCAACGTGGACCGGAAGGACCCCACTGTCTGCCAGAAGTGCGGCTCCACCCATCTGACCCGGGACCCGGACGTGCTGGACACCTGGTTCTCCAGCGCCCTGTGGCCCTTCTCCACCATGGGCTGGCCGGAAAAGACCGCGGATCTGGACTTCTACTATCCCACCTCCGTCATGGTCACCGGCTACGACATCATCTTCTTCTGGGTGGCCCGGATGATCTTCTCCGGCTGCGAGCAGATGCACAAGATCCCCTTCCACACCGTGCTGATCCACGGCCTGGTCCGGGACGACAAGGGCCGCAAGATGTCCAAGTCCCTGGGCAACGGCATCGACCCGCTGGAGATGGCGGAGAAGTACGGCGCCGACGCCCTGCGCTTCAACCTCATCACCGGCAACTCCCCGGGCAACGACACCCGGTTCTACACCGAAAAGTGCGAGGCCATGCGCAACTTCGCCAACAAGATCTGGAACGCCAGCCGGTTCGTGATGATGAACCTCACCATCGACACCTGCGCCCTGCCGGACGCCGCGGCCCTGGCCCCGGAGGACAAGTGGGTCCTCTCCAAGCTCAACACCCTGGTCAAGGAGGTCACCGAGAACCTGGACGCCTACGAGATCGGCGTGGCCTCCGCCAAGGTCTACGACTTCCTGTGGGACACCTACTGCGACTGGTATATCGAGCTGACCAAGACCCGCCTGAACGGCACCGACGAGCAGGCCAAGCTCACGGCCCAGAACGTCCTTTGCTACGTGCTGACGGAGCTTCTGAAGCTGCTGCACCCCTTCATGCCCTTCATCACCGAGGAGATCTTCCAGGCCCTGCCCCACGAGGGCGACTACCTGATGACCTCCGCCTGGCCCAAGTACCGGGAGGACCTGCGCTTCCCGGAGGAGGAGGCCAGCCTGGAGGCCGTCATGGACACCATCAAGGCCATCCGCACCCGCCGGGCCGAGATGAACGTGGCCCCCTCCAAGAAGGCCGAGGTGCTGCTGGTCACCGCCACGCCGGAGATCTACCGCCAGGGCCTGCACTTCATCGAGCGCCTGGCCTACGCCAGCGCCGTGACCTTTGCCGACGCCGCCCCGGCGGACGTCAGCGGCTTTGTCACCGTGGTCACCCACAACGCCACCGCCTACCTGCCCCTGAGCGAGCTGGTGGATCTGGCGGCGGAGCGGGAGCGCATCGCCAAGGAGCTGGAGAAGGCCTGCAACGGCCTGCGGATCGTGGAGCAGAAGCTCTCCAACGAGAAGTTCGTCTCCCGTGCCCCCGAGGCCGTGGTCAACGTGGAGCGGGAGAAGGCCGCCAAGTTCCGGGAGCTGATCGCGAAGCTGGAGGAGTCCGCCAAGGCCATGGAGGGCTGAGGCGAAGTCCCTTTCCCATGACCGCCCGGCGGGAGAGCCCATCTCCCGCCGGGCGTTTCCGCGGCGCTCTTGACATTCCGGCGCAAATCCGGTATAATCCTGCCCGTATACAGCGAGGAAGAGGAGGAGTACCCGCCACGATGCTGCATAGAGAGCCCCTGGCACGGTGAAAAGGGGAGAGCGGACGGCGGCGAATACACCTTGGAGCTGGCACCCCAACGGCCCATGGGCCCAGTAGGCGTGCTCCGGGAGCGCCCGTTACCGCGCGGCCGTGTGCTGGCACGGCGTGAGGCTGTCCTCGCGAGAGGGCGGCGAAGCAGAGGTGGTACCGCGAACGACCATTCGCCCTCTGTCCCAAACACGGGACAGAGGGTTTTGATTCTGTTCCGAAAAAACCTTTGAACAGGAGAGATACGACTATGCAGATCTACGAGGAACTGAAGGCCCGGGGCCTGATCGCCCAGGTCACCGACGAAAACGAGATCCGGGAGCTGGTGAACAACGGCAAGGCCGTGTTCTATATCGGCTTCGACCCCACCGCCGACTCCCTGCACGTGGGCCACTTTATGGCTCTGTGCCTGATGAAGCGGCTGCAGATGGCCGGCAACCGGCCCATCGCCCTGATCGGCGGCGGCACCGGCTATATCGGCGACCCCTCCGGCCGCACCGATATGCGCTCCATGATGACGCCGGAGACCATAGCGCACAACTGCGAGTGCTTCAAAAAGCAGATGGAGCGGTTCATCGAGTTCGGCGAGGGCAAGGCCATGATGGTCAACAACGCCGACTGGCTGCTGAAGCTGAACTATATCGACCTGCTCCGCGAGGTGGGCGCCTGCTTCTCCGTCAACAACATGCTGCGGGCCGAGTGCTACAAGCAGCGCATGGAGAAGGGCCTTTCCTTCCTGGAGTTCAACTATATGATCATGCAGTCCTATGACTTCTACCACATGTTCCAGACCCTGGGCTGCAACATGCAGTTCGGCGGCGACGACCAGTGGAGCAACATGCTGGGCGGCACGGAGCTGATCCGCCGCAAGCTGGGCAAGGACGCCTACGCCATGACCATCACCCTGCTTTTGAACTCCGAGGGCAAGAAGATGGGCAAGACCGCCTCCGGCGCCGTGTGGCTGGACCCCAACAAGACCTCTCCCTTCGACTTCTACCAGTACTGGCGCAACGTGGGCGACGCGGACGTGCTCAAGTGCATCCGGATGCTGACCTTCCTGCCGCTGGAGCAGGTGGACGAGATGGACACCTGGGAGGGCGCCCAGCTCAACACCGCCAAGGAGATCCTGGCCTACGAGCTGACGAAGCTGGTCCACGGCGAGGCCGAGGCCGAGAAGGCCCAGGCCGCCGCCCGGGCCCTGTTCGGCGGCAGCGGCGACTCCGCCGACATGCCCTGCACCAAGCTCTGCCGGGCGGACTTCACCGCCGAGGGCGAGATCGACATTCTGACGCTGCTGGTCAAGTGCGGCCTGGCCGCCTCCAAGGGCGAGGCCCGGCGGCTGGTCCAGCAGGGCGGCGTGTCCGTGTGCGGGCAGAAGGTGGCCGATATCGAGGCCAAGTTCTCCTGCAAGGACTGCTGCGGCGAGGGCGCCGTCATCAGGAAGGGCAAGAAGGTCTACCACAAGGCCCTGCTGTCCGAATAAACGCATCCAACGACGGGACAGACGCGGCGCCCACGGCGCCGCGCCTGTTCTGGCGTTTTGTGAAATTCACGTTTCGACCAGAAAGGAACCGCCATGATCACAGTCAACGACGTCTCCCTGAACTTCTCCGGGCAGACCCTGTTCAAGCACGTGGACCTGAAATTCGTCCCCGGCAACTGCTACGGCATCATCGGCGCCAACGGCGCCGGCAAGACCACCTTCCTGCGCATCCTCTCCGGGGACCTGGAGCCAACCACCGGCGAGGTGGTGATCTCCAAGGAGGACCGGATGAGCGTCCTCAAGCAGGACCACTTCCAGTACGACGCCTACACCGTGCTGGACACCGTCATCCTGGGCAACCAGCACCTCTACGACGTGATGAAGGAGAAGGACGCCCTGTATGAGAAGGAGGACTTCTCCGACGCCGACGGCGTCCGGGCCAGCGAGCTGGAGGCGGAGTTTGCCGAGATGGGCGGCTGGGAGGCCGAGAGCGACGTGAGCCGCCTGATCCAGGGCCTGGGCCTCTCCAATGACATTTTGTACAGCGAGATGAGTTCTCTTACCGCCAAGGAGAAGGTGAAGGTCCTGCTGGCCCAGGCCCTCTTCGGAAAGCCGGACATCATCCTCCTGGACGAGCCCACCAACCACCTGGACATCCAGGCCATCGAGTGGCTGGAGGACTTCATCATGGACTGCGAGAGCCTCATCATCGTGGTCAGCCACGACCGCCACTTCCTCAACACCGTCTGCACCAGCATCGTGGACGTGGACTACGGCGGGATCCGGATGTACGTGGGCAACTACGAGTTCTGGTACCAGTCCAGCCAGCTGATGCAGCGGATGATCAAGGACCAGAACCGGAAGAAGGAGGACAAGATCAAGGAGCTCCAGGAGTTCATCTCCCGCTTCTCCGCCAACAAGTCCAAGTCCAAGCAGGCCACGGCCCGGAGAAAGCTCCTGGACAAGCTGACGGTGGAGGAGATGCCCGCCTCCTCCCGGCGCTATCCCTTCGTGGGCTTCAAGATGGACCGGGAGCCGGGCAAGGAGATCCTCAGCGTGGAGGGTCTTTCCAAGACCTTGGACGGCCGGAAGGTGCTGGACAACGTGTCCTTCCGGGTGAACAAGGGGGACAAGATCGCCTTCGTGGGGGAGGACGAGATCGCCAAGACCACCCTCTTCAAGATCCTCATGGAGGAGCTGGAGCCGGACGAGGGCACCTTCAAGTGGGGCACCACCATCACCACCAGCTACTTCCCCCTGGACAACTCCGCCTTCTTCAACGGCTGCGACCTCAATCTGGTGGACTGGCTGGGCCAGTACACCGCCGACAACGCCGAGGAGGGGACCGAGTCCTTCAAGCGGTCCTTCCTGGGCCGGATGCTCTTCTCCGGCGACGACGTGTTCAAGCCGGTCAAGGTCCTCTCCGGCGGCGAGAAGGTCCGGTGCATGCTCTCCCGCATGATGCTCTTCGGCTCCAACGTGCTGATTTTGGACCAGCCCACCAACCACCTGGACCTGGAGTCCATCACCGCCGTCAACAACGGCCTCATCGACTTCAAGGGCGTGGTGCTCTTCGCCAGCCACGACCATGAGTTCGTTCAGACCGTGGCCAACCGGATCATGGAGCTGGTGGACGGCAAGCTGATCGACAAGATGTGCACCTACGACGAGTATATCGCCGGCGCCCGGGAGGAGATGCTTGCCCGGCTCAAGGGCTGAAAACTTGTCACCGAATTGTAGTTGACATAACGTTACACCGCCCCTATACTGAGCGTATACTCGGTATGGGGGCGGTGTTTTTATGGAGAGAGGGCGGATCCTGGGGGTGGTCCTGCTGGCGGCGGTGACGGCGGGGGCCATTGGATATGCGGCGTCCCGGCAGGCGGAGGAACGGGCGGCGGAGGCGGCGTATCAGGCGTACCTGGATGCGCTGCCGCTGGCGGAAGCGGAGGGGGAGACCTGCTCTCCCAACGGGCGGTTCCAGGTGCGGACCGCGGGGGAGACGGCGGCTGAGCGGTTTTCCCCGCGGCGGTTTCTCACGGTCGGAGGCGCCGCCCGGATCCCGGGAATCTACCTGGATCCGGGCGGCGCCTCTTTGCTTGGGAACGGCCTGAGAGAAAAAATCTTTCGGCAGGTGTCCAGTTTGGCCCCGCCGGAGCGTTTATAAGAGCAAACAGACAGGGGAGGGAGATCATTGCTGATCTATTTGCAGGCCATTGAGACACCGTCGGAGCGGGCCCGGTTCCAGGAGATGTATCTCACATACCGGGGGCTGATGTACCGTGTGGCCTATCAGATCCTGAAAAACCGCCAGGACGCGGAGGATGCGGTGCATCAGTCCTTCGTGAAGCTGGCGGAGCAGGCCGGGCGCCTGCCCGACGGCCCCGGCCCCCGGATGCAGAGCCTGGCGGTGACCGTGGCGGAGCGAAAGGCCATCGACCTGTGGCGCAGCCGCCGCCGTCATCCCCAGGTGGAACTGGACGAGGTGGCGCTGGCATGCCGCTCCGCGCCGCTGCCGGACAGCGCACTGGCGGCCGCCCTGGCGGACCTTCCGCCCCGATACCGGGAGGCGCTGCTGCTGAAATACTGCAACGGCTATTCCCACCGGGAGATCGCCGGATTTCTCTCCACCACGCCGGAGGCGGTGTCCCAGGTGATCCGCCGGGCCAAAAAGCGCCTGACGCAGGCGCTGGAGGAGGGGGAGGACGCCCTGTGACGGCTGACGCCTCCTCGGGCCGCGGCGAAAGGGCGGCCGCCCCATGACAAAGCCGCCCGGACCACCGGGCGGCTTCTTTCGGAGAGGAGGCGCTTCAGACGGCTTCGGCCTCCAGCAGCCCGTACCGCTCCAGCGCCCGGCGGATGCGGGCGGTGACGGCCTCGTCGGGCTCGCACAGGGGCAGCCGCAGAGGCCCGGCCTCCCAGCCCATGAGGTTCAGGGCGGTCTTGACCGGGATGGGGTTCACGTCGCAGAACATGGCGTCGCAGAAGTCCTTCAGCTCCAGCTGCAATTTCCCGGCGGCGGCGTAGTCGTTGGCGAGGCACAGCTCCGTCAGGCGGTGCATCTGGGCCGGCAGCACGTTGGCCACCACGGAGATGACGCCCCGTCCGCCCAGCATGCAGATGGCCGCCGTCTCGTCGTCGTTGCCGGACCAGATGGAGAAGTCCGCGGGACAGAGGTTCCGGGTTTTCTGGATATTGCTGAAATTGCCCCCAGCCTCCTTGACGCCGTTGATGTTGGGGTGCTTGGAGAGCTCCGCGTAGGTCTCCGGCGCGATGGTGACGCCGGTGCGGGAGGGCACGTCGTAGAGGATGACGGGCCGGTCCACCGCGTCGGCGATGGCGGTGTAGTGGCGGATCAGGCCCTTCTGGCTGGCCTTGTTGTAGTAGGGCGTCACCACCAGCAGCCCGTCGGCCCCGGCCCGCTCCGCGTCCCGGGAGAGGGTGACGGCGGTCTCCGTGGCGTTGGAGCCGCTGCCCGCGATCACCGGCACCCGGCCGTCCACGCGCTCCACGCAGAACTCGATGGTCCGCATCCGCTCGTGGTAGCTCATGGTGGTGGCCTCGCCGGTGGTGCCGCAGACGATGACGGCGTCGGTGCCGTTTTGGAGCTGGAAGTCCAGCAGACGGCCCAGTGCGGCAAAATTCACGGTCTCATTGGTGAAGGGCGTGACGATGGCCACGCCGGAGCCGGTAAACAGGGGTTTGCGCATGATCTGTACCTCCTATACAAGTCCGCCCGGATGTTGTCTCCATTGTATAGGATCATTCTATGCGGGATAATCCGAATTTGTGCCGAAAACCATGCAAAACATGCTGCCTTGTCCCGACGGAAAAGCCGGGCGCCTTTTGGGCGCCCGGCTCCTTCGTCACTGTGTACAGGAAACCGATCAGTCCATGTAGCCCTTGGCGCACAGCAGCTCCGCCAGGAGCACCGCGCCGCCGGCCGCGCCCCGGAGGGTGTTGTGGCTCAGGCACACGAACTTGTAGTCGTACTGGCTGTCGGGCCGCAGGCGGCCGATGGACACGGCCATGCCGTGCTCCAGGTTCCGGTCCAGACGGGTCTGGGGCCGGTTCTCCTCCTCAAAGTAGTGGAGGAACTGCTTGGGAGCGGAGGGCAGGTCCAGCTCCTGGGCGGGGCCCCGGAAGGCGGCCCAGTCGGCCTTGATCTGCTCCATGGTGGGCTTGCAGCCGTCGGCGAACTTCATGAACACGGCGGCCATGTGGCCGTCCTGGCAGGCCACCCGGAAGCACTGGGCGGTGATGGCGGGGCTGGCGGCCTTGACGATCTTGCCGTCCTCGATGCGGCCCCAGAGCTTCAGGGGCTCGGTCTCGCTCTTCTCCTCCTCGCCGCCGATGAAGGGGATGCAGTTGTCCACCATCTCGGGCCAGCGCTCAAAGGTCTTGCCGGCGCCGGAGATGGCCTGATAGGTGCACACCAGCGCCTTCTCCAGGCCGTACTTCTTCAGCGGGTGCAGGGCGGGGACGTAGCTCTGGAGGGAGCAGTTGGACTTGACGGCGATGAAGCCCCGCTTGGTCCCCAGGCGCTTGCGCTGGGACTCGATAACGGCGATGTGGTCGGCGTTGATCTCCGGCACCACCATGGGCACGTCGTCGGTCCAGCGGTGGGCGGAGTTGTTGGAGACGATGGGGCACTCCAGCTTGGCGTACTTCTCCTCCAGGGCCCGGATCTCCTCCTTCTTCATATCCACGGCGCAGAAGCAGAAGTCCACCATGGAGGCCAGCTTTTCCGCGTCGGCCTCGGCGTCCAGAACCACGATGCTCTTGGCCTCCTCCGGCATGGGGACATCCAGGGCCCAGCGGCCGGCCACGGCCTCGGCATAGGGCTTGCCGGCGCTGCGGGCGCTGGCCGCCAGGGCGGTCAGACGGAACCAGGGGTGGTTCTCCATGAGGGTGATGAACCGCTGGCCCACCATGCCGGTGGCGCCGATAATGCCCACTTTGTACTCTTTCATATGCGTTTCCTCCTGCTGCGATGTTGCGGCGGGGGCCGGAACCGGCCCCCGTCGATTTTTGGTTGAATGTGTCGCCGGTTTGTACTATAATGGGTTCCATTGGGAACGACCATGGCCTGTACTTGTGGGACGGACATTTGTATGTATATTAGCATACTTTTCCGCCCCAGTCAAGGCCGCGGATATTGGGGAGGATTCATGAAAAAACTGCTTGCGACTGTGATGCTCGTTGTGACATTTTTTACCCTGAGCGCTGTGACCGCCTCGGCCGCCGTGACGAACAACACGGTGAAGGTGGGGCTGCGGTACGGCTCGTCGGTGATGGAGTCCGCCAACCTGGAGAACGCCCAGGGCAGCGGCTACGCCTTCGGCTATTTCGACGGCAGCCGCCAGTTCGTGCCCATGGGGTACACCGACGTGACCACCATCACCATGACCCCCGACGTCTGGGGCGGCATCACCGTGACGGTGACCGGCACCAGCCAGGTGGTCTACTCCTGCGTGGACAGCACCCTGGGCGTCATGCCCCAGGACCCGGGGGGAGACCCCATCACCTGGTTCAAGGGCTACCGCTACCGGGGCGGGTTTGAGTACACCTGCTCCAACGGCGGGCTCCAGGTGGTCAACGTGGTGGGGCTGGAGGACTATGTCAAGGGCGTCATCCCCCACGAGATGAACGGCAACTGGCCCCTGGAGGCGCTGAAGGCCCAGGCGGTCTGCGCCCGGACCTTCGCCTGCCGCAGCACCAAGCACGCCTCTTACGGCTTTGACGTCTGCGCCACCATCGACTGCCAGGTCTACAACGGCGTTTCCACCTCCACGCCCCTCAGCGACCAGGCGGTGAACGAGACCGCCGGGCAGTGCATCCGGTACAACGGACAGCTGATCGAGGCGGTGTACCACTCCTCCGACGGCGGCGCCACGGAGGACGGCGCCAAGGTCTGGGGCGGGGACACGCCCTACCTCAAGGGCAAGACGGACCCCTATGAGGCCCAGACCACCATCCCCAACTACAACTACACCGTTACATATACCCCGACGGAGCTGACCTGGGTCCTCCAGAACAGCGGCTACTCCATCGGCAACGTGGTGGACGTGTACGTGGCGGAGCGGTCTGCCCTGGGCAACGTCACCAAGGTGGTCTTTGTGGACGACACCGGCAAGAGCCTGACCGTCACCGGCCAGGCGTGCTCCAACGCCTTTTACAGCACCACGCTGAATAAGAACGTGGCCAGCCTCCGGTTCACCATCTCCGGCGGCTCCGGCGGCGGAGGCTTCTCCGTCAACGGCTCCTCCTCGCTCCAGAGCCTCACCGGCGCCTCGGTGATCTCCGGCAAGGGGACGCTCTCCTCCCTGCAGGAGGGGACCCACAGCGCCGTCACCTCCTCCGGCACCGTGACGCTGAGCGCCTCCGGCGCCTCCGGTTCCTCCGGCGGCAGCCAGTTCGTGATCACCGGCACCGGAAACGGGCACAATGTGGGCATGAGCCAGTACGGCGCCAAGGCCATGGCGGAGCTGGGATATACCTATGTGGATATCCTCAATTTCTATTACACCGGTGTGACCATCGGATAAGGAGACCCGAAGATGCAGACCCATGATTTTTACTACGACCTGCCCCAGGAGCTGATCGCCCAGACCCCCATCGAGAAGCGGGACGCCTCCCGGCTCATGACATTGGACCGGCGGACCGGCGCGGTGGGGCACCACCATTTCTATGACCTGCCGGACTTCCTCAACCCCGGCGACTGCCTGATCCTGAACAACTCCCGGGTGCTGCCCGCCCGGCTGCTGGGCTCCCGGCTGCCCGGCGGCGGCGCCTGCGAGGTGCTGCTGCTGACCGACAGGGGGGACAAGGTGTGGGAGTGCCTGGTCCGCCCGGGGAAGAAGCTGCGCCCGGGCACCCGCCTGACCTTCGGCGAGGGGGCCCTGACGGCGGAGATCGTGGACGTGCTGGAGGGCGGCAACCGCCTGGTGCGCTTCGACTACGAGGGCATCTTCCTGGAGACCCTGGAAAAACTGGGCAAGATGCCTCTGCCGCCCTATATCAAGGAGGAGCTCCAGGACCAGGAGCGCTACCAGACCGTCTACTCCAAGGTCCTGGGCAGCGCCGCCGCCCCCACGGCGGGGCTCCACTTCACGCCGGAGCTGCTGGAGACCATCGCCGCCAAGGGCGTGGGCATCGGCTATGTGACGCTCCACGTGGGCCTGGGCACCTTCCGGCCCGTGAAGGAGGACAACATCGAGGACCACCCCATGCACAGCGAGTTCTGCACCATCTCCCAGGAGACGGCGGACCTCATCAACCGCACCCGTGCCGGCGGCGGCCGGTGCATCTGCGTGGGCACCACCTCCTGCCGGACCCTGGAGTCCTGGGCGGCGGAGGACGGCCACATGGAGCCCCGGTCCGGCTGGACGGATATCTATATCTACCCCGGCTACAAGTTCAAGGTGATGGACGGCCTGGTGACCAACTTCCACCTGCCGGAGTCCACCCTCATCATGCTGGTGTCCGCCTTCGCCGGGCGGGAGCACGTCCTGGCCGCCTATGCCGAGGCGGTCCGGGAACGGTACCGGTTTTTCTCCTTCGGCGACGCCATGTTCCTCAGCTGAAAAAGCCCTCCGCGCGCCCCCGGCTGCCGCCGGGGGCGTTTTCCTGTGAAAAGGGAGAAAAAACGCGCAGTTTGTCAAGACAAACGTTTGCAAAACACCTTGACAGTGCTGTTTGCATATGGTATCTTAATTAGAAAACTCCCGGCTTGCCGATGCCGCGCCCGCGGCGGAGGCAGCCATGCAGACCTGCCGCCTGGGAGGGCGGGTCGGGCCGCGGACGCGGCAGTCCGGCACACCGGACGGGACGGCGGAATGCCGGAGCAGGGAGGAACGATTATGAATCCAAGGGAGCATGAGCGGGTGGCCGTGAACGTGTCCACCATCACCATCGTCATCAACGTGGCGCTGTCGCTGTTCAAATTCGCCGCCGGCATCCTGGCCCGGTCCGGGGCCATGGTGTCCGACGCCGTCCACTCCGCCTCCGACGTGCTGGCCACCCTCATCGTGATATTGGGGGTGAAGCTGGCGGGCCGGGCCGCCGACGCGGACCATCCCTACGGCCACGAGCGGCTGGAGTGCGTGGCCGCATTGGTGCTGGGCATCATCCTGGGCGCCACGGGCGTTGGCATCGGCTGGTCCGGCGTGCAGAAGATCCTGGGCGGGGAGGAGCTGGCGTCGCCCGGCGCCCTGGCCCTGGCGGCCGCGGTGGTGTCCATCGTGGTCAAGGAGGCCATGTTCTGGTACACCCGGGCCGCGGCCCGGCGCATCGACTCCAGCGCCCTCATGGCGGAGGCCTGGCACCACCGGTCCGACGCGCTGTCCTCCGTGGGCAGCTTCGCCGGCATCCTGGGCGCCCGGCTGGGCTGGCCGGTGCTGGATCCCATCGCCTCCGTGGTGATCTGCCTGTTCATCCTCAAGGCCGCCTGGGATATCCTGTCCGACGCCCTGGAGCGGATGACGGACCACGCCTGCGCCCCGGAGCTGGCGGAGGAGATGGAGAACTCTGTGCTCTCCCAGCCCGGCGTGCTGGGGGTAGATACCCTGAATACCCGCCTCTTCGGCGACCGGATCTACGTGGACGTGGAGATCCGGGCCGACGGGGAGCTGACCCTCAACGAGACCCACGCCACCGCCCAGGCCGTCCACGACGCCCTGGAGGCGGGCTTCCCCCAGATCAAGCACTGCATGGTCCACGTGAATCCCGCCCGGGTGGAGGGCTGAAAATGGCGTTTGGAGCGCCGGAGCCATTGGCTCCGGCGCTTTTTGTCTTGCGCCCGGCGGCGGGATGGACTATAATAACTTGAATGGCCTGCCCGCCCGGCGGGGCGGAGGCGGCTCATATCCACAGGAGGATCACTATGTTTCAGGTTCTCAAACAAGAGGGCCGCGCCCGGCGCGGCCAGTTTTCCTGCGCCCACGGCGGCGTGGTCCAGACGCCGGTGTTCATGAACGTGGGCACCCAGGCGGCCATCAAGGGCGGCGTCAGCGCCCTGGACCTCAAAGAGGTGGGCTGCCAGATCGAACTGAGCAACACCTACCACCTGCACCTGCGGCCCGGCGACCACATCGTCCGGCAGATGGGCGGGCTCCACAGGTTCATGAACTGGGACGGCCCCATCCTCACCGACTCCGGCGGGTTCCAGGTGTTCTCCCTGGCGTCGCTGCGGAAGATCAAGGAGGAGGGCGTCACCTTCGCCTCCCACATCGACGGCCACAGGATCTTCATGGGCCCCGAGGAGTCCATGCGCATCCAGTCCAACCTTGGCAGCGACATCGCCATGGCCTTCGACGAGTGCGTGGAGAACCCGGCCACCTACGAGTACGCCAAGGCCAGCTGTGAGCGGACGGCCCGGTGGCTTGCGCGGTGCAAGACCGAGCACGACCGCTTGAACAGCCTGCCGGACACGGTGAATCCCAAGCAGATGCTCTTCGGCATCAACCAGGGCGCCACCTTCCCGGACCTGCGGGTGTGGCACATGAAGGAGATCGCAAAGCTAAACTGCGACGGCTACGCCATCGGCGGCCTTGCCGTGGGGGAGCCGGCGGAGGTGATGTACGAGATCATCGACGCCGTGGAGCCCCACATGCCGGCGGACAAGCCCCGGTATCTCATGGGCGTGGGCACCCCCAGCAACATCATCGAGGCCGTCAGCCGGGGGGTGGACTTCTTCGACTGCGTGATGCCCTCCCGCAACGGCCGCCACGGCAAGCTCTTCACATGGGAGGGCACCGTCAACATCATGAATGAGAAGTACGCCACCGACGACCGGCCCGTCAGCGGCAGCTGCGGCTGCCCGGTGTGCCGCAATCACTCCCGGGCGTACCTGCGGCACCTTTTCAAGGCCGACGAGGTGCTGGCGCTGCGGCTGGCGGTGCTGCACAACCTCTGGTTCTACAACGAGCTGATGGCGAAGATCCGCGCCGCCATCGAGGAGGGGACCTTCGCGGACTTCCGGCAGCGGTACAGCGGACAGCTGGAGCGGCGGGCCTGAGGACAAAAAAGTGCTTGCAAATATAGGGATATTTGGTATAATAGTCCCGTTCTGATTATAAGAAAAAGGAGCTTCGCGTACTATGACTTACGAATCCATTATCATGCTGGTGGTCCTGATCGCCGTGTTCTACTTCCTGCTGATCCGGCCCGAGAACAAGCGGAAGAAGAAGGCCCAGGAGATGCGTGACAGCCTGAAGAAGGGCGACGTGATCACTACCATCGGCGGCATCGTCGGCAAGATCGTCATGGTCAACCCCGACACCCTGGTCATCGAGACCAGCGAGGACCGCGTCCGCATGGAGATCACCAAGTGGGCCATCTCCACCACCGGCGTTCAGGCCTCCACCGAGCCCGTCAAGGAGAAGAAGGAGAAGAAGGAGTCCGCCGAGGAGCCCGCTGAGGAGCCTGTGGACGAGATCCCCGCCCCCGAGGAAGAGGAAAAGTAAGATCTCCCTCATAAAACCGTCCTCCCCCGTCATATGCTCCAGTGAGAGCATTGGACGAGGGAGGGCTTTTTTATGGCAAAAGGGAAAAGGGCGGCCTGGGTGCCGCTGGCCCAGGGGATCGGTCTGGCCCTGGGGATCGATCTGCTGGCCCAGCCCCTGCTGGCACTGCTGGCGGTGAAGGGCGTGCTGGGGGAGAGCCAGACGTTCCCGGCTGTGGCTGCGGCCTGCGTCCTGGCCACCCTGGCGGGGGCGCTGTACAGCGCGGCAAAATGCCCCTGGGGCACGCTGGTCAGCGGACTTGGCTGCGGGGCCGGAGTGGCGGCGGTGCTGGCGGCGCTGGGAGTGCTGTGCTGGCAGCAGGTGGCCTGGACCGGCCGGGGCGGTGTGGTGCTGCTGTGCGCCCTGGGAGCCGGTGGACTGGGCGGTCTGCTGGGCCGGAAGGGCGGCAAGCGGACCCGGAAGCGGCCCCGGCGGAAGTAAGCGGCTCTTGTGCATTTTACCGAAATTTCACAGCGGCCCTGCGTTTCCGTCCCGGAGGGGAGGGGGGAGCGCGGCCGGGATGGGTCACGGCGGCGCCGGCAAATATGGGGCGCCGCCGTCGTTATGTCTACAAGATGTTGCCTCTGTTTGGCCCGGTCTCCGGGACGCGGCAGGTGTCTGTTGCATAAGTTAACATAATACAGTTTACATAATATTTTGTCATAAATCACAAAAAACGCAAACTTCCAGTAAATTCCTTGAAAAATCAGGGGATTTGCACTATATTAGAACAGAGCAAGGTTTACGTTAACCGTTTCATAAATCCGCCGCCCGGCTCATATAGTGGAGCGAGGTGAGGCGGATTGAAGGGGAACGGACGCAACAAACACCCGCTGTCTCCGGCGCACTCACTGCCTCGCCTGCTCCTGCTGGCTCTTTGTTTCCTGGCCGGCGTGATTTTGGGACAGGTCCTGGCGGGACGGGTGCCGGCGGAGACCGGAGCGGAACTGAACAGATATCTGGAGGACTATGTCCGCGTGGGCGGGCAGACGGGACGGTCCGCCGCCGCGGCGCTGTCCGCGGTGGTGATCTATTTCCGATACCCGCTGCTGGCCTTTCTGCTGGGCTTTGCCTCCATCGGCGTGGTGCTGCTGCCCTGCGTGACCATGGCCTACGGGTTTTTCCTGTCCTTCTCCGTGTGCTGCTTCACGGCGGCCTTCGGAGCCGACGGGGTGCTGCTGGCCCTGGCGGTGTTCGGGCTGCGGTGCGCGGTGACGGTGCCTTGCTACTTCCTGCTGGCGGTGCCCTCCTGGGGGACCTCCGCGGCCTTGGCCGCCGTCTCGTTTGGGAGCGGACGGCGCTGCGCTCCGGTGATCTACGGCCGGAGCTGCTGGCTGCGGCTGGGACTCAGCGCGGCGGCGCTGCTGGCGGGCGTGTGCGCGGATCTGCTGCTGGCCCCGGCCCTGCTGGGGATGATCCTGGAGCGGATCTTGTAGCTGAAGAAAAGGGGGGAGCATCCTGGCTGCTGATTTGATTGCGGAGTACGGCGCCTATCTGACGGAGGAAAAGCACGCCTCTCAGAACACCGTCAGCTCCTATCTGCGGGATGTGTCCCAGTTCTCCCAATACCTGCGGGATTATCAGGACAGCGACCTGCGCCGGGCCGAGCCGGAGATGGTCCAGAGCTATATGAGCTGGATGCAGGGGCGGGGCAAGTCCGCCGCCTCCATCACCCGCTTCCTGGCGTCGGTGAAGTCCTTCTACAACTACCTGACGGCCAACGGCACCGTCAAATCCAACCCCGCCAAGGGCATCACCGCCAACCGGGCGGAGCGGAAGTATCCGGAGATCCTCACCGCCAAGGAGGTGGAGATGTTCCTGGAGCAGCCCCAGTGCGTGGACGCCAAGGGCTTCCGGGACCACGCCATGCTGGAGCTGCTCTACGCCACCGGCATCCGGGTCAGCGAGCTGATCTCCCTGGATCTGGACGATCTGAACCTGGCGGCCGGGTTCCTCCGGTGCCAGAGCAAGGGCAAGGAGCGGATCATTCCCCTGTACCACACCGCCGTCAAGGCCATCGGGGACTACGTCCGGGACGTCCGGCCCCAGCTGATCGCCGACAGCGGCGAGACGGCCCTGTTCGTCAACATGAACGGCGAGCGCATGAGCCGCCAGGGCTTCTGGAAGATCATCAAGCACTATCAGGAGAAGGCGGGGATCCAGAAGGACATCACGCCCCACACCCTGCGCCACTCCTTTGCCGTGCACCTGCTGGAAAACGGCGCGGACCTGCGGTCCATCCAGGAGATGCTGGGCCATGCCGACATCTCCTCCACCCAGATCTACACCCATGTGATCAAGCGCCAGCTGAAGGACGTGTATCAGAAGGCTCATCCCCGGGCGTGAGGAGGGGGGGCCCCTCCGGGGGCGCGGGGGTCCTGCGGGGGATCCGCCCCCGTTTACAGCACCAGCGTGGTTCCCCCCGGCCGAAATAAGTTCGGCCGGGGCTACGCTAAAAACTTGCCCCCGGCAAGTTTTCTTCACGCTGCGCCAGTCAAAAGAAAAGATGCTGTGACGAAAGGGCGGCCCATCCGGGCCGCCCTTTCGTGTGTGCGGAGGTCGGGCGAATCGGTCGGGCGGGTGTCGATGGCCCCGTCGTCCCTGCGCCTTACCCTGGCGGTCGAAGAGCCTGGTCTCCGCATAACCACTCTGGGTGGGCGGACGGGGTGGGAAACGAATGGACCAGCGCCGCTTTCCGCTGCCGCTCACCTGGCGTTTGAGGAGAGCCCGGCAACACGCTGCGGCGGGGCATGGGTTCCGCCTGCTGATGCCGGTGCCGCGCAGCCAACTGTCCCATTTTGCCGTAGGGGCGGATGGAGGACCCGCCTGCCGCTCAGGCTTTTGACCGGCACCGGGCCAGCGGCAGCGCAGTTCCGGGTCCGGAGCCGCTTCCGGGGCTTTTCGCGAGCGCCCAGGCAGCGGCAGCGGAAAGAGAAGCAGACCAAGTCGACAAGTACCCCCGCCCCTCCGCCGCAGGGCCTACGCGGCAGTGCAGTTCCGGGTCTGAAGCCGCTTCCGGGGCTTTTCGCGAGCGCCCAGGCAGCGGCAGCGGAAAGAGAAGCAGATCAAGTCGACAAGCACCCACGTCCCTCCGCCGCAGGGTCTATGCGGAGACAGGGTATTTCGACTGCCGGGGTATAGCGCAGGGCCGACGGGGCCATCGATGCCCACCGGACCGATTCGCACGACCCCCGTATTCCGGCAAAACGCCCCAGCTGGGGCATTTTGCCGCCCCGGCGGCTTTCTTTTGACCGGCCGCGGCCGTTTTCTTTTGTCAAGACAAAAGAAAATGGGGGCGGATCTGCCTCGGGGACCCCGCGCCCCCACCCGGCCCGCCGGGCAAGGGACGGCACCTGACGATACGCCTCCGTCCCGTCCCCCTCATCCGTCCGGCTTTCAGCCGTCCACCTTCCCCCGGTGGGGGAAGGCTCTCCCGTCAGGGACGAGGCCTTGCGGGGGCATCTCAGGCAGGGATCCCCTCATCCCTCCGGCCCGCGGCCATCCACCTGACCGTTGTCTCTTACCCTCGGGGGAGGGCTCTCCGCCGGGGCTTACAGAGTCATTTCCGGCAGAAGAGGGGGAGGCGCGGCCCCTTCGACGCCGCCCCTTCGTCCTTCTGCGCAAAGACCGCCGCCCCGGCCACAAAAAATTCATAGTTTGTATATACGGAATATGTTGTATATTTATTGAGAGCGTGCTATACTAATCCTCGCTAAGCGGCGGCGCAGTATCCTAGTCAGATCTGCCGTTTCCCAGGGAGGGCCTAAAAATCCTTCGAAGGGCACATCGATGAAACCTCTGGTGCCTGCTTGTTACGCCCAGTTTCGGGTGGGTGCTGGGGGGAAGCGCGGGAGTCCCCGCGCTTGCGGTCTCAGGGCGCTTTCCAATGGCATGGTTATCCCGACCCTGTTTCCGTGGAGACCTGCTGTTGTGCACAGACGTACTCCCATCGCGGTATTTTCGGCCTGTGTACGAAGCAGATTGTGAACCTGCAATGCGGTGCATCGGTCCTGTGGGGCCGTAACGCTGTGTGCAGACGTAGCCTGCCTTGACGTGGGCCGGGTGAATAGGGGATCAACGGGGGCTGCCGTTCCGGCCGGAACGGACACCCCGATCGCTCCTTGAAACCCGTCCTGCAAAAGAGGCTAAAGAAGCGGATGGACTGCGGTGGAAAACACCTAGGCTGTTCCTTCCGAGGCAGAAAAGGGATTGCAGTGCGGACTAAGTGGCAGTCGGGTCGCGCGGAGCGGCGACACCGCGCCGCGGCGCCAAAGGGGGAACCGCCTCCACCGGCAACGGGAGGTGCGCCGCGGGGAAATCCAACCCGGACCTAAGCCGTAAGATTTACCTTTTCTGCCGCCGCCGGCTTAGCGAACCCATCCATTCCAGGGGGGGCGCCCCCTGTCTTTTCCATCCCACCACAGACAAAGAGGAGAAGCTCCTTGAAAGAACATCCCACCTCCCGGAAAAAACGGGACAGACAGGCCGGGCGCTACGCCTGGCCCATCCAGGTCTTTTTCCTGGCCATCGGCCTCTCCGCGGCGCTGAGCCTGGCCTCTCAGGGGCCCCTGTCCGGCGCCGGCATCCTGGCGGCGGCGCTGATCCTGGCGCTGTTCATCGCCCTGGGCATCCTGTTCGACATCATCGGCGTGGCCGTCACCGCCGCGGACCCCAAGCCCTTCCACTCCATGGCCGCCCACAAGGAAAAGGGCGCCAAGGAGGCGCTGATGCTGCTGCGCAACGCCGGCAAGGTCTCCAGCGTCTGCAACGACGTGGTGGGGGACATCTGCGGCATCGTCAGCGGCACCACCGCCGCCGTCATCGTCACCCGCCTCCAGGAGGCCTTTGACCTGCGGAATGTGCTGGTCAGCGTGGCGGTCACCGCGGTGATCTCCGGCCTCACCATCGGCGGCAAGGCCCTGGGCAAGACCTTCGCCATCCAGCGCAGCACCAAGGTGGTCTACTGGGCCGGCCGCTTTCTGCACCTGTTTCATCGCTGAGAGGAGCGCGATCACCTGTGATCTTAGAGACAATCCACTCTCCCGCCGACGTGAAGGCCCTGCCCAAGGAGCAGCTGGCCCCCCTCTGCGCCGAGCTGCGGGAGTTCCTGGTCCAGAGCGTCTCCCGGACGGGCGGACACCTGGCCTCCAACCTGGGCGTGGTGGAGCTGACCGTGGCCATCCACCGGGTGTTCGACACCGCGTCGGACCGGCTGGTGTTCGACGTGGGCCACCAGTGCTACGTCCACAAGGCCCTGACCGGGCGCCAGGAGCTGTTTGAGACCCTGCGGCAGTTCGGGGGCCTCTCCGGCTTCCCCAAGCCCCGGGAGAGCGTCCACGACGCCTTCATCGCCGGCCACGCCTCCAACTCCGTGTCGGTGGCGTTGGGCATGGCCCGGGCCCGGACCCTGCGCCATGAACATTACAGCGTCCTGGCCCTGATCGGGGACGGGGCCCTGACCGGCGGCCTTGCCTATGAGGGCCTCAACAACGCCGGCGCCTCCGGGGAGCCGCTGATCGTCATTTTGAACGACAACGGCATGTCCATCAACCCCAACGTGGGCGCCGTGCCCACCCACCTGGGGCGCCTGCGGACCAAGCCCGCCTACTACCACTTCAAGAAGTGGTACCGGGGCCTCTTCGGCGCCCACCCCATGGAAAACGGCCTCTACCGGCTGAGCCACCGGGTGAAATCCTCCCTGAAAAAGGCCATCTGGCCGGGGAGCACCCTGTTCGAGGACATGGGCTTCACCTACCTGGGGCCCATCGACGGCCACGACCTGGACCGGCTGATCCACGTGCTGGAGTGGGCCCGGGAGCTGGACGGCCCCGTGGTGGTCCACGTGAACACCGTCAAGGGCAAGGGCTACCCCTTCGCCGAGCAGAACCCGGACCGGTTCCACGGCATCGGCCCCTTCGACCCCGAGACGGGCCTTTTGAAAAAGAGCGGGGGAGAGGACTTCTCCTCCGTGTTCGGCGCCGCCCTCTCCGCCTGCGCGGCAAAGGACCGCCGGGTGTGCGCCATCACCGCCGCCATGGCGGACGGCACGGGCCTGACCGGCTTTGCAAAGGAGTTCCCGGAGCGCTTTTTCGACGTTGGCATCGCCGAGGGCCACGCTGTGGCCATGGCGGCGGGCCTTGCCAAGCAGGGCATGATCCCGGCCCTGGCCGTGTACGCCTCCTTCCTCCAGCGGGGATACGACATGCTGATCCACGACGTGGCCCTGCTGGGACTGCACGTGGTGCTGGGCGTGGACCGGGCCGGATTGGTGGGCGCCGACGGCGAGACCCACCACGGCTGCTTTGACGCCATGTTCCTCTCCCAGATCCCGGGGTTCACCGTGCTGTGCCCGTCCAACTTCGCGGAGCTGCGGCACATGGTCCGCCAGGCGGTCTTTGCCATCATCGGCCCCGTGGCGGTCCGCTACCCCAGAGGGGGAGAGGGCGCCTTCCGGGACGACACCGCGGACAGCCCCGCCGTGTGCCTGCGGCCGGGGAAGGACGTGACGCTGCTGGGCTGCGGCATCATGGTGAACCACCTGCTGGAGGCGGCGGAGCTGCTGGCCAAGCAGGGCGTGGAGGCCCGGGTGGTGAAGCTCAACCGCATCTCGCCCCTGGATTACGAGACCCTGGCGGAGCCTCTGGCGGACACGCAGACCCTGCTGGTGGCGGAGGACGCCTTCGGCGCCGGGTGCCTGGGGCAGCGGGTGACGTCCATCCTGGCGGAGGCTGGGATGGCCCCCAGACATGTGATTTTGAAGAACCTGGGCAAGACCTTCGCCCCGGAGGGCACCGTGCCCCAGCTGGAACACAGCTTCGGCCTGGATGCGGCGGGCATCGCGGAGGCCGTGATGAAGGAGAGAGACCCATGAGTGTGAAGAAAACGCGGCTGGATGTGCTGCTGGTGGAGCGTGGGCTCCAGGAGAGCCGGCAAAAGGCCCAGGCCGCCATCATGAGCGGCGAGGTGTTCGTCGGAGGAGCGCGGGTGGACAAGCCCGGCACCGCCGTACCGGAGGACGCCGAGATCGAGGTCCGGGGGGGCCTTGCCTACGTGAGCCGGGGCGGTCTCAAGCTGGAAAAGGCCATGGCCGCGTTCCCCATCGACTTGACCGGCGCCGTCTGCGCCGACATCGGCGCCTCCACCGGCGGCTTTACCGACTGTATGCTGCAAAAGGGCGCCGCCAGGGTCTACGCCGTGGACGTGGGCTACGGCCAGCTGGCCTGGAAGCTGCGGTCCGATCCCCGGGTGGTGTGCCTGGAGCGGACCAACGCCCGGTATCTGACCGCGGAGCAGATCCCCGAGATGCTGGACTTCGCCTCCATCGACGTCAGCTTCATCTCCCTGAAGCTGATCTTCCCGGCCCTGCGGGAGCTGCTGAAAGACGGCGGCCACATCGCCTGCCTCATCAAGCCCCAGTTCGAGGCCGGACGGGAGAAGGTGGGCAAGAAGGGCGTCGTCCGGGACCCGGCCGTCCACCGGGAGGTGCTGGAGCACTTCCTGGAGCATGCAAAGGAAAACCACTTGTCGGTCCTTGGGATCACATACTCACCCATCCGGGGACCTGAGGGCAACATCGAATATCTGGGGTATCTGGAAAAGAGCGACGCCCCGGATCAGATCCCGGACCTCAGCGCCCTGGTGGCCGAGTCCCACCAGGTCCTGCGGGAGCACGGGGAAGGAGGGGCGTCATGAAAAAGATCATTCTCTGTCCCAACCCCAACCGGGACCGGGGCATGGTCTGCACCCGCCAGGCGGAGGCCATTTTGAAGGAGCTGGGCTTTGAGACCGTGGTGTGCTCGCCCTTCCGGGACCAGAAGGAGGGGGCCTTCGGGGACTACGACGTGAAGCCCCTGACGGCGGAGCTCAAGACCGCGGACCTGCTGATCACCTTCGGCGGGGACGGCACGATTTTGCACCTTGCCAAGCTGGTGGCCCTCAACAAGATCCCGGTGCTGGGCATCAACATGGGCGGTCTGGGGTTCATCGCGGAGCTGGAGGCCGGAGAGCTGGAGACATTGCGCAGGCTGAAGGACTGGGACTTCCAGACGGAGCAGCGCATGATGCTGGACGTGTCCGTCCAGCGGGAGGGCCGCCAGATCTACACGAACCTGGGCCTCAACGACGCGGTGATCCGGGAGGGCCCCATCTCCCACGTGATCCATCTGAAGATCGCCTCCGACGGGCGGCACCTGGCGGACATCGCCGGGGACGGCGTCATCATCGCCACCCCCACCGGGTCCACGGCCTACTCGCTCTCCGCCGGGGGACCGGTGGTGGAGCCGGTGGCCCAGACCATGGTGGTCTGTCCCATCTGCATCCACAATATGCGCTTTTCTTCCTATGTCCTCTCGCCGGAGCACGTGCTGACCATCGAGCTGGAGCGCAACGGCCGCAAGCCGGTGTACCTGTGCGTGGACGAGAGCCGCGCCTTCGCATTGAAGTCCGACGACAAGGTGTTCGTCCGCCGCTCCAAGCACGCCGTGAAGCTGGTGCGGCTGTCGGAGCGGAGCTTCTGCGAGATCTTTGCCCAAAAAATGTTGCCGGGAGGGTTTGTAGACCATGAAAAATGACCGTCAAAGCATGATCCTCGAGATCATTTCCCAGGAAAACATCGAGACCCAGGAGCAGCTGCTCACCCGGCTCCAGGAGCGGGGCATCTCCAGCACCCAGGCCACCATCTCCCGGGACATCAAGCAGATGCACCTGATCAAGGAGCCGGTGGGCCGGGGCGTGTACAAGTACGCCGTCTCCGGCAACCGGACCCGGCTGAACTTCGCGGAGAAGCTGCGGACCATCTTCCGGGAGAGCATCACCAGCATCGAAAGCGCCCAGAACATCGTGGTGGTCAAGACCATGCCGGGCCTGGCCAGCGCCGCCTGCGCCGCCCTGGACGACATGGACATCGCCTATATGGTGGGGTCCCTGGCCGGGGACGACACGGCCTTTCTGGTCATGAAGGACGCGGACTCCGCCGCCACCTTCTGCGAGGAGATCAAGGAGATGCTGTGAGTGAAGTAGGAGGGGAGCAGGCTCCCCTCCTAACCACCCCACCACCAGTGACCGGTGTCACTGGTGCGCGCGCCCCAAGGGCGCGCAGGCCGGGGGATTTTCGGCAGGCACATGTCCTGCCGAAAATGGATCCCTTTCCTGCCGGAGGCGAAAGACCCGTGGTTTCTGGCTTTTGGCTGCTTTCGCGGGCAGAGGGGTCCCGGCGGAAGTGAATTCCGCCGGGACGATCAGATACGCCGGACACTGGTGCGCGCCATCCCCTCCGGGGAAGGCGCGGCTGGCCGGAAGCCAGCCAGATGAAGGAACGCCCGCTATCCGCCCCTGCGACCAAATGGGAAAGTCCACAGAGACCACCGGGGCAGCGCGTAACGCGCGGAGAATGGAGCAGGGGCAAAAGCGGTATTGCACCCCGTCTGCCCGCCGCACGGTCTGTGCGGCTCCAGGGTATTTCGCCTGCCAAGGTAAGGCGCAGGGACGGCGATGCCTTGATGTCCGCCGCACCGATCCGCACGACCCCCGCGCCCACGGGCAGGCGGGACGCCTGTCCGTCTCAGCGCCTTTTCTTTTGGACCGTCCACGGCCCGTTTTCTTTTCGGCAAGACCGAAAAGAAAATGGGGGGTGGATCTCCCCGGAAGACTTCCGGCCACCCGCCCTCCCCCGGGGGAGGGCATATCCTTCCCCAAGGAGGAGTTTTCATGCTGGACCTGCTGCACATCGAGAATATTGCCGTCATCGAGGAGGCGGACATCCGCTTCCGCCCCGGCTTCAACGCCCTCACCGGCGAGACCGGCGCCGGCAAGTCCATCGTCATCGACGCCATGGGCGCCGTGCTGGGCGGCCGGACCTCCCGGGAGCTGATCCGCACCGGGGCGGACCGGGCCTTCGTCAGCGCCTGCTTTTCCAACCTTCCGGCGGACCTGCCGGGTCTTGCCGCCTGCGGCGTATCGCCCGATGAGAACGGCGAGCTGCTGCTCCAGCGGGAGATCTATGAGGACGGCAAGAACGCCTGCCGAGCCAATGGCCGCCCTGTCACCGTGGCCCAGCTGCGGCAGATCGGCGGGGAACTGCTGAACATCCACGGCCAGCACGACGGCGCGCAGCTGCTGGACGAGGAGCGCCACTGCGCCTATCTGGACCGCTTCGGCCGCACCGACGCGCCGCTGGAGGCCTACCGCGCCGCCTACGGCGTCATGGCGGACCTGGCGGCCAAGATGGCCGCCCTGCGGATGGACGAGGCGGAGAAGGCCCGGCGCATGGACTCCCTCCGGTTCCAGATCGGCGAGCTGGAGCGGGCGGAACTGACGCCGGGGGAGGAGGAGGCCCTGCTGGAGCGGCGGGAGCTGCTGCGCAACGGCGAGAAGTATCTCTCCGCCCTCTCCGGTGCGGACTATGCCTTAAGCGGCGACGACGAGGGCGGCGGCGCCGTCACGGCCCTGCGGGAGGCCGAGGCGGCCATGGCCTCCGTCCGGAACCTGGGCGGAGACCTGGCGGAGCTGTACAAACGCTTGGAAGAGGCCCGCTGTGAAGTATATGACCTTGCCGAGACTATCCGGGACAAGCGGGCGGAGTTCGACTTCTCCCCGGCGGAGCTGGACGCGGTGGAGAGCCGCACGGACCTGCTGTACCGGCTGAAGAAGAAGTACGGCGCCACGGTGGAGGAGTGCATCGCCTACCTGGACCGGTGCCGGGAGGAGCTGGACGCCATGGAGACGGCGGACGACACCCTGCTCCGGCTGGAAAAGCAGCACGCCAAGGCGCAGCAGGCGGTACTGGCCGCCGGCGCGACATTGACCGAGGCCAGGCGCCAGGCGGCGGCGGCCCTGGAGGCGCGGATCCAGAGCGAGCTGCGGGACCTGGACATGCGCCGGGTGCGCTTTGCCATCGAGTTTACGCCCCGCCAGCCAGGGCCCGACGGCTGCGACGCCATCCGCTTTTTGATGTCCGCCAACGTGGGGGAGGACCTGCGGCCCATCGCCAGGATCGCCTCCGGCGGCGAGCTGGCCCGGATCATGCTGGCGCTGAAGAATGTGCTGGCGGAGCAGGAGTCCGTGGGGACCCTGGTCTTTGACGAGGTGGACACCGGCGTCAGCGGCCGGGCGGCCCAGAAGGTGGCGGAGAAGCTGGCCCAGGTCAGCCGCCGCAAGCAGGTGCTGTGCGTGACCCATCTGCCCCAGCTGGCCGCCATGGCGGACACCCACTTCTCTGTGGAGAAGGGGGAAGCAAAGGGGAGGACCTTTACACACGTTGTGCTGCTGGACCGGGAACAGCGGAAGGCCGAGCTGGCCCGGATCACCGGCGGCGCGGCGGTGACGCCGGCCCTGCTGGAGAGCGCCGGGGAGCTGCTGGACGCGGCGGAGGCCTACCGGAAGGGGCTGTGATGCCGGGGGCGGATTTGACCCGGAGGGCCTCCGGGAGGCGCAGGTTTCCTGCGGGGGATCCGCCCCCCATTTTCTCTTTTTACCAAAAAGAGAAAACGGGCCGCGGCCGGTCCAAAAGAGAAGAGCGCTATGACGAAAGGGCGACCCGGATGGGCCGCCCTTTCGTGAGTACGGGGGTCGTGCGAAGCGGTCCGGGGGGCGTCGTCAGCCCCGTCGACCCTGCGCCTTACCCTGGCGGTTGAAGAGCCTGGTCCCCGCATAACCACTCTGGGTGGGCAGACGGGGCGGGAAACGAATGGACCAGCGCCGCTTTCCGCTGCCGCTCACTTGGCGTTTGATGGAGGCTGGCAGCACGCTGTGGCGGAACAAGGAGCAGACCAAGTCGACAAGCACCCCCAGCCCTCCGCCGTAAGGTCCGCAGTTCCAGGTCCGAAGCCGCTGCTGGAGCTTTCCGTAAGCGCCCAAGCAGCGGCAGCGGAAAGAGAAGCAAACCAAATCGTCTACCTCCCCCGTCCCTCCGCCGCAGGATCTATGCGGCACAAGAGTATTTCGACCACCGGGGCATAGCGCAGGGACGACGGGGCTGACGATGCCCGCAAGACCGCTTCGCACGACCCCCGTATTTCGGCAAAACGCCCCAGCCGGGGCGTTTTGCCGCCCCGGCGGTTTTCTTTTGACCGGCCGCGGCCGTTTTCTTTTGTCAAGACAAAAGAAAATGGGGGCGGATCCCCGCGGGGACGGCGCGCCCACCTGGCCCGCCGGGCAAGGGACGGCACTCAACGATACGCCTCCGTTCCCGGCCCCCTCATCCGTCCGGCCTTTGGCCGTCCACCTTCCCCCGGCGGGGGAAGGCTCTTTGCCAGGGGAGAAGGCTTCGCGAAACATCCCGGACAGGCCCCCTTCATTCACCCCAGTGTGCGCGCCGAACACATTCTCCCGAGGGGAGGGGGCGGGCTCTCCGCCATGGATCACGGCGGAGTCTCCGCCAGGGGAGAAGTGCCCCGCACCTCCGTCCCGCCCGGCGCATAGACTGTGCCAAACGGAAGGAGGGCCCCTCTATGCGCTTTGTCCCCAACTACGACCGCCGGGCGGTGGTCCGCTACGCCCACCGCTGGGCCTACGGCCGCAACCCGGCCTTTTACGACTACGAGGAGGTGGGCGGCGACTGCACCAACTTCGCCTCCCAGTGCGTGTTCGCCGGCAGCGGCGTCATGAACTTCACCCCAGACCTGGGCTGGTACTACATCGACGCCAACCAGAAGGCCCCCGCCTGGACCGGCGTGGAGTTCTTCTGGAACTTCATGACCCGGCGGGAGATCTCCCAGGGCCCCGTGGGGGTGGAGTGCGACCTGGCCGATCTGCGGCCGGGGGACCTGGTGCAGCTGTCTTTCAGCGGCGAGACCTTCCAGCACACGCCGGTGGTAGTGGCCCTGCGGCGGCCCGTCCGCGCCTTAAGCGACGTGCTCATCGCCGCCCACAGTTACGACGCCGACAACCGGCCCCTTTCCACCTACACCTTCCAGAAGATCCGCTTTCTCCATATTTTGGGCACGCTCATACCGTGAGTTCACAGTTTGTTCATGATTTTCCGCCCCGCCGGGGTTACCATAATCCCAAATCAAACAGGGGGGAACCACCATGAAAAAGCTGTGTTCGTGTCTATTGTCCCTGGCGCTGCTGTGCGCCCTGGCGGCTGTGCCCGCCTCCGCGGCGTACAGCGACGTGCCCTCCGGCAGCGCCCTGGCCTCCGAGGTGGAAAAGGCCGTGGGCTACGGCCTCATGAACGGGTACAGCGCCGGAACCTTCGGCTACGCCGACCCCATGACCCGGGCCCAGTTCGTCACGGTGCTGGACCGGATGCTGCTGCCCCAGGACGGCGACACCACCCTGGTGGGCCACATCACCCCTGAGATGCAGGTGGAGTACGACGCCGTCAGGGCCTATTACAGCTCCATCGACGCCGCGGCGGAATACGGCTGGGTGGACACCGACGAGCCCTTCCGGCCCACGGACCCCATCACCCGGGGCGAGATGTCCGAGATCCTGGTCCGGGCCCTGGGCCTGGGCGGCGCCGCCGCCATCGCGGAGAAAAACGCCGACCTGCCCTTCACCGATGTGACGGCAGGGAAGGGGTACATCTCCGTGGCCTATGACATCGGCATGACCAAGGGCACCACCGCCACCACCTTCGGCCCCAATGAGACCGCCACCCGGGCCCAGGCGGCGGCCATGCTGGTGCGGATCTACGAGAAGCTCCGGCAGGACACCGGCTTCCTCCACGGCTTCTACGCCATCTCCTCTTACAGCCAGCTGAGCCTGATGAATTCCATGGACGCCGTCAGCGCCGGGTGGAGCCGCATGACCTGGGACGGTACCACGGCGCTTCTCGCCACCACCACCGCCGACGGCAACGAGTACGCCGTGCCCCAGGGCTACGAGGAAGTGGTGGCCCAGGCGGAGAACAACAGCGTGAAGCTGCACCTGAACGTCTTTATGGAGGGGGAGGACCTGAAGGCCCTGCTCTCCTCCGCCGACGGCCGGGCCCAGGCGGTGGAGCAGATCCTGGGCGAGCTGACTGTGTCCTACAAGACCGTGGGCAGAAATCCGTACAGCGGCGTCACCATCGACTTCGAGGGCCTGCGCAGCGCCGACGCCGCGGCCTTCACCGCCTTCCTCACGGACCTCGCCCAGCAGGTCCGGGCCCTGGACAAGAGCCTGTACGTGTGCGTGTCCCCGGCTCTGACCACCGGCAGCTACTACGACGGCTATGAGCTGGGGAAGATCGCCGCCCTGGCCGACAAGGTGATCCTCATGGCCTACGACTACGAGGACCGCAGCATGGCCGCCGGGGCCAGCGCCCTGACCGCCGCCCCCACGTCCCCCATGGACCAGGTGTACTGGTCCCTCAAGACCGCCGTGGATCAGGTGACCGCCGCCGGGCAGAGCGCGGACAAGCTGGTGCTGGGCATCAGCTGCAAGAACGTGGCCTGGAAGGTCAGCAGCACCACGGACCTGACCCTCACCGCCGCCGCGCCCTTCTACATCTCCAACGACACCCTGGCCCAGCGGCTGGGCCAGGCCGGCACCGTCCGGGGCCGGTCCAACACCTTCCGCTGCCCCTACGCCGTCTACACCACCGAGGACGGCAGCGCCTGCTTCGTCTGGTACGACGACGCCGAGAGCGTCCGCTCCCGGATCGACGCGGCCAAGCTCCTGGGCATCACCGGCGTGTCCGTGTGGCGCCTGGGCACCGTGCCCGCCTACGGCAACTGGAGCTGGACGGACGCCCTGAACTGAAAAACTTGCGGAAAATCCCGGCCGGGCCGGGATTTTCTATTGAAATCCGGGCTATGATGGGGTATAATATTCCGGCGGCGGTCCGCAGACGTCCCACAGGGGACAGGCCCCGCAATTTCACAACTGGAGGAATCTCCCATGATCACCATTACCAAGGACACCATCATCGGTGATATTCTGGATATCGCCCCTCACACCGCCCCCATCTTCCTGTCCATCGGCATGCACTGCCTGGGCTGCCCCTCTTCCCGGGGCGAGACCGTGGAGGAGGCCTGCATGGTCCACGGCGTGGACTGCGAGAAGCTGCTGGCCCTGGTGAACGAGGAGGCCAACAAGCCTCAGTAAACCCAACAACGACCGAGGGACGCATACGGAGCAAAAGCTCCGTATGCGTCCCTGTGCCGGTTTCCGGAGGTAGCGCGTGGAAAAACGACTGGAACTGTCGGCGCGGCTGGCGCTGCTGGCGGACTGGGTGCCCCAGGGGGCGCGGCTGGCCGACGTGGGCACGGACCACGGCCTCCTGCCCATCTGGCTGCGGCTCCGGGGGCGCATCAGCTCCGCCGTGGCCAGCGACCTGCGTCCCGGCCCCCTGAGCCGGGCCCGGGAAAACGCCGCCGCCTACGGGGCGGACGGCATCGACTTCCGCCTGTGCGACGGCCTGGCCGCCGTGGGCCCCGGCGAGTGCGACACCGTCACCATCGCCGGCATGGGGGGCGAGAACATCGCCGCCATCCTGGCCGCGGCCCCCTGGACCGCCGACGGCCGCCACACCCTGCTGCTCCAGCCCCAGAGCCGGGGCGAGACGCTGCGGGCGTTCCTGGCGGACCACGGTTACGCCATCCGCCGGGAGGCCCTGGTGGAGGACCGGGGCCACATCTACCCGGTGCTGGAGGCCGGGGCAGGGGAGATGACCCTGTCTCCGGGGCGGCTGCTGTGCGGCCCCCGCATCGCCTCCGACCCCCTGGGGGACCGGTATCTGATCGAGAAAATCATCCAGCTGCAAGCGGCGGCGGCGGGGCTGGGACGCTCCGCCCGACCGGAGGACGCGGCGAAGGCCGATGCCGTCCGGGACGTGCTGACGGAGCTGCTGGAGCTGAGAGAGGAGTGGCGCCATGCCAACGGTACGGGAAATTGAACAGGCCCTGTTCGACCTGGCCCCCAGAGAGGGCGCCATGGACTGGGACAATGTGGGCCACCTGCTGGGCGACCCGGACCGGGAAGTGACCAAGGTCTGCGTGGCCCTGGACATCACCGAGGCCGTGGCCGCCGAGGCCATTGCGCAGGGCTGTGAGCTGATCGTGAGCCACCACCCCGTCATGAACTGCAAGTGGCTGCCGGTGCAGACCGTCCGGTCCGACACGGCCCAGGGCCACCTGCTGCTGCGGCTGCTGCGCAGCGGCGTGGCCGCCATCTGTATGCACACCAACCTGGACGTGGCCCCCGGCGGCGTCAACGACGCCTTCGCCGCCGCCCTGGGGCTGGAGGACCCTGGGCCCCTGGGGGACCCGGAGGGCCTGTGCCGGGTGGGAACGCTGTCAAGTCCCACGCCCTTACAGGACTTTGCCCGCAAGGTCTGCCGCGATCTCCACGCCAACGGCGTCCGGTACGCCGGGTGCGGAAAGCCGGTCCGCCGCGTGGCGGTGGGCGGCGGCGCCTGCTCGGACTACATCCGCCACGCCGTCGCCGCCGGGTGCGACACCTTCGTGACGGCGGACCTGAGCTACCACCAATTCCTGGACGCAGAGGGGATGGGCGTCAATCTGATCGACGCCGGCCACTTCCCAACGGAAAACCCCGTCTGCGCCCGCCTGGTCTCGTATCTGACGGATCGGTTCCCCGAACTGGCCGTTTTCAAATCCGCTTCCCACCGGGAAGTGATCCAATACTGTGTTGAAGGAGAGTAATCACCATGTCCGGACATTCCAAGTGGCATAACATTCAGAAAACCAAGGGTGCGGCCGACGCCAAGCGCTCCGCCGCCTTCACCAAGATCGCCAAGGAGATCATCGTGGCCGTCAAAGAGGGCGGCGGCTCCGGCGACCCCAACAACAACTCCCGCCTGGCCACCGTCATCGCCAAGGCCAAGGCCGTGAACATGCCCAACGACAACATCAAGCGCACCATCGACAAGGCTCTGGGCGCCGGCAGCACCGAGAACTACGAGGCCGTCACCTACGAGGGCTACGGCCCCGGCGGCGTGGCCGTCATCGTGGAGGCCCTGACCGACAACCGCCAGCGCACCGCGCCGGAGGTCCGTCACGCCTTCGACAAGTGCAACGGCAACATGGGCGCCCAGGGCTGCGTGAGCTGGTCCTTCGACAAGAAGGGCGTCATCGTCATCGACAACTCCGAGGGCGAGCTGGAGGACGACACCGTCATGATGGACGCCCTGGAGGCCGGTGCCGAGGACTTCCAGTCCGAGGGCGGCGCCCTGGAGATCACCACCGATCCCGACGCCTTCAACGACGTGGTCAAGGCCCTGGAGGCCAAGGGCTACGTGTTCGTCAACGCCGACATCGAGATGGTTCCCCAGAACTACATCACCCTCACCGCCGAGGGCGACGTGAAGAACATGGAGAAGCTGATCGACATGCTGGAGGACAGCGACGACGTGCAGAACGTCTGGCACAACTGGGATAACGACTGAGCGGGTACCGTCCATCGCGGAGAGAAGAGGAGCGGCGAACGCCGTTCCTCTTTTTTGCGCCTCCACATTCAACAAAACTTTTCTTTTGTGCAATGTGCCGCCGCGGCACGCCCTGCCGGGCCCCATTACCCTAACCATAAGAATGACTCTGACTCTTACCATAGCCCTTACCATAACGGGAAAATTTTATAAAATCCTCCCGGGAGTTGCACGGTTCCGTGCAACAAAAGGGGAGAGGGCAGCCCTTTACAAGAGGAGGTGCTTGATTGGCAGAAGAACGTAAGAAGAGCTTTATGCTGTATTTCGATAATTTCAACAGCATTGCGGCCCTGCCCGCAGAGCAGCGGGGAGAACTGCTGCTCCTGCTGTACCGGTACGCCATCGCAGCGGACAAAGCCCCCATCGACCCGGAGGAGATGTTAGAGCAGTATCCGCTGCTGAACGATGCGGGACGCATGGCATACCGCTTTCTGGCCGAGACCATCCGCCGGGACACGGAGAAGTGGAAGGACAAGCAGCGGCGCTATCAGGCCGCGGCGGCCCGGCGGTGGGAGGCGCGCCCATCTGGCGCCGCCGGAAAGGAAGAACCGGACATAGAGGACGTGGCGTGGATGAAGCCGTACATCGATCAGCGGGACAAACCGTGACTCGACCACCGGTCGGTTGCCATTTTTTCCGTTCCGGGGTACACTTTGGGGCAAGAGGTGATGAATATGAACAAGGAGCGGCTGGGCGCCTTTATCGGGGACTGCCGCCGGGAGCTGGGACTGACCCAGCGGGAGCTGGCGGAGAAGGTCCACGTGACCGACAAGGCCGTCAGCAAGTGGGAGCGTGGCCTGAGCTACCCGGACGTGACGCTGCTGGAGCCCCTGGCGGCGGCGCTGGGGCTGGGCGTGGAGGAGCTGCTGGCCTGCCGGCGGCAGGCCGTCCCGAGCGGAGAGGAGGACCCTGTGAAGAACTTACTGACCATTTCCGATGACAGCCTCCGGCGGGAGCGGCGGCGCAGCTGGGGCCGCCTGGGCGCGGTGCTGGCATTGCTGATCGCGGCGGGGCTGGTGATCGCATACAACGCCCTGTACGTGACGGAGACCCGGGAGGACGCTTTCGTCCTGAAGGAGACCGTGGACGGGGTGGACTATCTCTATCTGCGCCAGGAGGGCGACCTTTTGAAGCTGCGCTGCGGCGACGGCGTGGATTTTGACGCAGTCGTTCAGAAAAATGAGCGGGGAAACCCCATTTCCTATCAGATGGAATACCGGTGGAACCGGCTGACCTATACCGGCGTGATTACTTCATGTATCGATACCGGGATGTACGAATTGGGCGGCTTGATGGACGTGACCTTCAGCCCAAGCTACTTCTCCTTCGTATTGGGATATCCCTGTCTTCAGTACACATCGGAGAACTATTATCCAGACCCCTATGCTGAGTCCCGGGGGCACGCCTATCTGTGCGACTATCGGTTCTGGGTGACGGACCCTGCCGATGGATCGGATAGCACCGTCCTGGTGGTGGAGGACTGCATCGGCGCGGCCGCCGGAGACACCGACGGTGACGGAGAGGACGAGCTTGTGATCCGCACCCGCTGGCCGGAGAAGCCGTATACGGTCTACGACTGCGTGGACGGGGAGATCGTGGAGACCTGGCCGGACACCGTGCCGGAGGAGGTGCGGGAGGCCCTGGTGCAGATCTGGGAGCAGTGAGCGGAAAGGAGGCGGCCCCATGGAGCAAGTCACCGCGGCGGGCCCCTGGCGGATGTGGGTCTGCCCGGAGCGGAAGATCGTGTCCTTCCACCCGGAGGCCGGGTTCCGCCTGCTGGAGTTCCGCAGCCGGGAGCTGTTTTTGCGGTGCGTGGACCGCTACACCGGGGAGAAGTACCGGTATCAGTGACGCGGGCGCCCGCCGGGAGGTCTCCCGGCGGATCCCGCCCCCCATGTTCTCTTTTTACGAAAAGAGAACCCTCCAGAGGGGCTTCTCTTGCCCCTTCGGGGCAATTCACCTTCCGGGCCGCGGGGCGGTCCAAAAGAGAAAAACGGAAGACAGACAGGCGGACCGTCCGGTCCGCCTGTCTGTGGTTACGGGGGTCGTGCGAATCGGCCTGTCCCGGACCGCGGCCCCGCCGTCCGTGCGCCTTCCACCGGCGGTCGAAGAGCTGCGCTCCCGCACAGCGGGGCTCAACGGGCTGCACAGTGAAAGAAACAGCACCGGTTTTCGCTGCCGCTGGCCTGGCGACCATCGAAAGCCCGTCCTTATGCGCATAGAGGACTGCCGCTGGCGGGAAGGAAGGGTGTGTGCGGGAAACCCAGGAGGGGTTTCCTGCACGATTTGGATCAAAAGATTTTGGTCGGTTTGCAAAAGCGTCCAAAATCGCCTCAGCCTGTTTAAACAGGCTGAGGCCCCGGCTGCCGTTGCGCAGCCGGGGCCGTATCTTGCGAGGGAGACTGTAAGCCGGGTTCTGTATCTGACAGTCATCTATCTAGACGCGCCGTTGCCGGTGCGTTCAAGCCACCTCCTAAGGACGGCCGGGCCGGCCATCTGTCCTTTCCACGGTGTTGCTCCGGATAGAGTTTACAGCGACGGACACTCTCGAGCCGTCGGGTGCGCTCTTACCGCACCTTTCCACCCTTACCAGGGCGGCTGAGCCGCACTGGTAAGGGTGGAAAGGTGCCATCGGTCCCTGCGGGACCGCCCGCCTTCGGCGGGTTTGATCGAAATGGTGAAGAGGGACCCTTCGTCCCTCTTCACACAACACCCCTGCGCTGTCCCGCGCAGAGGCCGTTGCGCTGTTCGGCGGAAGGAGGGAGCCTTCGGCCCGCTCACCGCCTGCCCGGACCCCGCAGGACCCGGACGCCGCATTCCATCTCTGTTCACCTTTATTCCATTCTTGCCGGCACGGATCAGCCGCTCTGGCGGTATCTCTCTGTTGCACTTTTCCTGAAGTCGCCTTCGGCGGGCGTTACCCGTTATCCTTGCCCTGTGGAGCCCGGACTTTCCTCATGGACGGCCTTTCGGCCTGCCCACGCGACTGTCTGTCTTCCTCGCAAAGGCTATTGTAACCGACGGCGGGGAGAAAGTCAACGCGGAAAATCTCCGGCCCCGTTGTATTTTCCGCCTGTTTGTGGTATCATTTCCATCGTATGAGCCTCCGCTGCGCGGGGGATAAAAGGAGCGATTCCATGGATCTGGATACCTATATGAATTCCCTGCGGGGCAAGCGCGCCGCCGTGCTGGGCGTGGGCGTCAGCAACCGGCCCCTGATCGAGCTGCTGGTGGACCACGGCTGCGCCGTCACCGCCCGGGACAAAAAGACCGACCTGGGGGACTTCGGCGCGGAGCTGGCCGCCCGGGGCGTGGCGCTGAAGCTGGGAGAGGACTACCTGGCCGATCTCACCGAGGACGTGATCTTCCGGACCCCGGGCCTGCGGCCGGACCTGCCGCCCATCGCCGCCGCCGTGGAGCGGGGCAGCCGGCTGACCAGTGAGATGGAGGCCTTTTTCCACGTGTGCCCCTGTCCCATGATCGCCGTCACCGGCAGCGACGGCAAGACGACCACCACCACCATCATCTCCGAGCTGCTGCGCCGGGCCGGACGGACCGTCCACGTGGGCGGAAACATCGGCCACCCGCTGCTCAGCGAGGCCGCCGCCATGGCGCCCACGGACTGGGCGGTGCTGGAGCTGAGCTCCTTCCAGCTGATGACCATGAAAAAGAGCCCGGCCATCGCCGTGGTGACCAACCTCTCGCCCAACCACCTGGACGTCCACAAGGACTACGCCGAGTACATTGCTGCAAAGGAAAATATCTTTACACACCAGTCCGCCCGGGACCTGGCCGTGTTCAATGCCGACAACGCCGACACCGTCCGCTCCGCCGCCAAGGCCCCGGGGCGGGTGCGGTGGTTCTCCCGGCAAAAAGAGGTGGACGAGGGCGCGTTCCTCCGGGGCACCAGCGTGGTGGTCCGGGACGGCCAGGGCGAGCGGGTGGTGATGGACACCGCCGACATCAAATTGCCCGGCGTCCACAACGTGGAGAACTACCTGGCGGCCATCGCCGCCGTGGACGGCCTGGTGAGCGACGAGACCATCCGGGACTTCGCCCGGGAATTCGGCGGCGTGGAGCACCGGATCGAGCTGGTCCGGGAGCGCAATGGCGTCCGCTGGTACAACGACTCCATCGCCTCCAGCCCCAGCCGGACCATCGCGGGGCTGCGCAGCTTCCCGGAGAAGGTCATCCTCATCGCCGGGGGCAAGGACAAGGGCATCTCCTACGCGCCTCTGGGCCCGGAGGTCAACGAGCACGTGAAGCTGCTGATCCTCTGCGGCGCCACCGCCGGAGTGATCCGCGCCGCCGTGGAGCAGGCGGACAACTACGCCGGGCTGGAGATCCTGGAGGTAAGCGATTACCCTGCCGCCGTGGCCCTGGCGGACAGCCGCGCCAAAGCAGGGGACGTGGTGATGTTGTCCCCGGCCAGCACTTCCTTCGACCGCTTCGCCAACTTCATGGAGCGGGGCCGGGTGTTCAAGGATCTGGTGAACGCCCTCCGGTAAGTTTCCGGCCTAGGGTCAACCCCTGCCCGCATAGGATGGCGGGAAGGGGGGCGATGTGCCATGGCTCTGGGATTTCACTACTACCGCCGCCGGCTGGCCCGGCTGCGGCTGGGACGGCTGGCGGCGCTGACCGCCGTGGCGGCGGCCCTGACGGCGCTGGCCCTGGCGGCGGCGCAGATGAAGCCGCTGCTGACCTCTCTCGCCACCACCCGGGTGTCCAACGCCGTGACCCAGATCGTGACCCAGTCGGTGGACGAGGCCATCGCCTCCGGCGAGCTGGACTATGAGAACCTGGTGAACTTCGAGAAGGACAACGACGGAAAGATCACCGCCGTGCGCAGCAACATGGCGGCCTTCAACCTGCTCCAGTCCCACATCCTGCAGACGGTGCTGGAGCGGATCAACCAGGTGTCCGCCAAGGACCTGTCCATCCCCATCGGGAGCCTGACGGGCTCGGCGCTGCTGGCCGGCCGGGGGCCCCGGATCACCGTGCGGATGGAGTCCGTGGGGTCCTCTCAGGCCAGCTTTCAAAACGCCTTCACCTCTGCGGGCATCAACCAGACCAAGCACCAGATCATATTGACCATCGACGTGTACGTCAGCATCCTGCTGCCGGGCTTCACCACCGCCACCAAGGTCTCCAACTCCTTCATCGTGGCGGAGACGGTGATCGTGGGCTCGGTGCCGGACAGCTACACCTATTTCAGCACGGATCCGGACACCTACGAGGAGGATCTGAAGGACTACATCCTCAACGGCAACTAAAACGCAACGGCAGGGGGAGGGCCTGTGGCCCTCCCCCGCACCAAAGAAAGGCAGGTATCCCATGGACTACCGGGAGGAAATGAAACAGCTGCGGGACTTTCTGAACCAGCAGAGCTACCTATACTATGTACTGGACGCGCCGGTGATCCCGGACTACGAGTACGACCGGCTCAACCGCCGCCTGGAGGAATTGGAGGCAGAGCACCCGGAGGAGATCACGCCGGACTCTCCCACCCAGCGGGTGGGGGACAAGATCCTGGAGGGCTTTGAGACCTACGACCACCCGGTGCCCCTGGAGAGCCTCCAGGACGTGTTCAACGGCGACGAGGTGGCGGAGTTCTGCGGCCGCATGGCCGAGGCCCTGGGCGAGGCCGTGGCCTACTCCGTGGAGCCCAAGGTGGACGGCCTCTCCGTTGCCCTGGAGTACCGGGACGGCGTGTTCGTCCGGGGCGCCACCCGGGGCGACGGCCGGGTGGGCGAGGACGTGACGGAGAACCTGAAAACCGTCCGCTCCATCCCCATGACGCTGCCGGACAAGCTCCCCCGGCTCATCGTCCGGGGGGAGGTCTACATGTCCCGGGCGGTGTTCGCCGAGCTCAACGCCCAGCGGGAGCTCCAGGGCAAGCCCCTGATGGCAAACCCCCGCAACGCCGCCGCCGGAAGTCTGCGGCAGCTGGACCCCAAGGTCTGCGCTGAGCGGAAGCTGGACATCCAGGTGTTCAACCTCCAGCTGGCGGAGGGAAAGACCTTCTCCTCCCACGCCGAGACTCTGGACTACATGGCCAGCCAGCACTTCAAGGTGATCCCCCACAAGACCCTCACCGGCACGGCGGCGGTCCAGGAGGAGATCGAGCGCATCAACGACGAGCGCATGGACTACCCCTTTGACATCGACGGCGCCGTGGTCAAGGTGGACCACCTGGCGGACCGGGAGCGGCTGGGCTCCACCGCCAAGTTCCCCAAGTGGGCCGTGGCCTTCAAGTACCCGCCGGAGAAGAAGTACTCCCGCGTCACCGACATCGTGGTCCAGGTGGGCCGCACCGGGGTCCTGACCCCCAAGGCGGTGCTGGAGCCGGTGCGCCTGGCGGGCACCACCGTCACCAACGCCACCCTCCACAACCAGGACTTCATCGCCGAGAAGGACATCCGCGTGGGGGACACGGTGCTGGTCCAGAAGGCCGGGGAGATCATCCCGGAGATCTTGGAGGTGGACCTCACGAAGCGGCCCGAGGGCACCGTGCCCTACGTGCTGCCGGACGCCTGCCCGGTGTGCGGCGCGCCGGTGGTCCGGGACGAGGACGGCGCGGCGGCGCGCTGCACCGGCGCCGAGTGCCCGGCCCAGCTGCTGCGCAACCTCACCCACTTCGCCAGCCGCGGCGCCATGGACATCGACGGCTGCGGCCCCGCCGTGGTGCAGCAGCTGGTGGACGCGGGCCTGGTCCGCACGGCGGCGGACCTGTACACCCTCCACGCTGCGGACGTTGCCAAGCTGGACCGGCTGGGGGACAAGTCCGCGGAGAACCTGATCCGGGCCATCGAGAACTCCAAGGCCAACGATTTGAGCCGCCTGCTCTACGGCCTGGGCATCCGCCAGGTGGGGGAGAAGGCCGCCAAGGTCCTGGCGGCCCGGCTGGGCTCCATGGAGGCCCTGATGGCCGCCACGGAGGAGGAGCTGACCGCCATCCCCGACGTGGGCGCCATCACCGCCCGGTGCATCACGGAGTACTTCGCCGGGGCCCAGGCCAGGGACCTGATCGCCCGCCTGGCGGCGGCGGGGGTCAACATGACCTCCACGGCGGCGCCGGTGGGGGACCTGCTTACCGGGCGGACCTTCGTGCTGACCGGGGAGCTGACCGCCTTCTCCCGGAAGGAGGCGGGGGAGAAGCTGGAGGCCCTGGGCGCCAAGGTCTCCGGGTCCGTGTCCAAAAAGACTTTCTGCGTGGTGGCCGGCGAGGCCGCCGGGTCCAAGCTGCGCAAGGCTCAGGAGCTGGGCGTCCCCGTCATCGACGAGGCGGCCTTCCTGACCCTGATCGGAGAGGGGGAGGGGGATGCCGCCGCGGTGCTGGCATCCCTGGACCAGGCACAAACGCCCGCCCCCTGAGGTACGACCACTCCGCAAATCCCCGCAAACACGGTCCCGACTGCCGGACAGCTGATCGGCAGTCGGGACTGTTTTATATTGATTTTTTCTTGAAAAATCGATTACGTATTTTGATTTGTTACAAAATAATTACGCAAATTTGTACGGACCTCCAAAATTCCCGAGGGGGGTGGTGGGAAATCTTATTGACATCCTCCATAGACACGGACGGCTCCTTCATGATATACCATAACCGTAGCCGGAAACGGCTGCCAAATCAATTCCAGAAAGGATGTGTGTTTCCCGTGAGATTGCATTCTGAGGCTGACATCCAGGAGTTCCTGGACACCGTGGAGTCCTGCGAAGGCGACGTGTATCTGAAGAGCCCGGAGGGAGACATTTTTAATTTGAAATCTTCTCTCTCCCGCTACATCGCGGTGGGCCGTCTGATCCAGGAGGAGGGCGACAGCCTGGAGCTGTTCGCCTCCCGCCGGGAGGACCGGGCCCGTCTGATGCACCTGGTGGCGGATCTGTCCAGCGGTACCATTCCCGCCGTGTCCTGATCCCCCAAAGCGCCAACTCCGCAAGCCGCCCCCGGTGGGGCGGCAGCGCGTGAAGAGGATCGCCCGCCGTCCCTTTGGGGAGGCGGCGGACCGCGAGACGACAGACGCCCGCCGTTCCGAAAAGGAACGGCGGGCGTTTTTGCGCGCTCCGGGGGCCGCTCAGCGGTCGAAGGAGGGGTTCATATAGTAGACGTTCTTCTCGTCCAGTCTGTCCTTGGCCAGGCGCAGTCCCTCGCCGAAGCGCTGGAAGTGGACGATCTCCCGGGCCCGCAGGAACTTGATGGCGTCGCTGACGTCCGGGTCGTCGCTCATGCGCAGGATGTTGTCATAGGTTACCCGGGCCTTCTGCTCGGCGGCCAGATCCTCGGTCAGGTCCGCGATGGTGTCGCCCTTGACGGCCATGCCGGCGGCGTTCCAGGGGGAGCCGGAGGCGGCGGTGGGGTAGACCCCGGCGGTGTGGTCGATGAAGTAGGGGGCAAAGCCGGCAGCCTTGATCTGGTCCTCGGTGAGGTCCCTTGTCAGCTGGTGGACGATGGTGCCGATCATCTCCAGGTGGCCCAGCTCCTCGGTACCGATGTCGGTCAGGAGGCCCTTGAGCTCCGGGTAGGGCATGGAGTAGCGCTGGCTCAGATACCGCAGGGAAGCGCCCAGCTCCCCGTCGGGCCCGCCGTACTGGCTGATGATGAGGGCCGCCAGCTTGGGGTTGGTGTTCTTGATCTTCACCGGGTACTGCAATTTCTTCTCATAGACGAACATCAGGCATTGCCTCCTTCCTCCCAGGGCCACGGGTCTTTCAGCCAGGCGTAGCCCGCCTCCGGCGTCAGATCCGTCTGCAGCAGGGGTCCGTACATCTGCTGGTACTTTTCCCGGCCCTCTTTGGCCAGCTTGATATAGGACCAGTAGAGGTTCAGGGCCTCCTGGTCCTCCGCGTGGGTGGTGAGGTAGAGCCCCAGCTCGTCAATGGCAAAGTCCAGGGCCATCAGCTCCACCAGAGCGGTGTTGGCGAGCTTCGTCTTGGCCTGGATGGCCGCCTTGAAGGGCAGGTCCAGCCCCGGGAACAGCGTCCCGGTCTGGAGGGCCTCCATCCGGCTGTACCGGACGGGGTTTTCCTCCTGCATGGGGATATAGGGAAATGCCAGCGCGCCGCAGCAGCCGGGCAGCTGCCCCTGGCCGGGGCCGCAGGGCTGCGGAGCGGGCAGATCGGGCTTGTTGGGTTTTTCCATCCTTGGGATTCCTCCTTACGTTCACATGACGCGGGGAGCGTCCCCGCGCCCACTCCATCCTATGCAGCAGGGGAGGGAAGGGCGACTGCCCTTGATTTTGGACCCGGCGGCGGCTATAATGCGGTATATGGGATAAGCAGGTCCTCATAGGCTCCCACCGGGGGTGGGGACGATGATGATCGTACTGCATAAGCGCCATCTGTACCTGGCGGGGCTGTGCCTCTGCTTTCTAGCCGCGCTGGGTGCGGTGCTGTGGCAGGGCAGCGGCGCCTATACGGCGGCCTTTGCCGCCGGCACCGCGGCGCAGCGGCCCACGGTGGTGGTAGACGCCGGACACGGCGGGGAGGATGGCGGCGCCGTGGCCGCCGACGGCACGGTGGAGGCGGGGCTGAACCTGGCTGTCGCCCTGCGGGTCCGGGACCTGCTGGCCTTCACCGGGGTGGACACCGTCATGACCCGCGCCGGAGAGGACGCCATCTACGATCCCGGCTGTTCCACGCTGCGGGAGAAAAAGGTGTCGGACCTTCGCAACCGGGCGGCGCTGGTGGAAGCCACGGAAAACGCCGTGCTGCTGAGCATCCACCAGAACAGCCTGCCGTCCTCGCCGTCGACCCACGGGGCCCAGGTGTTCTTCAACGGCGCCGAGGGCGCGGCGCCCCTGGCGTCCGGCGTCCAGGAGGCGCTGAACCAGGCGGTCAATGAGGGGAAGGCCAAGAGCCCGGCGGCCATCGGCGCGTCGGTGTACCTGATGAAGAACATCACAGCCCCCGGCGTGCTGGTGGAGTGCGGCTTTCTCACCAACGAGGCCGAGGCGGCAAAGCTGAAAACGCCGGAGCACCAGCTGCGCCTGGCCGCCGCCATCGCGGCGGGGCTGCTGGGCACGGAGTAAAGGACCGGCGTGCGCAGCGGCCAACACCCAAGGCTTTCCCCCGGGGGAAGCCGGCGCGCAGCGCGGCTGATGAGGGGGGCGGCGTACGGAGGTCTGGTCCGAAGCAGGCCCCCCATCCGGCACCTTCGGGGCCGCCTTCCCCCTTGGGGGAAGGTTTTCAAAGGCCCGGCGGCCGCCCGGGGACAGGCCCGCCAGGCGCTCCGCTCTTTTTGGGAGGTATTATGAAGCAAAAAACGCTCTTTTACTGCACGTCCTGCGGCAATGAGACCGCCAAGTGGGCGGGGAAGTGCCCGGCCTGCGGGGCCTGGAACACCATCGTGGAGCAGCCGGAGCAGCCCCGGACGGCGGGGAAGATCCCGCCCTCCCGCTCCGCAGGCGGACCGAAGCGCCGGGCCTGCCCGGTGACGGAGCTGCGCACCGACGAGGAGATCCGCTTTCCCACGGGCATGGGGGAGCTGGACCGGGTCCTGGGCGGCGGCGCCGTCAAGGGCTCGCTGGTGCTGGTGGGCGGCGCCCCGGGCATCGGCAAATCCACGCTGATGCTCCAGATCTGCGACCAGCTGTGCAAGTCCTCCCGGGTGCTGTATGTATCCGGGGAGGAGTCCGAGCACCAGCTGAAATTGCGTGCTAAACGATTACATGTGGACAGCCCCAACCTTCTGGTGCTGTCGGAGACCAGCCTGGGGGAGGTCCTGGAGGCGGTGACGGCGGAGGCGCCGGAGGTGCTGATCGTGGACTCCATCCAGACCCTCTGGAACGAGGCCCTGGACTCTCCGGCGGGCAGCGTCAGCCAGGTAAAGGACTGCGCCATGGCGCTGATGCAGGTGGCCAAGGGCCGGGGCATCACGGTGTTCGTCATCGGCCACGTCAACAAGGAGGGCTCCATCGCGGGCCCCAAGGTGCTGGAGCACATGGTGGACTGCGTGCTGTACTTCGAGGGCGACCAGCACGCCGCCCACCGGATCCTCCGGGCCGCCAAGAACCGCTTCGGCGCCACCAACGAGATCGGCGTCTTTGAGATGCGGGACAGCGGCCTGGTGGAGGTGGAAAACCCCTCGGAGCTGCTGCTCTCGGGCCGTCCGGAGGACGCGCCGGGCACCTGCGTCACCTGTGTCATGGAGGGGGCCCGGCCGGTGCTGGCGGAGATCCAGGCCCTGGTGGTCAGCACCGCAGGCTCCAATCCCCGCCGCACCAGCAACGGCTTCGACTACAACCGCTTCGCCATGCTGCTGGCGGTGCTGGACAAGCGGGGGGGACTGAAGGTCTCCGCCTGCGACGCCTATCTCAACATCATCGGCGGATTGTGGCTGGACGAGCCCGCCGCGGACCTGGCGGCGGTGATCGCCCTGGCCTCCAGCTATCTGGACCGGCCCGTGCCCGGCGACCTGGTGGCCGTGGGGGAGGTGGGCCTGACCGGCGAGCTGCGCAGCGTCAGCCACCTGGAGCAGCGGATCAGCGAGATCCACCGGCTGGGCTTCCGCCGGTGTGTGGTCCCGCGCCGCCGGACCGGGGCCCTGACGGCGCCGCCGGGTCTGGATCTGATTCCGGCCGGGAATATCGGTGAGGCGATCCGAGCGGCGCTGGGCGCGCGGGGATGAAGTGGACGCAGGCGCCGCCCAGGGACGGCACGCCCGCGGCGGCGGCGCTGTCCAGGGTGCACACGCCGTCCTGCTGGTACACGCACTGGCTGGTACAGGGGATCAGGCTCATGAGCATCATCCGTTCTGAAAGAGATTATCCATAGCTTGGCCGGGCAGCGGCGGTTTTATGTCCGCCGCTGCGGAAAGCTGCAAGGGCGCATCCGGACAACGCCGGGCGTCACAGCGGACCGCAGCGCGCAAAAACGCCGGACAGCGCAGGCCGCCCGGCGGCGCACCGGCAGATCTCCACGAGGAAAAGCAAACACAAAATGTGTAAACCCCCGGACGAATGCCGCTCACAGCCGCGCTCCGTCCGGGGAGACGCTGAGAGAGGAGGTTTTGCGGGGATATTATAAATTGAACAAAATAAAAATTTTGTTCAATTTAGGGGAGGGCAAAACGGCTATGGAGCCCCTTTGGGGCCTCCGGGACCCATCGGCCCCTTCCGGGCCCGGCGCCGGCCGGCACAGGCCGCCGCACTGTCCGGCGCATCTCCGCATACAGAGATATGATCGACTACCGCACCCAGGCGCCGCAGATCCTGCGGGATTTTCTGGCGTATCACGAGACCATCAAAGCCCACTCCAGGCGCACCGTGGACGAATACTTCCTGGACCTGCGGAATTTCTTCCGCTATCTCAAGCAGCAGCGCGATCCGTCCCTGGCGGGCCTGGCGCTGGACGAGATCGACATTATGGACGTGGATCTGGACTTTGTGGCCGCCGTGACGTTGACGGACATCTACGGCTACATGGCTTATCTCAGCCGGGACCGGGTCCTGCATCCAAACAGCGCCCGGTCTGACTACGGTCTGAACGCCGCGTCCCGGGCCCGGAAGATCGCCACGATCCGGTCGTTTTACAACTACCTGACCAACAAGATGCACCTACTTCGTGAAAATCCTGTCAAAGATATCGACTCTCCGAAATTGAAGAAAACATTGCCGAAATACCTGACTTTGGACGAAAGCATCCAGCTTTTGAGTTCTGTGGATGGCAAAAATCAGGAACGGGACTACTGTATCCTGACGCTGTTCCTCAACTGCGGCCTGCGGATCAGCGAGCTGGTGGGCCTCAACCGCCGGGACATCCAGGGCGACACCCTGCGGGTCCTGGGCAAGGGCAACAAGGTCCGCATCCTCTACCTCAACGACGCCTGCCAGGAGGCCCTGCGGCGGTATCTGGCGGTGCGGCGGCCCATCACCGGCCGGGACGCCGACGCGCTGTTTCTCTCGTCCCAGAACGAGCGGGTCAGCCGGTCCACGGTCCACGCCATGGTGAAAAAGCGCCTGGCCGAGGCAGGCATCGACGCCTCGGAGTACTCGTCCCACAAGCTGCGCCACACCGCCGCCACGCTGATGCTGCAAAACGGCGTGGACGTCCGGGCGGTCCAGGAGGTCCTGGGCCACGACCATCTCAACACCACGGAGATCTACACCCACATCGACAGCGACGCCCTGCGGGTGGCGGCGAAGGCCAATCCCCTCTCAAAAGTCAAGCGCAAGGGAAATCAGACGTGACCGGCCCGGAGGGACGCCTCCCGGCCGGTCTCCCCTTTCACGGCCCCCTCCCCTTTCCCCCGCCGCCCGGCGGGGCGGTCTCCGAAAAGGCGCGGCAGTCAGCGGTCCCGCATCCGGCCCCTGCGGAGCCACCGCTATGCCGTGCCGGTGCGGCGGGGTCACAGGGGCAGCAGCGGTCCCGGGACACCGGAGCTGAAAAGCGCAGAAAGACGCCGCCCGCATGATGCGGGCGGCGTCTTGTAGCATCATTTATAAAAACCGAATGGTCCTTATCTCTGCTGCTCTCTCATCTTGGCGAAGCACTCGCTGCAGTAGACCGGACGGTCAGACTTCGGCTCAAAGGGAACCTTGGCCTCGCCGCCGCAGGCAGCGCAAACAGCGGTGAAGTACTCCCGGGGACCGCGGGCAGCGTTCTTGCGGGCATCCCGGCAGGCCTTGCAGCGCTGGGGCTCGTTCTGGAAGCCGCGCTCAGCGTAGAACTCCTGCTCACCGGCGGTGAACACGAACTCCTGGCCGCACTCTTTGCACACTAAAGTCTTGTCTTCGTACATGTTTTTACCCTCTCTTTGAAAAGAAAAATATATATGCGCTCAGCTTCCGCTGAGATCGCCGGATTGAAGCTGCCGCGCCACCTTGCGTCGAATACGCTGCACGGCGTTGTCCACGGACTTTGGGGGCTTGCCTACCGTCTCGGCAATTTCCCTGCATGAAAGACCGTCCAAATAGTACCCCAAAATCTCTGCTTCAAACTCGGACAACTGTTTCCGGACACCGGCTAAGAGGGCTGCTGTGTGCTCCCTGTCGATCAGGAAATCCTCGGGATTGCGCTGCGCCAAATGACTGGTACCAGAGGTGTAGGAGTTGCTGTCAAGGAAGGGTGTATCCAGGGGAACCGACTGATTGAGCGGTGAATGCTTATCCCGCGCCGCGGCGCGGAGTACGGAATACAGCCGGTTGCGTATGCAGATTTCCGCGAACGTCCGGAACGAGGCCTCTTTGGCGGCGTCGTATTCCCGGACGGCTTTGATGAGACCCACCATCCCCTCCTGGGTCAGGTCCTCGCTGTCTCCGCCAATCAGAAAGAAGGGGCGGGCGCAGGTGCGGACCAGCCGGTTATACCGGGCCACCAGGACCTCCTCAGCCTCCCGATTTCCAGAGGCTACCAGAGCGCACAGGGCTTCATCGCTGTGCCGGTCCAGAGGCAGATGGGTTTGCTCTTGTGAGTTACGCATATGCCATTATACGCATCAATCTCTCGAAATGTCAAGCGAATTATTAAAATTGCCGGGGACTTTTTCTCACAGGTCCTGTGATTTTATGAAATCTGCCAAGCGGTCTGCCACTTCCTGGGCGGTGTTTGTGGACTTGGCCTCCACCATGACCCGGATCAGCGCCTCGGTTCCGGAGGGACGCACCAGCACCCGGCCGGTCTCGCCCAGGGCCTCCTCTTCCCGCTTCACCGCCGCGGCCAGCTCCGCGGAGGCCATGATCTTCTCCTTGACGCCGCCGCTGTGGGGCACCGCCACGTTCACCAGCACCTGGGGGTACACGGCGCAGACCGACGCCAGCTCGCTGGCGCTCTTGCCGGACCGGGCGAGGACCTGGAGGAACTGGAGGGCCGTCACCTCGCCGTCGCCGGTGGTCTCCACGTCGGTGAAGATGGTGTGGCCGGACTGCTCGCCGCCGATGCGGAAGTCCTTCTCCAGCATCTTCTCCAGCACGTTCCGGTCGCCCACGTCGGTGCAGATGAGGTCGATGCCGCTGTTTCGGCAGAACTCGTGGAGCCCCAGGTTGCTCATGACCGTGGCCACCAGGGTGTTGCCCCGGAGCTTTCCCCGGCGCTTCATGTCCAGAGCGCACACCGCCAGGACCTTGTCGCCGTCGATGACGCCGCCCCTCTCGTCCACCAGCAGGCACCGGTCGGCGTCGCCGTCGAAGGCCACGCCGATGTCGTAGCCGCCGGAGACCACCTGGGCGGACAGGTCCTCCAGGTGGGTGGAGCCGCAGCGGCTGTTGATGTTGACGCCGTCGGGCTGGGTGTAGATGAAGTCCGTATGGGCCTTGAACCGGCCGAACAGCTCCGGCGCCGTGGCGCTGGCGGCGCCGTTGGCGCAGTCGCACAGGATCTTCAGACCCGAGAGGTCCGACTCGATGGTGGAGGCCACGAAGTCGATGTAGTCCCGCTTCATCTGGCGCATGCCGTGGTGGCGGCGGCCGATGCGCTCCCGGGTCCGGTGCTTCATGGGCGCATCGGAGAGGATCTTGGCCTCGATCCGGGCCTCCAGGGCGTCGGAGAGCTTGTAGCCCTGGCCGCTGAACACCTTGATGCCGTTGTGCTCATAGGGGTTGTGGCTGGCGGAGATGACGATGCCCGCGTCGGCCTTCTCCTGCATGGTCAGATACGCCACCGCCGGGGTGGGGATGGTGCCCACCGGCATCACGTCGCCGCCCAGGTCGCAGATGCCTGCCATCAGGGCGGACTCCAGCATGTCGGAGGAGATGCGGGTGTCCTTGCCGATGACCACCAGGGGCCGCCGGCCCGTCTCCTCCTCCAGCACGGAGGCGATGGCCTGCCCGGTGCGGAAGGCCAGATCGGCGGTCAGGTTCTCTCCCACCACGCCGCGGATGCCGTCGGTTCCAAATAACTTGCCCATATCCAAATTACCTCGTTACGTTCAGATTTTTCAAAATTCGGCGCGGAAACGGCGCCTTTACAGCGTCAGCTGGTCCATGGGCTCCGCCGCCGCGCCGCCGGGCACCGGCAGGTGCAGGTGCCGGTAGGCCTTCTGGGTGACGCAGCGGCCCCGGGGCGTCCGGGTCAGGAAGCCCAGCTGCATCAGGTACGGCTCGTACACGTCCTCCAGCGTCACGGACTCCTCGCCGATGGTGGCGGCCAGGGTCTCCAGGCCCACGGGGCCGCCGCCGTAGTTTTCGATGATGGCGCTCAGCATCCGCCGGTCGATGGGGTCCAGGCCCAGGTGGTCGATCTCCAGGGCGCACAGGGCCTGGTCCGCCACCTCCTTGGTGATGACGCCGCCGGCCTTCACCTGGGCGAAGTCCCGCACCCGCCGCAGCATCCGGTTGGCGATGCGGGGCGTGCCCCGGCTGCGCCGGGCGATCTCATAGGCCCCCTCCGGCTCGATGTCCACGTTCAAGATCCCCGCGGACCGGGTGACGATCCGGGAGAGCTCCTCCGGCGTGTACAGCTCCAGCCGCAGCGTCACGCCGAACCGGTCCCGCAGGGGCGCGGACAGCTGCCCGGCCCGGGTGGTGGCGCCGATCAGGGTGAATTTCGGCAGATCCAGCCGGATGGAGTTGGCGCTGGGGCCCTTGCCCACGATGATGTCCAGGGCGTAATCCTCCATGGCGGGGTACAAAATCTCCTCCACGGAGCGGTTGAGCCGGTGGATCTCATCCACGAAGAGGATGTCGCCCTCCCCCAGGTTGGTGAGGAGCGCCGCCAGGTCCCCGGGCTTTTCGATGGCGGGGCCGGAGGTGATGCGGATGCCCACCCCCATCTCCTGGGCGATGATGCCGGCCAGGGTGGTCTTGCCCAGGCCCGGAGGGCCGTGGAGCAGCACGTGGTCCAGCGCCTCCTCCCGCTGGCGGGCGGCGGCGATGAACACGGACAGGTTCTCCTTGGCCTTCTCCTGGCCGATGTACTCCTTTAAGGTCTTGGGCCGCAGGGAGCCCTCCTGGGCGTCCTCCTGCAGAAAGGTCTTGGCCACGATGGGCTCTTCATAGATGTCATTGCCGAAATCGATGCTCAAATCGTCACTTCCTTTTGTGAGGGATCGAAAACTGCATTTTTACAGCGTAAAGAGGCAATAGATCAGCAGGATCACGCAGATCAGCTCGCCGGTAAAAAGCCCGGCAAAGGCCCGGAAGCAGTCATGTGCCTCCTGCTGTTCCCTGGCCGACAGGTCCACAAGCCGTTCCTGCTGCTTCAGCTCTGCCCAGCGCATTCCTTTGAAAATCGCAGGAATGCCAAAACCGAGTATGAAGGCCATCAGAGTGAAATATCCAAACACGTTTATTTCACCATCTTCTTCAAACTCTGGCGGATGATCTCCTCCAGAGGCAGGTTCTCCACGTCCACGCCCTTGAGGGCCAGGCTCACCTCCGCGCTGGAGTAGCCCAGGACCGCCAGGGCCTGGGCGGCCTCTGTGGCCTTTGATGTAAAGGCAGATACATTCACAGTATTTCCGCCGCCGGAGAAGTCCAGGCCCGTGGCGGCGGACTCCTTGGCCAGCTTGTCCTTCAGCTCCAGGATGATCCGCTGGGCGATCTTCTTGCCGATGCCCGGCGCCGCGGTCAGGGTCTTTTCGTCCCCGGTGATGATGGCCATGGCCAGGGCGTCCGGCGTGCCGGTGGAGAGGATGGCCAGGGCCGCCTTGGGCCCCACGCCGGAGACGCCGATCAGCAGCCGGAAGCTGCCCAGCTCCGCCTGGGTGGCGAAGCCGTACAGCTCGAAGATGCCCTCTCCCACATTCAGATAGGTGTACAGCTTTCCCCGCTGGCCCTTTTTCAGCCGGGAGAGGGTGTAGTTGGTGGTCTTGCAGGCATAGCCCACGCCGCCGCAGTCGATCACCGCCAGATAGGGCGCGATCTCCGCCACGGTGCCGTCCAGATAGTAAAACATGGTGTCCTCCTAAATGGTCTCCTTCACATCCCCGTTTTTCGGGAGCCGTGAAGTGAAAGTCCTTGCGTGGCACAGGGCCAGGGCAAGGGCGTCGGCGGCGTCGTCCGGCCGGGGCACGGCCCGCAGGTGCAGCAGCCGCTTCGTCATATCCATGACCTGGCGCTTTTCCGCCTTGCCGTAGCCGGTCACCGCCAGCTTCACCTGGCCCGGCGTGTACTCGTACAGGGGCACGCCGCACCGCTCCGCGGCGCAGAGGATGACCCCCCGGCCGTGGGCCACGGCGATGCCGGTTGTGAGGTTGGTGTTGAAGAACAGCTCCTCAATGGCCATCACGTCGGGCCGGAGCTTCCCGATCAGCTCCTCCATGTCCCGGTCGATCTGGTAGAGGCGCCGGGAGAGGGGCAGCCCCGCGGGCGTGGTGACGGCGCCGTAGGTGACCATCCGCGCCTGCCCCCGCTCCGCCTCCACCAGGCCGAAGCCGATGGTGGCGATGCCGGGGTCGATGCCCAGGATGCGCATAGGGTCCCTCCTTCCGCCGCTGTGTTTCCAAAATAGTAGTATAGCAAATCCCCCGGGGTTTCGCAACCGGAAAGCGGTAAATCACATCCACCATTTGTGTACCCCGATTTCATTGACGAAAGAGGTCAAAAGTGGTATGATTCGTAGGGAATATTCAAGGGATTTTCTGCCTTTTGCCGGGCGGCCTTCGGGGGCCGGCAAAAGGCGGAAATCTTCAAAGGAGCCATGCGGCATGAATATGGAATTGGAGAAAAGCGATCAGGCCATCGCCCTGTTTCGCAATATACTCAATCTGCTCAGCGCCAGCTCGGAGGAGTACTTCTTCCTCTGGGACGTCGCCAGCAAGCGGGTCTATTTTTCAGAAAATGTCCGGTCCAAGTACGCACTTTTGGAAAAGGGCAGCTTCTGCTCCTTTGCCGAGTGGAGCAGCCTGGTCTATCCCCGGGATCTGTCCGCGCTTTTGAAGGATCTCAAGGAGATCCGGGAGGGCAAAAAGGACACCCACGAGATGGACTATCGGGTGAGCACCCGCTCCGGCGAGACCGTCTGGATCCACTGCCGCGGCTGCTGCTATCGGAACGAAAACGGCGTGCCGCTGTGGATGGTGGGCCGGATTTCCGACGCTGTGCCCGCCCAGCTGACAGATCTGCTCACCGGCGCATTCAATCTGGACATGCTGCGGAAGGATCTGGACAGTCTGCTGTCCGACAGTGCGGACGGCTATCTGCTGCTGGCCGGGGTGGACGATCTGAAATCCATCAACCTGAAAAACGGCCGCTCCTGCGGCGACCAGCTGCTCAAGCGGGTGGTCCAGTCCATGGAGGAGGCCACCGACGGGGAACGCCGGATCTACCGGACCAACGGGGACTGCTTTGCCGTGCTGTTCCCCGGCGGGGAGCAGGCGGATGTGGAAGGTGCCTTTGACCAGATCCGCAGGCGCCTGAGCGGCCGATGCACCCTCTCCGGCGGCGCCGTTCCCTTCCGCACCTATCTGGTGCCTGACGCCGGGACGCTGTACCAGTACGCGGAAAACGCCCTGGACCGGGCCAAGGCCCAGGGGAAGAACACCCTCTGGTTCTTTTCCGCCGAGGACTATGAAAAGGACCTGGCCGCTCTGGAGCTGCGCGAGGAGCTGGAGGACGCCATCGAGCAGGATTTTGCCGGCTTCTCCCTGTTCTATCAGCCGCAGGTGGCCTCCGGCACATACCAGCTCTGCGGAGCAGAGGCACTGCTTCGGTTTCGCTCTCCCCGCCGGGGCGACGTGTCTCCGGTGGAGTTCATCCCCATCCTGGAGGACAGCCGCCTGATCTGCTCCGTGGGGCTTTGGGTGCTGCGCTCTGCTCTGGAGCAATGCCGGCAGTGGCGCCGCATTGTCCCGGATTTTTCCATCAGCGTCAATATGTCCTATACCCAGCTATGCGAGGCGGACATCGCCGACCGCGTGCTGGAGGTCCTGCGGGAGAGCGGCCTGCCTGGCAGCGCCCTGATCGTGGAGGTCACGGAGGACAAGCAGCTTCTGGACTACCCTGCCCTCAACGAGATCTTCCGCTTGTGGAAGCTCTCCGGCATCCAGATCTCTGTGGACGATTTCGGCACCGGCTACTCCAGCCTGGGCCGTCTCCAGGCCATGGATGTGGACGAGGTCAAGATCGACCGCAGCTTCGTCAGCGGCATTCAGCGCAGCGTGTACAACTACCGTCTGCTGGGCAACATGATCGAACTGGCGGACGCCAGCTCCATCCGGGTGTGCTGCGAGGGCGTGGAGACGCCGGAGGAACTGGCGGCGCTGGAGGAGCTCCATCCCCGGCTGCTTCAGGGGTTTTTGTTCTCCCGCCCCCTGCCGCCGGAGCAGTTCGAGGAGCTGTATTTCCGGCCGGACAGCGACGCCTGCCGTCAGCGTCAGATCCGGGAGCAGTCCCTGCGGCAGCCTCTGGCCGTGGCGGAGACCTGCGCCGACGAATTCCAGGAGGACGAGCTGGTCAAGTCCATCCTGGCCGCGGAGAACGACATCTTCTACATCAGCGACCTGGAGACCTGTGAACTGTACTATCTCAACCCCGCCGGGCAAAAGCTCTTCGGCACCCGGGACTACCGGGGCAAAAAGTGCTACAAGGTCCTCCACGGGCGGGACGAACCCTGCCCCTTCTGCACCAACAAGGTCTTGAAGCCCGACGACTTCTTCATCTGGGAGCAGGAGAACGAATACTGCGGACGCCGCTTCATCCTCAAGGATAAGATCCTCACCTTCCGCGGCAAGCAGATGCGGCTGGAGGTGATGCTGGATGTCACCAAGCATGAGATCATCAGCGAGAATCTGCGCCAGCGGCTGCGTTTTGCGGAAAAGGTGGTGGATTATACCGCCATTCTTTCCCGCTATCCTGATTACAGCCAGGCGGTGAATCATGTGCTGGCCTCCGTGGGTGAGTTTTATCAGGCGGACCGGGCCTATCTCTTCGAGCCGGACAAGCAGAACGAGGGGTACTGGAACAACACCTTTGAGTGGTGCCGGGAAGGAGTGGAGCCCCAGGCCCAGAACCTCCAGATGGTCCCGCCGACGTCTCTTGCCCGCTGGATGGACCACTTCCGCGTGAACCGTTCTGTCAGGATCTACAATTTGGACACCCTGCGGGAGTCCAACCGCCAGGAGTGGTCCGATCTGAGCCAGCAGGACATCACCCGCCTGATCGCGGTTCCCCTGCGCATGGATGACCGGATCATCGGCTTTCTGGGGGTGGACAACCCCCGCTACTCCATTCATGACGACTCCCAGATCCGGGTCCTCTCCTATTTCCTGGTCAACCGTATCCGTCAGGACTGGAACGAGACCCGCCTGCGCATGCTGCTGCGTTCGGACTACCGGAATATCCTGGGCAACGTCGGCGTTGGTCTGTGGATCCTTCTGCTGGAGGAAGGTACCGAATCCGGACAGATGCTGGTGGACGATACCATGCGCCAGATCCTGGGCCAGACGGAGCCCCTCTCACCGGAGGAGTGCTATCAGTTCTGGTACAGCCGCATCAATGACGGCTATTATCACTACGTCAACCAATCCCTGGACAGCATGATCAAAAGTCACCGGGTGGTCCAGCTGGAATACACCTGGAACCATCCCCAGCTGGGCGAGGTGGTGGTCCGCTGCACCGGCATCCGCACCGCCGACCGCAACGGGAAGATCTGTCTGGAGGGTTATCACCGCATTCTCAGCGGCATCCAGCAGACCCAGTTCCTGCCGGATGTGCATAACCGGGAGATCTTCGAGTACAACGATCTGAACCGGACCATCTTCTTCCATACGGACCGGTCCTTGCTGTATGGTGAAAATATTCATGAATCCGGCTTCCCCCAGTGCTGGCTGGACCAGGAGCTCGTCCACCCCCACTTTGTCGAGACCTTCCGCAACACCTTTTCCCGTGTGCGGCTGAAAGCGGACTCGGAGCTGCCGGAGGTCCTGCTCAAATCCAAGAGCGGTACCTATGAGTGGTTCCGTCTGACGCTTCGGCATCTGGGACAGGATCAGCAGGACCGGGATACCGTGGTGGCGGTGGTGGAACCCACCGGGATGGAGCGGGTCCGGGAGCTGGAAAATATGCGGGTCCGCCGGTTCTATCAGGTGCTGCTGTCGGAGGCCATCGCCTATGCGGAGGTGGACCTGGAGAGCGGACAGCTCAAATCCATCGGCGGCCTGTGGAGCGGCTACGAGCAGGACTACCGCCGCAATACCCGGCATTTCTTCTCGGTACTGGAGCAGCGGCTTGCGCACTATCTGACTGAAAAGGACATGGAGGAATTCCGCCTCTATCGGAACAAGCGATACTGCGAGGAGCTGTTTGAAAAGCAGGTATCCAGCCGCGCCTTCTCCTACCGCCGCCCTGTGGGCCAGCAGATGCGCTGGGTAGAGCTGGTGATCCACATTTTCCGGGAGGATGTGACCCAGAACGTCTACGCGCTGATCTACCTGCGGGATATCAACAGCGAAAAGGAAAAGGAAGTCTCTCAGGAGATGGCCGCCAGCCGGGATCCTCTGACCGGCCTTTACAACCGGGCTGCCTTTGAGCGGGAGCTGTGCCAATACGTGCAGTCTGCGGACACCTCCCCCTGCGGCGCGCTGCTGATGCTGGATATCGACAACTTCAAGCAGACCAACGACCAGCTGGGACATCTGGAGGGCGACAAGGCCCTGCAGCGGATGGCAGGCATCCTCACCGCCACCTTCCGTCACGAAGACATCATCGGCCGTCTGGGCGGCGATGAGTTTCTGGTATTTGCCAAAGGCCTGTGCGACTATGACAGCATCTCCCGCCGGGTGGAGCTGCTGCTCAGGACCCTGCGCAGCGACAAGGAACTGCCGCTGTACAGCAGCGTGGGGATCACCCTCGTCCGGTCGGAAAACTTCCGCTACACCCGCTGTATCAAGGAGGCGGATATTGCTCTGTACAGGAGCAAGAACGCCGGAAAGGACGGCTTCAGCTTTTATGAGCCGCTGGAATGACTTTATCATAGGCAAAGAGGAGCCGCCTCCCCAATGGGGAGGCGGCTCCTTTGCATGCAGGCTCACTTGATGAGGATGCTCACCGGGGCCTCCAGCGCTGAGGCGTGAGAGTAATAGGCTTCCAGCCAGACCTCATCTTCCCGGTAGCCGGGCAGAGGCAGCGTCAAAAAGCCGTCCTGATCATCGTCGGAGACCGTCATGCCCATCTGCCCCATCTCCCATGCCGTTCCCTCCGCGTCATAGAAGGTCATGGCAAAGGGGCTGCTCATCAGGGCGCCGTCCAGCCGGAAGTCCAGCAGCCAGCCGTCCGGCCGCAGCTGGGCAGAGGTCAGCTCCACCCCCTCCGGCAGCCAGAGCGCCGTTCCCTGCGCCAGGTCCACGTATACCCGCTGGCGGTCCTTGTCCAGCCATCTGGCGCCGGTGATATGGACCGTCAGGTGGTCGCTGCCGCTGAACCAGCTGCTCTCCAGGCGGTAGGACACCATGGCGGGGCTGTCTGTGTCGCCGCTGGCGGTGATGCCGCTGGAGACCGCGTCGAACCGCTCCCCGTCCTCGTTTTCCAGGTAGAAGTCCAGCCCCTTGAGCCAGGCGGTGTTGGCCTCGTCCCCCACCACGTTGATCCGGACGTGGGTGGGATATACCTCCGCCTCCGTCAGGGTGAAGGTCTGGCCGTCCAGCTCAAAGGCCCGGTCCACGGGGATCCGCTCCCCCTTGGCGGTGAACTGGGGATCGAAAGTCAGGTCGAAGGTGAATTCCGCCAGGATCTCCGCCTCCCCCTCCGGGGCCGGAGAGAGCAGCTCGTCCTCGTAGGCCCGGTCCGGTGCGGCGGGGGTCTCCTCCCCTTCCGCCCGCTCGCCGGTAACGGCGAAGGTTATGGTGAACCCATCCGGCACATCCCCGTCCACGTAGTCCAGGGAGAAGCGCAGCAGCGTCCCCGGCGCCCGGCGGAAGTCGGACCCCAGGATGCCGCACTTCTGGACAGGGAAGAACTCAGGCATCTCGGCGGAGAGGCTCTCGTATCCCTCTCCCTCCAGGGTGAAGAAGATGTTCACCTGCTTCTGGTCCACGATGACGTGCTGAACGGTGGCGGTGATGCCGTTTTCGGTCCGGGAGAGGCCGATGGGCTGGACGTACTCGTTCTCCACAGCGGCAGACAGACTGGGCGACCAGGACACCGCCTGGGCCAGGTCCCGCAGCAGCGGGATGCGCCCGCAGGCGGCCGCAAAGGGTGGGAACAGATTGACCAGCAGCACAAACGCTGTGAAACAGACCGCCAGACTGCCCAGCGGAATCCCCAGGAGCCGCCGCTTTCTCTGTGAAGTTTGATTCCTTGCCAGTGCCCTCTGCACCGTATATTCCAGGGCTGGAGGGATCTGCTCCAGCTCCGCCAGCAGGGCCGTGTACTCCGCGTTTCGGTTCATGGTCTGTCCTCCTCTCCCAGTTCCAGCCGCAGCAGCGCCAGGGCCCGGCGCTGCCGGGTGGCCACGGTCCCCTGAGGGATGCCCAGGGCGGCTGCCGTCTCGGCCTGTGTGTATCCGCTGAAGTAGCGAAGGATCACCACGGTCCGCAGCTGCTCCGGCAGACGGCCCACGGCCTCCTTCAGAGGCAGTGCATCGTAATCGTCGGGCCCGGCGGTGTCCGGCAGGGCCTCCTCTCCGGCCAGGCGAGTGCGGCGGCGCAGCTCCCGGTGGCAGGTGTTGATGAGGATGCGGGTGAGCCAGGTGTCGAAATGCTCCGGCTCCCGGAGCTTTTTCAGGGCCCGCAGAGCCTGGTACACCGCCTCGTCCACGGCCTCCAGGGCGTCGGCCTCGCCGCCCAGATACAGATAGGCGGTGCGGTAAAGCCGCTGCCGCAGGGCCTCCACCCGGGCGGCGAATTCCATCTGATCCATGGGCGATCCTCCTTTCTTGCTCTTTGTACCCATTAGAGCCGCGGGCGGCGGCATTTGTTTTCCGGAAGAGCGATTTTTTTGCGGTGCCGCCGGGGGGCGGTCTCTTGCTTCTTGGCCCTCCCTGCCGGACAGACCGGGATCAGCCTTCTCCTCTGACGGAAATGTCTCTTTAGGCCCTCACAGGAGAGCCTTCCTCCCCTTGGAGGAAGGTGGACGGCGCGCACGCTGGGGTGGATGAGGGGGCCGGGGGCGGTGGCGTATCGTGAGCGCTGCCATTGCCCGGCGGGAGGCCGCGGGATACCCGCAGAGGACCCGCCCCCATTTACAGCACCAGCGTGGTTCCCCCCGGCCGAAATAAGTTCGGCCGGGGCTGCGCTAAAAACTTGCCCCCGGCAAGTTTTCTTCACGCTGCGCCAGTCAAAAGAAAACCGCCGGGGCGGCAAAACGCCCCGGCTGGGGCGTTTTGTCGGAATACGGGGGTCGTGCGAAGCGGTCCGGCGGGCGTCGATGGCCCCGTCGACCCTGCGCCTTACCCTGGCGGGCGAAGAGCCTGGTCCCCGCATAACGACTGCGGCGGAGGGACGGGGTGAAAAATCGCACTTGCCTCTGCTCCTCTTTCCGCGCGTTCCGCTTTGCTACGCGCTGGCCCGGCGGTCCCGCCGGCCTTGCTCTTTCCCTGACGGTCGAAGGTTTTTGCTGCCGTGTGGAGCGTGCGGCGGAGGGATGAGGGTGCTTGCCGACTTGGTCTGCTCCTCTTCCCGCTGCCGCTGGCCTGGAGTCAGGCGAGAGCCTGAGCGGCGGGCGGATATAGAAATCCGCCCCTACGGCAAAATGGGGCGGTCAGCTGCGAGGCACCGGTATCGGCAGGCGGAACCCATGACCTGCCGCAGCGTGCTGCCAGCCTCCATCAAACGCCAGGTGAGCGGCAGCGGAAAGCGGCGCTGGTCCATTCGTTTCCCGCCCCGTCTCCCCACCGCAGTCGTTATGCGGAGACCGGGCTCTTCGCGGGATCGGTCCGGCGCAGGGACGACGGGGCCATCGACGCCCGCCAGACCGCTTCGCGCGACCCCGCACTCACGAAAGGGCGACCCGGATGGGCCGCCCTTTCGTTATAGCGTTTTTCTCTTTTGGACCGGCCGCGGCCCGGAAGGTGAATTGCCCCGAAGGGGCAAGAGAAGCCCCTCTGGAGGGTTCTCTTTTTGGCAAAAAGAGAAAATGGGGGGGGCGGATCCCCGCAGGACCCCCGCGCCCCCGGAGGGCGGATCCCCACGGGACCTCCCGCCTCCGCCCGCCGGGGCGGGCCCCGATGTCAGCGCTCCCGCCCCGCCAGGGCCTCCGCCAGGGCAGTCAAAAACCCGTCGCCGTCCCAGGGCGCCACGGCGGCCACCGCCCGCTCCGTGCAGGCAGCCACCTCCTTCTGGCAGCCTTTCGGCGTCAGAAGGTTGGCGAAGGTGACCTTGCCCTCCTCGGCGTCAGAGCCAATGGGCTTGCCGAAGTCCATCTCGTTGCCCACCACGTCCAGCAGATCGTCCCGGATCTGGAAGGCCAGGCCCAGCTCCCGTCCGTAGACCTCCGCCGCGGCCAGCAGGTCCCCGTCTCCCCCGGCAGCCTGGACGCCGATGCGGCAGGCCCCGGCGATCATGGCGCCGGTCTTGAGGTTGTGGACCTGGGTGATCTCCTCCCGGGTCCGGGGAGCATGGAGAGTGTCCAGCACCTGCCCGGCCACCATGCCGGCGGCGCCGGCAGCCTGGGCCAGGGACAGGGCGCAGGCGCAGCGGCGCTCCGCGTCCAGGTCCGGGGCGGTCAGCAGCAGGCGGAAGGCCTCCGGCTGGAGGGCATCTCCCGCCAGGACGGCCAGGGTCCCGCCGTAGACCTTGTGGTTGGTGGGCTTGCCCCGGCGCAGGTCGTCGTCGTCCATGCAGGGCAGGTCGTCGTGGATCAGGGAGTAGGTGTGGACCAGCTCCACGGCGCAGGCGGCGGGCAGGGCCCTGCGCCAGTCCGCCAGCCCCGCCGCCCGGGCGAAGGCCAGCACCATCACCGGCCGGATGCGCTTGCCCCCGGCCAGGAGGCTGTACCGCATGGACTCATAGAGGTCCCCCCAGGGGTCCTTGTCCGTAAAGAGGGCCTTGAGCGCGCCCTCCACCTCCCGGCGGTATTCGTCGAACTGCGCCTGAAATGCCTGCTTGTCCATCATCGTTACGCCTCCTCTTCAAAGGGCAGCTCCACGGGGGCGCCGTCGGCGCCCTTCATGAGCTTGACCACCTGCTGCTCCGCCTTGTCCAGCTCCTGGGTGCAGGCGGCGATCAGTTTCGTGCCCTCGGCAAAGAGGGCCAGGGAGTCCGCCAGCTGGGCGTCCCCCTTCTCCAGGGCAGCCACGATCTCCTCCAGCCGGGCGATCTGCTGCTCAAAGGTCTGCTTCTTGGCGCTCATGGCCGTTCCTCCTTCTCATAGGGCCTGTCCACCACGGCGGTGAAGCCGCCCTCTCCCAGTGTGATGTCCACCCGGTCCCCCGCCGACACGTCCCGGCAGGAGCGCAGGATCGTTCCCTCGGCGCCCCGGGCCACGGCGTAGCCCCGGCCCAGCACCGCCAGGGGGCTCATGGCGTCCAGGGCCGCCGCCAGGGCGGCGAAGCGCTGGCGCTTGCGGGCGATCTGCGCCGACGCCAGGTCCCCCAGCCGCTGCTGGAGGTGGAGGAGCTCCATGCGCTTGTCCTGGACGTAGGCGCTCTGGTCCCGGAGGACCCGCTTGGATGCCAGGTCCTCCAGATGCCGGCGCGCCGCCGTCAGCCGGGCGCCCTCCGCCTGGGCCATGCGGTCCCCGGCGCCCCGGAGCCACCGCAGCAGCTCCCCCTGGTCCGGCACGGCGATCTCCGCCGCGTTGGAGGGGGTGGAGGCCCGGGCGTCCGCCACGAAGTCGGCGATGGTCACGTCCGGCTCGTGGCCCACGGCGGAGATGACCGGGGTCTCGCAGGCGTAGATGGCCCGGGCCACCCGCTCGTCGTTGAAGGCCCACAGGTCCTCCATGGACCCGCCGCCACGGCCGGTGATGATGACGTCGCCGATCTTCCACTTATCGGCGTACCGGATGGCCCCGGCGATCTCCGGCGGGGCCTCGGCCCCCTGGACCCGGACCGGCAGCAGGATGACCTTGGCGATGGGATACCGCCGCCGCAGAATGCGGATCATGTCGTGGACCGCCGCGCCGGCGGCGGAGGTGACGACGGCGATGCGCTCCGGATAGGGCGGCAGGGGCTTTTTGTGGGCGGGGTCGAACAGGCCCTCGGCGTAGAGCCGGGCCTTGAGCTGCTCGAAGGCCACCGCCAGGTCCCCGGCTCCCTCGGCCGTCAGGGCGTCGCAGTAGAGCTGGTAGGCCCCGTCCCGGGGGAACACGCTGACCCGGCCCCGGGCGATGACCTGCATGCCGTTCTCCGGCCGGAACCGCAATCGCAGGGCGGACCCCTTGAACATGACGCACCGCAGGGCCCCCTCCGGGTCCTTCAGCGTGAAGTAGTGGTGGCCGGAGGGATAGATCTTGTAGTTGGACAGCTCCCCCCGGACGAACACCTCCCGCAGGGGCGGCGCCGCGTCCAGCAGGCCCTTGACCAGATGGTTGAGCTCCGAGACGGAAAATACGTGCTGTTCCACCGCTTCCCTCCTTCCGCACTGAAAAAAAGCGCAGAGCGGGCGGCGGCTGCTACCGCTCCCGCTCTGCCGTGCATGGTGTTATTCCGTGATCTCCTGCCGCACGAAGGTGCCCAGGATGCCGTTGATGAACTTCACCGTCTCCGGCGTCTCGTACTTCTTGGCGATCTCCACGGCCTCGTTGATGGCGGCGCCGTTGGGGATCTCCGGCATGTAGAGGATCTCGTACATGGCCACCCGCATGATGGCGGAGGCCACCAGGGGGATCCGGGCGAAGTTCCAGCCCTTGGCGTATTTGGCGATATAGCCGTCCAGCTCCGGCCCGTGCTCCGCCACGCCCCGGACCAGGCGGCGGATATAGTCCGCCTGCTTGGCGTTGGGCATCTCCTGGTAGAGGGCGTCCTCGGCGGAGAGGGTCTCGAAGGCCTCTGCCGTCAGGCGCTGGTCCAGCAGATCCTCCACCGTCTTGTCGGTGAAGCTGAGCTCATAGGAAAGATGAACGGCGATCTCCCGCGCGGTGTTCCGTACCATAAATCTTACTCTCGTTTCTCTGTGTCGTTTGGTGAAAAGGGGGCTCTCAGGCCAGGGTCACGGCGCCCACATGGACGTTGACGGCGCCCACGGAGCAGCCGGTCATGGCCTCCACGGCGTTGATGACGGCCTTCTGGGCGTTCTCCGCCACCTCGGGAATGGGATGGCCGTACTGGACGGTGAGGTACACGTCCAGCGTCAGGGCCGTGCCGGTCATGTCGATCTTCACGCCCTTGGCGCCCTTCTGGGCGTTGCGCTTGTTGTTCACCAGGTCGGTGACGCTGCCGCCCAGATTGGTCATCATGCCGGACACGCCCTCCACGTCCCGGACGGCGCCCACGGCGATGGCGGCGATGACCTCCTCGGAAATGTTGATGCTCCCGTTCTCCTCCGGCAGCGTCATATACTCTCTGCTCTCGCCCATCGTATGATTCTCCTTACCCTTTGGTATCCTTTGTAAGAGGGATGTTTTCCGAATCAATATTCTACCATGCCTCCGGCAAAATTACAACTGCTAATTTGCTGCCATGACTTTCACGGCGCTGGCGGGATAGCCGCTCTCACTGACGGCGATGTCCACCACCTTGGCAACGTCCGCCTCGGTCAGCTCCCCGGTGTCCGTGGACACCACCACGCTGATGCCGTCCTCCCCCATGAAGGCAACGCAGTCGGCGTAGCCCTTGGCGGTGACCAGGTTTTCGATCTGGGCCTCGGTCAGGGTGTAGGAGGCCAGGACCTGGATGCCCTCGGAGGCCTCGGTGGCCGCGGTCTCAGCGGCCCCCTCCTGGGCCGCCGCCTCCTGCAAAAGGGAGATGGCGTTGTCCCGGGCCTGCTGGCGGGTGAGCCGGGCGGAGGCGAAGTAGTCCCCGCCGGTGTAGACCGCCGTCTCGTCCCCGGTCCCCTCGGCCCCCTCGCCGCCGGAGACCAGCGCCGCCTCCCCCAGGATCTTGGTGCCGGCCTCGGCGCTCTCCGCCGCGTCGGCCCCCTCCTGGGCGGAATACTTCCAGTTCAGCGCCGCGGCGGCGCACACCAGCACCGCCATGGTCAAAAGCACTGCGTTTCGTTTCCAGTTTCCTCTCATGGGTCCTCTCCTCCTCCAGATGATCACTGCCATTTTGCCACGGTGACGCGGTCCGCGGAAAGACCCGTCAGCGCCGTCACCGCCTCCGTCACCGCCAGGCGCACCGCCGCCTGGTCCCCGCCCTGGCACACCACCAGGGCGCCCCGGTAGGTGGGATACCAGGTCTGCTTCACGATCGGCGTCTGGCCCTGGCCGTCGTCCACCACCACCGTCTCGCCGGAACGGGAGGTGAGCGCGGAGTCCTGCCAGGACTCCTCCACGTCCTCCGCCAGAAGCCGCCCGCCGTCGCTCTCCGCCGTCAGCAGCACCTGCACCCGGCCCACGCCGCTGATCTTGGAGAGGATGTCCTCCATCTCCCCCTCCAGGTCCCGGGTCTCCAGGCACGGCTGGCCGGAGGCGCTTTCCGCCCCGGCGGAGGAGCCGCCGCCCTCCGGCCACAGCAGCAGCACCGCCCCCGCCAGGGCCACCAGCGCCACGAATTTGTACTTGTCCCATAGTTTTTTCGCTCCTTCAAGTTTCATCGTCCTGTTCCTTCCAAATCTGCCGCTCCGGCGGGATACCCAGTTCCTCCGCGATGTACGCCGAGAGCTCCGCCGACCGGGGGCCCGTCAGTTCCACGGCGGAGGGGACGGGGATGCCGTCCGGGCTGTTCTCCGTCTCTACCCGCGCCGTCACCGCCAGCCCCAGGGCGGCCCCTTTGTCCGATATATATGCCGCGGTCCGCTCCGCTATGCCCGCCGCCAGGGCGTCGGACTGGGCGGCCTCCAGCTCCGATTGACGCTGCTCCACCTGCTCCGTCCAGTCCGAAAGGCCGGCGGAGAGGCCGCTCAGGTCCAGTTCCGCCGCCGGCCGCAGCAGCACCGCCAGGAGCAGCAGCCCCCCGATGAAGGTGGCCGTCCGCCGCAGTCCTCCCTCCGGGATCAGGGCCTGCACCACCGACACCAGCAGCGCCGCGGCGGACACCGCCAGCAGCCACCGTCCCAGTGCCTCCATCATGGCGTCACCGCCCCCACCGTGGCCAGGACCGACACCAGCAGCAAAAGGGCGCAGCTGCCGGTCATGCCCAAAATCAGTCCGAAGGCGCCGCCCAGGCCGTCGATCAGCTTGCAAAGGCCCGGGGCGCCCACCGCCCCGGCCAGAAAGGCCGTGAGCTTGTAGAGGAGGTACTGGACCCCCAGCTGCAAAAAGGGATAGGCGCAGGCGGCCAGGATCGCCAGGGTGCCGAAGATGCCGATGGTGTTTTTCAGCATCCCCGCCCCGGCCAGCACCGTCTCCGAGGCGTCGGAGATGATGCCGCCCACCACCGGCACCACGCCGGAGATGGCGGCCTTGGCCATCTTCACCGTCACCGCGTCGGCGGAGCCGGTGATGACCCGGACCACGGACAGATACGCCGTGAAGGCCAGGACCGCTCCGGTCAGCAGCCACGTCACCACCTTCTTCACCCCCTCCGCCAGGGCCCCCAGCCGGTTTTCCGGCAGGCAGGCCGCTGCCGTCACCACGCCGATGTAGAGATACACCAGCGGCAGGCACACCCGGTCGATCAGCCGGATCAGCAGGTCCACGAAGAACACCGTGGCCACCTGCTGGACCGTGGCGGTGGTGACGGCGCCGCTGGCGGCGGCCGCGGCGGCCAGGGTGGGCAGCAGGGTCTGGGAGAAGGCCGAGAGGTCGTCGATGGTGGCCGCCCCCAGGCCCATGAGGGTATCCAGGCTTCCCGCCGCCGCCACTGTCACAGACAGCGCCCCCGCCATGGGAAGAAAGAGGGGTGCCTTCATGCCGCTGCCCAGGAAGAACCCCTCCGCCGCGCCGCACAGCACCACCACCAGCAAAATGGCCGCCGCGCCCCGCAGGCGCTGGCGCACCACGGCCCCCGCCTGGTCTCCCAGGGACTGGACCAGCGAGGCCAGGGCGCCGGTGAGGCCGCCCGCGGTCAGGTCCGCGTCCGAGAGCAGCTCCTCCGCCGCCTCCGGGGCGGAGCGGACCAGGTCCTCCGGCACCTCCGCGGCCCGGGCGGACACCGTCAGCACCACCACCGCCGCCAGACACATCAGTACGGTTTTCATCGCATCAGCTCCACCAACAAATCCAGCACCGCTCTCATCAGCGGCAGCGCCGCCAGCAGCGCGCACACGGTGCCCGCCGTCTCCAGCACCGCCGCCAGGGCCGACTCCCCGGCGTCCCGGCAGAGGCCGCCCCCCGCCCGGACCACCAGGGCGATGGCCGCCGTCTTGTACAGCGGGGCGAACAGCTCCGTGGACACCCCGCTGTACGCCTCCAGCTGCCGCAGGAACGCCCACAGCTCCCCCAGGGCCGGCACCACCAGGGCGATCACCGCCGCCGTGGCCGCCAGGGCCAGCAGCAGCGCCGTCTCCGGACTGCCCCGGCGGACCACCAGGGCCAGCACCGCCCCGATCACGCACAGCCCCGCCGCCTGCACCGCCGTCTCCATGGCTAAAAGTCGAACAGGGTCTTGATGAGGTCGAACAGGTCGCTGATCTCCCGGACCATCATCATCAGCACCACCACCAGACCCGCCAGCACCACCATCAGCCCCTGTTCCTCCCGCCCGGAGCGGATCAGCAGCTGGTTGAGCACCGCCACCAGGATCCCGATGGCGGCGATCTTGAAAATCAAATCCACATCCATGTTCTCAGCCCTCAAATCAGTAAGATCACCAGCAGCGCCCCGGCGGAGAGCCACAGCGCAGCCGACCGCTTCTCCCGCTCCATGCTGGCCGCCCGCTCCGCCTCCAGGCTCCGCTCCAGCCGCTCCGCCGCCGCCGTCAGGGTCCGGCAGACCTGCGCCTCGTCACCGGAGAGGCCGGAGGCGGCCTCCGCCAGGGCCTCCCGGTCCTCCGGCGGCAGGGGCAGGTCCTGCGCAAGACGCCGCCAGGCCGCCTCCGCCCCCTCCCCCGCCGCCAGGGCCCGCCCCAGACGGCGGAAAAAATCGCTCTCCCGGCCCAGCCGCTCCAAAAGGCGGGGCAGAGGCGTCCGCTCCAGGCGGACGGCCTCCGCCATGCGGGAAAGGCCCGACGAGAGCGCCCACAGCGTGTCCATCCTCCGGCGGCGCTCCGCCCGCTGCCGCAGCCAGCCTCCCAGGGCGGCCCCGGCCACCAGCAGCCCGCCCAGTATCCTCACCATGGCAGCTCCTCCACCTCGTAGCGCCGGACGGCCCCCTCCCGGCGGATCCACACCGCCAGGCGGAACACCCGGTCCGCCAGGAGCCGGGCGTACAGGGGCTTTTCCCGCAGCTCCTCCATACTCCCGGCGTGGATGGTGGCCAGCAGCCCCACGCCGCACCCGGCGGCCATGGCCGCCGCCTCCAGGTCCGCCCGGACCGTGATCTCGTCCAGGGCGATGACCTGGGGGTTCATGGCCCGCAGCACCATGGGGATGCCCACGGCCTTGGGGCACGCGTCCAGCACGTCGGTCCGGGGGCCCAGGTCCATCTGGGGCGCGCCCCGCCAGCAGACGCCCACCTCGCCCCGCTCGTCGATCAATGACACCCGCTGGGGCGGCACGCCCCCGACCCCGGCGGAGAGGCACCGCACCAGATCCCGCAGCAAGGTGGTCTTGCCCCCGCCCGGAGGCGAGAGCAGCAGCGTGCTGCAAAACACGCCCTCCCGGAACAGCCGGGGGGCCAGGGGCTCTGCAATGCCCCGCTTCTCCCGGGCAATGCGGATCACCGCCGATGAGAGCTCCCGCAGGTTCGTGTTCACGCCGCCCTTTATCACCGCCGTGCCGCAAAGGCCCACCCGGAACCCGCCCCGGACGGGCAGGTAGCCGTCCCGGATGGTCTCCGCCGCGGCGTAGCGGGAAAACTCTGTTGCCAGGTCGCACAGCGTCTCCAGATCCTCCGGCTCCACGGCCTCGTCCAGCGCCAGCTCCCCCGCCGGCAGCAGCACCGACATGGGCCGCCCGGCCCGGAGCCGGAACTCCTCCGCCTCGGCCCTGCGCTGCTCCGGCAGCGCCAGGGCGGCCTTGCGCAGCCGGGCCGGCAGGAACTGGGCCGCCTCTTCATAGCGCAGAATGTTCTTGTCCTTCTGCAAGGGTGACCCCCCTTTCTTTGGTTAGTCCACTGTATGAGAGGTTGTCCCCGCTTATGCCTGGGATTTTTCGCCCCGGGCCGTTGTAATTTGGCGGCGGCTGTGCTACGCTGGGAAAAAATGATGGGAGGCGCGCTTATGTACGAACTGATCCAGGCGGCGGAACACACCTATTACATCCAGTGTCCCGCCAAGATGGGCCTGTGGGTGCCGGACGGGAAGTCGGCGGTGCTGATCGACAGCGGCGGCGACAAGGACGCGGGCCGCAAGGTGCAAAAGACCCTGGAGGCCCAGGGCTGGACCCTCTCCTGCATCCTCAACACCCACGCCAACGCCGACCACAACGGCGGCAACGCCCTGCTCCAGCAGCGCCTCCATGCCCCGGCCTACGCCCCGGGCATCGACGCCGCCGTCACCACGTATCCCATCCTGGAGCCCGCCTTCCTCTACGGCGGCTATCCCCCCAAGCCCCTGCGCAACAAGTTCCTCCTCTCCCAGCCCAGCCGGTGCGAACCACTGACGGCGGAGAACCTCCCCCAGGGATTGACACAGCTGGCCCTGCCGGGCCACTTCTTCGACATGTGCGGCTTCGGCACGGCGGACGGGGTGTGGTTTCTGGCGGACTGCCTCTCCGGGGCCAACATCGTGGAAAAGTACCACGTGAACTTCATCTACGACGTGGCGGCGTATCTGGAGACCCTGGACAGGGTGTGCCAGCTGGAGGGCCGCCTCTTCGTCCCCGCCCACGCCGAGGCGGCGGAGGACATCCGCCCCCTGGCGGAGCTGAACCGGGCCAAGGTGCTGGAGATCGCCGGGGTGATCCTGGAGCTGTGCCGGGAGCCGAAGATGTTCGAGGAGATCTTGCAGGGCGTGTTCGCCCGCTATCAGCTGACCATGGACTTCAACCAGTACGTGCTGGTGGGCAGCACCGTGCGCTCGTACCTGGCCTACCTGCTGGACCGGGGCGCCGCGGCGGCGGAATTTGATGACAACCGCCTGCTGTGGCGGGCGGTGTGAGACTGGCGCAGCAGGTTTGGCAAGCGCGCAGAAGCAGAAAACGGAGGGCCCCGGGGGGGGGGGTCCTCCGTTTTGTTTTTCCTGTTTTTTTGCGCGTAGAATTCTCATAAAACCTTGCGAATTTCCAAGGATTTTCCAGTTTTTTGCAAGTTCCGGCAATGCGGCAAAAAGTTTGTTTTTTGCTTGACAATCTCCGCGGGGTTGATGATAATAGAAACAGCGGCGTGACGCCGCTTGTCAGAAGCAGGGATTTCAGGGAGCAGAGAGACAATGGATATTCGGGAGCTGAAATATTTCATCCAGGTGGCAAAGGACGGAAATTACTCCGTGGCCGCCAGAAAACTGTATATCTCCCAGCCCGCCCTCAGCAAGGTCATCCACAAGCTGGAGGAGGAGATGGGCTTCGAGTTTTTCTACACCTTCCAAAAGCGCCAGAATCTGACGGATCTGGGCATGGCCTTTTATGAAAAGGCCGTCCGGGTGGTCAGCGAGTACGAGGGCCTGATGGAGACCGCGCCTCCGGGCAAGGCCATCTACAAGGGACAGGTGTTCTTCGGCTTCCCCCCGGTGGCCGGGACGTGCTATTTCTGCGATCTGATCGCCAAATTTGCCAAGGAATACCCCGGCATCAAGCTCCACATCGAGGAGCGGGGCGCCAACCGGATCCTGGCGGGCGTGGAGGCCGGAACGCTGGATGTGGGCTGCGTGGTGGGACCGGTCCAGACCCAGAATTTCGACTATGTGCCCTTCATCCGGGACACCTCCTGCCTGGCGGTCAGCGAGAACCACCCCCTGGCCGACCGGAAGATCGTCTCCCTGGCGGAGCTGAAGGACGAGTCCTTCGTCCTGCTGGGCCGGGACTTCGCCACCCATCACGACATCATCTCCGCCTGCCATCAGGCGGGCTTTGAGCCCAACATCGTGCTGCTGTCCTCCCAGTGGGACTTCGTGGTCCAGATGGTGCGGCGGAATTTCGGCATCGCCTTCCTTCCGCTGTCCGTGTTCCGGCGGTTCTCCTTCCCGGACATCCGCCTGCTGGAGGTGAAGGATCCCATGAGCTCCACGGAGCTGGGCCTCGTCACCAAGCACGACAGCTACATCTCCCGCAGCGTCAACTGCTTCATCAGCTTTGTTATGGAGCAGATGGGCGATCACCCCTTTACCGTGTGACTCCCCCCGGTAACGCAATGAGAGCCGGCCGACGCCGGCTCTCATTTTTCTGCCGCCAAAGTCAAGTATTTCCAGCGGGAAACTTGATTTTACGCTGGATCAGGCGTAATATTCCGGCGGCTTTTTCAGCGTGCGGAACTGCTCCATGTCGTGGCCGAAGAGGATCTGGGCATGGTGTTCTGCGGCGTACCGGCGCAGGTACTCCATGGCGGCAAAGTAGCCCTCCTGGTCCACCACCGCGCCGGAGAGCTTTGCCGGCGGGCCGAAGTGTTCCCGGCAGTAGGCGGCGTCGGCCACCAGCAAAAAGGTGCCGCAGTCCAGTTCCACGGACAATCCCAGCATTCCGAAGGAATGGCCCGGGCCCAGGTTCAGAATGGTCACGCCGGGACACAGGGGCGTCTCCCCCGCGTCCGCGGACACCGGCACCCAGCGGGTCCCGGCGGCCTTCCAGCTGTCCACGTCGCACTGGACGTGGAACAGGTCCAGCGTGCCCGCCGCGGCGTCGGACATCACCTGCTCCAGCTCCCGCTGGTGGACGTAAACGTCGGCCTGGGGGAACAGGTGGACGCCGCCGGCGTGGTCCAGATGCAGGTGGGAAAGCACAACCTTGGTTATCCGGCCGGGGTCCACTCCGATCCGGGCCAGCTGGTCCGGCAGGTTCTCGCCGGGGCCGGTCACATACGGGTTGCCACACAGCTCCGGCGGCCAGGCGCCCTCCATGGCCTTGGGGTGGCAGCCGGCGTCAAAGAGGATACAGCCCTCCGGCGTATCCAGCAAAAAGGAGTGGATGGGGATGGCGGCCTCCGCGTCCGGCTCATCCAGAACGGGATTGGCCCCCTTCATGACAATTTTCCCCAGGTCCAGCACATAGAGCTTCATGGGTTCTCCCCCTTTCGTGGTTTCAAAAGGTCCCCGAAAACCACAGTTTCCGGGGACCTTGGGCCTGTTCAGGCCAGCGCTTTCGGATCTTCCAGCAGCAGCTTCATGTCGTTGAGGAAGGCGGCCAGGGGCACGCCGTCCAGGATCCGGTGGTCGCCGCCGATGACCAGCTTCATCATCATCCGCACGGCGATCACGTCCTCCCCGTCCCGCTCGATGACCACCGGCATCTTCTTGGCGGTGCAGGCGGCCATGATGGCGGGCTGGGGCGGCTGCGGCAGGGGCACGGAGTCAAAGGAGTTCAGCTTGCCCAGGTTGGTGATGCCGAAGGTGCCCTCGGAGTAGTCGTCGGGCATCAGCTTGCCGGCGTTGGCCTTCTCCACCATCTGCTTCATCTCCGCGGAGATCTGGTAGAGGTCCTTGGACTGGGCGTCCTTGATGACCGGGGCCACCAGACCGTGGTCGGAGGCGGTCATGACGCTGATATTGCAGGAGCTGTAAACGTTGATCTTGGTCATGTCCTCGTTGAAGGCCGAGTTCATGATGGGGGTGCGCTGAAGGGCGATGCTGACGGCCTTGATGATGAAGTCGTTCACCGTCAGGCCGCAGCCCTTTTCTGCGTTGAGCTGCTTGCGGAAGGCCAGCAGATCCGTCACGTCCACGTACATGCCCTGATAGGTCATGGGATACGCGCCGCTGATCTCCATCCGCTTGCCGATCATCTTGCGCACGCCCTTGTAGGCGATCTCCTCAGATACTTGCAGCATCGCTCAGCCTCCCGCCTCAGACCAGGCCGGAGATGTCCTCGCCGGGCTGGCCGATGATGGCGATGGGGGTGCCGCAGGGATAGTCCTCGTCGCACTCCACCAGGATCTTCAGCAGCGTGCCGTCCTCCGGGCAGGGGAACTCCATGGTGGTCTTGTCGGTCATCAGCTCAAACAGGGGCTGGTTCTTCTCCACCTTGTCGCCCTCCTTGAACAGCCACTGGGTCACCTGACCCTCTTCCATAGCCTCGCCCATCTTGGGCATTACAACGACTCTTGCCATAATGAAAATCTCCTTTTCTTTTTGTTTTGTGAATTGTCAGATGTATCAGGGGCCTCCGCCGCGCCGCTCAGGCGTGGATGCACGCCTTTACCCGCTCCGCGATCTTCTCGGGAGAGAGCATGACGAAGTCCTCCATGGTGGGGGCGGCGGGGATGATGGTGTCCGGCAGCGTGTAGCGCTGGGCGGGCTCCTTCAGATAGGAGAAGGCCTTCTGGGTGACCTGGAAGGCGATCTCGCCGGTGATGCCGAAGGTCTCCGTGAACTCGTCCACGATCAGCAGCCGGCCGGTCCGCTTCACGGACTCCACCACCGGGTCCAGATCCAGGGGCCGCAGGGACCGCAGGTCGATCAGATCGATGTGGATCCCCTCTTCCCGCAGCAGCTCGGCGGCCCTGGTGGCCTTCAAAATGGCGGTGCCGAAGCCCACCACCGTGATGGCGTCGCCCTCGCAGACCTTGCGGCTCTTGCCGATGGGCACCAGGTAGTCGGGGTCCAGAGGGACCTCGCCCTTGAGGCGGTAAGCGGCGGTCTCCTCACAGAAAAACACGGGGTCGTTGTCCCGGATGGCCGCCTTGAGAAGGCCCTTGGCGTCCTCCGGACAGGAGGCGCAGACCACCTTCAGTCCCGGGAAGCCGGCGAACAGGTGGTAGATGGACTGGCTGTGATGGGGGCCGCTGCGGGTGCCGCCGCCGATGGCGGTGCGCACCACGCCGGGGATCTGCTTGATCTGGCCGCCGGACATGTACCGGTACTTGGCCAGGTGGTTGCAGATGATGTCCAGGGCCACCATGCTGAAGTCCATCTTCATGATGTCCATGATGGGCCGCCAGCCGTACATGGCGGCGCCCAGGCCCCAGCCCACGATGGCGTTCTCCGACAGCGGCGCGTCGATCACCCGGTCGGGACCGTACTTCTTATAGAGGTCGCCGGTCACACCGTAGGCGCCGCCCAGGATGCCGATGTCCTGGCCCATCATGACCACTTTCTCGTCCCGGGCCATCTCCTCGTCCAGCGCCAGGCGGATGGCCTGCATATACGTCATTTTCTTGGTCTGTTCCATCTTGCTCTCCTCCACTTCAGCAGCCCGCGTAGATTCCCTGAAGGGCGACCTCGGGTTCGGAGTAAGGCGCCGCTTCCGCGAAGGCCCAGGCCTCGTCCAGCTCCCGCTCCACGGCGTCCTGGATCTCTTTGAGCTGTTCGTCCCGGATCCCGTATTCCGTCCGGAGCTTCTCCGGATAGACCTTCAGGGGATCCCGGGCCATCCAGAAGGCCTGCTCCGCCGGGTCCTTGTACTTCACGCCGGATTCGTTGGGGGCGTGGCCCATCTGGCGCCAGGTCATCAGCTCCAGGATCATGGGTCCCTTCCCGCTGCGGACGTATTCCGCCGCCTCCATGGTGGCGGAATAGACCGCCTCCACGTCGTTGCCGTTTTCCACGGTGACGCCGGGGATGCCGTAGCCCTTGGCCCGGGTGCTGAGATGGTCCAGGCCCGTCATCTTCCGGAAGTCCTCGGAGATGGCGAAGAAGTTGTTCTGGATGATGACCAGCATGGGCAGCTTGAAGGCCGCCGCCATGTTCAGTCCCTCGTGGAAGGCGCCCTCGCAGGCGGAGCCGTCGCCGGTATAGGCCACGGCGATGTTGCCCTTGCCCTCGTGCTTGAGGTGATAGGCAAAGCCCACGGGCACGGTGTAGCAGGGGCCCAGGGTGCCGCCCAGCACGTAGAGATTCTTGGACACATCGACAAAGTGGGGCTCGCCGGCCTTGCCCTTGCAGGTGCCGGTGGATTTGAGCAGAGTCTCAGACAAAAGCGTCTTGAGATCGCAGCCCCGGGAGATCTGATGGGCGTGGGACCGATGGTGGGGACAGACGATGTCCCCCGGCCGGAAGGCCATCATGGACCCCGTGCCGCAGGCCTCCTCCCCGATGCCCAGATGCGTCATGCCCAGGGGTTTTCCGCTGGTGTACGCATCCCACAGCCGCTCGTCGAAGCGGCGGCTTTTGTACATATTCTCATAAAATTTCAGCTGCAGCGCTGTGCCGAATTCTTCCATCGGCATCCATACCTCCTTCTCCGTTCCGCCTGCGGGGTCGTTCCCGCCGCAGACGCACGCATCAAGCACACAGGGCCGCACAAATGCGGAGAGACCCTGTGCGTCCCTTTGGATTTCATGGTATGCCAAGTTTTTGGTTTTTTCAAATACACAGCTTTTATACCGCTGTATTCCAGAAAAGCATAAGCCGCCGGCAGCGCCGCCGCCTGCGCTGTGAAAGCGGATCGGATCTGCTGAAAGGGCGGCGTCAAGAAGCTGTTAACTCTGTTAATTTTTTGTCGAAAGTTCACTGAACCAGATGTGTGTCTCTAAATGCCTCGATAATGTTGATGGAAAAATACATGATTTTTTGGAATGTGCCGCAATAACTTTTTGAAATTTGAAATTACGCGAATATTTGCTACAATTTGACTATGCCAAGACGTCTGGAACACAATGCAAATGTGCAAAATATGCGATTTTAGGAGGAACTTATGAAAAGATTGTATGCGTTGATCCTGGCCCTTGCAATGGCACTGTCCCTGGCTGCCTGCGGATCTTCCGACAGCGGCGAAACCGAGCAGACCGACGACGGCGCCGCCGCCGAGACCACGGACGACGGCGCTGCCGCCGAGGTGGAAGAACTGACCATCAACCTCTATAACCCCGTGGCCGGCGAGGTCACCGACACCTCCTACACCATCTTTGCCGACAAGGTGTCCGAGCTGTCCGGCGGCAAGATCACCTGCAACATCACTCCCGCCGGCACCCTGGGCGCCGAGCGCGAGGCCACCCAGCTGCTGCTGATGGGCGACATCGACATGGGCGTGTTCTCCATCGACGGTCTGGACTGGCTGGTCCCCGACGTGGGCATGTCCTGGATCTGCCTGCCGGGTCTTCTGACCTCCTATGAGGAAGTGGACGAGTACTACAACAACGGCTGGATGTTCGAGCGCCACAAGGAAGTCGCCGCCGAGCACGGTGTGGACCTGATCTGCCCGGGTGAGTTCGGCCTGAAGGTCTACATGGGCACCGGCGAACCCATCCGCACCATGGACGACTTCGCGGGCAAGATCATCCGGATCCCCGACGTGCAGTTCCACCACGACTACATCGAGGCCCTGGGCGCCATGCCCGTCAGCGGCATCGACATGTACACCGGCCTGCAGCAGGGCACCATGGACGCCGTCCAGAACAACATCCCCGCCTCCGAGCTGTTCAAGCTGGAGGAGGTCATCGACTGGATCACCCTGACCTGGGATATGTACGGCAACAACTTCTGGGTCGCCAACGGCGATTTCACCGCCTCCCTGTCCGACGCCCAGCGTGAGATCATCTACACCGCCGCCGAGGAGGCCGCCCAGTACATCCGCGACACCTACCGCGAGGTCAACGACACCTGGGTCGAGGAGTGCAGAAACAATCCCGACATCGAGGTCATCGACATCAGCGATGAGATGAAGGCCGAGATGCAGGAGATCGGCTATCAGATCTGGGAGGAGTACCGCGACAAGTTCGATCCCGTGGCTATGGAGCGGATCTTCGAGGAGTTCTATCCTGCGGACTGAGCAATCTGACCGGGGTGCTGATGGAGCCGCTTTCCGTCAGCACCCCCCCTTGAGAGAAAGGCAGGTTCCCTGTGAATCAAATGAAATTTGACAACAAGCTGTATGAGTTTGTCTATAAACTCAACCGGGTGTTCGGAAAGATCGAGGAGATCCTCTCCATCATCACCCTGTGGCTGCTGATCATTGTGTGCGTCGTGTTCATCTCCGCACGCTTCATCTTCCACATCCCCACCCCCTGGGCCGATGAGCTGGCGCGGTATTTTCTGATCCTGCTGGGCTGGATGGGCGCAGCCTTTGCCTCCTCCCACAACGATCACCTCAACATCGATATCATCAGCACCGTGGTCCAGAAGCGGTCCAAAAATCCGGAGAAGATCCTGGCGGTGGCCGACCGGATCTCCCAGATTTTGTCCCTGGCGTTTTTGCTGGTATTTCTGTATTTCTACACCATTTTTGTCATTAAAATGTATGAGACGGGCACGCCCTCTTCCACCCTGCCCTGCGACATGTGGGTCCCCATGAGCCTGGTGCTGATCGGCGGCGTCCTGATCTTGGTCCACAGCCTCTGCTATGCCATCCTGCCCAAGAAGTACTGGGAGGGGCAGCAGCAGGAGGACACCGCTAAAAAGGAGGAGAACTAATGGAAGTCTTGCTTGTATTTCTGGTGATTTTCCTTGGCACCTCCCTCCTGTTCCGGATGCCCGTGGGCTTTTCCATCGGCCTGGGCGGCGTGGGCGCCTTCCTGATCTACGGCTTCTCCACCACCTCCATGGCCCAGTCCGCCTTCTACGGCACCAACAACTTCTCCCTGCTGGCCATCCCCTTCTTCCTGTTCGCCGGCGCGGTGATGGAGTACTCCGGCATCTCCCGGAGCATTTTCGCCTTCGTGGACTCCTTTGTGGGCCGCTTCCGGGCCAGCACCGGCACCGTGGCCGTGTTCGCCTGCGCCGCCTTCGGCGCCCTGACCGGCTCCACCCAGGCCACCATCGCCTCCATCAGCAAGATCGTGTTCCCGGAGATGGACAAGCGGGGCTATGAGCCCGCCTACCAGGCCGCGCTGATGGCCTCCGCCGGGTTCCTGGGCGTGCTGATCCCCCCCAGCATGACGGGCATCGTCTATGCCACCGCCTCCAACATCAGCATCGCCGACGCCTGGATGTCCACCCTGCTGCCGGGCATCCTCATCGCCATTATGTACTCTGTGGTGAACTTCTTCCACCGCCGCAAGGTGGAGCCGAAGGTCACCGAGCCCTTCCACGCCGGCGCCTACGTCAAAAACATCGGCGTGAGCACCAAGAACGCCTTCTGGGCGCTGATGATGCCGGTCGTCATCTTCGGCGGCATTTACAGCGGCGTATTCACCGCCACCGAGGCCGGCGCCATCTCCGCGCTGTACGGCCTTGTGTACTATGTGATCCGCAAGCGGGTCCGGCCCGAGGCCGTCAGCGGCAACGTCAAGGACATGATGAAGTTCACCATCAGCCTCACGGGCATCATCCTCTTCATCATGACCACCGCCAACATCGCCTGCAAGGCCATCGCCTTCTCCGGCGTGTCCCAGGAGCTGGTCACCTGGATGACCACCCACATCGAGTCCCCCATCGTGTTCATGCTGATCGTGAACGTGATCTTCCTGATCTGCGGCATGTTCATCGACAGCAACGCCGCCATTTTGCTGTTCGTCCCGCTGCTGACCCCCATCGCCGATGCCTACGGCATCGACCAGGTGCAGCTGGCCGGCATCATCCTGGTGAACCTGTGCGTGGGTGCCATCTCTCCCCCGTTCTGCATCAACGTGTTCGTGACCACCAAGCTGAAAAACGTCAAGTTCGTGGACGTGATCCACTACATCTGGCCGTATCTCTTCTGCTGCATCATCGTGCTGCTGCTGATGTGCTTCATCCCCGGGCTGTCCACCTGGATGCCCAGCCTGTTCAACTGAGGTCCGGTCCATCAGGACGTTCCCTTCCAAAAGACCGGGTCTGACGCCCCATCGGCGCCGGGCCCGGTCCTTTTCTCCGCCGCCGGGCCGGAGGTATAACCGGCGGGAATGGCGGCGGCAAAGCGAGAGCTATTATACAAATTCCCACGGTTGGGGCTATAATTCCAAGTAAGAAAATGCGGCGCCCGCAGGGCGCTTGAACAGACGGAAAGGACGGAGATCATGGAAAAAGCAAAACCGGAAGTGGTCTTTCAGGTAGGTATGGTGGTCCGGGACGCGGAGGAGAAGGTCCGGGCCCTGAAACAGTGGTTTGACTTCGACGAGGACAGCATCGTGGCCAAGGACACCCGCACCATGACGGAGCAGGGGATCTTCCACGACAACCAGTACCTGGGCAAGCCCGCGGAGTTCTACATCAAGACCATCCGCCTGAGCTTCGGCGGGATCGACTTCGAGTACATCGAGCCCCTCAATCAGGCCGGCGGGGACCCCTTCTCCGACTGGCTGCTGGAGCACGGCGAGGGCATCCACCACATCAACGTGAAGTTTGAAAACCGGGAGCGTCTGGTGGAGAACATGGAGCAGCTGGGCGTCCCGGTGCTCCACAGCGCCAAGATGCGGGACAAGGGCTACTCGTTCTATGACCTGCGCAGCCAGTTCGGCTTCATCGCGGAGGTCGGCGAGATGGTGGTGGGCCCTATGGCGGAGGCCTATTACAGGGACCGGGGCGGAAAGCCCGTCTGAGCGCCGGTCCCCGTCCGACAAACAAGACGGCGGCGTTGACCGCCGCAGGATACAGAAGGAGGATACCATGAAACAACTTGAAGGCAAGGTCGCCATCGTCTCCGGCGGCACCAAGGGCATCGGATACGCCATCTCCAGCACGCTGGCCGCCCAGGGCGCCCGCGTGGTGATGGTGGGCACGGACCGCACCGCGGCCGAGAAGGCCGCGGCGGAGATCGCCGCCCAGGGCGGCACCGTTTTGCCGGTGGCGGCGGATCTGACCACGGAGGAGGGCCGGACGGCGGTCCTGCGGGAGACGCTGAACGCCTATTCCAAGGTGGACATTCTCATCAACAACGCCGGCTGGGGCTGCAAGACGTCCTTCCTGGAGACCACCATGGAGGGCTTTGACCGCTCCATCAACCTCAACCTGAAGGGCACCTATTTCATGACCCAGGCCGTGGCAGCCCAGATGGTGGCCCAGGGCGCCGGCGGACGCATCGTCAACATCTCCTCCACCGCCGCTCTCCAGGGTGAGCGCAACTCCACCATCTACTCCGCCACCAAGGCCGGCATCATGGCCTTCACCCGGGCCCTGGCCCTGGAGATGGGGCCCTACGGCATCAACGTCAACTGCGTGGCTCCGGGCTTCACCCGCACCAACAACAACGGCCACGTCCCCGCCTCCATCGACGAGAACTTCCTGGCCATCACCCCCACCCAGCGCATCACCGTGGCCCAGGACATCGCCAACGCCTGTCTGTTCCTGGTGTCCGACGGCGCCAGCCAGATCACCGCTCAGGTACTCTCCGTGGACGGCGGATACAGCGGCACCCGCGCCATGCAGGCGGCCCAGACGGCCTCCATGCAGCGCAAATGACCACGGGAGGAGCGAAAATATGACTGGAAAGATCGCGTATTTCGGAAAAGACGGCAAGGTGGGCTTCGTGAGCCACGAGCTCCCTGAGCCGGGTCCCGGCGCTCTTTTGGCCCGGGTGCTGAGCAGCAACATCTGCGGCTCCGATGTGAAGAACTGGAAAAGCGGCGTGTCCCTGGGTGTGGGCGGGGAAAAGACCTGCCAGGGCCATGAGTTCGTGGGCCGCATCGAGCGGCTGGGCGAGGGCGTGACCACCGACTACGCCGGACAGCCCATCCAGGTGGGCGACCGGATCGTGGCGGCCTACTACATCACCTGCGGCGAGTGCCGGGCCTGCAAGATGGGCCGGTATGACCAGTGTGAGAACGCCTACATCCACCTGGGCCAGTCCCCGGAGGACTTCCCCTACTTCTCCGGCACCTTCGCCACCCACTACTACATCCATCCCAAGCAGCACTTCTACAAGGTGCCCGACACCCTGCCCGACTCCCTGGCCGCCGGCGCCAACTGCCGGTTCTCCCAGATCTACTACGGTCTGGAGCACGTGGGTCTGGCCGCCGGAGAGACGCTGCTGATCCAGGGCGCCGGCAGCATGGGCCTTTACGCCGCCGCCATCGCCAGGGAGGCTGGCGCCACCACCATCGTCATCGACAGCGTGGCCGACCGGCTGGAGATGGCCAAGCGCTTCGGCGCGGACCACGTCATCAACATGACGGACCTGCCGGAGCTGGCCGACCGGGAGAGAGCCGTGCGGGAGCTGACCGGCGGCCGCGGCGCGGACGTGGCCGTGGAGGTCACCGGCGTGGCCGCCGCCGTGGAGGAGGGCTTCCACCACCTGGCCCCCATGGGCCGGTACGTCATCATCGGCACCAACGTCTTCTCCGCCAAGGCCACCCTCTCCCCCGGCTATATCACCCGCAAGAGCCTGACGGTCACCGGCGTGGCCCGATATCTGCCGGAGTATCTGCATAAGTCCCTGCTGTTCCTGGACAAGTTCCAGCACAAGTACCCCTTCGACGAGTTCTCCACCGGCACCTACACCCTGGACCAGCTGGAGGAGGGCATGCAGATGGTGGCCGACCGCAAGGTCATCCGCGCGGTGGTCACGCCGGAATTGTGAGCGCTGATTTGACAAGGAGGAAATACCATGGGCAGATTTCAATTCGGCGTCTGTGAGTTCAGCTTCCCCTGCTGGGGTCCCCTGGCCTTGCAGATGGCCCACGAGGCGGGCTATACGGGGATGCAGCTGGCGGACGCCGGCGGCTCCACCAACGCCTATCCCCTGAACAACAAGCGGGTCCAGGACTGCTATCTGGAGGCCTCCGCCAAATATGGCATCCAGCTCCAGTCCATCCACCTCTACACCCTGGTCCGCCAGAACTTCATCCGGTACAGCCAGAGCTCCCCGGAGGGGCAGGAGTGCATGGAGAGCATCAAAAACGGCATCATCGCCGCCTCCGAGATGCACATTCCCACCGTCATGATCGAGGGCATGCGCATGTACGGCGCCGCCCAGCACCAGCACGTGCTGGATATGTACAAGTACGCCGTGAAGGTGGCCGGGGACTACGGCGTCCAGATCGCCATGGAGACGGACGTCACCCTGGAAAACCACTTCAAGTTCCTGGATCAGTTCGACGGGAAGCTGAAGCTGTGCTTCGACACCCACAACCCCGTCATGTACGGCACCGGCTATCCCCCCGACATGATCCGGGCCCTGGGCAAGGACCGCATCGACCACTTCCACATGAAGGAGTCCCAGCCCGACGCCGAGGGCTTCGTCACCAAGGAGACGGCTCCCATCGTGCTGCTGGGCCAGGGCGGGACGTTCTTCAAGGAGTCCGTCCAGGCCATCAAGGACATCGGCTACGAGGGCTGGATCATCTCCGAGACCTTCTACAACCGCCGCAACATGAACGAAAACGGCATGGACTACGTCTCCTCCGCCAAGCGGGACGTGGAGACGCTGAAAGCCGCCTTCGGCGAGGACTGAACGCCCCTTCCGGCACACAGCCTGATACGAACCGAGAAAGGAAGCGGAAATGAGCGGATATAAATTCGGCACATACGATTTTTGCTATCCGGTGATCGGACCGGCCGCCTTTGAGCTGGCCGGCGCCGCCGGATACGACGGCGTCTGCATCTGCGACCTGGGCGGCGCCAAGCGCAACTTCCCCCTTCTGCAAAAGCGGATCCAGGAGATGTACCTGGAGGCGGCCCAGCAGTACGGCGTGACGATCCAGGGCTACCAGCTGCTCCAGATGAACCACCCCAAGCAGCGCTATGAGCATTTCAGCCCCGGCTCCCCGGAGGGCGAGCTGGGCCGGCTGAGCGTTTCCAGGGCCGCGGAGATCTGCGCGGCCATGAGGATCCCCTTCGTCAAGATCGAGACCACGGGGATGTTCGACGGCGACGACAAGCGCAACGTCCTGGAAAACTACAAGGCCTACGCCCGCATCTGTGAGGAGGCCGGAGTCCGGCTGCTGATCGAGACGGATATGACCCTGACGCGGCTGTGCGATTTTCTCGACAGCGTGGGCCACGGCCTCAGGGCCTGCGTGGACACCAGCGACATCCTGCGCTACGGCACCGGTGATCCGGCCCAGGTCATCACCTCCCTGGGCCGGGAGCGGATCGGCCTGATCCAGATGAAGGACAGCCGCATGAACCGCTACGGCTACATCACCGCCCGGAGCGACCTGGCCGCACCTCTGGGCCAGGGGGACTCCAGGCTGGAGGAGGCCGCCCGGGCCGTTCGGGACATCGGCTACGACGGCTGGATCTTCGCCAAGAGCGTGGTGTATCTGGACGGCTTCGCGGGACAGGACTACATCGCCCTGGGCAAGAGCGACGTGGCCGCGCTGCGCAGGGCCTATCTCAGCTGACCGTTCTCCGGAGGCAGTCCCCTGCCTTCGCCGCGGCGGTGAAGGGCACGGCGCCGCCGCGGGCCGCTGGACTATCCGGCCCCGGAACTTCCCCAAAGAGGAGCACGACCGATATGAGTAAATTGCAGTACAAGTTTGGCACCTTCGATTTCTGCTACCCCTTCCCCGGCCCGCCGGCCATCCGGCTGGCCGGCGAGGCGGGGTTTGACGGGATCTGCATCGGCGATCTCTACGGGTGCGAGAAAAATTATCCGCTGAACCAGAAGTGTATTCAGCAGCAGTATCTGGAGGCGTCCAGAAAGTACAACGTCTCCCTGGAAGTCTTTCAGCTGTTCAGCATGAGCAACCTGCGCGGCCGCTACGACCACTTCGACCCCGACAGCCGGGAGGCTGAAAAGGGCCGCACCGCCGTCCGCAGGGCCGCCGAGGCCTGCGAGGCCATGGGCATCCCCCGCATCATGATCGGCACCACGGTGATCCGCGACGCCAACGAGCGCAACAACATCAAGGAGAACTTCAAGGAGTACGTGAAGATCTGCGCCCAGCACGGCGTCCGCCTCACCATCGAAAACGACATGACCGTGGAGCAGCTGATCCCCTTCCTGGACGAGGTGGGTCACGGTCTCAAGGCCTGCTTCGACACCAACAACCCCATCTTCTACGGCACGGGGTACTCCCCCGACATGATCCGCGCCCTTGGAAGGGACCGCATCGACCACTTCCACATGAAGGAGAGCCGGGCCAACGAGTTCGGCGTCCTCACCCGGAAGGAGGAGCTGGTGACGGTGCTGGGCGAGGGCGACTCCCACTTCGCCGAGGCCGTGGACGCCATCCACGACATCGGCTTTCAGGGCTGGATCTTCGCCGAGACATTCTACTTCTTCAAAGGCTTCCAGGGCCGGGACTATGTGGAGATCGGAAAGCACACCCTCCGCAACCTGCGCCGGGCCTATCTGGACGCCCAGTGATCGCCCGCGCTCCCCCCGGCCCGCTCCGGTCCGGGGGGAGCGTTTTTTTCGCCGTGAGACGATGCCGCAGGGCCGCCATCGTCTCTTTTTTGTAACCATTTTGCGGTTGACAAATGTCTACCTCTCTGGTATGGTGGGAGTATAAGGTAGACAATCGTATACCAAGAAGGAGGCGATCGCATGTCCGTCAATCTCTCGGACAGCGAGTGGAAGCTGATGAACCGGCTGTGGCAGTCCGCGCCCCGGACCATCACGGAGCTGACCGCGGCGGTGAAGGACGAGACCGGCTGGAGCAAGAATACCGTCATCACCATGCTGGGCCGGCTGGAGGCCAAGGGAGCCGTCCGCCACCAGGAGGGCGGCCGGGCCCGGCAGTATTTTCCCGCCGTGGACCGCGGCGCCGCCGCCCGGGCGGAGACGGAGAGCTTCCTCTCCAAGGTCTACGGCGGATCCCTGGGACTGATGGTGTCCAACCTGGTGGAGACGAGGGCCCTGACTGCGGCGGACATCGCGGAGCTGGCCGCCATTTTGGAGCGTGCGGGAGGTGACGGAAGATGAAGGAGATTTTGCTGGCCTCCTCTGCGCTGATCCTGGCGCTGCTGGTGCTGCGGCTGCTCTTCCGGAACCGGATCTCCCGCCGGGTCCAGTACGCCCTGTGGCTGCTGGTGCTGGCGCGGCTGTTGATCCCCGCCAGCCTGCCGGAGGCGGAGTTCTCCCTGCTGGCCGCGGCGGAGCCGGTGGTGCAGCAGTTGGAGGTGGAGCGCGCGCTTTATCTCTCCCCTGTTCGGGAGACCGTGATCGGGCCCGAGGGGGGCGAGATCCTGAACAGCACCCCCGCGCCCAACGCCCCTCTGGCTGTCGGTCAGTCCTCCCCGGACAACACCCATGTGTTCACAGACGGCAGCGACGTCATCCACGAGGTGGAATACGCGCGGCAGGTGGACCTTGCCGACTTGCTGCGCTGGGTGTGGTACGGCGGCATGGCGGTCATGGCGGTTTGGCTGTTGGCTGTCAACCTGCGCTTCAGCCGCAAACTTCGTAAAGCAAGAACGCCTTACAGTGTTGAGGGCTGTAAATACCCCGTGTACCTGGTGGAGACGGGCCTGGCTTCCCCTTGCCTGTTCGGCCTGCTGCGGCCGGCCATCTATCTCACCCCCGCCGCGGCCGCGCCGGAGCGGCTGCGCCACGTGATCGCCCACGAGAGCGCCCACGCCCGGCATCTGGACCCCCTGTGGGCCCTTCTGCGGGGAGTGTGCCTGAGCGTGTACTGGTTCGACCCGCTGGTGTGGCTGGCGGCGGCGGTCTCCAAGACCGACGGGGAGCTGGCCTGCGACGAGGCGGCCCTGGCGGCTCTGGGCCCCGGGGAGCGGGTGTCCTACGGTCAGACCCTGCTGGCATTGATCCCGGTGCGCCGGGGGCCCGGCGCACCGCTGCTCTCCGCCACCACCATGACGGCGGGAAAGCGGCAGCTGCGGGACCGGGTGGCCCGGATCGCGGAGGACCGCCAGACCCGCTCGGCGGCCGTGCTGGCTGTGCTGGCCCTGGCGGCGGGCATCTGCGCCGTGACCTTCACCGGCGCCGACAGCAGCGCGGGGTTCCGGTCCCTGACCAGCCAGGAGCTGGACTGGTTTAACCAGGAGTGGTTCAATCAGGACGAGGCCCTTTGCCTTCCCAATCAATTCCTCACTTCCCTGTACGACGCCCCGGAGGAGATCGACCTCTACCAGCTGTTCTACAACGGCACCGGCGAGACCGAGGGTGTGGACGAGGCGGAGCGGCAGATGGCGGCGGAGGCCGCCGGCGGTGATCTCGGCACGGACCTCATCAAGGTCTCCGCAGACGGGGCCGACGCGGTGCTGGAGCAGTACGCCGGGCTGACCCTCTCCCGGACCCGGGAGGTGGGGCTGGACCAGTTTGCCTATCTGGAGAGCACCGACGCCTACTACGATTTTCACGGCGACACCAACGCCCTGACGGTGACCTTCTCCGCCGGAGAGCGGCGGGGCGACACCGTCCGCCTCTACTACGACGCCTACGGGTCCTTCCTGGGCGATCAGCTGGTGGACAGCTGGGCCTGCGTCACCCTGGAGGAGCAGGCCGACGGCAGCTATCACTTCGTCTCCCACCGGCTGTGCGATATGCCCGCCATCCCCACGGCCTACCCGGCCTGGGACCCGGCGCTGACACTGCCGGTGTCGGACCTCACGGCCTATGAGCCCCAGGCGGCCGCAGTGAGCGTACGCACCGGGGACCTGGACGAGGGGCTGGACTTCTACCTGTGGGACCAGGTGACGGTGGAGATCTACCGCGCCACCGACGGCAGCGTCCTCGCTTCCTATGCCCCCGTCTCCTCCCTGCTGGACGCGGTGTACGACGGGGAAAAGCGCTGCTTCTTCACCTTCCCGGGTGAGGAGGGCATCACCCTGGGCGGTTTCCGGGACGTGCTGGGCTACGACGGCGTGGTGATCTCCTACCCCGACCAGCTGCCGGGGAGCAGCGAGGCCGTCACCGTCAGCGATTACTATATCTTTGACGACGGCCTCTTCTCCGGCGGTGGGCCCGCTCTGCTGGCGCGGGTCTACGGCACCGCCTCCTACATCGATCTGGACGGCGACGGCCAGATGGAGCTGTGCGCCTCCTCCGGCTCCACGGCCCAGGTGTTCTTCCGCCGCGGCGGCAGGCTGTATCAGGCGGATCTGACGGCCCTGCTGGGCGAGGCCTGGCCCGAGGCGGAGCAGCTGGCCTTTGACAGCTGGGATGCCGCCGGGCGGTTCCTGCCCCTTTGGGCCGACGTACCCATTCCCGGCGCGGACAGCCGCAGCGGCACTGCCTTCCGCTGGCTGTTCTTTGACGGGGACCGCTTCCTGGTCTACCGGGACGAGCGGACCTATACGGACCATGTGGCCGAGGACGTGGACATTCCGGCGGAGGTGCTGGAGCGGTGCAAAATCTATGTCAGGGGCCTCTACGAGACGCCGGAGGAGGGCTTTTTGCTGGTGGACGGCGAGTTCGAACCCGCGCCGGTGGTGTACGACGACTGGCGCATCCTGTCCGTGGACGGCCCTTACTATGAGGAGACGGCGGGGCTGCTGGTGGAGATCTGGCGGCTGAACTGCCAGCTCCACACCACCACGCCGGACGCGGTGGTGCTGGCGGGCAGCCGCTACATGACCGAGGACGGCTGGGTCAGCGCCGGGTATCCCGACAGCGACTACTTCTACTTCGGGGTGGAGGAGCACGGCGGATTGACCTATCTGTTCCACGAGTCCCGGCCGGTGGGGACCCCCGGCACGGAGCTGTTCCGCTCCGACCTCATCAACACCCTCTCGGATCTGGGCATTTTGTCCCTGGCGTATCTGCCGGGTCAGACCCTGCTGGAGATGCTGGAGGTCCAGCGCGCCGCCTTCCTGGAGCGGCTGGGCCAGCATGCCGTGTGGGAACAGGCTCAGGCCATCGCCGCCCTGGCACAGGCCGCCGCGTCGGCCCGGGAACAGTTTGAGACCTGCGCCTCGGAGATGGAGGCGGAGACGCTGTCGGCACAGGCGCAAAGAGCGTGGGCGGCTCTCTGCACTGCTGTGGACAGCTGGATGGCGTCCGGCGGCAGTATCCTGACCAACTCCCGGCTGGGCCTCTCCCTTCAGGCGCCCGCCGGCTGGGAGGAGCTGGCGGAGGTCTACTCCGGCGGTTCCTCCGATACGCCGGTCCAGGTGTTCTCCCTCTATGAGCGGACGGCCCACGGGCAGAGCCCGGGCATGGGGCTGGTGTGGAACCTGTCGGCCTTTACCCGGGAGTCCTTTGAATACAACTGGCCCGGTGCCGACGGCTCCGGGGTCCTGGGGGCCTCCAGCTATCTCATCGGTTCCGACGAGGCGTATCTGTACCTGCTCTCCACCCCCACGGACGTGCAGTTCCTGGAGGAGGATCTGAACAGCTGCGTGTCCTACGCCACGCTGAAAGCCCAGTCCCAGCAGGTGCTGGAGGACTTCCTGGTCCGCAATGACATCGCCCCCAATCCCCTCTGCCCTGACGCCGACGGCTGCTACCGCTACACCGGCGCCCTGATCGTCACCCCGGAGAAGCCCGTGGAGGAGGCGGATCCCGCCGCTCCCGCGGAGGAGCTGACGGACGGCGCCATCCGCGCGGCGCTGCTGGCGGACTACGCCCGGGTCAATCCGGCCCAGGAGACGGAGGACTCTCTGGTCTACCAGACCGAGGCCCACCGGGTCCTGGCCCGGGAGGAGAGCAGCGAGACCTGCACCGTGTATCTCACGGCCTGGCGCGCCACCTTTACCTTGACCGACGGCCGGTATGACATGTCCGGCGGCGACCGCATCCCCACCGCCCTGACCTTCACCTGGGACGGTGGGGCCTGGCGGCTGACGGAGTACTGGACCCCCGGCGACGGGGCGTCCTATGGCCGGGACCTGCGGGAGAAGTTCCCCCCGGAGGCCGCCGAGCAGGAGCTGGACGCCGACACCGTGACGGCCATCGCGGACGAGCTGATGGAGCAGTGCCGGCAAGACGCCGTGAAGCATTTCACCGCCCTCACCGGCTCCGTGCCCGCCGCGGCCTTCCAGCCCTCGGACGTGGAGTTTTCCGGGCAGGCCCTGGAGACCTATGCCGACGAGATGACCTACGACGAGCGGCTGGCCTGGGCGGCGGACACCGGGATCCCCCAGGGCACGGCCTTCGTCTCCACCGGGCGGTATCTGGAGGGCCAGAACTGCCTGGCCGCCCTGGGCCAGTGGGTGGGCACGCCCCACGTGGACCAGTACAGCCTGTGCCTGCGCTTTCCCGACGGGACCATGGCGGATCTGCCCCTGCCCCGGTCCAACGAGGTGAACATTGCCAAGCCGGACACCATGGAGTTCACCGGCGGGACCTTCGTCTACACCGTCACCTTCTCCGACCTGGCGGTGACCAACGAGGGCCAGACCCTGCTCCACCTGGCGGGCACCTACTGCTATGAGGTGGACCTGGCCGCCCGGACCGTCTCCCTGACGGTGCTGGAGAGCTGAACATTTGAAAGGGACTTCCCTTTTCCTCCTGTTTCGGGTATACTGTCAGACATACCCGAAACAGGAGGTTTTTTTATGGAACAGCTGTTGCTGCTGGCCGCCGTGATCTGCTTCGGCGCGGCCGTTTTGAAATTTGCCGGAAACCGCTTCCGCACCGCCGAGCACCGGGACGCCGCCCCGGCGAAAAACCGGGAGCCCTGGCGCACCGTCCCCATCCAGGAGGCCGCTCCCCTGCTGGCGGCGGAAAACGCCGTGATCCTGGACGTGCGGACCCAGGAGGAGTTCGACCAGGGCCATCTGGCCGGGGCCGTGTGCCTGCCGGTGGAGACCCTGACGGACGGGGACCTGACCGTCCTGCTGCCGGACAAGCACGCGCCGCTGGTGGTCTACTGCCGCACCGGCCACCGCAGCGCCGAGGCAGCCCAGATCCTCTCGGAGCTGGGCTACGAGGACATCACGGACCTTGCCGGCGGCATCCTGGCCTGGGACGGGGAGACCGTCACCGACTGAGGACGCCCCAACGGACAGGCTTTGTCCGCGCCGCACACACAGCAAACGCCGCCCGCGCCAAAAGCGCGAGCGGCGTTGTCATTGCGGTCACTGGCCCAGCAGGACCAGATTCCGGTCGGTGATGAAGTTGGGGACGCTGTACACCACCGCCACGGCGTCGATGCCGTTGTCGGCGGCGTACGCCGAGGCCGGGGCCCGGTAGTACCGGGCGTCCAGCAGGTGGACCTCCTCGAACCGCTGGACCAGGAAGGGCGCCAGGGCGTCGGAGTAGGAGTCCCGGATCAGCAGGAGCTTCCCCTGCCCTGCCGCCGCCTCGTTGCGGATGACGCACAGGGGCTGGTTGCCCCCCAGAAAGGCGGAGTACTTGTCCTTCTGCTCCAGGTAGCTGCGGTCGTAGAGGACGCCGGGCTCCGGCGCGCCGGTGCGCCAGGAGGTGATCTCCAGACCCGCGTCCTCCACCCAGAACTCCATGGTGTCCGGCGTCAGCCAGTGGACGCCGGAGGTGGAGTAAAGGGTGCCGTTGAAGTCCTCCGTCACGGTCTCCGGGGCGAAGTCCCCTTGGGAGAGGGGCTCCTTCCCCATCGCCTCCAAAAGGGCGTTGGCGCCGTAGAAGGCCCCCAGGGTGGTCCAGTGGTGGTCGGTGCGGTAGAAAACGGGCTCACCGGCGTGGGTCTCCAGAGCGCCCAGGAAGTCCACCATGGGAAGGCCCAGCTCCGCCGCCCGGTCCAGGTACGCCGCCTGGTCGAAGTTCTCAGCGCCCTCCGGCAGTAAATCGGACCAGACTTCCGCCGCAGAGGGGATGAGGCCCAGGTACACCGGGGCCTCGGTCTTGTCCGCCAGCTGGGCCACATACCCCAGGTTCTTCTCGTCCAGGCCGTCGGAGGGGGCCTCCACCTTGGAGATCAGGGTGTCGCCGCAGAGGTAGACGCCGTTGAACAGGTGCTTTCCGATCAGCTGCTCCGCCCGGGCCTTCAGGCCTGTCCACTCGTCCCGCAGGGGGAACTGGTCGGCGAAGTACGCCTCCACGGCGGCGGTGTAGCTGCCGTCCTTCAGCGCCGCCCAGGAAAACTCCGGCTTTTGGGCCAGGGTCCGGTTCTCCACCTCGGAGCGGTCCCGGTCCGGCAGCAGCACGTGCCACACCAGAAGCCCCCCCAGAAAGAGGCAGAACAGCGCCGTGACGGCGCGGCTGTATGCTTTTGTCATGGTCTCTGCCTCCTCTTTAGAACCGGAAATACAGGAAGGGATTGTAGCTGCCGTCCACCAGATACGCGGTGGAGAGCACCAGGGCCGCCAGCATCAATACCGGCGTCAGCACCCGGTCGGCCTTTTCCGGCAGCCTGGCCCACAGGCGCCCGCCCAGGGGCGTGGACGCCAGGGCCAGGACGAACAAGGTCAGGCCGTAGCTCCGCAGGCGGAAGCCGTCGGCGGCGCTCCAGAGGTCCCCGGCGCCGAAGCAGGCGGCAAGGTATCCGCCGCAGACGCTCAGGTCCTCCATGGCGAAGAGGCCCCAGCCCACCAGCACCACCAGCAGCGTGTAGAGATGCCGCACCGCCGCCGGGGTCCGCTCCAGCAGGGAGCGGAACACGTATTTCTCCAAAATCAGCCAGGCGGCAAAGTACAGGCCCCACAGCACGAAGTTCCAGCTGGCCCCGTGCCAGAAGCCGGTGCAAAGCCACACGATCAGGATGTTCCGCAGCGTCCTGGCCGTGCCGCACCGGTTGCCCCCCAGGGGGATATACAGATACTCCCGGAACCAGGTGGTCAGGGACATGTGCCACCGCCGCCAGAACTCCGTCACGGAGGCAGCGCAGTAGGGGTGGTCGAAGTTCTCGCAGAAGGTGAAGCCGAACATCCGCCCCAGGCCGATGGCCATGTCGGAGTAGCCGGAGAAGTCGAAGTAGATCTGAAAGCCGAAGGCCACGAGGCCCAGCCAGCCCGCCGCCGCGGTCAGCGTCCCGGCCCCCTGGGCCGCCAGGCACTCGTCCCAGAGCTTGCCCACGGCGTTGGCCAGCAGCACCTTCTTGGCAAGGCCCACGCAAAAGCGCCTGGCCCCCAGGGCGAACTGCTCCGAGGCGTGGGTCCTGCGGTTGAGCTCCGCCGCCACGGTCTTGTAGCGGACGATGGGGCCTGCGATCAGCTGGGGGAACATGGTGACGAAGGCACCGAAATCCACCATGTTCCGCTGCACCGGGGCGTCGCGGCGGTAGACGTCGATGGTGTAGCTCATGGTCTGGAAGGTGTAAAAGGAGATGCCGATGGGCAGCGGGATGCCGAGAAGCGGGACCGTCAGCCCCGCCAAGGTGACGCTCTGGGGGATCTGGATGCCGGTGAGCAGGTACAGGTTCTCCGCCAGGAAGGTCCCGTACTTGAAAAAGCCCAGCAGCAACAGGTTGAAGATCACCGACTGGGCCACGAACCACCGGGCTTTTTTGTCGTTGTGGCGGTACTTCTCCACCAGCAGGCCGTGGGAGTAGTCGATGAGGATGGAGAGGACCATGATGGTGATGTACACCGGCTCTCCCCAGCCGTAGAAGATCAGGCTGACCACCAGCAGCACCAGGTTGCGCCACCGCAGCGGCGCCGCGAAGTACACCAGCAGCGTCAGCGGCAGGTAGGCGAATAAAAAGGTCAGACTGCTGAAAACCATTCCGGTCCTCCTTCCGCTCCGTCACAGGGGCCGCGGCGCAGGCCGCGGCCCCCGGCGGAGTCGTGTCGTTGTGATGGGATCAGGCGAACTGCTCGTTGAAGGAGGTCTCCAGGTCCTCCTGGTGCTCGGAGGAGGCGATCAGGGCCACATAGGTGCCCTGCTGAAGCACGGTGGCCCGGCCCCAGGCCTCCAGGGACTCGGGGTAGAAGGCGCCGCCCTCGGCCTGGGCGTCAGATCGCTCCTGGAGGATGGCGGCGGCCTTGGCGGCGTCGGCCTCGGTCTCGCACTGGACCAGCACGATCTCATTGACCACGGTGCTGATCATGGGCGCCTTGGCCACCAGCTGCTTTGTGGCCAGCTCGGACAGGCCGGGATAGAAGCCCTCCAGGGAATCCCCCTCCACGTTCATCAGCAGCAGAGTGTTCTCCCCGCCGCTCTGGGCGTCCTCAGTCCAATTGTACGTCTCGGCCCAGCCATTGTAAAGGGCCTCCAGGTCCACGTCGGTGCCGGCGGCGCCGGACTCGTCGGTCTTGCTGCCGCAGGCGGCCAGCAGGCCCACCGTCATGGACAGGGACAGCAGGAACAGGGTCATTCTTTTCATCATCTTGATCTCCTTCCGCGCCGTCAGGCGCTCTTGTTGTTTTCCGGATATGCAGACGCAGGGGCGCCCTAAAAGGTTCCCCTCTTCCCAACAGTATTTCCAAAATTTTTTCTTTTAACGGTTTTTCAGCCGCCTCCGCTCTTGCTTTTGCCTCCGCCCGGCGGTACGATAGACGAGGCGGCCCGCCGGGCCGCCCACACACGCGGGGCCTCCGCCCCGGAGAGCGAGGAACGAAACATGCACAGCTTTCGCAACGATTACAGCGAGGGGGCCCATCCCGCCATCCTGGAAGCCCTGACCGAAACCAACCTGACCCAGACCGTGGGCTACGGTCTGGACCCCCACTGCGCCGCTGCGGCGGACACCATCCGCCGCCTCACCGCCGCGCCGGAGGCCGACGTCCACTTCCTGGTGGGCGGCACCCAGGTGAACCTCATCACCATCGCCGCGCATCTTGCGCCCTACGAGGCGGTGATCGCCGCCCACACCGGCCACGTCAACGTCCACGAGACCGGCGCCATCGAGGCCACCGGCCACAAGGTCTGCACCGCCTACGCCCCCGACGGCAAGCTGACGCCGGAACTGGTGGAGTCCGTTCTGGCGCAGCACAACGGCACGGAGCACATGGTCGCGCCCAAGCTGGTCTACATCTCCGACACCACGGAGATCGGCACCATCTACACCAGGGCGGAGCTGGCGGCCCTGCGCCGCTGCTGCGACGACCACGGCCTCTTCCTCTATCTGGACGGCGCCCGGCTGGGCTCGGCGCTGACGGCGGAGGGCAATGACCTGACGCTGCCGGATCTGGCGGCCCTGACCGACGCCTTCACCATCGGCGGCACCAAGAACGGCGCCCTCTTCGGCGAGGCCCTGATCCTCGCCCGGCCCCACGACCACTTCCGCTGGCACATGAAGCAGCGGGGCGCGGTCCTGGCTAAGGGGCGGCTGCTGGGCATCCAGTTCGAGGCGCTGCTCAAAGACGGCCTCTACTTCGACCTGGGCCGGCATGCCAACGCCCTGGCCGTCCGCCTGCGGGACGGCATGGCGGCTCTGGGGGTTCCCTTCCCGGTGCCCTCCCCCTCCAACCAGCAGTTCCCGGTGCTGCCCAACGGCGCCGTGGCGGCCCTGGAGGCCAAAGGCTACGGATTCGAGGTGGACCACGCCGTGGATGAGGAGCACACCTGCGTCCGCTTCGTCACCAGCTGGGCCACGCCCCCGGAGGCGGTGGAGCAGCTGCTGGCGGACCTGGGCGAGATCCTGAGCGAGAACTGACCGGTCCTCTGCCGGACCGGCTTCCCGGAGGAGCGGCTTTTTTCCGCTCCTCCGGGATTTTTTCGTGGGTTTTCCCCCTGTCCCGTTGTATGGTATCATAGAAGCGATTTTACGGAGAGGAGGGCTGCCCATGGACGACCGCGCGCTGCTGGACCTGCTGGACCGGGACCCGAATGCCGCCATGGAGGCCCTGCTTGTCCGCTACGGTCCCCTGCTGCGGTACGTGGTGGGCGGCGTCCTCCGGGATCCCCAGGACGCCGAGGACTGCTGTTCCGCCGTGACGGAGCTCCTCTGGCGGCGCCTGGGAGACTACGACCCGGCCCGGGGCAGCCTCACCGCCTGGCTCACCGCCCTGGCCCGGAACACCGCGCTGAACCACCTGAAGGCCAAGCTCCGCCGCCAGCGGCATCTGGCGGAGCCGGAGGCGGAGACGGTCCACGGCGACACCCCCGAGGACGCATTGCTCCGCCAAGAGCAGGCGGAGCGGCTGCAGGGGGCCATCGCCCGCCTCAGCGAGACAGACCGGAAACTCTTCTACCGCCGCTACTACTATTTGCAGCCCGTAGCCCAGATCGCTGCGGAGATGGGTATGACGGAGCGCGCCGCAGAGGGCAGGCTCTACCGCCTGCGACTGCGTCTGCGCCGGGAGTTGGGAGGTGACGCGCCGTGACCGACCGCTGGGACGACTTCGACTGTGCCCTGGCTACCTCCCTGTCGGCGCTGCCGCCGCCGGAGGAGACCGTCCGGGCCGTGACCCCCTTCCGCGCCGCCATGGGCAGGGTGGTGTGGGGCCTGTGCCTGACTTCCGTTACGCTGAATTTCTGGTATCTTTCCTACCTGCTGCCGGCTCTGGGCACCATGTTGCTGGTCCTGGGCTTGCGCAGCCTGCGCCGCAACAACATCTGGTTCCGATTCTGCTGGTTTATCAGCATCTATCAAGTGATTTACCTTTACGGCAATACTGCCCTGGCAGCTACGCCCTTCAGCCTGGATCCGGACTGGCTCCCCCTGTGGCTCCGAGGTCTGGCGTTCCTGGCTAAGGCGGCGGTGCTGTTCCTGTGTCTCTGGCGTGGTCTGGTCCGGGCCGCCGACGAGGTGGGGCAGCCCCGGCGGGCGGCCGCTCCGGCCCTGTGGGCCCTTGGATGGTATGCGGTGGTGGCTCTGCTGGGCGTCCTATGGCCCCAGCCCGGCTGGGCAGTGGGTCTGGCCATGCTTGCCGCCTTTGTCTGCATCGTCCATTCCCTGCTGCGGCTCTCCGCCGCCCTGGACGGCTGGGGCTACGCCGTCCGGGCCGCGCCGGTGAAGATCGGCGGCGGAAAGCTGGCGGCGGCGTACCTGCTGTCCCTGGCGGTCCTGACGGCGGTCCTCAGCCTGGCCTCCAATCACCTGCCGGTGGAGGCACGCCCGGTCGAACAAACTTTCGAATCCGCTGAGACCGCCGCCATCCGGGCCGATCTCACTGCCCTGGGCTTCCCGGAGGAGTGGCTGGATCTGCTGCCGGAGAATGAGATCGCCAAGCTCTCCGGCGCGTCAGGCTGCTATGTGAACCCGGACGCCTGGGGGGATTCCACCGACAACGGCGTCCGCTATACGGACATTCAGGTGCAGACGGGCTGGCGCACCTTCCGCTGCTACCACTTTTTCACGGTGGATACCCCGCGGTCTGTGCTTCAGAACCAAATCTCCCTGTCTCACAGCAGCTACGCCCACGTTTCAGATGCGGCGGGACAGATCCTCTGGGAGAAAGACGGAACTGCCTTTGCGGCGGAGCTTCCTCTGGAAAAGAGTGTCCGCACGTCTTTCTTCGGGGATAAAGAGATCGATACGGCGCTGTTCAGCTACCCTCTTTTCACCACGGAACGCCAGGGCTGGTACGTCTATTCCGCTGTCTTCCCCGGCGATTGGATCTATGGCGTCACCATCCTCTTCTACCAGACCCAGGCGCTGCGGAACCTGTACCCCTACGCGCCGCTGCCGGAGCAGCCCATCGTGGGTATCCTGAACGATCTGGAGAGCCAGAGCTACAGCACCTATCCCCTGGAGCCACAGTACGCGGAAGATCTGGAAACGTAACCGAAGGCCGCCGCCCACACAGGGCGGCGGCTGTTTTTTCTACAATCGAATTTTTGTTCGATTTCTCCTTGACAAGAACGTCTGTTCGAGTTATACTGATGCTCGAACAAGAGTTCTACTAAAAGGAGGAGTCATCCATGACCGGTTGGACGTTGTTTTTCATTCTGGTGGGCGTGACCTATCTGACTGCCCAGCTCTTCCGCGTCATCGACGCCATCGAGCGCCCTGCCCGGCACTCTCACCGCCGGGCCGCCGTCCGGTGACATGGATGTCCTGGACAAGCTGGAGATCCTGACGGACGCCGCCAAGTACGACGCCGCCTGCACCTCCAGCGGCGGGGACCGGGGCTCCCGGAAGGGCTATATCGGCAATACCTCCGCCTCCGTGGCGGGCTGCTGCCACTCCTTCTCCGCCGACGGGCGGTGCGTGAGCCTTTTGAAGGTCCTGATGACCAACTGCTGTGTGTATGACTGCAAGTACTGCGTCAACCGCCGCAGCAACGATACCCGCCGGGCCGCCTTCACCCCGGAGGAGCTGGCAGACCTGACCATCCAGTTCTACCGCCGGAACTACATCGAGGGGCTCTTCCTCTCCTCCGGTGTGCTGCGCAGCCCCGACTACACCACGGAGCTGATGATCCGCTGCCTGCATCTGCTGCGGGAAACATACCGCTTCAACGGCTACATCCACGCCAAGGCCATCCCCGGCACATCGCCGGAGCTGGTGGAGCAGCTGGGGTTCCTGGCGGACCGGCTCAGCGTGAACATCGAACTGCCCTCGGAGGCGGGCCTCCGGGCCCTGGCTCCGGACAAGACCAAGCAGGCCATCCTGGCCCCCATGGACCAGATCCGGACCCGGGGCCAGCAGAGCCGGGAGGAGCTGGTGAAATACCGCCACGCCCCCCGCTTCGCCCCGGCGGGCCAGAGCACCCAGCTGATCGTGGGCGCCACGGCGGACTCCGACCTCCACATCCTGCGGCTGACCCAGGGGCTGTACGACCGGTACCGGCTCAAACGGGTGTTCTACTCCGCCTACGTGCCGGTGGTGGAGCACACCCTCCTCCCCTCCAGGGACACCAAGCCGCCCCTGCTGCGGGAGCACCGGCTCTACCAGGCCGACTGGCTGCTGCGGTTTTACGGCTTCCGGGCGGAGGAGCTGCTGGACGACGCCCACCCGGATTTCAACCCCCTGGTGGACCCCAAGTGCTCCTGGGCCCTGAGCCATCTGGACTTCTTCCCGGTGGAGGTCAACACCGCCGACTATGAGACGCTGCTGCGGATCCCCGGCGTTGGCGTGGTCTCCGCCAAGCGGATCCTGGCCTCCCGGCGGGTCCGGCGGCTGCGGGTGGAGGACCTGAAACGGCTGGGCGTGGTGATGAAGCGGGCTCAGTACTTCCTCACCGCCTCCGGCAAAATGGCTGAGGGCCTGCGCTTCACGCCGGACAGTCTGCTGCGGGGACTCATCGCCGCGGAGCGGTCCTCCCTGCCCCAGCCGGAGATGGAACAGCTGTCCCTGTTCGCCTGAGAGAGGTTCCCCATGACCGAGATGATCTATGAATACGACGGCAGCTTCGAGGGCTTCCTCTGCTGCGTCTTTGAGAGCTATGCGCAAAAGGAGGTCCTCACCGCCATCGTCGGCGGTGAGGACCCTGCCATCACGCTCTTTCCCGTGCGGACCGTGGAGACGGATCCGGCCCACGCCGCCCGGGTGCTGCGGCGGATCGCCAAGTGCTCCCCTGAGGCCCTGGACCTGCTGCGGCGGGGCTTTCTCACCTGCCTTCCGGACCGGGAGATGCACCTCTACCGCATGGTGCGGCGGCTGCTGGAGGAGGGCCCCGGCTTTCTGCGGGACCTGGCGGACCCGGAGCTGCTTCCTCTGCGGCAGGCGGTGCGGCATCTTGCCAGCGAGGCCCACCTTTTAAAGGGCTTCGTCCGCTTCTCCGAGCTGGGCGGCGTCCTGGGCGGGGAGATCGCGCCGAAAAACAGGGTGCTGCCCCTGCTGCGCGGCCACTTCTGCGCCCGCTACCGGGAGGAGAAGTTCTTCCTCTACGACCGCACCCACCACGAGGTGCTGCTCTACGCCGCCGGCCGGGCGGAGATCCGGCCCCTGGCCCACTTCCGGATGGCGCCGCCGGAGGAGGCGGAGGCCCGGTACCGTCTCCTCTGGAAGCGGTTTTACGACACCGTGGCTATCCGGGAGCGGTACAATCCCCGCTGCCGCCGGACCCAGATGCCCCAGCGCTACTGGGGCACCATGACGGAGTTCCAGGGCCCGGAGCACTTCACGGCCCGAAGCTCTCCCGCAGCCGTTTCAGCCCCCGGCGCTCCAGCCGGGATACCTGCACCTGGGACACCCCCAGGATCCGGGCCGTCTGGTCCTGGGTCAGCCCCTTGAAATACCGCAGCAGAATGGTCATCCGCTCCCGCTCCGGCAGGTGGTCGATGGCCTCCCGCAATGCGATCCGCTCCACCAGGCTCTCCTCCGGGGCCTCGGTACCCAGGGTCCCCTCCAGGGTCAGCCCGTCGGCGGTCTCCCGCTGGAGGGAGTCCGGCGCGTCCGTGGCCAGATCCACCTGGGCGATCTCCTCCGCCGTCCAGCCTGTGGCCTCCGACAGCTCGCTGAGGACCGGTTCCCGGCCCAGCTGCTGCCGCAGCCGCTGGCGGACAGTGTAAAGCGTCTGCGCTTGCTCCCGCAGGCTCCGCCCCACTTTGATGGCGCCGTCATCCCGGAGAAAGCGCCGGATCTCCCCGGCGATCTTGGGCACGGCGTAGGTGGAGAAGCAGGTGCCATAGTCGAAGTCGAAGCCCTGGACCGCCTTTAAAAATCCCAGGCACCCCAGCTGGTACAGGTCCTCCGGGTCCACGCCCCGGCCGTAGTACCGGCGCACCACGCTCCAGATCAGGCCGTTGTTCTCGATGACCGCCTGCTCGCAGGCGTCCCGGTCTCCCTCCTGGGCCGCCCGCAGCAGCTCCAGTGCGGCGCTCATCGCACCGCTTTCATCCGGGGCGCCAGATGCTTGCGCATGACCACCGTGGTGCCCCGGCCCGGCACGGACCGGACCGTCAGGCGGTCCATGAAGCTCTCCATGATGGTGAAGCCCATACCGCTGCGCTCCTCGCCGCCGGTGGTGAACATGGGCTGGCGGGCCTTCTCCACGTCGGGGATGCCCCGGCCGTGGTCCCGGACCGTGATCTCCAGCACGTTGTCCGGGCAGATCCGCAGCTTCACCTGCACCTGGCCGATGGCCTCCGGATAGGCGTGGACGATGGCGTTGGTCACCGCCTCGCTGACGGCGGTCTTGATGTCCTCCAGCTCGTTGAGGGTGGGGTCCATCTGGGCGGCGAAGCAGGCGGCCGCCGCCCGGGCGAAGCCCTCGTTGGCGCTGCGGCTGGGAAATTGCAGCGTCACTTCGTTGTTGGCTTTGATCTTCATGGTATGTATCCCTCCTGTTTCATCGAATGGTCACCAGCCGGCCGATGCCGGCGGCGTCCAGGACCCGGCGGGCCTGGGACGGCACGTTGCACACCAGCAGGCTGCCGTCCAGCAGCTGCATCCGCTGCTGGGCCCGCAGGATCAGCGCGATGCCGGAGCTGTCCATAAAGGTGACGCCGGCCATGTCCAGCACCAGCTGCCGCGGCAGGGCCGCGTCCACCGCCAGCTCCAGCTGCCGGATGGCGTCCCTGGCGCCGTGGTGGTCCACCTCGCCGCTCAGCTCCAGCAAGAGCTTGCGGTCCACGCTTTTGGCGTTCAGTTCCATGAGTTCCTCCAATCCGCCGCCAGACGCGGCAAAGGCTGAAATTGCCCCTCGGGGCGCGGTTTTCCCCTCCATTATAGGGACTTGTCCCCCGCTTTTTTGTCGGATTTCTTCCGCTGTCCGCCATTTTTTGAAAATCTTCACTGCCGCCTTGCCTCCCCCGCCCGGACGGTGTTATGATGGAGCCATCCCAGATGAAATGACAGCGGTAAAGGAGCGGTATTTTTATGAAGGTCCTTTTGATCAACGGCAGTCCCCACCCCCGGGGCTGCACGGATGCGGCGCTGCGGACGGTGGCCGGCGCTCTGGAGGAGCGGGGGCTGGAGGCGGAGATCCTCCACCTTGGCGCGGGGCCGGTGCGGGACTGCGCCGCCTGCGGCGCCTGCAAGAAGGCGCCGGGCCGGTGCGCCTTTGACGGGGACATCGTCAACATCCTGATCGAAAAAGCCCGGGAGGCGGACGGCTTCGTGTTCGGCTCCCCGGTCTACTACGCCCACCCCACGGGGCTGATCCTCTCCGTACTGGACCGGGCCTTCTACGCCGGCAAGGACGCCTTCGCTCACAAGCCCGCGGCGGCAGTGGCCTCCGCCCGGCGGGCCGGCACCTGCGCCACCCTGGACGTGCTGCAAAAATATTTCACCATCTCTCAGATGCCGGTGGTGGCCTCCACCTACTGGACCATGGTCCACGGCATGCAGGCGGAGGAGGTGGCCCGGGATGAGGAGGGCCTCCAGACCCTGCGGAACCTGGCGGCCAACATGGCCTGGCTGCTGCGCTGCATCGAGGCGGGACGGGCAGCCGGTGTCTGTCCGCCCCGGCCGGAACTGGGCGCCCGGACCAACTTCATCCGCTGAGCGGCCGGAAAACGGCAATGTCCCCGCAGGAGCGGGACTCCGTACGCCGTCCTCTCATCAGCCGCGCTGTGTGCCGCCTTCTTCCCAGGAGGCCGGCCCGTTACTCTGCGCCCAGCAGTCCCGCTGTGATGGCGGAGGCCAGGCGCAGCTGGTGCTCCGGCGTTTTCAGCTTTGCCGCCTCGGCCTTGTTGGTGAGAAAGCCGCACTCCACCAGCACGCCGGGGGCTGTGATGTGCTTCATCAGGTACACCGACGCGCCAATGGCCGCCGGGCTCTTGGCCTAAACCGAACAAACGAAAAAAACACCCCCTGTACAGGAGAACAGACCTGTACAGGGGGTGTTCGCATATCTAAAGAGAACATCTATCAAAAAACAGGGAGTGCAGTCCTGGACCGCCTGGGCGGATACTCAGCGGCCATGCGGATCAGGCGATCTCCGGCCGGCACCGGTCCCTGGGATGCGCCCGGCGCATTCCTGCGCGGCTCCGGCCACTGGGACCCGAGGCGGAGCCGCCCTGTGCGCTGCGGATGCCGTGATGCCGCGCCCCGGACGCTGCGCGGCGGAAGCCGCCGCTGCCCCAGTCCCCGCTTGTTGGGGAATGGATGTTTGGAGCGCGGTGCCGCGCCTTATGATTTCCCCCAGGGCAGGCCGTAGTGGAGCCGTAAAGTCTTGATGCTTTGCACCAGAAGGAGAATGGCGGCCAGCTGCCCCAGGAGGATCCCCCACCGGCCCGGCACCCACTCCAGGCCATAGGGCAACCCGAAGGCGCAGGTGAACGCCAGCAGGTCCGGCACCACCAGGTCCCGGAAGCGGCCGCCCTCCTTCGCGCCGTAGCGCCAGTTCAGCCGCCCCAGCCACACCGCCGCCGCCAGCTCCGCCGCCAGCAGCCACCACATGGGCACCGGCGGTTCCCCGCCCCCGGCCGCGTCCAGCCGGTACTGGTGGAACAGAGAGATCAGTGCCAGCCACAGCACCCGGGCGCAGAAGCCCTGTCCCACCGCCGCCTGCCGCTCCCTGAGGCTGCGCTCGGCGCTTTTTGCCGCCGGGGTCTGGCCCTCGCGGTCGCACTCGTCCAGCAGCAGGTAGTCCGTGGACACGCCGAAGATCCGGCTCACCGCCAGCACGTTGGCAGTGTCCGGCACCACCTCCCCCAGCTCCCAGCGGGAGACGGCCTGCCGGCTCACCCCCAGCTCCGCCGCCAGGGCCTCCTGGCTGAGGCCGCGTTCCCTGCGCAGGCGGTGCAGCTTTTCTCCGAATGTCATGGTTGCGTCCTCCCTGTGTTTGATGGGCCTATCCTACCAGATTCCTCCGGAAAACGCCACCGCATTTGGGTGGAACCGCCGCAACTGAACGTGGAATTTAGCAAAATGGGCGGTTTTCGCCGGACAAAAAACGAGAGGGCGCTTTCGCACCCTCTCGCTGCTTAAATCGCTTTGTTCAGGAGAATCAGGCCTTGCCGTCGCAGCCCAGGACGTTGATGAGCTTGTGCTTCACCAGCTCCTTGATGGCGGCGCGGGCGGGCTTGAGGTACTCGCGGGGATCGAACTTGTCGGGATGCTCGTTGAAGAACTCCCGGATGGTGCCGGTCATGGCCAGACGCAGGTCGGAGTCGATGTTGATCTTGCAGACGGCGCTCTTGGCGGCCTGGCGCAGCTGCTCCTCGGGGATGCCAACGGCGTCGGGCATCTTGCCGCCGTTCTCGTTGATCATCTTCACAAAGTTCTGGGGCACGGAGGAAGAGCCGTGGAGCACGATGGGGAAGCCGGGCAGACGCTTGACGACCTCGTCCAGGATGTCGAAGCGCAGCGGGGGCGGGACCAGCTCGCCCTTCTCATTGCGGGTGCACTGAGCGGCGGTGAACTTGTAGGCGCCGTGGCTGGTGCCGATGGCGATGGCCAGGGAGTCGCAGCCGGTCTTGGAGACGAACTCCTCCACCTCTTCGGGCTTGGTATAGTGAGAGGCCTCGGCGGAGACGTTGACGTCGTCCTCGATGCCGGCCAGGGCGCCCAGCTCGGCCTCGACCACCACGCCGTGGTCATGGGCGTACTCGACGACCTTCTTGGTGATCTCGATGTTCTCGGCGAAGGGCTTGGAGGAGGCGTCGATCATGACGGAGGTGAAGCCGCCGTCGATGCAGCTCTTGCAGGTCTCAAAATCCGGGCCGTGGTCCAGATGCAGCACGATGGGAATGTTGGGGCACTCGATGGCAGCGGCCTCCACCAGCTTCACAAGATAGGTGTGGTTGGCATAGGCGCGGGCGCCCTTGGACACCTGCAGGATCAGGGGGGCGTTGACCTCGCGGGCGGCCTCGGTGATGCCCTGCACGATCTCCATGTTGTTGACGTTGAAGGCACCCACGGCATAGCCGCCGTCATAAGCCTTCTTGAACATTTCGGTGGAAGTAACCAGTGGCATATGATCATCTCCTGTTCAATTTGTTCCGCCCCGCCGCCACCGGCTCACAGCCCTGGAAGGGTAATTGTGAAATCCGGTGATTCAACTGGACGAAAACGATTTTCTTCTTAGATAATATCACATAAAAAATAAATTGCAAGTATTTACAATTCTTTTTTTGAATGATATGATAAGAAAAACGTTTATAAGAGGAGGATTTCCCATGAGTGAACTGAAAGGCGCCTGCATCTTCGGCCAGTCCGGAGGCCCCACCTCCGTCATCAACGCCAGTGCCTACGGCGTCATCTCCACCGCCCTGAACAACCCCAACATCACCGCCGTCTACGGCGCCGAGCACGGCATCAAGGGCGTGCTGAACGACCGGCTGTTCGACATGAGCAAGGAGGATCCCAAGGAGCTGGAGCTGCTGAAGTACACGCCCTCCTCCGCTCTGGGCTCCTGCCGCTACAAGATGGCCGATCCCGACGTGGACGACACCGACTACAAGCGCATCCTGGAGATCTTCAAGAAGTACGACGTGCGCTACTTCTTCTACAACGGCGGCAACGACTCCATGGACACCTGCAACAAGATCAGCAAGTACATGCAGAAGGTGGGCTATGAGTGCCGCGTGATGGGCGTGCCCAAGACCATCGACAACGACCTCTTCGGCACCGACCACTGCCCCGGCTTCGCCTCCGCCGCCAAGTATATCGCCACCAGCTGCATGGAGGTCTATCAGGACGCCCGTGTGTACGATACCGGCATGGTCTGCATCATTGAGATCATGGGCCGCCACGCCGGCTGGCTGGCCGGCGCCGCCGCCCTGGCCACCGCCTACGGCGCCGGTCCCGATCTGGTGTACCTGCCCGAGGTGGACTTCGACATGGACCAGTTCCTCGCCGACGTGGAGCGCATCTACAAGGAGAAGGGCAACTGCATGGTGGCCGTCTCCGAGGGCATCCACTACGCCGACGGCTCCTTCGTCTCCGAGGCCAAGACCTCTGCCACCGACGGCTTCGGTCACGCCCAGCTGGGCGGCCTTGCCGCCATGCTGGCCCAGGTGGTCAAGGAGCGCACCGGCGCCAAGGTCCGCGGCATCGAGCTGAGCCTGCTGCAGCGCTGCGGCGCGCACCTGGCCTCCGAGACCGACATCGAGGAGAGCTTCATGTCCGGCAAGGCCGCCGTGGAGAACGCCGTGGCCGGCATCACCGACAAGATGGTGGGCTTCGAGCGCAGCTACGAGAACGGCCAGTACGTCTGCAAGACGAAGCTGCTGGGCCTGACCGACGTGGCCAACACCGAGAAGAAGGTGCCCCTGGAGTGGATCAACGCCGCTCACAACGGCGTGGAGAAACCCTTCATTGACTATGTCCTGCCCCTGATCCAGGGCGAGCCCAAGCTGCCCAAGGAGGACTCCCTCCCCCGCTTCGCCAAGCTGAAGAAGGTCCTGGCGAAGTAAGCATCCCCCGACGAAAAGAGCCGAAGCGGAAACTCCGCTTCGGCTCTTTTTTATTGCTCCCGGCGGTCCAGGAACGTACAGATGAATCCCGCGGCCACCGCCACGGCAAAGATCACGCCAAAGGAGCTCCCCCCGCCGACGAAGCAGTCCAGGGCGAAGCCCGCCAGGCCCGCCGCCAGGGTCCAGAACACCACCGCAAACATCGTCATGCCGGTCACGCTTTCTCACTTGTTCTTCTGATAGATGGTCCACAGGCCCTCCATCAACAGGTACTTGTCGTAGACGATCTGGTTGCGGCAGTATTTCACGATCACCGGGGCGTTGCCGCCGGTGGCCACCACCGTCACGAACTTCCCCGGGAACTGGTCCCGGATCCGGTCCACGATGCCGTCCAGCATGCCGGCGGTGCCGTAGACGATGCCGGCGCGCATGCACTCCTCCGTGGTCTTTCCGATCAAGGCCTTGGGGTGCTGGAGGGAGATGGCGGGCAGCTGGGCCGCCCGGCGGCTCAGGGCGTCCAGGGACACGCCCACGCCCGGCAGCAGCATGCCGCCCTCGTAGTTGCGCCCCTCGGAGATGACGCCGATGGTGGTGGCGGTGCCCATGTCCACGGTGACGATGGGGGGCTGGAACTTCTCCAGAGCCGCCACGGCGTTGGCCACGATGTCGGCGCCCACCTGGCTCTGGACGGTCAGGCGGATGTTGAGCCCCGTCCGGACCCCGGGGCCCACCACCATGGGCGGCCGCCCCAGCAGCCGGGTCAGAGCCTTTTCCATCATGAAGTTCAGCGGCGGCACCACGCTGCACAAAATCGCCCCGGTGACCTGGTGATAATCAAAGTGGTACAGGGTGAACAGGTTCATCAGGTCAATGCTGATTTGGTCGGCGGTCTTGCGGCTGTCGGTGTCCAGGGAGGCCAGGAACCGCAGTTCCCCGTCCCGGCCGAACAGGCCCACGGAGGTGGTGGAATTGCCCACGTCGATGGCAAGCAGCATGGCGCGCGCTCCTTTCTCTCGGTTCGTCGTTTTCTCTATGGTATCACGTCTCGCCCTCCGGCGCAAGAGGTGCCTTGCGCCGGGAGACCCGACGGGGTATAATGGAGAAAACCGATCCAGGAGGCGGCTGCCATGACCTATGTGACCACCCTTCCCTCCCCGGTGGGAAAACTGACCCTCTCCAGCGACGGACAGGCCCTGACGGGGCTGTGGCTGGAGGGTCAGAAATACTTCTGCGCCGGACTGCCAACGGATGTAAAGGAAAAAGACCTGCCGGTATTCCGCCAGGCGGAGGCGTATCTGACCGCCTATTTCTCCGGCGCTTCCCTGCCGCCGCTGCCGCCGCTGGCCCCTGCCGGGACCGATTTCCAGCGCTCGGTGTGGGCTCTGCTCACCGAGATCCCCTGGGGCCGGACCCGGACCTACGGCGAGCTGGCGGCGGAACTGCGCCGCCGGGGCCTTGGCGGCGCGCCCCGGGCGGTGGGCGCCGCCGTGGGCCGCAACCCCATCTCCATCCTGATCCCCTGTCACCGCGTGGTAGGGGCCGACGGCAGCCTCACCGGCTACGCCGGCGGCGTGGAGCGCAAGCGCTTTCTGCTGGAGCTGGAGGGGGCGGACCTGTCCGCTCTCCCGGCAAAGGGCGGCGCGGCAGGGGACGGCGGCTGGACCTACCTTCCTGCCAACCACTGCCGCAGAGGCCGCCGAAATCATCCGAAAGAAGATTGAGGCGTTAAAGTAAAAAGTCAGGCTCCCCAAAGCCTAACGAGCACGGGAGCCTGACACGAAAGACGGGGCGAGGTAGAGACCTGCCGCCTATCTCGCCCCCATCTTACCACATGGCAGGAACAAAAGCAACCACGAGGCCGTCAACAACGCCGCTGGTTCTCCGGCTCCGGAGGCCGCTCCTCCGGAGCCTCCCGGCAGATACCGCTGCCCCTGCTGCGGCTGCCGCACCCTTCCCGTCCCGCCGGAGCAGGCCCTCGCCCATATCTGCCCGGTGTGCTTTTGGGAGAACGACGTGTTCACGGGCTCTGACACGGAGCCCAGCGACTGCAACCACGGCCTGACGCTGGAGCAGGGCCGGGCCAATTACTGCGCCTTCGACGCCTGTGAGGCCCGCCTGCTGCCCCATGTCCGTCCGCCCCGGCCGGAGGAGCTGTCCTGACCGGAGAAAAACGGGACGCCGGTTTCCGGCGTCCCGTTTTCCCTTATAAAATGATGCAGATGAGCCCGCCGCTGCCCTCGTTGATGATCCGCTCCAGCGTCTCCCGGAGCTTTTTCCGGGCGTCCTCCGGCATCCGCTTGAGCTTTGCCTGCAGGTCCTCGCTGACCAGCTCGTGGAAGCTGCGGCCGAAGATGTTGGACTGCCAGATCTTGCTGGTGTCCCCCTCGAACTCCTGGAGCAGGTAGTTGACCATGTCCTCGGACTGCTTCTCGTTGCCCACGATGGGGGCCACCGCCGTCTCGATGTCCGCCCGGATCATGTGGATGCTGGGGGCGCTGGCCTTGAGACGCACGCCGTACCGGCCGCCCTGCTTCATGATCTCCGGCTCCTCCAGCGTCAGCTCGTCGATGCCGGGGACCACGATGCCGTAGCCGGTCTCCCGCACGTCCTTCAATGCCCCCTCCACCTTGTCGTAGGCGGCCTTCACCGCCGCCAGCTTCGTCAGCAGGCACATGAGGTCCCCGTCGTCGGCCACGGTGAAGCCGGACTGCTCCGATAGGGTCTGGTAGAACAGCTCCCGGGGCAGGGCCAGTACCGCCTTGGCCACGCCGGTGCCCAGGTCCATGGCGGTGACCTTGGCCTCGCTGATGTGGGCGCACTGCCCCAGGGAGGCCACCACCCCCTCCACCTCCCGGATGTGGCGCAGCTGCGCCGTGCCCTGGCGCACCGCCTCGTACAGCTCCGCCTTGATGGGGTGCTGGTCCGACAGGGCGTCCACCCAGGGGGGCAGGAACAGGTCCAGCTCCTGCATGGGGAACTCGTAGAGCACCGCCTTGAGGATGCCCGCCACGTCCTCCTCACTCAGTTCCAGGCAGTTGACCGCCATGGCGTTGACCTGGTAGCGGGAGGCGATGTCCTTGGCGATGGCCTGGGCCCGGCTGCCCGCCGGGTCCGCGGCGTTGACCAGGACGATGAAGGGCTTCCCCAGCTCCTGCAATTCCCGGATCACCCGCTCCTCCGCCTCCAGGTAGTCCTCCCGGGGGATGTCGGCGATGGAGCCGTCGGTGGTGACAACGATGCCGATGGTGGAGTGCTCGGCGATCACCTTCCGGGTGCCTACCTCCGCCGCCTCGGTCATGGGGATCTCGTGATCGTACCAGGGGGTGGTGACCATCCGGGGGGCGTCGCCCTCGAACTGGCCCATGGCGCCCTTGACCATGTAGCCCACGCAGTCGATCAGCCGCACGGAGAAGGAGCCGCCGTCCGGCAAGAGGATCTGGGCCGCCTCCTCGGGGACGAACTTGGGCTCCGCCGTCATGACCGTGCGGCCGGAGCCGCTCTGGGGCAGCTCATCCCGGGCCCGCTCCTTGCGGTAGACGTTTTCGATGTTGGGGATCACCTGGGTCTCCATAAAGCGCTTGATGAAGGTGGATTTCCCCGTGCGCACCGGGCCCACCACACCGATATAGATATCTCCGGCGGTGCGGGTGGCGATATTGTGATAGATACTGGCGTTCATAGCATCCCGTCCTTTTTCCGCTCCATATTCATGTTCTAACTCTATGTCCCGCCCCGGCAAAGTATGACGGCCCGTCTCGCTTTGGAGGTTTTGCACAAATCTGGTTGTTCTACTTCTCCGTTCTTGTCGGAATTTCCGGCTTTACAGGGACAATTTAGTATGGTAAACTGCTAACGTAATGAAACGGACGGACTGACGTCCGGGAAATTTGGAGGATTGGAACGCTATGAACAAGAAATTTTGGGCCCTGCTGCTGGCTCTGGCCATGACGCTGTCCCTGGCCGCCTGCGGCGGCAACGACGCCGCGGAGGATACCGCCGCCGATGACACCCAGACCGAGGAGACCGCCGACGCCGCCGAGACCACTGAGAGCGATCTGGCCTATGTCCAGGACAAGGGCACCCTGGTGGTGGGCATCACCTACTTCGCCCCCATGGACTACAAGGCCGAGGGCAGCGACGAGTGGATCGGCTTCGACGCCGATATGGCCAAGGCCTTTGCCGAGAGCCTGGGCGTGGACGTGGAGTTCCAGGAGATCACCTGGGATTACAAGGTGGAGGAGCTGAACTCCAAGGCCATCGACTGCGTGTGGAACGGCATGACCCTGACCGACGAGGTCACGGCCGCCATGGGCACCTCCACCCCCTACTGCACCAACTATCAGACCCTGGTCTATTCCGCTGATCGGGCCGCCGATTTCGAGGGCCTAACCTCTCTGGAGGGCCTGAACATCGCCGTGGAGTCCGGCTCCGCCGGTGAGGACGCCGCCGAGGCCCTGGGCGCCGCCACCGTGCCGGTCCAGGCCCAGGCCAACGCCCTGATGGAAGTGGCCGCCGGCACCTCCGACGCCGCCGTCATCGATGTGCTCATGGCCGCCGAGATGACCGGCGAGGGCACCAGCTACGCCGACCTCACTTACAGCCTCAACCTCAACGACGCCCAGGACCTGCCCTCTGAGGAGTACGGCGTGGGCTTCCGGCTGGGCTCCGACCTGGTGGACGCCTTCAATACCTTCTGGGCGGAGAAGATCGCCGACGGCACCGTGCTGGAGGTGGCCACCACCTACGGCCTGCAGGACGCCGCGATCCTGGAGTGACCGCTCCCTGATACGCACCCAAGGCAGAGCGCGCCGCAAGCGCGCTCTGCCTTTCGGCGGCTTTTGCCCTACCATCATCACCCGGAGAGGACGATACCATGATCGAATTTTTCACTTCCAGCACCTTCCAAACGGTCCTGTCGGCCCTGAACAGCGGCTTCCTCAAGACGCTGCAGCTGTTCTTCATCACCCTGATCGGCGCGCTGCCCCTGGGCCTTGTCATCAGCTTCGGCTCCATGAGCCGTTGGGCGCCGCTGGGGTCCCTGCGCCGTCCCAACATGTCTCCCCTGCTCAGGAGCCTGCTGGGGCTCCGACCCATCAGCCTGGTGTGCCGCCTGCTGGTATGGATCATCCGGGGCACGCCTCTGGTGCTCCAGATCATCGCCCTGTTCTATGTGCCGGGCATGAAGGACTGGTTCCGGTGGCCCAGCGGTGAGAGCGGACGGATGACGGCCGTGTGCGTGGCCTTTATCATCAACTACGCCTGCTACTTCTCCGAGATCTACCGGGGCGGTATTCAGGGCGTGCCCCGGGGCCAGCAGGAGGCCGGCCAGGTGCTGGGCATGACCAAGAGCCAGATCTTCCGGCACATCACCCTCTTACAAATGATCAAGCGCATCGTGCCCCCCATGTCCAACGAGGTCATCACCCTGGTCAAGGATACCTCCCTGGCCCGGGTCATCGCCTTGCAGGAGGTCATCTGGATGGGCGAGTCCTTCATGAAGGGCAACTCCAACATCGCGGGCCTCACCTGGCCCCTGTTCTTCACGGCAGTCTATTACCTGATCTTCAGCGGCATCGTCACCGTGCTCTTAGGCAAGCTGGAACAAAAGCTGGCCTTCTTTCAGTAAGGAGGACCCCATATGGCAGTTTTGGAAGTACATAACATTGAAAAGCATTTCGGCGCCACCCGGGTCCTGGAGGACATCAGCTTCGATCTGGAGCAGGGCCAGGCCCTGGCCATCATCGGCTCCTCCGGCTCCGGCAAGACCACGCTGCTGCGGTGCCTGAACTTTCTGGAAAAGCCCGATGCGGGCACCATCGCGGTGAATGGCTCCGTGATCTTCGACGCCGCCGACCCCGCCACCCAGCGGGAGAGCGAGGTCCGCAAGAAGCGGCTCCACTTCGGCATGGTGTTCCAGTCCTTCAACCTCTTCCCCCAGTACACGGCGCTGAAGAACGTCACCCTGGCCAAGGAGCTCCTCAGCCAGGAGCGGCCGGACTTCAAGGAGAACAAAAGGGCCATCCTGGACGAGATCCAGGCCGAGGGCCGGGAGCTGCTGGCGAAAATGGGCCTCTCCGACCGGGCCGACCACTACCCCAGCCAGCTCTCCGGCGGCCAGCAGCAGCGGGTGGCCATCGCCCGGGCCCTGGCCCTGCACCCGGACATCCTGTGCTTCGACGAGCCCACCAGCGCCCTGGACCCGGAGCTCACCGGCGAGGTGCTGAAGGTCATCCGCTCCCTGGCGGAGCAGCGGACCACCATGATCATCGTCACCCATGAGATGGCCTTTGCCCGGGACGTGGCCGACGACGTGATCTTCATGGACGGCGGCGTCATCGTGGAGCAGGGCCCCGCCCGGGAGGTCATCGAGAACCCGAAGGAGGAGCGGACGCGGCAGTTCCTCTCCCGGTACGGGGAGAGCGCCTGAGGGCCTTATACGGACGCGGAAGGAGCGGGGCAAATGCCCCGCTCTTTTTTTTGCAGACAGGACCGGGCTGGTTCCTCCGGCAAGGACGGTGAGCAGGTTTGTCGGAACATGAGCCCTGGCGGAGAGCCTTCCCCCTTGGGAGCATGTACCCGGCGCACACACTGCGGCGGATGAGGGGACCCTGTCCGGGGCGCCCTGCGTAGCCTCTCCCCTGCCGGAAATGCCGCTGTGATCCCCGGCAAATTGCCTTCCCCCTTGGGGGAAGGTGGACGGCCGAAGGCCGGACGGATGAGGGGACCAGGGACTGGGAGGGTGTCGGCAGGCGCTGCCCTTACCCGGCGGGCCGGGCGGGGCGCCGCAGCCGGCGCCGGAGCGGCAAAACGCCCCCTCCGGGGCTTATTTGCCGGAATACGGGGGTCGGGCGAATCGGTCCGGCGGGTGTTGATGGCCCCGTCGACCCTGCGCTATGCTCCGGCAATCGAAATACCCTGTCTCCGCATAGACCCTGCGGCGGTGGAACGTGGGTGCTTGTCGACTTGGTTTGCTTCTCTTTTCGCTGCCGCTGGCCCAGTGCTAGGCGAGAACCTGAGCGGCGGACGGATCCTCCATCCACCCCTACGGTAAAATGGAGTGGTCGAGTGCGAGGCAACGACATCAGCAGGTGGAACCCATGTCCCGCCGCAGCGTGCTGCCAGCTCCCATCAAATGCCTGGTGAGCGGCAGCGGAAAGCGGCGCTGGTCTATTCGTTCACCTCCCCGTCCCTCCGCCGCGGTCGTTATGCGGGAACCAGGCTCTCCAAGCGCCGGGGTAAGGCGCAGGGACGGCGGGGCCATCAACACCCGCCGCACCGATTCGCACGACCCACGCATCACGAAAGGGCGGCCCATTCGGGCCGCCCTTTCGTCAAAAGCGTTTTTCTCTTTTGGACCGGCCGCAGCCCGTTTTCTCTTTTTGCAAAAAGAGAAAATGGGGGGCGGATCCCTCCGGCAAAGCCGCGCCTCCGGAGGGCGGTCCCTCCTAAAACCTTCGCCATCCTCCGGAGGGAACGCCGCAGGATACGCTGGTACAACTCCGACCTCCCCACTCCCCTCATCCGGTCCGCTGCGCAGACCACATTCCCCCATTGGTGGAAGGCTCAGCCGGGCCCCGTCTCTTACGCCCGCTTTCGGGGGATCAGCAGCAGCGCCTCGGCGGCGATGTCCCCCTCCGATTCCAGCTGGTTGGCGGAGAGAATGGCGGAAATGGTGGTGTTGTGGCGCTTTGCCAGATCCCAGGCCGTCTCCTGCCGCCCCAGGCACCGCAGCACCAGCGACGGCGCCCCGGCCAGGTCCTTGGGGGCGTCCGTATTGACCCGGGCGGCGGTGATGCAAACCTTCTTCACCTGGGCGGAGGCCTCTGCCTGGAACTCCACCGGGAACCGGACCTCGATCCCCCGGTCCCCCAGGCTGCCCTGGATCTCCTCGGGACAGACGGCCCGGGCGGTGACGTGGCAGTCCTCCGGCAGCTCCAGCTGGCAGCTGACGTCTACGCATCGCTCCGCCACCAGCGGCGCGCCGCCCTCGTCCAGATACAGCGCCCGGACGGTGGCTCCGGTCCGCAGCACCGCGGTGCCCCCCTCCCTGCTGACGGACACCGCCCCGCAGACGGCGGAGAGGGCCAGGATGGAGTCGGCCACCACACCGATCTCCAGCACCTCCCGCACCGTCTGGCGGCGGCTGAGGCTCTGGGAGAAGCCTGTCAGGGTCAGGGGCGAGGCCTCGTAGCTGAGGTTGTAGGCTGTGGAGTAGAGGTCGCTGAGCAGGCTGATGTCCCGCTCCTGCCGCAGCAGAGCCGCGGCGTGAAGATACAGCGTCACGGCGATGTCCCGGCCCTCGGCGTCGCCGCCGTCGATCTGCATATCCGCCCCGGTCACCTGGAGCCGCACCGCGGCCTCGGTGCCCTCGGCGGCGCCGTCCACCTCCATGACCTGGGAGAAAGGCAGCTCTCCGCTGAAGGCGGCGCACTTGCCGTCGTTGGCGCGGTAGAGCAGCGAGGCGGTGAACACGCCCTTGAAGATCAGCTTGCTGCCCACCACCTTGGCCTCGGTGACGGTGCCGGCGGCCCGGCTGGTGAGGATCTCCGCCGCCCCCTCCCGGCCCGGGGAGAGGGTGAGAGTGTCGGAGAAGGTGAAGTCCTTCTCGGCCACATGGGTCAGCACCACGGCATGCTGCCGCTCCAGGCGCTTTTCCACCCGCAGCTCCTCCGGGGCCTCCACGTCGGCGCACACCGCCACCGGCGTCCGGCGCCAGCCGGTCATCCGGGTCACCAGCTTGCAGTGGGTGAACACCTTCCGGGGGTTCAGCATCCGGGTCTCCAGGAATTCCGGCTCCGTCTCCGCCAGCACCGCCGCGCAGTCAGTGAGCCCCCGGCCGTCGCTCTCGGCGGTGAAGGGCATGGCGAACTCCAGGGTGCGGATGCCGCTCTCCCCGTCAGGGGTATAGAGCACCGTCACCCGCACAGTGCCGGTGATTTCCGCCCGGCCGTCCCGGAGTTCGCGATTGTGGATGTAGATTTTTCCCTCTGTCTCGATGATCCGCGCGATGTCCGGGCAGTAGTCCGGCACGATGGTCTCGGCGGTCTCCTCCTGGGTCACGGTCAGTTCACCGCCTGTCTCATAGGCGTCGAAGCATTTCTTTTTCAGTTCCAGTTCCATGGTCGCCCATCCTTTCCCGGCAGTCGCCTCCGGCTCCGGGCCAGTCCGCCGGGGACTGCGCCGCGCCGGGACGTCATTCTGCCAGTATCCTATGAGCGGACCGGCTGTCTTATGCCTGCACCCGGAACAGCTTCCGCAGGATGCCCCCCAGCATCTTCGGGGATTTCCAGACCACGATGCGCATACCTTCCCCTCCTCTCATCGCCGGCAGCAGGCGCAGCCGCACCCGATCAGCAGCAGCGCCACCAGAAACAGCAGCGCCCCCACGGGGAAGATGGCGGCGATCAGGATCCCGGCCCCCAGGGCCACGGCACACACGCCCATCATCCAGCAGCCTCCTCCACGAAACATACGGCTCACACCCCTTTCTCTGTTCCCAGGATATGCGGCGGCGCGGCAGGTGGTGACGGGGCGTGAGCCGGGGAAGCGGTCCCGGCGCGGAGGGATAATAAAACACGCCCGGAGCGGTCCGCTCCGGGCGCGTTCGTCATTTTTTCTTCTCCTGCCAGGCTTTGAGGGGCTTGAGTTCCTCGTACAGCCGCAGGTAGCTCTGGTGGCGGCTGGGCTGGATCTTTCCCTCCGCCAGGGCCGCCAGCACGGCGCAGCCGGCCTCCTTGGTGTGGCTGCACCCGGTGAAGCGGCACCGGTCCAGATAGGGCCGGAACTCCACGAAGGTCTCCGGCAGGCGCTCCTTCCACTCCAGGTTCAGCTCCTCCGTCTCGAAGGAGGAGAAGCCCGGGGAGTCCACCACCTCCGCCCCGCATTTGAGGCGGAACAGCTCCACGTGCCGGGTGGTGTGGCGGCCCCGGCCCAGGGCCTGGCTCACATCCCCCACCTGGAGGTGGAAGTCCGGCTCCAGGGCGTTTAAAATGCTGGACTTCCCTACGCCGGAGTTTCCTGTAAAGGCAGAAAACTTGTCAGAGATCAGAGGCACCAGCTCCTCCAATCCCTCCCCGGTCTCGGCGCTGACGCGGACCGTTGGGAAGCCGGAGGCGGCATAGATGCGGTAGAGATCGTCGGCGCTGTCCAGGTCGCACTTGTTCAGCACCACCACCACGCCGCAGTCCTTCAGAGCGGCGATGGCGGCCACCCGGTCGATGAGGAACGGGTCGGTTTTGGGGATGGCGCCGGAGGCGATGACCACCAGCTGGTCCACGTTGGCCACGGCGGGCCGGGCAAAGGCGTTCCGGCGGGGCTGGATGGTCTCCAGAAAGCCCTCGCCGCCGCCCAGTTCCCGGACGGTGACCCTGTCCCCCACCAGGGGGCTGACGCCCTCCTTGCGGAATTTCCCACGGGCCCGGCATGTGAGCAGTTCACTGCCGGTATCCACGTAGTAGAAGCCGCTGAGGGCCTTGATCACCCGCCCCTCAGCCATCGGTGGTAAAGGTCAGGGGGTAGGTGTTGTAATAGGCGCCGTCGATATAGACCACGGCGTTGGCAGTGCCGGTGCCGGTGATGAGTTGGCCATAGGTGCCGCCATAGTTGGCGTAGTTGATGTCAGCGTCAAACCAGACCGTATCATTGACCACGATCTGCAAATGACCGGTACCGGTGGTAGCGGGCAGCGGCACATAGAGCATGTCGGCGCCCTCCTCCTGGCCGGTCTCTCCGCCGGCGCTGCTGCCCGGACCCTGGCTCACCACAAAGTTGATCTTAGTGCCCTTGGGGACCTCGGAATCCGCCGGATCAACGGAGATGATCTGTCCCTCCGGCAGGTCGCTGGGCTCATAGGTGATCTCGCCTTTCTCCAGGCCCAGGGTGCTCAGCTGATTCAGCGCCCAGTCCAGGTCGCTGCCCACGAAGTTGACCAGGGGCACCAGAGGCATGCCCTTGCTGATGACCAGCTCAATGACATCGCCCTGGTGCAGCGCCTCGCCCGACGCGGGGTCTGTGGAGATGATTTTGCTCTCGGGCACTTCCTCGCTGCTCTCCTCCTTGAGATCAAAGGTCAGATCATACTGCTTGATGAGGTCATCCAGCTCCACCTTGGCCTCGGCATAGGTCTTGCCGGTGACGTCCCGCATGGTACCCACGTCCTCTCCGGCGCTGGTCCAGACCTCGATGGTAATGGGGAGCTCACCCTTGACCTGCTTGGTCTCTTCCGGGTCCTGGCGGATGATGAGTCCCTCCGCCACGTCGCTGGCTTCGCTGCCCTTCTCCACGATCTTGAAGGTGCCGTCAGCCACCTGATCCAGCCGCCGGGCCTCCTCCACCGTCAAGTTGGCCACATCCGGCACGATATAGGTCTGTCCGGAGGCAGATGGCGTCAGGAAGGAGGCGAAGATGGCCCGGAACAGGAAGAACACCACTGCCAATGCCGCCAGCGTACCGGCGCTCAGAAGGGCGATCCGTCCGGCCGCCGCCTTGCGGCGCTTGGGACGCCGCTCCTCCTCGTACCGGTCCCGGCGGTCGGCCTCATACCGGTCCCGGCGATCCCGCTCGGGGCTCGGGGACCGGTGGCTGCCGGTTGTGCGCAGCAGCATGGTGGGCTCGTCGCTCTCCTCCGGGCGCAGGTCGCTGAGCTCAAAGTCCAGATTGACGCCGGGGTTCTTGCGGAAGGCCTCCAGGTCGGCGATCATGGCCTCGGCCGAAGGATACCGCCGCTCCAGATCCGGAGCCATGGCCTTCATGCAGATCAGCTCCAGCTGCTCCGGAATGTCCGGGTCGATCTCCCGGGGGGCCAGAGGCACGGAGCTCAGGTGCTGGATGGCAACGGACACAGCGCTGTCCCCCTCGAAGGGCAGCCGGCCGGTGAGCATCTCATAGAGCACCACGCCGGCGGAGTAGATGTCGCTGCGGGCGTCGGTGCGGTCGCCCCGGGCCTGCTCGGGGGAGATATAGTGGACGGAGCCCAGGGCCTCCTGGGTCAGGGTCTGGGCGGCGTTTTCCAGGCACGCGATGCCGAAGTCGGCCACCTTCACGCTGCCGTCCCGCAATACCATGACGTTCTGGGGCTTGATGTCCCGGTGGACGATGCCCCGGCTGTGGGCGTGGCTCAGGCCCCGCATGATCTGGGTGATGAAGTGCAGGGACTCCCGCCAGTTCAGGCGGCCCCGCTTCTCCATGTACTGCTTGAGGGTGATGCCGTCGATCAGCTCCATGACGATATACTCCGTGTCCCCGCCCCGGGACACGTCATACACGGAGACGATGTTGGGATGGGACAGCTGGGCGACGGCCTGGGACTCGGCGTTGAAGCGGCGGCGGAAGTCCTCGTCCTGAGCCAGGTCGCTCTTGAGGATCTTCACCGCCACCAGCCGGTTGAGCCGGTGGCACTTGGCCTTGTAGACCACCGCCATGCCCCCGGTGCCGATGCGCTCCAGGATCTCATAGCGGTTGTCCAGCATTTTTCCAATGTACTGGTCCATGGTGTGCCCCCCTTACTGTTTCCGCATCAGCATCAGCACAGCGGTGACGTTGTCCGATGCGCCGCGGCTCTTGGAGATGGCCAGCAGCCGGTCCAGGCAGGAGTCGGGGCCCTCGCCGTGGATGACCTCGAAGAGCATCTCCTGGTCCGTCACCGTGTCCACCAGTCCGTCGGTGCACAGCAGCAGGTAGTCCCCCGGCGCCATGGGGCAGATGTACCCATCGCTGTCGGCGGACACGTCCGGACCCAGGGCCCGGGTGATGAGGTTGCGGTTGGGATGGCGGCGGGCCTCCTCGGCGGTGATGTCGCCCCGGTCCACCATGCTCTCCACCAGGGAGTGGTCCTTGGTGACCCGGGTGATGCCCTCGGCGGTGATGTGATAGGCCCGGCTGTCTCCCACGTTGGTAATGACGACGCCGCCGTCATAGGACACGGCAGAGACCAGGGTAGTGCCCATGTTGCGCCGCTCCTCGCTGGCCGCGGCGGCTTCCCGCACGGCCCGATTGGCCTGGGCCACCGCGCAGGCCGACAGCTCCCGCAGCTGCTCCGGCGTCATCTCCGGGCGCAGGGTGCGGCGGACGGCCTCCATAAAGGTGGCAACGGCGATATGGCTGGCCTCCTGGCCGCCGGCGGCGCCGCCCATGCCGTCGCACACCACGCAGACGGTGTGGCCGTCCACCTGGTCGGCGGCGTAGGCGTCCTGGTTCTCCTTGCGGACCAGGCCGGTGTCAGTCAGGCCCCAAACTTGCATCAGGCTCATTGGGAACACTCCCCTTTCTCATCTTCCAGCATGGCCTTCCTGCGGAGCTGTCCGCAGGAGGCGTCGATGTCTCCCCCCAGGCTCCGCCGCACGGTGGCGGTGACGCCCTGGCTCTCCAGACGCTTCTGGAAGGCCGCGATCCGGCGGGAGGGCTTGAAGGGGCTCTCCGCCACCTCGTTGAGGGGGATCAGGTTCACATGCCCCGGCATGCCCCGGAGCTTCTTGACGATCAGGTCCGCCTGCCAGTCGTGGTCGTTGACGCCGTCGATCATGGCGTACTCGAAGGAGATGCGGCGGCCGGTCTTTTTGAAATAGTCATGGCAGGCGGCGAACAGCTCCTCCACGTCGTAGGCCCGGTTCACCGGCATGATCTTCGAGCGGGTCTCACTGTCCGGCGCGTGGAGGGAGACGGACAGCGTCAGCTGCAAACCCAGCTCTGAAAGGCGCCGGATGCCCGGCACCAGCCCGCAGGTGGAGAGGGAGATGTGCCGCATCCCGATGTTCATGCTGTCCGGATGGTTCACCAGCTCCAGAAAGCGCAGGACGCCCTCGAAGTTGTCCAAAGGCTCTCCGATGCCCATGAGGACGATGTTGCTCACCTCCGCCCCGGAGTCGGTCTGGGTGAAGAGCACCTGGTCCAGCATCTCTGCCGCCGTCAGGTCCCGGACCTTGCCGGCGATGGTGGAGGCGCAGAAGGCGCAGCCCATGCGGCAGCCCACCTGGGAGGAGATGCACACGGTGTTGCCGTGGTGGTAGCGCATGAGGACGGACTCCACGCAGTTGCCGTCCCCCAGGCGCCAGAGGTACTTGATGGTGCCGTCCTGGGCGGAGACCTGTTTGCGCTCCACGGCGGGCACCGTGAAGGGATGCTCCGCCGCCAGCTTCTCCCGCAGGGCCTTGGGCAGGTTGGTCATGTCGTCATAGGAGGCGGCGCCCCGGTGGAGCCAGGAGAACACCTGCTTGCCCCGGAAGGCGGGCTCGCCCATGGCGCGGAGGGTGTCGGTCACCTCCGCCTCCGTCATGGATTTCAAATCGGTCATAGCAAAACGCCTCTCAAGGGCGCCGCGTCATGCGGCAGATGTAGAACCCGTCGGTGCCGTGGCGGTGGGGCCAGAGGGTGATCTCCCCCTCCGTGGTCCCCGCGGGGTCCGGCAGGTCGAAGGGCGACAGGGAAAAGTCCGGCGTCTCCGCCAGAAACGCCCCCGTCACCTGCTGGTTCTCCTCCGGCAAAATGGTGCAGGTGGAGTAGACCAAAGTTCCGCCGGGCCGGACGTACCGGGCGGCGTTGCGGAGAATGGCGTCCTGGACGACGGGCAGGGTGAACAGGTCCTCCGCCCGCTTGTACCGGGCGTCGGGCTTCTTGCGGATGATGCCGAGGCCCGAGCAGGGCGCGTCCACCAGGACGGTGTCAAAGGCCCCCTCCCACTCCGGGCGGAACACCTGTCCGTCGGCGGAGGCGGTCTCGATGCAGGAGATGCCGAGCCGCGCCGCGCCCTCCCGGATGCGCTTCAACTTATTCTCGTGGAGGTCGCAGGAGCGGATGCTCCCCTGATTGTCCATGGCGAAGGCGGCGGAGAAGGACTTGCCGCCGGGGGCGGCGCACACGTCCAGCACCCGGTCCCCGGGCTGTACCCCCGCGATCCGGGCCACCAGCGCCGCGGCGGCGTCCTGGACCAGGAAGTCTCCGTTTCGGAAGGGTTCCAGGGCCGTCAGGTCCCCGGCGCCGGTCAGTTCCAGGCAGCCCGGCACCCAGGCGTGGGGCCGCACCGTGACGCCCAGGGCGGTCAGGGCCGCTGTCAGGTCCTCCGCGGTGGTGCGGAGGGGGTTGACCTGGACGGTCAGGGGCGGCGGGGTGTTGTCGGCGGCCAGGAAGGCCTCCGCCTCCTCCCTGCCCAGAAGCAGCATCAGCCGCTTCACCAGCCACCTGGGGTGACTGTACCGGGTGGAGAGATACTTCACCGGGTCCTTGTCCGGGATGGGCGGCAGGGCCTCCCGCTCCCGGCCCGCCCGCCGCAGCACGGCGTTGACCAGCCCGGCGGCGGCGCCGCGGCCGCAGGATTTCGCCAGCTCCACGGACTCGTTCACCGCGGCGCTGACGGGGATCTTGTCCAGAAACAGGATCTGGTACAGCCCCAGGCGAAGGATGTCCTGGAGGGGCGGCTGGAGGTGCTCCGGCTTCTGGGAGCACCAGGCGGCGAGGTAAAAGTCCAGCAGGGCCTGGTTTTGCAGCACACCGTAGACCAGGCGGCTGCACAGGGCGGCGTCGGCGCCGGTGAGGCCGTCCCGCCGGAGGGCGGGGCCCAGGGCCGCGTCGGCCCAGGCCTGGTTGGTGCGGCAGCGGCGCAGCACCTCCAGGGCAGTCCTGCGGGCGCTCATCGGCGACCTCCGTCTCCACTCCGGCCGCCGCTGCGGCCGAGGAAGATCAGTACGAACCGCAGCAGCTGCAAAAGGCTCATCAGCAGCGCGGCCACATACGTCAGCGCCGCCGCCCGCAGCACCTTGCGGGCGCCGTAGTACTCGTCCCCGTCCAGCATCCCCGTGCCCTCGATGGTCTCCAGGGCCCGGCGGGAGGCGTTGAACTCCACCGGCAGCGTCACCAGCTGGAAGAAGGTGGTGAGAGAGAACAAAATGATGCCCGCCAGAAACAGAGACTGGCTGTACAGGAACAGACCCACGAACAGCAGGATGAAAGAGAACCGGGAGCCCAGCTGGGTGGCGGGGATGATGGCGGTGCGCAGCCGCACGGGGCCGTAGCCCACCGCGTACTGGACCGCGTGGCCCGCCTCGTGGGCGGCCACGCCCACCGCTGCCACCGTGGCGGCGCCGTAGACGTCCTCGGAGAGGTAGATGGTGTTGTCCCGGGGATCGTAGTGGTCGCTGAGGTGGCCCCGGCAGGGCCGGACGGGCACGCCGGCGACGCCGTTGGCCCGGAGCACCGCCTCCGCCGTCTGGGCGCCGGTGAGGCGCCGGCGGTTCATCACCTGACTGTACCGGCGGAAGTTGCCGGACACCTGGAACTGGGCCCAGACGGACAGGATGAGAACAGGGATCAGCAGCAGGAAATAGATATTGTTGGCGAGAAACTCGCCGTAGCTGTAATAGCCGTAAGAATAAGGCATGGAAAAACCTCGCAGTTTGAAAAATTCCGGAGCGGAGCCCCGATCATCCCTACTGTGACAAAAGGACCGCCCTTTTATCAAACAGCGATGTCAGACCTCCATGGGGTGGCCCAGGAGATACGCGGCGGCGCTCATGCGCTTGCCGCCCTCGGCCTGGATCTCCGTCAGGTACAGGCTCCGCCCGTCGCCGCAGGCCACCTCGATGCCCTGCTTTCCGGCGGAGAGCAGCGTGCCGGGGGCCTTGTCCGTGGCGCCGCCCGGTGCGGTGCGGTAGACCTTGAACCGCGTCCCGGCGATCTCCGCCTGGGCGCAGGGCCAGGGGATCAGCCCGCGGACCTGGCAGCTGATGGCCGCCGCGCTCCGGGTCCAGTCCATGGCAGAGAGCTCCCGGCCCAGCATGGGCGCATAGGTCATCTCCGCCTCGTTCTGGGGCGTCCGGGCCGCGGTGCCCGCCGCCAGGGCGGCCACCGTCTCGCTGAGGGCCTCCGCCCCCAGCTGGGCAAGGCGCGCCGTCAGGGCCGGGGCGTCCTCATCGGGGCCGATGGGGGTGGACTTTTGCAAAATGACGTCTCCGGCGTCCAGGGCTTTCGCCATATACATGATGGAGACGCCGGTGGTCTCCTCCCCGTTCAAAATGGCCCAGTTGATGGGGGCCGCGCCCCGGTACTTGGGCAGGAGCGAGGAGTGGACGTTGATGGATCCCAGGGGCGGCACGGTCAGGATCGCCTCCGGCAGCAGCTTTCCGTAGGCCGCCACCACCGTCAGCTCCGGCGCCAGGCCCTTCACCAGCTCCAACGCGGCCTCGTCCCGCAGCGTGACGGGCTGGTACACGTCCAGGCCGACTGACAAGGCGTACTCCTTCACAGGAGAGAAGGTCACCTTATGGCCCCGGTTCCGGGGTTTGTCCGGCTGGGTCAGCACGCCGCAGATGGTGTGCCCCGCCTCCACCAGGCGGCGCAGGGAGGCTACGGCAAACTCCGGCGTGCCCATAAACAGGATGCGCATGGGTTCACTCCCCCTCTTCTTCCCGCTCCAGATACTCCCGCAGCTCCTGGTCGGAGAGGAAGTGGTCCACGTGCTCCACGAACAGGTGGCCGTCCAGATGCTCGATCTCGTGGCAGAAGGCCCGGGCGGTAAGGCCCTCGCCCTCCACCTCGAAGGGGCGGCCGTAGCGGTCCTGGGCCCGGACCCGGACCACGTTGGGCCGGGTGACGATGCCCCACTTGCCGGGCACGCTAAGGCAGCCCTCCAGGCCGGTCTGCTCCCCGCTGGTGGCCACGATCTCCGGGTTCACCAGCTCGATATACTCCTCGGAGCCCTCGTCCAGCACCACGCACACCCGCCGCAGCACCCCCACCTGGGGCGCAGCCAGTCCGGCGCCGTTGGCGTCGGAGAGCGTCTCGATCAGATCGTCCAGCAGCGCGTGCAGCCGGGGGTTGAACTCCGTCACCGGGCGGCAGACCTTCTCCAGGCACTCCTCACCCTGTTCCACGATTTTCCGCAAAGCCATATGTCTGAAACCTCCCTTGATCCATGGGCCGTCTCCGGCCCCGGGACGCCCGCGGCGCCCCGCCGTATATTATTCCATGCTGTTGCACTCCACAAACAAATGGATGCCCCGGTTGGCCCGGTCGGCGGCGAAGTCCCGCAGCAGGGCACGGATGTGGGCCCTGGCAGCGGCGTCGTTCCGGCCCACCAGCAGGCAGTGATACCGATAGCGGTTGTTCAGCTTCACCACCGGTGCCGGAGCGGGGCCCAGGGCCTCCGTATCCGCCATGTCCGGCGCGGCGCACAGCCCGTCCAGGGCCTGCCGCACCCGGGCGGCGGCGCGGAGCACCGCGCCCTCCTCGGGGCCGGAGACGGTGAAGGTGAAGAGATCTGCAAAGGGCGGGCAGCGGCGCAGCCGCCGCATCCGGATCTCGCCCTGGTAAAAGCTCTGATAGTCCTGCCGGGCGGCGCAGCGGATCACGTCGTTTTCCGGCGCGTAGGTCTGGATGACCGCCCGGCCCCGGCTGCCGCCCCGGCCGGCCCGGCCCACCACCTGGGTCAGCAGGCTGAAGGTCCGCTCGGCGGCGCGGTAGTTGTCCACGTACAGGCTCAGGTCCGCCGCCAGCACACCCACCAACGTCACGCCGGGGAAGTCCAGGCCCTTGGCCACCATCTGGGTGCCCAGCAGGATGGGCACCCGGTCCTCCCGGAACCGCCGCAGGATGGGCTCGTGGCCGGAGGCGGCGGTGTCCGCGTCCAGCCGCAGGACCTCCGTCCCGGGAAACAGCTGCCGCAGCTCCTCCTCCACCTTCTGAGTGCCGCTGCCCACGTGCTTCAAAAGACCTCCGCACACCGGACACCGCTCCGGCGAGCGCTCAGAGTGGCCGCAGTGGTGGCACATGAGCCGCCCGTTGGCGGAGTGATACGTCAGGGGCACGCTGCACCGGGGACACTGGGGTACCTCGCCGCACTCTCCGCAAAGGAGCATGCGGCTGCTGCCCCGGCGGTTGAGAAACAAAATGCTCTGCTCGCCCCGGTCCAGGTTCTCCGCCAGCTCCCGCCGCAGCACCGCGCCGATGGAGCCGCTGTTGCCATTGCGGATCTCCTGGCGCAGGTCGGCGATGACCACCTCCGGCAGCGGACGGCGGTTGTAGCGCTCCGTCAGCTCCACCCGGTGATACACGCCCTGCTCCGCCGCCCAGGCGGTCTCCACCGACGGGGTGGCGGAGCCCAGCACCAGCACGGCCTTGTCCCGGCCGCAGAGGTACTTGGCTACGTCCCGGGCGTGGTAGCGGGGGGCGTTTTCCGACTGGTAGCCGCTCTCCTGCTCCTCGTCCAGAATAACGAGGCCCAGGTTTTTCAGCGGCGCGAACACCGCTGAGCGGGTGCCCAGCACCACCTTGACCTCCCCCCGGCGGATGCGCTTCCACTGGTCGTACCGCTCCGTCACCCGCAGGGCACTGTGGATCATGGCCACGGTGTCTCCGAACCGGGCGGAGAAGCGGCGCATCATCTGGGGCGTCAGCACGATCTCCGGCACCAGCACCAGCGCGGTGCGCCCCCGTTCCAGGGCATCGGCCACCAGGTGCAGATACACCAGGGTCTTGCCGCTGCCGGTGACGCCCTGCAAAAGGACCGCCTCCGGCCTGCCCGTGTCCGCCAGGGCACGGATGGCCGCATAGGCGGCGGCCTGCTCCGTCGTCAGCACGGCGGGGGGCTCCGGCGCCGCGGTGTCCGTGGGAACCCGCAGCTCCTCCTCCGCCGTCAGGGTCACGAGGCCGGCCCGCTCCATGGCCCGCAGCGTGGACATGGCGGCGCCGGTGAAATAGCATACGTCGGCAGCGGGGATGGGCCCGGAGGCGGAGAGCAGCTCCACCACCGCCCGGCGAACCGGTGCCCGGCGGTGGGCCAGCTGGTCCAGGGCCTCTCCGGCGTCCGCCGCCAGGCCGGCCATGAACCGCATCCGGTCTCCGGCCTTGCGGCGGGCGTCGGTCTCGTGGACCACAGCCCCCTCCTTCTCCAGTGCCCGCAGCAGGTTGCCCGCGCCGCTTCCGCAGGCCGCTTCCAAAGCCGCCTGCTCCGCCCGGCCGCCGGCGGCGCGGAGCGCCTCCAGGACCGCCCGGGCCGCCGGGGACAGCCCTTCTTCCGAAACAGGCTCTGTCAGCTGCCAGATCTCCCGAAGGCGGAACCACAGCCCCGCCGGCAGCAGCGTCCTGGCCGCCTCGAATACCGTGCAGAAGTACCGGCCCCGCAGCCACAGCGCCAGGGCGATGCCGTCCGCGTCCAGCACCGGCTCAGGGTCCAGTACCGCCGTCAGGGGCTTGAGGCCGGGGATCTTCTCCCCCTCGCCCCGGGCCAGGATCAGCCCCTCGCTTGTGCGGTTGCCCCGGCCGAAGGGGACCGTGACCCGGGCGCCGGGCAGGGCCGCTTCCAGCCACGGCTCCGGCACCAGATAGTCATAGGGCTTATCAATGGAATAGGGCGCGGCGCTGACCGCGACCTTTACGATGACAGCGGTCTCCATGCCTCGCCCTCCTCCGTGTCTCAGTCCTCCCGGATGGTCAGATCCATGCCCCTGGCGTCCAGCCGGCCCTCAGCCACCTCGTTGATGGCCATGGTGACGGGCTTTTCCTCCAGATGCTCCTCGGCCGCCTCGGCGGCGTCGGCGATCTGGCGGGCCCGGCGGGCCACCACATTCACCAGCATGTAGCGGTTGGGCACATAAGAGGTCAGTTTGTTCATAGCGGGATACAGCATCATAACACAACACATCCATTCTGCCTGTTCAGGCGGTCAAATTTTGTATGGGAAAACCGGGGAAAACGGGCCTCAGCGGCCGTTGATGATCTCCATCCGCTCCCGGGGCTTGCAGTGCTCCGCCGTCATGATGGCGTTGAGCTCGCCCACGGCGTTCTCCACCGTGTCATTGATGACGAAGTAATCGTAGGTGTGGGCCGTCTGGAATTCCACCTTGGCCCGCAGAAGCCGCTTTTGGATCTTTTCCGGGCTGTCGGTGCCCCGCTCGGTGAGGCGCCGCTCCAGCTCCGACCAGCTGGGCGGGGCGATGAAGATACGCACCGCGTCGGGCCGCTTGCTGGTGACCTGGATGGCACCCTGGACCTCGATGTCCAAAATCACGTCCTTGCCCTGCTCCATGGCCTCGTCCACATAGCGCTTGGGCGTTCCGTAGAAGTTGCCCACATACTCGGCGTACTCCAGGAACTGCTCCTTGGCGATCCACTTGCGGAAGGAGTCCACGTCCATGAAGTGGTAGTGGACGCCGTCCAGCTCGCCGGGCCGGGGGTCGCGGGTGGTGGCGGAGACAGAGAAGTACAGGTTTTTCCGGGATTCCAGCAGGGCGGCGAGCACCGTGCTCTTGCCCACGCCGGAGGGGCCGGAAATGATGAACGTCTTGCCTTTTCGCATGGTTTCAATCCCTTTCCTCAGTAGCTGGCTCTCCCTGGAGCCGCTGGCCGAACCGCTCCGGCGGCAGGGCCGATAAGATCACATGGTCGCTGTCCATGATGAAGATGGAGGCGGTCTTGCGGCCGTAGGTGGCGTCGATCAGCATGCCCCGCTCCCGGGACTCCTGGATCATGCGCTTGATGGGCGCCGAGTCCGGCCCCACCACGGCGATGACCCGCTGGGCGGAGACCAGGCTGCCGAAGCCGATGTTGATGAGCTTCATGGCCGCCTCACTCCACATTCTGGACCTGCTCGCGCATCTTCTCCACCTCGGCCTTGAGGCCCACCACCACCTGGGCGATGGCCACGTCCGAGCATTTGGAGCCGATGGTGTTGGACTCGCGGTTGACCTCCTGGATCAGGAAGTCCATCTTCCGGCCCATGGGCTCGTCGCTCTGGAGCATGGTGCGCAGCTGGGCCACGTGGCTCCGCAGGCGCACGGTCTCCTCGTCCACGGCCACCTTGTCGGCGTAGATGGCGGCCTCGGTCAGGATGCGCTGGGGGTCCACGGTGGCGCTTTGCAGCACCTCCTGCATCCGGGCGGTGAGCTTGGCCCGGTACTCCGCCACGGTCTGGGGGGACCGCTCCTCCACCTGGGCGGTATAGGCCTCGATGGCGTCCAGGCGGTTTGCGATGTCCTCGGCCAGCTTCTGTCCCTCCACGGCACGCATGGCGTGATAGGCGGCCAGGGCTTCCTCCAGTACGGCGCAGAGATCGGCGCTGACGGTCTCCAGATCCTCGTCGGCCTTGGTGACGGTCAGCACATCGGGAAAGCGGGCCAGGGTCTCCGGCGTCACCTTATAGGCCGTGGGGCCGCAGACCTCCGCCAGCTCTCCCAAGGCGGCGGCGTACTGAGCCGCCAGCTCCCGGTTCACCGTGACCTTTGCCACATCCGCGGCAGAGGCGTCCACAGTGACGAACACGTCCACCTTGCCACGGGAGACGCTTTTCTGCACGGTCTGCTTCACCGCGTCCTCGGCGAAGGCGTACATCCGGGGCATTTTCACCGTGCAGTCCAGATACCGGTTGTTGACGGAGCGGACCTCCACGGTGATGTCCCGCTTGTTGAGAGTCTGCCGGGCCCGGCCGTAGCCGGTCATGCTTTTGATCATGGTTCTTCCTCCCTTTCACCTGGCTCAGCAGCAGAAGTAGTAGCCGCCGCCGTTGCACAGGGTATAGGCACAGCACAGCGTCAGACAGGGGTTGGCCGTGCACATATCGGTTCCGAAGGGGCGCCCCTCCGGGTGGTAGGTGGTCTCTCCGGCGTGGTCCATGAACTCCAGGGCCCGGCGGTATTCGGCGTTGCCCGGGTCCATCTGGCAGGCGGTCTGGTAATACCGGTGGGCCTCGTCCATCCAGCCCCGGCGGTAGCACACGGCCCCCCGCAGAAAGTTCCACTCGGCGTTGTGGTCGCTGTAATTGGCCAGCAGCGCCTCCGCCCGGGTCAGATCGCCGGTGGAAATGGCGATGCGCACCTGCTGCAATACGGAGCTGGAGCCCGCGTAGGAGCCGGAGTATCCCCCGTATCCGCCATAGCTGCCGCCGTAGCCGGAGGCCGACGAGGAGGACGACCCGCCGCCCTTGCTGCCCCGTTCCTTGGTGATCTGCTCGTAAGCGGCGTTGATCTCCTTCATCTTCTCCTGAGCCAGGTCCGCCAGGGGATTGTCATGATAATTGTCCGGATGGTACTTTCTGGCCAGATTCAGATAGGCCTTTTTCACTTCCGCATCCGTGGCCGTCTCCGGCACACCCAGGATCTTGTAGGGATCGTTCATGTGGTTTCCTCAACATTCTTGTGTTTCTCTTTGTATCTGCCCCGGACCGCCGCCCGGAAGGTGCCGTCCAGCACCGCCCGGCCCACCTGGAAGAGGCTGCCGTAGAAGGTGGCCTCCAGCAGGGGCGACCATACGCCGAAGTCCCAGAGCTCATAGGCGGTGGTCATCATGCGGATGGAGTGGTCCAGTGTGGCGGAAAACGCCTGCCGGGCCTCCGCCGTCCAGACGCCGTCTCTCAGGCCGTAGCGCAGTGCCACGGGGTTATAATTCCCGGAGGCGGCGTCTTTTTTCAGATCGTCCGCCGCGTCCACCAGGTATACCCAGCGGCCCAGGTGGTAGAGGATCTGCTCCAGCACCCGGCGGCGAATGGGATCATCCACCTCCGCTGCGGCACCGGAGAGCAGCGCTGCAAAGGCGTCTGCCGGCGGGTCCAGGGCCGGGCAGTTCTCCGCCTCCAGCCGTGAGAGGATCTCCAGCTGACGCCGCACGGCCTGGTCGAACCGGGGACGGCGCTCCGCCGCCCGGCGGTAGGCCCGGTGCAAAGCGGCGCCGCCAGCCCGGTACGGCAGTCCCTTGAGTGCGCCGTGGTCCGCCACGCCGTCCCGGGCCTGCCACCAGGCCAGGATCACGCTCTCGTCCGCGGCCAGAGCCAGGGCCGGTGTCTCAGGCTGGAACTCCCTGGGGCGCAGGGGGCTCACCGGGCACCGGGACCGCTCCGGCGCCCCCTCCTCCCGGTCCGAGAGAAGGATGGCAAGGTAGGTGAAATCGTAGTTCAGGATAAACCGCTCCGTCAGGCCGTACCGCCGGCCCAGGGTATGGCAGAGGCCGCAGTAGGCCCGGCGGAACCGCTCCGTCTCCGCCTGGGGCAGCTCCCCCAGAGGCGGACGCACATAGCCGACCATCAGAACAGCCGGACGATGGTGAAGCGGAGGCCGCCCTGCCTGCGCAGCCGGCGGTCGTAGGCCACGGCGATCAGGATGCCCAGAACAAAGCCGATACCGCCAACCAGGTAGCGGATGGGTGCGCTGGCCACAGCGATGGTGGCGAAGTATCCCACCAGGAACAGTACCACCGGCGTCAGGTACACCAGGGCCACGATGCCCAGCATCTTCTGGGTGTCGCTCTGGACCACCACCTTCTGCCCGGGCTTGGCCCCGATGGGGTTGGCCGCCCGGGCCTGCACGGCGGCGCCGGTGACGCCGCAGCCGGCGCACTCCTCGCAGTCGTGCCCGCAGGCGGACTTCCGTGGTACGGAGATCACGGCGTAATCCCCGGCCAAGAGACGTTCTACTGTTGCGATTTGGGTCATGTTTCTTCGTTCTCCTTTATGTTGGGGAGGGCTCTCCGGTCTCCCCGCCGGAGGGGGTCTCCTCCTCCGGCGGTTCCTCCTGGTCCGGCGTCTCCTCCTGCCCGTCCCGCAGGGTGACGCGGATCTGATACGTCCCGCTGACGCCCAGGTCCCCCTTCTCCGACCGGATGGTCACGGGCACGGTGTAGGTCCCGGCGGCGGCACTGAAATCCGTCAGATCCGCCACAGCCACCAGATCGTCGCCGGTGACGGCGTCCACGTCGGCGCTGGTGCCGAAGATGATCACCGTCAGCTGCTCTGTGAGGATGCTGGCGGTCTTTCCGGCCGGTACGTTCTCACACTGGATGCGGGTGGTGGTCAGCGGTACGCTCTTCATGTCCTTGAAGGAGATGGTCAGCGTGGCCTTTGTGACGCCGCTGAGGTTCTCGCAGCCCTCCGGCAGCGGGATGGTGTAGCTGTACCGGGTGTTGTCGTCCAGGGAGGCCAGGTCGAACTCGTCCAGCACGATGGTCTCCACGTCCCGCAGCAAGTCCGCGTCGCCGGAGACCAGGATGCTCCTGGGCTCGATGTTGTACTCCACGTTCCGCAGACGGGCGCCGGGGGACTCCAGGAAGTCCATGGTCAGCGTCAGCTCCTTGGCGACATTCACCGGCAGCGTGGCCGTGATGGTGTCCACAGTGGGATGGATGCCCTCGCCGGAGAGGAGCTGGTCGTTTTCATCGTAGTACTGGAACTCCAGATCCTCGGTGACGGTAGAGGTGGCGTTGTCATAGTTCAGGACCACCTTGACGTAGCTGACCGGATCGATGTCCTCCTGCTGGCCCCGGATCTCTACCACAGAGGGAGACAGCTGCAGTTCACCGGCGGAGTAGCCCTCGGCCACAGTGCCCACCCGCTCGCAGCGGACCTCCACCTCCTTGTGGTAGAGCTCCCCGATGTTGACGGTGGCCATGGAGGGAGAGGTGGATTTCTTGGTGATGCCCTCGGCTTCATTATTGTAAAAGATACTGATGGTGACCCGCTGGGTGCCGGTCTCCGTCACGTCGATCAGATCCGCGGAGGCCCGGACGGCAGAGCGGTCCAGACTGGTGCTGTTCCAGCGGGTGGCGACCAGCTTCACATCCACAGTCTGGGTGGTGCCCTCTTCCAGCAGCATCAGTCCCCGCTGGGCAAGGACCGTGTCGGTGCTGAGGTATTCGATGGGGATATCCTTGATCTCGATCTCCACCAGTTCCCCGCCGGTCACATCCACGAAAATCCACAGCGTCACGGCGACCAGGCACGACAGGACCAAAAAGATGATCTTCTGCTTGTCCATCTTCTTGTTACGTTCCGTCATTGCCGCCACCTCCTTTTCCGGTGCGCAGCAGCCGGGCCAGGCCGAAGCGCTGCTTGTCCCCGTCGGACTCCTCCTGCGGGAGCAGCTCGTTCCGCAGGAGGTTCTCCAGGGTCTCCGGCTTGAGGTGCCGCTTGAGCATCCCGCCGATGGCCACGGAGATGGAGCCGGTCTCCTCCGACACGATGACCACCACCGCGTCGGAGTTCTCGCTCATACCGATGCCGGCCCGGTGCCGCATGCCCAGGTCCCGGCTGAGGTTCACATTTTTGCTCAGGGGCAGCATGCAGCCGGCCCCCAGCATCCGCCCGTGGCGGATGATGACGGCGCCGTCGTGCATGGGAGCCTTGACGAAAAAGATGTTCTTCAGCAGCTCGCTGGACACGGCGGCGTCCAGCATGGTGCCGCTGCGGACCATGTCGTCCAGCAGAATCTCCCGCTCGAACACGATCAGGGCGCCGGTGCGGGTCTGGGACATCTCCGTGCAGGCCAGCACCGTCTGGCCGATGGTCTGCTCCATGGTGCTGCCGCCCTCCATATGGCTGAAAAAGCCGATGAAGCGGCGGGAGCCCATCTCCTCCAGGATCCGGCGGATCTCCGGCTGGAAGAGGATGATGAGGGCCAGCACGCCCACCTGGACCATGCGGCTCATCAGATAGTAGATGCTGTTGAGCTGCAGCACATAGGAAAGCAGCAGCGCCGCGAAGAACACGAACAGGCCCTTGAGCAGGCTGGCAGCCCGGGTGGTGCGCATCAGGGCCAGAATTTTATACAGGACGAACACCAGGATGGCGATGTCCAGAATGTCGGTGACCTGTACGGTCAGCAGATACCGCCCAATGCGGATCGGCAGCTCTGCCAATTCCGCCGACAGCTCCGCGAAGGTGATCGTGGGTCGCATGTTGACGTCATCATCCCTTTCAGGCCATGAATACAATACATTGTATTATATAAAATATACCTGTGGATTGCAAGGCGAACGGGGCGAAAATTCACGGTCTGTTCAGAAAATCAACGGAGGATATCCCCCATGGCGGACAGGAATCGGCCCACCTCCTCCGGGGTGTTCCAATGGGAAAAGCTGGCACGGACCGTGCCCGTATCCACGGTGCCGGCGGTCCGGTGGGCCAGGGGCGCGCAGTGGAGCCCCGCCCGCACGGCGATGTCCCGCTCCGCCAGAGCCGCGGCCAGGCTTTCCGGCTCTTGCCCCTCTGCCGTGAAGGAGACCACGCCGGTCTGATCCGCCAGGTCGGGCCGGGCATAGACGCGGACGCCGGGCAGCCGCCGCAGTCCCTCCGCCGCCGCCAGAGCCAGCAGCCGCTCATGGCGGCAGATGGCGCCCTCCCCCCGGCTGCGGACAAACCGAACCCCGGCCAGGAGCCCGGCTATGCCGGGCATGTTGTGGGTCCCGGCCTCCAGCCGGTCGGGCAGGAAGTCCGGCATGGCCTGCTGGAGGGACATGCTGCCGGTGCCGCCCTCCAGCAGCGTGGCAGTCTCCACGTCCTTTCCGCACAGCAGCACACCGGTGCCCTGGGGGCCGTAGAGCCCCTTGTGGCCGGGCATGGCGATGAAGGCGGCCCCCAGGGCCGCCATGTCCAGCGGCAGCACTCCGGCAGACTGGGAGGCGTCGATGACAAAGGGGATCCCGCGGCTGCGGCACAGTGCGGCGATGGCCTCCACCGGCTGGATGAAGCCAAAGACGTTGGAGACGTGGGAACAGATCACCGCGTCGGTCTGGGATGTGACGGCCCGGGCGAAGGCGGCCTCCACGGCCCCGGGGTCGAACAGGGGCCCGGCGGCCACCGCCGTCTCCGCCCGCAGGGCCGCCAGAGGGCGGGTGACGGCATTGTGCTCATATCCGGAGATCACGGCCCGCCCCCCCACCGGCACCAGGGACTTGATGGCGATGTTCAGTGCGTGGGTGGCGTTCATGGTGAACACCACCTGCTCCGGGCTCTCCAGGTAGTACAGCTCTGCCAGCTCCGACCGGCAGGCGAAGGCGGCGTCCGCCGCGGCCATAGCGGCGCCATAGCCGCCCCGGCCGGGAGAACTCATGGTGGCCAGGGCGTCCGTCATGGCCCCGGACACGGTCCGGGGCTTTTGAAACGTGGTGGCCGCGCTGTCAAAATAGATCATGGGGTCACCTCCCGAAAGGTACCCCGCTGGGACAGGAATATTTGAACGGGGTTCAGCGCTTCCCCGTGAAGGACCGGCAGTGCCGCGGACAGATCGCCTGCGGCGATCTCCACGGCATAGGCGCAGCCCAGGTCCGTCAGGTCCCTGGGGGCCCGGAAGATCCGGCACCGGATGCCCGAGCGGCTCAGAGCCCGCTGCATCCGCTGGGCGTAGGTGACGGAGCGGGCGATAATCAAATAGTGCTCCACAGACACTCCTCCTCTCTCCCCATTGTATGGGGGAGCGTGCGGAAGGTGCGTGTGGGGGCGCGTCAGCGGGCGGACCGGGAGCTATCAGGTTGTCCCGGCAGGCCTGGATGGAGCTGTTCATTTGCCCCGGCTGGGCGGGCTTCCCGAGGGGGATCCGCCCCCCATTTACAGCACCAGCGTAGTTCCCCCCGGCCGAAATAAGTTCGGCCGGGGCTACGCTAAAAACTTGCCCCCGGCAAGTTTTCTTCACGCTGCGCCGGTCCAAAAGAAAACCGCTGGGACGGACAGGCGTCCTGCCTGCCCGTGGGACGGGGGCGTGCGAATCGGTCCGGCGGACATCGATGACCCCGTCGTCCCTGCGCCGGACCGCTCCCTCGAAGAACTGCGTCCCCGCATAACAACTCCGGGCGGATAGACTAGGTGGTCATCGGGTTTGCCGGTACTCCGATCTCCGCGCGTTACGCGCTGCCCTGGCGGTTGCCGCAGGCTTTCCCTCCTGGCGGTAGGGGCTGATGAAAGATCCGCCCGCTGTACAGGCCCTCCCGGAACTGCCGCGCCCCAAAGCCTTCCACCATGGGGGGAAGGTGGCATTTGCGGAGCAAATGACGGATGAGGGGCCGCCTGCCGGCGAACTTGCGTGATCCGTCCCCTCATCAGCCGCGCCCCGGCGGGGCCCGCTGCCCCTGCCGCGCACCGGGGAGGCCGTGCCAGCGGCACGTCCTCCCCGGTGTCTCCTCATCCTATGCGTTTTTCTCCAGCAGCGCCACCGCATGGGCCGCCATGCCGGAGCCGTCGCCTGTGAAGCCCAGGCCCTCCTCGGTGGTGGCCTTGACGTTGATCCGCTCCGGCTCCACGCCCAGGGCCGCCGCCATGTTCGCTTCCATCTCCCGGCGGTAGGGGCCCACCTTGGGGGCCTGGGCCAGAAGCGTGGCGTCGATGTTCACCACGGCGTAGCCCCTCTCACCCAGGAGCCGCCCCACCTCGGAGAGCAGCTTCAGACTGGAGATGCCCGCGTACTGCGGGTCCGTGTCGGGGAAGAGCTTGCCGATGTCCCCCAGCCGGGCCGCGCCGGTCAGGGCGTCCATGACGGCGTGGATCAGCACGTCGGCGTCGGAGTGACCCAGCAGGCCCAGGCGGTACGGGATCTCCACCCCGCCCAAGATCAGCTTCCGGCCCTCTGTCAGCCGGTGGACGTCATAGCCGTGTCCGATGCGCAGATTGGTCATAGCCGCTCCTCTCTGGCCCGCAGCAGGGCCTCCGCCAGGATCAGATCCGCAGGGGTGGTGATCTTCAGATTGGTCTCGTCTCCCTCGGTGAGGTACACGGTCTTGCCCAGCCGCTCCACGGCGCCGCAGTCGTCGGTGACCGCCGCGCCGCTCTCCAGAGCCGACTGAAGCGCCGCCTTCAGCAGGTCCGCCTGGAACACCTGGGGCGTCTGGACCGCCCGCAGGGCCGACCGGTCCAGAGTCCGCTCCACGGCGCCGTCGCTCCGGACCTGCTTGACCGTGTCTTTCACCGGCACCGCCGGGGCCGCCGCGCCGCAGCGCTCCGCCAGGGCGATGACTTCGTCGATCAGCTGCGGCGTGGTCAGGGGCCGGGCCCCGTCCTGGACCGCCAGCAGCTCCGCGTCGCCGGCCTCCAGAGCCGCCAGCAGAACCGAGTGGACCCGGTTCTCTCCGCCCCGGACCACCTTGGCGCACTTGGTGATGCCGTATTCCCTGCAAAGCCGGGAGATCTCTACCAGCTGGTCCTCCCGGGCGGCCACCACGATGGTGTCCACCCGGCGGGCGTTCTCCAGGGCCAGCAGGGTCCGCACCAGCACCGGCACGCCGTCCAGCTCCGTCAGCTGCTTATCCACGCCGCCCATCCGGCTGGCACTGCCGGCGGCAGCCACCAGCGCGGCGCAGCGGGGCCGCCTCGCCTCCCGGGCGCGTTTGAAAAAGGGGATCATCGCTTACCCTCCCTGTAGTTGCTCACTGGGCCTGGATGGAACTGAGGATGGCTCGGTCCACCCGGGCCTCCACCTCCGCGTATCCGGCCTCCTCGGACAGCACCAGCTCTGACAGCAGGATCTGCCGGGCGGTGTGGAGCATCTTCCGCTCCCCGGTGGAAAGGCCGCGGCGGCTGTCCCGGGTCATGAGGCACTTGATGACCCGGGCCACCTCGTAGAGGTCGCCGCTCTTCATACGGACCATGTTCTCCCGGTAGCGCTTGTTCCAGTTGCCGTTGTGCTCCACCTCCAGAGCCGGCAGCGCACCAATCAGCCGCTCCGCCTCCGGACGGGAGATCACGGACCGCAGGCCGACAGCCTGAGTACTGGCAATGGGGATCTTCAGCAGCAGCCCGCCCACGGGCATCTTGAAGACATAGTAGTCCTGTGTCACACCGGCCACCTTCTCCCGGACGATGCTGTCAATGACGCCGGCGCCGTGCATGGGATGTACCACCTGGTCCCCTACGCTGAACATAGAAGCTCCCTCCTTGGGCGCCTCCCGGGCGCCCCGCCCGTCTGTCCGCTCATACTCCATCTAGTTTATTATACCGGCTTTTCCATCGCTTGGCAAGCCGGTTTCCCCATCCTTCCGGCCTTTCAGGCGGTAAAAAAGGCGTCCGGCATGAGCCGGACGCCCTGAAAAATTGGAATCAGCGCTTGTTGGAGCGGCGCCAGATGTGCATTTTCTCCGCCTGCGCGATCAGTTCCTCGCGGAACTGGGGATGGGCGATGGCGATGAGGCCCTCGGCCCGCTCCCAGGTGGACTTGCCCTTGGCGTTGAACTTGCCGTACTCGGTGACCACATAGTGGAGGTTGGTGCGGGTGGCGGTGACCACGGAGCCCTCCAGCAGCGTGGGACGGATGCGGGACTTGAGCTGGCCGGTCTTCTTGTCCATGTAGGCGGAGGAGCAGCAGATAAAGCTCTTGCCGCCCTTGGCCAGATATGCGCCCATGACGAAGTCCTGCTGGCCGCCGGCACCGGAGATGTGGTGAATGCCAGAGGACTCGGAGCTGACCTGGCCGTACAGGTCCACGTCCACAGCGCCGTTGATGGAGATGAAGTTGTCGATCTGGGACACCCGGGCGATGTCGTTGACATAGCTGACGGGGGCGGCCATGCACTCGGGGTTGTTGTTGAGGAAGTCATAGAGCTTCTGGGTGCCGGCGGCGAAGGCGTAGGTCTGACGGCCCCGGTCAAAGGGCTTGCAGGCGCCGGTGATGCGGCCGGCCATGGACATATCCACGAAGGCGTCCACGTACATCTCGGTGTGCACGCCCAGGTCCTTCAGGTCGCTCTCGGCGATCATCTTGCCGATAGCGCTGGGCATGGAGCCGATGCCCAGCTGCAGGCAGGCGCCGTTGGGGATCTCGGGCACCACCAGGTTGGCCACGGCCAGGTCGGTCTCGCTGGCCTCGCCGGAGCCGCCCAGGACCTCCATGGGAGGATTCTCGCCCTCCACGATCATGGTCACGTCGTCGATGTGGACGCAGTTTTCAAAGCCGCCCAGGCATACGGGCATGTTCTTGTTGACCTCCACGATGACGGTCTTGGCGCACTCGCACACGGCCTTGAGGTGAGAGCCGCCGGGGCCGAAGTTGAACCAGCCGTGCTCGTCCATGGGGGCCACCTGGAACATGGCCACATCCAGGGTCTTGATGCAGTTGCGGTAGTAGCCGGGCAGCTCGGAATAGCGCAGAGGGATATAATAGGAGAAGCCCTCCGCCACAGCCTTGCGCTCGATACCGCTCATGTGCCAGGAGTTCCAGGCAAAGTGGTCGGCGGCGTTCGGCACGTCAAAAATAGCGGGGCGGTGGGTCAGGATGCCGCCGCGGATGTTGATGTCCGTCAGCTCCCCCATCCGTTTGGCCAAAGCCACGTCCAGCGCATTGGCGGAACATACGCTCCAGCCATAGTCCAGCCAGTCTCCGGACTTGACGACCTTCACCGCCTCATCGGCGGTGGCCAGCTTCTGCCGGTAAGCCTCCTGATAGTTCATCTTGATTTCCTCCCAATCAAATTCGTGCCCCGCTGCGCCGGGGCGTTGTATGGCAAAGTTGTATGATGTCTGTTGCGTGGTCAGATTTCACATCGTCAGGATTATAACATAGTGCGTCAGCCTTTGCAATGGCAAACGTGAAAAAAATCACAAGTTTTTGAAAAATTTGCGACTCCGCCCAGTTTCCGCCATTCCGGCGGTCCTCCGGCCGGGGCGCTTTCCCGAGCGTCCCCGCGCCGCCTTCCTCCGGGGCGCCGCGCCCCTCCTCCCTGACCGCAGGGCGCGGCGGAGCGGGCGTCCGCGCCGCAGCGCGGAAAAAGGCGGGCCCGGACAACGGGCCCGCCCTTGGCGGTTTGATTGGATTACTCCTCCACGGGGGCCTCGTCGGCCTCATCGGCGGCGGGGCTCAACAGAGCACGGATGGACAGGGAGATCTTCTTCTTCTCCTCGTCCACGGCGGTGATCTTCACGTCCACCATCTGACCCTCGGACAGCACGTCCTCAGGCTTGTCGATGCGGCGATCGGCGATCTGGGAAATGTGGATCAGGCCGTCCACACCGGGCACGACCTCGGCGAAGGCGCCGAAGGTCATCAGCTTGACGATGCGCACGTTGGCCACGTCGCCCACGGAGTACTTGTCCATGAACACCTGCCAGGGATCCACGCTGTGGTCCTTGACGCCCAGGGAGATCTTGTGCTTCTCGGGGTCGAAGGAGATGACATAGACCTCCAGCGTGTCGCCCACCTTGCAGACCTCAGAGGGGGTCTTGATGCGGCTCCAGCTCAGCTCGGAGATATGTACCATGCCGTCCACGCCGCCGATGTCCACGAACACGCCGTAGCTGGTCATGGACTTGACGGTGCCGGTGTAGTGCTTGCCGACCTCGATGTTGGCCCACAGCTCGGCCTGAGCGGCCTTGCGGGCCTCCTCGGACACGGAGCGGATGGAGCCGACGACCCGGCGGCGGGCGCGGTTGACCTCAGTGATGCGCAGCTGGACCTTCTGGCCCTTCATGGCGGACAGATCCGCGCCGCGGGGCTGGCCGCTCTGGGAGGCGGGAACGAACACCCGCACGCCCTTGACGGACACCACGATGCCGCCCTTGTTCTCCTCGGTGACAGTGCCCTCCAGGACGGTCTTGTCCTCCACGGCCTGCTCGATGTTCTCCCAGACCTTGGCGGCGTCCAGACGCTTCTTGGACAGTTCAGCGTAGCCCTCCACGTCGTTGACGCGGACGACCCAGGTCTCGATCTCGTCGCCCACGTGGACCAGATCCTCAGGCTTGACGCTGGGATCGTCGCTCAGTTCGCTGAGCTTGATGTAAGCGGCCTGCTTGGCACCCACATCCACCTGGACCTCGGTGGGGGTGATGGCCGTGACAATGCCGGTCACCCGGTCACCGTTATTTAAAGTTTTGAAAGACTGATTCAGTAATTCCTCGAAGGACTCCTCTTTGCCCTCGGCCGCTTTGATTTCTTCACTCATGGCTGCATATACCTCCTTAATGATGCCCGCAGGCGTGGATGCGCCGGCCGTAAGACCCGCAACAGAGCAACCATTGAACAAATCCGGCGAGAGCTCGTCCGCGCGTTCGATCTGAACGACGCTTGGGCATCTCATCATGCAAATTTCCGTCAAATGTTTGGTGTTGGCGCTTTTACGGTCTCCCACCACAACCATCACGTCCGCCCTGGCGGCGATTTCGGCCGCTTCCGACTGACGCTGATGCGTAGCATTGCATATTGTATCAAAAATTTTTACGTTTGTACACTCTTTTTTTAGGATTTTGCAGGAAGTTTCAAAAAGTTCACGAATGCAGGTGGTCTGAACCACTACCGTCAGAGGGATTTCCCGGTTTTTCGGATCGGCGGCCAGCCACATTTTTACTGCCTCGGGCCCGTCAAACACCACCGTGTCCCGGCCCCAGCTGGCAACGCCCTGGACCTCCGGATGGTTGGGATCTCCGATGACGGCGGCCTGCCGGCCCTCGGCCTCCGCCTGAGCCACCAGCCGCTGGATGCGCACCACGTTGGGGCAGGTGGCGCTGACGGTCCGGACGCCCCGGGCCTCCATCTCCTCCAGCACGCTGCGCCGCTCCCCGTGGGAGCGCAGCACCACCGTCTCCCCGGCGGGGATCTCCTCCGGCCGGTCCGTCTTGCGGACGCCCCGGCGGCGCAGATCCTCCACCACGGCGGTGTTGTGGATCAGGTCCCCCAGCATCCAGCACCCGCCGCTTTCCGCCGCGGTCTCCTCCGTCAGGGCCACCGCCCGGCGCACGCCGTAGCAAAAGCCCGCGCTCTTGGCCAGGATCACGGACACAGGGGCTCACCTCCCACGCTCTGGCCGCCCAGGGCATAGGCGGCGGCCAGGATCTCATCGGCGGCCCGCTGCATCTCCTCCGCCGTGCCGTGACGGCCGGAGTAGACCGGCGTGTAGGGCTTGCCGAAGATGATGCGGGTGCGGTGGAAGGGGCGCTTCTTTCCATCTACGAATACCGGCACCATGGTGGCGCCGGCGCGGACGCCGATCACCGCCACGCCGCTCTTGGCCCGGGCGGGCTTGCCGTCCACAGTTCCAAGACCCTTTCGGATCACGGTCCCCTCCGGGAAGATCAGCAGATTGTCTCCGGAGCGGATGGACTGGATGGCGGTGCGGACCGACTCGATGTCCGTGCCGCCCCGCTTGACTGGGAAAGCGCCCACCTGCCGCAGTATCCAGCCGATGAACCGGTTGCGGAACAGCTGCTCCTTGGCCATGATGTGCAGCCGGTAGTTGACCGGCAGCTTCAGCGCCACCAGCACCGGGTCCCAGTTGCTGGAGTGGTTGGGGCACAGCAGCACGCCGCCGTCAGGCAGGTCCTCCAGTCCCTCCACGCGGACAGGATGCAGGATATCCAGCAAAAAGCCCACCACGTAATACGCCGCGTGGAACAGCGCGCTGAGGGGCTTTTTCTTCACTTCTCCAGTTTCTTCCGTATGATGCACAGCAGCGCCTCCTCGCTCTCTTGAAAATTCAGCTCCGTGGTGTCCAGCACCACGGCGTCCTCCGCCTGGCGCAGGGGCGCCGCGGCCCGATGGGTGTCGTTGTAGTCCCGCTGGCGGATCTCCTCCAGGACCTGCGCATAGGGCTGCGGGGTTCCCCGCTGCTCCAGCTCCCGGACCCGGCGCTGTGCCCGGGCCTCCGCCGAGGCGGTGAGGAACACCTTTACCGCCGCCTCCGGCAGCACCACGGTGCCGATGTCCCGGCCGTCCATGATGACGCTGTGCTCCCGGGCCAGCTGCCGCTGCATCTCCAGGAGGTAGTCCCGCACCGCCGGGTGGGCCGACACGTCGGAGGCGTACCGGGACACCTCCGGCAGGCGGATGGCGTCGGTCACGTCCTCCCCGTTCAGATACATCCGCTGGAGCCCGTCGGCCCCGTAGCGCATCTCCACCCGCAGCTCCGGCAGCTCCGCCGCCACGGCGGCGCCGTTTTTCGGATCGATGCCCGCTTTCAAAATGTGGTAGCCGATGGTCCGGTAGATGGCGCCGGTGTCCACATATACATATCCCAGCCGCCCGGCCGCCGCCCGGGCCAGGGTGCTCTTCCCTGCGCCGGAGGGGCCGTCAATGGCCACGCTGATGATCTCGCTCATAGTCTGCGTTCTCTCCTTCATTCTTCTGTGCCCGCCGCGGCGCGGCCGGCCGCCCGGCCCGTGGCCCAGGCGATCTGCAGGTTGAAGCCACCGGTGTAGGCGTCCACGTCGATCAGCTCACCTGCAAAGTATAATCCCTTTACAATCTTTGACTCCATGGTTTTCGGGTCGATCTCCGACACCTTCACGCCGCCGGAGGTGACGATGGCCTGCTCCACCGGGCAGGGGCCCTGGACCTCCACGGTGAAGTGCTTGAGCAGGCGCAGCAAAGCCTGCCGCTGCTCCCGCTTGAGGTCGTGGACCTTCTGATGGGAAGGGATGCCGCTGCGCTCCACCACCGCGCCGATCAGCTTCTGGGGCAGCAGGTCGTTCAATGCGTTGCAGAAGTCGTGGTTGGCGTATTTGGTGAAGTCCGACACCAGGCGCTTATCCAGTGTGGACTCGTCCAGGGCGGGCTTGAGGTCGATCTCCAGCCGGTAGGCTTTTTTGCCGAAGTGACGCATATGGGCCGAGGCGGAGAGGATCAACGGCCCGCTGAGGCCGAAGTGGGTGAAGAGCAGCTCCCCGAAGTCCGTGTAGAGCTTTTTGTTGTTCTCGTAGACCGTCAGTCCCACGTTTCGAAGGCTCAGGCCCTGAAGGGGCGCGCAGTCCGGCGCCAGAAGCGGCACCAGGGAGCCCCGCAGCTCCGTCACCGTATGACCGGCCTGGGCCGCCAGACGGTGGCCGTCGCCGGTGGAGCCGGTGGCAGGATAGCTGACGCCGCCGGTGGCCAGGATCACGGCCTGGGCCGGATACGTCCCCTTCTCCCCCGTCACGCCGGTGACGGCGCCGTCCGCTGTGGTCAGGCCCGCCGCCCGGTCCCGGACCAGCTGCACGCGCAGCCGCCGCAGCCGCCGCTCCAGAGCGCCGCTGACGTCGAAGGCCCGGTCGCTGACCGGGAACACCCGGTTGCCCCGCTCGGTCTTGACGGGCACGCCCAGCTCCTCGAAAAAAGCCATGGCGGCCCGGCCGTCGAACCGGGAAAAGGCGCTGTACAGGAACTTGCCGTTCCGGGGGACGTTGGCCAGCAGCGTCTCAAGGTCTGCATTGTTGGTGATATTGCACCGGCCCTTGCCGGTGATGTTCAACTTCTTGCCCAGCCGCTCGTTGGGCTCCAGCAGCGTCACGGCGGCGCCGCTCTCCGCCGCGCAGATGGCGGCCATCATCCCGGCGGCTCCGCCGCCGATCACCACGATCCGCTTACTCATCGTCCATCTTCCCAAACACGCCGTACTCGTTCCAGATGTCCTCCAGATCCGCGAAGGTGCGGGACACGTCGGAGCGCATCCGGTAGCCGATGGCGATGAGCAGCGCGTTGATCAGGGACATGGGCGCCACCATGGAGTCCACGAAGGAGATCATCTCGCTGGGGGCCAGCAGGGCGTCGTCCGCCATCTGGTACACCGGGGAGAGCTCGTTGTCGGTGACGGCGATGACGGAGGCGCCCCGGTCCTTTGCAAATTTCACGGTGTTCATGGTCACCTTGGAGTACCGGGGGAAACTGATGGCGATCATCACATCCTCCGGCCCCACCCGGAACAGCTGCTCGAAGATCTCCCCGGCGGCGTTGGACTGGACCAGGGTGACATTCTCGAAGAGCAGGTGGAGGTAGAAGTTCAGATAGCCCGCCACGAAGGTGGACGAGCGCACGCCCAGGATGTAGATGTGGCGGGCGGCCATGATCCGGTCCACCACCCGGTCGAACTCCGCCCGGTCGGCCTCGTCGGTGACCACCCGGAGCTTGTCCATGTCGGACTGGATGACTGCGGACAGGATGTTCTGGTTGCTGAACAGGTCCCCGGCGGCCTGGATCCGCTGGGTGGAGGTCAGCCGGGAGCGGATCATCTCCTGGAGAGCCCGCTGCATGCTGGGATAGCCGTCGTAGCCCAGCTCCGAGGCGAAGCGGACCACCGTGGACTCGCTGACGCCCACCAGACGGCCCAGCTTGCTGGCGGTCATGAAGGCCGCCTTGTCGTAATTTTGCAGGATGTATTCGGCGATGCGCTTCTGGCCCTTGGAAAAGCCCCGCATGCCGCTCTCGATGATATGTAAGATACTCTTTGCCACGGTCCCATCCTCCGTCTCCTGACCCCGTTCCGGGGGTGCCGCGCCGGGCGCGGCCGTTCCAGCGTATTGTACCACAAATCCCCGTGAATTCAAACCCTGTTTTGCAGGATTTCTTTCACGCTCCTGCAAAATGTCCTCTGCGGCCGTGAAAAGCAACGGAGCCGGAGGGCCTTCACAGGCCCTTCAGCTCCGCGATCTCCTCTTCCGTTAAGTACCGCCACTTCCCCGGCGGCAGGTCTCCCAGGGTCAGGGTGTGCTCCCGGACCCGGCGCAGCCGCTTGACCCCCAGGCCGCACCGGGCGCACATCCGCCGGATCTGCCGGTTTTTCCCCTCGTGAATGGTGATCTCCAGCTCCGCCGTCCGCTCCCCCTGCCACAGGCATTTCACCCGGGCCGGGCGGATGGGCTCCCCCCGCAGGTCCCGGATGGCGGCAAGTTTTTCCGCCGCCCCGGCCACCGGGCCGTAGACCTGGACGTGGTAGGTCTTGTTCACCTCGTGGCTGGGGTGCAGCAGCCGGGCCGTCAGGGCGCCGTCGTTGGTCAGCAGCAGCAGTCCCTCGGAGTCCAGGTCCAGCCGCCCCACCGGGTACACCCGGACACCCACATTCGCCGTCAGCTCCGCCACCGTTGGCCGGCCCTGCTCGTCGGAGAGGGTGGTGACATACCCTCTGGGCTTGTTCAACATCAGGTAGACCATCTGCTCCGGCCGCCGCAAGGGCGCGCCGTCCACGCAGATCTCGTCCCGGTCCGGGTCCGCCTTCTGGCCCAGCCGGGCGGTCTCGCCGTTGACCGTCACCCGTCCGGCGTTGAGGTAGTCCTCCGCCGCCCGCCGGGAGCAGACCCCGGCGGCGGAGAGCAGCTTTTGCAGCCGTTCTTCCATCGTTTTCTCTCTTTCTCTGTCACTGGGGGAAGCCCCGCCGCAGCAGCGCCATGGCGCTCTCCACGGCCGGAGGCACATCGGCCCCACACACCAGGGCCACCCGGCCCACCTCTTTGCCGTTCACGGAGAACACCGCCTCCCCCGCCGCCGTCCCGGCGGTCACCGGGGCCGTCAGAGGGCCGGTCAGCGCCAGCTCCGTCTCCAGGGTCTCCCCCTCCGCCAAGGGCCAGGCAAAGCCCGCCGCCGCGGCCAGGGGCACCGTGTCCGCCGCGCCGCCCAGCACCGGCGCCGTGTCCAGGATCTGGCCCGGCACGGCGGCCCGGCAGGCCGGGTAGGCGGAAAAGCCGTACTCCAGCAGGGCCTCGTGGTCCGCCCAGTCGTTGCCGTCCTGAAGCGTCACCGCCACCAGCCGCTGGCCCGACCGCTCCGCGCAGCTGACCAGGGTCCGGCCCGCCGCCTGGGTGTAGCCGGTCTTGAGGCCGATGCAGCCCTCCACCAGGTTCAGCAGCTTGTTGTGGTTGGACATGGTCCGTCCGCCGATGGTGACGCTTTTGGTGGAGGCGATGCGGACCAGGGTCTCATTCTCCACCGCCGCGCAGGCCAGGCGCGCCATATCCCGGGCGGTGGAGTAGTGCAGCTCGTCGTCCAGGCCGTTGGGGTTGGCGAAGGAGGAGCCGGTCATGCCCAGCTCCTCCGCCTTTTCGTTCATGAGCCGGGCAAAGCCCGCCTCGCTGCCGGCGATGTGCTCCGCGATGGCCACCGCCGCGTCGTTCCCTGAGCACAGCAGAAGGCCGTAGAGCAGCGTCTCCAGCGTCAGCTCCTCCCCCTCCTTGAGGTACATGGACGAGCCCTCGGTCCAGGCGGCCGCCCGGCTCACCGTCACCGTGTCGCTCAGCTCCCCCTCCTCGATGGCCACCAGGGCCGTGAGGATCTTGGTGGTGGAGGCGATGAGCATTTTCGCGTCGGCGTTGTGCTCGTAGAGCACCCGGCCGCTGTCCACGTCCATCAGGATCGCGGACGAGGCGGAAGTGCTCACCGCCAAGGACTGACAAGGAAATATACTGCACAGGACAAGCACTGCCGTCAGGCAGGCCGCCCACCGTCGGAAAGGGGTACGCAAACGCCATCACCTCGCGCAAAATCAGTGATGGTAGTATACCCCCGTCAGCAGGTCTGATCTTCCTTCTTTTTGTCGAAATATTTTTCCACTTTCTCCATCAGGTCCGGCACCATCTCCACCACACGGTCCAGGGTGGTGGACGCAGGCACCGCCACCGGCAGCACCCGGGTGGTGCCCTCCTTGATGACCAGGAAGGCCACCGGATCGATCTTCACGCCCGCGCCGGCGGCGCCGCCGAAGTCCTTGGGCTGGACCTTGCCGTAGTCCGCGCCGCCGCTGCCGAAGCCGAAGCTGACCTTGGAAATGGGGATCAACGTCACGCCGTCCGGCGTGGTGATGGGCTGGCCGACGATGGTGTTGGTGTCCACCATCTCATGGATCTTCTCCATGGTGGAGCGCATCAGATCGTTGAGAGGGGCCTTTTTTTCCATATTGTCCATTTAAAACCATCCTTTCTTGCGCCGCGCTCAGGCGGCATCGGTATGCGCACGTTCCCGCTTTTCCTCAGCGGGCGTCTGTTTCTTCTTCAGGGCCGACAGCCACCGCAGGGCCGGAACGGCCACGCCGAAGGCCACGGCCACCGCCGTCCCGATCCGCACCGAGGCGCCGATCTCACCGGCCCAGCGGGTGGCGGGGCTGTCGAAATCCAGTCCGATGTGGACGCTGGGGTCCGGGACGCGGACCAGCTCCTCCAGGGCGGGCATGATATTGTACATGGCCCCGCTGGCCCAGCCGTAGACTTCCGCCCCGGCGGCGGGGTCCTCCGCGGCGCCGATGGTGACGGAGACCGTCATGGGGTCCAGGCGGACGCTGCGCCGGGTGCGGCCCAGGGCCTTTTTCAGCGGCGGCCACATGGTCTGCGCCGCCTCTTTTACGTCCGCCGCCGTCACCTTGGGAAAGGCGGGCTTTTTCTCCTCTTTTTCCGATTTTTTCGGATGTTTCTCCCGCTTTTTTGCCTGCTGGGGCTTTTGACGGGGTTCTTTTTCCGGCTCCCCGGTCAGAGGAATGCGGAAGGGGCCCAAGGTCAGCACCGCTGCCGGCGGCGCCTCCCCGAAGCGCACCCGGACGCCGATCCGGGTACGGCAGATCAGCACCGCCAGTACGATCAGGATGCCCAAAATCCACAGCCAAATCACAGCGGCGCCTCCTTTCCATCCGCCGTGCCGCCGCTCAGGGCAGCTCCGGCTCTCCGGTCTCCTCTGCGGCGGGACCCGCGGTCTCCGGCGTATCGGCGCCGGTGATCTCCGCCAGCTCGGCGGGGTCCACGATCTCGCCGTTTTCGCTAATGCGCATCTGTCCCTCGCCGCCCAGGTCCGGCATCTCCGGCAGGTCGTCCAGGCTGTTCAAATGGAAGGCCCGCAGGAAGTTCCGGGTGGTCCGGTACAGGTGGGGCCGGCCCGGCACCTGGAGTCTGCCGCACTCCTCGATGAGCTTGCGCTCCAGCAGCAGTCCGATGGTATACGCGCTGTCCACGCCCCGGATCTGGTCCACGTAGGCCCGGGTGGTAGGCTGGTAGTAGGCGATGATGGTCAGCACCTCCAGCGCCGGCTGGCTCAGCCGGGCGGGCTTGCGGATCTCAAAGGCCTTGCGGATCACGTCGGCGTAGTCCGGGGCCGAGCACATCTGCCAGCTGTCCTCCATCCGCACCAGGCGCAGCCCGCGGCGCTCGTAGGCATAGGTGTCCATCAGCTTCTGGAGCACCTGCTCCACCGTGGGCCGGTCCAGGTCCAGGGCCACGCAGACCCGGTCCGTCTGTACCGGCTCGCCGGAGGCAAACAGGATGCCCTCGATGGCGGACTCCACTTCTCTCATTTCCACGGGGCGTCTCCCCTCCTCGTCAGAATTTCAGGTCCTCGGGCGCATCGCCGGCCTGGCGGACGGTACAGTCCGTCTCGGACCCGGCCAGGTGCAGCACGTGGGCCCGGCACAGCTCCAGCACCGCCAGGAAGGTGGCCACTACCTCGCTACGGCTCCGGTTGCCCCGGAACAGCAGCAAAAAGCGGGTGACGCCGTGGCGTTTGAGCCTTTGCAGGATCTCTTTCGCCTTGCTCTCCACGGGATAGGGCTCGTGGCGGACGATGGCCTGGAAGGCGGACTGGGGCGGCGGCAGGCGCCGCTCCGCCCGGTTCTGGATCTCCGCCATGGCCAGCACCAGGTCCGCCGGCTGCTGGTGGTATTCATAGATCTTGCCCCGCTCCACCGGCTCGGGGTCCCGGGTGAGGATGTTGCGGCCAAACTCCCCCATGGGAGCCAGGCGCGCGGCCATGGCCTTGATGCGGCCGTAGCTCTCGCTGCGGCGGCGCTCCTCCAGGGACTGGATCAGGGCGTCCATTTCGCTCTGGGCCTCCTGGTCCTCAATGGAGAGGAGCATCCGCGTCTTGATGTACACCAGATGGGAGGCCATGGTGACGAATTCGCTGGCCACCTCCAGGTCCATCTTCTGCCGCTGCTCCAGCCATTGGAGGTACTGGTCGCAGATCAGGGAGATGGAGATGTCCTGGATCTCCATTTTGTTCTTGCCCAACAGGAACAAAATCAGATCCAGGGGGCCCTCAAAGTCCTGCATCTCCTCTTCCCGGCCCCGGACCACTTTTTCCAGTTTGAATACGGGGTTTTCCAATCCAGTCACCTCAGCCAAAGATCAGCGTGACGAACACGCCGTAAACCGCCATCATGCCCCGGCTGATGATGCCGCCTCCCACGCCCAGGAAGGACAGCACCAGCAGCAACGCGAAGCCGTACCGCTCGTAGCGCAGCTGGACCCAGTACAGCCGGTCCGGCAGCAGCGCCCCCAGCACCTTGGACCCGTCCAGAGGCGGAATGGGGATCAGGTTGAACACCCCCAGGCCGATGGAAAGCGGCGCCAGGGTGTACAGCAGAAATTGCAGCAGCTGGTTCCAGCCTGCGGTGTCCGGAGAGTAAAGGTAGACCGCTTTTGCGGCCAGAAGAGCCAAAAACGCCAGCAGCAGATTGCTGACGGGCCCCGCCAGGGCGGTCAGCGCCATACCCCGCTTGGGGTGCTTGAAGTAACGGGGGTCCACCGGAACGGGCTTGGCCCAGCCGAAGCCCGCCATGAACATGAACAGCAGGCCGAACCAGTCGATATGGCGCAGCGGGTTCAGGCTGATCCGGTGGCGGCTCTTGGCAGTGGGATCCCCCAGAGCCAGGGCCGCCAGGCCGTGGCAGGTCTCATGGACCGTCAGACAAAGAAAAACCGCGGCCACCCGCAAGACCGCGTCCCACATAGAGGAAAAGTCCAGGGCCTGGAACAGTTGATGTAAATAATGCGACATGGCAGCTCCTGTCATCATAGCCTAAAAGATACGGTTATTATACCAGCTTCTCCCCTGCAATACAAGGAAAATCCCCGGATTTCTGACTGTGAAGTCCCGAAAGAGACAGGGCTGCCGTTACCGGCAGCCCTGTTCTCTCCATACTCTTGCTTATCAAAATCCCGAAAAAACCCCTCAAAAATAGGGGTGCTGATAGGGCGCCGGCTCCGGCCCGCAGTAGAGGCCGTAGGCGTCGCAGATCCAGTAGGACCCGTCGTCCATTTTGACCCGGCACCACTGGTGGCTCCACTGGTTCTCGTTGACGTGCTCGTAGGAGATGCCCAGGACGTTCAGGCACAGCCCCGTGGCCCGGGTGCAGCCTGCACAGGAGGACACACCCGCCACGAAGTAGCCGTAGGGATCGTTGTAGTGGGCCGTGGAGGTGGTATAGGATACCTTTCCGCTGTCCACCATCTGCCGCAGCGCTACGGCGATTCCGTAGAGCTGGTCCTCCCGGGGCAGGTCCGCCAGCGGCGTCACCAGCTCCACCGCCGCATTGTAGGCCGCCAGGAATTCCGCATCGGTGCACTTCTTTTTCAGGCTGGTCAGGTTTTGCAGCTTGTTCACCGCCACCGGCTGGAAGGGCGCCTTCTCCAGAGTGATGGCCTTGCGCAGGGTCGGGTCCGCCATGCGGCCGATGATGGCCGCCGCGGCGCCCCGGGTGATGTAGCTGAAGGGCGTGAAGGTACCGAGGGCGTCGTTTCCGGTGAGGACGCCGGCATCGTAGAGCCGGTACACCGCCTCAGCGTAGCCCGCCTCCTCCGGCACGTCGGGGATGGCGCCGTCCTCGATGTCGCTGATGACCGGCAGGGCCTCGTCCGGCAGGGCGCTGCCCAGGATCATGGCAAAGGCCGCCCGGCTCACGGGCACATCGTAGGCATCGTACTTCCAGAGGATGCCGTTGTCCGCCGCGTAGGTCAGATAGGACTGATACCAGGGATCGGCGGCGGCAAACTCCGCCCCGTCGCCCACATAGCCGCTGTGGAGACGGCAGGCCATGACGATGGCCTGGGCCACGGTGAGATTGCTCTCCGTGTCAAAGTAGGTGGCGGTCTTGCCGCCCATGATGCCGTACTCATAGGCGACCTGGACGTTGGCGGCGCACCAGAGATCGGCGGTCACGTCAGTGAACTGGCCCGGCGTGTAGGTGTTGACCTTTTTCAGGCTCCCCCCTGCCGCCAGGGCCGTGACGCCCAAAGACGCCGCCAGCACAGCCGCCAGCAGCAAAGAGACAAACTTTTTCATGAAATTCCCCCTCACATTCGTGCTCCGGACAGAGCCTGTCCGGGATCTGGCTCCATTGTAGCAGACTGGAAGATGTTGTCAATGGGAAGTTTCGCTTTCCGGAAGGATGGTCCGGGTATTGCTCTTTGCGTCCGGCGGGACGGGCGGGCGCAGGCTCCCTGCGGGGTGGATCCGTCCGCTGCCCCGAGATCTGCAGGCGGGCATCGAGAAGAAGGAAACGGAGCGGGCGCTTTCGCACCCGCTCCTGTCGGTTCTGTATGAGAGGCTCAGCCCTTCACCATGGAGGCGATCTCCTCGGCGAAGTTCTCCTGCTTCTTCTCGATGCCCTCGCCCTTCTCGAAGCGGACGGCGTCCTTGAAGGCGACGCTGCCGCCCAGCGCCTTGGCGGCGGAGGCGATATACTTCTCCACGGTCATGGAGTTGTCCTTGACGAACTCCTGCTGCAGCAGGCAGTTCTCGGCATAGAACTTGTTCAGCTTGCCCATGACGATCTTCTCGCGAACGGCCTCGGGCTTGCCGGCCATCTTGGGGTCGTTCTCCATCTGGACCATCATGATCTTCTTCTCCTCGTCCAGAACGTCCTGGCCCACCTGGCTCTTGTCCCAGAAACGGGGATTCAGAGCGGCGATCTGCATGGCGACATCCTTGCCGATCTCCTCCACCTTGTCGGCAGAGAGGTCGGTGGTCAGGTTCACCAGCACGCCGATCTTGCCGCCGGCGTGGACATAGGGAACGGAGATGCCGTCAGCGAAGCGGGCAAAACGGCGGACCTTGATGTTCTCGCCGATGACCAGGACCATCTCCTGCTGCTGCTGGGTGACGGTCAGGTCGGTGCCGTCGTACTTGCACTCCATCAGAGCGTCCAGGTCGGCGGGGTTGGCCTTGGCCACGGTGGCGGCCACGCCCTTGACGAAGTCCACGAACTTCTCGTTCTTGCCCACGAAGTCGGTCTCGGCGTTGACCTCGACCACGACGCCCACGCCGTCCACCACGGTGGCGTAAGCCATGCCCTCGGCAGCGATGCGGCCGGCCTTCTTGGCGGAGGCGGCCATGCCCTTCTCACGCAGCCACTCGATCGCCTTGTCCATATCGCCGTCGGAGGCGGTCAGAGCCTTCTTGCAGTCCATCATGCCCACGCCGGTCATCTCGCGCAGGTTCTTCACATCTGCGGCAGTAAAAGCCATTTTCGATTCCTCCATATATTTGGTGTCAGGCGTCCGCGCCTGATGAAAGCGTCTTGCTTACTGAGCGTCCTCAGCGGCGGCCTCGGCGGCCTCCTCGGTCTGCTCGCCCTGCTTGCCCTCCAGCACGGCGTTGGCCATGATGGAAGAGATCAGCTTGATGGCGCGGATGGCGTCATCGTTGCCGGGGATCACATAATCGATCTCGTCGGGATCGCAGTTGGTGTCGGCGATGGCGACCACGGGAATGCCCAGCTTGTGGGCCTCGGCGATGGCGTTGCGCTCCTTGCGGGTGTCCACGATGAACAGGGCGCCGGGCAGCTTCTTCATGTCCTTCACGCCGCCCAGGTACTTCTCCAGCTTGGCAATCTCGCCCAGGTGCTTCATGACTTCCTTCTTGGGCAGCATGTCGAAGGTGCCGTCGGTCTGCATGGTCTTGAGCTGGTTCAGGCGGTCCACGCGGGTGCGCATGGTCTTGAAGTTGGTCATCATGCCGCCCAGCCAGCGGGCGTTGACGAAGTACTGGCCGCAGCGGGTGGCCTCCTCGCGGATGGCGTCCTGGGCCTGCTTCTTGGTGCCCACGAACAGCAGGGACTGGCCGCTCTCAGACAACTGACGGACGAAGTTGTAGGCCTCCTCCAGCTTGCGGACGGTCTTCTGCAGGTCGACAATGTAGATGCCGTTGCGCTCGGTGTAGATATAGGGAGCCATCTTGGGGTTCCAACGACGGGTCTGGTGACCGAAGTGGACGCCCGCCTCCAGCAGGGCCTTCATGGATACGACGCTAGAATTTGCCATAGTGTTTTGTTCCTCCAAATCTGATTTAGTTGTTACCTCTAGCCGTTTCCTCCCCTCTGCCAACCCGGTCGGGGCACAGACAGAGAGTCCGCGGCTATGCGGAATGCTGAAATATAATACCACAAGGATGGACCGGATGCAAGTATTTTTTCCCAAAACTCTTGTAAAAAATCCTGGATAAAACGGCGTTTTTCCCGCCCCTGCGGCCAGGGATCGGCGGCGAGCGCGGAAAAGGACCGGAGCGCACTCCGGTCCTCCCTGTCCCGCCTCCCTAAAACCGCCGCCTGCGGCGCTCCGGCGGAGGCGGCGGCCCCCGCTGGATGGGCTTGTCGATGAGGATGATGTCGTCCCCGATCCGCTGGATGCACTCCCAGGGGATGTAATACTCCTCCCTGGGGCCGAAGAGGCCGAAAAAGCGGCAGGGGCCGTAGACCACCACAGCCACTACCTGGCCCTCCGGCACCCGTACCTCCACGTCCGACACGCACCCAAGGCGGCAGCCGTCGCAGATGTTGATGACCTCCTTGCAGCGGAGGTCCCGGAGTCTGCACTGCATCGCCGCACCCCCTTCCCTTCTCCATGGATATGCGGCGGCGGGGCCGTCCCAGTACCGCGCCCCTTGTCCCGGAATGTGACAAAAGCTCCCAGTATAGGAAACCGCGCCGCGGCCCATACTCACCAGTAAAGTCTCAGGTGCTGAGGAGGCCGCGAATTGATGCAGGGAAAAGTGGAGATCGCCGGAGTCAACACCGCAAAGCTGAAAGTGCTGAAAAACGACGAGACCATGGCGCTGCTGCGCCGGGTAAAAGAAGGGGATCAGAGCGCCCGGCAGGAGCTGATCGAGGGGAACCTCCGGCTGGTGCTGTCGGTGATCCAGCGGTTTTCCAGCCGGGGTGAGAACGCCGACGATCTGTTCCAGGTGGGCTGCGTGGGGCTCATCAAGGCCATCGACAACTTTGACATCAGCCAGCCGGTGCGCTTTTCCACCTACGGCGTGCCCATGATCATCGGTGAGATCCGCCGGTATCTCCGGGACAACAGCGCCATCCGGGTCTCCCGCTCCATGCGGGACACCGCCTACCGCATCCTCCAGGTCCGGGACCGCTTCCTCACGGAGAACCAGCGGGAGCCCACCGTGGAGCAGATCGCCAAGGAGCTGAACATCCCCCGGGAGGAGGTGGTGTTCGCCATGGATGCCATCGTGGACCCGGTGTCCCTCTACGAGCCGGTGTACTCCGACGGCGGCGACGCCATCTGCGTGATGGACCAGGTCAGCGACAACCGCAACAACGATGAGAACTGGACGGACCTGATCGCTCTGAAGGAGGCGCTGAAAAAGCTGGACGACCGGGAGCGGCGCATCCTCTCCCTGCGCTTCTACGAGGGCAAGACCCAGATGGAGGTCAGCGCCGAGGTGGGCATCTCCCAGGCCCAGGTGAGCCGCCTGGAAAAGGGCGCCATCAACACCATCAAGAAGCACCTTTGAGGCCGGTCCGAAGGGGCTTTGCGCCTGTACGGCCCGGCTCCCGCCCGCAGGAACCATTTGACCTCTCCCGCTCCTTTGTAGTACACTGAGCATGAATTGAGACAGCAAACTGCAAAGGAGCGTTTTGATGGACCTGGAAAAATTGAAAGAATTCCGCAACTCCAACAATCCATACGCCGCCCTGCTGGGTATCCGGGTGGAGGAGATCGGCCAAGGCACCGCCCGGGTGTCGCTGCGCCTGGAGGATAAGCACTTCAATCCCGTGGGCGTGCCCCACGGCGGTGTGTACTTCTCCATGGCGGATACCGCCTGCGGCTCCGCCATGGCCTCCCACGGCTACTACGCCGTCACCGTCAACGCAAGCTACGACTTCCTCCGCAGCGGCCGCGCCGGGGACACGCTGACCGCTGTGGCTGCGGAGGTCAAGGGCGGCCGGACCCTCTGTGTCTACGGCGTGCGCATCACCAACCAGGAGGGCACCCTGCTGGGCACCGGGACCTTCACCTTCTATAAACTGGACCGGGAGATCGAGCTGTAAGCGGACAAAAGAACGCGGAGCGCTGTGCGCTCCGCGTTTTTTATCACTTCTTGAACCCGTCCTTGAGGCTGACGCTGCGGTTGAACACCAGGTGCTCCGGAGAGGAGTCCTTGCTGTCCAGGCAGAAATAGCCCAGCCGCATGAACTGGAAGCTGGCGGGAGCCACGGCATCAGCCAGACAGGCCTCCACCTTGCAGCCGGAGAGGACTTCCAAGGAGTTGGGGTTCAGACACTCCATAAAGTCCTTGTCCGCCCCGTCCGGGTCCGGATCGGTGAACAGGTTGTCGTACAGCCGGACCTCCGCGTCCACGGCGGTGGCGGCGTCCACCCAGTGGAGCGTCGCTCCCTTGACCTTGCGGCCGTCGGCGGGATCGCCGCCGCGGCTTTCAGGATCGTAGGTTGCCAGGACCTCGGTCACATTGCCGTCCTCATCCTTGACGCAGCCGGTGCAGGTGATGAGGTACGCGCCCTTGAGGCGGCACTCCGGCCCGCCGGGGAACAGGCGCTTGTACTTGGGCACCGGGGTCTCCAGAAAGTCATCGGCCTCGATCCACAGGTGACCGGAGAAGGCCACCTCCCGGGTACCGGCCTCCGGATCCACGGGGTTATTCTCCACGGTGACGGTCTCCGTCTTTCCCTCGGGGTAGTTGGTGATGGTGAGCTTGATGGGCCGGGTAACGGCCATCACACGCCGGGCGGTGGCGTTCAGATCCTCCCGCAGGCAATGCTCCAGGAAGGCGTACTCCACCACGTTGCTGGACTTGGTGACGCCCGCCTGCTCACAGAAATTCCGGATGGAACGGGGCGTGTAGCCCCGGCGGCGCAGGCCGCAGAGGGTGGGCATCCGGGGGTCGTCCCAGCCGGAGACCACGCCGTCCTCCACCAGGCGGCGGAGCTTGCGCTTACTCATGACCGTGTGGTCCAGCCCCAGCCGGGAGAACTCGATCTGACGGGGCTTGTGATAGGGGATGGAGAGATTGCTCACCACCCAGTCATACAGGGGGCGGTGGTTTTCAAATTCCAGGGAACAAAGAGAGTGGGTGATCCCCTCCAGAGCGTCCTCGATGGGATGGGCAAAGTCGTACATGGGATAGATGCACCACTTGGTCCCCTGCCGGTGGTGGGGCAGGTAATTGATCCGGTAGAGCACCGGGTCCCGCATGTTGAAATTGCCGCTGTTCAGGTCGATCTTGGCCCGCAGGGTCATGGCGCCCTCCGGGAACTCCCCGGCCCGCATCCGGCGGAACAGGTCCAGCGACTCCTCCACGGGCCGGTCCCGATAGGGGGAGGTAGCGGGCACGCCGATGGTGCCGCGGTTGGCCTTGAACTCCTCGGGGGAGAGCTGGCAGACATAGGCCAGTCCCTTGCGGATCAGTTCTTCGGCATACTGGTACATCTGCTCGAAATAGTCGGAGGCGTAATAGAACCGGTCCCCCCAGTCAAAGCCCAGCCAGTGGATGTCCTCCTGAATGGCCTCCACGAACTCCTCGTCCTCCTTGGTGGGGTTCGTGTCGTCCATCCGCAGGTTGCAAAGACCGCCGTATTTCTCAGCGGTGCCAAAATCGATGGTTAGGGCCTTGCAGTGGCCGATGTGCAGGTAGCCGTTGGGCTCCGGCGGGAAACGGGTGTGGACGGTCATGCCCTCATACTGTCCGCCGGGGCCGATGTCCTCCTCGATAAAGGTATGGATGAAGTTGCGTCCGCCCTCCGGAGTCTCCTCCGGGGCGATGGTGCGGTCCTCCGCCATGCGCTGTCAATCCCTTCCTGTTGAGATTTGGTCGTAGTCGTTTTATTATACCGGCTCCCGTCGCAAATTGCAAGAGGGACCGCTCACGACAGCAGCCAGTCCTCCACCACGTCCCGCAGCCCCGTCGGGGTCACGGCGCACCGGCGCAGCTTCTCCAGCAGGGCCAGGGCCCGGCTCTGGCTCACCGTGACGCCGCTGATGGCCTCCATCTGGCCGAAGCCCTCCAGCTGTACACCGTAGTTCTCCCCCAGGCCCTCCACCTCCTCCACCAGCAGGTGGTAGCGCACCGTCCCGCCGCCCAGGCGGCAGTCTCCCATGTACACGCTCCGCATGTCGTCTCCTCCCCTGTTCGCCTTGCAGGCAGATACACACAGGGCAGAGCATACCACCGGGACCTTGGGGGATTTTGTCGAATTTGTTCGATTATCGGAAATTATATTCCGTCCGCAGAGTCCTTCACGGCCATCAGCGCCAGGAAGGCGGAGCGGCCGTAGAGCAGGTTCAGCGCCTCCAACAATCCGTTGGCAGTCAGGTGCTCCGGCAGCTCCAGCCGCCGCAGCAGGGCCCGGCGCCGCTCGCCGCTGTCCGTGCCGCCGGTGAGACCCAGGGCGAAGAGGTCCGCCTTGGTGATGGGCGGCTCCGGCGGCGTCTGCTCCGCCGCCTCGTCCTCAAAGGTGGCGCCGCAGCGGCGCAGGGCCTCCAGCAGCACCTCGGGCCGCATGCCCTCCACACCCAGCTTCCCCTCCTTGCCGGGGCGGCGTTTACGGCGCTCCTTCCCGGCCACGTCGGGGATGTAGGCCTGCTTCACCCGGTCCTTCGGCAGCGCGCCCTTGAGGTAGTTGCGCAGCACGAACCCGGCGCCGTCGCTGTCGGTCAGGACGATGAGGCCCCGCTCCAGGGCCAGCCGCCGGAGAAAGGCCAGCTTCTCCCTATCGTTGAACACGGAGAAGCCCCCCAGGGTCACCACCGTGGCGTCCACCACCTGGGAGAGGGTGTTCTTGTCGTAGCGGCCCTCCACCACGATCACTTCCCGGATCTTCCTCATGTGCGCACCGCCCCCAGCCGCACCAGCAGCAGCTTCAGCTCGCCCACGCCGTCCAGGCCCTTCTCGCTCTTCATGCGCTTGTCCAGCACCTGGCACATCTTCACTGCGTCGGCGCACCAGGCGGTGGTGGTCCGGCGGGCGGCGCCCAGCAGGAGCTTGGCCTGGTAGTCGGACTTCATGCCCCAGAGCTCCATCAGCCACGCCCGGTCCTTGCCGCCGTCGATGGCAAGGCGCGCGGTGTACAGCCGCCGCAGCTGCCCACCCAGGGTAGCCAGGATCAAAATGGGCTCCGTCTGCATTTTCAAAAGGTCCCCCAGGATCTGCGCGGCCTTGTCGAAGTCCCGGCCGATCACCGCGTCGGACAGCTTGAACACCTCCGCCGACAGCACCGGGTCCGCCACCGCGTCCACGTCCGCCTGAGTGACGGCCTTTCCCTTGGCGTAGGCGGCGATCTTGGCGATCTCCGGCACCAGGCCCGTCATGAGCCCGCCGCACAGGAACACCAGATACTCCGCCGTCTGGCGGTCGATCTCCTTGTCCAGGGCCCGGAACCGCCGGGCGATCCAGGCCAGCAGGTCCCCGCTCTCCGCCGCCCGGAACTCCACCGCCTGGACGTGGTCAGCGATGGCCTTGCACAGGTGCTTCATGGTCCGGTCGGGCTTGTAGGCCACGGTGTCGTACACGAACACCACGCAGCAGTAGGGCGGCACGTCGCTGAGGAATTCCTCCAGCTGCTCCCGCTGCTCCTTGCCCAGCTTGAACAGGTCCATGTCCGTCACGGCGATCATGGTCCGCTGGGCCATCATGGGCATGGCCTCCGCCATTTCGCTCAGCTGCTGGACCGTCAGGTCCTTGCCCTCCAGGGCGTGGTAGTTGAACTCCTCCGCCCCGGCGGGGATCAGCACCTCCCGCAGCCGGCGCAGATAGTGCGCCCGCAGGTAGCTCTCCTCCCCGTAGAAAATATAGGCGCTGGCGGCGTCGCCCTCCGCCAGGTCCTGCTTCAGTTTCTGGAAAGCCGGGCTGGACCCGCTCTCCCTCTTTTTATAAGCCATGGTCGTCTCCTCGATTCCAGGATATCCGGACCGTGCCCTGCAGGTCCGTGCGGCAGATGGCGGCTCCCGCCGCGGTCAGCCGCCGCAGGGCCTCGGTGCTGGGGTGTCCGTAGCTGTTGCCGCCCACGCTGATGACCGCCACCTCCGGCTGCGCCGCCTCCAGCAGTTCTGCGGAGGTGGAATATTTGGACCCGTGATGGCCCGCCACCAGCACATCGGTGCCGGAGAGATCGTACGCCTCCGCCAGCCGCTGCTCCGCGGCGGCGCTCATATCACCGGTGAGCAGCAGTGCAAAGTCCCCGCAGTCCGCCCGCAGGGAAAGGCCCCGCTCGTTGTCGTCCTCCCCGGTCCCCACAGGCGGATACACCGTCAGCTCCGCCGCGCCCAGGGGCAGCGTCTGCGCCGCCGTCACATAGCGGACCGCGGTGCCGTGTTCCGCCGCCAGGGCCTCCGCCCAGGTCCGGGTGCCGCTGTCGTCCTCCGTGTCCGGCAGGTACAGCGTGTCCACCGCCACCCGGGACAGCAGCTCCTCGAGGCCGTTCACGTGGTCGGCGTCATAGTGGGTCAGCAGCAGATAGTCCAGCTTCCGGCAGCCCATGGAGGCCAGATAGTCCCCGGCGATGCCGCCGGCGCTGTACCAGCTGTTGCTGCTGCCGCAGTCCGCTAGGGCGTACATCCCCTCCGAGGCCAGCAGCACGCTCTGCCCCTGCCCCACGTCCAGCACCAGTGCCTCCAGATCGTTGACGTGGTAGGAGGCCTCCCCCAGCTTCACCGTGGCCGCCAGGGACACCGCCGCCAGGGCGGCGGCTGCCGCGTACCGGCGCTTCGGCCCGGACCGCATGGCCCAGGCGGCGCCGAAGAGTACATACACGTACCCCAGCCAGTATTTGAGGTAGGGGTTCGCCAGATACAGCGCGTGGTACGGCAGCCCCGCCAGAAAGCGGGCCACGGAGAGAATATACCACACCAGCACCCGGGGCGCCAGTGCCAAAATCGCCGCGGCCGCGGGACAGACGAAGGCCAGCACCGCCGCTGTCAGTCCCATGATGAACACCAGGCTGGCGGCCCAGAGGCACAGGAGGTTGCTCAAAGGCGACACCAGCACCAGATAGCCGAAATACCCGGCGCTGAGGGGCACCGTGAACATCAGCGCGCCCAGGGAGGCCGAAAAGCTGGCCGCCGTGAAGCGAAACACTCTGCCGCGCCTCTTTCCGCCCAGCAGCAGCCGGTACAGCCGCCCGGTCACCGCCAGGATGCCCGCCATGGCGGCAAAGGACAACTGGAGGCTGATGGAGGCCGCCGCAAAGGGGTTCACCAACAAAATACCCATCAGGGCGGCGCACAGTGACGTGATCCCATCCCCCTCCCGGCGGAACAGCGGTGCCGCCACCAGCAGGCTCAGCATCACGCAGGCCCGGACCACCGAAGGGCTGGCCCCGGTCAGCAGGGCGTAGAACACCAGCGCCGGAAGGGTCACGGCGGCCAGGAGCCGCCGCCGGTGCCGTCCCACCAGCAGCTCCCCCAGGGCCAGAAGGAAGCCGCAGTGAAGGCCAGACACTGCCAGGATGTGGTACAGCCCCGCCTCCGACAGGTCCGAGGACGCCGCCTCGGAGAGACCGCTTTTGTCCCCGGTGAGGATGGCGGTGAGGAAGGCGCCGGTGTCTCCCTGGCCCCAGAGGGCCGAGATCTGCCGCCGCAATGCCTCCCCGGCCCGGACGGGCCACCACCGGGGCGAGTCCATGGATCCCTCCCCCACCTCCGGCTCGCCCCGGTTGTAGGCCAGCAGGAACACGCCCTTGGAGGTAAACGTGGTGATGTCGTCGTCCCGGATCCGGGCGGCGCTGCTGAGCGCCGCCAGATCCGTCACGGTCTGGCCCGGCCGGAGGTCCAGCAGCGTCTCGTCGCCATAGTAGACGGCCCGGCCCAGGGGATACCCTGCCAGGCGCACCGTGACCTTGGCGCCGTAGTCTGTGGGGACGGCGTAGTCGCAGAGGGTCATGGTCACCACCTGCTCCGTCCCGGCCAGGGCCTCCAGAGGCGCCTGGACCTGCCGGATGTACAGCCAGTTCCACCCAAAGGCCATGGACAGGGCGCACAGGGCGATCAGGCCCCGCCTGCGGCTCGGCGACGGCAGAGCCAGGGCCAAAAGGGCCGCAGCAAAGCAGCCCGCCGCGGCAGGGATCTGCCACGCCGTGCCCGGCAGGTACTGCGCCAGAAAGATGCCCAGGGCGAAGGCCCCGGCGAACAGGGCCAGTTTTCTCATGGATGGTTTTTAATGGGCGGCGTGGGGTCGTCGGTGCGGCCCAGGAGATAGTCGGTGCTGACGTTGTAGAAGTCGGCCAGCTTGATTACTGCCCAGGTGGGGATCTCCCGGATCCCCTTTTCATAGCGCCAGTATACATTGCGGCCCATATTCAGGTATTCCGCAATCTCGATCTGCGTCTTGTCGTGATCGACGCGCAAATCCTCCAGTCGCTGAAAATGCATGGTATCACCTCAGAAAAATGCTACCAAACGGCAACATTCTTCTGCTGCATTTTCATCCATACGGATTCACATTATACATCATAGCATATGGGAGTGATAAATGCCATGTATTTTCATGCGTGGTCCTCACGCCGGGCGGGAGGCCGCGGGATCCCCGCGGGGGACCCGCCCCCATTTACAGCACCAGCGTGGTTCCCCCCGGCCGAAATAAGTTCGGCCGGGGCTGCGCTAAAAACTTGCCCCCGGCAAGTTTTCTTCACGCTGCGCCAGTCAAAAGAAAACCGCCGGGGCGGCAAAATACCCCGGCTGGGGCGTTTTGCCGGAATACGGGGGTCGTGCGAAGCGGTGCGGCGGGCGTTGATGGCCCCGTCGCCCCTGCGCCTTACTCTGGCAATCGAAAAGCCTGGTCCCCGCATAACGACTGCGGCAGAGGGACGGGGTGGAAAATCGCACTTGCCTCTGCCCCTCTTTCCGCGCGTTCCGCTTTGCTACGCGCTGGCCCGGCGGTCCCGCCGGCCTTGCGTCTTTCCCTGACGGTTGAAGGCTTCTGCTGCCGTATGGACCCTGCGGCGGTAGGACGCGGGTGCTTGTCGATTTGGCCTGCGTCTCTTTCCGCTGCCGCTGCCTGAGTGCTCACGGAGAGCACCGGAAGCGGCTCCATGCCTGGAACTGCGCTGCCGCTGGCCCGGTGCCGGTAAAAAGCCTGAGCGGCAGGCGGATATGGAAATCCGCCCCTACGGCAAACTGGGCAGCCAACTGCGCATCCCCGGCACCGGCAGGGCGGGCCCCATACATCCCACCGCAGCGTACTGCCCGCCTCTCATCAAATGCCAGGTGAGCGGCAGCGGAAAGCGGCGCTGGTCCATTCGTTTCCCGCCCCGTTGCCCTCCCAGGGGCGTTATGCGGAGACCAGGCTCTTCGTCCACCGAGGGATAGCGCAAGGTCGACGGGGCCATCGACACCCGCCGGACCGATTCGCACGACTCCCGCACTCACGAAAGGGCGGCCCGGATGGGCCGCCCTTTCGTTACAGCATCTTTTCTTTTGACCGCCCGCGGCCGTTTTCTTTTCGATGCCTCGAAAAGAAAATGGGGGCGGATTCCCCGCAGGAAGCCTGCGCCCCCCGGAGCCCCTCCGGCCAAAGCGCAGCCGGTCAGCCCGGAGGCCAGGTCATATCCCGACCGCTGAGCACGTGGAAATGCAGGTGGAACACGCTCTGCCCGGCCTGCTCACCGATGTTGGAGACCACCCGGTAGCTCTCCATCCCCTGCTCCTTGGCCAGCTTGGCGATGACCTCGAAGATGTGGGCCACCACGGCGCTGTTGTCCGCCGTTACCTCAGACACGGAGCCGATGTGGGCCTTGGGGATCACCAGGAAATGGGTGGGCGCCTGGGGGGCGATGTCGTTAAAGGCGAAGCAGACCTCGTCCTCGTAGACCTTGCTGCTGGGGATCTCCCCGGCAATGATCTTGCAGAATAAGCAATCGGACATTGTACAAACCTCCTTCGTTGGGACGTTCAGATGAACTGATTATACACCGGATCGTACCGGTAGTCCAGTCCCGCCAGGGCCCGGCACAGATCCGCCTCGTCGGCGTCCAGATCGGCGCACAGGGCCGCCAGGCTGGGGTACTGGTCCCGGAGTTTTGTGTTTACATAACTCAGAAGAATACAGGGGTCATTGGGTAACATAGCCGTTCTCTTTCTGTAAAGGATTTTTCCTGTTCAGGCTTTCAGATGCCCAGCTTCTCCGCCACGAAATCGTCCACAGCAGCCAGCGCGTCGTCCTCGTCGGAGCAAAGTCCGCTCTGCTCCGGTCCCGCCTGCGGCGAGACCTGTGCCCGCTCCCTTGCTCCTCCTCTCCCCACCGGACCCGCTTCGCTGGGCTCCGGCGGGGGCCCCGCAAGCTGGACGCCGCGATACAGCCTGGAATCCTGCGTCGCTCAGATGCCCAGCTTCTCCGCCACAAAGTCGTCCACGACTGCCAGCGCGTCGTCCAGCTTGAGGAGGTCAGATCCGCCGCCCATGGCGCTGTCGGGCTTGCCGCCTCCCTTGCCGCCGCAGACGGCGCAGACGGTCTTGACCAGGTCGCCGGCCTTGACGCCCCGGGCCACGGCCTCCTTGCCGCAGACGGCCAGGAAGGTGATCTTGCCGCCGTTGACGGAGGACAGCACGGCCACCACGCCGGCCTCCTTGTCCCGCAGGAAGTCGCCCATCTGGCGCAGGGCACCCGCGTCCATGCCGTCCCGGTGGACGGTCAGGACTTTGAGGCCGCCCACGTCCTTGGCGGCGGTCAGGAACTGACGGGCCTCGCCCAGAGACGCCTCGGCCTTGAACTTCTCCAGGGCCTGACGGGTGGACTTCAGCTCCGCGGCCTGCTGCTCGGCCTTGGCGGCCAGCTCGCCGGGGCTGGTCTTGAACACCTGGGCCGCCCGGAACAGCAGCTCCTGGTTGTGGTTCATGACCTCCAGGCTCAGCTTGCCCACGGTGGCCTCGATCCGGCGGACGCCGGAGGCGATGGAACCCTCGGACTTGACGCGGAAGGTGCCGGCCTTGGCGGTGTTGTCCAGGTGGGTGCCGCCGCACAGCTCCATGGAGAAGTCGCCCATCTCCACCACGCGGACGGTCTCGCCGTACTTCTCGCCGAACACGGCCACGGCGCCCTTGGCCTTGGCCTCGTCGATGGGCAGCTCCTCGGTGACCACGGAGTAGCCCTCCAGGATGGCATCGTTGACCAGGCGGTCGATCTCCGTCAGCTGCTCGGGGGTGATGGCCTCGAAGTGGGTGAAGTCAAAGCGCAGACGGTCCGGCTCCACCAGGGAGCCCGCCTGGTGCACGTGGTCGCCCAGGACCTTCTTCAGCACGGCGTCCAGCAGGTGGGTGGCGCTGTGGGCCCGGCGGATGGCCTTGCGGCGCTCGGTGTCGATGGTGGCGGTGACGGTGTCGCCCACCTTCAGCACACCCTCGGTCACAAGACCGCTGTGGAGGAACTTGCCGCCCTTGTTCTTCTGGACGTCCTTCACCTCCAGCACGCCGCCGTCGCAGCGGATCACGCCGTGGTCGGCCACCTGGCCGCCCATTTCGGCGTAGAAGGGGGTCTGGTCCAGGACCAGCGTGGCCTCGGCACCGGCGGCCACCTCGTCCCGCAGCTCGCCCTCGGCCACGATGGCCAGGACCTTGCCCTGGGCCTCGTCGTGATCGTAGCCCAGGAAGGTGGTGGCGGGCATCTCCTTGCCGAACTCGATGCCGGCCCAGCCCAGGTCGCCCAGGGCCTCCCGGGCCTTCCGGGCGCGGACGCGCTGCTCCTCCATCATTTTGTCGAAGCCGTCGCGGTCCACGCTCATGCCGGCCTCCTGGGCCATCTCCACGGTCAGGTCCACGGGGAAGCCGTAGGTATCGTAGAGCTTGAAGGCGTCGGCGCCGGAGAACACGGTCTCCCCCGCCGCCTTGTGGGCGGCGAGCATCTCGTCGTAGATCTTCATGCCGCCGTCGATGGTGCGGGCAAAGTTCTCCTCCTCGGTGCGGATGACCTTGGTGATATAAGCCTGCTTCTCCCGCAGGTCGGGATAGGCGCACTCGTTCTCATGGATGACGGTGTCCACCACCTCGTAGAGGAAGGCGTGGTTGATGCCCAGGAGCTTGCCGTGGCGGGCAGCCCGGCGCAGCAGGCGGCGCAGCACGTAGCCCCGGCCCTCGTTGGAGGGCAGGACGCCGTCGCAGATCATGAACACGGCCGAGCGGATGTGGTCGGTGATGACCCGGAGGGAGACGTCCTTGGCGTGGGACTCACCATAGTGGGCGCCGGTGATCTCGCTGACTTTGTTGGTGATGTTCATGACGGTGTCCACATCGAACAGGGAGTTCACGTTCTGGCACACGCAGGCCAGGCGCTCCAGGCCCATGCCGGTGTCGATGTTCTTCTGCTTGAGCTCGGAGTAGTTGCCCTGGCCGTCGTTGTCGAACTGGGAAAAGACGTTGTTCCACACCTCGATATACCGGTCGCAGTCGCAGCCCACGGTGCAGCCGGGCTTGCCGCAGCCGTGCTCGGGGCCGCGGTCATAGTACACCTCGGAGCAGGGGCCGCAGGGGCCGGAGCCGTGCTCCCAGAAGTTGTCCTCCTTGCCGAAGCGGAAGATCCGCTCGGCGGGGATGCCGATGTCCTTGTTCCAGATCTCGAAGGCCTCGTCGTCATCCAGATAGATAGAGGGATACAGGCGGTCCTCCTCCAGGCCCACCACCTTGGTCAAAAACTCCCAGCAGAAGGGGATGGCCTCCTTCTTGAAGTAGTCGCCGAAGGAGAAGTTTCCCAGCATCTCAAAGTAGGTGCCGTGGCGGTCGGTCTTGCCGATATTCTCGATGTCGCCGGTGCGGATGCACTTCTGGCAGGTGCACACCCGGTGGCGGGGGGGCTCCTCCTCCCCGGTGAACCAGGTTTTCATGGGGGCCATGCCGGAGTTGATCAGCAGCAGGGACTTGTCGTTGGCCGGGGGGATCAGGGAAAAGCTGGGCAGACGCAGGTGGCCCTTGCTCTCAAAGTAGCTGAGGAACATCTCCCGCAGTTCGTTCAGCCCGTGGTAGGGATGTGACATATCGTTTCCTCCTAAAAATGATGAGATCGCATTCGGGAATTCTTCCGCGACGGGAAGGAAGGGTGTGTGCGGGGAACCCAGGAGGGGTTCCCTGCACGATCAAAGTCAAGGCTTTTTGCTGTGCGCCGCACAGCAAAAAGCCCCCGCCCCGGTTTAGGGGCGGAGGCGCAAGGCTTCCACGGTACCACCCTAATTATCCCCCTGACGGGGGCGTCTTAGCCATCCGGTAACGGGGATGAGCCGTCCCGCTCGTCGCGGGCCGCTCCGAAGTGGCTGCCGCAAGGCCTTGGCAAGGGGCTTGCACCGTCTCCCCTCTCGCTGACGCCGGTCTCCTGCGGCTGGCTTCGTCCTGGCATTTATCAGGTGAACGCACTTATTATATCCTTTTTTCTCCGTTTGTCAAGACGGTTTCCGGTCCGTTTCCCCCGGTTTCCCGCCGTTTCTCCGGCGCAGGACGCACCGGCCCGTAACGGCGCACTGGCCGCAGCCCACGCAGTGCATCACGCCGCTGCCCATCAGCGTCCGCCATACCCAGAAGGTCCCGCCCAGCACGATCGCCAGGATCAGCCACTGATACCATGCCATACCATACGCCCTCCTTTTGGATCATTTTACCATGAAAAAGGCGGCTCTGTCAGTGACATCTGCAACAGCCGCAGTCCAAAAAGGGGCAGCAGCGCCTCCGCCGGGGCGGGCAGGTCCGGCGGCAGCGGAAACTCCTGGGGCTCCACGGTGCCGCCGTCGGGCCGCAGCAGGGCTCGCTGAAGGCAGACCACCGGCTCGCTGAGGCTGGACAGCGTCAAGCTGTCCCGCTGGGACAGGCCGCAGGTCACCACCGTCTCCGCCCGGACGCGGGCCAGCACCGCCTCCGCCCGGTCCCCCGGCACCAGCAGCACACCGCAGTCCGCCCGCTCCAGGTCTCCGCAGCCCCGCTCCGTCAGGGCAAGCACGCTCCAGCGGCGCAGCGTCAGGTCCCGGGCCGACTCCGCCGCCAGGGCCCGGGGCGGCAGCAGCGGCCGCCAAAGCGCGGGACAGTGCCAAATGATCCCCTCCATGATAACACACCTCTCCGGCCTAGTGTCTGCGTCCGAAGGCCGTTCCATGCGTAAAATTTTGCTCGTCATTTTCGCTGCGGTGTGCTATACTGTTACATTGAGAGATCCCATCGGAGGTGAGGGCCATGAACTTCTGGGGCCATCTGCGGACGGTCCACCGCCACCGCGCGCTGGTGCGGAAGTACTGCTTCCGCCTGGGGCTTTACTGGCAGGGGCTGACCCACGACCTGTCCAAATACTCCCCGATGGAGTTCTGGGCCGGAGTGAAGTACTTCCAGGGGGACCACAGCCCCAACGACGCCCAGCGCCGGGCTTTCGGATACAGCGCCGCCTGGCTCCACCACAAGGGCCGCAACCGCCACCACTTCGAGTACTGGACCGATTACAGCCTCAAGGGCGAGGGCATCACCGGCGTGGAGATGCCGAAGCGGTACGTGGCGGAGATGTTCTGCGACCGGCTGGCGGCCAGCCGGGTGTACCGGGGCAAGGACTTTGACCCAGGCGACCCCTATAAGTTCTTCCAGCGGTCCATGCAAAAGCGCATCCTCATCGCCCCGGAGACGGCGGCGCTGCTGGAAACCATGCTGGTGAAGCTCCGTGACGAGGGCGAGGACGCCGCCTTCGATTACATCCGAAAAGAGGTGTTGGGCAGGCCGTAAGGCCCTTGCGGTACCGGATAAGAAAAGCAGGAGGACCTCAGGGTCCTCCTGCTTTTCTCTTTTGGGGCGGTTCCTGCCACAAGCGTTCAGTTCAGCGGGATCCTGGTCTCGCCCCACAGCAGATGGTCCGCCACAGACAGGTCCATGGGAGCCGGGAAGCTGCCGGAGCACACCTGCAGGCCCCCCTCCTCCCCCAGGAAGCCGCCGGCCACCGATATCTCCGTGCCGTCCTTCAGCACCAGCGACAGCGGCGCGCTGGGCGTGATCGTCAGCCGCGCCGCCGTGGCGGCGCCGTCCTCGTCCACCGCCGTCACAGCCGGAGGCTCCCCCATGGCCGCCTGCTCCGCCTCCTGGGCGGCTTGAGCGGTGGCCTCGTCGATGCGGTAGGTCCACCGGGCCCCCAGAGGCGAGATCTCCAGCGTCTCCATGGTGATGGGGCCCCAGGAGGTCTGGGCGGTGACGCCGGCCACACCCAGCGTCACCACGCTCTCCTCTCCCATATCCTCCGAGATGGGGAAGGCGAAGTCACCGGTGAAGATGGGGGCGAAGATGCTCTTATCTCCGATCTCCCACTTCCAAAGGCCCGGGATGCGGAGCGTCAGTCCCGCCAGGTCCCCGTCGGCGGTGACGTCCACCACCAGGGCGATCTTGTTGTCGGTGGGATCGCCGTCTTCCAGGCAGGTGACGCCGATGAAGTAGGAGAGGTCCTCCACCTCCCGGCCCTCCGCCGTCTCCAGCCGCATCCGATGGGTCTCCGGATCGTCATTGCTGGAGAGCCAGTAGACCGCGTCGCCCTCCAGCGCGGGCAGCACGGTCCCCTCCGGGGCCTCCACCTCCAGCATCAGGTACAGCGCCCCCTGGCCGCCGAAGGCCGCCAGAGGCGTCATGGTGGCGCCGTTGCTGGTGACGGCGGCGGGCAGCGTCCCGCTGAGGGCCTCCACCACCGCCTGCTGTCCCTGGTCCATAGGGCCGAAATACGCCTCCCACAGAGGAAACGTCACCGCCGCCGCAGTACCCACCAACAGCACTGCGGCCAGCACCGCCGCCATGCCCCGCTTCACCCAGGGAGAACGGCGGGGAGCCGCCTGCTCCGCCATGAGGGCGTCGGTCAGTTCCGCTCTGCCCTGCTCCGTAAAGCGCAGGCGGTCCAGTTCACTCCGATAGACATTCTGTTCCATAACTGCCTCCCAGCATCGTTTTCAGCTTGGCCTTGCCCCGGTAGAGGTAGGTGCTGACCTGTCTGGGGGCACACCCCATCAGCGCCGCGATCTCCTCCACGGTATATTCCTCGTAATAGCGCAGGTAGACGGCCCGGCGGTACTTCTCCGGCAGGGCCTGCACCGCCTCCAGCACCGGGCTCTCCCCCGGCTCCGGCAAGTAGACGGCGGCGTCTGCCGCGGCCTCCATGGGCGCCCGGCGGCGCTGCCAGGCGGACTTGCGCCAGTCCTTGCAGCAGTTGACCGCCACCCGCAGCACCCAGGCCCGCTCCAGCCGCTCCTCATCAAAGCGGCGGGGGCTGGTCAGCAGCTTCAAAAGCACCGTCTGGCAGATATCCTGGGCGTCGTGGATGCTGCCGGTCCAGGTGTACGCCAAGCGCAGCACCGTGTCCGACCAGCGGTCCACCGCCGCCTCCGCCTGTTCTCTTGTGTATGTGATGACTTCCGTTGGTATCCACTCCTCTCGCGGCGCCGTTCACTGATAAAACGACAAAGCCCCGGCCAATCTGGCGGCAGGATGAAAAAAAGCCGCCGGGAATATTTCCCGGCGGCTTTGGCGTGGCTTGGGAGATCAGCCCTCCTGGGCGATCTTGCGGCCCATGAGAGTGCCCATGACGGAGGCCATCATCAGCCCTCGGGTCCAGCCGGAGCTGTCGCCCAGGCAGTGGAGACCCTGGAGGCTGGTGTTGAAGTCGGTGTCCATCTTCACCCGGTTGGAGTAGAACTTCAGCTCGGGAGAGTACAGCAGCGTCTCTGTGGAGGCGAAGCCAGGCACCACGTAGTCCATGGCCTGGATGAAGTTGATAATGTTCATCATGGCCCGGTAGGGCATGGCGGCGGTGATGTCGCCGGCCACGGCATCCGGCAGGGTGGGCCGGATATTGGACTGGGCCAGCTCCTTCTGCCAGGTGCGCTTGCCGTCCAGAATGTCGCCGAAACGCTGGACCAGGATCTGGCCGTTGGCCAGCATGTTGGTCAGCTCGCCTACCTTCTGGGCGTAGGCGATGGGCTGGTTAAAGGGCACGGAGAAGTTGTGGGAGCAGAGGATGGAGAGGTTGGTGTTGTCGCTCTTGAGGTCCTTGTAGGAGTGGCCGTTGACCACCGCCAGGTCGTTGTCGTAGTTCTCCTGGCTGACGAAGCCGCCGGGATTCTGGCAGAAGGTGCGGACCTTGTTCTTGAAGGGCTTGGGATAGCCTACCAGCTTGGACTCATACAGCACCCGGTTCACCAGCTCCATGACCTCGTTGCGCACCTCCACACGCACGCCGATGTCCACGGTGCCGGGGGCGTGGGCGATGCCGTGCTCGGCGCAGAGCTTTTCCAGCCAGTCGGCGCCCCGGCGGCCGGTGGCCACCACGGTGTGCTTGGCGTAGATCTCCAGGTCGGTTTTGCCGTTGGAGATGGCCACGCCCTTGCAGACGTCATTTTCCAGAATGATGTTGCTGCACTCATAGCCGAAGTACATCTCCACGCCGTTTTCCTGGAGGAACCGCTCGATGCCCAGGTAGATGGCCTGGGCCTTCTCAGTGCCCATGTGGCGGATGGGACAGTCCACCAGCTTGAGGCCCGCCTGGATGGCCCGCTTGCGGATCTCCTTGCGCTCGGCCTCATGCTCCAGACCCTCGATGTGGGTGTCCGCGCCGAACTCCAGGTAGATCTGGTCGGCGTAATGGATGGTCTCCTGGGCCAGGTCCTCGCCGATCAGGGTAGGCAGGTCGCCGCCCACCTCGTAGCTCAGGGACAGCTTGCCGTCGGAGAAGGCGCCGGCGCCGGAAAAGCCGGTGGTGATGTGGCAGTAGGGCTTGCAGTTCATGCATTTGCGGGTCTTATCCTTGGGACAGTGGCGCTTTTCCACCGGCTGTCCCTTCTCCACCATAACGATCTTCTGGCGGCTGCCTTTCTTGATCATCTCCAGGGCGGTGAAGATACCGGCGGGGCCGGCGCCGACGATGACAACATCTGCGTTCATAGGGACGTTCTCCTTTTTCTCTCGTTTTCCTCTTTATTTCGCCGACAGGTCCGCCTGGCGCCGCAGCAGCGACCAGGCCGGCACCGGCCGGGGCAGTTTCATATGAAAGACGGAGCCCGGGGTCCGGGGCTCGGTCAGGGGGGCGCCGTCGGCGTCAGTCATCTCCGGCACCGTCAGGGCAAAGGGCCGCGTGTCTGGTCCCACCACCTCCACCGTGTCTCCCGCGCGGAACTTGTTGCGCAGGGACAGTGTGGCGTTGCCCTCGCCGTCGCAGTCCGTGACCAGGGCGATCACCTGCCACTGCCTGATATACCGGGAGGTGTCGTAGTACTGGCCCGGCGGGCCGTAGTAGAAGCCGGTGGAGTAGGGCCGATGGCTCACATGCTCCACCTCGTCCCGCCAGACGCCGTCCAGGGGCTCCCCCGCTGCCGCGGCATCCAGGCAGTGGCGGTAGGCGCCGGTCACGATGGCGGCGTAGTAGGCGGACTTGGCCCGGCCCTCGATCTTCAGGCTGGTGAGCCCCGCGTCCATGAGATCGTCCAGGTGGTCGATCATGCACATGTCCCGGGAGTTTAAGATGTAGCTGCCCTGGCCGTCCTCCTCGATGGGGAAGTACTCGCCGGGGCGCTTTTCCTCCATCAGGGCGTAGTGGTAGCGGCAGGGCTGGGCGCAGGCGCCGCGGCTGGAGTCCCGGCCGGTCATGTAGTTGGAGAGCAGGCACCGGCCGGAGTAGCTGACGCACATGGCGCCGTGGACGAAGGCCTCGATCTCCAGTTCTTCCGGCGTCCTGTCCCGGATGGTGCGGATCTCCTCCAGGCTCAGTTCCCGGGCCAGGATCACCCGGGAGGCGCCCAGGTCGTACCAGGCCCGGGCGGTGACGGGGTTGCAGATGCTGGCCTGGGTGGAGATGTGCCGGGCACAGCGGGGGGCGTACTTCCCCGCCAGGGTGAAGGCGCCCAGGTCCGCCACGATCACCGCGTCCACCCCGGCGTCGTTGAGCAGCTCCAGGTGGGCCGGAAGGCCCTCCACCTCGTCGCAGCGGGGCATGGTGTTGATGGTGCAGTGGACCTTCACGCCGTGGCTGTGGGCCAGGGCGACGGCGGTGCGGAGCTCCTCGTCGGTGAAGTTCCCGGCGAAGGCCCGCATACCGTAGCTCTGCCCGGCCAGATACACCGCGTCGGCGCCGTAGCGGACGGCCATCTCCAGCCGCTCCATATCGCCCGCCGGAGCCAGCAGCTCCGGCGGGCGCCGCTTACCCGGCATACTGGCCGCTGGCAAGGAAGGCGTTGTGCTCTGCCAGCGTGGTGGAGAAGTGGTGCTTGCCGTCGGTGCCCAGGGCGTAGTAGTAGTAATTGGTCTCAGCCGGGTCCAGGGCAGCCTGGATGGAAGCCAGGCCCGGGTTGGAGATGGGCGTGGGCGGCAGGCCCTTGTTCTTGTAGAGGTTGTAGGGGGAGTCCACGGCCTTGTCCTCGTTGGTGATGGCCCCCTCGTGATCCGGCAGGGCGTAGAGCAGCGACGCGTCGATCTGCAGCAGGCCAGCGGTCTCATAGGAGGTGTTGTTCAGACGGTTGTAGATGACCGAAGCGATGTTGGCCTGGTCGGAGCCGTCGGTCTCCTCCTCGATCAACGAGGCGATGGTGATGATCTCCTCCAGGGAATACTTGGAGGCCTCCACCTGCTCCATGCCGTCGCTGCCCAGACGGCTGACAAAGTTGGAGATCAGCTTGTTCAGGGCGTCCTTGGCGTTGTGCCCCACATAGAACTCATAGGTGTCCGGGAAGAGGTAGCCCTCCAGCCTGGAGAGGTCCTCGCTGTTGTTGTCGATGAAATCGTAGTCGAAGGTGGCGGTCTGGGCGGCCTCGGTCAGGGCCTCCTCGGTGTTGACACCCTTCTCCGCCAGCAGCGCGATGGTCTGGCGGACCGTGTAGCCCTCGGGGATGGTAACGGTGACGGTCTCGGCGTTGAGGTTGCCGGAGGAGCTGTGCATCCCCACGATCAGCGCCCGGTAGTCCATGTCGGTGTTGAGCGTATAGGTGCCGATGCCGATTTTTTCATCGGCGCCGGAGAAGGCGGCAAAAATGCGGAAAAACCACTTGTACTTGATCAGCCCGGCCTCCTGGAGCTTATCCGCCACGTCGCCCATGGAGTCCTCGGCGGTCACTTCCACAGTCACCTCCTCAATGGCACCCCGGTTGAAGGCGCACAGATCACAGGCCAGCAGCCAGCCCACCCCCGCCAGCAGAGCGGAGATCAGCAGGACCAACAGGATATAGACGAAGGGGTTGATGCGGCGGCGCCGCCGTTTCCGGGGACGAGCCGTCCGTTTGGGCGCCGGCTGGCTCCGGCGGACCTGCTCGCTGTCCCAGCTGGCGGTATCACCCTTTTTGAAATCAGACATATGAACCTCCTGTTCTTCCCGCTCCGGCGGACCGAAGCGGCCAGAAATCCCTGTGTTTTTCCCCAGCGGGGGAAATTTTTCAATGGCCAGGCTCTCCCGGAGCCAACGGCGCATAGAATGTCTCAAAGCGAGGTGACAGACATGTGCTTCAACAACGGAAACAACAACTCCTGCCTGTGGATCATCCTCATCCTCATCGTGGTTTGCTGCTGCTGCGGCGGCTCCATGGGCGGCAGCAGCTGCGGCGGAAACTGCGGGTGCGGCTGCAATGACGGCTGCAACACCTGCTGCTAAGCCGGGCGGGGCGGAAACGGGGCGGAAACGCCCCGCTCTTCCCTGTCCCGTATTGGGACAGGCCTCACGGAAGCATTCCCACCAGGTCCCAGATCTCCCGGTGGATGTCCTCCGGCGGGCGGACGGTGCCATCCCGGTCGCAGCGGACCACGGTCCAGCCCAGCTGTCGGGCGATGGAACGGGCATTGTCCCGGCAGGCGCGGAGGTAGTCCTCATCCTGCTCATGGATGTCGGCATGGGTGCCGGTGGCCTGCTGGCGCTTGCGGAGCATGGCCTCGGACAGCTCCGTGGGCAGATCCAGGTAGATCACCAGATCCGGCGCCGGAAGGCCCATGCGGTGATACTCCAGGTCGAACAGCCAGCGCAGATATGCCTCCCGCTCCCCCGCCGGCAGCTTGGAGGCCTGATGGACGGCGTTGGAGGTGGTGTAGCGGTTGGCCAGGATCAGCTCCCCGGCCTCGTAGGCGCCGCCCCAGTCCTCCTTGTAGGAGGCGAAGCGGTCCACGGCGAACAGCACCGACGCGGCGTAGGCGTTCACGTCCCCGGCGTGGGCGCCCAGGGCGCCGTCCAGGTACAGCTTGGCCGGCTCGGCGAAGGGATTGCCGTACCGGGGAAAGTCGATCTCCCGGAAGGCGCGGCCCTCCCGCGCCAGATGCTGCGCCAGCAGACAGGCCTGTGTGGCCTTGCCGGAGCCGTCGGTCCCCTCCAGCACGATCAGCTTGCCCCTCATTTGCGTCTCCTCTCCTGCCGCACATGGACCAGAAACAGCGGCAGCTTCATCATCCGGCCAATCCGCCGGGGCTCCTTGCACAGGCGGTAGAACCACTCCAGCCCGTGGTCGGACCAGAACTTGGGGGCCCGGGCCACTACACCGGCGAACACGTCCAAGCTGCCGCCCAGGCCGCACAGCAGCGCCGCCCCGGTGGCCTCACCGTTGGCAGCCATCCACTTCTCCTGCTTGGGCGCGCCCAGGCAGACAAACACGCAGTCGGCCCCGCTGCGGCGGATCTCCTCCGCCACCGGGCCGTCCTCCTTGAAGTAGCCGTCGCGGGTACCGGCGATGGTCAATCCCGGATACTGCGCCGTCAGCCGCTTTGCCGCCAGCTCCGCCACGCCAGGCTTGGCTCCCAGCAGGTACAGGGACTTGCCCCTCTCTGCCAGTTTCCCCATCAAATGCCCGGCAAATTCAATCCCGGGCGTTCTTTCTTTCAAGGGCGTACCCAGCATGGCGGCTCCCTTGATGACGCCGATGCCGTCCGCCAGCACCAGATCCGCGCCGTTGACGGCGGCCGCGGCCGCCCCGTCGGCCCGGCAGACCTCCACGATCTCCGGGTTGGGCGTCACCACATAGTGGGGCCCCGGCTGGTCCAGCATGGCGCAGGCCCGATCCACGGCCTCCGCCATGGTCACATTGTCAAAGCCCACGCCCAGAACGTCGATCCGCATGGAATCACCTCGCAGCATACTCATACAGTTTTATAGTATAACACAATGAAAAACCTTTGTCCAATGTCAAATCGCCGCCGGTTTCTTCCGCTCCGGCAGCTGGGCCAGCACCACCGCCGCCAGCATCAGCACGCAGCCGAAGTACTCCTTTCCGCTCATCCGGTCTCCCAGGATCAGCGCTCCGGCCACCGTGGCGAACACGGACTCCAGGCTTAAAAGCAGCGACACCACCGTGGGGTTGGAGTCCTTCTGCGCCAGGATCTGAAGAGTATAGGCCACGCCGCTGGAAAACACGCCCACATACAAAATGGGACCCGCACAGCGGAGGATGGCGGACAGGCTGGGGTGCTCCGTGGCCAGCATCCCGATGACCGACAGCACCGTCACCACCAGGAACTGCCCGCAGGACATGTCCACGCCGTCCACCTTCTGGGTGAAGTGGTCGATGACCAGAATGTGGGCGGAGAAGCACACGGCGCACAGCAGGATATAGATGTCGCCGCTGCTGACCGTGAAGCCCTCGTTGATGCACAGACAGTACAGCCCCGCCACTGCCAGCACCACGCCCAGCCACACGGCCCGGGGCACACGGCGGCGGAACAGCAGCCCCGCCACCGGTACGATGACGATGTACAGCGCCGTGATGAACCCGGCCTTGCCGGAGGTGGTGGTCTCCAGCCCCTTCTGCTGGAGATTGGTCGCCAGGGTCAGCGCCGCGCCGCAGCACAGGCTTCCCAGCACCAGATCCCGCCGGGCGTGGGGCCGGGGCGCGGCGCTGCCGGCGAAGTCCCGCCGCCGCAGGCGTCGGAACACCACGCTGAGAATCAGCAAAAATACAAAGGCCACGGCCGCCCGGACGGCGTTGAAGGTGAAGGGCTCCACATAGTCCGCACTGACGCTCTGGGCCACAAAGGCCGTGCCCCAGATCAAAGCGGCCAGCACCGGAAAGACATTCTGACGGATTTGATTGCTTTTCATCGCTCTTGCTCCCATACTCGTTCCATGGTAAAATAAAGCATCGTTCCGCCCTTCCGTCCCCTGCGGGGACGAACGGGCACGACGGGTCGTATTTTAACACCGAGGTGAGAAAATGGCAAGGCTTTGCAGGGAATTCTATCTCCAGGACACCCTCTCCGCGGCGCAGGCGCTGCTGGGAAAGTGTCTGGTCCGCCGGCTGGACGGGGAGCTGCTGGCGGTGCGGATCACGGAGACGGAGGGCTACATCGGCCGCTGCGACAAGGCCTGCCACGCCTTTGGCTACCGCCGTACTGCCCGGACCGACACCCTCTTCCGCCAGGCAGGCACCGCCTATATCTACTTCATCTACGGGATGTACCACTGCCTGAACTTCGTCACGGAGCCGGAGGGCGAGCCCGCCGCGGTGCTGATCCGCGCCGGGGAGCCCCTGGCGGGAGTAGAGACCATCCGGCGTCTGCGCTTCGGGGACAAGCCCCTGACCGCCTATCGGAGGAAGAATTTTCTCAATGGTCCCGGCAAACTCTGCAAAGGGCTGTCCCTTACCCGAGCGCAGAACGGCCTGGACCTGGTGACGGACGATGAACTGTTCGTCTGCGACGGCCCGGAGGACCTGGGCCTCCCTGCTCCGGCGCCGGTCAGGGAGCGGATGCGCTGCGGGCCCCGGATCGGGGTGGACTACGCGGAGGAGGCCCGGGACTTCCCCTGGCGCTTCTGGCTGGAAAAGGAGGAGTGAGCCTTGCTGCTATTTGATATGGACGGGACGCTGATCGACTCCAACGGCGTGTGGAAGGATGTGGACCGGACCTTCCTGGCCCGCCGGGGCCTTCCCTACACCCACGCCTACTACGAGGGCGTGGCCCACACGATCCTGCCCCTGGCAGCCAAATTCACCAGGGAGTACTGCCATCTCAGCGAGTCCTGCGAGGACATCATCGCCGAGTGGATGGACCTGGCCAAGGACGCCTACGCCCATGTGGCGGTGAAGCCCGGCGTCCGGGCGTACCTGAAGCAGTGCCGGGCGGAGGGCCGGTCCATGGCGGTGGTGACCTCCAGCGTGCCGGAGCACTGCCGCACCGCCCTGGAGCGGCTGGACCTGATGAAGTACTTCGACCGCGTCACCTTCGCCCACGACCTGGGCCTGGAGAAAAAGGAACCCGCCATCTGGCTGGCGGCGGCCAAAGCCGCCGGCGTGGAGCCGGAGGCGTGCACCGTGTTTGACGACAGCCTCTCCGCCTGCCGGGGCGCCCGGGCGGCGAAGATGCGGGTGGTGGGCGTGTACGATCCCTTCTTCGCCCGGGACGAGGAAGCCATGCGGGGCTTTTGCGACGTGTATATCAAGAGCTTCCAGGAGCTTTTGTGGATGCCGGAGCAGCGGGAGGAACAACGGAGGCGGCGGTCATGAGCGACTTTACAGAATTGCTGGCCCGGACCCGGGAGGAGGAAAGCCGTCTCCCCGCCGGGCTGACGCTCACCCAGGAGACGGCGGAGGGGCTGGACCTTTCCGACCTGGAATTCCACGACGCGGCGCTGCGCAAGTGCCGCTTCATCCGCTGTGACTTTTCCGGCGCCGCCTTTTTCGGCTGCCGCCTGGAGAACTGTGACTTCTCCGGCTGCCGCCTGCCGGGCTCCTTCTGGCGGGATTGCCGCCTGAGCGGCTGCAAGGCCGACGGGGCGGATTTCCGCCGCAGCCGTCTCAAGGACACAGTCCTGGAGCAGTGCCTGTTCCGGTCCGTTCCGTTTACAGGCGGCCGCTGGGACCGGTTAGCTGTGAAGGAATGTAACTTCACAGAGGCCATCCTGTCGGAGCTGCGTCTTTCCAAGGTGACGCTGGAGCAGACCGACCTGACCCGGGCGGAGCTGTTCCGCACTGTTCTTGCCGGCGTGGACCTGACCACCTGCACACTGGAAGGCATCGTGCTGTCAGAGACCTGCGCCGAGCTCAAGGGCGCCGCCATCCATGCCTCCCAGGCGGCGGTGGTGGCCCGGATCCTGGGCATCGAAGTAAAACCGTAGCCGAACCTGACATCATGAGAAAGGAAGCGATCTGCATGAACCGCGTTTTGGAAAAATACCGGGTGAGACAGCCCTCTGTCGGCACCTTCACCCACCTGCGCAGCTCCGTGGCCGTGGAGGCCCTGGGCACTGCCGGGCTGGACTTCGTGATTCTGGATACGGAGCACTGCGTTCTGAACCCGGAGACCATGGCGGAGTGCATCACTGCCGCTGGCGCCGCGGGGCTGGACGCCCTGGTCCGCATCCACTCCGTCACCCGGGAGGCAGTGCTGCACCCCCTGGACCTGGGGGCCAAGGGGCTCATCGTCCCGGCGGTGGAAACCGTGGAGGAGGTGGAGCGGCTGGTCCGCTTCGCCAAATTCCCCCCTGTGGGAGGCCGGGGCTTCTGCCCCACCCGGGACGGCCTGTGGGGCTGTGACGAGGCCTCCCTGGCCGGGGCCGCGGTCTACATGGACCGCAGCAACCGTGAGACCCTGCTGATCCCCCAGTGCGAGACCGCCGGGTGCCTGGCGAACATCGAGACCATCGCCGCCATGGAGGGCGTGGACGGCATTTTCGTGGGTCCCCTGGACCTGTCCATCGCCCTGGGCTGCCCTATGGAACTGGATGCGCCCCAAATGCGGGAGGCGCTGGCGAGGGTGGTGGCCGCCTGCAAGGCCGCCGGGAAGCTGGCCATGATCTTCTGCGGCGACGTGGAAACCGCCAGGAAGCGGCTGGCCGCGGGCTTTGACAGCGCCGCCCTGGGGCTGGACGTGCTGGCATTGATCCAGAGCTACCGGGCCATGGCGGAGGCAGTCCGGGGCTGAGATCTGCCGGAGGCGAAAGAGAGCAGACACCTGATGGTGTCTGCTCTCTTTTCTGCGCCCAGGATGCAGGACCTCTTTTCTTGGCGGGCCGGGAGTGGGAGTTTTTGCGGGCCGCTCCCATCTGCCGGGAGGCTAGGTCCCCGCGGGGGATGTATCCCATTCTCTTTTGACCTGACAAAAGAGAATGCACCGCACCCGGCGGAAGAAAAAAACTCTGAAACGAGCAGGAGGACCTTCCGGTCCTCCTGTTCGTAAGTACGGAGATCACGCAAACCGGTCCGGCGGGCATCAATGGCCCGTCGACCCCGCGCCGGGCCCCGGCGGCCGGAGAACTGCGTCTCCGAAAAGCGGGCTCGGCAGATTGGGCGGGGTGGATATCGAACCTGCCCGCTTCTCTGTCCGCTGCTGCTGGCGGAGACGGGGCGCCGTTCAGTCCTCCCGCCGGCGGATCAGATCGCCGCTCCACTCCAGCAGCAGGGCCGTCAGGGCGTCCAGGTTCAGGGGATGCTCCCCCTGCCGGACGGCCTCCGCCGCCCGGAACACCGCCAGGTCCGCCCCGGTCAGGGCCTTCCCCAGGTCCCGGTGGCGGCGGTAAAAGGTCCCCGTCTCCAGATACGCCCTAGCCTGGAGGGCGAACACCGCCCCCTTGCAGGCCCCCTCCGCCGCGGCCAGATCCCGGCCGTGGAGGCCGTTGTGGCAGCAGAGGTGATAGATGCCGCAGGCGGCGGTATGAAGCGCCCGGCGGGCGTCGCCGGGCTCCTCCGGCGGCAGCAGATCGGAGAGACGGCCATAGTGATCTGTGGTGTCGCGGCGGAACTGGAACAGCTCCCCCCGGTCCCAGGCGGCCAGCTCCGCCGCTCCGGACATGAAGCCGCAGAGTTTGTCCCGCTCCGGCAGAGCCGCCGCGGCGGCGCGGTACGTCTCCAGGTCCGCCGGGGTCAGTTCGTCCAAAATCAGCACGACGTCGATGTCACTGTCCGGCCAGGCCTCTTCCCTGCCGCGGCTGCCCTGGAGGCCGATGTACCGCACCCGGTCCCCGAATGCCACCAGCATGGCGGCCTCATACGCCGCCATCCACTTCGTCATATCCATGGTCACAGCTTCTTCATGTGGCTGCCGGCGAATTTCAGCATCAGCCGTTTGGGCTTGTCCTCTTTTTCAAACTGCACGGTCACCATGGCGTCGCCGGACATGGGCTGGACGGCGGTGACGGTGCCCCGGCCGAAGGCGTTGTGCTCCACGGTGTCCCCCACTGCCAGCTGCAAAAGCCCCGCCGTGCTTCCCGCCGTCCGTCCGGAGGCGGAGGCCAGGGGCTTGCGGACCGGCTCCCGGGGCTTGGCGGCGCCGTAAGTCCGCACCGGAGCGGACCGGGCCGGGGCCGCGCCGAAACTGTCGCCCCAGGGGGCGGTGTCCAGGTCGTCCCGCCGGGCGGCACGGGGCTCCGGCTTGCTGAGCCAGCGGAGGTTCTCCTCCGGGATCTCCTCCAAAAACCGGGAGGGCCGGTTGGGGCTGGTGCGGCCGTAGAGCATCCGCTGGCGGGCGTTGGTCAGTGTCAGCTTCTCCTTGGCCCGGGTCATGGCCACGTAGCAAAGGCGCCGCTCCTCCTCCAGCTCCTCCTCGTCGTACTGGGCGGAGGAGCCGGGGAAGATCCCCTCCTCCATGCCCACCACGTAGACCCAGGGGAACTCCAGGCCCTTGGCGGCGTGGATGGTCATGAGGGTGACAGACTCCTCCCCGGCCTCCACGCCGTCCAGGTCCGTGTACAGGGCGATCTCGTTGAGGAAGCCCGAGAGGGTGGCGTCCTCCGGATCCCGCTCCAGGAAGCCCAGGATGTTGGATTTCAATTCCTGGACGTTCTCGATGCGGCCCCGGCTCTCCAGGTCGTTCTTCTCCTCCAGGGCACGGATGTACCCGGTCTGGTCGCAGACGGCGTCGTAGAACTCCGGCAGGGCCAGCTCTCCCCCGGCCCGGCGAAGGCCGTCGATCAGGTCCGCAAATTTCAGCAGCTTGGAAGCGGCGCTCTTGAGCTCCGGGAACAGGTCGGCGTTGCGGATGATCTCGTAGAGGGACGCCCCCTGGCTCTCGGCGAGAAGCGCCACTTTATCCAGGGTGGTGTTGCCGATGCCCCGGGCGGGGACGTTGATGATCCGCCGCAGGCGCAGGTCGTCCAGGGGGTTGTTGAGGACGCAGAGGTAGGACAGCATGTCCTTCACCTCCGCCCGGTCGAAGAACTTCATACCCCCCACCACCTTGTAGGGGATGCCGTTGCGCTTCATGGCGTATTCCAGAGCGTTGGATTGGGCGTTCATCCGGTAGAGGACCACGCAGTCGGAGAACTTCCGCCCCCGATTCAGCCCCGTGAGGATGTCCCCGGCCACGAAGCCCGCCTCGTCGCTCTCGTTGAAGGTGGTCTTGACGGTGACCGTCTCCCCGGCGCCGTTGTCGGTCCAGAGGGTCTTGCCCTTGCGGCCGGTATTGTTTTGGATCACGGCGTTGGCGGCGTCCAGGATGTTCTGGGTGGAGCGGTAGTTCTGCTCCAGGCGGATGGTCCGGGCGTTCTTGTACTGCTTTTCAAAGCTGAGAATATTCTCGATGTTGGCGCCCCGGAAACGGTAGATGGACTGGTCGTCGTCGCCCACCACGCAGAGGTTCTTGTACCCTCCCGCCAGGAGGCTGGTGAGCAGGTACTGGAGATGGTTGGTGTCCTGGTACTCGTCCACCAGCACGTAGCGGAACTTGCGCTGGTAGTACTCCAGGACCGACCGCTCCTGGCGCAGGAGGGTGACGGTATGGTAGATGATGTCGTCGAAGTCCAACGCGTTGGCAGCGCGGAGCTTTTTGGCGTAGGCGGCGTAGACCTTGGCAATGCGGTTCATTTCCCAGTCGGCCTCATTGGAATGGGCCCTGGCAAAGTCCTCCGGACTCTCGTAACGGTCCTTGGAGGCGCTGATGACCGCCAAGGCTTTGCGGGGCTGGAGTTTTTTCTCGTCCAGGTTCATCTCCTTGAGGATGTCCCGCACCACCCGCTTGGAGTCGTCGGTATCGTAGATGGTGAAGTCCTTGCCGAAGCCGATGCGGTCGATGTCCCGCCGCAGGATGCGCACACAGGCGGAGTGGAAGGTGGAGGCCCACACGTCCTCCGCCGCCGGGCCCAGCCGGACGGACAGGCGCTCTTTCAGCTCCCCGGCGGCCTTGTTGGTAAAGGTGATGGCGATGATCTCCCAGGGCTTTGGCACGTCCACGGCGCAAAGGCGCACCGCCCGGCGGTACTGCTCCTCGTCCGGCTGGTCCGGCAGGGTCTCCAGGAAACGCAAATCCTCCTCCGTGGCCCAGCCAGGGACCTCGTCGGTGTCGCTGCCCCGGCCGTAGGTCAGGAGATTATACACCCGCTGGATCAGCACCGTGGTCTTGCCGCTGCCGGCGCCGGCCAGCAGCAGCAGCGGCCCCTCGGTCGTCATGGCGGCCTGGCGCTGCATGGGGTTCAGCCGCCGCAGGTCCCGGGCGATGACGGCCTTGCGGGCGGCGATGTAACGCTGTTCAAAATCAGTCATAGGGTCCACCTGTCCTCATAGTCTCGCAGACCATTCTATGACAAAAAGCGCCGCCGGTCAAGGGGCGTCGGCCCTGACCGGCGGTGCTCAGCTCAGCCGCAGGATCTCCTTTTTCAGCCGGTTGATGATGCGCTTTTCCAGGCGCGAGATGTAGCTCTGGGAGATGCCCAGCCGGTCCGCCACCTCCTTCTGGGTCTGCTCCCGGCCGCCGCCCAGGCCGAAGCGCAGCGTGATGATCTCCTTTTCCCGGGGAGAGAGCACGCTGATGGCCGCCGCCAGGAGTGAGCGGTCCACGTCCTCCTCGATGGGCCGCATGACCACGTCCGCCTCGGTGCCCAGCACGTCGGAGAGCAGCAGCTCGTTGCCGTCCCAGTCGGTGTTCAGCGGCTCGTCGAAGGAGACCTCTCCCTTCCGCCCGGCGTTTTTTCGCAAGTACATCAAAATCTCGTTTTCGATGCACCGGGAGGCGTAGGTGGCCAGCTTGATGTTCTTGTCGGAGCGGTAGGTGCCCACGGCCTTGATGAGGCCGATGGTCCCGATGGAAATGAGGTCCTCGATGCCGACGCCGGTATTTTCAAACCGCCGGGCGATGTACACCACCAGCCGCAGATTATGTTCGATCAGCTCCTTGCGGGCGTCCTCCTGGTCCAGCCGGGCCAGCAGCTCCGCCTCCCGCTCCCGGGGCAGGGGCGGCGGCAGGGTGTCGCTGCCGCCGATGTAGTGGACCCCGTGCTCCGCCAGCAGCCCCAGCCGCTCCAAAAGCCGCCTTGCGATCATCCTCCATTGTCTCATGTCCCACTCTCCTTTTGCCTGCCTCGCCGCCCCACAGGGCGGCATATCCCGGCCCCAGGGCCGTGGGGGAAAATGCCACCGTCAGCCCCGGGTGCCGCTCTCCGCCGATCTCCGTCCAGTCGCTGCGCACCGCCAGCAGCAGCCCCTCCGGCACGCCCACCGCCCGGTAGGGCACGAGCCGCCATCGCAGCGCCGGCGCCGCCTGTTCCAGCGGCTCCAACAGGTCCGGCGGAAAGCGCAGCAGCGCCGGCGTCAGAAGGCGCCGCACCGGCGGCGGCAGCGCGCCGTCCAACGCCCCCGGGGACACCACCAGCACCGGTGCGCCGGACAGCGGGTCCCGCAGGGCGCTGCCGGTGTCCAGCAGGGCCGTCAGAGCGGCGGTCCGTCCCTCCAGGCACACCCGGACCGGCACCAGATGCCCGCCAAGGCCGTGGCGGGCCGCCGCCCGGAACACCACCGTCAGCACCAGATAGGCGGCCGCCGCGGCGATCAGCAGCACCTTGGCGGAGACGTCGGTATAAAAGACGCCCCGTGCCACCGGTACGCCGCCCCCCGCTAGCAGTCCCAGGCCCAGGACACACCCGGCCATAGCGCAGGACACGGCAAAAAACAGCAGCATCAGCCGCCCCAGCCGCGCCTCGCCGCCGAAGGCCGCCACCGCCAGGACCACCCCTGCCGCCGCTTTGGCCGGCAGGAGCGCGAGGAAGCCGCACCCCGGCAGGAACACCGCCACGGCGTAGGCCCCGCCCAGCACCGCAGCCAGAGCGTAGCGCCCCCGCCGCAGGGGCACCCCCGCCAGCCGCCCGGTGCACAGGAGCAGCAGATAGTCCATCAGGGCATTGAGCACAAAGACACTGTCCACGTACACGGTCGTCACGGCGCCGCCCCCTTTCCGGTCACGGGGACCATTATAGGACAGCGGACTGGGAAAAGCGGTCGCAAAAAGGAGGCGGGCCCGATTTCCCGGGTCTGCCCTCGGGGCAGAAAAAATCCGCCGCGAAAACCCGCGGCGGATCCGTGCGCTCACCCCATTGCCAGATACGGCAGCACCAGGGATGCCAGCAGAGAGATCACCAGGACCACCACCAGCACCAGCGCCACCGTTCTCGTTCCTCTGTTCATGTCCGTCCCTCCTCCGTCAGGATCTTCCGGATGCTCTTCTCTGCCTTGCTGCGGGGCAGCATCAGCTCGTGGCCGCAGCCAAGGCACCGGAGCTTGATGTCCATGCCCACCCGCAAAATCTCCCACTGGGTGGAGCCGCAGGGGTGGGGCTTCTTCAATTCCACTTTGTCATGCAGGTGCAGGTCCATTTTACGCCTCCTGTCAAGCGGGCCGCCGGGGCCGCATATAGTAACATCATCATAACACGCCGCCTCCGCGGCAGAAGGATGCGATCGCTCATGCCGGAAAACAGACGATTCCCGCCGGAAGGCCTGCGCCCCCAAGGGCCCTGGACCCTCCCCGCCCTCCAGGAGGCCATGGACGCCGGTACGGTCCTGGAGGCCGCGGCGGACCGGTGCGACACCGCTCACGCCCTCCACTTCACCTTGGGCGGCGTCCGGGGCCTCATGCCCCGGGAGGAGGTCCTCTCCCCCTGGATCAGCGGGGCGGAGCGGGACATCGCGGTGCTGAGCCGGGTGGGAAAGCCCACCTGCTTTTGTGTCACGGCCATCCGCGCCGACGAAAAGGGCGCGCCGGTGGCCCTGCTCAGCCGCCGTCTCGTCCAGGAGCAGGCCCTGGACGACTTCCTGGAGCACCTGGTCCCCGGCAGCGTGGTCACCGCCGTGGTGACCCGGCTGGAGTCCTTCGGCGCCTTTCTGGACATCGGCTGCGGCGTCATCGCCATGCTGCCCATCGAGTACATCTCCGTCTCCCGCATCCCCCACCCGGACCAGCGGTTCCGGCCGGGCCAGAAGATCCTGGCGGCGGTGAAGTCCGTGGACCGCCAGCGCCGCCGGTTCACCATGACCCACCGGGAGCTGCTGGGCACCTGGATGGAAAACGCCAGCCGCTTCCGCACCGGTGAGACGGTCCGGGGCGTGGTCCGCAGCGTCAAGGACTACGGCAGCTTCGTGGAACTGGCCCCCAACCTCTCGGGCCTGGCCGACAGCCGGGAGGGCCTTCGGGTGGGCGACGGCGTCTCCGTGTTCATCAAGAGCATCCGGCCCGAGCGCATGAAGATCAAGCTCCAGGTCATCGAGACCCTGCCGCCGCCCCGGGAGCCGGAGCCTCCCCGCTACCAGATCACCGACGGGGTGCTGGAGCGGTGGGTCTACTCCCCGCCGGGCTACGAGAAGGATCCGGTGGAGACGGTGTTCACGTCTCCGGACCCTTGATCTTCTCCCAGTAAACCTTGGCGGCCTGCTCGGTCTTGTTGTCGCCGTAACGGTAGTATTTCACGCTTTTCAGGGCGTCGGGCAGGTACTGCTGGCGCACCCAGTGGCCGGGGTAGCTGTGGGGGTAGCGGTAGCCCTGTTCTCGCTCCATGCCGGTGGAGTCGGCGTGGACGTTCTGCAGTTCCCGGGGCACGTCCCCGGTGCGGCCCGCCTTCACGTCCGCCCAGGCGGCGGAGATTCCCTCCACCACACTGTTGGACTTGGGGGCCGTGGCCAGCAGGATCGCCGCCTGGGCCAGGGGCAGCTGCGCCTCGGGAAGGCCCAGCTGCATGGCCGTGTCCACGCAGGCCTTCACGATGCTCACCGCCTGGGGGTACGCCATGCCGATATCCTCGCTGGCGGAGCACAGCAGCCGCCGGCAGGGGGTCACCAGGTCCCCGGCCTCCAGAAAGCGGGCCAGATAGTGCAGCGCCGCGTCCGGGTCGCTGCCCCGCAGGGACTTCATCAGTGCGGAGGCCAGGTCGTACATGGCGTCGCCGCCCTTGTCATAGCGCATAGCGCTGCGCTGTGCCAGCTGTGAAGCGTCCCCACTTGTCAGCATAATCTGCCCGTCCCGGGGCTGCGCCGCCTGGCAGAGCAGCTCCACGGCGTTGATGGCCTTGCGCACGTCGCCGCCGCAGGCGGTGGCGATCTGCCGGGGCACCCCCTCCTCCCAGGTCAGGGGCAGGGCCGCCCGCTCCCGCTCGATGTCCAACGCCCGGCGCACGGCGCCCTCCGCCTCCTCCGGCGGCACGGCCTTGAACTCAAACACCGTGCTGCGGGAGAGCAGGGCGCCGTAGACGTAGAAATAGGGGTTTTCCGTAGTGGAGGCGATCAGGGTCAGCGACCCGTTCTCCATGAACTCCAGCAGGCTCTGCTGCTGCTTCTTGTTGAAGTACTGGATCTCGTCCAGATACAGCAGGATGCCGCCGGGGGCCATCAGCGTCCCCACGTCGGCGATGATGTCCTTCACGTCCTGCAGCGAGGCGGTGGTGGCGTTGAGCCGGTACAACGTCTTGTGGGTCCGCTGGGCGATGATGTTGGCGATGGTGGTCTTGCCGGTGCCGGAGGGGCCATAAAAGACCATGTTGGCCTCCGCGCCGCTCTCGATCAGCCGCCGCAGCACCGCGCCGGGGGCCAGGAGGTGCTTCTGCCCCACCACCTCGTCCAGGGTTTTCGGACGGATCTCGTCCGCCAGGGGCCGCTGCATGGCGCCGCCTCCCTTCTCCGTAAAAATTCCAGATAGGCATTATAGCACAGCGCTGCCCGGATTTCCACCGCCTGGCCCAAACTTTTCCGCCTTTTCCTGGGAAAGGGCGGAAAAGTGTTGCAAATTCCTCTGGTTTTCCGTCGGATTTTGTGGTATCGTGTCAAGCGAGGTGACTGCCATGAAATCCAAAGCCGCCGTGAAGCGGATCATCGAGACGCTGAAAGGGATCTATCCCGACGCCCTTTGCTCTTTGCAATACGAAAAGGACTACGAACTGCTCTTCGCCGTGCGGCTCTCCGCCCAGTGTACCGACGAGCGGGTCAACAAGGTGACCCCGGCCCTGTACGAACGCTTCCCCACCCTGGAGAGCTTCGCCGAAGCCGATCCCAAGGAGGTGGGCGAGTACATCCACTCCTGCGGCTTCTATAACGGCAAGGCCCGGGATATCGTAGCCTGCGCGCAGCAGCTGATCGAAAAGCACGGCGGCAAGGTCCCAGGCACCATGGAGGAGCTGACGGCTCTGCCCGGCGTGGGCCGCAAGACCGCCAACCTCATCCTGGGGGACGTGTTCGGCCAGGAGGGCTATGTCTGCGACACCCACTGCATCCGCATCACCGGGCGGCTGGGCATCACCGATGGGTCCAAGGATCCCCTCCAGGTGGAGCGGCAGCTGCGCCAGAGCATCCCGCCCAAGGAGTCCAACAACTTCTGCCACCGGCTGGTCCTCTTCGGCCGGGACACCTGCACCGCCCGGTCCCCCCAGTGCGAGGGCTGCCCCCTGGCCAAGGACTGCGACACGGCCAAGGCCGCCGCCCGGAAAAAATAAACTCCTTCCCTGCTCCGCGTCTGTACGGCGCGGGGCGTTTTTTTCTTTCCGGGGCACATTTCCCGGCCCCGCCTCATATACTGTGATGGAACTCAACAGCCGTGAGGCGTAAGGAGGCACTATGGACGAACAGACCAAGCGAATGATCCAGCAGCTCAAAGCCAATCCCGCCATGCTGCAGTCCCTGATGCAGTCCCGGGACGGCCAGGCTCTGATGCAGATGCTCTCCGCGGGAGATCAGGGAGCGTCCCTCCAGCGGGCGGCCCAGTCCGCCGCCAAGGGCAACCCTGCGGAGATCATGCGGATGATGAACCAGGTGATGCAGAGCCCCGCCGGGGCGGAGCTGGTCCAGCGGATCAACCGCAGCATGAAGCAGAAGTGACCTGAGAGAAAGGGGGCCGGGCATGGCCGAATTCGACGACAAGCTCAACGAACTGCTGTCCAACCCCGACAGCATGGCACAGATCATGCGGCTGGCCCAGTCCCTCTCCGGCGAGACCGGGGGCGGCGAGACCGAACCGCCCCAGTCTCCGCCGCAGACGCGGCAGGCGTCCCAGGACCGGCACCATCAGGGACCGCCGCCGGAAAACGGCGGCGGCGATCTGCTGTCGGGCCTCACCGGCGGCCTGGACCCTAAGCTGCTGATGCGGCTGCTGCCCCTGGTCCAGGAGCTGGGCAGCCAGCAGGACTCCAACGCCCGCACGCTGGTCTACGCCCTGCGGCCCTACCTGAAGCCAGAGCGGCAGGAGAAGGTGGAGCGGGCCCTCCAGTTGGCGAGGCTGTTCCATCTGGGCAAGAAATTCCTGGCCGGATGGGAGGGGTCTTGAGGGATGTATAACCGGTATATGCGCAACGATGACGGCTCCTATACCCGGATCCCGGAGGAGGAGCCCGCCCGCCGGCCCGGCCAGGCTCCGCCGCCCTCCGGCGGCGGACAGGACCCCCCGCCCGGCGCCGGGGCCGGGGAGCGGAGGCCGCCTCCTTCTTCCGGGCAGCAGGACCGCGGCGGGGAGCAGCACGGCGAGACACACCGGGAGCACACCTGGGAGGCCCCGCCCTTCTACGGTCCGCCACCGCCCTCCGGCGGCCGGGGCGACGGCCTGACCGGCTTTCTCCGGCACTTCCTGGACCAGTGGCACCTGGACAGCGTGGACACCGGGGACCTGCTGCTCCTGGGTTTGCTGTTCTTCTTGTTCCGGGAGGACGCCGACGAGGAACTGCTGGTGGCTCTGGGCCTGCTGCTGATCCTGTAAATGAAAAAGCGGAGGCGCACGCCTCCGCTTTTTCCGTTCATTCCGCCAGTTCCGGCACCAACACCGTGCCGTCCGGCAGGGTCAGATCCGCCGCTGCGGGGGCGGTCAGGTCCACCGTCAGCGCCCCCATGCGGTAGACGGTCTCCCCGTCCACCAGCCGCTCCGCCGCCGCCAGCAGCCCCGTCTCCACGCTGACCCAGTACCGCAGGACGCCGTCCTGCCCCTCCCGGGTCTCCACGTAGATGCAGTTCGCATCGGAGATGGTGCGGTAATCCGCCTGTACGATGATCTCCTTGGGCAGGTCCAGTACGTCCTCGTAGGTGGGGATGGTCTGCTCGTTGTCGGCGGTGATGCCGGCGGAAGGTCCGCTGTGCACCGCGCTGTCGCCGTCATACCAGATATAGGTGGTCTTACCGTCAGTGATGGTATGACGCGCCCGGCCGTCCGGCAGGGTCCGGTCCGTCCGGGTCCACGGGCCGTACACCAGAACGCTGACCTCATAGGTGCCGCTGCCGCCGTCCCAGAACTGTTCGATGGTGATGGTGCGGCGGTACTGATCCGGCCTGGAAAGAGTCGCAATGGCAGTTTGGACTGTCTCCGGCGTCACCTGCACCAGCGACAGCGTGCCGGCGTCATCCTCTGCCTGGTCCGACTGGTCGCCGGTAGCTGAGGTATCCGGAAGCACCACCTGCGGCGGGCGGCGGAGGTTGTTGCCGAACATCACGGCGATCACCAGGGCCATGACCACGATGAAGCCCACGGCGATATGGTTCATCCGGCGCTTGTCCATGGTGTCCTCCTCCCTGGCCGCCCCCGGCGGGGGGGCGTTACTGAAAATCAGCGGGGCGCTCTCCCCGCCCAAAGTGCCACAGCACCGCGTCGGCGATGCGGCGGCAGGCGTTGCCGTCGCCGTAGGGGTTGACCGCGTGGGCCATGCGGCCGTACGCCGCCTCGTCCCGGATCAGCCGCTGGGCCATGGTGACGATGTCGTCCTGGACCACGCCGCAGAGCTTCACGGTCCCGGCCTCCACGGCCTCCGGCCGCTCCGTCTCCCGGCGCATGACCAGCACGGGCTTGCCCAGGGCGGGCGCCTCCTCCTGGAGGCCGCCGGAGTCCGTCAGCACCAGGTAGGACCGGGCCATGAGGTTGTGCATCTCGTCGGCGGGCAGGGGGTCGATCAGGTGGACCCGGGGCGCGCCGCGCAGATACGTGTCCACCGCCTCCCGGACCACGGGGCTCAGGTGGACGGGATACACCAGCTCCACCTCGGGGTCCTCCTCGGCGATCTGCCGCAGGGCCAGCATGATGTTTTTCATGGGCTCGCCGTAGTTCTCCCGCCGGTGGCAGGTGACGAGAATGATCTTCTTCTCCCCGTAGGGCAGCTTGTTCAGCTCGTCCGTTGCAAAGACATAATCGTCCCGGACCGTGGTCTTGAGGGCGTCGATCACCGTGTTGCCGGTAACGAAGAGCCCCTGGGTGATGCCCTCCTTGAGGAGGTTGTTTTTATTGTTGACCGTTGGGCAGAAGTAGAGGTCCGCGATGGCGCTGACCAGCTTGCGGTTCATCTCCTCCGGGAAGGGGGAGTATTTGTCGTAGGTCCTGAGACCCGCCTCCACATGGCCCACCGGCACCTGGTGATAGAAGGCCGACAGGGCCCCGGCAAAGGTGGTGGAGGTGTCCCCGTGGACCAGGATCATATCCGGCTTCAGCGTGTCGATGGCCTCGTCCATGCCGGTGAGGCACTTGCTGGTGATGGTGGACAGGGTCTGCCGGGGGGTCATGATGTCCAGGTCCCAGTCGGGCTTCAGGTCAAAGACCTCCAGCACGCTGTCCAGCATCTGGCGGTGCTGGGCGGTGACGCAGCAAAGGCTCTCGATCTCCGGCCGGGACGCCAGTTCCTTCACCAGGGGGCACATCTTGATGGCCTCCGGCCGGGTGCCGAACACGCTCATGATACGCAGCTTTTCCATTATTCCTCCTTGCCGTCCCCGCCGGGCGTCTGCTCCGGAGCGGACGGATGCTCACTGTGATGGTGGTCGTGGTGGCCGTGCTCCCGCAGCTCCTCCAGTTCCTCGTGGAGCTCCTCCCGGACCTCCTTGGGGAACACCACCCGGGCGGCCACCGCCGCCACGATGCAAAGGGCCGCGAACAGCAGCATGGCCTTCTCCTCCCCGCCGGTGGTCAGCACCACGGCGCTAAGGCCCAGGATGGCGGAGATCACATACAGCGTGGCCACCGCCTGCTTCTGGTTGAGGCCCATGTCGATGAGCCGGTGGTGGATGTGGCCCCGGTCGGCGTGCATGGGGCTCTGGCCGTGGGCGATGCGGCGGATGAAGGCGAAACTGGTGTCGAAGATGGGCAGGCCCAGGATCAGGAACGGCACCACGAAGGTGATGACGGCGTAATACTTGAACAGGCCCTGAATGGACATGGTGGCCAGGATGAAGCCCAGGAAGGTAGCGCCGGTGTCGCCCATGAACATCTTGGCGGGGTTCATGTTGTAGGGCATGAACCCCACGCACGCGCCCACCAGGGCCGCCAGGGCGATGGCCACCTGGTTCTGGGCCGTCACCAGGGCGATGACCAGCATGGTGGTGGCGGAGATGGCGGACACGCCGTTGGCGAGGCCGTCCAGCCCGTCGATCAGGTTCACGGAGTTGGTGATGGCCACGATCCACAGCACCGTCACCGGCACCGACATCCAGCCCAGCACCCAGTACAGGTTGTCCGAAAAGACGTTGGGGTTGGAAAAGGCCTGGATCACCACCCCGTGGGTGGCGGGGATCAGGGCCGCCACGATCTGCACCACGAATTTCAGCAGCGCCGGCAGGGCCATGATGTCGTCCACCACGCCCAGCACCACGATGACCACGGCACCCAGCAAGATGCTCTTCATCTCCGGAGTGATAGGGACGAAGAGCAGGATGCTCACCATGAAGCCGATGAAGATGGCCAGGCCCCCCAGCCGGGGGATGGGCACCTTGTGCATCCGCCGCTCGTCCTTGGGCACGTCGATGGCGCCCACTTTATAGGCGAAGGTCTTGACCACCGGGGTGGTCAGGAAGCTGACCATCCCCGCCACCAGCAGCGCCAGCAGCACCAGGACGATCAGACCGCTCTCAAACTCCATTGCGCGACCTCCGTCAGCGGGGCAGGAAGCCCACTTTTTTATAGACCTTGGAGAGGGTGCGGCCCGCTACATAGGCGGCCTTCTCGGCGCCGGCGCGGTACACGCTCTCGAGATAGCCCTTGTCCGCCAGCAGGCGCTCCGTCTCCTCCCGGATGGGCCGCAGCAGCTCCACCACGGCCTCGCCCACGGCCTTCTTGAAGTCGCCGTAGCCGCGGCCGGCGAACTCCGCCTCGATCTCCTCGAAGGTGCGGCCGGTGGCTACGGAGTAGATCTGCATGAGGTTGGACACGCCGGGCTTGGTCTCCTTGTCGTAGCGGACGCAGGCGTCGGAGTCCGTCACAGCCTTCTTGAACTTGCGCAGGATATCCTCGGGCTTTTCCAGCATATAGACGCAGCCGCCCGGGTCCTTGTCGGACTTGCTCATCTTGCTCTCGGGGCTGGTGAGACTCATGACCCGGGCGCCCACCTGGGGAATGTAGGGCTCGGGGATCTTGAACACGTCGCCGTAGATGCCATTGAAGCGGTTGGCGATGTCCCGGCAGATCTCCACGTGCTGCTTCTGATCGCCGCCCACGGGCACCAGGTCCGCCTGGTAGAGCAGGATATCGGCGGCCATCAGAGCCGGATAGGTGAAAAGACCCGCATTGATGTTGTCGGCGTTCTTGGCGGACTTGTCCTTAAACTGGGTCATGCGGCTGAGCTCACCGAACATGGTGTAGCAGTCCAGCACCCAGCCCAGCTGGGCGTGGGCGGGCACGTGGGACTGGACGAAGAGCACGTTCTTCTCCGGGTCCAGGCCGCTGGCAATGTAGGCCGCCACCTGGGTCAGGGTGTGACGGCGCAGCGCCGCCGGGTCCTGCCGGACGGTGATGGTGTGCATGTCCGCCAGCATATAGTAGCAGTCGTACTGATCGGCCAGGGCCGCCCAGTTCTTGATGGCCCCCAGATAGGAGCCCAGGGTCAGGTCGCCGGAGGGCTGAATGCCGCTCAAAATACGCTTTTTCTGCACTTCATTTTCCATAAGTCGGAACACCTCAAATCTTTCTATTGAAAGCGTCCTTTGCCAGGGCGCAATTTAACTAATATAGTATATCACAAAGCCTGAAAAAGTGCAACGGATAAAACGCACATCCGCATGTGGAGTGTGTAGGACTACAATACATATTGGACAAGTGAATAAAAAAGGATGAAGGATAAGGCCTCATCGGTTAAAGTTGGAGTTGCAGACAACAACTGAACGAGAGGGGGCCATATCCTTCATGAGCAAGAGTATAACACAGGACATGGCATACAGGCAATCCCTGATGAAGTACGCGGAGAAATATGGAGTAGCTAAAGCCAGCCGGAAGTACAACAAAAGCCGGTCGTACATCTACTTCTGGAAGAACCGCTGGGATGGTACACCGGGATCCCTGGCCTGCCAGTCCCGGCGGCCCCACCACCATCCCAACCAGCACACACAGGCGGAGCTGAAGCTGATCCGGGACCTGCGCCGCAGGAATCCCAACCTTGGCATGGTGGAGCTGTGGCACCGGTTGCGGCAGCGGGGCTATACCCGCCGCCCGGAGAGCCTGTTCCGTGTCATGCGCAAGCTGGGGTTGTTTCCTGCGGCCGAGAAGAAGAAAGCATACAAGCCAAAGCCCTACCAGCAGATGACCTATCCCGGCCAGCGTGTCCAGGTGGATGTGAAGGTGGTGCCCCGCCGCTGCGTCGCCGACCCGGAGCTGCGCCTGTTCCAGTACACCGCTATTGACGAGTTTACCCGTCTGCGCTTCCTGGCCGCCTATCCCGAGCAGTCCACCTTTTCCTCCGCTGATTTTCTAAGAAAGCTGGTCCGCTGGTATGCCCGCCGGGGCATCCGGGTGGAATGCGTCCAGACCGACAATGGCCCAGAGTTTACCAACCGCTTCCTCACAGGTAGACAAGACAGCCCTTCCCTATTTGAGAAAACTGCCGCCGAGCTTGGCATCCGCCACAAGCTCATCCGTCCCTATACCCCACGCCACAACGGCAAGGTGGAGCGCAGCCACCGTGAGGACCAGAAACGCTTCTATTCCTGCCACAGCTTTTATTCCCTGGATGACTTCGCAAAGCAGCTCGCCGTTCACAACCGCCGCTCCAACAACTTCCCCATGAGGCCCCTCAACTGGTGTTCCCCCTTAGAGTTCGCCGTCCAATATGTTTGACAAACCTACATAAAACGCACATCCGCATGTGGAGTGCTTCGGTGCGGAGGCCTCTGCGCCCATCCCGCCGAAATCTCTGGTAAGCCGCAAAAATCCCAGGGCGATCTCGGAAAAACCCGCGCATCAGCCTTGACATTCCAGGGAAATCCATAGATAATGTAGGTTGTTGTTTTGCGTGAATTTTTTGATCGGAGGTACATTCATGGCAATGGACACCGCTTTTTTTGACCAGATGGAAGCCCGCATCCCCAAGGGGAAGGTCCGCACCCGCTTCGCCCCCTCCCCCACCGGCTATATGCACGTGGGCAATCTGCGCACCGCCCTGTACACCTGGCTGATCGCCCGGCACGCCGGCGGCACCTTCATCCTGCGCATCGAGGACACCGACCAGGGCCGCCTGGTGGAAGGCGCCACCGACGTCATCTACCGCACCATGGCCGAGTGCGGCCTGACCCACGACGAGGGCCCCGATGTGGGCGGCCCCGTGGGCCCCTATATCCAGTCGGAGCGCCGGGACCTGTATCTGCCCTACGCCAAGCTCCTGGTGGAGAAGGGCGCGGCCTACTACTGCTTCTGCGAAAAGACCGAGTCCGAGGAGGACAGCGGCGACTTCTCCCGGGGCGACGACCCCTGCCGGGACTTAAGCCCCGAGGAGATCCAGGCCAACCTGGCCGCCGGCAAGCCCTGGGTCATCCGCCAGCGGATCCCCCACGAGGGCACCACCACCTTCCACGACGTGTCCTTCGGGGACATCACCGTGGAGAACAAGACCCTGGACGACCAGGTGCTGCTGAAGCGGGACGGCCTGCCTACCTACAACTTCGCCAACGTCATCGACGACCACCTCATGGGCATCACCCACGTGGTCCGGGGCAGCGAGTACCTCTCCTCCGCCCCCAAGTACAACCTCCTCTACGAGGCCTTTGGCTGGGACATCCCCACCTACGTACACTGCTCCCCCGTCATGCGGGACCAGCACAACAAGATGAGCAAGCGCCACGGCGACCCCTCCTACGAGGACCTGCGGGACCAGGGTTACCTGACCGACGCCATCCTCAACTACGTGGCCCTGCTGGGCTGGGCCCCCAAGGGGGAGCTTGGCGAGCAGGAGATCTTCTCCCTGGATGAGCTGGTGAAGGCCTTCGACATCGCCGGCATCTCCAAGTCCCCGGCCATCTTCGACATGGACAAGCTCACCTACTTCAACGCAACCTATCTCCGCGCCCTGGCGCCGGAGGCCTTTGCCAAGGTAGCGGAGCCCTATATCCGTGAGAGCGTAAAGAACCCCGCCATCGACGCCGCCGCTGTGGCGGCCCTGCTCCAGGCCCGGTGCGAAAAGCTGACAGAGATCCCCGAGAAGGTGGACTTCTTCGACGCCCTGCCGGACTATGACGCGGCCCTCTTCACCAACAAGAAGTCCAAGACCGACGCCGAGGTCTCCGCCCGGATGCTCCAAGCCGCCATCCCCGCCCTGGAGGCCCTGTCCGACTGGACCCAGGACGCCGTCCATGACTGCCTGATCGCCCTGGCCGAGTCCATGGGCGTGAAGAACGCCACCCTCATGTGGCCCGTGCGGATCGCCGCCGCCGGCAAGCAGGTGACTCCCGGCGGCGCCGTGGAGATCTGCCACATCCTCGGAAAGGAAGAGGTCCTGCGCCGCCTGCGGCTGGGCCTTGAAAAGCTGGGCGCCTGAGCCCATCAAACCACATTCAGAAAGGACCCTCCATCTATGAGCAAGATCACCATTCCCGCCGGTTACCGGATGCCCCTGACCAACAACGAGCTCCAGCGGGCCATCGAGCTGATCCACCAGGAGTTCCAGCACAGCCTGACCGTGCGGCTGAACCTGCACCGGGTCTCCGCCCCCCTGTTCGTGGACGGCAAGACCGGCCTCAACGACGACCTCAACGGCGTGGAGCGCCCTGTCACCTTCGACGTGCCCGACGTGGGCACCGACGGCCAGGTAGTCCACTCCCTGGCCAAGTGGAAGCGGCTGGCCCTCAAGCGGTACGAGTTCAAGCTGGGCACCGGCCTCTACACCGATATGAACGCCATCCGCCGGGACGAGGAGGTGGACAACCTCCACTCCATCTACGTGGACCAGTGGGACTGGGAGAAGCACATCGACCCCCAGAACCGCAACCACATCTATCTGCGGGAGACCGTGCGGGACATCGTGGGCGCCATCTGCGACACCTCCGCCGCGCTGCGCAACGCCTTCCCCGTCCTGACCTTCAAGCCGGACCGGGACGTGTACTTCATCACCACTCAGGAGCTGGAGGACCGCTTCCCCGACCTGACCCCCAGCGAGCGGGAGACCGAGATCTGCCGCAAGCACCACACCGTGTTCCTCATGCAGATCGGCGGCAAGCTCCGCTCCGGCAAGCCCCACGACGGCCGTGCCCCGGACTACGACGACTGGACCCTCAACGGCGACATCCTCATGTGGAACCCCGTCCTCCAGCGGAGCTTTGAGATCTCCTCCATGGGCATCCGGGTGGACGAGGCCGCCCTGGACCGCCAGCTGACCGAGGCCGGCTGCGACGAGCGCCGGAAGCTCCCCTTCCACCAGATGCTCCTGAACGGCGAGCTGCCCCAGTCCATCGGCGGCGGCATCGGCCAGTCCCGTCTGTGCATGCTGCTGATCGGCACCTGCCACATCGGTGAGGTCCAGGCCAGCCTGTGGGACAAAGAGACCATGGAAGCCTGCGAGCAGGCTGGGATCACGCTGCTGTAAAGGTATTTTCCATCACAGAAAATCCGAGATCAAAGGCGCCTGACGCTTTCACGTCAGGCGCCTTTTCTGCCCTTCCGCTCCCCGCCGTCTCCCGGAAAAACATTGCCCCCGCCGGGAGACCGGCGGGGGCATTTTTGGATGTACGCTCAGTGGAGCAGCTCCTCGGCGATCTTGTCGGCCAGGGCCTCCAGGCTGCGGCGCTGGGCCTCCTTCACGGAGGATTTCAGCGTCACGGTGCCCTCCATGACCCGCATGTCCTTCATGGTGTCCAGGATGCCGGTCATCAGCCGGGCGGACTGGGCCGCCCAGGTGCCATTCTCGATCAGAGCCACGGACCGCTCCCGCAGGCCGTGGGACTTCAGATCCCGGATGAAGTCCTCCATGGGGGTGTAGATCTCGCCGTTATAGGTGGCGGAGGCAAACACCAGGTGGCTGCACCGGAAGGCCTCGCTGACGAGATAGGACACATCCGTGTGGGACACGTCGTACAGGGCGATGTTCTTCACGCCCTTCTGGGCCAGACGGCAGGCCAGGATGTCGGCGGCGTTCTCCGTATGGCCGTAGATGGAGCCGGAGAAGATGGCCACGGCCCGGTCCTCGGGAGCGTAGGTGCTCCAGGTCTGGTACTTGTCCACGAACCACTGGATGTTCTCACGCCAGATAGGGCCGTGCAGCGGGCACAGGCACTGGATCTCCACACCGGCGGCCCGCTTCAGCAGGGCCTGGACCTGGGCGCCATACTTGCCCACGATGTTGGTGTAATACCGGCGGGCATCGTCCAGCCAGTCCCGCTCGAAGTTCACCTCGTCGGCGAAGATGTTGCCGTTGAGGGCGCCGAAGGTGCCGAAGGCGTCGGCGGAGAACAGGGTCTTGTCGGTGGTGTCATAGGTCACCATAACCTCCGGCCAGTGGACCATGGGGGCCATCAGGAAGGTGAAGGTGTGGCGGCCGGTGGTGAGGGTGTCCCCCTCCTTCACCACGACGGTGCGGCCGGTCAGATCGCAGTCGAAGAACTGGCCGATCATGGTGATGGTCTTGGCATTGCCCACAACCTGGGCGCTGGGGAACCGGCACAGCAGCTGCTCCAGGGTAGCGCAGTGGTCCGGCTCCATATGGTTTACAACCACATAGTCCAGTTCCCGGCCCGCCAGAGCAAAGCACAGGTTCTCAAAGAACCGCTCGCCCACCGCCTGGTCGGCGGTATCCAGCAGGACGGTCTTTTCGTCCAGCACCAGGTAGCTGTTGTAGCTGACGCCCCGGGGAATGGGGAACACATTCTCGAACTTGGCCAGACGCCGGTCGGAAGCGCCCAGCCACAGCAGGTCCTCATGGATATTCTGTACGCAGTACATGGTCGTTTTCTCTCCTTTTCAGCGGAAATCACGCGCAAATGCGTTGTTGCCTAACAGAAATACACTACACCGGTTTTTCTGTTTCGTCAAGACTTCTTTATCTCCATCTCCCCAGTTTGCGGGAAAGAGGCAGGGAAAAACGGGGTCCCTGCCGGGACCCCGTCTCTGGGTCTTTGCGGAACGGCGCGCGCCGGGAGGATCAGACCTCCTGGGCTCCGCCGAAGGCTTTGACCGCCTCCTCGCTGGCCTCCCGGCGCTCCTCGATAGCCTCCTTGAGGAGCATATCCTTGACTTTCATCAGCCGGGTGGTGGTGGCGCGGTCGTTCTCATCCAGTTTCATGGTGATATACCGGATGGCATCCTGGGTGTCGGGGATCATCACGTACTCCAGCGCGTTGACCCGGCGGCGGGTCTTTTCGATCTCCTCCGCCATCAGCTGGGCGGACTTCTCGATCTCCGCCAGCTTCAGCATCTTCTGGAACACCTTCCCCAGGGCGTCCACGGCGGCGTCCAGCTCGCCGGAGGTAGCCGCGAAGCCGTAGGGGTAGATGTCAGAATCCGACTTGGTCTTGGTCTGGAAGTGATACACCGGCACGTTGACGGACATGATGTTCTGGGTGGTCTGGGTCAGCTCCACGCTCTGCTTGGGATAGAGCAGGGCCTGCTCCAGAGCCTCGGAGCTCATGAGGGCGGAGGCCACGGTGAAGGAGTTGTGGACCTTCATCAGTTCCTCCTCCACCTCGGCGCGGAGGGCGCGGACCTCCCGGACGGTGTCCAGGAACTGCTTCATCAGCTCATCCCGCTTGTCCTTGAGCAGCTTGTGGCCCCGCTGGGCCGTGCGCAGCTTGCCCTTGAGGCGGGTGAGCTCCATACGGGTAGGGCTTACCGTGATATTCGCCATGGCTCACCCCTCCTTACTTCTGCTCGTCTTTTTTCGGCCAGTATCTCTCGATCAGTTCCGGCTTGATCCGCTTCAGCTCCGCCTTGGGCAGGATGCTGAGGAGCTCCCAGCCCAGGTTCAGTGTCTCTTCGATGGAGCGGTTCTCCTCGTAGCCCTGGTTGACGTAGCGGCGCTCAAACTCGTCGGCGAATTTGGCGTACAGCAGGTCCGTGGGGGTCAGGGCGGCCTCGCCCAGAATGCTCATCAGCTCCTTGTTGTCCTTACCGGTGGAGTAGGCGGCGAAGAGCTGGTTCATGGTGTCGGCGTGGTCCTCCCGGGTCTTGCCCTTGCCGACGCCCTTGTCCTTCAGACGGCTCAGGCTGGGCAGCACGTCCACCGGCGGGTGAATGCCCTGGCGGTACAGTGCGCGGGAGAGGATGATCTGGCCCTCGGTGATATAGCCGGTCAGGTCGGGGATGGGGTGGGTCTTGTCGTCCTCGGGCATGGTCAGAATGGGGATCAGGGTGATGGAGCCGGGGTTGCCCAGCCGGCGGCCGGCGCGCTCATAGAGCGTGGCCAAGTCGGTGTACAGGTAGCCGGGGAAGCCGCGGCGGCCCGGGACCTCCTTCTTGGCGGCGGAGACCTCGCGCAGGGCCTCGGCGTAGTTGGTGATGTCGGTCATGATGACCAGCACGTGCATGCCCTTCTCAAAGGCCAGATACTCGGCGGCGGTCAGGGCCATACGAGGGGTAGAAATACGCTCGACGGCCGGGTCATTGGCAAGGTTCGAGAACAGGACGGTACGGTCGATGGCGCCGGTGCGGCGGAACTCGCTGACGAAGAACTCCGACTCCTCGAAGGTGATGCCGATGGCGGCGAACACCACGGCGAAGTTGGAGGCGTCGTCCCCCAGCACCTTGGCCTGGCGGGCGATCTGGGCCGCCAGATTGGCGTGGGGCAGGCCGGAGCCGGAGAAAATGGGCAGCTTCTGGCCGCGGACCAGGGTGTTCAGACCGTCGATGGTACTGACGCCGGTCTGGATGAACTCGTTGGGGTAGTCACGGGCGGCCGGGTTCATGGGCAGGCCGTTGATGTCCCGGTACTCCTCGGGCAGGATGTCGGGGCCGCCGTCGATGGGCTGGCCCATGCCGTTGAACACGCGGCCCAGCATGTCGCCGGACACGCCCAGCTGCAGCGGGTGGCCCAGGAAGCGGACCTTGGCGTCGGCCAGGTTGATGCCGGCGGCAGACTCGAACAGCTGGACCACAGCGGTGTCGCCGTTGACCTCCAGCACCTTGCCCCGGCGGATGGATCCGTCGTGGAGCTCCACCTCGACCAGCTCGTCGTAGGTGACGTTCTCCACCATGCGGACCATCATCAGAGGACTGACGATCTCCTCTACGGTTCTGTATTCACGGATCATAACTCGTCACCTCCCTGAGCGATCACATCGGCGATCTGCTGCTCCATCTCGGCCTGGATCTGGGCGTAGGCCTGCTCGTACTCCTCCACGGGCACGCTCTTGGCGCGGCCGATCTTCTCACGGGCAGGGATGTCGAAGAGCTTCATGACGGCGGCGCCCTTGGCGATGGCGTCCCGGCACAGCGTCTCGTAGCGCAGGATCATTGCCAGCAGCTTCTCCTGCCGGTCGTAACTGGAGAAGCCGTCGATATCGGTGAAGGCGTTTTGCTGCAGGAAGTCCTCGCGGACCATCCGGGCCACCTCCAGGGTCAGCTGGTCGGCGGGAGACAGGGCGTCCTTGCCCACCAGCTGGACGATCTCGTTGAGGCTGGCCTCGTTCTGCAGGATGCTCATGGCGCGGCCGCGGTTGGCCATGAAGGCCTCGCCCAGATTCTCGTCAAACCAGGGCTTCAGGGAGTCCAGGTACAGAGAGTAGGAGTTCAGCCAGTTGATGGCCGGGAAGTGGCGCTTGTAGGCCAGAGAGGAGTCCAGGGCCCAGAACACCTTGACGATCCGCATGGTAGCCTGGGAGACGGGCTCAGAGAGGTCGCCGCCGGGAGGCGACACGGCGCCAACGGCGGTCAGGCTGCCCCGGCGCTCGTCGGTGCCGATGCACTCCACGGAGCCGGCGCGCTCGTAGAACTGGGCCAGACGGGAGGCCAGGTACGCGGGGTAGCCCTCCTCGCCGGGCATCTCCTCCAGACGGCCGGACATCTCGCGCAGGGCCTCGGCCCAGCGGGAGGTGGAGTCGGCGATGACGGCCACGTCATAGCCCATATCTCGGAAGTACTCCGCAATGGTGATGCCGGTGTAGACGGAGGCCTCACGGGCGGCCACGGGCATATCGGAGGTGTTGGCGATCAGCACGGTCCGCTTCATCAGCGACTCGCCGGTGCGGGGGTCCTTCAGCTCCGGGAACTCGCGCAGAACGTCGGTCATCTCATTGCCGCGCTCGCCGCAGCCGATGTAGATCACGATGTCCACGTCGGACCACTTGGCCAGCTGGTGCTGCACCACGGTCTTGCCGGAGCCGAAGGGGCCCGGCACGGCGGCAGTGCCGCCCTTGGCGATGGGGAACATGGTGTCGATGATCCGCTGGCCGGAGCACAGGGGCCGCTTGGGGGGATACTTGTGCTTGTAGGGACGGCCCACGCGGACGGGCCACTTCTGGCTCATGGTCAGGGGCACGTCCTTGCCGTCGTCGGTAGTCAGCACCGCCACGGTCTCCCGCACGTTGAAGGAGCCGCTCTGGATGCTCTTGATGGTGCCGCTCAGGGTGGGAGGCACCATGATCTTGTGGAGCACCACCGGCGTCTCGGGGACGGTGCCGATGATGTCGCCGCCCGTCACCTTGTCGCCCACGGCGGCAGTGGCGGTGAACTCCCACTTCTTCTCCTGGTCCAGGGCGGGAACTTCCACGCCGCGGGTGATGCAGGCACCCACCTTCTCCACGATCTTCTCCAGGGGGCGCTGGATGCCGTCATAGATGCCCTCGATCATGCCGGGGCCCAGCTCCACGCTCATGGGGGCGCCGGTGGTCTCCACCACGGCGCCGGGTCCCAGGCCGGAGGTCTCCTCGTAGACCTGGATGGAGGCGGAGTCGCCCTTCATGGTCAGGATCTCGCCGATCAGCCGCTGGGGGCCCACACGGACCACGTCGGACATATTGGCGTCCTTCAGGCCCGTGGCCACGACCAGCGGTCCGGATACTTTCACAACTTTACCGCTCAATACAAATACCTTCTTTCAGGATAGATTCGCCAGAAAGAATTGGGAAACCGGTCCTCCCCCTCCCCCGCTCCGCGCCCAGCGGAAGGGGGCCAGGGGAAACCAAAGGGTCTCCACCGTTGCGGCGCTGCGATCCCCGGCCCCGTTGGGGCCGCCGATCGCGCCGCTGCCTCGAAAACGGCTCGCTTCATCCGCCGCCGGCGGCGCTTCGCCGTTTTCCCCGGTTGATTTGCCTTCGGCAAATCAAAAAATCAAATCATTTTCGCCGCGACAGCAAGTGCGTCTCCTCGCGGCACAGCCGCTGCGGTCTCCGCTGAAAATATACCACCGGCATATTTTCTTCACGCTGCGGCGTGGCGAAAATTCCGCGCCCCGTGCGCCCCCGGGGCGCACACACCAGTCCGCAGACTGGTGGTGGGGGTCCTCAAGGGGGAGCCTGCTCCCCCTTGACGTCTCAGAGGATGTCCGCGCCTACCGCCCGCTCGATGGCCCGCTGGATGTTGGCCTTGCCGATGCCGAGAGAGCCCTCCCGGCCGGGGATCAGGATGATGGCGGGGCGGATCTCATCCTTGTAGTGGGAGATCACGTCCTCCATGTCCTTGGCCAGCTGCTCCGTCAGGTAGATCACCGCGCAGTTGGTCTTGGCCAGCTCCCGGATCTGCTCCCGGGCCTCCTCCACGGAGGTGACGGGGTAGGTGTCCAGCCCCAGGGCACGGAAGCCCATGACGGACTCCCAGTCTCCCACGGCTGCGATCTGATACGTTGTCGCCATACTTCTCACCCCGCCTTACACATAGCTGGCCCGGAGCCGGGAGCGGATCACGTCCGCCGGGAGCCCCGCGCCGCGCCCCATCAGGAGGATCCGCAGGTTGGTGTACTCCGTCTCCCGGGCGGCCAGGTAGCCGACCAGCGGCGCCTCGCCGAAGGGCACGTACTGGGCGCCGGCGAGATAGTCGCCCACCGCGTCGTCGCACAGCTTTTCAAATTCCGTCAGAGGACCGCCCCGCAGGGCCTCGGCCCCGGCCTCCGCCGCGGCGGCGAACCGGGTGGGTCCGTAGACCTCGTTCATGCCGCTGCCGCGGTTGGCGCTGAGGGTCAAAATGGCGTCGGCCGCCACCTCACCGCCCTCCATGAGCACGCCCCGGAGGAACTCCGGGCTCTTGCCCATGCGGACCGTCCGCACCAGGGCGCGGAGGTTGGCGGCGTCGATCTGAACGGCCACATAGCCCCGGAGGAAATCGCTGTTGACCTCCTCCGCCAGGGCCGCCATGTCAGCGTAGGTCCAGCGGTCCAGGGCGATGTCGCTGAGCTGGGGGTCGCGGGTTGTGTCCAGGATCTCCCGGGCCTCCGCCACCGCCGAGGCCAGCATGGGAGGCAGGCTGTCCAGTTCACCGGAGCGGACCGCCTCCTTCAGCACCGCCGTGCTCACCCGGCCCATGTCCATCAGCATCCGGTCGGCGCTGGTGCCCATGGCCTCGGCCTTCAGCAGGGCCTTGACATTGTGATAGTCGTATTTCAGTTTGAACAGCTCGATATACCTGGGCTCCGGAGCGCCGTCCATGACATCGGAGAGAGTGGCCTCCCGGGCGGCGGAGAGCGCCGCGTCCATGGCCTCGGGATCGGCGGCGTCCAGCTCACCGTAGCCGCACTCCTGGAGGATCTTGGCGGCCTCCTCGTCGGTTTTGGCCTCCAGGATCTGTTCCATCCGCTCCCGGGTCAGCAGCCCGGTCTCCATGGCCTTGACGCGGGCGGAGATCACCAGGTAATCGGTGTCCTTGATTTTTTTCGCCAAGACACTTCCTCCTTGTCAGGTGTCCGGGAACAGCTTCTTTGCCACCGCTCCCGCGGTCTCCGCCTTCTGCAGGCGCACCAGGGTATCGAAGGTGCAGTTGACCTCCACGTTGTTGTCCTTGAGAATAAAGCCGCCGGCAATGTTCCGGGTCTCCTGGGAGACGGTCAGGCCGCCCTTGGGCAGCTGCTCGTTGGCCTTGGCCACGGCGGCCTTGCCGGCCTTGTCCCGGTCCTCCGGAGAGAAGATGGCCTCCTCGGTGCCGGTGGCGGAGGCCTGGATCAGCAGCGCTGCCAGAACGGCTGTGTACTGCTCCTGGGGCATGGTCCGCAGCTTCTCCAGGGCCCGCTCATAGACCTTCTCCACCATTTCCTGCTTGGCGGCCAGGCCCACCTTCCGGGCTTCCATCTGGGCCACGCTGACCAGACGCTCTTCCCGCTCCGCGGCAGCTTTTTCACTGCGGGCAGCCAGGGCGGCGGCCTCAGCGTCCGCCTGGGTCTTGTACCGCTCGGTGATGCGGGCGGCCTCCTCCCTTGCCTGGGCGAGGATCCGGTCGATCTCCGCCTGGGCGTCCGCGTTGATCCGCGCCGTGATTTTTTCGATTCCGTTCATAAGCAATTCGCCTTTCTTCCGGCGCTTACTTGCTGATATTGATGATCATCAGCATGGAAGCCAGCAGAGACAGGATGGCGTAGAACTCCACGGTGATGCACAGCACCATGCCCTTGGACCAGTCGTCGGGCTTCTTGGCCAGGATGTTGATGGAGCCGGCGGCCACGCGGCCCTGGGCAATGGCGGAGAGCAGGCCGCCCAACGCCATGGGCAGGCACGCCACGAAGTACTGCAGGCCCTGCTGCACGGTCAGATCAGGCAGGCCGTCGCCGCCCAGCAGCCCCATGCGGAAAATGGCGAAGAACCACACCACCAGGCCGTACAGGCCCTGGGTGCCGGGGATGACCTGCAGGATCATGACCTTACCGAACTTGGAGGGGTCTTGGCACAGAAGGCCCGTGCCGGCTTCACCGGCGATGCCGGTACCCTTTGCAGAGCCAACGCCGGACAGAGCCGCCGCGAGACCGGCGCCCAGCAGCGCCAGAGCCAGACCGCCGAATGCATCAAAGAAACCGCTCATAATATTTTTCCTCCTCAGTCGTTTTGAATATCGACAAATTTTGTGTTGATCGCCAGGGGCCGGAACGGCTTGCCGCCGTCCTCGTAGAACTTACCGAAATACTCCAGGCACTGCAGGCGCAGATCGTGGACATAGCAGCCCAGCAGGTTCAGGGCGAAGTTCAGGGCGTTGCCCGCCATGGAGATGATGATAAAGACGACGATGTTGCCGGGGATGGCGCCCAGGGTGTTGAACACCTGGGCGATGACACTGCCGGCCAGCATCAGAGCCATCAGACGGGAATAGGACAGGATGTCGCCAAAGTACCCGGTGATGTGGTTGTACAGGGAGCCGAAGATGCCGGTGATCTTCCCCAGGCCTTTTCCGGTAATGATGGGGCCCAGCAGCACCATGGCGAGGCCCACGTACAGCACGATGGGGGTCACGCCCAGGGCCAGCAGTCCGCCGCCGGCAAAGACCACGAACCAGGTGATCTCCTCCCACACGGCGTCCACGACCTGTCCCTTTTTGAACTTCTGGACCATGCTGATCACCATGCCCGTGACGATCTGGACGAAACCCAGACACATGGCGCCCACCAGGATCATCAGCGTGTCGTTCAGCGGGGTGAACAGGGCCGGCAGGGCGAAGTCCTTGCCGGTGGTCAGCAGCACCACCTGGGTCAGGAAGTCTCCGAAGAAGCCGCCGGTGACAGCACCCATGATGAAGGTGCTGACGCCGCACAGGCCCATCAGGGAGAACAGGTGGCCCATGGTGCCCTTGGGGTGATATTTCTTCGTCACCAGCACCGAGGCCAGGATCATCAGCAATCCGTAGCCCATATCCGCCATCATGATGCCGTAGAACAGAATGAAGAACGGCGCCATCAGCGGGTTGGGGTCCACATTGTCATAGGCGGGGAGCGAGTACATCTCCGTCACCATGTTCAGCGGCCGGGTCAGCGCGTTGTTTTTCAGCTGCACCGGCACCTTGGAGATCTCGTCCTCCGTGGGGTCCGACGCCTCCCAGGCGCAGCCCAGCTTGTCCAGCAGGGCGCCCACCTGGCTGAGCTTTTCCGCCGGGGCCCAACCCTCGAAAAAGAGGATGGTGCCGTCGGTCAGCAGCCGCTCGCTGTTCTGGTCCTTGGCCGCCTCGGCCGCCAGCCGGTCCACATAGACACGCAGGGCGTCCCGGGCGCCGGCCTGGGACACGATGGCCGCGGTGGCCGCCTCCTGCTGCTTCCGGTTCTCCGCGATCTCGCCATCCAGCTGCCGCAGGTTCTCCTCCGGCGTACCGGTGAGGCCCTGAAAGGCGGTGGCGCTGAACCCGAAGGGCCGCAGCTGCTCCAGCGCCTGCTCCTCCTCCGCCTTATGGCAGATCAGCAGGCAGTAGCGCTGCTGCTTGTCGGCGCTGATCTCCAGCATCTGGGCGGCGGTGTCCGCCAGGGCCGTCTGCACGGCGGTCATATCCGTGGATCCGGGACACACCATCAGGCGGAACACGGCGTGTTCACTGCCCTGGAGTTCCAGGGGCATGTCCAGAGCCCGCCAGGGCTCCAGCCCCGCCTGGCGGGACAGCAGACGGCTCTCCTCGCCTTGAAGGCGGGTCAGCGTCTGGAGCTGCTGCCCCACTTCCCGGCTGACCGTCTGGGCCTGCTCCACCGTGCCGCTGCCCAAAAACTCCTTTTCGGAGATGGGGTGGCGCTTGATGAATACGCCCTCCTTCAGCTGGGCATAGCGCTTGATGGCCGCCAGGGCGGTGTTCACGTCTCCGATCTCCACCTTGGTGGCAGAGAGGCCGGAGCTCTCCCGCTGCATCAGAGCGGACCAGGCCGGGGCGGACAGCTTTTCATCCGGCTCGCTGATCTCAAGGCACCCCAGCCGCAGCAGCTCCCGGAGCAGTTCCTCCCGTCGGTCGGCCATGGCGATGACCCGGAGCTTTTTCATTTTTACAATGGCCATCTCAGTGATTCACAACCCTTCCGACAATAAACTCGGCTGCCTCCTCCAGATGCTTGCCGGCCTGCGTCCGCAGTGCGGCCGCCTCCGCCTCCGCGTCGGCGGCGATTTTGGCGGAACGCTCCGCTGCTCTCGCCTCCGCCTGCTTGAGCTGGGCGGCGCCGGTCTCAGCGGCCTTGGCGCGCACCTGCTGCAAGAGCGCAAGCCCCTCCCGCTCCGCGTCGGCAATGATCTTTTTCGCCTCCGCTTCCGCGGCAGACTTGCGCTCCCGGGTCTCGGTCTCCACCTGTGTGACTTTCTCAATGACTTCCAGGGACATCCATTTTCACCTTCTCTCCGTAAATAAAGATAGGGGGTTCCGGGCGGATCTTCTGCCATTGGTATACGCTTGTGCCGGCCGCCTGCGGCCGGCTGCGCCGCGCTTCTCCCCGCCCCTGCGGCGCACTGACCCACTGTTAAGATTTAATTAATTGAATTCAGTATAGGGCAGGCTCCCTTCCTTTGCAAGGAAATTTTGCCGGATGGACCCGGTTTCTTCTTTTTGCACAAAGATCGGGTAAGATTTTTTGTCGATTGAACGCAAACGTGTGCGTAAATTAATGCAAACGTGTGCGATACTATCAAAAGTTTCCTTTTTGTTTTATTTTTAACAGGCTTGTCCACCCCTATGCAGCGAAGGCCAAAATTTTTTGTTTTACCTTACTTTTTTTCATTTTTCGGAGAAAAAAGCACAGCGGGGCCAGGTGGTTCACCCGGCCCCGTTGCCTTATTCTCATTCACTTGTTCCCGGTGGACACTGGCTCAAGCATCTGCTCCAGTTCCTTGAGCTCCAAGCCGGTCCGATCCATGGCCCGGGGCAGCTGGGAGAGCGTCACCTCAATTTTACGCAGCTCGGCATTGACGTGGGCGGCCGCGGTCTCAAACACGCCCATGGCCGTCTGGTACTGTGTCTGGAAAGTACCAGACGCCTGCCGCAGCTTGGTCAGAGTGGCACTTTCCAAAGCGGCTGCACGCTGGTGGGCCTCACACTCGATATCTCCAACCCGGTCCCGGAACTGAGCGTATGCCTGAGCCTCCGGCCGCAGGCGCTGGGCCTCGTCGGCCAGGGTCTGGAGGCGGTCCCGTTCCTGCTCCAATGCCTGCCGGGCGCTCTGCTCCCGGTTCAGACGCCGCTCCAGCTCCCGGCAGCGGTCCTCCGCCTCCCCCGCCCGGCGCTCCTGATCCGCAGCCTGGGTCTCCAATGCCTGAACCTTGGCACGCAGGCCGTCGAGTTCCTGCTGGAGCCGCTCCTGGAGCTCCGCAGCCTCCCGGGAGGACTGTTCAATGTAGCGGATGACGTCCTGCTTGTCAAACCCGCCAAAGGCAACGCTCTTAAAGGTGTTGTTTTCCATAAACCCACCGCTTTCCTGTATCGATACAATCTGTACTTTAGCACAAAGCCGCATCATTGACAAGGGTTTGAAAAAAAGCCAAAAAAAATGCAAAAAAACTCTTGCATTTTCAAAAGTAGTGTGCTAGTATAATTAAGCTGTCTGTGAGACACGCGCCCTTAGCTCAGCTGGATAGAGCGTCTGGCTACGGACCAGAAGGCCGGGGGTTCGAATCCCTCAGGGCGTACCAAAAAAGCCGCTGATTTCTTGGAAATCGGCGGCTTTTTTGTACTTTTTTGAGGTTGTCATTTTTTTGACCCATTATATGACCCATTAACCGAAAAATCCAATCGGAAATATTGGACATTTTTGCCTGTTTTTTTACATATTCATTTTCATGAACTGATCTATTTTATTTGCTGCGTCCTGCTGCATTTTGGGTGTGACATGTGTGTATGTGTCAAGAGTAAATCCGGAGGAAGTATGGCCCAGAATTCCCGACAGCGTTTTGATGTCTACCCCATTTTGCAGGGCCAATGTTGCGAATGTATGCCGCAGATCATGAAATCGACAGTCTTCTAAACCAGCTTCCTTTAACAGTTTTTTGTGTATCCTTCCGACTGCATCTGGATCATACATCATGCCAGTCACAGGGGACGGAAACATATATGGATTTTGGGGATGCTGGCTGTGTTCCTCCAGCAATAACTCCACAGTCTGTTCTGAAATCACTATTCGGCGGATGGAGTTTTTTGTTTTTGGCGGAGATACCTCTACTGTACCTTCTCTCCTGGACATTGTCTTCGTAATTGAAATGCTACATTGCTTTACATCCAAATCGCTCCAGAGCAGGGCAAGCAATTCTCCTTTACGCAAGCCGCTAGTCAATTCCAGATAAAACATTGGCAAAACATTATGATTAGCTGCTGCACGGAGATAAGATGAAATTTGATCCGGCTGGATCACTCTCATCTCCCTTCGTTCAACTTTGGGTGGTTTGCAATCATCGGTCGGATTCTTTGGGATGAGTCCCTCCTTTACTGCCTGATTAAAAAAGCAATGCAGCAGCATATGAATACTTCTTACAGTCTTAGCACTTAACCCTGGATCAAAGTTTCCCGGTTTTCGAATTTTTCCGTCTTTACGAAGATCCTGATAGAGCCGTTGAAGCTGAAGGCCTGTCAGATTCTCGATAGGTATTTGTCCAATTCTGGGGGATACAATATCCATCAGAAAATATTTGTATTGAATCTGAGTGCTTTTACGGAGGTTTGGTTTTGAGTAAATCTCATACCACACCCCGAGCCACTCACCAACTGTATACGTTTTGTTCTTTTCGTTGACTTGCCCTAAAGCATGTTGCGGTTCCATCTCGCTTACTTTGTCCACAAGGACCTTCTTCTCATGTGAGCGAGGATCTTCTTGCTGTACCTGCATGGCTTCGTGCAGTTTCTTTTTACATTCGATTTGTGTCTTTGCTAGAACGCTCCGGTATATGAATTTACCAGTTTCATCATCTCTACCGATTGTATAGCGCCCTTCCCATCTCCCATCTTTGCGTTTTCGGATGCTCCCTTCTCCACGTGCTCTTCTCCTCGTCATGACCGAATCCCCCTAATCGCTAAATAATCCCTTGGGAAACTCTTTCATCAATCCAGGAGATGAGCCTTTCTTTGGGAACGACAATACGACTGCCGACCTGCATGGCAGGAAATCTTTTTTGATGGGCGAGCTCATACGCACTGGAGCGGGAGATACTGAGGGCCATAGCCACTTGCGGGATCGTCAGCATAATCGGTAATTCATCGATTGATTTGAAGCATTGATTTGACAAGCTCCCAAGCTCCTTTCTTAAAATACGATATTTTAACTGTATTCCTGTTCCAAGGGGGCAAGGCATACTATACCTCGCCCCCGTAGAAAACACTCAGACAATGTCAAATTCTTTGAGAATCATTTCGCGGACATTTCCTTACTTTTGATAAATCACTATAATTATTTTGATAAACAGAGAAAAGGTTAACATATGAACCGGGAGCATATTATTCAGCAAGGCATTGACTGCTCTTTTCACTTATAGCAGTGGATAGAGTAGGAGCCTTACGAACAGCTGTAAGCTATCCGTAAGGCTCTGAATATAATGTCTCGAATTACATAGCAGATGGTTTATGAGCTCGACCAATTTTAACTCTAGCTTTTTTGTCAACCACCAGAAAAACAAGCCACAACTTACATTTAAACGCATTTGTTAATTGTTATTATGCTCATCCGAGATATAATCTCACCATATTCTCGCAGATTTTTCTGGCAAAATGAACGGCCTCTATCCACAGTTCCGGTGGCATCCGCAAGAGATAGTGCTGGACTTCCAAGGAAAATGGTCCGTCGTATTGGATATCTCTAAAAGCCTGCAAAACTTCCTCCCAATGGAGATTACCCGTGTAGGGAAGAATATGAATATTAGTTGGTCCTGTATCGTCGGAAATGTGGGTGGCCTTAATGTGAGTGCCCAGCAGGCGGATAGAGTCCCCCTGCGGGAGTTGTTCCACGCTGGCGTGCTCGATGTCCCAGCACACCCCCACGTTGGGACGGTCCACGTCCCGGACCAGCCGAAGCAATTCCTCCGCCTCCACAGCGTAAGGCCTGCCCCGGGGGTTCGCCCCAGACCACATGTTCTCGATGGCAATGCCCACGCCCAGCGGCGCAGCGAAATCCGAAAGGGCGGAGAAAAACGCCACGTTTTTCTCATGAGTGTCCGCTTCCGGCACACCATCTGCCATCCTGCAGGACGGATGCACTACCAGCCAGGGGATCTCCAGCATCTGGGCACCGTAAAAACTGCGTTTCAGTAGTTCCAGTCGGAACGCATAGTCCTCTCCCGGATTGCAGAAGTCCAGCAGACTGCCGTGACCTTGAACAAAGGTGATTCCCCGCTCCCGGGCCAGTTCCGCGCAGCGCCGGATTTTTTCGCGCCAGCCATTGCTACGAAATTCCTGAGAAAAAAAGCCAAGTTCTGCAAAGCCGAAATCCAAATAGTTAAATCCCGCCTCTGCGCAGATACGGATGCTTTCTTCTACAGGAACCGGTGGTTGACCTATCCGCTCGCACAGGATATTTGTGGAAGTGGAAACATACACCGTCCCTCACCTCCCACAGAACCGTTCCACTGCTTCGACTACTCCGTCGGTGTAGGACGCAATGCAGCAGTAGTCGGCGCAGCGTTTCACAGAATCTACCGCATTAGCCACTGCGGCGCCGATTCCTGCAGTCCGCAACAGTTCGTGGTCATTGGCATCATCTCCTACAGCCAGCGTTTCCGAAGGAGAGAGACCGAGAATAGTGCACAGTTCAAGAAGCCCGGACCCTTTATTGACGCCAGAGGCCACAATCTCGCAACCACTGCTACTGTAGAGGGAGATGGAATAGCGGTCCATAAGGGCCTTGACATGTGGAAGGAGTTCAAGAAACGCCGTGTCCTGTCCGTCTGCCATCAAGTTGACTTTTTCGGCGCTGCCCGGACCGGAGAAGGAGAATGAATACAGGGGGAAGACTTTTCCCGCCGCCCGCCGGGATCGTACCCAGTCTGTGTCAGAGAGAGCATATTCTGTGCCACCGGCGTAGAGCAGGACCGTGAGGCCCAGGGCCGCGCCCTGTTCCATCAAAGAGCGTAGCGGCCTCAGGGGAAAGGATCTGCGCAGAAGAACTGTATTCCCCTGCACAATCACAGCCCCGTTGCAGCAGACAATGGGATCCGTAAGCTTCATTCGCTGGGCAAAGCGCTCCACGGCGTAGGGAGGTCTGCCGGTAATGAAAGTGAAATGGACACCCTTTTTTCGTATGGCATCCATGGTAGCCACCGCCCGGTCGGAGATGGTTCGGTCCGGCGAAAGCAGGGTGTTGTCCAGGTCTGTTACGACCAGTTTGATGGGAGACATGAAGCACCTCAATTCTGATTGAAGTATGGGAACCGGGGCGGCAGATACCTGCCGCCCCGTCCCGCAGCCTTAGCCGTTGGCGGCGTGATACTCGTCCAGCGAGGCGTTGCACTGGGAGACGATCTGTTCCACTGTCTCATCCACCGTCAGGTTTCCCTGGCAGAACTCCAGCATAACGTCAGTAACAATGCCGTTGATCTCGTTGTAGGTCAGGTCCAGAGGCTCCTGGGCGTTGGGGCTGGCGGCCTTCATCTGGTCCAGGGCCACCTTGTACTGGGGGTGCTCCTCGTAGTAGGCCTGCATTTCGGGCAGATCCTCACAGGCGATGTTCACAGGGATATAGCCGGAGGCCATGGAGAAGGCGGCCTGATTCTCCGGGGAGACCAGGTATTCGATCACGTCCCAGGCAGCGTTGAGCCGGGCCTCGTCCCCGCGGTCGAAGATATTCAGGCAGCTGCCGCCCACCGCCGCGCCGCCGTTGTCATCGGCGCCGACCTTAGGCAGGAAGGCCGTCATGTACTGGCCGGGCATCAGGCTGTCCATGGTCCCCAGGCGGGAGGAGGACATGATCACCATGGCGGACAGCCCCTGGGCGAATTCCTCGTTGATGTTGTCCTCAATGTACTTGTAGCCGCCGGTCTCCAGCAGGGCCTGGAGCTTTTCCAGATACGCCTTCAGGGTGCCGTCCTCGCCGGCGACGATTCTGGTCATGGGGGCGGACCGGCCGCCCTCGTTGTCGCCGAAGAAGGCGTTTTCATCTTGGCTGACGCAGAACTCCACCAGTTGATAGCGCTTGGTCTGCATGTTCAGACCGTAGCGGGTCACGGTGCCGCCGTCCTTGACCGTCAGGGCCTTGGTGTACTCGATCAGTTCGTCCATGGTCTGGGGCGGCTCAGTGAAGCCGGCCTCCTCCAGCATGGCCGTGTTGTAGTACAGGAGCGGAATGGAGTTTGCAAAGGGGATGCCCACTATCTCATCCTGATAGGTGCAGCTTCTTTGCAGTGCGGAATAGAAGGTGTCCTTGGTGATCTCGCTGTCGCCTCCGCTCAGGAACGTCTCTGCGGGCACGGTCCAGTCCATCTCCATCATGGAGGGGATGGTGGAGGTCAGACCCACGTTGATATCCGGCGCATTGGCGGTGTCCTTGGTCTGATAAGCCAGAATGACCTTGTCCGTTCCGTCATAGCCCTGGTAGACCAGATCCACGGAGATCTGCTTTTCCTTTCCAGGACCGTTGTTGTAGGCGTCGATGATCTTCTCCAGCGCTTCGCCGGTGGCCCCGGAGAAACTGTGCCAGAACACCACGGTCACCGGTTTCCCGTCCGAATCGTCCCCGCCGCTGGAGGAAGGCTGTTTGCTGGAATTGCAGGCAGTCATACATGCCACTAATACCAGGCTAATAAGCAGTGCTACCAGCTTTTGAGTACGCTTTTTCATGAGAATCCTCCTTTAAATATTTGATATACGATTGTCAGTTCGATTACAAGCCTCATCCCTTGACAGAGCCTGCCATCATGCCGCCAACGACTTTCTTCTGGAATATCAAGAAGATCAGAACGGACGGCACCAGGATTGTGATGGCCGCCGCCATGACAGCCCCCGGACCGTAGCTGCTGCCCTCATTGACGTTCAGCATGGTGACAGCTACCTGGGCTGTCCGCATCTCGTCCACATTCGTCACCAGCAAAGGCCACAGATAGGTGTTCCAGGTGCCCACAAACGAAGAGATGAAAACGGTGGCAACCACCGGCATGCTGGAGGGCATGAGGATCCTGGCGTAGAACCGGAAATTGCCGCAGCCATCCACCAGAGCCGCATCCCGCAGGGTGCGGGAATAGGACATGAAGTTCTGCCGCATGATGAAGATGTTCATGGCGGAGATGAAGAACACCACCATCATACCGGTATAGGTGTTGATGAGGCCCAGTTCCGCGGTGGTGAAGTAGTTCTGGACGATCAGCACATCAGCCGGGATCACCATGCTGCCTACAACAAGATAAAAAAGAAGCCGCTTGCCTGGGTATTCAAAAAACGTGAAGGAAAAAGCGGCGAGGCTGGCCAGAACGATACGGACCAAACTGGAAACAAAGGCCACAATGAAGGAGTTCAGCATGAAGCGGAAGACCTTTGTATGCGTGAAAACGATCAGGTAGTTGTCAATGTACCGGAAGCTATTGGGGAAGATATGAAGCTCCTTCGTCAGGATCTCCGCCGGTTCCATGAAGGAGATAAAAAGCGCATAGAGAATCGGCGCAACGAGCAGGAGGCCGACAAAAAGCCGAAGGACGGCCCCAAGAATCTTGGCAAGCGCTTTCGGTTTCATGTGTCGTAGTTCACCTTCTTCCTTTCCAACAGCAGACTCAGCGCCATCAGAACAGAGGATAGGAGAAATCCGACCATGGTGGCGGCAAAGGCGGCGTTATAATTGGTTCCGGCGATACCCTTGCCGTAAATATAGGACATGATCGTCTCCGTGGTGCCGTTGGGGCCGCCGCTGTGGAACACGGGATAGGACAGGATCAGCGTGAAGCTGCACGTGGTCATGGCGTATGCGATGTCCTTGACCAGCAGGAAGAACAGGGTGGGAGAGACCATGGGGACGATCACCTTTATCAGCAGCTTCCGCCCTACGGCACCGTCGATCTGGGCGCTTTCCAGGACCTCCTCGCTGACACCCCGGAGGCCCGCCAGCAGGAAGATGAAGTTATAGCCGATGTTGGCCCAGATCTGAATGACGATCAGGCTCAGCAGCGCCGTCCGGGTGTCGGTCAGCCAGGAGATATTGGTGTGGAAGAGCTTATTCAAAATGCCCATGGAGGGGTTGTATACGAACTGGAACACCATGGCGATGACGGAGGCCGAGACCGCCATGGACAGCGCGTACATGGCCTCGTAGGCGGGGGAGAGCCGGGACCGCTTCCGGGCCAGCAGTGCCAGGAAGAAGCCGATGACGATGCTGACGGGGACGGTGGCCAGGACATACACAAGCGTATTTCCGATGGCCTGGAGGAACTTCTCGTCCGTCAGTACCCGCACGTAGTTGGCCAGCCCGGCAAACTCCCGGACTTCCCGGTATTTGTTCACGGTGAAGAAGCTGAGGACCACGTTTTTGATAAACGGATAATAAGTAAAGGTGATCAGGAAGACGAATGCCGGGATCAGATACAGATAGGGCTCGATCCGCCGCCCCAGCCGCATGGGACGGTCACCCTTTGCTGATAGTTTTCTCATGCTCTCTCCTTTCCCGCCAATCAGTTGTATCGGGACAGTTTTTCAAATAGGTCGCCCATGAGTTTGTCACGATTGATGCTGTATACATACCGAATAAAATGGCGGCGTTTGTCCTCACTGTACAGATAATCATAACTCATCACCGGGCTGTGTTCGAGCCGGTCAAGCATGAACGCACCGTCCAGCAGCCACGCAACCGCCGCCACGTCGGAGATGGGGCGGCTCCAGCACCGCTCCCCGCCGCAGCGCCGGGCTTCGTGCGCGGTCTTGTCGATGATGTAGTCACAGAAGCGGTTTTTTCCCCGGAGCCAATATTCCAGCTCCGGTTCCGTGGTGGTAAAGTGGTCCAGGACCCCTCTGCCCGGGATCAGTACCAGAGGCACTCCGCTGTTCAGCAGCACCCTCGACGCCGCCAGATCCTGACCGGCATTGAAGGAGCGGTTATCGTGCCAGTCAAAGCCCATACCGCCGACCCAGACCACGAAAATGCGGTCTTTCAGCTGGGGGCACAACAGCAGCGCCGATGCGATGTTGGTGCAGGCGGCAATGGCGATCACATAGAGGGGGCGCCTAGGCGAGTATCCCTCAGACAATCGGATGAGCTGCTGCACTGCCTCGGAATTCACCGGCACCGTCTCGCTTTCCAGAAAGCGCGCCGCGCCGCGGAACACCTGCGGGCCGTACTGTTTCCGGTCCAGCAGATCCAGGACATTGAAGATCTCCTGATAGCTGCGCTCCATACCGTCCTCTGGCCCATCCGAATGATGGTTATGAAAAGGCGCCGCTAGTATAGCCTGCAGCCGAAGCCGGTCCGCATATTGAAGAAGGTAGGCCAGGGCATACTGATCGTCCACCTCGTTGTACATATCCGTATCCAGGACAACATCTACTGGCTCCTCCGGACGCTTCAACCGCAGGATGGAAGTAGCGTAGTCATCCATAGTATTGGGATTGTTATCAGTAAACAAGTAGGGCCGCAGATGTTTCAAGTTGTACTCCCCCATTAATATTTTTTGTTTTAGCATTTAATTCTTTTGTATAATCAATTTTTCATTTATTAAATATAGTATATTGCACAATTTTTGCTGTATATTTCATTTTGATTTTGTTCTATAATATATTATGTAACAAGTATTTTCAACCATTAAATTTGGAAAACCAATTTTTTCTTACAAGTTGCACCACCACTATAATATTTCATTGTGCAAAAAGGCAAGGAGGTTGTCCTCCTTGCCTTTTGTAAATCTAAATTCAACTCATCATTTTCATGAATTAAGCTGATATAACAATGGTCTTCGATTTGTTTAATTTTTCTAACTGTTCTTCGGGAAAAATCGCATCCGTAATGATTCCTGTCACATCCTCAATCTTACAAACATGAAACAACGCTGTAGACGGAATTTTCTTTTTATTCACCAAGATATATGTTTCCTGAGCGCATAACATCGCTTGCCGCTGAAACAGCATATCATGCTCCTTATATGCTGTAACATTTAACTGATTATCAAACGCAGCAGCACTAAGAAACGCTTTATCTGCATGAAAATGCTTTAGCGCTTCGATAGTTTGAACTCCAAAACTATTCCCCTCTTCTGCATCAGTCTGCCCACCAAGCAAATATAGTTTTTCACACTTTTCCCCTAATTCAAGTAGCAAGGCAATTCTGATCGAATTCGTAATGATTGTAAGGGTTTGGAGTTTTTCTGGATTTTTTAAAAGTTCCGCACTTAGAAGAACGTTAGTGGTGCTACTTTCTATAATGATAGACTCGTTATCGCGTATCATATCGCATGCAGCAATTGCAATACATTTTTTTTCATCTTCTGCGATTGTTTTCCGAACTTGAAATGGGATAGAATCGGAAAGAGCTGCTCCGCCATGGATCCGCGTAATTTTCCCGCTATCACATAATTGGGCTAAATCTTTCCTTATAGTTTCTTTTGTTACTCCTAGCGCTGCCGAAAGCTGCGCAACTGACGCAGCGGACTCATAAGCAAGCATATTTAATATTTTTTTATGTCGATTCTCCATGTCGCCAGTCCGAGCCAAAGCAGCACCCCTCCATATCATTCTTACTTATTATCTGGTATGCGCAAAGAAAAGTATTAATCAAAATATCCTTATATTTTTGATAGTAAATCACAATAATATTTTGCTGCAAGATGATTTGACGGATTGAGCGTCAAAGCGTTTTGAAAGTCTACCAATGCATCGTCAATTCGCCCCCAATTTGCGTCAATTATTCCTTTGCTCAGATATATATCATCATTATCAGGAGCTAATCTCAAAGCCCTATCAATATCGCATGACGCTGCTCCATACTTACCGAGGAAAGCATAGGCATGTGCACGATTCAGGTACGCTAAAATATAATCGTTTTGTAGTTCGATTGCTCGGTTATAATCCTCAATTGCTTCTTGAAATTTTCCACTCTTTACATAGACTAGGCCACGATTACACCATGCATCAACATTTGAATCTTCCAATTTAATTGCTAAACTGTAATCAGCAATCGCTTCTTTAAAGTTTCCTGTATTGCCATACAGAAATGCTCGTTCACATAGCGCAGTGATATAATGGGGTCTTATTTCAATTGCCTTATTAAGATGGAGAATTGCATCTTCAAATCTATTTTCTTGTATTTCCACAAGGCCAAAACAAAAATAAAGTTCCGCTCTTTGAAACCCTAATTCTTCTGCTACAGTTAAATATTTGATAGCTTCGAAGTAATGCCTCCGAGTAATCAGGGAAAGCGCAAAACTAAACCATAGTTCCTTGCTAATGTTATTCCGATTACAACATTCAACGGCTTTTTTTATGAAGCAAACAACATCTTCAGTCTTGTCTTTGTTGGCAAAAATTCCTATGTTAAAAAAGCCATCTGTCGTTGTATTAGAAATACTCAATGCCTTCTGATAAAAGTATTCTGCTTCTTCCTTTCCTTGTAAATCTAAAACAACTGCCTTTCCATTATAATAATCTGAGTTTTGTGAGAAACGGTCAATTAGGCAATCTAGATGCTGAAGCGCCAAGTCATATTGCTTAGATGCATAACCAATCTTGGCCAAGACTTCGTGAATGATAAGGCTTGTGTTATTATCAGCCTTTTCTAAAAGGCTTTCGTATATTTTTTTAGCGCCTGAAAAGTCTTTTTGTCCAATCAAACTTTCACCTTTCGAAAGAACCCTAGATACAATATCATCTGTCATGTTTAATCCACCTTTCAGGCAGGCTTTCTCTCTTCTAATATCAGTTTTCAGCTTTCAACTGCATTCCAGGCGGTATCCAAGGCAATCTTCATCATCTCGTGGAAGGAGTCCTGCCGCTCCCGGGCGGAGAGGGACTCGCCGGTGAAGATGTGGTCGGAGATGGTCAGGATGGCCAACGCCCGCTTGCCCAGCCGCTGGGCGATCCAGTAAAGGCCCGCCGCCTCCATCTCCAGCGCCAGGATGCCGAACTTGCGGTACATCTCCCCGGCCTCGGCGTTGTCGTTGTAGAACTGGTCAGCGGTGAACACCTGGCCCACGTCCGCCCGGACGCCCAGTTTCTCCGCCGCCGCCACGGCGTCCTTCAGCAGGCCGTAGTCCGCGGTGGCGCACAGCTGGCCCGGGAAGCGGTACTGGTCGGCGAAGTGGGAGTTGGTGGAGGCGCCCAGGGCGATCACCACGTCCCGAACCTTCACGTTGTCCCCGATGCCACCGGCGGAGCCGATGCGGATAATGGTGTCCACGCCGAAGAACTGGTAGAGCTCATAGCTGTAAATGCCCACGGAGGGCACGCCCATGCCGTGACCCATGACGGAGATCTTCTTGCCCTTGTAAGTGCCGGTGTAGCCCAGCATGTTCCGGACCGTGTTGAAACACACGGGATTTTCCAGATAGTGCTCCGCCACGTATTTGGCCCGCAGGGGGTCGCCGGGCATCAGCACCGCCTTAGCGATGAGACCATCTTCCGCCGCGATGGAGGCGGAGGGGGATTCTTTTATCATTATAACAACCTCCACGTATTTTTCCAATGGCTGGGGGCACTTTTTGATAGCATATCAGCAAAAAGTGCCCCCAGTCAATATTACTGTATATAATTACTGAACAAGGATATTAAACGTTTTTGTGATAATTGAAGTATTGTGGCTATCAAAAAACTCAACATTGACGGAATAAGTTGAACCGACAGAATACTTTTGTTGATTCAATGAAAATACATGTCTAAATTCGAGTACCGAGTTTTGTGCGTTACCGCTTCCGAATGTCCTTGCAAGACCAGTAATCTGTTTGGTGAATGTATCAAGCGTTTGTCCACTCGAATTCTTGAAGGTGTACACCGCTTTGTTAATTACATTATTAATGGTGTACGTGCGCTCAGAAGAGTCATAAACAATATCTGAAGAAGAGTTTTGAATGGGAGAGCATACGCCATAAACAGAAAACTGTCGGTCTCGTTTTACAGATGCTGTAGAAGCTGGCATAATGTTGTGAACTGCACTTGAAAGCGTCGAAGTATTTAGAACATTATCGACATCTGTCGCTCCTGCTGTATTTTGATAATCTACTCGTGTAATTGCAACTTTATCACTACTTGGCATTGTAACCAAAGGACTAGAAGTTGGGGTCATATTAGGGAGACTTGGCTCACCATATTTGTAGTAAAGCCTAGTCATTGACTGAATTCTTTGCAAACTTTGAAGTTTTCCTATCTCAACATTATATGTCGCACTTGTTGGGGTTACATTATACATGAAAAAATGAGAAGTACTTGTGACATATTCTTGGGCATCAGCCGTCCTCCAGCGAGGTTTAATTTCTCCAAAAAAGTCTCCGCCATTACTTCTAATTTCAGGCAGCAAGGACTTCGACCAATAGCCCGGAAAAGGGTCAAGCAAAATATGCACGCCGTTTTCATTAGCATACTGTGTCACCCTCTGATTATGCTCATCCGGCGAAAATCTTGAAAGAATGATTTTAGAAGAGTGCTGAACAGAAATTGTCTTAGAAACCATGTTATAAGACGTTCCTGTGGAATCCACTAAAGTAACGCGAACCGTATAGGTACCACTAGTCAATTCAGGGATTTGAGTTCCATCCTGTCTCTTATTATTTAAGTCTAATGTATTATTAGTACCGCTTATAAAAAGTGCAGCAAAGAACTTATCTGTATAATAGCACTTTCTCCAAGCGTCTTTAAAGCTAGGAGGAATTCCATCCGATCCTGGTGCCTCGCCAGCGATATAGACCAAGTCCGGCATCGCGCATTGATTGTTAAACGAGGAAGAGTACGTTGTAAGCTTCGGATAATTCATCCAAAGCCCATTATAATTATCTTTTGATTCAGCAATAACTTCCTGTTGGATTTGATTGTTTTTGAGTAAAGTAACTTTAAGTTTGCTGTTTGACGGTATCGTACTACCGTTCGAAATTGTTCCTATTACATAGAAGTCTCTTCCCGGAGAAATTGTCCCCTGATCATTACTTGGATAGACAATAGAAAATGTTGCTTGAGGAGCTGCTCGTTGAGGATCCAACGATGTTAATTCGGTCGATTGAAGTTCATTTACATCTTGATATACAGGCTGAGGGGAATAGGTCTCCAGTGTTGGCAGAGTTGCAGCATAAACTGGAGATAGCATGGAAATCAGGAAAACGGAAACCAGGGTTAAAGCCGCAATCCTTTGACGTTGTTTCATACCCTATCTCTCCTTACGTCATGTATTTTCCGAATTATTCCGAATTATTAATCTGACCGATTTTTTGCTTAAACCATTGGAATCATCTCCTCTGTTGTTACAAAATGTGCTAGTTTCCAAATTTGTAACCACTCTATCGCAATAAGTTGTTTATTGCAACTTATTTTGGTTAATAATATACTATACAAAACACTAAATCAATAATTAGATTTGTTTTAGAAATTTTTTAGATAATCTTACTGATAATATGCATAGTTTTTGTGCAAAGGGTTGAAAAATACCAGTATACAATTTGTTCTGTTCATTTGCTTGCTTTAAATCCCCTGCGATACTCTTTCTTCAATCCAGGAGAGGAGCCTTTCTTTAGGAACGACAATACGGCTGTCAACCTGCATGGCCGGAAATCTTTTTTGATGGGCGAGTTCATATGCACCGGAGCGCGAAATACTGAGAGCCATAGCCACTTGCGGGATCGTCAGCATAATCGGCAATTCATCGATAGATTTGAAACATTGAATTGACAAGCTCCCCAGCTCCTTTCTTTCAATACGTTATTTCAATGTATGCCTATTCCAAGGGGGCAAGGCATCCATGCACCTCGCCCCCTTGGAAATCACTCAGCCAATGTCAATAGAATTTTTGAGTATTATTCTACTCACTGAAACAAGCATTGCCTGAATGTGTCATGCTAGGTATCTTCAGCTCTATTCGACACTACTCCCCGAGCTGTGGGCGATATACGAACCGGCGGCTGGCGCCGCCCTCCGGGAATCTAACCCCTCCGAGGATCGCTCCGAGATGCCCATCAAAATGACTGGACACAGAGTACCATTATAGGCTTATGGGATCATTGCAAAACAGCTTGCCAAGGCTGTTTTTGGCTGGGTGGACCCGCTCTGCACCTTTCAAGGCCGTTGTCTTTTATAGATTCACAGAGAAAAAGAAACTTTCTGCAAATTCTACAGGTGGTCCTCGCGCACCCGCCGCATCGCTGCCCCCCCTCGTCAGGGAGCCCATAAGCTGACGTTAGTTCGTTATCGGATATGAAATTTTCAACGCCTCATGAAATGCCATCACAGCTGAGAATGAAAATATAGTCTGTGCGTTAACCGAAGGATTTGCTAAACTGAAAACAGCAGGCGTAGTCCGGTTGCACCTTGGTGGATTTTCACCCCGTTTGTTCAACGTGGACGAGTTGCCCAAGAGAACAGCAGTATGTTGCGTCACGTAAGTGAAGAGCACGAGTAGCAAAGTTCGGATAACCCACCCGGGCAATTCCCAGCCTGCATAATTCAGGGAGGGATTTGATGCAAGACATATTGACCTGCGCCATGGGACTGGATATTCATCGTGACGTTATTGTTGCCTGTCTTGCCAAAGGTGAGCTGGGCACCGATCCGGAAATCGAGATTCGCTCCTTCAGCACACTTATCCCGGAAATGCGGAAACTGCGGGATTGGGTGTTGGAAGCAGAGTGCCGCTATGTCGCTATGGAGAGTACCGGGATCTACTGGCAGCCTATTTACGAAATGCTGGAGCCATGTTTTGATGGGCAGATCAGCATTCTGGTCGTGAATGCCCGCCACATGAAGAATGTGCCTGGGCGCAAAACGGATATGAGGGACGCGCAATGGATCGCCACATTGCTCCGTGCCGGATTACTAAAGGGAAGTTTTATCCCAGATAAGACCTTCCGGGAACTGCGGCATCTGACCCGGTATCGTAAGAGCATCGTTCGCGACATTACCGCCCAAAAGAATCGCATCGATAAATTTCTGCAAAGCTCCGGTTTCCGCTTCACAGCGTTTCTGGCGGACGCATTTGGCGCTTCCGGGCGAAACATCATCCGTCATCTCATGGAATACGGAAATATTTCGCGGGAAGCTCTGGACCGGTGCCTGAAAACGCAGACCCGGAAACGTATCGACGAAATACTGATTGCCTTGAACGGTTCGCTTTCGGAGCACCAGCGCGACTTTCTTCGCATGATATTTGGGCACTTGGAAGCGCTTGAACAGCACCGCCATACTGTGGAGGACGCTATTACGAAAGAGATCACAAAGCACGAAGAGGCATTGAGCCTCCTGTGCTCCATACCGGGCATTGATGTAACTGCGGCAGCGGCCATTATCGCGGAGATTGGTACCGATATGAGTGCCTTTCCGGATTCACAGCATATATGCTCCTGGGCCGGTTTGAGTCCCGGTAACAACGAGAGTGCCGGAAAACGCAAGAGTGCTCACATTAACAAAGGTAATCCGTATCTGAAGAGTATGCTCTGCGAGGTGGGATGGGTCATCTCCGGAAAACGAAGCTTGTACCTCTCCGGTTGGTACTGGAGGATAAAACAGCGGAAGGGCGCTAAACGTGCAACGATTGCTTTGGCTCGCAAACTGCTGGCGCTGATTTACACGATGTTGAAGACAGGTTCTCCATACAACGAAGACTGTTTTGAGATCCGCAGAAAACAAAGTGAGCGCAAACGGGCCAGCCGTATGGTGAACGAACTGCAAAAGCTGGGGTACTTTGTGGTGGCACCAGGCTGAGTCCCACTGCTCCATACTTCGGCCGGCGACAGGTTTTGGCCTGCCGCTTTTTGTGCTGCGATGGTTTTTCATGAGGCGTTGAAAGCCTGTTTGTCAAGGTTCACACCCTCGCTACTTATTTTCGTAGCAAACGTTCGGATCGGCTTCCTGGGAGCAGGCCCGGTGTTGAGGGGCGGCTTTCCCTCCCGATAGGGGGAGCAGATTTCCCAATAGTGCTTTCCGAACAGATTGACATGGTCCGGCGAAAGGTCCAAGTACAAAAAGGGGATTGCAATCAGATCAGCTTCAGGTTTGGGTCTTGGTCTCCGTCTCGGAGGAATAGGGGCGTCTCCAGGTCCACTCAGTTCTAAAAGTGTCAGTTGGCCATCTGGATCGCTGTAATAACTCATTTTGAATCAACCTCCTCCACTTTGCTTTTTTCCCGAGCTTGGAATTCATTCAGGACATCAAACATGAGAAGCGGCGCGGTGTATCCCGCAAAGTCAACAGCCAGGAAAATGCGCTTTCTCCGCTGGGCAACGCCCCAGTATTGTGCGTCCAGACAGCGCCATGCAAAAGATATGGGGTAGCCTAATCCCATTGAAAAGTCAAATCCCAACGATCCCACATCAGGCCAGGAATAGGGAAAGAAACCGGGCATTTCAGCTTCGCTGAGATGAATGCGCATGATCTCCTCCAGCACGATGCGAAAGTCCTCACCTTTCGGGTCCCCGCTGCTGAATGCTCCGGGGACGTTCTCCCAGAGCATGAAGCGTGGACGGATCTGTGTTCCGGTTCGGCCGCGCTCCCGATCTGCTGCGCGCATCTCCTTGATGACGCGGATTTGTTCCATGAAAAGGCCGGAGCGGGCGCCGGATAATCCGGCTCTCGCTCCGGCAACCGAGAGATCCTGGCAGGGGCTGCCTCCGCAGACGATATCCACGGGAAACAGCAGTTTACCATTCAGCTTCGTAATGTCGCCTTTATTGACCATGCTGGGGAACCGGCGCGCGGTGACTGCCAGTGGGAACGGTTCGATCTCGCTGGACCAGACAGGCTTGATGTCAGCTCTGGCTGCCGCCAGAGGGAATCCGCCGATCCCGTCAAACAGGCTCCCCATGGTGATGACTCTGTTCTGCATCAGTGCGCCACCGCCTGTGCGACCATCCTGGTGGCGTTGACCGCCGTCTGCGCTGTATAGACCGCGGACATGATGTTGGCGTGAGTCGTGGTGTCCAGTCCAAATGTGCCCGCGATACGGGGTACCTCGCCGGCTGACAGCATCAGGCCCAGGCCCAGCAAGGCATTGTCCCTGAATACCATCAGCCCCGCCACCAGGATGGTGGATTGGAGAAATGCCGTCAGGCACAGGCCGATGACCTGTTTGATCCACTGCACGAATCCGTCCGTGTAGCCTCGCGGGATGGAGAACATATAAAGGCTCCCCACGGCAATCTGGATCAAGAGAATTCCACCACGCTTGAGATTGGAGAAGAATACTTTCACCACTGCGTATGTCATCATGACGATGCAGAACAGGATCATGAAGGAGCTGGTCAGAACACCCAGGCCGAAATAGGTGTTGTCCAGCATCTCGGAGAGGGTGTCGATCTCACTGAGTTCTTCCACGATCTCCTGCCCCACCTCACCGATGCTGGTGCCGTAGCCCGTGATCCCGGCGGAAAAGGTGCCTTGCAGCGAGACGGAGAGCGTATAAAGGCGGACTGGGGCAACCGTAAAAAGGGATACCGCCAGAAAGCCTTTGATGATACTCAGCGCAGTCTGCTGGAGATTCCCCCGCCCGCCGCTGACATACATGATACCGAACTGAAAGCACGAGACAACGACGCTCACACCGAACAAGGCCCAGGCCAGACGGGAGAAAAACAGGACAATGGCCTGGACCCAGGCCAAATCGAATAGCTCCACTCCCATATTTCCCATCTGGGAGAAAAAATTTCCGAGGAAGCCGACGATCTGACCGTAAAACCAATCCATCATGTTATCCATGACGGTGGCGGCCACAAAATCCCAAATGAACAACTTCCGGTGTCACCTCACTCTCAGATGGGGCGCACCATCCATACGACACAGGGGCCGCAGGATCGTGCGGCCCCTGTTGTTTATTTCATTCTCATTTCCGGGAAACCATGTTCGCGGTCCCGGAATGCCTTGAGCGCAGCTCTGGACTCCTGAAACTCCTCCTCTGTCGCGTCGCAGCCGAATTCCACGGCATGTTCGCTGATCTCCTCCAGGGACCAGCCTTCGGTCAGCTTCGCGGCTGCGCCGCGCAATTCGAATGAATTGAACGTGAATTTCTCGCCATAGTCAAACAGCTCCCGTGCGATCTGTTCGCCCTGGTACTGCTTGATCAGTGACAAATTGACATAGATCTCATCGTAAAAATCCGCCTCGAAAATCATGTCTTCAGTGTCCAAATGACGGGCATATTTCGTCCAGGACTCCATGGCCGGCTCGGAGCAGCCGGGCAGGAGATCCCGCATCTTAAGGCGAAATTCCTGATTTGTCATCGTGCGCCTCCCAATCACATACCCACGATGCCCCAGATATAGTTGGGCGCCGTCAGGCAGAAGATCAGGCACGCGAGGAGGATCGCAGGCCCCGCCCATTCGAATTGGTGGCCTTTCCGGTAGTCAAAATACGCGCTTCCCAGCTTGACAAAAAACGCAATCGCCAGGATCATGTCCAGGGCGGGAAACACCACATTATCGACCACAGTCTTGATCTGGTCAGACGCCGCATCCCACGTCTCCTCAATCGCGCCTGCCACATCGCCCTCTGCTGCAAAGGCGGCGGAGCTGCAAACGCAGGCCAGAAGGAGTACCGCCGCGGCAAGAAACAGCATTTTTTTGATTTTCATAACTACCTCCACACGGGAGAGCGCCGCCCAAACGGGCGGCGCTCTGTGTCATACAGCTTTTAATATCCGGTCCGGGGCAGAGGCTGGGAGGCTTTGTAGATCGTAGTCACCCATCGGGAGGTGGCCATGATCCACTGTCCGTTATGGACGCCGCCGACGTCCGCCTGGTTGACCACCTGGCTGCCGCCGGTCAGCCACTTGCTGGCGGTGCAGTACACCACCGGCGCCTCCACCTGCCGGAAGTTGGAGGGCACGATGCCGAAGGACACCATGAACTCCGTCACCCGCTCGCCGGAGCCGAGGCCCAGGACCGCGGGAGAGGCGTCCAGCACGTAGTTCTGCTGGGTGCTGAGGCTATCCGCCAGCACCCGCCAGCTGTCGCCGCTGTAGTTGGTCTTATAGACGATCTTGTAATTTCCGGGCACGTTGTAGGTACCCGTCACGATCTTGTCCAGCGCCGCGAAGGTCGGCAGGGTGTCCCTCCAGTAGAAAGACTCCAGGGCCGTGGTGGAGTTGTTGGCGATGCCGGAGAAATCGTAGCGCAGCGTCTGACCGGGGACCGCCTCCACATATCCGGTCTTCTTGATGGACACGTTGGTGTAGAGGCTCTTGTTGGTCATGGCTGCCTTGACGATCTGCCCCGCGAACTCGATCTCCACCTCAATGGGAGTCTTGTCCAGGCCGTAAAAATCCGCAGAGCGGGATTCCACGATCTTGTACCGGCCCAAATGCAGGGGCTTGGTGACCGCGACTCCGTTTTTGTCAGTCACGATGGTATCCACCAGATTCCCGGTCCGGTAGTTGTAGATCTCGAATTCCGTGTTGGGGATCGGCGTCCCAGCGGGCCAGCCGTTCATGCTGTTGTAGTCTTCCGAGGTCTTGGTGATCTGGATCTGGCCGGTGATGGGGGTATTCTCCCACTCCACCAGCGTCGTCTCACCGGACTTTACATAGACGGTTTTCCGCTCGGTGTCCGGCACATAGCCCTCATTTTCCAGCTCCCGCAGGTAGTAGCGGCCACTCTCCAGGTTCTCGATGTAGACGTAGCCCCGGTCATCACTGGTGTACTGGCCGATGGGGGTATTCGTATCATCATACAGAAGGAATGTGACCCCATAGAGGCCCTCGCCCGTGGCACTGTCCGTTTTATGGATCATGATTCCGGACATGGCCTGATTGCTAATCCTGACAGTCGCTGTTTTTCCGTTCTCCACTTCAAAGTAGTGCGGCGTATCATCGAGCTTGAAACCCTTTGCTGCCTCAATTTCAACGGCGTAATATGCCCCATCTTCCAGGGATACAAAGGTGCGGCCATTTTCATCAGTGGTAACCGTGTCGACCAGCTCGTCATCCACCTTCCGAATTTCAAAGGTCACATTCGGGATGCGCTCGGTGGTATTACTGGCGTTGACCTTGATGATTTCCACTCCGCCGATGGGGTCATTATAAAATGTCAGCGTCTGGGTGTCCTCGGGATTGACGGTCACCGTCTGCATCCGGGAGGCCGGATCAATGGTATATCCCTCAATCGTCTTGGTCTCCTTCACTACGATTGTCCCGGTGATCCCGGAAATACGGATCTCACCGTTGGAATCCGTCGTGTAAAGGCCCAGACTGGACAGGTGTCCGTTGGCGTCATCCACATAGCCGCCGTCGGCATAGGTCAGCTCAAACTCCACACCGGCCAGAGGCTCCTTTGTCACCGAGTCCAGCTTTCTGATCACGAGTGTCCCGGCAGGCTTGTTCCAGAAGGTCAGGGTCTGGACCTCGCCCTTCTTGATGAGAATGCTCTGGGGCGTTCCGTCCAACACATATCCCTCTACTGTCTTTGTCTCACGCGCGGTGACGGTAGTGCCGGGAGTGAGATCGGTGATGACCACTCTCCCATCCGCCCCAGAGGTATAGACGCCGTTATTGGGGCCAACCGCTGCGCCGGACGAATCCGTCACCAGGAATTCCACGCCGGACAGGGGTTCGTTTTTCGTCCCTTCGATGAACTTCTGGAGGACCAGAGTCGTGGTCGAAGTGTTGTAAAAATACAGTGTCTGCGTGTCGTTGGGATGTACGACGACCGTCTGGGACCGGGTAGCCTCATCGACGGTATAGCCTGGAATGGAGGCGGTCTCTGTAACCACCAGGGTACCTACCACACCGTTGATCTTGATCTGGCCGTTTTTATCTGTGTAGTAGAGGCCGTTGGAGGAAAGCTGCCCATACTCATTCGGCACGAAGCTGCCGTCTGCATAGGTTACCTTGAACTCGACACCCTCCAGCGGCTCATGGCCTTCACCGCTGCTGTTCTTCTGAATGATCAGCGTGCCGGCAGGAGCATTCCGAAACTCCAGACGAGCGGTTTCTCCGCTCTTAATGAGTGCCGACTGCGGGGTGCCGTCCAGCAAGTAGCCTGTTTTGGCCCTGATCTCGCGCGCTACCACTGTGGTCCCTGGAGTGATGCTGTCGATCAGGATCTCACCTGCGCTATTGGTGGTATACTTTCCGTTGTTATTGCCAAGGTAATTTCCGGCGCTGTCTGTCACCAGGAATTCCACGTCAGAAAGCGGCTCACGCTTGTCGTCGTCACTGATCTTTGTGATCAGCAGGGAGCCCAGGGGCGCGTTGCCGAACCGCAGCGTCACCACGTCCTGATCTTTTCCAGAAATATAGACGGTTTGAGGTTCGGAGTCAATGATATGGCCGTCCGGGCTCTCCAGCTCCTGGCAGATATAAGTGCCCTCACGAAGCCCCGTGACAGTGAATGAGCCATTGGCCGACGTGGTGTAGGTCCCGATCACCGTGCCGCCGGTGCCGGATGTCTCGCCGCTGAGGTAACGCAGTTCGAAACGCGCCCCTTCGAGACCGAGGCCAGTCTTCGAATCGTATTTGTATACCACCAATGCCGACAGGGGCACGTTATCTACAATCAACTCCTTGCTGGCGCCGCCCTCCAGATAGAACTCGTAAACGCCGTCGCCCTGGATGGAGAAGCCTGTGCTTGGCTCCTCCTCCACCACCTTATACCATCCTCTGTTGATATCGGTGAGAACGATCTTTCCGTCAGAGTCCGTATAGTAGGTGCCCAGATCATTGATCTCGCCGGTCTGTGTGCTGTCGCTTCCATAGTAGATGTGAAAGCGGGTGTTTTCGAGAGGATCGGTCGTCACAGAATTCCGCTTCAAAATGGTGAGGGAAGGCTTTACCGCATTAAAGAATGTGACCGTCTGTGTTCCGCCCGCTTCAAGGGAAATGGTCTGGGGGATATCACAGAGGATCACATTGGAGGGCACGTTCACTTCCGTGATCTCATAGCTGCCCACGGGCAGTTCCAGGAAGATGCGGCCCTGCTCGTCCGTTGTGGCGGAGGTGGAGTAGTCGCCGTCGATCTGTTCGATTTTGTAGGTCACCCCCTCGATGGGGCTGTTATCGGCAATATTTTTCTTCAGGATTTCCAAGCCTGGCTTTTGATAGTCCTGGAAGCGGGCTTCCGTGGTCTTTCCAGGCCGAAGCGCCACAGTCTGCTCAGTGTGACAGAGGACGTAAGGCGACGGAACCGACTCCTCACGCAGAACGTAAACACCGGCGGGGAGAGATTCCAGCGTGGCCGTTCCATCCGTTCCGGTAGACACAGAGGTGGAATAATTGCCGGTAACGGATTTCACGGAAATGACCGTATTAGGGATCGGTGTGCCAAGAAGCGCATCTGTCTTGATGATTTTCAAATTCGGGAGTTCTGCCTCCTCTGCGGTCACCGTATACTGCCTGTCCCCGTCGGTAACATCCACATACACGCTGTGGGGCGTAGGGTCCAGGGCGAAACCTGCCGGAGCTTCTCGCTCCACGAAGGTCCACAGGCCTTCGGTGACATCGTTGACTTCAATGATGCCCCCATTGGATGTCACATCGCTGCCGACGATCTGGCCGTCCCGATAGATGTTATAGACAGCGCCGTCCAGACCTCTGTCGGTCCCCGCGGCAACCTTTCGGAAAGTGATGTCGCCGTCGCCGGCTACGGAGGGTTCATCCGGGTCACCGGGCTGAGGCAGCTCATTCGTTACAATCTTTCTTGTGGAGTGATAAGCTGCGAACGCCTGCCGGCCGGAGACGCTGGAGGTTGCCAGCACCGCCCACTTGGAGCTGTCGTCCTCCACGATGGATGCCTGAAGGCCCTGGGCTGCGTATTCCTCTACCTGTGCCTGCAGCTCTGCATCCTCGTTGGCTTTCTGCCCCAGGAGCCAGTTATAATACTCCACGTACTGGTCATAGGTATCCTGATTGGCGAAGCCGCCGGCATCGATGTCGCCGGAGGGATCTCCGCCAGCGGACTTGTCGCTCTGGTTGTCCCAGATATACGTCTGCAAGGCCATGAACAGGCTGCCGGGGATCTCGCCGGTGTAGTCCGCGATGTAGGACATCATCCACTTGACATTTTCCTGCGTGGCCACGTCCATCTCTCCCAGGCCGGTCTTGGCGACGATCTCATTCCAGAGCGCGTCCGCATCCGTGCCGGTGGCTGCCCGATAGGTATAGGACTGGAGGAAGGACTCCGTTCCGTAATGATAGGAATAGCCCAGGTCCATACAGTAGAGCTGTCTGCCTGCCGCGGTAGGCGGCCGGTAGCTGTATGTCTGGCCGGACGCCGTCAGGCGGGTCGTCCACAGGTTGTTGTCCGTCACCGGCGTGATCCCCACGCCGGTGGACACTGCCGCGAAAGCCGCTGTCGGGAACAGCGAAAAAACAGTCAGCAGTGTCAGGAAAAGGGATACGAGTTTCTTTTTCATAACTGCCCTTTCCGCGCGTGAAAGAAAGAGCAGTCCACTCGAAAGGCCGTTGCGATCCTCCTTCTTTCACGGCCTATATATAATTTCGAGTGTGATTTTGGGATAAAAAAGCAGACCGTCCTTCCAAGGACGGTCTGAGTTCCTATGCATTCCGCACAGGATCAAAAGCATTTTACACGATCAATTCGAAGGTGAATACCCGCCAGCGCACCTGTTCCGGCGAATCGAAATATCCGCCATTGAGACGGGATATCTCCGCTTCCCATATACTGGTCCGATGCGTCATGACCTTTTTTGTTCTTCAGACATTTTCTTCAAGCTGTTCCTCACAAAACTGCTTTAATGTTGGAATGTCCATGTTCGCCGTTTCCCAAATGACTTGACGGTCCATGCTGCCGTAACTGTGTGCTACCATGTTCCGCATTCCTTTGATCGGACCCCATTGGATGCGGCTGCTGGTTTTCTTCCGATAATCTTCAGACAGGCCGCCGCTCAACTCTCCGATTTGCAGAATACTGAATGATACCGAACGTTGGAAATCCTCATCCTGATCAAATATCTCAAAGCTATTTCCATATCGCTGGACGGTCTTTTCAATCGCATTGCAGTAATCCAAAATATGCTGGATACGCTGTAAGTCAGGCTGCAGCAAAAATACTCACCCTTTCCTGCTTGATGGCCTCCCGGAATTGCAGGTCACCCTGCATCCGGGTCTTTTGTTCCAGAGAACTGACCGTAATGAGATCAATGGGCTTATTTAACGCCTTTTCAAGATCACAGTAAAGAGCGCCCAAGGCAAACAGGCTTTTCAGCTCGGTACCGGAGGTGTCGATCAGCAAATCAATATCGCTGCTCTCCGTAGCAGAGCCTCTGGCGTAGGACCCAAAGAGGTACACCGCTTTGAGGTGATATTTGATTGCAATCGGTGCAACGATCTCACGGATCTGATCGATATGATAGACCACCTATGACCACCTCCTTTTTATTATTATACCCGCCAATCAGTCCGCTGTCTATGTTTTTCCGCCATTCGATCAGGAGAGCGCCGGATCGTCTACCCAGGAAACTGCGTAGCCGTTGGGACAGAACTCCTGCACACAATACCAGCACGGTTCTCCTGCGGCATTTGTTCCTTCGGCAATTCCGACTCCTACCATATACACCGTTTTGCTCATCATGTGGTCCAGATGTCCCTGTGAGGCAGCCCAATCATCCACTGCTGCTTCGGCAAGGGTTTTTCCGGTGGTCTTCAGCCATTCCTGATTGATTCGATGAATGTTTTCCGTGGTCTGGCTGCAGTCTGTCACCGTGTAATATTTCCTTCCGTCAGGTCTTACATGAGAATAGTTTCCTGTAGCAGCCATTTCCTCCGCCCGGACCTGTGCGGCCCGCATCAGGAGGTCGCTGGTTCCCAGCGCATCCAGGCCATGCTCCTTTCGGAGCGCATTGGTGAGATCCACGATCTCCTGTTTCACCGCATCCAGATCCTTCGTGTCTGAAGATATAGCGTCAGATACAGTCGGCGCCGTGGCTGCCGGCGGCTCGCCGGTATAGTCCGCATCGCTGTCCACCTGGACGCCGTCCTGCCAGTAGACGTTGAATCCCACCTCCTTGCCGATGTCCCGGAGCTTGACATAGTTATTGCCGTTGATGTTGTACGCCTCCATCTCCACCTGCTGTCCATCCACGAAGATGGGCTGCCAGGTGGGCTGGGCCACGATCCCCGCGGCATAGGCGCCGCCGCACAGGGCCGCGCCCACCGCCATGCCTGTCAGCAGCAGTCCAATGTTTTTCCCTCTGTTTTTCATCGCTTACCTCCTCATCTTGAGTTTGGGCCAGTACTTGGCCGCTTTCCCAACGCGGTGATCTTTTGTAGCGGACACCCGCCACAGGCCATGAGTTTGATAGGCGGAGCAGACCACCTGTTCCAGCAATTCGCCCGCCCGCACATACACGGCTGTTTTGGGGCTTCCGCTGTCAGCGATCACCGATCTGCCGCTCTCCAGCCGTCTCCGGCCAGCGGCATCCAGGTAGATCCGGCCAGCCGGAGTCCGCAGATCCAGGTCCGCATCGGGGTGGATGTCAAGGAATTCTCGGACCGTCATGACGGTCCTTTTGTCCTTTCATCATATCGAAGAATGAGGAGGAAAGCCATTGATGATTGTGGAAAAACAATGCCCGAAAATGAAGCAGTTTGAACATCACACCTCCACCGCCCGGACACACCAGCGGTATGCGCTCTGGTCGCGAACGCAGGTATAGAGGGTCAGACAGTTTTCCGTGGTCGGCGTGAGGCCGCTTCGGTCCGTCTCGGAGATCTTCTCCACGGAAGTCACCCGATAGGTCCGGGTGCCCAGCTTCGTGGTGTACTGGATCTTGTCCCCGATATCCAGGGTGTGGATCTCTCCAAAATAGTCATTTTCGCCTCTGTTGTGTGATGCCAACGCCGTATTTCCGCTCCAAGCAGAAGTTTCCTCGAAGTGCCCAACACCCTTGCGGAGTGTTGCGCTGTCTGTTCCCTGGTAGACCTTCACCGAGAGGTCAAGGGCAGGGATCTTCAGCGTGGCGAGATATCCGCCGGAATAATAGAGATCCTCCGTCACCTCGGTGTAGCCGACGGTGCCGGAGGACGAAGAGCTGCCGGTGGAGGGAGGCGAACTGGTGACGGGGGTCCCAGGGGTGACGACCGCCGCGGCGCCGCCGTTGATGACCGCGCCGGTGGCCGCCATGCCGCCGGGGGCCAGGTTGGGCGTGAGATAGGTGCCGGTGTTGAGGGTATAGGCGCTGGGGCTGCCGAAGGCCGGCGGGATCAGCGCCGCATTCTTGCTGCGGTCCTCGTTGACTGCGGCGCCGCCGTCTGCCGTAATCACAGGCTCGATGGACGTAGGCTTGCCGTAGTCAGGGTCGCCGGGGGCGTCGATGGTGTATTCCAGAGCCCCGGCCTGGATGGTCAGGCCCGCCATCAGGCACACAAAGAGCAGGACGCTCAGTGCTTTCTTCATAATGACTCCTTTCCGTTCCCCTTTGGAACGCATTGATTCGGTGCGCAATATGTGAAGGTATTTGGCTTTTCACTCACTGGGACTTCTCGTCGCTCTCGACCTCCACCACTTCGCTGCGCCGGCGGAAAAAGACTGCCGCGCCGATCCCCGCGCCGACTGCCGCCACGATCCCGAACGGCAGCAGCAGGGCGCCCCAGTTGAATTGGCCGGAGCTGCTGTCCTCAGTTCCCGTCAGGGGCTGGATGGGAGTGCCCTCGAAGATGGCCACATACCGCACACGGTCCAGCGCGATGTGGCTGACGGTGCCGGTGTAGTCCGCGGTCACTGTGTAGCCGGTCACATAGCTGCTGGTGGCGCTGCCGGTATAGGTGGCCACAGCGGTGAACCGGTCGCCCAGGGCGTAACCATCCAGAGAGGCGGTGTTGTCCGTCTGCCACTGGAGCGTCTCCAGCGTCAGCGTGCGGCCATTGTCCGTGATGGTCTTGGGGATATTGGCGGTATCCTGATTGACCAGATTGGGATAAGAGCGGGTAGCGGACACCTTCTTGGTGGAGCTGCCGTATCCGGCCACCTCCACCTGAACGGTATCCAGCTGCAGCTCCAGCGTGCCGATCAGTCCGTCGTCAGTGATGAACTCCTTCTCCTGGGGCAGCAGGGCCAGCACGGACTCCATGTCTTTCTTGTCGCTCTGGAGGGAGACCGTCTCCGTGTGCTGGCGCTCCTCATGCTCCGGGAGCTCCTGTTTGAGCAGATCTGTCAGGGTATAGTGATAGCCGTCCTGCTCGAAATCCGAGCGGGAGATCCCCGCGGGATCGTCCTCCGGGGACAGGTCATAGACCTTGCGGATCTCGCTGCCGTCCTCGCTCCGGGTGACGGAGGTGGGATAGCATACCTGGACCTCCGGGGCTTCAGCGGCCATGGCCGCCGGCGTCAATGCGGCGGTCAGGCACAGTACCGCGGCGCAGATGGTAAACAGTTTCTTCATGATGTGTTTTCACCCCTTCATTTTCATTCCGCCCATCGTGGGGCCATTCTGCTGCTTCTGGGTCTGATGCATCTCCATGCGATAGGCTTCCAGAACAGTTTCGTCAAATGTCTTCTTGAACTCGGAGGTACAGGGGAAGCAGTAATCCATGTATTTCGTACCCACCTTCCGGCTGGGCATGGAAACAAAGGGGCCGTTCTTGCTGTCCCGGATCTGAATGCCCTGTACGGCAAAGCAGCCGTTCAGATTGACAGAAGCATAGGCCAGGGGGCCGCCCTCCTTCTTAGAGAGGTAGATTTTGACATGGAGCTGCATGGGGAGCTGCTCGTAATTGGGAGCTGCCTCTTTCTGGGGGTTCCGGTTCATGGGTCATTCCTCCTTTTCATCTTTCATCTGCGCCATTGTCTGCTGGGCCAGCAGGTCAAACATCCAGGGCTGCATGGGGCGGTAGTCGTATGCGCCTTCCGAGTCGACCAGATCGACCCAATACTCAAAGACCAGATGAGGCGGGTTGACTTCCTCAAGCAGAACTCCCGGCAGCATGAGTCCCTTACCGATTACTCTGACTCTTTGGATTGCAGTCTTCGGATCGTCATGGGGCTCCTTCATCCATAACCGCTTGCCCTTCAATTCCTTCGGTAATTCCTGTGTATCGGGGATCGGGACACGGATGCGCCCCTGGGTCATGTACCGAAGCTTCAGCATCCGCTTACATGTCTCCATCGCCAGGATCGCTTCTGTCCGTTTGGCCCAAAATGGGTGTTTCCGCGGATCAGATGAGAGAATGCTTTCCCCTTCCCGGTCGGTGGGAAACAGCGGTACGCAGCGCACCAATTCCAGTGCTCGGATACCGTCGGCCAGTCCCAGAGTCTTTTCACCTGTTGCCGGCAGTTCACGATATCGCGCCAATGCGTCGCTCAGGTTATGGAACCGCTCTACCACACTCTGCTTTGCACAAGGAGGCTTTCTTCTTCCGGCATCAGCCATGGTGTAATAGGAAATGCTCATCATACACCTCATTTCATGGTTCGGTGATCAGGAAGCGTAGGCCCTTTGGAAAGGCCCTGTTCCTTATCAGTGATCTCTATCGTTTTCTGCAAATCCGGATTTTTCTGCCCAATAAGCTCTTTCAGCTTCCCGGCGGCCCAGTCCGGCAGAAACTCATCCTTGAGAATGCCGGTGAAATCCGAACGGTTCCAGCGCGTCTCCTCGCCGTCTCCCAAGCAGATACAGCGGATGGACCGCCCAATGGCATGGGGATGGCAGCCAAATCCGTCGTGGGCATACCAGAGCTGGTTCTCTTGAGACCAGCAGGACTCTTTTAAGGCATCGGCGCTGAGGACCAGCACCTTTCCCTCGTAGTCCAGCGCGGCACGGGAATCCGGGCAGCAGTGCTCCGGCCCGAAAAGGTTCAGATTGCGGAACGCTGTCCGGACTTCATTCAAAAAGCCATCCAGCACCGCCGGATGGCTTTCTACAACGAATTCGCAGTTATGCTCCGGATCAGGCGGGATCATCTGGCAGCACGCCCACTCCTTGTTGTCCCGGCTGAACCGGCCGTCCCAGAGCTTTTCCCGGACGGTGTTGGCCAGCACCCAATTGACACGCTTGAAGCCGTATTCCTCCAGAACGCCCTGAATGCAGCCTTCCTGAAGGTGCATCCCGTCAAAACCCTGGCGGATACTTTCCTCAATCGCCTTTTTGCAGGCGATGTTCGCCCGGTGGCTGGCCCGCCAGAGGGATACCTCATTATTCCGCCGGGCATACTCCAGGCTTCCTCTGTAGAGGTACGTATCATTTTTCATCCTGCTTTTCCGCCTCTTTCATCAGCAAGATACGCAGGCAGTCTTCATCAGCCCCCATGCAAATCAGATCTTCCACAACGCCCTCATCGACTTCGCACAGCGGATCATACTTCAAATGGAATTCCCCGCTGACCTTGTTGCTGGCCTCGACCAGCTGCTGGCACAAATCATCAATGTCATCATAAAGATAAGTGATCAGACGCATTTTTTCTCTGGGGGTAAGATCAGCATTGCTGATTAAAATGTGGCCCGCCTCGGCATGAATGAGCAGACATTCCGCCTGGTCCAGACCGCCCATCTTCATGACTGCACCGGGAAGAATTTGTTTCTCATCACCAGTCTTACGGATGAGCAGAATATTTTGCATAATGGTGTTCCTCCTATAAATTAAAGTATTATGTCTTGCTGCGGCAGGTTCTTGTCCCACGGCCTATGCTGCCTTCCGGTTTTCCGGAGTATGGATCAGAACCAATTCACCTTTCGACCTGGTTATCCGCTCAAAGAAGCTCAATTGGACATTGAGGTAGGGCGTTGGGTCATAGTTGGTGATGAACAGCTCCTCGTAGGTGGCATCAGGCTGATGGGAAAGCGGGTTGTTCCGGGTCAGGGCCAGAATATAATAATTTTTATAGAGCTGGCGAATAAAGGAACAGTCATTGTAGGAGAGCAGGAATCGCCCCTTACTGCTGTCCAATGCCATCCAGAGGCGGACATGGAACCGCTTGTCCATTTTGACCTCATACTGATCCTCAGCATCAAAGTACGGTGGGTCGCAATAAAAGAATGTTCCCGGACGCTTCTCGTCCTTGATCAGAGTGATGGCATTTTTATTCTCGATCACAACATCTTCCAGTCGCTTCGCCGCTGGCTTCAGCAGATACAGGAAATTATAGAGCCGCAGTGCTTTTGACCCGAAAGAGGATACGGTTGCGCTATAGCTGCCGCGAACGCATTTGTAAAACATCGCTGCGCGTTCCACATCGAAGTTTTCCAGCTTTTGAGCATAAATCGGGCGAAGCTCCTCCGCCTGTTCTTCTGTAAAGCAGGTTCGGTCCTCCAGAACTTGAAGTTCCTCGCGGATGTTCTTTTCATAGACCTTCCAGTGAATTTCTTCATGTGCCAGAAACAGCTTATACACTTCAAACAGGAATCTCGAATGGATCGGAAGAAACTTCAGTTCCCGCAGCAGGACATTTGTCTTATCCCGCAGGCACATAAAGAAGTTCGTCAGATTACGGTTGAGGTCATTGTAAACGTCTCTCCGCTTAGAGCTGGAACGCATCCCCAAAGTGACTGCAGCACTTCCGCCAAACGGCTCTACGAAGTTTCTTATGTCTGACGGAATCAGCTGGTAGATGTATTGGAGCAGCTTTCGCTTGCTCCCGACCCACGGAAAAGGCGGCTTAGCCATCGCGTCCACCATCTATGAAGAAGCACACAGCAAGACAGGCTTTCAAGCTTTGAATGTCGGCCTGCAGCCCATCGATCATCCTCTGGAGCAGTTCGATTGTTCTGATAATGTCCTGAGCGGTCTTCGCATAGAAGTAGCCGTTGCTGGTACTGCAAATCGGAATTTTCTTTCGCCGCAGCCGACTCACAAGCTTTTGTACCGTCTTTCTTCCTACGCCAATGGCCCGCCCTAATTCTGTGCTGCTGGCACAAAATTCCCTCCCTCTGCAAGCCACTTTCAAATAATTCAGCAGCATTTCTTCCATCTATTGAATCCCCTTTCCGGGACTCGTTTTCCCGAAAAAGGGCACAAAAAAAGAGGGGGCCGCTGTCCCGCTCGGGAAAACGGCCCCTGATCTTGAATTTACTGTTTTAAAGGTGTCTTACTGCTTACTTCATCCTCATCCCTCCCATCTGACTTTTCGGTTCTTCCACAGGTCCAGGCCCCCCAAACGGACCCTTTTGCATATAGGAATGAAAGGATCTGGAGTACTTCTCGTAGGCGTCTCCGCCGATCTCTCGGAGGAAATCCTCCTTGAAGTGCCACAGCGGGTACTCACAGAATCCGCTTCTTTTGGTCAGGCCGGTATTCTCTGCGATCCCCTGTTCCAGCAGTTCCGGGGCAAAATAGCAGTTGTTGGTGTCGATGTACGCGCAGTCCTTGATGCTGATGAACTCTCCAAAGGAAGTCGTCAGCACGGCATACTGCTCCGTCTCCTCCGGCGTACTGCCCAGCCGGTCCAGGATGATGGCCAGCCCCGGCATTTCCTGACCCATAAAATCCGTGACGGAGTACAGGCCCAGCCGGGGCTGCAAGGTGACCTGTTCTCCGAAACAGTCCGTAATCCGGAATGTAGGCATTATGATTCCTCCTCTGCTTTTCCGGTCAGCGCCTCATCTCAAACTGCGCCTGCGGCGCCGGCGGCTGGCTGCGCTCATAGCAGAAGTCCAGCTGATTCCGGCGGATGAAGCTGCCGCTGGCCGCATGCTGCTGGTAACCCTGCTGGGCCAGCAGGTATCTCCCGTAGCTCTCCCGATCCATGCACTCGGAGATCAGGCTCACGTGTCCTTCTTCGATCCCCCTGGATTCCAGGTACTTTCCGGCGAAGGACTCTACCTCCTCCTTCGGCACGAAGTCATAGCACCGGAGGTTCTGTGCGATGTCCAGTGCCGCGCCCAGGCGGGTGCATTTTTCATAGGACAGAGCCGCATGGAGCTTCTCGCTGAAATGCGGCAGCCCCTGGCCCTGCTCGTCCAGCAGGAAGCCCAGGTCGTTCCCGTCATAGATAAGATCCGCCACTTCTCGGTATTCGCTTACCAAGTCCTTCACTTCTGGGAGGACACAGCGGGCATCCAGCAGCGTACACTCCTGAATGGTATCGACCTTCAACTCCAGAAGGGCCAGTTCCACTTCATCCGCCTTATCATCATTCACCAGGGAGTAGTCCGGCAGCCGGACCCAGACCCCCTCCGGCTTTTCAAGGGAGGCGATCTTCAGCCGGACGCTCCAGTCCGAATCATCCAGCTCCGCCAGGTTGTGGCCGGTATAGGGCTGCTCCGGTTCCTTGGTGGGATAGATCACATAGCTGCCGCCGATAAAGAGTCCCGGATGGAGATCCTCATAGCGCCTGCCCAGCTGGGCCAGGTCCACGAAGGGCAGGGCCTCCTTGGGGACGCCGCTTTCATATTGCAGGAAGAAGTGCCCCAGGGCTTCATAGCTGCCCGCCGGATGGCAGACCTCGTAGTCGTGCAGCGTCATCAGGCAGTTGATCGCCTCCACGGCTACGTCCGGCTTCATCCGCAGCACGGTGGCTTGCAGCTCCTCACGGTCTTTTCCCATCAGTTCCTGCAGCCTCCCGGACCGCATGAGCGCCGCGGACAACTGGTAACTTTCTTTTACGGAGAGCATCTCCAGCCGGCCTGTCAGCCACTCCCTCTCCGCATTGGTCAGGGGAAGGCCCAGGAGGGCCTCTTGCTTTTGGTTCATTTTTCATCGCCTCATTTCCATCATTCCGATATGTTTGTCCTGGATACGGAACTCCTGACCGTCCCGGCGCTGGAGCAGGCCATAGCCGGTCTGGGTGCAGTGCTCCGCTGCCATCAGGGTTTCTCCGTAACGATACAGGTTCAGGTTCGTCAGGACATGCTCCACCATGGTTTTATCCATGATGGACCGGATCTTCTCCTTCGCAAGTCCGGAGGGTGAATAGATATCCTCCCTCAAAAGATACGCATCCAGTGTGTCTGCCTGAGCAGCTGCGGAAGCGAGACCGCGGCACCGCAGGCCCTCCAGCACAGCCTTGTACACTTTCCGCTGCTCCTGGGACATGGCACCCGCCGTCTGCGCGAAGCGGTTGACATCTCTGATCGTACCGGCTGCGGAGACCGCATCCCGCATCTCCGGGATCACACAGTCGATGCAGCGCCACCACAACTCCTGTGAGGATACCGCATCTAGGCGCTGGGCCACAGCTTCCAGCTCCTCCGGCGCCGCCGGCAGCTTGACCAGGACCGGACCGGAACCGTCCCGGACGGGTCCATCCCCCTGCCTCCCGGCCACTTCCAGCAGGACCATGTAGTCCGGCTCCGCGATCTCTCCCGGTACCGAAGGTGCCTGCATGAGATCGCTGTTCTGGAGGACATATCCCTTTCGCGTGAAGACGCCGCCCTCATCTTTCCGGGCCCGCAGGCCGATAGCCGTGAAGTCCAGCAGCTCGAACACGGTGTCCGAGATCCCCTCCACCTCCGGCACAAAGCCGTTTTCGGCATAAAACCTACCCAGCTGGCTGTCATTGAGGGCCTCCGGCACGACATGGCAGCAGTCCGCGCTCTCGGTCAGGTCCCGGAGCCGGGTGACGCTGATCCCGCCTCCGCCTTTGGCGGTTTCCATTTGGATCAGGCCCTGCAGGGCCGTGCGGTGAACATCATTGAGCCGGGTGAGCCGCTCTGCCAGATCATTCAGCTCCGCGAGGCTGTCCTCCCGGTCCTGCAAGACCGTCGCCAGTTCCTCGAAGTCATAGTAGTCGTCGATCTCCAGGTAGAGGCGGTCGCCCTCCTGCAAGTGCAGCTTGTCCATGGCATCCAGCAGCTCCCAGGGCTGGGCAGGAAGACCCAGTCTGGCATAGGCGTCGCTTTCCGGGTCCTCTTTGGCCAGATACACGCCAAATACTTTCTCACTCAATTCAGATTTCCTCCTTTTCAGCTTGTTGAGGGACTCACGGTCCCTTCATTTCAAGGTTATTTTTCGCACCCAAGATCCGCTCCTGGACCACAGGGTCGGCCATGGGGATGTCCCAGCCGTGCACACTGCCGGCCAGCATTGCCTGCTCCTGAGCCGGGGTGATGCCCCGCCGCCGGTTGTTGTAGTCCGCCACATAGCGGTTCTGGGCCCTGTCGCCGGTGCACCACTTGCTGGGGAAGTACCCTTTTACGCCCTTCTTGATGCAGATCAGCGTCCCTTCCCCCGGCAGGACGGACCAGCACAGGTCAGGGAGCCGGGTGAGGGAATCGGGGCTGAATTTTTCTTCCTCTGTCAGGATCGTCCAATTTCCGTTGTTCCAGAGATGTACATTCAGGACGCCGTCGTTCACCTCGATCTCTCTCTGCTCAAAGCCCTCGCCCCAGCCGTCCGAAGCCTGTCCGGTGATGAAATCTGCCAGTTTTTCCTTCTCCTCCGGCGTCAGGGTTCCAATTACTTTGCACTCTGCAATGCCCCAGAGCTGACCGTCCCGGTTTTCCACATCGAAGGTCGCAGACTGGACCTTATCGTTGACACCGTCCTGCTCGTCATACCAGTGCATCATCCCGCGGTCTGCTTCCTCCGGCTTTCGGTTGTCCACCAGGGCTGTTCGAATCGCCCCCTCATAACTCCGCAGATCTCTGCCACCCAGGTCGGTCCCGTACTCCTCACGGTCGCCCCACTCGTCATATCCGAAGTATTCTGCCACCAGAGGCATGTAGAATTTGACGGTCCGGGCCTCCGGAGGCAGGATACGGAAACGATCCGCGCCGATCTCCAGAGCCAGCGTCCTGCCGTCGTCCCAATTGATATGGAATTGGCCGGCATCGTCAATGTAGTCCAGGGTCCCCATACTGCCGGGAGCAATCGGTGCCGGATTGTTCCGCATCTTACTGAGCCGGACCCGGTATCCGGCGGGATACTGCTCCCGCAGAAACTCCAGCCACTCCTTTTGGATCATTTCAGACCTCCCATCTTCATGCCCTGCACGGGGGCGCTCCACTCCAGCTCACGGTGGATCAGCTGCACCGCCTCAAAGATCACCGGGTCGTCGCGGAAGCTGTCCATTCGCCTGTGGTCCTGGAAAAAGACCTGCTCGCCATCCTTTTCCCGCAGGAAGTCCACTGTGGCGATCCCGTCCTTGGTAACGCCCAACCGCTTCTCCGGCCGGGTGCTGTCCCGATAGAGGCGGACCGCATCCTCCAGCGTCAGATCCCGGTGGATCTGCTCATCCGGCGTATTGCAATCCGTCATCACGAACCAGGCATAGGTGTGGGGGCGGTCGGGATCGGCGGCTTCCCGGAGCGCCTGCTTCCCAGCCTCCGTCATGCCGTAATTGCAGGCCCGCCGGGGATTTTCCTCTCCGGCAAAGTCCAGCAGGAGATCGTCCGCCGCTTTCCGCACCGCAGGATCGTCCGTCAGCGTCTCATAGCGAAAGCCGGTGGTGGCCTGATACGGAAGCTCCTCCCGAATGGTGTCCAGGTATTTCTGCGCATCCGTAAAGGTCCGCTCCTCGCCGCCGGCGTAGGTCACCCGGCCCACCAGAGCCTCTTTTTGCGTCAGTCGCTGCTGGCGGAGGTCATAGCAGTACAGATAGCCCTGATAATGGCCCGGCAGCGGGGTACAGCGGAGGCAGTAGCGGTAGTGCTCCGTTTCCGCAATGTAGCCGTGGGTGGAGCCCCCGTCTACGATGGCACCACCGTGGCTGCCGCAATAGGCCCGCATGGATTTCAGATCCTTCAGAGGACCGCTGCGCTGCAGTTCGTCCACGACCTGCCGGAGCTCCTTCTGAAACTCCGGGGTCTTCAGCTGCTCGTCACCACGTCCCCACCACGAGGTCCAGAATTCCCCGCCGCCTTGCCCGAAGTCCATCCGCAGGTGGCCCACAGTGCCGAGCGCCTGATCTCCGCCTTCTTCCATCTGGGAGTAGAAAAGGCCCGCCTCCTCAACGGAAGCGGGCCTCAGCTGAATATTCAGTTTGCTCTGCTGGGCAGGCTTCTGTTTCATTCCTTTCATCTCCTTTTCCTTTCTTGGTAAGTCCACAACATACCATTAAGACACTGGAATAGCTAGTAAATGTTCTTGTTAACTTATTGTTCCTTGCTCATATGGTCCAATATTTTCCATCATAATTCAGTAAAATTTTTTCACTTGTACTGATAAACTGAGACCAGGCCACCCTTGTTCATTTGCGAATTAAATGTACGTAATTGACATTATGAGGAGAATCTTGTAAGATGATGGCAGAAAAAAGTATTCTTTGGAATCACTTTGGAAGTGAATGGTATATGAACAAAAAGAAAAAGGGTGGCCTTAGCACAACTCCAGATATATCGAAATTGGTTGGTCTCGTGGCGGGCATCCTGACAATATTAGGCTGCCTCGTGGGTGTTGTACGTTATATCAATACCTTGCGAAATGACATCGATTATCTAACCGATAAAATCGATGCTCAAAATACTCAAATTAGCTCTTTGGAATCTTCTTTCCGTGAAGAAATCCAGCAAGTGTCTCAGGACATGGACTCTTTTTCCGATGACATGTCATCTGTCAAGGAGATCATTACGGCACTTAGTGTGAAAGTTTTTGATTACCGTCCCACAGTTTTTTTCGCTAGTGCAATTACCAGTACCTACGATGGCGTAGATGCTCCATACTCCAGTGAATCCCCTCAGATCAGTGCCATGAGTTATGTAGTCTATAGCGCCAGTAATCCTGAGCGGGAATATACGGCCGCTGAGGTAGCGGAACAGCCGCTCCTGCTTCCCTATACGGAAAATGGGAATGAAGTATACTTCTACGGCCAGTTAGACTCTGCAGGGAATTGGGACGGAAGATGTATCGTCAACATTTATGACGGAAATGTCTTGCAGCTAATCACAGATGCCATGTATGACGGCGGGACCCTCCTCTCCTGTAAGCAAGCATTCCCTGATACTGTGACGAGTGGAGAAGATGTATGGGTCATCTCAGAGCGGAAAGTCGAAGATGGCTTCAGCACTGGCGAAACGTATCGTTATTTTCGTTCTGATGATTATACAAAGTCCTTTAGTCTGGATAATGTGGAGCCCGATGATATTCTCAACGTTGATGAATTTTCTGCTCAAATCACCTCTACATTAGAGGGTTATTACTGCGGAGAAATTTCTGATGGACAATACAATGATGATTCAGGCGATGCATATTTTGTGAAGTTCTTTCAGGATGGGACTGTTCGTACCCTTTATGTAGGTAATTTTAAAGATGGGCAATTCAACGATCAAACAGGGACTGCCTGGATGATTGGAAAGCTGGAAATAGGAGCTTCCTATTCCTTCTACCAAGGACCGTTTAAAAACAGTGTTTCGTCGAGAGACTCGTGTTACTGGGAGGAACCTATAAGTACAGATCGCATACAGGAAATTTTAAAAGAATTCGGATTTACATCTGCTGTGAACTTGAATTGGACCGCAGGGTCCTCCATATAAAAAGCAAGAAGGGAACAATATAGTAATCTATCCACTCAGTGCCTGCATCAGAAATATGTGGCAATCAAAATAATCATCTCTAGAGAAATACTTACGCATCCTGGCATTACGTCAAAACTGAATTCCCCAATCATCAGCAAGTAAAAGGTGTCCTACAGAATTCTCTTGATTCTATAGGACATCTTTTTATATTTTAGCGGCCTTTGAAATGTAAACGTGTTTGTAGATGCCCTTGTAGTTCTGCTGAGGCTTGTTTCATCAACTCTTTTATTATATTGTCTCCCCTATTTTCTCCTCGAAAAGCGATATAGCCCTGATCATTGAAAACGCCGCCTTCAGCGTTGATCTGCTTTTGTCCGTATGCTTCATAGTCGATAAAAGGCGCCAGATCATCGTCCAGGTCGAAGTGGCCGGACTCCCGGATCATGAACTCGCCATATTCTCTCGGAGAATGGATGCCGGGGACAAAATCGAATAGACCTAGGTTTTGCGCCAGAGCTGCCATCTCCGTCGCCGACTGCGGATTTGCCATCTGCACAACTGCTCCAAGCTTTACCCTCTGGGCTTCATCCAGCAGCGCGATGGCGCTTGCCAGCTGATTCAAATCATTCAGAGACTCATGCTCCACGTCCAGTCGGGAATCAATTTCGTTGGGAGCCATGCTTTCCGAAAGACGGATATGGAGGTCATCCGTGCCTTCAAACCCGCTCCTTTCAAGGGCTCTCCCCAGCCGGTGTGCACTGGCGGGCAGAAAGACCCATGTGGTGGCGCTGTTCATGCTCAATTCCGATTTGTGGCTCAGACCGAGCAGAAAGACACTGTCCCTATCCTGATACAGCGGGAAGTTCTGGCCGTCATAGACAGGGCGGAGCTGCATCCCGTTGTCGTAGATCACGCCATACGGCGTGATGGTGCCGTCACCGTCGCCGATCAGCAGCAGTGCGGTTTCATACCCGTCCACATTCTCCAGTTCTTCACGGGAGGCGGAGCCGCCGTTCACGTCCAGATAATGACGGCGGCCGACTTTCTCCAAATCAGAGAAGTCGGTGATCACCGTTGTCTCCTGGCAGCAAAACGTCAGGTCGATCAGATGACTCATATCGAAAAGGCCGAACCTGACAGCAGCCGCCTGGAATTTAGCCTTTTCCTGCGTGTCAAAGCTGTTCAACCGCTTGGCGAGGTAGTCCATCTCATCGAGATTGATTGCCACCTTCTCCAGCCGCTTGAGGATCGGCCAGTCTCCGATGACCTCGTCCACCCGGCAGTCCCGCTCCAGCGGATCTCCCAGCCCCATGCGCTGGAGCATATTGACCACGCTGGGATAGTCCTCCTCCCTGATTGGGAAGGAAATGGTGGCCTGTCCGTATTCCGGGGCGCTTGCGTTGCTGACGATGGTTTGTATCATTCTTTTTCCTCCTGAATTTTCTACATACTTTTCCGATTCTTCCCCCTTGAATAGAACACTTGTTCTATGATACAATAGCGGCAGAACAGCAGAGGAAGAAAAGGAGGGATGATTCGTGGCTGATAAGGCATATCTTGCGATTGACTTGAAGTCTTTTTACGCCTCCGTCGAGTGCGTGGAACGGGGCCTCGATCCCCTCACCACCAACCTCGTTGTGGCGGATCTCTCCCGCACGGAAAAGACCATCTGCCTTGCGGTGACTCCATCCCTCAAGGCCTACGGCATTTCCGGCCGGGCACGTCTTTTTGAGGTCGTGGAGCGGGTAAAGCAGGTGAATGCGGAGCGGCTGCGGAAAGCACCCGGCCGCGCTTTTTCCGGCTCATCCACCAACGATCCGGAGTTGAAGGCTCACCCGGAACTGGCGCTGGACTATCTGGTGGCGCCGCCGCGCATGAAACTCTACATGGACTACAGCGCCCGCGTCTTCGAGGTCTATCTCAAATACATCGCACCGGAGGATATCCATCCCTACTCCATTGACGAGGTGTTTATGGATGTCACCAACTATTTGAGTACCTATGGCCTTTCTCCCAGGGGCATCGCTGAACGAATGATTCAGGATGTCCTGAAAACCACAGGGATCACCGCAACAGCCGGGATCGGTCCGAACCTCTATCTCTGCAAAGTCGCCATGGACATCGTGGCAAAACGGATCAAGCCGGATGAAAACGGTGTTCGGATCGCATCTTTGAATGAGCAATCGTACCGGCGGCTGCTCTGGGATCACCGTCCCCTGACTGACATCTGGATGATAGGGCGCGGATATGCGAAAAAGCTGGAGGCCCACGGCCTGCACACCATGGGCGATATCGCCCGCTGCTCTGTCGGGAAACCAACGGATTACTACAACGAAAAACTGCTGTACCAACTCTTTGGAGTCAATGCGGAGCTGCTGATCGACCATGCCTGGGGCTGGGAGCCCTGTACCATTGCGGACATCAAGGCATACAAACCGGAGTTCAACAGCCTCGGTTCCGGCCAGGTGCTGCATGAGCCGTATTCCTTTGCCAAGGCCAGACTGGTCGTGTGCGAAATGGCAGACCAGCTTGCTCTGGACTTGGTGGATAAGGGGCTGGTGACGAAGCAGCTGACCTTGACCGTGGGATATGACCGGGAAAACCTGCAGGACCCGGAACGCCGGAAGCGGTACCATGGGGCCGTCACCAGAGATCCTTATGGGCGGGAGATCCCCAAGCATGCCCATGGGACCGCCAATCTGGAAGAGATGACCTCCTCTGCAAAAGTGCTCATCGGCGCGGCTTCCGGCCTTTTTGACCGGATCGTGGACCAGGGTTTGCTGATTCGGCGCCTCAACCTCACCGCGGTCCGGGTGCTGCCTGTCGACAGTATAGGAGATGACTGCAGCTGTGAGCAGCTGGACCTGTTTTCGAACTTCGGTCCTGCGGCGGAGGCGAGCAGGCGCCGGGAGGCCGCTCTGGACAGGGAGAAAAAGATCCAGGCCGCTATGCTTGACATCAAGAAAAAGTATGGAAAGAACGCCATCCTCAAAGGGATGAATCTGGAGGATGGCGCCACCGCCATAGAACGGAACCGCCAGGTGGGAGGGCACCATGAGTAGCGCATATGATGATATATTGAACCTGCCGCACCATACTTCCACTGTTCAGCCGGCGATGCCCATGCAAAACCGGGCGGCGCAATTCGCTCCCTTTGCCGCCCTGGTCGGCTACGATGCCCTCATCCGGGAGACAGCTCGTCTCACGGACCAGAAGGTGGAATTGGACGAATCCGTCAAGGCGGAGCTCAACGAAAAACTCCGGCTGCTTCTGGAGCTGTTGCCTCAACGCCCGGAGGTGACGATCACATATTTTCAGCCGGATAACCGAAAGGCCGGCGGCGCATACAGGACCACAAACGGTATTGTTCGAAAATTCCTCCTCAACGAAAACCTTCTGGTCATGATGGACGGTGTTCGGATTCCTGTCAACGAAATTATTTCACTTGAAGGATCTTGCTTTTCTTATGTTGATTTATTCAGAAATAGTGAATTATGAGGTTGCACTCACTCCCTATTTTTTGAATTGGATTCTTGCAGGAAATTGCGCAGACATCTTCCATCACTTCCCCAACACAAGAACCCATGGCTTGGATATGGACACCCTTTACACTTTCTGAATCGTTTGTTGATCGGCTGTTGAATCTGAAGTGATGGCGTCTCTTTGGGTTTGCGCCTATGGTACCTAGAAAAGTGCCCACGTTTTTTCTTCTTTTCCCTTATATTAGGGGCAAAAAAAGCAGGGTCATTACCCTGCGATTCGGATCTCGATTTCATATTCACTTTACACCCCGCTTTTGGATTTAATCCTTAAGAGGCCCTTTAAAACCGCATATTCTTTGCTTAATAGAAACTCGATCGATAAGATATCAAGAAGGTCTTCTCAAAGATAGCGAACAGAATTTACTTTGAGTCACAATCACCGTTATAAATAACGATGCTCTTCTTTAATTTTTCATCTAAATTCTGGAGACAGATTCCACATCCTCTGAAAATTTCTAGGATGTCAGGATCGACGTCTGAGAGATCAAATCCCTCTTCCGTTTCATATACAAGTATCCTGTGATTCTCCGGATCTGCCTCGCAACTCAATTTGCTATCAGGATCAATCCCCGCTTCGATCAGCTCTACATATGGGACAGCCACATCCGGCATGATCGAGTCGGTCATCAACTCACACGGGTCTTCTCGTCCACAACTGTCGCATGAAGCACATGACTTCACAATGGCCATTAGCAATTCGGAGGCCATTCGTTGTAAAGATCGGCTAGCCTGGATTAATTCTTTGCCCGTCATTTCTCTAGGAATGACAACAGCAGCAGAATCGAACAAATGTAATTCAAGAGTATCGTGCTCAGAGAGATTCGCTTTTTCCAGATTCACTGCATCAATCCTGACCTCTTGGTTTCCGGAAAATAAAATAGGATTCATTATTTCCTCCTTTGCAAATTGTCCGCATCGGGATAGTATTTTGACCCATTACATGACCCATTAACCGTTGGACTCCCTCGGATATATTGGATTAAAAAGTTATCTAATCAGATTATAACCATAAGAAATGGACACATTTAATGCGGTCGGAAAATCCGAAGTTAGCTACGGACCAGAAGGCCGGGGGTTCGAATCCCTCAGGGCGTACCACGTGGTCGCAAAGCTTGCTTTGCGACCACGTCTTTTTTGTTTTCCGGCAAGCGCCCTCTCCTCCCTTTTGTAAAAATGTTTTGTCATTTTCCGAAAATATTTGTTTCCGGATTGTAGTTTTTTGCAGGCCTGATGGCTGATACAATCGGGGCACTGCCGGGTAAGGAGGAGGAAACAGCAAAGATCCCGCAACGGCAGGGAGAGAGGAAAACGCCTGGTCCATTGGGAAGATCCTGCTGGCAAACAAGTAGGAAAGGACGATCCATCATGAAAAAGTTTCTGATCTTCATACTGACGCTTACCTGTGCTCTGTCCATGCTGACGGCCTGCGGCCAAAAGGATGCGGGCAAGCAGCAGGATACCACCGAAGCACCTGTTGAGGACAGCGCAGAGGACACGCAGACCATCAGCGGCGTTATCAACCGGCTGGACGACTATCTGGTTCTGTTGGATGACAATGCAGAATACCATATCTTTGACATTGGTGAGGATGTTGACAAGGCCAGTCTGGAAGAGGGCGACAGTGTAAACATCACCTACACCGGCACGCTGGACAGCGAAAATCCCTCCCCCGTCGCCATCGCCGTGGAAAAAGTGGGATAAACGCCGCGATTCTCCAGTCCGGAAACGATACTGTCTTTGCGCTTATCAGGCCGCCGCAGACGCTCCAACGTCTGCGGCGGTTCCTCTTGCGGCCGCTCTGCAGCAGCCCGGCCCACGCTCTTCCATTGAAAGTCCCGCCAAAGGCCAAAAAGCAGCCGGTTTTGTCGAATTTGTCACTATATTGTTGTTGACTTCTGCCTGTATGGCGTTACAATGGCAAAAAGTGAGCATCACGCAAGGAGGGATTCCATGAGCCTGTACAGCGGCGGCGGCAAGCGCCTGGCAAAGTCCCGGGGCGGAAAGCGGCTTTGCGCCCAAAAGCGCCGCAGGGCGCCCCGCGTTCTGGGGCTTCTCGTGCTGTGTGCCGCCCTGCTGACCGGCGGCGCGCTGTGCTGGCAGCGCATGGTCCCGTCCGGAGCGCCGGACTCCTCCGGCAGCGATACGAGCGCCCTCCCGGAGCAGTCTCCGCCCACCCAGGAACTCTCTGAAGAGCTCCCCGCAGAGGCCCCGGATGACGATACATTTCTCCTGAGCTTTGCCGGGGACTGCACCCTTGGCGTGGAGCATACCAGCTGGGGAAAAAGCGGCACCTTTCCGGCGGTGGTGGGCACTGACTACGCCTACCCCTTTGCCGGTGTGCGGGATCTGTTTATCCGGGACGACTTCACCTTCGTCAATCTGGAAGGGGCCCTGACGGACTACAACGTTCCCGTGGAAAAGGAGTACCGCTTCCGGGGACCGCCCGCCTACGGACAGATCCTCCTGGAGGGCGGCATCGACGCGGTGACGCTGGCCAACAACCACAGCGGGGATTACGGAAAGACCGGCCTGGCCGACACACGGCAGGTGCTCTCAGACCTGGGCATCGCCGCCGGAGGCGACAAGGAGACCTTCCTCTGCACCACGGACCGGGGGCTGACCATCGGCGTCTACACCGCCTATCATATCGGGAAGGCGGAGGTCCGGCAGGCTGTCGAGGACCTGCGGGCCCAGGGGGCCCAGATCATCATCGCCGCCTTCCACATGGGCACAGAGGGCTCCTACTCCCCCACCGCCTGGCAGAAGGAGATCTGCCGCTATGCCGCCGAGTGCGGCGCCCACATCGTCTACAACAGCCATCCCCACGTGCTCCAGCCCATGGAGCGGTGGGGCGAGAGTGTCATCCTGTACAGCATGGGGAACTTCTGCTTCGGCGGCAACCGCAACCCCTCCGACAAGGACACTGCCGTAGTCCAGATTGCCGTACAGCTGCGGGAGGACGGCACAGCGGAAGTGGCGGACGTGACCGCCGTGCCCTGCCGGGTCAGCAGCCGCTCCGACCGCAACGACTACCAGCCCACTCCCTATGAAGCGGACAGCAAGGAGGCTGCCCGGGTCCGAAGCAAGCTGGACGGCAGCTTTCGTCCTCCGGTGGTCCAGACGCCGGAACAGACTCCCAGCCAAGGCACCGGACAGACGGCGGAGGCCGTGCCGGTGGCCGCCCAGGCGGGCGCTGCGGCTGAAACCGCCTGAGTGCGGCGCTCCCCGATCCCGGAGAGACAGACAAAAAGGCCTGTGTTCCACAAGAACACAGGCCTTTTCCCGCGCCTTTTCCGGCAGGGCCTCACGGTCCGTCATCCGCCCGCCGCTCCTCCGGGACCTCCTCTGTCGGATACGGGTGCCAGCCGGAGGGCGGCCGCCGGTCGGGAAGCAGGCGGCGGAGCCTGCCCAGCAGTCCCTCCACCAGATGGAACCACAGGTTCCCCCACAGAAAAACGACCACCAGGACCGCCAAAAACGCCAGGATCGCTCCCAGGGACATCTCCGCCTCACTTCTTGGCAAACCGATTCATGAAGAAATCGGTAAAGGCCGCCAGCTCTGCCTCCTGGGACACATAGACATACAGCTTCTCATCGTCCAGCCAGTCGTAGGCGTTGATGCCGATGTAGCCCTTCCGGTCCGGATAGATGATAAAGGCGTCTGTTGGATATTTGTTGCGGTAGGCCTTGAGGATCTCGGAGCGGCGGTAGTAGGTGGGATCGCCGCAGCCGGAGAGATCGGGTACTGTGGGGACCACCACGATGGTCTCGCTGGCCTCGTTCCAGCCCACGATCAGATTGCCGATCTTGGTTTTGCTGCCGTGGACGAAGCCGTAGTTGAACCAGCCCACGTCCTCGGTGTAGCCGAAGATCAGCTTGTAATCGCCGCCGTTTTCCACCACCTGGTCAAACAGCACCCGCATCCTTTTGGCGTTGGCGCTGCTTTTCTCCTGATCCACCTCAGGCCCCTTGAACAGTTTTCCGAACAATCCCATGGTAGTTCCTCCTGCTTATTTTTATTCTGATCCGGCCGGGCGGCAGATGCTGCCCGGCGGCATCATTCCATTTTTAAAGATAATAAAAACATTTTATCTTTATTTTGGGGTACAGTATCCGCCCGGCCCAAGGGCACGGGCGGAACAGTGCTCCACCGTCACAAGGGATCCTGCTTCCGGACCCGCTCCAGATAGTCCACGATGCCCTCAATCTGGATGGCGGCGGTCTCGTCGGCAGCCTCCGGCACCAGCAGAGGCAGCGTATCCGGCACCGCCCGGCGGATCACCATGACGGACAGGCTCAGATTGGTGAGCAGCTGGATCCGCTTTTTATCGGCGCAGATACCAAAACACCGCAGGATCTCCCCAAAGAGCTGAAATTGTTTTTCCCGGAAGATCCGATAGCTCTCCGGCGACAGGCGGCGGAAAATACGCTGCTGCTCCTCCACGGTCAGCACAGCGATGCCGTTGCGCTCTCCGTCGCAGCAAGCCTCAAAAAAGCGGCGGACCCCCTCCCGCCAGCTCAGGGAAGGGTCCTCCATCAACCGGCGGGCATAGGACAGGATCTTGGGCTGCTGGAGGTACAGGGCCTCCACGATCAGGTCCTCCTTAGCGGGAAAGAAGGTATAGAAAAAGGTGCGGGAAATTCCTACCTTTTTGTAGATCTGCTCCACCGTGGTGTGGCGGATTCCCTGTACGGCCATCAGCGACAGTCCGACAGAGATCAGGGCGGCGCGGATCTTCTCCCGCTCTTCCTCTGAGTATGCGACCTTCGGCATGGCAATCCCCCCTCTCAAATAAAGACAATTTAATAAAACCGTTTTTATTTTATCACATTTCTCCGGCAAGCACAAGTAAAAAAGCCTTGTGCTCCGTCCCTGCGTCAGCCGCACAGAAAGCCCGTGCCCCAAAGGGACACGGGCTTTCTGCGGCACTGTTTTGCAGGTCTCATCAATGCCGCTTGATCCGCAGGCGCTCACTGCCCGGGCCAGGGCGCGCCGGGCATCCGGCACTCCCGTCTTCTCTTTTTCAGCTCGGCCGCCAGGCAGCACGCCGGTTTACCGGTCCATCAGGCGGCAGAGCATGACCGCCGCCTGGGCCCGGGTGGCGGTGCCCCGGCCGTTGTAGCGGCCCTGCACCAGTTCCAGCCCCTGGGCCAGGGCCGCATAGCCCAGCTCGTCCGCCGGGATGGAGGACCGGTCCGGGTAGGCGCAGGTGAAGATGCCCTTGAGCTGGGCAACGGCGCCGTATCCGGCGCTGTCCAGCAGGCAGCGCACCAGCTGGCTCCGGGTGAGGACCGCGCTGTCATTGCGCTCTGACCGGGTCAGCGTACCCCGGGCATAAGCGGCGGCATAGGCCTCGTCCCGCTCCTGCTCCGTGGCCTGGGCGGGGTCCAGGGCCATCCGGTCCAGGCTGTACAGAAGGCACACCAGATCCCACTGGGTCAGGGCCTTGCCGGGCTGGAACGCGTCGCCCAGATAGCCCACACCGTAACGGGCCAGGCGCTGGATGTCGCTTTGCGCCCAGCTGCCCACAAGATCGCCGTACGTGAGGTCCCCGTCGTCGCTCTGCCAGCTGTACAGGACCACCTGGCCGCTCTTGGCGTCGATGCCCCGGCAGGTCTCCTCCCGCTCCAGGCTGTATCCCAGCTTCAGGTAGTAATAGGAGGTCAGGCCCATCTGCTGGAGCCGCCGGGTCACCTCATCGGACCCCGTCAGCTTCTGGGGCACCAGCAGATAGCCCAGGGTCACCTCATAGGTGTCCATCCAGGCGTCCATGGCCGCCTGAGCGGAGAGCACGCCCTCGGGCGTGTCGAAGGAGACGGCCTCGTCATACTGGAAGCTGAAGCCGCACACCGAACCGTCGGAGGCGTCGATGCGGACGATGTAATACTGCTCCGGGAAGAAGTAGCCGTTTTCCTTCCGGGCAAAGCGGAAGGTGTAGCTGGAGACGCTCGCCCCGCTGTCCATGGGCACGGCCTCTTCGCCGGGCATCTCATAGAGGTCCAGGTGGGTATAGCGGTCACCGTAATAGGCCTTCAAAAACGCCTCCGCCGCGGACTGGGCCTTCGTCTGGCTGACGGCAGCCTTCTGCTCACTGTCCCAGGGCATGGAGGAATAGAGGGTCTGGACCTGGCCGGTCCGGGCGTCCACGGTGAAGGTGCGGGCCAGTACGTCCTCCCCGCTGGTCCGGCTGTACCGGAGAACGCAGGTCACCGGGGCCTCGCCGTCCTCCGCTGTCTGTCCCACGGAGTAACGGGCAGAGGCCAGGGCATAGCGGCTCAGGCCGTATTCCGGTACGGCCCGCAGGGCTTTGTCCAGCGCCTCGGAGGACTGGACGCCCTCCAGCTGCCGGATGCCCTCCTGCTCGGCCTGGGACAGGCCGTTCTCCGCGGCCTCCGTCTCAGCAGCGGTATCTCCCGCCGCGGCGCCGGCACCGGATTTGTACATATCCTGCTCCAGAGCAGTCAGGTCTACCAGCTTCCCGGTCTTGGCATCCACATAGAAGGTGTGGACGCTGTCAGGCAGGTAGCACAGCACGGCGGTGGTGCTGTCCTCATCCGGCAGGATGTACTCCAGCCGCAGGGACTGCTCCGAGCGAAGGGCCTGTTCCGCAGCCGCCCGGGTGACGCTGGCGTCGGCAGAGGGGATGGTTCCCAGGAAGGCGGTCTCCGGCACATCCCGGCGGAAGCGGGTGACCACATTGTCCGCCGCCCGGACTGTGACGGAGCAGGTCAGAGGCGAGGGCAGGCCGTTTAACAAAATGGTGCCGGAGAAGCGGTAGGTGGTGCTGTCCAGGCTGTCCATCCCGGAGGGCTCCTTCAGCTCCACGGACTCACCCGCCCCCAGTACCCGTTTCAAAAAGGCGTTGGCCGCGGCGGACGCCTGGTCGGCGTCCCCCTTGGGGAAGCCTGGAACGCCCTGGTCCGGACCAGAGGATGGTTCGCTGTTCGTCACATAGTAGTCGGTGATCGTTCCGTCAGTCAGGGCGCTGACCGACAGGGACCCGGCGTCTCCGCTCCAGTAGAGGTTCCAGAGCGGGGCCAGTTCTCCCTCTTCGTAATTGCCTCTGAAATCGGTGTAGCCGTCGGTATCCAGGTCCAGAGCGGACTTCACCGACCGGGTGACCCGGTCCAGATCTCCGTCAGTCCCGCCTGCGGCCTGGGCCCAGGGCAGGGCCGCGCCGGTGAGCAGCAGAATGCTGAGCAGCAGGGAGAGCAGCTTCTTCATCGTCGTACCTCCATTCTCTTCGGCTGGTATCCGTAGGGTTTCTCCATACGATCCACTATAAGGTCAGACGAAAAAAATGTCAAAAGGTTCCACCGACAAAAAGAAAATTTCCCCAGCCGCTCAGTCATGGCTGAAAACGGGAAAAACCGCCCGGTGGGGCGGTTTTTCCCGGAGAGTTTTTGCCGCGCCGGGATGAGGGGATCAAAGCGCGGCGGAGTGGTATCAAAAAGATCGTCAGGCGCGCTTTCGGTAAAAGACCGCGATCAGCAGGCCGATCAGAAGAACTACCGCGCTGGCGCCCAAGAGCAGTAAAGCTTCAGAACTTGTCACTCCCGACACAGCGGCATTCCCCGGGAAGGTCATTGCAGAGTTCCTGTCCGTCGGGTGACCCTGCGGACTGTCTCCGGCAGAGGAGGCGGCGGAGGGCCGTTCTCCTGCCATGTCCATGGGGGGAACGTCACCCGGGGGGCCCTGCTGCTCCGGTGCAGAGGGTCCTTCTTCAGAAACCGCCGCGCCATCCGCACCCTGCGGACTGTCCGCCGATGACTCTCCGGCGTCCGGCTGGGATCCCTCCTGCTTCTCCGACACGCCCGTGGAAGCAGAGAGATCTCCCTCCCCCGTCTGACCGCGATCCCGGATGCCTATACCGCCGCCCATGCCGCCGTTGTTCATGGAGCCCATGTCGGAGATCGTGATAGAGGAGGCATCCACCAGGGCGCTGCCGTCCTCCGTCTGGCCCTCATCGGTGGAGGGGATGGTCCCCTCCAGCTGTCCACGGACGCTCTGCGCCCGCAGCAGACAGAACCGCTCCAGCGTGTCGATGCCGGTCTCAAATTCCTCGTAGGTACAGAATTTGGTGGGATCCTGCTCCACATAGGGGGCGATCAGGGCCTTGGTCTCGGCCATCATCTGCTCAAAATAGCCGCTTTCGAAATACTGGGCGATAAACTCTGAGAAATACTGATGGTACAGGGCCGTATATTCCTCGTCGGCAAAGATCCAGGCCAGCATGGGCCGGGATTCCACCGTGCCGCCGGAGACCGGCGTGTCGATGGGGTAGTTCACCATGGACGTGGCGTCGCCGCCTCCCTGGAAGCCGCCGAAGGCCAGGTTATAGTCCCAGGGGATCATGGACAGGAGGCCGTCCTCCTCGTAGAGGTAGTAGTTGTGAATCGTGGAGCCGGTGTAGCTGTCAAAGTTGCAGACGAAATTGTGGACCACGAAATAGCGGATCACCTGGTCCACATCCACAACTGTCTCAATGTCCGTCCCCTCGTTGAGCTGCTTCAGCGCCGCGATGAGCCGGTCCTTGTCGGCGTCGGTGATGTCGGTCTTGGCGTTGTCGAAGATGTTGGCATAGCTGTCATAGTCGTCGTCGGTGTAGACCAGGGACACGTCGTCGCTGCCCATCATGCCGCCGCCCATACCGCCGAACTGCCGTCCGTCGGACTTGCCGGTATCCTCCCGGGTCTGCCCTTCTGCGTCTCCGGCGTCCTCCGGGGTGCCCGCGCTCTGGTCTCCGGCGGTCACATCGCCGGAGGCGCCGCCCTCCGGCGCAGCTTCCGCAGCCTCCGGGAACTCCCCGTCCGGCATCTCCGGGGCGCCGGCAAAGGTGCCGTCCCCGGGCGGCTCCGGCATTCCGCCGTCCATACCGGGGAAGCCCATGTCCTCCATCTCCTGGAAGAAGGTCTCCGGGTCGAAGGCGTCCTCCCTGCCGTCGGTCTCCCGGTCGGCCATCCAGTCGGCCAGGTCAAAGCCGCCGTTGCCCCGGCCGCCGCCCATGCTCATGCTGTCGGGCTTGTAGAGTTCGCTGTAGCCGCCGCCGTAATTGCGCTCCAGGAAGGATTCCTCCACACCCTCCACCGCCAGATACAGCCCCCAGTCCTCGCCGTTGACGGTGAGGTAGGCATAGCTGCAAAGGGGCGCATTCACACCGAAGTACCCCATCATCTGATAGGTCAGGTAGTCCTTCATGTAGGTGTTGTCCTGGATGATGTTGTTGAGGCTCAGCTTATCCAGGCCGTGATAGCTGATGGAGCCGTCGTAGTGGTCGAACTCCACCTTGAAGCTGTACCGGTCGTTGCCGTAGCTGGCCACCTGGGTCAATGAGGTGTTGCCCTTGGCCCGGATGGCTACGTTGCTGAAGCTCTCCCCGTCGATCACCAGGTCGCACAGGACGTACTCCTCGTCGGTACAGCCGGCGAGAAATCCCTCCCAGTCGTCCATTTGAATGTCGATGGTGTGGACGGCGGAGGTGTCAAAGAGCCGGTCCTCATAGTCCATGACGGTGTCCGCGGTCTGGATACCCAAGGCGGAGCCGTTCATCAGGACCAGCGTCAGCAGCAGCGCCAGCGCCATGGCGGTGCTGCAGATTTTGTCGATCGATCTGTGGGTTGACATGGCAGTTCCCCATTATCCCATATAGTCCCCGTTGTAGCTGACCAGGACGGCGCTGGTAACGCCGGTCATCTCCGAGAGGATGTTGATGAAGTCGGTGTTGTCGTCCCTCATGCGGACCTCCGCGTTCAGTTCCACGGAGCCCTTCTGGACGGTCTTGCTCTTGACCACCAGCCGCTGGACCTGCTTGCGCAAAAACTCCGTGGCGGCCGCCTCGCTGTCGTGGTCGGCGCAGCGGATCACCACGATGTAGGGGTTCACGTGGGACTTCTTATTGGCGAAGATCAGCAAAAATACGCCGATGGCCACGCTGCCGAACACCGCCAGCGGGATCATCCCCGCCGCCAGCACGATGCCCACGGCGATGGACCAAAACAAAAAGGCGATGTCCAGAGGCTCCTTGATGGCGGTGCGGAACCGGACGATGGACAATGCGCCCACCATGCCCAGGGACAGCACCACGTTGGACGTCACCGCCAGGATCACCAGCGTGGAAATCATGGTCAGCGCCACCAATGTCACGCCGAAGGTGGAGGAGTACATGACGCCGGCGAAGGTCTTTTTGTAGATGAGGAAGATGAACATGCCGATGGCAAAGGCCAGCACCATGGCCAGCACCATGTCAAAAATGGAGATGCTGGCGACGTTCTCCAGAAAGCTGGATTTAAAAATGACCTGAAAAGTCATGTGAGAAAAGCTCCTTCTTTTTGATGTTTTTGGTCCGCTCAGCCGTAGGTCCGGCAGGCGGCATATTTGGAAAAGGCGGCAGAGTGGGTGCGGGGCACCTGGACGATATCCCGGATCACAGAGGGCAAAAAGGCGTCCCACTTCACCTCCAGGATCACCGGCGCGTCCCCCGCGGGGATCGTGACGCAGTCCGGGTCCAGAAAATCCGTACAGGCCATACCGGTGCGGATGCCGTAGTCCAGCGTCACCCGGACGTTTCCGGGGGCGTAGACGAAGGGCTCCCGGGTGTAGTCCACGATGGTCCTGGGCCGCAGGCCCTGGGTGTCCATCTTCCGCGCCAGCTCCCGCACCAGGGGCGCGGCGCTGTCCGCCAGCGGGCGGCTGTCGCCGCGGGCGATGGCCCGAACCTCCCGGGGCGTCAGCTCCGCCTGGAGCTTTCCGCAAAGCCCATTCACTTTACACTTTTTCTCCAGCAGGATAAAGGACGTGTCCTGATTGTAATAGCGCACCCGGAACTTCTCCCGGCGGTCCACGCCGTCGAGCTTTTCCCGCAGGGCCTTGTCGGCCAGGTTGTCAAAATACAGGCTGCGGATCTGATACCGGCCGTGACTGCTGTGCGCATCCCGCTCCATGACCGCCGCCAGCCGGGAGCGGAGCGCCACGAGGTCGGCGTAGCCGATCTCATGCTTCCACTCATGGCGAAACTCCATGGTTCGACCTCCTCTTTGATGGTTGTGTGAACAGGATACCGCGCGTACCTTAGCCGAAGTTTAGAGCCCGAAAAAAACAGGCGCCGCGAGAGCGGCGCCTGTTCCAGGCTGTTAAAAGCAGGCGGTGAAGTCCACCCGGTCCGGCGGGAGATACTCGGCCCGGAGCGTTCCCCCGTTCGCCTGGGCGATGGAGCGGGCCACCGCCAGACCGATGCCGTATCCGCCGTTTTTCTGCGTCCGGGCCGCATCCGCCCGATAGAAGCGGTCGAAGAGCTTCTCCGCCGGAACCTGGGGAAGCGTTTCGCAGGTGTTCTGCACGCTGAGCCGGACCTTTTTCTCCAGTCGGGCCAGGCTGACCCAGACGGTGCCGCCCTGGTCGGCATACTTCACGGCATTGTCCAGCAGCAAGGAGAGCAGCTGCTCCATCTGGGCCGGGTCCGCCCGCAGCACAACGTCCGCCTGGATGTCTGCCCACAGGGTCAGTCCCCGGGCCTCCATGGGCTGGGCAAAGCCACGCAGCGCCGCCTCCGTCAGGCCGGTGAGATCCACGTCGGTGGGATGGGCCTGTCCGGTCCCCTCGTCCATCCGGGCCAGGGCCAGGAGGTTCCCCATAAGACCGCTGAGGCGGAGGGTCTGGTCCTTGATGTTGCGGCTCCACTTGCTCTCCCCCTGGAACAGCTCCAGCGCCTCGGTGTTGGGCTGGATGATGGCCAGGGGCGTTTTGATCTCGTGTCCGGCGTTGGTGACGAACTGCTTTTGCTTTTCCATATTCTCCACGATGGGCCGGATGGCCCGGCGGGACAGGAAGATCACCAGCAGCAGCATGACCCCCCAGCAGGCAAGACCCGCCGCGCCGGAGAGCAGCAGCACCCGCAGGTAGGAGAGGTTTTCCACGGAGGTGTCCAGGAATACCAGGGCGCTGCCCCGGCCGGACCGGCTCTCCCCCAGCAGATAGCGGAAGCGGCCGGTCCGTCCGCTCTCGTCCCCGCTCTCATAGATCCGGCAGGCCATCTCCTCCGCCTCCGCCTCCGTCACGGCGGAGGTGCGGCTCACATCCACGGAGAGGACTGCGCCGCTGCGGTCGAACCGGACCACGAAGAAATTGGAGGACAGGAACGTGTCGTAGTCGTTTTTCGGCGGGTCCATGAAGGGCCGGGGCATACTGGTGTCCGGCCGGGGCAGCAGTCCGCTCCCCCCCTCGTGCTCCGCCACCACCCGCAGCGTCCGGTCGATCTGCCCGCCCACGATGACCATATTGGCAATATTGATGGCGCCCAGCATAAACACAATCAGAACCGTGATGGCCGCCATAGCGGTCATCACAAATTTTTTCTGGAGGGTCGGGATCATTCCGCCACCTCCAGCCGGTAGCCCACATTCCGCCTGGCGGCGATGGTCACGTCGGCGTTCAGCGCTGCCAAGCGCTTGCGCAGATAGGAGATGTAGACCCACACTGTCCCCAGTTCCGCCTCGGTGTCGTACCCCCACACCTTTACCAGCAGCTCCTCTGAGGACAGGTACACATCCTTGTTCAGCATCAGCAGTTCCATCAGCCGATACTCCAGCTTTGGCAGGACAAACGTCTGGCCGCCGCCGGAGAGCTCGTAGGTCTGCTGGTTCAGCGTGATGCTGCCCCGCCGCAGGACGTTGGGGGTGAACTCCCCCCGGCGGCGCAGCATGGCCCGGACCCGGGCCAGCAGCAGCTCCATGGAAAAGGGCTTGGGCAGGTAGTCATCCGCCCCCAGGTCCAGGCCCTGGACCTGGTCCTCGATCTCCCCCTTGGCCGTCAGCAGCAAAATGGGCGTGCGGCACCCCTCGGCGCGCAGCTGCCGCAGGACCTCCAGCCCGCTGAGCTTCGGCATCATGATGTCCAGGATGATGCCGTCATAGTGCTCCAGGCGGGCATAGGCCAGGGCGTCCGCCCCGTCGGCCACGGCGTCCACCATGTAGTTGTGATAGGTCAGAATGTCCACCACGGCCTCGGACATGGCCGCCTCATCCTCCGCATACAGCAGCTTCATACACACACCTCTTTTCGGAGAGGATACCGCCCGCAGCTTAACCGAACCTTAGAAACTGCCCGGGGCGCGGGAAAATTCTGTTGACAGTTATGTTCTACAAGTGTAGAATATTAATATACTACAAATGTAGAGGAGTGATCCCATGACTCCGACCATCCGCCGTCTGCCGGACGGAGAGCTGGAAGTGATGCAGGCCCTGTGGGCCTGCGAGGCCCCTGCGGCCGCCGCAGACCTGGAGGAGCGCCTGCGCGCCTCCCACCCCATGGCGCCCACCACGGTGCTGACCATCCTGACCCGGCTGGGGGAAAAGGGCTTTGTGACCGCGGAGAGAGCCGGCCGGAGGAGAGTGTACCGGCCCCTGGTGTCCCGGTCGGACTACCTGGCCGCCCAGAGCGGCGCCTTTTTCCGGGGACTCTGCGGCGGCAGCGTATCCACCTTCGCCGCCGCCCTGTGCGACAGCGGGCTGAGCCGGGAGGAGCTGGAGCAGCTACGGGACCTGCTGGAGGGGGACGCCCTATGAGCGTGGATGAGATGCTGGCACGGACCATGTCCGCCAGTTCCCTCCTCACCAAGCGGGAGATCTTCTGCCTGGTGGCGGCAGTGGCAGTGGCCGCGGCCGTCAGCGAAAAGAGCTTTCGGGACGGTGACGGAACGCCCCTGGACGGGAGGCGACGGCACATCCCCTACCTGGCTACCTTCTGGCTTCCGCCGCTGATGCTGATTTTCGCGCTGCTGCCCTGCTTCGGCCTGCTGTCCTTCCGGCACGTGCTGTCCGTGCTGTTCTCCGTACTGGTCAGCGTCTGCGTCTATGACGCTCTGCTGCTGACGGCCCTGCCTCTTCTGCGGCGGTACGTCAGCGCCCGGACCTGCGCCGTGCTGTGGCTGCTGCCCAACTATCTGGTCCTCCTGGCCAACCTGAACCAGATGAAGCTGGACCGGCCCCGCTGGGTGGTGCATCTGCCCGTCATGGCCGTGCAGGCAGCCTGCGCCCTGTGGGCCGCCGGGTTCTGCGCCGTTCTTGTGGGGAAGATCGCCGGTCACCTGCGCTTCCGCCGCGCCCTGCTGCGCTGGGCACGCCCCGCAGAAGATCCGGAATGGCTGGCCCTGTGGCGGAAAGTCCAGACGGATGCCGGCTTTCCGTCGGCGCCTTACCGGCTGGTAGTCTCCCCCGCCGCGGCCACGCCGTTGAGCATCGGCCTCTTTCCCGGGGCCCTCCGGGTGGTGCTGCCGGAGCGGGCGTACACGGCGGAGGAGCTGGAGCTGGTGCTGCGGCACGAGCTGGTCCATATCTCCCGCCGGGACAATATGACCAAGTTCTTCCTGGTGTTCTGCACCGCCCTGTGCTGGTTCAACCCCCTGACGTGGCTGGCCATGGACCGCAGCGCCCAGGACATTGAGCTGGGCTGCGACGAGACGGTGCTGCTGGACGCGGACGAGGGCACCCGCCGCCGCTACGCGGAGCTGCTGCTCTCCGCCGCCGGGGACGGCCGGGGCTTCTCCACCTGCCTCTCCGCCTCGGCCCGGTCCCTGCGCTACCGGCTGCGGTCTGTACTGCATCCGGCCGCGGAGCGGCGGTCCGCAGCGGCCCTGGTGGGCGTTTTGATCTTCGCCCTGCTGTCCACCGGCGGCTGGCCCGCCCTGGTCGCAGACAGCGGCGCCGGGCGGGAACTGCTCTTCCCCACCGGCCGTCCGGAGGACTACACTGTCCAGCGCGTCGCCTGGCGGGAGGACTGGGAGAGCACGGAGTACACCTGCGCCGACGGCGCCGCCCTGACCGGGCTTCTGGGGGATCTGGAGCTGGGTGAGCTGGACGGCAATTACGCCACTCGTTCCCTGGGTCTCCCCAGAGGGAAGGACGGCGGTCTGATCGTGGAATACGCCGGGCCCGGCGGGTCCTACACCGCCGTGCTGGAGGACCACTATCTGGAGCTCTTCCCCGACGCCGCCAGCGCCCCCGTCCTCTCCGACCGGGTCTACCATCTCAGGGAGCCCGCGGACTGGACAGCGGTCTTTTCCCTGCTGGAGGCGGCCCCCGGCTGAGCGCCCGTACATCCATCCTCACAAGAGGGCGGCGGCAAGACAGCCGCTCCCGGAAAGGAACGTCTCATGAATTCGGAACTCTACACGGAGACTGCGGCCCGGGTACTGGTATCTCTGCTCTTTGCCGGGGCAACGGTCTGGGCCTTCCTCCGCGCGGGGGAGCAGGCGGAAACGGACGCGCCCGGCAAAAAGCCCCGCCAGCGGTATCTGCCGTATCTTGCGGGCTGGGTGCTGCCGCTCTATGTGGCTTTTACGGCCATCCTCCTCTGTCTGACCTACGGCCCGGAGCGGGCGGCGCGAGCCCTGCTGTCGCTCTGCTTTCCCATTTTCCTGAGCATCTGCGTCTATGACGCCCTTTTGCTGCCGGCACTGCCGCTGCTGCGCAGACGCATCAGCGCCCGGACCTGCGCCGCACTGTGGCTGCTGCCCACCTACCTGTACCTCACCGCCTACCCCTGCATGGAGCGGTCGGAGCCGCGGTGGGTGGTGTCCCTGCCGGTGCCGGTGATCTGGGTCGGGGCGGTGTGGGCCGCAGGCTTCTGCGCTGTGCTGGGGTGGAAGATCGCGGACCATCTGCGCTTCCGCCGCGCATTGCTCAAAAGCGCCCGGCCGGTGGAGGACCCGGACGATCTGGCACTGTGGCAGGAAGAACAGCAAAGCGCCGGATGGAAAAAGATCCGCCTCCCCCTGCTGGTCTCCCCGGCCGTGTCCACGCCGCTGAGCGTCGGTCTCTTCTCCCGGTCCATCCGGGTGGTGCTGCCGGAGCGGACGTACACGGCGGAGGACCTGCGGCTGATCCTGCGCCACGAGATCATCCACATCAGCCGGACGGACAGCGCCGCCAAGTTCTTTCTGGTGTTCTGCACCGCCATGTGCTGGTTCAACCCCCTGATGTGGCTGGCAAAGGAGCGCAGCGCCCAGGACCTGGAGCTCAGCTGCGACGAAACGGTGCTGCTGGACGCCGGCGACGGCGCCCGCCGCCGGTACGCGGAGCTGCTGCTCTCCGCCGCCGGGAACGGCCGGGGCTTCACCACCTGTCTCTCCGCCTCGGCCAAGACCCTGCGCTACCGGCTGCGGTCCGTGGTCCATCCGCCCCGCCGCCACGGCGGCGCCCTGCTGGCCGGCGTGCTGATGTTTGCCCTGCTGATGACCAGCAGCCTCACGGCCCTGGCCTACGATCCTGTCCGGGGCGCGGAGGTGTTCTTTCCCGACGGTCAGGAGGCATATACACTCCGCACGGTCCAGTGGCACACGGAGATGCGGACCGTGCCCTGCCGCTGCACCGACCCGGAGGCCCTGGCCTCCAGGCTGGGCGATCTGAAGCTGGAGGCCCTTGCCGGGAAGTACACCTTCTCCGGCATCCGCCCCCTGCTGGAGGTCTGCTTCGAGGGCCCGGAGGGCACGGTCTGGATCGTGGTCCGGGAGAAATCTCTGTCGGTGATCCCCATGGGTCGTCCGTCTCTGCAGTCTGAGGGCGACTACTATCTGCCCCAGGGAGCGGACCTGGAAGCCCTGGCGCAGCTCCTGACGTTTTCAGAGTGACCCCGCAGCAAAGCAGCGGGACGGAGCATTCCGTCCCGCTGCTTCTCGCTTCTCAGGCCAAAGGCACTGTCGTCTCCCTGAACCGGAGGGCGGCGGCCTGGTCCAGGTCCACCGGCATCTTCCAGGCGAAGCTGCCCACATAAGGGCTGACATCGGCCTCGCCCACCCAGTTGGCGCGGCCGCCCTCAGTAGCGACCTCCGAACCGTCCTTCAGTACCAGGACCATATCATAGAACGCCAGAGCGTTTTTCCAGTCCTGGGGCGCGCAGGTCAGCTGCACGCCGGTGGAGGTGACCTCCACCTTCTGATAGGTCACCTGCCGGGTGACGCCGTCCTCCGTCAGCGGCAGCGTCACGTTCTCCAGCACCAGGGGCGGCTGGGTCTCCGTGGCCGACAGGGAGATGGGCACCTCCCAGCGGCCCTTCACCAGCACCTCCCCGTCTGCTCTCAGGTCCTCCAGCTCCAATGTCATGTCCCGGCTCTCCGTCAGGTCCGCGGTGGGGTCCGGGCTCTCATAGCGCACCAGCATCTCCAGACTGCCGTCCTCCCGGACCCGTGTGTTGTCCCGGGAGAAAATGATCCCGGTGCTGACCACGATCCCTACTTCCTCAAAGCTCTTTTCAGGCGCGCCCTCCAGCCATCCGGACCAGAAGGAGTAGTGCTTTCCCGGCTGGTAATCGCCGCTCACATGGAGCAGGATCCACAGATTTGACTTTCCGGCAGTGACGGAATCCACCGTCACCGTGACCTCCGACGCCGCGGCCGCCGCTTCGGCGGCCGGGGATTGTGCCGTATCCTCCGGGCCGGCGGCATTCTCCTCCCGGGATGCCGGAGATGACGTTCCGCTCTCCGGCCCCGCTGCGGGGGCCGTCTCCTCCCCGACCGCCCCGGGGAGCTCCACGATGACATCCTCCTCCCGCTCCTGCCCGGCGGCCTGGCTGCCCACGCTCTGGGTCAGGCCGTCCACGGCGGCGGCCTGGCCCTTATCCATCTTCGTCTGGCCGGTGGCCTCCTGCCAGTACTGGCGGAACCAGTCCTGGATGCCCGGGGTGCTGACGGCCAGCGCCGTCCCGGCCAGCAGCAGCACCACCAGGACCGCCGCCAGCAGGGTCTTGGGCACTTGCCGGTGCAGCGCGCGCCGCTCCTGCTTCGTCATATTTCGTACCTCCTCCTTCAGCCGGTGGGAGGCGGCCACATGGTCAAAGGCCCGCTGATACTTCGTCCGCATGGTTCAGCCCTCCTCCAACTGTTGTCTCAGCTTCCGCCGGGCCCGGTCCAGCCGGGTCCGGACGGTGGAGACATTCAAGCCCAGCATGGCCCCCACCTCCGCCGCCGAGTAACCCTCGTAGTGGTGGAGGTACAGGGGGACGCGGTATTTCTTCGGCAGGCGCAGGACCTCTTCCAGCACCTGCCGGTCCTCCGGTTCCGGCGCCAGAGGCTCCGCCGCTTCCTCCAGAGAAACGGTGTGGAGCCGCCAGGGCGTGCGGGAGAGATCCTTGCAGACATTGACGCTGACCCGGGCCAGCCAGTATCGCAGCCGCTCCTCCTCCCCCGGCGGCGGACCGCTCCTCCACAGCCGCAGCATCACCTCCTGGGCGGCGTCCTCCGCGTCGGGGACGTTGCCGAACCAGTTCAGGGCAATGCGGTACACCATATTCAAATACCGCTCAGCGGCTTCGTTGAATTCCGCTTCCGTCAGCATGGGCATGTCTCCTGTTCTTGTTTTTCCCGGAAAGGCCTTTCACCTATAATACCGGGTTTTCCAGCCGAACGTCTCATTTTCCGCAGAAAATTTTCTTCCGGCTCCCGGCGCTCTCTCCGGCTTTACAAACGGCAAAAAATACCGTATGCTGGAGGCGGAAGGGAGGCGCCGCCATGGAGGATCGAAAAAACGAACACCGGCTGTGGGTCCACGCCGGCGGCGTGTTCGCCCTGGTGCTGGCAGCGGCGCTGCTGCTGACCGCGTACATGGAATACGGCGCCATCCAGCAGGACCGGGACCGCATGTCCCATATCGCCCAGTCCATCGGCTCGGAGACCTATGAGACGCTGCTCTCCGAAATGGGAAAGACCCGGGTGCTGGAGGCCTATCTGATCCAGACCGGCGGCTCTTACCAGGGCTTTGAAAAGGTCGCTCCCATTCTGCTGCGGGAGCGGTTCGTGCGGAACGTGCTCTTCGCTCCCGGCGGCGTGGTGGAGGCGATCTATCCCCTGGCTGGCAACGAGAGCGCCATGGGCCTGGATATGAACGAGGAGGGCGCGGGAAATCTGGAGGCCCGGGCCGCCATGGAAAAGGGCGAGCTCTATATCGCCGGTCCCTTCGAGCTGGTTCAGGGAGGCCTGGGCATCGCCGGGCGGCTGCCGGTATATCTGGAGGATGCCGCCGGACAGCGGACCTTCTGGGGCATCGTCTCCGTGACGCTGGACTTCCCGGAGGTCCTCTCCGGCAGCCCGGTGGAGCGGGTCAGCGACCAGGGCTTTGCCTGCGAGGTCTGGCGGATCAATCCGGACACCGGGGAGCGGCAGACCATTTTGATGTCGGAGACGGCGCCCCGGAGCGGATGGCAGTCGGTGACGCTCCGGCAGGAGCTGTTCAACGCCGACTGGACCATCACCCTCTCTCCCCTGCGGCCCTGGTATGCCCGGCCCAGTCTGTGGCTGTACCTGACCATCGGACTGCTGCTGAGCCTGCTGGCCGCAGCGGGCACTTACAACCTGGAACGTGTACGGCTGATGCGGGCCGAGGCTGCCCGGCGGGAGATCCTCCAGCTCCAGACCCAGCTGGAGCACGAGCAGACCGATATGCTCCTCAGCCAGATCCGGTCCCATTTCTTCTACCACACCCTCAACTCTCTCCAGGCCCTGATCGTCCTGCAGCCCGACGCCGCCTACAAAATGGCCGGGGATTTCGCGCGATATCTGCGCTTCACCCTGGACGCGGCCACCGCCGCCGGGGGCATGGGCTCCTTCCGGGAGGAACTGCGGGCGGTGCGGGCCTATGCCGACATCAACCAAGCCCAGCTGGGCAAGCGGCTGACCATGGTCTACCATGTGCCGCCGGAAGCGGACTTCCCCCTGCCGGTGCTGACCATCCAGCCGGTGGTGGAGAACGCCATCCTCCACGGCATCAAGCCCAAGGTGGGCGGCGGCACCGTCACTCTCACCCTGGACGAGACGCCGACCCACTGGCGCGTCACCGTGGCCGACGACGGCCCGGGCTTCGACCCCACCGCGGCTACGGAGGCAGGCTCCATCGGCCTTGGCAATGTGCGCCGCCGGCTCAGCCGTTTCCCCGGCTGCGGCATCGAGATCGAAAGCGCCCCGGGACAGGGCACGCGGGTGGTGCTGTCCTATCAGAAGAGTGCAGATCAATTTTTGACAAATTCTATACAATATCCACAATGAAGCGTACGGTTCCCGTACGCTTCATTTGGTATAATCTACATAGAAAAGGGAGGTGAGGCGCTTTGAAGACCATCCTGGTGGACGACATGCTGCTGGACCTGCAGCTGTTCGAGCTGAAATGCGCCGACATGCCCGACTTTGAGATCGTGGGCAAATTCACGGACCCCGACCAGGCCATCGCCTATGCCGCCGGCCATGTGGTGGACTTTGCTCTGCTGGACATCGACATGCCCGGCATGAACGGCATGGAGCTGGCCCAGCGCCTGCGGCAGATCCGGGGCGACATCATCATCGTCTTTGCCACGGCCCATCCCAAGTTCGCCGTGGACGCCCTGCGGATGAAGGCGGACTACATGATCTTCAAGCCCTTTGACCGGGAGGACATCGCCGACGTCATGGAGCGGGCCAAGCTCCTGCGCCGGCGGCAGAGCAAGCGGTTTTTCTTCCGCACCTTCGGCTCCTTCGATATGCTGGTGGACGGGGAGCCGGTCCGTTTCCGCTCCGCCAAGGCCAAGGAGCTGATGGCCCTGTGCCTGTACCGGCAGGGCTGTCCCGTGTCCATTCACGAGATCGTGGAGTGCCTCTGGGGCGAGGAGGCCGCCGGAGCCGACAGCACCGGCTACCGCCGCACCATCAAGGAGCTGACGGACACGCTCCGGGACTGCGCCGCGGAGGAGCTGATCCTCCGGGCCAGGGGGAGCCTTCAGCTGCGGCTGGAGCTGGTGGACTCCGACTACCAGCGCTTTCTGGAGGGGGACGAGGACGCCATCTGCCATTTCCAGGGGGATTTTCTGCGGCAGTACTCCTGGGCGGAGCCCATGATCTACACCTTGCAGGAGAAAAAGCAACTGATGCTCGCCCGCCTGTCCCGGCGGGATGAGCACCCATGAAGGAGGGATGGACGTTGGATGAATTCCTGAGAATGGAGCACGTCAGCAAACGGTTCGGCGACTTCTACGCCAACAGGGAGATCGACCTCACCGTCCGGCGGGGCGAGGTCCACACCCTGCTGGGCGAGAACGGCGCCGGCAAGTCCACGCTGATGAACGTCCTCATCGGGCTGTACCAGCCCACAGAGGGCGCCATCTACTTAGACGCCAAAAAGGTCCGCATCGACTCCCCCGCCCAGGCGGTGAAGCTGGGCATCGGCATGGTCCATCAGCATTTCATGCTGGTGGAGGCCATGACGGTCTTTGAGAACATCATCCTGGGCGACCGGAACACGAAGGGGATCTTTATCGACCGGGAGGCCCGGAAAAAGGAGATCCTGGAGCTCTCCGCCCGGTACGGCCTGGACGTGGAACTGGACAAACCCATCACGGAGATCGCCGTGGGCGCCCAGCAGCGGGTGGAGATCCTCAAGGCCCTGTACCGGGGTGCGGAGCTGCTGATCCTGGACGAACCCTCCGCCGCCCTGACGGACATCGAGGTGGAGGGCCTGTTCGACATCATGCGCAAGCTCACCGGCGAGGGCAAGAGCATCATCTTCATCAGCCACAAGATGCGGGAGGTCATGCGGATCTCCGACCGGATCACTATTCTCCGGGCAGGCCGGACCGTTTGCACCCTGAACCGGGACGACACCAACGGCGAGGAGCTGGCCAACCTGATGATCGGCCGGGAGCTGACCCCCTCCCACTACGAGAAGATCACCGCCCCGGGAGAGCCGGTGGTGTCCCTGGAGAAGGTGGACTACCACAAGGAGTCCAAGCACAACGGCCTCAGCGGCGTGTCCCTGACCGTGGGCCGGGGCGAGATCGTGGGCATCGCCGGCGTGGACGGCAACGGCCAGAGCCAGCTGGCCCAGGTGGTCACCGGCGTGCTGACGCCGGACGCCGGCCACGTGGACCTGAAGGGGTCCCGGGTGGCCCAGTTCACCCCCAACGGCTTTATTCTGGAGAGCGTGTCTCACATCCCCGAAGACCGGAACAAGATGGGCCTCATCGGCAGCATGTCCATCCAGGAGAACATCGTCCTCAAATCCACGGACACCCCCCAGTTCTCCTCCGCCTGGGGCTTCCGGCTGAAAAAGCGGGCCATCCGGGAGTATGCGGAGAAGATGCGGGAGAAATACGACATCCGCTGCACCTCCGTGGACCAGGAGACCCGGAACCTCTCCGGCGGCAACCAGCAGAAGGTCATCCTGGCCCGGGAGCTGGAGGGCCACCCGGACCTGCTGGTGGCGGTCCACCCCACCCGGGGTCTGGACATCGGCGCCACCCGCTTCGTCCACGACACCATGATCGAGGCCCGTGAAAAGGGCTGCGGCGTGCTGCTGATCTCCGCCGACTTCGACGAGATCCTGGAGGTCTCCGACCGGATCGTGGTCATGTTCGAGGGACAGGTGATGGGTGTCTTTTCCGGCAAGGAACCGCCCATCCAGGACATCAGTCTGGCCATGGCCGGCAAGTGAGGAGGGAGACACGGATATGAAAAACAGCAACAAGCTGATCTGCGTGCTGGTGCCGGTGGTCTCCGTGCTGCTGGCCTTCGCCATCGGCTGCGCGGTCATGGCCTTCCTGGGCGCCAATCCCCTGACGGCGCTGCAGTCCCTGTGGACCGGTGCCTTCGGCAACTTGCGCAACGTGGGCACCACGCTGTCCCGGGCAACGCCCCTGATCTTTACGGGCCTTTGCGCCTGCTTTGCCTACCGCTGCGGCGTGTTCAACCTGGGCGGCGAGGGCCAGTTCATCATCGGCTCCGTGGTCTGCTGCTATGTGGCCACCCAGAGCGGGATCGAGGGCCTCCCCGCCATCATCCTGTGCCTGATCGCCGGGGCTGTTGCCGGCGGTCTGTGGGCGCTGATCCCGGGCCTTCTCAAGGTCTACCGGGGCCAGAACGAAATGATCATCTCCATCATGCTCAACTACGTGGCCACCCTGTTCATGGGCGTGGTGTACACCAACTGGCTGCGGGAGGGCAGCGTGCCCCAGACCATGTCCGTCCCGGACGCCACCAAGCTCAGCCGCCTGTTCGGCCTGCGGGCCACCACGGCCTTCGTCATCGCCATCGCGGCGGGCCTTCTGGTCTACTACTTCCTGTTCTACACCTCCAAGGGCTTCCAGCTGCGGGCGGTGGGACTGAACATGACGGCGGCGGAGTTCAACGGCTTCGCGGTCAAGCGGTACATCCTCTTCAGCTTCGTGGTCTCCGGCGTCATCGCGGGCCTGGGCGGCAGCGCGGAGCTGCTGGGCACCCAGTACCGGCTCATCAACGGCTTCGCCTCCGGCTACGGCTTCGACGGCGTGGCCATGGCCCTGATCGCCCAGCTCCACCCCCTGGCGACCATCCTGGTGGCCATCTTCTTCGCGGCGCTGCGGGTGGGCTCCACCACCATGCAGGCGGCCACCGGCGTGCCCACCAGCGTCTCGGACATCATCCAGGCCCTGGTGATCGTGTTCACCGTGGCGGGCCTCGCCATGGTGAAGCTGCCCCAGTTCAAGGCGGCCATTGACCGCCTCTTTACCAGAAAGGAGGCCGCTACGTCATGAGTTGGGAATTCATCTCCAATCTGCTGCTGGCCAGCATCCGCATGGCCACGCCCCTGATCTTCCTGTCCCTGGCGGAGCTGTACTCCCAGCGGGCAGGCCTGGTCCACATCGGCCTGGAGGGTCTGGCCGCCATCGGCTCCCTGGCGGGCTTTTTGGTGAGCCTCATCACCGGCAGCCCCATGCTGGGTGTGGCGGCCGGCGCGGCGGTGGGCATCCTGGTGAACTTGGTCTTTGCCTATGCCACCGTAACGCTTTGCGCTGAGCAGATCGTCTACGGCATGGCCATCAACATCTTCGCCCCGGCCCTGGCGGCCTTCATCTACCGGGTCTACTTCGGCGCCGGCAGCACCCTGGTGCAGGTGACGCTGATGAACAACCTCTCCGCCACCCTGGGCATCAGCACCGACAACTTCCTGCTCAAGCTCCTGCTGGATCAGCCCCCCATGGTGTATCTGGCCTACGGTCTGGTGATCTTCACCGCCATCTACTTCAACAAGACCAAGTCCGGCCTCAACTACAAGGCCGTGGGCGAGTATCCCAAGGCCGCGGCCACCCTGGGCATCAACGTGATCGGCGTGAAGTACGCCGCCTGCGTGATCTGCGGCGCCCTGGCCGGCATCGGCGGCGCCTACCTCACCACCTGCTACTCCAACACCTATGTGGACGGCAACGTGGCCGGGCGGGGGTTCATCGCCCTGGCGGCGGTGATCTTCGGCCGCTGGACCGGCGCCGGCGTGCTGCTGGCGTGTTTGTTCTTCGGCTTCTGCGACGCGCTGCAGATCCGCCTCCAGGTGGGCAGCTTCGGCATCCCCTATCAGTTCTTCCAGATGATCCCCTACATCGCCACGGTGGTGGTGCTGGCCCTGATCGGCATGAAGAAGGCCGGTCCCAAGGGCGCCGGCAAGCCCTACCTGCGGGAGGATCAGTGAGGAATAACCGCCGCCTGCGCGGCTGTTAGAGCATAGAACGCACCACAAACCACGGATCACAAGAATTGGAGGAAAGAATGATGAAAAAACTGTTTGCTCTGCTCTTATCCCTGGCGATGGTCCTGTCCCTGGCCGCCTGCGGCGGCGGTGGCGGCGACATGGCCGCCGATGACGGCGGCGCCCAGACCGAGGAGTCTGGCGGAGACAAAGAATACAAGGTGGCCATGATCTGCGACTCCAGCATCTCCGACGGCGGGTGGGGCATGTCCTGCTACAACGCTATGGTGGACGCTGCCGCTGAGCACGGCTGGGCCACCGAGGTCTCCGACATGATCGCCCAGTCCGCCTACTATGAGACCATCGTCACCTACTGCGACCTGGGCTATGACCTGATCTACGCCCCCGGCAACCAGTACACCGACGCTGTTCTCCAGGCCGCCGAGGAGTATCCGGATGTGGCCTTCGCCCTGCTCAACGGCGGCACCGGCACCCCTGAGCAGGCCGTCAACGGCAACGTCACCTCCCTGCTGCCCGACGCCCAGCAGGTCGGCTGGATCGCCGGCGCTCTGGCGGGCCTCATGACCGAGACCGGCACCATCGCCTTCATCGGCGGCATGGAGCTGGACACCACCGTGGGCAAGTACAACGGCTATGCCGAGGCGGCCGCCTATGTGGGCGAGCAGGCCGGCAAGACCGTCAGCACCCTGGACATCGTCTACTCCGGCGACTTCTCCGCCTCCGACAAGGGCATTGAGTTCGCCAAGGCTATGATCGACGAGGGCGCCGACGTGTTCTTCGGCGACGCCTCCGCCGTGGACTCCGGCGCCCGGCAGGCCATCGACGAGGCCAACGCCGCCAGCGGCTCCGTGAAGATCTTCGACATCGCCCAGCCCTCCGATCTGCTGGGTCAGAACGAGTGCATCATCTGCAGCCAGGTCACCGACAACGCCTCTCTGGTGGGACTTTGCATGGAGGCCGTGCAGAGCGGCACCTTCGGCGGAGAGGTCATCTACGGCACCATGCAGAACGGCGTTCTGTCCGCCGGCGGCCTCAGCGACCTGGTCCCCGCGGAGGTCCAGGACCAGTATCTGGCCTACATCGACCAGATGGTGGAAGGCACCTTCATGCAGTGATCGGTGGACCGCATCCGGAAAGCACCGCTCATCCCTTGTGAAGAAAGAGACACGGCCAAGGCCGTGTCTCTTCTTCTGCTTCCCGTCTGAACGGGGAACGCCGCTCAGCTTATGGATTCCTCTACTTTACAAGGCGAGGCCTGCGGAAAAACGCAGGCCTCGTCCCAGGTAGGCACTTCAGCGCCTTGGCAGCATGTCAGTTCCGGCCGGCAATGGAGGCCCGGCGGCGCTGCATCTCATTGCGCCAGACCATGATCTCCCTGGCGGTGACCCGCTGGCCGCGGGCGATGGCCTCGCGGCAGGGCTCCAGCAGGGCATTTTCCGCATCCATTGCCCGGACGCAGGCCTCCGCCACCTCCCCGGCGATCTCCTCCGGGATCACGATGGCTCCGTGATGGTCGGCATGGATGAGGTCGCCGGGCCGCACGGTCATGCCGCAGATATCCACCTCGGTCCCGGCCTCCACCATATGGATGTAAGCGTGGGAGATCAGGACCTCTTTGGAGAACATGTAAAAGCCGACCTTCCGGACTTCTTCGATATCCCGCACACCGCCGTCCGTAATGACGCCGATGCAGCCCAGGGCCCGGTGGACAGTCGCCTGCACATCGCCCCAGAAGGAACCCACAGGCACCCGGTCCAGATCCTGGATAGCGGCCACCATGGGCAGATCGAATCCCTCGTATTGACGGTAATACGCTTCCATGACCTCAGCGTGTTCCGGGCGGGCCGGATGCCGGGCCGAAATCACACCGGTCCGGGCGTAGCCCACCATGGGCTTGTCGCTCATGGCGGAACGCAGCCGCAGCTCCGGCCGGGTGAAGCCTTCCGTCCGCCCCCGGACGCCGAAGCCCTCGATAGCGTTGCAGATGGTCGGCGTGTCGAATCTCGACAGCGCCTCCAGCTGCTCACGTGTCAGCAATTTCATCTCAATATGCCTTTCCCATCGCTTCCAGCACACTGCGGGAAGTCTGCAAGACGCCCTGCGCGCCGCTGACGATGTAGTTGAAGTCAAAATTCATAGCGATGTAGTTGACGCCCCTGCGGACCCAGTCCCGGACGAAGCTCTCGCTGCAGGCACCGGAGACGCCAAAGAGCTTTCCGCTCCCAGCCAGGGCCTCACCGATTTTGTCGAACTGCTCCCGGACCTCCGGGTCATTGACGGTGTAGGTCCGCTCCGGGGTATTCATGCTCATGCAGAAGTCGTTGGGCCCCACCACAAAGCCGCTGATTCCGGGCAGCTTTGCAATTTCCGGCAGATCCTTCACCACGTCGATATGCTCGATCTGCACGATGGTAAGGACGTACTTGTCGGTGTTGTCCACGTAGTCCTGCTTATCCCAGATGCCGTAGTTGACGGCCCGCCTGGGACCCATGCCGCGGATGCCGTAGGGGGGATAGTGGGTGGCGGCGGCGGCCTGTCTGGCCTCCTCCAAGGAGCAGACCATGGGCACCACGATGCCGTCGGCGCCCATATCCAGAACCGCCTTGATGATGACCGGGTCATTCCAGGGGACCCGCACGATGCCGGCGGCTCCGGCGGCCCGGCAGGCCATCAGGTGGTTTTGGATGTCCTTGCGGTCAATGGCGCTGTGCTCTCCATCGATCCAGATGAAATCAAAACCGCAGCCGGCAATCATCTCGGTGATAAAGGGACTGTCGAAGCCCACGTGGGATCCCAGGGCAATTTTTCCCTGGGCAACTTTATCCGTGATCTTATGTGCGTTGTACATCTGCATCCCCCTCTCAGGCTGTCGTTTTCCGGCTGCTGCGCATCTTCCGCACATACTTGACCCCCCACCACACAAGGACCAGGATCGTGAGGATCATGAAGCAGGCGGTCACAGGACGCTGGAAGAACGCGAAGAAGTTGCCGTTGGTATACATCAGTCCGGAACGCAGCTTCTCCTCCACGATGGGTCCCATGATGAAGCCCAGGATGACGGGAGGCAGAGGCAGCTTCACCATATTGAAGATATAGCCGATGGCGCCGAAGATAAAAATGCTGAATACATCGAACATGCGGTTGTTGGTGGCAAAGGCGCCCACCACGCACATCACAAAAATCACCGGCAGCAGAATGTGCTTGGGGATGTTCAGCAGCTTCACGAACAGCCGCAGACCGAAAAACTCCTCGATCAGCATGACAAAGCTGGCCAGCAGCAGAGCGATGTAGATGGCGTAGACAAAGCTGCCGTTGGTGGAGAAGAGCATGGGTCCCGGGGCGAGACCCTGAACGATCAGGCCGCCCAGCAGCATGGCCGTATTGGTGTCGCCGGGGATGCCCAGCGTCAGGAGCGGGACCATGGCGCCGCCGATGGAGGCGTTGTTGGAGGTCTCCGAGGCGACGATACCGTCGATGATGCCGGTGCCGTATTTCTCCGGGTGCTTGGAGGCGCTCTTGGAAGCGGAGTAGGCCAGAACATTGGCGGCACTGCCGCCGATGCCGGGCAGGATGCCAACGGCGGCTCCGATCACGGAGGAGCGGACCAGATTTCCGAGCTGGGACTTGAATTCCTTGATGGAAAAGCCGAAGCCCTTGATCTTCAGGGACTTCTTATCCACCTCGCCGCTCATGTCCGCTGCCGCCTCGCCCCGGTGCTTGGAGAGCATGAAGATCTCCGTCACCGCATACAGGCCGATCAGCACCGGCAGCAGATCAAAGCCGGACTGCATGTCGTAAATTCCGAAAGTATACCGCTTGACGGAGTCGATGGGGGCCAGGCCCACCGTTCCCAGTGCCACGCCGAACAATCCGGCGATGCAGCCGCGGACAATGGAATCACCGGACAGTCCGATGACCATGGTCATGGAAAACAGGCCGATGGCAAAGTACTCCATGGGGCTGAACGTCACGGCAAAATCAGCGATCGGCTGAGCAATGGCCATCAGCAGCACGACGCCGAACAGCGTCCCCAAGAAGGAGAACACGATGCCGACGCCCAGTGCCTTGGGCGCCTCGCCCTTCAACGCCATGGGATGTCCGTCCCAGGTGGTGGCGATGGAGGCGGCCGTGCCGGGAATGTTGATCAATATGGCGGAAATCAGTCCGCCGGAAATACCGCCTACATACAGCGCCAGCAGCAGCGCGATGCCGTGGGCAGCGTCCATCTCAAAGGTAATGGGCAGAAACAGCGCAATGGCCATTGTAGCGGACAGGCCGGGGATCGCGCCGAAAATAATGCCGATGGCCACGCCCAGTGCCATGATCAGCAGGCAGCCGGGGGTGAAGATCATCTGGAGACCTTCAAGGATCATACTCATTTACTGCGACCTCCCTCTTCACTTCAAAATACCTGCCGGCAGGATCAGGTGGAACACGTTCAGGAACAGGTAGTAGATCCCGGTGGATACCACCAGGGCAATCACGAAATACAAAACATACGTCTTTGGACGGCGAAGATTGCTCACTTCCGTGAGGTACAGGAACTGCGCAAACAGATACAGGACGGATGCGATCAAAAAGCCCAGGGGCTCGATCAGGCAAATGTAGACCAGCAGGAGCACAGCGGTGCCCAGGACGTTCCTGTTCTCTTTTTTCTCCGTGCTGGAGGCTTCGTCCGGCTCCCTCCGGTTCCTGCGGAAGTCAGATACCGTCATGATGACACTCAGAATGACCAGCAGACCGCCCACAATCCGCGGAATAAACCCGGAATCCGGCACACCCCGCACATGGCGCGACTCGATGCACAGCAGCGCATATATAAAATAAAACAGCGACACCGCAAGGACACCGGCTGACATAATGGTGCGGCGATAACGGAACATCGTGCTTCATCTCCTCTCTTCTCTAATATTCCGCAGGCGAGCTCGTCCACTCGTCTGCGGAGTTTTGTGGTTGATGGTTAACTTTTGATTTTTACAGAGCGCCGGCTTATTCGCCCTTCAGTTCCGCGGACATCTCCATGAAACGGGCCAGCTCATCCTGCGCGTAAGCCACGGAGTCCTCGCGGTTGAGCAGGAAGGTGTCCTGATAATACGCCTCGGCAATGGCGGTGGCGTACTCCTCATTGTTGTTGGAAATATCGTCAATGGCAGCGCCCAGCTTTTCAATGATGGCCTCGGGAGTACCCTTGGGAACCAGGATATAATAGGCGTTCACGGAAACCAGGTCCTCATAACCCAGCTCCTTGGCGGTGGGGATGTCGGGGAACTGAGAGCTGCGCTCCTCGCCCACAGTGGCCAGGATCCGGAAGTCGCCGCTGTCGATGAAGGACTTCATGGTGCCGTAGGGATTGATGATGAACTCGAAATTCCCGCCTTTCAGGCCGGCAGTACGGTCACTGGAGGCGCCGGAGTTGACGATGTTCAGCTCCACGCCGCAGGCCTTCTCCATCAGCAGGCAGGCATAGTGAGAGGTGGCGCCGATAGAAGCGGGCACGATGAAGTCGCCGGGATTTTCCTTGATAGCGGCCACCAGATCGTCCAGGGTCTCATAGGGAGAGTCGCTGCGGACGGCAATGGCCTCCACGGCAGGACGGCCGCAGACGCGCACCATTTCAAAATCCTCAATGCCGATATCGGAAGTACCGGCGGCAGTGTTGACGTTAATGGAGGAATGGGTGAACAGGATGGTATAACCGTCGGCGTCCGCATCATAGACCTCCTTGGCAGCCAGCATGCCGCTGTTGCCCACCACATTGCTCACCGCCACAGGCTGGCCCAGTTCCTCTTCCAGATACTTTGCATATTGCCGGGCGTTGAAGTCCGTGTCGCCGCCGGCGTCAAAGGGCACGATCATCTGAATGGGCTTGGTGGGCCAATCGGTCTCGGTGCTGTCGCCGGACTGGGTATCCTCTGTGGTCTGATCCTGAGCGTCCTCCTGAACCTCATCCTCAGAACCGCCGCAGGCCGTCAGCAGAGAACCGGTGAGCAGCAGCGCCAGCAGCAGGGCAAGCAGTTTCTTCGTTTTTTTCATTGAATCTTCCTCCTTCGTAAATCAGCACTGTGATTTGGGTCCGTAGGAACCCGATACAGCTGCCAGGATATATAAGCATTTTTCGTGCCATTTTCATAATATCTAATTTTTCTTCGCTTTTTTCGTCATTTTACAAAAAAGAATGTTAATATTTTATCCATCTTCCCAAGAAGGCCTCCAAAAACCTTGTTTCAAATTTGTCAGATTTTTCACTACATCCTTTGAATTTGTTTCAGCAGCCGCAGAAACAATCTCTTCTCTCCAGCTGATTTCTTCATATGTTCCCGCGGATCCTCTCTTTTTTCTTTGAAAAGTCCACCTTTCCCCTTCCTTTTCAAGCGTTAACAAACTGTTTCACCGAAACGTTTCCTTGTAAAACTGAAACATCTCTGTTATAGTATATCGCAGCAGCTTCCCGTCGCAGCAAGTCTATTGTGCACGCCATGAACCCCCGGCGGCAAAAGGAGGTCTTTCCTTGATTCGAATTGGCATCGCGCTTCCCTACCCTGAGGCAGAGCCCTTGGCTCAGGAGGTTTTTCAAGAACACACTGCTTATATGAAACGGCAGGTGCAGGACAACACGCACTACCTCCTGGAGACGATCGTCGCCGCAGCCACAGACGAAGTCCTGACCAACACGCCGGAGTGCGACGTTATGATCGCCCGGGGCGGCACCTATCTGGACCTGTGCAAGCGGTCCTTCCCCGTGCCGCTTGTGGAACTGATCGTCAGCGGCTCGGATATCGTGGAAATGCTGCTTCGCCTGCGCCACAATTACAGCGGCGTGCCAGCCGCGATCCTGGGCACCCAGAACATGGTCATGGGCGTGGAGCAGCTTGGCGAGCAGCTCAGCGTCAATGTGACCCCGTACACACTAAAAGAAAACACATATCAGGAGGTCCGGCAGACTGTGGAGCGGGCGGTCCGGGATGGAAAACGGGTGATCATCGGCGGAAAGATCGGCTGTCAGCGGGCACGGGAGCTGGGGATTCCCTCCATGCAGATCCTCTCCGGTCGGGATACCTTCTGGAATGCCATCGCAGAGGCCAAGCAGGTTGCAAAGATCAGCCTTGCGGAGCGGGAGAAAGCTCTGAGCCTCCAGACCCTGCTGGATAACGCGTACGAAGGGCTGTTTGCCATTGATCGAAACGGCTGCGTCTCCTTTCTGAACGCCGCCGCCATCCGCATCCTGCAGCTCTCCACCAGGGAACACTATCTGGGCCGGAAAGCCGCCGAGGTGCTCTCCTCCCCTGCGCTGAACAGGATCCTCTCGCTCTCCGGCGAATATGACGAGATCATCCCCTATAAAAATACGCACCTTTCGGTAAAGAAGGTCGAATTGCTGATGCACGGCGCCGTCGTCGGCAGTGTGGTGACAGTCCTCAACGCCTCGCAGATCCAGACCACTGAGGACAAGCTCCGCATGACCCTGCACCACAAGGGACACAGTGCCAAATACAGTTTTGATCAAATGATCATCCGCGCCCCCAGAATGCTGGAGTGCGTGCAGGAGGCCAAGGCCTTCGCCAGAACGGATTCCAACATCGTGATCGTCGGAGAATCCGGAACCGGGAAGGAGCTGGTCAGCCAGAGCATCCATGCCGCCAGCCGCCGCTCTCAAAACAATTTTGTGGCCCTCAACTGTGCCGCCCTACCGGAAAATCTATTGGAAAGCGAGCTGTTCGGCTATGTGGAGGGCGCTTTCACCGGCGCCGCCAAGGGCGGAAAGGCAGGCCTGTTCGAGATTGCGCACAAGGGAACGATCTTCCTGGACGAAATCTCCGAGATTCCGCTGGGGCTCCAGGGGCGGCTCCTGCGAGTCCTGCAGGAGCGTGAGATCATGCGGCTGGGCGACAGCCGGATCATCCCCATCGACATCCGGGTCATCGCAGCCACCAACAAAAATCTGGAAGATCTGGTGCGTGCGGGAAAATTCCGGCAGGATCTGTACTACCGGCTCTATGTGCTCCAGCTGAATATTCCTCCTCTGCGGGAGCGAAAGGAGGATATCCCGCCTCTGGTGGACAGCTTTATCCGAAAATTCCGGCAGCGGGAGGGCTTCCACACAGAGATTCACCTGACCCCGGCGGATTACGCGCTTTTGCAGGCACAGCCCTGGTACGGAAACGTCCGGGAACTGCGAAATTTCTGCGAGCGGTTCGCCGTTCTCTTCCAACCCGGCACCTCTCCTTCCGAACTGCTTGTCCATCTGCTGGGCGGCAAAAAAATCAGTCAGGCTGAAAGCGGCGGACAAGCCCCCGCTCCGATCTGCGATCGGGAGCGCGTGCTTTCGGCACTGGAAGCCAGTCACGGCAACAAGACGCGCGCCGCGGCCGAGCTCGGTATCAGCCGGGTGACCCTGTGGCGCCTGCTCAAGCAAATGGAGGATCCTGCTTCTCAGAAATCGCAGACCGGCAAATGATCCATGCTGCAAGCGCGGCGAAACCAAAGAGTTTCGCCGCGCTTGGCTGTCTCTCAGGCCGGTTTCCTTCGGAACAGCCGGTAGCGGGGCCAACTGCCGCCGCACAGCCGCCAGCGCAGATAGTCGTCCACCACGATCACCGGCAGGGCCAGGAAATACCACAGTACCGCGTAGAGCAGGCACACCTGCCCCAGCACATTCAGCGGCAGATCGCTGTAATCCCAGATGTTCAGCCCCAGCCACAGATTCAGCACGCACCCGCTGGCAAACTCCACGACCGTGATGACCGCGGCGCCGATCAGCGCCTGGAGCACCAGGGGCGTGTCCCAGTCCAGCACCTCGTTGATGCGCCCCACGCCGATGAAGCACAGTCCTCCCACCAGCACCATGGTCCAGTGGCTCCAGCCTCGCCAGAGCAGCTCCAGGCAGAAATACCCCATGCCGCCCATCAAAAACAGCAGGACTTCCCGTCCCGCATTGCGCAGCCGCTCCACGTCCATCCCTCCCGATATCATACAATATCCCTATTGTATGTCCCAGCAGGCGCGGATTATGCCCAGCGATAAATCCCGCCTCCGCCGGGCAAGCTATGGCGGGAGGAGGCATGCATATGGCACATCTGAGCACGTATTTTTCTCTGGAGGACCCCACCGGGGCCCACGATGTGAAGCGGATCAAACGGGAGCTGGACGGCCTGCCGGGGGTGACCTCCGTCAGCGTCAGCCCCGGCGGATGCCTGGCGGTGGATTACGATTCCACCGGTGTCCGGCAGTCCGAGATCCGGCAGAAGGTCCAGGAGCTGGGCTATCAGCTGCGGGCCACGGACTGAGGCGAAAAGGACCCGGGAGAACCAAGTGTTCTCCCGGGTCTTTGTTTTTCAGCTGATCTCCCGGCGGGGGCCCGGCAGCAGCTCCTCGCCGGCCTCCTCCATGAAAAGAGCACCGGCGGACAGCTCTGTCAGCCGGACGGAAAACATCTCCGCCCCGCCCTCGGGAAAGGCGGCGGTCAATCGGATGTCCGCGGCGTACTCCGTGTTCCGGATGACGCCGCCGCGCTCGGCGATCTCCAGCTTCACCCGCTCCAGCAGCGGATAGGTGCAAGGCACGGTCCACAGCGTCCAAAGGCTCAGCCGGCAGATGCCGGCGGCGGCCAGGGCGTCGTGCGCCCCTTTGGAATAGGCCCGGGTCAATCCCCCGGCCCCCAGCAGGATCCCGCCGAAGTACCGGGTCACCACGCAGCACACGTCCGTGACGCCCAGGCGCTGGAACACGTTCAGCATGGGCTGGCCCGCTGTGCCCTGGGGTTCCCCGTCATCGGAGTAGCGGACGGTGTTCCCCTGCCGCAGCAGGTAGCACCAGCAGTTGTGCCGGGCGTCGTAGTGGCGCTTTTTCGTCTCCTCGATCCGGGCGCGGGCCTCGGCCTCGCTCTCCACATGAAAGACCCGTCCGATGAAGCGGGATCGCTTCTCCACAAACTCGCTCTCCGCGTTATCAAAGGGCACCCAAATCTCGCTCACGGCCCGTCCTCCTCTTCTATGTCCGTCACTGGGGCGGCTCCGCGTAGGTCGCTACCCGGCCCAGGACCTTTGGCGTGCAGACCGCCGTCACGTCGATGGTGGCGCCGTACTCCACGGACTCCACCTTGGCCTCCCGGTAGAGCATATCCAGCAAGCCGCCCTTGTCGTAGGGCAGGTGCAGCACGCAGCGGCGGCTGCCGCTGTCCAGCCGGTCGGCAATCTTCTTCAGCAGCGTATCCACCCCAGCGCCGGTGCGGGCGGAGATGGACACGATGTCCTCGCCGTGGGGCATGATCTCCCCCGGCGGGAGCTGGTCACACTTGTTGAACACGTCGATCCGGGGCAGCTCCCCGGCGCCCAGCTCCAAAATCAGGTTCTCCACCACCTGGGACTGCTGCTGCCACTCGGGATTGGACACGTCAATGACGTGGAGCAGCAGGTCCGCGTATTCCAGCTCCTCCAGCGTGGCCTTGAAGGCCTCCACCAGCTGGTGGGGCAGCTTGCGGATGAAGCCCACGGTATCGGAAATCACCACGTCCAGCGTGTCGGAGACGGTCAGCAGGCGGCTGGTGGTGTCCAGAGTGTCGAACAGGCGGTTGTTGGCGGGGATGTCCGCCCCGGTCAGGTGGTTGAGCAGGGTGGACTTGCCCGCGTTGGTGTAGCCCACGATGGCCACCACCGGGATCTCGTTCTTCTGCCGCCGCTGGCGCTGGGTCCCCCGGACCCGGCGCACCTCCTCCAGGTCCGCCTTGAGCTTGTCGATCTTGCGGTGGATGTGGCGCCGGTCCGTCTCCAGCTGGGTCTCGCCGGGGCCCTTGGAGCCGATGGGCCCCTTGCCGCTGGTGCCCGCCTGGCGCTCCAGGTGGGTCCACATGCCGGTCAGGCGCGGCAGCAGATACTGATACTGAGCCAGCTCCACCTGGAGGCGGCCCTCCTTGGTCCGGGCCCGCTGGGCGAAAATGTCCAGGATCAGGGCGCACCGGTCCAGGACCTGGACCCCCAGCAGCTGGGTCAGCACCCGCATCTGGGAGGGGGACAGGTCGTTGTCGAAGATCACCATGGTGGCGCCGGTATTCTCACAGTAGAGCTTGGCCTCCGCCACCTTGCCCTCGCCGATGAAGGTGCGGGGGTCCGGCGCGGGGCGGTTTTGCAGCATCATGCCCACGGTCTCCGCCCCGGCGGTCTCCACCAGGGCGCTGAGCTCCTCCAGTGTGGCTTCGTCGGCATTCTCCTCTTTTTTCAGCACCGGTGAGCTCAGGCCCACCAGCAGCACTTTGTCTCTGATTGTTTCCGTTTTTTCCATCGATTCCCTTTCCTTTGGGTAATTACCGGGCGTAGGCCTCCACCACCTGTCCGGTGTAGATGCGGTGCCAGCCGCCCTTGGCGCCATAGTAGGGCAGGATGGTCCCCTCCGCCGACGGCAGGACGCAGGCGGGGTCCATGTCCTGGACATAGAGCTTCCGGCACACCAGGACCCACTCCGCCTCGTCAAAGAAGGGGGCGTCTCCGGCACCGTAGCGGACCGTCAGACCGCAGGCGGCGATCTTGTCGGTATCCCGGCCGCTGTGGCTGCCGCAGAAAGCGGTGGTCTGCTTCAGTTCCTTCGGCAGGACAGAGACAGTGAAATAGTCGCTGCTCTCCATGAAGGAGAAGGTGTGCCGCTCCGGCCGTACGTACACGGTGCATACCGGAAGGCTCCACAGCTGGCCCATCTGGCACCAGCCGATGGTCATGGTGTTGCAGCCGCTCTTATCCCCGGCGGTCAGCAGGGGCGGCTGGGCGCCGAATACCCGCAGCACCTCCGGCGTCAGGGTTTGCAGCTCCACGGGATGCAGATTCATAAAAAAACGCTCCTTTCCGGATCCTGGCAGATGGTCGCGATAATCATATGCATTGCATTAGTATATGCGCTTTGCCGGGAAAAGTAAAGTTTTCCACGGAGTAAAAAAAGGGTCTGCTGACAAACGCAGCAGACCCTTTTCGATGTGTCAGACTTACTTGTCCAGGCCGAACTTCTTGTTGAACTTGGCCACGCGTCCGCCGGTATCCACTAGCTTCTGCTTGCCCGTGAAGAAGGGGTGACACTTAGAGCAGACTTCCACCTTGATATCCTTCTTGGTAGAACCTGTCTCAATCACATTACCGCAGGCGCAAGTAATCGTAGTCTGCTGATAATTGGGATGGATTCCTTCCTTCATTGCTCTCGTTCACCTCTTTCTCTTCCAGACTACCCTTGGGAAGCTTTCACCTCACAAAAGCGAACTTTAGTTTACCACAGTCCCCTTTGAAATGCAAGCATTTTTCACAGAATTTTCAGATTTTTTTGTCTCCCGGTAGCATTCTTTTTGCTTTTTTGCGTTTCTTTCCTTGAAATGCAACGTTCCGTGCGGTATTATGATATAATATTGTATAATTTCCCAAAAAAGAAGGTGTGCGCTGTGATCCGTTGGTCCTTGCTGGCGGAATTCTTTTCGCTGTTCATTTTGGGCATCATCTTTGTCCGCTACTACTGCTACGAGCGGAAAGTGGCCTTCACCCGCAAGCGGAGGCTGTTTTTATTCTGCCTCCTCTCTTCCGGGGCTTCCATCCTGCTGAACATCCTGTGTGTGTTCACTCTGGCCCGGCCGGACGCGGTCCCTCTGTGGGTGAACATGGCCCTCAACACCCTGTATTTCCTGCTCAGCGCCGCCATGTGCTCCCTGTTCGCCTATTTCCTGCTGATACTGATTTTGGAACATGTGTACAGCTCCCGGTGCCTGCGCTCCGCCCGGCGGGTCCTGATGGCCCTGACGGCAGCCTTTGCAGCCCTGTCGCTGGCCACGCCCTTCACCGGCCTGCTGTTCTACTTTGACGAAAACGGCTACTACCAGCGGGGTCCCCTGAACCAGATCGGCTACGGCTTTCTCTTTCTGGAACTGCTGGTGCTGGCAATCTGCTTCTTCCGCAACCGCAGCAGCGTCTCCACCCACATGGTGTACGTCATGCGCAGCCTGCTGCCCTTCATTCTTGCGCTCTCGTTGTTCCAGCTGTGCTACCCGGAGATCCTGCTCAACGGCACACTCAGCGCCGCCGCTATTTTGATCCTCTTCATCGCCTTCCAGAGCCACACCAACGACCATGACAGTCTCACCGGCGTCCGCAGCCACAACAATTTCCTCACGGAACTATCCCTGCGGATCGCGGGACGCCAGTCCATCCAGGTGATCATGGTGTCGCTGCTGTCCCTGTCGGACATCAATCTCCAGCACGGCCACGCCGTGGGTGACGCCGTTCTGTATGAGGCAGCCCAGTATCTGGAGCGTCTCTCTCCCCAGGGCCGGGCCTTCCGGCCGGGGAATACCACCTTTGCCCTGGTGCTGCCCTGGACCTCCCAGCAGCAGGCCGACCGGGATCTGGAGGCCGTGCGCTGCCGGTTTCAGGAGCCCTGGGTCCTGGGGGATCTGGTCTGCCGGTCTGATTTCTGCATGACGGACCTGTGCTGTGGAGATCAGCCTGGCAGCTCCGCCGAACAAGTGCTGGAGCAGCTGGAATACGCCCTGTCCCTGGCCAAGGCCGACCGGGGCATCGTCCGGTTCGACGAGCAGGTCGCCCGCAGCCTGCGGCACAAGCAGGGTCTGATCGGAACCCTGCGCCGATCCATCCAGGAGCGGCGGTTCCGGGTGTGGTATCAGCCCATTTACAATTGCCGGGAGCATCGCTTTTGCAGTGCGGAGGCCCTGCTGCGTCTGATGGACCAGGAGGGCACCATCATCCCGCCGGACACCATTGTTCCTCTGGCGGAGGAGACCGGCATGATCGGCGATCTGACGTGGCTGGTGCTGGACGAGGTCTGCCGCCTGCTCAGCGGCGGCACCGTTCCGCAGCTCAAGGCGGTGACTGTGAACCTCTCCATGCAGCAGCTGCTGGACGAGGACCTGTCCCACCGGCTGCTGTCCATCCTGGACGCCTACGCCCTGACGCCGGACCGGGTGAAGCTGGAGATCACGGAGCGGTTCCTGCTCCACGACGCCCGCCACGCCCGGCGGCAGCTGGCAGCGCTGAAGTCCGCGGGGTTTGAGATCTACATGGACGATTTCGGTGTGGGCTATTCCAACCTCTCCAGCGTGCTGGACTATCCGCTGGACTGCATCAAGCTGGACCGGAGCCTGATCCGCCGGCTGCCCGGAGACCAGCGCTCCCGCCTGATGGCGGAGACGCTGCTGACGCTGTTCCACCGGCTGGACAAGACGCTGATCGTGGAGGGCGTGGAGACCGCTGAGCAGGCCGAATACCTGGCGGAACAGAACGCCGACATGATCCAGGGATTCTACTATGCCTGCCCCATGCCCCAGGAGGCCCTGGCAGAATTCTTCCGGGACCAGGATGCAGCGTCTGAGATGTGATGCCGCCTCCTTCAAAAATCGATCAAGCCGCCGGAGCGAAACGCTCCGGCGGCTTTTTTTCGGGAAGAGCCTCTCAGACCTCCACGGTCTCGCCGGGGGTCAGGAAGTACAGCACCCGGCGGGCCACCTTTTTTTCCAGCACCCGCTCCAGAGCGCCGCTGTACGCCTCCAGCTGGGGCCGGTAGTGGGCCGCCCGCTGGGCGACCTCCTCCGGCGTGCGGACATGGTCGGTCTTGAAATCCACCACCGTCAGCCCCTCCGCCGTCTCGAAGCAGCAGTCTACCACGCCCTGGAGCAGCATCCGGTCCCCGCCGGCAGCCGCGCCGTCGTAGTCCCGCGCGTCCATCAGCAGCGTGAAGCGATACTCCCGCAGGAGGTTTCCACCCCGGCGGATCTCCTCCGCCAGGGGGCTCTCCAGGAAGCGGACCAGCTGCCCAGGATCCACGGCGGCGGCCTGCTGGTCGGTCAGCAGCCCCCGGCGGCGCAGGTCCTCGATCTGCCCCGCCGCGTCGGGGTTTTTGAAGTCCAGGTATTGCAGCGCCAGGTGGGTGGCGGTGCCCCGCTCCGCCGCCGTCAGGCCCCGGCGCTCCTGCCGGAACAGGGGCTGGCGCAGCGGACGCAGATAGGGCGTGTGGGCGGCGTTTTCCGCGATCTCCTGGTCCAGCTCCCGGCCCTTGAGCTGGGTTGCCGTGACCTTGGCGGGCAGCGCGGTCTCCCGCTGGAAGGGATAGACGAAGTCCAGCAGGGCCGGATCGAAGGAGACCTCCTCCGCCGTCTCCCCCGCCGCCCTCTCCGGCGGGGCCGGGCGGGCGGCGTAATCGGCGGCGTCGTGAACAAAAACCTGCCAGGGCCGGTCCTCCCCGACGTACAGTCTCTCCGGCTCCAGCTCCGCCAGGGCCCGCAGGGGCGCGGCCTCCGGGCGGCACAGCAGGGGCAGCAGGACCCAGTCCCCCATACTGCGGCCCTCCGCCACCGCCTCCGGCAGCGCCGGACAGCCGGCCACGGCGCAGAGCTTTTTCAGCCGGGTCCCGGCGTGGTACACCGCGTCCACCAGGATCAGCTTCTCCTGGGGCCGGGTCATGGCCACGTACAGGATCCGCTGCTCCTCCGCCAGGTTCTCCCGCCGCAGCTTCTCCTGGAGGGCCAGGCGGGCCAGGGTGGGATACTGGATGCGCCGCTCCAGGTCCACCCGCCGGGGCCCCAGGCCCAGGGTCGGGTGCACCAGCACCGCCGTATCAAAGTCCTGCCGGGAGAAGGCGTGGTCCAGGTCCGCCAGGATCACCACCGGGAACTCCAGGCCCTTGGACTTGTGGATGCTCATGAGCCGCACGCCGGAGACCGCGGAGGGCCCCTTGGTGGGCGGTATCTGGCCCTGGTCCAGCAGCCGCCGCAGCTCCGTCACGAAGGCGAACAGGCCCTTGCAGCCCCCCGCCTCAAACCGCTCCGCCTGACCGCTCAGGGCGATCAGGTTCTCCCGGCGCTGGGGTCCGTCGTCCATGGCGCCGAACACGCCCAGGACGTTGAGACGGTCGTAGATGGTCCAGATCAGCTGGTGGACGCTCAGGTCCCGGGCCGCCTGGCGCAGGTCCTCCAGCGCGGCCAGGAAAAATTGGCAGTCCTCCCCGCCGTCGGCGCGGACCGCGTCGTAGAAGTCCCCGGTCCGGTCTCTGCCCCGGATCTCGGCCAGCCGGTCGGGGGTGAAGCCGAACACCGGCGAGCGCAGCACGGAGATGAGGGGCACGTCCTGACGGGGATTGTCCACGATCTCCAGCAGCGCCAGCATGACAGAGATCTCCATGGTCTCAAAGAAGTCCCCGCTCTCCTGGAAGGCGCAGGGGATGTCCTGCTCCGCCAGGGCCTGGGCGTAGGCCGCGCCCCGGCTGCCGGGAGAGCGCAGCAGGATCACCACGTCCTCCGGCCGGCAGGGGCGGCGGGCGCCGTCCCCTCCGGTGACCAGGAAGGGCTCGTCCAGCAGGCGGCGGATCCGCGCCGCCACGAAGCGGGCCTCGGCGGTGAGCTTGCGGACGGGCCGCTCCTCCGCCGCCCCCCGGGGCTGGGCGGCGATCAGGTGGAACTCCGTCTCGCAGCCCTCCGCGGCCGGATAGTATTCTGCGCCGAAGTGGAGGGACTCGTCGTCGCCGTAGGCCATCTCCCCCATCTGGGGAGAGAGGATGTTGGAAAAGACGAAGTTGGCCCCGTCCAGCACCTCCTGCCGGGAGCGGAAGTTCTTCGTCAGCAGCAGCTTCCTTGGCTCGCCCTCGGCGGCCTCGCCCCGGGTCTTGTAGCGGCTGTACTTGTCCAGAAAGATGGTGGGGTCCGCCAGGCGGAAGCGGTAGATGCTCTGCTTCACGTCGCCCACGGTGAAGAGGTTCTTCCCCTCCCGGGACACGGCCCGGAAGATGGCGTTTTGCACCTCGTTGGTGTCCTGGTACTCGTCTACCAGGATCTCCGCGTACCGGTCCGCCACCTGGCGGCCCAGCTCCGTGGGGGTCCCGTCGGGGCCCACCAGGAGGCCCAGGGCCAGGTGCTCCTGGTCGGAGAAGTCCGCGGCGTTCATCCGCAGCTTCTCCTGCCGGTAACGCTCGGCAAAGCGCGCCGTCAGGTCCAGCAGGGCCACCATGGCCGGAGCCACCGCCCGCAGGTCCTCCATGGCCTCCTCCCCGCTGACGCCCAGGGGCTCCCCCAGCTTCTTCCAGCCCGCCTTGCAGTTCTCCCAGATCTGCTTGAGGGCCGCCACGTCCGCATCGTCCTTGCGGCCCTTGGGGGTGGTCAGCCGGGGGAAGGTCACGGCGGCGTTGGCCGCCCGGGCTGCCTCCCAGGTCTCCGCCCCGGCCAGGGCGTCGAAGCACTCCGCGGCCACGGAGAACTTCTCCCCGTAGCCCCGCTCCAGTGCCTCATCCCCCGCCGTCCGGTCCGCGCCGGACCGCAGCAGCGCCGCCCAGTGGGCCGCCCGGCGGCGCACCTGGGCCAGGAGCTCCGCGGCGTAAGGCGTTCCGTCGAACCCGGCGGGCAGGTCCGCCCAGGCCGCCCGGCTCTTCTCCAGCCATCCCTCCGGGGAGGCGTGGCTCTGGAGCTTTCCATACAGCTCCAGCACCAGCTCCTCCAGGCGGCTGTCGTCCCGGCCGGCGCCCAGAGTGTCCGCCAACGCCGCGCCGCCCTCATCCAGGTTTCCATAAAACTCCTCCAGCTCCCGGCCCAGGCACCGGCGGCGGAGCAGGTCCGCATCGGCCTCGTCCAGGACCCGGAAGTCCGGCGTCAGGGCGTGGCGGTCCTCCTCCCGGGCCAGCAGGTGGGTATTCTCCCGCAGCAGCGCCGTGCAGAAGGCGTCCACGGTCTTGATGTCCGCCTGGTACACCCGCATCAGCTGCCGCCGGAGGCGTCCGTCGCCGGGGTCCTCCCCCAGGCGCTTGTTCAGTTCCGCGGCGATCTTGCTCCGCAGCTCCGCCGCGGCGGCCCGGGTGTAGGTGATGATGAGGAAGTCGTCCAGGTTCCGGCGCTCCTCCGTCACATACCGGAACAGCCGCTCCACCAGAACCTTGGTCTTGCCGGAGCCGGCGGCGGCGGACACCAGCAGCGCTCCGCCCCGGTCCTCCACCGCGGCGCGCTGCTGGTCGGTCAGTTTCACCTTTGCCATGGGACCTCCTCCTCTCCTCGTTGTGCCGGCATAGTCCCTCCGCCGTCACGGCACCTCCGGCGCCGTCTCCTCTTCCACGGCCTGCCAGAACTCCTCCGGCTTCACCGGCAAAATCCACCGCAGGCGGTCCCGGTCCCGGCCGTCCTGGAAGTGGCAGGCCGACGCCCAGTCGCAGAAGCGGCAGTAGCTGTCCTCCTCGCTGCGGCAGCAGGGGTCCGCGTCGATGTTTCCCTCCCGGACCTCCCGTCCGATCTGCCCCACCAGCTTTTCCACATACTGTCCCAGCTTCCCCAGCTGAGCCGCGGAGGCCAGGCTGCCGCCCAGCGCCCCGTCCCGGCTCACCCGCACGGGGAGATACCGGGGCTGGGTCAATGCCTCGTGCTCCATGGCCTGGAGCACCTCCGGTTCCGCCAGGAGCAGTCCCGTGCGGCGCAGCTGCTTGTCCCGCTCACTCTGGAGCTGCTCCGGCGTGATGTTCCGCTCCGCCGGAAGCAGCTCGTCCCGGGCCGGGAAGTACAGCACGCCGGCGGGCTCGATGTCCCGGCCGAACCGGGCCTTGCCCTCCTTTTCCAGGGCAAAGAGGTACAGCAGCATCTGGATGTCCAGGCCCATCTTCACGGCGGAGAGGTCGAAGGCCTTCCGGCCGGACTTGTAGTCCACCACCCGGAGATACAGCTTTCCGTCCTTTTCCCAGCCGTCCACCCGGTCCACCTTGCCGCCGATCCGCAGCTCCCCGTCGGGCTCGCTGATGGTCACCGCCGGCAGCTCTCCCTGGTCTCCGAAGCTCAGCTCAAAGGCCAGGGGCACGAAGTCCGAACAGCGCATCTCCCGGGCGATCTGGTCCACGATGGCAAAGGCGGTATTCCGCAGCCGGGCGAAGAGATAGCGGAACCGGGCGGTCCGGCCGTCAAGGCCCTGCAGCTCCTCCCGGGCGTAGCAGTCGATGTACTGCTGCGTCAGGGCGTGGAGGGTCTCCTCCTCCACAGCGGCAAAGCCGCCCATGGCCAGCACGTCCCGGGTGACGTTCTCCAGCAGGTAGTGGAGGAACGTGCCGATCTGGGGGGCGTCGAAGGCTGCCGTCCGGCGGGGCTTTGCCCGGAGACCGTACTCCATGAAGTAGGCGAAGTGGCAGCTGCGCAGCCGCTCCGCCCGGGAGGCGGTCATGCTGATACGGCTGCCGTAGAGGGTCTGGACCGCCGCCCGGGAGAGCTTCCCCCGGCGGGCGGAGGCCGCCCGCTCCATGGCCGCCAGCCGCTCTGCGCAATCCGGGTCCTCCGCAAAGTGCCGCCACAGGGGGCCGCCGGGGTCGGTCCCGGCAGCCTCCAGCGCAGGCTGAATCGCTGTAAAGCGATACTCCTTCTCAGCACTTTCCCGCTCGACCGCCAGGCCGGGGAACAGCGCCCGCAGCCGCTCCACCACGAAGGCCGGGCGCAGCTCCGCCCCGGTCACGTCGCTGACCGGGTAGCTGACCGTCAGGCCCCGGGTGGGCTGGGCCAGGGCGGCGTAGAGGTTTTGCAGCTGAATGCCCATCTGATCCATGCCGCTGGGGGCCAGCCGAATGCCCCGCAGGGCCAGGGCCTCCCGGTCGTCCTCGTTGAGGATGCCGCCGCTCTGGCCCGCCGCGGGCAGTACATGGTCGTTGGCCCCCAGGAGAAACAGGTACTTGGCGGTGTGGCGGTCATTGCGGTCGATGCCGCTGACACTGACCTGATCCAGCGACACCGGGATGGTCCCCACGCTGTACTGGGAGGCCACCTGCCGCAGCAGCCGGCTGAACTCTTCCAGCTTCATGGGCTCGTCCCCCAGGATCTCCACGAACTGGTCCAGGATGCCGCAGAGGATCTCCCACAGCTGGGCGGTCTCCTCCGCCTCCTGCATCCGGCCCGCGTCAGCCTGGGCGCGCATCTGTGCCTCCAGGGCCGATTGCAGCCCCAGCTCCTCCAAAAAGCTGTAAAGGGAATTGACTTTCTCCCCCGCCGTCTCTCCGGCTTTCAGACCGTTCCAAAGCCGCTCCAGGGGCTCCCGCACCCGGCGGCGCAGATCGTTGACCGCATCCAGCCGGGCCTGGCGCCGCTCGTCCCAGGGGGCGCCGTAGCCGTCGGGGTTGTCGGTCCAGTCCACGTCCCGCAGCCACATCCGGCCGTGGATCTCCCACTTGAGGACGTAGTTTTCCAGCAGGTCGCACTCCTCGGCCGTCAATCCCGCCAGGCCCGTTTTCAGCCAGCGGAACATATCCTCGTACTCAAAGCCGTTCTCCAGGGACGAGAGCACCCCGGTCACCAAACTCCACACCGGCTTTTCCAGCATGTCGCTGCGGCGGCTGAGGTACACGGGGATGCCGTACCGGGGGAACACCGCCTGGATGATGCCCTCGTAATCCCCCATGGAGGCGGCGGCCACGGTGATGTCCCGGTAGCGGCACTTCCCCGCCGCCGTGAGGCGCCGGATGTCCGCCGCTGTCTGCTCCACCTCAGAGAAGGCGGTGTCCGCCTCCCGGATGCGGACGGCGCCGCCCAGGTCTCCCCCGTAAGGGGCCAAGGTCCCGAAAAAATACCGCTCCAGGTGGCCCAGGGGCGTGTCATCCCCGCCGGTGAGCGTGACCGCCTCCCAGGGCCGCCCGGCCCGCTGGGCCAGGCGCACCAGCTGCTCTTTGGTGCGCAGGGAGGCCTCGAACATCTCCTCGCGGCTGTCCGGCTCCCCCAGCAGGGTCACAGTGACGCTCCTGGCCTGCCGCAGCAGGATCTCCAGCACCCGCCGCTCCTGGGCGGTGAAGTAGGTGAAGCCGTCCAGGTAGACGTCCTTCCCCACGGCGTAGGCGGACGCCTCCAGGTGGTCACAGAGCTTGCTCATCCGGTCCCGGGCGTCCAGGCCCGGCCGCAGGAGCCGGGCCTCGTAGGCGGCGTACAGCAGGCTCAGGTCCAGGAGCTTATCCCGGGTGGCGCCGCTCTCCATCTCCCGGGCCTGGGCGTCCAGGGCGGCGGGATCCACCTCATAGCAGCGCAGCTCATCGAACAGGTCCAGCAGCTGCTGCAAAAAGGCGGCCTTCCGGGAGGGGCGGCGGTAGACCCGCAGCTCCGGCGCCACCTCGCCCAGAGCCTTTTGCAGCGTCAGCAGCTTGCCGCCGGCGTCCAGCGTCACCTGGGCGGCGCCGCCGGTAACGGAGAGCACCCGCTCGCTCAGACGGCGGAAGCTGAGGACCTCGGCGTGGCGGCTAGCGGTATCGCCGCAGAAGCGGCACAGGTCCACCTCCGCCTGGTGGGAGGCGTGCTCCGGCACCAGCAGGATCTGGCGGCCCCGGTCCCCCTGGGCGCGGATACGCTCCAGGACCCAGTCCGATTTTCCCGTCTTGGCCCGGCCCATGAGAATGGTCAGCACGGCGAGCCCTCCCTTCCGTCGGTTTTGTTCAGAGGATATTGTAGCATATCCGGCCCTGCCCTGCACCCTCTTTTTTGTCCGGCGTCGAAAAAAGGGGTGCGCGGCGGGCGGCGGTATGGTACAATGGGGAAAACGCGGCGGGCGCCCCCGCCGGAGAGGAGGACCTCCCATGCACATTCCCCAGGGACCCACCGGCGATCTGGAGCTGGAGCCCTTTGACCAGGCCCTTTCCGCAGCCTTACAGCCCAGTCCCGACTACGACGTAAGCCGCTGGCTCTACGTGCCCAACCGCTACTCCGAGTACCGCTACATCCTGGGCACCCGGGGAGAAAAGCCCCTGATCTGCGTGGGCATCAACCCCTCCACCGCCGCGCCGGACGCCCTGGACCCCACCCTCCAGTCCGCCCAGCGGATCGCCCTGGCCAACGGGTACGACAGCTTCCTGATGTTCAACGTCTATGCCCAGCGGGCCACCCGGCCCGACGATATGGAGCCCACGCTGAACCCGGTCCTTCACGCCGAGAACCGCAGGGCCTTCCGGTATCTGCTGTCCCTGTCGGAGCGTCCGGCAGTGTGGGCCGCCTGGGGCAACATTATTTTAAAGCGGGACTATCTCATGGACTGTATGCGGGATTTCGCCGCCGACGGCCGCGCCGCCGGCGCCCGTTGGTTCACCGCCGGACCTCTGCTCAAATCCGGGCAGCCCCACCACCCCCTGTATCTCAAAGGGGACACGAAACTGCTGGACTTCGATATCGGCGCCTACCTGGCCCGGTGATCGCATCTACATATCATCGAAGGAGAGGTGTCTCATGAACGACTTCAAAACCCGCCATCCCCTGGCCTTCGTCATCACCGTGACGCTGTGCGGTGTCATTTTGATCCTGTCCATCCCCCTGTGGTTCTATCTGGCCGCCTGAGAACGCAAAAAGGGCAGACCCGTTTGGGTCTGCCCTCTTTTGGTTCGGGGCGGTCAGCCCTCCAGCTTCTGCCGCAGAGCGCTCCACAGCTCTACCGCCTTGAATTTCAGCACGTAGCCCTGGTCGGCCTCCGTGATAAGGGACACCTGGTCCTCGCTTAGACCCGCCGCCACGGCCACCGCCGGCACGTCCTCCGACGCCGCGGCGCACAGGGGCGGGAACACCACGCACCACCAGTTCTGCCCCTCCCCGGCGCCGATGACCACCCGCAGCGCCAGATACTCTCCGGCGGGCAGGGAAAAGCCGTCGTACTCCCGGGTGGGAAACTCCGTCTCCTCCAGACTGGCGGTGACGGCGTAGTCATACCCGGCGGCGGCGATGGTCTCCTCCGCCGTTTGCTCCAGCTGCGGAAGTGCCGCCTCCAGGGCAGCTCTGGCCTCCTCCCGGTCGGCGGAGACCTCCAGCACCGGCTCCGCCACCTCCAAGATCCGGTCCCGGACGGTCAGCTTCAGCGCCTGGTCCTCCTCCGAGTCGGAGTTGGCCAGCACGTGGAGCCGCACCACCCGGTCCGCCAGCTCCCGCTGGGTGCTGAGGCTCCAGGCCCCCCAGGTCAGGGCCGCGGCCAGGCCGATCAAAAGGGCGATCTCCAGCCGGTGCAGTTTCCGCCCGGCAGGCTGCTGTTTCGTTTTCATACGGTATCCATCCTTTGCTATGTAGGTCCCGCAGGGGATCCTTGTCACAAGGATGGACAGAGGGCGCGGATTTTATACCGTTTCTGGAAATTTTTGTACCGGCCGGGCCAGATACGTCTGGGCGTACCGCTCCGAGAGGGTCCGCGCCGCCTCCCGGGCCGCCGCGGCGTCCCGAAAGAGGCCGAACACCGTGGGGCCCGAGCCGCTCATCACGGTGCCCAGGGCGCCGCAGTCCAGCAGCGTCCGGCGGATATCCGCCACGGCGGCGCCCTCCTCCCCGGTCAGCACCGTCTCAAAAACGTTGCCCAGCCGGGCAGCCACAGCGTCCAGGTCCCCCCGGGCCAGAGCGGCGGCCATGCCGTCCACGTCGGGGCGCCGACCCAGGTCGCCGCCGTCCACCCGGGCAAAGAGGGCCGGAGTGGGCAGACCGAAGTCCGGCTTGCACAGCACGATCTCGCACGGCGGCAGCGGCGGCAGGTCCGTCAGGACCTCCCCCCTGCCCTCCGCCAGGCACGTGCCGCCCCGGAGGCAGAAGGGCACGTCGCTGCCCACCCGGGCCCCCACGGCCTCCAGCTCTGATAGCGGCATCTCCGGGCAGTACAGCCGCCGCAGGCATCGCAGCACCGCCGCCACGTCGGCACTGCCGCCGCCAAGGCCTGCGTAGGCGGGCACCTTTTTTTCAAGGCGCACCTCCAGCCCCGGCACCGGGCGGCCCAGGGCGGCGAAAAATGCCTCCGCCGCCTGCTGCTCCATGGTCTTGCGGTCCGGCGGCAGCTCCAGGCCCTCCGCCAGCAGGGCAAAGCCCCCCGCCGTCTCCGTGACGGTGACGGTATCCCCAAGGGAGACGGCCTGCATCACCATGCGCATGGTGTGGTAGCCATCGTCCCGGCGGCCCAGGATATCCAGGGCCAGGTTCACTTTGGCGTAAGCTGTCAGGGAAAGCGTCCGCATAGGCTCCTCCTCCGGGCTGCGGCCCGTGTTTTTGCTCAGTATAGCACGTCCGCCGCCGCGGGAAAAGCCCGGCAGCGGAAAAAAGCGGCACCGCGAACCGAAGCTCACGGTGCCGCAGCAGTCGCGGGGACTGCACTTCACTTGATTTTCCGGGCCTCCACGTAGTAGCGCTTGTCCTGAGCGTGGCCCATGGAGAAGGTCTTGCGGGGCAGCACGCCGTCGGCCATGACGGTCTTGAACAGCTGCTCCTTGCCCATGGCGGGCAGCAGGAAGCCCATGTTGCCGGGCTTGGAGCCGAGATCCTTGGTGACCTCGTCGCCGTGGATGTAGTCCACCTCGCCGCCGTGGGCCTTGAGATAATCGTCGATGACGGCCTGGAGAGTGCCCACCGCCAGCTGGACCTTGGGATCCGGCACGGTGATGAAACCGTCGTGGCCCTCCCAGACCACCTCGATGACGTGGCCCTCGCCCCTGCCCTCGTGGGCGTTGGGATAGGCGGCTCGGAACGCGGCCATAAAGGCCTCCCGGTCCACGTCGAAGAGGACCCGGTGAATGGGCTCGAACTGGAGGGCGTCGTCGTGGTTGTTGACCACCTCCACCAGGGCGTACCGGGCGGGCAGGCTGGCCCACTCGCTCTCCGGGGTGACCTTTTTCAGGTTCTCATAGCACTGCTTGGCGGTAGCCAGGGAGTGGTTGCCGTCGCCCACGGCAAAGAGCAGCGGGGCAACGCCCTTCATGCCGTACTTCTTCTCCATCTCGCTCTCGGCGCAGAGGCCCTCCAGGGCCGCCGCCGCGGCGTCCATCTGGGCGTCCGTCAGCTTCCAGCCCTTCAAATGGCCGCCGCCCTGCTGGAGGTCGAAGTCGTACAGTGCCTCCATGGCGCCGCTGGCGGCAGTCAGGGGCTCAATGACGGTGCGGTCCGGGTCGTCGATCAGCAGCATCACATGGGGCAGCTCGATGGGGGCGTCCTGCCGCACCTTCACCCGGGGCGGGATGCGGGAGAGGACGGTGCCCTCGGTGGCCCGGATCAGGGCGCCGGAGCCGGGGGTGAAGTCGTACTGGTCCAGATCCACCATGCCGATGAGGCCGTGGCGGACCTTGCCGTCGGACTGGGTGCGCTCAATGTAGATGAGGGATTCGGACAATGTCTTGAACACACCCTTATCCAGGTAGTCCTGCATGGCGGCGTTGATGGCGGCGATGTCGCCGTCCACGTTGGGGCCGTTCAGCTTGGCCTCCGGCAGGATCAGCCGCAGCGTGGAGGGCGCGCCGCCCACGGTCTTATCCACGGCCTCCCAGTACTCCGGCTGGGAGGTGAACTGGTCGCAGGCCACCACAGCCCACTTGGTCATATCCGCCTCCTTGGGCAGCAGGATGTCGGCGGGATAGAAGCCCAGCTTCTCAAAGGTCGGATTCATGCGGCATCTCCCTTTCTGTTATTTTTTTCGAAATTCCTGAATGGTCTTGATAATAATATATGCGAGGACGCCCAGGCCGCAGAGGATGGCCGGCAGCGTATAGAGGCAGAAAATCGGCTTTCCGAACAGTTCCGTTACAGCAGGCCAAAACCATCCCTCCATGGCATCCGCCTTTTTTCACTGTTACAGCGCGGCCTTGATGGCAGCCAGGAACTCGCCGAACTCCTCGTAGGCGGGCAGCTCAGGGTGGTCGGCCTTGATCTTCTCCGTGCTCTTGAACAGGAATCCAGCCTTGCTGGCCTGGATCATGCCCAGATCGTTGTAGCTGTCGCCTGCGGCGATGGTCTCGTAGCCAATGGACTGCAAGGCCTTCACCGTGGTCAGCTTGGACTGCTGGCAGCGCATTTTGAAGCCGGTGATCTCCCCGTCGGGGGCCACCTCCAAAGAATTGCAGAAAATGGTGGGCCAACCCAGCTTCTCCATCAGGGGCTTGGCAAACTCCTCAAAGGTGTCGCTGAGGATGATGACCTGGGTGACGGAGCGCAGTTCGTCCAGAAACTCCTTGGCGCCGGGCAGGGGATCGATCTTGGCGATGGTGGCCTGGATCTCCTTCAGGCCCAGACCGTGCTCTTTTAAAATGCCCAGGCGCCAGCGCATCAGCTTATCGTAGTCGGGCTCGTCCCGGGTGGTGCGGCGCAGCTCGGGGATCCCGCTGGCCTCCGCGAAGGCGATCCAGATCTCCGGAACCAGGACGCCCTCCATGTCCAAGCATACAATATTCATAGTGTCTCCTTTATGTGTCTGTGATTTGCGCAGCTGCGGCACCGGCTATCCAATGGATACCGTCCACAGGCTCCGCCGTTACGCTGATTATACAATATCCCGTCCCTTCATTTCAACGAGATTTATAAATTTTGCCGTTGGCGCCGGCGCTGCATACTCCGTTTTTCGGTTGGGCACACTATGGGCAAATCCTTACCGAAAGGCAAGATTGGAGGTAAAACGCATGGTAATCGACAAGATCGCGCTGACACTGGCCATCATCGGCGCTCTGAACTGGGGCGGCATCGGCCTGTTTGGCTTTGATACGGTGGCCTTCCTTTTCGGCGGCCAGATGGCGGTCCTCTCCCGGGTGATCTATGCCCTGGTGGGTCTGGCGGGCCTGTGGTGCATCACACTGCTGTTCCGCAGCGGCGAGGAGACAGGGCACGCCCATACCGCCTGAGCACATCCAACCGCATAGAAAGAGGGGGGACCGAGTTTCGGTCCCCCCTCTGCGTTATTTCCGCTCCTGCTGTTCCTCTCCCTGGTCCATCAGTGCCCGGTCACGATCCAGCAGCTGCTCCGATACCAGATCCAGCTGCCGCATCTTATCATAGTGGTCAATCAGTCTGGTCTGCTGAGCCTGCGTCTCCTTCTCACTGCGGAACACCAGCTTCAGCAGCACCGGCGTCAAAATCGTGCCGCCAATGACCGTGATGATAACCGGCGTCATCATGGTAGCCGACAGTACCCCCAGGGACAGTCCCCGGTTGGCCACGATCAGTGCCACTTCACCCCGGCATACCATGCCAACGCCCACCTGGAGACTCTCCCGGCCGGTAAATCGGCAGAGCCTGGCGCCCAAGCCGCAGCCCACCAGCTTGGAGATCACGGACACCACCAGCAGCGCCGCGGCAAACAGTACCAGCGGACCGTCCATGCCGTCCACCCGGGCATTGATGCCGATGCAGGCAAAGAACACCGGTGTCAGCAGCAGGTAGCTCAGAGGCTCATACTTGGACTGGATGTAGTCGGCCTTGGGGGTGCAGGAGATCACCAGGCCCGCGATATAGGCGCCGGTGATGTCCGCCACGCCAAAGAAGTGCTCGGCACAGTAGGCCATCAGCAGACACAGCACGAAAGCCAACACCGGATACCGCCGCAGATTGCGCTGGTGCTCCAGAGCCATCATCCAGCGGAACAGGCGATTGGCCGCAAAGCCCACTACACCGGAGAACAGGAAGAACAGCACGATCTTTCCCAGCACCAGCAAAATGCTCTCGTCTCCGCCGGCCACGCTGCTGACAATGGTCAGAGCGATCAGGCCCAGAACGTCGTCGATCAGTGCCGCCGCCAGGATGGTGTTGCCCACCTTGGTATCCAGCTTGCCCAGCTCTTTCAGCGTCTCCACAGTGATGCTGACAGAGGTGGCGGTCAGGATGGTGCCCACGAATACATCCTCCAGGAAGCCGCCGTCCGGCACTAGTCCGCCCTGTCCGGCAGCCCAGGCCAGACCCGTACCCATGACCAGGGGCACCAGTACGCCCAGCAGCGCCACCAGAAAGCCCGCGCCGCCGCTGTGCTTGAGTTCCTGTATGTCAGTGCCCATGCCGGCGGAGAACATCAATACGATAACGCCCAGTTCGCTCAGCTGGGTCAGGAACTCCGTCTCCGTCAGGACGTTCAGCATGGCGGGGCCCAGGATCAGGCCCGCCAGCAGTGCGCCCACCACCTGTGGCATCTGAAATTTCCGGGTCACAATTCCCAGCACCTTGGTGCTGGCCAGAATCAGCGCCAGGTCCAGCAAATAGTGATATGACATGGTAAGCTCCTCTCTTCTCCGGCAGCCGCCGGTTTTCGCAAGCGTTTGCTTCCTTCTATATGAGCCTTCATTTTAAACCTTTTCCGGGAATTTACAAGCGTCATTTATCACAAAAAGAGCCCCGCCTTTCGAGCGGAAAGGAGAAAAAAGCAGGCTGTATTGCACAATACAGCCTGCTTTTTTTACAGAAACTTTATAAATTTTTTATAGTTGGCTCAGACGGCGAACCTCCGCCTCCTCCGGCGTCACGTACACGGTGCGGAAATTGGTGTAGGTCACCATGCCCGGCCGGGCACCGGCGGGCTTTTTCACGTTCTTCACCGCCGTGCAGTCCACAGGGACGTTGGCGCTGTGCTTTGCCTGGGAATACCAGGCGGCAAGCCCTGCCGCCTCCCGGATGGAGGCCTCGTCCGCCTCCTGAGCGCCGGTGCAGAGGATCACATGGGCGCCGTGGATCTTCTGGGTGTGGAACCACAGGTCCCGGCGGTCCGCGTCGTGGGTCAGGCGGTCGTTCTGTCGGTTGCTGCGGCCCACCAGGACCCGCAGCCCCGCGGAGGTGCGGAACTCCAGGGGCCGGGCCGGGCGGGAGATCTGCTTCTTCCCCTGCTTGCGCAAAAAGCCCGCCTGGCGCAGCTCCTCCCGGATGTCGGAGAAGTCCTGGTCGCTCTCCGCCCGCTCCAGCTCCTCCAGCACGCTGCCCAGATACTCCAGGTCCCGCCGTGCAATGTCCATCTGCTCCCGGAGGTATCGCTCCGCGGTCTTGGCCTTGTTGTAGCGCTTATAGTACTTGGCGGCGTTCTGCTGGGGCGTCAGCAGCGGGTCCAGGGGCACGGTCACGGTGCCGCCCTGGGGATCGTAGTAGTTCTCCGCCTCCAGCGTCCGCTGTCCCCGCTCCATGCGGTAGAGGTTGGCGGTGATCAGCTCGCCGTACAGCCGCAGCTGGTCCCGCTCCTGGGTCTGGGCATACTCCTTCTCCTGGGCGGCCAGCTTTCGCCGCAGCCGGTCCCGGGCGGTGGAGGCGGCCCGGGTCAGGTCCGCGCCCCGCTGGCGCAGCCGTTCCGCCCGCTCCCGCTGGGCATAGAAGTCGTCCATCAGGTCTGAAAAACTGGGATAGGTCACCTGCTCCGCGGCATCGCCGTACTGGCGGATGGACCGGTAGGAGTAGTCCAGGGGCTCCCCGTTCCGCTTCAGTCCCACCGGCGTGAAGCGGTTTTCCCGGATGTCCGCCACGAGCCGTTCCAGCTCTGCCCACAGCCGCGCCTCTCCCTCCGGCCCCAGGCCGAAGAGGCGCCCGTCGGTCTCCCCGGCGGCCAGGAAAGCCAGTTCCCGGGCAATTAAGGGCGAGACGCCGAAGTAGCTGTCCAGCAAAAAGGCGTCGATCTTCTGCTCCGGCGGAGCGGCGTCCAGCTTCTCCCGGAACCCCGCCTCCGTCTCCTCCGTCACCGGCAGGCGGCCCTGGGAGGCCGGCGGCAGGTAGAAAAGGCCCGGCAGCACCTGCCGGGCGGCGGACATCTCCGCGTCCACCCGCCGCAGGCAGTCGATGACCCGGCCCTCCTCGTCCAGCAGGATCAGGTTGGACCGGCGGCCCATGGCCTCCAGCACCAGCGTCCGGTGGCCGGGGCGGCCGAAATCGTCGGCGCTGTCCAGCTCCAGCCGCACCAGCCGCTCCAGCGGCGGCTGAGTGATGTCCGCCACCCGGGCGCCCACCAGATGCTTGCGCAGGAGCATGCAGAACATGGGCGGCTCCGCCGGGTTCTCCCGGGCCAGGGCCGTCATCTGGAGCCGGGGCGCCCCGGCTCCGGCATTGAGCAGCAGCCGCCCGGCCCGCAGCGTCAGCACCGCCTGGTCCCGGGTGGGCATCTGGACCTTGTCGATCCGCTGCCCGATCAGCAGCGGCCGCAGCTCCTGCACCACCGCCTGTAAACAGATTGCATCCAAAGGCATGGTCTTACTCCTCCATCATCGCGCAGAACAGCTCGTTGATCCGCTGGCGCTGTCCCCGCAGGTACAGCCAGCCCAGCAACGCCTCCAGAGCCGTGGCCTGGGCGTATTGGGCCCGGCTGGCATGGGGCGGGATGGTGTGGACCTGGGCGTTGCGGCCCCGGCGGAACACCGCCTGTTCCTCCTCGGTCAGAAGGGGCAGGATCCGCTCCGCCCGCTCCGCCTGGGACTCCGCCCGCACCAGGGCCACGGTGGCCTGGTGAAGGCCCTTGCCCGTTGCCTTGCCATGGGCGCACAGCCAGGCACGCACCAAAATCTCAAACACCGCGTCTCCCATATGGGCAAGGCCGATGGAGCTGATGGCACGGAGCTGGTCCTCCGTCAGCTGGGGCTGGAAATAATCGTTCATGGGGTCCTCTCCTTATCCTTCCGGCGCCGCCCGGTCCGGGCCGCCGGTCTTGCGCTTGATCCGCCGCCCGCGAAGCGGCTCGTGATATTGTACCACATTCCGCGGGATTTGTCACCCAAAAGGCGGCGGGACCGCCCATTTGCGGTCCCGCCATGCGTTCGTATGTTCTTCAGAAGGGGCCGGACGACGCCTCCTGCTGCGCCAGAGCCTCCTCGAAGCCCGGCCACTCCCCCTCCGGGCCCGGCCACCAGCGGTAGAGGCTGGCGTAGACCCTGTCTCCGATCATGGGCATATCCAGATGCCAGAGGACGTTCCCCGCCCCATCCAAGGCCACGGCAGTGGGTGTGAAGGAGACGGTCCGCTGTCCCTCCACGCCCTCTTCGTCCGGCCAGATCTCCCGGTTCAGATCCGCCGTCCACACGAGGAGCTGGATCTCTCCGGTCTCGGCCTTCCGGGTGACGTTATTTTTGCGATCGGAGGTGAGATACACCTCCACGGTCTCCACCGCCGGGTCGTCGCAGCGGAAGAGCGTACAGCCCCAGTCGTCGTTCAGCGTCAGCCCGCCCAGGCCCTCCATGGCCTGCCCCGTGGTCTCCGCCCGGACCTCCACGCCCAGGGGCCGCCACAGGGGACCCCACCGCTCCGTGAGCGTCGTCCGGTAGGTGCCGCTGTCCCCGTCGGAGAACAAAAAGAGCTGATAGCCGCCCAGGGGCTGCTCCAGCAGCACCTGGGCCGTCTCCCGGCCGGAGAACAGTCCCTGCCGGGCGGCGGCCTCGGCGGTGAAGCGGTAACCCATGGAGGCCAGTGCCCAGACCGCCAGGACCAGGGCCGCGCCCAGGACCGCCAGCCAGCGGGCGCTCACCCGTCGGGCCTTGCGGCGGATCTCCTTTACGGAGGTATCCGCCAGCCGCCGGGCGGCATCCTCCGCCTCCGGCGCCGCCTGGCCGGTCACCAGCTGCAAAACGCCCAGGCCCAGAGCCTCGGCCAGGGGCTCCAGCAGTGCCACGTCCGGCCGGCACACGTCCCGCTCCCACTTGCTGACGGACTTGTCCGTCACATGGAGCCGCTCCGCCAGCTGCCGCTGGGTCAAGCCCCTGTCCTGCCGTGCCCGGCGGATCAGGGCGCCCACGGTCTCCCGTTCCTCCCGCATCGTCCTCACCTCTTGCCCTCATCATACCGGTTCCGGCCCGAAAAGGCAATCTACTTCCGGTAGAACGAGCCTTGCGCATCCGGCGCCGGCATGGTAGAATGGTGCCACGACAAGGAAGGGAGAATTTTTCATGAGACGATTCGAGCCCCAGTCCCGACAGGAGGCTGTTCAGGCGCTGTTTCTGTATTTCCTGCTGTACTCCGTCATCGGCTGGGCCTATGAGGTGTTTTTGGAGGTGGTGGTCTACCGCTGGGGCTACTCTGACCGGGGCGTGCTGCTGGGTCCCTACTGCCCGGTCTACGGCGTGGGGGCGCTGGCCTTTTTGCTGTGCTTCGGCTGGCTTTTGAAAAAGGAGGGCGGCGTGCTGCTGCGCTGGGTGGTGCGGCCGCTGGCACTGTTCGTAGGCTGCATGGCGGTGGCTACCGCCATCGAGCTGGTCACCAGCTACATTCTGGAGGCCCTGACCGGCGCCTGGCCCTGGCAGACCTATGTGAACTACGGCATCAACTTCCAGGGCCGCATCGCTCTGTCCCCCTCCGTCCGCTTCGGTCTGGGCGGACTGCTCTTTCTGCTGGTATTGCAGCCCCTCTTTGAAAAGCTGGTGGGCGCCATGAGCCCCCGGCTGCGGACCAGGGCGTTCCGGGTCCTGGCGGCGCTGTTCGCCCTGGACTGCGCGGTCACTGCGGCAAGAACCCTGCTTTGAGAGAAAAGATATTATAAAAAGATAAAGAGGAACGATCATGAGCAAACTGTACGCCTTCCTGGCGGACGGAATGGAAGAGGTGGAGTGCCTGGCGGTGGTGGACATCGCCCGCCGGGGCGGCATTCATGTGGAGACGGTGTCCATCATGGGCCGCCGGGAGGTCACCGGCTCCCACAACATCACAGTCCTGGCGGACCGGCTCTTTGAGGAGACAGAGGTCCTGCCCGGCGACACGCTGTTCCTGCCCGGCGGCGGCAAGGGCGTGGAAAACCTGACGGCCCACGAAGGTCTCGCCGCCCTGCTGAAAGATTCCGCCGCCCGGGGCGACCGGATCGCCGCCATCTGCGCCGCGCCCAGCGTCCTGGGCGGCCTGGGGCTGCTGACCGGGCGCACCGCCACCAGCTATCCCACCTGGCGGGACAAGGTGCCCTGCGGCACCTGGACCATGGAGGGCGTGGTCACCGACGGCCCCTTCACCACCAGCCGGGGCCTGGGCTTCGCCATCGACCTGGGACTGGAGCTGGTGCGGCTGCTGGTGAGCCCGGAGGAGGCCCAGACCGTCAAGGAGCGCATCCAGCACCCGGACTGCTGAAACCGCACATCCCCGCCGCCGGAATGGGCGGCGGGGATGTTATTTATATAATGTATCCGGAAAAAACAAAAGGCACACGAAACCGTGTGCCTTTTGTTGGTGGAGATAAGCGGGATCGAACCGCTGACCTCTTGAATGCCATTCAAGCGCTCTCCCAGCTGAGCTATACCCCCACATTCCATATTCAGTTTTCGTTGGTGGAGATAAGCGGGATCGAACCGCTGACCTCTTGAATGCCATTCAAGCGCTCTCCCAGCTGAGCTATACCCCCATATGCGTTCCGGCGGTTTTCTTGGTTTCCCGCGCTCAGAACATGGACTAGTATAGCAAGATGATCCCGAAATGTCAACACCCAATTTTCATTTTTCGCAAAACTTTTGAAAAGCCGGTCACGGCTCCAGCCGGAAGGTCAGCAGGACCGGATTGTGGTCCGACCAGGCGAAGCCGGTGTCCACCACCGAGGCGGCCTCCACCGTCACGTTTTCGGAGACCAGGAAGCCGTCCACCGTCAGCACGAAGCTCTCACCGGGCACATAGGGCCCGTCGGCGTTGCGGCAGCTGGGGACCGGATTCGCCGCGCCGGCGTCCGGCACCTCCAGGCGGATGCCGCCGCTCAGCAGCTCCTCCGGGAAGGGCTGGGCCCAGGTCTGGCCCTCCCCCGCCACGCCGAACACCGCGGCGGAGTCCTCCCACAGGTCCTTGTTGAAGTCGCCGCCGCAGACGGCGTAATTCCCGGCGGCGTACTCCGCCGCCATGTCCGCTGCCAGCAGCTTCACCTGCTCCGTGGCCACGGTGCCGTCGGAGGTGTAGGCCGACAGATGCACATTGTAGAGGCACAGCTCCCGTCCATCCGCCACCGGCACCCGGGTGACCGTGTAGCACCGGTCCAGATCCAGATACCGGGTCAGCCCCGTCTCCACCGGCAGGGTCCGGCGGACGGAGCCGGTGACCTCGCAGGCCGAAAAGGTCATGATGCCGGAGCGAGACGCCCCGTGGGGGCAGGTCAGAGGCCAGAGCAGGTACGGGGAGTCATAGTTCTGGGCGGTGACCCAGGCCATGTCTCCGCCCAGGGCCTCCGCCGCCATCTGCTGCTCGTCCACATGGTAGCTGCGGGTGGCGTCGGCGTCCACCTCCTGCAAAAAGACGAAGTCCGGGGCCTGGCCCGCCGCCGTCTCCAGGGCGCCGGTCACATTGGCCCGGGCGGCCTCCTCGGAAAACGCCCGGGAGTAGTCCCCGCCGTCCATGAAAAAGCCGTAGTCCGGGCTGTACGCCCCGAAGCCGATGTTGTAGGACAGCAGCTTGTAGCTCCGGTCCGTCTCCGCCGGGCCGCCGCCCTGGCCGTTGACGGTCAGGGTCTGCCAGTCCTCCACCCGGTAATAGGTCAGAAGGGCGTAGCAGAGATAACCCAGCACCGCCGCCAGCACCAGTGCCAGCGCCGCCGTCGGAATTTTCCACCACAGTCCCCTTCTCTTCACCGAACACACCTCACATTATACTTGTATCTGCACCATGGAATTCTACACCCGGTCAGACGGGAATGCAAGAGGCGCTTCCGTGATATCCAGAAAGTCCGGCTCCGCCTCCAGGGGGAACCGGGCCAGGACACCCCGCTCCACCAGCCGGGGCAGATCCACATACCGCACCCGCTGACTGTGATAGGTGGTCCAGTAGAACCGCCGGGACCGGGCGCAGGCCGCGGCGGTATAAAGGGTGTACTCCCAGGGCGGGTCCTCCTCCAACCGCACCGCGCCCAGAGGGAAGGCGGCGGATTGCAGCAGCCGCAGCAGTCGGGCGATCCCCTCGGCCTCGGTGCGGCCGGGCTGGGCGTAGCGCCGCAGGAAGGCCAGCCGCACGAACCGGGAGGGCGAACTCCAGTCCCCGGGCAGACCCTGGCCGCCGGTGCCGGAGAAGCAGGGCACCAGATCCTCCGCCAGCGCCGCGGGCCCCCGGTCCAGGTCCCGGACGGCAGCGTAGTTGAGCAGATTCGTCCGCTGCCAGGGATAGCCGGGGCTGTTGGTCATAACTCCCAGGGCGTCCCGGCAGATCCGCAGCCCCTCCGCCTCCGGCTCGATGACCACGCTCTCCCCGGTCCCGTCGGTGAAGGCCCAGTGGACCGTGGGCACCGCCCCCAGCAGCGGCAGGGCGGCGATGGTCACCTCCCGTTCCAGTACCTCCACCACCTCCGCCACGCTGGCGCACCGGGCCAGCAGATGGTACACCGCTCCACCCGGCGGCAGCGGAACGGTACCGGGCCGGACCGTCTCCGGATAATGGGCAAAGCCCCGGTAGTTCAGCTGGCCGCCCATGAGGCCCATCTGGTTGACCCCCTCGTACAGCATGGGCATCCCCGGCACCGCCAGGGTCCCCACGCCCACGGCGCCCCAGCGGGCCGTCAGAGCGCCGCCATAGACCGTCCCCGGCGGCAGAAAGGTCACCTGGGTATCCGGAGGCAGACAGTTCAGATCGAAGTTCCGCCCCCACAGGGGTCCGCCCTCCTCCGCTGCCCAGGAAAGGCAGCTGCATCCCATCTCTTGTGATCGTTTCATCGGCTCCTCCTCTCCCCGGGACCGGCCCGGAGGCTTTTCTCTCACCTTTCCCGATTCAGGTTATTTTCAAACTGCCGCTATGCCGCTTTTTTCCTTTTTCGTAACCTTTTCATTGATACAACCCACTGAAATTTCAAGGTTTTTCGGTGGAGCGGAAGTTTTTTCGTCATCGCCTGTTACCCATTGTTGACAAAACGGAAAAATTCTGTTACAATTCGGTTACAAACTTTTTGAAGGAGTGTTTCCATGGCAGAAACCAAGTCCGCGAAAGCGGAAGGTCTGATGTACAAGGGCCATCCTCTCCGCCGGGTCGAAAACCTGATCTACTACGGGACGATGGCTGAGAAATATATCATCATGATGCAGATTCTGGACACCAAGAAGGAACAGGATCTGGAGGTGGCCACCAAGGTCTCCGTTCAGCTGCAGCTGACGGATCCGGACTTGAAGTCCCGGGACCGGGTGGTCAAAAAAAGCGAAAAAGACAGCCTGTATGCCGCCATGGACGTGGCCGCCGTCTGGCTGGACCGTGCTCTGGCCGGTAAGTAAGCGGCCCCACTTCCCCACGCGATACAAAAGAACGACGAAAGGAAGCGTACACCCCCATGACACATTTTGCAGGTAAGGCAGTCAAAGTTGCTCTGATCTCCGGTTTATCCGTATTTCTGCTGGGCGCCACCGCCCTGGCAGCGGAAGGTGAAATCGCCATCGGAGCGGGCTGCACCACCGGTTCTTCCCTGAGAATGCGGGCAGAGGCCTCTACGGATTCCTCCATCGTCACCACTCTGGACAAGAGTGTGGCGGTTGCCATTCTGGACGACAGCATCGACGGCTGGTACAAGATCAGCTATAACGGCAATACCGGCTATGTCTCCGGTGACTACCTGACTGTGGATCAGGACAATATCTTCACCACCTACGGCCGGGTCAACGCCAGCGGCGTCAATGTCCGCTCTGATCCCTCTACTGAGAGCAGTTCTCTCGCCACCGTGGACGAGGGCACCATTGTCACCGTTAATGCCCTGGTGGACGGCTGGTACGACGTCACCTGCGAATACGGCACCGAAGGCTACATCCGCAGCGATTTCCTGGACCTGACGGAGTCTGCTTCTGACAACAGCGATATCGTGGCCACCGCTAAGCAGTATCTGGGCGTGCGCTATGTCTACGGCGGCGCCTCCCCCAGCGGCTTTGACTGCTCCGGCTTCACCATGTACATCTACAAACAGTACGGCTACTCCCTGCCCCACACCGCCACTGGCCAGTGGCAGAGCGGTCTGGGTACCCGGATCTGGGGCATCAGCGCCCTGCAGCCCGGCGACCTGGTGTTCTTCAACGATCCCGCCCGCAACGCCGGCAAGGCCTGCTCTCACGCCGGCATCTACATCGGTAACGGTCAGTTCATCCACTCCTCCTCTTCTTCCAGCGGCGGCGTGATCATCAGCGATCTGACCAGCGGTTATTACAATACATACTTCGTGGGCGGTATCCACGTCTGATCCAACTGCAAACCAACAGCGGCACGCGTCATACGCGTGCCGCTGTTTTCTTATTGCCGTGGGATCCGGGCCAGCTCTCTTTCCAACTCCTCGTAGAACCGGGCCACATGACGCCCGTCCGCCAGGGCGTGGTGGACCAGCAGCGTCACCGGCAGCACCGTCCGCCCCTCCCGGAGGCCGTACCGCCCCCAGGTGATCCGGGGATTGCTATCCGCCGGGGCGGGCGTGGGCTGAGTCAGGGCCGTGTAGCGCAGCCAGGGAAGGCAGGAGACGAACAGCAGGCTCTCACTCTCCGCCCCGTCCTCCAGAGTGGGCTCCGCGGCGGCCCGGGCCTGCTCCGCCGCCGCATAGGGCAAAAATTCCATCAGCGGCCGGTCCGCCGTCAGGCGGCAGTAGCAGTAGCTGCCGTCCGGCAGGGCCACCGTGTGGGAGGAGGGACACTGGTCGTACTCCACCACTTCCCCGCCCCGGAGGCGGCGCCGCAGCTCCGGCACGGCGTTGGCCGCCCGGACGGCGGCGTACAGCACCGCCAGGAAAAAGCTGGTCCCCGTCCGCCGGGTCCAGTCCAGCACCTCCGTCACATCCACCTCCGCCGTGACACCCAGGTACGGGTTGGCAAAATCCCGGAAGTACGCAAACTGCTCCCGGCGGGGGTCCCGCTCCATATCCACAAATTTCCACGCCATGGGCCTACCTCACTTTGCAGGGATTATACCACAGCCGGAGCCGGAGGGAAACCCCTCACAGCCAGCTCAGCAGGCGCCCCGCCTCCAGGGCCGCCAGGGTCCGCACCCCGTCAAAGTCCACATAGGGGTTGTAGACAGCCTCCAGGGCATCGTGGGAGGCCTTGGCCTCCCGGAGGGCAGCGATGCCTTCCTCCCGCAGCAGTGCCGCCATGCGGGTCTGGAAGCGCAGCCGAGCGCGGCCCTCCCGCTGCTCCGCCATGGCGTCCAGCCGCACCCGGCGGTAGGGGCGCCGCCCGTACTCCATGCCCGGCCGGGAGGTGATAAAGCCCAGGCCCAGCCCCGGGATCAGCAGGTGCTCGATCCGCTCCGGCTCCTCCGGGGCGCAGCAGGCGATGGTGTCCCACCCCCGCTCCGCCGCCCGGGCGCGGATCTGCGTAAAGAGCTCACCCGCCAGCTCCGCGCTGTCGGCAAACTCATAGACCCGGGAGCACAGGGCATCCACGCTGTCAAAGCGCCAGACATAGCCCTGCCAGGTGACGCTGCCCAGAAAGCGGCGGACCGTGCGGCCGCTCTGCTCCCCCTTCTGCCGCAGCTCCCGGGAGAGAATCCCCTCCACCCGACGGCGGGCACGGTCGGCGTCAAAGCCGCGGCGCACCGCAGCAAAGGCGTCCAGCTCCACCTGCCGGGCGGCTTTCAGGTTCCGGTAGGCCCGGACATAGGCCGCCTGATAAGCGTGGGTATGGGTCTTCACCTCTCCGGCCGCGGCCTTGGCGGCGGTCAGATCGTAAAACCTGCCCAGGTCCACATACCGGTCCACTGCTGCCGGATACCGGGGCTCCACCACATGGGGGCTGGTGCCGTCCACCACGGCGCACCGCAGATCCGGCAGCACAACGCCGTCCAGAGAGTCCGGGTCCCCAGAGCACCACAGGTACTCCACCGGCGTCCCTGCCGCCTCCATGGCGCGGCCAATCTCCCGCATGAAGGTGTTCTTCCCCACACCGGGGCCGCCCTTGAGCACCATCAGGTCATAGGTATCCTCCAGATCCGTGATCTGGGAAAAAAGATTCTGAAAGCCCTCGCCGCTGTTGGCGCCCAGAAAGAAATTCGTTACCAGAGCCATACGCTCCCCTCCAAGTCTGATCTTACCTCAGGCTATGCGAAAAGGACTTGACCCGACAGCGGAATGTTGGGAATTTCCGGAAAGCCGCAAAAAAAGCCCGCCGGAAGGAAATTGCCTCTGTATTTTTCGACAGTTTCTGCTATAATGGAAACGATCATATCCCAGGACAGGAGCCTTGCCATGGATGAGCAATATACCTCTGTATTCACTGAAGAAGAGCGGGCTGCCCGCCGACGGGCGCGGCAGGAGGCCCGAAAGGCCAAGCTGCGGGCCCGGCGGCGGCGACAGCTGCAGATCTTCCTACCCTGTGCCCTGGTGGCGGTGCTGGCTGTGAGCCTGCTGCTGGGCAGCAAGGCCGGCCACACCCCGGAGGAAGAGGAAGTGGCCGGTATTGATCTGGCGGCCGAAGAGAGTTTTTCCGCCGAGCCGCCTGTGGCAGAGGAACCGCAGGCCCCCTCCGGCTATACCGCCACCGATGGCACCGTTCAGCTGGGCGAGGAGCTGCCCAGCGTCTACGCGGTGCTGATCGACCTGGACAGCCATGAGATCCTAGCGGAAAAGGGCGCGGACACGGTGATCTATCCCGCCTCCATGACCAAGATCCTGACCGTCCTGGTGGCCGCCGAGGCCATCGAGGAAGCCGATCTGGACGACACCTTCACCATGACCCGGGAGATCACCGACTACTGCTATGTCAACGGGTGCAGCGTGGTTGGGCTGATGGTGGACGAGACCGTCACTGTCCGGGAGCTGTTCTATGGCACCATCCTCCCCTCCGGCGCCGACGCGGCCGTGGGCCTTGCCACCTATGTGGCCGGATCTCACAAGGCCTTTGTGGAAATGATGAATGACAAGCTGGAGGAGCTGGGCCTCTCCGACACCGCCCACTTCACCAACTGTGTGGGACTGTTTGACGAGGCCCACGCCTGCACCGTCTCCGACATGGCCGCCATTCTGGAGGCCGCCATGGGCAACGATCTGTGCCGGGAGGTGCTGGGCGCCCATACCTACGAGACCGCCCCCACCACGGACCATCCGGAGGGACAGGTCCTCTCCAACTGGTTCCTGCGGCGGATCGAGGACAAGGACACCGGCGGACTGACCGTCATGGGCGCCAAGACCGGCTATGTGGTCCAGTCCGGCAACTGCGCCGCCAGCTGGGCCCAGGCTCCGGACGGCCACCAGTACCTCTGCGTCACCGCCGACGCGTACAGCTCCTGGCGGGCCATCTACGACCACGCGGAACTGTACAAGACCTACTGCGCGGAGAGCGCGGAAACCGATGCAGCTGAAGCGGCGTCCCAAAACGGGACGCCGCTTTGATATTATGGAAACCATCCAGGCACAGGGCCGGTGAGATCTCTGCCGTCTCCCCGGTCCTCTCCTGTCCGGGCGGCGAAGCGCGCCTTCCGGCGCGCAGAAAAGCGGCGTCCCCTGTTGGGGACGCCGCTTTACCATCTGCCCGGTCTTTCTCAGAACCCGCGCCGCTTCAGATCGGCCACGAGATTGACATAAAATTCCCGCACATCGAAGCCGGGGATGTTCTCCCGGTTCAGATCCACCACGTCCCCGTGGGAGATGCCCCGCTTCCCCGAGGGCTCCAGCAGCGTGAAGCGGCTGCCCCACTTGGCAGAGTCCACCGCCACCAGGCCATCGTTGCGGCCGTCGAAATACCGGACGATGGGGTGGGTCATGTTCAGAGGAAACTTGCCATGCTGGGCCTTCTCGCAGTAGGACATGACACTCTCATACACCACGCCGGGATCGTCGGGGGTGACGGCGTTCCGCTCTTCGCAGGCAGAGGCGGTCAGATCCGTCACCGCCGCCAGAAAGTCCGGATTTTCGTCGCCGAGACGCTTTAGAGTGGCGTTATAGGTGTCCGCGATGCGTTGGCGCATAGCCTGGGGGATCTTGTCCAGCAGGTACTCCGCAAAGACGCAGCCCCGGTGGGGGGTGTTGATGGTGGTGAGGGTGGCCACATAGGGCGCCATGCCGCAGTGGGCGATGGCCGCCCGGCTGTCCAGCCCTCCCTTGGAGTGGGCGATGATATTCACCTTGCCGCATCCGGTCTCCTCCACGATCCGGCGGATGCGGGCGGCCAGCTCCTTCCCGCTGTCCTCCACCGCCGCAGCAGACTGCTGCCCGCCGTAGTAGACTGTGGCGCCATTGCGGGTCAGCTCTCTGGGGATGCGGCCCCAATAGTTGACATAACGAAAGTCCCGAAAGAACACCCCGTGGACCATCAGGAGGGGGTATCTCGTCTTGCAGATCTCACTCTCCGCCCGGGCGGCGTCGATCTCCCATTTCACCGTCTCAAACTCCACCTCATCAGAGGCGATGCGGATGATCTTGCAGAGATACCAGATGTTGACCAGCGGGATCCAGCCGCACAGGGCGGCCAGGACGCGGTGCTTCAGGCCCAGTTGAACAGAAGTTATGTAAACTCTTATCATGCCGGCCCAAAAGACGGCCGCCTCCACTGCCACCACCAGGAGCACATGGGCAGTGATGCCCAGCCAGACGATCCCGTCCACGCCCGCCCACGGGGTCAGCAGGCAGAAAAACCACAGCGTGGTGACCAGGTCCGCCGTGGCCGTCATCAGGAACAACCGCAGCAGCTCCACTCCGGCGGCCAGCTGCCGGATCCGACGGGTAGGCAGCGGCGACCGCCCCAAGGGACGCACCAGGACCAGCGTCAGCAACGCCAGAAGGATCAGGCTTGCCAGCAAAAAGCAGCCCCCAGTCACTTGGTAATACAGCGGTAGCGAGCAGAGCACCGCCACCAGATTGGAGGCGGTCAGAATCACCAGGGTCCAGAGCCCCCGGCGCAGCCATTTTCTCATCTCTCCCCCTCCTCTTTGTCTCTGTCACAAAAAGAATGCGTTCTCCTTGGGCTCCGTGAAATTCTGCTCCAGCATGGCCACGTGGCTCAGGAACGCCGGGTCATCAAAGTACTTGGCGTGCTTGGTGCACTTGCGGACGCAGGCGTGGCACTTGATGCAGGTACCTGGGACCAGGGCCGGGTGCTCCGGGTCGATGGCCCCCATGGGACAGAAGCGGGCGCAGGCACCGCAATCGGTGCACTTGCCCAGGTCCGTCTGGGGCTTGGCCTTGAGGAACTTGGCGGGCTGGCCATCGGTGCCCTTGGGCACATAGTAGGGGGCCGCAGCGTCCCCGGGCACCGCCACCGGGGCGGGCAGTTCTGTCAAGTTCTTTACCTTGTCAGCGATCTGTCCGGCAAAGGTCTCCATGGCCCGCTTGTCGTCCCAGTCGGGGCGTCCGTCGGCCAGGGCATCTGTGAAAGCGTGGCGGCAGGCGAAGGCCGCGCCGGCCACGGTGTGGAAGCCGTCCCCCTCCAGTACGGCGCACAGCTCCGCCAGAGCGTTGTCGTAGCTGCGGTTGCCAAAGGTCACCACGGCAACCGCCAGAGCGCCGCAGCCGTGGAGTTTTCCCTGGAAATCCGGCAGGATCTTGTTGGGCAGCTTCCCTGCGTAGGTGGGCGAGGCCACGACGACCAGGTCCCCTTCTGTAAAGGAATACTCCTTTTCGCGCTCTCCCGGCCGGGTAAAGGAGATCCGCTCCGCCGGGACCTCCAGCCGGCGGGCCAGGGCGTCGGCGATGGTGTTTGCCGTCTTGTCGGTGTTGCCGGTGGCGCTGAAATACAGCGTCCAGACCTTCTTCACATCCATAGGGCTCCTCCTTTTTCTCCTCTGTGGAAACAGGCACCCCGCGCGGGGTGCCTGTTGGTGCTTACAGCGAAAAGTCCGCCTCGTTCAGTTTCTCCGTATCCAGGGCCGCCGGGCGGGGCGGCACCCGCTTGAGCGGATCGTACCGGAAGGACCGGCAGTGGCTCTCCGCCGGGACGATGCCCCGCTTCACGCAGGCCACCTCCCGCTCGTTGATCTGCTGGCCTCTGTCACAGTATGCGCAGCGGGGGTCCATGTCCCGCCGGAACAGTTTTCCCAAAGATGCCATGCTTCTCTCTCCTTTTGCCCTTACAGGGTGTACAGCTTCACCTGTCCGTCCTCCGCCGTGGCCTTGATCTGGGTGATGGGGGTCTCGTAACTGTCGATGATCCGGGTGGCCATGGGGTCCTCCAGCTCCTTCTGGATGGTGCGGCGCAGGTTCCGGGCGCCATAGGTCAGGGAGTAGGACTTCTCCGTCAGCAGCTCCACCAGAGCGTCGTCGTAGGTGAAGGCGATACCCTTGTCCTTCAGGGACCCGGCCAGCTCACCCAGCATGATCCGGGCAATGGCCTGGAAGTTCTCACGGCTGAGGCGGTTGAAGGTGATGACCGCGTCCACCCGGTTGATGAACTCCGGCCGCAGGAACTGCTGCAATGCCTTCATGGCCTTGTCGGCGTCCTGCTCGCTGACGGACCGGCCGAAGCCCACGGTGCCGCTGTCGTTGTTGGCGCTGCCGGCGTTGGAGGTCATGACGATGATGGTGTTTTCAAAGTTCACCTTCCGGCCGTGGGCGTCAGTGATCTCACCGTCGTCCAGGATCTGAAGGAGGACGTTCAGAACGTCGGGATGGGCCTTTTCGATCTCGTCGAAGAGGACCACGGCGTAGGGCTTGCGGCGGATCTTCTCCGTCAGCTGACCGGCCTCGTCATAGCCCACATAACCCGGGGGCGAACCCACGATCCGGGAGACGGAGTGCTTTTCCATGAACTCCGACATGTCCAGGCGGATCAGGGCGTCGGGGGTGTTGAACAGGTCCGTGGCCAGCTGCTTGACCAGCTCCGTCTTACCAACGCCTGTGGAGCCCACGAAGATGAAGCTGACGGGCTTGTGCTTGGGAGAGATACCCACCCGGTTGCGGCGCACGGCGGCGGACACAGCGGAGATGGCCTCGTCCTGGCCCACGATGTGGGTTTTGAGCCGCTCTTCCAGCTTGCTCAGGCGCTGGAACTCCTGCTCCCGGATCTTGGCGGCGGGGATCTTGGTCCAAAGCTCGATCACGTGGGCCACGTTCTCCATGCTGAGCTGGGGGTCGCCCTTTTCCAGCAGGGCGTTGAGCTCCGTGGTCAGCTGCAGCTCCCGGCTCTTCAGCTCGGCCATCCGGGCATAGTCGCCCTCGGCCTTCTCCTCCTTCTCCTCCAGCATGGTGCGCTCTTTCTCGTAGTCGTCCAACTCCCGCTGGATCTGCATGCGCCGGGAGATGTCCGGGTCCTTCAAATTCAGGTCGGAGCAGGCCTCGTCGATGAGGTCGATGGCCTTGTCCGGCAGGAAGCGGTCGGTGATATACCGCTCGGAGAGCACCACCGCCTGGCGGAGGATCCCCTCGGAGATCTTCACGCCGTGGTACTTCTCGTAGTTGGGGGCCAGGCCCTTGAGGATCTGGATGGAGTCCTCGATGGAGGGCTCGTTGACCGTCACCGGCTGGAACCGACGCTCCAGGGCGGTGTCCTTTTCAATGGACTTGCGGTACTCATTGAAGGTAGTGGCGCCGATGACCTGGATCTCACCCCGGGAGAGGGCGGGCTTCAAGATATTGGCAGCGTTCATGCTGCCCTCGGCGTCACCAGCGCCCACGATGTTGTGGACCTCGTCGATCATCAAAATGATGTTGCCCAGGCGCTTGACCTCGTCGATCAAACCCTTCATCCGGGACTCGAACTGCCCCCGGAACTGGGTGCCGGCCACCAGGGCCGTCAGGTCCAGGAGGTAGACCTCCTTCTCCCGCAGCTTGAAGGGCACATCGCCTTTGGCGATCCGCTGGGCCAGGCCCTCGGCGATGGCGGTCTTGCCCACACCGGGCTCGCCGATCAGGCAGGGGTTGTTCTTCTGGCGGCGGTTGAGGATCTGGACCACCCGCTCGATCTCCTCCGCCCGGCCGATGACCGGGTCCAGCTTGCCCTCCTGGGCCTTTTGGGTCAGGGAGATGCAGTAGTTCTCCAGGTACTTCCGCTTGCCGTTCTTGGGCTCCTTGCGCTCCTTCTCCCGGCCGCGGCCCTGGTCGCCCTCCGGCGCGGCATCGCCCCGGGGGGCGTCGGACCCGGAGAACAGGCGGTTGAGGAACGGGAAGGTGGCGGTCTTGCCGTCCTCTTCCTCCTCGTCCCCCTCCTCGGGGCCGGGCAGGTCCTCGATATTCTCCACGCCGCTCATGGCCTGGAGCATCTCGCTGTTGAGGGTGTCCAGGTCCTCGTCGGAGATGCCCATGCGCTTCATCATCTCGTCCACCTGGGGCAGTCCCCGCTCCTTGGCGCACTTCAGGCACAGGCCCTCGTTGATGGTCCGGTCCCCCTCCAACCGGGAGATAAAGACCACGGCCACGTTTTTCTTACATCTTGAACAAAGTGTCGGCTGCATTGTAACCTCCATGCGCCAGCGGGCGCTTCTTGTGATATTCCATGCCTCCCTGGGAGGCGGTGCGGTGCATCACCGCAGAAACGACAGCGCGCTCAGAGGCGTGTTGGTCGTGAAAAAGTGCAGAATATGGGTCTGGGCCACCGTCTCCGTTTCGAAGGAGATGCCCAGGCGCCGTGCGATCCAGATGGCCAGGAAGGCCAGCAGAGCCCCCTCGGCCAAGCCGATGACGGCGCCGCCCAGGGAGTTGAGCAGGTGCAGGCCCGGCAGCTTCAGCACCAGATCCATGGCACCCACCGCCAGCTTCAGCAGCAGCATCAGCGCCAGGAAGGACAGCAGGAACAGCACGCCGTACAGCAGCGACTGGACCACGCTCTCCACGATGGCGGTGGCCACGTTCACGCCGGTGTCCACGGCCTTTTCCTGGATGTCTCCCAGCAGGGATTCCCGCACGTCCTCGTCCAGCCCCATCAGGGCCAGCAGGTCCTCGATGGCAAAACCGTCGTCCTCCTCCGTCTCCAGCTCCGGCATCTCCACCTGCTGGGAGGACTGGACCTCCATGGCCTCGTCCACCTGACCGCGGATGTGTTCCTCCACCAGGGGACCGGCCAGCCGGGCGGCAGGCGCCGCCAGGGCGCCGGCAATCAGGCCCGCGCCCACCAGGGCCACGATGACCGACAGCAGCCCCGTCAGGGACCGAAACAACCCTCTCTGGGCGCCCCAGATGGCAAAACCCAAAAGGACCGCCGCCGCGATCGCATCTATTATAACAGGTGTGGTCATGCTTGCCTACCTTTCGCCGTGTAAACCTTTTGTGAATTCCCCTCTCAGGGCAGGAATAATTCCGCTTTCTGGGAACCCACCAGCAGGGCGGTCCCGTCCTGGCGCATCAGCACCGTCTTGGCATAGCTGATGCCGTTGAGGACGGCGTACTCCTGGAGGTCCTGGTTGTAGATCACCAGCCGGTCCAGATACAGCACGCCCAGATACCGGCCCGCGGCGGAGAGGCCCAGGACTTCCTCCCGCACCTCCAGAGAGGCGATCTCCTGCCCCTCCTCGTCCACAGTCACCAGAGTGCCCACACTGCCGGACTTGTACCGGTTCAGCAGCAGGGCCGTGAAGCCGTCGCCCTCCAGGGCGTACTCCCGCAGATAGGCACCGCCGTAGTCATAGCGGACCTGGTCCTCGCCGTCCCGGTCCGTCAGGGCCAGGCAGGTGTCCGTCACTGTCACCAGCAGATCGTCCTGCTGGCCGATGGCCAGCACCAGGCCGTCGGACACGTCGTAGTCCCCCACAGGGTCCTTGGCGTTGAGGTCATAGAGCACGATGTTGCTGACGAATACGCCGTTCTCCTGTCCCAGAGTCACTGCCGCCAGGCGCTTGCAGTCGTCGGTGACGTAGCCGTCGGTGACGAAGCGGTCGGAGGAGTTGAACTGGAACACCGGGTCGCTCAGCTGGTCGTTGTAGACGGTGACAGCGCCCTTGTCGCCCCGCTTCTCCGCCGTCACCGCCAGCCAGCCCTCGGCGTTGAGAGTGGCCGCCAGAAAGGCGTGGTCCGCGTCGGCGGTAAACTCCTTCACAAGCCCGTTTTCGTCCAGTACGTACAGCTCCGTGCCGCCCACATCATAGGCCACGGCACGGCCGCCGCCGGTAGACAAAAAGGGCGCGTTCATCTTTACCTGGACAGACCAGATCTCCTCCCCGCCCGGGGCCAGCAGCCGCAGAGCGGTATCCGACAGCACCACCAGCCGGTCCCCCAGCACCGCGAAGCGGTTGCTGGAAGCGGCGTCATAGGTATAGCTGGTCTCCTGATCGGCAGAGCCGTAGGAGAAGTAGCGCTGCAGGGCGTCAAAGCCGGTACCGTCCCGCCAGGCGGCCAGCAGCACCACCGCCAGCACAACCACCAGCGCCAGGAAGAACAGCAGGAACCGCCGCAGGCGGTGCCGCTTCTTCCGGGGGCGCTCCTCCGCGCCGTCGTCGTCATTCCAGATGTCGTGGGTCTTGTTATCCATTGAGCCGCTCATCCTCATACCAAAGTCTCGTCAGGTACAGTCCCCCCGGCGGCGCCGTGGGCCCGGCGGCGGTCCGATCCCTGCTTTCCAGGATGGCGGGGATGTCCTCCGGGGCGAATTTTCCCTCCGCCGCGTAGAGGACCGTGCCGGTGATGGCCCGTACCATGTTATACAAAAAGCCGTCGGCGCATACCTTCAGCTCCAGCAGATCACCGTTCCGGGTCACGTCACACCGGTAGATGGTGCGGACGGTGGACCGGGTCTCCGTGCCCACGGACCGCACCGCCGCGAAGTCGTGGGTGCCCACGAACTGGTGGGCCGCCCGGTTGAGGAATTCCTCGTCCAGGCGCTTGGGATAGAAATATGCTCGGTTGACATAAAACGGGTTCTTGAACCGGGAGTTGTAGATCCGGTAGGTGTACTCCTTCTTGATGCAGGAGCCGATGGCGTTGAAATCCTCCGCCACCTCCAAGGCCTCCTTCACGGCGATGTCCTCGGGGGTGTGGGTGTTGATGGCAAAGGGCAGCCGGTCCAGGGGAATGCGGCTGTCGGTGCGGAAGTTCGCCACATAGCGCTCGGCGTGGACGCCGGCGTCGGTGCGGCCGCAGCCGGTCAGGTGCACCGGCGCGCCGGTGATCTTCTCGATGGCCTTCTCCAATGTCTCGCAGACGGTAACAGCGTTCTTCTGGGTCTGCCAGCCGTGGTAGGCGGTGCCGTTGTACATCAGTTTTAAGGCGATGTTGCGCATGTGGGCCTCCTTTTCGTGGAGCTTCTCCGGTGGAAGATGCACCCCCCATTTACAGCACCAGCGTAGTTCCCCCCGGACGAAATAAGTTCGGCCGGGGCTACGCTAAAAACTTGCCCCCGGCAAGTTTTCTTCACGCTGCGCCAGTCAAAAGAAAAGACGTCGGGATCCAAACCTTGCGCCCAGCGCAAGGTTTGGCTGAGACGGGGGTCGTGCCAATCGGTCTGGGGGGCATCGACGGCCCCGTCGACCTTGCGCCTTTCCCTGGCGGTCGAAAGACCCTGGAGGCGCATAGACCGTGCGGCGGATGATCGGGGTGGTCGTCGGATTTACCTGTACTTCTATCTCCGCGCGTTACGCGCTGGCCCAGCGGTTGCTGGTAGCTTACTCCCCCAACCGTAGGGGCGCCCGCTGCCGGGCTCACGACCAACGCCGGGTGAGCGGCAGCGGAAAGAGAAGCTGGTCGATTCGTTTACCGTCCCCCTCCTTCCGCCGCAACGGTTATGCGGGGGCGCAGTTCTTCGTGGAACCGTATGCGGCGCAAGGACGACGGGGACTCCGGACCAGGGCAGGCCGATTCGCCCGACCCCCGCTCTCCGGCAAATAAGCCCCGGAGGGGTGTTTTGCCGCCAAACGGCTTTTTGACCGGCCGCGGCCGTTTTCTTTTATCAAGACAAAAGAAAAGGGGGGCGGATTCCCCGGAAAACTTCCGGTCCCCTCCCGGCCCGCCGGGAAAAGCGCCTGACGAAGGTCTCAATCAGGCCGGGTCCCTCATCCGGCCGCCTGCGGCGGCCACCTTCCCCCATGGGAAGGCTTTGAGAAGTCGATGGGTGGATCCTCCATCCGCCCCTACAGGTGCTCCCGGGTCGGCAGGTCAGCGGTTGACCGCCGGGTTCTCCGTCCGCCCCAGCAGATAGTCCACGGAGCAGTCCAGATAGTCGGCGATTTTTTCCATGATCTCAGCAGACGGTGTCCAGTCCCGCTTTTCCATGTCGTAGATCAAGCTCTTCCGAACACCGCACGTTTCTAAAAGCGCACTGACAGCGATCCCTTTTTCCTTGCAGCGCGCTTTAATCTGTGCGGCAGAACGTGCATTATCCACGATGGACCGCCCTCCTTCTTGTACACTCGCACAATTTGCGTGAATTCTCGTTCTTCCTGTTGATTTACGTGAATTCACGTGTTATGCTGACAATAGCTAATCTTAAAAAAACGATACCACCAATTCAATGCTGGGACAACTTTCCCGCCAAAGGAGGACCCTTTATGACCCGCATTCTGGAAGAACTGTTCGAAACTTACGGCGAACACATCATGCGCAAGCACGATCTCCGCGAGGATGTAGAAATGATGGAAGCGCTGGACAAGCTCCCTATGGACCGGGACACGAAAGTCGAGGTCTGCGACCTGCTGTCCGGCTATTACTTCCGCTGGTCCACGGCGGCCTTCGCCATCGGCCTCCACCTGGGGTTCTCCCTCACGGAGCGCTCCCGCCCCGGGCCCAAAGCCTGAGCCGTACTCAGATCCCCAGGTTCCGCATGACGATCACCGCCGCCAGGATCACGGCGCCGGCGGTCAGGGCCACGTAGTCCCGGGCCTCGTACCGCAGCACCCGGAGCTTGGTGCGGCCCTCGCCGCCGTGGTAGCAGCGGCACTCCATGGCCGTGGCCAGCTCGTCGGCCCGGCGGAAGGCGCTGATGAACAGGGGCACCAGAATGGGGATCAGGGCCTTGGCCTTCTGGATGAGGCCGCCGCTTTCAAAATCCGCGCCCCGGGCCTTCTGGGCGGACATGATCTTGTCCGTCTCCTCGATCAGCGTGGGGATGAACCGCAGGGCAATGGACATCATCATGGCCAGCTCGTGGACCGGCACACGCAGGCGCTTCATCCAGTTCAGCAGCCGCTCCAACCCGTCGGTGAGGCTGATGGGGCTAGTGGTGTAGGTCATGAGGAAGGTGCCCATGATGAGCAGCATGATCCGAAGGACCATGAAAACGGCGTTGCGCAGACCCGTGTCGGAAACGCGCAGGAACCCCCACTCCAGCACATAGCGCTCGCCGGGGGTGAAAAACAGGTTCAAAAGGCCCGTAAAGACGATGATGAACAGCACCGGCTTGAGGCCCCGCACCAGGGACCGCAGTCCCACCCGGGACACCCGGACGCACACCGCCAGTACGGCGGCCAGCAGGGCGTAGGCCGTAAAGCTCTTGGCGCAGAACAGGGCGATGATGTACAGCATCACCAGCAGGATCTTGGTCCGGGCGTCCAGCCGGTGCGCCACGGTGTCCCCCGGGAAATACTGGCCCAGGGTGATATCCTTCAGCATGGGGCTCCCCCCTTCCGCAGCGCCTGAATGGCCCGCTCCAGCTCCTCCACGGTGTACACCGCCGGGTCGATGGGAAGCCCCCGGTCCCGGAGGGCCATGGCAACTCTCGTCACCTGGGGCACATCCAGACCGGCCTCCAGCAGCTCCTCGCCCCGGGCAAAGACCTCCCGGGGGGTGCCGCCCATGAGCACATGGGAGGACTTGAGCACCAGGATGCGGTCCACGTTCTGGGCGATCTCGTCCATGCTGTGGCTGACCAGCAAAATGGTGAGGCCGCGGTTTCGGTGATAGTCCCGGATGTTGGCCATCAGGTTCTCCCGGCCAGCGGGGTCCAGGCCGGCCGTGGGCTCGTCCAGGATCAGCACCTGGGGCTCCATAGCCAGAACGCCCGCCAGGGCCACCCGGCGCTTCTGGCCGCCGGAGAGCTCAAAGGGAGACTTGTCCAGCTGGTCGTCCCGGATGCCCACGATGCGGGCACTCTCCCGGACACAGCGGTCCAGCTCCTCCCCGGTGCGGCCCATGTTGGCCGGACCGAAGGCGATATCCTTGTAGACCGTCTCCTCGAAGAGCTGGTACTCCGGGTACTGGAACACCAGGCCCACCTGGAACCGCACGTCCCGGATCTTCTTGGGCTCCGCCCAGATGTCCTTCCCGTTCAGAAGGATCTGACCGGAGGTGGGCTTGAGCAATCCGTTCAGGTGCTGGATCAGGGTGGACTTGCCGGAGCCGGTGTGGCCGATGATGCCCACGAACTCCCCGGGATACACGTCGAAGGACACGTCCTCCACCGCGCTGCGCTGAAAGGGCGTGCCCACCCCGTAGGTATGGGTCAGATGTTGTACTTGCAGGATCGGTTCCAATTTGCTCTCGTTCCTTCCGCAGGCCCGGAACCGGGCCCGTTGTTCCGTATTCACAGCGCGGCGGCGATGGCGTCGGCGCACGCCTCCACCGTCAGGGCCGTCAGGGGCACGTCCAGGCCGTCCCGGCGCAGCCGGTCCAGCAGGTCCACGGTGTCCGGCACCGTGAGGCCCATGGACCGGAGCTTGCCCACCTGGGTAAAGACCTCCTGGGGGCTCCCGTCCATGACCAGCTTCCCGTCGTCCATGACCAGAAGGCGGTCCGCCTCCTCCGCCTCGTTCATGTGGTGGGTGATGAGCACCACGGTGATGCCCTTCTCACGGTTGAGCCGGTGGATGGTGGTCAGCACCTCCCGCCGCCCCACCGGGTCCAGCATGGCGGTGGCCTCGTCCAGGACGATGCACGCCGGCTCCATAGCCAGCACTCCGGCGATGGCGATGCGCTGCTTTTGGCCGCCGGAGAGCAGATGGGGGGCGTGGCGGACGAACTCGCTCATGCCCACCGCCGCCAGAGCCTCGTCCACCCGGCGGCGGATCTCCTCCGACGGGACGCCCAGGTTCTCCGGGGCGAAGGCCACATCCTCCTCCACCACGTTGGCTACGATCTGGTTGTCCGGGTTCTGGAACACCATGCCCACGGTGCGGCGGATGGCCAGCAGCAGCTTCTCGTCGGTGGTGTCCATGCCCTCCACGTACACCTTGCCCCCGGCGGGCAGCAGCACGCCGTTGAAGGTCTTGGCCAGGGTGGACTTACCGGAGCCGTTGTGGCCCAGGACCACCACGAAGGTGCCCTTCTCAATGGACACATCCACGCCCGCCAGGGCCAGGAGGGGCTTCTGGTCCTCCTCCGCCGGATAGGCGTAGGTCAGATTTTCCGTTTGAATGATCGTCGGCATCGTTCTCTCACTTCTCTTGCAGTTTCCTCACGCGGAACCGCCCCGGGACCCGCGGGGCCCCGTGCTCCAGCAGCCGCAGCAGCCCAAAGCCCGCCAGGACCCCCAGGGTGTTCAGCATCAGATCGTCAATGTCAAAGGCCCGCCCCACCAGCAGCTGCCAGCACTCCACGGCGCCGGTAACGCACAATCCGGTGGCCAGGGCCCGCCTCCAGGTGTATCCCCGCCACAGCAGGGCGGCAAAAAAGCCGAAGGGCAGGAACATCACCACATTGCCCGCCAGGATGTACAGGGAGTGGGCGTCGGCGGCGAAGGTCCGAAAGGGCACCAGGCTCACGGTGCCCAGTTCAAAAAAGGGGTCGCCGCCCGTGTTCCAGGTGTATCCGTGGAGCAGGTCCACCAGGGACCACACCACCCACCGGGGCGTCAGGGTCAGGGCCGCCATGCCGCCGCAGAACATCCAGAACAGGGCCACGGCCCCCTCCCGGAGGGGCGGGCTCACCAGCCCGGCGCGGCGCAGTCTCCGTCGCCGCCAGGGCAGCAGGCAGCCGTACACCGTGAGGGCGGCGCAGCCGCCGGCCAACAGGGTCAGCAGATACGCTGCGGTCCTTCCCATGGCCTTATTCGCTGCACCAGCGGCCCGTGGCGCCGCAGGGCAGGGCCAGGCCGGTCTCCGTCACCGGAAGGCCCAGCTCATCCCAGGTGCAGCGGCCACCGTACTTCTCCGCCACCAGCAGGTGCAGCAGGTAGCCCAGCACCGACGGGGCCAGACCCGTGGTGTAGGAGTTGATGATGACGAACAGCGGCTTGTCCGACAGCACCCCAGCGCACAGCTTCACGAAGGGATACAGGTTCTCCTCCAGCTTCCACACCTCGCCGCCGGGGCCCCGGCCGTAGCTGGGCGGGTCCATGATGATGGCGTCGTAGGTCTTGCCCCGGCGGATCTCCCGCTCCACGAACTTGGCGCAGTCGTCCACGATCCAGCGGATGGGGGCGTCGGAAAGGCCGGACAGCTTGGCGTTGTCCTTGGCCCAGGCCACCATGCCCTTGGCCGCGTCCACATGGCACACGCTGGCCCCTGCCTTGGCGCAGGCCACCGTGGCGCCGCCGGTGTAGGCGAAGAGGTTCAGCACGCGGATGGGCCGCCCGGCGGAGCGGATCTTCTCCATGGCGAAGTCCCAGTTGACCGCCTGCTCCGGGAAGAGGCCCGTGTGCTTGAAATTCATGGGCTTGACCTGGAAGGTCAGCTCCCCGTAATGGATCTTCCAGCTCTCCGGCAGGGCCTTCTTCTCCCAGTGTCCGCCGCCGGTCTGGCTGCGGAGATACCGGCCGTCCGCCTTGCGCCAGGCGGGGTTGCGCCGGGGGCTCTCCCAGATGGCCTGGGGGTCCGGCCGCACCAGCAGCTGATCGTCCCACCGCTCCAGCTTCTCGCCGCCGCCGCAGTCCAGCAGCTCATAGTCCTGCCATTGATCCGCAATCCACATATCGCCGCTCCTTCCCTTCCGCCTCCGCCCAAGCGGAGGAGGCATGTCCATAGCAAATCATGTTATTATACCTCTTTCCCCGCCGGTTCGTCAATTCCTTTCGGCTGTCGAAGAGAGGCGAAACCCGGCGTTCCCGGGAAAAAACAGCCCCGGCGCAGCGCGCGCCGGGGCCTCGGTCATATTCTCTCCAGCAGCGTCCCGGCAAAGGCCCGGACCCGCTCTGTTTTTTCCTCGTCCATAAAGGGCACGTCATAGCCCAGGTGCCGCTCGGCGTGGCTGCCCAGATACCGCAGGCGGGAGTGGGCGCAGTAGCGCCGCATCCCCGTCTCAAAGAGGTCACAGCCCTTCTCCGGGCGGTAGCCGCAAGTCAGCAGCAAGGCCACGGCCTTCCCCTCCCACAGGGAGGGGCCCCGGGTCTCGCCGTAGAACTTGTTCATGCCGTACACCAGCCGGTCCAGCAGGGCCTTCATGGGCGCCGTGCAGTACCAGGAATAGATGGGCGTGGCCAGCACGATCAGATCCGCCGCCAGCACCCGGTCAAAGGGGTCCTGAACGTCGTCCCCCTGGGGACAGCCGAACACCGTCCAGTCCCGCTGGCAGATCCGGCAGGCCCGGCAGGGCCTGATCTCCCGGTCATAGAGCCACACCGTCTCCGTCTCCGCGCCGCCCTGCTCCAGCGCCTCGCAGAAGGGCGCCAGCAGCGCGGCGGTGTTTCCCGCCTTCCGGGGGCTGCCCATGAGGATCAGAACGCGCTTCACAGGGTCTCGCCGCCGCAGGCGGTGCAGGAAGCGCAGCTGCCGCAGGCCGCGCCGTCCTCCTCGTCAGGCAGGGACGGCGCCTCCCGGCCCGCCAGACGCTCCCGGGCCACCGCCAGCATCAGCTTGATGCGGTTTTCCTGGTTGACGCGGGTGGCGCTGGGGTCGTAGTCGATGGGAGTGATGTTGGCCTGGGGGTACAGCTCCCGGATCTTGTTGATCATGCCCTTGCCGCAGATGTGGTTAGGCAGGCAGCCGAAGGGCTGGGCGCAGACGATGTTCTCGTACCCGGCCCGGACCAGCTCGATCATCTCGGCGGTCAAAAGCCAGCCCTCGCCCATCTTGTCGCCGGTGGAGATGATGCCGTCGGTCAGCTTCACCAGTTCGTTGAAGGGCAGGGGCGCGTGATAGCCGTTGTCCTTGAGGACCTTGATGAGGACCTTCTCCATGCCGGCGATGTACTGGAGGATCACGTCGGACACATGCTTTTCCAGGAAGGAGCCGCCGTAGAGCCGGGCAGTCTCCGAGGGGTTGTAGGCGCAGTACTGCACGAAGCCCATGAGGCCCGGCAGGTTCACCTCGCAGTCCTGGCTGGCCAGGAACTTCTCCAGGTCGTTGTTGCCCAGAGGGGAGTACTTCACGTAGATCTCCCCCACCACGCCCACCTTGACCTTGGGCACCCGGTGGACGGGGATGGCGGCGAAGTCCGCGGCGATCTTCGGCATGGCGGCCTTGATCTCCCGGCCGGACCAGCCCTTGTCCTGAAGCACCCAGCCGCAGATGGTGTCAAGCCATTTCTCTTGACAGGCAGCCGCGTCGCCCTTGTGGGTCTCGTAGGGCTCCGTCTGGGCCTTCAGCGTCACCAGCAGGTCGCCGTAGTAGATGCAGGCCAGGAGCTTGCGCATCAGGGGCACCGTCATGGGAAAGCCGGAGTCCTTCTCGAGGCCCGAGAAGTTCAGGCTCACCACCGGCACCTGGGGATACCCGGCCTTGACCAGGGCCTTGCGCAGCAGGTGGATGTAGTTGGAGGCCCGGCAGCCGCCGCCGGTCTGGGTGATGATGAGGGCGGTGTGGTCCAGGTCGTACTTCCCGGAGCCCAGGGCGTCCAGGAACTGGCCGATGACCAGCAGGGCCGGATAGCAGGTGTCGTTGTGGACGTACTTGAGTCCCAGCTCACAGACCTGGCTGCCGCAGTTTTCCAGCAGCTCGCAGGTGTAGCCCGCCTGCTCCATGACGGCGGCCAGGATGCGGAACTGCACCGGAGCCATGTTGGGGATCAGGATTTTATGGGTCTTTTTCATCTCCGGGGTAAACTTGGGGTAATTCTGAAATTCCAGTTCCATGGCTCAGGCCTCCTTTCCTTCCGCACGGCGCTTTTCATCCTGCTCGTCCAGAGCCGCGAACAGGCTCCGCAGCCGGATGCGCACCGCGCCCAGGTTGGTGATTTCGTCGATCTTCAGCTGGGTGTACAGCTTTCCTCCCGCCTGGAGGATCTCCCGGGTCTCGTCGGAGGTGATGGCGTCCACGCCGCAGCCGAAGGAGACCAGGTGCACCAGATCGCAATCCTTCTGGTCGCAGCAGTACCGGGCGGCGGCGTACAGGCGGGAGTGGTAGGTCCACTGGTTCAGCACCGTGGTGGGGAATTTCTCCACCCGGTTGGAGATGGAGTCCTCGGTCACCACGGCGGCGCCCGCCCGGGTGATGAGGGTGTCGATGCCGTGGTTCACCTCCGGGTCCACGTGGTAGGGACGGCCCGCCAGCACGATGATGCGGCGGCCCTCCGCCCGGGCCTGGTCGATGATGCGCTCACCCTCCTTGCGGATCTGGGCCATGTGGTGGGCATACTCGGCATAGGCGGCGTCGGCGGCCTCCTTGATCTCCCCCTTGGTGATGTCCGGGAAATACTTGCGCAGGATGGTGAAGATCTTCTTGGTGAAGTCCTTGGGCCGGTGGAGGCCCACATAGTCGTAGATGAACTTGGTGTCCTTGATCTCCGGGCAGTTGCCGGCGATGACCTCCGGATAGTAGGCCACCACGGGGCAGTTGTAGTGGTTGTCGCCCAGGCCCTCGTCAATATTGTAGGTCATGCAGGGGTAGAAAATGGCGTCCAGCCCCAGCTTGGAGAGGAACTGAATGTGGCCGTGGGCCAGCTTGGCCGGGAAGCAGGCGGTGTCGCTGGGGATGGTGCCCTGGCCCTTGAGGTACAGATCCCGGCTGGAGAGGGGGCTGTGGTACACGGCAAAGCCCAGCTTGGTGAAGAAGGTGTGCCAGAAGGGCAGCAGCTCCCAGAAGTTCAGGCACAGGGGCAGCCCGATCTTGCCCCGCTTGCCGGGGACGGGCTTGTAGCTCAGGATCAGCTTGCGCTTATAGGCGTAGAGGTTCCGCTCGCCGGTGTCGGCCTTGCCGGTCACGGGCCGGTCGCAGCGGTTGCCGCTGATGAAGGTGGACCCGTCGGAGAAGGTGCTGACGGTCAGCTGGCAGTTGTTGCCGCACAGGCCGCACAGGCGGCTCTCCGTCCCCTGGCGGAAATCCGCCAGCGCCTGCCGGTCCAGCAGAGAGCTGGTCTGACCGGAAGAGGACTTGCCCCGGCCATACAGGGCGGCGCCGAAGGCGCCCATGAGGCCGGCAATGTCCGGGCGGATGACCTCCACCCCCATCTCCTTCTCAAAGGCACGCAGCACCGCCTCGTTGTAGAAGGTGCCGCCCTGGACCACGATGTTCCGGCCCAGTTCCTCGGGAGAGGAGGCCCGGATCACCTTGTAGATGGCGTTCTTCACCACGGAGATGGAGAGGCCCGCGGAGATGTTCTCGATGGTGGCCCCGTCCTTCTGGGCCTGCTTGACGGAGGAGTTCATGAACACCGTGCACCGGCTGCCCAGGTCCACGGGCCGCTCGGCGAACAATCCCAGCTTGGCAAACTCCTTCACATCGTAGCCCAGAGCCTGGGCAAAGGTCTGGAGGAAGCTGCCGCAGCCGGAGGAACAGGCCTCGTTGAGGAAAATGTTGCTGATGGCTCCCTGGTCGATCTTGAAGCACTTCATGTCCTGGCCGCCGATGTCGATGATGAAGTCGACGTTGGGCAGGAAGTGCCGGGCGGCGGTGAAGTGAGCCACGGTCTCCACCACGCCGTAGTCGGCGTGGAAGGCGGCCTTGGCCAGGTCCTCGCCGTAGCCGGTGGTGGTGACGGAGGCCACATGGAGGGCCGGGTGCTCGTCGTAGAGCTTCTGGAGCACCTCCCGGATCAGCGGCACGGGGTTGCCGAGGTTCGGCCGGTAGTCGGTGAAGAGGATGCGGGCGTCCTGGTCCATGACCACCATCTTGACGGTGGTGGAGCCGGAGTCGATGCCGATGTGGACCGGGGCGGCGTAGTCCGCGCCGAAGGGCACCCGGGGCACCGTGGCCTTGGCATGCCGGGCCCGGAAGGCCTCATACTCCTCCTGAGAGGAGAACAATGCCGGCTGGGAGCGGTAGGTCTCGGAGGCGCCGTGCTCCTGAAGCCGATCCGCCACCTCCGGAAGATCGAAGGTCCTGTCGGAGTAAAAGGCGGCGCCCAGGGCCACGAACAGAAGGCTGTTCTCCGGGCACAGGCCTGTGACGCCCAGGGTCTTGTCAAAGCTCTCCCGCAGGCACCGGGAGAAGGTCAGGGGACCGCCCAGATACAAGACGTTCCCCTTGATGGGACGGCCCTGGGCCAGGCCCGCGATGGTCTGGTTCACCACCGCTTGGTAGATGCTGGCGGAGATGTCCTCGGCCCGGGCGCCCTGGTTGATGAGGGGCTGCACGTCGCTCTTGGCGAACACGCCGCAGCGGGAGGCGATGGTATACGTCTTTTCCGCCTTCTGGGCGGCGGCGTCCATCTCGTCGGCGGTCATCTTCAGCAGCGTCGCCATCTGGTCAATGAAGGCGCCGGTGCCGCCGGCGCAGGAGCCGTTCATCCGCACTTCCATGCCGCCGGTCAGGAAGAGGATCTTGGCGTCCTCCCCGCCCAGCTCGATGATGCAGTCGGTGCCGGGGGTCAGGCGGGTGGCCGCCACCCGGGTGGCAAACACCTCCTGGACGAAGGGCACCTCCACGCTCTCCGCCATGCCCATGCCGGCGGAGCCGGAGATGGCGAATTCTGCCTTCCCGCCGGGGACATACTGCTCCGCCACCCGGCGCAGCAGCTCTTCGGATTTTTCCAGGATGTGGCTGAAATGCCGCTCGTATGTACTGTAAATCAGATGGTCCGCGTCGTCCAGCACCACGCATTTGATGGTGGTGGAGCCCACGTCAAGTCCCACTTTCAAGGTTACTGCCTCCTTACAGGTAAACGGTTACGCCGGGAATTTCACCGCGTAACCGCACGATTCCACATTAGTTGATATGATACTCTTTTTCGACAGGATGTTCAACTGGAAAAATCACCAGCAAGTGTGAAGAATTCGTTAAGATTCCTATTTTTCCCGCCTCTGGACTTTTCCCGGAAATGTGCTATACTGAACAGGACTTTTCAAAAAGCGAGGCGAATTCCATGGACCGTGTGCTGCTGCACAGCTGCTGTGCCCCCTGCTCTTTAAGCTGCATCGACCCCCTGCGCGCCGAGGGCATCGAGCCGGTGGCCCTGTGGTACAACCCCAACATCCATCCCTGGAAGGAGTACCAGGCCCGGCGGGACTGCCTGCTGGAGTATGCCCCCACCATCGGCATGGAGGTGCGGGTGTGGGAGGACTACGGCCTGCGGCAGTTCGTAGAGCACGTCGCCGGCAACATCGACGCCCGCTGCGCCTACTGCTACGGCCACCGATTGGAGGGCGCGGCAAAGTACGCCGCGGAGCATGGCTTTGCGGCCTTCACCTCCACATTGCTCGCCAGCACCTATCAAAATCACGAGGCCATCCGGGCCGCCGCCGAGGCCGCCGCGGCCCGCCACGGCGTGACCTTCCTGTACCGGGACTTCCGGCCCAACTTCCGCGCCGGGAACCAGCGGGCCCGGGAGCTGGGGTTCTACATGCAGAAGTACTGCGGCTGCGTCTTTTCCGAGGCGGACCGCTACCAGAAGCAGATCGACCGGGACAAGGCGAAATTTGCCGAGGGCTGAGCAGAGCATACCGCCGCCCTCCCCTGCTGTCCACTGTTTCGGGACCATCGGCCCCGACAGGAAGATGATCGGTACAAAACACAGCAAAGAGGACTGCCTGCAGGCAGTCCTCTTTTGTATGGTCTCAGTTTTTCAGGCTGTGGAGCGGGGCCGGGATGCGGCCGCCCCGGGCGATGAAGTCCGCGCTGGACTCCCGGTGGACCGGCATGACCGGGGCGGAGCCCAGTAGTCCGCCCATCTCGATGGTGTCCCCCACGTCCTTGCCGGGGGCCGGCAGAAGCCGCACGGCGGTGGTCTTGTTGTTGACCATGCCGATGGCGGCCTCGTCGGCAATGATAGCGGAGATGGTCTCCGCCGGCGTGTCGCCGGGCACGGCGATCATGTCCAGGCCCACGGAGCACACGCAGGTCATGGCCTCCAGCTTGTCCAGGCAGAGGGTGCCGCCGCGGGCGGCGGCGATCATGCCCTCGTCCTCACTGACGGGGATAAAGGCACCGGAGAGGCCGCCCACGGAAGAGGACGCCATGACGCCGCCCTTCTTCACCGCGTCGTTCAGCAGGGCCAGGGCGGCGGTGGTGCCGTGGGTGCCGCAGACCTCCAGGCCCATCTCCTCCAGGATCCGGGCCACGCTGTCCCCGATGGCCGGGGTGGGCGCCAGGGAAAGGTCCACGATGCCGAAGGGGGTGTCCAGCCGGGCGCTGGCCTCCCGTGCCACCAGCTGGCCCATGCGGGTCACCCGGAACGCCGTTTTCTTCACCGTCTCGGCCACCACATCGAAGGGCTGCCCCTTCACCGACTTGAGGGCGTGGTGGACCACGCCGGGGCCGGAGACGCCCACGTTGATGACCTTCTCCGCCTCGCCCACGCCGTGGAAGGCGCCGGCCATGAAGGGGTTGTCCTCCACGGCGTTGCAGAACACCACCAGCTTGGCGCAGCCCAGCCCGTCCCGGTCGGCGGTAGCGGCGGCGGTGTCCTTGATGATGCGGCCCATGAGGCTGACGGCATCCATATTGATGCCCGCCCGGGTGGAGCCCACGTTGACGGAGGAGCACACCAGCTCCGTCCGGGACAGCGCCTCCGGAATGGAGCGGATCAGCTTCTCGTCGGCGCGGGTCATGCCCTTCTGCACCAGGGCGGAGTAGCCGCCGATGAAGTTGACGCCGCAGGTCTTGGCCGCCCGGTCCAGAGCCAGGGCGAAGGGCACGTAGTCCTCCGCCTCGCTGGCGGCGGCCACCAGGGCGATGGGGGTCACGGAGATCCGCTTGTTGACGATGGGGATACCGAACTCCCGCTCAATGTCCTCGCCGGTGCGGACCAGGTTCTCCGCGCAGCGGGCGATCTTGTCGTAGATCTTTTCACAGGCGCGCCCCGGGTCCGGGTCGCAGCAGCTGAGCAGGGAGATGCCCATGGTGATGGTGCGGATGTCCAGGTGCTGCTGGTCGATCATCTCAATGGTGGATAAAATTTCCTTCTGATTCAGCATAATGGTTCTCCACAGTATCGTTATTCTTAAAGATCCCGCTTCCTGGGAACTGCCGCCCAGGAAAGGGGGCCAGGGGAAAACCTGCGATTTTCCCCGGTTGATTTGCCAAAAAGCAAATCAAGGAATTTCAATCATTTTCGGCAGGACATGCGCCTGCCGAAAATACCTTGACCCAGCCGCCCTGGGCGGCGTTCACCAGTGACCGATGTCACTGGTGGTGGGGGGCCTGCGGGGGGAGCCTGCTCCCCCGTACTTTCACACTCTGTGCATGGCGTCGAAGATCTCCTCCCGCTGGATGCGGATGGAGATCTCCATCTTCTCCCCCAGAGCCTCCAGCAGCCCCCGCAGCTCGCCCACGGAGGTGCGGGCCTTGCTGACATCCACGGCCATGACCATGGTGAAGGACCCCTGCAAAATGGTCTGGGTGATGTCCAGAATGTTGACGTTGTTCTCGGCCAGCAGGGCGCAGACGGCGGCAATGATGCCCACCTTGTCCTGCCCCACAACGGTGACGATGGCGTTCATAGTGTCTCCTCCTTGTGGGCCGGTCCGCCGGACCGGCCTCTCTTTCGCAGCATACCAAAGTATTATAGCATAGCTCCGGCGGCTTGTAAATCGTCAACCCGCCGCCAGGCCCTGGAACAATCCCCACGGCGGGACCAGGAAGGTCAGCAGGACATAGCAGGCCGCCAGCAGCCCACACAGAGCCAGCCAGATCCGGGGGCTCCGGGCACCATCGGGGCCGAAGGCGATCCCTGCCGCCAGGGCGCCCGCCCAGACCGCAAGGCACAGACGGCCGCTGCCGCCGGCGGCCAATATCGCCCCATTCAGCGCCGCGGCTCCCAGGCTCGCCAGCACAGCCGCCGGCAAATCCCGGACCACAGGTCCCGGCGCCCGCCCCAGGCGGCAAGTCAGAAAGCAGACCCCCAGCATGGGCCAGAATACCAGCTTGCTCAGTTCCCAGGGACTTGCCCGCTGAGGCACCAGCACCGCCGCCGGACCGCTCCGGACCGTGCCGTGGAGCAGCAGAAGCACCAGTCCCAGCAGCACCGCGGCCAGATACCGCAGTGCCACCCGATCGATCGTATCTCTCATGGTCTCTCACCTCTCTCCACCGTATGCAGCAGCGGAGGCGGAAAGACCGAAGGACAAACAGGACCGGGCCCGCGGGCCCGGTCCTCCGGATCGGCAGACGCCGGTCCTCAGATCTCGTCAAAGAACTTGGCGTGGATGGCCTTGACGGCCTTGTTCACATCCTCCTCGTCCAGCAGCACGGAGACCCGGATCTCGGAGGTGTTGATCATCTGGATGTTGATGCCCGCCTCGTACAGGGCCTCAAACATCTTGGCGGCCACGCCGCAGTTGCTCATGAGCCCGGCGCCCACGATGGAGACCTTGCCGATCTGTTCGTCGGTCTCAATGTGGTCGAAGCGCAGAGCTTCCTTGTGCTCGCCCAGGATCTGCTCGGCCTCGGCCAGGTCCTTCTTATGTACGGTGAAGGTGATGTCCTTGGTCTCCTCGCGGCCAATGGACTGCAAAATGACGTCCACGTTGATGTTGTGCTTGCTCAAAAGGTCAAAGACCTGGAAGGCGACGCCGGGGTTGTGCTGCAGTCCGATCAGCGCCACGCGGGCGATGCTGGTGTCCTTGGCGACACCGGCGATATTGGTTTTTTCCACTTTGGTGACCTCCTTCACTTTCGTACCCGGCTTGCGCTCCAGGCTGGATACGACTTCCAAATTCACTCTGAACTTCTTGGCCAGCTCCACGCTGCGGTTGTGGAGGACCTGGGCGCCCTGGCTGGCCAGCTCCAGCATCTCGTCATAGGTGATCTCGTCCAGCTTGCGGGCGTTGGGAACGATGCGGGGATCGGTGGTGTAGACGCCGTCCACATCGGTGTAGATCTGGCACAAATCCGCCCGGAAGGCCGCCGCCAGCGCCACGGCGCTGGTATCGGACCCGCCGCGGCCCAGGGTGGTGACGTCGCCGTTGCGGTCCACGCCCTGGAACCCGGTCACCAGCACGATCCGGTGCTGGTCCAGCTCCGACTGGATGCGCTCGGAATCGATTTTCTTGATGCGGGCATCGGAGTGGACGGAGGTGGACTGGATCCCCACCTGCCACGCCGCCAGAGACACGCAGGGCAGCCCCATGGACTCCAGCGCCATGGCGCACAGGGCCACGGAGATCTGCTCGCCGGTGGACAGCAGCATATCCATCTCCCGCTTGGAGGCGTTGGGGTTGATCTCCTCCGCCTTGGCAATGAGATCATCGGTGGTATCGCCCTGGGCGGAAAGGACCACGATCACATCGTTGCCCTTGAGGTAAGTTTCTGCGATGATGCCGGCCACATTCCGGATGCGCTGGGCATCCTTCACGCTGCTGCCGCCGAATTTCTGTACGATCAAGCTCATAGCGTTTCCTCTTTTACCTGAAATTGTTTGCCGCCGCTACACCAGTATACACACCCGGCGGCGGTTTGGGAATCAGCCCAGCACCCGCATGCAGGCCAGCACGTTCAGGGACTTGGCCCGGCGGGCGGCGTCCTCGCCGCTGACGGAGTCCGTCAGGAAGGCGGTCTCGCCGTCCTCACTGAGAACCTCCACCTGACCGAAGGCCATGGCGGCGTCGGTGAGGCTGCCCTCAATACGGAAATAGTACCGGGTGTGGAGCTCCATGGGGTCGCGGAACCCGGCGGGATTGGCCTCCCAGCCGATCTCCTCCCGGCGGGGACTGGCCTGGAGGGCCTCCATCACGTCCGCCACGCAGGCGGAGGCGGTGGGCAGTTCTCCGGCACCGCGGCCGTAGAACATGACCTCGCCGGTGGCATTGCCCTTGACCACCACGGCGTTGTACACATCCTCCACATTGGCCAGGGGGTGCTCCTCCGGAATCAAGTGGGGCGCCACATAGGCGGTACGTCCGCCGCCCGGCAGCCGCAGGCACCGGCCCAGAAGCTTCACCCGGTAGCCGGCCCGCTGGGCGATGCGCACATCCCGCAGGGACAGCTTGGAGATACCCTCCATAGGCACTGCAGCAGGATCCACCTGGCTGCCGAAGGCCAGGTCCGCCAGAATGCAGATCTTGCGGCCGGCATCGATGCCCTCCACGTCGGCAGTGGGGTCCGCCTCGGCATAGCCCTTGGCCTGGGCCTCCCGCAGGGCATCGGAGAAAAAGGCACCGGTGCGGACCATGCGGGTGAGGATATAGTTGCTGGTGCCGTTCAAAATGCCGTAGATCTCATCGATGCGGTTGGCCGCCATACACTGGGTCAGCGGGTGCAGCACCGGGATGCCGCCGCCCACGCTGGCCTCGAAGAGGTAGTTGACGTTTTTCTTCCGGGCCAGCGCCAGCAGCTCCGCGCCCTTTTCCGCCACCAGCTGCTTGTTGGCGGTGACCACGTGCTTGCCGGCGTTCAATGCCCGCTTGGTGTACTCATAGGCCGCCTCCACACCGCCGATGGTCTCCACCACCACCCGGATGGAGTCGTCCTCCTCGATACGCTTGAAATCATCTGTCATCAGCTGGCGGTAGGGCCCGTCCTGGAAATGCCGGACCAGGATGGTCTTGACCTGAAGGGGCTCTCCCAGCTTCCGCTCGATCTGCTTGGCATTTTCCGCCACCACCTTGGCAACGCCCGTTCCCACGGTGCCAAGGCCCATAATCGCAATCTGTATCATCGCCGTTCTCCTTCCGGTTTATCCCGCCAGAACCTCAAACTTCACCACGCCCTCCACTGCGGCCACGTCCGAGAGCAGCTGCTCCAGCGTCTCGGCCATGCCGCTGGTTTCGGCGGAGATGGTGACGGCGGCGCAGCCGTTGGTGGGAATGGACTGGTTGATGGTCAGGATGTTGGCACCGGAGGTGGCAAATACCGACAGCACCCGGCTGAGAACGCCGGTGTTGTCCTTGAGCATCCCGTAGAAGGTGATGATATGCTCTGACTTCATGTCGTTGAAGGGCTGGACCGAGTCCTTATACTTGTAGAACGCGCTGCGGCTGATGCCCGCCATCCGGGTGGCAGCACCCACAGTGGCCGCCTCGCCGGTCTGCATCATCCGCTTGGCCTCCGCCACCTTTACAAAAATCTCCGGCAGGGCCTCTGCCGCCACGATGTAATATCGGATCTCTCTCGCCATTTCGTCCGCCTCCCATGGTCAAATGTCTTTCAACGTCGACCATCTTAACATACTTTTGTCGCTGATGCAACCGAAACGTCGAAAAATCTTTTGGGGAAAACGGGGAATATCCCCAGGGCTCTGTCCGCCCATGGTGGGCAAAATGCCGGGAAAATGGGAGACTGCCCGAAAATGGGCAGTCTCCCACAGGTCCACAGTCTGTCTTTGAGGGGTGATCAGCGCTCCGCCCGGTAGACGGCGGCCATCCCCTTGTAGGTCTCGTAGCAGTCCAGCTTGGACACCACCTCGAAGGGCGCGTGCATGCTCAGCACCGGAACGCCGGCGTCCAGAGTGGTGATGTTGCGGTTGGCCATATACATGGCCACGGTGCCGCCGCCGCCGGCGTCCACCTTGCCCAGCTCTGCGATCTGCCAGATCACGCCGGAGCGGTCGAAGAGCCCCCGGACGTAGGCCACGGTCTCGGCGTCGGCGTCGGAGGCGCCGGACTTGCCCCGGGCGCCGGTGTACTTGCAAAGGCCGATGCCGTAGTTGAGGTAGGCGGCGTTGCGCTTTTCAAAGACCTCGGCGAAGTTGGGATCGAAGGCGGCGGTCACGTCGGCGCTGAGGCAGAAGGAGCCCTCGTAGCAGCTGCGCAGGGCCGCGCCCTGGGCCTCGCACAAGTCCTCCATGAAGGTGTCGAAAGCGGCGGACTGCATGCCCGTCACGCCGTCGGAGCCGATCTCCTCCTTGTCCGCCAGGACGCACACGGCGGTGCGCGCCGGGGTCTCCTCCAGGTCCAGCAGGGCCCGCAGGGCGGCGTAGCCGCACACCCGGTCGTCGTGGCCGTAGGCGCCGATCATGCTGCGGTCCAGGCCGATGTCGCAGGCGGTCACCGCCGGCACCGCCTCCAGCTCCGCGGAGGTGAAGTCGTCCTCGGTGATGCCGTACTTCTCGTTGAGCAGCTGCATCACCGCCAGCTTCACCCGGCCGGACTCCTCGCTGTCCCCGATGGGGCGGCTGCCCAGCAGCAGGTTCAGCGTCTCGCCGGGCACCGCCTCGCCCAGGGGCTTCTTGTTCTGCTCCATGCCCAGGTGGGGCAGCAGATCCGTGATGACCAGCCGGGGATCGCCGGGGTCCGCGCCGATGCGGACGCGGACACTGGTGCCATCCGCCAGGGCCACCACGCCGTGGAGCTCCAGGGGCACGGTGACCCACTGGTACTTGCGGATACCGCCGTAGTAGTGGGTCTTGAAATAGGCCAGCTCCCCGTCCTCATAGAGGGGGTTGGGCTTGAGGTCCAGACGGGGGGCGTCGATGTGGGCCGCGGCGATCTGCACGCCCTGGCTCAGGGGTGCCTTGCCGATGCGGGCCAGCATCACCGCCTTGCCCCGGTTGCAGCGGTACACCTTGTCGCCGGGGGCCAGGGCCTGGCCCCGCTCATAGGGGCGGTAGCCGGCCTGCTCTGCCAGGCGGATCACCTCCGCGGCGCACAGCCGCTCGGTCTTGCCGGCGTCCAGAAAGGCCTTGTAATCAGCGCAGTATGCCTCCATAGCCGCCCGCTCCGCCTCCGGCGCGCGGTCATAGCCGTTCTTCCGCTTGGAAAGCAGCTGCTCCTTCAGCTGCTTGTACTCACTCTTTTCCATGGGCTTTTTCCTCCTTGATGGTCTCGATCAGCCGCGCGAAGAAGCGCTTCGCCTCCGCCTCGAAGGCCTCGGCGCTGTCGGCGGCGTTGTTCAGCTCCAGATCGCACCGCTCCCGGTAGTATTCGTCGGGCTTCTGGGCGGAGATCCGCAGCCGGGCGTATTGCTCGGAGATGTTGTCCCGGGCCATGATCCGCCGGACCCGCAGCTCCAGCGGCGCCGTCAGGGCGATGGTCCGGTCGCACAGCCGGTCCAGGCCGCCCTCCAGCAGGCTGATGGCGTCGATGGCCACCAGGCCGCCGGCATTGTCCGCCAGCCGCTGGCGCAGTTCCGGCTCCATATAGCGGAACACGATGGCGTTGAGCCGCTCCAGCCGCTCCTTGCTGGCAAAGACCTCCTGGCCCAGGCGCTGGCGGTCCAGCCGGCCGTCGGCGGCAAACACGCCTGGGAAGGCGTTGCCGATCTCCTGGCGCAGGTCCTGGTCCGCATCCAGCATCTGATGATACAGGGCGTCGCAGTCAATGGTCACCGCGCCCAGGGACTCCAGGGCCCGCAGAGCGCTGGTCTTTCCGGCGCCGGTGCCGCCGGTGAGGCCCAGCACCACCGGCTCCGCCTCCGCCTCCAGCACGTGGAAGCCGGCGGCCTTTTTCAGCCGGTTGCCGATGGCAAGGCCCAGCCCGCGGTTGTCAGGGCATTGGGCGTAGATCTCCGTGACGGCGGAGCCGTCGAAGAAGCGCAGAGCGTCAAAGACCCGCTGGGCCTGGGACAGCTTGTCGGCAGAGGCGCCCAGTGTCTGGACCACCTGGTCCGGGAAGAGGTGAGCGTACTCGTCGAAGCAGATGACGCCGGAGGTGGGGCCCACCCGCTGGGCAATGACCTGGGCAGACTTCTCCGGCTTGCCGGTGACCACGGTGACCGGCGCCTTGGGGGCGTAGTGGCGGTACTTCATGCCCGGAGCCCGGGGCTTCTCCCCCTCCGCCAGGGTGCCGGTGACGGCCTTGTCCACCTCGATCTTGCCGATGAGACGCTCCAGCTCCTCCAGAGGCAGTCCGCCGGGGCGCAGCAGCCGGGGCGGATCGCAGGTCAGATCCAGGATCGTGGACTCCACACCCACGGAACAGGGTCCGCCGTCCACCACGCCGGCGATCTTGCCGTCCATATCCTCCAGCACGTCCTGGGCGGTGGTGCAGCTGGGCCGGCCGGAGGTATTGGCGCTGGGAGCCGCAATGGGCACCCCTGCCTCCCGGATGATGGCCAGGGTCACGGGGTGGTTGGGGCAGCGGACGCCCACGGTGTCCAATCCGGCGGTGGTCTGATCCGGGATGATGGGCTTGCGCTTGAGGATCATGGTCAGCGGGCCGGGCCAGAACTTCCTGGCCAGCACATAGGCCAGGGGCGGCACGTCGCTGCAATAGCGGGCCAGCCACTGCTGGCCGGTGACGTGGATGATGAGGGGGTTGTCCTGGGGACGGCCCTTTGCCTCGAAGATGCGGCGGACCGCATCGGCGTCCAGGGCGTTGGCCCCCAGACCGTACACCGTCTCCGTGGGGATACCCAGGAGGCCGCCCTCCCGCAGGATCTTCGCCGCGGAGTAGATCTTGTCGTCGATGGCCTTCTGCTGGCCCTTGGTGTCCCGCAGGTCAAAATACAATGTGTGCATATGCTTCGCCTCTATCTCTCTGAACTCCGGCGGCTGCGCGCCTCCGGTCTTTTCAACGCGTTCTCATTCCACCCCGGCGCCGCTTTGCAGCCGCTCCGCCCGGTCGGCGGTGACCAGGGCCTCGATCAGCTCCTCCAGATCGCCGTCCATGAAGGCGTCCAGTTTGTAGAGCGTCAGTCCGATGCGGTGGTCCGTCACCCGGCCCTGGGGGAAGTTGTAGGTCCGCACCCGCTGGCTGCGGTCGCCGCTGCCCACCTGGCTGCGGCGCTCGGCGGCGGTGGCCTCGGCCTGCTTCTGCCGCTCCAGGTCGTAGAGCCGGGAGCGCAGGACCTTCATGGCCTTGTCCTTGTTCTTGTACTGGCTCCGCTCGTCCTGGCACTCCACCACCAGCCCCGTGGGCAGATGGGTGATACGGATGGCGGACTCGGTCTTGTTGACATGCTGGCCTCCGGCGCCGGAGGAGCGGTAGGTATCGATCTGCAGGTCCTTGGGGTCGATGGCAACATCCACCTCCTCCGCCTCCCGCAGCACCGCTACGGTGGCGGCGCTGGTCTGGATGCGGCCGCTGCTCTCCGTCACCGGCACCCGCTGGACCCGGTGGACACCGGACTCGAACTTCAGCCGGGACCAGGCGCCCTGGCCCTCGATCATCAGACTGCACTCCTTGACGCCGCCCAACTCTGTGTCGCTGCGGCTCATGACCTCCGCGCTCCAGCCCCGGCGCTGGACATACATGGTGTACATCCGCAGGAGGTCCGCGGCGAACAGAGCCGCCTCCTCCCCGCCGGTGCCCGCCCGGATCTCCAGCAGCACGCCCCGGTCGTCGTCCGGGTCCTTCGGCAGCAGCAAAAGCCGCAGCTGCTCCTCCAGCCGCCCCAGCTCCTCCTGGGCGGCGGCGAACTCCGCTTTTGCCATCTCCCGCAGGTCCGGGTCGGCAAGCATCTCCTCTGCCCCGTCCCGGTCGGACTTCGCCCGGCACCAAGCCCTCCAGGCCTCCGCCACCGGCGTCAGCTCCTTCAGCTCCCGGGTGACGGTCCGTAGTTTCTCTGCGTCGCCGTAGACCGCCGGATCTGCCAGCTGGGCCTCCAGGTCCTCACAGCGCAGGGCAATGGCCTTCACTTTTTCCAGCATGGGACCGCTCCTCTCCTGTGGATTTCACAAAAAGGCGCGGTCTACCGCTCCGCCGCCAGCAGCTCCCGGACCTGACGTAAAAACTCCTCCTGCCAGAAAGCGCTTCCCACGTCTCCGCTGCGCAGAGATACCGCTGCCGTGTGGCCGGCAGGCACATACTGGTCCATCTGGCGGTAGACTTCCTCGTATTTGTTCTTGCTGCTGCGGGTGATGACATAGGCCGTCTGTGGCAGCTTCTTCCCGTGGGCCTTCAAAAACGCCCGCATGACGGCGCTGCACCGCCCGGCCCACACCGGCGTGCCCAAAATCACCAGCCGGTATTTGGGCAGTCCCTGCCCGGTCTGGAAGGACAGCAGCGGCTCCGTGGTCCGGCGCATGGCGTCCCGGCCGCAGCGGATCCAGCCCCGCAGGCCGCCGCGGTCCACGCCGTCCCGCAGTTCCAGCAGCTCCGCGTCCAGAGCCTCGGCAATCTCCTCCATGGCCTTCTTGGTGTTCCCCGTCCGGGAGTAATAGATACATAAGATGTCTTTCATGGGTTCCTCCACATAATGAAACGCTCAGTCCAGCAGGAAGCTCTTCACCATGGCGAAGGCCTCCCGCAGGTAGTAGTTGATCTCCAGGTGGGCCCAGGGCAGCGCCGCGCCCACGCCCACAGTGTCGCCGTAGCCGTTCCGGGCGGCCAGAAGCCCCGCCCGGGCCAGGTGGAAGTCATTGGTGACCACCGCCACCGTATCCGCGGCCGGGTCCACCCCCGCCTCCTCCAAAAGGGGCCTGGAGAGGGCGAAATTCTCCGCTGTATTGGAGGCGGATTCCTCCAGAATGAGCCGCTCCGCCGCCACGCCCCGGGCCGCCAGGTAGTCGTACATACACTGCGCCTCGGAGATCTCCTCCCCGTAGCCCCGGCCGCCGGTCAAAACCGCCGGGATATCCGGGTGGGCCGTGAGATAGTCCAGTGCCGCATCCAGCCGGGTCCTGAGGGACAGCGACGGCTCAGTGCCGTTGACCCCGGCGCCCAGGACGATCACCGCGCCGGCGCTCTCCTCCGGCGGGGCCTTGCACCCCTCATGGATCACAAAGATCTCGATCAGCGCCAGGGGGATCAGCACCAGCGCCAAGGCGGCCCGGAAGACCAGCTGGCACCGCCGGCCGGCTCTGGACCGGCGGGCCCAGCGCCGGAGATACTCCCCTGCCGTCAGCGCCGCCGCCAAGGCCAGCAGCAGGAAGCCGGAAAACCGGATACCCAGGCCGCGCAGCAGCACCAGGGCGAGCCCCACCGCGGCGCACACCGCCGCGGCGGTCAGGACAGTCTGGCCCCGCTGGCGCCGGGCGCCCTTGTAACGGTCATATCTGTACAAGGGTCTGGCTTTACCCCTCTGCCTCCTCACTGAGCTGCTCCCACCTTTCGTACAGGGCGTCCAGCTCCGTCTGAGCCGCCTCTTTCTCTTGTACCAGTTCGTTCAGCTTCTCATAGTCGCAGGCGGCGGCCTCCATGTCCGCCTCCAGGGCGGCGATCCGCTCCTCCGCCTTGGCGATGTCCCGCTCGCAGATGGTCAGCTGCCGCCGGGCGGCCTGCTGGGCCTTGTTGCCCCGCTGGGGCCGCTCTGTGACGGTCTTTTCCTTTACAGGCTTTGCTGCCTCCTGCTTTTCCGCCTCCTCCTGGGCTTTCACCTGCCGGTATTGGGCAAAGCCCATGGGATAGTCGGTGATGGTGCCGCCGGAGACCTCCCAGATGCGGGTGGCGAAGCGGTTGATGAAATACCGGTCGTGGGAGACGAAGAGCAGTGTGCCGTCGTAAGCCTCCACCGCCTCCTCGATCCACTCCCGGGAGTCGATGTCCAGATGGTTGGTGGGCTCGTCCAGGATCAAAAAGTTGATCTCGTCGTCCATCAGCATGCACAGCCGCAGGCGGCTCTGCTCACCGCCGGAGAGGACGGAGACGGGCTTCATCACATCCTCTCCCCGGAAGTCATAGGCCGCCAGCCGGTTCCGGGCCGACTGGGCGGAGAGGCCCCGCTTGGCGGCCATCATGTTCTCCACCAGGTTCCAGTCCGGGTGGTCGAACTCCACCACCTGGGGCAGATACGCCTCCTTCACCTGGGGGCCGGTGCGGATGCGGCCGTCGTCGGGGTACAGCTCCCCCACGATCATCTTGATGAGGGTGGACTTGCCGGTGCCGTTGTCCCCAATGAGGCCGATGCGCTCGCCGCCCTCCACCCGGAGGGTGATGCCGTCGAAAAGACGCTTGTCCCCGAAGCCCTTGGAGAGGTTCCGGATGGAGAGCACCTCGTCGCCGTGGAACTCGGCGGCGTTGAAGCGGGCGTCCATCTTCCGGGCCTTGGTGGGCTTGGAGGTGGTCCGCATCCGCTCGATGCGCCGTTCCATGGAGATGGCCCGGCGGTAGGTCTTGTCCATGCCCTGGAAGGCCCAGAGGCGCAGCTGCTCCGCCGCCTTTTCCAGCTGGGCGATCTTGGCCTGCTCCTTCTCGTACTGCTTCATCCGCTCCTGGTAGCGGCGCTCCTTCTCCACGGCGTAAAAGCTGTAATTGCCGCTGTAAAACTCCGCTCTGCCGTCCTGGATCTCGATGACCCGGGTGACGGTGCGGTCGAGAAAATAGCGGTCGTGGGAGATGGTGACCACCGTGCCCCGGAAGGTGCGGATGTACTCCTCCAGCCACTCGGTGGCGTGGAGGTCCAGGTGGTTGGTGGGCTCGTCCAGCAGGAGGATGTCCGTGTCCTCCAGGATCAGCCGTCCCAGGTTCACCCGGGTCTTTTCCCCGCCGGAGAGGCTGTCGAAGAGCTGCTGGCGCATCTGCGCGGGAATGGACAATCCGTTTGCGATCTTGTTGACCGCCACGTCGGTATCGTACCCGCCGAAGGCCTCGAACCGCTCGCCCAGGGCGCCGTAGCGCCGCAGGAGGGCCGCATCGCTCTCCCCCGCCGCCATGCGCCGCTCCAGAGAGCGCATCTCCTCCGCCAGGCTCTCCAACCGGGAAAAGGCGGAGCGCAGCACATCCTCCACCGTGTAGCCGGCCGGATACACCGGGATCTGAGAGATCAGTCCCACCCGGCGGCCCTGGCCGATGGTGACGGTGCCCTCGTCGCTCTCCAGCTCCCCGGTGAGGACCTTGAACAAGGTGGTCTTGCCGGCGCCGTTGCGGCCCAGCAGGCCCACCCGCTCGCCCTGGTCGATCTGGAAGGTCAGGCCGTCCAGCACGTTGTGGCCCACCTCAAAGGACTTGACCAGGCCGTTTACCTGTATCTCAATCATACGTCTTTCGCAGCCGCTCCACCAGCTTCTCGAAGTGCATGGCATGAGACGCCTTGATCAGCATGGCGGTGTTCTCCTCCAGCTGGCGCGTCAGCTCGTGGACGGCCTCCTCCTTGGTAGCGAAATGCAGCGTGGTGCCGCCGCTCTGGGCGGCGCCGTCGGCGATCTTGGCGGCCTTTTCCCCGATGGCGGCCACAAAGTCAATGCCCAGCATGGCCGCGAGAGCCCCCATGTTGTAGTGGGCCTGGGCAGTCAGGTTCCCCAACTCGCCCATATCGCCCAGCACGGCCACCTTCCGGTCACACTCGGTCTTGGCAAGGATCTCCAGTGCCGCGGTGACAGACTGGGGATTGGCATTGTAGCAGTCGTCCAGGATCAGCCGGTTGCCCGGCAGGCGGATCACCCGCATCCGGGACCCGGCGCTCTCATAGGACGCCACGCCCCGGACAATCTCCTCCCGGCTCAGCCCCAGCTCCTCGGCAATGGCTACCGCCATGGAGGCGGAGTAGGCCATGTGCTCGCCGGGAGCGGGAATGGTCAGAGCATAGCGGTCCCGGGGAGTGGTGACGGTGCAGGTGATGCCCGCCACGCCGTGGTCCGCGATCTCCGTGATCCGCACGTCGCAGTCCGGGGTCTGGCCGCAGCGCAGCACGCGGAAGGGCAGCTCCAGGCCCCGCAGCAGGGCGTCGTCTCCATTGAGAACGGCCAGCCCTCCGGGCCGGAGATTTTCAAAGATCTCGCACTTGGCCTCCAGGATCCCCTGGCGGCTGCCCAGATTTTCGATGTGGGCGTCTCCGATGTTGGAGATGACGGCGATGTCAGGCCGCACCATCTCGCCCAGATACCGGATCTCCCCGAAGTGGTTCATGCCGGTCTCGATCACCGCCGCCTGATGCTCCGCCGTCAGGCCCAGCAGGGTCAGGGGGGTGCCGATGTCGTTGTTGAAGTTCTCCGGCGTTTTCAGCACCCGGAGCTTCGCCCCCAATACGGCGGCGATCATCTCCTTGGTGGTGGTCTTTCCCACGGAGCCGGTGATCTGCACAAAGGGGATGGGGAACCGGTCCCGGTAGGCGGAGGCCAGGGCCCGCAGGGCCAGGCGCGTATCCGCCACCTGGATATAAAACTTATCCGCCCGCAGCCGCTCGGGCACCCGGGCGCACAGGCATCCGGCGGCGCCGGCATCCAGCGCGGCGTCGATGAAGTCGTGGCCGTCGAACCGCTCCCCCACCCAGGGCAGGAACAGACTGTCCTTGAGGACCTTCCGGCTGTCGGTACACACGGCCCGCACCTGCGGCACCTCCGGCGCCGGGTTGAGCCACCGGCCCTCCACGGCGGCGGCGATCTCCTGTACGGTCATAGGCTGCATACGCTCACCCTCTCCTCTTGATCTGCATGGACAGGTCCACGATGCGCTGGCACAGCTGCTCATAGCTGATGCCAACAGCAGCGGCCTCCTTGGGGACAAAGCTGGTGGGGGTCATGCCCGGCAGGGAGTTGGCCTCCAGCACCCACAGCTTCCCGCTCTCGTCCAGAATCATGTCAGTGCGGGAGTAAACCTCCAGCCCCAGGCAGCGGTGCACCCGCAATGCCAGGTCACCGGCGGCCTCCATGACCTCCGGCGGCACCTGGGCAGGACAGGTCTCTAAAGCGGCGCCGGCCTGGTACTTGGCGGCGTAGTCGAACTCCTTTCCGGCGGGCACAGTCTCCACCGCCGGCAGCCACTGATCGCCCAGCACGGCCACGGTCAGCTCCCGGCCGTAGATCCGCTCCTCCGCCAGGACCTTTCCGCCGAAGCCCAGCACCTCGTTCAGCGCGGTGCGCAGCTGCGCCCGGTCCTCCGGTAAGTACACGCCCAGGGACGAGCCGCCTCCGATGGTCTTGACCACGCAGGGCATAGGCAGCTCCGCTGCCAGGCTCTCCGCCTCCTCAGGGCCGTACTCCAGCAGGCGCCACTTGGGCGTGGGGATGCCGGCGGCGTCCATGAGCCGCTTGGCCACGGCCTTGTCCATGGCAGCAGCGGAGGCCAGATGGCCGGAGCCGGTATAGGGCACGCCCAGCAGGTCCAGGGCGGCCTGGATGCGGCCGTCCTCCCCGTCCATGCCGTGGAGGCCCAGGAACACGATGTCCGCCGCGGCGCACACCTCCAGCACGTGAGGACCGATGTGGCTGGGGCTCTGGTCCGGGCGGCTGCGGCGCACTGCCTCCAGATCCGGCGCCTGGGCGCGGACACGGACGTCGGCGCACAGGCCGTCCGGCGCGTCAAACAAGGTGTCCAGATCCGCCGGGACCTGCTCCAGCCCCAGGAACAGATCCACCAGGATGGCCCGGTGTCCGTTTTTCCGCAGAGCCCGGCACACACCGGTACCCGACACCAGGGACACCTCCCGCTCGGTGGAGATGCCGCCGGCCAGCACAACAATTTTCATAGCTCTCTCATATCCTTCCGCAGCAGCAGGGCGTCAGCCCATACTGATAGCATTATACTATTTGAATTCTATTTAGTTTAGCACAAAGCGCCTGTGAATACAACCGCAAAAAACGCCAGTACAGCAAGCGGAAGACCATGGGAGTCCGTCGCTTTCCCCAACGTGTGAGGCGGAAAAAGGGCCGCCCGAAGGCGGCCCCTTTCTGCGCGTATTTTCCGGTCAGCCCAGCCAATCCAGAGGGCCGGAGGAGTCTCCCTCCAGCAGCGTGGCGGCGGCGGAGAGCATCTGTGCCGCGTCCGCCCGGGTGATGGCGCTGTCCAGGCCGTCGCTGCCGAAGCTGCCGGCGGAGAGGACACTGACAGCCTCCATGTTGCCCACCGCCTGGGCCGCCCAGGAGGGCACCGCCTCCCGGTCCGCGTACCACACGTCCAGCTCCACATCCGCCACGTCCAGCGCGCGGTTGAGGACCGTAGCGGCCTCGTTGAAGGTGATGGGGTCCTCCCCCCGGAAGGCGGCGCCGTCCGCTGTGGACACGCCCTGGACGATGCCCTCCGCCACGCCGGCGGCGGCGTAGGCCTTGGCCCAGGTGGGGATGGCGTCGTCGTCAGAGAAGCCGGTCATGGTGACGGCCGTCACCTCCCGGCCCGTGGTCTCCAGCACCATGGCCAGGAACTCCCCTCGGGTGACGGTCTTGTCCGGCTCAAAGTAGTACTGGTCCCCGATCTTCACGCCGGTAAAGATCCCAGCCTCCGCCAGGTCCTGGGCGGCCGCCGCGGCGGTGCCGGCGGTGTCGGCATAGGTGACGCCGGAGCGGGGCTTTTGGATCTCCACGGTCACCGTGGCCGGGGCGGAGACCCGGCCCTCGGCGTCGGCGGCGGTGTAGGTGAAGCTGTCGGAGCCGGTGACACCCTCATCGGGGGCGTAGGTGAAGCGGTCCCCCTCCACCACCACGGTGCCCTTTCGGGGCTGGTCCGCCACGGCGAAGGTCAGGGTCTCTCCCTCTCCGCCGGAGGCCAGGAACTGGGCCTCATAGGGGATGTCCCGGTAGGTGGCGATCTCCAGATCCCGGACCTCCGGCGCCCCCTCCTGGGGCTGCGTGTCCTTTTTGCCCAGACCGAACAGAGCCTGGGTCCCCACCGTCAGGGTCAGCGCCGCCGCCAGGGCCAGTACGGGGATGCGTTTGAGCAGATTGTGTTTCAAAGCTGATCGAACCTCCTGTCCATAAAATCGTGACAGGACTAGTCTCCGCCCAGAGGCTGCGAAATATGCGCGGAGGCCGGGGTCATCCCCGGCCTCCGTTTCCTCTTTTTTTCACCGTGTCAGCGCTGGCGCCTCGGCCGCCACAGGGCCGGTGAGCGCTTCTTGATGCCGGATACCACGCCCATGGCCGCAAACAGCGTCAGCACCGAGGACCCGCCGTAGCTGAAAAAGGGCAGCGTCACGCCGATGGTGGGCATGACGAACAGGCACATGCCGATGTTGACAACGGTCTGGTAGATCAGCATGGCCGCCATACCCACGCAGATATAGCAGTGGAAGGGCGTCTGGGCGTTCCTTGCCACCCGCAGTACCCGGAAAATGATGACCGCCAGCAGCGTGATCACCGCAAGACATCCCACCAGGCCCAGCTCCTCTCCGCAGACGGAGAAGATGAAGTCCGTCCAGCGGTTGGGCAGGGACTGAGGAAAGCTGCTCTGGGTCTGGGTGCCGTTCATGTATCCCTGGCCAAACAGGCCGCCGGAGCCGATGGCCATGAGGCTGCGGGTCTGCTGCCAGCCGGTATCCAGGGCGTCATAGGAATGGTCAAACAGGACCCGGAACCGGTCCATCATATACCCGGGGATCAGCTCCAGCACCCACGCCGCCGCGAAACCGATCCCGCAGCCCGCGAACAGCAGGGCGAACCACCGCAGGGCGAAGCCTGCGGCAAAGGCCATGCACAAAAAGATGAAAAAAAAGGTCAGGGCATTGCCCATGTCGCCGGAGATCACCACATACCAGCCCATCAGCGCCAGGGTATGACCCGCCACCTGGGCGGCAGCCGGAAAGGACCGCAGGTCCCGCTTCTCCTCCCGAAGCCAGGCCAGCTGCTTGGCCAGCAGCAGGGTGAAGGTGATCTTCACCACCTCCGCCGGTCCGATCTGGAAGGGGATGCCGGGAAACTTCAGCCAGGCCTGGTTGCCGGTACTGGCACCCCCCACGCCGAAGGGGGTCTTCAGCAGTCCGATGAACACCAGGTTGAACAGCACCAGCCACTTCCATTTTTTCAGCACGATCTCGATGTCCACCATGGACATGAATACGTAGACGCAAAAGCCCAGCAGCATGGCCACGCCCTGGACGCCCACGTACCGCAGCATCTTCGCCGCGTCCATATAGTGGGTGGCGCTGGCAATGAGCACCATGCCGAACACCGTAGCGGCGCAGCAAAGCCCCAGCAACACCAGATCGGCCTGCTGGAAAAAGTCCGCGAGAATGGCTTTCAGTCGGTTCCACATGGGGTGTTTTCCTCTCTTCGGGGCAAAATTTGTCAGTTGGAGTATACCACAAACCGGCGGGGGTGTAAACGATGCAAAAATCTTTTTACACTCCGTTCAAAATATGATATACTAAGTTGATTTTTGGGAAACACCCGTGAAAGGAGGCGGAGATCATGGAATTCCACACCCGCTGCGAGGCGGAGACCGAGGCCCTGGGCGCCCGTCTGGCCGCCGTGCTGTCCCCAGGCGCGGTGGTGGCCTACCGGGGGGGCCTGGGCATGGGCAAGACCGCCTTCACCCGGGGCCTGGCCCGTGGTCTTGGGTACAAGGGCCGGGTCACCAGCCCCACCTTCACCATCGTCAACGAGTACGAGGGGGGCCGTCTGCCCCTGTTCCACTTTGATATGTACCGCCTGGAGGGGGCCGACGCTCTGTTCGACATCGGCTGGGAGGACTACCTGGACCGGGGCGGCGTTTGCGCCGTGGAGTGGAGCGAGCTGGCGGAGGCGGCCCTGCCGCCGGAGACGGTGTTCGTCACCATCGCCCGGAGCCCGGAGGATGACGCCGCCCGGGACATCACCATCGAAGGAGTGGAGCTGCCATGAAGATCCTGGCTCTGGAGACCTCTGCCAAGGCGGTCTCCGCCGCCGTGACGGAGGACGGCAAGGTCCTTTGCAGCGGCTATCAGGACACCGGCCTGACCCACAGCCGCACCCTGATGCCCATTGTGGAGGGTATTTTGAAAAACACCGGCCTGACGGTCCGGGACTGCGACGCCATCGCCGTGTCCGTGGGTCCCGGGTCCTTTACCGGCATCCGCATCGGCGTAGCGGCCGCCAAGGGGCTGGCCTTTGCCGCGGAGAAGCCCACTGTGGCCGTCTCCACCCTGGAGGCCATGGCACGGAACGTAGCCCACATGGAGGGGCTCGTCATCTGCGCCATGGACGCCCGGCGCAATCAGGTCTACAACGCCCTCTTCCGCTCCCGCGGTACCGGCTCTCCGGAACGGCTGACCGAGGACCGGGCCATCGGCCTTGCCGACCTGGCGGAGGAGGTCTCTGCCATGGAGGGCCCCCGGATCGTGCTGGGAGACGGCGCCCCCCTGTGCCTCAAGGCACTGGCGGAGCGGGACATCCCATGCGTGGCCGCACCGCCCCAGCTCATTATGCAGAATGCCGTGTCCGTGGCCCTGTGCGCCGGAGAGGCTGCCCTGCGGGGCGGACTGATCGATCCCCAGGCCCTGGCGCCGGTGTATCTGCGGCCGCCCCAGGCGCTGCCCCTGCGGGACCGGCAGTGATCTTGTTTTCAATTTTTTTGAGATAAAGGAGCGCATTTATGAACGGGAAAGTACATGTGATGGACCATCCCCTGGTGGCGCACAAGCTGACCATCATGCGGGACAAGAACACCAGCGTCAAGGATTTCCGGGAGCTGGTCAGCGAGATCGGCATGCTGATCACCTACGAGGCCACCCGTGACCTGCCTCTGACGGAAAAAGAGGTGGAGACCCCCATCTGCAAGACCACCGCTCCCACCCTCAAGGGCAAAAAGTTCGCCATCGTCCCCATCCTGCGGGCAGGCCTGGGCCTGGTGGACGGCGTGCTGCGGATGGTGCCCTCCGCCCGGGTGGGCCACATCGGCATGTACCGGGACGAGGAGACCCTGGAGCCCCACGTCTATTTCTGCAAGATGCCCAAGGACATCGCCGACCGGGACATCCTGATCGTGGACCCCATGCTGGCCACCGGCGGCAGCGCCGAGGCTGCCATCGATGAGATGAAGAAGCGGGGCTGCAAGAACATCAAGCTCATGGTGCTGCTGGCCGCACCGGAGGGCATTGAGCGGCTCCAGAAGTCCCACCCGGACGTGGACATCTACTGCGGCGCCGTGGACGACCATCTCAACGAGCACGGCTATATCGTCCCCGGCCTGGGAGACGCCGGCGACCGGATCTTCGGAACAAAATAAGGCCTATGGGTCGCCGGCACAGCCGGCGGAAAGGAGCGTACCATGAACACGGAACAGACGACCGCCAAACGGCACGGCCCCAGCCGGGTCACGACGGTGATCTGCCTGGCGCTGATCCTCTGCGCCGCTCTGGTCATCGCCCGCATGGTGAAATTCCGGTCCCAGGTGGATGTGACGCTTCCAGCCGTCCTGTGGGAGGACGGCGAGACCACCGCCGTGAACACCACCCTGCATTTCCACGGGGAACTGGTGAAGCAGTGGGGGCAGGATGACAGCTTCAGCGGCTATCTGGAGCTGGAGGACCAGCCCTTCACCTCTGAGGAAGCCAGCAAGGCCTGGCTGACCATGGCCCGCGAGGATGGCGGTCTCAACCGGGGCTTGCTCGAATACGGAAAGTTCCCCGCCCACACGCCTTTCGGGGAGCTGTACACAGACCGGGAATATACGCAGTTCTTCCTGTTCCCCTTTGAGCGGGTCCCCGGCGAGGACGACGGAACGTCAACCTATGTAGCCGGCTCCTCCGTCTATGTGGCCCCGGCGGAGTCTCTGGACGAGGCCAAGGCCCTGCTGGAGTCGTACAACCTGCTGATGCCGGACGGGAGCCTGCGGTGAACTCTGCCAATGTCCTGATCCTGAAGATTTCAAAGACCCGCCCGGCGGAACCTTCCGCCGGGCGGGTCTTCTGTTCTCTTTCAGCTGTCCGCCTCTTCCAGATGGAGCGTCACGGCCCGGGGGCTCTCGATCAGCCGGTCCACCTCTTCCCGGGTCCGGGCCAGCAGGTCCCGGGCCTCCCGGCAGCGGCCCTGGTCCAGCAGCTCCACGCCGCGGCTGATGGCACGTGCCATCCGGCAGCAGATCTGCTGATAGCCCTGCCGGGTGTCCGGATAATACTCCATCTCGTATCCTCCTTTTGGCCAATGTGGATATCTCCAAAATTTTGTGTACTTATTTCAAGTCCATTTTGCACATTATATCTCAAAATGAACTTAAAATCAACTCACAAATCCACAGTGAGGCGAGGGAGTACACGAATGGCAAAAAGCGACACCAAACACCTGGGCCTGCGGATTGATGCCCAGACCCACTATAAGCTCCGCTATGTGGCCCAATATGACGGCCGCAGCTGCAATGGAGAGGTATTGTACCTTCTGCGCCGGTATATTGAGGATTTCGAGCGCCAGCACGGCCCCATTCCCCTGGGCGATCCCGAAGATTGAGACAAAGACAAGTCCCCCGGAATCCTCCGGGGGACTTTCACTTTTTGTTTACAGCACGTACAGGTACACCGCCAGGTAGTGGAAGAAGGACCCCGCCAGGATCAGCAGGTGGAACAGCTCGTGGAAGGTCCACTCCGCTGAGATGTTGGGCTTTTTGACGGCGTAGAACACCGCCCCCACGGAGTAGCAGATGCCGCCGATGGCCACCAGTGTCAGGCAGGGCTGGCCCAGGGCGGCGAAGTCCCTTGCCACGAACACCACGGACCACCCCATGATGAGGTACACCGCCGTGGACAGCATCCGGGGGGCGTTGATCCACAGCATCTTGGCCAGCACCCCCGCCAGCGCCACGCCCCAGAGGATCAGGCAGAACCGGGTCCCCTTGGGCTGGGGCAGCAGCACCAGGCAGAAAGGCGTGTAGCTGCCGGCGATGAGCACATAGATCATACCGTGGTCCATCTTCCGCAGCAGCTTCTTCACGCCGCCGCTGGTGACATCGCCGGGATAGTAATGGTAAACAGCGCTGGCGGTGTATAGCGCCACCATGGACGCACAGAAACACAAGGCCGCCCCCAGAGCCACCCCCGGCGTATGGAGCCGCAGTCCCCGCAGCAGCAGCCACAGCCCGCCCCCCAGTGCTGCCGCCGCTCCGGCGGCGTGGGTCCAGCAGCTGACAGGGTCCTGTGCATGAGCAAATAATTTTCGCATCGTCAAGTCTCCTATTCCAGGCATATGTAATAGACATCCATATTATGTAATATGTTTTTTAATATTATATTACGCGATATATTTAATAATTGCAAGTAGTTTATGCGCGCAACTCAAAAATTATGCGTGGGAGCAAAAAAAGACAGCGGAGGACAGATGTCCTCCGCTGTCTTTTTTCAATTCCAGCACTCTGTCTTTCCGCCCAGGCCCGCAGTCTCCGCCCGGAAGGCCGGGTCCTTTCCGGTCCGGCGCTGGGCGGTGTAATCCGCCAGGGCCGCCCGTACCGGCGGGAACAGCAGCACGATCACCGGCAGGTTGATCAGGGCCATGACGCCCATCAGCACGTCCGCCAGGTTCCACACCAGGTTGATCTCCATGCCGGAGCCCAGAAAAATCAATGCCATGGCGTCGATCCGGAAGAGGACCATGAACTCCCTGGCCGGGATCTTGCCCACGATGTAGCTCAGGCAGTTGTCCACATAGTAGAGGTTGCCGATCAGGGTGGTGAAGGCAAAGAGCACCATGGCCGCCGTGATAAAGATGGGCCCGGCGGCGCCGAACTCATTCTCCAGGGCCAGCTGCACATAGGGCGCGCCCTTGAGGGCCTCTGCCGGTTCCACGCCGGAGCACAGCAGCATGAAGGCCGTGGCGGAGCAGACCAGCAGGGTGTCGATGAACACGGAGAGCATCTGGACCAGCCCCTGCTTCACGGGATGGCTGACCTCGGCGGAGGCGGCGGCGTTGGGGGCGGAGCCCACGCCGGCCTCGTTGGAGAAGAGGCCCCGCTTGATGCCGTACATGACGGCGGAGCCGGTGAAGCCGCCAAAAATGGCCCGGAAATCAAAGGCGCCGGAGAAGATGGCGCCGAACACCTGGGGCAGGAGCCGCCAGTTCATGGCGATCACCACCACGGCCGCCAGCACGTACAGCCCGCCCATGACCGGCACCAGGGTGGAGGTGAAGCGGATGATGCGTTTTCCGCCGCCCATGACGCAGTAGCCCACCACCGCCGCCAGCACGGCACCGATGACCCAGGGAGTGACGGCGGGATCGTAGAAATCATAGGCAGAGAAGGTGGACTGGAGGTTGTAGGACGCCAGCATGTTGAAGCCGCCGGCATAGGTCAGCACCAGCGTCACGGCAAATACCACCGCCAGGGGACGGCTACGCAGAGCCGCCTCGATGTAGTAGGCAGGGCCGCCGTAGCAGCTGCCGTCCGGGGCCCGGCGCTTGTAGATCTGGGCCAGGGTAGACTCCACGAAGGCCGTGGCGCCGCCCACCAGGGCGATGACCCACATCCAGAACACCGCCCCGGCGCCTCCGCAGCAGATGGCCGTGGAGATGCCCACGATGTTGCCGGTGCCCACCCGGGAGGCGGTGGAGACCATCAGGGCCTGGAAGGAGGACACGGCGCCCGCCTCCCGGGGCCGCTCTCCCACCACCCGGATGGACTCCCGGAACAGCCGCAGCTGCACGAACTTCGTCCGCAGGGTAAAATACAGTCCCGCCGCGATCAGCAGGATCACCAGAAGGTAGGTATAGAGCCAGTCGCTCAGGGTGCCGATCAAGGTTCCCAGCATGGATCGATTCTCCGTTCTTTTTCTGAAAATTCGTTTTTCAGGATACCAGAAGGTCCTTGTTTTTGTCAATTTATATTTTGCGCTATGCAAAAAACAGGAACCGGTTCTCCGGTCCCTGTTTTTTGCCGTGCTCAATCTCGCGCGCCTTTTTACGTCAGTGTCTCCGTCTCCGGGTCGAAGGTCAGGCGGCTGGTGCCGCCGTCGGCGGTCTCGCATTTCAAAGTCAGCTTGCCGTCCTCCCGCCAGGCGAGGCCGGTGATGGCAGTCTCCAGGCCATCCCAGTCCGCAAGGTCGTAGGTACTGCTGCCGGAGCCCTCGCCGGGCTTCTGCCAGCTGACGGAAAAGGCCGTGGGCTCCTCCCACAGGGCGGCGCACCAGACCCCGTCGGCGGACTGGAACTGGTAGCGGGTGGCGTTCCACGCCAGGCGGTCCGCCGTCATGGCCTCCACATCGGGCACCCATTCCGTCCCCTGGAGGGGCGGCACCAGAAAGACCCGCTGGTCACCGTACCGCTCCCCGGCGTCCCAGTCGGCGCCGTCGGAGAGATAGAGGTCCGTGCCGTCAGTGACGATGTAGGAAAGCCGCCGCTCCGCCACCTCCGTGCCGCCGCTGCGCATCCGCCAGAGGAAACCGTCGTTTTCGCAGATCACATCGATGACCATAGGGGTGCTCTCTCCGTGGTCCTGGACGGTCCTCAGCTGGCAGGGGATCCCCAGGGATGCCTTCTCCAGGAACGTTCCCACCGCCTCCGCGTTTTCCGTGCCCGCGTCGGTGAAGATCACCGCGCCGGTCCCGGCGGCGTCGGCGGCGCCGTACCGCTCCGGCAGATCCTCCAGGGGGCCGAAGCCGTAAGGGGTCTGGGCTGTGTAGGGACTCTCCCCCAAGGAGAATTCCGCGGTCAGCAGGGCGCCGTCCACCTCCTTCACCAGCCGGTACTCCCCGGCGGCGGGCGCCTCCTCATAGAGCCAGAAGCCGCAGCTCAAGGCCATGGTCTGGCCCGGCTCCAGCGTGTAGCCGATATCGTCCCAGCCCACGCCGTCCTTCATGGTCAGATCCGTCCAGCCGCCGTCTTTTCTCTGGATGGCGTATGAGGCGCCGAACACCCCTGTGGGCTGATCGGTGTCATTGTGAATGAAATAGGTATAGCTGGTCAGGGACGGATCGTAGACGTCGTGCTCCAGCTCCATAGTCAGCCCCTCCGGGGCTGGCCCCAACTCCTCTGCCGGAGCGGTCTGCTCCGGCTCCTCCGCCTGTTCCGCCGTTTGTCCTCCGCCGCAGCCGCTGAGCAGCAAAACCGCCGCCAGCATCCAAAGATATGTCCGTTTCAAGGGGGCCACCTCCCGTTTTTTCTATGGATATAGACGAACCTTTTTGCAAAAGGTTCCATACATTTCCGGCAAACTACACAAAATATGCCTAAAAAATTTTTAGCTCGCCTTCTTGCATTTTAGCCTGTTCTCCGGTAAAATACAAGCATAAGGGAAGAATGATAGCTGCAACGAAGTGCTGCGCGCACGGGCTGACACCTATCATTCCGCTTTTTTTGATAGGTGTTTCGACCCAAGCACGGGATCGAAGCGCCTTTTTCTTTTATTCAGTTTACATTTCACCGAGGGAATTTTGAAGGAGGTACAACTTTATGATCTTACTGGCAAACGGCAAAGTCATTACCAGAGACCCCAACGGCACCGGCTACTACCCCGACGGCGGCGTGGTCACGGACGGCGGCAAAATCGTGGAAGTCGGCACCACCGCCGACCTCAAGGCCAAATACCCCCAGGCGGAATTCGTGGACGCCAAGGGCGGCGTCATCATGCCGGGCCTCATCAACGCCCATACCCACATCTACTCCGCCCTGGCCCGGGGCCTTTCCATCAACGGCTACAACCCCACCAACTTCTACGAGGTGCTGGACGGCCAGTGGTGGTACATCGACCGGAACCTGGATCTGGAGGCCACCCGCGCCAGCGCCCAGGCCCTGGTGATCGACTCCATCAAGCAGGGCGTCACCACCATCTTCGACCATCACGCCTCCTTCTGCGAGATCCCCGGCTCCCTGATGAAGATCGCCGAGGTCACCAAGGAGTTCGGCATGCGTGCCTGCCTTTGCTACGAGGTCAGCGACCGGGACGGCGAGGAGAAGTCCATCCAGTCCGTCCAGGAGAACAAGGACTTCATCGACTACTGCGAGAAGAATCCCTCCGACATGCTCAAGGCCATGTTCGGCGGCCACGCCCTGTTCACCATCTCCGACAAGACCTTCGACCGGATGCAGGCCGCCAACAACGGTCGGGTGGGCTACCACATCCATGTCTCCGAGGGCATGAACGACGTGTACGACAGCCTCCAGAACTACGGCCGCCGTCCCGTCCAGCGGCTCCAGGACCACGGCATCCTGGGCGAAAAGACCATTCTGGGCCACTGCATCCACGTGAACACCGCCGAAATGGACATCATCAAGGCCACGGACACCATGTGCGTCAACAACCCCGAGTCCAACATGGGCAACGCCGTGGGCTGCTCCCCCATCCTCCAGCTCTACAAGAAGGGCATTCTGGTGGGCCTGGGTACCGACGCCTACACCAACGACATGCTGGAGAGCATCAAGGTGGCCCTGACCATCCAGCGTCACAACGCCTGCATGCCCAATGTGGGCTGGTGCGAGGTGACGGACATGCTCTTCAAGAACAACGCCAAGATGGCGGCGCGCACCGGCTTCCCCACCCTGGGCATCCTGGCCCCCGGCGCGGCGGCGGACGTCATCGTCATGGACTACAAGCCCTTCACCCCCTTCTCCGACGCCAACATCGACGGCCACATGCTCTTCGGCATGACCGGCCGCCAGTGCCAGACCACCATGATCAACGGCAAGATCCTGATGAAGGACCGCGTCCTCACCGAGATCGACGAGGAGGCCGTCAACGCCAAGATCCTGGAAACCTCCAAGAAGCTCTGGGGCAAGCTGAACCACTGCGAGTACTGAGATGACCCGGGACGAACAGTTCATGGCGGAGGCCATCCGCCTGTCCGCCCTGGCGGTGGAGCACGGCAACGAGCCCTTTGGCGCGGTGCTGGTAAAGGACGGCGAGATCGTCTATACCAATGAAAATCAGATCTACACCGCCGCTGACCCCACCTTCCACGCCGAGGCCGGGCTTCTGCGCCGGTTCTTCGCCGAGACTCATATCACCGATCTAAGCGGTTATACCCTGTACTCCAGCTGCGAACCCTGCTTCATGTGCAGCGGCGCTCTGGTATGGGCAAAGCTGGGACGGTTGGTCTACGGCGCCAGCGACACCGACCTGGGCGCCCTGCTGGGCAAGACCGGCAGCGCGTGCAGCGACATGGTGTTCCGCAACTCCCTCCACCGCCCCGCCGTCACGGCCGGTGTGCTGCGGGAGGAGAGCCTGGAGGTGCTCCGGGCCTATTTCGAGAACCATCAAAAGGGATAAGTGATTTCTTTTTAGGATTTGAGGAGGAAAAAAGCGTATGTCTGAACTGATGATCCCCATTCCCTTCCGGGAACTGATGACCTGGGTCACCGCCGAGTACCAGCGTGACGGCTCCGTCTTCGGCGTCCACAAGCCCTACAAGGCCGGCGTGAAGAAGCTGCCCATCTTCGGCGAGACCATCGAGACCGCCTTCGGCCCCGCCGCCGGCCCCAACACCCAGCTGGCTCAGAACATCATCGCCAGCTACTTCGGCGGTGCCCGGTTCTTTGAGCTGAAAACCGTCCAGAAGATGGACGGCGCGGAGCTGTCCGCCTGCGTCAACCGCCCCTGCATCCTGGCGGAGGACGAGTGCTACAACTGCGAGTGGTCCACGGAGCTGTACGTGCCCCAGGCCTTTGAGGAGTATGTGAAGGCCTGGTGCGCCTGCAAGATCATGGCCAAGGTGTACGGTCTGGGCGACCCCAACGGGTTCGTGTTCAACATGTCCGTGGGCTACGACCTGGCGGGCATCCAGGGCGAGAAGGTGGACACCTTCCTCAACGGCATGGTGGATGCCTCCCAGACCCCCATCTTCCAGGAGTGCATCGCCGTTCTGAAGGAGTTCTTCCCCGGCGAGGCCGACTTCATCGACACCATCACCCCCCACGTCTCCGGGTCCGTCACCGTCTCCACCCTCCACGGCTGCCCGCCGGACGAGATCGAGCGCATCGCCAGCTACCTGATCGAGAAGAAGCACCTGCACACCTTCGTCAAGTGCAACCCCACCATCCTGGGCTATGAGACCGCCCGGTCCATTCTGGACGGCATGGGCTACGACTACATCGCCTTTGACGACCACCACTTCAAGGAGGACCTGCAGTACAGCGACGCCGTGCCCATGTTCCACCGGCTCCAGGCTCTGGCCGACCAGCACGGTCTGGAATTCGGATTGAAGCTCTCCAACACCTTCCCCGTGGACGTGAAGGCCGGGGAGCTGCCCAGCGAGGAGATGTACATGGCGGGCAAGTCCCTGTTCCCGCTGACCACCACCATGGCCGCCATGATGGCCAAGGAGTTCGGCGGCAAGCTGCGCCTTTCCTACGCCGGCGGCGCCGACGCCTTCAACATCGACAAGCTCTTCGCCTGCGGCATTTGGCCCATCACCATGGCCACCACAGAGCTCAAGCCCGGCGGCTACCAGCGCTTCACCCAGATCGGCGACAAGCTGGATGCCATGGACTTCAAGCCCTTCACCGGCGTGGACGTGACCGCCATCGAGGCTCTGAGCCTGGCGGCCCGGTCCGACAAGTACCATGTCAAGGCCATCAAGCCCCTGCCCCGCCGCAAGCTCTACGAAAAGGTCCCCCTGATGGACTGCTTCACCGCGCCCTGCAAGGGCGGCTGCCCCATCGGCCAGGACATCCCGGAGTATATTGAGCTCTGCCGCAAGGGCGAGTACGCCTCCGCCCTGCGCCTGATCACCGAGAAGAACCCGCTGCCCTTCGTTACCGGCACCATCTGCGCCCACAACTGCATGACCAAGTGCATGCGCAACTACTACGACCAGCCGGTAAACATCCGGAGTACCAAGCTGGTGGCCGCCGAGCGCGGCTACGACGCCTACATGGCCAAGATCAAGGCACCCGCTCCCGCGGCGACCTCCGCCAAGGTGGCCGTCATCGGCGGCGGCCCCACCGGTATGGCGGCAGCCTACTTCGTGGGCCGGGCCGGCATCCCCGTCACCATCTTCGAGCGCTCCTCCGCCCTGGGCGGCGTGGTCCGGCAGGTGATCCCCGCCTGGCGCATCTCCGACGCGGCCATCGACAAGGACGTGGCATTGATGGAGAAGATGGGCGCCGAGGTCAAGCTGAACACTGAGGCCCCCTCCGTGGCCGAGCTGAAGGCCATGGGCTACACCCATATCTTCTTCGCCGTGGGCGCCTGGAAGGCTGGCAAGCTGGACATCCCCGGCAACGTGGTGCCCGTCATCGGCTGGCTGAAGGACATGAAGGCCGGCAAGGAAGTGCCTCTGGGCCACGTGGCCGTGGTCGGCGGCGGCAACACTGCCATGGACGCCGCCCGGGCCGCCCTGCGGGCCGGTGCCGCTTCCTCCACCCTGGTCTACCGCCGCACCAAGAAGTACATGCCCGCCGACGCCGAGGAGCTGGAGCTGGCCATCGCCGACGGCGTGGAGTTCCTGGAGCTGGTGGCCCCCGTGAAGCAGGGCGACGGCAAGCTGGTCTGCGAGAAGATGAAGCTGGGCGATCCCGATGAAAAGGGCCGCCGCAAGCCCGTCCCCACCGGCGAGATGGTGGAGATCCCCTGCGACACCGTGGTCTCCGCCGTGGGCGAGAAGGTGGACAGCGAGATCTTTACGAAGAACGGCATCGAGGTGGACGCCAAGGGCATCCCCGCCTTCAAGACCAACATTGAAGGCGTCTACGCCGGCGGTGACGCCATGCGGGGCCCCGCCACCGTGGTGGAGGGCATCGCCGACGCCCAGTACTTCGCCAACGCCGTCATCGGTGAGGCCCACAAGTTCGCCATCCCCGCCAAGGCCGTGGCCACCCGGGCCGAGGCCATCGCCAAGAAGGGCATCCTGTGCGAGTCCGCCAAGTGCGAGGGCGACCGGTGCCTCACCTGCAACGTGGTGTGCCAGGTCTGCGCCGACGTGTGCCCCAACCGGGCCAACGTGGTCGTCGAGCTGCCGGACGGCCGCCATCAGATCCTCCACGTGGACCGGATGTGCAACGAGTGCGGCAACTGTGCCATTTTCTGTCCCTACGACTCCGCTCCCTATCGTGACAAGTTCACCCTGTTCCACGACCGCGCCGGCTTCGACGAGAGCGTGAACAACTCCGGCTTCCTGCCCCTGGGCGGCAAGAAGGTCCTGGTCCGGCTGGAGGGCAAGGTGTTCGAGGCGGACCTCGACAGCAAGAACGATCTCCCCGCCGACATCGAGGTGTTCATCTACACTGTGCTGACCAAGTACAACTATCTGCTTGGCTGATAACCCGCCAAAAAGGTCCGGGGCCGCTGCGGCCCCGGACCTTTTCTGTCTGCCGGCGTCTATTTTTTCCTGCCGAAGCGGCGGCCCATGTACCGGGGATTGACCCACTGGACGTAGAACAGGCACAGGATCAGATTCAACGCCAGCCCAACCAGGCCAATGCCCCCATCCGCCGTCAGCAATCCGATGCACAGCTGCCCCATGCAGTAACCCAGCTCGATCCAGCCGTTTTTCCGCCGCCGGACCGGGTCCTTCTCCCGCAGCAAGTTCCGGGCCATCCAGGCAGAGGCCAGCACCAGCGGCACCAGGGAAAACCAGAGGGCGCCCCGGTAGTCCTCCCGCCCCTGACGCATCCACCACAGGCACTGGGCAGTGCTGTACACCAGCCCCGCCTGGGCGGCAATCGGCAGCAGCGTGAGATTGCTCTGTAAAACCGGGTTCTTTTCCACAGCCCGCCGCAGCCGGGACCGCAGGATCATCCACAGTCCCACCGCCGCCGTCACCAGACACAGGGCAAACAGCCACTCCAGACGGTGGACCTTCAGGAATCCAGACAGGCCCGCGTAGGACCGGACCCAGGCCGCCCCCAGGGGGGCCTCGGTGTACACCGCCGGGAACACGGAGCTGAGAATGCCCATCAGCAGCAGTCCCAGCAGGGACAGCCCCGCCAACGCACCTCCGCCGATGATCCAGGCCAGGGACCGGGCCTTTCCCGCGGCGGCCGGGGCCGGGCCCGCCTGGGCCTCCCAACCTTGTGTCTCATCCAGCAGCCAGTCCACGCTGACGCCGAAGTACCGGGCGCAGGGCAGGAGCTTGGCCCCATCCGGCAGGGCGGTCCCCTGCTCCCAGCGGCTCACCGCCTGGCGGCTCACGCCCAGCGCCTCCGCCAGGGCCTCCTGGCTCAATCCCTCCCGCTTGCGCAGGCGGATCAGCTTCTCGGAAAACGTCATGTCGTATCCTCCTTTTCGCCTCCCATCCTAGCAGAAACCGCCGGGAAAGTCCACCGCGCGGTCCTGACACGGCCGCAACCAAACGCAACATCGCCGCTCTTTCTGAAATTTTCTGTCCCCTCTTGCAGCATTTTCCGCCTCTCCGGGGTATTCTCCACAGAAGGATGTGATCACATGCCCGATACCACCGGCGCGGTGGACCGCTGGGGCCCTGCGGTCTACCGCCTGGCCTGCGCCGTCACCGGCAGCCGCAGCGACGCCGACGACGTGTTCCAGGAGGTCTTTCTCCGCTACCACCGCGCCGCCCCGGACTTTGAGAGCGAGACCCACGAAAAGGCCTGGCTGCTGCGGGTCACCGTCAACCGCTGCAAGAGCCTGCTGGCCTCCCCCTGGCGAAAACGCAGCATACCGCTGGAGGACGTATACGCCTGCCCGGGGCCGGAGGCGTCCGCAGTGGCGGAGGCCCTGGCGGCTCTGCCGCCAGGGGACCGGACGCTGCTGCACCTCTACTACTACGAGGGCTACCGGACGGAAGAGATCGCCCGGCTGTTGGGCCGGAACGGCGCCACCGTCCGCAGCCAGCTGACCCGGGCCCGGCAGAAGCTGGGCCGTCTGCTGAAGGAGGAACCATGAATTTTTCAGAAGTCTATACCCACATGAATGAGCCGCTCCTCCCCTCCCCCGCCCTGGTGGAGCGGACCCTGGCGAAGGTGCAGCGGCGCCGCCGTCCCTGGCGGCGGGCGGCCGCGGCGGCTCTGGCCGCCGCTTTGCTCCTGGTCACCCCCGCTCTGGCAGTGCGGACGGAGGGAGGCTACGAGCTGCTCTATCAGCTCTCTCCTGCCATGGCACAGTTTTTCCAGCCGGTGCAAAAGAGCTGTACCGACCGGGGCGTCACCATAGAGGTGGCCGCCGTCCGGGTGGAGGGCGACACAGCCCAGGCGTATATCACTCTCACCGGCGGACCCGTGGACGAGACCACGGACCTCTTCGACAGCTGGTCCTTTCACCTGCCCTTTGACCAGAGCGGCCGGTGCGAGCGCCTGAGCTGGGACCCGGAGACCGGTACGATCACCTTTCTCTGCACCGTTCAGACCCTGGATGGATCCCCCATTCCCACCGGCGAAAAAATGACCTTCTCGGTCCGGCAGCTGCTGGCCGGGAAGGAGACCCTGGAAAACGCGGCGGTGGAACTGGAACTTGCAGCGTTCACTGCGGAGGCGGAGACGGTCCCCGTGGGCGGACCGGAGAATGCCTATTTCTGCACCGGCGGAAGCGGCGAGGCGGGTATGACGGACAGCGCGCCCATGCTGCTTCCGGGCCCGGCGCTGGCGGAGCCCGCCCCGGGTCTGACCATCACCGCCGCCGGATATTCTCAAGGGCAGTTCCACGTTCAGCTGTGCCGGGGCAATGCTGCCCGGCTGGACAACCACGCCTGGCTGTGGCTGGAAGCGGAGGACGGCACCCGGCTGGAGCCTCTGTACAGCGCTTCTTTCGCAGCTCCCAGTCAGGTGCAGCGGCAGGATTACACCCAGTTTATCTTTGACGTTTCACCGGAAGAACTGGCGCAGTACACCCTCCGCGGCGACTTCCATACCGCCTCCGCCCTGACCGAGGGCCTCTGGCAGGTGACCTTTCCCCTGGAGGATAAATCTTAACAGTTTTTAACAAAAAAAGCGCCCGGAGAGTTTCTCCGGGCGCTTGCCATTTTCCGGAATGGTGGTATGATGTTAGGCAGTACGAACAACGGAGGTATCCATCATGCTGGATATGCTGGAATTTTTGAAAAATGAGGGTGTGGACGCCGGGCTCATCGAGCAGGTGGCGGCCTTCCGGGCCCAGTTCCCGCCGGAGGAAAGCCTGCGGCGCCGGGTGCCGGATCCTCGGTATCTCTATTACGGCAAGGACATCTGGGAGGAGGCCATCACCGCGCTGCTGTGCGGGGAAAACCTGCTGCTGGTGGGCCCCAAGGCCACCGGCAAGAACGTGCTGGCCGAAAACCTGGCCGCCGCCTTCGGCCGCCCCAGCTGGGACGTGTCCCTGTACATCAACACCGACGCCGCCACCCTACTGGGCACCGACACCTTCGAGGCCGGCCAGGTGAAGCTGCGCAAGGGCCCCATCTACCAGTGCGCGGAAAAGGGCGGCTTCGGCGTCCTGGATGAGATCAACATGGCCAAGAACGAGTCCCTGGCGGTGCTCCACGCCACTTTGGACTTCCGCCGCAGCATCGATATGCCCGGCTACGACCGTATCCCCCTTCACGACGCCACCCGCTTCATCGCCACCATGAATTACGGCTACGCCGGCACCCGGGAGCTCAACGAGGCCCTGACCTCCCGCTTCGTGGTGATCGATATGCCCGCCATCTCGGAGGACGGCCTCCAGAAGCTGCTGACCCGGGAGTTCCCCCGACTCAAGAGCGACTATGCCCTGCAATTTGCCGGGCTGTTCCGGGACATCCAGAAGAAGTGCGACGGCGGCGAGCTGTCCACCAAACCCCTGGATCTGCGGGGCCTCATGGCCTCCGTGCACCTCATGGCCGCGGGCCTCACCGCCGGCCGGGCGCTGGAGCTGGGCCTGGTGAACAAGTCCTTCGACGACTTTGAGCGCCAGCTGGTCCAGGATGTGATCCGCACCCGCCTGCCTGACGACCTCTCTGCCAAGGACGTGTTCAACTGACATGGACATTCGGGACAGCGAAAAGCGGCGGGCCAGGAACCTGATCTGGAACGCCGCCGAGGAGTATGGCTACGAGCCGGACTTCAAGGCCTATGACCGGGAGGGCCGGGCGGACCTGTACTGGAACAGCATCATCGGCGCCGTCCGGAAGAACTACGGGGCGGAGGCCATGGAGCGGCTGTTCGCCGCCTTCCACGGGTGTGAGAAAGAGGGACTGTACGAGCAGCTGGTTTGGCTGGGCCTGGAGAACGCCGCCTTTGCCCGGGAGGCTCCCAACCGCCCCGCCCTGCCCTATCTGCGGCGGCGCCACGCCCGGGAGGTGCTGGGCCTGAAGGTGACGGAGCAGGACGACTGGCTGCTGGCCACGGTGGAACGGGCCCACTTCCAGCGAGTCCTGGGAGAGGAGCCCCGGCTGGGCGACCGGGAGCTGGAGATCCTCAACGCCCTGGAGTTCCCCGGTGACGAGGACGGCGACGCCCTGGCGGACCGGGCACTGGGCTTTCTGCGGGACTACTTCGGCTTCGTCCCCGGCGCGGCCAAGGAGGAGGAAGCGGCCCGGAAAAAGCGCCGCCATCACTTCCTCTTCGGGCGGCGGGAGGCCGCCAAGAGCCAGCTGACCCCGGTGCGGCAGTTTGGCTTCGGCTACGGCGAGCACCTGGCGGAGGAGAACGCCGGCGACACCCAGGAGATCCAGACCTATCTCAACTGGTCGGGCCTGTCCTCCACGGACCAGAACGCTCTGAAAAAATACATCCGCACCTACTTCGGCCAGCCTCTGTACGACGAGCAGAAAACCAAGCTGCTGGAGCAGGAGCTGTGCATAGACGAGCACAGCGGCTGTCACCTGTATTACTCCCGGGGCAGCAACGTCCTGGAAAAGGGCACCAAGGGCTATGTGGGCGCTCAGCGCAAGGCCGCGCTGAAGCAGATGGAGAAGAACCGCGCCTTCTACTACGCCGATATTGTCCGCAACCGCAACAGCGTCAACCGGCTCACCGCCCGGATCTACAACGCCCTGCTGACCCATCTGGAGCCGGTGACGGTCCGCTCCGCCACCGGGACCCTGGACGCCGGACGGCTGTGGCGGGGGCTATACTTGGATGATGACAAGGTCTTTACCCGGGTGCTGCGGACCGACCCCGGTGATCTCAGTGTGGACATCCTGCTGGACGCCTCCAACTCCCAGGTCAACCGCCAGCAGATCGTGGCGGCCCAGGGCTACATGATCGCCGAGAGCCTGACCCGCTGCGGCATCCCGGTGCGGGTATCCGCCTTCTGCTCCCTCAGCGGCTACACGATCCTGACCCGCTACCGGGACTACCGGGAAACCGATAAAAACGAGCGGATCTTCCGCTACTTCACCACCGGCTGCAATCGGGACGGCCTGGCCATCCGGATCCTTGGCAAGGAGATGGAGGACTCCCCCTGCGAGCACCGCATGGTGATCCTCCTGTCCGACGCCAAGCCCCATGACATCCGCAAGCTGAAGCTGCCGGAGGGCGACGCCGACTACTGCGACAGCGCCGGCGTCACCAACACCGCCGCCGAGGTCCGTTCCCTGCTGCACCGGGACATCTCCGTTCTGTGCGTATTCACCGGAGATGACGGGGACATCCCCGCCGCCCACACCATCTACGGCAGGGACTTCGCCCGCATCCGCTCCCTGGATCAGTTCGCCGACACGGTGGGCACTCTGATTCAGAACCAGATCCGCAGTCTGTAACGGTCCCCCGGCAGCTTCCGCTGCCGGGGGCATTTTTGTTTGCATCCTGCCGTTCCCTCTCAGACCTAAAATCCATTTTGAATTGGGGAAAGCTGGTTGCCCAATTGCTGCTAAGCATCCGTTAATAATACAAACGTTTGAGTTTTATATCGTAAATTTTTACAGCGCCCGCCTTTATTAGTTGACGCTTTTGTAAAAGTTGCCATATAATTTCAAGTTCATATTGACATAATTCACACTAATATTCATAATAAAATAAGTAAACGCAAGGCAGATCCCTAAAATAAATTTGAAATCGTTTGCGCTATTTGCGGGAAAGGAAGTGCCTACCGTGCCGTCGGAGATCTCCTTTATTCTGCTGACCGGAATGATTTTCGTCTTTACCTATGTCAACGGATTCCATGACGGCTGCAATGTGGTGGCCACGCTGATCGCAAGCCGCTCCATGCGCCCTAACCCCGCTCTGGCCTGGGCCGCAGTGGTGGAATTTCTCTCTCCCTTTGCCATTCTGGTTGTCGGCTCCAGTGTCTCCAACACCATTCAGAAACTGGTGGGCAAAGCCTTCTACACCGACGCCGGCAGCAGAGACACCGCCCTGGCATTCATCACGGCGGGCATCCTGGCGGCGATCCTCTGGAATCTGACCACCTGGCGCTTCGGCATCCCCGCGTCCTCATCCCACGCGCTGATCGGCGGTGTGGTGGGCGCCGGTATCGCCGCTTTCGGCACCGGCGCCATCTCATGGTCCTATTTCTGGGGGAAGGTCGTTCTGATGATCTTCCTGACCCCTGCGGTCAGCTTCGTGCTGGGGTTTTTGATTTTGAAGCTGCTGCTGGCCCTGACCCTTCACGCGGGAGTTGGCGTCAACAAATTCTTTACATACGCACAGTGGCTGAACATGACCTTTCTGGCCTTTAACCACTCCTTCAACGACTCTCAAAAATCCATCGGCATCGTGCTGATCCTCATGGGGATCTACGGCGGTGCGGAGGCCAGTATTCCCATTTGGGCCATTGTCTGTGCGGCTCTGTGCCTGTCCTGCGGAATCGCCTTCGGCGGTTTCAAGATCATTAAGACGGTGGGCACCGGTATCTATAAGGTCCAGCCCATCCACTCCTTTGCCTCGCAGCTGACGGCCGGTACCGTAATCCTGACCTCCTCCCTGCTGGGCGCGCCGGTATCCGCCAGCCAGATCGTCTCCTCCTCCATCATGGGCGTGGGCGCGGCGGAGCGCTACAAGGCCGTCCGCTGGAACGTGGCCGGCAAGATCCTGCTGTCCTGGTTCATCACTATCCCCATCGCCGGCTCTCTGGGCGCGTTACTGTTTTTCCTGTTCTCTGTGATTTACTGATCGAAGGAGGTCTCCCCGTATGTTCAAACGGAAAGAAGGTCTCAACTTTTATCATCTGCTGATCCAGCAGGTCACCGTCATCCGGGACGCAGTGGCGGCTCTGTGCCGCTATTGTGAGGACCCCACTCAGGAAAACGGCGACTTCGTGAAAGTGAAGGAGAAAGAAGCCGATGCCATTCGCCGGGAGCTGGTTGAGGACATCAATCGCACCTTCATCACCCCCATCGACCGGGAGGACCTGTTCCGGCTGTCCTCCTCCGCCGACGATCTGGCCGACTACGCCTGGACCACGGTGAAGGAATTGCGGATCTATGAGATTCCGCCTGACGAACACCTGATCACCATGTCCAATACCCTGCTGCAGATGGCGGATGGACTTCTGCTGTGCGTGCAGAATCTGGAGAAGGACCACGCCAAAGTCTACCAGGAAGCCACCCGGGTCAAGAAGTTGGAAAACACGCTTAACGTCCAGTTCCACAAATCCATGACGGAGCTGTTTGCCGGGGACGATTTCCGCCGCATCCTGAAATACCGGGAGATATACAGCCACCTCAACCACGCCTCCGACAAGGGCGACGCCAGCGCCGATATCCTGCTGGATATCATTGTGAAACTTTGATTCTTCCATTTCTTTTCTCCTAACCCCGACGGCTCTGCCGCCGCAAAAAAGCACCGCGTAAGCGGTGCTTTTTTGCGATATTATGAAGAAATTTTTACTGCAGCGAGCGGCAGGTGCCCCGTTTGACAAGACTGGGTGTCATAATCTGATGGACATATCCCTGGGTCCCCCGCTCGATTTTGTCCAGCAGCATATCCACCGCCTGAACCGCCATGGCCCGCATGGGCTGCTCAATGGTGGTCAAATCAATCCGGGGCAAAGCCGTGGCGGGAATATTATCGAAGCCAATCAGGCTCAGCCGCTCAGGAATGGCAATATGCAGCTCGTCCGCAGCCTTCAGAAGGCCCAGGGCGTTGGAATCTGTGGAGGCAAAAATGGCGGTATAGTCAATGGGTTGGGAGAACAGCTCCTTGGCCATTTGATAGCCATTTTCGATCGAGGAACGGGAATACTCGCTGTTGAAAAACCGCTGCTTGAGTCCCATCTCCTGACAGGCGCGGATATACCCTTCCGCCCGCAGCTGATGCGTGGTGGAGTGGCGGCGGCCAAAGTACAGAATATCCCGATGCCCCAGGGAATAGAGGTATTCCATCCCAAGAAAGGTGCCAAGACTATTGTCCACGGATACATAACTTTGGGGCTGGTCCCGCAGGCTCTCGCTGAGAAACACTGTAGGGACCTGGTCGGTATAGGCCTGGATGTTCTCGTAGGTCTTGGGGCTCTGGGGCACGATCAGGATGCCGTCCACCTTCCGGCCCAGCAGCAGCTTCACCACCGTCTTTTCCTGTTTGAGATCCGGACCGGAGTTGCACAGCATGATGTTGTATCCGTGGGTACGGGCGCTCATCTCCGCATAGTGGGCCAACTGAGACATGAATTCACTGTCGATGGACGGGACTACCAGGCCGATCAGGTCCGTTTTCTTCATCACCATGGACCGGGCCACATAGTTGGTGGTATAGCCCATCTCATCGCACAGCTTGATGATTCGTTCCCGGGTATCACTTCCGATCTGCGAACTGCCGGACAGCGCCCTGGATACCGTGGCATAGGAAACTCCGGCAGCCCTGGCCACGTCCTTCAAAGTCACACTTTTCATCGCCCATCGTCCTTTTCGAAGCGGCTGCGGTGCAATCGGCCGCAAACGTTTCCAGCTGTTTTCTTCAGCCAGGTCCGAAACCGCTCTTTTACGTTTTTTCTATACAAAAGCATATATAATTTCTCTGTCAATGTCAACATCATTCTGCTTTTTTTGAACTATTGGTCATAAAACCGAAAAATGCTCTCACACTTTGGCATTTGCTATATTGACAAAGCGGGGCAGTTTAGCCTAAAATGAAGTTGTAAAGAGCGCAAACGTTTGCAAGCTCTCCGGAAAGTGCTATCCCGGAACGCCCGTGCGGACCCTCCCCAAGGTCTGCAACCGGCGGCTCCTTCTTTCCGCGGCGGCACCTGCCATCCCCTCCGGAGACATCCTGCACACTCCTGCGCCGCGGCGGCCTGCCCGCCGGGGCGTGGGCTGCTCATGGAGCGCGGACCGGAGGTCTGGACCGCCGCTCAAATATCAAAATAGGAGGAGACTGTCATGACACCCGATATCACGACCATCTTTTTTGACGTTGGCAATACCCTTCGTATCGTTCTGAAGGACCAGGCGTTCATCGACAAGGCGGAAGCGGACCTGATGGAGCTGATCCAGACCAAGGAGACCCACGACGAGCTCTTCGCCAAGTTGGAGGAGCGGTGGAATGCCTACCGCAAGCTATCCAAGTCCACACTGCTGGACGCCTCCGAGGGCGAGCTGTGGACCCAGTACATGCTGCCGGACTACGACACCAACATGATCTTCGCCAACGCGCCCCGGCTGACCCGCCTGTGGCGGGACCACGATGGCCGCCGGGTGGCCCGGCCCGACGCCGTGGCGACCCTGAAGGAGCTGTGCGCCAGAGGCTACACCCTGGGCATCATCGCCAACACCGTCACCGAGACCGAGATCCCCGACTGGATGGCCGCCGACGGCGTGGCCCAGTGCTTCAAAACCACCATCCTCTCCTCCAAGGTCCGCCTGCGCAAGCCGGATCCGGCCATCTATCACCTGGCCTGCCGCTGTATCGGCTCCCCCGAGGCCCAGTGCGCCTATGTGGGCGATAACCCGGTCCGTGACGTGGAGGGCACCCAGGCCGCGGGCTTCGCCATGATGATCCGCATCGATGAGCCGGATACTCTGAACATGGAGAAGGCCACCGGTAAGGAGTTCACCCCCGACCATGTGATCACCAGTCTGCGCCAGCTGCTGGATATCTTTCCTGCCAGAAATTGAGGAGGCGTCCTGATATGGAACTGAAGAAGCGTTACAAGGCGGTATTTTTTGACCTGGGCGGCACGCTGCGCATCGCCCTCAACGACGAGCCCTACATGCGCCACGCCCGCCGCAAAATGGCGGAGATCGCCGGCACGGACCTGCCCTATGAGGAGTTCTACCAGCTGGTGGAGGAGCGCTACGAGCCCTACCGCAAGTGGGCGCTGGGCGAATTCAAGGAGTCCGGCGACGAGGAGCTGTGGTGCAAGTGGCTGCTTCCGGACTATGACCCGGTCCGCATCGCCCAGGTCTGTCACGAGCTGTCCTTCCAGTACCGGCAGACCAAGGGCCGCCGGGTGGTAGTGGACGGCGGTGAGGAGGTCCTCCGTACCCTCCATGAGCGGGGTTACCGCCTGGGCATCATCTCCAACCTGATCGGCGAGAACGAGGTGCCCGACTGGCTGGAGGAGGACGGTCTGGACCAGTACTTCTCCAGCGTGGTTCTCTCCTCCGTGTGCCATCTGCGCAAGCCGGGCGCCGAGATCTACCGCATCGCTTCCCGGGAGCTGGGCGTGGATCTGGCGGACTGCGTGTCCGTGGCCGACAATGTCAAGCGGGACCTGACCGGCGCCGTGGAGGCCGGTGTGGGCTGCAACATCATCTTCCGCTCGCCCGAGAAGAAGCATCCGGTGGATGTCGGCGGACCCGTCCGCCCCGACGCGGTGATCTCCGATTTCCGGGAGATCCTGGATCTTCTGCCCGCCTTGAACTGAGACGGTTCAGCCTGCCGAAACGCTTTTTCGGCAGGCTGAGCAAGCTTTCAGCGCTTCTTGGTTTCTGAAACCGCGATCTTTTGCCCCTCCCTGCCGGAGGGAGCCCGGCCTGCCGCCCGCCGCAAAGGGACGGCATCAGCAAAGGAGGCTGGAGCTATGAATACTGATATCCGCTTTATCTTTTTCGACCTGGGCGGCACCTTCCGGGTCATCAAGGAGGACCCCGCCTATCTGGCCGCCGCCAAGACTAAAATCGCGGAGCTGTGCGGCGTGCAGGTAGAGGACCCCTGCGCCTGGTTCGACACCGTGATCGACAAGCGCTACGACAAGTACCGGGAGTGGGCCCTGAAATTCATGTGCGAGGCGCCGGAGGAGGTCCTTTGGACCCGCTGGCTGGCCTACGACTGCGACCGGGACCTGATCTTGAAAAACGCCGGGGAGCTGACCTATCAGTACCGCCAGACCAAGGGCATCCGCACCGTGGTGGACGGCGGCGCAGAAACCGTGAAGGAGCTGTGCGCCAGAGGCTACACCCTGGGCATCATCTCTGACCTGGTGGGCCGCCGGGAGGTGGACGAGTGGCTGGACGCCGACGGCCTGCGGCCCTACTTCAAGACCGTCCAGCAGTCCTCCATCACCTACGTCCGCAAGCCCGGGCCCGCCATCTACTACTATGCCATGGACGAGGTCCAGGCCCAGCCGGAAAACTGCTGCTACGTGGGCGACAACCTGAACCGGGACATCGTGGGCGCCAAGGCCTGCGCCTTCGGCATGACCGTGACGGTGCAGTACGACCCCAAGAAGCCCCTGAAGCTGACGGAGGAAAACATGCCCGACGTCAAGGTCTACACCTTCCCGCAGCTGCTGGACATCTTCCCCGCCCGGGGCCATGTGGCCGTCGACAAGCTGGTCCTTCCCACCGACGGGCAGTAAAGCCCTTTGACTTCACATCTATATCAAGGAGGTACACCCATGTCTCAGATCAACCATGGCGGCGCCCAGCTGGCGGAGGCCGTCAAGCGGGCATATGAACTGGGCCAGGACGACTATCATCTGGAGCCCATGGTCCTGACGGAGAACGGCGTCCCTGTGGGCCGCATCCAGGACAACGACGCTGTCATCTTCTGCTGCCGCCGGGGCGAGCGGGAGATCGAGTTGACGGAGATGTTCACCGACAAGGACTTCAGCGCCGTGGACATCCACAAGCTCAACAACCTGGATTTCTCCATTCTGACCCTGTATCACGACAAGTTCAAGGACCTGCCCATCGCCTTTGCACCGGAGCACGTGGAAAAGCCCCTGGCCCAGGTCCTCTCCGAGGCCGGCAAGACCCAGCTTCACTGCGCCGAGTCCGAGAAGTTCGCCCATGTGACCTTCTTCTTCAACGGCGGCGAGAACAATCCCTTCCCCGGCGAGGACGACATCTGCATCCCTTCCCCCAAGGGCATCGACTTTGACCAGCAGCCGGAGCTGTCCCTGCCCAAGGTCACCGACACCCTGACCGACGCCCTGGGCAAGTACGACTTCATCGTCACCAACTTCGCCAACGGCGATGTCATCGGCCACACCCAGAACACCGCCGCCAAGCTGGAGGCCTGCGCCCATGTGAGCCGGGCCCTGGAAAAGGTGGTGGGCGACGCCCTGTCCAAGGGCTATGTGGTGGCTGTCACCGCCGATCACGGCAACATCGAAAAGCTCTATACTGCCGCAGGCAAGTCCGACGGCGCCCACACCACCAACCTGGTGGCCTTCGTCATGATGGACCCCGCCGATCCCACGCCCATCCAGCTGCGGGACGGCGCCCTCAGCGACGTGGCCCCCACGGTGCTGGACGTCATGGGCATCCCCCAGCCTGCTGTCATGACCGGCAAGTCCCTGGCGGAGGGCCGTGACTGGGGCAAGGACCGCAAGATGCTCCTCATCATCTGCGACGGCTGGGGCCTGGGCCCCGGCGACGAGGGCGACGCCATCCACATCTCCGACACACCCTACTGGGACAGCCTGCTGGCGGGTCAGTCCTGGTCCAAGCTGCACGCCTCCGGTGAGCACGTGGGCCTGGGCGCCGGAAAGGCCGGCAACTCCGAGGCGGGCCACTCCAACCTGGGCGCCGGCCGCTGCGTCATGCAGGACGACGTCCGCCTGGACGCCGCTGTCAAGGACGGCAGCTTCCAGCGCAACCCGGTGTTCCTGGAGGCCGTGGAGCACGTGAAGAAGAACCACTCCTCCCTGCATCTGCTGGCTTATCTCACTTACAAGTCCTCCCACGGCTGCATCGACTATCCCCTGTCCATCTGCGCCATGGCCAAGGAGCAGGGCCTGGAGCAGGTCTACTTCCACATCATCTTCGACGGCCGCTCCACGGAGCCCGGCTCCGCTCCCAAGTTGCTGGGCGAACTGGACCAGAAGCTGGAGGAGATCGGCCTGGGCCTGGTGGTGGACGGCGCCGGCCGCGGCGTGGTCCTGGACCGGGACAAGAATTACGACAAGGTCAAGCGGGGCTACGACGCCATGGTGGACGGCACCGGCACGCAGTACGCATAATGAATGGATAGTTTCCTTCCCTTCCTGAACACAGCAGAGCCCCGGAGGAGCCACAGCTCCTCCGGGGCTCTGCTGTTCCCGTTTTTTCTCCGGACAGCGGAAAGCGGGAGCCGGCACTGCCGGCTCCCGCAGATCATTCAGATTCAAAGGCCGCCTGCTCGCATCAGGCCGGGCGGACACCCTCTCCTTGCTTGAGATCCCGCAGGATGGTATAGACCTCATAGATGTCCTGGATGGAATAGGTGGGCTTCACCGTGTCGGGGATGTCCGTATCCCGGGAAGCCGTCAGGAAGGAGTGGATGTGGAAGGTCATCCCAAAGCCCATGTTCTGGGGGCCGATCACATCCCGGGAGAAGGTGTCGCCCACATAGGCGCACTCCGCCGGGTCGGACTGGACCTGGTACAGGGAGACCTTGAAGATGTTGGGGTCAGGCTTACGGTAGCCGGTCACGGAGGAGAGGGTCACATCCTGGAAATACTCCCGGATACCGTATTCCTTCAGGATCTCGTAGACCTGATACAAGCTGGCGGTGTTGCTGATGACGCCCAGCTTCATGCCCAGGCCCTTCAATCCCTCCAGCATCTCCTTGACCCGGGGCCGCAGGCTCCGGTAATAGTGGGTCACTTCCCACATATGGGCCAACTCCTCTGCGAAGGGCTGGACCGTCTCGAAATCCAGGCCGAAGTCCGTCAGCACATAATCGCCCCAGATCTCCTCCGGCTTCAGCTCCCGCTGAGAGGGATTGCGGTACGCGGCGTACCGGTTCCAGCCCTCGGTCAGCATCCGGAGAGCGGTGTCCTCGTCCACCCGGACGTCCACACCGTGGCTGCGCAGGATCCGGAGGACGCCCTGGGCCGCGGCCATCTTGCTCGCCGCGTCGGAGTAGATATCCTCCAGGGTCCCTCCCATATCAAACAATACGGTGTTGATCATTGTCTCACAGTCCTTTCGATTCTCCTGTTGTCAAGGATGGGCCTGCGCCGCTGATACCGGCGGTACAGCCACAGCGACAGTCCCCCTCCCAGGAGGATGGGTGCCGGTACGAACAGCCCAAAGAACTGCAGGAACAGCATTTGCGCCTGGAAATCTCCGCCCAGGATGATTAGCATAGCCACGAGACACGCAACAGCCAGTGCCGCCAGCCACAGGTAAGCAGACAGAAGCATCCGCTTTTCCGGGAGGAACCAGGCAAAACAACACACAGCCGTCCCCACCAGGGTAGGTACGGCCGCCTCCACGAAGTTAATCCATGCCGTAGGGGCCCCTTCCAGCATCGGATGAAGGAGGTTGATCAAGCTCACATAGGCTGCGGCGTAAATCACCACAAACACCATGCTCAGGCAGAAGGAATACAACAGCAGCGTACTTTTCACTTTGCCGTCCTTGGTGAACAGGAACGCACCCCAAAAGCGGTCTCCTCGCTCCTTCCAGACTCTGTTTCGCTCCTCCTGCCGCAGCTGTTCCAGTTTTCGATTCTGCACGGCGGTCGCCTCCTTCTATTGACTGTGCGGGGGCGGGCGTATGCCCGCCCCCGCAGTTTCCTTGGTCACACAGCAGCCGCCGTGGGACGAATTACATATTGGGATTCTGGTTCAGCCAGTAAGTCCACATGTCCTGGCAGTCGGCAAAGATGGAATAGATCGCGCCGAAGTCGTTTTCAATGGCACCCAGCTCATCCAGCTGAGCGGGGTTCTTGTCGTTGGTCATATCGTCACGGACGGGCCAGTTGCCTTCCTTCTGGAAGGGTTCATAACCGGCAGCAGTACCGTCAGCGCCGCCCAGGACGTAGCGGATGAACAGGCGGGCACCGGCAGGGTTGTCGCAGCCGGCGGCCACAAACAGGGACTCGCAGTTGAGCAGAGCAGTATAGGGAGTCAAGCCGATGCACCAAGCGATGTCGTAGCCGGACGCATCACGGTTCTCGATCTTGCCGGCGGAGGCCAGGGCCAGGGCGGGTTTGTCAGCGGTGGAGTTGTGAACGGCCAGGGCCAGCTCATCGCCGTCGTCGATGAAGGTCATCTTCAGCTGGCTGAACCGCCACATGTACTCCACGCCGGCGTTGTTCTCAGGCACCTCGAAGGCGAAATCAGAGGCGTCGTAGGTATACTCCAGAGGCTCGCCGTAGGTATCCTCATAGGCCTGCTCCATCTGGTCGGCGTTGACGATGAAGCTGGCAAACAGGGACAGGTACGCGGTCTCAGTGCCGATCTCCTTGCAGAAGATCTGATACTTCTGGCTGCCGTCGTCGTTCTTCTCAATGATGTTCCACCAGCTGGTAATGGGCTGGCCATCGGGGAACGCGGCGGTATTATAATACCAGAAGGACTGAGAGCTGTACAGAGGCAGGCTGTACTTCAGCAGGTCCTCGTCGATGTGAGAGCAGATATCGGAGGGATAGTAGGGCTCGAAGATGCCGGTCTGATAGTGCTCATAGAACACGGCGCCGTTGACGTCCTTGGTCTGCAGCACGTCGGCGGTGATGTTGCCGCTGTCATGCTCCATCTCGGCCTTGCTCAGCACCTCGTCAGAGTCCAGGTCCATGACGTCCACGTCCAGACCGGGATAGTCCTCCAGGAAGGGCTCGACAACCTTCAGCATCTTGGAAGAGGTGGCATAAACGGTGATGGTGCCGCCCTCTTCCTGGGCCTTGGCGTAGAGCTCGTCGTCAGTCAAGTCGCTCCACTCGTCGTAAACAGGACCGAAATGCTCGGTATCCGTGGCAAAATCATAACCCAGGGTCAGCTCGGACGCCGCAGCATCCTCGCCGCCGTCGCCAGTACCGGCAGCAGTGTCGTTCCCTCCGCCGCAGGCAACCAGGCTCAGAACCATAGCCGCTGTCAGCAGCAACGCAAAGAGTTTCTTCATCTTCATCTCAATGTGCTCCTTTCGCATATTTGTTGTTGGGTGTCTGGCTGAAACTCGCGATCTATAAACTCGCGGTCACACCGCGCGCTTAATGAGACGGGTGGTTGCCTTGTTGTAAATGTTGATCTTGTCCTGGTCAATGATGGCCCAGACTTTCTGATCCAACTCGTAGTGAGCCTGGCCGATCTCCTTGGACAGGAATTCATCCTGTCCGGCCACCAGCGTAACGATGGTCTCGGAACCAGCGGGCTGGCTGGCGTAGACAGTGACGGGAATGGCGCCGTCCACCGGCTCCCGGGAGATGATGACCTGTTCAGGCCGGATGGCCAGCACGCAGTCGAACTCGCCGCTCTTGGGGAACTCCTCGTCGGTCAGATCCTTACCCGGGAAGGTGTGGCCGCCCAGATCGCTCTTGACCACCAGCTGGCCGTTCTTCATCTCGGCCTTGCCATCCAGCAGGTTGATGCGGGGGTTGCCGATGAAGTCGGCAGCCTCCAGGTCGATGGGGTTGTTGTACAGCTCCAGAGGCGTTGCCACCTGGTTCAGAGCGCCTTCCTTGAACAGGGCGATCTTGGTGGACATGGTCAGGGCCTCGACCTGGTCGTGGGTGACGTAGATGATGGTGGTGCCCAGCTCCTTGTGCAGGCGCTGCAGCTCGGCGCGCATGTCCAGACGGAGCTTGGCGTCCAGGTTGGACAGGGGCTCATCCAGCAGCAGCAGCTTGGGGCTGGAGGCCACGGCGCGGGCGATGGCCACGCGCTGCTGCTGGCCGCCGGACAGCTCAGTGGGATAGCGGTCCTTGTACTGCTCGATCCGCATCATCTTCAGGGCGCTCATGACCCGCTTGTCGATTTCATCCTTGGCCATCTTCTGAATCTTCAGGCCGAAGGCGATGTTGTTGTAAACGGTCATGTGGGGCCACAGGGCGTAGGACTGGAACACCAGGTTCAGTCCACGCTTGCTGGGCTCGGCATAGTAGGCGTCATCGGCGTTGATCATCTCCACGCCGTCGATGGTCATGGTGCCGTTCTGGGGACGCTCCAGGCCGGACACCACGCGCAGCGTGGTGGTCTTGCCGCAGCCGGAGGGGCCCAGCAGGGTCATGAAGTCGCCGTCCTCAATGGTCAGGTTGATGTCCCGCAGAACGTGGTTATCGCCATAAAATTTATCAATATGCTTTAATTCAATACGACTCATATGGTTCGCCTTATCCTTTCTGTTCTGTCATAAAACGGTCAGGGTCCGGTTCCTGGGATCAGCCCCAGCTCTTGCCGATATCGGCGCCGAACCTGTTGGCGATGATGTAGCACACCAGGATGAACAGCAGCACGACCACGGAGATGGCGTCTGCCATCTGGTTGTAGCCATCCTGGGAATACGTGAAGGCCAGATAGGACATGGTCCGGGTGGTGGGAGTCATCATGATGATGATCAGGTCCAGCTCCTTGGCGATGGAGATGAAGGTCAGCATGAAGCCGGAGATGAAGCCGTTCTTCGCCAGCGGCACGATGATGGAGGCCATCCGCTTCCAGAAGCTGGCGCCGGCAATATCTGCCGCCTCTTCCAGCTCCACGCTGATGGTCAGCATGTTGGCCGTACCGGATTTACTGGCGAAGGGGAAGTGTTTGACCACCGAGGTCAGAACGATCAGGGTAAAGGTACCATACAGGGAGGGAATCAAGCCGCCCAGATGAGGCACGGAGAACATGGCGAAATACATGGTGGAGAACGCGATGCCGCTCATCAGGTAGGGCACGAACACCAGCTGCTCCGTCAGGTTGCCGTACCACTTGCCGCGGCCGCGGGAGCTGATATAGCCCAGGAACTGGCCGCAGATAGCGGTGATGATGGAGGCGATCAGGGTCAGGCGCACGGTGTTCCACAGGGCGTTGAGGAAGTCCTTGTTGCGGAAGATGCCCGGGGTGTTGGTATACTTCTCCGCCTGGTCCACGGTGCCGATCCAGTTGTAGAGGGTCAGGTTGTCGAGGCCATAGCCGTTGCCGGTGGTGATCTGGAAGGTCTCCATGATCAGCACGAACATGGGCATTACCATAGCCAGGAACAGGAACACGACCAGGAACGCCATCAGGGGCTTCTTGGCCTTGCCCAAAGGCATCAGAGTATGACGGCCGCCCTTGCCGCCCACGGTGGCATAGGACTTGCGGACACCCACCACTCTCTGGTTGGAGAAGATGATGGCCGCGGCCAGGCCCACCAGCACCAGGCTCATGGCATAGCCGACGCCCTGGGGCCCCTGGTCGATGAACACGCGCATCTTGGTGGCCAGGGTGTAGAAGCCGATGCGGTTGCCCAGGTTGGCCGCAACACCGTATGTACCGATGGATTTGCTGATGGTCATGATCATGGCCGACAGGATGGAGGGCATGATCAGCGGCAGGGTGATGTGGCGCAGGATCTGGGGCTTGCTGGCACCCTGGATCTCACCCATCTCCTCCAATTCGGAGTTGATGGAACGAAGGGCGCCGGAAACCATGATATAGGAAAATGCGTAATAGTGCATGGACATGCAGAGGATGATGGCAATGGGGCCGTAGGCCAGCCAGTCAGGGATGGGGAGTCCCATACCGGCCAGGAACCCGTTGGCACCGGAGGTAGCGTTGCGGAACACAGCCAGCCAGCTCAGAGCCTTGGTCCAGGAGGGGATCATGTAGGGGATGATCACCAGCATGCTCAGGACCTTCTTGCCGGGGATGTCGGTGCGGACCATCAGCCACGCCAGCACGGAGCCCAGCGGCACGGAGATGACCACCACGCACGCACCGATCAGCAGCGAGTTGCGCAGGGGCTCCCACAGGACCGACTTGGACATGCTGCTGGCCAGCATATAGGTCCAATAATAGAGGGTGAAGTCGCCCACCTGAGCGTCTTCGATTCTTCGCCGCATAACTTCGGCCTGCGCCGCGGTGAAGGTGGTGGAGATCATGGTCAGCAGAGGAATGATGATCAGGCAGAACAAGATCACCAGACTCACCAGCACGACCATGTTGAACGGGTTTGTGACCACATTCAAGATCAGATTTTTCAGCCGCTTCTTTGTCAGCGGCTTACGGGGGAGGGCTTTCTTTGACACGATAACACCTCTTTCTGATAGCTGTCGGATTGCCGACCGGTTTTTTCTCCTTGCTTCTCTCACATCCATTTTTCAAATTTTGCGTCCCCGTTTGCAGAAAAACCATATTCGCAAACGTTTGCGCTCCTTCTACAACTATTATCAATTCTTTTCAAGGATTTGTCAATTCGTATTTTTGCTATTTTGTTTACAAAATTTTTATGGATTTTAACAATTTTCATATAAAAAGCATAAATGAGTTCTACGCTTTTTATGCACTTTTTTTGAGTTCAATTTTCACTTCACTTGTAAACTTTGTCAAAATCGAATACGTTTTCGTGAAAAATTACGATGAAAACTGCGCTTTATACAGCTTTGCGTAAATTCCTCCCTGCTTCAGCAGCTGATCATGGGTCCCCTGCTCCGCCACGCGGCCGCCGTCCAGCACCAGGATCTGATCCGCCTTGCGGACCGTCACCAGCCGGTGGGCGATGACAAAGCAGGTTCTCCCCTGCCGCAGCCGCTCCAGCGCGGCGCGGATCTGCTCCTCCGTCTCCGTGTCCACGTCGGAGGTAGCCTCGTCCATAATGACCACATCGGCGTTGGAGAGGAAGCACCGGGCGATGGCCAGCAGCTGCCGCTGGCCCTTGGAGATGCCGGCACCCTCGTCGGTGAGGACGGTGTCGTAGCCGTCCGGCAGGGACATGAGAAACCGATGGATACAGGCGGCCTTGGCAGCCTCCACGATCTGCTCCCGGGTGGCGCCCGGCGTGCCGTAGGCGATGTTCTCGGCAATGGTGCCGCCGAAGAGCCAGGTGTCCTGGAGCACCATGGCCAGGCGACGGCGCAGGCCGTCCCGGGCGTAGGATTCCAGCGGCCGGCCGTCCACGGTGATGTCGCCTCCCTGCCGCTGGTAGAATCGCAGCAGCAGCGACACCAGGGTGGTCTTGCCCGCCCCGGTGGTGCCCACCACCGCCACCATGCTGCCGGCAGGGACGTCGGCGGTGAAATCCCGCAGCACCGGCCGGTCCGGGTCGTAGCCGAACTCCACATGCCGGAAGGAGATGGCTCCCTCCAGATGCGCCGGGTCCAGGGCCCCCGGCGGATCCGCCGGCTCCGGCTCCTGGTCCAGCAGGTCCAGCACCCGCTCCGCCGCCGCCACGGAGGCCTGGAGGTCGCTGAGCAGGTTGGCGGCCTCCCGGATGGGACCGGAGAACTTCCGGGAGTACAGCACAAAGGAAGTGAGGCTGCCGATGGAGATGCCCCCTCCGATGAACAGCAGTCCGCCGAACACACTGATGGCCGCCAGGGACAGGTTGTTGATGAAGTTGACGGAGGGGCCCAGGGAGGCGCTGGCACAGTCCGCCCGGTAGTAGGCCCGGGAGGCCTCGTCGTTGCGTTCCTCGAACTGACGCAGGTCCTCGGCCTCCACGCCGTAGGTGCGGATGGCCCGCTGGCGGCCGATGCGCTCCTCAGCAAAGCCATTGAGCGCGCCCAACTCCCTGGACCGCAGCCGGAACAGGGGGTGGATCCGCCGCATCTGGAGCCGGGTCAGCACTGCGGACAGCGGCACCGTCACGAAGAACACCACCGCCAGCCGGGGCGAGAGCACCAGAAGCATCACAAAGGACCCAGCCACCGTCAGCAGGCTGGTGCAGATCTGCAAAAGGTCTGTGGAGAGGGTGGCGTTGACCGTGTCTACATCGTAGCAGATGCGGCTGATGAGATCCCCGGCGGGATGGGTGTCGAAATACTGGACCGGCAGCTCGCTCATCCGGTGGAAGGCGGCCTTCCGCAGGTCGTAGGACACGGCCTGGCCCACCTGGATCAGCTTGGCGGAGACCAGATAGTTCAGCCCCGCCGCCAGGGCGCAGCAGACCAGCATCCCGGCGCAGTTGCGCAGCACAGTGGGAAAGTCCACGCCTCCCGGCTCCGTACCCACGGCGTCCAGCGCCCAGCCGGACAGCAGCGGCACCGTCAGCGTCAGCAGGTTGGCGCACACCATCAGCACCGTGATGCCCGCAAGGGTCAGAAGGTAGGGGCGCAGAAAGCGGCCCAGCCGCAGCAGCAGATGCTTTTTCATACCGCTCCCTCCCCCATCTGCAGCTCCGCCATCTGGCGGTAGCGCGCGCAGGTCTCCAGCAGCTCACGGTGGCTGCCCTGGGCGTCGATGCGTCCGCTCTCCAGCACTAGGATGCGGTCCGCCTCCCGGACGGAGGAGACCCGCTCGGAGATCACCACCAGCGTCACGCCCGGCATGTCCCGGCGCAGCGCCGCCCGCAGGGCCGCCGCCGTCCGGTAGTCCAGGGCGCTGTCGGCGCTGTCCAGAATCAGAATCTCCGGATCACCCGCCAGGGCCCGGGCAATCAGCAGCCGCTGCCGCTGGCCGCCGGAGAGGTTGGCGCCCCGCAGGTCCACGCGGGTGTCCAGCCCCTGGGGCAGCGTCTCGATGAACTCCCAGGCCTGGGCGGTGCGGGCCGCGGCCTCCACCGCCTCCCGGCTGAGGCCCCGCAGGAAGGAGATGTTCTCATACACGCTGCCGGCGATCAGGGTGTCCCCCTGGAACACCACGCCGAAGCGCGTCTGCAATTCCCGGCGTTCCTGGGTCCGGACATCCTTTCCGCCGACCCAGACCACGCCGCCGTCGGCGTCGTACAGCCGCAGCAGCAGAGAGATCAGGGTGGTCTTGCCGCTGCCGGTGGGCCCCAGGATGCCCAGCATCTGTCCCTTCTCCAGGGTGAAGGACGCCTGCTCCAGGTCCGGCTCCACGCCCAGGTAGGAGAAGGTGGCGTTCTCCATGCCCAGGATGCCGGGCCGCACCTCCTCCGCCTCCGCAGGCTCCACCGTCTGTTCCAGAGGGGCCTGGAGGATCTCCCGGATCCGGCGGGCGGAGGCGGCGCCCTTGCTGATGCGCACAAAGACCTTGGCGATGCCCAGCGTGGCGCTCTGGATCAGGGTGAAATAGGTCAAAAAGGCCACGATCTGGCCCCGCTGCATCCGTCCGGCATCCACCCACAAAGCGCCCACCAGCACCACCAGCGTCAGTCCCGTATTCAGCAGGAAGTCCGTGATGGGATTGGTCATGGCCATGACCCAGCCAGCCTGCTCCTCCGCCCGGCGGGAGGCATGGTTGGCGGTCTCGAACCGCTCCCGCTCTCGGCCCTGGCAGGCCAGGGCCTTGATGACCCGGACGCCGGAGGCATTCTCCCGCAGGATGCGGACCACCGTGTCCACCGCCTGCTGGGCCTGGGTGTAGAAGGGGATGCCCTGGCGGGTCACCAGGGTGATGGTCAGGAAGGTCAGCAGGCTCACCGCCAGCTGGACCAGGGCCAGCACCGGCTGCTGGAGGAAGGTCAGCACCAGTCCGCCCAGCACCAGCATGGGCGCCCGGATGCCGCCCCGCTGGACCTTGTCGAACATCTGGTGGACGTTGTAGGTGTCGTTGGTCAGCCGGGACACCATGGAGGAGGCGGAGAAGCGGTCCATCTGGGCGCAGGAAAGGGCCTGTACCCGGCGGTACAGATCCCGGCGCAGCTCCCGGGTCACCTCCATGGAGACCCAGGCGGCCATGCGGTTGGCGGTGATGTTGCAGGCGGCGGCAGCAAAGGCCAGCACGCCCATCAGAGCGCCGGTCCGCCAGATGGCCGGCAGATCCCGGGCAGGCACCAGGTCATCGATGACCGCGGCCAGCAGCAGCGGCAGCACCAGCTCTAAGATCGCGGCGGTGAACTTGATGGTGACCCCCACGGCCACCCGGCCCGTATAGGGCTTCAGATACCCCAAAACCACTTTCACGGCAGCATCCCATTCTTTCTCAAACGTTTACGCCATTTTATATAAGCATACCATACAGCATCCGGAAATCAATTCGCATTTTGTTGCAAATCACAAGGAAACTTTTGGAGCGTCTTTCTCCGGGGGACGGCGCAAAAAGGCGGCCCCGGCTTGCGCCGGAGCCGCCTTCTGGGTTGTTTTCCGCCTATGGCAGGCGGACGGTCAGCGGGTCCGTCTCCTCCATCCAACAGCTGTTTTCCCGGTCCTGGCTGAGGGTGTAAGTGCCCAGATATTCCAGTCCATCCCCGCCGTACAGCGCCAGGAAGCTGGCGCAGCTCCAGCCGATCTGCCCAGCGAGGGCCAGACGCTCCCCGTCGTAGTCCATGGTGGTCTCTCCGTAAGTGAAGTCGAGCCCCGCCTCCTGCAGCTGCCGGAAGCTGCCCTCCAGGTCCGGCCGGAAGGTCTGGTCCGCCGTCTCCACCACCCGGAAGCGGTCTCCCGCCTTCACCACCAGGTAGTCCTCCCGGATCCAGACCCGGTCCGGTCCCGTCTCCGCCCCCTCCAGCACCGGAAAATCCGCCAGGACGGCGCCCGTCCCGTCCAGCACCGTCAGGGTCAGGGTGCCCTCCTGCCGGGTGAAGAGGAACAGTTCGCCCTCCTCGCCGCCCCAGAGGCTGACCTGGGCGGCGGCCGCCGGGTCCACGGGGCAGACCCGGACCGGGTCGCCCAGCCGGACCACATAGGTGTCCTTCCCATAGTCCTCTCCGGCGCTCTCCAGTTCCACGGGAAGGAAATAGACCCCGTAGCCCAGGGGGAACAAACTGGTGTCCAGAGGCGTCTCTCCCTGGCTTCCGCTGAGGAGGAAGTAGACGCCGCCCTCCCGGACCACGGAGAATGTGGTGAGGTCGGGGAGCTGTTCGAAGCCAGCGCTGCCGCAGCTCTGTACGTTCCCCTTGGCGTCCTTGCCAATGCTGATCGTCAGCAGGGCATCCTCCGGCACCGGAATGGGAAAGTACGTCCGCATCAGCTCCTGGAGCTGCTGCTCCGGCCACTCCGCCCCCTCCTCGATCACAAAGCTGTACGACTCCGCCGCCGGCAGCAGATCGACGATGCTGTCCTGTAGAAAGAGGGGATACGTCTCATAGTAGTCCCGCAGATGCACGGTCTCCGTGTAGTCCGTGGTCCCGGCGGGACAGCGTGAGGCCACGTCGTTGAACGGCTTCTCCATCCCGGTCTGATCCTCGACCTCGTCATCCCGGCCCGTCGGGCCGAAATTGCCCCAGATGTCCAGATAGATCCCGTCCGGCTGCCGGAGGCTTTCAGGCAGCCGCTCCCGGTAGCTGAAGGTGTACGCCGTGTCACTGACGGTCTCCGCGCCGGCAGTGATCTCCGTCTCCCAGAACAGGTGCCGGTCCAGGGTGGTCCGCACCTCCAGCGTCACGCCCTCCGCCCGGGCAGGGTCCCCCGCAAGCACCTGCCGCTCCGCCGTCACCGCCTCCCGCCGGGCGTAAACGGCTCCGTGGGCCCAGGCGGTGACGCCCACGGACAGGGCCGCCAGCACCGCCAGTATACAAAATCGGATCCGCATGGCTGCCTCCCTCACTCCGTCAGGTCCGACAGGGCACGGCTCACCCGGTCGGGCCGGTAGTGGTACGTCTCCTTCACATAGGTCATCAGATCCCGGCCGGAGTCCTCCAGGGCCTCCATGCTGGTGTCCCCCACGATCTTCCCCCGGCGGATCAGCACCGCCCGCCCGATGAAGTTCTGGACCTCCTCCAGCAGGTGGGTGGAGAGGATCACCGTCTCCGTGGGCTCCAGGATGCCCAACAGCACCTTGTAGAAGTCCTCCCGGTTGAACACGTCGTTTCCGGCGAAGGGCTCGTCCATGAGGATGTAGTCGGCCCCCTGGCTCAGGGCCAGAATGACCTCGAACTGGTTCTTCTGGCCGGTGGAGAAGTGCCGCAGGAGCTTGCCGGAGGGCAGCTCGAAAAACTCCATCAGCGCCCGGAACCGCTTGTCCCGGAAGGCCGGGAAGTGCGCCTGATAGAATACCCGGTGGTTCTCCGCGGTCAGCCCGGGGAAAAAGGAGTGCTCGCAGGTGGCAAAGGACAGCCGGGCGATGTTCTTCCCGGTGATGGGTTCGCCGTCCAGCATGACGGTCCCCCGATGGCGCAGCAGGCCCAGCATGCACTTGAGCAGGGTGGTCTTGCCGGCGCCGTTCTCTCCGAACAGTCCCACGATCTCCCCCTGTGGGATCGTCAGGGACACGCCGTCCAGGGCCCGCTTGGCGCCGTAGCTTTTGACGACTTCCTTCAATTCGATCATAGCACCCTCCAAATCTCCGCCCATTGCCCCGGGACGACGCACGCCGCCGGGGTGAACAGCATATAGGCCCCATAGAACAGCGCCAGAGACCCCGCCAGCAGCACCGCTGTGGCAGCGACTGTGGCCGCCGGGATGGCCAGGCACCGGCGGTGGTACTCCCACCGGTCCGGCAGACGCCGCATCAGGTACACCGGCCGGCTCCCCTCCCGGTAGTGGTCCGCGTAATGGCGGGCCGCCGTGACCGCCGCCAAGCCGATCTGTATCCAAAAGACCAGGGGGATAACGCCGATGATCTCACGGAGATCCTGCATCTTCACCCCGGTTCGCAGGACCCGGGCGCCGTTTTCCCAGAGGAACAGCCGCTCCCAGGCGCTCATATAGCGGATCGCAAACAGGATCCACGCCAGCAGCGTGACCATAGCCAGACAACCAAGGGCATTCACAGCCTCTCCCCGGGCGTCCCGTCCCGGCGGCGCCCAGTTTCTCCAGTCAATCCTCGCCATGGCGCACCTCCTTCCACACCGGCACCAGCGCTCCCAGGGCAACGGCCAGCGCCACCAGACCCAGTACCAGTCCCCCGCTCTCACTGCCGATCCCGGAGGGGAAGGTGATCACCGCCAGGGCGGCGACGCCGTACAGGGCCCATCCCCAGCCGCTCCGGCGGCTCCAGAAGGACCACATGGAGCAGCACAGGCCCAGAGACAGGGCGTACATCCCGTTGCGGACGTAAAGGCCCCAGTCCTCCAGGGGCAGCAGGGCGTGGAACAGCGGGTCGGCGTAGGCGGCCAGAAACAGGGACTGCGGGCCGGCCGTGCCGCTGCCTGCCGCCAGATACCACCGGCTCACCGCCAACAGGCAGACCAGCTGGAACCCCATCAGGACCAGAAAGGCCAGGGCGTAACAAAGGCCCCACAGCACCACCACGGTCAGCTCCCCCACCCGCAGCCGCTCCAGCGTGTACCGGCAGCGGACGCCGCCCAGCAGATCGCTGCCCCAGAGGCAGCAGATCACCGCCAGGGCCAGCAGCGCCGCCCGGAAAGCGTAGGACAGGCAGCTGCCTTGCAGCAGGTTGCTCAGGCAGGCGGCAGGCAGACCCCGCAGCGCCACCAGTACCGCCTCCGACGCTGCCAGGACCGCCAGCAGCGCCAGCAGCTTTCCGCACACGCCCCGGGCGCCCAGCAGCATCACCGACCAATACCGTCTCATGGTTCCGCCTCCTCTCCTGTCTCCGGCGCGTCCCACAGCCGCCGAATCTCCGCCAGGGCCTCCTCACGGGAGACCCCCATCTGCCGCATGGCCCGGACCAGGGTCCCGGCCTCCTCCGCCAGCAGTTCCCGGCGGACCCGCTCCACGGTCTCTCCGTCTGCCGTCACCAGGCTCTTGGCGCCGGTGTGGGAGGCGATGATCCCCTCCTCCTCCAGGATCCGGTAGGCCTTCTGAACGGTGTTGGGGTTCACCCCCAGCAGGGCCGACAGCGTGCGGCGGGAAGGCAGTTCGTCCCCGAAGCGGATGGTGCCCGCCGCCAGTCCCCGCTGGATGTGGCGGATGATCTGCCGGTACAGAGGACTGCCCTCCACCGGCACGAAGCCGTCAAAGATCACGCTGTCTCACCGCCCTTTTCAAAACCGTATTATTTAAGTAGTACACTTTCTAACTGTATTATAGCAATGATACGGTTTGCTGTCAACCAAACAAACTGCCCCGGATCGCTTTTTTCCGGCGGTCCGGGGCGCAAAAAAACACCGTGCCAAACGGCACGGTGTTTTTTCGGTTCTTAGTAGAAGCGCTTCTTGTTCTTGCGAGCGGCCTCAGACTTCTTCCGGCGCTTGACGCTGGGGCTCTCATAGTGCTCTCTCTTACGGACCTCAGCAATCACGCCAGCCTTGGCGCAGCTGCGCTTGAAACGCTTGAGCGCGCTGTCGATGGACTCGTTTTCCCGCACGTGGATCTCAGACATCTATATTTCCCTCCCTCCGAGGTATCCGGCTCAATCCAGGATACTTTAAGGGCCATAATCTATGGCTTTAACAAAGCTATTATACGGACCTTGCCGGCCGTTGTCAAGGGATTTTGTTGAAAATTTGCGGAATCCCCGTGTCCGTCCGCCCGCGGCTCTTTACTGGGGCTTGACGATCAGGTTCACCAGACGGTCCTTGACCAGGATGGTCTTGACGATCTTCATGCCCTCGGTGGCCTTCTGGACCTTCTCCACAGCCATGGCGGCGGCCACCACGGCGGCCTCGTCGCTGCCGGCGGGCATGGTGATGGTGCCCTTGAGCTTGCCGTTCACCTGGACGGCCATGTCCACGGTAGAGGCCACGGTCTTGCTCTCGTCATAGACGGGCCACTGGGCCTGGCAGCACATCTTGCCGGTCTGGCTGGCAAAGCCCAGCATCTCCCACAGCTCCTCGGTAATGTGGGGGGCGAAGGGGTTGAGCAGCAGCAGCAGATACTTCACATCGCCCCGGGTGCAGCCGTTGGCGCCCAGCTCGTTGACCATGGTCATCATGGCGGCGATGGCGGTGTTCATCTTCAGGGAGTCGATGTCCTCGGTGACCTTCTTGATGGTCTTGTGGATGATGGCCTCGTTGGCGGGAGTGACGTCGTAGCTGTCGGAGGCGGCCTCTGCCAGGTTCCACACGCGGTCCAGGAAGCGCTTGGAGCCCTTCACCGCGTCGTTGGACCAGGTGGCGGCCTTCTCGAAGTCGCCGATGAACATGATATACAGGCGCATGGTGTCGGCACCGTACTGGTCCACGATGTCGTTGGGGTTGACCACGTTGCCGCGGGACTTGGACATCTTCTCACCGCCCTCGCCCAGGATCATACCGTGGCTGGTGCGCTTGGCATAGGGCTCCTTGGTGGGCACCACGCCGATGTCATAGAGGAACTTGTGCCAGAAGCGGCTGTACAGCAGGTGCAGCGTGGTGTGCTCCATGCCGCCGTTGTACCAGTCCACGGGAGACCAGTAGTCCAGTGCCTCCTTGCTGGCCAGAGCCTTGTCGTTGTGGGGGTCCATATACCGCAGGAAGTACCAGCTGGAGCCGGCCCACTGGGGCATGGTGTCGGTCTCCCGCTGGGCGGGGCCGCCGCACTGGGGGCAGGTGGTGTTGACCCAGTCGGTCATCTTGGACAGCGGAGACTCGCCGGTGTCGGTGACCTCGTAGGAGTCCACCTCCGGCAGCAGCAGGGGCAGCTGATCCTCCGGCAGGGGCACCCAGCCGCACTTGGGGCAGTTCACCAGGGGGATGGGCTCGCCCCAGTAGCGCTGGCGGCTGAACACCCAGTCGCGCAGCTTGAAGTTGGTCTTGGGATGGCCGATGCCCTGCTCCGTGACCCACTTCTTCATGGCGGGGATGGCCTCCTTGACGGTCATGCCATCCAGGAAGCCGGAGTTGACCATGATGCCGGTGTCGTCCTTGAGGGTGAAGGCCTCCTTGGTGATGTCGCCGCCCTTGACCACCTCGATGATGGGCAGGCCGAACTTGGTGGCGAACTCCCAGTCGCGCTGGTCGTGGCCGGGCACGCCCATGACGATGCCGGTGCCGTAGCCCATAAGGACGTAGTCGGAGACGAACAGGGGCACCTGCTTGCCGCTGGCGGGGTTGACGGCCTCGATGCCCTCCAGGCGGACGCCGGTCTTTTCCTTGTTCAGCTCCCCGCGCTCAAAGTCGGACTTGTGGGCGGCCTCGTCGATATAGGCGGACACGGCGTCCCAGTTCCGGATCTGGTCCTTCCACTGCTGGAGGTAGGGGTGCTCCGGGGAGATGACCATATAGGTCACGCCGAAGAGCGTATCGCAGCGGGTGGTGTAGACGGTCAGCTTGTCGCCGTTGGTGGCGGTGAAGTCCACCTCAGTGCCCTCGGACCGGCCGATCCAGTTGCGCTGCTGGATCTTGACGCGGTTGATGAAGTCCACGTCGTCCAGGTCGTCGATCAGGCGGTCGGCGTACTTGGTGATGGCCAGCATCCACTGGCTCTTCTCCTTGCGGATGACCTCGCCGCCGCAGCGCTCGCACACGCCCTCCACCACTTCCTCGTTGGCCAGGACGATCTTGCAGCTGGTGCACCAGTTGACGGGCATGGAGGCCTTGTAGGCCAGGCCCTTCTTGAACATCTGCAGGAAGATCCACTGGGTCCACTTGTAGTAGTCGGGGTCGGTAGTGTTGACGGTCCGGTCCCAGTCGAAGGAGTAGCCCAGCATATGCAGCTGCTTTTCAAAGTTCTCCACGTTGTCGTGGGTCACCTTGGCGGGGTGGATGTGGTGCTGGACGGCATAGTTCTCCGTAGGCAGGCCGAAGGCGTCATAGCCGATGGGGAACAGGACGTTGTAGCCCTGCATCCGCTTTTTCCGGCAGATGATGTCCATGGCGGTGAAGGGCCGGGCATGGCCCACGTGGAGACCCTGGCCGGAGGGGTAGGGGAACTCGATCAGGCCGAAGAACTTCTCCCGGGTGGTGTCCCCGGTGACGGCGGTGAAGGGCTTCTCCTCCAGCCACTTCTGCTGCCACTTTTTCTCAATGGCGGTAAAATCGTACTTCATATACTCTCTCCTCATTCCTGTGAATGGTTTTTGCGGTGTGGGCAAAAAAACACACCCCTGACCGCACTTGGTCAGGGGCGTCGAAACGCGATACCACCCTGCTTCAGCCGTCTGTTGCCAGACGGCCCTCGGTGGCCCATAGGGCCTGGGCTGTAACGGGCCCGCCGTCCCGCCCTACTTCCCGTTCAGGCAGGCAACTCCGGGAGCAGTCATCCACGGAACTCCCCCACCGGCTCGCAGCGTCCGCCGGCTCTCTGGAGGCGGGAAATTCCGTCTTTCTTCCCTTCAAAGTCGTTAACGCATCCATTTTATGAGGCTTTTTCCGTTTTGTCAAGTGGGACCTTGGAAACTCCCCTTCTTTCACCCGATCTCCCGCAGCAGCTCCTCCGCCGGGATGCCGAAGAGCTTGGCCAGGGCCAGCAGATTGGAGGTGCTGGGGTCCGCCGCGCCGGTCTCCCACTTGCTGACCGCCTGGCGGCTGACGCCCAGGGCCTCCGCCACGAATTCCTGAGTCATGTTCCGCTCCATCCGGTGCTTTTTCAGCGCCTCTCCCAGGGAGCGGCAGGCCTCCTCCTTTTCCCGGCGGACGCCGCCGGAGCGGATATACTTGCGCAGGGCCCGGATCACCAGGGACAGCAGCCAGATCCAGAGGGACAGGAGCCCCAGCCCCACCGCCGCAAAGAATATCGTATTCGCCATATCTGTGAACCTCCTTTTGAAGTTGGCCCCATCCTACCGGAAGCGGGCGGTTGCCTCCACCAGCTATGGCGCAACTTTCAGTCGCTCCGCGCAAAATACGCCCTCGTGGCCGCCTTTTCAGTCAAAAGCGCCCCGGCTCACCGCCGGGGCGCCTGCTTTTCAGTCGGGGGTCAGCACGCCGCTCAAATCCACCGGCTTGCCGTCGTGCCACAGCCGTTCCAGGGAGTAGAACTCCCGGGCCTCAGGGGAGAACACGTGGACCACCACGCAGCCGTAGTCCAGCAGGACCCAGGTGCCGTCCCGGTAACCCTCCCGGCGCAGGGGATCCTCTCCCGCCTGCTCCTTCAACGTCTTTTCCACCGCGTCGCACAGAGCGTTGATCTGGGTGTTGGAGGAACCGGTGGCGATAACGAAAAAGTCCGCCAGGGTGGTCTGCTCTGTAATTTCAATGGCACTGATCTCCTTGCCCTTCTTCTCGTCCAGGGCTTTCGCAGCCAAAATGGCCAGTTCTCTCGGTGTCATGGGCTTCTTCCTTTCTATACTTTCAACCGTTATGCCGCCGGTGGCGGCCCGATGATGGAAAATCCACCGTCAGATGTGCCGGGGTCCGCCGTGGTGCCGTCTGTTCCGGGGCCTGCGGCGGTCTCACCGTCCGCGCCGGGCACCGCATCCGTGCCGTCTCCGGTTCCGAGATCCGCAGTCGTCCCGTCCTCCGGATATACCATCTCCGGCGGGAGGGGTTCCCCTGTCACCGGGTCCAGAGGCCAGTTGCCCGTCTCAGGGCCGGTGCTCTCTCCGGAGCCAGGCGTGGTTCCTCCGGTGCCGGGGTCTGTAACGGCCCCCGTGCCGGAGCCATCAGAGGTGCCGCCGTTGACATTCCCGATGATCTCACCGGTCTCCGGATCCAGAAGGTTGCCGTTTTCATCCGTCACAGGCTCCTCTGGCTTTTCCTCCTCTTTCGGCTCCCAGAGGGACTTCCAGTAGGCCGTGGTGTTGGTGGCCTGGCTGTCTTCCACGTGGCCGGTAGAGGAACTGACAGAGCCGTTGGAATTCACCGTCATGATGTCCAGATCGCTCTTGGTGAATACCTCCACATAGGGGCTGAGCTCATTATTGACCAGTTCCAGCAGCTCGTTGGGGTAGGGCGTCACATAGGATTGGACGGAATACTTACCCAGCATTTTGCTGACGGAACGGCTGTACGCGTAAGCGTTGTAGTTGCCGGGCATGGTGACGAAGTTCACGTTCTCCACCTTCAGCCCACCCTGAATGGCCGACTTGGCAAACCAGAAGATGTTCTGGAGGCTCAGATCTGTGGTGACGTTCTTCTGGAACACCTCCACCAGCTGGTTGATCTTGGTGATATTCTCCAGCTTCAAAAGCTGCTCCAGCACCGCCTTCAAAAACGCCTGCTGGGTGCCGATGCGGCCGATGTCGCCGTCTTTGTAGCCGTTGGCGCCGTCCCGGAAACGGACCACGCCCATGGCCTGTTCTCCGTCCAGCAGCTGATAGCCCTTTTTGAGATGGATGGACAGATCCTGATAGGGGTCCTCGTAGTCCATGTTCCGGGGCACGTCGAACCACACGCCGCCCATGGCATCCACGATCTCGCCCACGGCCTCCCACTCCACGATCACCTGGAAGTCCGGCTCAAAGCCCACCAGCTGGGAGATCTCCTTATAGAGGTACTGAATGCCCCGGTCTCCCCCGCCGTAATAATTATAGACAGAGTTGATCTTCTTGATGTCCCAGGGCACGTTGACCATGGTGTCCCGGGGGATGGACATGACCGTGGCTTTCTGATTGGTCACATCGTAGCTGGCCAGCAGCATGGTGTCGGTGTTTCCGCCGCCGCCGGTATCCCGGCCCAGGATCAGCACCGTGTAATAATCTTCACTCTTGCGCTCACCCTCGCTGCGGGGGCGGGTCCCCTCGCCCCAGTCGATCTCCTCAACCTCCTCCGTCTCCCCGGTGTCCGGGTCCACGGTGACGGGAGGCTCCTTTTCCGCGCTGAGATCCGGCCGGACAAAGAGACTCTGCCAGGCGGCAACGCCCACCACACCCACGGCCAGCACCGCCGCCAGGGCGATCAGGAACTTTTGCTGTCGGGTGAGCCGGCCGGGCTTTTTGGGTTTAGGTTCCTTGGGGGGCTTATCCTGCTTGCCGGAAGCCAGTCGCTTTCCGGGCTGCCGGCCGGGGTCGCCATCTTTTTGCATAGGCGCCGCCTCCTTTTCTCTCTATTATGCCGCGGGTGCGGGGTCGATGATCACAAATCCACTGTCTCCGGTACCGGGATCGGTGGTGGTCCCGCCGGCACCGGGATCCGTCGTAGTCCCGCCGGTGCCGGGATCCGTCGTGCTCCCGCCGGTGCCCGGGTCTGTGGTAGTCCCACCGGTGCCGGGATCCGTCGTGCTCCCGCCGGTGCCGGGGTCCGTGGTAGTCCCGCCGGTGCCGGGATCCGTCGTAGTCCCGCCGGTGCCCGGATCCGTGGTGGTCCCGCCGGTGCCGGGGTCCGTCGTAGTCCCGCCGGTGCCCGGGTCCGTGGTGGTCCCGTCATTGACATTTCCAATGATCTCTCCGGTCTCGGGATCCAGGATGTTGCCGTTTTCGTCGGTCACCGGCTGGTTCTCCTCCGGCTTCGCAGTGGTGGATCCGCCGCCGCTGCCGCTGGAGGTAACCGGCGGAGAGGCCGCCTTACTGTCCTCCACATAGCCGGTGGAGGAACTGACGGACCCATCGGAATTCACCGACATGATGTCCAGGTCGCTGAGGGTGAACTGCTCCACATAGGGACTGAGCTCATTGTTGACCAGATCCAGCAGCTCATTGGCAATGGGAGTCACGTAAGACTGGTAGCTGTGGTAGCTGCGGCTCCAGCAGGAGACATTCTTATTGGGCATGGTGACGAAGTTCACATTGTCGATGCTCAGGCCGCCGAACACCGCCGCCTGGGCAAACCACAGGATATTCTGGAAGCTCAGGTCTGTCTCCACGTTATCCTGGAACACCTTGATGAACTCGTTGATCTTGGTGACATTTTTCACCTTCAGGAGCTGCTCCACCATGGCCTGGAGGAACGCCTGCTGGGTCTTGATGCGGCCCAGGTCTCCGTCGGGGTAGCCATAGTGCATATCGTTGTCGTGGCGGTAGCGGAGCACCTGCATGGCATCGTCGCCGGAGAGAAGGCGGTAGCCTTTCTCCTGGTGGATGTGGAGATTTTGAAGGGGATCATCATAGTTCATATTTCGGGGCACATCGAACCAGACGCCGTCCATAGCATCCACGATCTGCCCAACAGCCTCCCATTCAACCACGACCTGGTAGTCCGGCTCAAAGCCCACCAGCTGGGAGATCTCCTTATAAAGGTACTGGATGCCCTTTTCCCCCTTGCCGCCGTAGTTGTACACGGCGTTGATGCGCTTGATGTCATAGGGGATGTTGACCATGGTGTCCCGGGGGATGGACATCACCGTGGCTTTCTGGTTGGTCACGTCGTAGCTGGCCAGCAGCATGGTGTCCGTGTTGCCGCCGCCTCCCGTGTCCCGCCCCAGGATCAGCACGGTCCAGTAGTCCTTGCTCTTCCGCTCCCCGCCGCCGCGGGGGCGGACGCCCTCGCCCCAGTCGATCTCCTCCGTCTCCTCGCTGTCGGCGGAGGGCTTGGTGCTCAGATCCGGCCGGATGAACAGGCTCTTCCAGGCGGCCACGATGACCACCACCAGGGCCAGCACCACCGCCAGGGCGATCAGCAGCTTCTGCTGCCGGGTGAGGCGGCTGGGCTTTTTCGGCCGTTTTTCCTTGCTCTTTCTCCCACGGGGCTGCTTTCTTCCGCCCGCCAAATGCTTTCCAGTCTCTTTTTCCACAGTTTTGTCTATCCTTTCAATGCGTCCCGCGCCTCAATGGTGGCGTGGTGCACAGGGTTCCCCATTGCGTTCATCTCTCCGATGGTCATTTCCAGACCCATCAACAGGCCCGCATCCAGGTTTTTATAACACACAGCACGTAATTTGTCCACCCCCGGGAAATCCCGGGAGGGCTCGATATAGTCTGCCAGATACAGGATCTTTTCCAGCAGCGTCATGTTGGCATGGCCTGTTGTATGCCACAAAATGGCACTGTAAATCTCCTCGTCCACGCCGAACACGTCCCGGGCGATGGCGGCGCCGGTCTTGGCGTGGAGCAGCTTCAGCGCCTTTTGCTCCAGTTCGTCCAGTTGGATGCCGTAGTGCCGACACAGGGCCAGCTGTGCCTCCATGTCCAGCTTCTTGGTGCAGTCGTGAAGCAGGGCGCCCACCCGGGCTTTCTCCACGTCCGCGCCGTACCGCTCTGCCAGACGGATGGCCTCCTGCTCCGTGCCCAGCACATGGGGGATGCGCTTGTGCTTTAGGTAGCTCAGGGCCACGGGCCGCAGCTTGGAAAGGGGCAGGTGCTTCAAATCCGCCCCGGCGCCGTAGAGGCCCTCTCTTAAAATGTATCCATACACCGCAGGCGCCAGCAGATTGGCCCCCCGGTCCGCCGACAGCTGCTCCCGCAGCTCCGTGGAGGAGATGTCCACCACGCCGGGAATGGTCAGGGTGAAGATCCGGGCATCCGGGTAGGTCCGGTACAAATACTCCCGCTGGACGGAGAACAGTTCCTCCGTGTCCTCCTCCGTGCGGCCGAAGGCGGCAATGCCCGCCTGAGCGAAGATGGCCTCCGGCTCGTGCCAGGTCTGGAGGGTCAGGAACATGTCCGTCCCCATCAGCAGCCACAACTCCGCCTCCGGATACAGCTCCCTGATCTGGGACAGGGTGTCGGCGGTGTAGCTCTTCCCCTGGCGCCGCAGCTCCAGGTCCAGGACCTGCACCCGGTCCCCCAGGCCCAGCTGCTCCGCCGCCAGTCGGGTCATCTCCAGCCGCCGCTCCGCCGTGGGGCTCCCCGCGGGCAGGGCCTTGTGGGGCGGCAGTCCCGCAGGCACCAGCAGCAGCTTGTCCAGTTTCAGCAGATCAAACACCGCCCGGGCCGCGGTCAGATGGCCCAGGTGGGGCGGGTTGAAGGTCCCGCCGTAGACACCGATTTTCATGCTCGATCCCCTTTTTTCTCTCCGATGGACCCCTTATACCCGGGGCTTTTTGGCCGGCTTCACCAGCTGGATGCGCTTTTCCTTGGGCTTGGAGTGGCTCTCCCGGTACAGCACGAACTTCGTGCCGATCACCTGCACCACCTCGGAGCGGGTAGCCTGGGCCAGAGCCTCCGCGGCAGTGCGGGCATCGTATTCGATGTTGTTGTCCAGCACCTTCCCCTTCACCAGCTCCCGGGCCTCCAGGGCGTCGTCCGCCTGCTTGATGAGGTTTTCTCCGATGCCGTCCTTGCCGATGTGGAGGATGGTGTCGATGGAGTTAGCCAGGCCCCTCAGCTGGGCCCGCTGTTTGCTTGTCAGTTCCATGTGTGCTCCTTTATGCCGGGAAAACTCCGGCGGTTATTATATTTAGACGCTTATTTCTTCAAATAGGTTTCCAGTTTCGCGGAAAAATCCCGCAGGGCCCTGCCCCGGTGAGAAATGGCGCTCTTCTCCTCCGCCGTCAGCTGGCCGAAGGTCTTGCCCTTCTCCGGCACCAGGAACACCGGGTCGTAGCCGAACCCCCCCTCGCCCAGAGGAGCGAAGGCGATGGCACCGTCACAGCGGCCCTCCGCCGTCAGCGTCTTTCCGTCGGGGAAGGCGCAGGCGATGGCGCAGGCGAAGTGGGCCGCCCGGGTAGTCTGGCCCCGCAGGGAGTTGAGCAGCAGCATGTAGCGCCCCCGGTCGTCCAGGCCCTCTCCGCCGTAGCGGGCGGAGTAGACCCCGGGGCCGCCGTTCAGGGCGTCCACGCACAATCCGGAGTCGTCGGCAATGGCGGGAAGGCCCGAGGCGGCACAGATGGCCTTGGCCTTGAGCATGGCGTTCTCGGCGAAGGTGGTGCCGGTCTCCTCCACCTCCACGGTGATCCCCATGTCGGCGGGGCTCACCACCTCCACCCCCAGGTGGGACAAAAAATCGGACATCTCCCGGAGCTTGCCGGGGTTGTGGGTAGCCAGAATGAATTTCATCCGTTCTCTCCTTTCAGCGCCCGGCGCTGGAGCTCCAGCAGCTCCCGGTTGCCCTTGGCACACAGCCGCACCAGCTCCTGCTGCTCGGCAGGGGTGAAGGCACGGCCCTCGCCGGTGCCCTGGAGCTCGATGATCTCCCCCAACTCGTTCATGACGCAGTTGAGGTCCACCTGCGCCCGGCTGTCCTCGCTGTACTGGAGGTCCAGCATGGGCTGCTCGTCCACGATGCCGGCACTGACGCCGGTGACGAAGTGCCGGATAGGGCTGGAGGCCAGAACGCCCTCCTCCACCATCTTCCGGCAGGCCAGGCTGAGGGCGATGAAACCGCCGGTGACGGAGGCGGTGCGGGTGCCGCCGTCGCCCTGGAGCACGTCGCAGTCGATGGTGATGGTGTGCTCGCCCAGCTTGTCCATATCCACAGCGGCCCGGAGGGAGCGGCCCACCAGCCGCTGGATCTCGGCGCTGCGGGGGCTGAGCTTCAATTTGGCAACGTCCCGCTTGCTGCGCTCCCGGTTGGCCCGGGGCAGCATGGAGTACTCCGCCGTCACCCAACCGGAGCCCTCCGGCACGTGGGGCGGGGTGCGGTCCTCCACGCTGGCGCAGCAGAGAACCATGGTGTCGCCGCACTGGATCAGGCAGCTGCCCTCGGCGAATTTGACGAAATCCGTGGTGATCTTGATGGGGCGCAGCTGGTCGAATGCCCGCCCGTCCTGTCGTTTTATCATTTTAGCTTCCTCTTTCTTTACGGTCCAGAGCCGGATCAAACCCGTCAAACCCGAGCCCGGCTATCTCTCGTTTACAAATCTCCCCGCGCAGCCCGCTCCAACTCTGCGCCGCCGGGCTCCTGCTTCAGGGAGACGGTCATCTGTCTGCACCGTGGACAGTACCACGCCGGACAGGTCTTGCTCAAACGGGAGACCGGCAGGCGGAAATCGCCTTCGTCCTCTTTGAGCAGCAGCACACGCGGCTCCCGTACAAAGGCGGCCGTTCCCCCGCCAGTCTGCAAAAAACCGCTCACCATTGCCTGCCCGCAGTCTGAACACATCCGGCTCATATGATGGCCTCCACGTAGGCCTTGGGGTCGAAGGGGCGCAGGTCCCCGATGCCCTCGCCCACGCCGGCGAACTTCACCGGCACGCCCAGCTCCCGGGCGATGGCGACGACGATGCCGCCCTTGGCGGTGCCGTCCAGCTTGGTCAGTACGATGCCCGTGAGGCCCGCGGTCTCCTTGAAGGTCCGGGCCTGGATGAGGCCGTTCTGACCGGTGGTGGCGTCCAGCACCAGCAGCGTCTCCCGGGCGGCGCCGGGGCACTCCCGGTCGATGATCTTGGACAGCTTGGCAAGCTCCGCCATGAGGTTGGCCTTATTGTGCAGCCGCCCGGCGGTGTCGCACAGCACCACGTCCACATGCCGGGCCTTGGCGGCCTGGAGGGCGTCGAACAGCACGGCTCCGGGGTCGGCGCCCTCGTGCTGGCGCACCAGCTCGCAGCCGGCCCGCTCCGCCCAGATCTCCAGCTGGTCGGCGGCGGCGGCGCGGAAGGTGTCCGCCGCGCACAGAAGCACCCGCTTGCCCTCGCTTTTGAGCTGATGGGCCAGCTTGCCGATGGAGGTGGTCTTGCCCACGCCGTTGACGCCGATGAACAGCACCACGGAGGGGGTGGTGGAGGTGTTCAGGGCCATGTCGCCCACGTTCATCTCCTCCGCCAGGATCTCCCGCAGAGCCGCCTTCACGTCCTCCTGGTCCTGGAGTTTCTCCTTGCGGACCCTGGTGCGCAGCTTCTCCACGGCGTCCAGGGCGGTGTCCATCCCCAGGTCCGCCAGGATCAGCGTCTCCTCCAGTTCCTCGAAGAAGGCCTCGTCGGCCTCGGTGAAGCCGGAGAAGAGATTGGTGGTGATTTTTTTCAGTTTGTCAAAAAAGCCCATAGCGTCCTCCCAAACCGGAGATCAGGACCGGGGCGGCTTGTCCCAGTCCAGCTTCTCTCCGCAGTATTTGCAGTATTCGCCGAAAAAGCCCCGCACGTGCGCGCCGCAGGCCGGGCAGCGGATCTTCAGCAGCTCGGTCACAAGACCCGCCGCCAGTAAAACGCCTCCTGCCGCGCCCGCCGCCGGTACATCTGCCGTCCTGCTGAGGCTCAGCATCACGAACCCGGAGAGCATCAGCGCGATGCTCAGGATCATCCATCTGCGCAGCGTCACAGGATCGACCTCCTCATACCTTCAACTCTCCCGCCGGCCTCCGCAGTCGGCGGAGCGCTCACTCCAGCTTCTTCCCGCAGTAGGGGCAGGTCTTGCCGGTGCTGAACTCCTGAACCCACCGCTTGCAGTGGGGGCAGCGCAGCAGCAGCCGCACCAGGCCCAGGTCCAGGAGGAAGATCACAAGGCCCGCGTAGGTCATGGTCCCGCCCCGGAACAGCAACAGTCCCGCCAGAAGGCCCACACAGATGATGAGGACCTGTTTGTGTTTGGTTTTCATCGCTTATCGCTCCTTACTGGATCTTCAGTTCCTTCGCCAGGTCGTTCATGTTGATGGTCAGGATCTTGGAGATGCCCTGCTCCTGCATGGCGGCGTCGTCGCAAAGTCCGCTGTCCTCCGTTTCCGCCCAAGGCGAAACCTCCGGCCGCTCCCTTGCTCCTCCGCTTCCCACCGAAACCGCTGGGTTTCGGCAGGAACCCTGACGTCACCATGCTTATTGGATCTTCAGTTCCTTCGCCAGGTCGTTCATGTTGATGGTCAGGATCTTGGAGATGCCCTGTTCCTGCATGGTGACGCCGTAGAGGACATCCGCCTCCTCCATGGTGCCACGGCGGTGGGTGATGACGATGAACTGGGTCCGCCCCGCCAGGGTCCGCATGTAGCGGGCGTAGCGGGTGACGTTCGCGTCGTCCAGCGCCGCCTCGATCTCGTCCATGACGCAGAAAGGCGTGGGGTGGACTTTCAAAATAGCGAAGTACAGCGCGATAGCCACAAAGGCCTTCTCGCCGCCGGAGAGCAGGGAGATGGTCTTAAGAGTTTTTCCCGGCGGCTGGGCCTTGATCTCAATGCCGCAGCCTAAGATGTCGTTCTCGTCCTCCAGCTCCAGCGTGGCCCGGCCGCCGCCGAAGAGCTCCACAAAGGTGGTCTGGAAGCTCTCCGCCAGGAGCTTGAACTGCTGGGCGAAGATCTCCGTCATCTGGCGGGTGATCTCCTCGATGATGCCGCCCAGCTCCTCCTTGGCCTTCTCCACGTCGTTGCGCTGCTCCGTGAGGTAGGTGTAGCGGGTGTTGACCCGGTCGAACTCGTCGATGGCGCCGATGTTGATGGCGCCCAGGGCGCCGATGTCCCGTTTCAGCTCACCGATCCGGCGGGAGGCCTTGGGCACGCTCTCCAGCTCCACCCGGACCTCCTGGGCGGCGGAGTGGCTGAGCTCATAGTGCTCCCACAGCTTGTCCAGGATCTGCTTTTCCTCCATGGCGGAGGTTGCCAGCCGCTGCTCCAGCTTGGAGGCGGACCGCTCCAGGTTCAGCAGGTTCTCGTTCATCTCCTGGCCGGCCTTATTCTTGGCGGTGCGCTCGGCCTCCAGGGCGATCTTCTCCTGGTTCAGCTCCGTCAGGCGCCGGCGCAGGTCGTCGCTCTGCTGTGCCAGTGCGGCGGACTCCTCCCGCAGGCGGGCGATCTCCGCCTGGGCGTCCCGGATGGTCTGGTGGCACTGCTCCACCATGGCCTCCTTCTGGGCCCGGCCGCCGGTCAGGTCCTCCGCCAGGCGCCGCAGCTCCGCGGCCCGGTCTGCGGCGGCCTCCCGCTCGGCGCCCAGGGCAGCCAGGCGGCTCTTGGCGGCGCTGATCTCCTCCGCCAGGGCGTTGGAGTGCTCCAGCAGCTCCGACTGGCCGGAGAGGGCCTCCTCCGCCTGGGCGCGGTACCCGGCGGCCAGGGCCTCCTGCTCCGCCACGGCCTGCTCCGCGGCCTCCCGGCGGCGGGCGTTGTCACTCAGGCGGCCGGTCAGGCTCTCCAGCTCGCCCTCCAGATTCTCCAGGCTCTCCCGCAGGGAGCGCAGGAGGATGTCAAAGTGGTTCTGCGTGCCCTCCAGCCGCAGCACCTCGTCCTCGGCCTGGCGGCGCTGGGCCTCCGCCGTCTCCAGTTCGTACTGGGCGGCGTCCAGCTCCCGCTGGGCGGCCTCCTGCTCCTTCTGGGCCTCCGCCAGCTGGCGGTGCATGGCGGCGCTGCGGCCCTGGAGCTTCTCAAGCTCCGCGGCCCGGCTCAGCACGCCGGCGCTGCGGCTGGCGGAGCCGCCGGTCATGGAGCCGCCCCGGTTGATGACCTGGCCGTCCAATGTCACGATCCGGAAGGCGTTGCGGTACTTCCGGGCCATGGCGATACCGCAGTCCAGGTCCTCCACGATGACGGTCCGGCCCAGGAGGCTGTGGAAGATGTTCTGATATTTCGGGTCGAAGGTCACCAGCCGGGAGGCAAGGCCCACGAAGCCGAACTCGCTCTCCACGCCCCTTTCCCGCAGCTCCTCGCCCCGGATGGCGGTCAGCGGCAGGAAGGTGGCGCGGCCGCCGTCCCGCTGCTTGAGGAAGTTGATGGCGGCCTTGGCGTCCTCCTCCCGGTCCACCACGATGTTCTGCAAACCCGCCCCCAGGGCGATCTCGATGGCCAGGGAGTATTTGCCCTCGGTCCGCATGAGGCCCGCCACGGGGCCGTGGATGCCCCGGAGGCTGCTCTGGGCCTGGCAGACCAGCTTCACGGCCTTGGAAAAGCCCTCGTACTCCTTCTCCATCTCCGTCAGGAGGCGGATGCGGTTGTCCAGGGCGCCCACGTCCATGGTCAGCTGGACCTTCTTCTCCCCGGCTGCGGCGGCCTTCTTCCGCCGCTCCTCCATCCGCAGGCTGTGGCCGGCGATGATGTTGGCCGCGGCGGCGGCCTCGTCCCGGGCGTCCTCCAGACGGCGGCGGTTGTCCCGGGACTCCCGCTCCGCCTCTGTCAGGCGCTCCCCGGCGGCAGCCCGGTCGGCCTCGGCGGCGGCGCTGCGCTCCCGGATCTGGACGCTCTCCGCGTCCGCGGCGGCGGCCTCTGCCCGGGCGTCGGCGGCAGCGGCGGCAGCCATGGCCTCCCGGCCCCGCAGGGCCTCGGCCTCGCTCTGGCGGCCGTCCGCCCGCTCGGCGGCGGACCGGGCCTTCTCCAGCAGGGCCTCCAGGGCGGTATTTTCCTCCGCGATACGGCCCTCCAGCTCCGCCGCGTGCTCCTTCTGCTCCGCGGCCTGGGCGGCGAGACTCCCCGCCCGGGTGTCGCTCTCGGTCATCTCGCTGCTCACCCGCTGGATGGTCTCCCGGTTGTGGGCGATGGTGCCCTCCAGCACGGCGGCGGCGCTCTCCTGCTCCTTGGCCTGGGTCTCCAGCTGGGAGACCTGGGCCCGGAGCCGCTCGGCCTCCATGTCCTTCTCCTGCATCCGCGCGCCGTACTGCTCCCCCTCGGCGTAGAGGGCGTCCAGAGCCGCGCGGGCCTGATCCCGCTCCGCCTCGGCGGCGTGGAAATCGGCCTCCAGCTTCCGCCGGCCGGCCTTCAGGGCATCCAGGTTCTCCAGCCACAGAGAGATCTCCAGCAGGCGCAGCTCGTCCCGCAGGATCAGGTACTTCTTGGCCTTCTCCGCCTGGTCCCGCAGGGGGTCCACCTGGAGCTCCAGCTCGGAGATCTTGTCGTTGATGCGGACCAGGTTCTCCTCCGTCCGCTCCAGCTTCCGCTCGGCGTCCTCCTTGCGGTGGCGGAACTTGGCGATGCCGGCGGCCTCCTCGAAGATCTCCCGGCGCTCGCCGCTCTTGGCGGAGAGGATCTCGTCGATCTTGCCCTGGCCGATGATGGAGTAGCCCTCCTTGCCCATGCCGGTGTCCATGAACAGCTCCGTCACATCCTTGAGCCGGACGGACTGGCGATTGATATAGTATTCGCTCTCACCGCTGCGGTAATAGCGGCGGGTGACGGCCACCTCCGACTCCTCCATGGTGGGGAAGATGTGTTCAGTGTTGTCGATGACCAGAGTCACCTGGGCGAAACCCACCTGTGCGCGCTTCTCGGTGCCGCCGAAGATGACATCCTCCATCTTGGCGCCCCGGAGGCCCTTGGCGCTCTGCTCGCCCATGACCCAGCGGATGGCGTCGGAGATGTTGGATTTGCCGGAGCCGTTGGGGCCCACGATGGCGGTGATGTCCTCGCCGAAGTTCAGCACGGTCTTGTCGGGAAAGGACTTGAACCCCTGGATCTCCAATGCTTTTAAGTACACGGTCTCACCTCTTACGAATCTACATACGATAACTAAGATACTATATCAGACAACCCCACCCTTTTCAAGGATTTTTCCATGAAGAAACGGGATTTTTCTCGCGAAACAAACACATCCTCCCGAAAAAAAGGAGCGCCCCCGTGCCTTGCGGCACGGGGGCTATGAGGGGAAAAAGGAGATCTGGTATCGAAGGAAAACAGAGAGGGGAGGCAGCACTCACCAGGCGGCAAGACGCCGGCCAAGGGCGCGGCAGGCCTCCTGGCCGTCGGCGTCCGGGGCCTCATAGCAGATCAGCCCCTTCTCGTCCAGAAGGATGGCGCCTGCGTCGTCGCTGCGGGCACACCAGTCCCGCATCCACTGGCCGTCGGCCCAGGAGTAGGAGCCGAAAAGGGCGATCCGCTTGCCGCCCAGGGCACTCTCCAGCCCCGCGAACATGGGCTCAAATTCCATCTCCTCCAGCTGCTCACTGCCCATGGCGGGGCAGCCGAAGGCCACAGCGGAGAACTCAGCAAAGCGGGAGGCAGAGAACTCCCCGGGGCCCATCAGCTCCGCCTCAGCGCCGGATTCCCGGATGCCCTCGGCGATGCAGGCGGCCATGGCCTCCGTGTTGCCGGTGCCGCTCCAATATACAATGGCGATCTTTTTCATCAGGTCCATTCCTTTCCGCGTTGTGATATGTGCATCCGCCTTTATGGCGGAAGGTGCCCTTTGGCCGGTCGGACGGCCCCCGAGGATCGAAGGGGGCCGTCCTGCCCGGAAACAGGTGGTCGCCTGTCCTGGTCCCGTCGTCCGGTCTGCCGGTCTCCATGGGAGGTGCTGACTCCATGGCCATAAAGCGGCCGCCGGCGCGTCCTCCCCGCGAGCTGCCCCGCCTTCCCGGCGGCACGGAGAGCGCCTGCACCGGCTCGGATTCCGGTCCGTCGGCAGGTTCCATACACATTAGTTAGTCTTTTCTAACCACCGCTTTTGAAGTTGGCGGGCCGTTGCCCGCCGCGATAGTTAGTTTTAACTAACCATGTGCACAATATATCACAGCCACTGCCGCTTGTCAATCCCCTTTCTGCGTTTTTTTGCTGCCCGCTTTCCTGCCGCCGCAAAGTCCGGATTCATGGCGCCGCTGCGTGATACTCAAAATAGATCTCGCCTTTTGCTCCCCCCTGTGTTATACTTTCAAAAAAATAACGACAAAGGGAGGGAATACCGGTGCGACCAAAACAGCCGCGGCTGATCGTCTCCTTCCACACCACGGCGGAGGCCATTGCCACCGAGACAGTCTGCCGCCGCCGGGGACTGGATGGAAAGCTGATCTCCGTGCCCCGCAGCGTCACGTCCGACTGCGGCCTGGCCTGGTCGGCGCCGCCGGAGCTGGAGGAATCGCTGCGGCAGCTGCTGGCAGAGAGCGGCGTGGAGCCCGCCGGATTTCACCATCTGACGGTGTGAGGATGGTTTTTTACGCCCGTCGTTATTCTTTTGAAAAAACAGTGAGTATAAGGAGTGTGTTGTGGAATGAGAGAGAATTCCTGGCTGCGGGACTATGGTCCGCTGCTGCTGACCGGCGTGGTGGTGGGCGTGGCGGCCCTGGTGCTGACCGCCTGCGGCAACCCCGCCAACATGGGCTTCTGCATCGCCTGCTTCGAGCGGGACATCGCCGGTGCCCTGGGCCTGCACAGCGCCGCCAAGGTCCAGTATTTCCGCCCGGAGATCGTGGGCATCGTCCTGGGCACCCTGTTGGCGGCCGTGGCCGCCAAGGAGTTCCGGGCCAAGGCCGGGTCCTCCCCCGCCTGCCGCTTCCTGCTGGGATTGTTCGTGATGATCGGCGCCCTGGTGTTCCTGGGCTGCCCCCTGCGCATGGTGATCCGCCTGGGCGGCGGCGACCTGACCGCCGTGGCGGGCCTGCTGGGCTTCATCGCCGGCATCGGCGTGGGCGTGGTGTGCCTGCGCAAGGGCTTCTCCCTGGGCCGGGCCTATCCCGTCCGCTCCGGCGAGGGCATGGCCCTGCCCCTGATCCTGGTGATCGGCCTGGTTCTGCTGCTGGCCTTCCCCTCCCTGCTGCACTTCTCTGAGGAGGGCCCCGGCTCCCAGCACGCCTTCTGGCTGATCTCCCTGGTCGCCGGCGGCGTGGTGGGCGTGCTGGCCCAGCGGAGCCGCCTGTGCATGGCCGGCGGCATCCGGGACGCCGTCATGGTCCATGATTTCCGGCTGCTGGCGGGCTTCGTGGCCATCTGGGCCACGGTGACCATCGGCAACCTGATCCTGCACAAGTACAACCTGGGCGCCGTGTCCCAGCCCATCGCCCACAGCCAGTACCTGTGGTCCTTCCTGGGCATGGCCCTGGCGGGCTGGGGCTCCGTGCTGCTGGGCGGCTGCCCCCTGCGGCAGCTGATCCTGGCCGGCGAGGGCAACGGCGACTCCGCCGTCACCGTGCTGGGCATGGTGGTGGGCGCCGCCCTGGCCCACAACTTCGGTCTGGCCGGCAACGCCGACTCCGTGGCCGAGGACGGTACTTACGTGGTGGGCGGCATCGGCACCGCCGGCATGGTGGCCGTGGTGCTGGGCTTCATCGTGCTGCTGGCCGTGACCCTTACCCATCTTCCCGGAAAGGAGGACGCATGACATGATCGATACCCGCGGTTACATCTGCCCCACCCCGGTGCTGATGGTCCAGAAGGCCCTGAAAGACGGCCCCGCCAGCGTGGAGGTGCTCTGCGACGCCCGGGCGGCGGTGGAGAACGTCACCCGCTTCGCCAAATCCCAGGGCTATCAGGTGACGGAGGCTCCGGAGGGCCCCGACTTCAAGCTGACGCTGACGAAATGAGAAACACGGGAGACGGACCGGTCCGTCTCCCGTGTTTTTTTACGCTTCCTCCCAGAAGAGCTCGTCCAGGGTCTTGCCCAGCACGCGGCAGATGGCCAGGCACAGCTTGATGGTGGGGTTGTAGTCCCCCTTCTCAATGGCATTGATGGTCTGGCGGGAGACCCCCACCGCCTCCGCCAGCTGCTGCTGGCTCAGGTCCCTGGCGGCCCGGGCGGATTTCAGGCGGAGGTTCTTCATTCCCCGTCCTCCTCGTCGCGTCCGGTCCCGTGGATCAGGTACACCGCCAGGATCACCAGACACAGCGCCCCCAGCAGGAGATTCGTCGCGCGGAAGGTGAGGACGCCCTCCTCCACCAGTCCGCCACGGACCAGGTTCCCCATGCCGCAGATGAGGTTCGTCGCCGCGGCGGCGATCAGAGTCATCAAAATCTGCCGGGGCTTTTCCCGCAGGCTGACATAGGCCCCTTTGACGATACAGGTGGAGGCAAAGACGCCGCCGCCCACGCAGAAGCACAGCACCGCCCCGGTCATGGCGTCGCACCAGCGGCCCACCAGCAGCTCCGAAGCCCCGTACAGCGCCGCGGTCACAAGGGTGGCGATGAAAGCGTATTTATAGGCCGTGCCCCGGGCCCGCTCCTGCCGCTCGTCAAAAGTCATGTCCAGCACCTTGGCTCGGATGAGAACGCCGATCAGGACAGCGGCCACCGCCAGCCCCACCAGTGCGCCCATCAGCGTCTCCGCCGTCATTCCGTTCATGGCGATCCCTCCTGTTCCTGGATGGGACCATGTTACCATTCTCTTTACTTTTTGTCAACTATATTTTACTTTTTGTCGTGAAGAACTGCCGCAGCCCTTGCTGCGGCAGTTGGTCAGTCCCCGGTCCCCCGGTACTGTTCGATCTGGCGGTAGAGGCACTGGAGGCCGTCGGAGAGCCCTCCCACCTCATCGATGAGGCCAACCCGCACCGCCTCCTCCCCGTAGAGGACGCTGCCCACGTCGGCGGCCATGTCGTCCTTGCGGAGCATGAGGGTCTGGAAGTCCTCGGCGGAGATGTGGCTGTGGCCGGAGACGAAGGCCACGATCCGCTCCTGGAGCCGCTGGAAGTAGCTGTACGTCTGGGGGGCTGCAATGACGGTGCCGCTCATGCGGACCGGGTGGATGGTCATGGCGGCGGAGGGCACGGCGAAGCTCCGCCGGGCCGCCACCGCCAGCGGCACACCGATGGAGTGGCTGCCGCCCAGGACGATGGAGACGGTGGGCTTCGTCATGCCCGCGATCAGCTCGGCGATGGCAAGGCCCGCCTCCACGTCGCCGCCCACGGTGTTGAGGAGGAACAGCACGCCGTCTACCTCCTCCGCCTCCTCCAGCTTGGCAAGGAGGGGCAGGACGTGCTCATACTTGGTGGTCTTGGTCTGGTCCGGGGCGTTGCTGTGGCCCTCGATCTGGCCGATGATGGTGAGGCAGTAGACGCTGCCGTGGGGCGTACGGGTCAGGGCGGAGCCGAAGTCCACGATCTGCTGGGCCAGGCCGCCGGTGTTTTCGTCGTTTTCCCCGGCGGCGCTGCACGCTTTGGTCTGTTCGCTCATAGGATCCCTCGCTTTCTCCCGTAGCATCTGCGTTTTTGGCGAAAACTACGCACCCCTCGGACTTTCTTTTTTCCCGTTCCTGTGATATGATAAAACAATCCAATTTTAAAATGCCCAGACCGCAAAACGGGAGGTGCATCTTGTGGAGAAAATCCGTCAAACACTTTCCGCCCTCCGGGTCCATTGGCCCCGGATCCTGATTGCCTGTCTGGTCCTGGCGCTGTCCTTTGGGGCGGGCATGAGCATGCAGGCAGCGCTGGAGCGCACGGAGAAGGAAGAGGAAATCCAGGCCGCTCTCTCCAATTTCAGCCGCCAGATGAAGATATTCTCCAACGATGTGAAGCGGATCACACGAGAAGCCGAGCAGGCCGAGGCGGCCGGGAAGCCTGCGGAGGACCCGTCGGAAAATCATGTCATCTCATCGGACCTGGCCTTTCTGCGGGCAAAAGCCGTCGCCATCGCGGACATGGCGGAGCTGCCCGGGTCCCGCCAATATCCCAATGCCAAGGTCTATTTGGCGTCCTGGGAACCGGCGCTGCTGGGCGCCGGCTGCGCCGACGCGGAGGCCCTGACTGAGATCGAGACCGTCTGCCGCCCCCTTTGGGATGCAGTGACTGGTCTTTCCTGTAAGGACACCCTGACCCGGCTGGAGGAGAACATCCTCTCCGGAGACTATCAGGATGCCCTGGACCTGCTGGGCATCGGCGACTTGATACCGACAACCACCCAAGGAGGAACCTAACATTGGAACAGACGAAACAGCGCATCGTGGTGAAGGTGGGCACCTCCACCCTCACCCATGAGTCCGGGGCACTGGACCTTCGGAGCATGGAGCACCTGGTCCGGACCCTGGCGGACCTGCACGGCGCCGGGAACGACGTGATCCTGGTGACCTCCGGCGCCATCGCCGTGGGCACCGCCAAGCTGGGGCTGGCCGAGCGGCCCAAGGAACTGCGGATGAAGCAGGCGGCCGCCGCCGTGGGCCAGTGCCGGATGATGCACATTTACGACAAGCTCTTCTCCGAGTACAACCGCTCCGTGGCCCAGATCCTGCTGACCGGCGACGACGTGGAGGACCCGGACCGGGCGGAGCACCTGCGCAGCACCTTCTCCGCCCTGCTGGAGATGGGGGTCATCCCGGTGGTCAACGAGAACGACTCCGTCTCCTCCGCCGAGATCGAGACCGGCCGCCACAAGGTCCTGGGCGACAACGACACCCTCTCCGCCATCGTGGCGGCCCTGTGCCGGGCGGACCTGCTGGTGCTGCTCAGCGACATTGACGGCCTCTACGACGCCGACCCCAAGACCCATCCCGGCGCGAAGCTGCTCCATCGGGTGGAGGCCCTGACGCCGGAGATCCTGGACATGGCCGGCGGCGCCGGCAGCTGGCGGGGCACCGGCGGCATGGCCACCAAGCTCTCCGCCGCCCGCCGGGCCATGGAGGCCGGGTGCGACATGGTCATCACCAACGGCAAGCGGATGGAGGACCTCTACGGCATCGTGGAGGGACAGGACATCGGGACCCGGTTCATCGCCAAACGCGAAGCATAAAGAGAGCTCCTCCCAACTTTTCACTCTCAAACTCAAAAGGGGTGCATTGATATGACGGATCTGCAAAAGCAGGGTGCGGCGGCAAAGGCCGCGTCCTATACCCTCTCCACCGCCGGGACGGCGAAGAAGAACGCCGCCCTGGAGGCCATCGCCAATATTCTGACGGAACGGCAGGACGAGTGGCTCTCCGCCAACGCTGCCGACGTGGCCGCCGCGAAGGAGGCCGGGATGCGCCCGGCCATGCTGGACCGGCTGACGCTGAACGCCGAACGGATCGCCGGCATCGTGGACGGCGTGCGGCAGGTAGCGGCTCTGCCGGACCCCATCGGCAAGGTGGACAAGATGGAGACCCGGCCCAACGGCCTCATCATCGGCCGGCGGCGGGTGCCCCTGGGCGTCATCGCCATCATCTTCGAGGCCCGGCCCAATGTCACCGTGGACGCGGCGGCGCTGTGCCTCAAATCCGGGAACGTGTGCATCCTCCGGGGCGGCAGGGAGGCCATCCGGTCCAACCGCTGCGTCACGGAGCTGATGCGCCAGGCCCTGGAGCAGGCGGGCCTCCCCGCCGACTGCATCTCCCTGGTGCAGGACACCTCCCACGACACCGCCAATGAGCTGATGCACCTGGACGGATACGTGGACGTGCTGATCCCCCGGGGCGGCGCGGGCCTCATCCGGGCGGTGGCAAAGGAGGCCAGCGTGCCGGTGATCCGCACGGGAGAGGGCGTGTGCCACGTGTATGTGGACGACGAGGCGGATCTGGACATGGCGGCGAAAATCCTCTATAACGCCAAGTGCTCCCGGCCCTCGGTGTGCAACGCGGCGGAGTGCGTCCTGGTCCACCGGGACGTGGCGGCGGACTTCTGGAAGCGGGCCCTCCCCCTGCTGGACGAGAAGGGCGTGGAGCTGCGAGCGGACCAAGAGGCCCTGGCGCTGCTGGGCACCCGGGCGCTGCCTGCCCAGGAGAGCGACTGGGACGCGGAGTACGACGACTACATCCTGGCCGCCAGGACCGTGGGCGGCATGGAGGAGGCCATCGATTTCATCAACGCCCACGGCACCCAGCACTCCGAGGCCATCATCACGAAGAACTACTTCAAGGCCCAGCGGTTCCTGGACGCAGTGGACGCGGCGGCGGTGTATGTCAACGCCTCCACCCGCTTTACCGACGGCGGCGAGTTCGGCCTGGGCGCGGAGATCGGCATCTCCACCCAGAAGATGCACGCCCGGGGCCCCATGGGTCTGGAGGAGCTGACCAGCTGCAAATACGTGATCTACGGCGAGGGCCAGGTGCGCTGACGCCGGAAAAGGGGGAGAGGATATGGTATTTCAAACGGCCGCGCTCAGCGTCATCGCGCTGCTGCTGTTGCTGCTGATGCTGACCCGAAAGGCGGGGCATCTGAAGCTGCTGCTGGGAGTTCTCACAGCGGCGGCCGCCGTGGCGTCCATGGTGTTCTTCATCCTGACGGTGCGCGCCTCCGGCGGTCCGGACGCCGGAAAAGCGGCCGTGCAGCTGTATCTCCCCTGCGGGATCTACGCCGCCGCGGCGGTGTGGGGCCTGGCGGCAGCGGCGCTGAGCCGACGGAAGCTGCGGCGGGAAAAGGCCGCCCGGCAGGCGGAGCGGAAGCAGCCGCCCCAGGACCCGCCGGCGGGTCCCGCCGTCTGAGGGACGGCACATCATCATCGAGAAAGCGGGGAGCAATATGACATTCGGATTCATCGGCACCGGCAACATGGGCGGTGCCCTGGCCAGGGCGGCCCGGAAGAAACTCCCGGGCGAAAACATTCTCCTGGCCAACCGCACGGCGGCCAAGGCGGAGGCGCTGGCCGCGGAGCTGGGGTGCCGGGCCGTGGACAACGCCGCGGCGGCAGAGCAGGCGGAGTTCCTCTTCCTGGGCGTGAAGCCCTATATGGTGGCGGGCCTCATGGAGGAGATCGGCCCGGTGCTGGCGGCCCGGAAAGACCGGTTCGTGCTGGTGTCCATGGCGGCAGCCCTGACCATCCCAGATCTGCGGCAGCGGGGCTGCGGCGACTGGCCCGTCATCCGCATCATGCCCAACACCCCCTCCGCCGTGGGCGAGGGCGTGATCTTCTACACCTGCGACGGTGTGACGGAGGAAGAACTGGCAGCCTTCCTGGAGGCCATGTCCGGCGCCGGGCGGCTGCTGCCCCTGGACGACCATCTGATGGACGCCGGCAGCGCCGTGGCAGGCTGCGGCCCGGCCTTTGTGGACCTCTTCATGGAGGCCATGGCCGACGGCGGCGTGGCCTGCGGTCTCAGCCGCCCCATGGCCATGGAGTGCGCCGCCCAGACCCTGATCGGCGCAGCCAAGCTGATGCTGGCCACGGGCACGCACCCCGGCGCCCTGAAGGACGCGGTATGCTCTCCCAGCGGCGCCACCATCCAGGGTGTGCGGACGCTGGAAAAGGCCGGGTTCCGGGGCGCGGTCATAGACGCGGTGATCGCCGCCTATGAAAAAAGCGCACAAATGAAATGAGCAGCAGCGGACCGTCCCGACGGAACGGTCCGCTGTTTTGCAGGGGGGCGCGCGGTGGCTCTGCACGGAAGCACTCCTCTCTATGACCCCGCTTCGGGCAAAGAAAAAGAGGCGCTGCATACGCAGCGCCTCTTTTGTCAGTCTGCTTTGGAATACACGCTCAGGCGGCAGCTTCCTCGGCGGTGCTGTCCGCGCGGTACAGGAAGGTCACGATCTGGCCGCGGGTGCACACATTCTCGGGAGAGAAGGTGGTGCCGTCGCCGGTGCCCTTGGTGACCTCCTGGGCCACGGCCCAGTTCACCGCGGCGGCATAGTCGGCATCAGCAGCCACATCGGTGAAGGAAGCGGCAGCGGCGTCGTCGGGAGAGCCGGCAGCCATCCACATGAAGTACACCGCCTGGGCACGCGTGCAGGCCGTGTTGGGGACGAAGGTCTCGTCGATCATCTTCTTCTCGAAAGCCCACAGGGCGGCCTTGTAGTAGTAAGCGTCGGCGCTGACAGCTTCGCCGAAGGGATTCTCGGTGGTTTCGGCGGCAGGCTCGCCGTTGGCACGCCACAGGAAGGTCAGAATGTTGGCCTCGGTGCAGTTCTCACCGGGGACAAAGGTGGTCTCTGTGCGGCCGGTGGTGATGCCCTCTTCCACGGCCCACAGAATGCCGTCATAGTAAGCGGAGGTCTCCGCCACGTCGGCGAAGGGGTTCTCGAAGGGCAGCTCCACAGTAATGCGGCCGGCGGGCTCGCCGTAGGCCTCAGCAGTGACAACACCCTTGAGCTCGGTGGTGATGTAGTCCATGACCACCTCGTCCATGGGAATGCCCAGGTCGTAATTCACGGAGGCAGCGGCAAAGGCGTAGTAGGTATCACCGCCGGCGGCCAGAAAATCGTTGGTGGCGATGGAATAAGTGGCCTTGGGATCGAAGGCCTTGCCACCCACGGTCTCGATGGTCACACGCTGGATGCTCTTGGGTCCGTAATAGGTGGAGCCGGGATACAGGTCGCCCTGGTCATAGGCCACGGTGGTATCCACAGTGAACTCGATGCCGCTGACCTGTGGGAAGCCGCCGATGGCAGCGGGGGTGCAATAGGTGGATGCCTCCAGGGCCTCCAGCAGCTCGGCGCCGGTAACCTTGACGATGCCCAGGGTATTGCCGAAGGGCAGCACGGTATTGATATCCTTCTTGGTAATATTGCCGGCGGCGATGCTGGCACGGATGCCGCCGCCATTGGTAACGGCCGCGTCCACAGTCTCGCCGTTCTTCTTGGCGCCCCAGACCAGAGCGTCGCAGATCAGATCGCCCAGATTGGTCTCCTCAGTGCGGTTGCCGGGGTCCTTTTCGCCGTTGAGAGCAACCTCGGTCTTGGCGAACACGGTGCCGTAATCGTCGTCGATCTCCTTCTGGATGGCGGCGGCCCGGGCGGCGATGTCGGCGTCCTCGGCGGTCAGGTCGGCCAGAGCGGTAACGGTGGCGCTGATGGACTCGCCGTTGATGGTCACCACACCCACGTTCTCCAGCTTGGTGCCGGTGGAGGTGACGGCGGTGCCGGCGATACCGGCGGCCTCGGCCGCGGCGGTGACCTCGCCCAGGGTGGAGTGAGAGTGGCCGTCGATGAACACGTCAATGCCGCTGACCTTCTTCAAAAGGTCGATGGAGCGGTTGCCGGTGGACTCGTCGTCAATGCCCAGATGGCCAAGGCACACGATGTAATCGCAGCCCTCGGCCTCCAGAGCAGCCACCTGCTTCTTGGCGCAGTCAAACAGCTTGTCCTCGGCCAGGAAGGTCACGCCCTGGATCTTGGCGGGATGGGCCTTGGTGGCGGTTTCCGGGGTGTCCAGACCGAACACGCCGATCTTGGTCCCGTCGGGAGCGGTGAACACCACATTGTCCTCAAAGGCCACCTTGCCGTTGTAGAGAACGTTGGCATCCACGATGGGGAACTCGGCCGCGGCGGCCAGGGTCTTCATGTTCTCATAGCCGTAGTCGAACTCATGGTTGCCCATGCTGACCACATCGTAGCCCGCCATGTTCATCAATTCCACGGCGGTGGCGCCCTCCGACACGCTGACGGTGGGATCGCCCTGGATGAAGTCGCCGGCGTCCATCAGCAGGACATAGGCGCCCTTGGCCTCATAGGCATCCTTCAGCGCCGCCACCTTGGCATAGCCGGCGATGGCGCCGTGAACGTCATTGGTGTGCAGAATGACGATCTGACCGTCCATGGTTTTCTCTTCCGTCTCTTCCGCATGAGCGGTGACAGCCAGAGAGAACACCATGGCCACAGCCAGAAGCAGGGACAGGATCTTTCTTCTCATTTCCGTATTCCTCCTTCAAACTCATTCGCTGCGAATTCCATGCAGTTCGGATATGTTTTCAGTATAGCACATTCTCCAAAAACGGAAAGTCAGAAATCTGCAAAATTCCCCCATTTTTTATGAGCAAAATTTACAGAATTACATAAAGTTTTTTGTATTATCCATGCAGCCGCATTTTCCCCCGCCGCCTCTGGTAATCCGACGGTGCCGGTGGTATACTAAGTAAAAATGACCAGCGGCCGGTCCTCCGGCCCAGAAAGGGAGGTTTTTATGCGGACATTGCTCAAAGGCGGCACGGTGGTCTCCGGCTCCGGCCAGAAGCGGGCCGACGTGCTGATGGAGGGTGAGAAGATCCTGCGGGTGGGGCGGGACCTCACCGACGCAGACCAGACCGTGGATGTGAGCGGCTGCCTGCTCTTCCCCGGCTTCATCGATGCCCACACCCACTTCGACCTGGATGTGGCGGGCACCACCACCGCCGACGATTTCTACACCGGCAGCCGGGCGGCCCTGCGGGGCGGCACCACCACGGTGATTGACTTCGCCTGCCCCAACAAGGGAGAGTCCCTGCACTACGGTCTGGACCTGTGGCACCGCAAGGCCGACGGCCGGACCTTCTGCGACTACGGCTTCCACATGACCATCGACGACTGGAACGAGGGCATCCGGGCGGAGCTGCCGGACATGTTCGCCCAGGGCATCTCCTCGTTCAAGATGTATCTGACCTACCCCGCCATGATGATCGGGGACCGGGACGTGTACTGGGCGCTGAAAGAGCTCAGGACCCTGGGCGGCATCGCCGGGTTCCACTGCGAGAATGCCGGCGTCATCGACGGCCGTGTCGCCGAGCGCAAGGCCGCCGGGGAGCTGGGCCCTGCCTCCCATCCCCTGACCCGCCCGCCCTATCTGGAGGCGGAGGCCGTGAGCCGCCTGCTGCGCATCGCCCAGGCGGCGGACTGCCCGGTGGTCATCGTGCACCTGACCAACCGGGAGGCCCTGCGGGAGGTGGCCGCCGCCCGGAAGCGGGGGCAGAAGGTCTATGTGGAGACCTGTCCCCAGTACCTGCTGCTGGACGAGTCCGTATATTTCAACGAGGACTACTCCTCCGCAGCCCGGTATGTCTGCGCGCCGCCCATCCGGGACAAGGCAGAGCAGGAGCAGCTGTGGAAGGCCCTGCGCCGGGGCGAGATCCAAACCATCTCCACCGACCACTGCTCCTTCACCCTGGCCCAGAAGGACATGGGGCGGGAGGACTTCACCAAAATCCCCGGCGGTCTTCCCGGCGTGGAGACCCGGGGCGAGCTGATCTTTTCCTACGGCGTGGCCAAGCGCCGCATCAGCGCCGCCAAAATGTGCCAGCTGCTCAGTGAGAACCCCGCCAAGCTGTACGGCCTGTTCCCCCGCAAGGGCGTGCTGCGCCAGGGCGCCGACGCCGACATCGTGGTCTATGATCCCGGCGCCAGCCATGTGATCCGGGCGGAGGACTGCGTTGCCAACGTGGACTACAACCCCTACGAGGGCTTCGTCACCGCCGGCGGTATCCGCCAGGTGTGGCTGCGGGGCACGCTGTCTGTGGAGGACGGGAAGGTCCTGGCCCAGGAGCCTGCGGGCAAATACATGGTCCGGGGCAAGAATTCCCTGTGAGCACACGGCCATGAATCTGGTCATCATCGGGCGCTTTCCCGCGGACACAGAGGCCCGGATCCGGGCCTTCTTCCCTCCGGTCTGGAGGGTGGTTTTCGCCGGGCCGGACCTGGCCGGCCCCGGCTTGCGAGACGCGGAGGCGCTCATCCCGGAACACCTCCCGATCAATGCCGCCCTGTTGGACAGGGCCCCGAAGATGCGGATGATCCAGACCGGGGCCGGGTATGACAATGTGGACCTCGCTGAGTGCACGAGGCGAGGGATCCTCGTGTGCAGTGCTGCCGGCGTCAATGCGGCCGCGGTGGCGGAGCACACCATGGCGCTGATCCTGGGATGGTACAAAAGCATCGTCTATCTGGACACGTTTCTGAAGGCCCATCGGCACAGCCGGGAGCTGCGCTATTCCGGCGGAGAGCTTTGCGGAAAGACTGTGGGCATCATCGGCCTCGGGGCCATCGGGCAGCGGGTGTCCGCCCTGTGCCGGGCCTTCGGCATGAACGTACTGGGGCACAGCCGCCATCCAAAGTCCATCCAAGGTGTGGAAAACGTCGGTCTGGAAGCGCTGCTGGCCCGCAGCGACGTGGTGTCCCTCCACGTGCCGGCCACGCCGGAGACCCGTCATATGATTGGCCGGCAGGCGTTCCAGCGGATGAAGCCCTCCGCCATCCTGGTCAACACAGCCCGGGGCTCGGTCGTCCACGAGGCGGACCTGGTCGAGGCTTTAGACGCCCATCAGATCGCCGGCGCATGCCTGGATGTCTATGAGGAAGAGCCGCTTTCCCAAGCCAGCCGGCTGAGGGACTTCCCCAACGTGATCCTCACGCCGCATACGGCGGGGTACCCCGACGGTGTCAAATTGCATGAGCGGCGCTGCGCCTTTTTTGCCGGCAACCTTCAGCGGGCCTGGCGGGGAGAACTGCCGGAGAACCTGCTGAACCCGGACGCCTGGACCGGCTGGAGATAAGCCCCTCCGCAGACTGGCGGTCCCTGCGTGCAAAAGGGACTTTGCCCGCTGCCGATCAAATAGGCGCCCGTCTCATTGAAAATGAGGCGGGCGCCTGTTCTGCTGTTGATGTGTTTTCAGCCCTCTGCAGGCTCCTCCCACTGGACATCCACGATGGTGCCGTCAGAGAACTCGATGTACTCGCTCTTCAGAATGTAATCCGTCTTGCCGATCCGGACCTCCTGGTCCCCCACCTTAGTGGTCATCACCTCGCCGGCAGCGGTCTCCGTGGTGGCGGTGAAGAGCAGCGTCACATGCTCCGGATCCTCGATCCACTGCCCGTCGGGCCCCAGCACGTAGTAGGGCTCCTTCTCCACGCTCTCGATCTGGCCGCCCACCAGGGCGCCGGAGGCCATCAGCGGGGAGGGCAGGTGGCTCCGGCAGGTCTCATACAGCTCAGCGGGCACGCCCTCGCATTTGACCACATAGGTGACCTTCACTGCATTCTCCTCGGCCTGTTCCGCCGCGCCGGTGCGGCTGAGCAGCTTCCATCCGGCGAAGGCCAGCACCGCCAGAATCAGGAGCACGGCGATGATATCGATTACGTTGAATTTTCCGATGCGTTTTGCTTTTTGTTCCATGGTATCCTCCGTAAAGGGCCCTGGGGCCCCGGATTTTAGCGGACTGTCTTATGGACAAGCTCCGAGAGGTATTGTATAATATTTTCCGCTGTTTCACAAGTCCCAAACGAAAGAAAGGCATCTCATGAACGTCATTCATCTCATCAGCGGCGGCGACTCCGGCGGGGCCAAGACCCACGTGCTGAGCCTGCTGCAAAACCTGAATCAACAGATCCACGCCCAGCTGGTCTGCTTCCGGGAGGGGCCCTTCGCCCAGGAGGCCCGGGACATGGGCATCCCCACCATGATCTGCGAGGGCAACAACGTGCTGCGGACCCGCCGCCAGCTGACCGCTTATATCCGTCAGGGCGGCTATGAGCTGATCCACTGCCACGGCTCCCGGGCCAACATGATCGGCGCTCTGCTGCGCCGGACCACGGGAGTGCCGGTGGTGACCACCGTTCACAGCGACTATCGTCTGGACTACATGGGCCGTCCTCTGAGCCACCTGATCTTCGGCACCATCAACGCCTGGGCGCTGCACCGGCTGGACTACCGCATCGGCGTGTCCGACGCCATGGTGGACCTGCTGATCTCCCGGGGCTTTCCGGCGGATCGGTTTTACGCCATCTACAACGGAATCGATTTCACCCCTGCCCCCGACCAGGGGGACCGCTTGACCTATCTGCGGCAGCTGGGAGCCGACGTGGATGAGGACTCCGTGGTGGTGGGCATCGCCGCCCGGCTCAATCCGGTGAAGGACATGTCCACCCTGGTGCGGGGCTTTGCCGCCGCCTACAAGGAGTGTCCCCGGCTGCGTCTGGTCATCGCCGGCGACGGCGAGGAAAAGGAGAAGCTCACCGCCCTGGCCGCGGAGCTGGGCGTAGCCAAGCAGGTGACCTTTGCCGGCTGGATCAGCGGCGGCATGGACCGGTTCTACGCCGCTCTGGACGTCAACGCCCTGACCAGCCTGTCCGAGACCTTCCCCTACGCTCTGACCGAAGGCGCCCGGTTCCACCTGGCCACGGTGGCCACCGCCGTGGGCGGCATCCCCTGTCTGATCGACCAGGGGGTCAACGGCTACCTGTTCACTCCCGGCGACTGGCAGGAGCTGGGCCGCCGGCTGGCGGAGCTGGGCCGGGACGATGCTCTGCGCCGGCAGCTGGGTGAGAAGCTCTATCAGAAGGCCTCCACCCAGTTCTCCATCCAGCACACCGTGGACACCCAGCTCCACATCTACCGGGAGATCCTCCGCCGCCACCGCCGCCCCGCCGCGGCCCGGGACGGCGTGGTGATCTGCGGCGCCTACGGCCGGGGCAACGCCGGCGACGACGCCATTCTGGAGGCCATTCTCCAGGAGATGCGCGCCATTGACCCGGATATGCCCATGACGGTCCTCAGCAAGGACCCCAAGAGCACCCGCCTGACCTACCGGGTCCGGGCAATCCACCGGTCCAACCTGCCGGCGTGGCTCATGGCCATGCACCAGGCAAAGCTGTATATCAACGGCGGCGGCAGCCTCATCCAGGACGTGACCTCCCGCCGGTCCCTGTGGTTCTATCTCCACAACATCTCCGCCGCCAAGCGGGCCGGCTGCAAGGTGCAGATGTACGGCTGCGGCATCGGCCCCGTTACCAGGGACAGCCACCGCCGCCTGGCCGCCAAGATCCTCAACCGCTATGTGGACGTCATCACCCTGCGGGAGCCGGACTCCCTGGCGGAGCTGCGGGCCATGGGCGTCACCGAGCCGGAGATCTTGCTGACGGCAGACCCGGCCCTGACCCTCTCCAAGGCCCCGGAGGACGAGATCGACAGCGTATTGCTGCGCGCCGGCATCCCGCCCCACGGAAAGTATATCTGCTTCGCCCTGCGGCGGTGGAAGGGCTTCGAGGAGAAGGCGCCCCTCTTCGGCGCGGCGGCGGAGTACGCCTACTGGACCTACGGCCTGACCCCGGTGTTCGCCGCTGTGGAAAAGCATCTGGACCCCGGCGCCGGGCAGATGGCCGCCCGGGGGCTGTCCGTGCCACACTACTTCCTGGACGACGCCGGCGGCGCCGGCACCATCATCGGCGCTCTGAGCCGGATGGAACTGGTGGTGTCCATGCGCCTTCATGCCCTGATCTTCTCCGCCGGGCAGGGCATCCCCCTGGCGGGCGTGGTGTACGATCCAAAGGTCTCCGCTTTCCTGCGCTACATCGGCCAGGAGCTGTTTGTGGATCTGCAGGATCTGACCGAGGCGGACCTGCGGCATATGATCGATCGCTGCGTCGCCCAGGCCAGGGACCCCGGCACTCAGGCCGCGGCGGTGGCCCGGCTTCAGGAGATGGAGCGGGGCAATGTGCGCACGGCCCGGCGGCTGCTGGGCCTGCCGGAAACTGAGAAAAAGAATGAGGGAAGCAAATGAAGATCATGGTATATGAGGTCCGCGCCGACGAGCGGGCAGAGCTGGAGCGGCAGAGCCGGGCGCTGGGGGTGGAGCTGATCCTCAGCGAGGAGGTGCCCACCGTGGAAAACGCCGCCCTGGCGGCGGGCTGCGAGGGCGTGTCCATCCTGGGCCAGGGCCGCATCGACGCCCCCCTGCTGGACGCCTACAAGGCCCTGGGCGTGGAGTACCTCTCCACCCGTACCATCGGCTACGACCACATCGACCTGGACCACGCCCGCGCCACCGGCATCCGGGTGTGCAACGCCAGCTACGCCCCCAACGGCGTGGCGGACTTCACGGTCATGATGATCCTCATGTGCCTGCGCCACTACAAGCAGGCCCTGTGGCGGGGACAGGTCAACGACTTCTCCCTGACGGGTCTCCAGGGCCGGGAGATGAAAGACTTGACCATCGGTATCATCGGCACCGGCCGCATCGGCGCCCAGGTGATCCGAAACCTCTCCGGCTTCGGCTGCCGGATCCTGGCCTATGACCTGCGGCAAAACCCGGCGGTGGAGCCGCTGGTGACCTATGTGGACTTTGAGACCCTGCTGGCCCAGTCCGACGTGATCTCCCTCCACATGCCTCTGCTGGAGTCCAACCGCCACATCATCGACCGGGCCGCCATCGCCAGGATGAAGGACGGCGTGGTGATCGTCAACTGCTCCCGGGGCGAGCTGGCGGACATCGAAGCCCTGATCGAGGGCATCGAGACCGAAAAGATCGGCGCGTTGGGCATGGACACCGCCGAGGGCGACGAGGGCATCATCCACGCCGACCACCGGGTGGACATCCTGTCCAACCGCAACTGGTTCTATCTCCACCAGTTCCGCAACGTCATCATGACCCAGCACATGGCCTTCTACACCGACGCCGCCGTATCCAGCATGGTCCGCTGCGGCATCGAGGGACTGTGCCAGATGGCCCGGGGCGAAATCTGCCCCACGGAGCTGACGGGGCGCTAACGGGTATCGCCGCAGCGGCTGCGCTGAACAGCGATGGTGGCCAGGGTGTCCCCCAGCTGGGTCAAAATGGCTGCTGTCAGACTCAGGTCCTCATCCTCCAGACGGGCCGCAATGGCCACCGCCAGGGTATTGACCGCCGTGGTCAGGGCCGCCGGGTCACAGTCATTAAGGCGCATCTCCATCCCTCCCCTGCCACCTTATGAGCAATGGGCCGCGTTCAGCCCCTCCATCCTGCAAAAAGCCCGGCGGAGCGCCAGAAGGCGCCCGCCGGGCTCTTTTATACATTCATACAGGAAACCCTCATAAGATCTCGTTGTCCTCGCCTGCGTGGTGGGCATTGGTTTGGACATTGATATACCGGGCTTTCAGCTTGGAGTAGAGGATGGTCTGGCTGGAGTAGAGGCCGTTGTAGCCGGAGAGCATGTAGCTGACGCCGCAGGCCAGGGCAAAGTACAAAAGGCCGCCGTCTCCGAACAGCTCCACCGACAAAAAGATGGAGGCCATGGGGCAGTTGACCGCCGCGCAGAACACCGCCACCAGTCCCACCGCGGCGGCAAACTCCGCCGACAGGCCCAGCAGAGGCCCAGCCACACAGCCAAAGGTAGCCCCCACGAAGAAGGAGGGCACCACCTCGCCGCCCTTGAAGCCGGCGCCCAGGGTGATGGCCGTGAACAGGATCTTCAGCAAAAAAGCCACAGGATGGGCGCTCCCCTGCTCCACAGCGGCGGTGATGACCTCCATGCCGGCGCCGTTGTAGTCGGTGGTGCCGCAGAGATAGGTCAGGGCAACGATGGCGCAGCCGCCGGCCACCGCCCGCAGCCAGGGGTTCGGTATCCGCCGCTTGAGCTGACGCTCCGCCCCGTGGACGGCGCCGCAGAAGATCACCGACACCAGGGCGCATCCGGCGCCCAGCACCGCCACCCGCAGCAGCGTGCCGCCCGCCAGCTCCGGCGCCTGCACCGCAAAGCGGGTGGGCTCCACCCCCATCTCCACGGAGATCCAGTAGGCCACCAGCGAAGCCGTCAGACAGGGGATCAGCGCGGCGTGGTACATGACGCCGATGCTGATGACCACGATGGCGAAGATGGTGGCGGTCAGAGGTGTGCCGAACAGGGCGGCAAAGAAGGCCGCCATGCCGGTCATGGTAGCGGTGCGCATATCCCGGTCGTCCAGGCCGAACAGATGGCCGGTGTAATAACCGATGGTGCCGCCCATCTGCAGCGCGGCACCCTCCCGTCCGGCGGAACCGCCGCACAGGTGGGTCAGCACCGTGCTGAAGAAGATGGCGGGCAGCAGCCAGATCCGCAGGCCCTTTCCATGGTGGACGGCGTCGATGATGTCATTGGTGCCCTGGCCCTCGGTCTTTGTCAGCTTGTACAGGCCCACGATCGCAAGGCCCGCCAGGGGCAGGCACCAGAGCAGCCAGGGATGATCCTCCCGCAGCGCAGTGGCCTCATGTACACCGATGTGGAACAGGGCCCCCACCACGCCGCAGCAGCAGCCGGTGACGGCGGCCAGCAGCAGCCACTTTGCAAGCGCCCGCGCGTACAGTCCGATGTGGGCCAGCAGGGCCAGCAGCCGTTTCCAGTATCCTTCCAGCATAGCGCCCTCCGCCTCAGGCCCGGGCCGCCAGCAGCGGCTCTTCCCCCCGGCCGTCCAGCCGGGTCTCCAGGGACTCCGGGTCCTTCAGATAGCGGCTGAAGGCCGCGAAGAACCGTGAGTACTCGATACCCGTGGCGATCCGCTCGTCCATGACCACGCCCAAGGGCATCTGCTTTTTCCGGCTGCCCGGGGCCGCCATGGGATCCGGCACCGGCTTGCCCATGCACACGAACACGCTGGTGGTGCCGAACTCGTAGCAGTGGTGGAAGATGTAGCTGGTGTTGATGGAGGCCAGGTTGGTGATGAACAGGCTGGTGTGGAAGGGGCTCAGGTCGATGATCTTCCGGGGCAGCAGCCCGTGGAGATCCAGGTGGTATGCCAGCCAGAACACGAACCGGGCCAGGCCCGGCACGGCAAAGGCGAAGTTTGCAAATTTGTCCGTACTATTGTTATGGGTTACCACGCTGTTGCGGTCGATGTGCTCCTTGATCTTGCGGCTGATGGTGAACACCGTATCCTCCGGCTCCAGGAAGATCTTCAGGGTGGTCTCGTCCGGCGTGCCGTCGGCCCGGGTCTTGAGGATCACGAAGCTGAAGCAGAAGTGGTTGCGCTTGTAGATCTTCCGGTTCATGACGAAGCAGTTGACCTTGGGGTTCTCCAGCGCCGCCTTATAGTAGGCCGCCACCAGCACGCTCATATGGGTCACAGACATCCCCTCCCGCCGCTTGCGGCGGATGTAGGACTTGATGAGGTCCTCGTCCACAGTGTCACTGGCCCAATTCTGGGCGTCAAAACGGCGGGGCATGATATAGGGCAGTGCCTGTACGATAGGCGAAAGACCCTTCATCCGGGTTCCATCCGGTCTCATGGCGTTTTCCTCGTTCTTTCCTAAACTACGGGCCTGCCGGCCCACACATATACACGTTTAGATTATACCGCACACGGCATGTTTTTGCAACGGTGTCCGGTCAAAAGCCCCGATTTCCGGTGGTGCGCTCGTCCGCCACATTCCGGATCAAGTCATGTCTCCCCACCGGCCCGCATAGACTGGGACGGGCTTTCCGAAAAAGGTCCACTTCTTTTTTGTTGATTATTTTGAATTCTGTGTTATACTGAAGCTGAACAGGCATTTTTGCCAAGAGAGTGCCGAAAAATCAACGATTGTTTGGAGGAAACAGATATGAAGTACGGCAGAACCTACAATTTCTCCGCCGGTCCCGCCATGATGCCGGAGCCGGTGCTGGAGGAGATCGCCGCCGAGATGATGAACTATCGCGGCAGCGGCATGTGCGTCATGGAGATGAGCCACCGGTCCAAGGTGTTCCAGCAGATCATCGAGGAGGCCGAGGCGGACCTCCGGAAGCTCATGAACATCCCCGACAACTACAAGGTCCTCTTCGTCCAGGGCGGCGGCACCGTCCAGTTCGCCATGGTGCCCATGAACCTGATGAAGAACGGCGTGGCCTGCTATGTGGAGACCGGCGCCTGGTCCAAGAAGGCCATCAAGGAGGCTCAGAAGTACGGCGAGGTGAAGATCGTGGCCTCCTCCGCCGACAAGAACTTCTCCTACATCCCCGACTGCTCCGATCTGGACATTCCTGACAATGCGGATTACGTCTACATCTGCGAGAACGAGACCATCAACGGCACCACCTACTATCACCTGCCCAACACCAAGGGCAAGATTCTGGTGGCGGACCAGTCCTCCATGTTCCTCTCCCGTCCCTGCGATGTGAGCAAGTACGGCCTGATCTGGGCCGGCGTGCAGAAGAACGTGGGCCCCGCTGGCATGGCCGTGGTCATCATCCGCGAGGACCTGCTGCGGGACGACCTGCCCAAGTTCGTTCCCACCTACCTCAACTATAAGACCCACGCCGATGCCGACTCCCTGTACAACACCCCCAACTGCTGGGCCATTTACTGCTGCGGCAAGGTATTCAAGTACCTGCTGGATAACGGCGGCCTGGAGGCCATGAACAAGCGCAACGAAGAAAAGGCCGCGGTTCTGTACGACTTCCTGGACCAGAGCAAGTTCTTCACCGGCGCCGTGGTGAAGGAGGACCGCTCTTTGATGAACGTGCCCTTCGTGTCTCCGTCCAAGGAGCAGGACGCCGACGTGGTGGCCGCCACCAAGGCCGCGGGCTTCGACAACCTCAAGGGCCACAAGAGCGTGGGCGGCCTGCGGGCGTCCATCTACAACGCCATGCCCAAGGAGGGCGTGGAGGCCCTGGTGGAATTCCTGAAGAAGTACGAGGCAGAACACGCATAAAGAGGGGACTGCGTCCTCCCTTTAGATCCCCCCGCCGGTGACGCCGGTCACTGGTGAGTGCGCCCCACGGGCGCACAGGTCGGGGTATTTCCGGCAGGTACACGCCCTGCTAAGCTGCGCTTTAAAGTGGGGACTGCGTCCCCCCTTTAGATCCCCCCGCCGGTGACGCCGGTCACTGGTGAGTGCGCCCCACGGGCGCACAGGTCGGGGTATTTTCGGCAGGTACACGCCCTGCTAAGCTGCGCTTTAAAGTGGGGACTGCGTCCCCCCTTTAGATCCCCCCCACCAGTGACACCCGTCACTGGTGAGTGCGCCCCCCGGCGCACAGGTCGGGGTATTTTCGGCAGGTACACGCCCTGCCGAAAATGACTTCGCGTTCTTCTTTCCCACCGGCAGAAGAACCGGGGAAAGCTTCGTTTTCCCCTCCCCCTTCCGATTTCGCCGGATACGCCTGTCCCCCAATGGGCGTCTGGACTCCCGTCCTCCGGCCGCGACGATGGCACCCCTGGGGTGTGCCGGACATACAAGAAAGGGGCATGAACACATATGGCAATGCGAGTTTTGGTCACAGACGGAATGGATGCCGGCGCCATGGAGCAGCTGCGCAGGGACGGATATGAGGTCGTGGAGCAGTTCTACGAACCGGACTCTCTTGGCACCGCCCTGCGGGACTTTGACGCGGTCATCATCCGCAGCGCCACCAAAATCAAGGAACCCCAGATCGACGCCGCCAAGGGCGGCCGCCTGAAGCTCATCATCCGCGCCGGCGTCGGCGTGGACAACATCGCCGTGCCCTACGCCGAGGCGGCGGGCATCCAGGTCCGCAATACCCCCCGCGCTTCCTCCAACGCGGTGGCGGAGCTGGCCCTGGCGCTGCTGTTCTCCTGCGCCCGCAACATCTCCATCGCCGGTCACACCATGCGGGAGAACAAGTGGGAGAAAAAGGCCTACTCCAAGGGCTTTGAGCTCTCGGGCAAGACCATGGGCGTCGTAGGCTACGGCCGCATCGGCAGTCTGGTGGGCCAGAAGGCCCAGGCTCTGGGCATGAACGTCCTGTCTTATGTCAACCGGCATAAGCCGGAGGGCTGCGAGTGCGACACCATGCACTTTGTCTCCCCCGATGAGGTCTTTGCCCAGTCCGATGTGATCGTCCTCTGTGCCCCGGGCAGCGGCAAGCCTATCGTGGACGCGGAATCCCTGGCCAAGATGAAGGACGGCGTGGTGATCGTCAACGTCTCCCGGGGCGCCAACGTGGACGAGGCTGCCCTGCTGGACGCGCTGAACAGCGGCAAGGTCAAGGCCGCGGGCCTGGACGTATGGATGAGCGAGAAGGACCCCAACTGGGGCCTGGCACAGCATCCGGCCGTCTCCTGCACGCCCCATATCGGCGCGGGCACCAAGGAGGCGCAAAAACGCATCGGCGCAGAGCTGGTGGATATCATCGAGCACTTCGAGGCATAACGCCGAACTCCCGAACCGCCCCGGACGAAAGTCCGGGGCGGTCTTTTGTTGTCAGAGGGCAACCTCTCCCGACGCTCAGCTTCCACATTTTCTTGCGGTTTTCATCAAAAACCGGATCTTTTTCTCTTTGCGGCATATACAAAGTTTGTGATTTACGAAAATTTAACTGACATACCTATTTACAATCCAAAGTTGTCAGTGTATAATTAAATACGTTCATACAAACCGGAGAAGAAGGTGATACCCTCTATGAAACAATCTGTCGTTCCGGCCCAGTACCTCCAGATCGCGCTGGACCTGGCCGGGCGCATCGCCAGAGGCGAGCTGGCGGAGGGCAGCCGCATCTACGGCCGGTCGGTCATGGCCTCGGAGTACAACGTCTCCCCGGAGACCATCCGCCGGGCACTGCGGCTGCTGGCGGACATGAAGGTGGTAGAGGTGCGGCCCCAGAGCGGAGCGGTGGTCCTCTCCGCCGACAGCGCCCGCCGCTACATTGCCAACTTCGCGGAGGATGCCGACATCCACGCCCTGCGGATGCAGCTGCGGGAGCTGATCGCTCAGTCCGCGGAGGTCAACCGCCGCATGGGCGAGACCGCCGCCGCCCTGGTCAAGAGCCAGGACACCTTCTCCGCCGCCGGGGAACCGCTCCCCAACTACGAGGTACCGGTGCCCCAGGGGTCTCCCCTGACCGGCAAGAGCATCGGCGCATTGAAATTCTGGCAGTCCACCGGCGGCACCATCGTGGCCATCCGCCGGGGCCAGACCGTGATCCTCTCCCCCGGACCCTACGCGGAGCTGTACGGCGGCGACGTGATCGTCCTGGTGGGAAGTCCCGCCGCCGCGGAGGCGGCGCACCGCCTGGTGCAGGCGCAAGTAAAGGAGTGAAGAAACGCCATGATCCAATTTGAGCACGTAAACAAAAGCTATGGGAAAACACCCATTTTGAAGGACCTGACCTTCACCATCCCCGACGGGCAGTTCGTCATTCTGATCGGTCCCTCCGGCTGCGGAAAGACCACCACCCTCAAGACCATCAACCGCCTGATCGAGCCGGACAGCGGCACCATCCTCATCGACGGCCAGGACATCCACGGCCAGGACAAGGTGACGCTGCGCCGCCACATCGGCTACGTGATCCAGCAGATCGGCCTGTTCCCCAACATGACCGTGGCCCAGAACATCTGCGTGGTGCCGAAGCTGCTGAAATACGACAAGGCCAAGTGCGACGAGATCGTTCAGGACCTTTTGAAGATGGTGGGCATGGAGCAGTCCGCCAACAAGTACCCTTCCGAGCTCTCCGGCGGCCAGCAGCAGCGCATCGGCGTGCTGCGGGCCCTGGCGGCCTCTCCCCCCATCGTGCTGATGGATGAGCCCTTCTCCGCCCTGGACCCCATGACCCGCGAGGTCCTTCAGGACGAGGTGAAGAGCATCCAGCAGAAGCTGGGCAAAACCATCGTCTTTGTCAGCCACGACATGGGCGAGGCGCTGAAGCTGGCAGACATCATCATCTTCATGGACCAGGGCCAGGTGGTCCAGATGGCCTCTCCGGAGGAGATGCTGGAGCACCCGGCCAACGACCTGGTCCGCAACTTCCTGGGCAAGCACTCCTCCGAGAGCCCCGCCCCCTCCAAGGTGGAGAGCTTCATGCGCACCAACGTGCTGAGCGTGAAGAAGGACCGGGGCGTGCTGGAGTGCGCAGAGCGCATGGCCCGCAGCAGCGTGGATACCCTGCTGGTCACCGACGAGAACAAGCGGTATCTGGGCACCGTGTCCATCGGCGACATCCGCCACTGGGGCCGGGAACTCAACAACATCGAGCCCCTGATCCGCCAGACCGCCCGCACCGCCCGGGTGGGCGACGAGGCCAAGGAGTCCTTCGACTACCTGCTGGACTCCGGCGCCAGCTACGTGGTGGTCCTCAACGCCGACGACACCATCGCCGGCATCGTCACCAAGACCAGCGTGGCCCGCTCTGTGGCGGAGAACCTGTGGGGGGATGCCAAATGATGGGAACACTGCAGACCCTCTTCCACGACTACGGCGCCAAGCTGGGCACGGCCATCTGCCAGCACACGGCCTATGTGCTGGTATCCGTGGTCATCGGCTTTGCGGTGGGACTGGTGCTGGGGATCCTGCTGTCCCGGATCCCCCGGTGGCTGTCCGGCTTCATCATCCCGGTGCTGTCCATCTTCCAGACCATCCCCGGCCTGGTGTTCATCGGCGTCCTCTTCATCTGGTGGGGCAACATCTACCCAACGGTCATCGTGGCCCTCAGCGTGTACGCCATGTTCCCGATCCTGAAAAACACCTACACCGGCATCCTGGAGGTGGAGGGAAAGTACATCGAGGCGGCCAAGGGCTGCGGCATGTCCCGCTTCCAGACCCTGGTGCGGGTGGAGCTGCCCCTGGCCATGCCGGTGATCGTGGCCGGCGTGCGCATGGCCGCTATCTACACCGTCTCCTGGGCGGTGCTGGCCTCCATGATCAGCCTGGGCGGCCTGGGCGACTTCGTCTACCAGGGCACCTCCTCCAATAACAACACCCTCATCCTGCTGGGCGCCATCCCGGCGGCCATCCTGGCCATCCTCTTCGGCGCGGTCATCGACCTGCTCCAGAAGAAGGTCACCCCCAGAGGGCTGCGGAAGGGGGCGGGCAAATGAGCTGGGACGTCATTTTTGAGCACCTGTTCATCGTGCTGGCTGCCAGCCTGCTGTCCATCGCCGTGGGTCTGCCCTTGGGCATCTGGGCCTATGTGTCCCGCCGGATCCGGCCCGTGATACTGCGGATCGTGGACCTGCTCCAGACCATCCCCTCCCTGGCTCTACTTGGCATCATCATGGTGGTGCTGGACCCCGGCAAGGCCACCGTCATCATCGGCATCACCCTCTATTCCCTGCTGCCCATCGTCCAGAACACCTGTCTTGGGCTCCAGGAGGTGGATCCGGGCGTCAAGGAGGCGGCCCGGGGCATGGGCATGAGCAAGGCCTACCGCATTTTGATGGTGGAGTTCCCCCTGGCCTTCCCCACCGTGTTCACCGGCATCCGCATCGCCGTGGTCAACGCCATCGGCACCGCCGTGTTCGCGGCCTTCGTGGGCGGCGGCGGCCTGGGCGGCGTCATCACCCAGGCCATCCGCATCTCCGACATGGGCATGATCGCCCTGGCCACCGGTGTGCTCATGGTGATCGCCGTGGTGCTGGATCTGATCATGAGCTGGTTCGAAGGACAGATGCGCAAATCCCGGGGCGGGTCCAAGATTATGTGGATCCCCGTGGCGGCCATCCTGCTGGCCTTCTGCCTGCTGCTGCCCTACGGCCGCGGCTCCACCGGCGACATCATGCTCTACGACGGCGACTACTCCGAGACCCAGCTGATGCACCACATGGTGAAGATGCTGGTGGAGGACCAGACCGACCTGACCGTCACCATCCAGGACCAGATGTCCCAGGTGAACAACTGGAACGCCCTGAAGGACGACGGCCACACCTGCGACCTGATGATCTCCTACGACGGGACGCTCCTGACCACCTTCTTCCACCAGGACACCCCCGACGTGCCGGAGGGCATGACCATCTACGACTACGTGAAGGAAAAGGCCCTGGCGGACTATGACCTCCATGTGCTGGGCAAGCTGGGCTTTGAGAACACCTACGCCATCGGCGTGCCCGAGACCCTGGCGGAGGAGTACGGCCTCGCGACCATCAGCGACCTCATCCCCATTGCAGATCAGCTGACCTTCGGCGCCGAACAGGAGTTCTTCACCCTGGAGGGCAGCATGAAGTTCAATCCCTTCGTGGAGTTCTACGGACTGCAGTTCAAGGACTACCGGCCCGTGGACATGGGCCTCAAGTACGCCGCCATTGAAAACGGCACCTTCGACGTGGCCGTGGTCTACACCACCGACGGCCTCAACCGCAAGGTGGGGCTCAAGGTCCTGGAGGACGACAAGAGCTTCTTCCCCGACTACTTCGGCGTGTTCGTGGTCCGGGGCGACATTCTGGAAGAACATCCGGAGCTGGAGGACATCCTGGAACAGCTGAGCGGACAGATCTCCACCGACCAGATGGCGGAGCTGACGTACCAGGTGGACGTTCTGGGCCGCACCGTGGACGAGGTGGCCCGGGAGTTCCTGGTCAGCCTTGGGTTGCTGAGCGCGTGAAAATCTGATACCATGGTTTCCGGGGAAACGGTTTTTCCCCGGAAACTTTTTTATCCGCGAAACCACGGCGGCGGTTTTGCCGTCTTGTTCAGCAAAGAGGCGGCCATCCGCCGCCCATTCACCGGAGAGGGGGCGCGTCCATGATGGAGGACAGCGAGATCATCGACCTGTACTGGGTCCGGGACCAGCGGGCCATCGGCGAGACCGCGGGAAAATACGGCGCCTTTTTGCGGACCGTGGCCTGGAACATTCTGCGCAGCCACGGCGACGCGGAGGAGTGCGTCAACGACACCTACCTTCGAACCTGGAACGCCATTCCCCCGGCCCGGCCCGGGGCCTTCCGGGCGTGGCTGGGGCGGATCACCCGGAACCTGAGCCTGGACCGCTGGAAACGGGATCGGGCGCAGCGCCGGGGCGGAGACGACTTCTCCCTGCTGCTGGGGGAGCTGGACGTGTGCCTGCCCGACGCCGACCGGGCCCAGCGGCACCTGGAGGACCAGGAGATCGCGGACCTCATCAGCCGCTTTCTCCGGCAGCAGTCTGCCTTCAACCGCCGGGCATTTCTGCGGCGGTACTGGTATGGCGAGTCCATTGAGGAGATCGCCGCCGCGCTGGACTGCGGAACCGGCAAGGTGAAGTCCGCCCTGTTCCGCACCCGCAGCGCCCTGCGGACCTGTCTGGAAAAGGAGGGCGTGGCCATATGAGAGCGGAACATCTCTTCTCCATCCTGGGTCTGGTGGACCCGGCGCTGATCGACGAGGCCATGGATCCCTCCGCCGCCCGCAGACAGCAGCGGGCCGTCTGGCGCCGGTACGCGGCCGTTGCCGCCTGCTGCGTCCTGGTCTGCGGCGCGCTGTTCTGGTCCGTGCGCTTCCTGGGCATGGGCGGCTCAGACACCGCCACTACCGAAGATACCGCCGGCACCGCCGAGGAGCAGGAAAGTGCCGCCACGGGAAGCGACGGGTCGGACGGCGGCTCCCTTCCCCAGGCCCCCGGCGGAAGATTTTTCTCCTATGCCGGACCGGTGCTGCCCCTGACCACCCTGGAGCCCGATACGGGCCTGACGGCGGAGCGGACCCTCACCCTTGACTTCGCTCCGGGCACCCACGCCGACGGCGCCAGCAGCCAGTGGGGCGCCGGAGTGACGGACCGCTATGTGCTGACCAACCCCACGGCGGACGATGTGACCGTCACGGCCCTGTACCCGGTCACCGGCAGCCTCGCGGGCCTGTCCGAATCGGCGCCGCAGCTGACCGTGAGCGGCGCGGCGGCATCGTACACTCTGTACGCCGGGGGCTACGCGGGCGCCTTCGGCGACGAAAACGACCGGAACGGCTCCACCCACAACCTGGCAGGCCCGAACAGCTGGGAGGACTACGCCGCCCTGGTGTCCAACGGGGACTACCTGACCGACGCCCTGTCCGGAGCGCCGGACCTGGGCACCCCGGTGACCGTCTATGACTTCTCCGACGTGACCCTCACCGGAGAGGAGGAGCGGCCGGAGCTGGTGGTCTCCTGCACCTTCGACCCGGCGGCCACCACCATTCTTAGCTATGATTTCAGCGCCTCCAACTGGGACGACGGCGGCACCTGGCGGCAGCACGGGCAGCGGATCGACCCGGACCGCTGGGGCAGCCCCACCCTGATCGTGCTGGGGGCGGATATCGACTATGCTCTGCTGGCCGATTATGGTCCGGACGCCCCGGCCCTCACCGGAGCGAACTGCACCGTGGTCCGGCGGGAGACCACCCTGGGCGAGGCCCTTGGGGCGCTGTGCCGGAAGGAACTGGAGGAACGGGAGATCGCGGCCGGCGCCATGCTGGAGCCGTATGTCAAAGCGGCGGCGGAGCTGCTGACGGTATACGGCCCTCTGTCCGATGCGCCCATGGACCGCTATGCCGACGGGCGGCTGGACGATCTGCTGGGCGAGGCCCTGACCGTGGACCGGGTGGTGTATCTGGCGGTGCCGGTCACCGTCCCGGCGGGCGGCAGCGCAGAGGTGACCGCCTCCTTCTGGAAGCGGCCCGGCTATGACTTCGGCGGCTCCGGCACGGGCCGGGAGGGCCTCCAGGGCTTTGAGGTCCTGACCACCGCCGGTTCCAGCCTCATCTTCACCGGTCAGTCCGTCGCCGTGGTCAACACCGACGGCGTGGAGATCACCGCGGAGGACTTTGGATTTGACAGCGGCGGAACGGCCCTTCTGGATCCGGGCCAGCCCCGATACGGCCTGGAGGTCCGGCCTCTGGACAGCTGAACACAGCGCAGCGCCCGCGGCATACGCCGCGGGCGCTGTGTGTTTTGTCAGTGCCTCCGGCTCCGCAGCCAACCGACCAGGGCCAGAGCCGCAGCGGAGGTAATCACGGCCGCCAGTGAGGCGGCGGGGCTGCTCTCCGGTGCGGCGGGCTCCGCCGCCCGGACCGGCAGCGCCAGCAGCACCGCCGCCAGCAGAAATCCGGCCAGTTTCCTCATAGGGACCGCCGCCTTTCCCAGGGGCCGCGGCACTCCGACGCCCCTCGTTTCCCTCATCATAGCACCCGCTCCGCACCGCCGCAAGGCCGCCGGAAATTTTCTTCCGTTTTCTGTGGACAAACGGCCGCTTTTGGCGTATACTTTGCCTAACAACATATGATATTATTTTAAGTTATGTCTGACATAAGGTAAAATAATATCAAAAAAATTCAATAGAAGGAGTGGTTCTATGTCTGAGAGTTACGCGGGCAAGATCAACCGGAAGCTGCTGAAAAAGCGCCGTATCATCAACGCAGCCGCCGGCCGGGAGAAAGCGGATCTGGTGCTGAAAAACGCCACTTACGTCAACGTGTTCGCTAACCAGCTGTGCACCGCCGACATCGCCGTGGCGGAAGGGCTCATTGTAGGCATGGGCCAATACAGCGGCGAGGTGGAAGTGGACTGCACCGGCAAGATCGTTCTGCCGGGATTTCTGGACGCCCACATCCACCTGGAGAGCGCCCTTGTCAGTCCCAAGGAGTTCGTCAAGGCGGTGCTGCCTCACGGCACCACCACCGTGGTGACGGACCCCCATGAGATCGCCAACGTCATGGGCACCGACGGCATCGAGTACATGCTCCAGGCCACGGAAGACCTGCCGGTGGACGTGCGGTTCATGCTGCCCTCCTGCGTCCCGGCCACGCCGCTGGACGAGTCCGGCGCCATTCTGGACTACCGGAGCCTCGACTCCTTCTACGATCATCCCCGGGTCCAGGGTCTGGCGGAGATGATGAACTTCGTGGGCATCATTGCCGGAGACGACCAGCCGGTGGAGAAGATCGTCGCGGCCCAGGCCCACCACAAGAAGATCGACGGCCACGCCCCGGACCTGGTGGGCAACGACCTCAACGCCTACATCGCCGCCGGCGTCTACTCTGACCACGAGTGCCACGATCTGAATGACGCCATTGCCAAGCTGGAGCGGGGCCAGTTCATCATGATCCGGGAGGGCACCGCCGCCCAGAACCTGGATGCGCTGATGCCCCTGCTGTGCGACAAGTACTCCGAACGGTGTATGTTCTGCTCGGACGACAAGCACCCCAGCGACCTGCTGGAAAAGGGCCATATCGACTACATGGTGAAAAGGGCCATCGCCCTGGGTGCAGACCCTATCACCGCCGTGAAGGTGGCCTGCCACAATGCCGCTCGGTACTTCCTTCTCAATAACCGCGGCGCCATCGCCCCCGGCTATCTGGGCGATTTCGTCATCATCGATAACTTCCAGGACTTCCACATCGAAAAGGTCTTTAAGAAGGGCGAGCTGCTGGTGGAAAACGGCGTGGTGAAGGACTTCCCCGTCCCGCCCATCGAGCCCTATCTGGTGGAGCGCTCCCACAACACCTTCCATGTGGAAACGCTGACGGCGGAGGACTTCACCGAGCGGCGGCCCCGGGGCATCATCGGCATGGTAGACGGCGAGATCACCACCGTGGATGCCGGATACTCCGACCGTATCGACGTGGAGTACGACGTGCTGAAGATCGCTGTAGTGGAGCGCCACAAGAACACCCACCACATCGGCATCGGCTTCATCCAGGGCTACGGCCTTAAGTCCGGCGCCGTGGCCACCTCTGTCTCCCATGACTCTCACAACATCATCGTGGTGGGCACCAGCGAGGCCGATATGGCCGCCGCTGTCAACCGGGTGGTGGAACTGAACGGCGGCATCGTGGTCTGGGACAATGGCGCCCCCAAGGCGGAGGTGCCTCTGTCCATCGCCGGCATCATGAGTGACGAGCCTCTGGTGACGGTCAACGAAAAGCTGGAGGCTGCCAAGGCCGCCGCCCACGCCCTGGGCGTCAACCCCGGCATCGACCCCTTCATGACCCTCAGCTTCATGGCCCTGCCGGTGATCCCCTCCCTGCGCATCACCACCCGCGGCGTCTTTGACGTCACCACCCAAAGCTACGTGTAATTCTTTTCTTAAAAGAAATGAATCAAAAGAATTTCAGCTCGTTACCCGTCCCGGCGCAAGACCGGGCCTGCCGCTCGGCAACGCAGGTGGGTGCTCACGGGGAACGGCCCTCTCCGGGAAGAAACGGCCCGAGGGCACATCAGCTCGTTACCTGCCCCGGCGCAAAACCGGGCCTGCCGCTCGGCAACGCAGACGGGTGCTCACGGAGAACGGCCCTCTCCGAGAAGAAACGGCCCGAGGGCACATCAGCTCGTTACCCGCCTCGGCGCAAAACCGGGCCCGCCGCTCGGCAACGAAGCGCAGTGGTTGCGGAGGGTACCTCCTGCTGGGAGAACAAAGCCGAAAGGGGAACCGGCCCATGACCGGGTCGGGATGAACACCGGGAGACTCCCGGAGAATCCGCCCCCATTCTCTTTTGACTTGACAAAAGAGAACCCTCCAGAGGGGCTTCTCTAGCCCCTTTGGGGCAATTCACCTTCTGCGCCGCGGCCGGTGGAAGAGAAAATCGCTTTGACGAAAGGGTAGCCCACATGGGCCGCCCTTTCGTATGACAGAGGTCGTGCGAATCGGTGCGGTGGGTGTCGGCGGTCCCGTCACACCGATTCGCACAACTCTCGCACCCACGAACAGGCGTCCCGCCTGTTCGTCCCAGCGCCTTTTCTTTTGGACCGGCCGCGGCCCGTTTGTCTCCGGCCTAAGAGCTGCCGCCAGCGGCGGTTGGCCTCCGACACGCGCCTGCGTGCGCAGTCTTTTCGGCAAGGCGAAAAGAAAATGAGGGGCGGATCCCTGCGGCAGAGCCACATTCCGACAGCTGGGCGCAGCCCCCGCAGGATCTCCGCCCCAAGCCCTCATCAGGCGCGCTGCGTGCCAGCTTCCCCCAGGGGGAAGCCTTTTTTGGCGGCCTCAAAAATCGTGGCGGCTGCCGCCGCCCGGGCCCAGGTCCTCGAAAATCTCCACGATCTGTTCGATCCGCCGGAAGCACGCCGGGTCGTCCAGGGTCCCGTCGTCCAGCACCGCCCGGATCTCCGCCAGGGCCTGCCGGTACCGGCTCTCCATCAGCGCGTTCAGATCCACGCCCCCGCAGTCGATGCGCACCGCCGCCCCCCGCTCGATCAGCAGCTTGGCCAGCATCTGCAATTCCTGCTCCATACAGATCTCCCCTCTTTTTTAGAATAAGACGAACTAATTATAGGACAATACTCATGTTACAGTCAAGAAAATACTTCGAGACGGAGTAAAACATGAACAAGTCCTATTTCAATGAAAATTCCAATCTGATCGCTGACCGCCTGCGCCAACTGCGCAAGGCCCAGGGACTCTCTCAGGAGGCCCTGGCGGCTCAGATGCAGCTGCTGGGCGTGGATATCAACCAACGTCTCATCAGCAAGATCGAACGCAATGAGCGGTTCGTCAAGGACTATGAGCTGGCCTGTCTCTGCCGGGTGCTGAACGTCTCGGAAAGGGACCTGCTGGCCGATTTTTACAGCCAAACTGAATGAAAAAGCCGCCCGAACGGGCGGCTTTTTTCATTCCTCTTTTACGGTGATCTGGCAGGGCTTCATGGCCTCCAGGGCCGTGCGGTGGGCCTCCGGCGTGACACCGGCGCAGCAGGCCGCCTCCACCACGACCTCCGCCTCCGGCAAAAACGCCTTGGCCAGCAGGGCGTTGGAGAGCACGCAGATGTCCGTGCACACGCCGATGAGGGTGATCTTCCCCACCGGCTCCCGCTCGTTCAGCCGGGCCATTTCCTCCCCCAGGGCCCGGCTGCCGAAGGTGGGCTTGTCGATGACGGTGCGGCCCACGGTGTCCGGCTGTAATTGGGGGATGATCTCCCAGCCCTCGCTGCCCCGGATGCAGTGGGGCACCGGCAAATGTCTCCCCTCCTGGGTGTCCATATAATCGGGACTGTGGGTATCCCGGGTGAAGAGAATCTCCTCCCCCCGGGCAGCGCCCTCCGCCACCCTGCCAACCACATACGGCACGATGTCAAAGGCCTCCTGGGTCCCCAGGGCACCGGAGACAAAGTCGTTCTGCATATCCACTACGATCAAAATATCCATACCGTGCCTCCCGGTTTGTGAATTTTCTCCATTATATCAGTCTTTCATTCCTCTTTCCAGTCTGTTCCCCTTTTTTTGCCGGAGTGGTTGACTTTTCCACAGCAGTCAGCTACCATATTGGGTATTGTCCGAAGGCTCTGCCTTCGGTCTGTGAAATGAGAGAGGGAGATACAATTCAATGAAGCGTGAAAACTTCCAATCCCGTCTGGGATTCCTGCTGGTGAGCGCGGGCTGCGCCATCGGCATCGGCAACGTGTGGAAATTCCCCTATGTGACCGGCATTTACGGCGGCGGCGTGTTCGTGCTGTTCTATCTGCTGTTTCTGGTCATCATGGGCGTGCCCGTACTGACCATGGAGCTGGCAGTGGGCCGGGCCAGCCGCAAGAGCGCCATTGACGCCTACAAGGCTCTGGAACCCAAGGGCAGCAAGTGGCACATCCACGGCTGGTTCTGCCTGATCGGCTGCTGCCTGCTGATGATGTACTACACCACCGTGGCCGGCTGGATGCTGGACTATTTCTACAAGTTCACCACCGGCGCCTTTGAGGGAATGCCCAACGACGCCATCGACGGCGTGTTCTCCGCCATGCTGGCCAACCCCGGTGAGATGACGGTCTTTATGGTCATCATCGTGCTGGCGGGCTTTTTGGTCTGCTCGTTCGGCCTCCAGAAGGGCCTGGAGCGGATCAGCAAGTGGATGATGCTGGCGCTGCTGGCTCTGATCGTGGTGCTGGCGGTCCACAGCCTGACCCTGGACGGCGCCGCGGAGGGTGTAAAGTTCTACCTGCTGCCGGACTTCCAGCGGGCTTCTGAGGCCGGCCTCAGCAAGGTCATCACCGGCGCCATGAACCAGTCCTTCTTCACCCTGAGCCTGGGCATCGCCGCCATGGAAATCTTCGGCAGCTACATGTCCAAGGAGCACTCCCTCACCGGAGAGGCGGTCCGCATCTGCTGCCTGGACACCTTCGTGGCCTTCATGTCCGGCATGATCATCTTCCCCGCCTGCTTCAGCTTCGGCGTGGAGGCCAACAGCGGCCCCGCCCTGATTTTCATGACCCTGCCCCGGGTGTTCGTCAACATGGCCGGCGGCCGGATCTGGGGCGCGCTGTTCTTCCTGTTCATGACCTTTGCCAGCTTTACCACGGTGCTGGCGGTGTTTGAGAACATCATGGCCACCTGCATCGACAGCTTCCGCTGGTCCCGGAAGAAGGCCACCATCGTCTGCTGCGTGTTCATCCTGATCGCCAGCATGCCCTGCATCCTGGGTTACAGCTCCTGGTACTTCTCCGTGGTACTGCCCAACGCCACCAGCGGCGGCCAGATCCTGGACGTGGAGGACTTCATCGTCAGCAACCTGCTGCTGCCCCTGGGCTCTCTGGTATATCTGCTGTTCTGCGTCAGCAAGTGGGGCTGGGGCTTCGACAAGTACCTGGCCGAGGTCAACACCGGTACCGGGCTGAAGATGTCCCGGGCCTTCAAGCCCTACTTCCAGTTCATCCTGCCGGTGATCATCCTGGTAATTTTGATTCAGGGCCTGATCATCGTCAAGCCTGCAGGCTGAGGAGGCACGATGCTTCCGGCGGCTTTCGAGGCGCGCCGTTTCAACTCCTGCGTGTCAGATCCATTCGCCCCAGAGCGGTCAGCCTACCGGCTGACCGCTCTTTTTTCTGATCGGTTCGTCATTTTTGCAGGACGGCACGCCTTTTCCTGCAAAACGGCTCTTTTCAACCGGGCGGCTTTGTGCTATATTGATACGGAAACAACGCGGTTCTTCCGCAGGACACAGGAGGTCTCTCCCATGATCACTTTGCATGACAACGGCGTGTTCCTGTCAGGCGGCGCTCTTCAAAGCAGTGCCGGCGTCACCCCCGACCAGGGCCGCCGGCGGACCATGGCCTGGTCCATCCTCCAGGGCCACAGCGTCTCCGGCGACCCAGCGCATCTCCAGATCAAATTCGACGCCCTGATCTCCCACGACATCACCTATGTGGGCATCATCCAGCAGGCCCGGGCCTCCGGCATGAAGGAGTTCCCGGTGCCCTACGCCCTGACCAACTGCCACAACAGCCTCTGCGCCGTGGGCGGCACCATCAACGAGGACGACCATGTGTTCGGCCTCTCCGCCGCGAAAAAATACGGCGGCATCTACGTCCCGGCCAACCAGTCCGTCATCCACTCCTATGCAAGGGAGCAGATGGCCGGCTGCGGCAGGATGATCCTGGGCTCCGACTCCCACACCCGGTACGGCGCCCTGGGCACCATGGCCGTGGGCGAGGGCGGCCCGGAGCTTGCCAAGCAGCTGCTGAAAAATACCTGGGACCTGCCCTACCCGGAGGTGGTGCTGGTGTGGCTCACCGGCGCGCCGAAGCGGGGCGTGGGCCCTCACGACGTGGCCATCGCCCTGGTGAAGGCCACCTTTGAAAGCGGCTTCGTCAACAACCGGGTGCTGGAGTTCGCCGGTCCGGGCGTTGCAAGCCTCCCCATCGACTTCCGCAACGGCATCGACGTGATGACCACGGAGACCACGTGCCTTTCCTCCATCTGGATCACCGACGGCGAGACCGAGGACTTCTACAAGATCCATCAGCGGCCGGAGGACTACAAGCCCCTGGCCCCCCAGGACGGCGCGTACTACGACCGGTACATCGAGATCGACCTCTCCGCCGTGGAGCCCATGATCGCCCTGCCCTTCCACCCCTCCAACGCCTGGACCATCCACGAGTTCCAGGCCAACGCCGCCGACATTCTGGCGGCAGTGGAGGCGGACGCCCGCAAGCGCTACCCCAAGGCCGATCCCCAGCTTTGCTGCAAGATCCACGATGGCGGCGTCTGGGCCGACCAGGGTGTCATCGCCGGCTGCGCCGGTGGTCTCTTTGACAATATCGCCGAGGCGGCGGACATCCTCCGGGGCGGCTCCACCGGCAACGGCGCCTTCACCCTGGACGTGTACCCCACCAGCGTGCCCGTCAGCCTGGAGCTGACCCGGATGGGGGCCACGGCGGACCTGCTGGAAACCGGGGCCGTCATCAAGCCCAGCTTCTGCGGACCCTGCTTCGGTGCGGGAGACGTGCCCGCCAACAACGGCCTGTCCCTGCGGCACACCACCCGCAACTTCCCCAACCGGGAGGGCTCCAAGCCCGCCGAGGGGCAGTTCGCCGGGGTCTGCCTGATGGACGCCCGGTCCATCGCGGCCACGGCCCGGAGCGGCGGCAAGATCACCGCCGCCACCGACATCGACTATGAGACGGTCCGCCATCCCTACCGCTTCGCCAAGGAGGTCTACGACAAGCGCCTCTACTACGGCTTCGGCAAGGCCGACCCCAGCGTGGAGCTGGTCATGGGCCCCAACATCACCGACTGGCCGAAGATGCAGCCCCTGTCCGAGAACCTGCTGGTGGAGCTGGCGGCGGTGCTGCGGGACCCGGTGACCACCACCGACGAGCTGATCCCCTCCGGCGAGACCAGCAGCTACCGCTCCAACCCCCTGCGGCTGGCGGAGTTCACTCTCTCCCGCCGGGAGCCCGCCTACGTGGGCCGGGCCAAGGCGGCCGCCGCCCTGGAGGCGGAGCGCCTGGCCGGCAGGGCCCCGGAGGTGCTGAAAGCCATTCTGGACAAGGTAGGCGACGGCGCGGCCCTGCTGAGCAATACCCAGTTCGGCTCCTGCGTATTCGCCAACAAGCCCGGCGACGGCTCCGCCCGGGAGCAGGCGACCAGCTGCCAGAAGGTGCTGGGCGGCTTTGCCAACATCTGCTATGAGTTTGCCACCAAGCGCTACCGCTCCAACTGCATCAACTGGGGCATCCTGCCCTTCACCCTGGACCAGGGCGCGGAATTCCCCTATGAGGCGGGCGACTGCGTGTTCGTCCCCGGCATCCGGGCGGCCATCGCCGCCGGGCAGGAGGACATCCCCGCCAAGGTCATCCGCGCCGACGGGTCCGTGGCGGACCTGACGCTCCACGTGAAGGGTCTGACGGAGGATGAGAAGGAGATCATCCTGGACGGGTGTTTGATGAATTACTACGCAAAGAGGGCTGATTGAGATGGAAAAAATCAAAATGACCACCCCCATCGTGGAGATGGACGGGGACGAGATGACCCGCATCCTCTGGGGCTGGATCAAGGAGACGCTGATCGAGCCCTTCGTGGGCCTCAAGACCGAGTACTATGACCTGGGCCTCCTGCACCGCAATGAGACGAAGGATCAGGTCACTGTGGACGCCGCCAACGCCACCCGCCGCCTGGGTGTGGCTGTCAAGTGCGCGACCATTACACCCAACCGGCAGCGCATGGAGGAGTATCCGGAGCTCACCGAGATGTGGAAGAGCCCCAACGGCACCATCCGCTCCATCCTGGACGGCACCGTGTTCCGCGCTCCCATCCTCATCGACGCCATCCAGCCGGTGGTGAAGAACTGGAAGCGCCCCATCACCATCGCCCGTCACGCCTACGGCGACGTGTACAAGAGCGTGGACTTCCGCACCGACGAGCCGGGCGAGTGCGTCATGACCTTCCGGGGCGCCTCCGGAGCGGAGCACACCGTGTCCGTCCAGAAGGTGGACGGCCCCGCCGTGTGGCAGGGCGCCCACAACAAGGACAAGTCCATCCGCTCCTTCGCCCAAGCCTGCTTCCAGTACGCCATCGACACCCGGCAGGACCTGTGGTTTTCCACCAAGGACACCATCGCCAAGGTCTACGACGGGGAGTTCAAGAAGATCTTCGAGGAGGAGTACGAGGCCCGCTACAAGGCGGAATTCGAGAAGCTGGGCCTCACCTACTTCTACACCCTCATCGACGACGCCGTGGCCCGGGTCATCCGCAGCGAGGGCGGCTACATCTGGGCCTGCAAGAACTACGACGGCGACGTCATGAGCGACATGGTGTCCACCGCCTTTGGCTCTCTTGCCATGATGACCTCCGTGCTGGTGGCGCCCGACGGGACCATGGAGTTCGAGGCGGCCCACGGCACCGTCACCCGCCACTACTACAAGTACCTCAAGGGTGAGGAGACCTCCACCAACCCCATGGCCACCATCTTCGCCTGGTCCGGCGCCCTCAAGCGCCGGGGTGAGCTGGACGGTCTGCCGGAGCTGGTACGCTTCGGCGAGAAGCTGGAAGAGGCCTGCTACGACACCCTCAACGCCGGGGTCATGACAAAGGACCTGGTGGGCCTGGTGGAGCCGGGCTTTGCCGCCACCGCCGTCACCAGCAAGGAATTTTTGAACGCCATCGCCGGGAGACTGGCGGAAAAGCTGGCGTGACCGTATCGATCAAACAGCCCGCGCATCCAATGGATGCGCGGGCTGTTTTTTCATGCGCATAAACGCGGCCTGCCAAGTCACAGGGCACTCAGGTCCGCCGCCTGGGTGTCCCCGGCGGCGGTGCCCGCGTCCAGGGCCTGGAGGGCGGCAATGGCGGAGAGCGTGGTCCCCAGCTGGGTAAACAGCAGGGCCAGGCGCACCAGTTCCTCCCGGCTCCGGGCACACTTGGCGATGGCCGCAGCGGCGGCATACGCACCGGCGCTCTGCTCAAAGGCGTCCATGGCGCTCCCCCCTCTCCGCCTCTATTCTATGAGGCGGAGAGGCGGTTCTTTCACCCTGTTTTCTCAGGTCAGCAGGGAGGCCAGATACGCGGCCTCCCCGCGCAGGTCGGCGGCGCCCCGGTACCGGACGAACAGCACCTGCCGCCCCAGCCGGGCCACGGCGCACTGGGTGTTTTCATCCGACAGCCACCACCAGAAGCCGTCCAGTTCCTCCGTCTCCACCGGCGTTGATGTACCATCGGAAGATGCCTCCCGGGGAGGGGAGACAGCCGCCGGGGCCAAGGCAGTCAGCTCTTCCGCCAGCCGCCGGGCAAGTCCCGCTGTCAAAAGGCGGTAGCAGGCGGTCCCTGCCACAGCCTGACCGCCGTCCGGCAGAGCCACGGCCTCCGTGGCCCAGAAAATGCGGGGCGCCAGTTCGTGGACCTTGGTCCTCACATCCATATAGAGGGGATCCCCCACCGTCTCTTCCAGAACCCGGGGGTCCACATACACCACCTCCGGCGCGGGCACGCCGTGGGCATCATAAGCATGCCAGCCGCCAGCCAGGCTGCCGCCGCTGTTGTTCCGGAGGCCGCCCAGGATCGACACGGCATACATGCAGATCAGCGCCGCCATCAGCCCCCGGGCCAGCCACTTCTGCCGCCGGTAGGGCCGGGGACGATCCAAGGGGATGCCGGCATTCAGGGAGCGCAGCAGGCGGCGCATACTGCGGACCTGGCAAAACAGCAGCACCAGAAGCAGCACCGACGCCGCCGTGCCCGCAAGCAGCCGCCCCGGGGCGTACGTCTCTACCATGTCCAGCACCGGGGATTCGAACGCCGCCGGAATCAGCGCCCACAGAGCAAATACCGCCGCGGCCAGCAGGCCGCACAGCACACTGTCCCGCAGCATCCTCCGCTTCAGGTATCTGTACCCCATTCCCTGGACCACCGGGTCCGTGTCCAGTTCCGGGGCATCCGGGTCCTCGCATCGCCAGACGTGGAAGGCTCCTGGGATGGTCCCGGCGTACTCCCAGTCCAGCTCCCGGTATCCCTCTACCGTTTCTTCCGGCGGGCGCTTCTCCTTTTTCGCCAGAGGCTGCATCCGATACCGGCAGGCAAAGGGATCCGTCTTTTCAAAGATACCGCTCCAGCCGGTCATGCCTTTGAGGCGGTAGCCCTGTTTTGCCATATCCTCCAGCCAGGACTCGTTGGCGGCCACGTCGTAGACGTTGGCGGGCCGCAGCTCCTTGTATTCCGCGTCTTTCACGAAGCGCTCCTCTGTCATACAGTCTCCTCAAACCGCTCCAGGGCGGCGGCAAACACCTCCAGCTTTCCGCCGAGGTCCAGTTCCCCGTCGTACTGGTATTCCATCAGCTGCGCCCCCCGGCGGACCAGCAGCAGCTGCGTGCCGTCATCGAAACGGAACCGCCAGGCCCCATCCAGGTCCGGGAGAAAAAGCGCCTCCAGTTCCCCCTTCCACGTCGCCGATTCCTCCACCCAGGCCTTCGCCATCCGCTCCGCCTGGAAGGGCAGCCACATCCGGTAGTACTTGGCCAGGACAAAGACGGGGTCGCTGCCTCTGCTCCCCCCTTCGCTGACCCACCAGGATTCCCGGGCGGTAAAGTTCTGGATCCGCAGGGCCTCCGGCGTCCGGTTGGCCGGCGCGTCTCCCAGTTCCGACAACGTCACGCAGGGCACCGGCCGGTCGAAGGTCTCCACCGGCTCCAGGGGATGGGAGGAGGGCTGGAGGATGGAGGCCACACGTGTCAAAATCAACACCGACCAGAACACCACCAGCACCATGGACATGGCCCGGGCCCGGCGGTAGGGCCCCCGGTGGGGCTGGGGCAGGCCCAGCTTCAGCGCCCGGATATACCGGCGGAATACCCGCTCGGCATAGATGCCCACTGGGATCAGGGCGGCAACGTTCAGCCACTCTACAACGGTGATCCACCAGGTGGACCAGTGGTCCGCAGCTCTCAGCAGGTGCGGGCCGGAGCAGAAGTCCCAAACCACCAGGGCCAGGATGGCAGCGGCAGCGGCCCACAGCCACCGCATGTTCCTGCGCTCCCGCCGCAGCAGATAGCGGTAGGCGTCGCCCTCGGTCTCCGGGTCCGTGAACAGCTCCGAGGCCGACGGGTCGTCACAGCGCCAGATGTGCCAGCTTTTTCTCACGGTGCAGACGTACTGCCAGCCCAGGTCCGCAAACAGCTCCCGCCGGTGCCGGTCCGGGGCCTTCTCCCGCCGGGCCAGGGGCTCCAGCCGGTAGCGGACCGCCTTCGGCTCCCCCGGCGTGAAATCGCACAGCCATCCGTACCGGTCCAGGAACAGCCCCTGGGCCGCCCGGTCCTCCAGCCACGCCTGGACGGCAGGGGTGTCAAAGCCCATGGCAGGGGCCAGAGCGTCCCAGAAGTTCTCTTTCCAACGCTTCAAAAACGGCAGCCAGTCGAAAATCGTTCGCTTCACGGTGGCCCCTCCCTTTCTATTGGAACTCTTCCAGAATGGCAGCATAGTCGTCCAGATGGGCCGAGAGATCGTCGATCCCATCCGCATACACATACAGCACCGTCCGGTCCCGGCAGGCCACCAGGACCGACCGGTCCTCCTCCGTCATCAGCGCCAGGCGATCAAACCCCGGGCGGTCCAGCACCGACCAGGCGCCCCGGGGATTGCTCTTCCGGGCATACGCCAGCTGCTCGCCATAGAGGGCCCGGGCCAGAGAGGCAAACCGCAGGCGGTCGAAACGGGTATTCACCCGGACCTCCCCGGCGGATTCCATGATCTGCACATACTCTGGCGCCAGGAAAGTGCTCTTGATCTGGACGGAGCTCCGCTCCGCCCCGCTCCCGGCAGCGGCGTCCAGGGCGGACAAGGACACGCAGGGCAGCGGCTCCCCCGGCGCATCCAGGTCGATGCTGCGGGCCGTGACCTTAGGCAGCAGCACCGCCAGCACCAGCATGACGAGAAAGATCCAAGTACCTCCCACCAACAGCGCCGTCCGCCGGCGGTTCTTCCGCCAGGGGCCCGTGTGGGGCAGCGTTCCGTCCCGTTTCAGCCGCCGGCCGGTGCGGATGGTCCCCCGCAGCCGCAGTGCCATCATGCACAGGAAGAAGGGCACCGCCGCCAGCACGAAGAGCCAGGGCAGATCCAGATAGTGGACCAGCAGGTCCACCCAATTTCTCCCCGCACTCCACATCAAAACCGCCATTGCTGCCAGCATCTGGATCCCCAGCAGGACCAGGGTCCCCCCGGCATTCCACCGGTCCCGGCACAGCTGCTTCTTCCAGGCCCAGAACAAGCTCTCGGGGTCGGTGTAGAGCTCCGGCGCATCGGGGTCGGCACAGTACCAGACCAGGTAGTCCGTCATATCCGCCGGAGAGGTCCAGCCCAGGTCCTCATAGAGCTCCTTCCGGGCCGCCTGGGCCTGATTGTCCTCCTCCCGGAGCGGCTCCAGCCGCGCCCGGCAGGTCCGGGGCTGACTTCTCCGGAACTTGGCGTACCATACGCCGAAGGACACCGGCATCCAGCCCCGGGCCGCCTGATACACCAGCCATTCCTCCATGGCGCCCGGGTCCCAGCCCTCCACCGGCATGAGGAATCTCCGCGTTTGCTTCATGCGCCTTTCCTCCCCCTCTACTGGAATTCCCTCAGCAACGCCGCGTAGTCGTCCAGATGTGCCTCTGCGCCCGCCACGCCGAAGGCGCCCACATACAGCACGATTTTGTCCTGCCACAGCAGCAGGTAGGTGTTCTCCCCGGATCGGGCCAAGCTCACGCCGTCAAAGCCGGGGTGGTCCAGCTCTGTCAGCTCCGCCTCCGCGAAGACGGGGATCCTCGTCTGCCACTCCCGGTACAGCGGCTCCGCCAGACAGGAAAGCAGCAAAATGTCGCACTGGTTGATGACGCTCCGCTCCCCGGTGTAGCGATCCCAGACGTCGTAGTGGCCGGGGTTCAAAAAGGTCGGGTTCATCAGGCAGGTGCCGGAGGTCCGGTCCGCCTCCGTCAGGGTCTCGTCCAGCTGCCAGCCCATGAGGCAGGGCACGGGATGGGTCAGCTCATCCAGTCCCTCTCCCCAGCTGGTGCCCAGCCGCAAAAACGGATAGCCGATGACCAGGAGGTCCATCAGGAGCATTGCCCCCAGGACCATCCCCGCCCGACGGCGCGCCCGCCGCCAGTCGCCGGTGTGGGACTGGGGCAGTCCCGCCGCCATCTGGCGGCGGAGCAGGCGGACGCGGCGGAGGGTATCCACCGTCTCCCACACCGCCCAGACCAGCAGCACCGCGCTGAGGGGCGCGCTGATCCCCACGCCCCGGATGGCCGTCTCCACCGGCTTCTCGGAGCTTGCGATCCGATAGACTGCAAAAGCAGCCACCGCCGCCAGGGCCAGCCAGGCCAGGAGCAGGTCCCGCCGCCCCTTCCGCAGCAGCCGGTCCCGGTCCCAGGCAGCGGCCACCGGGTCCGTCTCCAACTCCGGGGCGGCAGGGTCCCGGCAGAGATAGATGTGATAGCGGTCCGCCTGGTTGGCGAGATAGTCCCAGCCCAGTTGGGTATAAACCTCCTCCCGCTCCTGCCGGGCCTCCAGGGTCTCCCTGGCGGCGGGCATCATCCGGCAGCGGACCCGGATGGGCTCCCCCCGCCGGAATGTGGCGAACCGGAAGCCGCACTCCGTCAGATGCCATCCCCGGGCAAACATCTCCTCCAGCCAGGCCTCCATGGCTCCGGTATCCCAGCTGGTATCCGGCATCAAAAACCGCTTTTGCTCTTTCATGGCTCTCCCCGCCTTTCGGCATAATCCGCCATCTGGAGGGCGTAGTCCGTCACGGCCCCGTCATCGGCGCCGGGCCCCGCGGCCTCCGCGTAAGCCACGGTGTTTCCACGGAGGAGCAGGGCGGCCCGGATCTGCCCCTCGGACAGATGGTCCATTCCCGCCTCCGTCTGCCAGGCGCCCTCTGTCTCCGCCATTTGCAGATGCCGGATTGCCTCCGCCAGCGGCTCCCAGCGGGCCTGCCAGCAGACGGCGGTATAGGTGGTCTCCCCCTCCCGCCAGGTGATCCGCAGATTTGGGGAAGCGAGACCCCCACCCGAAGGTCGATGTCCCAGTCCTCACCATCCGCAGCCTGGACTGTCAGCGCAGGCAGCGTTGCCCACATGTCCCACTTCTCCGCCTGATGGAACAGATTGCCCAGATTGATCAGCGGTGCGCTCAGGACCAGTACGACGGCGAACACCCGCCCCCACCGGGCGGCCCGCCGCCAGCTTCCTCCGGGCGGTTCCCGAAGGCCCGCCGACGCCTGCCGCCGCAGCCGCAGGAGCTTCGGCACCGACAGCGCCGCCCACAGCGTCAGTCCCGCGCCGCCCAGAGCCTGGACCGCCAGGAGCACCAGCGGCTCCGTCACCGTGAACTCCCAGCCCAGCAGCACCATGCTGGCCAGCAGCGCCAGGCCCAGGGCACCCAGGCCGACGCTCTCCCACAGCCCCCAGACAAAGGCCTTCCGCCAAACCATGGCCCAGACCTCCATATCCGTGTCCAGTTCCGGGACGGCGGGGTCGTCACAGTAGAACGCCGCCATATGAAAATGCCAGTCGAACGTGGCGCCGAAGGTCCAGCCCAGTTCCCGGAAGGTCTCCAGCCGCTCCTGCCAGGCCTCCTGGCTGACGAACCCCACCGGCTGTACCCGCACCCGGCAGACCGCCGGCTCCGTCCGCAGAAGGCGCACCAGCCCGCCGCCCCACTGCCGGGACCCGTCCAGCCGCCAGCCCCGGGCGGCCTCGTCCTCCAGCCACCGCTCCACCGCCTCCACGTCCCAGATGTTCGCCGGGTACGGCGTCCACTTCCGCTTCATCGGCCCCCCTCCTTTCCGCCGGCTGCTTCCTCCCGCTCGCCGTCGGCCACGCACATCTTCAGCCGGCTCAGCTCCTGGCGGAACAGGGCCCGGCCCCGGTCCGTCAGGGCGTAGGTCCGCTTGCGGCCCTCCACCGCCGTCTCCTCGATGAGCCGCTCCTCCTGGAACTTGGCCAGGATCGTATACAGCGTCCCGGGTCCCAGAGGCACCCTCCCGGCGGTGATGTCGTCCACGAACTGCACGATCTCCGCGCCGCAGCGCTCCTGCCGCAGCAGGGACAGCAGCACGTAAAACATGCTCTCCGTCAGCACCTTCAGCGGTTCCTTGGCCATGTTCTCACCCCCGATATCGTAACACGATATTCTTCCTGTTCTCAGTATAATATCGTCACACGATATTGTCAATACGGGCCCTGCCGTTCCCCGTTTTTCTTCCAGCGCTGACAGGATTTGAGGGTTGCCGCCACAGGGAGGCGTCCTGTATGCTGATATACAAACCCCTATGCGAAAGGACGTGACCGACATGAAACGGACAACACTCTGTGGCCTCATGGCCGCCTGCGCCCTGACCTGGGCAGCCCTGCCGGGCCGGGCCTCCGCCGCCCGGATGGTGCCGGTACAGGTGGACGGCACGGTGCTGCCCACCGTCAACTATCTCACCGACGGCGTCACCTACGCACCTCTGCGGAGCCTGCTGGACGCCTTCGGCGGCTGGGAGATCTCCTGGGACAGCGCCGAACAGGTGGCCGTGGCCCAGTCGGAGGATCTGCGCCTGACCGCAGACCCGGACGCCGACACCATCACCGCCGGCGGCGCTACATACAGCGGCAAGGTCTTTGTGGAACGGGGCCGGACCTATGTGCCGGTGCGGCTGGTGGCGGACCTCTGCGGCGGCAGCACCAGCTGGGACCGGTATCTCGGCGGCGCCGCCGTCACCTCCCCGGACGCACAGCACGACGCTGCGGACCTGTACTGGCTCAGCCGCATCATCAGCGCCGAAAGCCGGGGCGAGGCCATGGAGGGCCAGATCGCCGTGGGCAACGTGGTGCTGAACCGGGTGGCGGCGGAGGAGTTCCCCGACACCATCCCCGCCGTGATCTTCGACCGCAAGCACGACGTGCAGTTCACGCCGGTGGCCAACGGCTCCGTGTTCCTCACCCCCACGGCGGCCTCCGTGGAGGCCGCCAGGCGCACGCTGAACGGAGAGAACACCGCAGGCAGCGCGCTGTACTTCTATGCCCCGGCCCTGTCCCAGGGCGTGTGGATCAACGCAAACCGCACCTATCTCATGACCATCGGCTGTCACCGTTTTTACCTGTGAGGCGGGATGATTGACTTTTTCCGGCCCGGGGCATACAATAGAGACATGAATTTGAAAAGGAGCATACTCTATGCTGTTTTCCGATCATCCCCGGACTCACTACCGGGCCGCACCGACCCATGAGGTCATCTGCCAGCTGCGCTTTCCCTCTATTCTCTCCATCAACACCACGGAACCGGCCGACTTTCAGGAGGCCATCCGGGCGGAGTTTCCCCAGTACGCCCGCCGGGAGGATGCCGCACCGCCCCAGATCACCGGTTTGGGCGGGCCCAATCTGAAAATCCAGCAGCAGCCCCCTGTGGCCAACTACCACTTCCTCTCCGCCGACGGCCAGTGGAAGCTGAACGTGACCCGGGACTTCATCGCCCTGTCCACCCTCCGCTATCCCGGCTGGGAGGCCTTTGCCCGTCAGCTGGACAAGCCCCTGGCGGCCTTCATCCGGCTGTACAAGCCCGCCTATTTCCAGCGGGTGGGGCTGCGGTATCTGAACATCATCTCCCGGGCCCGTCTGGGCCTGGAGGGTCGGAACTGGGTGGAGCTGATCGCCCCGGCCTACACCGCCCCCCTGCGGGAGGGCGACGTGGACGAGGAGCGGTTCCTCAACTGCGCCAGCGATGTGACGGTCAAGCTGGACTCCAGCTGCCAGGCCAAGATCCACGCCGGTCCCGGCCGGATCAAAAACAACGCCCCCGGCGCCGTCCAGGACCCGGAGGTGAAGTTCATCTTCGACATGGATCTGTTCATGGCTGGGAACACCCCCTGCACCCTGGCCGCCGCCGCGCTGGAGACCCTCCACGGCCACGCCGGCCGCATCTTTGAAGGCGCCCTCACGGACACTCTGCGGGATGCCATGGACCCGGAATAAGGGCATCGTCCCGCAAAAACAGGCGGAGGGGCCGGTCAGGCCCCTCCGCTTCTCTTTTCAATGCCGCCCGCTCAGTCCCGGAACAGCGGGGTGGACAGATACCGCTCGCCGCTGTCCGGCAGCAGGGCCACGATCACCTTGCCCCAGTTCTCCGGCCGCCGGGCCAGCTCTCCCGCCGCCCACAGCGCGGCGCCGGAGGTGATGCCGGCCAGCACGCCCTCGGTCCGGGCCAGGGCCCGTCCGGCGGCGTAGGCGTCGGCCTCCGTGGCGGTCAGGATCTCGTCCACCACGGACCGGTCCAGGTTCCCGGGCACGAAGTTGGCGCCGATGCCCTGGAGGCCGTGGGGCCCCGCATGGCCCTGCGTCAGCAGAGGTGAGGAGGCGGGCTCCACGCCCACGACCCGCACGCCGGGCTTGCGCTCCTTGAGATACCGGCCCACGCCGCTGATGGTGCCGCCGGTACCGATGCCCGCCACGAAGATGTCCACGGTGCCGTCGGTGTCGGCCCAGATCTCCGGGCCGGTGGTGTCGAAGTGGGCCGCCGGGTTGGCGGGGTTGTCGAACTGCCCGGCGATGATGCTGCCAGGGATGGTCCGGCGCAGCTCCTCCGCCTTGGTCACGGCACCGGACATGCCCTCCGCCCCCGGCGTCAGGACGATCTCCGCGCCGTAGGCGGCGATCAGGCTCCGCCGCTCCACGCTCATGGTATCCGGCATGGTCAAAATCACCCGGTAGCCCTTGGCGGCGCCCACGGCGGCCAGGCCGATGCCGGTGTTGCCGGAGGTGGGCTCAATGATGGTGCCGCCGGGGGCCAGGCAGCCCTCCGCCTCCGCCTGGGCGATCATCCGGGCCGCCACCCGGTCCTTGGCGCTGCCGGCGGGATTCATGCACTCCAGCTTGGCCAGGAGCACGGCGGGCAGATCGTGAGCGGCGCTGTACCGGCGCAGCTCCAAAAGCGGCGTGCGGCCGATGAGGCCGGTGACGCTGGAAACGGTGTTCATAAGGAGGACCTCCCTGTTCAAGATAGCCGTATCATACACCCGCCGGCATCTTGCCGTCAAATGGCACCGGGGCGGCATGCGCTGGTTTTCCGCCTCGGAAGGTCTTTTCGCAAGCTGGTTTTCCGGTCTTTTGCGGCAGATACAAATTATCCGGAAGCTTCCCCTATCTGATCAGTCCGGACGGACCGGATGGAAAGGAGCCGTCATGAGTCTCTATCAGGAATACCAGACAAAGCTGCGGACGCCGGAGGAGGCGGTGAAGGCCGTCAAAAGCGGGGACTGGGTGGACTACACCACCAACGTCTGCTTCCCGCCCCTGCTGGACGCCGCCTTGGCAAAGCGCCGGGACGAGCTGACAGACGTGAAGGTCCGGGGAAACCTCCTGTTCGGGCCGCTTCAGATCGTGGAGTGCGACCCCACAAGAGAGCATTTCTGCTACAACTCCTGGCACTGCTCCGGCTATGAGCGCAGGCTCAGCGACCGGGGGCTTTGCAGCTACATCCCCATGATCTTCCGGAACGTGGTGCCCTACTACCGCCATTTTCTCACGGTGAACGTGGCCATGATGTGCGTGCCGCCCATGGATAAACACGGCTGGTTCAACCTCTCCTGCGCCACGGGCGTGGCCCGGGGGATCCTGGACAAGGCCGATATCGTGATCCTGGAGGTCAACGAGCACCTGCCTTACATCTACGGCGGCTTCGACGAGTCCATTCACCTCTCGGAGGTGGACTACATCGTGGAGGGTCCCCACGATCCCCTGCCGGAGTTCCCGGTGGCGGAGGCCACAGAGGAGGACCGCCGCATCGCGGAGCTGCTGGTGCCCTATGTCCGGGACGGGGCGGCCCTGCAGCTGGGCATCGGGGCCATGCCCAACGTGGTGGGGTCATTGCTGGCCCAATCCGACGTGAAGGATCTGACCATGCACACGGAGCTGTGCGGCGATGCCTACTTCCGGCTGTATGAAGCCGGAAAGCTGACCAATGCCCGCTGCGCCCTCCATCCACGAAAGGGTCTCACCGGCATCGTGTTCGGGTCACGGGCGCTGTACGACTGGGTGGACCGGAACCCGGCCGTGACGGCGGCGCCCCTGGAGTACATCAACGCCCCGGCCACCATCGCGCAGCTGGAGAACATGGTGTCCATCAACAGCTGCATTTCCGCCGACCTCTACGGCCAGGTCTGCGCCGAGAGCGCGGGGCTGCGGCACATCAGCGGCACCGGCGGCCAGCTGGACTACCTGACCGGCGCGGCGGACGCAAAGGGGGGCAAGGCCTTCATCTGCATGACGTCCTCCTTTGTGGACAAGGCGGGGGTCCGCCGCTCCCGCATCCTGCCCCACTTTGAAGGCGACATCGTCACAGACCCCCGGAGCCAGGCCTATTATATCGTCACCGAGTTCGGCGCCGTCAATCTGGCGGGCCGGTCCACCTGGGAGCGGGCGGAGCTGCTGATCTCCATCGCCCACCCGGATTTCCGGGAGGAGCTGACCGCCGCGGCGGAACGGCAGAAGATCTGGCGCCGGTCCAACAAGCGCTGATACGTAAAGAGCCGCAGGGCCAATGCCCTGCAGCTCTTTACTGTATAGTAGTTTGGTTTTACAGCTCCAGCGTCTCGCCGGGCGCCAGGACCCTGGCCGGGAAGCCGGCGGCCGCGGACGCCGCAGCGAAGGCGGCGCCGTCCTGGACGATGGGCGGCATGGTGTTGAAGTGCATGGGGATGGTCAGCGCCGGGCGGATCATCTCCACCGCCCGCAGGGCGTCCTGGGGACCCATCGTGTAGAAGTCCCCGATGGGCAGCAGCGCCACGTCCACCTGCTCTGCCGCCAGCAGCGTCATGTCGCAGGTCAGGGCGGTGTCGCCGGCATGATAGATCTTCTTCCCGCCCATCTCAAAGAGAAAGCCACAGGCCAGGCCTCCCGGCACGCCGCTGCCGTGGATAGCAGGAGTCAGCTTCACACGGCCAAAGGACGTCTTGATCCAGCCTCCCAAATTCCCGGCCACCGCCGGCACACCGGCAGGACCGAACACCGCCTCCGCCAGATCCACGGAGCAGCAAATCTGGGCGCCGGTGCGCCGGGCGATGTCCACCGCGTCTCCCACGTGGTCTCCGTGACCGTGGGTGACAAAAATCATGTCCGCCTCCACCGCGTCGGCGGAAACCGCCGCCAAGGGGTTGCCGGTCAGGAAGGGGTCCACCAGCGCCTTACAGCTGCCGTCATCCAGCAAAAAACAGGCGTGTCCCAGAAACTGGATCTTCATATCTGTTCTCCTTTCATCTAATAGGTTCCCCATCAGGGTATTACAGCTACCTTGATGACGCCATCCCGGCGGTTTTCAAAGAGGTCGTAGGCCGCCTCGATCTCTTTCAGGGGATAGGTGTGGGTGATGAGGGGCGTGGTGTCCAGCTTTCCCGCGGCGATGCGGTCCAGGATCTCGCCGCAGCGGCAGCCGTCCACGCCGCCGGTCTTGAAGGTCAGGTTCTTGCCGTACATCTCCGGCAGGGGCAGGGTCTGGGCTCGGTCGTACAGGGCCACGACCACCACCACGGCGTTGGGCCGGGCGCACTGCCAGGCCAGGCGGAAGGTCTCCTCCCCGCCGGCCACCTCCAGCACCGCGTCGGCGCCGCCGTGGGCGCTGCGGGCGCGGACCACCGCCTCCGCATCCTCCGGCCCCACCGCGGTGACGCCGGGGTAATGGGCCTCCACGAAGGCCCGGCGGGCCGGGTCCTTTTCACAGACCACCACCTGTCCCGGTTCCTTCAGCAGCACGCACTGGAGGGTACACAGGCCTGTGGGCCCGGCGCCCAGAATCAGCACCGTGTCCCCCGGCTTGATCTCCGCGATGTCCGCCGCCCACCAGCCGGTGGCCAGGATGTCCCCCACGAACAGGGCCTGGGCGTCGGTGACGTCCGCCGGAATCTTCGTCAGGCCCTGGTCGGCATAGGGCACCCGGACGTACTCCGCCTGGCCTCCGTCGATACGGCAGCCCAGGGCCCAGCCGCCGCTGGGGTCCGTGCAGTTGTTGACCCAGCCATGGCGGCAGAAAAAGCACTCTCCGCAGAAGGTCTCCACATTCACCGCCACCCGGTCCCCGGGCCGCAGATTCTTCACGCCGGGCCCCACTTCCTCCACCACACCCACCATTTCATGGCCCACGGTGATCCCGGGCACCGCCCGGGGCACGGAGCCGTGTTTGATGTGCAGGTCGCTGGTGCAGATGCTGGCCAGGGTCACCCGCACCAGGGCGTCCCGGCCTGCCAGCAGCACCGGCTTCGGCTTTTCCAGGAGGGCAAATTTCCCCCGCTCCACATACGTATAGGCCAACATATCCGGCACCTCCCGTCTTTTTTTACAGTCCGATCCCCAGCAGGGGGATCACGTTGATGACCGGCTCCTCATAGGGGTGGACCCGCTTCACCGCCGCCACGGTCTCCGCCGCCCGGGAGCGGAGGCAGGTGACTTCCACCTTCACCTCCGGCTCCCGGCTCAGCTCTCCCTCCTGGCCCAGATACGGCGCGGAGCCCGGCAGGGGCCGCCAGCAGCCGGTGACGGGGGCGTAGGAAAAGCAGCCGTCGTACCGGCCGATGTGGCCGGCGTCCACCGCCCGCAGCGCCTCCGCCAAGACCTCCAGATGGCTCTCGGGAATAAAGATCTCCAGCTTGCAGTAGCGCTCGTTCATCACAGCTCCCCCAGCGCCTCCAGGGCCTCCATCAGATCGTCGGCCCGGTCCTCCAGTTCCTCGTGACGGTCGCCCCAGGCCTCGTACTCCTCGCTGTCCATGTCCTCCGGCTCCTCCAGGTCCAGCGCCGCGATCTCCTGCCGCACCTGATCCAGTTCCTCCAGCAGCGCCTGCCGCTCTCCCCCGTTCGGGGCGGGAAATTCCGTGATGCGGGCCATGCCGCTCCCCCCTTTTTCTCGTTCTGGCTCTATTGTACCAGACTGGGCGCCGTTTGCAACCACTCTCCGGGGATTGACAAGCCGCGCGCCCCGTCATATAATAAGCATCGTTATTATATGAATTCTTACTATTGGGGGAAATCCATGGAGACCCTGCACTATCTTCTGATGCGCGCCCACTCCCTGCTCAACCGCCGGATCCTGGATGAGGCGGCAGGCCTCGGGCTCTCGCCCGGCCAGCCCAAAGTGCTGGAATATCTGCATCTCCGCGGAGAACAGAACCAGCGCGCCATCGCTGACTACTGCCGCATTGAGCCCGCCACCGTGGGCAGCATCCTCTCCCGGATGGAGGAGGCGGGGCTGGTGGAGCGGCGGCAGAAGTCCGGGGACCGGAGGGCGCTGTATGTCTCCCTGACCCCTCCCGGAGAGGCGGCGGCGGAGGCCGTGTCCGCCCTGTTCGACCGGGCGGACACCCAGGCCGCCTCCCTGCTGACGGCGGAGGAGATCGCTCAACTGACGGCGCTGCTGGAAAAGGTCTGCGCCGCTCTTCCGGAGGAGGCGCAGGCATGAATCAGATCCAAAAACCCACTGTCACCCTCAAGCGCTGGCTCTTTCTGGCGGCGGGCCTGGCCATCATGTCTCTGGGGGTAGCGCTGTCCATCCGGGCAAATCTGGGCACCTCCCCTATCTCCAGCGTGCCCTATGTATGCAGTCTGTTTTCCCCTCTGAGCGTGGGGTCCGCCACCATTGTCATGCACTGTCTCATGATCCTGGCGCAGATTCTGCTTCTGCGTCAGCGCTATGACCCCGTGCAGCTTTTGCAGCTGCCGGTGGCACTGGTGTTCGGCTGGCTGACCGATGCGGCCATGTGGGCCACCGGAGCGGTCCAGTGCGGCGCCTACTGGCAGCAGTGGCTGGTGTGCCTGTTGGGCGTTGCTCTGGTAGCCGTGGGCGTCAGCTTCGAGGTCACCGCTGGGGTTGCGCCCCTGGCCGGTGAGGGCACGGTGCTGGCACTTTGCCAGGTGCTGCCGGTGAAATTCGGCACCATGAAGGTGACCTTTGACGTGAGCCTAGTACTGACGGCCTGCCTCCTGTCCCTCATCTTCCTGGGCCAGCTCCAGGGCGTTCGGGAGGGCACCGTGGCGGCGGCCCTGTGCGTGGGAACCATCGCCCGCCAGCTGAACAAGCCCCTGGGCCGTCTGGGGAAAACGCTCTTCGCGTGATCGGAACAAACAAGCGGGGCGCCCGATGGGTGCCCCGCTCCTCTTATTACCGTTTGCTCTCGGCGAAGTCCCAGGCCTCCCGGAACCATCCCAGAAGCTCACCGTCGATCTGGTCCTCCTCCGTCAGCAGGAAGTGATGGGTCCAGCGGCCGGGGTACGGCTCCACCGCCACGGCCACCCGGGGGGAGTCCAGCCGCCGGTTCAGGCCCAGCGTCACCACCAGGCAGTGCTCCGGCCAGTCCTTCCGCCGCCGGACGGGCAATGACGCCGCGCCGTACAGGTGCCGGCCGTAAAAGCTGATCTGGCTCTTCTGGACCCGGACGGAGCCATCGGGAAAGAGGGCCTCCAGCTGCCGGAACAGGGCCTGATACAGCGACAGCTCCAGGGGCTTTCCGTCGAAAAACATCAGCACATCCGCGAAATAGTGGTCTGAAACGTTCATTTTTCGTCCTCCCGTTCCCGCAAAAATACCAGCCGGTCCGCGCTGGAGCGGGCCGGGTCATACCGGTAGCCCAGGGCGGCGAAGGCGGTCAGCTCCTCCGGCCGCCGGATGCGCCGCTGCGCCATATAGCGGACCATCTCTCCCCGGGCCATCTTGCACAAGGTTCCCTTTTTCACCACCCGGCCTTCCTTTTCTTCCCCGAACACGCAGGTCACCACCCGGGTCGCAGGGGGCAGGTGGGGCAGCACCGCCCGGCTGTACTCTTTGGAGGCCAAGTCGATGACCGTGTCCGTCTCCGCCCCCAGAGCCTCCCCCAGGCGGCCGCCCCAGAAGCCGTAGAGGTCCCGGTGTCCATCCACGGCCAGCCTGGCCTGCATCTCCAGGCGGTAGGGCGTCACAGCGTCGAAGGGCCGCAGCAGCCCGTAGAGGCCGGAGACGATCCGCAGATGCGCCGCTGCGTATTGAAGCGCCCCCTCCTCCAGCACGCCGGGCGCCAGGTAGCGGTACTGGATGCCCTCGTAGGCCAGCAATGCCGGGGTCCGGGCCCGGCGCAGGTCCATATGAGAAAGCCGCTCCACGTTCAGGGCGGCGATGGCGTCGTTACAGGCCCAGAGCCGCTTCAGCTCCCGGGGCGTCAGAGTCCGCAGGGCGGAGAGCAGCCGCTCCGCCTCCGGCAGGAATGCGGGCAGGCCCTCCGGCAGGAAGGTGTCCGGATCCTCCACCATCTTCTTGGCGGGGGAGATGATGATGCGCACGGCGCCGCCTCCTCTCGTTTTTCCCCATGATACCCCATTCCGCCGCCCGCCGTCAACGGCGGAGCGCTTGCGGGAGGCCGGTCACCGTGGTAAGATGGGTACAGTATTTTTGTAAGGAGGCTGCATCATGCTGGAGATCGCGTTCAGTGAGAGCGCCGAGGGCGGACTGCGGATGGCCCAGAGCCGCTCCGTCAGCTGCGCCGGTGCCTTTATCGCCATCCATGAGGACGGCTCCCGCCTCACCCGGGCACAGCTGCGGGCCGCCCGGCGTCAGGCGGAACTGGAGGCCCGGCGCCGTCAGGCGGAGGCCGTCCATCTGGACGGCGGAATCGTGTTCGGCTTCCCCCTGGTCCTCAGTGTGGGAGACATCGCCGGAGAGCCTCTGGGGCCGGAGCGAACGAATGTCCTGACCCAGCTCTATGGAGCGGCGGCCCCCGGCAGACAGATCGCGGAGGAGCTGATGGACCACGCGGCGGAGGGATTCCGCTCCCTGCTGGCGCAGCTGGAGCAGGGGGAGTCCCTGCGGGTGTGGTACAGCGATCAGCCCGACGAGCGGTGCGGCCTCAGCTGGCTGTGTTGGGAGCTCCAGCGCCGGGGGATCCAGGCGCCGGTCCACCTGGTGGACCTGCCCCGGTGGGAGGAGCGAAGCGACGGCACTGTGGTCCGGTACATCAGCTGGGGAGAGATGGAGCCGGAGCGGTTCGGCGCCTATATCTCCCGCCAGCGGGAGGCCGGGCCCGTCCTGCGGTCCGCCCTGGCTCGGGAGTGGGAGGCGCTGCGGCAGGAGAACGGTCCCCTGCGGGCGGTGGTCAACGGGTATCTGCGCACCGTGCCCGAGGACTTTTATGACCACGCCCTCCGCCGTGTACTGGCGGAGCAGCCGGAGGAGTTCCACCAGGCCCGTGCCATCGGCCTGGCCCTGGGGAAGTATCTGCCGGGGATCTCCGACTGCTGGCTGGCCCTGCGGATGGAGGAACTGCTGAAAAACGGCGAACTGGAGGCGGTGACGGAGGCTCCGGAGGGCGGCCCCGCCTATCACCGCCTCCTGCGGAAAACCGCCGCCTTCCGGACGCCGGAGGCCGTCTGAAAAAAATTTCCGGCGGCTGAACGGAACGGGCCTCCTCAGTCGTATTCTCAGTGAGGCCCTCTCCGGCCTCCCAACTACGACAGGAGGGATCAACGGATGAAAAAGATCTGGATGGGACTGGCCGCCGCGGCGCTGGTGGCCTCCCTGTGCGTCACAGGCGCCCTGGCGGCGGGCCATCGCGGGCAGGGCCTGCGGTGCACCGACGGCAGCGGCAGCTGCGGCAACTACTGCGTCAACTTCGCGGACGCTGACGGTGACGGCATCTGCGACAACCACGGCACCCGCTGCGCCAGCTTCATAGACGCCGACGGCGACGGCATCTGCGACAACCACGGCACCCGCTGCGCCGGCTTCGTGGGCGCTGACGGCGACGGCGTCTGCGGCAACTGCGGCACCCGCCGCGCCGGCTTCACCGACGCCAATGGCGACGGGGTGTGCGACAACTACGGCACGGGACTGGGGTCCCACCGCGGCGGCCACGGCCGGGGAGGCTGCCGGAACCACTGACAGGAAACGAGGGGCAAGTCCATGCGGAGCGAACAGGAGGCGGTCCGGGCCATGGAGCGGCACGCCGACACCGTGCGGCGGCTGTGCATGATCCACCTGAAAAACCAGGCCGACACCGAGGACATCTTCCAGACGGTGTTCCTGAAATATGTCCTCAGCACCACTGTGTTTCAGTCGGAGGAACACGAGCGGGCCTGGTTCATCCGGGTGACCCTCAACGCCTGCCGGGACCTGCTCAAGAGCTTCTTCCGCAGCCGCACGGTGCCGCTGGAGGCTCTGGAGCCGGTGCCCGCCGCCCTGGTGCCGGAGCACCGGGAGGTGTGGGAGGCGGTGCTGGCCCTGCCGGAGGCCTGCCGGGACGCGGTGTATCTCCACTACTACGAGGGCTACACCGCGCCGGAGATCGGGCGCCTGCTGGGCAAAAACGTCAACACCGTCTACACGCTGCTGAACCGCTCCCGGGAGATGCTGCGAAAGACGCTGGGAGGTGAGGACCATGGATGAGCGGATGCGGGAGGCCTTTGCCCAGGTGCGGGCGGAGGAGGACCTGAAGCAGCGGACCCTGGCCTATCTGGTCCGGCAGACCGGCGGCTGGCAGAAGGTCCCTGCCCGGCGGCGGCCTCTGCTGGTCACGGCGGCCTGCGCCGCCTGCCTGCTGCTGACCCTGGGGATCCTCTGGCTCTGCTTCACCCCGGCGGCCTACATCAGCGTGGATGTGAACCCCTCCCTGGAGCTGACGGTGAACCGGTTCGACCGGGTGATCGCCCTGGACGGCCGCAACGACGACGGCGACGCCCTGGCCCAGACTCTGCACGTGCGCTTCCTGGACTACCAGGAGGCCCTGGCGCAGGTGCTGGACAGCGACGTCATCGCCGCGTGCCTCTCCCGGGATGAGGACCTGTCCATCACCGTGGCCGGGGCCGACGAGGCCCGGACGGCGGAGATGCTGGCCCAGGTGTCCGCCTGCGCGGCGGACCGGGGCGCCGCCGACTGCCGCGCCGCCGACCTGGAGACCGCGAAGGCGGCCCACGACCAGGGCCTTACCTGCGGCAAGTACCAGATGCTGCTGGCCCTCCAGGCCCTGGACCCGGAGATCACCGCGGAGGACGTGCGGGACCGGACCATGAGCCAGCTGCGCAGCTGGCTGGCGGAGCTGGAGAGCGGCACGGAGAGTTCCTCCGGTCAGCAGGCCGGGCCCGGACAGGGTGGCGGTCAGCCGGGCCAGGGCAGCGGCCAGAGTGCCGGACAGGCCGGAAGCGGCCACGGCGCCGGACATGGGCGCGGCCACCACAGCGAATGAATCAGCGGAGGACCCGGTTTCGGGTCCTCCGCTTCTCTCTGTTCTCAGCCGAAGAGCTCCGCCGCCTTGGCGGCCATGCGCTGCCCATAGAGCCGGAAGGTCTCCTCCGTCTCCTCCAGCCGGCCGGCCACCGCCTGGGGCCCCAGGTGGATCACCGGCTTGCCCTGGGAGCCGCCGCCGGAATAGGCCAGCATCCCATAGACCAGCATGTGATCCAGGATGGTCTGCATGGCCAGTTCGGCGCCGCCGTGGATGTAGTTGGCGGTGGCGAAGGCGCCGCCCAGCTTCCCGGCCACGCCGTACTTGCCCAGGGTCTCCAGAAACAGCTTCATCTCGCCGCTGATGCTGGCGTAGTAGGTGGGGCTGCCCGCCACCAGGCAGACGCTCTCCCGCAGCCAGTCCGCCTCCACGGCGTCGATGGAGAATACCCGGACCTCCGCGCCCTCCACCTGGCGCATCCCGTCGGCCACGATCTCCGCCATGGCCTTCGTATTGCCGGACTTGGAATGATACACGACGCTGCACTTCATAAGAGGGGCCTCCTTTTTCCGTTTTCTCCAGCATACCACCATTGCCCCGCCGCTGCAACCGCCTATCCCTCAGGAAGGTATCCAAAGGCCCCCTCTGCCGCTGCATCAACCGCCATCCCAGATGCCAAAAGAGAGATCGCCGAGGCGCAGTTCACTCCGGAATTGCCGCACCTGCTCTATGGCCCCGCCTATCCCCTGTGCCGGTACAACCAGAGCAGGCATATCCCCGGCCGTGCCTGCTTTTGGGAAGATACCAAACCTTCTCGCACATATGAAAGTGGGTCTTGGCAACCGCCGGGAGCTGCTTTTATCCTGCCGCCCGGCACCGCAGCACGGGAAAAAATTCAAGAAAAATTCATCATGCCGCTCAGCCCCTGTGATAGAATACCGCCAAATTTCATTTTAATCATGTGGAGGAGGCGTCATGCAAAAGTACATCCATATTCGGCATTGGAACTACTGGTGGGAGGTCTATGGATGCGGAACAGCGGTCCCCGACGGCCTTCGCGCTGTGGAATTCAGTCTGACCGACGACGAAGCGGGCAATGTGACATTTTTTCATTTTGAATTCTATAATCTGGCCGGCCTTCGGGAAGCCCTCTGGGCCGGTGACCTCCTGGCATCGGATGATCCTAGCCATACGTTATTTCTCCAGCGAGCAGAAGATCTGGCCTTGGGAAAAGCCGACTTTTTCGTGGGCGCACTGTACTATCCGGATTTTACTCCGGATCTGGCCTTCTGCACGCAGCCTCTGACCACAGAGCGCGGGCTGCTGGATTTGAAAGCACCGGCCGCCGCGCCCTATTACGCCGCGGTTTTTCTGTCTGAGGTCCGTCCTCTCATGCCGGAGCTCCTGGAAACCTGGACGGCGCGGCTGTCGCAGGTCCTGTTCGGCCGGAGCTTTACCGCCAGGGTTGCCTGTATACCCACCCGTCAGGAAGCACTGACCAGTTGGGAATCTAACAGTGCAGCTCAGTTTTAAGATAGGAGATGCTGTGTGGAACCCACTTTTTCTTTCCGTCTGACGACGATGAACGCCCGTTACCTGAAGCCCCAGGTACGCCGTGCCCTGGAAAAGCGGACAGAGCTGCTCTCCCGGCAGAGGTGCCCCCGGATCTGGGCCCTGACAGACCGGCTCAACCGGGTGGGACAGGCATCCTCCGAAAAGCTCCAGCACCGGGAAAAGCTGCGTCTGATCCTGGGGCTGGTGAACGGAGCTCTGGGACTGTTTTTGCTGCTTCCGGGCCTTATGGATCCCGGTGCCCTGCCGCTGCCCTTGCTGGTGGGCACTGCCTGCTTTGGGTTCAGCTTGGGAATTCTGTGGCGGATCGCCCGCCATCTGCTGGGTATCCTCAGCGCAGTGCTGAGCCTTCTGCTCCTTTTATGCGCCCTTGGAAACTGGGCCGGATGCGGCCGGTTCCTGCTGCCGGCCATTCTCTGCGGCGCTGTGGGAGCCGCTGCGCTGATGCCGTGGAAACGGCGGAATGCCTTTGACCGGGCAGCACAGAAGCTGCTGGAAGCTGCTGTTCCGGCGCAGGCAACGGTCTCCTTTTCTCCGGCGGGCATGGTCATCTTCCAGGAGGGGGACGGCCAGGAGCCGCAGACGATCCCTTATGCCGACTTCGAGCTGGTTCTCGAAACAAAGGATCTGCTTCTGCCGGTCTATCAAAATGCAGTGACCATTCTCCAGAAGAAGGACCTGCAGACCGGCTCCATCCCTGAACTGCTGGAATTTCTCAGCGAGCAGGCACAATGCGCCGCCGTTCGGGTGCAGGCGAAAAACCGCGCAGACACGGCCCGCAGCCCAAAAGCCGGTCCCCGCCGCACCACCCAGAAATAAACCTCATCCGCGTGAAAATACCGGCAGTCCCCGTATCATAAGGACGGCCTGTTCAAAAGGAGCGACGCCGATGTCCAACACCACCAAGCAGGCCCTGGAGGCCGCTTTGAAAGAAATGATGCTGAAAAAGCCCCTGGACAAAATCACCATCCGGGACCTCACTGAGACATGCGGCATCAGCCGCATGGCGTTCTACTATCATTTCAAGGATATTTATGACCTGGTGGAGTGGGCCTGTGCAGAGGACGCCGCAGCGGCCCTCCAGGGGAAAAAGACCTGCGACACCTGGCAGGAGGGCCTGGCACAGATCTTTGAGGCGGTGCTGGAAAATAAGCCCTTTATCCTCAACGCCTACCGCTGCATCAGCCATGACCAGATGGAGCGCTTTCTCTATCAGCTGACCTACGGCCTGATCCGGGGCGTGGTAGAGGAAAAGAGCCGGGACGCGGAGATCAGCGAGGAGGACAAGGCATTCATCGCAGACTTCTATAAATACAGCTTCGTGGGCGTCATGCTAGACTGGATCAAGCAGGGCATGAGCGGCGACTACCAGCTCATTGTCCGGAAGGTCTGCACCACCATGCAGGGAACCGTTTCCAATTCCATCCAGAACTTTGCAGCAAACAGGTAAAACGCTTTACAAATCGGGGCAGGTGATCAAAATTTGATCACCTGCCCCGGTTTGTAAATGGAAACAACGGCAAAAAGGGGGTAGGCTATGACCAACACAGAAACGGCCGCCGGTACGGCGGCCAAAACGGAAAGGTGGCAATCCTAATGGATAAGAATTTGGGGAAATGGACCGCTGCGGCAGCGGGCCTGGCCGGCGCCGGCGCGGCGGTCGTGGCCGCGAAGAAGATGGCAGACGCCAGAAAGGCAGCCTGCACGCCCGCTCCCAGCGTCTATCGCAATACGGAGCTGGGCCGGCACGAAAAAAATGCCAAGGGCATCTACTATACCAGCGGCAATTACGAGGCCTTCGCCCGGCCGGAGAAACCCGCAGGGGTGGAAGAAAAGAGCGCCTATATCGTAGGCAGCGGCCTGGCGGCTCTGGCGGCAGCCTGCTTCCTGGTTCGGGACGGGCAGATGCCCGGCTCCCATATCCACATTCTGGAGGCCATGGATATCGCCGGCGGCGCCTGCGACGGCATCTGCGACCCCACCCGGGGCTATATCATGCGGGGCGGCCGGGAGATGGAGGACCATTTTGAGTGCCTGTGGGACCTGTTCCGCTCCATCCCCTCTCTGGAAAAGCCCGGTGCCTCTGTACTGGATGAGTTCTACTGGCTCAACAAGCATGACCCCAATTACTCCCTCTGCCGCGCCACGGTCGACCGGGGCCAGGACGCCCATACAGACGGAAAATTCAACCTCACTCAGAAGGGCTGCCTGGAGATCGTGAAGCTCTTCCTGACGCCGGACGAGGACCTGTATGACAAGACCATCGAGGACGTCTTTGACGAAGAGGTGTTCTCCTCCACCTTCTGGCTCTACTGGCGGACCATGTTTGCCTTTGAGAACTGGCACTCCGCTCTGGAGATGAAGCTGTACTTTCAGCGCTTCATTCACCACATTGCCGGACTGCCTGACTTCAGCGCCCTGAAATTTACCCGCTACAACCAGTATGAGTCCCTGATCCTGCCCATGAAGAAATATCTGGAGGACGCCGGGGTGGATTTCCGGTTCGGCGTGGAGGTGACCAACGTTCTCTTTGACATTCAGAAAGACAGAAAGGTGGCCACGGCCATCGAATGTCGGGTCCATGGCGTGGAGCAGGGCATCGTACTCAGCGAAAACGACCTGGTCTTTGTCACCAACGGCTCCTGTACCGAGGGAACCATCTACGGTGACCATGATCACGCCCCCAACGGGGACGCGGAGGTCCGCACCAGCGGCTGCTGGAGCCTGTGGAAGAACATCGCCAGACAGGACCCGGCCTTCGGCCATCCCGAGAAATTCTGCTCCGACATCGCCAAAACCAACTGGGAATCCGCCACCATCACCACGCTGGACGACAAGATCCTGCCCTATATCAAAAACATCTGCCAACGGGATCCCCGCACCGGCAAGGTGGTCACCGGCGGCATTGTCAGCTGTCAGGATTCCAAATGGCTACTGAGCTGGACCATCAACCGCCAGGGCCAGTTCAAGGAGCAGTCCCCCGAAAAGGTATGCGTCTGGGTTTACGGTCTGTTCACTGATGTGCCGGGCAACTATGTAAAAAAGCCCATGAAGGCCTGCACCGGCAGGGAGATCACGGAGGAGTGGCTCTATCACCTGGGTGTACCCGTGGGGCTCATTCCGGAATTGGCTGCACGCAGCGCCGTATGCGTCCCCACCATGATGCCCTATATCACTGCCTTCTTCATGCCCCGGGCCAAGGGCGACCGCCCCGATGTGATCCCCGATGGCTGCGTGAACTTCGCCTTCCTCGGACAGTTCGCCGAAACGCCCCGGGACACCGTATTCACCACCGAGTACTCAGTCCGCACCGCCATGGAGGCCGTCTACGGTCTGCTGGGCGTGGACCGTGGCGTGCCGGAGGTGTGGGGCAGCGTATACGACGTGCGGGCCCTGCTGGACAGCTCCGTCTGCCTCTTGGACGGCAGATCCCCCCTGGAGATGGAGCTGCCCGGCCCGCTGAACCTTCTGAAAAAGCCGGCTCTCAGATTCATTCGCGGTACGGTAATCGAACAGCTGCTGCGCCGCCACAATATCCTTCGGGACGAAGCGCAGTGACCGGTCCCGACGCCCGAACCAGACAAACACGCCCGCTGAGACACACACTCAGCGGGCGTCTTTTTTCTTCAAGCCGCCCCTTCCCGACAGCCGGTTCCCCATCCCGACCGCACCGTCTCCGGCGAACTGCGCAGCGCGCCACCCCGCTCAGCCGCTCCGAAGCAGAGCTGCCGCCATTCCCCGCGCACTGTCAAAAACGCACTTCCTGCCGGAACCGGCAGGAAGCGCGCAGTACACGTTATCCATCCGCGGCCTCGCAGACTTTTCGCGCTGGCCGTTCCGGTTCCAGCACCACATCCGGACAGCTGTCCGCCAGCAGCGCAAGCACCTGCTCTGCCGCCTTTTGCTTTTCAAAGGTAAACGTGTGGTAAAAATCGCCCTTGTATTTCATTCTCAGGGCCACAATCTGCAATTCCTTGCCGCAGCAGCCGGTCAGGGGAAGGCCCGCCTTCTGCGCCCAGGCCTGCCGTACAGCCCGGAAAGGCAAATATCTGGTACCGGGAAAAGCAGCAAAGTAAATTGCCTGCCTGCTCACCCGGTACTGCTCCACCCGCACAGCGGTCTTGTAATCTTCCTGGGGATCCTCCAGTACGATGTCCGGGCAAATGGACTGCATTTTCATTGCCTCGCCTCCTGTGCTCTGATTTGAGAGATTTCCCTCAGGTTGTATCGGATAACTTTATCATACAGGATTCAGGAGAAAATGAACTTGCAAATGCAACAAATCATCGGTTTTCCAGAATGATCTGCCGCGGACCGCTGTCCGATAAACTGTGTCCTCCTATTCTTGAAACCATGCGGGACGCCGGCTTTTCAGCCGTGAAGCTCGCTTGGCTTGCCGCCTCCCCCGCGCAGCAGCGCCTGCACCTCGTTCACCAGCCGGCACAGATGAAACCCGTCGCATACAGCATGGTGCACCTGCACCGCCAGCGGCAGCAGAACCTTTCCGCCTTCCTCATGGAAGCGGCCCATGGTAAAGATAGGCGGCAGGTAGTCATAGCCCTTTTGCAGGTTCAGATGGAACGCCTCAAAGCTCGCCCAGGGCACCATGGACACCGGGAATGTATTCTCCGGCGGATCGGGCCGGGCCACCAGGCCCGGACGGTCTCCCCAGGCGGCCAGGTCCCTTTGGTACGCCGCGCAGAAGGCCTCCCGGTCCGGGTTATATTCGGTCCACAGGTTGGAAAAGGTCTCGGAGTCTTTGTGGAATATGGTATAGCAGGGGTGGACCACATCGTAATAGCCCACCTCCCCGGCCCCATTGCAGGCCATGCGGAACTCCTGGTGCCGGTTCACCGCCGTGGAGATGGCATGCAGCAGAGTCGGATACAGCGGCCTGCCGCTCTCCCGCAGCCCGGTGATATCCAGCTGGAACGTGGCGCTGTATGTGCAGGGCACCTGGGTGAAATAATGTGTAAAGTATTCTCTCCGCGGCCATGTCTCCCGGTCGATCCTGGTAAACATCATAGGTTCTCTCCTCTCTTTGTCTGTCCGGCTCTCTCCTCCCGCAGCCGTGAGGTCCGTGCAGCGGGACAGGCTCAGCATAGCATTTCCCCGTTTCGGGAGCAACCGCCGTCACAGCGCGCTCCCCTGTTCCAGATCGTCCCGCAAAAAAGCATTGCGGATGGCGTTCAGCACCCGTTTCTTGTCGCCGCTCCAAAGGGGTGAGAGCAGATCCCGCTTGGCGCCGTCCCCGGTGAGCCGGTGGACCACCATCTCCCGGGGGATGCTCCGCAGGCACGCTTCCAGGGCCGCGATATAGGCCTCCAAATCCAGGCAGGCAACTCGCCCTGCCGCCCAGTCCGCGGCCAGGTCCGTGCCCCGCAGCACATGCAGCAGGTGGAACTTGATACCATCGGCCCCTGATGCGCCAATGTACCGGGCGGTGGCGGCCATCATCTCCTCCGTCTCCCCCGGCAGGCCCAGGATCTGATGGACCACCACGGTGATCCCCGCCGCCTTCAATTCCCGGACTGCCCGGTCGAACACCGGCAGGTCGTAGCCCCGGCGGATGTAGGCGGCGCTTTGTGGGTGGATGGTCTGGAGGCCCAGCTCCACCCAAACGGGCTTGATCCGGTTCAGCTCCCGCAGCAGCTCCAGCACCTCCGGCGGCAGGCAGTCCGGTCTTGTGGCGATGGACAGCGCCACGATATCCTCCGGCGCCATGGCGGCGGTGTACAGCCCCCGCAGCCGCTCCGCCGGAGCATAGGTGTTGGTGAAGGACTGGAAGTAGGCAATAAAAAGGGAGGCCTTCCCCGCCTTGGCCGCCACCCGGCGGCGGGCCGCCGTCAGCTGAGCCGGGATGTCCCCGGTCTCGGCGAAAGCGCCTGCGCCGTCGCAGAAGATACAGCCCCGGGTATCCAGCGTCCCGTCCCGGTTGGGGCAGGAGCAGCCGGAGGAGAGGGCCAGCTTATAGACCTTGCGGCCGTACCGGCGCCGCAGATCCTCGTTGAGACTGTTCCAGTACATGGTCGGTGCCTCCCGGCGGAAAATTTCGAACTGCCTCTTTTTTGAGGCGGTGCTTTGGCGTATAATGATCCCAGCGCGGCCCCAGGGCCGCATCTATCACAGGAGGTCGATCCTATGGTCACAATGGCACAGCGCATCGAGGCGCTCCGCACCGAAAAGGGCCTGAGCCGGCCGGCGCTCTCCGCCGCGCTGGGCCTGCCCAGAAACGCCACGGAAAAGTTTGAAACCGGCCGTCAGACGCCCACACAGGACCAGCAGCAGAAGCTGGCGTCCTTTTTCGGCGTGTCGGTCTTTTATCTCAGAGGGGAGAGCGACGACCGCACCCAGATGGAAAACTGGCTCAATAACTCCTTCTCCGACGAGCCGGCCCAGCCGGTCCGCCCCACGCGGCCCGCACCGGAGCGGCCTGTGGTGACCGCCTCCTCCGGCGGCCAGGGCGAGGGGGCCGTGTTCTCGGCGCTGCTGAAGAGCAAGGCCTTCCAGGACATGGTCCATGACGCGGTGGTCCAGGCGCTGCGCTCCCCCGAGGGGCAGTCGCTGATTGCCGCAGCCGTGCGAAAGGAACTGAACCGCCGCTGAGGCCCCGGGCCGGAGGACTGCCGTCCTCCGGCTCCTTTTTTGCCGGACGGACACCCCCTCCCTGTACCCCCATTGTACTCCGCTGCAGCCGGAAAGGAAAGAGGTCCATACCAAAGAAAAGCGGCAGCAAAAACAACGGGGCGTTTCTGTGTAAAATCCCAATGGACATTCGCCGGATCTTTTGGCAAAATAATGCCTTGCGTGCGGTGCTCCACAGCCCGCCCCCATTTTTTTGAATGGTGGCAAATGCCACTGCGGACACCATATCTTGTGCATTATAATGGGAAACACATCAGATATATTGTGCGGCTCGCCGCAGAGAGAATGACGGAGGGAACCAGCATGAAAGTCATCAAGCGCAACGGAACAGAGGTCGTGTTTGATATTGAAAAGATCGTGGCCGCCATTACCAAGGCCAACGAGAGCGTCACGGAGGACGCCCGCATGACCCCCATGCAGATCCGGCGGATCGCAGAGTTCGTGGAACTCAGCTGCCTGAAAATGAACCGCTCTCCCTCCGTGGAGGAGATCCAGGACCTGGTGGAGTACCAGATCATGGCCCACGGCGCCTACGAGGTGGCCAAGAACTACGTCACCTACCGCTATACCCGCTCCCTGGTCCGCCGCAGCAACACCACCGATGAGAAGATCCTCAGCCTCATCGAGTGCTGCAACGAGGAGGCCAAGCAGGAGAACTCCAACAAGAACCCGGTGGTCAACTCCACCCAGCGGGACTACATGGCCGGCGAGGTCTCCCGGGACCTGAGTGAGCGGCTGCTGCTGCCGGCGGACATCGTGGAGGCCCACAAGGAGGGCATCATCCACTTCCACGACTCCGACTATTACGCCCAGCACATGCACAACTGCGACCTGGTGAACCTGGAGGACATGCTGCAAAACGGCACCGTCATCACCGGGACCCTCATCGAGCGGCCTCACAGCTTTTCCACCGCCTGCAACATCGCCACCCAGATCATCGCCCAGGTGGCCTCCAACCAATACGGCGGGCAGTCCATCTCCCTGGCTCATCTGGCTCCCTTCGTGGATGTGAGCCGCCAGAAGATCCGCAAGGTGGTGGAGCAGGAGATGGCCGCCATCGGCGTGGACCCCGGGGAGGACAAGCTCCGGGAGCTGGTGGAGTCCCGGCTGCGGGACGAGGTGCGCCGCGGCGTGCAGACCATCCAGTACCAGGTGCTGACGCTGCTGACCACCAACGGACAGGCACCCTTCGTCACCGTGTTCATGTACCTGGGCGAGGCCAAAAATGACCAGGAGCGAAAGGACCTGGCCCTCATCATCGAGGAGACCCTGGAGCAGCGCTACCAGGGCGTGAAGAACGAGGCCGGCGTGTGGATCACCCCCGCCTTCCCCAAGCTCATCTACGTGCTGGAGGAGGACAACATCACCGAGGACGCCCCCTACTGGTATCTCACCAAGCTGGCCGCCAAGTGCACCGCCCGGCGGATGGTGCCCGACTACATCTCCGCCAAGAAGATGCTGGAGCTCAAGGGCGACGTGTACACCTGCATGGGCTGCCGGTCCTTCCTGACCCCGGACCGCTTCACTGACGCCGGCATCGGCAACATCGCCAACGCCGGCAACTACGAGCCCGGCAAGCACAAGTACTACGGCCGGTTCAACCAGGGCGTGGTGACCATCAACCTGCCCGATGTGGCCCTCAGCTCCGGCGGGGATATGGACAAATTCTGGTCCATCTTCGACGAGCGGCTGGAGCTGTGCCACCGGGCGCTGCTGTGCCGCCACGAGCGGCTCAAGGGGACCCTCTCGGACGTTGCCCCCATTTTGTGGCAGTACGGCGCCTGCGCCCGCCTGAAAAAGGGCGAAACCATCGACGAGCTGCTCTACCACGGCTACTCCACCATCTCCCTGGGTTATGCGGGGCTCTATGAGTGCGTGAAATACATGACCGGCAGGAGCCACACCGACCCCGAGGCCACGCCCTTTGCCCTCGCCGTCATGGAGCACATGAACGAGGCCTGCCGGAAGTGGAAGGCCGAGAGCGACATTGACTTCTCCCTTTACGGCACACCGCTGGAGTCCACCACCTACAAGTTCGCCAAGAGCCTCCAGCGCCGCTTCGGCGTGATCGAGGGCATCACCGACAAGAGCTACATCACCAACAGCTACCACGTCCACGTCACCGAGGAGATCAACGCCTTCGACAAGCTCAAGTTCGAGGCCCAGTTCCAGCACCTCTCCCCCGGCGGTGCCATCAGCTACGTGGAGGTGCCGGATATGCAGAACAACCTGGAGGCTGTGCTGGCGGTGATGCAGTTCATCTACGACAACATCATCTACGCAGAACTCAATACCAAGAGCGACTACTGCCAGGTGTGCGGCTGGGACGGCGAGATCCGGATCGCGGAGGAAAACGGAAAGCTGGTCTGGAAGTGCCCCAAGTGCGGCAACACGGACCAGGACAAGATGAACGTGGCCCGGCGGACCTGCGGCTACATCGGGACCCAGTTCTGGAACCAGGGCCGGACCCAGGAGATCCGGGACCGGGTGCTGCACCTTTGATCGCTCAAAAGGCGCTGCCTTTTGAGCGAGTCAGGCGGTCTGCCGCGCGCACTCGCTGCGCTCGCACCCTTGCAGACCGAGCGGTGTTTTTTCCGAGGCACATGTCCCCGGGAAAAAGCGATTGAAATGCGCGTCCCCGGCATTTGCCTCACCCGGAGGGGAATCCATTGCGATACCAACGGAAGGTTGGGAGGATCACCATGTATTACGGAGAGATCAAAAACTGCGATATCGCCAACGGCGAGGGCGTCCGGGTGACACTGTTCGTCTCCGGGTGTACCAACCGCTGCAAAAACTGCTTCCAGCCCCAGACCTGGGACTTCTGCTACGGACAGCCCTTCACGGCGGAGACAGAGGCACATTTGCTGGATCTGCTCTCCCCCGGCTACATCAGCGGCTTGACGCTGCTGGGGGGCGAGCCCTTCGAGCCGGAGAACCAGCGGGCACTGGTCCCTTTCCTTCGGCGGGTCCGGGCGGCCTATCCGGCCAAAACCATCTGGGGGTTCAGCGGCTTCACCTACGAGGAACTGACCACAGAGGGGACGCACCCCCGCTGCGAGGTGACGGATGAGATGCTCTCCCTTCTGGATGTGCTGGTGGACGGCCGGTTCGTGGAGGAACTGAAGGACATCTCCCTGCGGTTTCGGGGCAGCTCCAACCAGCGCCTTCTTGATCTGAACGCCACCCGGGCGTCCGGGACCCTGCAATTTCTGCCAGACCGGGAACAAGGATAAAAAAACGGCCCGTGGACCTCTCGGTCCACGGGCTGCTTTTCTTTGATGTCACAGTGATCCGCCATGCTGCGGAGGCCTCAGTCCAGTTTGCCGTACACTCCGTCGGAAACCGCTTCCAGCCACTCGTTGGAGCAGCCCTCGCCGGGCACCTCCAGGGCCAGGTGAGAGAACCAGCTGTCGGCCGCGGCGCCGTGCCAGTGCTTCACCTCCGGCGGGATATTGACCACGTCTCCCGGGCGCAGCGCCCGGGCCTCCTTGCCCCACTCCTGATACCAGCCCCGGCCGGCCACGCACAAAAGGATCTGACCGCCGCCCTTGCGGGCGTGGTGGATGTGCCAGTTGTTGCGGCAGCCCGGCTCAAAGGTCACATTATAAGCCCCCACCTGGCTGGTGGAGAGAGGCTGCAGATAGCTCCGACCCACATAATACCGGGCAAAGCCATCGTTGGGCTCCCCGATGGGAAAGACCATCTCCCGCTGGTGCTGCGCCCTGCCATCGATGCCAGCGTCCTCGTCGGCCCAGACCTCCTTGGCCATACGGAAGGCCGCCCAGGCCTTGGGCCACCCTGCGTAGAAGGCCGCGTGGGTCAGGATCTCCGCGATCTCCTGCCGGGTAATGCCGTTTTTCCGAGCGGTGGCCAGGTGGTACTGGAAGGAGCTGTCCACCAGCCCCTGGGCCATGAGAGCCACCACCGTGACCAAGGACCGGTCCCGGAGGGAGAGCTGCGCCTCCCGGCTCCAGACCTCCCCGAAGAGCACATCGTCATTGAGCTGAGCGAACTTGGGGGCGAACTCCCCCAGAGCATCCCTGCCCGCCGTCTGTTTTACTGCCATATGGAAATTACCTCCTATTCAAGGGAAAACGTAACGGCAACCGTCCCCTCCCCCAGCTTTTCCTGCAGGTCGGAGGGATCGTCGATCCTGGCCAGTCTGGTGAAGTTCCAGGTGTTGGTGCCGTAATAAATGGTGACCTGATCGCCCTGGTAGAGGATCACATCGCCAGGCTCCGTTGTGATCCGTGCATCGTTCCGCTCCAGTGTCGTCCCCAGAGGGCCCACCTTCTCAAATCCGCCGTAGTCCTCCATCTCCACGGTCAGCGGTCCCTGGGCAAGGAGTTCTCTGAAAGCCGCAGCGGAACTGTTGTCTGCAAAGGCGGCAAGCAGCTCATGGCTGCCAACAGTGATCTTCAAAGCGCGCTCCGTCTGACCGTTTTTCGTCCCCTCCGGTTCCGCGTTTCCGGACAGGTCCTCCGACAGGGAGGGCGCTGTCTCGCCGGGAGCGGACGGGACAGCCTGCTCCGGACCGCTGTCCTCCCCTCCATCTGACGCAGCTGATCCGCCGGCGGCTTGTCCCGCAGGTTCCGCCGTCACCGGCAGTTCCTTTTGCCCCGGCTCCGCCTCCGATGCCTCCAGTCCGGAGGGCGCTTCCTCCTCTTCCAAGGTCTGGACATCCTGCTCAGAGGGGTTGTAGTCCTGTTCCAGCGGGATCTCCTGCGGCGGCGCGCCGTCTTCGGTCCGTCCGCCACCGCAGGCGCTGAGGCACATGAGCGCAAGGAATACGAAAAAAATTCTGGCCATGCAATTCTCCTTCCGCGGGACATTCACTTCAGGTGAGTTTGGAAAAATTCCCAGATCTTGTCAAACGGGATGATATCCCTCCGGTCGTAGAGGTCGGTGTGGACCGCACCGGGGATGATCAGCAGTTCCTTGTTTCCGGCGTAGGGGCTGTCCTTGACCATATCAGCGTAGGCGTCCCGGCTGAAATAGCAGGAGTGGGCCTTCTCCCCGTGGATCATCAGTACGGCGCTGCGGATCTCATCGCTATATTGTAAAATTGGCATATTCAGGAACGACAGGGCCGACGTCACATTCCAGCCGTCGTTGGAGTTGAGCGACCGTTCCGTGTAGCCTCGCTCCGTCTTGTAGTAGTCATAGTAGTCCTTCACGAAGAAGGGGGCGTCCTCCGGCAGCGGGTCCGCCACGCCGCCGGAGCGGGCGTAAGTGCCGCTCTTGTAGTCCGCCGTCCGCTGAGCCCCAAGAGCCTTCTTCGTCTCATAGCGGGCATCGGCGCTGTCGGCGGCATCGAAGTATCCTCTGGCGTTCACCCGGGTCATGTCGTACATAGTGGAGGTGACGGTGGCCTTGATACGGGTGTCCATGGCGGCAGCGTTCAGGGCCATGCCGCCCCATCCGCAGATCCCCAGGATGCCCACCCGCTCCGGGTCCGCAAAGTCCCGGGTGGAGAGGAAGTCCACCGCAGCGGAGAAGTCCTCCGTGTTGATGTCGGGGGAGGCCACATTCCGCACCGGTCCGCCGCTCTCCCCGGTGAAGGAGGGGTCGAAGGCCAATGCGGCAAAGCCCCGGGAGGCAAGCTCCTCGGCGTACAGGCCGGAGCACTGCTCCTTCACGGCGCCGAAGGGACCGCAGACCGCCACGGCGGCCAGCGTTCCAGACGCGTCCCTGGGCAGGTACAGGTCGCCCACCAGCTCAATGCCATAGCGGTTGTGGAAACGCACCTTCTCCCGGGTCACGGTGTCCCGCAGCGGGAAGGAATAGCCGTTGTATCTCGCTTTCAAATCTGTTCCTCCTTATGATCAAACGCTCTTCCCCATTTCATAGGCCTTTTTCAGCGCAGGGCGGCCCTGGATCTGCCCCACGGAGGTCACGCCGCCGGCAAAAGCCGTTCCGGCCAGACGCGCCTTTTCAAAACAGTCGATCCACCCCATGAGGCCGGTGACCGTCCCGTCCACAGTGTGTTCATTCTCTTCCGCGGCGGCAGCCAGAAGGTAAATATCACGGAACCGGTAATCGGCGGAAAACAGCGGGTTGGAGCGGTCCAGCATGGTTTTCATCTGGCCGCACATGCCGTAATAGTAGACGGGAGTTGCAAAAGCAATCACGTCGGCTGTCTTCATCTCTTGAACCACCGACTCCGCGTCGTCGCGGATGATACAGCGCTGGGTCTTTACACAGGTCAGGCATCCTTTGCAAAAACCGATGGTCTTGTCAGCCAAGAATATCTTTTCCACTTGATTCCCGGCCTCCCGGGCTCCGCGGGCGAATTCGTCCGCCAAGGTGTCCGAGTTGCCGCCCTTTCGCGGGCTGGTGGAAATCACCAAAACCTTCTTGCTCATTGCAGATCCTCCTCAGATAGATGTTTTATGACTTTCGCGGGCATGCCGCCCACGACGGTATTCTCCGGGACATCCCTGTTCACCACTGCGCCAGCCGCCACGATGGCGCCGTCACCGATGGTCACGCCGGGCAGGACAGTCGCATTGGCCCCGATCCACACGTTCTTCCCGATATGGATGGGCGCGGGCAGCATGGTGCTGCGGTCACAGGGGGATTTGGCGTGATTCAATGTGGCCAGCACCACGTTGTGGCCGATCAGGACACCGTCCCCGATGAAGATGCCGCCCTGGTCTTGAAATTTACATCCCATGTTGATGAATACGTTTTTCCCCACATGGATGTTCTTCCCGCAGTCCGTGTAAAAGGGCGGAAACAAGCCGAAGCTCTCGTCCACCGGCCGGCCCGTCAGACGGGAAAAAAGCGCCCGCAGTTCCTGCGGCTCATGATAGCTGCCGTTGATCTGCGCTGTGATCTTCAGTGCCTCCTGACTGACGCCATGCATAAACAGGTGGGTTTCACTGCCGCCCCCGACCGGCCGCCCGCTGTCCAAATGCTTCAAGAATCCTTCCAAATCCATTCTTTACTCTCACTTTCATATTGGTAATCTTATTTTAGCACCCCCCGCGTACAATAACAAATGCCTATAATGAATTTCAAATCATGCTTGCTGTCTATATTTATTGTCCGCTATAATAGAGGTCAACGGGAGGTAACCATGATGGAATTGAGAGTATTGCAATATTTTCTCGCCGTGGCGAAAGAACAGAATATCTCAGCAGCGGCTCACTCTTTGCACCTGACACAGCCCACCCTCTCCCGCCAGCTCCGGGAGCTGGAAGAGGAATTGGGCAAGCAGCTGATGATCCGGGGCAGCCGGAAGATCACGCTGACAGAGGAGGGAATGCTGCTGCGAAAGCGGGCGGAGGAGATCCTGGACCTGGTGGGACGGACCGAGAACGAGATCACCCAGTCCAACAAAACGGTAAGCGGCGATATCTATATCGGAACCGGCGAGACCGACGGAGTCCGGGAAATCGCCAAAGCCTCTTTTCAGCTTCAATCGCTCCATCCAGGCGTTGTCTTTCATATCGTCAGCGGTGACGCCGTGGACGTGTGCGAGCGTCTGGATAAAGGCCTGCTGGACTTCGGAATCCTTCTGGGGGACTTCGACAAAAGCAAGTATCTCTATATGGAACTGCCCATGAAGGATACCTGGGGCGTATTGATGCAGCGCAGCAGTCCTCTGGCGGAGAAGGCGGCTGTCTCCCCCGCTGATCTGTGGGACAAGCCCCTGATCCTCTCCCGGCAGATCGACAACAAGAGCGAGCTGTACCGCTGGCTCCGGAGGGAACCGGCGCAGCTTCACACCGTAGCCACCTATAATCTGATCTACAATGCCTCCTTGATGGTGGACGAGGGAATGGGCTACGCCTTTACGCTGGACAAGCTGGTGAACACCTCGGGAAGCGGCCTGTGCTTTCGCCCGCTGAAACCCAGGCTGGAACTTGGGATGTATCTGGTGTGGAAGCGATCGCAGCGCTTTTCCAGAGCAATGGAGCTGTTCCTGGATCAGCTTCAGGAAAATCTGTATGCGTCCGGTATATCGGGAGAATGACCCCGTCGTGCCGGAAAGGGCGCTCCAACGGCAATCCATATGCCGGGTCTGGCCGGCCCTTTCAGATCTCCCTATTTGGGATCTTGACCGGACCGGGCGCCTTGCAGCCGGACCGACACCACCCCCGCGAGTATGCGGCAGAAGCTCCTGCGGTCAACCCCGGCCAGATGCAGCAGGATGGATTGGCAGGCGGCAGAGATCGCGGGAGTTCATGAAACGGGGCTGACACTGCCAAGCAGCGTCAGCCCCGTTTGGTTGTTTTTCCTTTTCCGCTCCGGCCTATCAGCACTCCTGCCTCATGGCAAAATAGCCGATCAGCACCGTCCAGACATAGGCGCAGGTCTTGGGAATCATCAGCATCCCGATCATGGGCACACTGTCCGCCCACAGCACCACCGGGATATAAAAGCCAAAGCTCAAGACGATGGTCAGCCACATCCAGCGAAATGCCCGATCCCCGTGCGCTCTGGCGCTGCGGTAAAACAGCACAATCACCACAAGCCCCAACAGGGCGAAGGGGATGTTGCGCCAGATGCCCCAGGAGAGCGGCGCGTCGGCGCTGAGCCACTGATTCTGCGGCATCATGCACAGCGCCACCCGCACTCCGGCCAGGACATACACCGCAGCGGTCAGTCCGCTCCGCCCCTTGATCCGGTATCGCTGGCGCCACACATAGTACAGCAGCACATAAAAAACCGTCATGGTGACAGAGGTGATCCACTTTCCCAAGCCCAAGGCGGCGGTGTAATCAGCAAGGCCGGAGGTGCACAGCGCCACCGCCCGGGGAACCAGGTGGAACGCATCGCCCAGTCCCAATACCACCGCCATGAGCCCGAACAAGCGGAACTGGCGGTTTCCCCTGCAGTTCCGGAGCATCACAATTCCGACGGCAATGACCGTGGTCAGATAAACAGCATCAAAGGTTGTCTCCATCATAGCCTGCATAGTCTGCTCTCCTTTTTCAATCTTGCTTCCGGCGGCCGCGGCTTGCACGGCCGCCCCCGCAATAAACGCCGTTCAGTTTCCCGGGCAGCAAATTCCCGCCACCGTGCGGGAATTTCAATAGAGGGTCCTTCGCACGATCTCCAGCACAGCTGTTGGATCACAGTCCTGCCGCAGCAATGCGGACAGCATCAGAGAAAACAGAAGGTCCGCAAATTTCTCTGCCGTAAGCTGCCCGGAAAAGGCATCCGGCCGGACCCGTGCATCCCTTTGGAGGACGGAGCTCAGCCCCTGCAAAATATGCCGCCGGGTCCGCTCCATCCTCCGCCTGCCGTCGGACTTGTCCTCTCCCATAAAGGCCAGCGCGTGAAGCGAGAAAAATCCCGGATACTGTTTGCACCCATACTCCATCCGGCCGTACAGCCAGATGATACAGGCCTGTGTATCCTGGAACACACCCCGCCCCTCCGGGCGATGGAAGATCTCCTCCCAGACACTTTCCACAACGGCCCCGACCAAAGCGGCCTTGGAGTCAAAATAGTTATAAACGGAACCAACCGATACGCCGCAGGCGGCTGCAACCGAGCGGATATTGACCGCGGACCAGCCCTCCCGCCGGATCAGCTCCCGGCTGATTTTCAAAATCTCCTCTTTGGATGTAACAGCAGTATTCATCGCACCGCCCCCCAATATGAACATTGTTCATTATAGGGATTCCAGCACCTTTGTCAAGTCTCTTTCTTCTTTTTGCGGACATAGCGCCCGCTCTACTCTTACAAAACAAACCGTCCTGTGTGACGTTATCACAGAAACCGGTCGGATTTCCGGGTATACTAAGGCCAAACAAAGGAAAGGAGCTGACCCATATGGCGGCTATTAATATGAACAAGGAACAGTTTCAACAGGCAATTGGCGGGGACAGGCCCGTCCTGGTGGATTTCTGGGCTCCCTGGTGCGGCTATTGCCGCCGGATCGGCCCAGCCTACGAGAAAATCGCAGAGGAGTACGGCGACCAGCTTGTGGCGGCCAAGGTCAACATCGATGAAGAAGCTCAGCTTGCTCAGGCGGAGCAGGTGGAGGTGATCCCCACGCTGATCCTCTACAAAAACGGGAAAGCCGCGGGCTCCGTTGTCAATCCCGGGTCCAAGGCGGCCATCGAGCAATTTATTCAAGACACTTTGGCAAAATAAGGAGGGGATATCCATGCAGGAACGGCATGTCTATGATATGATCGTGGTGGGCGGCGGCCCAGGCGGCTACACGGCGGCTCTTTACGCCGCCCGTGCCGGACTGGATACCCTGGTGCTGGAGAAGCTCTCAGCGGGCGGGCAGATGGCCCTGACCGAGGAGATCGACAACTACCCGGGCTTTGAGGACGGGATCGACGGCTTCACCCTGGCGGAAAAGATGCAGCGGCAGGCAGAGCGCTTCGGTGCGCAAAGCGCCTATGCTCAGGCGGAATACATGGATCTTGCCGCTGATCCAAAGGTCCTGAAAACCAGCGAAGGCACTTTTTACGGCAGGACCGTTGTGCTTGCCACCGGCGCCAGCCCCAGAGAGCTGGGCCTTGCAGGCGAGGCGGCGCTCACCGGCCGGGGTGTGGCGTACTGCGCCGCCTGCGACGGGATGCGCTTCAAGGGCAAGACGGTGGTGGTCGTGGGCGGCGGCAACTCCGCGGCCGCGGATGCCCTGCTGCTCAGCCGTATTGCTGAAAAGGTGATTCTGGTCCACCGCCGGGATACCCTGCGGGCCACCAAAATCTACCATCAGCCGCTGATGGAGGCTGCAAATATAGAGTTCCGCTGGAACAGCGTCGTCACGGAACTGCTCCACGAGGACAGGCTAACCGGTGTGAAGCTGAAGGATATAAACACCGGTGTTGTGACGGCGGTTCCCTGCGACGGCGTGTTCATCAGCGTAGGCAGAAAGCCTTCTACCGAGCTGGTGCGAGGTCAGCTGGAACTGGACAAAAACGGTTATATCGTGGCGGATGAGACGACCAAAACCACCCTTCCCGGCGTCTATGCTGTGGGGGATATCCGGACAAAGCCTCTGCGCCAGGTGGTAACGGCGGTAGCGGACGGAGCCACAGCCGTCCATATGGCGGAGGAATTTCTGGCAGGAGGTGTATGAGATGAAAAAGCGCGCGTGGAAATGGCTGCGGCCGGTCCTGTTTACCCTGGGCGGTGCGCTGGCGGGCCTGGGCTATTATGCTCTGGCAGGCTGCTCCACCGGGACCTGTTTTATTACTTCCAGTCCTTTCACTTCCATGGGGTACATGGCTCTCATTGGCTGGCTGCTCTCCGGCGCATTGGGATCATGCAGCTGCAGAGAAAGCTGCAAGCGATAGGCAATTTTTAGGGAGGGGACGGCTGCAGGCACTCATCTGCAGCCGTCCCCTCCTGTTTTGCTTTGAACTTTCCGGCACGCTTTCTCCGCCGCGGTCCCTGCGATTGCCAGCAAATGCCGTTTATGGTAGGATGACAGCGCAAGGCCTGCCAGCACGGAGGGCTTGTCTCCCTGACTGTCAACATCCATGATCTGCGCAGATGTTCCGTCTTCTCCAGCTTTCACAGAGCCCGGGAGCGGTTCACGAAGCCAGGTCTCCCTTCCTCTGCACCGGCAGGGCGAAGATCACTGCAAGTATTGCGCCGCCCCCCCCAAGCCGCAGAGTCCCTGCCCGCACATCCTGCTTCTCTTTAATCAAACTCTTTTGGGAGGTCGATATCATGGCCCGCGCCGACGTGACCGAGATGCCCTTTTCCAAACTGTATCCCCTGCTGGTGGCCAAAGCCGCAAAAAAAGGCCGCGCCCGGCAAGAAGTGGACCAGATCACCACTTGGCTCACCGGATACTCGCCAGCAGACATCGTACGGCTGGAGCAGTCCAGCATCAGTTATGGGGACTTTTTCCGCACAGCCCCCGCCATGAACCCTGCCCGCATCCACATCACCGGGTCGATCTGCGGTGTCCGGATCGAGCAGATCCAGGATCCGCTGATGCGGGAAATCCGGTATTTGGACAAGCTGGTGGACGAACTGGCCAAGGGAAAATCCATAGAAACGATTTTGAAAAAGGCAGGAGCCTCCTCCGGAAACGTTCTGGGATAACCCCTCGCACAAGCGGCGCATCTGCCGTCCGCCAGTCAGCCGAATATATGCAAGATCCCCCATACCGTGCTGGCAAAACACCCCGGCACGGTATGGGGAATGATTGCGTCAGAACGCTCGGCCGGACCGGCCTTCCTTCCGGCCCACAGCGGTCTTATGCGCGGACGATTTTGCTGCCACGCCGGAGCGAACGCCGCGTGTTCTCGTTGCTGCTTTTACAGCTGTCCTTTCCATACCCGGGCCAAGATGTCCTTGAGCACCAGAACGGCGTCGGTTGAATTGTAGCCGTACTCCACTTGCAGCCGCGTGAGCATCTCCCGCAGCTGCGGCGCATAATCCTGCAGGCGCACGTTCTGATGATATACGGCCAGCACCGGATATTTCTTGCTCCACACCTTGTTCCAGTCAATCCGCGCCTGGGCTTCGTCGCTGACACTTTCCACCATCTGCCGGGCCTGCTGCTCGTCAAAGTCATACTCGATCAGTTCATCCAGACTCACATGATACAGCACGGCCAAGCCCTTGGACTGGCGTATGTCGGGCAGGGTCTCGCCGGTCTCCCATTTTGTAATCGTCTGGCGGCTGACCCCCAGCTTTTCGGCCACATTTTCCTGTGAAAGCCCGCTCTTTTTCCGGGCCTGATATAAACTGCTTCCTAAACTCACGGTGGTTTCCTCCCTATATCCGCAATTTCTGCATTAAAGTATACTGTCCGGTCCGCAAAAAATCCACCAGGAAAACCAGGCGCTTTCGCCCGCTTTCCTGCCATTTTCCAGGGCGATGTGCTATACTGGAGAAAACAAGCCGGGAGGTGTCTGCATGACAGACAGAGAGTATCAGGCCGCCGCCTGCTACTGGGATGAAAAAGACGCTTCCAGCATCAGGCTGGAGCGGAGCAGGCTGTGGGCCATGGCGGAGACATACATCCAGGCCAACAACACCTGCGCTCTGGCCACCGGAGCCGGAGACTATGTGCGCTGCACCCCCATCGAATACAGCTGGCATGACGGCTGCTTCTGGATGTTCAGCGAGGGCGGGCGGAAGTTCATCGGCCTTCGGAGCAATCCCCATGTGTGCCTTGCGATCTACGACAGCTACAAAAGCGGCGGCAGCCTCCGCGGAATGCAGGTCATGGGTCTGGCGGAACTGGTGGCGCCATTCAGTGCGGCTTATAACGCTCATGCCGCCCGAAAAAAGATCTCACTGGAAATCCTGCGCAAGCTGCCCAGCCCTATGCACCTCATCCGTATCCGCCCCGTCCGCATCGACTGCCTGTTCTCTGATTTCAAAAAGTTCGGTTGCAGCCCGCGTCAAACGCTGCTGTTTGAGGAAATGCCATTGCAGGAGGATTTCTGATGACATTTGACAGTTCTCTGCTGGAAACTTATCGCACGCTTTTGAATACCACTCCCCTGCAGCAGTCCTATCAGGAATTTGTCCGGCTGTTTCGTTACCTGCGCAGCGAACTGGAGCGGCAGCTGCCAGACTTCCGCTTTCAAAGCGGCATTTGTGAAAACGCTATGGAATACGCCTACTTTTCCCTCACCAGTCCGGCATTGAAAGAAAAGGGATGGAAACTGGTGGTTGCATTCATCCATAAGTCCTTTCAGCTGGAGGTTTGGCTCTCCGGGTCAAACCGAAGCATCCAGCGCCAATGGGCAAACCGGCTGAACGCCTGTCCGCCGCCCATGGAGGCTTCTGCCGATCCGGGACGAACAGAGTACCTGATACGCCTGCCGGTGCAAACCGATCTCACCAACGGGAAAGGCACCGCAGCGGCAATCAGGAAAGCCGTGAAAGATCTGACGGAATTCCTTTCGTCCCAAGGCGGCACCTTATAGGAGAGCCAGTCCATATACCGGCCGAGCAGAGCCGGATATCTCAGGATAAGGAGCCGAACGGCGCACTCAGCGCGGCTGGCTGTTCCCCGGCGCACAACTTGTCCCTTCCCGGGGCGAAGCCGGATTCGGGCTCCGAACACAGCAGAATAAGCAACATCGCTTTTCAGGAGGCAGTACATGACCTATTCCACGGAAGAGCTGCTGGAGGCCAAGCGGCAGATCGATTCCACGCTGCATAAACTGCAGGAAACCGTGAGGACCCTGGAGGGGAAAGCCTCCCCTGCCCGCTATAAATCACAAATCACCTTAGCCAAGCGCCGCATCAATGCCCTTACCATTGCCGTCTCCCTCATCGAAAGAGAGCTGATGCACGCAGCAGAGTGAGGAACAATGCCCGGAGCTTCTGAAAATTCAGAAGCTCCGGGCATTGTTGATCCCGCCTTATCCCAGTTCGCCTGCCTGGACGCGCTGTTTCAGATCAAGTACCTTTTCCTCGATCTGTTCCATGACAGCGAGAAATTCTTCGTCCTCCCTGCCGCTGGGATCCTCCAGTCCCCAGTCCTCACGGTACGCACAAGGCAGCGTCGGGCACTGGACATGGCAGCCCATGGTAACCACGATATCCACCTCCGGCAAAGAAGAGAGGGCCTTACTGTGCTGGGTCTGCTCCATGTCGATGCCGTAGACCCGCTTCATCAGACGCACGGCATCGGGGTTGATCCGGGCAGCGGGGCTCGTTCCGGCCGAAAAGCTCTCAAATACATCCCCGGCCAGCTGCTTGCCCAAGGCCTCCGCCATCTGACTGCGGCAGGAGTTGTGGACACAGACGAAGGCCACCTTGGGCCTTTTGTGCGCAGCGGCCGAAAAGGGGCAGCGTTTACCGATACATTGGTCGTTCCGGCCGCTGTATGGACAGACAGGGACAGACCGCTCCATTTCCACTCCCAGATGCTCACGGGTAAAGTCCACGGCGGCCAGGATGGCCAAAAAGGAGTCCCGCTTGCAGCACCGGGGCCCGCCCGCCTTGCCGATGCTCTCCAGCGCCCGGGCGGTCATCTGATTGCTCAGCCCCCAGGGCTCTCGGGCCAGAGGCGTGGACTGCGTGACAATGGCCAGGTACTGCCCCGCGCTGATTCCGGCCCCGCAGGCTCCCCAAAACCCGCAGACGCCGCCCGGAACAGCCTTGCCCCGGCTGTACATCTCCCGAAGCGCCTCTCCCAGTTCCAGCCGGCCGCCGGCGTTCCGGTATGCAGTGAGCAGGGCCGCTCCCACCATTACATGATGCTCCGGCCCGTGCATATGGCAAAAGGGCAGGTCCATCATCCGTCGGAGGGTGGCAATGGGGTCGGCGGAGGTCTCGGACAGGCACAGGCCGAAGATACTGTCCATTCCCTGGGTATGACAGTCGTTGCAGACATAGTGGCCGTTGACGCAGCGGGTCTTGCTGGGTTCTTTTTTGTGACAGATGGCGCACTCCATGATCTCATCCCGGGTCAGGTACTCCAGAGGCGCTTTACAGATCAGACACTCTTCCGTGCTCAAAGTTCCAACTCCTCCCATTGCCGCAGCGCGGCCAGCTGCTCCGGCGTGTGAAACCAGTGTTCTCCGCCCTCCAGCACGGTGAGTTTGGCGCCGTGCTGCCGGGCGTATGCCTCCGCCGTCCGGCGGGGCGTCATGTTGTCCTCGCTTCCGTACAAAATCCGCACCGGGCAAGTCCAGCGGCTGGGCGGATGCTCCCGCACCCAGCACAGGTACTTCCAGGACAGGGTCTGGCCGAAGGCGGTGGGGATCTCCCCCCGCTCCCGCAGCTGCTCCTCCGTCACGCCGGCCCAGCCCATCATGGTCAGGATCAGGCCCTCCATATCCAGGACCGGGGAGACCAGCAGGGCCCGCTCCGGCCTGCCGGCGGCCAGCATAGCGAAATACGCCCCGATGCTGTTGGCCCGGAGAGAGATGGTCCCCCAGCGGCGCTCCGCCCAGTCCAGCGCCGCCCGGATGTCCGGCACCGCCGTCCAGGGGAGCAGCTCCTCTCCCCGGCCCTGGCGCTCCCCATGGCCGGGCAGGTCGATGGACAGCACCTGGTATCCCCGTGGACAAGCCGCCCGGGCAAAGGCCTCCGCCTCCTCCTTGCAGCCCATCTGCCCGTGGAGGAAGAGATATCCCCGCTCTGCGGGCTCCCCGTACAGGACTGCGGGAACCGCACCGATCGAAAACTGCTGTATTTTCATCACGGTATCGCTCCTTCCTCCAGCGTCACGGCCATCCGCTCCAGGGCAAGTCCCAGTCCATCGAAGCCCGCGCACCGGCTGGGGCGGGTGTTGACGGCGTGATCCAGCAGAGGCTGAGGCTGGCCGGTGGTATCCAGGCACAGATCCAGCGCCAGCACATCCTCCCACGCCCGGTTGAGGTAGGCCACCTCCCGGCGTCCGTGGGTACAGGTGATATGAATATCCTCCGCCCGACGCAGGTACCCCCTGATCTGATCTTCAGAAAATCCGGAGGCGGTGAGACTGTCTCTCAGCCCCTCCCGGAACAGCCCCGGAATATCTGCCCACTGGAGCGGCGGCACATCATAGCGCACAAAGGCATACCGGCTGCGGCAGTGGACGGCCAGCAGGCATTTGCGTCCCCGCAGGCAGATCACATGAAGATCCCAGCACAGGCGGCGGTCCGCCTCCGCGCCGCAGGGCGGCGCTTTCACTTTTACAAACCGCTGCAGGGGAAAGGTCAGTCCCAGTTCCATCACTTCACCGCATGGGGAATGGTGACTTTCTCCACCTGAATCTTCCCATCCTCCAGTTCGGCCATCATCATGGTGATCTCCTGGTGAAACCGCCGGGGGCCGCAGGAGCCGGGATTCAGCCACAAAATGCCGCCCTTTTCCTCCTGCACATACTTGTGAGAATGGCCAAATACCACCACATTCACGCCTTCAAGATCTGCCGGAAGCTCCTTCTTGTTATGGACCATGGCAAAGGTCACGCCCTCCAGGGTGAGCGTAAGATCATGGGGAATGGCCTGCGCCCACTCCTTATCGTTGTTGCCGCGGACCATATAGAGGGGCGCGTATCTCCGCAGCTCGTCCACAATGCTCTGTTTGTTGATATCGCCGCCGTGGAGGATGGCATCGGCGGTTTTCAGCTTCTCCGCCACCTCAGGCCGCAGAAGGCCGTGGGTATCGGATAAAATCGCAAGTTTCATACAGGTGCCTCCCTTCAAGGCTCGATATGGCTGCCGGAGAGGTTCCCGGCCAGGCAGGCGGCGCTGCGCCCCGGCACAAGCGAATGAGTCTCCGTTTCTATCGCCTTAGTATACCAGATTTGCCAGTCTTCTGAAAGAGCCATATTTGCTCCCCCGGCTTTGACGCTCCGCCAGCTGTCCAGAGGGCATGGGATGGATGCGCTGTTTGCAGAGGGCTATGCCCGGCCATGCCCGCTCCCGGCGGGGGTCGCAGTCCTCCGGGCAGCAAAGAAGGAAACCGCCCGGGCGTCAGCTCAGGCGGTTTTGTATTTGACGGAAGAAGCTGCGGGCTTTGTCCAGGTCCCGCTCATTGGGGCGGCCCTTGGCAATGCCGCCCACCAGCCGGAAGGGGCCGAAGGTGTCAAAACCACGGCAGCCGAATGTCCCCAGGACCCGGCAGCCCTTTTCCAGGGCGATCCGACCTATGGCCGATGAATAGCCGCGACGATACACGCCGTAGGTACAGACGAAAAATACATCCTTCCCCTCCGGCAGATACTGACGGGCAAACCGGAGGACCCCTTCCTGGAATGTTCCGTAATAGATGCCGGAGGCAAATCCGATGCAGTCGTATTCTTCCAGCCGCACGGCCCGGCGGGCAGTCACATCGATCAGCTCCGCTCCTCCCTCGCCGGCCATGGCCTCCAGCACCTTCCGGGTGTTGCCGTGGTGGCGGGAGTAATAGCAAATTGCTGTTTTCATCGCCCGCTCTCCTCCAGCGTCCAGCCGAAATCGTTGTGGTAGATCATCTGCCGGGTCATACCGCCGTCAATACAAATGTTCTCTCCGGTAATGAAGCCCGCCTTGTCCGAGCAGAGGTAGAGCACCATATGGGCGATGTCCAGAGGATTGCCCACCCGGCCGGCCGGCTGCTGGACGGCGTCGGGACCGTGGTAGACGGTATAGTCGGTGTCGATCCAGCCGGGGGAGATGGAATTGACCCGCACCTTTCCCGCGAGGCTCACCGCCAGGGCATGGGTCAGGGCGGAGATGCCGCCCTTGGCCGCGGTGTAGCTCTCAGTCTGGGGCTGGCTCATCCGGTCCCGGGAGGAGGAGATATTCACAATGGCTGCCCCGGGCGCAAAGTGGGGTGCAAACAGCTTGGCAAGGTAAAAGGGCGCGGTGACCCCCACCCGCAGGGCGTAATTGAATTCCTCATAGGTACACCGGTCGATCCCCTTCATCAGGGGCAGGGCGTTGTTGATGAGATAGTCCACGCGGCCATAGTCGGCGACGACCCTGGCCGCAAAGTCCTCCAGCACCGCCTGGTCGGCCAGATCGCCCACAAAATAATCATTCGGGAGCAGGTCGATGATGCAGACCTGTGCTCCGGCTTTTCGGAATTCCTCCGCGATGGCCTTTCCAATGCCCCTGGCACCGCCGGTAACCACGGCGACTTTATTTTCAAACATAGCGCTTCCCCCTCATTCCGCGTTCTCGTCCAAAGCCTCCACCAGGAAACTCACCGGGCGGAAGCCGTCGTTGCAGGAGAGCATGGCAGACCTGGGATCTTTCATCCAGCCGTCGTAGAAATCCGATCCCCCATGGCTCAGGGCCAGCACAAAGGGCGAGAGGGTGTCCCAGGCGCTCTGGCAGAAGCCCTCCGGTTTTTCCCAGCCGTTGGCGATGAAAACCCGCCCCTCCTCCATATCGCAGGCATGGGAGATGGGGTTTTCATACCGGGCCATCAGATCCTCATACCGGGTAATGCGCATGACGGTGATCTTACACTTTTTCATATAATGACCCCCTCGCAGTGATCGATCTCGTGCTGGATGATCTGCGCTGTCCAGCCCGTAAAAGTCTTGACTCTCTCCTGAAATTTTTCATTCATCCAACGCACTTTAACGGACTTCCACCGCCTGGCCCGCCGGACCCCGGCAAGAGAGAGGCAGCCTTCCTCCGCTTCATAAGGTCCGGATTTCTTGACGATCTCCGGGTTGAACATGACAAGAAAAGTTCCCTCATTGTCGAAGGCGATGATGCGCTTGTTGACGCCGATCATATTGGCCGCCATGCCCACGCACCTGTTTTTGTGGTGTTCCAGTGTCTCCAGCAGGTCGGCGGCGATCGGAAGGTCTTCTGGCGTGGCAGGCTCCGCCTTTTGGCCAAGAAAGGCCTCATCTTTACAGATATCTCGGATCATCACTGTCTCTCCTTATCCGTTTGAATTGCAGCTGCAATGGTCTCTGCGGCGATGCGGGAACCCTGATCGTTGGGATGAACGCCGTCGGAAGCATAGAGCTCCTGTGTATTGGACAGTTGGTAGAACCTCCACCCCACATCGGCAATGAGTGTACGGCTCTTCTTTGCTGCCCGGTGATAAGCTTCTGATATCCCGCGGGCCATCTCATCATAATCCCAGCCCTTGGCAGCCAGCTTGGAGCTCCCCTTCCGGTACGCCCAGGTGGCGTAGAGGACGGGAACAGCCCCACTCTCCCGGGCTTGGTCACTCAGCCGCTCCACGCTGGAAAAAAAGCTTGCGGGGGACGTGATGGGTCCGTGGCTCATCTCCTGGAGCACCACATAGTCCCAGTCTCCATTTCGCAGTGCTGCCTGTGTCCGGGCGCCCAGTTTTGTTCCCGGATTCAAGTGCTCCGACAGACGTGCTCCTCCCCGGGTGTGGAGGACCACCTCTGCTCCAGTCAGCCGGGCCAGTACCCGGGGCATATCATTTGTAAAGGTTAAGCTGTTTCCCAGCATGAGAATGCGCATAATTGGGGCTCCTTCCCGGAAAACGATTCAACCGGCGAGGCTGCAGCAGTTACCGTCCCGGCCTGAAGGCCTCGCCCGCAGACAAGGAGGACATGTGCGGTACCTTATTGGACTGTCAGCCCGCAAGGCCGGAAAACCCACCGTCTCATTGTCTCGGCAGGTACCGGCTGCCAGTCTGACGCCGCGCTTCATCGCCGCAGGTACTGTATTCTTGAAATCTTTTCTGCTGGCACCCGGAACTGAATCTGAGCAAGGCAGGAATCGCCGGTTTTGTGCCATCCAGGTTTTTCGGAAGGCCATCCCGCAGGCAGTCCATGGCTTCCTGAAATACATCTATCTGCCGGGCGCTTTTGCTCCATAGTTATTCGCCAAACACAGGGCACGGAAACAAAGGTGCTGCCTGTCCCATTCCCAATCAATTCTCTGGTCTCACGGTTCGTCCTGATCTCTCTCCATCGCTTGGGCAATTTGTTTCATAGCCATGTCAATATAGAGATACACCCCATCCCGGTCGCAGTGGTATAGGTTGGAATAACTTGTACTCTCATTGGGGCGGATAGGGTTGGGCTCCACCACCTCAGTGGCTTCCAGCAGGCCGACACCCAATTCCGCCGCAGCGGTAAGAGCCTTTTTCAGCACAGCAAACTGCCCACCGCTCCAAACTCTCTCCAGATCTTCCAGCACCTTTGGTTCCTGCTCCAGATCCCGGAGAAGCTGTAAAACCTGATCTGGCGACAAATATACACCCGAGCAGTAATTTTCGATAATTTGATTTTTCGCCGGATTGGTCAAGGCGGTTGGGATCACCTGCGCCCAAGGGGTAAAGTACCGGGTATATTCCGGCTTCTCTCCTGCCAGAAAGGAAAAGCTGCTTCCTCTGGTGTAATAGTAGTCCCGAAAGAAGCCTTGGATCACTGCAATGTAAAAGCCATGGCTCTTATCAAACAACTCATCGGGCTCTGTCTCCGCCCCGACCCGCAGGGTGTCCAGATATTTTTCCGCGTAGAAATCCTCCATTCCATGCTGCGCGGCAAGGGCCAGCACCTTTTCCTCCTGCCCCCGCTGTATCCAGGTAAGCGGAGTAACATACCATTCCCCTATTTCTTTCGGAGAAATTGGGTGAAAACTCACATCGTATCCCATAAAAGACCTCCTTAGTAATCCAGCAGGATGGGCACCCGCTGTTCCTCGGCAAACCGCATGGCCCGCCAGAACATGGAGAAGGCAAACTTGGCCAGGGATTGGGTGTCATACTGGGTGTGTTCTGGGATGTCCGCCTTGCTGTACTGTCCATCTGCATCGATGGTTCCGTCTACCGGGTATCCTTCCGTATCCGCCCAACCAAGGATGGTATCCTCATCGGCCTGCCACGCCAGCTGGTTTAGCTTCTCCAGCTCCTTTCTCAGTCCGCCCACCGTGCTGATGGCGGCGGTGTTATCGGTGGGAAGCGGTGCCTGAAAGAAGAAAGCGTCCGCCAGAGGCAGCCACCAGGTGGCTCCGCGGAACAGGGACCACACTCGCTCCTCGTCCGATGCAAGGCGGGCGACCAAAGGATGCTCCCCGAAGTTCCAGTCCTTCTCCACAGTGGAAGGCACCGGCTCATTGTATGTATGGCAGGCGGCCACCAGCAGCATAGCGCCGAAGGCATCCCAATCCGGCTTGTCGGTGTAATAGGGCTTCTCACTATCCTCCGGCCAGGGAGTATAGGGGGGCTGGCCCGGCTGAGAAATGGCGCTCAAGATCTGATCCCGCCAGTTCTCCACCGCCGCCTGGACCTCAGCCGGGGACAGTTCTTCCTCGTTATCAGCAGGTTCTCCATCCGGCGTGATCCGGTTAAAAGCGTATCCGTTTTCCTCCGCCCACTGCTGAACAACAGTTTTCCAGTTGTGAGAATAGTACCGGGTCAAAGTTCCGGCATAGATATCAAGTCCCATAGCTTTGCCTCCCTCAAAGTTCCCCGCAGGGTATCCTTGCATTTTCATAGCAGGAAATCAGCTTCTCCAGCCATTCGTCCGAGTAGTTCAGCCGTTTGCTATCTGCAATCAGTCCAAAGTCGTCAGAGATGTACCCTGCCAACTCATCATTCTCCGATCTTTCGTAGACGGTGATGTATGCTTTCTTCTCTATTTCTCGGGTATCAGCAACCGTTTTTCCCTTTTTCAGTTCTTCGAGAGCCTGATAAATCCTGACCCATTCGCTATCAAAAGGATCACTGTCTCTTTGATCTAAGAAATTGTCTATATCGAGTTCTTCATAATTGATTTGGCTAAGTTTATCAAGCAGCTCATACATTTGCTTCTCCCGCATAAATTTCACCTCTTATTCCCACTCAAAGGGTTCCTTTAAGTCATATTTCTCCATAATTTTCTTTTCCAAAGATTCATAGGCATCCATATCCTCTGGCTGCGCTGGAATACCCTTTTCCCACCAGTAACCGTCCCCATAGTAGAAAAACATAGCCCAGTAATAAGGCAGGTCATGGCTGAATACCGCCACTTCCATGACATTGGACACTGGCGCTGCCAGCGGTGTGCGTTCCACTGTCTGGGAGGCTTCCTCATAGGAAATCCCCACCAGTTCCACCAGCAGGTGCTTCACCAATTCGCAGAAGCTGTACTGGTTGAATATGACCTGACCATCCTCATCTTTGAACACAAGTCCATCTCTCACCATGCCATTTCTTTCCGTTTTTTAATCCTCATCCCCGGCCTTAAAGTTGTAGATGGGGCGGATGATCCTCCTCACCTCCGCCGTGGGGCCGATGTTGTCCAGAATATCCTGCATCCCCTTATAGGCCATAGGGCACTCATCCAGGGTGGCCTTGCTCACCGAGGTGGTGTAGACCTCTGCCATCTGCTTTTTGAATTCAGACACCGTGAAGGACTGTTTGGCATCCGCCCGGCTCATCAGGCGGCCGGCGCCGTGGGGAGCAGAACAGTTCCAGTCCTCATTGCCCTTGCCCACACAGAGCAGGCTCCCGTCCCGCATATTGATGGGGATGAGCAGCTGCTCGCCCTCCTTGGCGGACACAGCCCCTTTCCGCAGGATCATGGCGTCGGTATCGATATAGTTGTGGATGGTGGTGAATTGCTCCTCCACATGGAGCTTCATGCCTTTGACGATCTCGTCCATCATAGCTTGCCGGTTGAGCATGGCGAAGTGCTGGACGATCTTCATGTCGTGGATATACTGCTCAAACAGTTCTCCGGAGACATAAGCGAGAGCCTTGGGGATACTGGTCTGTTTGAGGTTTTTCAGCTTCTTCAGTTCTTTCTGGATTTCCTTCTCCCGACCCTCCGCCTTCATCTGAGCCACCAGGGCCTGCAGGGAGGCATCGTCGGTACGGTTGAGCACCTTGTAGCCCGCCTCCTGATAGTAGCCGGCCACCTCCACGCCCAGATGACGGCTGCCAGAGTGGACCACAATATAGAGATTCCCTTCGTCGTCCTTGTCCACCTCAATGAAGTGGTTCCCGCCACCCAGAGTGCCGATGCTTTTTTCTGCCCGGAGGAGATCCACATGGCGGGCGCAGCACAGTTCGCTCAGGTCGATCTCATCGAGATAGCGGTGGGCCTTATCCCGTATGGAGAAGCCGGAGGGGATCTTCTCATAGATCAGCTTGTCCAACTTCTGAAGCTCCAGCCGGTTTTCCCGGATGCGGACGGTCTCCATGCCGCAACCGATGTCCACTCCCACCAGATTGGGCACCACCTTATCGGTAATGGCCATGGTGGTACCGATGGTGCAGCCCTTGCCGGCGTGAATGTCGGGCATGAGCCGGATACGGCTGCCCGCCGTGAATTCCTGATTGCACAGCTCTTGTACCTGTGCGATGGAGGCGCTGTCCACCACATCGGTGAAGATCCTGGCCTCGTTGTATTTTCCTTTAATTTCGATCATGGTTTCCTCGCAATATTCTATGGGGCATGGCTCTGTCAAGTCATTTCGTACAGCAGGGCCGCGTCGTCCTGCACCAGTTCCAAATGGGAGCGCAGCGTTTCAAGTCCGCTTTGTACTGCCTCGGTGGGCAAATCCCAGTCCGGGGCAATTTCGTCGGCCAGTTCCGGGAGGTCCTGCTCCCGCAGAGCTGCCAGCAGTTTAGACGCTAACTCTCCCTCCAGCAGAGCACAGTCCAGGGTGTCCTCCGTCTGGGGAGCAGGAAAACGGACATCCAGATCCAGCTCGCTCTCACACCAGTCCCAGATGGCCATATAGACCGCGCCGGAGCAGTCGCCGTTGGACAGTTCCTGCCGCCGGCCGTCTTTGAGAAGATAAAAGGATGCGATCTGTGACATGGCAATTCCTCCTGAATGTTATTCTTTATCTATCAGCCCTTCTGCCTGCATCCGGATCACATAGAAGGCCCGCACCCAGTCCAGCTCCTGCTCCATGGATTCCTCCAAAGCCAGCAGGCGGCGCTTTCCCAGCCTTCGATCCAGGAGAGCAAAGATGCGGACAAGAGGATTCTCGCTGACAAGGCTTTTCTCGATGCTCTGGTTGTCAAAGATACCAAACGCCTCATAGAACACCTTTTGGTCAAAGGTGCCCTGCTCCAGCGCAAAGGCATGAGCCTGGTTGATGGCCTCTTTTGCAGAGTCGCAATCTTTCAGCGTTGTGGACCGCAGGTGATGAAATTTCGTCCACACATTCTCAAAATAGATGTAGTAGTTGCTCCGCAGTACTTCCACACCGTCCATGCGAATGGCTGCTCGGCCCTCATGGTCAGCGCTTTTGCTGTAACTGGTGGCAAAATACTGGATGTGGCCCCGGAGCGCCGGGCACAGGTAGTCATTCTCCAATTTGTTCCGGATTCCGCTCCAGGTTGACATAGGTACTTGTCTCCTTTCTGATGCCGCTGCGGGCGTTGCCTCTTCCGCAGAATTTGCCTTTTGTGTTTGAAGTGTTATCCGTTGAATCCGCCGACTTCAATTTTATATTTGCAGTCGACCTCGATACAAACTAAATGTCCCATGAAATAGTCGGGTTCCGCATCCAAATCGATGTAAAAGCCAGTTTCACTTCCATTTACAAATACCGTTACATTGTTTACAAACAGTGCTTTTACAAACTCATCTTCTGAAATCTTCCCATCCGCTTCCAGCGTTCCATCTTCGATCATTTCATTCACGACGTCTATGCAGTCATCGTTCTCATCCAAAAATGCTCGGATAATGGTATCTTTATGGTCATTGACCCAATTTACCTTTTCCAAAACGATATCGCCTATATTTCCCTCTGTGCTCTGAAACTCAAGGAGAATTTTAGTCTTTCTATCCCATACGGTCCATTCTCCAACATGAAAGCCGAGTTTGCGATCAAATACAAATTCCGTATTTCCCAAAATCATATTATCCGGCATTTCGACCCTTTTCTTCAAAAACAGTCCCATAATACACCTCCAAAGATTCCTATTGATTGCTCAGTAGGATAACCCATTCGCTTGCTGCTTTTGGAGATACTCCCGGAAACATTCGATGAACTCCCGATTCCGCTTTGGGACATCGAACCCCTTCCGATGGGGAAAGAATCCTTCCCGTTCCACATCGTCCAGCAGCTTGGGCAGATTGGAAAACCGGGCAAAGAACGGCAGTGCATAGTCCTGGATCTGCCCGGAAATCTCCTGGATGGAGCGTTCCCGCTCCAACAGAGTAGATACCTCATAGCGGGGGAAGTCATCATACCGGCGGGTCAGTCGGGCGATGGAGGTGCCCACGATACCATCATAGGTATCCTCCGTCCCTTCCTGCTCACTGCGCCACTGGGCAATCACCGGGGAACTCACATCGAAGAAGGCAGTAAAAGTGGTGGAGCCAAAGCGGATGGAGGGGGAAAAGTAAAAGGAGAACACAAAGATGCCGTCTTTTTTGCAGATGTCATTTTTGCTCTTGCGGTATTTGTAGCCCAGCGGGATCAAGGGCTCCGCGATCCGCTCACAGGTATAGACAAAGATCTCGCGGGCCTTGGTTCCCTTGGGGAAATCCTTCTTCTCCATACTGCCACCTTCCTTCACGCATTTATAGTTCAGCCCTCAGCTGCTCCACTGGCACTCGAACTTCTTTCCATTGGCCATCCTCTGTGTTGCAGCATCGAAGAAGCAGGCTGTCGCTTTCCCAGTGGACAAACTCGATATCGTCAAATCGGGTGTCGTCCGGGTCAACGATGTGCCGCAGATCCAGCCAACGCTCCGGGGGCTGGGGCTGGAGTGGGCAGGAAAAGTCCAGCACGATAGTGGAGTAGGGGCAGGCCCAGATACAGCCGATAACAGCCAGCAGATCCGTATGGGGGTCATAGTCTGCGCCGGTCCAGATGAACACTTCTTCGGCTTTCTGGCCCTCCTCCGGGTGGACACAGGCAGGGACATAGTGCATCTCCTGTCCGCTCTCCACCTCCAGAACGCTGTATCCATACAGTTCTGTGCGGAAAATCAGATAGTGCTTTCCGTTGTGGTGGCGAAACAGGGAGCAGAATTCACCATCCGTGTCCAGATTACGCCAAGCATATCGCACCTTGCCCTCATTGTCCAGCAGTTCGCTCTCGCTGCCGCAGAGATGCAGATCGCCGTCATAGATGTAGGCTTTGGAGCGGATGGAATATCCGTCCGTCAGCGGAAACTGCTCGTCTTGCTGAGGAGATCGGTTCACCGGTGCAAACATGGCATCATGCTGCGCCCGTCAGTCCCGATAGCGCTTTTCATGGGCGATGTTTTCAGTGCTCATTGAGATACCTCGCCAATTTCTTCTCCAGCAGTTCTGTCATATCATTGCAGAGGCGCTTTACCTTGTCCTGCTCATGGGCGTAGTACCAGATGGTTTCCTCTCCGGGGCGGAGCAGGAGCTGGTCGCCATCCGCTTCTTTCCAGAACTCGCCCAGCACACAATACCGCTCTCCATAAATGGTCAGATCAAACATCCCGGAAAGGGTAAGGATCACGCCTGTGGATACATTGATGCCTGCGGTCAGCAGGAAAAACTCCCGCACCTGGGACGGGAGCGTGAAGTCCAGCACGCTTTCTTGATTCCCGATCTGCTCCTCCGTGGCGGCGGGCTTGATCTCATCAGAGGTGTCCAGCACCTTTGCCAGCGCCTTGGAGAACTTGGGGTAGCGTCGAAATATCTCCGGGTTGTCGGCCTTGAATTTCGCTTGCTTTTCCCGCTGCACCCGCTCCTGTTCCTTGCAGAAAGCGTCCAGCTCCGCCAGATACCGCTCCTGGTAGAGATTGCTGGCTTCAAATGCTAAGCCGCTCTTTTCCAGAATGGCGATGGCTCCCTTTTGGCTGCCAAACACCGGGACCCACTGAAAACCGTGTCGGCAGGGCTTCAGTTTCAGAAATTCACCCCGACTCAGCAGGGCTTCCAACTCCGTCTCATGTTCGTCCCACCAGTTCTGCCAGGTTTCAGGTGTTTCCCGTCCCTCAGCCAAGTCCAGGAGTTTTTCTATCAATGATTCTTTGTTCATAGGTGTCCACGCTCTTTCTCCACCATCACGATACTCGTGATTCCAAGACTTCGCCATTATCGTTGATATAAGTGTAATGAATAAAATCCTCGTCCACAAGCAACAGGTATGGACTGAAAACTTCCCATGCATCATGATCGCTCATGATGTCAGGATATTTGCCAAATACATAAATCTCAAATAAGGCGTCTGTTCCCATTAAAAAGCACAAGTAGACATTTCCATGGGGATATGGGCAAACTTCTTGGACTGCCAGCTGCCCAGGCTGCTCAAAATTGAGTTTTAAGATAAAGGTTTCAATTTTGAGTGCTTCAGCTTCATCCGCGTATCGGTATTTTTGAGAAAAATGTTCAATGCTTTTTGTAAGACGGTCCTTGTATTGCTGTATCTCTGCTCTTTTCTGCCTTTTCTTGAGCTGCGCTTTTTTCTGAGCCAATAGCTCTTTCCTCTCATGATCCATAGGTCACTTCTCCGTTTCAGAGGGCGCAGGAATAGATGCTCATGGCCCCATAATCAGTGTGCAGGACAAGCCCGCTCTTGGTAAAGGCAAAATTCACCTGCCGCACCACAAAGGGATCATCAATGGTGGCCAGCAGTTGGCCGCTGCCGGTATCCCATACCTCTATGGGGGAGCTGCCACGATCCTGCTGAACAGCCATCAGGCTGCCCCTTGTCCGCACCATACAGGTATCCGAAAAACTCAGCCCCTGCCGGACAGAAAACGGGAACGGATTGGCCATCTCCTCTCCGGTCTGGGTCAGATAGAACTTGCCGCCCACCGAGAAGCACTGGTCATCCGGAGAGAAGAATGGATGCCAGCCCTCATTGGGAATCACTGTTTTTTGGGCGGACTTCAAATCGACCAGCACATACTCACCCTCGGTGACGCGGTAGGCCGCTTTGCTCTGCCGGGGAGAGAGCATCCCGAAGCAGTAATAGGCAAAATTCGGATTCTTAGACTTCTTGCATTTTACCGTTTCCCGCCATATCTCTGTGTTGCCGCCAAAGTCAAAGGCGACGATCTCCTCGCCCGTGTACCACAGGGCCAGGTCCCCGCCGGCATCCAGCATGGCCTTCATGCTGTTTTTCTTGTTGGCAAAGGGCGTGATCTCATGAGTGCGGAGTGAGAACTGCTGGAGGAGATAGCTGTTGTTCAGCAACAGAGTATCATTGGGGCAGAGGACCTGCTCATAGGTCATCCGCTTGGCACCCAGAGAGACTGTTTCAAGGATCTCCCCGCTGCCATCGAAGTGATAGAGGGTCTCGTCTTCAAAATCTCCGACCACCCTCGTCAGGAAGAAGTCGTCCCGTGTGAGGACGGCAGCCAGGGGCATAAAGCCGTTACTATCCTTACCGACAAACCGGTGGCACCGTGCCTGCCCGACAGCGGCATCCGGATTCTGATAGACAAATCCTTTCCGCATCTGGCCCATCATGGCGCTGGCCGCCTTGCTCTTGACCTGGAAGGCGGAGTCGCACAGGATCTCCTTGACCTTCCCGCCATTCAAGCAGGTTCGGATGGTATGTCCGTCAATTTCAATCCGCCACTGCTTATTTGTAGTAGGGTTGAGGAAGGTTTTTTCCATTGGTGCAGGCACCTCCTTATCAATCAAAATCCATCCAAACCAGGTGCTTCCCGCAGTGGAGGCACTGGAACAGATAGCATTGCAGATGCCCGCCATTGACGGATTCCTGGATCATTTCCTTATGTTCGTCATCCCACATTGGATCGTCCAGCACATCCTCCAGCACACCCAGCGCCCGCAGTTCTCTGGCACCCACATGGCCCAGATAGGCGCAGTAGTCGCCGCAGTGGGCGCGCCAGTATTCCTGCTGCCAGCCACAGTAGCCAGGCGTGCGGTGGATCAGCTCGTCCAGTCGGGCCGGGTCCTCCACGCCATCGTCCACGGAGCAATCGTCCTGGAAGCTGCCGTCATATTTCCGGGCCGCCTCGCCGCTGGAGATACACTCCGGGCACAGACACTCAATATCCTCCACAGCGTAAAAGGGGCCTGTATAGAAAATATGGGTCGTCTTGCCGCAGCAGTCGCAGGCAACGCCATCCGCGGACTCCTCAAAAGCGCCGGTTTCCAGCGGATTGGGGTGATACCGGAAGGTGGGCAGGCCCAGCTGAGCCTGCCGCTCCTTCTCTTTCTGCTTTTCCTCCAGCGTTTTGGGCTTGGGGAGAGCATAATGATTGCCCCAGTTTTCCGCATATTCCTTCAGCGTGCCCAGCCGCTTGAGTGTTTTTTTATCGGAACGATTTCCGATTTGGCAGAGCAGTTCGTAGGCATCCTTCTTGAAGTCCAGCAGATCATACACATCCACCAGCACTTCCTTGGCCTGCTTGTCTTCCGACTGCTCCAGTTTTTCCTTGAAGGTATAGAGAGCGCGGACACTGTCTGGATTTCCTTTTGTCTCTCGAAACTGCTTTTGGAGTTCAATATATTCCTTCAGGTATTCGTTCATGGTCACAATCTCCCATCAATCCCACCAGAGATACCAGACGGTGGACTGCCACAGGGCATCTGCCAAAGCGCCAATGCTTCCATCCTCGTCCCGATCCAAATCTGGGCAGAAGCCGTACAGCTCCACCGCCGCATCCATGGCCTTCTCCTTGGGGACGGGGGCCGGAAGCAGGAACTCCAGTTCGTCGTGGCTCATGGCAGCAGGCATCGCGCCATACTGCTCGAACCAGTATTTGGCCGCCGCCATCAGGTTCGGTGTGTCGGGGCAGTCATTCCAGTTTCCGAAGGGCAGGTATGCGAAGATCTCCCAGGGGTTCTTCACCGGAATTTTTGCCAGAATGAGCGGATAGGTCATCTCCGTATCATCATCCCAGTAGCTGGAGAAGCGGTCGTTGGGTTCTCCGCCCTCCATCTCGCCCAGGATTTCCTCATCCCAGTCCATATCGTCATCCTCGGCTTCTTCCTTGCGCTGGCCGATCAGTGCCTCAAGGACCGCCTTGCTGTCCTTGACAGGTGCAGACAGTATCTTCTTCCGGTAGTCGGCTACCTTGTCCGGGTCGAAAGCATAGTCGTCCTCACCATCACTGTCCGGGTCGGAATTCATAATGAGGCACTCCCACAGGGTTTCGTCATCCGCCTTGATGAGCACTGGCACAAAGCCTTCTTTGACACTTTCCCGTTTGGCATAGCTGTATGCCGACATGATGGGATCATCGTCCTTCATGGAGGGGAAATAGATACACTCGCAGTCCAGATACTCCATCAACGCCTCAGCCAGTTCGGAGGGTTCCAGCGTGTCCTCGTCGAAGTCCTGTCCCTGCCAGTTGATGAAGCGTTCCTCGATCACCTTTGCCATGGCCTGGTAGTAGTCCTCGTCAAAGGGGATGAACAGTGGGGCCTTAAACTGGAACTCATCGGAGTAATACTTTTCTGGGCCGAGATATTCCAAGGCATAGTTTTCAATGTCACGAGGGAAATTGGGACTGTCAGGTTCGCCATAGTAGTAAGAAGTAAATGCTCGCCCAATCTTATTGAACACCGGAACCATAATCTGCCCGTTCAGTTTGTCCCGAATAAACGCCCGCAGATCCACACTGGCAGGGTCGGCTTTGACCTGTTTGGCCACTTCGCCGTATTCGTTCAGAAAGTCCTCGCCCATCAGATCATGCTCTATGCACCAGCGCAGGTAAATGGCAAAGAGGTTATAAGCATTTATGGGGTCAATGGGCAGCCCCTTCTCCTCAATGCTCTCGATATGATAGGAGACATCGTCCATCTCACCGTCAAAATCATCATTGGAAAGAGTGCCACGAGTGATAGCATCCTGACGATCAGGCTCCACCACAAAGCTGATGCCGTTCATTTTGTCCAGCAGGGCGTCCGCGTCATGGGCCAGCTTATATTCCAATTCATCCCGGTAGAGAGGGATCACCTGATAGAAGTTGACCTCCTCGCCACTCGGCAGGATGCAGACATCGCTGCCATCTTCGGTGTCCTGGGGGCCGGTCAGAATGGCGGCGCACAGCTTTGTGCCCTTTGCAAAGTCCTCCTCATTGTCCATGGTATGGCCGAAGCCCAGCCAAGTATCGCTGGCAATGGGCAGGCGGGCCAGGGTTTTCAGCAGTCGGATAGGCCAATACCACCGCTCATTCTTCAAATCCTCATGCTTGAGCTTCCAGTTTCCCGGCAGCGCAATAGCCAGCTCCGCCCGCTCCAGCTTATATTCGGCCAGCTCCTCCGGCACATTCATCCGGTGGGCGCCCATGCCCATGGTGACCAGGGTGTAGTAGTTCCGCTCCTCGGAGGGCGGAACAACGCAGATGTCCACATGGATGTCCGGGGAAGAAAGCTCATGGAACACATTCTCGAACTTGCCGTAATACTGCTGGATGTGTCCCTCGACGGCTTCCATCTCCTCCTGAGTGTAGACCTCGGGAACACCGGTTTCTTCATCCTCGGGCGCTTCGCCGTCTGGGTCACCGTCCGATGACGCCCAGGAGATTTTCAGGGTCAGCTGCTCCTCCGGCAGTCCGACGCCGGGACTGCGGGTGATGGTGTGCTTATCATCTGCCGCAAAACCGATGGTTTCCCCATCGAGCAGTTCCACATCATTCTCCAGTACATAGGACACAAGGCTGGCCAAAAAATCCCGCAGATCGCTCGGCTTGGCATCGGTGCCCAGCACCTCCATCTCTTCCTTACCAAACGATTCCAGACCATAGGTATAGCCGTTCATGCCATTCTCATCCCGCCAGAGGCCGAACCAGACCCAGTTAAAGATGGGCAACTCGTCCTCGCACATCTGCTCGGCAAAGCCCTCATAGAACCGGGGTTCAAACACCACGCCGCTGGTGTAGATGCCGGTGGCATATTCCTGGCGGCAGCAGGCGGCCACCACCTTGGTGAACAGCTTGCCCTTTTCCAGCAGATCCTCCTCTTTGCCCAGCACTGCTACCATCAAGTGGGCACAATGCTCCTTGGCAACCTTGACCGCATCCTGCCACATATAGTTGTTTTCCGCATTGCCCTCGGCCTCGCCATTAGGGATGGGGTAGGTCGCCAGGCTGACAGCGGCCAGCATGTCGCCCACCTCAAACACCAGCGCGTCGTCGTCCTTCTCCTTGCTCTCGTCGTATTCATCCACGGCAATGTCCCACTTTTCTTTCATGTCCCGGATGAACTGCTCTTTATCCCATTCTGCCTTGGACAGCAGCACAAAGCCGGTGAAGACGCCTGTGTGGTCACTTTCGTCCTCGGCCTCTGCCTCGGCCCGCTTTGCGATCTCCTTCTGGCACTCCTGAATCACCGCCGGGGCGTCCTCGTCCTCGGGATCCAGCTCCGCCCACCGCTGGGCGTAGGGGATGGCCTTTTCCTCCTGACCATAGAGATACTGATAGCCATAGGCCATGCGCATGTTCCATTCCGCCTTGTCCTGGCCCTCTTCCCGGACAGACTTCAGCACATCAATGGCTCGGCGCAGGGCCTTATCTCCCTTATAGTTAGGGGTACCCTCGTCGTGGTCCCCAATGATGGCATAGTTCTCCAACGCCCGTGCCAGAGCGTAGGAAGTGCGGTAGTTCCGCCAGTCCTCCGGGATGGCATTCAATGCCTGGATGCAGCGGGTGTACTCGTCCTCGTCGTTCCACTGCTCCAGCTGCTGGAAAAATGCTTCTTCGTTCTGCGGGGTGTAAGAGATATAGTCCATGCCCGTCAGCGTCTCGTCCAGCTCAGGGGCCTGCTCCTCCTCGGACGGCGTTTTCAGGTTCACTGTGCCTGCCTCCCGGCGGAAGGTGTGGAAAGTGGCCCAGGGGATGTCGCTGTCCTCGAAGAATTTCTTGGCCATCTGGAGCGCCGTCTGGATGTCCCAGGCAATGAAATCCACATAGCCGCAGAAAAGGCCGGTGGCTCCGCCGGTGAGGGTGAGGATCTCAGGGCCATCGCCAGTGGTGAACACTTCCTCCAGCTTGTCCCGGAAGTCGAAAATCTTCTGGGTTCCTTCCTTCTCCCGCAGGGTATCCAGGGAATAGCAGAAGAAGCCGGCCACCGCTCCGTCGGCATGGAGATCGTCCATAAAGTCATTGTCGGCATTCAGATAGCCGTTGATGAGAGGCACGCAGTTGGTGGAGCCGGCCATCACATCCAGCCGCCAGTCGGCTTCCGGGTCTTCATTGGGTTTCATTTCGTAGCCAAGGTAGCTGTTCAGATAGGCATTTGGATCGGTGGAGAGGTTCGCTCCCTTTTCCTTCAGCATATCGGGCAACTGGGACAGGAGGAAGGACTGCTCCGCCTTGGGCTCCTCCAGCACATTGAAGTCATCAATGTACCACATGTGGGAGATCTCGCCCAGCACTTGGTCAGTAAGGGTGGTGAGCATCCACCAGACTCGGCCTTCCGCCTCCCGGAGCATGGGCAGCAGCTTTTCGCAGTAGGCGGAGATGGCAAAGCTGTTTTCGCCCTGCTCCTCCAGCCAGATCTGCACATCATCCCCAGAGATATTCCATCCATCCTCGGTACGCAGGCCGATGTTCGGGAGGGGCTGACGGCCCACCAGGATGTTCCAGTGCTCCAGCACCTCCTTGGGGGCATGCTTCTGGAAGTAAATCAGCTCAAAGAGCTTGACCTTGTCGCCCTCCGGAGTGAGAATCAAATCATGCTTTTTGCCATTGAAGCCCATCTCGAAAGAGATTTCATCAAAAACCAGATTCAGGGTTTCCTGCATTTGGGCCACGAGTTCTGCGCCGCGGGTGTGGTCTTTGTCCTCGTCCATCATCTGGCGCAATTCTGCTTCCATCTCGGCAAAGGTTTCCCACCAGTCCTCTGTCCGCTCCCGGAAGCACTCCGAGAACTGCGGCAGGGAGATGCCCTTCTTGCACCCGTCGATCAGCTGCATGGTGTCCTCGTCGTCGGGGCGGGCCTCCAATGCCTTTTCAAAGTAACGAAGAGCCCTGCCCTCCTGATCCAGATAGTAATAGGAATAGCCCATGCGAAAGTTCCAGTAGTAGTCTCCCTCAAAGTATTCCTCATGAGGTTTCAAGAGAGCGATGGCCTTTTTGAGCATAGCTCTGCCTTCCGGCGTTCTGTGATCTGCCTCATTGTTGTACGCCCTTGCAAGCTGGCTGTCCATTTCCGGAGTGCGCTCCTCAATGCCCTCCAGTGCTTCAATGATCTTCTGGTGTTTGTTCTCCTCATGCCACTTCTGGCACTGCTTCAAAATATCCATATCCGGGTCCTCCTCGTCCTCATCCGGTTTCCAGTCTTTGATCTGCTGGAACACGCCATTTTCATCCCGCTCAAAGGCGCAGGGGGCGGGGGTGTTCAGCAGAGGGATGATGTCGGGATCGTCGTTGCAGATGGTGTTGAGGCCGTAGATCCCGGCGTTGTTGGGGTCGTCCATGTACTCGTCACTCTCATCACCGGCGGTGAAGCGCCAGCCGCTGTCCCAGTCGCCGTCCGCCTTCTCCCGGTAGCAGTAGCCAACCTTGCAGCCCTCCACCGTGATGCGGTTGGTGGCGATGCAGCCACTGGCTTCCTCCCAGTCGGGGAGCAGATTCTTCATGTCCTCTGCCTTCACATGAAAGTCCCGGTTGCGGCCAGCGGCCTCGTACAGTTCCTTCCGCAGCGCCTCCACATCCCGAGCCATCTCCTGGATCTCCTCGTCGTTCATCATCTCACTGAGGTCATATTCCAGCGGGTTCTGCGCAAAATCCGTCAGGGCCTTGTTCATGGCGTCATGCTCCTCTGGCGTGGCGGTGATGCGGATGCGGCGGGAGGGGGTGTTGTACTCGTCCAGATCCTGGAGGTTCACACTGCCGCTGACGCTGCACTCCAGCAGAATGGCGGCCAGGTCGGTGACCACATCAATGGCGAAGTGGAAGTCCATCTCCACGCCATCGGAGTGTGTAAACTCCAGATACTCCACGGTCTGGCGGAAGTCCCAGTTCTGCTTGTCCAGACCGATCTTGGTGAAGATTTCGCTGAGGGGGATTTCCTCTTTCTTCTGGTCTTCTAAAAAGGCCACAAGGTTCAGGCTGTCGTCCGAGCCTCCGATAAAGTTGCCCCAGTATTTTTTGATATACATCTGTCACGCCTCCTTTTATTCCGGCCACTCATCTCCGTCACAACGGCTGATGAAGTCATAGTGCAGGCTCTCAAAATAGTCGTTGGGATAGGATTCACCGTCCTGATGAAGCTCCAGCCCCTCCAGATCCATCATCTCATTGATATATGCAAGGGTATCGTGGATACCCGCAATATGTTCGTCCTGAAGCATCTCGGCCAGCACATCTTTCTGCTCCGGTGTCAGTGTGGCGAGAAGATCATTCTTCGCCTTGTTGTCCTCCGTCTTGGGAAAGCCATCACCTTTGACCCACAGGGCCGTCATGCTGTCTTTCCGCTCCACAAGGCCGTCAATGAATGCTTTATACAGTTCCAGTTCCTTGCTCATGGCAGATCCTCCAATTCCAAGCGATTTACTTTCGAATCAAACTCCCGTCATCAATGAAGGCAGCCTCGCGGATGCGCCGGAGGGATTCCGGCTCCAGCAAAAACTCCCGCAGGTTCGGGTCCTCAAAGAAAGACATGGGACGCACCTGCGTCGGACCGGCAACCGCCCACAGCCGCGATGTTGCCAACCGCTCCGCTGTCTGCAGCGCCTTTTCCCGCTGCCCCAGATAGAGATAACGGGCGATTGCGTCCCGATAGGAGGAGTCAGCCATGGGCACGCCCTGGATCTCCTCAAAGAGATCTACGGCATCCCTGGCGGTTCCGAACATACAGCAGTGGTTATAGAGCTTCCGCCTGGCATCGGGATCGTCCGGCGAGAGCTTTTTATTCTGTTCCACCAGCTTTGCCCAGAGCTGCTCCTTCGTCTGCGGCTCCTCCGGTTCATGGTAGGGGTAGTTCTTGTCGTTGTCCGCAAAGGGCATAACGCCCCGCTTGAGGTAGCCCATCAGGATGTCACAGAAACGATCCCGCTGGGGGAGGCCATTCTCAGCCCGGATGCGCGCCTGTTCCTTCGTCAGCGCCGCAATCAGCTCCTGCTCCCGGTGGAGCTGGATGGCAGCCACCGTCATGGCGATCATGTGTTCATCGCTCACATTGCTGTAATACCACTCCTCCAGCCAGGGAAGGATGGTCAGATCCAAAGCCAGCGCCTTTTCATAGTCCAGGTTGAAATAGGCGACCTCGGCCTTGACCGCCGCAACCTGATGGGGGTATTTATCGGCAAAGAATTCCAGCGTGTCCAAGGCTTCTTTGCCATCCATGATCTCATAGCAGACCATGCGGACTTTCTTGGGAAGTTTCACGACATCCATGTTGACGCCTCCTTCAGTCTTTTTTCTGTAAGTAGTAGGTTCCACACCGGCCCCACAGCCGGGTGTCCAGGCTTTCCTTCTCCCTCCGGCTACAAATTACTTTCTACAACCATAACGGTGGGATAGGTCAATGCTGTTTCAATCCATCTTCCAAACGTTTCAGGTAGGTCGCAGGAACCGCCTTTGTCAGCCAGACTCCATTGGCGGACAAATAAAAGAGATATCCGTCCCGGTGCATCTGGCCGGCATCCACCAGGTAGATCACAGGTTCTCCATGCCGGCGTCCAACTTTCTCCGCTGTTTCCTGATCCGGTGAAAGATGAACATACAGGCGGCTCTGGGGGAGCAGTCCCTGGGCCTCGATGGAGGCGGCAAACCGCTGAGCCGTTCCGTGGTACAGCGTCTCCGGTGGTTCAGTCACGGGGAGTTCCACATCCACCTGGACAGAGTGCCCCTAGTTGGCCCGGATTTTTGTCCCGTCCTGGCTGAAGGAATATCGCTGCTTTTCATCACTCCGCACGATTTCCTCCAGAATGTCCCGGTTGATGGGGTATTTCCTGCTGATACCCGCCAGCAGCGCATTGACATCCGCCCAGCCGTGGGCATCCAACTGGATTCCAATGACCTCCGGCTTGTGCCGAAGGATCAAGCTGATATACTTACTGATCCTTGTGAGATCGGGTGTTGTTTCTCTCATGTTGCCCTCCGCATTCTCAAATTGATTCCACACGAATAATGGGCCGGTAGAAGTCATAGTCGCCGTTCAGTTCCTTGTCCTCCTGCACTTCCGGCTTGCAGTGCGGCGAACAGGGCAGGAAACCGAGGAAGATCCCAAGTCCGCCGCAGATGCTGCGCCCGCCATCACCGCCGCAAGTGGTAAACTGCTCGGCCTTCACGACCTCCCGCATATAGGGATCATAGGCGATGGACACTCCGAAGAAGTTAGGCTCCTCCATATCGAAGGGCTTGTCCTCATCCTCTGGGCTTTCGAAGTGGTGCAGGTGCATGGAGTAGTCCATTCCATCCCCCCAGGGGAACAGGGTGCGGCACCCGCCGCCGCACAGATAGGACCACTCGTCCGCCGTAGGCAGCGAAAGACCCTGCTTTTCCAGCCCAGCAAGGAGTTCATCGTAATCAGTGCGGTTATAGATACAGATCTGAAAGCCCTTTTCCGTCCGCTCAATGCGTGTTGACTTGTGCAAGGTAAGGCTGTCAAGGTCGCTCCAGGCAAAATCTCGGAACTTCTTCAGCCAGTCAGGATGGGCGGTCAATCTGGGATCGTCCATTGTGACCGGCTCCCAGCACAGTTCCTCCAGTTCCCGGCCCACCAGCATGGGGCCAATGGCTGCCTGCCGAACAGGAGCCATGCTTTCCCGAATCATCTCCTCAGGGTCCTGTTCCATCTCCCATTCCTGAAACAGATCGTCCAGTTCCTCTCGGCTGTCCTGATCCAGCCCAACGGCGAACCGTTCCCAGCCCAGGGTGACAGTATCGCCGGGAACAAAGACAAACTCCCGGCCATCTTTCTCGAATATGCCGGTGGTACAGTTCTGGCCCCAGTGGTCAAAGGTATGTAGACCGAGAAAAGTCATATTATAACGAGCAGCAAGGCTTTCCATCAGCGCCTGTTTCTCGGTGGTTTCCAGTTGATCGAATTGGGTGCGGAATAAATTTTCGTTCACAGTAGTCCTCCTTCGATCCTTTCTGCGTGTCCCAGCAGATAGCGCCGGCCATCCTGCTTGGCCTGCTCCAAGTATTGTGGAAGCAGGCCGGAATGGATGGCATCCAGCGAGACCAGAACCGCGATCCGCTGGTATTCCTGTAATTCGAGGGAATAACAGTTCCGCTCCCAGAACAGCGGAGCGAACTGTTCCACACAGTCAGGGCGCAGAGCGGGCATCGCCAAAAGCGCCCGCCGGCTCACATATTCATTGGGGTCCTTTGCGAAGTCCAGGATCATGTCTTTGACTTCCTGGCTGCACGGACATTCTGGCAGATAAGCGGCAAACTGCCACTTGGCCTCACTCTCATTGGAGGCTGCGGCCCTGCGGCAGAGGCACTCGAACCATTGGGGATGGGAAGTGGTCTCCTGTATAAACCCCTCCGCTTCGTTGTCCCTGGCGATCAGATAGACCATCTCATCCAGTAGGACGCTGTCTGCCGTTTCTGCATCCATTTGGGTCAACACATGGCAAAAGGCACTGTAAGTATCATTCCAGTATGGATAATCGACTTCCCACACACCGCCGAGTTCCTCGCTGGTTTTGCCGGGATAAGTGGCTTCCTGCCATTGATGGAACTTTATTGCCTGCTCCAGTAGGCGTTCACGAATGCCCTTTGCCATGTGCTCACCTCACAATTTTCCGAAATGGTCCAGATATAAATCCCGCACAGAATAAGGGCCTACAAGGTTCGTTTCCTGCCGGCCATCCCAGGAATACACATGAATTTTGCCCTCGTCCCCAATGTACCGTTGCTCCTCAAAGGGTGCGGGAAAGGGAAAACTCTCTACCATGCTCCAGTCGATCTTGGGTTTCAGCCCATCAAGCTCCTCGCGCTTGAGCCTTTTGAAGTTAAACACCAGTGCTGCCCCAATCCCATCGAACAGCAAGTCTGCGTATTCTCTGGGGGTGATGCTCTCGCTCACATTGGCGGCATCAACATTCACATCCAGAACCTTGTTGCCGCAGTTTGTCCAGATTTTATCGGGAGAGAACCAGGTGGCGCGTTCCTCAGAGTCTACAAAGTCCTCACGGGGATACCATCCGTTTGCGCTGTCCGGCTTGACGCCTTCCCGAAGCTGCCCGTTGTACGGGGAAAGCGGATAATATCGGTGCCGCACCGGATCAAATCGGCCAAAGGCAATTTTCAGCAGATACCTATGCTTTTCGCTGCGCATGAGCTTATGGGGCTTCACGATATGTTCTTCGATCAAACTCCAAATGTACTCATCCACACGGATGGATACACGGGGGCGGCCGAATAGTGTGATTTTGTTGGTGTCTGTATCCACATTGAGCCAGACACGATTGATCTCAACCATTGTCATTCCTCGCTTTTACCAAGTACCCCGCCATAGAGAACACCGTTTTTTCCGAGGAACAGCATCTGGCTGCGAAGCAGGCTGCACTGCTCCACAGCGACCTTGTTTCCGTCACAGGTGGGAATAGCCTCCTGTTTTTGCCCAAGGTGATCACCATGAGCGGCAAGGAAGTAGAATTTGTCCCGTTGCTGGTATCCGCCTTGAAACAGGAAGGCATTGCCGGACGGGGCAACAGAAAAAGCTCCGCTTCCTTCGATTGGCAGTTCAAACACAGCGTCCTCTTTGAAGTTCGTCCGCACCAGCCGGAATTCATCGTAATAATAGAACCACAGGTTTTCTTCTTCGTCCAGGCTGATAGCATAGCAGTCATAGATGGAATACTTCTCATTCTTCCAGAGAGGAGTTCCCTCCGATGTCCATGCAATCAGGCCGCAAGCACCCAGAGGTTCATCCCAACCGTAATTACCAAATACACCTTCGTCAAAGTAGCTGGTAATGATGGTGCCATCTTTTTTTACCACACAGTCTTGAATGCCATCCCCCAGGCAGAAACGGGACAGCACAGCTCCGTCCCGGCTGACGATCCAGGCGTTCTGGTCTGGGCCGTTTTCCCGATAGGCGCATCTTGCCCCCAGCAGGAGGAAGTGATCACCTGCGGGCCGCAAATAATGGAACTGGAACTTCAAAAGGCCAAGAGGAAACAGCGTCGTTTTCTGCACCCGCTGTTCCGCCCAATCCAGCTGAATTTCCACCGCGGTATAGGTGGAAGGAGTGCTGAGCCAGTCCTTACCCTGTGTTTCGGACGGCTGTTCCATAAGAAGATAGACTTTTCCATCACTTGCCGTGAAAAAGTCTGTCACTTCTGTGCCCTCCAGATGGTTTTCCCGGCGCAGCTGGTCCAGGTCAATGATGGAGAACAGCGGTAGATTTTTGGCTTTTATAGGTTTGTTCATAGTGTCTCCTCCTGGCTACTTTAACGCTCCATCATAGGTGTGAGTTTCCCAGACGGCCTCGAATTCCGCTTTCCCCATCAAGCAGGCGTGGAATTCCCCGCCCCAGACACTGGCGTTCAATTCCTCCACGGTGGGGATCGGTGTGACCTCGATGGCGCCCTCGTAAAGGTTAGGGATGTTGCGGGTGCGGCCATCCGCAAAGATGTCGATGGAGCGGAGGGCCAGCCGCTCATTTGCGGTATCCACTTCATAGAGGATGACGGTTGGTTCTCCCTCCGGCGCACCCTCCCAAAAGAGCTTGATGTACTCCATCCCGATACCACTCCTTGAGATTTTATGAACCGAACTGTCCCGCATTTGCCGGACGGAAGATCCTTCGGCCCGCCAGCAGTTCCTCCAGCTTTTTGGCCAGCGCCTCCACGATGGCGTGGCAGGGATTTTCATAGCCTGCGATCTCCAGCCTTTGCAGCGCGACGCAGTGGAGCGTTCCATAGAAACCCAGCATAAACTCCGTCAATTCGGCAATCATCTGGTAGCCCTCCATGTTGCTCACATCGGTCTGGCCTTCTTTTGCGGTCATCAGGCCGATGATCCCCACCGCCACGGTGAAGGCGCCGCAGCAGGACTGCTCGGTCTGCATCCCAAGGCCCATGACGGAGAACATTTTCCGGGTCTCCTCGGACAAATTCAGGTGGTAATATTCATTGCAGGCCAGAAACATGGCCTCGGCACAGGTCAGCTCGGTGCCCACATGGTAGTGGTTCACCAGTTCATAGAGTTTCATCGTTCCCATACTGTACTCCAATCACAAAGCATTTCATTCTGTGTCACCCGGCGCAGCTCGTCCCGCACCTCCATCAGCGCAAAGCCCAGCAGGTTCTCTCCCCGCCACTTTGCTGGGTCCTGGGCCTCCGGGGCGCTGGCCGAAAGGCGGATGCCCCAGATGGCATCGTAGGGGCTGGCCTCCACCAGCACACTGTCCCCGGTGGAGAGAAGAAACTCCCGCAGCTCCCGGTTCTGGCTGAATTTGCACCAGTTTCCATTCAGCACAATGGCGTATTTGAACCTGTCCCATACCTTCTGGTCGAAACCCCGCACCTTGCGGCCCAGGGCTTTGATCTGCTTGGGGGCGCTGCACGCCAGGATCTCCTTTCGGGTCTCCTGATCTCCAAACAGCTGGGCTTTGCCCGCCATCATATACTGCTCCGTGTAGAGGTAGGAGTCAGCCGTCGTATAGAAGTCCTCCATCCACCACTGGCTGAGACAGCTTTTCGTCAGCTGGCCGTCCTGGGATGGCTGGTGGCCCCAGAACAGGCACAGCTCTTGCGTTCTCCCTGCGGCAAACTCCTGCTGGAGCCACTGGCGGGTGTACTTGGGCTGGCCCTCCGGCTGCCACGCCTCCACCAGGAAGTCACCGTGCGCCAGCACCTCGCCCGTGTCCTCGTTGTCCCACCAGCCCTTCCAGGTCACCGGCTCGGGAAAGAGAATGCGGTATTCCGTCTGCTCCTCCGGGGAGAGGGTGTCCAGCCAGGTACCAAACCGGTCTATGTAATCCTCCCCATAGCCCATGCGCCAGCCAATGGAGTATCGCTCGATCTCCCGGTGGGCCAGCCAAGGGGGAGGCATTATTTTCTTATCTTGTAGAGCCATATTGTTTTCCTCATTTCTCTTGCAGCTTCTTCAGCAGCTTCACGATCCGCTCCCGGTTCTTTGCGGTTTTCATGAAGGTAGGGAGATGGTCGGCCTGGGTCTTTTTCGGGCTTCCCGATGGCTTTTCCCGCAGGTCAGCGCTGAGATAGCCGATCAGATAGGCAAGGTGTTCCCGGTTGAGGGCCCAGACTGGCTTGCCCTGGAATGAGGTCAAAAACCACAGTTCCAGGCCAAAATAAGGTTCTCGTCCGCCCTGAATCTCCGCACCATAGGAGAAGGCCTCCGCCGTCTTGTGTACCTCGCCCGGCATGGTTGCCCCGCAATAGGGGCAGGCCACATGGAGAACAGGAAAGTGCTGCCTTGCCCCATCTTCAATATCCACCCGATAGTACCTGCCGCAGTTTCTGCATTGGTTATGCACATCATAGCGGTAGACCGTCCGATCCAGCGTCATCCGGTGGCCGCAGCTCAGGCAGCGGAAATAGGCGTTATCATTGTCCGCTGTCACCGCACCCGCGCCATGGCACTTGGGGCATTTTACCTGGATGCCGGTGGTGAAGGCGCTGTAGGCACTGTGGGTAAAATAGGGTTCATCAGCCACTCGGCGCATAAACTCACATCCTCAAAAATCACGAAGCTCATCAAACTTCTCAATCAGGGCATCTTTCTGGAGCGTATCACCCGGCAGGGCATCCAGGATACCCCGCAGGGCCATGTAGATTTCATCCCGTTCCTCGGTTTCGATAAAGCCCATCTTGTTGAAGGTCTGGGTATAGGCTGCCACCGCATCCAGTGACTGGACCTGGGCGCCCTCGCCCGGTTCAGCGGCCAGCTTCATCAGCTGGGAACGAGTCTTGCGGTATTGACCGGCTGCCTTTTTCGCAGCGGCGGCAGGGATATGCTCCGCACCATCCCAGCCCCGGAAAGGATTGTCCAGGTTTTGCGCCAGCCACTCTGGTTTCCGGGCCTTAGTGATCCACAGATCCATTCCCGGCTTGCTTTTCCAGAGCTGCTTTGCCGCTTTTGCCGCCGTCTCCGGCAGGCTGGTCATCCAGAACCAGCGAAGCTCCGGCACCTGCTCCGGGGTGGGGATGTCAGCTGCGCCGAAGCCGAACAGGTCGAAGGTGGAGAGGTTCGTCAGTTCCCGGAACCCTCCCACGGCGGAGAAGTTCCCCAGGTTTCCCGGCGCGCCCCAGAGCCGCAGTTCCTTCAGGTGGGGATGGACAGCAGCCAGCCCGGTCAGATCAAAGTCCTTCAGCTCGATGCCATGCAGCCCCCGTAGGTTCGGCAGTTCCGTGTGCGGGCAGTATTCCCCGATAAATTGGAGGGTCAGGCCGCTGCCATCTTCGGGGGCATGGATGGTACAGGCGTCCGGCCCCTTGTTCTGGAACAGGAGCTGCTCCGTTCCCTCACACAGCCATAGCTCCTCCAGCCCGGTCATGTCCAGCATCAGCTTTCTAATGCTGGTGTCCCGCAGATCAAGTGTCCTCTGACCGTGGTTCAGCAAAGTCACTTCATCAACAAAGGGGTTATCCCGCAAAAACTCCAGCAGATCCGGGTGCCACCGCTCGCAGATGAGTTCGGAGAGGCAGGGCAGAGCCTTTAGTTCCAGCGCCGAATCGAATGGTGCGTACTGGTCCATCACCCGATGGCTGTTGACCTTCACCGGGATGCCGCCGATCTCCGTCACCCCGTCGCTCTCCATGGCCTCCTTGAAGGCCCGCCGCCGTTCCTCCGGAATGGCCTGCCACCGGATCTGGAGATACATATCATAGCCGTCACTCCAGCCGCCATAGGAGCGGCAGGACTGGTCGGTGAAGGGCGGAAGTGTACCCACCAGTTTATACTGGGGCGGGACCTCCAACGGCACCCGCAGCAGGTGGAGGTCGCGGGGCCAGTACATGAAGTCCTTGTAGAGCGGGCGGAGATGGGGCAGTTCCTCTGCAGTCAGAGGGGCGTCGCCCACCCAATCCAGAGAGAGGACCACTGCACAAGATTCTTTGCTCACCGTGTCCGGCGGCGCAATATAGGCCACCTGGCAGGCGGTGTAGCGTTTCAGGTATTGGTTGTAGACCGTATAGACCTCTCCGGCTTGTGCTTTCATACCTGCGCCTCCTTCTGATACCTTATAGTCCCGTACGCTGCCAGCCATCCAGCCGCTCCTGCACCGCGTCGATCCTCCAGCCCTCGCCCACACGCTTCATGAGGAAGCGGCGGTCAAAGCCGGTGTTTTTCTCCCTGGTGTAGATGTAGAGCTTGTTTTTGGTAATCTGCTCCGCGTCAAGGAATTCTTCCCCGTTGTAGGTGCCCTGGGCGCTGTATGAGAGACCCAGGGGCCGGTAGCCCGGGCGGGGCTTTTCGCTCACATACTTCTCCCAGATCACCAGCAGGCGGGGCACAGCCTCGCCATCTTCAAACCCGGCCTGCTCCATGTACTGCTCCCATTCCGTCATTTCCGCAAAGAAAGCGGACAACACCCCGCGGCATTCCGCCGCCGCCTGGTCGTCCAGCTGGACGGGCTTTTTGGCCTTTTCCCGCTGGAGCTGGGAGAAGTGTTCCATCTGCTCCTTGGCGAATTGCACATGGGCCACCGGAAGGATGTAGTTGTTGCCGGCGATGGCCAGCAGTCCCTCGTAAGTAACAGCAGTGTGGTCGATCCAGATATGAGAGAGCTTGGGGATGGAGGCTGCTTGGAACAGGCCGGCATCATCCAGCCCGGTGTGGTCAAGGGCCAACAGGTCCAGTTTACCGCTTCGCAGGGCGGACAGGCCACTTCCGTCGATCCCGGCGTTCCCGGTCAGCAGCAGATAGCGCAACTTGGGCATAGCGGAAAAAACGGGGAAACAGGCGTCAGTGAGCGCACCGTCCTCCACGCCGAAGTTGGCCATGCTTTTATGTCCGGCAAAGGGGACAAGCAGTTCATCTGTCACCGGATAGCCTTTCACATGAAAGCCCACCAGGGTGTAACCGGCCAGCTGCTCCATGATCTCTGCGGTCAGCACCGGGATTTCAAATTGCTTTTCTTCGTCTAAGGTCAGGACACCGCTCTCCCAGTTCGCCGTCCGCGCCCGTTTCGGCCATTCCATCGCTGCTTTCCTCCTTACTCATCCACTACGGTCACCAGGGCATATTTGGTGTCGCTTTCATATTCATCCAGATCCCGGCACCAGTCAAACAAAGAGACAATGGTATTCTCATACTGCCCGGTCAGCACCTTGTACATTTGATTAAAGGGGAAGATGCTGTAATGCTCGTTGGGGGAAATTAGCCCCGCCGAAGTCTCATCCTCTCCCTGCCCAATCTCCACCCACTGCCAGCCGTAGGCCAACCGAAATGCCTCGCCGTAGAGGTAGCCCAACTGGAGAGCAAAGTCTGACAAATCCTCGTACCGGAACCAGGGGTATTTCCCCTTACCGATATAGGGACGCAGATACTCGTCCAGCCGAGCCGCGATGGTTTTTCCGTCGGCATCGGCGGGAAGGTGCAACCGCCGTTTCATGGAGCGGACGGTTTCCTCCAGCTTCTCTTTGTCCTGCGGAGGGAGCGGCGCCACATGGGCCCAGTAGGGCTTCCGTGCCGCCCATCTGGCCCGGCGCTCCTCCTCGGCTTTTTGATAGGCCTCCTCCATCTTTTCAGCTGTGGGGGCATCATCATCCTGCTCCTGGTAGCTGGGTTCAATGTCGATGAAGCGCAGATACACGGCGCAGATTTTGCCCTTTGCGTCATAGCCGAAGTAGACCGGATAGTAGCCGTCCCCCCAGCCGGAGGCGAAGATGGGCAGATTGCAGTCCGTGTCAGGCACCGTCCAGTTGAGCCAGTCGCCGCAGTCCCCCTGATATTTGGGGTGGACTTTGGCGTTTTCTTCCAGAAGATCGCAGAACAGGTCGTTGTAGGGGTTGATGTCCGGATCTTCCTCCAGCCGCTTGGCCCAGTAGGTCTTGAAGACTGTCTGGGTCTGGATGTCCGCAATGCAGCCCATTCCGGCGTCTACGCCAAAGCCAAAATAATCGTCCTCGCCCAGTTCCTCGTCCAGATCCTCTTTGCCGGTCATGCCCAGCTCATAGCGGACAGGCCTTTCCCGGCTGATCTCCACCTTGACGCAGGCGTAGCGGTCGCCGTATTTCTCACTGGGCACCACGCAGATCTTTACCGGATAAGTCCCGGCAGGAATGGTCTGTATAAAGGGCGGCGTGTCCTCCAGCTCCACCAGCGGATCGCAGGCGAAAATCGTCCCGGTGGGGAAATGGACGGCACCAATGTCCAGCACAGCCACTTCCCTATTCCCAATCACTTTCTCTGTGAAATGAGCGTCTAAGTCAGCTTTGCAGGAGAGTTTTTCCTTGATGGATTCGTATTTGTTCAGCCACTCGGCAGTCGGCATGGTAGTTTCCTCCTGTTGATTTGGTTTGAGGATAAGTCAGCTCTCTACAATGCGTACCTGTTTTCCTCCAATTTCAATTTCCAGTTTTACACCATAGTCCGCCGCCCAAGCAGGGCACTTGCTGAGCAGAGCCAGGATGTGCTCATCCGGCTCCCGGCCAAGGGTCACACGCAAGATCACGGGCCAGCCACCATATTCCTTTTGAAACTCCTCACTCTGGGTGTGGTTCAGATAGCCCTCCATCTTGTCGAGCAGGGCCTTCTGCGTTTCCGGGGAGCCGTCAATAAAGCCGTTGCAGACCAAAACCATCACCACTTCTCCGGCTTTGGTTTCTGCCAGAATGTCGATCTTATCCAGGTCGCCAAACATATTTTCAATGGACATTGTTTTCACCAGTCCCTTTCTCGGATGGCCTCCTCAATATCAATCGGAATGCCGAACCACTCCAGAATGTAGGCCACAGTGACACCAATACAATCCCGGGCCACCGTTTCGATCTCGCTGTCGTGCTCGTCAAATTCCTCCTGGAGATCATTGATGCCGCAGACCGCCTCATCCAGGGTCTCCTGCACCACCTCGGTGTCAGTCTCGCCGCCCTCCAGCAGGTCGATGACCTTCTGGAGCTCGTCTTTTACCTTGTCCACCAGGAAATCGGGATAGTATTCGTCCCGGTACATCTCGTCCAGTAGCTTGTAATTCGGGTCAAAGGTTTTCATAGGGATTGCTCCTTTCTCATTCAAACATCAGGCCGTAGGATTCGGTCAGGCTTCCGTCATCCTCATGGAACACACACTGATACAGGGGCTGGCGCTGCGTCGCTTTGCGGAACCGCTCCAGAACAGGGGCCAGCGGCTCATCGATAGGGATGCCGAGAGCATCAGCTACCCGCCGCCAGCTGTCCATATCCATATCTTCCAAGTTGATGTTGCGCTGCCTCTGCCCGTATTCCTCCAGTGTTTTGGAGTCCGCATACTCCTTTGCGTCACAGCAGTCGTGCCAGCAGATACAGCTCACGATCAGTGAAAAAAGGTCATCCATGCTCTCAGCCAGACGGCCTGCCTCACCTTCGCTGCTGTAATAACCGATGGAGCCATCTTCCAACAGGTGGTATTCTCCACCGGAGCCATCTCTGGCAAAAGCCATACCGGGCAGTGTGAAGGTTGCTCGACCATCCGCCTCATCCCTCGGGGACAACTCATCCAGCAGGAAGAAGTCAAATAGGGAATCAAACTCCTCTGCCAGATCAGGGTCATCACGCAGTGCTTTCAAATAATCCATAGCCGTTTTCCTCCGTCTACTGTTCTGGTTTTAACTCATGCAGCCTTTCCAGCCACAGCGGTTCTTCAATCATCTCATCGTTTTGGTAAAAATGGTCCTTGTCACGGGCCAGGTGGTCAGCAAGTGGAGGTGTGTCCAGCGGGGTGCATACCGCAAAACTGTCCCGATCCGCCCCCTTAATCTCCCGGTTGAGGTAGTACACCCGCCTGGCATCGCGGGAATACCAGTGACTGAGCAATTCCCATGAGGGCAGATCCGCCTTGGGAAGCTGCTTACCGTAAGCATAGATTCGTTTCTCATCCCTGGCAAAATAGGTGTCGCCCAACGAGCGGAAAGAGGAAACTTCCGCGCCTTTGATGATCTTCACCTTGCCGTCTCCGTTGTGGAAGTAGACCTGCCGGCTGTCCTTTGCATATCCCTGTGGCGCGCCCGAATCGTTCTGGCCATTGTCCAACACCTGGAAGGTTGTCAGCTCTACATCTGGGATTCTCCCGCTGGTAGTGTAGACGGCTGTTTTGTCCATCGCGTAGGCATAGTTTAACACCCGAAACGATGCCGGGTCTGCTCCACGCAGGCGAATCCCGCCGAGAAAGCAGGCCGTAGAGGATTTGCCCCAGTAATGCCAGCAGCAGAAGTCTTTGGGCGCAACACCCTTCAATAAGCCGTTTTCATATAGACCAGAGAAATAAACGGCTCCATCCCGAAGAAAAAATTCGTTGTCCACCGGCTCTGTGTTTGTGATCGGCCACAGCAGTTCGTCGTGATGATCTGTTATGCTCAGCTCGATTTCGTCGTCGCTATAAACTAAGTAGAGCCCATGAGGGGCCTTTCTATCGAAATGCAGTTCAATGTCATGATATTTGAGGATCAAAGGTTTCCCGTCGCTTCTCATGGTGGAAACGGCATCGGGATTCCCGAAAATTTCTATCACCTCATCCTGTGACATACCAAATTTCAGCGGTGAAATGTCCCGCGGATTCTCCAATATTTGATTGCGCCAAATAGTAAAGTCATGTTTCATAGTTTTCCGTCCAGTGCCTCAACCGTTTTCATGGCAGCGGAATCAAATTTACACTGCCGCAGATCCCGCTCTATCAGGGCAAACACATCTGGAAAGCACTCAATCTCATCCTGGTACTCATATTTCGCATACAGTTTCCCGTACTCGGAGATCCAAACCTCCGCCGGGTAGTAGTAGCCGATATGACCGATAGGCTGGCATTTTTCACCGGCAGCCTGTTCTACCTCTGCCAGTTCACAGCCGGACATATCCCGAAAATAGGCTTCTTCCAAATGGTTTTTGATCCCGTTGACCAGGTAAGGGAACAAAGCGAATTGGAAGTCAGCCGCCCAGTTCAGTTTTTTCTGCTCCAGATACCACTCACAGCACAGGCCGAAATACTTGCGGTAAAACCGCTGGGTGGACTTCATCATCGGGGCACCATGCTCGGCGTAATACTTTTCCGCAATGGAGATGTCCACTTTTCGCCCTTCCTGCCATCCGGCGTACTCCATCAGCTGCTTGACCTTGCTTTTAAGATCGCCGGAAATGGGGATGCGTTCTTTGATCATGGTGGTTACCTCCATTACCAGATTTCAGACATTTACAACTCTGCCACAAACTCATAGGAAACCGCAATGATGTTGTAAACATCATCATATGTAAACAGCCGGTAGTGCCGATAGATGCCTTTGTCAAAGTCCTCCCGCACTGGCAGAGACTTCAGCCAGGTGCTGTCCTCAATTAAATCGAAGGAACTGCCATCCAGATACTCCGTCCCAGCCATATTTTCATAGGTGTCCAATTCACAGATAAAATAGGCCAGCACCTGCCGGAAGGTGAGTGTATAGGGAAACCAGTCTTTTTCGTCCCTGCACTGGGAGATTAGATGGCCATTGATGTCCCCCGTAAAGGTCAGATTGTTCAGAGCATCCTGTTTCACCTGATCCAGATAGATGCAGTCCCGTCCCTTCAAAACACCTAAGCAGGTATTAACAGCAGTCGCTTTTTCCATAGGCAATTCTCTTTCATCAGCTTTCATGGGTAATACAGAAAATCTCCTGGTTTAAGTCAAAGTAGATTACCATCAACTCGTCGGTGATCTCCGGGTTGAAGGACAGATCCATAATGAAAACTTGTTGATCCATCTCGTCATCCACCAGACTGCCGAACCGCTTGAGCTTCAAAAAGTCCACCATCTCGGCAAAGGACAGCTTGGATGGGTCGGTTCCCGGAAAAAGTTCCACCGCAATATCCGGGCCTACATCGTCCCGGTGGAACTCCATAAAAAATGTCACAACGCTATGGTAGCGGCTGTCCTCGTCCGCCAGCGCTGCTTTGATGGCGGCTTTGGCCTTCTCCGCCAATTTTTCCGCCTCATCCAGCATTTTTCCCACCGCATCCATGGCAGCAGGATCGCCGGTCAGTTCTTCCTCTACATCGAAGATAAAGGGTAGTCCCGATTCATCGGGAAAGGCGAAGATCTCCTCGCCGGGGGTATATGTAAAATCAATGCGTTTACAGTTCAGTTTCATCTCTGCACCTCCTTATTGGTTTTCCAAATGGGGTAATGGAATTGGCGAATAGACTACGGTGTCTCCGTCATTATCCATTTTGAGAATGACAGCAAAATCCGCTACATTGCTCTCCTGTCCCCTTGGGAGAGGAAAAATCATTGGGGGGCAACGCAGGGCAGCATGGTTCGTGGTCTTATTCCAATCCTCCATGGCCGCAGATAAAATGGCGTCAATGTGTGCCAATACCTTCTCAATAGAACCCGCTGATATATTGTAAAAAGCGGGGTTTTTATGATACTGCTCTGTGATGAAGTTTTTATAGGTTTGCACTGGCATAAAGCAAAATTCCCAATCAAGGGGATGCAGCCCAAGCCAGTACTCATGCAGTTTCATAGGCGTCTCCTTACCCCTCAATATTGGCAGTTTTGAGGCCCTTTTTCAAGGAGCCGTAGACCGTCACCGCATGGTCGGTGAACATCTCGTCGCAGTCAAACCAGGCGGTGAAACTGCCGCCGGAGGTGACGGACAGGCTCGTCAGGCTGATCCGCCGGGTGAGTTCTTCCTCTGTGATGGGGTCTGTTTCCGGATCGCGGGAGTTTTCCTCATCCTGGGAAAGCCAGTTGTTAGCCAGTTCGGTCAGGTTCTTTGCTGCAAGCTCCCGCATGGCTTTGTCCCAGGTTTCACAGTCGGCCAGCAGCTTCTTGGCGGCGCTGCGGGCACGGGTCCAGGATGGCTTGCTCTCAGCATTGACCTCCAGAGAAAGGCTCACATCCTTTCCGCACCACTGGATTTCGCCCTCGAAGGTATCATAGTCCTTGTCCAGTGTCAGTTCTCCCAGCACCTGGTCCTGGATCACCACCGGCTTGTGGTACTCGTCCAGAACGGCCTGAAGTTCCGGGCAGTCCTCATGGGCATTGACTATCTCGGAGATACACCAGGGGCGCACCACCAGATCTTTTGCCCGTTCTTCTTTCATCCGGCGGATCTTCAGGCGACAGATCTGCTCCTTGCCAAAGCGACCCCAGCCCTTGTCGCTATTGCGTTCCTCCTCGGTGACCGGCCAATCCAGTCGCTCCTCTTTGGTGCTGACCTTGCCGGTGTCACAGAACATGATACCCAGCGTCACAACGGTCATTTCCCAAAAGTTGCCTTTCCAGTTAAATCCGCCCCCAATGCAGCGATTGATCAGAGCGACCACTTCCTGCTCCTCGGGCTCGTACATCTCATAGAATTCTTCAAACATCGGTGTAGCCTCCTTTACAGCAGTTCCAGCACCTCGGCAGCGGGCTTGGCAAACTCTGCCGGGACTTGCTCTAATACATCCTGGTAGGCTTTCACCGCTTGCCAGGAGTAGTAATAGAAGCTGTAGAACAGGTCATCGGGGAAGACCTCGTCCTCCTCGTAGCGCATCTCATCTTCTTCCTCGTCGTATTCCTCCGACCACAGGTATTCTTCCTTCAGCAGATCGGAGAACAGCGGCAGCGCCTCGGCGTGTTCCATCTTATCTCCATCATGGAAACACTGGAGGATGCAGGCAAAGAAGTCCAGCAGTTCCCCAGCCAGGAAATGGGCTGCGGGGTTCTGCCCGCTCTCTGCGAGGGCTTTCTCCAGAATCCGGTTCAGGAACACCATGCCAAAGGGGGTGGCGTGCCAAAGGGTACTCTGGTGCTCCATGTTAGTGGTGAGCTCGTAGAGGGACTTTTTGACGGACGCCAAATCACGCATCTGCTCCAGCACTGTCAGGTGTGCGGGAAAATCCGTCCCCCGGCCATAGGCGGTGGTGAGCCGGTGCCACGGGACATCAGCGACCTTGAGATGGGTGATGTAGGTTCTGTTCTTCTCTGTCATGTTGCCGCCTCCTTATCCTGCTGTTTGGCTGCGGTACTCCTTCTCCAGCGCAGTGTACCACCGTTTCAGCATGGTTTCCAGACTGCTTTTCCCGCCTCGATCTGTAAAACCAAGGAACTTCTGTATCAGTCTGGGGAAAAGATATTTGCCCGTTGTTGTCAGATCCTGATTGAGATAGACCATCCGCAGGATACGGCCCTGCCGGTCCAGAGGGTTCTTTTTCAGCAGTTCCTTTTCAAAGCAGAAGCGCAGGAATACCACATTCTCGTCGTAGAAGTCCTCCACCACAGCCGCACCAATGCTGGTGTATGTGATGTCGTACACCAAACGGCTCCAGTCAAATTTCTCAGCATAGAGCAGTTTCAGCGCCTTCGCCCAGTGTTCCTCCGGGATCACCAGCATCCTGTGCTGGGCGGTGCTGGAGTATCCGCGATAGACGGGTTCCGGCTGTCCCAACAGCTCACTCACGCTGTCGGCGTAGACGAAGCACAGTTCCTCATCGAACAGGCCGCCGATGAAGTTGCCATTGCAGTACAGCATATAATTCTTGGACTTGGCTGGAGAATAAGAGAGGCTATATTCCTGCGAGTCCAGGCTTTTATGTACCTTGTTCAGAAAGTCTATTGATGTCATGGCTTTACTCCTCAAACTCGCCCTCAATCATCCCGTTCAGATACCGGCCGGGATCTGCGATGAAGTCATCCCATTTGGCCAGAGGGTGGAATTCCTCATGCTCGATGTCCAGATACCATAGCTTCTTGTCCCTGGGGCTCCACAGCAGCAGATAGTCGCTGTAGTTGTCCATCTGCACCATCAGGGAGAGCAGCTTCTTCCGTTTCCAGGTCATCTCCTGCACATCCATGAAGGAGTAGAGCTCCACCCACTTCACCCATTCCTGATCCGGGAACTCCAGCCGCAGGGGGCCGGTCTTCAAGTATTCCACCAGCTTGGCAGGCAGCTTGTAGGGCATGAGCTGCCGGAGCTTCTCCTGCTCGTTGTGCCATTCCTCCGGTTCCAGGGCTTTCAGGTAGTCGGCCAGCTCCTGATTCTTGTTCTGCACCGCCACGGTGTAAGGCCGGTCGCCATATTTGTCAGCAAGGGTGATGTCCGCCCCCTGTTCCACCAGCCAGCGCACCATGGGGAAATTGTTTGAGCGGGCGGCCTCGGTGACAGGGGTGGAGGCGTAAGGGAACACCATGTCCGGCTTGTGGTAATTGATGTCCGCCCCTTTTTCCAGCAGCAGTTTGGCAAGCTCGGCCTGTCCATCGGACACCGCCGCCCGGAATGCCTCGCCGCCAAACTTGTCCACTGTGATCCCGGCTTGCTCCAGCACCTGGATATTCTCCGCTCGCTGCCCCCAGCGCACTTCCTGAAAGGCCCGCTCTTTTTGCTTCGGGCTGAGTTTTGCGGCCTGTCCAGCAAAGAGCGTCACCACCTCCGGCCCGCAACAGCGGGCGGCGGTGAGCAGCAGGGGCTGTTCCTCTGCCAAACCGGGATCAGCTCCATGCTCCAGCAGGAAGTGGATCATGGGCACATCATTCTGAAAAACCGCGATCTCCAATGGCATCAGCTTGATGTATTCGCTGAGTTGGATGGGAACATCCAAATCCAGACCGCCCTGGAGCAGCGCCTCCAGCTTGGGAGTATCATGGTCACAGATGGCGGCAGCCGTTTCCGGGAGGGTCTCCCAGCGGCCAATATATGCAATTTGGTACATAAGGCACCTACTTTCTCTATCCTACAATGGTGGTTTCCTTGACGGCCAGATTGTCGTAATCCATAGCAATCAGTTTCCCGGCGGCCTCCGGGGTACACATGAACCAGGTGCTCACGCCCCAGGCATCCATCCTTGTGACGGTGAAGAAGTCGGTTTGGGCAGAAGCAGGTTCTCTTGCGTCAATATAGTAGTCGGAGTAGAGATACACCAGATCAACCTCTCGCTCCGGCAGCCACTTGGCCCGGCGCGCACGCGGCTTACCATTTTTCAGAGTCTTTTCTCTGGGGTTCTCAAACCACGCCAGTTCCTTGAGCTGCAGACCGGTGAAGGTATCCATGAGCCGCTGGGCAATCTCCCGGTGGGTAAATACTCCGCAGTCCCAGGAGCCCATCAGCCATGTCTTTATAAAGTCGCCCACCTTGCTGCCAGGGGCAGGCGGCCCGTAGACGCTCTCATCCGCCCACATGACCTCTATCTTTTCACATTGATCCAGCCGAGGACAGGACTGCTTGTTGCCATAGCGGTACATGATATTTACATAGCCATAGTCTTCGCCGGTTCGGTCATGACCGACGGCTTCCACTTTATAGGCAGTTATGGACATTGCAGTTCCACCTCCTGAGCCAGTACAAATCCACACAGTCCAAGGGAAGAGTCGATGACAAATACCCGGATGTGCTCCCGGTCCATGCGCTTTCGCAGTTCCTCGATGCTGCAGCAGGCGGGAAAGCCATAAGAACTGGTCCCGCCCAGCAGGTCTTTGTACTGTTCAAAAAAACCGTCCACGGTGATCTCATCCATGCCGAAGAGGATGTTGTCCTGGACCACATTTTCAAACCAGTGGGCCAGCAGGCCGGTAAAGCGAACGGATACTTTCTCTCCGGTCTCGGTCTGGGTATCCATGTGCAGGGTGTGGGCTTCAAAGTCAGCGCAGTAGCGAAGGACTCTGTTGTCGTGCAGGCCATCAAAAGAGCAAATCAGCGTACTCACAGGGATTCCTCCTCGTCCATGAGCTGCTCCTGGACCTCTTTGGGCAGGTCGTTCCATAAAATGTCGTATGTAAAATCCCGAATCTCCGGGTAACACTCTCGTGCAGTCTTTTCTGCCGTCTCCCGATCCAGGTAGTGCATCTCTTGGTGGAAAAACCAGTTGAGCTTTTCCATCAGCCGATAGAGGCGGATCTGTTCTTCTTGGGTCATGGGATCGCTCCTTTTATTGCAATTTCAGCACAAATCCCCAGATGCTCACCACGATCAGAAGGACACCAAGCAGGAAGAAAACCACCCGCCGGTATCCTCTGCTGTGGCGGTAGGCATCCCGTGTCCCGGTGGGGTCGCAAAGCCAGTTCCAGTTGCGGATCGCTCCAATCAAAATCACGCCCCCAATGATCACTGAGGCAATATACCAATGTTCCTGCAAAAAAGCTGTGATCTGCTCGCTGTTCATTTAGGTTTCCTCCTTCCAGTCATCCTTTGCCTTTTTTGAAGTGTCCACTGCCTCGCCATGTGTTGACTACGCAGGTGAAGATCTGGCCGCAGTGCTTGCACCTAATCATGTGAGCCATAATTTCGTCTGTCCATCCATCCTCAGTCTTTACCTTCTCCAGCGGACAGGTGGATTCCTCTGCTATCAGTTCAAATTCGCCTTGTTCCACCAACTGCTGGATATAGGCAATACAGGCCAGGTAGTCCTTGGGGGCATCAAATTTTCTCCATGTTTGAATGTTTCGGCAGTGCTCGCACATAATTGATGCCTCCTCCTGTAAACGGTTGTTGTCAGCCCTGTATATCAGCGTCAACAGGGCCTTTTTTCAGTGTTCCATCCACAGTGATCACATGGCCCCAGAACATATCGTCGTCCTCATACCAGGCGGTAAAACGGCCGCCGGGAGATACTGTAAACTCGGTGAGGAGGATGCGCCGGGCAAACTCATCCTCAGTGATGGGGTCTTTTTCCGGGTCACGGTCGGCCTGGTCATTGTCCGCCAGCCATTCGTTGGCCTGAGCGGTGAGCTTCTGGGCAGCCATCGCTCGCAGGGACTTATCCCAGGTTTCCTGGTCTGCCACCAGTTTCTTCATCACATTGGTGACACGGGTCCAGGACGCTTTCTTTTCAATCTCCACATCCAACGAGATCCGGACTTCTTTTCCCATCCACTTACAGGTCCCCTCGAATATGCTCATCTCACGATCCAGCGTGAGGGTTCCCAGCACTTCGTCCTCCAGAAGAATGGGCTTTGTGTATTCCGCCCAAATCTCCTCCAGTGCCGGACAGGGTACGCCTTCCTCCAGTACCTCAGTGACATACCACTGAGGTTCGTAGAGGGCATCACCTTTCCAGCCGTGGGCTTTGATCCGGTAGATCTGGCCCTTGGCAAACCGCTTGGAATATTCGCCGGCTTCCCGCTCCTTGTCCGTCAGCGGCCAGCTCAGGTAGCATCGACCGGAGATTGCCTGTCCGGTCTGGACATCCGCCATGGCGAGGGCATGGGTATGCGCCGCCCAGTAGGTATCCAGAAAGGTTTTGTCCGCGCTGACACCGTCCTGAATCAGTACCAGTTTTTCCTCATCTTCCGGGGCGTACAGGGCAATAAAGTCCTTGACCGTTCTCTTTTTCATGGCGTTCTCCTTATGCAAATACTTGCTGGTACTTCTCTTTCAGTTCCTTGGGCGCCGTCTTGATGACCTTGCTGCCGCCGTTTTCGGAGTCTTTGCCCCAGATGGCCCAGAGCACATCACGCCACAGGTAGGCCAGCGCCCTTTTGTTGCTGCCGGATTCTTCCGACAGGTAATATTCCAGTTGCCCTTTGATTTCCAGCTGAGCATCCAGACTCTCCTTGTTGGCGATCAAAGTGCAGAACTCCTTTGCGGGCTCCAGATTCTGCATGGACTGGACACCGTGGACCAGCACCGGCAGGGACTGGGCAGTAAACCCGTACTGCTTGAAAAAGGTGTGAATAAACTTTTCCTGCAGCGAGGAGTGCTCGTCATCGCAGCGATCCATATAATCACACACCAGCCGCCACCACTTCGGCCCTTCCAACCCCAGAGCGAACACAGCCAGGTAATATTCCAGATGCCCCTTGATCTCCAGTAGCGCATCCAGGCTCTCCTCATTGGCGATCAGAGTGCGGAACTCCTTTGCGGGCTTCAGATTTTGCATGGACTGGACACCGTGGACCAGCACCGGCAGGGACTGAGCAGTAAACCCGTACTTCTTAAAAAAGGCGTGAATATACTTTTCCTGTAAAGAGGAGTGCTCGTCATCACAGCGATCCAGGTAATCGCACACCAGCCGCCACCACTTCGGCCCTTCCAGTCCCAGGGCGAACACGGCAAAGGTGCCAGGCATAGCGCAGGACTCATCAGAGAGGTTGTTGTACCACTCGTCCTCCTGCATGGCCAGCCGAGCATAATTCTCCATTCGGACATGGAGTCGGGGGTACCGCACTGCACAGGCAAAGAGCTGATGGACGCCCTTCTTTGGCAGCCCTGGGATGGGCAGGTAGATCTTCTCCGGTCCGCGAAACTCGATGGAGTAGCTGCGGGGGAACTCCGGCTGCTCCAGCACCTCCACCAGGTAGCTCAGCGCCTCATCACAGCACCCCTCGGTGCAGTCCCTCGCGGTGATACGGATGGTGGCGAAAGCGTCGTTGGCCGAGGCGGTCAGGTGCTTTGTTTTCCGCTTTTGGATATTAGGTGGCAATTTGCCGCTGCCATTGGTTTTCAGTTCCTTTACCATGTCAGGACGGATCTGGGAAACCAGGCCGAGGATGTGTTCGGTGGTGAGGGATTCAAAACTCTGCCCATACACTGTATGGCAGACCGCCACATAGCAGGCAAATCGCAGCAGCCCTTCGTCTACATCTTCCGTTTGCAATTCCGGCCGCACTGTGCAGGGTGGAAAGACGGTAAACCCATCTTCACGCTCTCCTACAAGGAAGTAGCGTTCCTGCACCTGCTTTTCTATGTACTTCTCCAACGCATAGCGGATCTCCTGCCAGCCCACCAGCCGCCGCATGGCGTCGCAGAATATAACCGCTTCCTCATAGGGAAATCCCTTCAAAGGCAGCCCGGTCAGATACCGCTCCAGCAGCTGATTCGGAAGAAACGGTGTCCCGTTATGATTTCGCACCACGGTCGGGTAGGCGGAGTGATTTTCACGGGCGGGGCCGCTGAGCACATCCTGAATGCAGAGATCCGCCTCCGCCAGCACCTCCGGGGAAGTATCCGGCTTATGGATCAGATAGTAGCGGTCATGCACGCCGTCACGCTTTGGCAAACTCATGGTAAGGTCTCCTCTCAGGTCTGCTGGTGCTGCATGGATACAATCTGGCAGTCCGGGCAGAACTCGATGTAGAGCGTGCCCTCCGCGCAGTCAAACACCGTATCCCACTGGATCTGAGCCAGGTATTTCATGGGCTTTCCGCAGTGGGGGCAGGCGGTGTATTCCGCGTCCTGTACCCAGTTGGCAAAGCCGCCGATGGTGTTCACATCCTGACAGGCCGCGCCGTAAAACAGGGGCACAGGCATCTTGCCCAGCACAAAGGGATTTTCCGTGAGGGCCTTGTAGTCCTCGGGACTGACATAGCAATCCGTCTTCTCCGCTCCGTCAAAGAGTTCGGAGGGGAAGACCTCCACGCCGCCATCCAGAGTGAACCGGTTGAAGGCGGGGCCTTTGAGGAATCCCACGCAGCTGGGGCAGCAGGCGGCGGTCAGGATACCGTCCAGCCCCAGGAACTTCAGCCGCTCATCCCGGCCGTCCAATACCAGTATATCCACCATGCGTCCGCCGCAGTGGGGGCAGGTGTCCTCCCGTGCCCGGCCAATGCGGACGCGAGATTTCTCGCCGGTGGTTCTTTTGACCAAGGAAAAGCAGGTGTCAAAGCCCAATTGGATTCTCTGGCCCTCCTTGTCAAAGGTCCAGCCTCCGATCTGCGCATAGCTGGATGGGTCCACATAGAGGCCCTTGCGCCAGGGCCGGGGATTTCTCTCCAACTCCAGCAGAGTCTCCATTGCCTTGTCATCTCCCTGCATAGCAAGGCAGCTCATCAGGTTGGAGGCCTCGCAGGAATCTTCCGCGGACAACAGCGCATAAATCAGGCCATCCCGCACATCGGCGGGAGCATGGAAATAGATCTCACAGGGCCAGAACACCTCTGCGGCCAGTGCCGCCCGCTGGATCTCCGGGGCGATGGCATCCCGGTACCCCAGCAGCTGCCAGAAGTCGGTAAACTCCGGGTCCTCCATATCAGCCAGCCTCTGGATGTTCTGTATCAGGTTTCTCTGCTTCTCTGTGATTTGTTCCGGTGTCCAGGCAAGAGCAGCCTTCCGCTCCTGTTCAGATTTACATTTCCAGCACAATCCCTCATAGCCCAAGGGGGTCCCACAGCCAGGGCAGGTGTATTGCAGGCTCATATTCTATGGCTCCTTTCCAAAGATAGAAAAACGCCCTGCGGCACCCTGTCACTTGGACAGGCTGACGCAAGGCGTGAAAAGTCCGCGAGAAAGAAGCCACATCCACTGCCAGATGTGGTCTCCTCCTCAGATAAAATCCATTTTTTATATAAAAACAAAGTAATTCCTAATTGATTGCTGTACATCTCCAAAAATCTTCTGGCTGTATCCCATCTACTTCAACATGTACAACGTACACTTTCAGTAATGTGATACATGTAAGCTTGGCGACCCCTCTTTCCATTAACAGGATCGAATCGTTCTCTTCTATCATACCTAATTCCATAGGAATTATCAACTAAAATTTCCCTCGGCAAAGCTACTTCCCTGTAGGACTACAATACATATTGGACAAGTGAATAAAAAAGGATGAAGGATAAGGCCTCATCGGTTAAAGTTGGAGTTGCAGACAACAACTGAACGAGAGGGGGCCATATCCTTCATGAGCAAGAGTATAACACAGGACATGGCATACAGGCAATCCCTGATGAAGTACGCGGAGAAATATGGAGTAGCTAAAGCCAGCCGGAAGTACAACAAAAGCCGGTCGTACATCTACTTCTGGAAGAACCGCTGGGATGGTACACCGGGATCCCTGGCCTGCCAGTCCCGGCGGCCCCACCACCATCCCAACCAGCACACACAGGCGGAGCTGAAGCTGATCCGGGACCTGCGCCGCAGGAATCCCAACCTTGGCATGGTGGAGCTGTGGCACCGGTTGCGGCAGCGGGGCTATACCCGCCGCCCGGAGAGCCTGTTCCGTGTCATGCGCAAGCTGGGGTTGTTTCCTGCGGCCGAGAAGAAGAAAGCATACAAGCCAAAGCCCTACCAGCAGATGACCTATCCCGGCCAGCGTGTCCAGGTGGATGTGAAGGTGGTGCCCCGCCGCTGCGTCGCCGACCCGGAGCTGCGCCTGTTCCAGTACACCGCTATTGACGAGTTTACCCGTCTGCGCTTCCTGGCCGCCTATCCCGAGCAGTCCACCTTTTCCTCCGCTGATTTTCTAAGAAAGCTGGTCCGCTGGTATGCCCGCCGGGGCATCCGGGTGGAATGCGTCCAGACCGACAATGGCCCAGAGTTTACCAACCGCTTCCTCACAGGTAGACAAGACAGCCCTTCCCTATTTGAGAAAACTGCCGCCGAGCTTGGCATCCGCCACAAGCTCATCCGTCCCTATACCCCACGCCACAACGGCAAGGTGGAGCGCAGCCACCGTGAGGACCAGAAACGCTTCTATTCCTGCCACAGCTTTTATTCCCTGGATGACTTCGCAAAGCAGCTCGCCGTTCACAACCGCCGCTCCAACAACTTCCCCATGAGGCCCCTCAACTGGTGTTCCCCCTTAGAGTTCGCCGTCCAATATGTTTGACAAACCTACAAATTTCCCTCGGCAAAGCTACTTCCCGCAGATAGTCCGCTGATCACGACCGTTTTCCCCCTTCCACATTGGCCTGACCGCCCACTCCCCTGAGTTTTGAGGCTTTCTTCTTTGTTCCCACTCCTGAATTCTGTTTATTTAAGCAATGTGCATTTTCTCCGCAGCCATGTTCAAGTTCCTTTTCCAGGAACATCCGAACCGTCTGTCGCTCCGCAGCCAAGCCCTGCGGGATAACGCAAGGCGGGCACAATAGAACCAGCCATCCGCAAGCAGCTGCCGCCTGCGAATGGCTGTTGTCTTTGGCTCTGCGCTTTATTCCTGCCGCAGGCGCTCCACCACGGAATGGCGCTGGGCCGCACGGCAGCTGAACAGCGGGATGAGAATACCCAGCGCCCCGAACAGGGGCAGCACCACAGCGATGGGCCAGACGGTAAAGCGGTATGTGAAAAACCAGATCAGTCTGTTGAGGCCGGGGCCCACAAAGGGGGCCGTGACCACGATCAGCGCCAGAGCCAGGAGGGCGGCGCCCAGGGTATAGAACAGTCCCTCCAGGGCCAGCATGGTCCGCAGCTGCCGCCCCGTCATGCCGATGGACTGGAGCACCGCCAGCTCCCGGCGGCGGGCGGTGATGCCGGTGAGGATGGCGTTGAAGAAGTTCAGCACCCCCACCAGACCCACGATGAAGCTCAGAGCGCCGCCCAGCAGCAGGAACATCTGTCGGGTGCTCTCAAACTCCCCGGCATAGATGGTCTTGCTCTCGTAGTCAAACTGGGGGACCACATTCCCCGTGTAGTCCTTGAGGAATGCCTCCATAGCGGCGTTGGCCTCCTCCGTAGTGTCGAAGGCGTAGTACATGACGGAATCGGTCCCGGTGTCCCGGAGGAAGGTCTCCGCTCCCATGACGAACTCGTCGGCGCCATAGTAGCGGTAGGAGAAGGCGTAGGGCACCATCACCAGGGCCGCCACGGTGTAGTCCACGTCCCGGTACTTGACTGCCCGGTCCGTGTAAGGGACGCCTTCCGGCACATTCTCAAAGGAGCCGAACACTTCCCCGGTGATGGGATTGTAGTATTCGCTCTCCTCCACATATCGGATGGTCACCGTATCGCCCAGCCGGGCCCAATGGCTGTCCATATCCGGATTTCCATAGTCATCGTCGCTGTATACAGCGGCGACATAATTCCCGTCAGGATCGCCCAGTTTTGAAAGATCCCCTTCCAGCACCGTCAGATGACTGAGCGCGAAGGACTCCATGCCGTAGAGCTGTACCCGATCGGCCAGCAGGCCGTCCTCATTGCGGTCCATGAAGGCCACCATGCTGTCCAGCTGCTCCGGGGTATTCCAGCGGCTCTGCACGGAGCGGTAGTATTTCTCAGTGACAAACTCCAGCGCCGGGCCGGTTTTGCCATAAATGCGGGCGCTCTCCGTAATGCCGCTCTGGGCACTTACGGCGTCGATCACCTCCTCCGGTACTCCCATCTCGTCGTTAAACGAATCTCCGCCGGTCTGGAACTGGCCCGCGTCGGCCAGGATAAAGTCGCTGGCGGTGAAGTTAGCCACATATTTGTCCATATCAAAGCCGCCCGCAAAGGTCACCGTTGCAGTCAGCAGCACCACGGCCAGGGTCAGGGACAGCACCGTGAGAAAAGTCTTTCCCCGGCTGCGGCCCAGATTGGCCGCAGCCAAAGACAGCAGGGACACGTCCTTGCCACGGCGCTTCTCTTTCCGGTTTAGGGCCTTGCCCTCGGTGTAGCGCACCGCCTCCACCGGGGACACCTTGCCCGCCAGGCGGCCGGGACGGCGGCAGGAAATGAGCACCGTCACCAGGGCAAAGACGGCCGCCCCCGCAAAGAGAAGCGGGCTGACAGAGACCACCGTGGTCACGGCGTTGAGCTGTGCGGTAATGACCGGCGTGAGCACACCCCCCAGCAGCCAGCCCAACAGCAGACCGACAGGGATGCCGACGAGGGAGAGGAGCAGGGCCTGGTTGCGGATGATCCGCCGGAGCTGCCGGGGCGTGGTGCCAATGGTTTTCAGCAGGCCGTAGAAGCGGATATCCCCCGCCACGGAGATCTGGAACACATTGTAGATGATGAGATACCCGGTGAGCAGGATGAGGAGCAGCACTCCCACGATGATAGCCGCCACGGCAGGGTCCAGCTTGTCCGAGAGCTGTGCCCCGGTGTAGCCCCAGTTGACACCCAGAGCAATGTACTCCCCGGCGATCTCGCTCTGATAGCCGTGGTTTTCCAAAATTTGATCGAGGTCCTTGGCAATGGAGCGGGCGCCGTTTTTCAGCATCACGTCCAAATTCCAGCTGCCGGTCATGCCGTCGCTGCCTGGCGGGGTGACGCCCACCTCGGCCAGCACCGCATCCACCCGGCTCTCAGGGATCAGGATGTGGTTGGCCACGATGGCCTCGTCGTACTCCCACCACCCGCTCAAGGTAAAGGTCTGGGTGGTGGTATGGCCATCCACATCAAAGGTAACGGTGAATTCTGCGCCGAGTACCGGCTCCACTCCCAGCAGCGCCAGCACATGGGTGTCGGTGGCCGCCTCGTCGGTGCCCTCCTGGGGCAGACGGCCTTCCACCGGATCGCAGTAGCTCCAGTGGGCCTCATTCGCATCGGAGTAGCCGATCTCCACATGAGATTTGTTGAAGGGAACCTCTGTGGGCACACCTAAAAAACGGCGCAGGCCCCACTGGTCGATGAGAGGATCGTCCTTCAACTCCTCAAACTGCTCCTCCGTCAGATATTTGAACGTACCGTGGGCCCACCCTCCGGCCTGACGGAAGTTGTTCTGCTGGATGCCCTCATTGATGGAGAGGGCGATGGTAAAAAGAGAGGTGAAGAGCACCGCCGTCAGGGCGATGGCCAGCACCGCCACGATGTTCCGGGTGCGGCTGGCGAGAAGGGTGCGCAGGCTCAGGCGGCGGATGCAGCCCCGGTTGGAGACGTTCATGTCCTTCGCCCCCTTACCGCGCCACGATCCGCCCGTCCTCGATGCGGACGATGCGGTCGGCCATCTGGGCGATCTCCTCGTTGTGGGTAATCATCACCATGGTCTGGGCAAACTTCTGCCCCGTCACTTTCATGAGCCCCAGCACATCCTGGCTGGTCCGGCTGTCCAGGTTGCCGGTGGGCTCGTCGGCCAGGAGGATGGCGGGTTTCGTTGCCAGGGCCCGTGCGATGGCAACCCGCTGCTGCTGACCGCCGGAGAGCTGGCCCGGCAGGCTCCGGAGCTTCTTCTCCAAGCCCAGAGCGGCAATGACCTCCTGCACATAGGCCTCGTCCACTCTGGCCCCGTCCAGCTGAATGGGCAGAACGATGTTCTCCCACACGCTGAGCACCGGCACCAGGTTGTAGGACTGGAACACAAAGCCGACTTTGCGGCGGCGGAAAATGGTCAGGGCCTCGTCCTTCAGGGCGAAGATATCCTTGCCGTCCACGGTGACGGTGCCGGAGGTGGGCCGGTCCAGCCCGCCCAGCATATGGAGCAGCGTGGACTTGCCGGAGCCGGAGGTGCCCACAATGGCCACAAACTCCCCCTGCTCCACGCTCAGATCCACGCCGTCCAGGGCCTTTACCTGGGTATCCCCGGCGCCGTAATATTTTTTCAGATCACGGGTCTCAAGAATCGTCATACGATGTTCCTCCAAAGAAAAAGTCTGTACCGTCTTTTGACAATACAGACTTTAACATGAGAATCTGTCCTGGTCCTTTCAAGAATGTGACAGTTTTGAAAGAAGTCCGGTCCGGCTCCGTCAATGCACCGCTTTTGCCCGCACCAGCAGCATCATGGGACGGCGCAGCTCGTCCCGCATGCCGGGAATATCCAGCATTTCCTCAGAAGGCTTTGCCTCTTCCACGGCTTCCAGTACAAAGCCGCTGCGTAGCAGCCCCATCAGGATCTGGGTAAGCGTATGGTGCTGTTTGCGGACCTCGCAGCCCAGGAAGTGAGTAAGGCGCTCCCCGGGTATAAAATACTGGTCGATGGGCCAATATAACGGTTTTCCGTCCGCACTATAGGCCCAATCCTGTCCCACGCCGGAGGTAAAGACCGGATGCTCGATGTTGATGAGAAAGATTCCGTTTTTCTTCAGCGTCCGATGAACATTTTCAAAAATGGCGCTCAGGTCCTCGATATAGTGCAGCGCCAGATTGGAGACCACGCAGTCCCATGCGGCCTCCGGATACTCATATTCCTCGATCCCACACACCCGGTAGAGGATGCCTTCCCCACGGTTGCGTCGTTTGGCTTCCTCAATCATTTTTTGACTTAAATCAAGGCCCAGCACCTTCCGGGCCCCCTGCTCCACAGCAAACCGGCAGTGCCACCCGTAGCCGCAGCCCAGATCCAGCACAGACTTTCCCTCCAGCGGGGGGAAAAGGGGCTTGAGCTGATGCCACTCCCCTGCTGCGGAAAGTCCCTCCCGGCTGCGGGACATCTGGGCATATTGCTGGAAAAACGCCTCATTTTCATATTCATTTCTCACGGTATAATCCTCCTGCGCGCTGTGATCCTATGCCTCCCGGGGAATATAGAGCGAAAATGCGCTTCCCACCCCGGGCATGCTCTCCGCCTTCACGTAGCCCCCCTGTTTTTCCGCAATCTGCCGGGTGAGGTAGAGACCGATGCCTACGCCCTCGGTTTGCCAGGCTCCCTGGGCGCGGTAAAACCGTCCGAAAATTTTGGCCTGCTCCGCCTCGGAAATGCCCGGGCCGGTATCGCTCACCCGGACGGCGGAGAACAGCTCATAGTTTTTGACCTCCACCGTCACGGCCCCGCCGGACGGGGTGTACTTGACGGCGTTGTCCAGCAGATTGCACACCGCCTCCTCCGTCCACTTGGCATCAAAGACGGCGAAGCCTTCTGTCTGCCGGACAGTCAGAGTGATGCCTTTTTCTGTGGCTTTGGGCGCATACTGGGCGGCAGAGCGCTCCACCACTGCGGAAAGCCCCCCGGGCTGAGGGTGGAGGGCCAGAATTCCGGTCTCCAACCTGGAGGTCTTGACCAGAGCCTCGATGAGGGTCTGGAGCTTGTCCGCCTGGGCGGAGATGGCAGCGGCGCAGTCCTTTCCCTGGGGGGTGAGAGGCTGCTCCGAGAGCAGCTGGGCATAAAGCTGGAGATTGGACACCGGGGTCTTGGTCTGGTGGGAGATGTCGGAAATGAGGGCGCTGATTTGATCCTTTTGCTCCCGCACATTTCGCTCGGACAGGGCGCTGGCCGTCAGGTACCGGGCCAATCGGCTCTCCAGCGCGGAGAGGCGGCTTTCGTCAAAGGTCTTTTCGGAAAAGCTGCCGTCCAAGGCCGCAGTGAGCATGTCGTCCAGACGCCGGATGGTGCGGACAGTCCGCCAGCGGTCATAGCCGACCACGGCCAGGGCCAGCAGAAGGGCCCCTCCCGCTATGATCTGTCCCGTCATGGCGCCGCCTCCCAGGTGTAGCCGATGCCGTACACCGTTTTCAGATATTCCGGCCTGGCGGGATCGGCCTCCAGTTTGCTCCGCAGCCGCTTGACTGTGACGGACAGGGCGTTTTCCTCCACGAATTCCGCGCCGTCCGTCCATACCCGGTCCACCAGCACGGCCCGGGGCACGGCATGGCCCCGATTCTCCACCAGCACCCGCAGCAGCCTCTGCTCAGTCTTTGACAGCTCTACGGGCCTGCCGTTACGGCGAAAGTCCATCCGGACAAAATCGAAGATAAAGGGGCCAACGGACAGCGCAGAGGATGCCTTGGGCGCACCCCGTCGGAGCTGTGCGTTCACCCGGGCCCGGAGTACGGCCAGAGAGAAGGGCTTGGTGATATAGTCGTCCGCCCCGGCCTCCAGACCGGTCACCTCATCCAGCTCCAGATCATTGGCGGTGAGCAGGATCACCGGCGCGGCATTGCCCTCCGCCCGCACCTGGCGCAGAAGGTCCAGCCCGCTGCCGTCGGGAAGATTGACGTCCAGGATCAGTAGCTCGAACCGCTCTTGCTCCAGCGCCTCCCGGGCCTTTTCCAGGCTGGGCCGGCAGACGACAGACGCCTCCGCCCCAGTCAGAGCCATGGCGATCCCCCGCCCCAGGGTCTTATCGTCTTCCAAAAGAAAAATCCGTTTCATACTCGCTCCCCATCGTTTGTTGTTTCCGCTTGCAGCGCAAGGGAGTTTTGATTGTTTATTATAGCACACGTTTCGGCTTTGGCATATGGGAATCGGTTGCCGGACACGAGGAGCCGTGATAAAATCTTCCTGCCGCGGCCGGCAGCGAGAAAAAGCGCGCTTTCCGGGCCGGTCCTCATTCGGGATGAACCCCGGAAAAGCCGGTGCGGCAGAGGCTCTTTCAAGCGCGAAATTCCCCCTTGACTCTGACGCTGCGTCAACTGATATCCTATTTTCAGGGAGGGATGTCTATGGAATATTCCATTCAGGAGCTGTCGCGCCTGTCCGGGGTGACCACCCGCACCCTGCGCTGGTACGACCAGATCGGCCTGCTGAAGCCCAGCCGGGTGGCGGAGAGCGGCTACCGCTACTATGGCAAGGCGGAGGTGGACCGGCTGCAGGATATTCTCTATTACCGGACCCTCGGGGTGGAGCTGGCGCGGATCAAGAAATGTCTGGACGATCCCTCCTTTGACCGTCTGGCCGCTCTGCGCAGTCACCTGGCCGCGCTGGAGGCGGAGCGGGAGCGGCTGGAACAGCTCATCCGGTCGGTGAGAGACACCATCGGAGCGGAAGAAAGGAACGAGATCATGAGCGACGAGCAGAAATTTGAGGCGTTCAAGCAGCGGGCAGTAGCCCATAACGAGGAAGTTTATGGAGCGGAGATCCGCGCCAAGTACGGCGATCAAGAGGTGGACGAGGCCAACGCCGCAGTGATGAACCTGACCCGGGAACAATATCAGGAGTGGACGGACCTGGGCCGGGAGATCCAGGAGCGGCTGGAGGCCGCCGTCCAAGCCGGCCTCTCTCCGGAGAGCCAGGAGGGCAAGGAAATCTGTGCCCTCCACCGCCGGTGGCTCACACTCACCGGAAACCGATACGACCCGGCTAGGCACCGGGGGATTGCGGAGCTCTATGTGATGGACGAGCGGTTTACCGCCTACTACGATAAGCGCCTTCCCGGCTGCGCCCGTTTCCTGCGGGATGCTGTGGTTCACTGGGCAAAATAGAGAACAAACAGGCCCCGGCAAAAGCCGGGGCCTGTTTGTTCTGATTTCAGCCGATTATGCAGTTCCACTTGAGTGGAAAAGCCCTCAGTCCCGTCTCCCCGGCCTCCCAAGCAGCCCTTTTTATTTTCTGTTCGGTTTTCTTTTGATGGACAGCAGGCTCATAAACTCTTCAAACAATGAGGTGTCCGTCGGCTGGAACATCAGCCACTTCCCATCATGATAAGTCTTTGCCTCGTCGTAAATCCTCTGTACTTCTTTGGAGTACTGTGCTTTGTTTGTTTCAAATTTCAAACGCTCGTCTTTTCCCAGGATGATCATGAATCCGATGCAGTTTTCTCTCGCGTACAGCGCGCACAAAGTCTTGCCGCCCCGCCGGTATTTGTACTCGTAGACCCAGGCTTTTCCACCGCTGCTCCACAGACGCTCCATGCTATATGATGCGTCAATCAGAGCACATAACCGGGTCCAAATCTCATATAAAGGTTCTCCCACCAAAGTTATCATCTGCTCCGCATTCGGAACCATATCAAGCACGGCACTCACCTCCTCCCTGCGGTTGCCAGGAAACGCCTCAGGATGGTTTCCTTAGATGCCTGCGGCGGTTATGTTCACAGAGTCTCCAGCTTTTCCTTGTCCAGGATGGCTACCATGCCCCGGGACAGTTTCACCAAGCCCGCGCTCTGGAACTCCCGCAGGGTGCGGGTGATCACCTCCCGGTGGGAGCCCAGGTGGTTGGCGATGGTCTCGTGGGTGATCCGCAACTCGCAGGCCCCCTCAATGGCGGCCTCCTGCAGCAAAAAGGCGGCCACCCGTTTGTCCATACTCTTCCACATAAACTGCTCCATCCGGCTCATGACCTCAGAAAACCGACTGGCCACCAGCTCGTTGGTGTAATTGGACACCGCTGTGGACTCAGACATGAGCTGCTGGTAGACTCCCGACGGGATGCTCCAGAACTCGGTGTCCTTTTCCGCCTGAATGGTCACATCAAACTGGATAGAGCGGATGAGGCAGGGAGCGCAGAACAGGCACAAATCCCCCTCAAACAGGCGATAAATGGTGATCTCCCGCCCCTCTTCCGAGTAGACAAAGGCCCGCAGCTGTCCGGTCCGGATCAGCAAAACCCCAGTGCAGTCCGTACTGCCGCCCCGCAGGAGCGTACCCCGCTCCACGGCCTGATTGGTCAGGGAGGCCAGGAGACGCCTCTGCTGGTGGGGTTGAAGTTGGTCCCAGATGGGGAAGTAGGTCTGAAAACTCATGCTGCGTCCTCCTCACAGTGTCCTCAGTATACGGGACAAGCGCAGCGACTGTCAACCGCGTTGAAGCGGGAGTTCACAAATGTTTGCCGTCCCCGTCCGGCAGATTTTTTTTGCGGGATCTCCCCCAGAGTGATCACATCACAGACAAAATCCCACCGTTTCCGTATCATAAATATAATGTATCGAGCCCGGCGCAGCGCCGCGGCGGCTTTCCATAGAGACCGGCACTTGGCACTGTTCATCATCTTGCAAGGAGGTTTTTCATATGAGAAGCATCTCCAAGATCACCTTCACCAGCGGCGTCAACGCGGCCTCGGCGGAGTTCGAGACCCACAGTCAGATCGACCGCTGCCCCCTGTGCGGCATCGCACTGAACGAGAACGGCGTGAGCCCCAAGTGCGGCTATCGGAAGGGATGAGCTCCCGGGCCTGCCGTCACCCCGAAAGCAGACACAATCAAGGCTTTGCAGCGCGCCGGACCCGGGAACGATCCGGGTCCGGCGCTTTTTCAGGAGGTCATAGAAGCATGGGCAGAAAATGGTTCTCTCTTCTGACCGTTTCGGCGCTGCTGCTGAGCGGCTGCACCACCGCCCCCGGCGGGCCGCCGGAGACAGGAGCCGATCAAACCGCGCAAATCGAGCACCCTTCCATACAGTCTGAAGAGGAGGAGTTTTTCATGGATACGGCGGAAAACGTCATTTATCTGGCAGGAGGCTGCTTCTGGGGCATCGAGGCCCTTATGCAGTCCATCCCCGGCGTGATCGACGCCCAGAGCGGCTACGCCAACGGCACCGGTCAGGCCGACGCCAACTATTCTGCGGTGTGCGCCGGAAACACTGCCTTCCGGGAGACGGTGCGGGTGGAGTACGACCCGGAACAGGTCAGTCTGGACGCTTTGCTGCTGGCTTACTTCTACGTCATCGACCCCACGGTGGAAAACCGTCAGGGCAACGACATCGGCAGCCAGTACCAAACCGGCGTCTACTACACCAACGACGCGGCCAGGGAGACGGTGGAGCGCATCGCGGACATGGAGCGCAGCCGCAGCCGGGCGTTTTTCGTGGAGATCGGCCCGCTGGTGAATTTCTACCCGGCGGAGGACTACCACCAGGACTATCTGGCCAAGAACCCCGGCGGCTACTGCCACATCCCCCTGGAGGAGATGAAGCTCTTCTCCCAGCTGCGCATCGACCCCGGCGACTACCGCAAACCCGCGGCGGGGGCCATCCGGGACAAGCTGACCGCCGAGCAGTACCGCGTCACGCAGGGCAGCGGCACGGAGCGGCCCTTTGCCAACGAGTTTTGGGACCAGTTTGAGAAGGGCATCTATGTGGATGTGGTTACCGGCGAGCCGCTGTTCTCCTCCACGGATAAATTCGAGAGCGGCTGCGGCTGGCCCGCCTTTTCCAAGCCCATCGAGCAGCCCGCCGTGGTGGAGCTCCCGGACGACAGCCACGGGATGCACCGCACTGAGGTCCGGAGCCGGGCCGGGGACTCTCACCTGGGCCATGTGTTCACCGGCGACCCGGAGTCTCCCAACGGCGTGCGCTACTGCATCAACAGCGCCTCCCTGCGCTTCATCCCCTACGCCAAAATGGAGGCTGAGGGCTACGGGTATCTGTTGGATTTATTTAAAAAATAGGCTGCTTTATGAGAAACCCGGCATGTGCGTCAAGCATATGCCGGGTTTCTCGTCAGAGTGGATAAACTTGTGTTTCGCAGGAAGTTACTTCTTTTCCACCGGGATCCAGATCTCACAGTAGTAGTCCTGGTCCTGGGTTCCGTTTTCAAATTTGCTGGCATCGCTGTACAGCTCCACATTGATACCGGCCGCGATCTTATAGTCGGGGTTCGTGGGCAGCCACTGGGAAAAGATCTGCTGGTTCAGTCCCTGGAGCGCCTGAGGCATCCGGCCGGTGCAGGGGAAAACCGCCCAGGTGTGTGCCGGGATGGTACGGGTGGTGAAGCCGTCCGGGATTTCCCTGGCGGGATCGTAGTTGTCGGCGATGAGATATTCAAACTCATTGCCGCCCATGCTCTCGTCCAGGTTGATGCCGTACATGCCGCACACCACCTTGCCTCCGCCTGTGCTGAAATGCTCTGTCCAGAACTGGGGGACCTGGACCACCGCATCCTCATACTTGAAGGTTTTTGCCCGGCAGAGTACCGTAAATGCCTCTTTTTTCATAATCTTACAATCCATGCTTTGACCACCTTCCAATGTCACTTTGATCCGAAGCGGAGCAAAGGAACGGACCGCGCCTCCGCTTTTTCGCAGTGCGGCAGGTGTGAGACCATGGAAGCGGGTAAAGGCTTTGGTGAAGCTGTCCGGCGAATCGTAGCCAAACTCCAGTGCGATGTCGATGATCTTCCGGTCCATCGCGAGGACCTCCAGCCCGGCGGCGGAGAGCCGGCGCTGGCGAATGTAGTCGCCCACTGTCATGCCGCACAGCATAGCAAAGCCCTTCTGAAAGTAAAAGGGGGATAAAGCCGCCTGCTGCGCAATTTCCCGGATGGTCAGCTCCTCCCGGAGATGTTCCTCGATATACTGGATCGCCTGATGAATGCTTGTTACCCAATCCAATGGTCACACCGTCCTTCTGGATTCAGCATATCGGAAAGCAACGGACTCTGCCCGATTTTCCATGCTCATATTTGTCTGGTGGTACGGATCGCACTGTTCAGCTTTGCACGCTCCCAAAACATGTCCTATGCCTTTTTCCGTGTCAGGAACACGCCCACCAGCGCCGCGATCAGAGCAAAGGGCGCCAGGCGGACAAAGGCCCATTCAAAGGCATGGACGGCCACGGCTATGACGGCGGTCTCCGGGGCGCTGTAATCCCAGCCCAGGTAGGGGCTGTTCACCACCGTCAGGACTGCGGCGACGGCCAGAATACCCACGCACACCGCGATGAGCCCCCAGTGGAGGGCCGAACGCCGCATAGCCTTTCTCCGGGCCAGCTGCAAATTGATGACCTCCAGCTTTTCCGAGAGGGATTTGACGGTATCCACCTCTGTCTCTGTCACCGTCTCCCCCAGCAGGGTGCTGACGGGTGTTTCCAGAGCCTCCGACAGGGCGATGAGCAGATCGGAGTCCGGGACGGACAGACCCTGCTCCCATTTGGAGACGGTCTGCCGCACCACGTTCACCTTGACCGCCAGCTCCTGCTGAGAAAGACCCTTGGATTTCCGGATGGCTTTGATGTTTTCGCTTAACATGAGGGATCACTCCTTTCGGCCCCATTGTAGGGAAAGCGGCCCGTTGCCGCAAGCAACGCAGAGTAACACGGCTCATTTCAGCAGTTCTTTCCGCAGATCGTCCAGATATAACCTCTGCTGCCGCCTCAGATAGCCGGGGACGAAGGGGCGCATCCACCAGTTCTTGGCATGGACAGTTTCGGTGCAGTGGAGCCGGGTGCCGCCCTCCGCCGACTCAAAGATGCCTTCCCAGGAGCCGGACATGTTGCTGTTCTCCATGGTGAAGGCCCAGCGGCGGAAAGGCTCACAGGCCGTGACAGCAAAATGTGTGGCATAGCCGCTCTTGGTGTGCTCCACAAAGTGGGCTTCATCCAACACCTCCACCCGGGCCAAGTCACTGCGCCAGGCGGTGTAGGCAAGGTCAGTCACAACCTGCCACACCCGCTCCACCGGGCAGGGGAATTGGACGGTCACTCTGGAAGTCGGCATACGCTCACCCCTTCCTCGGTTTCTTGTTCAGCTTCAGGCTGACGCCCCGGCGGTCCGCTGCTCCCTGGAGGAGTTCCACGGCTGCCAGGGCCCGCTCCTTTATGGATTGCTCAGCCAGTTCCGGGCGGCTGGTCAGTGCGGCCATCACAGAGCGCAGATCCTCCAGGGGCAGGAGATAGACCGCCGCGTGGAACAGCGTCTTGCGGCGTCTATCGTTATAGCCTGCCAGAAGTTCGTCCAGGATGGCCCGCTTTTCCTCCAACCGGACCAGGTAAGTCTCCAGCCCCACCTCACGGGCCTGGGCGACGTCCTGCTGCCGGTTCCGGTGAGGCACGAAGGAATCCCCGTCGTCGAACCCGTCGTAGCGGGAACAGGGGTACTCCGGGCACTCCCAGCAAAATTGGACCCCGCCGTGCTCCAGGGAGCACCTGGCGATGGTGCAGCTTTGGTTGCCCGCCCCGCCGCCGCAGCCGGGACAATAGCCGCCCAGGTGCATGGAACAGAGGGCGCAGTTCAGACCGCAGAGGGAGAAGCGGGTCTCTTCTCTGGTAAAGCCTTTCATGGTGTTTCCTCCCTCAGAACCACAGCGCCTGTTCCTCCCGGAACACCGGGGTGTCTCCCTGGGCGTAGGGGTCATAGCGGTTTTCGTTGCAGCCGAATTCCTGCAAAAAGCAGATCTGATTCGCTTCATTCCAGCGGATGAGGGAGAGGCCGTCAAAGCTCTGGACGGTGCCGTCCTTCATGGCACACCGGAAGGCCCACTCCACCACGGTCTCACTCCCTTTGTGGAAATACTGCCGGATGTCCCACCGCTCCACGGTGCCCCGGCCGTTCCACTCGTCAAACCACAGCTTGATCTTCCCGCTGCCGTGGTACTCCGGCCCCCAGCTCTCGATGTAGACGGCGTCGGGGGCGAAGAGCTCCTCGATCCCCGTGTCCTGTTTGTCCAGCCACATGGAAAACCAGCGGCAAACCTGTGACTCCCGGTGGTTGTATCCTGCTTCGCTCATCTGTTGTCCTCCCTGCGGTACTGCGTCTCCCGTACCGGCATCCCGCCAATCTTGTCATCTGCATAGGTTCCGCTGGGACGGAACCCCATGTGCTCGTAAAAGGTTCTGGCCCGCTGATTTCCCTCCAGCACCCACAAAAAGATATTCCGGTAACCCATGGTCCCCAACTGTTCCACCGCAGCAGAAAACAGCAGTTTCCCGTAGCCCTTTCCCCAATATTCCGGCAGAAGATAGAGCGAAACGATCTCTCCCCAGCCCGGCAATTCCGGGATGCGGCTGGCGCAGCAGCTGGCGGTACCAACGATTTTTTCTCCGTCCAGCAAAAGCAGAGACTCCCGGCCTGCCTGCTCCAGATAGGGAACCCATTTTCCCGCCGGCAGGCTGTCCAAATATTCCTGGGGCAGCAGCCCGCGATATGCTCCGCGCCAACTCTCCTCATAGACCCGGCTGACAGCAAAGAGATCGTCGCCGTTACGAAGGTTTCTGATTTCCATAGAAGTTTCTCCTCGTTCTGTCCGTTTAATGGGCTGCCGGATGACGGTTTTCAGCTTTTCCGGCTGGGTCCGCCGGGCGTCGCTCAAATAGATCTCGTGGTGGAAGCGGCCCTGGCTGAAATCAAACACATAGCCCCGCTCCTTGGCGAACGCTTCCATGGAGGCCACGGTGGCTGGTTCATTGTCGTAGGGGCCGATGTGCATGCACTGGACGCACAGCCCCTCCTCCCAGGGGAAGAACTCCACCTTAGAGAAGTCCCGCTGTTTCTTTTCCGTCGCCTCCCGGACGGCCCAGTCAAAGGCCTCTTCCGTCACAAACTCCGGCAGGCGGATCAGGGAGATCCACCGGAAATCCTCCTTGCGGGCATAGTCCACCCCGTGGACGCCCTCCTGCCACCAAAGCCCCTCCAGCGGCGGCACCACGTAGTCGAAGTAGCCCTCCAGTCGGTGCTGTCCCTGCTTGCTCATTTTGATGGTGAAGGCCACCGCATAGAGCAGCTCCAGGGCCTGCTTATAGGTGCCGTTTTCCTCATTGGGATCTCCCTGCCCCCGCACCGCCAGGAAGTTCATGGCAGGCACGGTGACGATGCCCGGTGCCTTGGGCGGCAGATAGAATTCCTTGTACTCCTTCTTGTAGTCAAAGGCCATGGTCATTTCCTCCTCTTTTTGGGCTGGGCCTGGAGGGCCAGACAGGTGAGGCGGGTGAGGGCGGTCAAGGTGTCCCGGTCGTCCACATCCTCCACCCAGATGTAGTCATTGGCCCCCGCATAGGGCGGGGCCTTGGGCAGATTTGGAAAGGCCGCTTCGCCTGCCGGGGTGACCTTGACGAAAAGCTGGTCATCGCAGATGACGGCAAAGAACACGCCATCGCAGTAGAGGCCGTATTCGCCGAACATCTTCCGGCTGCGGATAGCGCCCGCCTGGCGCAGCTGCTCGGCCACATAGTCCACAAAGTCCTGATGAGAGGCCATGTCAATCCCTCCCGTAGCGGTCGGCCAGCGTTTTCGTCAGTTCCCCCAGACGCTCCCGCAACTCCTGCGGCTCCAGCAGCTCCGCTTTGTCCCCGAAGGTCAGCACCCAGCTGAGCACGCTGTCGGCGTCAGGAAAGCCGCCGATGAAGCGCAGCCGGCCGTCCGGCTCCACGGTGAAGCGGTCCGCCCCGTACTCCTCCACCAGCCGCCAGCGGCAGGCGGGATCAAAGAGGACGGTGACCTGATATTTGACCGGAAAGACCCGCTCCGGCTCCAGGTCGGGCAGGGGTGCGTGTCTTGATTCAAAGGGTTCACCGGCAGCGAGGTCCGTCATGCGGTTCAGTTTGAACAGGCGGAAGTTCTTACGGCTCTGGCACCAGCCCCACACATACCAGGTGGACCAGTGGAACACCAGGTAGTAAGGTTCCACGGTGCGCACCGACTCCCCCTTGGGAGAGAAGTAGGCAAAGCGAATGGTGCGGCACTGCTCGATGGCCCCCTGAATCAGTTCAATTTTGGGCGGCAGACTGGTCTTGTACCAGGAGGAGAGGTCGATGAGCATGTGGGCACCGCCGCTCACCAGCCCGTCCGTCCCGGCGGAGAGCTTTTCCATCAGCTGGGCATAGCGCCGGGTGCCGCTGACGCTGTCCAGGCTCCGCAGCCCCGCCAGGATAGCCTGCATCTCGGGATCGGTGAGTACAGTGCGGTCCACCCGGTAGCCCTCCATGATGGAAATGCCGCCGCCTGCGCCCTGGGCAGTGGCGATGGGGATGCCCGCCCGGCACAGGGACTCAATGTCCCGCTGGATGGTCCTCCGTGACACCTCGAACTGCTCCGCCAGCTCCGGGGCGGTGACCCTCTCCCGCTGGAGCAGAATGGACAGGATACCGATGAGCCGCTCCATCTTCATGGGATACACCGCCCTTCTTGTTTTTGTCCATTATACCACAGGAACACGACAACTGTCTGTCATGTTTCTTAAAGAATTGCAGAGGCGCACATCGTATGGTATCATAGCCCCATCAAGGCTGCCAGGCGGAGGATGGAGCACCCATGGAAATCAGAAAAGTGGAGACGGACAAAAAGAGATACCTGGATCTACTGTTGCTGGCCGACGAGCAGGAGGACATGATCGACCGCTACCTGGAGCGGGGGACCATGTATGTGCTGGAGGAGGACGGTGTCAAAGCGGAGTGCGTGGTGACCGACGAGGGGAACGGCGTCCTGGAGCTGAAAAACCTGGCCGCGGCACCCGCCTTTCAGGGTAGGGGCTACGGCAAAGCCATGGTGGACTTCCTGGTCCGGACATACCGGGGGCAGTATGCGGCGCTGCAGGTGGGCACCGGAGACAGCCCCTCCACCATTCTGTTTTATGAATCCTGCGGCTTTCGGCGGCACCATCTGGTCCGGAACTTTTTCACCGAACACTACGACCACCCTATCTATGACTGCGGGGTGCAGTTGGTGGATATGGTGTATCTCCAACGAGAGTTATGAAAAAAGTGGAGTGTCCGATTTCCGGACACTCCGCTTTCAGTATTGCGTGGTGATCTCGCCCTCTCCGATCCCGTAGAGGCGGCGGAACTCCTCCAGGTCGCCGGGGGTGCGGATCAGCATGATCTCGGTGAATCGCCCGGTGCGGAGGTCCCGAAAGCCCGCCACCTTCTCTCCGGTGCAGATGCTGGCGCGGATCACGGGCGCCTGGGTCTCCCGGTCATAGGTGCGTGTCTCCCGCTTTTTCCTGAAAAACATCCCGCATCCCTCCTCAAGTCTGCGCGTCGGTCTCCCCGAGAAACTCCTCGATGGCGGCCACCGTCTGGGCTTGCTGCTCCTCCGCGGAGATCGTGGCGGGCAGGTCCCCCTTCTGGGGGCCGTAGTTGCCGAACTGGGCGTGGTTGCCGCCTTCGATCTCCACAATGTTCTCCGTATAGTCGATGTGGTCCTCCACGCTTTGGTTGAGGGAGCCGTAGACGGTCAGGGTCTTTTCCGGCGGGTAGTCTCCGTAGATGTAGGCCCCCAGCAGGATGAGGCCGTCCACCTCGTCCGGGTGGCTTGCGGCGAACTGGGAGGCCATGGCACCGCCCATGGAGTGCCCGGCCATGTACCAGTGCTGAATATCCGGGAACTGCTCCATGACATCTTCCGCCGCGTTCGCGTCAAAGATCGCCATGCGGAAGGGCATGTGGACCAGGATGCAGGTGACGCCGGTTTGCCGGATCTGCTCCAGCAGGGGCAGATAGGCCTCCGCCTCCACCTTGGCGCCTGGATAGAAGATGACGGCGGTGTCCATGGGGTACGAGGGCGAGAGGATCGTCAGATCGTCCTGCACCGTGATGGTGTTGTCCTGGGCCAGCACCTCCAGAGCGATCTCGTCCGCCGGGTAGTAATCCGACACATACCAGAAAAAGGCGCCCGTCAGGACGGACAGGACCAGCAGGACGATCCCCCCTGCCAGCAGCCATTTTTTACGGCGGGGCATTCGCTTCGTTTTCATGGTCCAATCACCTCATTGTCCGGGCGCGGCATGTTACACCAGATGGATCTATCATACCGTCAGCACCCACCTCTGTCAATGAGGGTCCACCAGACGGACATTGACATGCGGCACGATTCTTGATGCTGTCTGCATTTCAACGGGCAAACAACCCGTTCAGCCAGGTCCCGATAAAGTCCTCCGCCTCCCGGGCCAGTTTCCCCTGCTCGGGAGATTTGCTGATGGTGATGATGAGATCCTCGTATTCCGGGTTGTTCTCTTCAATAAAACCGTGGAAGGAGCCGGCATATTGCTTCACCTGGGCGGATACCCCGTTTGCCTCCAGTACCTCCTGATAGGCCAGGCTCTCCTCGCTGAAGGAGTCGTTGTCCGCCAGTACGAACAGCGCCGGGGCCATGGTTGCCCTCTGCTCCGGGGACAGGGCGTTGTATCGCTCCACCGCGTCCCCGATGTAGGCATAACACAGCACCTGGGCCGCCACATCCACATTCTCCGCCTTGATGGCCAGGACTGCCGCCGCGGTGTGATAGGCCCCCGCCGAATAGCCCATGACGCAGAAGCGGTCCGGGTCGGCGCGGTACTCCTCCGCGTGCTCCTTGAAGTACCGGATCACGTCGATCACTTCTTCGGTGCCGTACTCGATGGGCGTCTCATCGGTCATCAGCCGGTAGTTGATGGTGACCACGATCACATTCCAGCTCCTGGAGATTCGGTCGCTCTGGGTATCCAAGGTGTCCGCGTCCCCCGCGATGAACGCGCCGCCGTGGATATTGAACACCACCGGCAGGTCGCCCCCTTCCTCCGGGATATACAAATTCACATCCACCGGATCCTTTCCGCTTCTGGGGACATCGAACTGTACTCCCAGCAGCTCGTCATCGGTCTTTGTCATGTTGGCCTGATCCTCCACCTGGCTCTTTTCCAGCTTCTGACCGGAGTGGACCAGAAATGCGATCCCTGCCGCCATCAGTACGACGATGCACAGAAGAATGATCCCAAATATTTTCAATCCTTTTTTCACGCAAACACTCCTTGCTTTTTTGTCGAGGCAAGTGTATCGTGAAGAAAGAGCTGAGTCAAGTGTATCAGCCAAAATGAGACAGTTTGGAAGGAGCTGTATCATCATGAACAACCAGGAGAAAAACACCTATGTCCGGGAACAGCTCACCAAGGCTCTGATCCAACTTCTGCAGGAGAAACGCATCGAGGACATTTCCGTCAGCGAGCTCACCCAGCGGGCCCAGGTGGGCCGGGCCTCCTTTTACCGGAACTACCAGAGCCTTTCCGATATTCTGTACCAGTACGACCGGCTGCTGGTGAACACCTGGGGCGCGGCATACGACGCGGCCCCCACTTCCAACATCTCCAATCTCTTCGGGCGGCTGTTTCAGCACTACAAGGACCACGCGGACTTTTATCTGCTTCTGTACCGCAACGGGCTGACCGGGGCCATGCTGAACACCATTCAGGAGCGGTGTGGCCTGCGGTCGGAACTGGGGAACCGGGAGGCATACGAGAGGGCCTTCTGGGCCTACGGCATCTACGGCTGGCTGATGGAGTGGATGAAGCGGGGCATGGTGGAATCTGCCGACGGCATCAACGCCATGCTGCAGAGCCAGTGACGGATCTTTCCCGGCAGGAATCCGCGATCAGCGCCCGGCAGTCAGGCCGCACCACCGCATAACACAAATCAAAAAAATACATCCCTCTGAAACCGCAGATTTCAGAGGGATTGTGTTCATGTTTCGGGCTGTTTCCAGTGGTTCAGCTTTGGCAGCCGGGCTTCAAAGTAGGCTCTGACCTGCTCCGGGGGCCAGGTCTCATTGGACATATGACTTTCCAGGAAATCCAGCAGTTCGTCAAGGCTGGTGTAGACGAATTTCCCGTCGGCATAACACCATTTGCAGTACTCCTCGTTAAAGGTGCCGTCCGGCTCCCGGCTGATGTTGGCGTTCTCCAGAGGCATACCGCAGCACTGGCAGATCAGCTGCCTGGGGGACCCCAGCAGGGTATTGATGGAGACATCAAACAGCCTGGAAAGAAGTTTCAGCGTCTCTGTGTTGGGCACCGTTTCACCGGTCTCCCAGCGGGAAACCGCCTGACGGGTCACATGCACTTGTTCCGCCAACTGCTCCTGGGAGAGTCCCCGCCTGGTGCGCAGTTCCAGAAGGATTTCTTTGGGTTCCATGTTGATCACCACCTTGCCTGGATCATACCACAGCGGGAGCAAAAAGCAAAGCAACTGGCTGTTGCCCCCATTCTGCTTTACGCCCACATCAGGCATATCAGTTTTTATATGCAATAGGAAAAGATTCCCGCCCGCCGGCATCCGTGGATGTTCAGCGGGCGGCACGGTTTCTTTCAGGTGTCCTGTTCGGGGTATTTGCCATAGGCGCCTGTCCAGTGCTCCGCCATGTTCAGGAAGGCGGCGTGGCCGTGGGCGCGGATGTACTCCAGCGCCTGCTGGTACTTGCCGTATTTGTAGCCGGGGTGGTTGAGGAAGGACTGGATGGTCTCGCAGGACTCGTACTCCCCACAGTCTCCGCAGGTGACGTGGCCTCTGGCCAGGCAGCACTTTTTCATCCTGCACTTTGCCCGGCTCAGGTCCCGGGAGCCGTCCAGGTATCCCGTCTTGCAGCCCTTGCAGGTGTTCCGATACTCCCGGCAGGTCCCGCAGTACGCGCCGCAGCAGCCGATCTCCTCTGTTCCGCTCATTGGGACGCGCTCCCTTCCCGGCAATAGAGGTTCAGGAAATCGCCGATGCGCTCTTCCACCGCGCGGAGGGACGCCTCATCGCCGTATGGGATGTTGATGCACCGCTTGCCCTTTTTGCAGGCGGGCAGACGCTCCGCCAAGCGGTTCAGAAACGCCTCGTCGGAAAAATGGATAGAGAAATGGTTTTTCGCGGCGGAAACCGCCACATATCCCTCGTACATCTTCTTCCCCAGCAGCCACATGGGCATGGAGAAAGAAATTTTAGGATCCAACTGCGGATATTCCGCACGCATAAAGTCAATAAACGCACTGACATACCGCCGCTGCTCTTCGTTCAGCGACGCCACATATTCGGAAACAGAAGCTGCGCCCATATCGTACTTCCCACTGCCTACTGGGACTGCCGCCGGTCCCACTCTTTTTTCAGGATGGCATACTGCACCGTGTTTTCATACCTGGGCGTGCCGTCGGGATCGTTCACGAAGGAGATGAACTCCAGGAACAGGCCCTCCCGGCGCATACCCAGCTTTTCGCACAGGTGCTGACTGGAGAGGTTATAGTCCTCCGTATAGGCGTAGATGCGCCGTGCGCCCTTTTGGGAGAAGAGATAGTCGAAGAACGCGTGGGCCGCCTCGAAGGCGTACCCCTTGCCCTGGTAGGCCTCGTTCAGCATCCAGCAGGGGCTGAAGGTGTCCCGTGGGGCGTGCTCGTCCGCGTGGGGCTCGCCCGTCTCCGGGTAGGCGTCGATCTCTCCGATGACCTTGCCTCCGTCCTTCAGGGTGATGGCGAAGTAGTATTCCGTCTCGCCCAGCCGCTTTTTCACGGCTTCCCTGGCCTCGTCCAGAGAATGCAGCTTCATGCTGGCAAAGCAGTTGACCGCGGGTTCTTTCAGATATTCGTAGACATCCGCTGCGTCCGTCGCCAGAAAGGGACGCAGGATCAACCGTTTTGTTTCGATCACCATACTTCGTTACCTCAATCAAATAGAAATGGGATACAGTGATACCTGTATCTGCGTTTTTACCAGTGCAGTTCGCATTTTCCGGAAGCCTGCTGAAACTTCCACTGCAGATAGTATCGGCCGGTTTCCCCATCCAGACGGATCGACTGGGTGGGATTTTGACTGCTGAGTTTCAAAAGCGGCTGCTTGTTCCGATCCAGCAGCAGGACTTCCGCCTCGCCTTTGGTCAGTCGGGCATCCAAAGCAAATGCGTAAATCCTGTTTTCATAAAAGCGCCCCATGTGCCGGACCCATCCGGTGCAGGCATCCAGCTTTACCTTGTCTCCGGTTTTCCCGGGTAGAAACGCAAACAGGATCGCTTTGATACATTTCGTGGTCGCAATCGCACCCCAATAGTAAGGCAATCCCTTAAACTTCATGCTCCCGTCCTCCTGTATATCGGGCCCCTGCCTATCCTTCCCGGCCTCGTCCAGGGAGTGCAGCTTCATGCCGGCAAAGCAGTTGACCGCAGGTTCTTTCAGTCATTCGTAAACGTCCGCCGCGTCCGCCTCCAAAAAGGGACGCAGGATCAGCCGTTTCGATGATTATGCTCTGGCGCCTCCGTGAAATCAAGGGCGAGAAACCCAGTTCCATCGTTTTTGCAGTATAAAAAATTCCGCTCCGGGCCCGATCTTCGGAACCCTTTGACGGTTTTTTCGTCTATGCATATAGTAGCACATTTCTGCAAGGAGGGAAAGTGTATGAAGAGGCGGAATGTCATCAGCATCCTGCTCTATCTGCTTGGCGCCGCTCTTTTGTGATCGCCAATTCCGCAGTCGTCAGCGGCAGTCCGATCCATCTGACGTACGTTCAACGGGTCATTCTTTGCAGCGCGGCAGTCTGCTCCATCGGAACAGCTCCATTCATTGGTCGATCCAAAACAAGAGTTGGCATGGTTATGAAGCTGGTCGCTGCAGCCGCATTGATTTGGTGTATCTTTGCATTTGGCGGGTTTATGAATAACAGTATGGCATAAATGGCAGCAGCCAAGCAGCTTCCCGTTTGGTGAACAGAATATCAGATACTGACTGTAGGGGCAAGGTTGAAATACACCTTGCTTATTTTTGGCTTTAAGAAAGCGATGAGGCCGCCATGGCATGCACCAACATTTTTTGATCCCCAATGGGTAAAAATTCACCAACATCACAAGATTTCGGTACAAGTGAGGGAATTTAAGGCGTTCAAGCAGCGGGCCGTGGAACACAACGAGGAAACCTACGGAGCGGAGATCCGCGTCAAGTACGGCGACCAAGAGGCGGACGAGGCCAACGCCGCGGTGATGAACCTCACCCAAGAACAGTATCGGGAGTGGGCGGACCTGGGCCGGGAGATCCAGAAGCGGCTGGAGGCAGCCGCGTCCAAGCCGGGCTGTCCCCGGAGAGCGAGGAGGGCAAGGAGATCACCGCCCTCCACCGCCGGTGGCTCACCCTCACGGGGAACCGGTACGACCCGACCAAGCACCGGGGGATCGCCGAGCTCTATGTGATGGACGAGCGGTTCACCGCCTACTACGACAAGCAGGTGTCCGGCTGCGCCCGCTTTCTGCGGGACGCCGTCGTCCACTGGGCAAAGTAAGACACAAGAGCGGCCTCCGGCTTTTCGCCGGAGGCCACTGTCTTATGCTCTTTTCTCGTCAGGAAAACGCCTACCAGCGCCGCAATCAGGATGAAGGGTGCTCCCATTTGGAGGCGGTTTTCCGCACCACTTTTACCTTCACAACCAATTCCTGCTGGGAAAGGCCCTTGGATCTCCGGATGGCTTTGATGTTTTCATTGAGCATAGGGGCTCACTCCTTTCGCTTCCCATTGTAGGGAAGGCGGCCCGTTGCCGCAAGCAACACAGAGTAACAAAGCCCATTTTTCCGCGCCATCCGCCCCAACTGTTTGCGTCGCTATATCAAAGATAAGGCAGGAGACGGGAGCGCGTCAAGGCCGCTTTTGGAAAGCGGAAGTAAATCCGTGTAAGTGCGAAAGGCAATGAGAAGTCCGTTTTTCGATCAAACAGGTCGGAAAACGGACTTCGTTCACTTTGACGGCAGCGCAGGGGTTGACAAAAAAAGTATTTCCACTATACCTTACCAAAGGTAACTATATGGAGGGGACGATATGGAACCGAAAACGATCAAAGCGCTGCTGGATGCCTGCTATCTGGCCAAGCGCATCCGGGATCTGCTCCCAGCGCTGCCCCAGGGCGTGACGCCGGCGTATATCACGTATCTGGACGTGATCCAGACCCTGCAGCAGCAGGGCAGGCAGGTAAAGATCTCTGACATCAGCGACACGCTGAATCTCCCCCGGCCGGGCGTGACCCGGACGGTGAAAGAGATGGAGGCCAAGGGCTTCCTCTGCAAGCACGCCTCCCCCAGCGACGGACGCATCACCTATATTTCCGTCACCGAGGCGGGAAAGCAGCTGTCTCAAATATACAACGAGGAGTATTTTTGCCGTTTGGCGCCGCTCCTGAGCGATATTTCCCAGGAAGACGCCGACCGCACCATTCAGACCATTCAGAAATTCTATCGTGTCATGTCGGAAGGAAGCGTTTGTGTTGGATAAGAAAAACTCGGATTTTACTCAGGGCAATATTCTCAGGAAGCTGCTCCTGTTCATGGTCCCCATTCTCGGCGCCCTTATTTTGCAGGCCGCATACGGAGCGGTGGACCTGCTGGTCGTGGGCCGGTTCGGATCCACGTCCGGCCTCTCCGCCGTCTCTACGGGAAGCCAGGTCCTGAACCTGGTCACATTCGTCGTAACGCAGCTGGCCATGGGCATTACGGTTTTGATCGCGCGGTACCTGGGTGAGAAAAAGCCGCAGCAGATCGGGCCCGTCCTGGGCGGCGCCGCTCTTGTGTTTGCGTTGATCTCGGTGGTGCTGTGCATTGTTTTGGTCTGCTTCGCCCGCCCCATCTCCGTGCTGATGCAGGCGCCCGCGGAATCGCTGGATCTGACCGTCAGCTATGTGCGCATCTGCGGAAGCGGCATTTTCTTCATTGTTGCCTACAACGTGCTCTCCGCCATTTTCCGGGGGCTGGGCGACAGCCGGTCTCCGCTTCTGTTCGTCCTGGTGGCCTGTGTGGTCAACATTTTCGGAGATCTGCTGCTGGTAGCCGGGTTCGGAATGGACGCAGCGGGCGCGGCTCTCGCCACGGTCATTGCACAGGCCGTCAGCGTGGTCTGCGCGGTGGTCTTGCTCTTGAAAAAGGAGCTTCCGTTCACCTTCAGCCGAAAAGATATCCGGCTGAATCCCCAGTGCCGCAAATTCCTGGCCGTCGGCTTGCCCCTGGCGCTGCAGGAGTGCTTGACGCAGCTGTCCTTCCTGGCGCTGTGCGCCTTTGTGAATCGCCTGGGCCTGGAGGCTTCCTCCGGGTACGGCGTGGCCAGCAAGATCGTCAATTTCGCCATGCTGATCCCCAGCGCCCTCATGCAGTCCATGGCGTCCTTCGTGTCTCAGAATGTGGGCGCCGGCAATCCCAAGCGCGCCAAACAGTCTATGTTTACCGGGATCGGTGTGGGTCTTTGCTTCGGCTGCGTGGTCTTCGTTCTGGTCATGCTGAAAGGCGATGTGCTGGCTGGCTTCTTCTCCACCGATGCGGCGGTCATCCAAAAGGGCTTTGAATACCTGAAGGGATTTGCCCCGGAGACCATCGCCACCGCCGTCCTGTTCAGTATGGTCGGTTACTTCAACGGAAACCAGCAAACCCTTTGGGTCATGATCCAGGGGCTGGTCCAGACCCTTCTCGTCCGCCTTCCCATGGCGTATTTCATGAGCATTCAGCCCAACGCCAGCCTGACCAAGATCGGCCTTGCCGCCCCGGTTTCCACCGTGGTCGGGATCATTTTGAATGTGGGATTCTACATTTATTTTACCCGTCGGCAAAGCAGGCAGGATCCTGCGATCAGTGCGGTCAGCAGCAAAGACTGACAATGCCAGCGCGCCAAAGGCCGTTCGCTTCACATCGCGGGTTTCAACCGAAAGGCAGGCTGTGATTGCATGCCCTGTACGGCACGAGTTCTCTTTTGGAATCGGGAGACTTGGAGCGGCAATGCTCCGCGGTAAACCATGCAAAAGCCCTCTGGAGTTCGGCTCCAGAGGGCTTTTGGTCCGAGTGGGGAGACTCGAACTCCCGGCATCTTGCTCCCAAAAATATGTCCGTCCTTTCAAATAGAGCTTTTGTACCCTGTTTAACGCTTTCCTATGCTCCGCCAGTTCCTCTTTAAAACTCTTCTGCCCTGCTTGTTTCAAGGAATTCTTTCGTCTTTTGGGATTTGTGTGGGATTGGATTCTGTGTATTAAAAGATGTTCCGCCCGGTTTGAGGAGGGCAATAACAGGACGAATCATCTCAGAGCAGAGGCGCAGGAAATGCGCCGCATAAACAAAGAAATACCCTGGGCCCGGGCTTTTATAACACGGAATAATTTTCTTATCAAATGAATATGTTTTGACAAGAATGACAAGAATGATTATAATGACAACTAAGAAAAGGAGGTACTGTGTATGGCATTTGTTGAGAGTGAAGTTGTTGAACTGAAAGCAGAGGTCGTGGGAGATATCTGCAAAGAAGTCATTGCCTTTGCCAACACAAAAGGCGGTACGCTGTATATTGGTGTCAGCGACGATGGAAGTGTTGTGGGAGTCAAAAACGCCGACCAAGTCATTTTGCAGCTGAACAATATGATTCGAGATTCCATCAAGCCTGATGTGACCATGTTTGTGGGCTACGAAACCCAACATGTCGGCGACAAGGATATCATTGCTGTGACCATTCAAAAAGGGACCGACCGGCCCTATTATCTGGGCAGTAAGGGGTTGAAACCCAGTGGGGTCTATGTCAGAAACGGCACATCTTCTGACCCGGCTACGGATACTGCGATCCGAAGAATGATCAAGGAAACTGATGGGGACAACTTCGAATCCATGCGTTCACTGGAACAGAATCTCAGCTTTGAAGCGGCAGAGAAGCAATTTGAAAAGCAGAACATCCCATTTGATACTGCAAAAATGCAGACTCTTGGAATGATTTCTGCGGATGGTATCTACTCCAATGTGGCGCTCCTCCTGTCCGATCAGTGTCCCAGCACCATCAAGGCGGCAACCTTCTCTGGGGAAGATAAAGGAAGCTTTCAGGACAGAAGAGAATTTGGCGGTTCGCTGTTTCAGCAAATGGAGGAGTTGTACAGCTATCTGGATCTGCGTAACCAGACAAAGGCAACTTTTGATGGGCTATACCGAATCGACACACGGGATTATCCGGAAGATGCCCTGCGGGAAGCGCTGCTGAACTCGCTGATCCATAGAGACTATTCTTTCCGTGCAAGCACCCTGGTCAGTGTATATGCCGACAGGATCGAATTTGTCTCTGTAGGTGGACTGCCCTCCGGCATTGAACTGGACGACATCATGCTGGGACTCTCGGTTTGCCGAAACCCCAAGCTGGCAGCTATATTTTATCGTCTGCAGTTGATTGAGGCATACGGCACCGGTATGCCTAAAATTATGAACGCCTACACGGAGACGGAATTGAAGCCAAAAATCGAGGTATCGAGCAACGCATTCAAAATCACGCTGCCAAACAGGAACGCCGGCACAAATCATACACAGACACCGGTTGGTACGCTCAAAAGTGAAGAGAAACGGATCTTGGATTTCATTGGTTCCAATGGTCATATCGTGCGCAGTGATGTGGATCAGCTTCTGGATGTAAGCCAGGCCACAGCCAACCGAATTCTGAAACAAATGGTCGCCGAGGGCCTGATTTATCAGGATGGAAACGGCAGGAAAACAAAGTATAGACGGAAGTAACTGCTGGTGTGGAGGGGGGCTGTGTATGAATCGAAAAGCGATTATCAGTGGCCGGGAGTATGCGCTTCTTGAAATCGTCCCGTCTCTGGATGGAGGGCGGGCGCTGCTTCTCTGTGAAGATGAAAACGGCAAAAGGGCAGTATGCTCCGAGCCGCTGTGGCGCAGCTGTGCGCTAACGGATGTGCAGTCTGCCCCGGTTCACGCACACAGCTCCTCACAGGAAAAAATCGAGTATTTCCTGTCTGTTTTCAAAGGGCGGGAAGATGTATATGCACGCCGGTATCACAGCACCACCACCGGGAAAAACGGTTACACCCCAGTCTGTAAAAATGAATGGGTGCATAGCCTGTGCGATAAAAAGAAATACAAGTGCGCAGAGTGCCCCAACCGTGAGTTTCGGCCGCTCACAGCCGATGTGGTCAAAGCACATTTGATTGGCCGTGATTCTTTGTGCAGAGATGTGGCGGCAATCTATCCGATGCTGGAGGACAACAAGACCTGGCTGTTGGCTGCGGATTTTGATGAAGAAAACTGGAAGCTTGATGTGACTGCATTTTGCAAATCCTGCAAAGAAGCGGGATTGGTACCGGCAGTGGAACGCTCCCGTTCCGGAAACGGCGCCCATGTCTGGTTTTTCTTTTCGGAGCCTGTTTCAGCCGCCGATGCCAGGCGCTTGGGGACCGGTTTGCTGACTGGGACCATGTCGTGCCGGCATGAGCTATCCTTTTCGTCCTATGACCGGTTGTTCCCGTCTCAGGATCTTGTGCCGAAGGGCGGTTTCGGGAATTTGATTGCCCTGCCATTTCAAGGACAGGCGCAGAAAGACGGAAATTCTCTGTTTGTGGATGATCGCTTTGAGCCTTATCCTGATCAGTGGGCATTTCTGTCCTCCCTGCCGAAAATCACGCCGGAACAGTTGGAAGAAGCTTTAAGGAAAGTATGCCATCATGGGGACATGGGAGAATTGGCGGATGCTGAGGAGAAGCAAGTGCCCTGGAAACGCAAGCGAACCAAGACAAAACTGACGCGCAGAGATTTTCCGCTGCAGGTACGCCTGCATCATTCCAATTTGATTTACGTTGAGAAAAAGGGTTTCTCTCAAGGGGCGTTGAATACGCTCAAGAGACTTGCGGCGTTTCCAAATCCGGAATTTCGCTCCAAGCAAGCCATGCGTATTTCCGTTTATGGCGTTCCTCGCGTTCTGGACTGCGGCTATGAGGATGAGGAATACATCGGCCTTCCCCGTGGTTGTATGGATGAGATTCTGGGGTTATTGGATCAATATGAAGTCCCTGTCGTTCTGGAAGATCACAGATCACCGGGACATTCCATTGATGTGGAATTTAATGGGGTGCTGCGCCCAGAACAGGAACCTGCCGCCCGAGCGCTGCTGGATGCAGACACGGGTGTTCTGTCCGCAACGACTGCGTTCGGGAAAACTGTAATTGGCTCCTATCTGATTGGACAGCGTAAAGTCAATACCTTGGTATTGGTGCAGTCCAGCGCGTTGCTGGAACAGTGGAAATCCTCGCTGGAACAATTTCTGAATATCCATGAAGTCCTGCCGGAACCGCCCAAAAAGCGAGGCAGGAAGAAAAAACAGCACCTCATTGGCCAAATTGGCAGCGGAAAGAATACCCGCAGTGGAATCGTCGATATTGCCACCATGCAGTCCCTGCTTGAGGGAGGAGAAAAGTCCGTAAAGTCTTTTGTGGCAGAGTACGGAATGGTCATTGTGGATGAGTGCCATCATGTGGCCGCATTCACCTTCGAAACCGTTCTGAAAGCAGTGGAAGCCAAATATGTTTACGGATTGTCTGCCACACCTGTTCGCAAGGACGGTCATCATCCCATCATCTTTATGCAGTGCGGCCCCGTCCGGTATTTGGTGGATGCCAAAAGTCAGGCGGAAAAGCGAAGCTTCTCCCACATAGTAATTCCCAGATTTACACGCCTAAGACTGCCGGATGCCAACGGGATTCAGGATATGTACGCCGGTGTGATTGAAAATCACAACCGGAACGAACTGTTGGTGTCAGACACTTTGAAGTTGATACAGGAGGGGCGTACACCAATTCTGCTGACGGAGCGGAAAGAACACGCTGTACTGCTTGCCGGTCATCTGTCGGACCAGGTAAAGCATGTTTTCCTGCTCATTGGCAGTGACAAGCAAAAGGATAAACGTGAAAAGCTGACGGCATTGCAGAATGTGCCTGACGATAAGGATGTGGTGGTCGTTGCGACCGGAAAGTATATCGGAGAGGGCTTTGACGCCCCGCGGTTGGACACCCTGCTCCTGGCGATGCCCATATCGTGGAAAGGCACATTGGTACAGTATGCCGGACGCCTCCACAGAAATTATGAAGGAAAGCAGGAAGTTCGTATCTACGATTATGTGGATATCCATGTTCCTACCCTGGAGCGGATGTATCATAAACGCATGAAAGGCTATGCGGAGCTGGGATATCAGGTCAAATTCGGTGCAGCGGATCAGTTTGTCAGTGTGATTTATGATGGACACTCATCTATGCTTCCTTTTGAGCAGGACTTGGATGATGCTGCCCGCAGCGTGGTTATTGTCAGTCCTTATCTGCAAAAAGGAAGAATCGTGAAATTGCTTCCCTCTTTGCAGAAGGCGGTTGCTTCCGGTGTCGAAATTGCGATCCATACCAGAACGGCAGAGAGCGAGAAACTCGCGAATCAAGAAAGTGTATGTGAAGCGATTGAGATGATGAGGCAGACAGGTATCGTGGTCCATACGCACAAAGAACTGAATCAGCGGTATGCTGTTGTGGATGAAAGTGTTGTGTGGTATGGCGGCGTGGATTTTCTTGCTTTTGGCAGAAAAGATACGGATGTACTTCGGTTCAAAAATCCGGATATTGCCGGTGAATTTCTGTCACTTTCCGGTCATACAGAAAGCGAGCAGCTTGTCATGGAAGATGTTTCTATGTAGTGGGCGTCTTCGGGATGTTTCCGCATTTGGGATTGCAAGAAATGGAGAAAAAGGGTAGAGATAATCCGCTGCTTTTTGCTGATGTTTGATGCTCTTTCGCTCTGTTTGGCAGTGTTTGGTCCAGCGTGTGGGGTTCGAATGTCTGGGAATGCGGTCCCAAATGCGTGTCTGAACCTTCAGCCGCCACTTTTCCGCCCTCTTTAGCCCTTTCCTCTGCTTGGGCAGTTCCTCTTTAGAACTCTTTTGCCCTGCTTGTTTCAAGAACCCCTTTCGTCTTTTGGGATTTGTGTGGGACTGGATTCTGTGTATTAAAAGATGTTCCGCCCGGTTTGAGGGGGGAGATGACAGGCCAAATACCTCAAAGCAGAGGCGCAGAAACTGCGCCGCATAAAACAAAGAAATACGCCCCGGCATAATATGGCTCGCTCGGAAGCTGAAAATGTGTATTCGGGCCAACAACTCGCTCACAAAATGTGCAGAGGAAAAGAAAACTCGCTCATTTTTTGTGATTTCGATTGATTTCTCTATCGGGTATCGGTATAATAGTGGCGAAGGAGGCGGGTGAAATGCTCTATTTGAAACGAAAAATCGATGCATTCCTGGCCGAATGGAAGGCGAACCCCGACAGAAAGCCGTTGATCGTCAAGGGACCGCGACAGGTGGGGAAGACCGAGTCGATCAAGCGGTTTGGAGAGATCAATTACCAGAGTGTGATCACCATCAACTTCGTGGAAGAACCGAAGTATAAAATGATCACAGCGGACGGATATAAGGCGGATGACATCATCAAGAATATCTCCAGAATGGACCCGTCCAAACGGTTTATTGAGGGCAAAACACTGATATTCTTTGATGAACTGCAGGAGTTTCCGGAAATTGCAACAGCGCTGAAGTTCTTCAAGATTGACGGCAGATTCGATGTGATCTGCAGCGGCTCCATGCTGGGCATCAATTACCGGAAAATCGAGAGCAACAGCGTGGGCTACAAGTCTGACTACGAGATGTTCTCGCTGGATTTCGAGGAATTCCTGTGGGCCAAAGGCTATGACGATACCTTCATCGAAGATATGCTGGAGCATATGCGAAATCTCACACCCTTCAACGAGGTACAGATGTCGGTGTGCAGCTCGCTCTTCCTTGACTACTGTATCCTGGGTGGAATGCCCGCTGTTGTTCGTGAATTCATTGTAAAAGGTACCTTTGAGGGGTCGCTTGAGATACAGAGACAGCTGATCGCAGACTACAAGGAGGACATTCGCAAATATGCCGAGGGCATCGACCAGACCAGGATCTTGAATGTATTCAACCACATTCCTGTGCAGCTTGCCAAGGACAATAAGAAGTTTCAAATCTCCAAAGTTGCCTCCGGCGCTCGTTTCCGTGACTATAGAGGATGTGTGGAATGGCTGGATGATGCGGGAATGGTCAATATCTGCTACTGCCTGAATTTCCCGGAGCTGCCGCTTCAGGGCAACTATGACGATACGAGGTATAAAATCTACTTTGCCGACAGCGGCCTGCTTGTGGCTATGCTGGACGAAGAAGCGCAGGAGGATCTGCGGACCAACAAAAATCTCGGCGTCTATAAGGGCGCGCTTTACGAAAATGTGGTTGGCGAAGCACTGGTCAAGGCGGGATACAAACTCTATTACTATAAACGGGACGATTCTACGCTGGAACAGGATTTCTTCGTCCGAACGGCAAGCGCCCTGATCCCTGTTGAGGTGAAGGCCAAGAACGGGACTGCCAAGTCCATGAGGACCCTGATCAGCAGTGAGAAGTATGCGGATATTCACTGCGGCATTAAGTTCACCGGTGGAAACATCGGGTATAGTGATAACATCTATACCTTCCCCTACTTCTGTGCTTTTCTGCTGAAACGCTATTTGGCTGGAGCCGATATCTAAACCCAAATCGGATGCTTGTCATGTGATGAATATATGACAAGGATGACAAGAAAGTCAACAAGCGGCATCGTTCGGGAGCGGCCATTCTTCTGCAAATATTCCATTCTTTCCAGTGGCTATTTCTCTCTTTCTGTGGTATTGTTCGTTTGCAAAGGGAGGCGACGACATGCAGAAAGAAAACAATTATACGGTGAGACGGTGGTGCGACCGCTGGTTCTGCGAGAACCAGGGCAGATGGAGCGGCAGCACCGTGGGCGGATACCACAATCTGATCTACCGCCACATCCTCCCCGGAATCGGGGGCATCCCGCTGGCAGAGCTGTCAGAAGACACCGTTACCAGCTTCTATGACAGTCTGCGGAGCCAGGGGCTGAGCGCCAGAAGCGTCTGGTGCGTCCATCTGCTCCTGCGGCGCTGCATGGATGAAGCAGCCCGTGACCAGCGCATCCTCTACAACCCGGTACGGCTCTGCCAGGAACCGCAAGCAGAAGAATATCAAACAACTCCCTTGCGCCTGGGGCAGCTCCAGCGGTACCTGAACGCGGCAGAACAACTGGGCGCACTCTCCCTCATCTACACAGGACTTTCCAGCGGCCTGCGGCAATGTGAACTCATCACCTTGTCGTGGGCCGATTTTCATATCCGCTGCCGGTACATCCTCAAAGGACAGCGCCTACTGACCCTCAACAGCAGAGCGGAGTATCTTCTGGAACGGATACCGGAAGCTGGCTGCTATGTATTCCTCAACCCCAAGACCGGAGCACCATATCAGCTCCACGAGTTCTACTACCTGCACAAGCGGATACTCAAACAGGCTGGCTTGCCGTGGGTGGCTTTTCGGAACCTGCAGCGCCAATGCAGGGAGGTGGGGATATGACGCTGAGAGCGTATATTCTCCGCTGGCAGGAGGTCTACGACAAGAACCAGAGCAGGCCAACCACCTACGCAGCTCATGGCTACCTCTTCAAGAACCATATCCTCCCCGGATTGGGGGAGATCCCGCTCTCTGAATTGACGGTGGAGCAGGTGGGAGATTTTTTGGAGGAACGAAAGCGCTTTGGTGGGCACCGCCCGGAAAGTCCCGAATACCCAGGACTGGGGGAGCACACCATGCGGCACATCCACCGACTGCTCCAGCAATGTCTGGATCAGGCGATGCGGGATGGTCTGATGACGGAAAATCCCGCCCGAGCGTTTCACTACCCAAAGCCAAAGAAGGTCAGTGCCAATGTGCTGACGCCAGCAGAAGCGGAGGACTATCTGGACGCGGCGGCGCGGCTGGGCCACCTCCCCATGTTCCTGCTGGCACTGACGGCGGGACTTCGGCAAGGAGAACTGATCGCCCTGAAGTGGAGCGACCTGGATGTAAAAGAGCGGGTGCTGACCATCACCGAGAAACGCGCCGTGGAGCGGCGGGAACTGGTGGAGTACGAGGGCGGCACAAGGATCGTCAGCCTGACCCCGGAGGCGGTTGAACTTCTGCGCCTGGAACATGCCAAACACCCAAGAAGTCCGCTCATGTTCATGCACCCGGCCACCCAGAGGCCCTACTCGCCCCAGATGGTGCGCCGGCTGCACAATGAGATCATCCAAGAGGCCGGGCTGGATCACATCCGATTCGCGGATCTCCGGCATACCTGCGCCGTCCTGTCTCTGCAAAATGGGATGGACGCCAAAAAGGTATCACAGATGCTGGGCCACTTCAGGACCACAATGACCCGGCAGAACTATGCGCCCTATCTGGCCCGCCCAGTTGCCAAGGACGAGAACAAACCCGCCGAAGCGTCTCAGGAGGAACTGCGGCAGGCGGCAGACATTCTGGATAACCTCTTGAAATTCTGATGGATATTCTGTGGAAGGTGTGGTATAGGTTTGTGTCGCAAGGAGGCGATGACCACGGAAAAGAAATTGCTCAAGGGGCTGTATGACTGTTTCTATACCCCGCCGGAGCTTTCCGAACAGGAGAACGAAGTGGAGGAGTGCCACAAAGCGTTGATCGAGGCGCTGGCAAAGCCGGAGCGAAAACTGGTGCTGCGAATCATCGACGCCCAGGACTCTATCATAGAACTGACCTCCCTCGATAGTTTTATCGCCGGATTTGAACTGGCGTGGAGGCTTTCAATAGAACTGCAAAATGACGAAAACGAGCGCTCATTCTCCTGTCGGACCAGGGGAACGGGCGCTCGTTTCGTATCTGAGGGGGAACTGGAGTGAAAAACAAATTGCCATAGCCGCAGCGATTACCGCCAGTTTCGCCCTGTGGGCTGCTGTGTCGCCCCAAACTGCAGTGGACAAGGAAACACCCGCCCTAACCCCAACACCCGCAGTAATCGCGTCCCAGGCACCGCTTCCGAAGCCAGCAGGACCAGCGATGCCACTGACAACAGAGATGGAAGAAGCAGATGGAACGATAGCTGAGCCTGTCTTGGAGGAAGCAAATGAACAGCCGCCTGCTCCAACTCCAGCACCCACGGCAGCAAATCAAGGTGTGTCAGCGCTGGAGCCAACTGATATGCCCGAACCAGAGCCAATTCCAGAGCTGGAAGTCACCGAGTACCCGGCTTCGGCTGGATAGAAAACCATGGCCCCAACCAAGAAACATACGCCGAGGATATGTACGAAAACGGCAATAAAATCGGTATCATGGGCTGACGCAATTAATGCGCCGCATAAACAAAGAAATAGCTGATTTGCAAAGGGACTGCGGACAAAAAGCTGGACCGGGAAGGGGCAAGAATGTATCCATATGAAGAGCGGATACGGGCGGTGAAAGCATACATCGCATCAGGGTATCAGGCCAATCAAACGATCCGGAAGTTGGGATACCCATCCCACGAAGCACTGCGGGGCTGGTACCGGGAGTATCGGGAAAACGGGGATCTGCACCGGGATTTCATCAGAGCGCCTCTGCACACGGAGGAGCAAAAGGCAACGGCTGTGGCCCATTATTACGCCAACGGATGCAACTACACCAGGACCTCCAAAGCCCTGGGGTATGTGGATCGGGAGCGGCTGCGTCAATGGGTGCTGGAATCCGGCCCACCGGAGGGACAGCCTTGTATCTCCAGGCAAAGTGCCGTAAAATGTACACCAGAGCAGAAGCGCGAAGCCGTGGTGGAATTCTGCGCCAGAGGCGGTGGCGCTGAAAAGATCGCAAACAGATACGGAGTGAGCCACTCCAACCTGTATTTCTGGCGGGAAAAGCTGTTTGCCGGGGAGTGTACAGATGAGATGAAAAAACCGGAGGAACCGCTGAGCGAGGCGGCACTGGAGGCATTGCGGGCGGAAAATGCCGCGCTGGTGGAAGCGGTGGAGTCTCTGCGGCGAGAGAACATGGAGTTGGAGAAGACCCGCCACCGGCTGCAGCTGGAGGTAGATGTCCTGAAAAAGGCGGACGAGATCCTAAAAAAAGAAGAGGGCGTCAATCCAAATAACCTGAGCAACCAGGAAAAAGCCGCAGTGATTGACGCCCTGAGAAACGCATATCGGCTGAAGGAACTGCTGGACTGCCTGCATCTGTCCAAAAGCAGTTACTTTTATCAGGAACGAGTGTTGAACAGACCGGATAAATACCAAAACCTGCGGCAGGAGATCCGGGAGGCCTTTGCGGCTGTGAATGGCTGCTACGGCTACCGGCGGCTCCACGCCGTCTTGAAAGGCCTCGGACGCAGCGTGTCCGAGAAAGTCATTCGCCGTGTAATGAAAGAGGAATGCCTTGTGGTCCGAAACATCAGACGCCGGCACTACAACTCTTATCTTGGCGAGATCAGCCCGGCGGCGCCCAATCTTATCAACCGGGATTTTCATGCGGAAAAGCCAAACGAGAAGTGGCTGACAGATATCACGGAATTTCGTTTGCCTGCAGGCAAAGTGTATCTTTCCCCGATCATTGACTGCTTTGACGGCATGGCGGTGACCTGGGCGATCGGGACATCTCCCAATGCCCGGTTGGTCAATTCCATGCTGGATGCGGCGATTTCCGGGCTGCGGGAAGGGGAACGGCCCATCCTCCATTCGGACCGGGGCGGGCATTACCGCTGGCCGGGCTGGATCCAGCGCATGAGAGCAGCCGGCCTGCGGCGCTCCATGTCGGCGAAAGGCTGTTCTCCGGACAACGCTGCCTGCGAGGGATTCTTTGGGCGGCTGAAGAACGAGATGTTCTATGGAGTTTCCTGGGAGGGCGTATCTCTGCGGCAGTTTATTTCCATCCTCGACAGTTATTTGCACTGGTATAACC